>CBDDQX010000002.1:0-808362 GCA_965232885.1 Dehalococcoidia bacterium | reverse complement strand
TCCACTGCCTCACCACATCCTGCCACGGAGTTTCCGCCAATTCGTTCTCGAACAGCTCTATCCAATCACCTAACCGCTCCCTGACTCCCAAATGCTCCCGCCATTCTGCGCGCGGGATAACTAGGGAGGAGGGTGATGGACGGTGCGTCAGCCGGTTTCTGTAACTCTCCACCCAAGGCAGCACAGCGTCTTCCCGGCCAAGGGCGAACAGCGCTTCCGAAGCCATGGGGCCGTGATTGGCGTTGCCGTTCACCAATTCGGCGCTGGCAAAGCTGAGCAGGTCCAGCATCTCGTCTATCGCAATAGCCATTTGCGCTCTCACTGCCTGTGGCTCATGACCACCTCATATTCGAGGTGACGGGCCTTACCCGCCAGATGCCAAACGCGCTCCAATCTCGTCGCCGGCCAGCTTGGCGCGCTGTGCTTCGATGTCTATGCCGTAAAGCCGGGCAGCGTTCTCGCCCATGATCTTGCGCTTTATGGCCGGGGTGAGTTCTACGCCAAACTCTTCCCGTATGTCGCCGGGAAGCTGAAGCGCCATGAACTTGTCAATTATCCACTTGGGGCTCCAGATGGCGTAGTCGCTGCCGAACAGTATGCGGTCTTCGCCCAGCCAGAAGAGCAGGTTGGCCATGATCTCGGCGAAGTACTTGGGGCGGGAGTTGATGAAGGCCATCGCCACCGATGTTCCAGCGTAGACGTTGGATTCCTGGGTGGCGATCCAGCAGAAATCGTCCAGCCGGGGCAGCCCGACGTGCTCTACGATGAAGTTCAGGCCCGGGAAGTCGGTGGCGGCATAGTCCACGTCGTTCACGTCGAAGGCATCGCGGCTGAGGGGGTAGATGGTCGGCCCCTTGTGGACATGGATGTTCCTGATGCCCATTTCCTGAGCCAGTTCCAAGTATTTGTACGACCAGGGATCATTGAGCTTCCAGCCCTTGGACTCGCCGCGCCACTCGGCGGTGTAGAGCTTGAGGCCGTCAATGGGATACTCGGCCATCATCTCCCGGAATTTGTCCAACCCGGCCTCTTCATCCCGCGGGTCGTAGGAGCCGCAAAGCACGAACCTGTCAGGATGCTTCTGCTTGACCACGTTGTTCTTTTGATGGGTGTTGAAGCCGGTCTTGAAGAACTCGTAGAGGTAGGTGGAGTTCAGTACCGCGACGTCAACGTAGCCTTCCAGGAACATATCGCTGATCAGCGCTTCCTCGCCATAGTTGCAGTACTTGTCAAAGTCCCAGACATAATCGGCGGGCGACAAGGCGGAATGATAGTCGTAGAAGCATTTAATCCAGGCGTTGCCGTAATCGTTGCGGTGATTGTCCGGCCCTGCGTCCCAGAAGTGCATGTGGCCGTCCACCACGAAAATGTCTTCCCCGTTCACTGAGTACATCGCGTTCCTCCCTATTGCCGCGATTTCTCTTGGTCAGGCTGCCATCCTTCGACAAGCTCAGGATGAAAGATGAGGCCAGTTTGCGTTTCGAGATTGCAGCATTGCCGAGCACAACGAGCCGTTGGCCTCCATTGCCAGGCGCGTGGTGCGGGCGCGGATGTAGTACGTCTCTATTTCCTCCGCCGGTACTGCCTCGCCGTTGACGTTGACGATGAGCGGCGCGGAGTCCGAGCAGTCCAAACCCAGCTCGCCGCGCCGCTCCATGTACCGGGATACTGTCCGGGTGTCTGCTTGCAATGCGGCAATGTCTCTTACTTGCAACTCCGCCATTCGCTCAAAGGATACGCCGGCGCGTTTCAGTTCTCTAAGCAGGTGTTCCTGTCGGCTGAAATACCCTTTGCGCAGAAAAATCTGCCGGGTTTCCTCCAGGGTGTCAGGCCCGCTGTGCGGAAAGGCTTCGGCGAAGGTCTTGCCTGGCCCTGCGCCATTCTCCACCTCGCGGCTGGCGAAATGCCCGGACAGCTTTATGGTTACGGAGCGCACCCCTTCCAGCGCGGTCAGTTCTCGCTGCACGTCGGAGGCCATCAGGTATGAGAAATTGGCGGCGCACCAATAGGTAGGGAGCCGCAGACAGACCGTGACGTCCCCCTCAGTGCCGCCGGTAACGCTTTCGACGAACCCCAGCGACAGAACGGACTCGTCCAACTCCGGGTCCAGCACCCGGTCCAGCCCTGCCAGTAGGGCCTCTCGGTCTATCGGTGATGCAAGGTGAAGGTCGGGAAAGGTGGTCATGGCGCGGTTAAGCCCCCATAAGTATCAGGGCGGCGGTCGCGATAAAACTGCCAGGTGGCGCGGACTTCGGCGATTTCGTCGAGGTCAAGATCGGCGGCGATCACTTCATCTCGCTCTCGCGAGCCTTGAGAGATGATTTGCCCCTTGGGATTGCAGAAGTAGCTGTTGCCGTAGAACTCGCCGATTTCCCAAGGCTGCTCCACCCCCACCCGGTTGATGGCCCCGATGAAGTAGCCGTTGGCTGCGGCGTGGGCAGGCTGCTCAAGCCTCCACAGGTATTCTGACAGCCCGGCCACGGTTGCCGAGGGGTTGAATACTATCTCAGCTCCAGCGAGGCCAAGGGCGCGAGCGCCTTCAGGGAAGTGGCGGTCGTAGCAGATGTAAACTCCTAATTTGCCGCAAGCGGTGTCGAACACAGGGTAGCCCAGATTGCCCGGACGGAAATAGAACTTCTCCCAGAAGCCCGGCGCGACGTGGGGAAGGTGGTTCTTGCGGTACTTGCCGAGGTACGACCCGTCCGAATCCAGGACGGCGGCGGTGTTGTAGAACAGGCCGGTCATTTCCTCCTCGAACACCGGCGCCACCATGACCATCCGGTGCTTCCTTGCCAGGTCCTGCATCAGTCGAACCGTTGGGCCGCCGGGAATCTGCTCCGCCAACTGACGCCAGCGATCGTGCTGTTCGGCGGGGAAGTAGGGGCTGGTGAACAGTTCCTGCAGGCACAGGACTTCCACACCCTGCCTTGACGCTTCCTCGATGAGCGCGACATGCTTGTCCAGCATGAACCTGCGGAGGGCCGGTATGTCCTCCGGCGCGTCCCGCCCGATTCCGGCCTGAATCAGCCCCGCCCGAACTATTCTGGGCATTCCGGTTCTCCCTTACGCCCCGGTGAACTCTTTAATTGCGGAAAGGTATTGGTCCAGTCCCTGGTACAGCAAGTCGTTGTGGCCCGCGCCCAGTATGGTAAGCAAGCGCTTGTCAGCGGACTGAAAGCACTGGTGCATCTGTACCGCCTGCTCTACTGGCGCAAGGGTGTCCTGCTCACCGTGAATCACGAGAGACGGGATGGAGATGGAACTGACCTTTTCCAAGTACGCCGCTTCCAGCGCTTTGGCATCCTGCGGAGGCAGGCCGTAGACGAAATTGCCGAGGATGGGCCGTCCGCTCTCAATGATGACGCCGCCCAGACGCCCACCGTGATGGGCGGCCAGCTCGAAGGCGGAATGCCGCCCCATGGAGCGTCCCATGACGAAAACGGGGCCGGTGTAGCTCTCCGACTTCAACATTTCCTCTGTGTAGTCCAGCGCCTTCACCGAGTCTGCCAGCATCGTGGTGAAGGACGGCCAGCCACCGCTGCGGCCATAGCCCCGGTAGTCGGCCACGAAGAAGTTGACGCCTATCCGGGTGTACAGGGGGGCTATTCCGTTGTAATCGCTGGCCGTCTCGCCGTTGCCGTAGAAGAACAGGATGTTCGGCGCCGTATCGGCTGCGGGAAAGAAGCGGCAGGAAAGGGAGATTTCGTCTGCAACTGCTACGGCGTGGTCGCTTGCCCCCGGTGGCGCAGGCGTCCAGTTCTTCCGTGGGTAAAAGGCATTCATAGAAATGCCGATGTCATCCAGCGCCGAGTAATCCACTGATGCCATAGCCAGTTCCTTATCACTTTTTCAACGCCAAGTAGCAGAGAATAACGCGGAATTAGATTTACCGGTAGAAACTCTGCGTTCTCTGCGCGTCCTCTGTGTTCTCTGCGTTAAAAACTTTAATCGAAGAATCCGCGCAGTATATGCTCCCGTATGGTTTCCGCCACCAGTTCCGGGCGTTGCACTGGCACGTCGTGGATGCTGTCTTCCAGCCACACTGTTGTGCTGTTGGGGAGCAGACCCTCAGCCGCCGCGATGGACTCGGAACGGGCCAGGGTGCGTTCGTAGGCGTCCGGGTTTTCCCGCTGCCGGGCGGGCATCATCAGCACCGGACAGGAAACGCGGCGGTAGAGCTCGCGAGGGTGATGGTCCCACAGGGCTTCGATGATTCGGAGATGGTTATCCCTGGATAGCTTGGCTCTGAGGGTTCCGTCGTCCAGCGTCTCGAAGTTGGCCAGGATGATTTCCTCGGCAGGCGGGCCGTGCTGTCCGATGAGAGTGCCCCATTGCCCTCCTGAGCGAACGCGCTGCAAGAACTGCTCAGGAGTAACCCCGCTGAAGTCAGGGGGAGCCATCTGCGCCAGTGCGTCGTCCAGCGTGTCGTATCGGGCAAAGGCGTCTATCGTGCCGCCGTCTACGAACACTATCCCTTGCAGCAGCGCCGGTCGCGCCACGGCCAGCTCCAGGGCAACATCCGCGCCCCAGGAGTGGCCTGCCAGTACCGGACTGCGGATGCCCCGGCCCTCCAGCAGCGACGCCACATCCCGGCCAACGCTGGCGAAATCGTACCCGTGCTCCGGCTTGCCGCTGTCGCCGTGGCCCCGCTGGTCAACGGCGATGACAGCGAAGTCGCGCGCCAGTATGGGAGCAACGAAGTCCCAGATGCGGCAGGTGGAAGCCAGCCCGTGCAACAGCACCACGGGCCGCCCCTCTCCGCCCCAATCGCGGATGTGCATTCGCAGGCCGCCGTATCGAGTCCATTCGTCCTTGGGGAACCCCTGCATTTCGAGACCTCTGCGCCATCTGCGCCCAAGCCGTGAGCTTTCGGCCCTAATATATGTTCTGGCTGCGCCCAACGCAACGGCGTTCCGTGGAAAATGCCATCCGGCAGCGAGTTTTACACAGGTCTGACTAAGCGGTTAAGATTCCTCAATCCCAATGTCATTGGCGGCGACGGCGAGCAAATGAGCAACAAACGCATCATCATTTTCGGACGGGATGCGTCCGACATAGACCGGCTCACACGGATTCTGGAAGGGGCGGGCTATATCGTCTCCAGCACCTCCAACGACGGTGTAGCCATAGACATGGCGGGTTCATCATACTGCGACGCTCTTCTCATCAGCAGGGGCGTGGCCGAGGCCGACCGGCGGTACGTGGCTACTGAGTCCCGCAACCGAGACAGCGGGCTACTGGTCCTGACCGTCAACAGTCACCGATCCGTCCTGACCCAACTGGCGCAGAGCTTGCCATGACGGCGAGGAGCAAGATGCTCGCTCCTCTTGCCTGACTACTGATATGCCGGGCTATAGCTGGGACTGGCGACCCGGCCACCGTCTACTATGATGTAATCGCGGTCAATGGGATTGCCCGTAAGGAATGCGGTCAAGCACTCCCGGATACCGTTGGCGTATCGTTGCTGGGCCTCCAGCGTGGTTCCTGAAACGTGCGGTGTCATGGCGTGGTTGGGCATCTTTCGCCAAGGGTGATCAGGTGGCGCGGGCTGCGGGTACCACACGTCGCCGGCGTAGCCCCCCAAGTGGCCTGACTCCAGAACCTCCACCAGCGCGTCAGTGTCTACGATGCGCCCCCGTGCCGTGTTCACCAGGTACGCGCCCTTTTTCATGCTGTACAGCAGTTCGCGGCCGAACAGGCCCTGCGTCGCCGGAGTCAGGGGAATGTTGATGCTGACTACGTCGCTCTCCGCTACCAGCGGCCTCAGACCGTGGTAGCGGGCGCCCAGAACGGTCTCCTCAGCATGAGTCAGCCGACGATAGTCGAAGTACCTCATCTGCACGTCGAAAGGCTTCAGACGGGTCGCCACCCGTTGGCCGATGCGCCCGAATCCGACAATGCCCACCCGCTTGTCCTCCAGGTCATGGGAACGGGCGGCCACCTTGCCGATGTCCCATCCGCCGTCCAACACTTCCTGGTAGGCAGGCATATAGTTGCGGACCAGCGTCAATATCTGCATCACCACGTGTTCGGCCACGCTGACCACATTACTCCCGGTAATCTCCGCGACAGTAATGCTGTGCCCGGCAGCGGCGGCCAGGTCGAAGTGATCGGAACCGACGCCGGCTGTGAGCAGCAGCTTCAGGTTGGGAGCCGACTCGATTCGCTCCCGGCTTATGTACGCAGGCCAGAAGGGGGTGGCGATGAGCACGTCTGCAGTGGGCAGATGGCTATCCAGTTCGTCTCCGGTGTCGGTCAGCGCCACCAGCTCGTGCCCGGCTCCTTCCAGCCATTCCCGCAGCCCCAAGGCATTTTCGGCGCAGCCCAACAGTTCCGGGGTCTCTGCCGCTGCCGCTCCGCCCGGATATAACACTGCCACAATCTTCATGCTGCCCCCATTCCTGTCGAATTTCACCGGATGTGCAGGCATTTCGCCGTCGTGCGGTCTTTTTTCGCCGGTGAGTGTCAGAGGGTAGCATAATATCAAGACAAAGCGCATAGGGCGCAACTGTGAGGAAAGCACGCTTTTTGTGCTGGCGGCAGGCTGTCCGAAGGGGAGCCCGGCGGGCCGGTTACTTGGGAGCGGTCTGTCCGTCAGCGATTTTCGGTTCAATTTCCAAACCGAAAATGCGCTCGGCAGTCTGATGACCCAAGGGCGGATGCTGGTCTTTAAGGTAGACGGTAGGAGAGTGCAGCAGCTTGTTGACGATAGTTCTGGTCATCGCGTCCAGAGACTTCTGCTCTTCAGTGGTGAGCTTCCCGTTCAGCCGTTTCAGCGTCCGTTGCAACTCGCGGCGGCGCACGTCCTCGGCGTGTTGCCGCAAGCCAATGACCGGCGAAAGGGAATCCAGTCCGCGCCGCCACCGGTCGAAATCGTCGGCTTCCGCCGCCGCCAGCGCCTCGGCGGCAGCCGCCTGCTGTGCCTGTCACTCCCAGCTTGCCCGGGATATCGCTTGCATTTCGTCTATGCCTCCCAGGGAGACGTTCCCCGCCATGTCGGCGTTGGGGTCAATATCGCGCGGCACGGCTTTTAACTTCCGCCCGCCCGGAACCGTCATTCCGGCGAAAAGCCGGCCCTGTACTCCGGTACGGGGCTGGAATCCATAACTCCTTGTTTTCGGAAGGTTGGCTTGCCCGGGATGCTCCGGATTCCGGGCAAGCCGGAATGACGGCCTCTTCATGCTTGCCGGAGATACTTCCTGCGCGAGGCTGCGGCGATTCGATTAAAACGCGATTGCCCTGCTCGTGTCGCCAGAGGCGAAATATGCTGGAAGGGGGTGTTATAATCCTGGATACCTAAGCATATATCAGGGAGGATTGTGTGCGGATTGCCCTGTTGCACATTGCGCCGGTGACTGGCGACATTGAGCATAACCGGCGGCTGGTGGAGCGCGGCGTGGCTGCGGCAGCCGATGCCGGGGCTAAGTGGGCGGTTACGCCTGAACTGTGCATCCCAGGCTATCTGTTCCTCAAGACCCTTGGCACGGGCTGGATCCAGCCCCAGCCTGATAAGTGGATGACCAATTTCTGCGATCTGGTCAGACAGCACGGCATCACTGTTTTCCTGTCGCACCCGGAACTGGATCCGGCGGCGGGGCGGATGTACAACACGGTGTTTGTCATCAACCCGGACGGTGAAATTATAGGGCGGCATCGCAAGATTAAGGCGCTGGGTGGAGCCGAAGCGTGGTCTACCGCCGGATGGAAGATCGCCCCCTTCGATTGCGACGGCATACAGGCAGGGGTGCTGATATGCGCCGATGCCTACAAGAATGACGTAGCCGAGGTGCTGGTGAGCAAGGGCGCCCAGGTCCTGATTTCGCCCGTGTCATGGGGGCCAGGGGGCTGCGGCCCAGATGGCGAATGGGAGGCTCGTACCGTCCAGACCGGCCTGCCCATCATGGTGTGCAATCGGACTGGCGCCGAACCGGACGAACTCGACTACTGGGAAGCAGAAAGCGTGGTAGCCAAGGATGGCCGGAGGCTGCTGGAAGCGACATCCGACAGGTCGGTCGTTCTCACCTTCGATTGGGACATGGAAACGATGACGCCCCTGTGTGACGATTTCCAGCGGACTTACTTGTAGACGGGCATTGGCGCCGGTCAGAGCAGGTTGCAGGGCGCGCATTTGTGCGCCCTTACGCTTCTGCCCACGTATCTAAGAAGCGCCGCAGTATCAGGACTGCGGCGGCTTCGTCTACGGCTCCCCGGTTGCGCGACGGCTGCAACCCGGCGTCGCGAAGAAGGCCCTCGGCCTCCACGCTGGTGAACGCTTCGTCAACAACGTGAATCGCCAGGTCGGTTTCCCTTCGCAGAGCGCGCACGAAGCCACGGACCTGCTTAGTCTGCGTAGACTCCTCGCCTCCGTCCAGGTAAGGAATGCCTACGACGATGGCGTCGGACTGTCGCTGCCTCGCCGCATCGAGCACCGCCTGAATATCAAGGGCCAAGCGGGTTCGTAGCAGCACTCCGGCAGGTAAGGCAGTCCCCACTTCGGCCACGCCGGAGGCAAGGCCGATACGCCGTTCTCCAACGTCGAGGGCAAGCAGTCTCATCCTTCGGCCAGCTCAGGGGTGATTGTCAGACGCCTACCGCTTTCGCGGGGATGGCAGGGGATATGGGCGTCCATTTCGCGTTAACGCGGGGAAACGGTGAGCAGCGCTCA
Organism: Dehalococcoidia bacterium; assembly: GCA_965232885.1. Taxonomy (GTDB): domain Bacteria; phylum Chloroflexota; class Dehalococcoidia; order Lucifugimonadales; family UBA3495; genus VXOI01. The sequence continues at coordinate 799,697 of CBDDQX010000002.1, read as the reverse complement.
ACTTCTACGCTAAGGCCGCTTGCACCAGTCCCGGAACGGCGGCAAGGGCATCTTCCAGCTTTTCCGGCTGACGTCCACCGGCTTGGGCCATCTCCGGGCGTCCGCCGCCACCCCCGCCCATCAGCTTGGCGGCGTCGCGGGCGATGTTTCCGGCATTGAGTCCCCGCTCCACCAAGTCCGGCGTCACCATTGCGACTAATATGGGGCTGCCCTCGGTCAGTCCGCCCAGCGTTACCACGCAGCTTGACAGCTTGTCGCGGAGGAAATCGCCCATCTCGCGCATGGCGTCGGGGCTGTTGGCCGAGGTGCGACCGGCGACGACACGAACTCCATTCACATCGGACACCCTTTGCAGCAGTCCCTCTGCTTCCGACCGGAGCAGGGAACGCTCCATGCTCGACAGACGGCGTCGCAGGTCGTCGGTCTCTTGCATATAGCTATCGAGGCGAGATTCCAGGTCAGTCACTGGCGTCTGTAGGCGGCGCGACAGGCCCTCCAGCAGGGCCGACTGCTCTACGAACAGCGATTCGGCGGCGCGGCCAGTGATGGCCTCGATGCGGCGCATTCCTCCGCCGATGCTCGACTCGCCCAGCACCAGCAGGGTCCCCACCTGCCCGGTGGCGGCGACGTGTGTTCCGCCGCATACCTCAAAGCTGAACGGTTCCGAGGAGTCCTCGGCCATCTTGACCACCCGAACCACGTCGCCGTAACGGTCGCCGAAGAAAGCCAGCGCCCCCTGACGCACCGCATCGGCGTAGGAGGTCTCCTGTGCCGAGACCAGCAGGTTGTCCCGCACCTTCTCGTTGGAGAGGGATTGTACCGCCAGTAACTCGTCAGGTGTGAGGCGTCCGACGTGGCTGAAGTCAAAGCGCAGCCGCTCCGGCGCAACCAGGGAGCCTGCCTGCCGCACGTGGGGGCCGAGGGTAGCGCGCAATGCTGCGTGCAGGATGTGAGTCCCGCTGTGGTTGCGCGACGAGTCCAGCCGACGGACGGCGTCTACGGCGCAGGCAACCGGGTCGCCGATGGCGATATGGCCTTCCTCGACCACGCCTTTCTGCACGATAAGCCCGGCCACCGGCGATTGCGTGTCTTCGACGTGGAACAATCCGTTGGGGCCCCGGATGTACCCTTGATCTCCCAACTGTCCCCCGCCTTCGGCATAAAAGGGGGTGCGGCTGATAACCACCTCCGCCTGCTGTCCCTGCGTCGCGTGGCCCGACGATGCACCGTCCACCAAGAGGGCGGCCACCACCGACTCCTGCTCGATATGTCCGTGCCCGGTGAAATCGGTGTGTCCCGCTCCCAGGTTCTCATAGGCGGTCAGCATTTCCATGCTGCCCTCGAACTGCTGGCCGGAGCGGGACTTCTCCCGCTGCCGCTCCATTTCCTGCTCGAAGCCGTCCATATCCACGTCGAAATCGTGCTCGCGGGCAATCTCGGCAGTCAGCTCAGGAGGAAAGCCGTAGGTGTCGTATAGGACGAAAGTGTCGCGGCCCGACACTATCCTTTCTGATGCGCCGTTAGTCGCGGCGGACTGAACGGAAATCATATCCAGCAGAATTTCGTTGCCCCGCCCGAAAGCCTCGGCAAATCGCTCCTCCTCCAGGTTGACCACGCGGAGGATGAAGTCGCGGTTCTGGGACAACTCGCCATAGACGGCCTGGAAGCGGGGAATCACTTCCTCCACCACATCGCACAGGAAGGGGCCGGTCAGCCCCAGCCGCCGCCCGTAGCGTATGGCGCGGCGGATGACTCGCCGCAGCACGTATCCACGCCCCTCGTTGCCCGGCGCCACGCCGTCGCCGATGAGGAAGGAAGCGGCGCGGGCGTGTTCGGCGACCACGCGCATGGCGAAGTCGGTATCGGCGTCTGCGCCGTATTCGCGCCCGGTAAGGTTGGACACCCTGGCGATGATTGAGGTGAACAGGTCGGTCTCGTAGATGTTGTTTTTTCCTTGCAGGATGACCGCGGCGCGCTCCAGCCCCATGCCGGTGTCCACGCTGGGGGCGGGCAGGGGCGTGCGGTTGCGCTCCGGGTCTTGGTAGAACTGCATGAACACCAAGTTCCACAGCTCGACGAAACGCTCGCAGTCGCAGTTGGGGTGGCAACCGGGAACCTCGCGGGGTGGAGCGCCGTCGCGCTCTTCTCGCAGCAGGTTGGTGAGGACGTCCACCTCCACCATGCGCCCGGCGTGGCAGCCCTTCTCCACGCCGCCGTCGTAGTGGATTTCGGAGCAGGGGCCGGTTGGGCCTTCGGTGCCTGCGGGGCCCCACCAGTTGTCCTTGTCGCCATAGCGGTAGATGCGCTCGACAGGAACGCCTACCTGGTCGTGCCAGATGTCAAAGGCTTCGTCGTCATCCAGGTGAATGGTCACGTAGAGGCGGTCGGGAGAGAGGCCGAAGAGCTGGGTGACCAGTTCCCAGGCAAAGCTGACGGCTCCTTCCTTGAAGTAGTCGCCGATGCTGAAGTTGCCCAGCATCTCGAAGAAAGTCAGGTGCTTGTGGTCGCCCACCTCGTCAATGTCTGTAGTACGGAAGCTCTTCTGGCTGCTGGTGAGTCGGCGGGAGGGAGGAGTTTGCTCTCCCATGAAGAAAGGCTTGAACGGCACCATGCCGGCGCTGGTGAACAGCAACGTGGGGTCACCGGCGGGAATGAGGGACGCCGAGGGCATATGCTGATGCCCTTTGCTCTCGAAAAATCGTATGAAGGAATCCCTGATCTGGTCGCCGTTCATCTCTCTCGACCCAATGACGGAATGCGGAATTTGACTGGTTGCGATTGTATGGCGGAAGGCCGATTCAGGTCAACCAACCGCTCGCAGGTAGGTGGTTAGGTTGCAGGAGCAGCGTTTCCAATTCCCTCTCCCTTGAGGGAGAGGGTTAGGGTGAGGGTGAAATCCTGGCATCAGCACTTTGCCCACAGTGGAGAGACGCCCCCACCCTAACCCTCCCCCGGAGGGAGAGGGAATTATTATATAGCCCTGACCGTGGCTTGAACGCCCCTTGACGGACGCTTTGTAGGCAAGCACAATGAATAGCAACGGCTCGCAATGCCCCGTGGTGTAGTGGTAGCACGCCAGCCTTTGGAGCTGGAATCCCTGGTTCGAGCCCAGGCGGGGCAGCCACCCTTTTCTTCCTCCCTGTATTTTCTCTGCTTTCTCCCTTCCCGCTTGAGTTATCATTATCTGGCTATATAGCAAAGCGCCGCCAACACAGGCAACGCACAAGCTGACTTTGGCCAGGAGGGATCAATGCAGGAACGGGACTTTATAGGTTACGGCGCCAATCCCCCACAGGTGAGGTGGCCCGGCGGCGCGAGAATCGCCGTCTCGGTGGTTGTTAACTACGAGGAAGGCTCTGAATACTCTATTCTGGACGGAGATGCCAGCGGAGAGACATCCGGGGAGTCACCCTCGCCCCTCAATCCTGGGGAGCGCGATCTCGCCAACGAGTCGTTCTTCGAGTACGGCAGTCGGGTCGGTGTCTGGCGCATTATGGACATCCTCGACCGCAACAACGTCAAGGGCACCTTCTATGCCTGCGCCCTGGCCTTGGAGCGCAACCCGGAAGTTGGGCCCGAGGCCATCCGCCGGGGGCACGAAGTCATGGGCCACGGCAACCGCTGGGAGGAATACTACAAGATGGACCGTGACGCCGAAAGGGAGGCTATCCGGCAAGCGGTGGAGTCCATAACCCGCATCTGCGGCCAGAGGCCCCTTGGCTGGTACACTCGTTACGGCCCCAGCGTCAACACGCGGGAGTTGGTGGTGGAAGAAGGCGGATTCGAGTATGACTGCAATTCCTATAACGACGACCTGCCTTACTACACACAGGTGCATGGCAAGCCTTGGCTGGTAGTGCCGTATTCCCTGGAGGTCAACGACTACAAGTACTGGCGAGGGGACCTGCTGACTCCGGAGCATTTCTTCCAGGTAGCCAAAGCCTCCTTCGATACCCTTTACGAAGAGGGAGCGACCCACCCCAAGATGATGTCGGTGGGCCTGCACTGCCGCATCATCGGTAAACCGGGCCGGGCCGCCGGCCTGGACCGGTTCCTGAAGTATGCCTCTCAGAAGGAAGGGGTCTGGTTCGCCAGCCGTCTCGACATCGCCCGCTGGTGGAAAGAGAACTACCCGCCGTCGTAGGGCGGGCAGCCGTCTCCGGCAACGGAATGGCGGCTACTTGTTGCCCACTTTCGGAACTAACCAGCTCAGGAAGGCGTCTTCGCTCCGGGTCTGCATATAGAAGCGGCCTGGGCCTTCCAGCTTGCAGACCAGTCCCTCGCCGCTCAGAAGGGTCGTCTTCCAGCCGCCGGAGCGGCCCACTTCGTACCTGACCGATTCGTCAAAGGCAACCATATGACCGTTATCCACGGTGTACCGTTCGCCACGGCCCAAGTCAATCCGGTGGATGGCCCCGTAAGACGAGATGAACAGCAGCCCCCTGCCGGAACAGCGCAGCAGGAAAAGCCCTTCACGGGAAAAGAAGGAACGCGCCCCGCCCCATTGCGAGTCCACTTCGATGTTCATGGTCGCGGCCAGGAAGGACCCCGACTGCACCAGTAGCGTCTCGCCTTGCAGTTCCAGCGCCTCGATGTCGCCTGGCAGCGAGGGCGCAACGGTGACCTCGCCCGCCTGCTCGGCGGTGAAGGTGTTGACGAAGAAGCTCTCGCCGCCCAGGACTGAGCGCCGCAGGCCGCCGAATATCCCGCCCCTGGTGCCGGTCTCCAGCTTGATGCTGTCTGACATACTGACCATCGCGCCTGTCTCGGCTTGTAGCTGCTCCCGCTGGTTCAGCTTGATTCGCGCAAGGGCGTAGGATGGTTTGTGAAGGATTTCGTAGTCCATGTTTTACTCCTGGTCTTCTTTTGAATGCGCTGATTGGTAAATTGCGGCGAAACGCTCCGGCAGCGCTGGCCACGGGCAGTCCTTCTGACGGCCGGGGGGCGCTGACGGGCGTTAGCTTGAATTTTTTCCACAATGATGTCTCCATCATACACCCGAAGCGTCAGCCGGTGTTTGACCCTTCCGATACGCCACAGGTATATTAGGGCATCGCAAAGCCATTCCGTTTTCGAGGAAGGGCCTATGTATGCGTTGATTCTGGCCGGTGGGAAAGGTGAACGGCTTCGTCCGCTTACCGACAGCATCCCCAAGCCCATGGCTCCCGTCTGCGGCAAGCCCATTCTTGAGCGTCAGATTGAGTGGCTCAGAGAAGGGGGAGTTACGGGCGTTGTGTTCCTGGCCGGATACCGCTGGGAAGCCATCCGCGACTACTTTGGCGATGGCTCCGGATTTGGCGTAACCGCCGAATACAGTGTCGAGGACTCGCCCTTGGGAAGGGGCGGAGCCATCAAGCAAGGTTATCCCGCTGCGCCGCAGGGGGATGAGCCGGTGGTGGTCACCAATGGCGACATTATCACCCGGCAGCCCTTGTCTGAAGTTGTCGAGTTCCACCGCGAGAGTCCGGCCCGGCGCAACGGGCCGGCCGTAACCTTGTTGGCCGTCCCAATGGTCAGCCCCTACGGAATTGTGGACATGAACGACTCGGGCGGCGTGGTCGGATTCAGAGAGAAAGTAGAACTGCCCCACTGGATCAACGGCGGCGTGTATGTCTTCGACCGGGACGTGTTCTCCGAGTTTCCTGACTTGGGAGACCACGAAGTGGAGACTTTTCCCGGTTTGGCCCGGAGCGGGCGTATTGCTGCATACCGTACCCGGTCCTTCTGGACCAGCATAGACTCCTTCAAAGACCTGCGGGAAGCCGAGGAATTTATTGAGCGAGAGGGCGCGGCGCATTAGTTCCGCAGCCTGGATAAGCAATGGCCCAGACACTTCGACAAACTCAGGACGGTGCGGCTGATCCGCCCGTAGCCTGCGCCGGGAGCGCTGCTAAAGTGGCGGAGATTGCGGCTGCGGTCAAGTCCAATATCGGTCGCGTGCTGGTGGGCAAGGAGGCGGTCATTGAGCTCACCCTGGCGGCGGTCTTGAGCGGAGGTCATGTACTGGTTGAAGATGTCCCGGGCATCGGCAAGACCACCCTTGCCCGCAGCTTGTCGGAATCGCTGCGTTGCAGCTTCCACCGCATACAGTGCACTCCCGACCTGATGCCTTCCGACATTACAGGCGTCCATTACTACAATCAGAAGTCTAGTGAGTTCGAGTTCCGGCCCGGTCCCATACTGGCCCAAGTCATCCTTGCGGACGAAATCAACCGCGCCACACCGCGAACTCAATCGGCCCTCCTGGAGGCCATGGCCGAGGGCCAGGTTACCGTTGATGACCGTACCATGCCTCTTCCGGTTCCTTTCATGCTCATAGCCACCCAGAACCCCATTGAGCTGGAAGGGACATTCCCTCTGCCCGAAGCGCAACTGGACCGCTTCATGCTGCGCCTGCGCCTGGGTTATCCCGACGAGACTGACGAGGGGCTGATGCTGGCCCGCTTCAACTCTGCGAACCCCATGGAAAATTTGGAGGCAGTGGCCAGCGGCGACGACATAGTTGAAGGCCAACAGCGGGTAAAGGAGATATACGTTGACCCTGTGCTGACCAATTACGTCGTTCGGTTGGTACAGGCGACCCGAGCCCACGAAGATGTGGAACTGGGAGCCAGCCCGAGAGCATCCCTCGGCCTGTACCGTTGCTCGCAGGCATTTGCCGCCATCCGAGGACGCAGCTATGTCACGCCCGACGATGTGAAGGTCATCGCTCCCTATGCCCTTTCCCATCGCACCATTCTCACACCACAAGCCCGGCTGAGGGGCCGAACCGCCGAGGACGTGGTTCTGGAACTGCTGTCCAAGGTAGAGGTCCCGGTCTAGGGCCGGGCGCTCCGCTCCTGAATAGGTTATGCGCCACGAACTCTGGCCGATGGTCAGCGGTCTGCTCGTTCTCATTGGGCTGCTGGTTAGCAGTGGTATTCTGCTGGTGGTCGGTTCCCTGGTTGCCATCGTCTGGATGGCGGCCAGAATATGGGAACGGTACGGCTTCCGAAAAGTCACCTACAGCAGGGAGTTGAGCCGACGCCGCGCTTTTATCGGCGATACCATTGACTACACGGTTACGCTCAACAACGACAAGCCTCTTCCCCTGATCTGGGTTGAGTCCCAAGACCCCTTTCCGGAAGGGTTGGAATTGGTTGGGGCGGTGGTGCGCGGGGCGACACTGGAAACCAACCGTCACCACAGTATCACCACCTCTCTGCTGCCGTACCAGCGGGCCACCTGGAAGTTCGCCATGCGCTGCAACCGCCGAGGCTATCATCGCATCGGCCCGGTGCGAATGCGAAGCGGCGATATTTTTGGCTTTGCTTCTTCCGAAACTCGCCGCACGGATGTGGAGAATATCCTAGTCTATCCCCGCGTCGTGAACATCGAAGAACTGCTGACTCCGCCGCGGCATCCTTTCGGTATGGTGCGCGGGAAACTGCCGCTGTATCACGACACTAACCGCGTTCGAGGGCATAGGGAATACCGCACCAGCGATCCGCTGAAACACATTGACTGGAAAGCCACGGCGAGGGCCGGCCAATTGCAGACCAGGATATATGAGCCGGCGGTATCGCTGAATATGCTGATTGCCCTGAACGGCTCTTCCAGTGATTTCGTTTGGCAGGGCACCAACCGGCGGCTGTTCGAGCGGTCGGTCACCGCCGCCGCGTCCGTTGCAGCCTTGGCCGACCGCCTGGGTTACAGCTACGGAATGATTTCCAACGCGGTGGCGTCGTATTCGGGCAAGTGGCTCAGTGTTCCACCCGGGGCCTCCACATCGCAACTCCCCATGACCCTGGAAGCGCTGGCGATGGCTGCTCCCTACGTGGTGGCGATGCTGCCCGACGTATTCCGGGCCGAGTGTGAACGGCTCCCGCCTGGAGCTACTGTACTGTTCGTGACCGGGGCCATCACTCCCTCAATTTCTGAACAATTGGAAGCCATTGGAGAGCGGGGATATCGCGTATTGGTCCTCTATGCCGGCGATGGCCAGCCCCCCGAACGCATCGGCGACATTCTCGTTACAGGCATGGGACACCTTCTGGACACTCTGCCAGAGTCACTTATAGATTACGGCGAGGATATGAAAGTCGGCATCAGCGAGGCATTGGATGGCGCTCTCCTGGAGGGCTAGGGCGATCACAGCGGTCGCGCTTTTTCTTGAAGGCTGCACACTGTACCTGATAATCGCTGTCTTTGCTCACTTGGCAAAATTCGGGCAACTGAAGATGCCTTTCTGGCTTGTGCTGCTGTCTCTGGTGTGGGGTTACGCTCTCTCTTCCTGGATACTGAGTCTGAGGATAACGCCGGTGATGCGCGGGCTGGTTGGTCTGGCCCTCGGCGTGCCATCGCTGCTTGCCCTTACAGCCTGGAACTCCGGGGAGGCGGCGCTCCCTTTCGAGCCTTTGCTGTATGGAGGTTTGAAGGGGGTAGGGTTGTTCGCTGGCTCGGTAATGTTCCTGCTGGTCGTTTGGTGGCGAGGTATAGGGTTGTCGCGGGAGGAAGTAACCCTCGACGTAGTGCGCTCCTCCTTTCAGGTTGGATTGGTTGTGATGCTGGCAGCGGCGGTGATTGACGCAGTAACCACCGGAAGAATCGTCAGCGGCTTTCTGGTGGTTGGTTACTTTGCCGTGGGACTGCCGGGGATGGCGCTGGCCCGGTTCTCGTCTGAAACGGGTGATGAGCGCGATATGCCAGCGCAATGGCTATGGCCCATAGCTGCCAGCGCCGGAGCCGTCGTGGTCCTTGGGCTGTTGATCAGCGGACTCGGCCTGGGTGGCCTGGACGACGTAACGCGGGCAGTTGCCAAGGCCATCGGCGCCGCGGGTTATTGGATACTGGAGCCTGTGCTGTTGCTTATCGGGCTGCTGGCCGGCGCGCTGGTAAGTGTCGGCAACTGGTTCTCCGACCTGATGGGCGGCGGCAACCTGGAGGGTCTCATCGAGGCCCAGCGCCGCCTGGATGATTTCCACCAGAGTCTGCGCGAAACCGAGACCGAACCCGGCGGCAGCGGATGGTTCACGGTTATGAAGTGGGGAGCCGCGGCAATTGGTATGGCGGCCGCCACATGGATCATATACGCGCTGTTCCGGTCCCGACGCCGTCAAGGGAGGGAAAGCGAAGTCATAGAAAGCCGCGAATCGCTGTTTAGCCTGGAGCGAGTCGGGGATGATCTGGGCGAGGTATTCGGTGGACTGTTCGCAGGGTTGCGCAGGGACCGGAGCAGGCCCGCGGGGTCAAAACCCCGCTCCCCTCGCGATTACTACCATGCCCTGCTGGAATTTGCCAGCCACGCCGGTCGCCCCAAGGAGGGTTCGGAGACTCCACGGGAGCATCAGAGGGGCCTTTCGGGGATACTTCCCTCCGACCCGGTGGCGTCCATAGTAGACGAGTTTCAGGAGACTCACTACGGCGCGACCCCACCTCAAGCCGGGCAACTGGAAAAACTGGAGTCTAGTCACAAAGAACTGGAGGAATTTCTGCGCCAGAACCCGCCGGAGAAGTAACGCAGAACAACGCCCTCACCCCCGTATCAAGTACGAGGCAGGTTCTAACCCTCTCCCATGGAGAGAGGGAACTTCTTTACTGGAAGGAAGGTATCACTTCGTCGGCGATCTTAGCCATCAGGCTGTGAAGGGCCTGTATGTCGCCGGAATTCAGCGCGAGAACGAAATGTTCCACACCGGCCTCCCGGTAAGCCTCCAGGCCAGAGCGAAGCGCTCCCATATCGTCGCCGGGAAGCCGGGAGCGGCTGGCCGCGCGCTGGCTGGACGGACCGCCGTGGACTTCCACCTCGACGCGGGTTGACATGGCGATGTCATCGGAATTGCGCCCCGCTGCCTGCGCCAGCGAGTTTATCTCCGCGCGGCCTATGGCGAAGTCTTCCGGAGACAGGCCGGTAGGATGCCAGCCGTCACCCAAGCGGGCCGTGCGCCGCAGCGCGCCGGGAGAGGAGCCGCCCACCCACACAGGGATGCTGGCCTGCGCCGGCTTGGGAGAGAAGTACAGGTCAGAGAAGTCCCAATTGCGGCTATGGTACTCCGGCTTGGCGCTGGCCCAAAGCTCGCGCATCAGGTTGATGCACTCGTTGGTGAGCGAGCCGCGCTGCGACATGGGAATACCCAGGGCGGCGAACTCCTCGGTCATTGCGCCAACGCCGACGCCCAGGGTCACGCGACCGCCCGACATCTGGTCCAGGGTTGCGGCATATTTGGCCAGCTCCACCGGATTGTGGTAGGGCAGCACCAGCACCGATGTTCCCAGGGTTACCCTGCTGGTGATGGCGGACATATAGGACAGCATGGCCATGGGGTGGTAGTAGGGCCGGTCTTCCAGGCGTTCGCGTATGTAGCCGGTGTTGAACAGGTGGTCCATGACCCAGATCGAGTCGTAGCCCATCTGCTCTGCTTCCGGCCCCAACGCCAGCACCTGCTGCGGGTCTGCAACGCCCCAGTTGTTGGGAATGGTAACGCCGATTTGCGCCATATGTAGCCCCCACCCTAACCCTCTCCCAGAGGGAGAGGGGATATATGCTACGCTGTGTTTACCGCCGCTACCACCGATGCCGTTTCTACGGCGGCAAGGGCAGCGTTGGCGCCCATGTTTCCGGACTTGCCGCCAGCCCGGTTGAGGGCTTGCTCCATATTCTCGGTGGTTAGCACGCCGAATATGGTAGGCACTCCGGTATCCAGGCTGACCGACCCGGCGCCGCCTTGGGCCTGGCCGGCCACCATGTCGTAGTGGCTGGTTTCGCCGCGTATGATTGCGCCCAGGCAGATTACGGCGTCGCAGCGTCCGCTCTTGGCGAAGGCGCGCGCGACCACCGGCAACTCGAAGGAGCCCGGAACCCAGGCGACCGTAATATCGGAGTCGCGCACCCCGCAGCGGGTCAGCGTTTCGAGTGCGCTTTCCAGCAACTGCTTGGTGATAATTTCGTTAAACCGGGCAACAACAATGCCAACCCTCAGCCCCTGCCCGTTCATGTCGCCTCTAAGCTCGTTGGGCACAATCAGCACTCCTTTTTATGGTAGGACTTACGCAGTTGAGAGGCTGCCCTCACCCTATTGGAGAGGGAATTATAGCCAACTGCGCGAGTCCTGTATGATCGGCTGGGCGCAGAACGCCTGGCCGCGTGGTCAGGACTCCGGTGGCTGCTGAACGCCAGCCTGTAGCACCTTTTCCAGGAACTCTTCCTCGCCGACCATGCCCGGCACGGTGGAGAATTCGTTGATTATGGTCAGCGGGACCTGACGGACGCTGTAACGGCGTACCAGGTCAGGAAATTCGTCCGCCTCAATTACGTCGGCAGTGATGTGTCTGCTTTCCACGGCCATGGCGTGGGCCAGCAGGGCCATGCCAGCGGAAACTTCGCTGCCGGGGGTTACAAACACCTGCAAATGCACCGGGCGGTTGACCCGGCGCAACTGCTTGCGGGAGTTCACTGACAGCCTTGTCATTCCCCGGGAAACCGCCTTGATGCTGTCAATGAACGCTGGTAATTCGTAGCCCATCGGCAATCCGTAGAACCGTACCCTGCTGCCGGAGTCTGTCGTCAGCAAAACGGCCGGAATGCGGGAGACACCGGCTTCTCGCGCCTGTTCCTGTTCCGCGAAGAAGTCCACCGTTACCAGCGTCAATTTTGGTGAAAGGGCCGTCATTTCCTCGAGCAACTGCTGTGTCTGAGAACAATAACGGCAGTCGCGCCCCGGAATGGCAATAGGCGACGGGCGCTGTGTGAAAAAACGTAGGACAACGTCTGCTTTCAGATGCTTACGGAAGTCTCGTTTCAGTCGCGACTTTTCCTGAGCCGGGATCAAAGCCTGCTGGGCCGTTGCCATCGGGCGGACTCCTCAAAAGCGAGAAGGTGTTGCGGCCAGTTTACACGGGCTGGCGGGGCTTAGCTACCCTGATGACCACTGGAGCAGGGTATTTTAATTCTCTCTCGTCCTGAGCTTGCCGAAGGGAGGGAGAGGGTGAAATCCATACATCAGCACTTTGCCCACAGCGGAGAGACGCCCTCGCCTCCCGCTTTGGCATGGGCTTGGCTCTAACCCTCCACCGGAAGGAGAGGGAACTATTAACAGACACTGACTACTGGGGTAGCATTCCTTCAGAAAGGAGATCGCGTCTATCAGCCTTCGTCCAGCATATCGCGGATGGTGAACATTCGCTGGAACAGAGTGAAGCAGGATACCGCAGCGATGACGACCAGCACTCCCAGCAGCAGCCAGGGTATCCATCCAAGTAGCAATCCGATTCCCAGCAGGGCCACCCGCTCGGTTCTGGTCATCACGCCGGCGCGGGTGAACACGCCCAGCCCTTCGCCCCTGGCACGGAGATAGCTGACGCCCTGAGAGAAGATGAGGGCCAGCAGCAGCGCGGTGATGAAGAAAGCGCGATAGTCGTCGCTGTGCTCGGGGCGGAGCGCGTATACGCCTAGGCCCACGAACAAGGCCGCTTCCCCGAGACGGTCGAATACTGAGTCCAGCAGCGCCCCAAAGGGAGTAGCCTGGCCGGTCATTCGAGCCAGCGCCCCGTCGAACAGGTCGAGGATGCCCCCGGCAAGAAACACCACTCCGCCCCAGACCAGCCACCCCGACGCCACCAAGTAGGCGGAAACCACACAGACAGCGAAACCCAACAGCGTGATGGCGTTGGGAGTGAACCCCACGGCCTTGAAGAACCGGGCTCCCGGCTCCTCAAAATAGCTTCGGACCGCCCCCCTAAGCTGTTCTCTGCCCAGCAATGCCATGCGCCACCTGTAAGCAGGATTCGTAGTATTCTTCCACCCGCTGGGCCACCACTTGCCAGCGGAACTGCTCTGCGGTCGTTCTTCCTTGCTCTCCCATTTTCCGGCGCATATCAGGGTCCAGAATCAGAGTTTGCAGTTCTGCGGCCAAGGATTCGACGCTCTTGTTCTGGAAGAGCAGTCCCTGTTTGCCATGTTGCATGACGCCACGGTACCCCTCGATGTCGGCAGCCACTACCGGCCTGGCGGCGGCCATCGCTTCCAGAAGCACTATTCCAAAGCTCTCTCCACCGGTGGCAGGGGAGCAGAAGATGTCGGCAGAAGCGTAGTAGCGAGGGAGATCGTCATAGGGAACCCTGCCGACGAATTCGACATCCTGAAGGTTTTGGGAACTGAGTACATGGTAGGAGTCCTTATCGGGGGTACCCGGCCCCACCACAATGAGCCGAAGGTTTGGCATATCCCATTTCAGCCTGCCGTAGGCTTCCAGCAGGTATCGCAGCCCCTTTCGCTTCTCCAGCCTTCCCACGAAGATCAGGTTGATCTTGCCGTCCTGGTACTGAGGCCAAGGCGCGGCTCGCTGGGAAAAGTGGTCCACGTCTATGCCGTTGGGTATGATTTCGTAATCACCGGGGAAAGTATCACTGACATAACGCCTCGCCGCCGGAGAGACTGCGATGCTGCCGTGGAGACGGCTGCGCCAGCGCTTGATGACCGGACGGGTCATCTTGTAGAGATGCTGGCGGTTATGGCAGGCGTGGAAAGTTCCGACATTGACAGTGTTGGAGTATTCCAGCACGGTGAGGGGCAAGATCGGAGCCATGGGTTCGTGGAGATGTATGATGTCGTACTGCTCGCGTTCCAGCAGGGAACGAATCCGGCGAGCGAGCCACCACGACAGGGAAACGCGGGCAATGGAGCCTCCGCTAGGCAGGGGAACGGAACGGCCCAAGGGGACAAGCAGGTCCTGGTCCAGGCACTCGCGCGAGGGTGAATGGGGGGCCAGCACCTGCACTTCGTGTCCTGACCGCCCCAATTCGCGGGCCAACTGCGACACATGGATGGTTACGCCGCCGGGCCAAGTGAAATCGTAGGGCGACACCATCGCAATCTTCAACGGCATCCTCCTGAGCTTGCCGGAAGGCTGAAAACGCCGTTTGTCCGCCGCTATGTCTGATCCTCCCCGGCGATGAATGCGTCGGTCATATCCCTCGCTGTGTCGTCGGTGTACTGTACGGGGGGGGACTTCATGAAGTAGGCGCTGGGACCTTCGACAGCCCCGGCGAGGCCGCGGTCCATGGCGAGCTTGGCACAGCGGACGGCGTCAACGACGACGCCGGCGGAGTTGGGGCTGTCCCAGACTTCCAGCTTGGCCTCGAGGCTGATGGGAGCTCCGCCGAAAATCTGCCCCTCCATGCGGATGTAGCACCACTTCCTGTCTTTAAGCCACGGAACATGGTCGCTGGGCCCGACGTGGATACTGTCCGGGTCTATTTCCTCATCCAACTGAGAGGTGACAGCGCCGGTCTTGGAAATCTTCTTGGAGGTGAGGCGTTCCCGCTCCAGCATATTCAGGAAGTCGGTATTGCCGCCGAAGTTCAACTGGTAGGTATTCTCCAGCTTGACGCCCCGGTCTTCAAAGAGGCGGGTGAGAACCCGGTGGGTGATAGTGGCGCCAAGCTGGGACTTGATGTCGTCGCCTATGATGGGGACGCCGCGCTCTTCGAAGCGGGTGCGCCAGTATTCCTCGCGGGCAAGGAATACGGGGATGCAGTTGACCATGGCGCAGCGGGCGTTGAGAATCTGCTCGACATACCACTTGGTAGCCTGCTCGCTGCCTACGGGCAGGTAGTTGATGACCACGTCCACTTCACGGTCCCGAAGGATGCCAGTGATGTCGGAGGTGGAGTGAGAGGATTTCTTGACCAGGTGCGAGACGTAACGGCCGATCCCGTCGTGGGTCATCCCCCGCTCCACCTTGACGCCAGTTGGGGGGACGTCTGCGAACTTTATTGTATTGTTGGGCTGCGTGAAAACGGCTTCCGACAGATCCTTGCCGACCTTGTTCTCGTCAATGTCGAAAGCGGCGACGACCTCGATGTCCTCAATGCGGTAGTCGCCAATACGGTTGTGCATTACTCCGGAAACTATCTCGTTCTCGGGCGTCTCCACGTACTTGTAAAGACCCTGAACCAAAGAGGAGGCGCAGTTGCCCACGCCGATGATGGCTACCTTGACTTTGCCCACTTAGTGGCTCCTTTGCGCCGGCGAGTGTTCCCGCGCGGCCAGCTATGCGACGGAGAAACGCCGGACGCCCGCCCATTTGTTAAGAGGAGTGGGGCAAACCGGCCTCAATGTTGCGCTAAATTGTAGCAATTAGGCACCCCGCGCTCAACTATGACGCTGGGGCGGCAATCCTTAATCGAAAAATCGGACTATGGCCGTCCGGTCGTCGTAACGGAAACGGACGCCAAGTTTTTCAGGCACCCGGCCCTCGACCAACCGCCCGGCGATGATTTCCTCGATGCGGCCAGTGGCTTCTTCCGGGGTGGCCGAGCTGCGGACTACTTCGGCCAGCTCCGCGGCATCCATGTTGTCGGTGACGCCGTCCGTGGCCAGCACGATTCGCGCCCCGGGTTCGACGTTGATGTCGCGCCGAACCATCTCGCCAAGAGTTGACGCGGCGCCGACGGCCCGGGCAACCCCGACGTGCAGAAAGCCGCCCAGCCGTCCGCAGAGTCGGTCGTGGGAATCGGGGCGTAACATGAATGATGGGGCTGTCCCCCGCGGCGGCGACGTACAGCCGCCCGCCACGGTATAGGGCCACGGAGACGGTGGTGAGCAGAAAACGGCCTCCACCTACACCGAAAAACTCGTCATTGACCTCGCTAATCGTTGCGGCGATCTCTTCGATGTTGTCGGTCTTGCTTTCCGCCAGAGCTTCGGCGAGTTCACGGCTGGCCTCGGCCCCGCCGTGCCCGGTAACTCCGTCCATCACCACGTCCAGGAAATCGCCGTCGCCCAGGTCGCGGGTCAGCAGATTGTCTTCGCCATGAGCTGAATTATCTTGCAGCGTTGAAAATGCGCTGGCAACCATAGGAATCGTCCTCAGTACTCCCCTCAATAGTCTGACCCTTCCGTTCAAGACGAAAAGGCCGCAAGCTCGGTGTTGGCATCGAATCTAAAGCGGGTCCAGTAGTCTCCCCGCAGCCATTCCAATGCTTCGCGCCATGCGAGGCGGGCGGATTCGAAGTCTGGCGCGGCCTGATTGCGTTCGGATATGGCTTCCAGCCAAGCGTTCAGGTCGGCGCCGAACTGCCGGTAATCAGTGTATGCGCGGGCGACGATTTTTTCCAGCATAATACTGCCGGGAGCGGCAACATTATCCTCCAGTCCAGACAGCCCGCGGCGCATTTCGTTCACTTCCTGCTGGACATTTACGATGGGCCTGATTCCTCTGGCGTCCCGGTATCCCGAGGCATCCTGCGGAGGAGAATCGGCAGTTGTGTAGAACTTGAGAAGTTCCAGGCAGGCGTCGTTAACATCCAGCGGAGGGCGTCCGCGTGGCGGCGGGTCGTCTACTCCGGCCAGCGCTCCGGTGTCAATAACCTGTATCCGCCCAGCGCCGGGCAGGAAGAAGATGTTCTGGGGTCGCATATCCAGCAGGATGTAGCCGGAGTCAAGGAAAGCCTGCTCCAACTCCATGAGCTGGTTATGGATGGGAAACCGGGGAGCGTTCACCGCCTGTTCCAGTGGGAACATGGCGAACAGATTCTGTCCGGCCCCGATGGGAACCCCGGTGATGCGCGACATCATATCGCCCAGCAGCGGGATGCCGGGAGCGCGTCCCTGCACGAACACGGTATACGGTTCTCCCAGACCGTCGCCGAAGTATCCGTCGTGAATGGTGGTTTCCGTGTAGCCCAAGATGGGGGCCAGCAGCCCGCCTGCGTCTCCGGCTTGGTCGTAGGCTTGAAGCAGCCGCCCGGTGCGAGCCTCAATGGCCCCGTGTTGCTTGCGGCTGACGGCCTGGGGCACGGGACGCTTCAAGGCGACCTCGGCTCCGGTTTCAAGGTCGGTGGCGGCGCGCACATCGTAGTCTGCGCCGGACCCAAGTCGTCCGGTAATCTCGTATCGTTCGAGGCTAACCTTTTCCACCAACTACAACTCTCCCACAGAGACAGTCATTAGCTACGAAATGCGTTGCGGAAATTCACTTGATGTTACGCCGCGACCTTCTTAAATGCAACCTGAGCTGGATAAGCCTCGCCCTAACCCGGTTTCTCAGAAGAGGGGATTTTGCTACTTGCCGGAGCGCGATAGCCCAAGCTCAGCCACTCCTCGCGGGGCCATTCCAGTTCAGGAGTGAACCCCAAGGCTAATGCAGCGTCGTCCACCTCTGGCCGTTGCGTAGCCAGCAGGCCGGAAGCGATGAGCATACCGCCGGGCCGCAGAGACCGGAGGATGAATGGGGCCCGGTCGGCCACGCCCCGAGCGGAAATGTTGGCGACGGCGATGTCGAAAGTTTCCGCCGGGGCAGCAGGGTGAGGCACCGAACCCTTGACGAGGGTTATGCGGTCTTGCATACGCAGACGCCGGAAGTTCTGCCTGGCCGCGCTCACGGCTTGGCCGTCTATGTCCAAGGCTACCGCCGAGGCCGCGCCCAACCGCAACGCGGTTATGGTCAGAATTCCGGAGCCGGTTCCGAGATCCATGACTCGCATTCCCGGCTGCACCAGTTCTTCCAGCGCCTCCATGCAGGTGTAGGTCGAGGGATGATACCCGGTGCCGAAGGCTATGCCCGGGTCGAGTTCGATGACCAACCGGCCATTGCTTTCTTCTTGCCCCAGTTCTACCCACGAAGGCTTGATGATCAGACCGCTTCCGACGGGCAGCGCGTCGTAATGTTCCTTCCAGCTATTCTGCCAGTCTTCACCGTCGTCCAGGTCGCGGATAGCAAGTTCGCCCAGCGGCTCAATGGAGCTGATAAGGCGAATGCCGATGTCTATGCGGGCCAGTCTCTGCTCGGAGCCGGTTTCGAGAAAGGTCCTGAGCATAACCCGGCCAGCCCCCTGCGGCTCGGTGCTGAGTCCTTTGCCATAGCGGGTGAAGAGATAGGAGACAGGCTCCACATACTCATGGGGAACGGAGATGCTGAGTTCCTGCCAGGACATTTAGAAGGCGTCCTTGATACGGTCGAACAGTCCTTTTTCCGTCGAGTCTTCGTCGGCAGACTCGCTCCGTGTCTCCGGGTTATCATCCTTACCGGAGCGTCTTCTGCCGTTGTCCGAACGCTTTTGAGAAGGCTTTTCACCGTTGAAGGATTTGGCCAGTTCTTCCAGCAGTTCGCGCTGGCGCTTGTTCAAGGACCCTGGCACTCGCACGTCGGCCATGATGCGCATATTGCCCCGGCGGTTGGAATTGAGGTGCGGCACTCCTTTGCCCCGTATGTTGAACACCGTGCCAGGCTGAGTTCCTTGTGGCACCTTGAACTCTTCCTCGAATCCGTCAATGGTCGGTATCACCTTGTCCGCACCTAGGGCGGCTTCGGCGACATTCAGGGGAAGAGTATAGATGATGTCGGTGCCCTCGCGCTGGAAGAAATTGTGCTCTTGTACGTTGACAGCCACGTACAAGTTGCCGGACCCGCCGTTGTCGGTGCCAACGTCGCCCTCGCCGCTGAGCCGCACCTGCATCCCGCTCTCGACACCGCCTGGGATTTTCACTTCGATCTTGCGCCTGCGGCGCTCCCGTCCGGCACCTTGGCACTTCCTGCACGGGGTGGTGATGACGCTGCCCCTTCCGCGGCATGAGGGGCATCCGACAACCTGCGTGAACTGGCCGAATACGCTGCGCTGGGAACGCCGGACCTGGCCGCGTCCCTGGCAGGTGCTGCAGGTATCTACTGAAGTGCCTGGCTCGTTGCCCCCGCCGGAACAGTTCTGGCAAGACTCAAGGCGGTTGATGTCAACCTCGCGCTCTGCGCCGAAGACCGACTCTTCGAAGCTGAGGATGACCTGCTGCTGGATGTCGCCGCCACGTCTGGGTTGCCTGGCGCTCCTGCCCGATGCATCGCCGAAGAAGGAATCGAAGATGTCGCCGAACCCGCCGAAGACATCAAAGCCGTCGAAGGGGTTGCCTCCGGCCTGGGGGCCTGAGCCGACGCCCGCCTTGCCGAAGCGGTCATACTGCCCGCGTTTCCTGGAGTCGGAAAGCACCTGATAGGCTTCGTTGATCTCCTTGAACTTCTCCTCGGCGTCGGCGTTCTTATTCCGGTCCGGGTGGTACTCCATCGCCTTCCGCCGGAAAGCGCGGCGAATATCTTCCTCGCTGGAGTCCCGCGAAACTCCCAATACGGCGTAGTAGTCCTGGTCGGCCATCAGCAATCACTCGAGCGCGTGGTCAGGATTGGTAAGCGCATACTGTCATATTGTAGTCGAGTGGCAGCGGTCGCTCAATAGCTTAATGCCGCACGTCGTGGCCAACCCGCGGGAGCGCCGTTTGCCCCGGTTTCCGATCCCCGGCGCGTCTGTTTTGCCTTGACGCTTTCGGGGCCGCTCGCTATGATTCAGATATGGAGCGAAATCCAAAGCAACCCCAGATATTGGGGGATTGCTCCACATTTTGGGCACAGCAGGCGGAAAGGGAAAGGTGATATGTCTTCAGTTATCATCGCAGTCCTCGCCGTCCTGGCGGCCCTGGGGTTAGGGATTGCAGCCTGGCTCGGATTTCGGCAGCGCAAGCAGTCATCCAGTTTGGAACTGGCTGGCCAAACCGCCGAAGGTCTGACCGCGCAAGCTCAGGAGGAAAGCAAGAGAACCCTCCTGAAGGCACAGGAAGAAGCTCGCGAGCTACGGAGCACGGCTGAGTCGGAAATTAAGGAACAACGCCGGGAACTCACTCGCCTGGAGGATAGGCACCTTCAGAGGGAAGAGCAACTGGAGCGCAAGATAGAAGCGCAGGAGCAGCGGCAGGCCGAACTGGCCGAAAAAGAACATCAAATTGAGGAGTCCCGCAGGGAGGTCGAAGAACAGAGGGCCGAACAAAACAAGGCCCTGGAGCGAATAGCTGGCCTGACGGTGGAAGAGGCCCGGGAAGCGGTCGTAAAGCGCGGCGAAGAGAATGCGCAACACGACTTAGCCCGCCGTTACTACGAACTCGAACGGGAATACAAGGAACGGGCGGATGAAAACGCCCGCAAGATTATCGCCGTTGCCATCAACCGGCTCGCCTCTGACGTGGTTTCGGAAAGCACCACTTCAGTGGTATCCCTGCCCAACGATGAGATGAAAGGCCGTCTCATTGGCCGTGAAGGACGCAACATTCGAACCTTGGAATCTCTTACCGGAGTAGACGTAATCATTGACGATACCCCCGAAGCAGTAACCGTTTCCTGCTTCGACCCGGTGCGGCGGGAAGTCGCCCGGCTGTCCCTGGAAAAACTGGTCTCTGACGGACGGATACAGCCCGCCCGCATCGAAGACATGGTGAACCGCGCCCAGAACGAAATCGAGCAGACTATTATGAAGGCCGGCGAACAGGCCACCTTCGACGTTGGCGTAAGCGGTCTGGACCGGGAGTTGGTCCGTCTCCTGGGGCAGCTCAAGTACCGGTACAGCTACGGCGAGAACGTGCTGCAACATTCTATCGAAGTGGGACTGCTGGCCGGAATGCTGGCTGCGGAATCAGGCGCCAATGTGCAGGTCGCCAAAGTTGGCGGACTGCTCCATGACATCGGCAAGGCCCTCACCCACGAGGTTTCCGGACCTCACGCAGAGATCGGCGCAGAGATCGCCAAGCGTCACGGCATCAATCACAGTTCATACCGGGGTATCCTCGAGCACCACTGGGACGAGCACGAGACAGTGGAGTCTTTCCTGGTGGCTGCCGCAGACGCCATCAGCGCAGCCCGGCCCGGAGCTCGCAAAGAATCGCTGGAACTCTACGTGAAGCGGCTGAAGGAGTTGGAGGAAGTGGCCGCCAGCTTTGACGGCGTAGAGCGAACCTTCGCCATCCAGGCCGGCCGTGAAGTGCGGGTGATGGTCAAACCGGAGGATATGGACGACGTCAATGCCGCCTCGCTGGCCCGCAATATCGCTCGCAAGGTGGAAGAAGACCTGGTTTTCCCAGGGCAGATCAAGGTCACAGTTATCCGGGAAACTCGAAGCGTGGAGTACGCCCGCTAAATCCCAGTTGGTCAACATTCCGCCAGACCCCTATGCCGATCCGCCCGGCAGCCGGGGCCAGATTGGCAAAGCAATGGAAAAAGACTCAGGAGCGGGAAACCTCCGGCTGCTGAGTCTTTTTTCGGGAAATTCATAGCGCGCACCTTGAGAGAAGAGGAAAGAAGCCCATTGCGGATATTGATGATAGGTGACGTAATCGGCAGGCCCGGCCGCGATGCCGTGCGCCGTATCCTGCCCGCCCTGCGCCAGGAGAAGGACATAGACCTGGTTATTGCCAATGGCGAGAACGCAGCCGGCGGGTTTGGCCTCACGGCTGAAACTGCGTCTGAACTCCTGGATGCGGGCGTGGACGTGATTAGCTCCGGCAACCACATTTGGGACAAGAAAGAGTTCATACCTTACCTGGATGACGTTCAAGGAGAAGGGTTGCCTGTGTTGCGGCCCGCGAACTACCCCAATGCTCCAGGCGTGGGCGTCATTCGTTATAGAGGCGTGGCCGTGATCAACCTTATGGGCCGGGTATTTATGACGCAGTTGGATTGTCCATTTCGCACTGCCGACCAGATCCTGGACGAGCTGCGGAGCGAAGAGGAAACGCCGGTTGTCATCGTGGATTTCCATGCCGAGGCAACTTCCGAGAAGCAGGCAATGGGCTGGTATCTGGACGGACGGGTCAGCGGAGTTTTCGGCACCCACACCCATGTGGGAACCGTGGACGCCCGCATCCTGCCTCAAGGTACGGCTTACCTTACCGACGTTGGCATGACCGGCCCTGAAGACTCGGTAATCGGCAGCGACACTGACGCGGTCCTGTACCGTTTCCTGACGTCAATGCCCAACAACCTGACGGTGGCCAAAGGACATTGCATTTTCAACTCGGCGCTAGTGGAAGTAGACGAGAATTCCGGGCGTTCCGTTTCTCTGGAACGCATAGACAGGACGACCCGCAAATGAGCGCAGTTGTAGACCTTCATCTCCACACCCTGGCTTCCGACGGGCGGCTCTCTCCCACCGAACTGGTGCGCCTGGCAGCGCGTCAGGGGCTGGAGACCATGGCTATCACCGACCATGACACTACCGACGGACTGGCTGAAGCCTTCGAGGCCGCGAAGGAGTTCCCCAGCCTTCGCATCATACCCGGTATCGAGTTGAGCGCCGATGTACCTGGCGACGAGGTTCATGTCCTGGGGTATTTCATCAACCCCGATGATACTGAGTTGCAGGCTGAATTGGTCAGATTCCGCGAAGGACGAGTTGACCGGGCCAAGACGATGGTAGAGAAGTTGGGCCGTTTGGGTATCAACGTGGAATGGGAGCGAGTGCAACACTTTGCCGGCGACGGCGCGGTGGGACGGCCTCACATCGCCATGGCAATGGTTGAAGCCGGATATTGCCAGGAACCCAAGGACGCCTTCCCTGAATACTTGGGCCGCAACGGGCTGGCTTATGTAGAGAGAGTCAAGCTCACCCCTGCGGAAGCCGTCGGCATGATCCGGCGGGCCGGAGGAGCGGCTGTCCTGGCGCATCCCGCGTACATGGACGACATGGAGGCCGGAATCGCCAACTTGTCCGGCATTGGGCTCGCCGGTATGGAAGTCCATTACGCAAAGTATCGTGAGGACACCATACGGCAACTGGCCCGTATTGCCCGGCAGTACGAGCTGATTCCCTGTGGTGGAAGCGACTACCACGGTATGGGAAACAGCGATGAGTGCCTGCCCGGGGAAAATGGCCCGCCACTGGAAACGGTGGACAAGCTGGAAGCTGCCGCTCAAGCGACCCGGTAGAAGCCTTTTACACTGACCACTTGCCTTCATAAGGAGAAATAAGTCAGGCAACAGTAATACTGGTCTGGCAGAATCCGATGGAGATCGCCGCTCTATATATTGCCGCCTTCCTGGTTGGTTCCATTCCCACGGGTTACATTATTGGCCGCTTAGTCAAAGGCATAGATATTCGCAGGTATGGCAGCGGCAACACTGGCGCCAACAACGTCAATCAGCAAATTGGCAAGAAATGGATGGCCGTTCAAGCCATCTCGGACCTGTTCGCAAAAGGCGCTGGCTCGGTATGGTTCTCCGTCTATGTTGTTGGCGTAGAGTGGAGCTCTCCGCTGGTTATTGGGCCGCCGCTCCTGGTTATGGCGGGCAACAACTGGTCGCCTTTTCTGAGATTTCAGGGAGGCAGAGGATTGGGAGTGGCGGCCGGGACCTTGCTGGCCTTTTCGCCAGCGATATTCAGCATTCTCATCGTTGTTTACTTTGGAGGTTGTTTAATTCGCCGGTCTGGAGCGGGAGCATGGGCGCTTCTGGCGCTTCTTTTGATGCCAGTTCTTTCCTATGTCATGCCTGACGGACTAAAAATGGCGGAAGGGCTTACAATGGTATGGTATTCCATCGGAATTGTTGGGCTGGCGCTGCTCAAGCGGTTGTTGGCTAACTGGTCACCATTTCCTGGCGACTTGCCGCGGAGGAAAGTCCTTTTCAACCGCCTGGTTCGGGACAGAGACGTAGACGACCGGACACAGTGGGTTGAACGTATTCCTGACGTGACCGTCTGAGAAGGGACGCCAATAGGAGCAGCTTATGGCCACGGAACCGCGACAGGTGAGCCAAGATGCCAACGCCAGTTATTGCAACTGGCACCCAGAAACCGAAACGCGACTGCATTGCAGCTATTGTGGCAAGAGCATCTGTACTCTTTGCCTGGTGCAGGCGCCGGTGGGCATTCGTTGCCGCGAATGCGGACGCCCCGAAAAACTTCCCACATACGACGTTCAGCCCACTTACATGCTCCGCGCGGTTGGTGTTGCCGTTGCCGTGGCTATCGTTGGGGGAGTGTTGTGGCTGTGGCTCAACCTCCAGTTCGGAGCGGTGCCGTTTATCTCCTCGATATTTGGCCTTGCCGTGGCCTATGCCATTGGTGAGCTAATCAGCCGGTCGGTCAACCGGAAGCGCGGAGTTGTGCTGTCGTGGATTGCAGGCTCGTCAATGGTACTGGCGTACCTGATATCAGGCGGGATTTTCCAGCTTTTCAGCAGCAGCTTTATCAATGTTCTCTTCAGCCTGCTGTTCCTGGCTGTTGCCGTATATACCGCTGCTTCCAGGTTGCGCTGACCTTGTGGAGTAAAGCAAAGGGGCTGGTCTGAAACCAGCCCCTTCTACTATTATCCTTCGTTGTCTGCGTTCGGTTCTTCCAGTTCCTCCCGCAACCTCTGGAGAGTTTGGCGTATCACGCCCGATTCAAACCCCCGGCGGCTCAGGAATGATCCCACCCGGCGGTCGAAAGTGGTCCGGTCGCAACCCGATTGCCGGGCTGCGTACCGCGCTGCAGCCCGGTACGCAGCATCGGTGGAATCATATCCTTCCAGGGTCTCGCTGATGACACTGTCGTCAACCCCTTTGTCTCGCAACTCCCGCTCTATCATCCCACGGCTGCGGGGCCTGCGCCGCTCACGGCTGCTGCGCCACTGTTTGGCAAACTCGGCGTCGTTCAGCAGTCCCTCTGATTTCAGCCAGGCAACGGTCTGCTCTACTACAGACGCTCGGTGACGCTGGCCGAGCCGGGTCCTCATCTCCTGGACGGTGCGAGGACGTGTGGTCAGCAGGCGGAGGGCGGCATTGCGAGCCTGGGCCGCTTCCGACCGGAGAGATGTCTCGAGGACTGACACGCCTACCCGTTAGCCGCCGGTTCTGAACCGCTGGGGGAGATATGAGGGTGTTGATGTCCAGTTCGTCATCCTCTTCCAGTTCCGGTGCAAGGTCTTCTGCTTCGGCTTCGTCGTTGGCGCGGATGCGGTTTTCCACTGACGCAGCGATTTCCGGATGCTGTTGGAGGAAGTCCTTGGCGTTTTCGCGGCCTTGGCCCAGGCGGGTCTCACCGTAGGAATAGAACGCTCCCGACTTTTTGACGATGCCCCGGGCCGTGCCTATCTCCAGCAAGTCGCCCATCCGGCTGATGCCCTGGTTGAACATGATGTCGAACTCGGCGACCCGGAAAGGAGCTGCCACCTTGTTCTTCACCACGCGAGCCCGTACCCGGTTGCCGATGACTTCGGATCCCTGTTTGATGGACTCAACCCGCCGCAAGTCTATGCGGACTGAGCTGTAGAATTTGAGCGCCCGGCCACCGGGGGTGACCTCCGGGCTTCCGTAGCTGACGCCCACCTTTTCGCGAAGCTGGTTGATGAAGACCACCGCTGTTTTGGATTTGTGGATGGTACCAGTGAGTTTGCGCAGGGCTTGGGACATCAGGCGGGCTTGCAGGCCAACGTGGGTGTCTCCCATGTCGCCCTCGATTTCCGCTTGAGGCACCAGTGCGGCCACGCTATCCACCACTATGGCGTCAATGGCGCCGCTGCGCACCAGTTGCTCAGTGATGTCCAGGGCCTGCTCCGCGCTGTCGGGCTGGGCAATCAGCAGTTCGTCCAAGTTCAGGCCGCAGTTGCCGGCATACATCGGATCGAGGGCGTGCTCCACGTCAATGTATGCAGCGACTCCCCCGGCTTTCTGGGTCTCGGACATCAAGTGAATGGCGAGTGTGGACTTGCCCGCTGACTCAGCGCCGAAAACCTCAGTCACACGGCCGCGGGGTATGCCGCCGATGCCCAAGGCCAAGTCAACTGCCAGTGAACCCGTCGAAATGGCCTCAGTAGCCAGATGGGGCATTTCTCCCAGCCGCATCACCGCGCCCTTGCCGTGGTCCTTCTCTATACTGCCGAGGGCGATATCCAGCGCTGCTTTCTTGTCGTTGGTTTCCGTTTTTTCTTTTTTCATCAGCGGACACATTCCTCTCTTTGGACTGAAGCAAGACTACCACAAGCCCAAATGTTCTAACAACAGGCAACTGTCAGCAAATGTGGAATCCGATTCCGAGGCTGAGGCCGACAGGAATTGAAAAAAGAAGAACGCTGGTCAAGCCAACTGGCCCGGCCTAGAATTCTCAAGTGCCGCCCTTGAACCCAATAGTGACCGTGCCATTGTCCACGATGACAGGGGTTACTCGTTCGCCTTTGGTCAGGGCCAGCAGTTCCGGAATCCGGTCTTCCTGCTTGGACAGATCCACATCTTCGTAGGCGACCTTGCGCTTTCGGTAGTCCATTTTGGCCGCTGCCGAAAAGGCGCAGTCCGGGTGGGTATAGAGAATGACTTCGCTGGCTTGAGTCACGCTGCCCCCTGCCGGAAGCGCCCAGAATGGAGCTCCGGCTGATATTGAATTTACAGGATTGTACGCGCAGCCTCCGGTTTGTTCAATGTGGCTCATCGGTTGCTCCAGCGAATGCCGCTCCAAGAGGTGCGTACGGGGAAGGTGTGAGAGTGTTATGCTAGAAGCCATAAATTACCCGCATAGGCTGTCCTTTATGGAAAAATCCGGTAATTCTTCTCCTGTGGAGACACTGGTCTCGCTTCTGGAGCAACACTCCGTCGGCGTTGGCCGTATCACCCCCGGCCCCCGCGGTTCGCGGCTCAGCGGGGAGCCCCGCCAGTTGCTGGAAGCCGCGGTAGATGCCCTCGCGGAAGAGGAAATAGAAGGCGGGACGCTGGCATACGCCAACGCCTGCTACGTCTTGGGCCGCCACGATGATGCTTCCGCAGTCTATCGAAAGCTGCTGGAGCGAGCACCCGACAACGTTGACGCCCGGTTCAATCTGGGACTGGCTTGTCTGCGGCTGCGGCTGCCGGAGCAGGCGGTGAGGGAATTCACGGAGACACTGGTGCGTTCCCCTCAGCTTGCGGAGGCCTACTACCAGCGTGGCAACGCCTACGATGACCTGGGCAACGTGCAGCAGGCTCTGACAGACTACGAACGCGCCATTGACCTCGCCCCAGGCTACATACAGCCAATGTACAACCGGGGCATTGTGCTGGCTGGAGTGGGGAGGCACCAGGAAGCAGTGGCCCAGTTTGACCGGGTCATCGCGCTGCGCCCTGACATCGGAAACGCACACCTGAACCGGGGCGCTTCTCTCGATGAGCTGGGACTGCACGAGGAGGCTATAGGCAGCTACACCTGGGCTACCAGCGTCAACCCGGACGACCCCCGTCCCCGTTTCAATCGGGCGCGCACCAGATACTATCTTGGTTTTCTGCAAGAGGCTCTGGACGACTATTCCGAGGTGCTGCGCCTGGACCCGGAGGACGCGGAGGCCTACAACAATCGAGGGCTGGCCTACGATGCGCTGGGGGACTATGACTCAGCTATTGCCGATTATGAGCAGGCGCTGAAGGTCCGGCCGGACTTCGCGGAAGCGCACAGCAATCGGGGTGCGGTTCTCGAGGCCCAGGGTGAAATAAACGCGGCTCTGGACGCCTACCATTCGGCGCTGAATGTCAGTCCGGGGCTGGCTTCGGCTCACTACAATGCAGCGCGGGTCTACTCGCAGATTGGGGAAGTGGAGTCTTGTCTGAGGCATTTGGACAATGTACTGTCTCTGGCGCCTGAACTGGCCAGCGATGCCGCCCAGGATGAGCATCTGGGCTGGGCGCTGAGGTTACGGGAAATGCGGGAGTCCCGGGAAGATTTCCCTCTCCCTCCTGGAGAGGGTTAGGGTGGGAGCGTGTCTCCAGCTCACCTCGGGATTTCCTTCTGAAGCTCTGGGTCATTCCCCAAATCTCCTGCCATTTCCAGATCTTCTATCATGGCAAGATCATCCGGTATTCCCTGACGCTCCGCAGAGTGGATGCGATGGCGGACGATCAGGCTCCTCATCAACACCAAGGCTGACAGGACCGTTAATCCGGCCACCAGTTCGATTTCGATGTCGCCGGTCATGTTGGGTTCGATGTCAAACGCCAGGGACAACCCCAGCATCAGCAGGAAGCCGGTGCAGATGCCGCAGGAAGATCTGAGGTAATGCTTGCGCATCAGGAGAACTGTTCCCAAGCCGATTACTGCCGCCAGCACGGTCAATACGGGAACTAGGGCAACGCTCACTCCTATGAGGGGTGTCATCCCGTCGCCGCCGCGGAAGGACGAAAATACCGAAGCCCAATGCCCAATGATGGCAGCGGCAGCAGCCACCAACGTCAGTGGAGCTTCGATGCCCAGCGCCCAAGCCACGGCAACCGCTGCAGATCCCTTGCCCACGTCGCCGATGAACACCAGCAACGCGCTGCGCCGCCCCACGTTCCAGAAGACGTTGGCTGTCCCGGCCAGTGTGCTGCCGGTGCTGAAAATGTCCACTCCCTTGATATAGCGGCTGACCCATTGGGCAAAGGGCAACGCGCCCAACAGGTAGCCGATTACCCCGGAAGCGATCAGTTGTAGTATCTCCATCGAGCTGTCCAGAATAACGCCCTTCCGACAATGCCGAGCCTGCGCGACGGCCCGGTTGCGCGCTTAACTCTCACATAGTCCCACTGTTACAAATATAGCAGTCGCTTGCCGGTTATGGTAGCTAAATCGGTTCTGTTCCGGCCGTTATGCCCTTGTCATAATTTTGCCGACGGGGACTGTGGCGTCGGGTATACTTGGAGCGTTGACGTAAACTCGGTAAGTCCGGCTACCGGACCGAGTTCCGGTCCGGCTGCCATGAAGAGATGAAACTATGACCATGTCCTCTACGGCCGGCCCACTGTCCGGCATGATAGTGCTTGACCTCACTCAAATCCTTGCCGGCCCGATGTGCACAATGGTGTTGTCCGACATGGGAGCCGATGTCATCAAGGTTGAGAAACCCAACGGAGGCGATGACAATCGCCGCATGGGGCCTCCATTCATCAAGGACTGGTCGGCAGGCTTCCTGGCCGTCAACCGCAACAAGCGAAGCCTGGCCCTTGATCTGCGGAACGAGACCGGATGCGACGTCTTCCGGAGACTGGTTGGGAAGGCTGATGTTGTAGTGGAAAACTTCCGGCCCGGGGTGATGGAGCGCTTGGGACTAGGCTATGCGGAGTTGGCTGCCATCAAGCCGAGCTTGGTCTACTGTACCATTTCCGGGTTCGGCAGCACCGGGCCGGCCCGCAACCGGGGAGGTTTCGATCTGGTGGCGCAGGGCGTCAGCGGGCTGATGAGCATTACGGGGCATCCGAACTCGCCCCCGGCCAAGGTCGGCGTTCCCATCACCGACTTAACTGCCGGCCTATTCGCCGCCAACGGCATCATGGCGGCCTATATTCATGCTCTGAAGACCGGGCAAGGGCAGATGGTGGATACTTCGTTGATGGAGGCGGGCGTGGCCTACACGGTGTGGGAGTCTTCCGTCTACTTTGCCGAAGGAGAAATCCCTGGGCCTTTGGGTTCCGCCCATCGCGTCTCTGCACCGTATCAGGCCCTCCGCACCAGGGACGGCTATCTAAACCTGGGGGCTGCAACCCAGCCGACATGGGAGCAGCTCTGCCGGGCTATCGGCCGGGAAGATCTGATGGAAGACGAACGTTTCCGCGCCCCGTGGGACCGGAAGGCCAGAGAGGAAGAACTGGCTGCGCTGCTGGAGGAAACCTTCTCCACCCAAGACACAGAGCACTGGCTGGAGCTGTTGGACGGCGCAGGAGTGGTCGCTGGGCCGATTTACAATATGGAGCAGGTCTACCAGGACCCGCAGGTGTTAGCCCGCGAAATGCTGGTGGATATCGAGGACCCGGAACTGGGCACCATACACAGTATCGGTGTGCCAGTAAAGCTGTCCGATACCCCCGGGAGCATACGGCGCCGCGCGCCCGCGCTTGGGGAGCACTCTGGTGAGATACTGTTGGAACACGGATTCACGCAAATCGAGGTGGATGTGCTGCTGGCCGATGGCGTCATCCTGCCCAACCAGGGCAGTGGCAGCCGCCGGTAGGAAGGGGTGTTATGTCTCTGGTAAGATTAGCCCGATGAGGATGGCGGTACACGACCTTTGCTATTTCTGGGAACGTGCCTGGGTTTTGCAGAGACAACCTTGGGGATGTTGGCCAGCTTCGCAGGAACAAACGGTACTCTGGCTGCTATTTTTGCTCTGGTGTCGCTGGGGATGGCGCTATTGTCATTGGTTGCGATGTATTTTCGAGACCCGGCATTTTTGACATTCAGCAGCCAACAGGCACTGGATTTGAGGATACTCCAAGAGATTGTAGATCGGGTGCCACCGGACCTGGTGGTCGCTTATATTGACAGCATCAATTCCCGAACTGTCGGAGGACAACCTCTAAACTCTGTCCGACCTACTCTATGGACGGACGCTGAGATCGGAGAAATAGAAAGTAGCTTGGATATAGCAGAGGACTCCGAATGACTATAATTGACCACAACTTGAAGTGGAGGTTCCGGGCAAGCGAATTCAACCGAGACGCCCGAAAAATCCTGCTGGCCCTGTCCCACAAGAAATGGAAGTGGCAGACGTTAGATAGCCTACTATCGGCAACTCGGCTAGATGAGGATGACTTTAACTCTGCGCTGAAAGAGTTGCTGGATGATGGTCTGGTTGCAGGCTCGTTTATTAGAGAGACTCGGCAGCCTATTTTCGCTTTGGCGGAGCGGGTGAATGGAAGGTCGGTGGTGAGCAGGATCACCTCCCGCTAGTCTTGGCCGAAGAAGCGGCGGCGATCGTTTTCGTCCAACGGATCGCCGGGCCCGCTGAAGAAGGTGTCGGGGTTGCGGGTGCGATCCTCCCGCCAGCTTCGCATCGCCTGCGAACGCAGGTGGTCAGCTTCAGGGCCGGTGTCCATCAGTAACTGCGTCTGCCAGTTCTCCATCGCGTGGACCACACTGAAGTACCGTTTGCGGGCCTCCGCATAGGCTTTGCCTGCTTCGTTCCAGTCTTCGTGGGAGAGCAAATGCTCCTTCAGCACGCGAGCATCGCGGAGAGCCATGGACAAACCTTGTCCCCAGGTGGGGTCGGTGTTGGCCGCGGCATCGCCCACTAACGCAACTCCTGCCCTGTAGGCCGATTCGGCGTAAGTCGTCCGCCCCTCGAAGGTGGCCAGCGGCCCGCCGGGATTGGCGTTCTCATAGACATCGGCTGGTACGCCGGAAGCAATGCACTGGCTCAGGACTTCCTGAACGTCGTCGGCTCCGCTGTACCGCCTTGCGCTTCCGGCTGCGTAGCACAGGTATATCCGTGCCCGTCCTTCACCTTGCGGAAAGTTCAGGATGAAGTGTCCTTTGCCGGTATCAAGCCAAGCGTGTGTGGCATCGTCCGGCAGGGCTACTCCGTCCAGCAGTACGCCAGACACTAGGTTGCGCTCAGGGTCCTGGTGTATCTGGAAGCCAGCCCATCCCCTTGTAGGCGATCCCCTTCCGTCAGCTCCTGCAACTATGCGAGAAGACATCTTTAGGTCTGTGCCAGCCCGGTTCCCGAATACGGTTGGCCCGGGCGAGTTGGTGGCAACATCCAACCCGGTGACGCGCGTTCCACGCCAGACCTCTGCGCCGGCCTCTTCAGCGTAGTCCAGCAGGGCGGTCTGCAGCACCGGGTGATAGCAGGCCATCACCGGCTCCTTGACGCGGGTGGTCCGTGTCAGGTCGCGGTGGCCGGAACGTTCGGCTCCTTGATAGGAATCCCAGAAGAGCAAGGGATTGGCGCCGGCCTGTTCCAGGACGCCGCCCAGTCCCATCATGCGCGCTTCGGCAACGCCCCATGGCATCACAGCTTCACCACGCACCCGGTCGCGGAACGACTCTTCGGCCTCCAAGACCAGGGCCCGCGCGCCCGCTGCGGCCATGCCGGCAGCCAAGGCCGAACCACCGATGCCACCGCCTATGACTATGAGGTCGTAATCGTAACTCAACTATGCCTCCCTGCTGTCAGGGCCTGCTCACACTGGTCAGCCTGCGGTTCGCCAAGGGAGGCCGTCGGTGGCTGCGAGGAAGCCATCAACGAGGGTTGGACTGGAGCAGATTACGCTGGGCGTGAATAGCTCTGCCCTGTTGCCCTGCCGGTCAACCACACGGCCCCCTGCTTCCTGGGCCAGGACCAGGCCTGCCGCGACGTCCCACGGCGACAGCGAATGGTGGAAGAACAGGTCGACGCGGCCCGACGCGGCATAGGCCAGTCCCAGCCCGGCGGAGCCCATCATGCGTACGCTGTACATCCCGGGCCACAGCGATCGCAGCATATCTATGGCTAATCCCGCCTTTTCGTCCACGTAGCCCAAGTCGAAGCTCAGCAGGGAGCGGGCGATCTCAGCAGTCTCGGAAACGGAGATAGGCTCGCCGTTCAGAAACGCGCCCTGTCCCTTCGCCGCAGTGAACGTCTCTTCGCGCACCGGGTCGTATACCACGCCCGCGATGATGTCGTCTCCCTCGGCCAGAGCGACGATGGTGCAGAAATGAGGGATGCTCTGGGCATAGTTGCGGGTGCCGTCCAGCGGGTCCACCACCCAGCGATAGGGGGATGCCCCTTCCACGGGCTGCGACTCCTCGGCCAGGATGCCGAATTGCGGAAAGGCGCTTGTGAGAATTTCCAGCACGGCCTTTTCGGCGGCGACATCAATGTCCGTCACGATGTCTGCCCGGCCCTTGAAAGTTATCTGCCTGTCCGAGTCCCAGCCGCCGCGAATGATCTCCCCTGCCGTTGCGGCGGCCTCCAGCGCTACATCCATCGCGCTCCGCCCGTCCGGGGTGGTGGGCAGAGCGCTGTCTGAAATTTCAGTCATATCGTCCGCTTTTTCCTATACTTATCTGAATGACAAGGCTTGGGCGCTACCAGGGAACCCCGTTCAGTCCGAGGACCAAGGTGCGGGATACCCCGCCCAAAACGGCGGTTTGAGCCTCGCTTACCATCAGCCAGTATATCTGCCTGGTGTCCAGAGCAGAGAGTTCGCCGATGGACGAAGCATCGGGGACATCCTGCCCAACCAGGGGAAGCATATCCGGCGAGAACGTGCCGCTGGGGTCGTAAACCGACCACAACTTTGTTGCGTTGTCGAAGTGAGCCACCCACAGCAGGCTATCCCCCAAGGGCGCCAGGTCTGCCACGATTGGGGCTTCTTCCGGCACAGACGTTGGCTCAGGCGCGGACGTGGGACTCGCCACGGCAGTCGGCATTGGAGTGGCAGTCGCCGCAGGTTCCGGCGTGGGAGCGACCGTAGGCTCGGGCGTAGAAGTAGCCGTCGGCTCAGGCGCAACCGTGGGCACGGCGGTCGGCGGCGGACTCGTCGGCTCAGGGCGACTGGTCGGAGTCGGCGTGTTTGCCGGAGGAGTGGTGGCAGAGGGCCGGGGAGTTGGAGTATCGGGAACCACGGTAGGGACCTGAGTTGCCTCGACAGCCGGAGAAGTGGCTCCCGTAGCAGGCTCGGTTGAGTCATCTCCGCAGGCGACGATGCCGACAGCGATCAGACTGATAATAACAATTGTGGCGAGTATTCGCATATTCCCCCGATTGAACTGAATGTTATTACACGTCCGTAGCTATTTCTGCGCCAAGCCCATTTTTTCGTAGACTTCTTCAATTGTGCGAGTAGCGATGGCCTTGGCGCGGTTGCCACCGTCTTCGAGGATTTCACGGACATAGTCGGGACGAGACTCAAACTCCCGGCGGCGCTCCCGCATCGGCTCCAAGAAACCGTTTATGCTATCGGACAGTTGGCGTTTGCAGTCCACGCAGCCGCGTGAGGCGGTGGCGCATTCGTCGTAGATTGCGCTCAATGACTCCCCTGGGCTGAACATCTTGTGCATCGAGTAGACGTTGCAGATTTCCGGCCGCCCCGGAATGCTGCGGGTGGTGCGCTGAGGGTCGGTGAAGGCGGTCATAATCCGCTTGGCCGTATCCTCCCGGCTGGCAGCCAGGTCGAGGTGATTGTCGAGGGTCTTGGACATCTTGGCCTGGCCGTCCAAGCCCACCAGCAGCGGAGATTCGGTCAGCTTGGCCTGGGGTTCCGGGAAGGTGTCGCCGAAGAAGTTATTGAACCTCCGGGCAATTTCCCGCGACAGCTCGATGTGAGGAACCTGGTCTCGTCCTACGGGAACGGTGTCGGCCTTGTAGAGGATGATGTCGGCGGTTTGTAGGACAGGATAGCCGACCAGCCCGTAGTTAACCGTCTCTTCGGTCTCATCCATTTGCCTCACTTTCTCCTTGAAAGTGGGCACTCGCGTCAGCCAGCCCAGCGGGGTCACCATGCTCAGCAAAGTGTGAAGGGTCATTACCTC
This sequence comes from Dehalococcoidia bacterium, assembly GCA_965232885.1. Lineage (GTDB taxonomy): Bacteria > Chloroflexota > Dehalococcoidia > Lucifugimonadales > UBA3495 > VXOI01. The sequence goes on along the minus strand of CBDDQX010000002.1, from coordinate 765,707 downwards.
CGGCACATGGGACTGGACGAAGATGATGCTGCGCTCCGGGTCCAAACCGGCGGCAAGCCAGTCTAGGATCATGTCCTCTATGTTGGACTGGATAGCAGCGGCGTCGGCTTGCGACTCAACAGTAGTCAGCGCGTGGATGTCCACGGCGCAGTAGATGCAGTCGTATTCGTCCTGCAACTCTACCCAGTTTTGCAGCGCGCCGATGTAGTTGCCCAAGTGGAGAAGACCGGTGGGACGCATCCCGGAGAAAATCACGCCTTTCTTGCTGCCATTACTTACAGAGGCCATATTAGCAATCCAAAGTCATATTCAAGATGACCGGGCTTTCGTATCCAATCTATCATCGCAATGAAAGGGACGCAATCGCGCCATCCCACTGTCACAGATCAGTCCATTTGAAATGCTTGGATATGAGGCGATAGAAGCCCCAGCCGAAGTTGCGCGCGTGGAGAGCGCCATAGGCCTGCCAGCGGCCCAGCTCGGCCTCGGCTTCGGGATGGATGCTGCTGCCGGGCGTCAGCGTCGGAAGCACTTCCTCGCTTTCGCATTCATAGAGGGCCAGGTATTTGGGCCCGGTGTTGAAATTCTTTAGCGCCGGATGGTCCAGGCGGCGAAAGCGGGCGCCGCAAGTGTAGCCAGGGACGTTCAGCACGCCGGGCAGGTGGGATTCGGTATACCAACGGTCCCATTCGGCTTCGTGGGCCGGGTCTACGTCAGCGGTGACTATGCTGAGAGGACGGTCTGACAGCAGCAACGGGTCGCGCAGAGGAGAGCCGGAGATCTGTTCGTAGACGTTGGAGACATGGCCGCTGGCGCCCTGCAGAGCGCTGAACACCGAGTATTCGGAGGCGGCAATAGGATGCAGGTTGGGGCCGCCGAACTGTAAAAGGGACGGGAGATCTTCGGCGCTGCGGATACCGTAGAAGGCGGTGAACCGTATGCCGCCGTCCAGGTTGACGTAACGCTGAGCCCACTGGTATCCGGGTATGCGGAGCAGGTTGGGCAGGTGGCTGTTGTACCAGAGGGTGAAAGACTCCAGATGCTCGCTGGCGCAGGTCATTTGCACCATCAGCAGCAGCTCTTGCTCAGCCATTGCTCGCCTCCCGGGCTGCCAGCCCTTCCAGAAGCCCGCCGCTGTATGATGAATTCTCCAAGCCCCGCTGCATACCGCGAAGGTAGGCTATCTGACCGCCGTGCTGGTTGAATTCCCATATTAGTTGCTGGCACAAATTTGCCATTGTCATTGTGCCGCCCCGGGGGTTGACCACAGGAGTGGTGTCGAAATCGGCATCAGTACGGGAAGCCAGGTAGGTCTTGGCGGCTTCCAGAGCTGCGGCGGCGTATTCGAGAAGAGCCGGGGTGTCCGGCGTCTGAAAGGCGGCCAACTGCTCAGGGCCGTAGCCGTAGCCGGTTTCGTTGGGGTCGGTAACCTCCTGTTCCAGACGGGCAGCCCAGCCTTGTTCCCATAATTGCGGAACATCCTGCAACCGGGAATGGATCCAGCGGTCCAGCGTCCGCCCGTAGTGCCAGACCAGGAATCCTATGGAAGAGCATTCCGGGGTTGGCATCCACCGCATTTCCTCATCAGACAAGCCATCCACGGAGCGGAGCATGGAGTTGTAGTGCTGTTCAAGGCAGCCGGATACGAAGTCGCTTAGCCGCATGGAACTCCTTATATTCCCCGGCAACATAGATTCCCGCTTTCGCGGGAATGACGGGTGGGGAGAACTCAAATCGGCCACGCTGATTCCGGCGTGGCCGATGCTGTGTTTCCGGTTTGCGCCGGGGTTAGTCGTCTCGTTCTGAGTCCCCTTCCAGCCGGTCGCCCAACTCGCTGAGGAAGGCCTCTATCTCAGGCGATAACGCCGGAGAGGAACTGCCCTGTTCGGAAGATGCGGAAGAACTCTCGGCGGTCAACTGGGAATCGTAATACTGCTCCATCTGCTGGATCAGTGTCTTCAACTCCGAATTGCGGTCAACGGTGGAGTTGAGTTCCCGGTACTGGCGTTGGCCGCGGCGCACCGGGGCCAAGTCGGGCGGGATGTTCTCGTAAACAGATGACAGCACTTCAATCATGCGGGAGGTACCGGCGTAGTCTTCCTCCAACTGAACGTACTGTGGCAGATGCACCATGAAATTGATAGTCTCGATCTCGTCCTGCTCAATGCCCTCGGAGAGCAGGTTCATTATGGTCGTCGGCCCTTGATAGGTGCTCTGCTGCAACTTGAAGTTGGGGACCGGACGTTTCTGCTCCACCGAACCGAGGGAGCCGGTGACCAGCAGTGGGCGGGTGTGGGGAACGGCGTCGTACATCGCGCCGACCCGGCAGTACCGCTTGACGCCGAAATAGCGCACCACTTCCAGGATGGAGTCCGTATAGTCCTCGCCGTTGGAATGCGGCTCCAGCAAGTGGAAGAAGAGGTAGTCGGGTCCGGTCTCGGAGGTGGCGTACCGAATGGTGCTGTTGGGTATCTTGACCTGGCGCACGCCATCTACGAAGCGCATATTGGGCCGGTAGCGGGTGAAATCGAAGAAGGCGCCGGGGCGATGGAGACGCCCTAACTCTTTCGACCCCATGAAACGTTCTAGCCGGTTCAGCGTGAGCGTACCTACACTGCCCACGTCCACCCAAGGCCGTATCATGGCAAAGACGTGCGGATCCTTCAGTTCGGGAACGGGTTCGTTTATTTCAAAAGCGCCTACTCGCATAGCAACATAATGCCAGAATGATTTGTGGTTTTCAAGGCTTGGATCACTTCGGCGTTTAGCACAGACTCTACTGCTGTTGTTGGTTGAGCAGCGAATCGGCGGAACCCAGGCCCTCGAGAGCGAGTCCGTATCCCAGCAGGTCCTGCATGAGCCTCTTGATGTATTGCGTTGTGGCGACTCGGGTATACCGCAGCACCAGGTCGGACTTCTGCGCGACCTGTTCCGCCAGTTCCCACGCCCTGGGCAAGAGCGCGCTGGGTGGCAGCACCTCGCTTACCAGACCGAGGCGCAGAGCTTCCTCCGCTGCGATGGACTGGCCGGTGAGGAGGAAATAACGCCCCCGGTTGGCCCCCAGAAGCATAGGATAGACCACGTGAACCCCGTCGCCGGGCACCAGATTGCTCATGAAGTGGCCGGAGTCTTGGAAGGCGGCAGTGTCGGCGGCTATAACGATGTCGCAAAGCAGTGGAATTTCCGAGTGGCGCAGCGCCGGGCCATTGACCGCTGCAATCATGGGGACTTCGATGTCCAGAAGATTCGAGAGCAGTTTCTTGCCTTCCCAGTAGGTCTTGTCCCATTCCTGGGGCGTTCGCTTGGGGGTGCCCGCTGCGGTTCCCTGGGGGCCGGAAAAGGCGTCGCCGGCGCCAGTGACGATGATGACCCGGTTTTCGCGATCGCTGCCTACGTCTGCGAAGGCGCGGGGGAACTCTTCGTGCGGGCCGGAACCCCATTGCAATGACCCGCCGTTGGTGTGGAAGGTCATCTGGAGGATGCCGTTCCGCCGCTCGAACCGGATGTTGTTGTACTGGTCTGCGTACTGCTCCAGCGCAACCACGCTTCTCTCCTGAAGTTGATTTTGTTCCCGGACTGTTGGCGAGAGTCTATACCGCCCTACCGGCAGGGTCAACGACCGGACGCCGGTGTCTGGTGTTTTCGGAAAACCCATGCTGGCGGGAACGACGAGGTTGAAGGCTATCTCACGGTTCCCGTTCTTGGTATATGCCCGTTCTTGGTATATGAAAGTATCAAGGGGCGCTTACAGTGCGCCCCTTGGTGCTTCGTGTGGCCGGTGGAGCGGCGGTTAGCGGGCTTCCACGGGAACCTGGGAGGATTCCGCTTCCTGCTGCATGGCCGCGGTGCTGCCCAGGAAGGGAGCCTTGGCCGCCGGAGACTGCTTGGCGGTTACGTGCTCGGTTACGAACTCAGCCACGTCGCGGTGCAGCGCGTCGTTCATGTTGCAGTTGCGCAACAGGTGGAAGCCTGGGTCCATATCCTCCAGCATCTGCTGCACTCGGATGTCTCCGTGGCGGGATGCGAGAGCGTAGGCCAGACCGCGAGGATCGCGGTTCATGGCAATCTCTTCTTCTCCCGTTTCCGCCAGTTCCACATCGTAGTCAACCCGGTCTACGATAGCCAGCGAATCGGCGGCCCGGCGCCTCTTGTTGCTGACGTCCTTCATGGCCGCGAAGAGCAAGCTGACGGCTTGCGCGGCTTCGTTCAGCAGGTCGGGGATTTCCACTTGGCGAATACCTGCCGCTTCCACCATTTGCTTTGCTTCCTGCAGGGACTGCTCGCGTCGTCGCAGGCTGTCGGCGAACTTGGCGGCCTTTGCCTGCCTCTGGCGCAGGAGCTCGGCTTCGGATGCAAGGGGCGCGAGCCGCTCTAACTCCCGCTCCGCCATCTCTGCCTGCTTCAACCTCTGTTGCATGGACTCGTCGAATTCGATTGGCATCACAAACACCCCTCAGACTAAGGATGAATACTGCGGAAAGGCGCACGTTTCAACCCGATGGCGAAAAAACGGAATTATGATGATAGCCGCCAAAGGGCTGTTGAAGCCTGCCTCCGGTCTCGATGCGGTGCTCCGGCCCCGGCGGAAGAGCCGCCATCGGGAACCGGCTGGGCTATCGAGCCTCCGGACTGGTGCGGCGATATGCCGCGCTGGACGCAAACCCCCGTGCTATCTTATTGTCGCCCTGGCCCTCTTCGAGCTATTGGGGCAAGACGAGCCGAAATCCTCGGACAGGTCCTTTTATCGCCTACCAGGACGGATACTAGGAAGCAACGGCCTATGCCGCTACGCCACCTAACTATATCCGGTCGGTCATAATTAAGCCGCCTTTTACGATACGGATTTCGCGGAATTTCGCGCAAGTGAAGCTAGGGGAAGCCTTATAATCATGTTAGAGGTTACGCAGTTGGCTACAATTCCCTCTCCCTTTGGGAGAAGGCTAGGGTGAGGGCAAACCTCTCAACTTCGTAAGTCCTGTCATGTCGCTTATCCACGGAGAAAGAGTCTCGCTTCCGTTCAGTTTGATGCGCCTGATTTAAGGAGAAACGCCATGCCCAGGGCCGCCTTTGTTTACGATGACCGGATGTCGCGCCACGAACTGCGCAGCGACCACCCCATGCGACCCGTGAGGCTGCGTTATACCCACGAACTTTTGCGGGGGTACGGCGCCTTTGACCATGAGGATGCCATGCTGGTCACTCCGCGTCTGGCGACAGAGGATGAACTGCTGTGGCTGCATACCCCGGATTACATTGCGGCAGTGCGGAACCTGAGCGCGGGAGAGGAGACGCATGAGGCGCACCGCTATAATTTCGGCCTGCAAGGGGACAACCCCTATTACCCCGGAATGTATGAGGCAGCGACTTTAAGCTCCGGCGCGACATTGTTGGCTGCCGAGCTCGTGGCTGGGGGAACCGTGGATTGCGCTTTCAACATTTCAGGGGGGCTGCACCACGCCGCCGCAGGTTATGCCTCCGGCTTTTGCGTGTTCAACGACCCGGCTCTGGCAATCCACTATTTTCTGCGGCGAGGGATGCGGGTGGTCTACGTAGATGTGGATGCCCACCACGGCGACGGCGTGCAGGACGCATTTTTCGACGATGACCGGGTGATGACCATTTCGGTGCATGAATCAGGGCGATACCTGTTTCCCGGCACCGGATTTGTCGGCGAACTGGGACAAGGACAAGGGCGTGGCTACTCGGTCAACCTGCCGCTGTTCCCTTACACCGGCGACGAAGTGTATCTGGACGCCTTTAGGCAGGTTGTGCCGCCCTTGGTCCGGGCCTTCGACCCAGATGTGCTCGTGGCCCAGATGGGTATAGACAGCTATCACTCAGACCCGCTTACTCATTTGCAATTGACCACTGAGGGTTTTGTGGAGGTAGTCAGGGAATTGGCAGCCTTGGGACTTCCGTGGCTCGCCCTGGGGGGAGGAGGCTATGACCTCATGGCCGTGGCGCGCGCTTGGACCCTGGCCTACGGTGTCATGCTGAACGTGGAGTGGCCCGATACCCTGCCCCGTGGATTTGCCGTGGAGCACGGTATCGGACACCTGAGAGACAGCGCCTACCCTGAAATCCCTGCCAACCTGCGCCTGGACATACGCCGTCATGCCGGAGAAACGGTTGCGGCGGTAAGGCAGCAGATCTTCCCGACTCACGGAATCAGTGGATAACATGAGCGGGATGGTCAAGACAGAAAAAGAGCAACGGAATAAGTAGTTAGGGGCTTGACAAGTCAAGTGCTTCTCGGTAGACTACAGGCATCAACTGAGAGGCGCAAGACGATGGACTTGATAAAGGTTTTCCAGAAGTGGCCGACACACGAGGCTTGCATAGAGCACCTGGAGAACGTCCGCTGGCTCTATACCCCGGCCTGTCCACTCTGCGGTTCCGTCAGCGTAGCCCGCAAGGCCGATGGCCATCGCGTTGGGCGGTGGAACTGCCACGATTGCAAGTCCAGTTTCAACGTGCTGTCGGGCACCATCTTTGAGAAGACGAAGGTCCCCTTGCAAAAGTGGTTCCTCGGTATTGCCATCATCCTGAACGCCAAGAAGTCGGTTTCCTCTCACCAGTTGAGCCGCGATCTGGACCTAAACCAGAAGACAGCTTGGTACGTCGGTATGCGAATACGCCGGGCGATGGTGGAAAAGGACGGCGGACTACTGGCCGGAATCGTAGAGGCCGACGAAGCCTATGTCGGTGGCAAGCCCCGCAAGAGCAACAAACGCGACGACGACACTCCCTCAAAGCGTGGGCGCGGTACCGACAAGCTACCGGTCATCGGGGCCGTTGAGCGTGGCGGTAAGGTTGTGGCCGAACCCTCTCGCAAGGTGGACGGCAAGACGTTGGCGGCGTTCCTGGAGCGCAATGTAGCGAAGGAAGGGACCCTGCTGGTAACGGACGAATTCGCGGGCTACAACCGGATAGGCAAAACAATGAATCACGCGGTGATTCAGCACGCGCTCCAGTACGTGGACGGGCTGATTCACACCAACACCATTGAGGGCTTCTGGGGCTTGCTCAAGCGGGCTTGGTACGGCACTCACCACCATTACAGCGATGACTACGCCCTGGCCTACGCGGTGGAATCCTGCTACAAGTACAACAGCCGGGGCAGTGACGATACCTTCGGAGCGTTCCTCAAAGGCGCGGTGGCGTAATGACTACCGGCCTGATGGACGTGAATCGCCTCTATTACGGCGACAATCTCACCATAATGGCCGAATGGCCGTCGCAGTGGGTTGACCTGATTTACCTCGACCCGCCCTTTAACTCCAACCGCAATTACAACGCAATCTACAAGGACGAAACCGGACGGCCCTTGCCGGACCAGGTAGAGGCGTTCTGCGATATGTGGGAGCTGGACGATGAGCGGGAGCGGGCCATCCGCACTATGCCGGTATTGATGCGAGAGGCTGGCATAGACGACGCTATAACCGAGTTCTGGCGGCTGTGGATGCAAGCTCTTCGAGGAACGCAGCCCCGCCTTCTGGCCTACCTGTCCTATATGGCTCAAAGGCTGTTGGTGATGCACCGCTTGCTGAAACCCACGGGTAGCCTGTACCTCCACTGCGACCCCACGGCCAGCCACTATATCAAGGCGCTGTTGGACTCAGTGTTCGGACACGACAATTTCCAGAATGAGATCACTTGGCAACGGACTACCGCCCATAGCGATGCAAAGCGGTATGGAGCGAACACCGACACAATCCTGTTCTACGGCAAGAGCGAGTATTTTAAGTTCAACCCACAATTTCAGCCCTATGGAGATGATTACAAAGGCCGATTCCGGCGAAAGGATGATGACGGGCGGTTGTGGACGGACGGCGACTTAACGGCCAAAGGATTGACCGGGGGCGGCTACGAATATGAATACAAAGGCAAGAATGAACTATGGCGGGTGCCTCTTGAGACGATGGAGAGGTTGGATGGCGAAGGGCGGTTGCATTTCACCAATAGGGGCGGCATTAGAATCAAGCGATACCTAGACGAATTGCCGGGGCGTCCTGTCCAAGCCTTATGGGACGATATTCCACCGATTAACTCTCAGGCGGCAGAGCGAATGGGCTACGCCACTCAAAAGCCGCTAGCCCTGCTGGAGCGCATCATATCGGCCAGCTCCAACCCCGGTGACGTGGTGCTGGACCCATTCTGCGGTTGCGCCACGACGGTAGAGGCGGCGCACAACCTAGGCCGGAAGTGGATAGGGATAGACATCGCCATTCACGCCGTCAAGCGGGTTGCCAGTGTGCGGCTGGAGCAGCGCTTGGGGTTGATAGAGGGGCAGGATTACATCGTCGAGGGCGTACCCAGGACAGTGGAAGGGGCGCAAGACCTATGGCGGCGAGACCCCTACCACTTCCAGAAGTGGGCGGTTGAGCAATCAGACGGCTTTGTCACCACGCGGCGGTCTGCGGACGGCGGGGTTGACGGACGGCTGTACTTTGCTGTGCCCCACGAGCGAGACCTGCAATCAATGGTGATCGAGGTCAAGGGAGGGCGCAATGTCAACATCGCAGACGTGCGCTCGCTTGCTGGTGTGCTGGACCACGATTCGGCTCTTATAGCTGGCCTGATAGTCCTGCATCCCCCAGCGGAGCGGCAAGCTCGGAACTTCACCCGCTTTATGGCAGAGGCCGGAAGTCTAGATATTCTGGGTATTGAGTATCCCCGGCTCCAACTGCTGACCGTTGACGACATCCTGGACGGCAAGCGGTTCCAGACTCCGACAGTGGCCGGAAGGCACACTCAACAGCCTCGCTTTCCAGGGATTCCGCGATAATGTACAATGGCGTTAAGCCCCTAACTACTTATTCCGAAGAGCAATGGCAGGTGATACCTGCCGTTGCTCTTCGTTGGAACAGATAGGCGGTGCGATAGGTCGGGCCTACGGGCAGCCCGCAGTTCATTGAGGTGGCTGGACGTTGAATCCGTCCCCGGGTTAGGCCACGCGGGGCTGGGGATTCAAGAGGTCCTTGGCCTCGTCGCCGACGCTAGCTTCTATGCTGTCCCGCAGGGTGGAGAAAATGGCTTTGCTAATGGCGGTTGCGAGCCATTCTTCGGACTCGGGGGATCCCTGGTAGCTGTCTTTCAGGACGATCAGCCGCTGCAACAAACTCAGGTAGTGATACTGGAGAGGGGTCAGATCACGGTTAACCCCCGCTACCCTCCACTGGCTGATGACCGGCGTGAATTCGATTTCCGGGCCGTCATGGCCCACGAGTTCCTGGTCCGCCCGTTGTTCTGGTTGCGCGTTCATGGTGTTCTCCATCCGTCCCTTCGACAACCTCAGGACGGGTTTAACCACAGGTTAGACCGGATGCTGTCTGCGTCCTTGGGGCTGAGGGTCGTCTCATTATAGCAGAGGCTAACCCTTTGAGCTAACGCTGAAATTAACCTGTTGCGGCAGGAACGGCCTTTCAGTAGCCTGCACTCAGGGGAAATTGAGCCTGACCTGTTGGGAAAGTCCATCCGCCATTTTCAGGCCGGATGCCGGACGGACTGCCCGCCCCTAGACTTCGCGGAATTCGCCCTCGACGGTTCCGGAGTCGTCGTCAGCCGCCTGGCTGCCATCGGCTGCGCCCGGGCCGGAATCGCCTGGTCCGGTGGCTGTGTTCTGGCTGTAGACCACCTCGCCCAGACGTTGCAGAGCGGCATTGAGCTCATTGATGGCCGTCTGCATTTCGGCCACGCTGCCGGAAGCCGAGGCTGCCCGCAGCGCGTCTATCTTGCTCTGGACCTCGGCCCGCAGGTCCTGGGGCACCTTGTCTGCATTGTCGTTGAGCAGCTTCTCAGCTTGGTAGACCATCTGGTCGGCCTGATTGCGGATTTCAACTTCGGCGCGTCTCTGCTGGTCATCCGCCTCGTACTGCCGGGCTTCCTCCACCATGCGCTCTATGTCGGACTTGTCCATGCCCGATCCGGACTGGATGACGATGCGCTGCTCTTTGCCGGTGCCCTTGTCTTGGGCTGACACGCTCAGAATTCCATTGGCGTCTATGTCGAAAGTCACTTCAATCTGTGGAATCCCCCGTGGCGCCGGGATGATTCCGTCGAGCATGAAGCGGCCGATGGACTTATTGTCCCCGGCCATGCTCCGCTCGCCTTGAAGCACATGAATGTCCACCGAAGACTGGCTGTCGGCGGCGGTGGTAAAGGTCTCGTTCTTCTTGGTCGGGATGGTGGTGTTGCGGGGGATGAGAGTGGTCATCACGCCGCCCAGCGTCTCCAGCCCCAGTGTCAGGGGAGTGACGTCCAGCAGTACGATGTCGCCCACCTCGCCAGCCAGCACCCCGGCCTGGATCGCCGCTCCCAGGGCCACTGCCTCGTCGGGATTCACGTTGCGGTTGGGCTCCTTGCCGAAAATCTCCTTGACTTTTTCTTGGACTGCCGGCATCCGGGACATGCCGCCGACCATGATGACCTCGTCTATCTGGCTGACGGAAAGGCCGGAGTCGCCCAGCGCCCGCTGACAGGGCCCTGCGGTCCTCTCGATCAAACCGGTAACCAGTTGCTCGAACCGCCCTCGGGTCAGCGACTTGATGAGATGCTGAGGCCCGCTGGCGTCAGCAGTGATGAAAGGCAGGTTGATCTCCGTTTCCACTACGCTGGAAAGCTCTACTTTGGCCCGCTCCGCAGCGTCGCGCAGGCGCTGTAGAGCCATGCGGTCGCTGGACAAGTCAATGCCCGTCTCTCTGCGGAATTCGGTAATCAGCCAGTCGAGGATGGCTTGGTCGAAGTCGTCTCCGCCCAGGAAGGTGTCGCCGTTGGTGGACTTGACCTCGAACACTCCATCTCCCATTTGCAGGATGGTGATATCGAAGGTGCCGCCTCCCAGGTCGAACACTGCGATGTTGGCGTCGGCGCGGGTTTTGTCCAAGCCGTAGGCCAGCGAAGAAGCCGTTGGCTCGTTGATGATGCGCAGAACCTCCAGGCCGGCAATGGTGCCTGCGTCCTTGGTAGCCTGGCGTTGCGAGTCGTTGAAGTATGCCGGAACGGTGATTACTGCCTGGCTTATGCGCTCGCCCAGCTTGCCTTCGGCGTCCTGCTTGATTTTCGCCAGCACGAATGAAGAAATCTGGGGCGGCGCGTAGGTGTCTTCTCCCATCCTGACGTGGGCATCGCCGTTGGACGCCTGCACTACCTGGTAGGGCAGCTTGGAGGCGGCGCCCTGAACTTCCGGGTCATCGAATCGCCGTCCCATCAGGCGCTTCACGGAGAACAGCGTATTTTCCGGGTTGGTTACGGCTTGGCGCTTGGCAACCTGGCCGACGTATCTTTCACCCGTGCGGGTGTTCAGGGCCACCACCGATGGCGTGAGCCGGGCGCCCTCGGCGTTTTCCACGACATCCGGCTCTCCTGCCTCGATCACTGCGGCGACCGAGTTGGTAGTTCCGAGGTCTATGCCCAAAACTTTAGGCATCGCTTTTCTCCTTTACTCTCTATTGATATGTAAGTTTCTGAATTTCGGCTAGGGCGTGTTGACATTTGCAATATACAGCAGTCAGGTAACTCCTTTCCGTCATTCCGGCGAAAGCCGGGATGACGGGAAAATGTCAACGGAACCTGGTTTCGACTAGCCGGTGTTGGAGCAGGTGGACTGCGGTTCGCGGGCCACGATCACCTGAGCGGGGCGCAGCAGGCGGTCATGGAGCCGGTAGCCTGGCCGTACTAACTGGATTATGTGCTCAGGAGGCTGTCTATCCGTTTCCTGGTAAGCTAATGCCTCATGCTCGTTGGGGTCGAAAACCTGTCCCACTGCGGAATCTATCAGGCTGACGCCCCGCATCTCCATGCGGCGCTTCATTTCCCGGACGGCCAGCTTGACTCCCTCGCCCCACTGGTCGCTAACGTCTGCGTTGAGAGCCAGTTCCAGTCCTTCTATTGCCGGTAGAAGGTCAAGGAGCAAATCTTCGTCGCGGTACTTGGCGGCGGCGGCTCGCTGTTCGGCAGCGCGGCGCCGTTCGGTCTGCAACTCGGCTTCTTTGTACTGGACCTCATTGCGGAACTTTTCTGCTTCCGCCTCTGCCGCTTCCAACCTTTCTGTTAAAGCGGCCACTTTCAACTCCGGCGCCAATTGGGCGAAATCGCCCGGGTGGTCTGGGCTGTCAGTCCCTTCGGCGGCCTCGCCGGTGGCCTCTTGGTAGGTTTCTTCTGTGGGTTCCCGATTCTGTTCTTCTGACATCAAGTTAGTCCTAGGAAAAATTCCCATGGGCGCAAGTGCGATTCTACGGGTCAACGGGAAGATTCAGGCTCTGGAAAAGCAGATTGAGCTCCTCCTTCACTTGCTCACCCGCTTCCGGTCCCAAGCGGGCGGCTAGCCGCTGGTGCATGGTGAGCAGGTTCTGCACAGCGGCCAGAGTGAACTCGACTCCGGCCAGATTGAGACCCATCTCATCGGAGAGGTGGCGTATAAGCCGCAGCTTTCGGATATCCTCCGTTGAGTACAGCCTCAGCATCCCCAGCGTTCTGCCGGGTCTGACCAAGCCCAAGCGCTCATACTTCCGCAGCGTCTGCGGGTGCATATCCAATATCCGGGCAGCCACACTGATGATGTATACCCCTTCCATCTGCATGACGGTCGCATCATCATTACTGGATGTTTCCGGGCTGGACCGTTCCGGCTGACTGGCTTCAGTTATGGACACGTCCGCCGGGCGCGACGGTATCTCCTCCCCTGGAACGGGTATGGATTCCGCCTGGCGTCGGGTCTGGACGCGCCGCTGTTGAGCCATGCTGCAATTCCTCGGAAAAGGATTGACCTGTACTGATATGTATGATAATGTTTGATACGAGCCGTGTCAAGCGATATGAAGTAGGGCAAATTAAGAATCCGGAGAGAGCGTCCCAACGTAATGGTTTATGCCGACGCGCTCGGAACGCCCAAGCACTCCAGGCCGTCCAAAGGGTTGTCCGTTCTGCCGCCGGAGAAAGGGTGTCCGAGCAGGGAGAGGAGGTGCCACATGATTTACTCCAACGCTTGCCCCAAGTGCCACGGCGACCTGACGATGAACCAGGACGGGTACGGCAGTTACGTGAGCTGCCTCCAGTGCGGCTTGATGCGCGATATTGATGCCAAACCCGGCACGTCCAAGTCCTCGGCTGTCAAGCCGACTTGGCATATGAATGAGGAACTGCTGCCAAAGGCGGCATAATTTGCCTAGCCCGCGAAGATTGCAAAAAGAAGGGGCGGTCAACAGGCCGCCCCTTTACTTTTTAGTTCTCCTTCATTCTCCCTCTCCCTCGTGGGAGAAGGTTGGGGCGAGGGTGAAATCCAGGCATCAGCGCTTTGCCCACAGCCGGAGAGACGCCCCAGCCAAGCCCTCCCCCAGAGGGAGAAGGGACTTTAGCGCGAGAGCTCCGGCCAGAAACGCTCCTCTTTCCAGGGGTCTCCGTTGTTGTGGTAGCCGCGCTCTTCCCAGAAGCCGGGCGAGTCCTCGGCCATCAGTTCGATGCCATTGACCCACTTGGCGCTCTTCCAGCCGTAGAGGCTGGGCACTATCAGGCGCAGGGGCCATCCGTGGCTCTTGCCCAAGGGTTGTCCGCTCTGCTTGTGGGCTAGGAACCCCTCGGCCAGGGCGATTTCCAAGGGGATGTTGGCGCTGTAGTCTCCAAAGCAATGGGCCATAACGAACCTGGCTTCCGAGGACACCCCAGCCTGCTCGAGTAGGTCCGACAGAGCCACGCCTTCCCAACTCTGGTCCAGCGCGCTCCACTGGGTAACGCAATGGAAGTCGGCGTCCAGCGTTTGCCAGGGCAGGGCGGCGAACTGTTGCCAGTCTAAGGTGACTTCGTTTTCCACCAAGCCGAAAACGCGAATCGTCCAAGCGTTGATGTCCACCTTCGGTTCCGGGCCGTAGGTCAGCACCGGGAACTTGGTGGTTACGAACTGGCCGGGCGGCACCCGCTCGCCGTATCCCTGGTCCGGGGCGGTCTTTATCTGATCAGGGCGCTTCATGCGCCACCTCACGTTTGAAAAGAGTTTTGACAACATAATTATGGGGCCACGCTCACGTGTCCAGCGGCCCCTTCGCCAACGCTGCCCACCACGGCGCGAGTGCCCACTCCGTGGGACTCCAGTGAGGACAGCAACTGTGGCAACCTAGCCTCGGGAACTGAAATCAGCAGTCCGCCCGATGTTTGCGCGTCGCACAGGAGCAGGCGATCGTCGTCAGTCAGCGCATCATCCCAGTCCACACAGTCCTCGACCCCAGCCTGATTGCGGTGAGTGCCGCCGGGGGCCACGCCTTGCTCCAGCAGCTCCGCCGCGCCGGGGAGAACCGGCACCTGTGAGCGGCTGATCTCGCCGCTGACACCGCTGGCGCGCAACATGGCGGTGAGGTGCCCCATCAGGCCGAAGCCGGTGATGTCGGTGCAGGCGTTGACTCCCACTTCCATCATCGCTTCGGAGGCCGCCCGGTTCAGCGTCGCCATGGTTTCTACGGCCGTCTCTACCGAGCCGGGGGGCGCCACTCCCGCCTTGCAGCCCGTGGTGATGATGCCGGTGCCGATGGGCTTGGTTAGCACCAGAACGTCTCCGGGCCGAGCTCCCGCGTTGGACACCTGCTTGCCCGGCTCCACCAGTCCTACGACCGACAGGCCGTACTTGGGTTCGTTGTCATCCACGGTGTGGCCGCCGACGATGAGGCAGTTGGCCTCGGCGGCCTTGTCGTAGCCGCCGCGCAGCACGTCGCCCAGCATTTCCGTGGCCAGGGCGGCGGGAAAACCGACCACGTTGAGGGCCACCAAGGGGCGGCCGCCCATGGCATAGACGTCGCTGAGAGAGTTGGCTGCGGCCACCGAGCCGAACTCATAGGGGTCGTCGGTGATGGGCGTGAAGAAGTCCACTGTGACCACCAACGCCGTGCGGTCATCCAGCCGGTAAACGGCGGCGTCGTCGCCGGTGGCCGACCCCACTAACAGATCGGCGTGTTCAACCATTGGCAGTTTGCTTAGGACCTGCACCAGGTCCTGCTGGCTGAGCTTGGCAGCTCAACCGGCGCAGTGGGAAAGCTCGGTCAGGCGGACCGGAGTGTTGACCATCGCCGCGCTCCTTGCGTTGGGGTGTTTCCGGTATTATAGCGCAGTGGGAACTCAGAGGGTGTTTGCAAAGTGGAACAGAGATGAGAATTGGGCATGGGAGCGTTGTCTGATGCCGTAAATTCAGCCTGACCTGAACCTTCTCCCAAAGGGAGAGGGGACAGCAGAGCGGGCGGCAGTTCACGCAGTCATCACGTGGGCGGGACAAATCGGCAAAGAGGACGCCAAGGAACTTCTGACAAAGCGGTTTGGGCCAAGTCAGCAGGGGCTGGGCTGTGAGGATATTGGAAAAACGCAAAGACGCAAGGGGATAGATTGGGGAGTTAAATTGAGCGCGCTCTGATTCTTTTGGGAATTAGGCCGTATTCCAGGGGATCAACCATCAATCCAAAGGTTTCCAGGGTAGTTGCTCCCAAGAGAAATTCGCCCTCGTCCGGGGAGAAATATACAGGGCAGGTCCAAATCTTGTCAGACCCCTGTATCTGAATTCTTGCCTGACCAACTGCCCAATCTGCTTGCTCCTGATTAGCGAACTCTACGGTAACGTAGTCATTGGGTGTGATGTGGAGGTCGTCAAGCATCTTCGTGGGCAAGGTTGTATGAACTGAGCCTGTGTCGACCAGGACGTCCGAAACAGGTATCATTTCGCCGCCGTCTTGGTGTCCCACCAGAATGTTGACGAATACTTGTCCCATGATGATCTCCGAAATGCTTCACTCTGCGCATCATAATACACATTTGCAATACAGAACTGAAGATCCTGCCCAGGCGTAACCGAAAGTGGCGCGATGCAGGCAATCGCACTTTATTAAGCTTTGGGATACCACAACCGTTTCAGGTGGTTTACGCCGTATCGTAGGGGCGGGTTTGAAACCCGCCCCTACGATACGGCAAGATGATTCTCCCGAGATCGACAACCTAATTTGGAACGCTGTCAAACGCGATTGTCCTGTGGCGCGATATTTAGGAAAGTGATAGAGTAGCGGAACTTCAATCATCCGGCGAAGGGATATTCTATGCCGGGATTTATTGACAATTACAAGGCTGTGGTGAACTCGGTGGAGCGGCGGCAGGTGCTGATGGCGATGACCGGCGGGCAGTTGCTGGTGCAACTCTCCAGCTTGCCGGTGACGCTGGCCTTGCCCAGCATCGCCCGCGACTTCGGCTACTCGGTAGACGATGCCGCATGGATCGTCATTGCCAACCTGCTGGTGCTAGGAAGCACCGTGTTCCTGGGGGCGCGGCTGGGCGACCGCTTTGGCCACCCCAGGGTGTTCTTCATCGGCACCATCATCATCACTGTGGGCGCGGTAGGGATAGTCGCCGCCCAGGACCTCACCCAGGTCATTGTGCTACGGGGGCTGCAAGGGTTCGGGGCCGGGCTGATACACGGCAACGGCAACGCCATGCTGGCCTTCGCCTTCCCGCCGGAAGAACGGGGGCGGGCCTACGCCTTCCCCATCACCGGCTCCCGAATCGGGACGTTCATCGGGGTTGCATTCTTCGGTATCCTGCTCCAGTTCGCCAACTGGGACGGCTTTGCCGGATGGCGGCTGGTATTCCTGACCATGCTGCCCATCGGACTGCTGGTCATCAAGTCGTGCCTGCCCGTGGTGCGCCGGAATGACGAGGCCATTGTTGACAAGGAGAACTCCATTGACTACCTGGGGGCGATCCTGCTGGTGGCATTGTCAGCGGTGTTCATTCTGTCCGGCAGTCACCTGCATGGAGGAGAGGAATCCTACACTTCTACGGATGCCCTGACGTATCACCTGCCAATGCACGTGCTGACCATCGCGTTGCTGGTGGTGTTCATCTTCGTGGAGCGGCGGGTGTCTCACCCCTTCGTGGAGTTCCAGCACTTCCGCCAGAAGTATTTTACGCTGGCGATTATTTCCAACACGATGTTCCATCTCTCAATGATGGCCACCATGATCCTGGTGCCCATCATGATTGAGGAAGGGCTGGGCAAATCGCCCATATTCGTTACGGCGGTGCTACTGCCGCACCAGTCCTTCGGCATCTGGCTGCCTGCGGTGGCCGGGTTCGTTCACGACAAGTTCAATCCGCGTCTGCTGCGGACGGCGTGTATGCTGTCCATAGCCTCGGGGTTCGTGCTGCTGGCCCTGTTCGCCGGGGCGGCGCCCTTCTGGGTGTTGCCTTTCCTGCTGTTCCCGATTTCAGTGGGGACCAACATCTTCAACACGGTGAACAACGCTACGGTGATGAGCACCCTGCCGACGGCAAATCGCGGCTTCGCATCGGGGATGCTGGAGACGACGCGGGACATGGGGCACGCCACCGGGGCGACCATTTCCTCTTTCATAATGGCGCTGATTGTTCCCGCGACTATCGGGCTGATGCTGCCGTCGGAGTCGCAGCGGCTGCATCTTGAGGGATTCCAGTTCTCGGCGCTGACCGTGGTGGGCATCATGACGGCAGGCGCCATCATTGCCGCATTCCACCGGCCGTACAAGCCGCCCGCTGCGTCGGCGTCTGCCGGCGGGCAGCAGGCGCAGGCCGGGGCGGCGGCGGACTGATTCCGGGTTGCTGACACTTGGCTATTGCAAGCCTGCCAGACAGTCCTTACACTTCAAGGCAGTAACACGTGTAATGCAGGAACTTGGAGCAGGTGATGAGCGCGGAAGTATGGGGAGTGATAGCCGCTTTCGCCGGGGTAGGGGCTGCTTTTCTGGCAGTGTTTGTCGCCGCCTTCTTCTGGCTGTTGTCTGCGATTCAGAAATTGGGCCAGGAAATTCGTACGGAATTAAGAGAGGAACGCAGAGCGCGAGAAGAAGACCGTAGAGAGCGGCAGGCTGAAAATCAGAGGCTATTCGACGCTCTGTACCGGCATCGTCACGACCAGAACGACTCGGTATATCTCCCGGCGGACGATGACTAGACGGTAGCCATAAGGGACGTGGTGGGCATCATGGCGGAAGGCGTCATCATTGCCGCATTCCACCGGCCGTACAAACCGCCCGCTGCGCCCGCGCCTGTCGGCGGACAGCAGGCGCAGGCCGGGGCGGCGGCGAACTGATTCCGGGTTGCTGACACTTGGCTATTGCAAGCCTGCCAGACAGTCCTTACACTTCAAGGCAGCAACACGTGTAATGCAGGAACTTGGAGCAGGTGATGAGCGCGGAAGTCTGGGGAGTGATAGCCGCTTTCTCTGGGGTAGGGGCCGCTTTTCTGGCAGTGTTTGTCGCCGCCTTCTTCTGGCTGTTGTCTGCGATTCAGAAATTGGGCCAGGAAATTCGTGCGGAATTGCGGGAGGAACGCAGAGCGCGAGAAGAAGATCGTAGGGAGCGGCAGGCTGAGAATCAAGAGGAACGTAGAGAACGGCAGGCTGAGAATCAAGAGGAACGCAGAGAGCGGCAGGCTGAAAATCAGAGGCTATTCGACGCTCTGTACCGGCATCGCCACGATGCAAGCGACTCGGTGTATCTCCCCGCCGACGATGACTAGACAGTAACCAGACAAGCAGAGGGCAGGTTCAGGGGCGCACAGATGTGCGCCCCTTCGTTTTTGGCTGCTTGGTCGCCGGGGCTAGATGTTGAGCATGATGAAGCGGCCGGTGTCGGCTTGGTAGAAGTATGTCTTGCCGTCTTCGATTTTGACGCCCACCAGCGAGTACGAGATGTGCGACTCTGCATAGTGGTCAAGGATGCGGACGTTCTGCCATTCATCCTCGCTCATAGTCGCCATAACCTCTTCCAACTCCACTTTGGCCTTGTCGGTTGCCATGCCTGCCTCCATTCCGGGTGGATACACCCTCCGAACTTCGACAGGCTCAACCCTTTGCCCTTCGACAGGCTCGGGGTCTCAGGATGCTGAGGAACGGACGGAGCGCCTGAGTTGCTGCCAGCAGGTTAGCCCTCGCGGACGTACTTGTCTATGGCGTCGGGGACGCCGGCCAGGTATATGTCGCCGCGGGAATCGATCCAGCTTCCGTGGCCGGATCCCCGGCAGTCGAAGCGGGCGAGGACGCTGCCCTGGGGGTCTAGGATGCTGATGCGGGCGGAACTGTCGCCGACCGTGCCTTCACTGACGAGGAAGTTGCCCTCCGGGTCGCGGGAGATGTCCATGGGGCGCTGGATGTCGTTCCAGAACTCAATGAACTCGCCGTCGAGGGTGAAGAGCTGGATGCGGTGGTTCTCGCGGTCGCAAACGATGATGCGGTCGCTGTCTATGATCAGGCTGTGGGGCAGGTGGAAGTGGTTGGCCTCGGACTTGCCGGGCTCGCCCCATGACTGAATCAGCTCGCCCTCGGCGGTGAAGCGGTGGACGCGGGAGTTGCGGTAGCCGTCGGCGACGTAGAGCTCGCCGGAGGGCGAAGGCACCAGCTCGGCGGGGTAGTTGAAGGGCCCGGCAGCGCGGGGCACGAGGTCGCCCGCAACCTCGCAGCCGGTGTCGGAGTGACGGCCGTGGCGGCCCAGCATCTGGACCGGCTTGCCGTCGAGAGTGTAGACGAGGCAGGTGGAAGCGTCGCGGTCGGTGACATAGACGACGTCGTCCTCAATGTAGAAGCCGTGGGCGAAGAGGAAGGAGCCGTTGCCCCAGGAGTCCTGCAGGTTGCCGTCGCGGTCGAAGATGAGGACGGGCGGCTCCTTGCGCTGGAAGGCATAGACGCGGTCTTGGGAATCGGTGGCGATGGCCGAGACCATGGCGAAGGTCTCGCCCTCGGGCAGCTTGGCCCAGTTTTCCTGGACGGAGTAGGTGTAGTGTCCGGAGCCGAGAGTGGTCATGGTGGGCCTCCTGTCGGGGGGGTGGGGGGTGGGATGGTGGGGGTATTGTACACCCACAAGATTTCCGAACAATCGGCTGGGCCGAAGTCGCTAGGTTCAATATAGGCGCTCAAGCGATCGTCGCTAGAGACTGTCTGGAGGTCTTACCAAGAAAACTTGAGCTGGGTCCACGCCATCGGAAACGAATAACTCGGGAGTGTCCTTCTCTGGTATGTCTTGTAGCATCAACGCCGCTTTGGACTGTTCGAAGGCTGCAAACAGGGATTTGCCAAATCCAACGGCCGAGTAGAACTGTGAAGCAAAGACACGAGCAGCTTCGTCTCCTATCGGTGAATTCATACCGATTGAGGCGGGAACGGATTTAAGGACAGCCTGGGCTTGCTGCTCAGAGTAGCAGGCATTAAAAAAAACCAACTGTATCTCGTCCATAAAAGATTTCGTTGTTTGAACGATGGCTTCAGTAGAAACCGTTGCAGCATTGCCGAAGTCGTTTTGAAAAATGAGCTCACCGTTAGGTGAACCATGGCCACTAAAGTGGACAATTGTAGGTTTACACTCGTTGATTGCCTGTAGCAGGTCTAATGAGCGGGCAGCCCAATGAGAATCAAACCGTATGGTGTCGCGATATTCAGATTTACGGATCATCTCCTGAATAGCGCGAGCCTCCTCGTCTAGTCTCAGTTGGTTTATATCCAGTGGGTTAGCTGCCAAGAAAAGCACTGTAATGTTCTCCGGCAGGGACTTAAGCCTTTCGATTTCTAAAATTGTCTCCCTATGCAGTGTGCTATGCAGTCCAATTTGCGAATTCATAGAATTCATTTGTTGCTGGTTTTTTCGGTTCAATTGCTCCGCGTCGCGTTGTCGTTTCTTGGCCTCTTTGGACTCCTCTGCGGCTAGCGACTTTTCGGCTGATTGCAGTTTCGTATTCTCCGTGGCGATCTTGCTCTCAATCGCCCCGATTCTCTTAGTAAGCGAGGCGATTTCATCTCTCGCTCTCTGGGCTTCTCGCAGCTTGTTGCTCTTAGTGGGCACACTCTTGGCTTTAGTCGCATCTATTTCTGCTGAATTGGCCTTTTTCTGCAAATCGGCAGACTTCTTTGATAAGTTCCCCTTTTCCTTTTGCAGCGAAGCAACTTGTTGGCGGGCTTGGTTTGCACGCTGACGATATATGTTAGTCATTGACAATGCCGATTCCTCCAGACTGGCATGAGATCGAGGGGCAACAGAGAAAGTATAAGCCATAGCACCAACAAATACAAACAATTGAGCTATTAGCAATTTAGAAAAGGAATTGAAACAAATGCAAAATATTACGGGTCAGAAATCCTGAAGACACCCGGAAAAGGCTTTGTTCCGATTGGAGTACAAACTATGAGCAGGCTATGACATCGATGACTGCCCCTAGCCAGTTTGTTCACACCTGAAATCCGGGTTTCCAAGAAAATTCAGTACCTGAAGCTGTCCCACGACTAGGGGAAGAGGGCTAGGAAGTGGGAGACGGTGCCGATGATGTCGCGGTCGATGTCGGCTATGGTGGGGCGGTTTCGTATAACCTCCGTGTCCTGGGACATCAAATTCGGACTTCCCTGGCTTCACCCGGCTCTATGTCTTCGAGCGCCGCTGTGATTAATGCCACGTGGCGCTGCAATATGGGCCACTTGTTCTCACCTACTGCTACGATAGCTATGCGCCTTCCAGTCATGTTCTGCTGAAAGGGCATACTCTGGTCAGTAGTTAGTAGCACCTCGTACCCCGAATCTTCGGCCATTTGTAGGAGCGTGCCATTTCTCAGTTGCTCCCAACCTCGCTCCCTAGCCGTATCCACCTGATGCCCTTCAAGATAGCGCCTCAGAGGACGCGGCGTGCAGTTGTCAAGCAATATTCGCATACTTTACGTGAGGGAGGTGGGCTTCCAGGTCTTCAATGAGGTATTCCATGACAGCCCTGACCTGCCATTCCTCGACCCCTTCAAACCAATCCAAGAATTCGGCTACGGTGGCCCCTTCCTCCAAGTTGCCGAAGAGAGCGGAAAGAGGGACGCGAGTGCCAGTAAAAACCCAGGCTCCGCTCATCTTCTCCGGGTCGCTCTCGATGGCTGAACACCTGCTCCAATCTATCATTCCTTTGTCTCCTATCTAACTCCCAAAAAGATTGCAGCGGGCCCGGTCTGACTCATTATCGTCCGCCCCCTCAGTACCGCGCGGCGTCCCATTGCTGGGGGAACTGGCCCAGCAGCGGCGACACCGTGCCTATGACGTCGCGGTCTATGTCGGCGATGGTGGGGCGGCCGCACATGCCCATGGTGGCGTCGAGCTCGTCGCGGAGCATTTCGAGGACGGAGGTTAGGCCGTCTTCGCCGTTGTAGGCGAGACCCCAGAAGAGGGGGCGGCCTATGAGCACGGCGCGGGCGCCGAGGGCGAGGGCCTTGACGATGTCGGTGCCGCGGCGTATGCCGCCGTCCATGTAGACCTCGATGTCGCCGTTGGCGGCCTCGACCACCTCGGGGAGGACCTCGATGGTGGTGAAGGTGGTGTCGAGGTAGCGGGTGCCGTGATTGGAGACGATGACGGCCTTGGCTCCGTTGTCGGCGGCGTGGCGTCCGTCCTCGCCGACCATGATGCCCTTGATGACCACGGGCAGGCTCTGGGCGGCGGCCAGCCAGTCTACGTCGGCCCAGGTTGCCCCGGAGTCGCGGATGTCCATCGGTCCAGCCGGGGCGTCGGCGGCAAAGCGCCAGGAGCTCTCGGGCAGTTCGATGTTGTCGTAGTTGGGCGAGGGCGCGCCGACGTAGTCGTTGCGTATGTTGCGCTCGCGCTTGGGCTTGATCTTGGCGTCGACGGTGATGCAGAGGGCGGAGTAGCCTGCTTCGGCGGCGCGGGCGGCCATCTCGAGGGTGAGGCCGCGGTCGCTGAACAGGTACTGCTGGAACCACAGCGGGCCGGAGGCGGCGCTGGCGACATCCTCCAAGGTGCGGGCGGCATGGGAGCTGACTACCATGACGGTGTTGGCCTTGCCGGCGGCGCGGGCCGTGGCCAGCTCGGCGTCGGGGTGGGCAGCCTCGTGGTTGCCGGCCGGGTCGAGCATTACCGGGAAGCTGATGCGCTGGCCGAGGACGGTGGTGCTGAGGTCGCGCTGGCTGATGTCGGTGAGCATCCTGGGGCGCAGGTTGATGCTGTCCAGCACGGCGCGGGTGCGCCGCAGGGTGATCTCGTCGGTGGCCGCGCCGGCGATGAAGTCGTAGTGTCCCTGCTCCAGCTTCTCGCGGGCGATGGCTTCGTATTCGAAGATGTTGACAGGCTCGTTGGCCATGGTGCTACCTCCTGCGCTCGGGGCGCAGGGGCAGTCTACGGCGGGGCGGTTGCGACGTCAAATGGGTGGGTTGAACAACTACTGCATGACCTGTCTGAGCAAGGGGAAGCGGCGTATCGCATAGGCGCGGACAAAGGTTGAAAAGGGCATTTTAGGCAGCATGAATCTGAGCAGCACGTCTAGCTTGCCCTCAAATTCACTAATCGTATCTAGCTGTTCAATAAGCCAGGTCAGTCTCTCTAAACGCAAATTGCGGAGATAGTTGGAATTCAGATCCAAATCCCAAATAGTTCTTCGAGCTACCGACCATTCATGATGATTTAGCTGTTCCGAAGGTATGATCTTCCCATTATCGACGTCGAAGTCGAAGAAATGTTGTGCCGGATGATGTCCCACAGATTCATTCGGACTAACATATTCTGATACCGAGATGTATCGAGAATCCTCTGACGACAGAAGCTTGTCTGATAATTCGTCATGTGAATCACCTATTCCCGGCCATTTATTTCCTTTGTTTTGATTACACTCGCGGCACACATAAATCAAGTTTAGCCAGCTCAACCAGAGACCTTGGAAACGGCTGCGAGGGCGGAAGTGGTCAATGGATTCATCATTTGGCTTTTCAAGTCCGGATGGCCGGGGTTGGTAGCAAAGCTGCTGGCAGTAGGCACAAATTTCGCCAAAATCCTGAATGAGCTCAATACGGATGCGTCGCCTGTCGTGCCCGCTCAAATCATCCCAGCGCGTATAAGTGGCCCGTAAGTCGGTCAAGACGCCGGGTTCGGGGGAGCGAGGTATCGAACGCATGTCTAGCTGGGTTCCTGATTCAAGTCTCTGGACTTGATGTATTGTTCTAAAGCTTCAGCGAATTCCTGCTCGAATTGTTCTCTACGTGATGCATCTGGCCCGCCAGCCACCAGGTCGCGGTCTATCATCTGTCGTAGTTCCTGGATGCGCTGCTGGCGTTGTTCCTCCTCTTCCGCAGTCGCTTTAGAAGGCTCCTTCCGCAGCTGGCGGAGTTCGTTGGCGGCGGCGGCGGTGGTGTCGTCGGTGGGATCGTCCACGCCCATCATTGTGCGGAGGATTTCGTCGGCAGTCCAGCCGATGATGTCCTCGGTGTTGGTGGTGGCGGTCACGACGCCGTTCTCGTCGCGGTTCAGCAGGTGGACCTGTCCTGCTTTCAGGCCGGCCACGACGAAGGGCGAATGGGTGGTGGCGAAAATCTGCAAATTCGGGAAGTGCTCCAGCAGGGCCGGGATGACGCGGCGTTGCCAAGTGGGGTGCAGGTGGTTCTCGATTTCGTCTATGAGGAGGATGGCAGGTTTTTCCTCCCAGCCATCTTGCCAATCATAGAGATGGGCCATTCTGAGGGCCAAGGCCCATATCCACAGAAGGGTGCCTTGTGTTCCCGAACTCAAAGCACCGGCGTATAACGGGTCGCCTAGAATGTCGTCCGTGGTCCCGATGCCCATGCCATACCGCACAAACCTTTCGTCGTCCTCGTTCCTGTCCACATAGCTATGCGGACTGTCATCGTATATCACTTCACTGCAAACGTACTTAGCGCAGGAATACCCAACCTCCCAAACCCTTCTGAGTTGCCTCTGCTGACTCCGAGACAAATCCATATCCGGGAGAGTCCAGCCAGCTACTCTATTGTCAGGCGAGGGCACGGCCGGTGCCATTTCATCGCGAAGGCGGTTTATCGCTAACTCAACCAATTGGCCGTGAAATATCCCTGAGTCAGTGTTGAACAGGGCGTCCAGAAGGGAAGCAGTTTCTTCGTAATCCACGCCATTGACCACCTGGTTTCGGCCAAAGAAATCCCGGCTAGGGAGACCAACCCGTGTTGCCGGGATGTACACGATAGGCAGCACATTGTCTATGATGTCCGCCCGATTGTCTCGTGGCCAATCTTCGCTCGGCCATAAGAAACAGAATCCCATCGAGTTTTCGTTCATCGCGTCGGGGAATTCGATGACATAATTGTCGCCAGTGTAGGTAAATACTGACGTGTTCAGCCCATTTACTGCCCTCAAAATTGTGCTCTTGCCGGACGAGTTCGGTCCGATGAACAGGTTGACCCGTTCACTGCATTCGAATACAGCCTCGCCTACTAGCGGTGGCACTCCTTCGATGTCGACTTTAGCTATATGCACACCAAATTGCCCCCACGATTTACCTGTTGCGGGAATCACGTTAAGATTTCCCTGATTCAGTATATCATTGAAGCTAAGACAGCGAAGCTAAGACAGCATTCGGGAGATTCCCAATGACCGACTACCAAACCTTCGATCTCGGCAACTTGCGGCTGCAGGGTGGGGCTACGCTGCGGGGTGCTTGGATTGCGTACAAGACGTATGGGACGCTGAACGCGGCTAAGGATAACGTTATCGTGTTCCCGACGTTCTTCGGGGGGCAGCATTACGCCAATGAGGCAATCATCGGGCCGGGGCAGGCGTTGGATCCTGAGAGGTACTTCATCATCGTGCCCAACATGATGGGGAACGGGCTTTCGTCGTCGCCGTCGAATACGGCGATGCCCTATGACCGGGCGCGGTTTCCGTGGGTGTCGCTGTACGACAACGTTACGAGCCAGCACCGGCTGGTTACGGAACTGTTCGGCGTCGAACGGATTGCGATGGTGGTGGGGTGGTCCATGGGGGCGCAGCAGACCTACCAGTGGGGAGCGCTGTACCCGGATATGGTGGAGCGGATTGCGCCCATCTGCGGGTCGGCTCGAACCTCGCGGCATAACTTCGTGTTCCTGGAGGGCGTGAAGGCGGCGCTTACTGCGGACGACGCCTGGGCCAATGGATGGTACGAGTCGCCGCCGTACAAGGGGCTGAGGGCGATGGGCCGGGTGTACGCCGGGTGGGCGGTGTCGCAGGCCTTCTACCGGGAGGAGGTGTACCTGGACATCGGGTATTCGTCGCTGGAGGACTACCTGGTGGCCTTCTGGGAGGGTCGTCGGCTGTTCGCCGACGCCAACGACTTTCTGGCGATGTTAAGGACGTGGCAAAACGCGGACATCAGCCTGAACGACAAGTACAACGGCGATTTCGCCAAGGCATTGGGAAGCATCACGGCGCGGGCTATCGTGATGCCGGGGCGCACCGACCTGTACTTCCCGCCGGAGGACAACGAGATCGAGGTCTCGATGATGCCCAATGCGGAGTTCAGGCCCATCGAGTCCATTTGGGGCCATCTGGCGGGCAGTCCGGGGCTCAATCCGACGGACGCGGCGTTTGTGGACGCGGCGCTGCGGGAACTGCTGGCGAGCTGAGGAATGGTATGGCTGATCTGAGATACGAGCGATTCCCGGAGGGACACTATGCCGTCTTCACGATGGACAGGCCGGATCGCCTGAACGCGCAGGGGGCGCAGATGCGAGTGGAACTGCGGGAGGCGCTGGCGGAGTTTTCCCACGACGATGAGCTGCGGGTGGGCATTGTGACGGGAGCAGGCAGAGCGTTCTCGGCCGGGGCGGACCTGCGGGAGATGGCGGAAAACGCGGGTTCGGTGCGGGCGAACCAGACGGAGGAGGAGCGCATTGAGGCGTACCGGGGCAATCAGCCCTTCGGACGTAATCCCAAACCGTTCATCGCGGCGGTCAACGGGCTGGCCATCGGCGCCGGGATGGAGCGAGCCGCCGACTGCGACATCCGCATAGCCTCGACGGAGGCGTATTTCGGGCTGTTCGAGGTGAAGCGGGGCATTCTGGCCAACTATGCCATCAACCACCTGGCCCGGCTGGTGCCCTACGGCGAGGCAATGTACCTGATGCTGACGGGCGATACGCTGAGCGCGGAGGAAGCCCAAAGGTTGGGGTTCGTGCACGAGACCCTGGAGCCGGACGCGCTGATGCCGCGGGCGGTGGAGATTGCCGAGATGATTGGAGCCAACGCGCCGCTGGCGGTGCAGGGAACGAAGGCGGTGGCCCAGTTCTGGCGGCGATACGGACTGGAGGAGTCCTATCGCCTGAACGCCGCTTGGGGCCACCGCGTGCTGAACTCGGAGGACGCTCGTGAGGGGCCGAGGGCCTTTGCCGAGAAGCGTCCGCCGAAGTGGCAGGGGCGTTAGTCGTCGGCAGAGGCGCCGGCAGGTTCGCGGGGCGGGGCTTCGACGAGTTCGTAGAGGGTGCTCCGGGCGCGAATCTGCTCGTCCCAGCCGCGGACGCGGAGGTCAATCATCAGGCCGTCGGGGCCCTTGTACTTGCGGTTGGCGCGGCTGCTGCCGGGGCACTCAGTCGCGCCGTGGTCTTCGACGGTTGAAACTGCGTCTTCCATGTCATCCACATAGAAGCCGATGTGGTGGACGCCCTTGACGGTGGAGGGGCCTTCGCCGAGGTTGGGGGCGTCTTCGGTGCCCATCTTCAGGATGGCGAAGTAAATGTAGCCGTCGGTGAGCCATACGCCCTCAGCTCCGCCGTCCGGAGAGCGGCGCAGTTCCTCGAGACCGAAGCAGGTCTTGTACCACTCGGCGGTGGCTACCGGGTCCTCGGTATGCAGCGCGATGTGCTTGATTCGCGGGGCCATTTTTCTCCTCCTTCCTTCGTTCTTTGGGCTGTTGGACTCTCCCCCACCCTAACCCTCCCCCGCTGGGAGAGGGAAATTGGTTTTGAGGAGGGAACGCTACGGGTCAGATTTTACCGACGAGGGATTTCAGGGCATCGTAGGAGCGTTGGGCTGATTCGGGTTCGCCTGGGATATCGAAGATGTTGGCAACGAAGTCGGTGGCTCCGCCCTCTGCGAAGGTCTCCAGTTGGCGTTGCAGCGAGGCTTCGTTGCCGATGACCGCCACTTCCGCCGGGCTTTCAACGCCCTCGATATCCAGTACGCGGCGGTAGTTGACCAGCTCGCCGTAGCGTTGGTAGGACTCGGCGGCAGTCCGGCGTCCGCCATTTTCGTCGTCGCTTACCGCCGTAGGCAGGCCGACGCAGACTCGGGGCGTCCCGCGGCCGGTGTTCTCCGCGGCGCGCCGGATGCGGGGCGTGATGTGGGTCTCGACGGTGCGCGGGCCAGCCATCCAGGTGACTGTGCCGTCCGCGAGTTGGCCGGCCAAGTTCAACATCTGGGGCGCCAGAGCCGATACGAGGATGGGGCAGGCAGGCCGTTCCAGCGCGGCCAGCTCGAGGTTGACGTTGAAGAACTCACCGTTGAATTGAACTGCGCCTTCTTCCAGCAACGGGCGCATGACCGACAGATATTCCCTAGTGTGCAGGGCCGGGCGGTCGTATGGGATACCGAAACCCTCTTCCATGCCGGGCCGGTGGGACGGACCGATGCCGAGGATGAACCGTCCGTTGGTAGCCGTGGCGGTGGTGAGGGCCTGCTGGGCCAGCGCCGCCGGGTGGCGCGGGTAGGTGGGGACGACACCGACGCCCAACTCTATGCGGCTGGTCTGCATCCCGGCGAGGGCCAGGGCGGTCAGGGCATCGTAGCCGCGAGCGGAGATATGGGGTATCCAGAAGCTGTCGAACCCGTCGTCCTCAGCCTGCTTGATGCGGGCCAGCAGGCCGTCGAGAGTCATCAGGTCGGCGGCCGATGCGCCTACGAAAACTCCGATTCGCATGGAAGTCCTCCTGTGAGGGGTACTCGTATTAGGATTTGTGGGCCCCACCGGCTCTACTCCGTCCGGCGGGGCCCTCTGGTCACTTGAAGGCTACGCAGGCGTCCGTTACCACGCGCAACACTGCGTTCGCTCCGAAGCGTTCCTTGTATTCGCTGATGATCTCGTTCATGCGTTGTAGGGCGCCAGAGTCCGGCGGGGCCACAATTAGCAGTAGCTTGGTGCGCTCCTTATGGGTGACGCCGTCGGTGCTGCCCTGACCGGCAACGTCAATTACCGACAGTCCGTCGGGAAAGCGGGGCGTTACCACCCCATCCATGAAGGACTCCCAATCGGCGTCGCCAACCACCTCGCGGTCATCGGCGCTGCGGCCCATGAAGAGCCGGTATTCGTTCCAGAATTCTCCTCCGTCCGCGCATTCCGACGTAGAGACTTCTACGCTGCCGCAGGCCGCAAGGGCTAACACGATGGCTGCCAAAACCGGGATAAGAGCAAACCTAGTTGCGCGAATCCCAAATATGGGAGAGACCTGGGCCGATTGAGCGCCTCCCATTGTTATAGCCCCATGGCCTCGAGGCCGACTCTGGAGAGGTCCTCGTCGGACTGGCCGCTGGGATAGCCGCCGACGCCGATGCCGCCGAGGATGACGCCGTCCTTCATTATCACGACGCCGCCCGTTCCATAGGTCATCATGGGGTCACCCTGGTCGGCGATGTTGCGGCCCTGGCTATGCAGCCGCTGGGCGTTCTCGCCGGAGTCCAGGCCCATCAGGGCCGAGGTGTGGGCCTTGCGGAGGGCGTGGCGGCGGCTGAAGATGCGGAGGTTGTCCATGGTCAGGTAGGCCAGCAGATTGCCGGCGCTGTCTACGATGGCCATGGCCACCGGCTCGTTGGGCGTTTCCATCGCCTTGTTGATCATCGCGTTCATCGCGGCCTGGACTTGAGCCATTGTTGGTTCGGCCATGTTGCCTCCTCTGTTTGCTTGTTCAAATTGCCGGGTGGGCGGCAGGAAGATTATACATACATTCCCGCAACTCCGTTTGAGCATTGCCCGCTTTCGTAGTAGCCTATTGCCGTCCGGCGGTCCGGAGCGCTGACACGGAAGAATGGACTGAGAGGGAATGGCGATGACGACGCGATTGGATACGTGGCTGGCGCTTACAGTGGAAGACCCCATCGAACCCGATATGCCCATCCTGGACCCGCACCATCACTTCTGGGAGCGCCCCGGAGACGTTTATCTGCTGGACAATCTGTTGGGGGACACCGGGTCAGGGCACCGGGTAAACCAGACGGTGTTCGTTGAGTGTCACTCGATGTACCGCACGGATGGGCCGGAGGAAATGCGGTCGGTGGGAGAAGTGGAGTTCGTTGAAGGAATTGCCGCGGCCAACGCCCTTCGACAAGCCCAGGATGACGGTGGCGGAGGGACGGCGGTTGCCGCCGGAATCATAGGCAATGCCGACCTGATGCTGGGGGACTCTGTTGCGCCAGTGCTCGAGGCTCTTGCAGAAGCAGGAAAGGGCCGCTTCAAGGGAATTCGCTGCACTGCCGCCTGGGACGCCAGCCCGGAGATTACCACGGCCCGGGCCAACTCGGCGGGGATGTTGGCGAATGCCGAATTTCGCAAGGGCCTGGCCTGCCTGGAACGGATGGGGCTGTCTTTCGACTGCATCGTGTACCATCCGCAGCTTGCTGAGGTGGCGGACATGGCCCGGGCGCTCCCTGACCTTACAATCATCCTCAATCATGTAGGACGTCCGCTGGGTGTCGGCCCGTATGCTGGCAGGCGGGAGGAATTGATGCCGGAATGGCGGGCGGGCATTGACGCCGTTGCGGAGTGTCCCAATGTGGTGATGAAGGTGGGAGGACTGGGGAATCCCATCAGCGGGTTTGACTGGCATCAGCGGCCCTTCCCGCCGGGGTCGAGGGAGATAGCGGCTTCGGGTGCCCCGTACTACCTTTATAGCATCGAGAAGTTCGGCGCGGACCGCTGTATGTTCGAGAGCAATTTCCCGGTAGACAAGCAATCTTGCTCGTACACCGTTTGCTGGAACGCATTCAAGCGATTAACCCGCGACTTCCCGGCAAGAGAACAGGCCGACCTGTTCCACAACACGGCTGCGCGGGCCTACCGTCTGCCGGAGATTTAGGATCTTGGGAAGACAAAGAAAATGGTGGCAACGACTGGATTCGAACCAGTGACCTAGCGCTTATGAAGCGCCCGCTCTGCCGCTGAGCTACGTTGCCACCGAAGGGCCATCCGGCCAGCCGCCAGGATGCAACCCGCTTATTCAATGTTATCCGCGCTCTGTTCCCGCTGTCAATTGGCATAGCCGGTCTGTTACGCCGGGTATTGGGCTGCTGATTCCCCTGCTTGAGCGTGGCGAAGTCGCCATCGCTCCGGGGATTCGGCGGATAGCACAGCTACGGCAGCGAGGACCGGCGCGATGATGCTGTAGAGAATGGCCACGGTGTAGCTCTGCCACACGTCGAAGACGAGACCGGCGATTATCGGCCCTACCAGCGCGCCAAACCCCACCCCGGCGTATAGCACGCCGATGATGCCGCTAACCGAGCGGGTGCCGAAGTAGTCGGCCATCACCGATGGCGCCAAGGCCACCGAGCCGCCCCAGAAAGTGCCAACGAGGACAGCAAAGATACCAAGGACTATCACGCCGTCTCCGGCCAGCCACAATACGCAGCTTATCCCCACGCCGCCGAAGGACAGGCCGAGACCTCTCCAACGGCCAATGCGGTCTGCCACCGCTCCGATAGTGAAGCGGCCCACGGCGCTGCCAATTCCGAGCAGGCTGAGAAGGACAGCCGCCGTTTGGGGTGAGATGCCCCGGTCCTCGGCATAGGGAACCAGGTGTGCGATAGGGGTGAACTGTCCGAAGGAGGCTAGGAGGAAGCCCAGGAACAGCAGGAAGAAGGGCCGGGAGCGGGTGGCGAAAGAAAGAGAAACGCCCTCCGGCGTCTGTATCTGCGAGGGGGAGTATTCAGCTCGCCGTTTCGGATTGCTGACCAGCAGACCGGATGCTCCTCCGGCAACGAATACGACGCTGCCTACCAACAGCAACGCAAGCCGCCAGTCCAGTTGGGCAATCATCAGTGCGGCGATGGGAGGAACTGCCAAGGTGCCGGCTCCGATGCCGGAAACTGCGATACCGGAGGCAAGTCCGCGACGGCGGTCGAACCACTTCTGAACCGCGCCGACGGCTGGGACATAGGCGAAGCCAACGCCGCCGCCAACGCCGATGGCGAAAGCGGCCTGTACCTGCCAGAGCGACTGGGCGGCGCTGGCCGCAATCAGGCCGCAGCCGACGAGGGCCGCGCCCCCGGATACCAGAAGCCGAGGCCCCAAGCGGTCTGCTACTGTCCCGCTGAACGGGCCGACGCTGAAAAGGACCAGAATTGCGGCGGAAAACGCGACGGATACGGCGGCGCGCGAAGCCCCGAATTCGTCCTCCAGGGGCGCGAAAAAGGCGCCGAAGGAATAGGCGCTGCCGAAGCCCAGGGTGAGAATGAGAAAGGCGCCGGCAACTACGGGCCAGCCACGCCTGAACTCTCCCGAGGAGCTTTCGTTCATCTCGAATCCGCGCTCATCAACCGCATTGCCGGGAATTTCCAAAGGACGCCCTGATTATGCCAAGGCCTTGTAATTCTCCCTCTCGCCTGAGCTTGCCGAAGGGAGGGAGAAGGTTGAGGTGATGGTGAAATCCAGGCATCAGCACTTTGCCCACGGCGGAGAGACGCTCCCACCCGACCCTCCCCCGAAGGGAGCGGAAACTATATAAATGGCCCTGTGATTATGCACCGAACTATTGGCCGTTGACGATAGACCCTCTAGAATAGTTTCCGATGTCTGCCGAAAGCCGAGCGCTCCGAGAAATCCTGGAACAGACTGCCGCTCAACTCCATGGGGCGGTAGAGGAGGTGGCTGTACAACTACAGCCGTTTCCGGCGTTCATGGGCATGACTTCGTTGCAAGCTATTGAATTGGAGCCGCCTGCGGACTCGAAGGCCGAGTGGGGCTGCGTTGTCGTGATGCCGGACGGGGAAATCTGTGAGCTGGAACTGGAAGTGATCCCAGGGCCGGTGGGGCCGACCGATGTTGACCAGGTGGACAGCTACAGACCGCTGGAGTTATCTGCCGAAGATTACATTCACTTCGCCGCTGCCGCGCTACGGGCGATGGGACGGGAGTTGGACAGCGGGCGATAAATCAAGCCTTCCAGCCAATCGTCGGGACAAGGCGTTGGTCCACAGGGTCAACTGCCAGAAGCGCAGTCTCCAGAGCCACCACGCCCAGCAAATTGGGTTCTCCTTCCTTTCCAAACGTTACAGGCGTGAAAAAAGTCTGGCCTTCCAAGCGAATTACGGTATCGCACACTTCATCGTTCACTATAGTACCGTCGGCGAGTCGAGCAGGCATCGTTCGCTGGGGTGATACTCCTAATTCTCGCAATAACCCGCCTGGTACTGTGGTGAAAGTGGCGCCGGTGTCTACCAAGACCTCCACTGGCTCAAACCGCTCACCGCGCATATCACCCACTTCGATGGTGATGAAAATCGCTCCCATTTCGCTAATTCTCCAACTCTTTCAAGTCAATGTCGCTGCTGCGCCCGCCGCTCTTGCGGACTAGGCGGACGCCCTCGATGCGTATGCCCCGGTCTACGGCTTTGCACATATCGTAGAGCGTCAACGCGGCAACGGAGACGGCGGTCATGGCCTCCATCTCGACGCCGGTGCGGGCGGTGGTGCTGGCGGTGGAGGTGATGTTGATGCGGCTGTGTTCCTCGTCGAGTTCGAGGTCAACATCAACCTTGTTGAGCGGGAGCGGGTGACAGAGGGGAATCAGCTCGGAGGTCTTCTTTGCGCCCATGATTCCGGCAATCTGGGCGATGGTCAGGACGTCGCCCTTTTTCATCAAACCTTCCCGGATGAGCCGCGCCGTCTCCGGTTGGATGGACACGTGACCGCGGGCTACCGCTTCGCGGCTGGTGACGTCTTTCTCGCCCACGTCCACCATTCGGGCGCGGCCCTGCTCGTCGAGGTGGGTCAACGACTGCTGCTCTGCTGGGGAAGTCATTCTTCATCTCCACCGGATTCCCATTTTCACGGGAATGACGGACGGGGTTTCTCATATCCTTCGTCGGGGTGGAGGCCGGTGCCATTGGCGGCTGCCACGGCCAACTTGTCGGCGCGGACGTTGCCCTCGTTGCCAGCGTGTCCGCGCACCCATCGGAGTTCAACCTCGTGCTTGCCCATGGCATTGAGCAGCCGCTCCCACAGGTCGGGGTTAACGGCGCGCTCCCGCTTGTTGCGCATCCATCCGTTGGCCTGCCACTTCTTGGCCCAGCCTTTTTCAATGGCGTCCACCACATAACGGGAATCGCTGTATACCGTTACGGAGCAGGTCTCCATCAGGGCCTCCAAGCCAACTATGACAGCCAGGATTTCCATGCGATTGTTGGTGGTGCGGCGGAACCCGCCAAACATCTCTTTCTCGTGGCCGTTGTGTTCCAGGACGACGCCGTACCCTCCAGGCCCTGGGTTGCCGAGGCAGGAACCGTCGGTGTGGATGGTTACGTGTCTGAGGGAGAGGCCGCCGCTTTCCGGCATTGGCATTGCTCCACGTCCGGGTCGTCAAAATCGAAGAATACGCACAGGGGCTTGGTAATCTTGCTTACCGACAGGATTTGAAAGCCCAATATATTGCCGTCATCATCAACCTTAACGTCGGCATGCCCGTCAATGGTATCCACGAATTCGCCGGGCTTGCGCTCCCACATTACTTCCAAGAAATCCCCTTCGGGGTCGTACCAGATATTGACTCGTCTAGGTTCCACTATTCACCTCTTCGGGGGATGCGCCTGCTGAGAAGGGCAGTCAGCACGAAGGCATCATCCTGGCTGAATTTCACGACAACTTTGACGTATTTCTCGCCCCTGGAAGTACCAGTGAACCACTTGTAATACTCAACTACGCTATCTGGATCTTTGCGCCATCTGGATCTTTGATGGAAGGCAACTCAGCCTCGGGCGTCTCGATAGTCTGGCCTATTGCCCATTCCATCCCAATCATTTCGGAGTGTCTTTCGTGAATATGGAGCAACTGCTTCTCAAGGAGGCGAACACTCCGCCCCTGGTAATCTCTGAAAATCAAGTTACCGGAAGGGACATCCGCCAAATCCTACCCCCCGATCTGGTACATCTCCACCTTGGCTGGGCGGGGCATGTCCGGCGTGGCGGCGGCGCGTTCTTCTGAGTAGCGGTCGGCGCGGCGGGTCCAGATGCCGGCGATTAGCTGGCGCAACTCCTCGTCGGTGGCGCCGTCGCGCATGGGGTCGCGGAGGCTGACGCCGCGGGTGGCGAAGAGGCAGGTGAATATCTGGCCGTCGGTGGAGAGGCGCAGCCGGGTGCAAGCGCCGCAGAAGGGACGGGTAACGGAGGCGATGACGCCTATCTCGCCGCTGCCGTCTCGGTACAGGTAGCGCTCGGCGACCTCGCCGTGGTAGTTGCCGGGGGCTGGCTCAAGCGGCATTTCGGAGTCTATTCGGGAGATAATTTCGTCGGCGGACACCACTTCGTCCAGCTTCCAGCCATTGCGGTTGCCCACGTCCATGTACTCGATGAACCGCACTATGTGGCCGGTGCCCTTGAAGTGTCGGGCGAGGTCAGCGATGGTGTGGTCGTTGACTCCTCGCTGGACTACGGCGTTTATCTTGACGGGAGTCAGACCCACCTCGGCAGCCCGCTGGATGGCGTGGAGCACGCGACGCGCGCCGAAGCCCCGTCCGTTCATCTGCTTGAAGACGTCGTCGTCAATGCTATCCAGGCTGACGGTTATCCGGTGCAACCCGGCGTCCTTCAATTCCTGGGCCTGCTGCGCCAGCAGGTAGCCGTTGGTGGTGAGCGTGACGTCAGTGATGCCCTCGACGGAGGCTATCTGGGAAATCAGCTGCGTCAGGTCGGTGCGCAGCAGCGGCTCGCCTCCGGTGATGCGGGCCTTGGAGACGCCGAACTCCGCGAACAGGCCGGTGAGACGGGTGATTTCCTCAAAGGTCAGGATTTCTTCCCGCGGCAGGAACTCGTATGCCTCACCGTAAATTTCGGCGGGCATACAGTAGGGGCAGCGGAAGTTGCAGCGGTCTGTGACCGAGATGCGAAGATCTCGCATCGAACGGCCCATTGTGTCAACTACATTCGAGGGCATAGGTAAAGACATAGGCATTCAGACAAAGACCGGAAATCAACTTTGAGCAGATTTCGAGGCGATTCTGATAAGAGCGTTCATGGCTCGACCGGCGGCGCAGCCCCGGTGGCTGATGCGGTTCTTGTCCTCCAGCGAAAGCTGAGCGATAGTCTTGCCGAAGGACGGCAAGCGAAACACCGGGTCATAACCGAAGCCGTCATCGCCTTCAGGTTCGTATTGTATCATTCCAGACACCGCCCCAACTACCGAAGCCAGCAGAGCAGGCCCTTCGACAGGCTCAGGGCCAACGGAATTGCTGGGTTGGGCGATATTGATTACGCAACGGAACCGAGCCGTCCTCCTGGTCCACGGCACGTTTTCCAGGTTCCGCAGCAGCAGAGCCGCCCGGTCGGCGTCGGAGCGGCAAGCACCGTCTTCATCGGGGGCCGGGCCGTAACGGGCCGAGCGGACACCCGGTTCCCCGCCTAGAGCGTCCACCTCCAGGCCGGAGTCGTCGGCCAAGGTCAGCATCCCGCTCATCGCAGCGTAGCCGGACGCCTTCAGCCAAGCGTTCTCGTGAAAAGTGTCTCCGGTTTCCGGGACTTCCTGGGTGATGCCCACGTCTTTGAGTGAGACAAGAGTAAACGGAGCTTCGCGTAGCAGTCCGGCGTATTCGCGCAGCTTGCCGGGGTTGCCGGTGGCGACCAGAAGAGTGGGTAAAGGCATAAGTTTCTTATCCTTCTGGAACGGACTGAGCAGGCCATTGCGTCAATCGCCGCTTTCCCCATTCCAGGACCAAGATACCGATGACGCTGGCGCAAGCCATACTTGAAATCATCAATAGGTCGTTTTCCCAGTTCCCTTCGTCAAGGGCAAGGACATACCACGAAAAGGAAAGCAATGCGCTGGCTAAATGAACCAGAATTACCTGAGCGAGAGATATGGCGGCCTGCACCAGAATCCGCCGCTCGTTCCGCATGACCTCCGGGTCGATTAGTCGCTTCAGGACGCCCATGCCCCCCAGGATTGCTCCTATTGCCAGGGTGGTCAGCAGGGGACTATAGACGTAACGATGCAGAATCGGGTAGTACCAGAACCATTCGGATAGTACAATCGCCGGGGCGCCAAAGATAAAGACCGCCCACTGGCTTACGGTAATTGCCAGACTGGCCCGACGCGGATTGATTATCCTCATCGCCGCCTAGATAGTTCCCCGCTCCGCCAACCCGGCCAAGTCCGGCTCGCCCAGCCCCAGCCATGAGCCATAGATGGCGGCGTTGTGCTGGCCCACGGTAGGGCCGGCGTGCTCTACCGCGCCGGGGGTGTCGCTGAACTTCGGAACAATGCCCAGCATCCGGGTGTGGCCCAGCTCGGGGTCGTCTATTTCGATAATGTCTTCGCGGGCCTGGTAATGAGGGTCTTCGACGATATGGGCGGCGTTGTAAACCGGGCCGACCACGCCTCCTGCCGGGATCAACTGATCGAGGGTTTCGTCAAGAGTGCGGTCAGAGAGCCAGGCGTTCAGTTCTCCGTTGAGTTCCTCGCGGTTTTCTATGCGGGAAGCGTTGTCGGCGAAGGCTGGACGGTCAATCAGTTCAGGCATCCCCATAGCTTTGGCCAAGCCCTCGAAGGTACTCTGCGAGGTGGCCGACAGGCCCAGCCAGTGCCGCTCCCCATCGGATGATGGGCCGGTGCGGTAGAGGCTGCGGGGTGCGGCGTCGGGGAAGTCGTTTCCCACTCGCTCCCGGTTGATGCCCAGCAGGTCGAACATCGTGATATGAGGGATGCACAAGCGGAAGAGCGGCTCGAACAGCGACACGTCCACAACCTGCCCTCCGCGGCTGCGCTCATGGCTGGCTGTTGCGCCGCCTCCGGCGTCTCGATGGTAGAGGGCCATCATGCCAGCCATTGCGCCGAATACTCCGGCAATTTCGTCGGCCAGAGGCACCGGCGGCAGGACCGGAGGGGTGTCCTGGAAGCCGGTCATGCCCACGTAGCCGCTCATGCACTCGGCGATGGTGCCGAATCCGGGACGTTCCTTGTAAGGGCCGGTCTGCCCGAAGCCTGAGTAGCGCAGCATCACCAGTCCGGGGTTCACTTGCAGCAGATCGTCCGGCCCCAGGCCCCAACGTTCCATGACCCCGGGACGGAACCCCTCGATCAGCACGTCTGCCGTGGCTGCCAGGTCTTTGAGAATGCCCTGTCCCTCTGCGCTGCCAAGGTTGAGGGTAACGGACTTCTTGTTCCTGGAATGCACCTTCCACCACAAGGATACGCCGTTGGCGAAAGGCCCCCAGTTTCGCAGGGGGTCGCCTGCGCCGGGACGCTCCACCTTCACTACCTCTGCGCCGAAGTCGGCCATCAGGCTGCTGGCGGTTCCCCCGGCCACAATCATTGACAAATCCAAGACCCGCAGGCCGGTCAACGGCCCTTTTCCGGTAACCTGATTCGCG
Source organism: Dehalococcoidia bacterium (assembly GCA_965232885.1). Lineage (GTDB taxonomy): Bacteria > Chloroflexota > Dehalococcoidia > Lucifugimonadales > UBA3495 > VXOI01. The sequence continues at coordinate 727,381 of CBDDQX010000002.1, read as the reverse complement.
TTGGTCAAACCTGCCCTCTTACTGATAGGACTTACGCAATTGAGAGGTTCACTGTAACCCTCTTCCCTTGGGAGAGGGGATTGTATCCAACTGCGTAACTCTTGGCTGAAACGAATTTGCGCCCCTATCTTACCACTAAGGCGTATTGAATCCTGCGGTTCCTGCTGCCTTCCGGTTCATTTGCCTCATGTTGGGACAGTATAATTTTTGGCGAAATTCGATACAGCCAACGGCCAACTTTCTGATATAATCGCCGCGATGTTTTTGGACGATTACTTCAGACAGTACGGGCTGATTGCCATTTTCTGCGTGGTAGCTGTGGCCGTGCCGGTCAGTATGTTGCTCATGTCGTGGGGAATGTCGCGGATCGGCCTGCGCCCACGCGCGCCCAGCCAGGTCAAAGCGGAAACCTACGAGTGCGGCATGGAGGCCATCGGCGGCAAGTGGGATCTGTTCAATTTTCGCTACTATATGTTTGCCATCCTCTTCGTCATTTTCGACGTAGAGGTGATCTTCCTGTACCCCTGGGCGACCAAGTTCCTGCGGCTGGAGCTTTTCGCCCTTATCGAGATGGCGGTATTCGTGGGAATACTGCTTGTCGGTTGGGCTTACGCCTGGCGCAAGCGAGACTTGGAATGGGGATAGTCCTTGGATCGTTGTTTCAGCAATCTCACCCTCATCCCAGCCCTCTGCCTCAAGGGAGAGGGAGTGTGAAGGTCAGGGGGCGAGGATGATACAGCCATCGCAAAACGGAGAACCGCTACAGGCCCGCACTTGGGAACTGGACCGGAACGAGGGCCGCGCCGTCCAAGAGCTTAAGGACGCTTCGCCGGAGCCGCTGTCCGATTCAATCATCGAAGTGCCCGACGACCTGAAGGGCAACCTGATGGTTACCTCCATTGACGCCCTGGTCAACTGGGGCCGCAAGTCCTCAGCCTGGCCGGTCACCTTCGGGCTGGCCTGCTGCGCCTTCGAGATGATTGCCAGCAGCATGGGCCGGTTCGACATCGCCCGCTTCGGGATGGAGGCCTTTCGCGCCTCGCCCCGCCAGGCTGATCTGCTCATCATCGCTGGCACCGTGACGTGGAAGATGGCCCCGCCCATCCGGCGCATCTACGAGCAGATGGCGGAGCCAAAGTGGGTTATTTCCATGGGCGTCTGCGCCACCAGCGGTGGCCCATACTACGGCTCATACAGCGTGGTTCCCGGCGTTGACCATATCATCCCGGTGGATGTGTACGTGCCGGGCTGCCCGCCACGCCCGGACGCGCTGCTGTACGGCATCATGGAGCTGCACGAGAAGATCAAGCGCCAACGGAATACGCCGTCCCTTTCCTTGCGTTCGCTGCTGGGCAGGGGCTCTTCTGACGGCTCGGCGCAGGCGGAGGGGTAGTAGGGATGCCCTTGCCGCAACTCAATGGCCCTGCCTTGGCGCAGCGAGTCTACGAGGCGACTCCGGAATTGGCGGAGGGGCTTGCTCCCCAGAGCGGCCGAGACGATGTCCTGTGGGTCAAGGCGCCGTACATTTCGGAGACAGCGGCCTTTCTGCAACAGGACGATGAGCTGGACTTCCAGTACCTGAACGCCATATCCGCCATAGACTTCGTGGGCCACTTCGAGCTGGTCTATCACCTCACTTCCTTCCGCAAGGGCCACAAGGCTATTATGCGGACGCGGTTGGAAGGGCGGGAGAACCTGGTGGCGCCGTCGGTCTATCACCTCTGGCGTGGAGCGGACTTCCAGGAACGGGAAATCTGGGACCTGATGGGCATTCGCTTCGAAGGTCATCCCAACATGAAGCGCATCATGCTGTGGGAAGGTTTCGAGGGTCATCCGCTGCGAAAGGACTTCCTGGGATGATCAATTCCGCAGGAGCAGGCCCTTCGGCGGGCTCAGGACAGGCCATTCGCACCGAGCCGATGACGGTCAATATCGGCCCGCAGCACCCCAGCACCCACGGGGTGTTCCGGTTGCGAGTCACCTTCGACGGTGAGGAAATCCTGGAGGTTGAGCCGATTTTCGGCTACCTGCATCGCGGCACGGAAAAGCTGGCGGAAGAGCGCAACTACACCCAAGTGGTAACGCTGACCGACCGGCTGGACTACGTGTCGTCTATGATAAACAACCAGGCCTACTGCCTTGCGGTGGAGAAGCTGCTCGGGGCGGAAGTGCCGATGCGGGGCAAGTACCTTCGGACGCTGGCCGCCGAGTTGCAGCGCATTGCGGCCCATCTCATGGGCATCGGGTTCATCATCCAGGACCTGGGCGCCTTGGGCACACCCCTGATGTATTGCTTCCGTTCCCGCGAGCGCATCCTGGACCTGTTTGAGATGCTGTGCGGCGCCCGCATAACCGTCAGCTATATGCGACCCGGGGGAGTGTTTTTCGACGCGCCGCCCGAATTTTGGCCCGCCCTGGACCGATTCCTGGAAGATTTCGAGGAGGAGTTCAAGGAGCTTGAACAACTCCTGCTGGAAAATGAAATCATCATGGTCCGCACGCGGGGCGTCAGTCTCCTCCCGCTGGACGTGGCGATAAACTGCTCGGTGAGCGGGCCGGTGCTGCGGGCCAGCGGCCTTGCCTGGGACTGGCGCAAGGTGGAACCCTACGACGCCTATGACTTGGTGGAGTTCGACGTTCCAACCGCGGAAAACGGCGACAACTACGACCGTTTCTGGGTGAGAATTCAGGAAATCCGACAGAGTGTGCGGATTATCCGCCAGTGCGCGGCACAGATTGAACCGGGCCCGGTGCGCGCCGAGGCGCCTCTGGTGCTGCGCCCCGAACCCGGCGTCGAGGCCTACGGCCGGGTGGAAGCCTCAAAGGGCGAACTGGCATTCTACCTGGTTAGCGACGGCGGCATCAGTCCCTATCGCTGCAAGATACGCTCTCCATCCCTGCTCAACCTTACGGTGACCGAGCGCCTGCTGGTGGGCTGGAAGCTGGCCGACATGATAGTTACCTTGGGTAGCATTGACATAAACATGGGTGAAGTAGACCGGTGAACTGCGTTCTCGAACCAGGCAATATCCTGTACGACACGGCGCTGTTCCGCGAGGTTTATAACTTTGTGGGGCAGGTCTTGCCTTGCTGGCTGTCGTGGTTCATCGCCGGTTTCGTAATAATTCTCCTGTTGGCCAACGCGGTGCTGCTGGGCGCCGCCGTATTCTCGTGGCTGGAGCGGAGGCTCATCGGAAAGTTTCAGAACCGGCTGGGCCCCAACCGATGGGGGCCTTTCGGGATGTTCCAGCCCATTGCCGACCTTATCAAGCTGTTGTTCAAGGAAGACCTGACGCCGGGAACCGCCGACCGATGGGTGTTCTTGGCAGTGCCGATCATGATGGTCGCGCCGGTGATGCTGACGCTGGCAGTGGTCCCTTTCGCCAAGGACACGGCCCTTGCCAACCTGAATGTCGGCGTTCTTTACATCCTCGCCGTGACGTCCATAACTTCCGTCGCCATATTCATGGCGGGTTGGTCTTCCAACAACCGGTTCGCCCTCTTCGGAGCAGCGCGGGGTGTGGCGGTGCTGATAAGCTACGAGGTGCCAGTGGTGGTGTCGCTGTTGGGCGTGGTGATGATTGCGGGTTCGATGTCGCTGGCCGATGTGGTGTCGGCTCAGACGCTGCCCTTTATAATCGTGCAGCCGCTGGCGTTCTTCGTGTTCGTGGCCGGGACTGCAGCCGAACTGAACCGGACGCCCTTCGACATGGCCGAGGCGGAGTCAGAGCTTATCGCGGGCTATCATACCGAATACAGCGGCATCAAGTTCGCCATGATACAGGCTGCCGAGTTCGGCGGCGTTATGGTCGGCTCGGCGGTAATCACCACCCTGTTCCTCAGTGGTTGGGAAGGGCCGTTGGATCGCTGGCTGGGCTGGCTGTGGTTCTTGCTGAAGGTGATGGCGGTGGCTACGGTGTTCATCTGGGTACGCGCCACCTTCCCGCGTCTGAGAATTGACCAACTGTTGGCCTTTGCCTGGAAGTTCCTGCTGCCGGCCAGCCTGATCAACCTGCTGGCCACATCGCTGGAGGTCTACTTCCTGCGCGACGATGCAGGTGTGCTGACCCGCGGCGACCTGGGAATTATGACCGGAATCAACTTGGCGATCATGGTGGCCTGCATATTGATATTTGGCAACCTTGTGCGGGAAAAGGTCCGGCCTGTCGCTCCGGTCCGGGGCGGCGCGCCAAATCTTCCGCCTGGCATCACCATAGTGGAGGCGGACTGATATGTATGGGCTGGCGATGGTGAAAGGGTTGATGGTTACCCTAAAAAACCTGACGAAGAAACCCTTTACCGTGCAGTACCCGGAGGAGCGGCTGCAACAGCACCCGCGTTTCCGGGGCGAGGAGTTTGTCTGGTACGAGGAGCGATGCACCGGCTGCGCTTCCTGCGCCAAGTATTGTCCGCTGGGAATCATCAAGATTGTTACCAGCCCCAGCGAGACCGCCGTGCCTCAGGGAGACAAGTACCGGCTGGAAGTTTTCGACATTTCCATCAACCGCTGTATGTTCTGCGGACTGTGCGTGGAAGCCTGTCCTTACGACGCGCTGTTCATGGGCAGCGGGTTCGAGCAGGGGCGCTATTCCCGTCAAGACATGGTCATCACCATTGATGAATTGAGGCAGGCCGACAAGCACCCCAGCACGTTCTTCCGCCCGCAACTGGAGGATCAGGAATATGACCCCCGCGCAGGCAAGCCGCTGGACTGGCAGCAGGTGGGCCGTGAGTCCTGGCAGTGGCACCAGCGGGAAAAGGCTGGAATGCGAATTTCCGGGCGTCCCGTACCGGAAGATAACCCGGACAGCTCAGACGGCCCTTCGACCAGCTCGGGGCCAGCGGCAGGAAAGTAAATGCTGTTCCAGGATGTAGTGTTCTGGCTGCTCACGGTTGTGGCCGTTGGGTCGGCTTTGGGGGTCGTGCTAATACGAGATCTGTTTCGGGCGGCCCTGTTGCTGGTGGCGGTGTTCGTCGCCGTGGGCGGCTACTTCGTGCTGCTCAGCGCCGAGTTTCTGGCGGTGGTCCAGGTGCTGATATACGCCGGGGCCATCTCCGTGCTGATAATCTTTGCCGTGATGCTGACCCGCGACGTTCAGCGCGGCAATCCGCCGAATCGCCTTCAGATTCCCGCCGGGGTGCTGGCGGCGCTGCTGCTGGCGGCCCTGGTTACCGTTGCAGTGGATACCCAGTGGAATTTCCTGTCTGAAGAAGGGCGGCAGACCGTTGACCTGGTGCAGACCGGAGCGGTCGCCAACATTCCTCCCGAATCGCTGGTTGAGGCCGGAGTTACGGAAGCGGCGGAACAGGAAGCGGCGCAAAGCGCGGGCTTGGCGGACCTGCTCATCGGCAAGTTCGTGCTGCCCTTCGAGGCCGTTTCGGTGTTGTTGCTGGCCGCCCTTATCGGGGCGTTGGCGCTGGTGCGGCCCAGACCTGCGGCGAGCGGGACTGCGGTTGGTCCATCCGGTTCCCCTTCATTCCCCCTCCCTCCGAGGGAAGGTTAGAATGGGGGCGTCCAATGTCCTTTGAAGCGTTTATGATTGTGGCGGCGGTGCTGTTCTGCATCGGGCTGTACGGCTCTCTGGCCCGCCGCAACGTGCTGGCCGTGCTGATGTCCATAGAGCTGATGTTCAACGCGGTAAACGTCACCCTGGTGGCGATGGCCAAGTACCTGGCCCCGGCCAGCCTGCAGCAGGACATAAGCACAGCCCTTACGGGCCAGGTTTTTGCGGTGTTCATCATCACAGTTGCGGCGGCGGAGATAGCCTTGGGCCTGGGCATTGTGTTCGCCATGTACCGCACCAACGAATCGGTGGACTTGACCGAAGCATCCGCTATGAGGAATTAAGGCGAGCCGAGCGATGTGGGTAGAGTTCAGGAAAGCGTCCAACTTGATGCTGGCTGAGATGTGGAAAGAGGCCCTCGAAGGCGAGGGTCTGCCCGCCCGCATCCTCCCGTCTTCGATAGAGAGTGAAGGGGGCATCCTGGACTGGAGCGAGCGGTCGCCTTTCAACGTCTACGTTCCCAAGGGACGGGAACATGTGGCCGAGGAGATACTGAGGAAGCTGTAAATGGTCACCGAAGCCACCGTTTGGGCCATATTCCTTCTTCCACTGGGCTCTTTCGTTTTGATTGCCTTGGTCATTCGGCCTTTTCTCAATCGCTGGCCGCTTCTGGCTGCCGTCAGCACTATTGGCGCGCTAACTGCCGCTACCGTAATCGCCATCCTGACGCTGCGCACGGTCATCGTTGACCATGCCCTGGTTTTCCGGACCTGGGAGTGGCTGTCCTTTGGTGGCGCAACTATAGAGATGGGTCTGCTGGTAGACCCGCTCACCGCCGTGATGCTGGTGGTGGTGACATCCATCAGCCTGTTAATCCAGATTTACTCCGTGGGATATATGCAGGGCGATCCCGGGTTTGCCCGGTACTTCGCCTATATGTCCCTGTTCACCGCCTCCATGCTGGGGCTGACGCTTTCCAGCAATATCATCCAGTTGTATGCCTTCTGGGAGCTGGTGGGCGTGTCGTCCTACCTGCTCATTGGCTTCTGGCACGAGCGGCCCTCGGCGGCGGCGGCGGCCAAGAAGGCGTTCATCATCACCCGCATCGGCGACGTGGGATTCCTGATTGCCATACTGTATCTGTTCCTTAGGGCCGACGATTTTGCCGCAGCGGGTCTCAACGCATTCCACATCCCCGACATCTGGCAGGCCGCCCAGCCCCTGGCCGCCGGTGGCGCGATACTGGCCGGAGCGTCGCTGACCTGGATGGCCCTGGGCATCTTTGCCGGAGCCGCGGGTAAGTCGGGCCAGTTCCCGCTACACGCCTGGCTGCCCGACGCAATGGAAGGCCCAACGCCGGTGAGCGCGCTGATACACGCCGCTACCATGGTGGCCGCCGGAGTGTTCCTCATTGCGCGCTTCTTCCCGGTGTTCGAGCAGTCCGACAACGCGATGGCGGTGGTGGCGCTGGTTGGCGCGTTCACCGCGATCATGGCCGCTACGATGGGCTTGGTGATGAACGACATCAAACGGGTGATGGCTTACTCGACGGTAAGTCAACTCGGGTACATGATGGCCGCGCTGGGGTTGGGGGCATACGCTCCGGCCATCTTCCATCTGGTTACGCACGCGATATTCAAGGCCCTGCTCTTCCTCGGCGCCGGGAGCGTCAATCATGCCAGCGGCACCTTCAACATGCAGTACATGGGTGGGCTGCGCCGTTATATGCCCGCCACCTATCTGCTGGTGGCGATTGCTGCCCTGAGCCTCATCGGAATCATCCCGCTGGCTGGGTTCTGGAGCAAGGACGAAATTCTACTCGCCGCCTTCGATGGCAACAGCCATCTCGCAGACTGGATTAACGTCGTGGTCTTCATCGGGTTAATCGCGGGCGTGGCGTTGACGGCCTTCTACACAGTGCGCATGGTGATGCTGACGTTCTACGGCGAGTTCCGTGGCGGGATTGCCCAAGAAGAGGCGGACTTGCAGCCTGACTCAAATGGCAGCCAAGCCCATCCGGCGCCAGACCACGACACTGCCCAAGATATGGACGAAGAGAATGCGGACGGTGTGGCCCACCACGGACACGGTGGCGTCCATCTGGCCGAGTCGCCGCTGGTGATGGTCGCGCCGATGGTTGTGCTGGGTATAGGAGCGGCAGTTGCCGGGTATGTAATAAATCCTCAGTGGATAGATTTCCTGGGTGTGCCTGTGCACTGGGTCACGGGCTTCGTAGCGGATGGCCTTCATATAGCCACCGGCGGAGAAGGGCACGCCGAACTCCCCAAGTTCAACTGGGCTATCGCTGGCGTCTCCACCGCGGCGGCTGTGGGCGGGGCCGTGCTGGGGCTGGCAGTTTATGGGCGGCGACGGGACCCCTCACGCGAGCCGCTGCGTTTGTTGGGGCCGGTCTATACGCTGTTGTCGGAGAAGTACTACATTGATGCGCTCTACGAGGGAGTCATCGTCCGGCGCAGCTTTTACCGCGTTTTGGCGGGACTCGCCAACTGGCTGGACCGGCGCATCGTTGACGGTTTCGTTGATCTGGTCGGCTGGCTCTTCCGCAATATCGGCTCCGCCATCGGGCGGCTCCAGAGCGGGCAGGCGCAGACTTACGCCACGGTTGTGGCGTTGGGTTCGTTGCTGATTATTCTCGGATTCCTGCTGGCTTAGAAACCTGCTGGTTTAGAAACGGTTGGTTTAGAAACGAAGGAAGAGGAACGTCTCCACGGATATGGCGACCGAATTCAACGGACTCTTGACGGCAACCGTGTTCCTGCCAGCGGCAGGGGCGCTGCTGCTGCTGCTTTTGCGCGGCGACCGCGTGATTCGCGGCGCGGCGGTGGCGGTGGTGGTTGCCGATCTCGTGCTGGCGCTGCTGGTTTTCGGCCTCTTTGACCGAGGCCAAGACGCAGCCCGTTTCCAGTTCGTTGACCAGTTTGCATGGATCCCGGACATCGGGCTGAAGGCGTCGTACCTGCTGGCGGTGGACGGCCTGTCTGCGCCGCTGGTTGCGCTGACCGGCCTGCTGGGCCTTTGCGCCGTGCTGGCGTCGTGGCATATAACGCTGCGGGTCAAGGAATACTTCTTCTGGCTGTTGCTGCTTCAGGCGGCGGTTATGGGGGTATTTACATCGCTTGACCTGTTGCTGTTCTTCCTCTTCTGGGAGCTGGAACTGGTGCCGATGTATATGCTCATCTCCATCTGGGGGAGCGGGCGAAAAGAATACTCGGCGATGAAGTTCCTGATTTTCACCATTCTGGGCAGCGCGTTCATGCTGGTGGCTATCGTCGCGGTGTTCCTGACGCCCGATGTTGGCACATTCAACCTGATTGAGCTGTCCGGACCGGGCGCCATTCTCGCCACTGCCGCAACTTTGCTGCCGCTGGCATGGCTGTTCTGGCTGTTCTTCGTCGCCTTTGCCGTCAAGCTGCCTACCTGGCCCTTGCACACCTGGCTGCCCGACGCCCACACCGATGCACCCACCGCCGCCAGCGTTATGCTGGCCGGGGTGCTGCTCAAGATGGGCGGTTACGGTCTGCTCAGGGTCAATGTCGGTCTGTTCCCCAACCAGACGGAGCAGTTCGCCTGGGTATTGGTGGTCCTGGGCGTGGTCAGCGTGCTCTATGGCGCGGTGGTGACCATGCGCCAGACGGACCTCAAGCGGCTGATAGCATATTCCAGCGTCAGCCACATGGGTCTGGTGATGCTCGGGATTGGTTCCGTAGGAGTATCCACGGGTAGCCTCACCGTCACTGGTCTCAGTGGCGCGGCGATGCAGTTATTTACCCACGGAACGATAACCGGGCTGTTGTTCCTGGCCGTGGGGATCGTCTATGAGAAAGCCCACACCCGATACATCCCCGACCTCGGCGGGCTGGCCGGGCGAATGCCTTTCGTTGCCGCCGCGATGCTCATTGCGGGCCTGGCCTCGCTGGGATTGCCGGGACTGAGCGGTTTCGTCTCGGAGTTGCTGGTGTTCCTCGGCGCCTACCGGGCCTATGACTGGCCTACGGTGCTGGCGGTGCTGGGCATCGTGCTGGCCGCAGGTTACATCCTGTGGATGATGGAACGCACTTTCTTTGGCGCACCGCGGGAACGGTTTGCCGACCTGACCGACGCTTCGCTGGTGGAAGCAGTTCCTCTAGCCTTGATGATAGTGTGCATCATCGGCATAGGGGTTTACCCCGCCCTGCTGACGGACGTGTTTGATTCAGCCCTTGAACCGATGATCAAGGCGATAAACGGCGGCTGATCGAAAATGAACGCCCATGACCTTTATGTAGTTTCGCCGTACCTCGCCATGGCCGGGGCAGCGCTGCTTGTCATCATTTTAGACCTGTTGCTTCCCAGAAGGATGCACGGACTGCTTCCGTACCTGGCCTTTCTGACCCTGGCAGGTCCCTTCGTTCTCAGCCTGGTGCAGTTCTACGACTTAGGGCAGGCTTCCAACCTTGTCCGGGATGGCGAATCGGCTGGAGAAGTGAGCATTTTGCTGGGCAGCCTGTCGGTTGACCGGTTTGCGCTGTTTTTCAACTTCCTGGTGACCGGAGCGGCGGCGCTGGTGGTGCTGGCCTCCACCGAGTACGTGAAGCTGATGCCCAGGTTACGAGGGGAATACTTCGGACTGTTGCTCTTTTCGGCCACCGGAATGATGCTGCTGGCCGCCGCGACCGAGTTGATAACCATTTACGTAGCTCTGGAGTTGACCACGCTGCCACTGGCGGCCCTGGGGTCCTTCCTGATGACTGGCCGCTCCAGTGAGGCCGGCATCAAGTTCCTGATTATCGGAGCAATAAGCTCGGCGCTCATGCTGTATGGGATGGCCTTGGTGTTCGGCTTCACGGGCAGCACTCACCTGGCGGATATATCAGACGCCGTGCAGCGGGCCGGCAGTGGCGTGGCCTTCGGCAACTACGCTCTCCTGATCGGGCTGGTGCTGCTGGTGGCCGGGTTCGGATTCAAGATTTCCGCTGCTCCCTTCCAGATGTGGGTGCCGGACGTGTACGAAGGCGCTCCGACCCCAGTGGTGGCCTTCCTGTCCGTAGCCAGCAAGGCCGCCGGATTCGCCGTTCTGCTGCGGGTGATCTTCACTGGCTTCTTTGACGTGTCGCTGGACTGGGCGGTCTTGATGGCTGCGCTGGCGACAGCGTCAATGACCATCGGGAACTTGGTGGCCATCGCGCAGAGCAACATCCGCCGGCTGTTTGGATACAGCACCATCGCTCATGCCGGTTACCTGCTGGTGGGCGTCGCTGCCGCGGTACAGTCAGCGGAGAACGGACTGGACGTTCCGGTGTTCGCCGCCATCGGCCTAGACAGCGTGCTGTTCTACTTGGGGGCATACACCGCCGCCAACCTTACCGCCTTTTTCGCCATTGCCGCCATCAGCGAGCGGGTGGGCAGCGACAGGATCAACGACTACGCCGGACTGGTAACGCGGTCTCCGGCGCTGGCGGTCATATTGGCCCTGGCCCTGATAGCTCTCATCGGCGTTCCGCCCACAGGCATATTCATCGCCAAGTTCTACGTGTTCACCGCTGCGGTGGACAGCGGTCTGGCGTGGCTGGCTATCGTCGGTGTGGTCAACAGCGCGGTATCGGCCTACTACTACGTGCGCATCATCCGCCTCATGTTCCTGCAACAGCCTCCTGCGGTCTCCGACTCGCGGCCATCCCGCAATCCGGCTCCTTGGGCGGCCATGGGAGTAGCCGCCGCAGCGCTGGTGTTCATGGGAGTGGCTCCGGGCTTCGTGATGACCGCGGCGGGCGCGGCGGTGCGCGCGCTGGGGGTGTAGCTACCCCGGTTGCAGAGTAAGCGTGTTATCATCGGGGGACAACGTTCCGGGGGTGAGCCCGTGGGCAGTATTACTATAATTGACTTGGATGATGGGTTACTTGAGCGGCTACGCGAGCGAGCCGAGACTAATGGGCGAACGGTGGAGGAAGAGGCTAAGGGAATTATAGAAGAGGCAGTGCCACACCTTCATCCTGCTCCTGAGAATCTTGCCGAAGCTATTCGCGCCATATTCGAACCTTTGGGTGGTGTGGACCTGGAATTGCCTTCTCGCGGATTCGCCGGTGAACCGCCTTGGTTTGGCTGGGAAGAGGAATGGGATGAGAAATATAAAAATTCTTGATACTAACGTAGTTTCCGAATTGACTCGTCCAAGACCTAATCATGGCGTGCTTGAATGGGTAGCCCAACAATCTCTCGGCAGCCTTTACATTACGGTGATAACCGAGGCGGAACTCCGGTACGGCGTGGAGTTGTTATACCCAGGACGCCGCCGGAGAGACTTGGAGGCTGCGGAATCGCGTATGATTGACGTTTGCTTTGCTGGACGCATTCTTCCCTTTGAGAGTGATGCCGCTCCGGTCTATGCGGAGATACGCTCCTCTCGTCGCATAATTGGCCACTCGATCAAAGAATTGGACTGCATGATTGCAGCTATCGCCCGAGTTAACGGCGCTACCGTGGTCACCAGAGATGTTGGGGGGTTCGAGGACTGCGGCGTCGAAGTGGTGAACCCGTGGCTGGACTAACCGAAGCCTGATCGCAAAAGGGAACCTAGCAACATGGATCCAAGCACAACTTCTGCAATACGGGATGTCGTCGTTATCATGGCCGCCGGGTTGCTGGCTGCCCTTTGCCTCGTCCTTATCGTGGTCATACTCAAGCTATACCGGCCTATTAGGGAAACTGTGGCCAACTCCCGCCAGGCAGCCGACAACCTGAGCAAGATAACCACGGACTTCTCCAGAATTTCAGAGGAAACCTCAAATAATATGGCCCAGACCTCACGCAACCTCGTTGCCATGACCGAAAAGGCCAACGACGGGACCGAGGAATTGAGAACTGCGGTCAATTCCGTAAATGAGGCTGCTCAAAGCATTGGATCTGCCGCTACAACGGCGACGAGAGTGACGGAGATGGTCAGCCGCCTGATTCCTCAGGGGGCCGGTGACGGAGGTTCCTCAGGAGTGGGGTCGATGCTGCGAATGGTGCGGGGTCTGTTTTCGGGACCGCGAGGAGAGGGCGGACGAGGCGCCGGAAGCGGGGCGTAGTGGATTGCTTCAAGAACCTGCTACACTAACGCCCTTTCACCACTGGCAAGGACGCGATGAAGAACGTCGGCATCATCTACAACAACCGCATACCGGAGGCCCTCGACCTTAGCATGGCGATACTGCACGAGCTGGATTTGCCGGAGGGCAGTTGGTACTCGCCCGCCGAGAATCTGGAGTCGCTGTCGCCGCGAGCCGAGGGAACCGACCTGGTAATCACCGTTGGGGGCGATGGCACCATTCTGCGGGCGGTGCGGTTTACCGCCCCTGCGGGTATTCCCATTGTTGGCATCAACATGGGGCGATTGGGTTTCATGACCGAGCTGACCGTTGATGAGGCAATGCCCCAGTTGCCCGATTATCTCAAGGGCGGGCATCGAATTGACGAGCGGAATATGCTCCAGGCCACTGTTACCCGGGGCGGGTCAACCATCAAGCAGGGGCCTTATCATGCCCTGAACGACTTTGTCGTAGCCAGAGGAGCCGCTTCCAGAGTCGTTTCCATCGCGGGTACGATAGACGGAGCGCAGATTTCCACCTTCCGCGCCGATGGTCTGATACTGTCCACCGCCACCGGCAGCACGGGCTACAACCTGGCTGTGGGAGGGCCCATACTGGACCCGGAGTCCGACGCGCTGGTGCTGAAGACCGTGGCGGCTCACATGGGATTGACCGCCGCGCTGGTGTTGCGCTCTGGGGCCGAGGTTTCACTGCAACTGGAAGGATACCAGCCTGCCGTCCTCAGCGTGGACGGCTACGAAGACTATGACCTGCAACCCGGCGACCGGGTTGAATTGTCGCAAAGCCCCTACAAGGCGACCTTCCTGCGGGCCAACCCGCCATCTTACTTCTTTGGCACCCTCACCCGCCGCCTCGGCTTCAGTATTCGTGGACAGTAGGAGATACCCATTTTGCCTGATACCGATACCGATACTCAATCAACGCCGGTACAGTTTGAGAACACCATCGAGAGCTCCCGGCCCTTCGATGGGCGTATTTTCAGCGTTCGCGTTGACACCGTTGAACTGCCCAGCGGACGGCGGACCATACGCGAGGTGGCGGAACACTCGGACGCCGTGTGCATGATTCCCGTGGACGATGACGGCAACGTTCTGCTGGTCCGGCAGTACCGCAAGCCCACCGAGTCGTCGCTGCTGGAAGCCCCGGCAGGCGGAGTGGAAGCCGGTGAGGTGTCCGAGGAGACCGTGCTGCGGGAGTTGCAGGAAGAGGTGGGGCACACCGCCTCCAACCTGCGCCACCTAGCCAGCTTCTGGATCGCGCCCGGCTGGGCCACCGAGCGGATGCACGCCTATCTCGCCACCGGGCTATCACCGTCGAAGCTGGCCGCGGACGACGATGAGAACATCCAGGTGGTGCGCATACCCTTTGCCGATGCCGTGGGGATGATACAGACAGGCGAGATTCACGATGGCAAGACCATAGCAGCCCTGCTCCTGGCCCAGCCGTTGCTCTCAGAGGAGTAGGCTGCCGGCGCTTGGGCCGGTGCTTGGAAGATAGCGGTCCGGTTTAGGTGGTCCAATTGAATGACGACAGGGGGCTTGGTTCCCCCGAAATCAGAAATGATGGATTGTTGGTGGTCATACCACGTAAATCGGGACGCGACAGTACCCGGAATCAACCGGGGATGAAAGAGACGTTTTGTGGTATAGTATTGCGCGACTTGGAAACGCGCTGGTTGTTCAGGCGTCCGGCGCGGGAAGTTCGAACTAGGAACAATTCGGGAGGAATTGGGGCAATATGCTGGAGCATGATGTCCTGGTAATAGGCGCCGGACTTGCCGGTATGCGGGCGGCAATCGCGGCCCGCGCCAATGGCGCAAATACGGCGATTGTCAGTAAAGTCCACCCCGTCCGCAGCCACTCCAACGCCGCTCAGGGCGGCATCAACGCGGCCCTCACCGACCGCGGAGACGATTGGGAAGACCACGCTTACGACACAGTGAAGGGCAGCGACTTCCTTGGAGATCAGGACGCCATCGAGGTGATGTGCCGGTCTGCCGGGCGCGCCCTGATTGACATGGAGCATTTCGGCGTCACCTTCAACCGTGATGACGAGGGTTACCTGGGCACGCGGGCCTTCGGCGGCCAGCGCCGGGCGCGCACTTTTTTCGTGGGCGATTTTACCGGACAAGCGCTGCTCCACGTGATGTTCGAGCAGCTCATTAAATCCGGCGTCCGCCGGTATGAGGAATGGTTCGTAACCTCTCTCATCATAGAGGACGGGCAGGTGTGCGGCGTGATGGCCCTGGAAATTCGTACCGGCCAGGTTTACGCCATCCGCGCCAAGACTGTCATATTCGCCACCGGCGGCTTGGGGCGGGTATTCGAGCCCAGCACCAACGCCCTTATCGTAACGGGTGATGGCATGGCCCTGGCTTATAACGCTGGCGCGCAACTGATGGACATGGAGATGGTGCAGTACCATCCCACCACCCTGGCGGGCAGTGGCGTTCTGATTTCCGAGGCGGCTCGCGGAGAAGGGGCCTACCTGCTGGATAAAGACGGCAACCGCTTCATGCAGAAGTATGCCCCCAACATGATGGAGCTGGCCTCCCGCGATGTCGTGTCCCGTTCAGAGCAGACCGAAATCAACGCGGGGAACGGCATCAATGGTTGCGTCCTGCTGGACTGCCGCCACTTGGGCGAATCTCTGATTATGGAGAAGCTCAGCCAGATCCGGGAGATTGGCATAGACTTGGCTGGCGCGGACATGATCAAAGAGCCGATTCCGATTCGACCCGGTATGCATTACATAATGGGCGGTATCAAGACCGACGTGGACGGCCAGACCAACCTGCCCGGCGTCTACGCAGCCGGAGAATGCGCCTGCGTCAGCGTGCACGGAGGCAACCGTCTGGGGGCCAACTCGCTGTTGGATACCATCGTTTTCGGCGAGCGCTCCGGCAATCATGCTGCTGAGGCATCCCGCAACGTTGACTACGTTGAATTCAACGTGGAGCAGGCGGTCAGGAACGAAGAGAAGCGCATCCAGGGACTGCTGAACCGCCCGGCCAACGGCGACCGAATAGCCAGTGTGCGCTTGGGAATGGGCGAATCTATGAACCGCAACCTCGCGGTCTACCGCAACCAGGAAGGCATGGAAGAATCCCTGGGCGACCTGGAGCAGTTGCAGGAACGCTTCAAGACAGTGCCTGTTGAGAACAAGGGCAAGGTATTCAACACCGACTTGGTGTTCGCCCTGGAACTCGGCTTCATGCTGGACGTCGCGCCCTCGATTGTTGTCAGTGCCCTCGACCGGAAGGACAGCCGCGGCGCCCAGGCCCGCACGGACTATCCCGACCGGGACGACGAAAACTGGATGAAGCACTTGGTAGTCAGGAAGGGCGAGACGGGACCGGAAATTTCCTACGCGCCCGTCAGTATCACCAGGTGGGAGCCGGAAGAAAGGAAATACTAGGGCAACAATGATTCCCTCTCCCGAGGGGGAGGAGTAGGGCGGGGGTGCAAGGGCGGAGGAAACCCAGACAAAGAGAGAAAGGATAGCGACAGATGAACGTCACCATCAGGGTGCGGCGCCAGGACCCGGAAGCGGAGGACACCGCGCCTTTCTGGCAGGACTACTCGCTGGAAGTCGAAGATAACTCCACCGTCTTGGACGCTCTCATCAAGATACGTGAGGACCTGGATGGCACTCTGAGCCTGCGTTGTTCCTGCCGCAGTTCCATCTGCGGTTCCTGTGCCATGCGCATCAATGGCCACGCCGGCCTTGCCTGCAAGACGCAGACAGCCGCCGTGTTGCAGGAAGGGGACGTAATCGAAGTTGAGCCCGCAGGCAATATGCCGGTCGTCAAGGACCTGGTGGTTAACTTCGATCTTTTCTGGGACAAGATAATGGAGGTCGAGCCCTACCTCCAGCCGCAAGGCCCGGAGCCTGAGCAGGAATACGTCGTTTCCAACGAGTCCATGCTGCACCTGTCCAGCGTTACTGCCTGTATCATGTGCGGCGCCTGCGTGTCTGACTGCACGGTGATGGAAGTTGACCCATCCTTCCTCGGTCCTGCTGCCTTGGCCAAGGCGTATCGCTTCACCGCCGACCCGCGCGACGGCGATGATGAGGGGGTTTCCAAAGAGCGGCTGGAGCAGTTGAATATGCCTTCGGGGATATGGGACTGCACCCGCTGCCTGGAATGCGTCCAGGCTTGTCCGAAAGGTGTCGCGCCTATGGAGCGCATCATGGCGATGCGAGACCAGGCAATTGAGGCAGGCTTCCACAACACCAATGGCGCCCGCCACACCGAAGCCTTCTCCGAGTCCGTAGAGCATAGCGGAACCCTGGACGAGTTGCGCCTAGTTCCCAAGTCTTTGGGAATGACCAACGTTTCAGGCTTGCTGGGCTACGCTCCGGTGGCTCTGCAGGCGCTGACTCACGGCAAGATGCCGCCTATCATGCACAAGAAAATTGAGGGCATCGAACATGTCCGCCGCCTTTTCGAGCAGGTGGACGAGACCGAGCGTTAAGGCTGGCAGTTTTCGCCAATCGGGATACTAGCTTCTAAAGGGAGACCGGAATTGAGGTACGCTTTCTTCCCTGGCTGCGTTTCGCGGGGCGGTTGCCCCGAGCTTTATCCGGCAGCCGTGTTGATATGCAAAAGGTTGGGCATTGACCTGTGGGAAATGCAGGGCGCGTCCTGCACTGGCGCAGGTGTCTTGCAGGAGAAAAACCAATTGCTGGGCGATACCCTGAACGCCCGCACCTTCGCCATGGCGGAGTACTGGGACCTGCCGATAATGACAATCTGCAGCACCTGTCAGGGCGTGATGAGCCAGGCCAATTTCCGGCTGCGCGACCCGGAATATCGAGCCAAGGTAAACAGCTATCTGGCCGAGGAAGGGCTGGAATACAAGGGTAACGCCAACCCCAAGCACCTGCTGTGGATCCTCATTGAGGACTACGGCCTGGACAGGCTGGAAGAGCTGATAACGCGCCCCCTTCACGGTGTCCGTCTGGCCCCATTTTACGGATGCTACCTCGTGCGTCCCACCGATGCCCTGCAGTTCACCGACAACCCGGAACGGCAGGACTCGCTAGAGCGGCTGATAGAGATTCTGGGCGCAACGGTGGTGGACTTCTCCGGAAAGACACGCTGCTGCGGCTTCCCCATTCTGACCATCAACGAGCGCAATTCACTGGCGATGGTGGGCAAACACACCAGCGAGGCCAAGGACCTGGGCGCCGACGCCATGATTACGCCCTGTCCGCTATGTCACCTGAACCTGGACAGCTTCCAACCCAAGGCCGCAGCCCAGGCCGGGCGGGAGATTGGGCTTCCCATCCTGCACATGCCGCAAGCCATCGGCTTGGCGATGGGCATCAGTCCGCAGGAATTGGGCTTGCGCCGGCACATCGTCAACACTCGTCCGCTGATGACCCAACTCACGCCAGCCGGAGCAGCCCACTAGAGTACGGCTGTGCGACGTTAGGCTGGCCTTTTCGGGGCCGCTGCAGGGACGGCGGCCCCCTTTTGCTGGAAACCTCAACCCGCGCCATCATTCTGAAGGGAATTATATCGAATTTTACCCAGCGTTAGGAAAATCCCGTCATTCCCGCGAAAGCGGGAATTCAGAGACCCCCGGCTCCGGCAAATAAGCTGAAACCCGGCAACATGGATACTCGCTTTCGCGGGAATGACGGTTTATAAGGCCTCCGGGGCTTGAGGATGCCATTGTCTTTGGCAGGAGTGCCTGCTTTAACGGTGTGTGGGTAAAATACGATATAAATCCCATTCTGAACTACTTGCAGAGGACACCCCATGCAGCAACGACAAGCCCCGTCTGAAACGATGCCCGAGGACTGGCAGACTGCCTTGGCCATCGTAGCCCACCCCGACGACATGGAGTACGGAGCCGCCAGCGCCGTAGCCAAGTGGACCGCGCAGGGCAAGCGGGTAGTCTATGTGATGGTCTCACGGGGTGAAGCAGGCATCAACGATATGCACCCCTCGGAAGTTGGGCCGCTACGCTCGCAGGAAGAAGTTGACGCCGCTCGTGTCGTGGGCGTGGACACAGTGGAGTTCCTGGAGCACCCCGACGGGATAATCGAGTATGGCTTGCCTCTGCGCCGCGATCTGAGCCGTCTTATCCGCCAGCACCGGCCGGACGTAATCCTGACGCTGAGTCACCACCTGCAATTTCCCAGCGGTCACCTCAACATGGCAGACCACCGGAACGTGGGTATGGCGGTGTTCGATGCTGCCCGGGACGCCGCGAACCGCTGGATATTCCCGGAGCTTCTGGATGAAGGTCTGGAGCCGTGGGGCGGTGTCCGGTTTGTAGCCACCTTTGGTCCCGGCGCTCCCACTCACGGCATAGACGTGACCGGCTACTGGAATCAGGGGATGGACTCTCTTCGCCAGCACAAGGCCTACCTGGAGTACCTCGGAACGGAATCCACTGACCGGACCTTCGAGTTCCTGGCGGCCCATGCCATGGAAAACGGTCAAGCCTTCGGCTGCGAACACGCTGTGTTTACCGAGCTGGTATTGATACACGAACCCTGGGGCTAGGCGAACAGGTCTCCCACACGGCAGGTAAACCCCGGGACTACATCCTCGCCATCCAGGAAATCGCCTTCTGCCAGTTGTCTGACATCTTCGACAGCTTCTTCAGCGTGCGCGCGGCGTCACCCCTGCAGAGTGGGCACTATCTGGCGGTAGGCTTCGATGGTGCGTTCCACGTCCTCCTCGGTGTGGACTGCCGACGGGTAGTATTTCTGGCCGCCCTTGAGGACGCCGCGCTCCAGAAGGCCGGCGTTGAGGCGGCCCAGCATTGCCCCGTCGCCCGACAGTATGTCGCGGTAATTGTTCACTGGCCGGTCGGTGAAGCAGAAGTCGAACACTGCATCCTCACCGCAACTCTGCACCGGTATGCCGTGTTCCTCGCAGAGTTTCGTCATCGCGCTGCGCAGGGCCGCGCCAGAGCCGTGGACGCGGCGATAAGCGTCAGGGTCGTCGCGCAGAACCTCCAGTGTGGCCAGGCCAGCGGCACAGGCCACCGGGTTGCCGTTCAGGGTGCCAATCTGGCTGACGAAGGTATCGCTGTCCACTTCGCCCCGGTCGTAGACCGACATGATGTCCGCGCGTCCCAGGATCGCGGCCAGGGGATAGCCGCCACCCATGATCTTGCCCACGGAGCAGAGGTCGGGCGTCACGCCGTAGAATTCCTGCGCTCCGCCGTAGGACAGGCGGAAGCTGGTCACTACCTCGTCGAAGATGAGGGGTATGCCGTAGCGGGTGCAGATGTCGCGCAAGCCCTGCAGGAACCCCGGCAGTGGGGCGATAATGCGCTGCATCGGCTCTACGATGACTGCCGCCAGCTCGTCGTGGTGGGCCTGGATGATAGCTTCTGTGGTGGCAATGTCGTTGAACGGCGCGATGAGCATCAGGTCGGCGATAGCCTTGGGGATGCCACCGCTGTTGGCCTCGGATTGCGGGAACTCCAGCGACGCGCTGGGGGTGACGCTCATCAGGGCGTAGTCGCTGCTTCCGTGGTACCCGCCCTCGAACTTGAGCACTTTCTCCTTGCCGGTAAAGGCGCGGCAGATGCGCATGGCCTGGAAGCAGGCGTCGGTGCCGCTGGTCGTGAACCGCACCTGCTCGGCGCAGGGTACGGCTTCCACCAGCGCCTCGGCCAGCATCACGGCCTTGTCGTTGTTGGCGAAGAAGGTGCTGCCCTGTTCCACGGTCTTGATTACCGCCTCGACGACGTGGGGATGGGCGTGGCCCAGCAGCATCGGGCCGCTGCCCATCAGCCAGTCAACGTACTCGTTGCCGCTGACATCCCATACGTGGGACCCCTTGCCGCCCGATACGAGGAAGTCCTGCTCGGGGTTCATGTGGAGGTTGCCGGTGTTTCCGCCGGGCAGATAGCGGCCCGCCTTTTCCAGCAGGCGTTGTTCGTCGGAAGTGCGATTGGGCATGGCGGGCCCTCCGTAGCGTTTAAGGTGGAAGTGTAAAAATATGCTGTCTACTCACCGATCTGAACTACCGGGTCTCCTACCTTTACAGTACTGCCTTCCTGTCCGATGATGCTGGTGTTTTGGCCGGGCGACTCGGTTATGATTTTCCGCACGCGGGTAACGGTTCGCCCTCGGGATAACGGCTCGGCCTGCTCAAAAGCGGACGGTACGTGAGCGGAATATGTCTCATAGGTCTTGGCTACTGAAAACTGTGGGTGTACTTCTACTACTCTGACTTTGATTTTGTCCCGGGTTAGAACCCCCAGACTAGCCCCACTTTCAGGGTCTAGAATTGGAACATCAGGCTGTGTTACCTGAAACTCCATTCCCTCCGATACGCCGTCGTTCCGTCCCTTGTTGATTACAAGGTCTCGTGCATTGAGAATAGCGGCCACTTTTCCCTGAATGGGCATTCTACCCTCCCCAACTGCGAATCAGCCGTTCAACGAAATCAACCGCCGCTGGATCAACATGGCGCGAGAATTCGACACCCGACGGTGGGCAAAAACTATGTAGCATTCGACTTTCGAGGCCAACCCAAAATTCGTTGGAATCCATCCTGTCGACCAATTCGCAAAGGCATAAGTCTTGGTCTAATTCTGTTATCTCCAATGTTCCCAGCAATCTTCTCGTGTTGATGTTAGTTGCTGATATTAGGTCGCCTACTGATAAGTAATCATTATGACTGATAATCAAGCTGACAGCCAAGTTCCCGTTTCTGTCGGAAATTCCACGAGCGGGGATAGGCACCCTAATCTTGCCTGACGCTACTCTTATTATTTTGACAGCTATCCAGGCCAGCGGCCACCTCCGCCTGAGGTAAATTCCTCGAACTGCCTTGCCGAAAAATATGGTACAAATCGTAGCTATGAAAGCCCCGCCAATTCCTCCTCCGATCACAGCGAGGGCCCGGTAGGTTGACGACTCTTCGTCAACGTAAATCGAAAGGGCGATTGCGAGTGCAATAGTCAACCATACAGCTAGAATTCCTAGCCATATTCCAAAGCCGACGTTCAGAAATCGCAATGAGATGCCCTTCCAGAATAGTTGTTGGAATCTGGGGGATAGTTTAAAGGGCCGTGTTCACCGGTTGGCACCACGACCCTATATATTCTCGAGAGGGGATTTCGCAATAAAGCCAAGAGCTTGTCAGGCAAAGATAAACCTCTGGGTCTACCGCCCCGCCTTCGCCTGGCTCATCACGTCCACGAGCTCCTTCACGCTGTCGGCGGAGCTTTGGAGGGCTGCCTGTTCTTCGGGGGTCAAGCGAATCTCGATGACCTGCTCCATGCCGCCGGCTCCGAGCTTTACGGGTACGCCGACGCAGAGGCCGTTGATGCCGTATTCGCCTTGCAGATACGCGCAGGCGGGCAGTATGCGCTTCTTGTCCAGCAGCACCGCCTCGACCATCTGCGTGATGGCCGCCGAAGGGGCGTAGTATGCGCTGCCTTCCTTGAGCAGTTGGACGATTTCGCCTCCGCCCTGCCGGGTGCGTCGCACTAGCTGCTCGACCTTTTCCTCCGCCATCAGCTCGCTGATGGGGATGCCGCCGACGGTGGTGAAGCGGACCAGAGGCACCATGTCGTCGCCGTGGCCGCCCAGCACGTAGGCTTGGACGTCCTCGACGGACACTTTGAGTTCCTGGGAAATGAACGTGCGGAATCGGGCGGTGTCCAGGACACCGGCCATGCCGAAGACGCGCTCCCGAGGGAATCCACTGGATTCGTAGATGTTCTGCACCATGGCGTCCAGCGGGTTGGTTACGGGGATGATGATGCAATTGGGGGAGTGCCTGACCACCTGCTCTGTGACCGACGTGGTGATGCGCATATTGGTGAGCAGAAGGTCGTCGCGGCTCATGCCGGGCCGGCGGGCAATGCCGGCAGTAATGACCACGACATCGGAATTGGCCGTTTCCTCGTAGCCGTTGCTGCCGGTGATGAGGGCGTCGGTGCCAAGCACAGGCCCCGACTCAAGCATATCCAGGGATTTGCCTTGGGGCAGGTCTTCGACCACGTCCACCAATACCACGTCGGCGTAGCCCAGTTGGTGTATCCGCTGTGCGGTGGTTGCGCCGACGTTACCCGCGCCGACTACGGTTACCTTGTTTCGCATTGGCTGGCTCTTCCTCCAAAATCGGGCAGCTCGCATTCGATGCTGCCGGTGATTAGTAGAGGGGAATCCCTACGACTCCCCTCTGAATAACCTGTTGGTTGTTGACTGATGTCCCCCGTTATAGACGGCGGGAGGACGACCCTACCCTAACCCTTCCCAACAGGGAGGGAGGGCTGACAGGGGTAGGTAAGCGGTGTTACGGGGGCGCATGATGGGTGATCTCCAAGCCTTTCTTGGGTTCTGGCCAGGGTTCGGGCAGCAGCCAGACGCGGCTCCAGAGGCGTCCTTTGAGCAGCAACCGCCTAAGCCAGTCGATGCCGTAGCGGATCACGCTGACGGTGCGCGCTGGACGGCTCCGAGGGTTCCGGTGATTGGGAGCCAGCGCTTTGGGCGGCGTCCGCAGATTGCCTGGGGCGATCCGGCGGTCCTGGGCGTCTTCCACCCTGGTGCCGTAGGCCAGGGCCAGCAGTGTGGCCACCGACAGCACCAGCCAGTGGCGGGAGATGCGGGTCGGGTCGGTGCGCCGGGTCTTGTCCCACTTCCAGCCCAGGCTCTTGATGGCCTTGAAGCCCAGCTCGATCCAGAAGCGCAGGGCGTACCAACTCACCCCAACCTCCTCTGGGGGCAGGTCGGTGAGGATGATCCAGGGTTCTTCCTGCTCGGCGTACCAGACGGCCAGCAGGGTGCAACGACGCTTTGCGGTGGGCTGGCCGAAAGCGGTGCCGCTGCCCACCCAGGCCGTGTCGGGAACGGAGACGAAGGCGCGGGCGGGCAATCGTTGGCCGCCGTCGGCGCAGAAGGTGATGTTGTTCCGATACCGCATGTAGGGGTGCCAGCCTTGAGCGCGGATCTGCTGCCACAGCTTGGGGCTGGATATGCCCCGGTCGCAAAGCACGATGACGGTCATTTCCGCTGGAACCGCCGGAGCCAGTTCCTGGAGCAGTTCCACAATCGGATCCATCCAGGAGCCTTTCTGGGTGGCGCGGTGGATGCGCCAGGCCACGGGAATGGCGCAACTGCGGTACACGACGCTGATGACGATGGCCGTGGTCTGGTCCCCTTTGAGCGTGGGGTCAATCGCCAGGGCCAGAGGGCCGGAATGCCACCAGGCGAGGACCCATTTCAGCAACGGCGCAAAGCAGAGCGTAACGTCCAGTTGGGTCTGGCAGGGACTTGTCCGGTCGCTGCCGTCGTAGAGCCACTCCCGGAGGTACTGGCGGAGGTTGTTCCATCTGCCCCAGGGCGAGAGAGCCGAGGCCACAGCGTTCTGACAGGCGCTGCCTGCCAGGATGGCTCCGCAAACCCACAGCACCAGGCCAGTCAATTGTGGCTGGGAGAGGTGAGGTAAATGCGTTTCAATCGTTTTTTGCATCTGATAGCATTCCCTGGGAAGGCGCATCGCGGATCTCCTACATCTGGTCGTATCACAACCAAGATGCCGGAGGCTGATGCGCCTTCCCAAGTTACGGCGCAAGCCAGTTTTAGCCGTTACCTACCCCTGTCAGGGGAGGGAGGGGGAACTGTCCTGCTAGATTGCGTCTATGATCGCGTTGAGAGTGGGGCTGGGACGCATGGCTTTGGCGGCCATATCGTCATCAGGAATGTAGTAGCCGCCGATTTCGACGGGCTGACCCTGGCAGTCGATCAGTTCCTGGATGATTTTTTCCTCATTGTCGGCCATCTGCTGGGCGACCTTGGAAAAACGGCCCTGCAGCTCAGCGTCCTGGGTCTGGTTAGCGAGGGCCTGAGCCCAGTACAGAGCGAGATAGAAATGGCTGCCACGAGTGTCGAGTTCGTTAACCCGGCGCGATGGGGCCTTCCGCTGTTCCAGGTGTTCCCCGATGGCCTGGTCCAGGGTGTCCGCCAGCAACTGAGCCCGGTCGTTCTTGAATACCTGGGCGCAGTGCTCGAATGAGGCAACCAGGGCGCAGAATTCACCCAGGGAATCCCATCGCAGGTGACCCTCCTCCAGGAACTGTTGCACATGCCTGGGGGCCGACCCGCCTGCTCCGGTCTCGAACATTCCACCGCCCTTGAGCAGAGGAACGACAGACAGCATCTTGGCGCTGGTGCCCAGCTCCAGGATGGGGAAGAGGTCGGTCAGGTAGTCCCGCAGCACGTTGCCGGTGACCGAGATCGTGTCCTGTCCGGCCCTGCTCCGCTCCGTCGAGAACTTAATGGCATCAATGGGAGCCATTACGCGGATGTCCAGCCCGGTGGTGTCATGATTGGGCAGGTATTGGTCTACCTTCTTGATGAGTTCAGCGTCGTGAGCGCGGTTCTTGTCCAGCCAGAAGATGGCAGGGGTGCCGGTGAGCCTGGCCCGATTGACGCCCAGCTTGACCCAGTCCTCGATAGCTGCGTCCTTGGTCTGGCACATCCGGAAGATATCGCCCTCTTCGACGCTCTGTTCCATCAGGGCGGCCCCGGATGCGTCCACGACCCGTATCGTTCCGTTGCCGGGGGCAGTGAAGGTCTTGTCGTGCGACCCGTATTCCTCGGCCGCCTGAGCCATAAGCCCGACGTTGGCCACGCTGCCGATGGTGGAAGGGTCGAAGGCTCCGTGCTCTTGGCAGTCCTCGATGACCGCTTGGTACAGCCTCGAGTAGGAGCGATCAGGGATCATCGCAACCGTGTCGTGCAGTTCGTTGTCGGGTCCCCAGGCCCGCCCACCGTCGCGGATGATCACGGGCATGGAGGCGTCAATGATGGTATCGCTGGGTATGTGAAGATTGGTGATGCCCCGGTTGGAGTTGACCATGTAGAGCTCAGGCCGTTGGTTGTAAACCGCTTGGACATCGGCCTCAATCTCCGCGCGCTTGGCTTCCGGCAGGTCCTGTATCTTGGTGAGGAGTTCGGCTACTCCGTTGTCGGGATCAACCCCGACCTCCGCCAATGCAGCCCCGTGCTTGGCAAACACGTCCTCGTAGTACACCGACACGAGATGGCCGAAAATTATCGGATCGGATATACGCATCATGGTGGTCTTCACGTGCAGCGAGAGGAGCACGTTGTCGGCCTTGGCTTTCGCAATTTCCTGTGCATAGAAATTGCGCAACTCACGGACGCTCATTGCGGCGCAGTCTATGATTTCATCAGCCAGCAGTGAGATGCCGGACTTGAGAGAGGTCACGCTGCCGTCTCCAGCCACGAATTCGATGGCCGCTGATCCCGACTCCGATACCGTCAAGGCCTTCTCGCTGCCGTAGAAGTCCCCGCTTTCCATGTAGGCGACGCGGGTCTTGGAAACTTCCGGCCAGTCTTGCATCATCCGATGGGGGTTGCGCTTGCCGTGCTCCTTGACTGAGTTGGACGACCTGCGGTCCGAGTTCCCCTGCCGCAGGACCGGGTTTACGGCACTTCCTACCACCCGGGAATAGCGGGCCCGGGCATCGCGCTCCTCGTCGGTCGAAGGGTCGTCGGGGAAGTCCGGGACGTTATATCCCTTTTCCTGCAGTTCCCTGATCGCTCCCTTCATCTGGGGAATGGAGGCACTGATATTGGGCAGCTTGATGATGTTCGCGGACGGGTCCTCGGACAATTCCCCCAGTATGGTCAGATAGTCGGGGATTCTTTGCTCTTCCGTCAGTCTGTCGGGGAAATTGGCGATGATGCGGCCAGTCAGCGAGATATCCCAAGCCTCCAGTTCGATACCGGAACCCTTGGTGAATGACTGGAGAATCGGCAACAACGAGTGCGTGGCGAGAGCCGGAGCCTCGTCAATTTTTGTGTATATTATCTTGGCCGCTTCCGGCATATTCCTCTCCTTGCCCAATGTCTAGGTTTGAATGCGCCCGAAGCCGACCTGTGGTTGAGCCCTCCTAAGGGCAGGGACGCAGAGCCGCAGGGTCTTGCTGGAACGGCGCCTGTCTTTTACTAGGAACCGATCGCTACCTTGGGTCATCGGCGCAGGTAAAAGGCCCTCCGACTTCCGGGCTGGAATCGAGCAAATTATACAGCCCAGGCGTCCCGTGCGGTAGCCCTGCCTTCCCTGCTCTCGTTTACGCTCCTAGGGCCAGGCATTGCTTGACAGTTGCTCGAATTGATGCAGCGGAAAAGAAAGTATAGACTGACTCGGTATTTTCAGGAAAGTCTTCATACGAGATGAGCAGCAGCGCCGACGAAAGAAGCAGGGTTGCGCCGCGGTCTGAACGCGAAGAACGGCGCCGCCGGTCTCCTGTCAGCACAGGTTTGGGCTGGCAGTTTGCCCGGCCGGCGGTGGTAGTTCGGGCAATCCTGATTGCGGTTTTCCTGTACCCGGTAATGGCGATTTTCTCGCGGCGGCGCACCTTTGGGACCCAGGTTCTCGGCTCTCTCGACGGGCCAGTGATATTTGCGGCGAATCACTTGAGCGTCGCCGACAATCCGGCGGTGCTGCTGGCCCTTCCCTGGAGCTGGCGGTTGTCTCTCGCCACCGCGGCGTCGGAAGAAGTGATGCAGGGACGCGGGCGCATACAGAGTTTCTTTGCCGCCCTGATAAGCAACGGATTCCTGTTTTCCCAGAGGGGCAGTGTGCGGGCCAGCCTGGAACATTGCGCCATGATTGCGGATGCGGGCTGGTCGCTGCTATTTTTCCCTGAAGGGATACGCTCCGACGACGGAAGTATACGGCCGTTCAAGCCCGGCATCGGCCTGTTGGCGGTCCGGCTTGGACTTCCGGTGGTGCCAGTATATCTTAAGGGCACTGACTCGGTGGTGGCCAAGGGCGGCAGCCGCCCGCAGAGGGGTTACATCGAGGTCCGGTTTGGGGAACCTCTGCGAATTCCGGCAGGGACGAAATACAACGTCGCCGCAGCAAACATCAGGGACGCCGTGAAGTCGCTATCGCGGCAGGCCTCGCTATGACGATGGCCGAGCCTATCAGCCAATGGCAACCGGAGGGCGACCCAAGTGAATGAAACGGGACAGGCCACTACCGCTCGAATGCCGCTGTTGAGCAAGATGCTGTTCGCCTCGGACCATATAGGTCTCCAGGCCATTGGCTATTTCCGGCAATCGTGGATACTTTTTTTCCTTGTTCCTCCACTCGGAGAAGGAATTGCTAGAGTCCCTGATGTCTCTCTCTTGGGGTTCAGTATTGATGCCAGGGTATTCGCCGGGTTTCTGATATTCGCCGGGCGCTTCATAGACGCTTTTACTGACCCGCTCATCGGCTGGTGGAGCGATCGCACACGCAGCCGATGGGGAAGACGCATCCCCTTTATCCTGTTCAGCACGCCCTTCTATGCGCTCTTTGCTGCCCTCGTCTGGTTCCTGCCCACCGAAGAGGCCAGCCTATGGAACGCTCTGTACATCGTGATTGCGCTGGAGCTGTTCTTCACTGCCGCCACGATGTCCAGCGGCGCGCTGGAGGCGCTGGTGCCGGAGGTTACTCACGGCGCTTCCGACCGGATGAACCTGGGGGGCCTTATCTACCTGTTCGCCATTATCGGCGCTGTTCTTGGCCTGTCCGTCAGCGGCCCTTTGGTGGATGCCCTTGGCTTTCAGGTGGTTGGCGTCATACTGGCGGCGCTGGCCGCAGTTTTCCGTTACGTCTCACTGGCGGCGATATGGAAACACGCGCCTCGCCAAACCACGCCCGCTAGAGTTAGCTTCTGGCGTGGTATGCGTGAAACGATACGAAACCCGCAGTTCATCTACTATATGCCCACCTTCGTGATGTTCACCACTGGCGTCGGTGTCATGATGGGCTGGATACCTTATTTCGCTTCCCAAGTGTTGCAGGCGGAGGATGAAGGGGCAGTGTCGGGCCTCATATTCGGCTTGGCGATTTTGGGGGCGGTAATCAGTGGCATGGTTTTCTGGAGGTTGATTGTCCGGTTCCAGTTCAGCAAACGCCGGGTATATGGGACCTGCCTGATTGCCAGCGGCGTCATTTTCCCGCTATTGGGGCTGGTGGGCCTGTTCTCCAGCAGCGGCCTGCTGGTACAAGGACTGGCAATGGCCTTCGCTGCCGGCATCCCCATGGCAGCCGTATTCATGTTGCCCAAGGTTTTAACCGCGGATATCGCCGACTACGACGCGATGCTCACCGGAGAGCGGCGAGAGGCGATGTTCTATGCGGCACAGAACTTCTTCGAGAAGATTACATTCTCGCTGCCCCCGGCGATTCTGGCCTTGGTACTGCTACTGGGAGACACCACTGAAGACCCGCTGGGCCTGCGGTTGGCGCCGGTGATTGCGGGGGCGCTGGCAATATCGGGCGTCGCGCTGTGGCACCGCTACCGCTTGCCGGACACCGTGAACCGGGAGACGGTTGCCGCTGCCGGGCTGCTTCGTTCACCCGGCTGAAGCGCCGCCAGGTCATATGCGCCGACAGCGCCGGGTTAGCCCGACAAACGCACATCCGCTGACGACGCCCCATAGTAAACATAATGAGTGGATCGAGATGAGAATACCACGACTTTTCCTAGGAATCCTCGCCATTGCACTGCTTCTGCCGTTGCTGATGCTGGCCTGTGGCAGCTCATATGAGCCGTCGGACGAGTCACCCTCGGAACATGCTACCACCGAGCCGTCGCCTACGTCCGGGGGCACCGTCGAACTCATGCCCACGGCCACCGCCGAGCCTGCGTATAGGTCATCCTCTGGAGAGACCACACCCAAGCCGACAGACCTACCCGACTCAGGACGTGCCACCCATGAGCCGGTAGGCAGGGTATCCTCTAGACAGACCACCGCCGAGCCGACAGCGGAGAGCGTCGAACCGGTGAGGGCTACCACCGTGGCCCTGATGGTGCAGACTTCACCCGAAACGGACCGGGAAGCGTTGCTCTCCCTGTTTAGCGCTACTAGAGGACCGAATTGGATCGACAATGATAACTGGCTGAGTGACGCGCCTTTGGGCGAATGGGAAGGTGTCACCTCTGACAGCAGAGGCCGCGTCACCAAGCTGGTCCTCTTCGGGAATGGGTTGAGAGGGAAGATACCGCCGGAGCTGGGTAGCCTCACCAACTTGACAGAGCTGGATCTCGGCGCAAACGAGTTGAGCGGGAAGATACCGGCGGATCTTGGCAATCTCGCCAACTTGACAAAGCTGGACCTCCAGCGGGGCATCCCTGTCAAACTGTGGGAGCTAGACCTCTACGGGAACCAGTTGAGCGGGGAGATACCGCCAGAGTTGGGCAGCCTCGCCAACCTGGAAGTGCTGAACCTCTATGGGAACCAGTTGAGCGGGGAGATACCGCCGGAGTTGGGCAGCCTCGCCAACCTGGAAGTGCTGAACCTCCGCGAAAACGGGTTGAGCGGGGAGATACCGCCGGAACTGGGTAGACTCATCAACCTAACAGAGGTATACCTCCGCTGGAACCAGTTGAACGGTGAGATACCGGCAGAACTGGGCAACCTCGCAGACTTGAAATTTTTGGAACTCTCCAGGAACCAGTTGAGCGGGGAGATACCGGCAGAATTGGGCAACCTCGCCAACTTGGAATCCTTGTATCTCGGCGAAAACCAGTTGAGCGGGGAGATACCGGCAGAATTGGGCAACCTCGCCAACCTGGAAGCGCTGGGTCTCTCCGAGAACCAGTTGAGCGGGAAAATACCGCCGGAATTGGGCAGCCTCACCAACCTGACATACCTGTCCCTATCCGAGAACCAGTTGAGTGGGGAGATACTGCCGGGACTAGGCAAACTCGCCAATTTGTGGCATCTGAATCTCTCCGAGAACCAATTGAGTGGGGAGATACCGCCAGAACTGGGCAACCTTGCCAACCTAACATGGCTGACCCTCAACGGGAACCAGTTGAGTGGATGTGTCCCAGCCAGTTTTAACCGCGGCGACTTTATTTTGTCCGTGCCGGATAGCGTGGACCGCTATTATTGCCCGTAGAGATCGGTGCTTAGTACCTTTGTCGGAAGAATCACGCCGGAATCGGTGACCAGGGATCGAAGGTGATCGCGTCAAGAGCCAGTCCACAGGCGGTACCGCCCAGGGTTTGCAAGCGCTCCCTAGCCCGACAGTTGGGCGGCCAAAGCCTCAGCATCAGTGACCGGGAGGCGGCAGGCGTAATTCTCGCAAACGTAGGCCGTGGGCTTGCCGTCCACCATGTCCCTTCCGTCAAGGAGCGGCAGGCCGGATGAGGCAGCGGCATCTTCTCCCCCGGCGCCAACCAGCACCCGGTTGGCCAGGTAACGGCTGTTCACCTCCCGGAGCAGGGCGGACGTGGCCGGGTCGTCCGTAGGGCCGACGATGGCGACTTCCTTCGGGGTGGACAAGTAGAAGTCCAGCGCGGCTAACCAGCGGCCCGTGCCTGCCGGCGCGCGGCCCATCAACTCTGCCAGCGACCGTAGGGGCGCTATGGCCTTGGTTGCGTAATCCTCGTTGCCGGTGACCACAGACAGTCGTAGCAGCACGTCCGACGCCACCGACCCGCCGCAAGGCTGGGCGTTGTCGAACACGTCCCGGGGCCGCACCACCAGCTCCTCGTGGCTGCTCCCGGTGTCGTAGAAGCAGCCCGCAGGCTCGTCCCAGAACAGCGAGATCATCTCGTCGGCCAACTCTATGGCGGAGTCGAGCCAGCGGCGGTCGAAGGTGGCTTCGTAGAGCGACAGCAGGCCGTCGGCAACGAAAGAGTAGTCTTCCAGGAAGCCGGGGAGCTTGGCCTGGCCCTCGCGATAGGAACGAAGCAGCACTCCCTCGGGGCGCAAGTCCCGGAGAAGGAAGGAGGCGTTATTGGCCGCCGCGTCCAGGTAGTCCTGCCGTTGGAGGGCCGCCCCTGCTTCCGCGAAGGCGCGGAGCATAAGACCGTTCCACGACGCCAGCGCCTTGTCGTCCAGCAGCGGGTGTTCACGCTCTTCCCGCGCAACTCTCAAGGATTCCTTTCCCCGGCGGATGATGCCTAGCAGCCTCTCTAGGGGGATGCCCTCGCGCTGGGCGAAGTCGGCGGCTCTGACCGAGATGTTCAGGATATTACTGCCCTCGAAATTGCCGCGCTGGGTTACGCCGAAGAAGGCGCTGAAAACCGGCGCGTCTTCGCTTCCCAAGACGGCCTCAATCTCTTCCGGAGACCACACGAAGAACTTGCCTTCCTCTCCCTCGCTATCGGCGTCGGTGGCGGAGAAGAAGCCGCCGTGCTCGCCGGTCATCTCCCTTAGCACATAATCCAGGGTTTCCTCGGTGATGCGCCGGTACAGAGCGCGTCCGGTGGCCAGCCAGGCGTGGAGGTAGAGGCGGGCCAGCAGGGCGTTGTCGTAGAGCATCTTCTCGAAGTGGGGCACCAGCCAGTACGTATCTGTCGAATAGCGGTGAAAGCCCCCTGCAACCTGGTCATAGATGCCCCCGCGAGCCATCTTCTCCAGCGTAAGGTGCAGCATAGAGAGGGCGCGTTCATTGTGACCGTGGGCATGGTAACGGAGCATGATTTCCAGCGTCATGGCTTGGGGGAACTTGGGAGCGGAGCCGACGCCGCCGTTCTGGTAGTCGAAGTTGGTTGCCAGTTGATTGTAGGCGTTGTGCAGAATGCTCTCGTCCAGCGCTCCCGTTCCCCGGGGCATATTGGCGGTTCGGCCCATCTGTTCCGTCAACTGCCCGGTCACCCGCTGGATTTCCGAGTGGCTGTTGCGGTAGGCCTGGGCGACAGTCTCCAGCAGCCGGGGGAAGCCGGGCATATTGTGGCGGTCAACGGGCGGGAAGTAGGTGCCGCCGTAGAATGGCTTGCCGTCGGGCGTGAGGAACACGGTCATGGGCCAGCCGCCGCTGCCGGTCAGCATCTGCACGGCCTCCATGTATACGGCGTCGAGGTCGGGGCGCTCTTCGCGGTCAACCTTGATGTTGACGAAGTGCTCGTTCATTATCTCGGCGATGGCGTCGTTCTCGAAGGATTCCCGCTCCATGACGTGGCACCAGTGGCAGGCCGAATAGCCGATACTGAGCAGGATGGGCTTGTCCTCGTTACGCGCCCGCGCCAGGGCCTCCTCGCCCCACGGATACCAGTCCACGGGGTTGTTGGCGTGCTGGAGCAGGTAGGGGCTGGTCTCGTCTATCAGGCGGTTGGGCATTGCGGGCTCCTGTAATGGCTGACGATTTTCCTAGGGGTAGCAAACAATGACCTTTATCACTTCACCACCCGGAGAGGCGCTAGCGGCTGGATCGGTTTCGTATTTCTCGATGCCTTCAGGCAAAGGGTCGCCGCACTCGACCATTATTTCGAGCATTACCTGGGCTGTGTCTTGGATGGAGTCCAGCACATGTTCGAGCGGGTAGCAGGAGAGGGCGCAGCCGCGGATTATGGGCACCTCGGCGTACCAATATCCAGCTTCTTCGTCATCCGGCTCGACGGTAATTGGCAAGAGGTAGGTCTTCATCGCTTGCTCTCCTGCCCCAGCAACTCCACGAACTCCGCCAGCGGCATCGCGCCCAAGTCCCCGCCGTCGCGGCTGCGGACGGCCACCGCTCCCGCCTCGGCCTCGCGGTCGCCGACCACCAGCATATACGGCACCTTCTGGATCTGGGCGGTGCGTATCTTCTGATTCATGCGCTCGTTGCGGCTGTCTACTTCGGCGCGGAAGCCTGCGCCTCCCAATTCGGCGAGCACGGACTGGGCGTAGTCGGCGTGGCGGTCGGCGATGGGGATGACGACGGCCTGCACCGGGGCCAGCCAGACAGGGAACGCCCCGCCGTAGTGCTCGATGAGAACGCCAAGGAACCGCTCCATGGAGCCGAGGATGGCTCGGTGAACCATGTAGGGACGGCTGCGGCCCCCCTGGTCGTCCTGGTAGGTGAGGTCGAAGCGCTCCGGCAGGTTGAAGTCGAACTGCACCGTGGTGCACTGCCAGGCGCGGCCTAGGGCGTCTGTGATGTTGATGTCAATCTTGGGGCCATAGAATGCGCCGCCTCCATCATCCACGGTGAAGGGGAGGCTTCGCGCTTCCAACGCGCCCTGCAGCGAGTTGGTTGCGTGCTCCCACATCTCCAGGTCGCCGACGTATTTCTCCGGTCGCGTGGACAAGGCGATGCTGTAGTCCGAGAAGCCGAAGGCTTCCATCAGCTCGAAGGTCAGTTCCAGCACGCCGCCCACTTCATCCTCCACCTGCTCGGGCCGACAGAAGATATGGGCGTCGTCCTGGGTGAAGCCGCGCACTCGCATCAGCCCGTGCAAAACGCCGCTGCGCTCGTAGCGGTAGACCGTGCCCAGTTCGGCGAAGCGAAGGGGCAGTTCGCGATAACTGCGCAGGGCAGAGCGGTAGATGGTGATATGGAAGGGACAGTTCATCGGCTTCAGGAAGTATTCCTGCTCGTCCACTTCCACCGCCGAGAACATACCCTCGCGATAAAAGTCCAGGTGGCCGCTGGTCTGCCACAGAGTGGACCGGCCAATGTGAGGGGAATAGACCACGTCATAGCCACGTCGGTAGTGGATGTCCTTCCAGTAATCCTCGATGAGAGAACGGACACGCCCTCCCTTGGGATGCCATACCACAAGCCCGGGCCCGATTTCTTCGTGGATGGTGTAGAGGCCGAGTTGCCTCCCCAGCGTGCGGTGGTCGCGCCTCTCCGCCTCTTCCAGTCGGGCCAAGTGGTCATTCAGCTCGTCTTCCGACTTGAAGGCGGTGCCGTAGATGCGTTGCAGCATGGGGCGTTTTTCATCGCCGCGCCAGTATGCGCCAGCGACACTGAGCAGTTTCATAGCCGGAATCTCGGCGGTGTTGCCGACGTGCGGCCCCTGGCACAGGTCCACGAAGCCGTTGTGGCGATAAATGGATATGACC
Organism: Dehalococcoidia bacterium; assembly: GCA_965232885.1. Lineage (GTDB taxonomy): Bacteria > Chloroflexota > Dehalococcoidia > Lucifugimonadales > UBA3495 > VXOI01. The sequence continues at coordinate 692,991 of CBDDQX010000002.1, read as the reverse complement.
GCCGAATCGTCCAGCCCTTCAATGAGTTCCAGCTTGTACGGCTGGTCAGCGAACAAGTCCCGGGCCTGCTGTCGGCTCAGTTCTTCCCGCTCGAAGGGGAAGGAGCCGGACATGGCTTCCCGCATCAGGGCCTCGATCTGCTCCAGGTCTTCGGGTGTGAAGGGACGAGAGACGTCGAAGTCGTAATAGAAGCCGTCTTGGGTGGGCGGGCCGATGCCCATCTTGGCTTCCGGGAACAGCTTCAGTACGGCGTCGGCCATCACGTGGGCTGCCGAGTGGCGCATGGCGTGCCGGTGGGCATGGGCTGCGTCTGCGTGGGCGATGTCCAAGGCTCCGTGGTCCAGCATGATTCATTCCTGCAAGGGGTGTTAATTTGCGGCGGGTCTTGCCTTTCCGTTCATTATAGCCCAAGAGAAACCTGTTGCGATTTACCGGGCTGCAAACCGGGGACAGAGAGGACCCGAAATCCGTTGTGCCCGTAATACGTTGTGGCTGGGGCGCTGGGTTATTCAATGAATCTGAACAGCAGCAACCTTCTCCATTGCCCCTCGTGGACCAGCGTCCTTATCTCCTGCCGAAAGCCGATGAGATACGTGGCTGCTGCCAGGATGGCCAGCAGTATGCTCAGGGTAATCATCTGCCATTCCGCCCCTGTGACAATCAGCGCCAGACACACCAGCACGTACCCGGCGGCGGCTCCTGCCACCACGTTGCGCAACAGCAGCATCACCAGCGCTATGGGAATCAGGCAGAAGGCAGTTATCACCGGGAACAGACCCAGCGACACTCCCAACAGCACTGCGGCTCCTTTGCCGCCCCGAAACTTGAGGAACACCGGCCAGTTGTGGCCTATCAAGACCAGGGCCGTGGTGGCGAATACGGTCCATTCCGGAGCGTTGACCAGCATTGGGGCAAGCGCGGCCAGAGCGCCCTTTCCAGCATCCAGCAGCAGGACGACTATTCCGCCTCTCAGCCCAAGGTGATGGTAGGTGTTGAGTGTTCCGGCATTGCCGCTACGCTCTTGACGCACATCGTCGCCGGTGGCCAACCGCACCAGCAGGTACGACGGCGACACCGACCCCAGCAGGTAAGCGCCAACCGCCGTCAGAATTCCGATGGTTGTTTCCAAGTTTCCAAACTCCGTTGAGCAGTGCGAACATTATACCGAGAGTCTATAATGGGTTATCCTCTTCCCAATTGTCTTCAGGAGCGGCCTATGGCTACCAAAGCAGACTTGGAAGCGTTTGTGACTTCGGTCACTTGTCCTGACGATTTCGACGATTTCTGGAGCGGTACGCTGGCTGGTTTGGCAGAGTTGCCGCTGGAACCTGCGGTCACACCGGACCCTCTGCGCAGCAACGGCGACGTCAAGGTATATCAGGCCACCTATCGCAGCCTGGACGGTCTGGAAATTTTCGGATGGTACAGTCTGCCTGCGGTGGGTGACGGGCCGTTTCCGGCGATCCTGGCACTGCCTGGCTACAAGTCGGAGCCTGCTTTGCGCCGCGATTGGGGGCGCAAGGGCGTGGCGGTTCTGTCAGTGGCGGTGCGAGGAAAACTGCCCAGCAGTTCAGGGTTCAACCCCGGCTACCCCGGGCTGCTCACCAGCGGCATAGAGAGCCGGGAGACATACAGCTACCGTGGCGTTATCTCCGACTGTTCCCGGGGAGTGGACTTCCTGCTTTCGAGGCCGGAAATTGACCCGGAACGCATCTACGCCAGCGGCAGCAGCCAAGGGGGAGGTCTCACTCTCGCTACTGCCGGACTACGCCCGGAAATTAAGGGAGGAGTATCGGGCTATCCGTTCATCTGCTGCTTTCCCGAATCAATGAAAATGCTTCGCTCTTATCCCTATGACGAACTCTCCTGCTATGTTCGCGCCCACCCGGAGCTTGAGGCTCAGATGCTGGAAACGCTGCGTTACTTCGACGCCGTAAATTTCGCGCCGCGCATCAAGTGCCCCATGGTCGTTGGCATTGCGCTGGAGGATGAGGTCTGCCCGCCTGAGACCAGCTACGCCGCCTATGACCGGCTGAGTGGTGAACGGGAGTTGTGGCTCTTCCCGGAGTCGGGACACGGCAACGCCCACGATTACCCCAGACAGGAAGCGGCTTGGCTGGAGCAGCGCATCCTTCGACAAGCTCAGGATGATGGCCGGGAAGCGCAGGGTGATGGCGAAGGCGGTCGCGCTGTGGCGGAAAAGGCGGTAACCCCATGACGCCGAGTGATTTCTGGGAAATGACAGAGGCGCAATTGGCGGAGACGCCGCCGGAGATAACGGTCAATCGAGACGCCTTCTATTCGGAACCTGAATGGGATGTCTACCGCCTGAACTACAACACTACGGGCGGACACCGTCTGTTCGCTTGGCTGTCGGCGCCAAAGGAAGGCGGAGGTCCATTCCCGGCACTGCTGCGGATGCCTGACTATGCCAGCGTTCACGACATAATCTACACTTCGCTCCGGCATCGCGCCGTTATAATGAACGCTACTCACCGTGGTCAGAGAAACAGCGATGGGGCGTACCGGGCCAGCTACCCCGGACTGGTGACTGATGGCATCGGCGATGGCGAATCTTGGATGATGCTGGGCGTATACGCCGACGCCTTACGGGCGCTGGATGTGCTGCTGGCTCAGGGCGTGGCGGAAATCGGCCCGGTGGCCTTCTGGGGCGCAGGCTTGGGTGGCAGCCTTTCACTGTCCGTTGCATCACGGCGTTCGCAGGTCGCTGGCGTGGCAGCCGACACTCCCATGCCGCTGGGGCACCCTTCGGCGCTGGAGTCGGCTCCAGGCTATCCGCTGGGCGAAATCGGCGATTATTTACATGCCCACCCTGACCGTCGCGCCGATGTTGAGCGAACATTGGGGTTGCTGGACCCGTTGGGAGACGCCTCCCGCGTGTCCGCTCCGGTGTTGCTGAGCGCTGGCCGCTTCGACCGCGGAACCTGTCCGTTGGCCTTTGCCGAAGACCTGGCTCAAGCTCTGCCCAACTGCGACCTGCGGTTGTATGACGGCGCCGCCGAGGGAGGTGGGCATATCCACGCCGTGGCCCGCGCAGCCTGGCTGGCGGAGCGGCTGGGTGTTGGCTAGAGATGCCACTGAACTGACCACACGAGGTAGGAATCAGGAGGCTCAGGGATTCCCGGGATGATTACACTTCCCGGGAATCTTGCTTCCTGACAGGTGCCTGACTACGGCGATTGCTATAATAGACTTGGATTAGTCGAAAGAGAGGAGACATACTTACTCATGGACCAGTTGAGACAAGACCTCGCCTACCTGTCTGAAAAGATTTCGACCGTGGTGGAGCGTCTTTGACCTCCCGGCCAAGGAAATTACTATTGCGGAACTGGAGCGGGAGTCCTCTGAGCCGGACTTCTGGAGCGACCATCAACAGGCCCAGCGCAAGATGCAGCAGATGGGCAGGCTGCGCGACACATTGACTTTGTGGCGCGGGTTGGAATCGCGCTGCCGTGACTTGGCGGAACTGACCGCTCTCGCTATGGAAGAGGATGACCTTTCCATTCAGGAAGAGTTGGAAACCGGCGCCGCAGAGTTGGGCCGGGAGCTGGCCCGCGAGGAGATTAAACTCACCCTGTCGGGGCCTTACGACGAGCGGTCTGCTATTGTTACCATCCACTCCGGGGCTGGCGGCACGGACTCGCAGGACTGGGCCGAAATGCTGCTGCGGATGTATACGGGGTGGGCGGAGTCCGGCAAGCGTCCGATGGAAGTGATGGACCTCTCCTATGGCGACGAGGCCGGACTGCGCAGCGGAACGCTGGAAGTGGGCGGCAGCCACGCTTTCGGCTATCTCAGCGCCGAGCAGGGCGTTCACCGGCTGGTGCGGCTGTCGCCCTACGATCCCAATAACTTGCGGCACACTTCCTTCGCCAACGTGGAGATAATCCCGGCGGTTGAAAGCGAATCGGACGTGGACATCCGCGCCGAAGACGTGAAGATGGATACCTTCCGTTCCAGCGGACCTGGCGGCCAGAACGTGCAGAAGGTGGCCTCCGCCGTACGGTTAACTCATCTGCCCACTGGAATCGTGGTGTCCTGCCAGACCGAGCGCTCCCAGCATCAGAACCGGGAGTATGCTATGCGGATCCTGCGGGCCAGGCTGCTGAAACAGCAAAATGACCAGAGGGCCGAAGAGTTGGCTCGCCTACGCGGAGAGCGAAGCAACCCGGAGTGGGGGCACCAGATACGCAGCTATGTCCTGCACCCCTACAAATCAGTCAAAGACCACCGCACCGACCTGCAAAGCACCAACCCGGATCAGGTGCTGGAAGGCGGGATAGACCCATTCATAGAAGCCTATCTGATGCACAAGCTGGGAAGTGAGCGGGAGTAGACACTGCATTGCGAAGGGAGAAGCACACGGGAACGGGGCCGTCATGCGACGGCCCCGTTGCTTTGCTCACTCGTAGAGGAAGTGGCTATACGCCTGCCACTAGCAGTTGCCCAGCAGGTGCCCCATGCGCAATTTCTTGGTGATCATGTATTTGCGGTTTTCGTCGTTCACCGAGGCTTCCAAGGGGATGCGGTCCTGGATTTCAAGGCCGAACCCTGAGAGGCCGACCACTTTGGCGGGATTGTTGGTCAGCAGCCTCAGCTTGGACACCCCCAGATCCAGCAGTATCTGGGCGCCGACTTCGTAGTGGCGCATATCGGCGTCGAAGCCCAAGGTCTTGTTGGCCTCAATGGTGTCTAGGCCGTTGTCCTGTAGAGAGTAGGCCTTGATCTTGTTGTGCAGACCAATGCCCCGTCCTTCCTGCCGCATATAGAGAAGAACGCCAACCCCTTCATGGGTGAGCTTCTTCAAGGCCAGTTCGACCTGCTCTCCGCAGTCGCAACGCAGGCTGCCGAACACGTCGCCCGTGAGGCACTCGCTGTGGATACGGACCAGAACCGGGTCGTCGGGCTTCCACTCCCCCGTGGTCAACGCGATGTGCTCTTCCTGGTCGAAATAACTGCGATAGCCGATGGCCTTGAACTCGCCGTAGCGGGTGGGCAGCCGGGTTTCGGCTACCCGCTCTATCAGCCGCTCGCTGTGGCGACGATGAGCGATGATCTGGGCGATGCTGAGGATTTTCAGGCCGTGGACATCTGCGAACTGTTCCAACTGGGGCAGTCGGGACATAGTGCCGTCTTCGTCCATCATTTCGCAGACTATTCCGGCAGGGTAAAGCCCAGCCAGGTTGCAGAGGTCAACGATGGCTTCGGTATGGCCCGGCCGGGCCAGCACTCCGCCGGGATAGTACCGCAACGGAAACATATGGCCGGGGCGGGTGAAGTCGTCAGGATGGGTTTCCGGGTCAAGCATCGCCTTGACTGTGGCGGCGCGGTCATAGGCGGAGATGCCGGTGGTGGTTCCCTTGTTGTAGTCCACCGACACGGTGAAGGCTGTCTGGTCTTTCCTGCCGGCGTTCTGGCTGATCATCAGCGGCATCTGAAGCTCGTCCAGCCGCTCGCCAATGGTCGGCATACAGAGGAGGCCCTTGCCGTACTTCACTATGAAGTTAATGGCTTCCGGAGTTACCTTCTCGGCGGCCATCACGAGGTCGCCCTCGTTCTCCCTGCTCTCGTCGTCCACAACGATGAGCATTTTGCCAGCCTTAAGGTCTTCCAGAGCCTCTTCCAGACTGCACAGGGGCATAACTCAATCCTTCGTGTGCGCTTGGTTGCCGCAACCTGCCCTTAGCGTTTGAGCAGATTCTCCACGTACTTCGCCAGAATATCCGCCTCCAAATTCACCCTAGCACCCACAGATAGTGTCTCAAGATTAGTATTACGTAGCGTATATGGTATCACAGCTAACGTGAACGAGGAAGTGCCTACTTTTACCACGGTCAAACTTATGCCGTCAACCGCGATAAACCCCTTCTCCACGATATATGGCATCAGCCTTCCGGGCGCCCGCACACGGATAACTATGGAGTCTCCGTCTTCCTTGGTTGACGTAATGCGGCCCGTTCCGTCCACGTGGCCTTGTACTATATGGCCGCCCATCCGGTCGCTGGCCGAAAGCGCCCGCTCCAGGTTCACCGAACCGCCGTCCGACAGGTCACCCAACGAGGTGCGGCGCATGGTCTCCGGGGACAGGTCAACGGAAAACTCGGACTCCGATAGAGATACAGCGGTAAGGCACGCCCCGTTGACTGCGATGCTGTCGCCCAGCTTCAGGTCTGACATCACCTTTTCCGCGCGGACAGTCATGCCGTTGTCGCTGATGCTGACCACCGAACCGACTTCTTCCACTATTCCGGTGAACATTGTGGTTGCTCCTTCGGCCTGTTGATGCCGGGGTTTTTACCCTTACACTGCCCTCTCTCTTGAGGGAGAGGGATTTGGAGGCTACGGGTTAGTCCCGCAATTTGGGATAGCCTGTGATCAGCCAGTCTGGCCCAATCTCTCTGATTGAAGTTCGCTCCAGGCGCAGGGCTTGGGCCATCAGCTCAGCGCCCACCCCCTCCACCGGGGAAGCGGCTTCAATACCGCCAATCACTACCGGCGCGACAAAGGCGTGAACCTTGTCCACCAGTCCGCCGTCGAACAAGGATCCCAGGGCGAGGCCGCCGCCTTCCACCAGCAGGTTCACTATCCCTCGGCGGCCCAAGTCAGCCAGCGCCTTCTCCAGGCAGACTTGTCCGGCGGCGGTGGCGCCCAGGACCAGCACCTCCGCGCCTGTGTTTTCCAGCCCTCTGACGCTATCAGCGGACGCGGCGGCAGTGGTGTATACCAGCGTTTGACCCGGCTGGTGGAGCAACTGAGAATCCACGGGCATACGGCAATGACTGTCCAGCGCCACCCGCAGGGGCTGACGCGGCAAGGGCTTCCCGTCGCCGTCGCGGGCAGTCAGAGCCGGGTCGTCGGCCAGCACCGTCTTGATGCCGACCATCACAGCATCGGTCTCGCGGCGCATCTGCTGTACCAAGGCGCGGGCGGCGGGGCCGGTGACCCACTTGGAATCGCCGGTGCGGGTGGCTATCTTGCCATCCAGACTCATGGCGAACTTGACGGTAACGAAGGGCAGCCCTGTGCTGACGTGCCTGGCAAATCCTTCGTAAAGCTCGTGGGCCTGCTGCCTGTCACAGTCGTCTTCGGGCAGTTCCGATACCACGATTCCGGCCTCGCGCAGTTGGGCGATGCCGGCGCCGGCAACCACCGGGTTGGGATCTGTGACCGCTACGACAACCTCGGCAACGCCAGCCTCTATGATGGCGCCAGTGCAGGGAGGAGTTCGGCCCCAGTGGCAACAGGGTTCCAGCGACACGTAGAGGGTGGCTCCCCGGGCTTCTTCTCCGGCTTGCGCGAGGGCGCCCACCTCGGCGTGGGCCTGTCCCGGCGGTTGGGTCGCTCCCCGTCCCACGACTACACCGCCCTTTGCCAGGACCGCGCCTACGGCAGGATTGGGGCTGGTGCTTCCCAGTGCTTTGCTTGCCAGGTCAATAGCCTGGCGCATAAAGCTCATTCGCTGTCCCGGGACAGTCCGGGGCCGGAGAACTCGCGGGAGAAGCGGCTGGCTGTGGGAGCGGTCTGGCCCTGGTATTTGCTTCCCAACCCTTCCGAGCCGTAGAGCCGGTCGGCGGGCGTGGTCAGGCGCAGGTAGGAAATCTGGCCGATTTTCATGCCGTAATAGAGGGTAATAGGCAAGCGGGCCAGATTGCTCAGTTCCAGCGTCAGGTGGCCTTTCCACCCCGGGTCTACGAAACCGGCCGTGGAGTGAATCACCAGACCGATGCGGCCCAGGCTGCTCTTGCCCTCCAGGCGGGCCACCAAGTCGCCGGGTAGCTCGATGTGCTCCAGCGTGCTGCCCAGCACGAATTCGCCGGGGTGCAGGATGAACGGCTCGTCGTCTTCTATTTCGACTGTTTCGGTCAGGTCGTCCAGCCCCTTCTTGACGTCTATGTGGGGCCGCCGGGAGTTGGTGAAAACAAGCAGCTTGCGGTCGAGGCGAAGGTCCACGCTGGCGGGCTGAATGTCGGCCCGGTCAAGGGGCTCAATTACAATGCGGCCCTTTGCCAGCTCCTCCTTGATGGTCCTGTCGCTCAATACCATGAATCTTCCTTCCGAAACGTTGCCTGTCCGGCAATTGGGGCGGATTCTAGCAAGACGGCCATATCCCCGCAAGTTGCGAAGGCGCTGCTCATTGCTATGCCTCTACTCAGCCTCATCCGCCCCGGCAATCAGGAAGACTCCCTGCACTGTGGCGGAAATATCCAGTTCGCCGGGTGATATTGAAGTGGAGGAGTCTGCGGATGCAAAGGCAGCCTCGGCGCGCGCGTACAGAGGCTGAGGAGGAACGTATGCAGATCCCTCGGTGATGTAAACCAGGCGTCCCAGCTTTACCCCGGAGAGTTCCGCCAGCATTTCGGCTCTTCGCTTCATATCCGCAACGGCGTTCTCTCTTGCTTCGTCCTGCAACTCCTGGGGGTCGTCAACGTTGAAACTGATGCCGTTGATGCGTACCAGGTTACCGGCGGCTTCCGCTACCGTGTCAATGATGCTGCCCACATTGCCCAGATTCCGAATTTTGACCGTCGCCTGGTTGGAGACCGAGTAGCCAATCAGCCGGTTTTCCCACACCATGTAGCAGGACTTTTTCGATACTTGTTCCTGAGCTCCCTCGTTATCACTGGCGTCATCGCTGTCGCAGCGTTCAACCTCCACACCCTGATAGCGCGGGCTGATGTTGAAGTAGCGAGTCTGGATATCCGCAGAGGGGACATTGGCCCTGGTCAGTGCCGCTACAACTTTTTGCATAGCAGAGGCGGCGTTGGCCCGGGCGGTTGCCGCCGTGTCTTCCACCGACTCGACGCCCAGCGAGACCACGGCAATGTCGGGAGCGCCACTGGCCTTGCCGTTGCCGCTGACCCATATCCCGGAGGGGCCGTCGTAGGGTACGCCCGAATCTGACGCTTGCGTCATTGTCGTGCCAGTGGCTTCGGTTTCGGTGTTTTGCGCCGCCGGGGTTCCTTCCTGCGCGCTCACATAGGCTGCCCATCCGACAGCCAGCAGAGCAGCGAGGGCCAGGGTTGCCAGCAGCAAATAAATCCGGTTGCGTCCTGTCAGCAGGGTCATAATGAGTCTCCTTGAAAATGCCTGGCGGAAAGTTGAGGTTAAGCTCAGCCCTGGAAGTTTACTCGTCCGTCGAGCAAGGCGCGGGCCATTACGAACTTGTGGATTTCCGACGTGCCCCCGCCGATACGGGCATGGCGAAGCAGGTGATACCAGTGGGCGATGGGCAGGTCCAGAGTTTCCCCTGTGCCGCCGAACACCTGCATTATCTTGTCTATGCTGCGGCAGCCCCACTCTCCGGCGCAATACTTGATCATGGACGCTTCAACCCGAACATCGTCTCCTGCATCGGCGCGGGCCGCGGCCTCGCGGGTGGCCGCGCGGAGGGTCATGATGTCAATGTACACATCGGTCAGCATCCACTGGATGGCTTGCCGGTCGGCGATGGGCCTGCCGTAAGTGACCCTCTGCTTGGCCCACTCAATGGCCATCTCTAAGGAGCGGCTTAGAATGCCCAGAGCCATGGATCCCCGCAGTAGCCTGTCGTGATGCACGAGCCACTTCTGCCCGAGGGTGAAGCCCCGGCCAACCTCGCCGAGCACCTTGGTCTGCGGCACCCGCACATTGTTCAGATTGACGGTGTGCTGCTGATTCTTGGTGGGGTTGATCCAGATGCGGATGGGGTCGAAGGACAATCCGGGGCTGGGGTTGTCCACGATGAACATCGTGATGCCGCCCCGTTGCCGCTTCTCCGGGTCGGTCACAGCCTGCACCAGGATATAGTCGGCGCTGGCCGCGCCGGATATGAAGGTCTTCGTACCGTTCAGTACCCAGTCGTCGCCGTCGGGAACGGCGCGGGTCTGCATCATGCCGCCCGGGTCGGAGCCGGCCTCCGGCTCGGTCTGCCCGAAGGCGTAGTGCAACTCGCCTCGAATGGAAGGCAGCAGGTATTCCTGTTCCTGCTCCGGAGTGCAATTCCCAATCATCATCATCGGCACCGGGGAGGTGGGCAGTTGCACGATGCTCTTGTGCACCTCTTCGTCCAGCACCACATGGCCCAGAGCGCCCATGCCGCCGCCGCCATACTCTTCGGGCACGAAGGAGGTGTATATGCCCGTGTCCTTTGAGACCTGGTTCAGCCGCGCCCACTTCTCCGGAGACAACGTACCCAGGATGCCCTGAAGGGCCTCGGCAATGCCTCGAGGGGCGCCGGCGTCCTCCACTCCCTCCTGGGTGGGGTTGGCCAGGTACTCAGCCTCCAGTGGATAGCACTCATCCTTCACAATCTGGCGAATGGTGAGTTTCAGGGCCTCCAGTTCCGGGGGCAGCCCAGCGTGTTCAGCGATCATTGAAGCTATTTCCTCCTGGCGCCATTGGGAAAACCGGCGGGTGTAACAGATAATATGCGCGGCGGCCCCAAATCGTTCCATCCGCGCCATCCGCGCACGAAGAAGTCAATATCGAAAGGTATCGGTATCAATCAGTATCGGTATCAGTGGAAAGGGCAGACGAACTTGAAAGCGGAAACGGCAGTATTGTCTCCGCTTTCCAGAGATTCTCCCACCGGGGCGGATGACGCTGCCGTGGCGTCCTGCGCTTCCCCCAAGGCGGAGAACCCGATGGCGATGACCGACAGGGAAAGCAGCGCGATAACGGCAATGGCGGCGATTCTGGCTTTCATTAGGTTTTGCCCTTGACAGGCGGGGTTAAGAATAGTGCATTCGTTCCTGCAATTTTATATCGCGGTGGGCTTTATTGCCAGCGCAAAAACAATCACAATATATTGTATTCCGCGAACTGTTTTCGTGTACAGCAAGCATAGGCCAACTGCGCTCGTGCTAGAATGGGTGCCGGAAATCCAGCCACCGAAATCCGTTCCCGTGTGACGGCGTGATGCAATTTCGTAACCTACCCAGCGTAGACAGTGTTCTTGCCATGCCCAACGTGGCCGCCGCCGTTGTCGCGTACAGCCGCGAGTGGCTGGTGGAGCTTGCCCGGGAAGAACTTGAAGCCGCCCGCCAGCGTATCCGGCAGGGCGGGCTGGCTGATGGTGTGGAGGAAATATCCGCGCTGGTCTGTCGGCGGGTGGAGGAATCAGGTCGAGCCGAGCCTCGCCGGGTCATCAACGCCACGGGAGTCGTCATTCACACCAACCTGGGGCGCGCGCCCCTGAGCCGAGCCGCCATGCAGGCCGCTGAGGAAGCCGCAGCCGGTTACTCCAACCTGGAGTTTGACCTCGAATCGGGGCGGCGCGGCTCCCGTCAGGCCCGTCTTCAGTCGCTGATACGGCAGGTCACTGGCGCTCAGGCGGCGCTCGCGGTGAACAACAATGCCTCGGCGTTGTTGCTGGGGTTGCTGGCGCTGGCTGCGGGTCGCGAGGTCATAGTGTCCCGCGCGGAGGCGGTGGAGATAGGCGGCGGCTTCCGCGTTCCTGATGTCCTGCGCCAGAGCGGGGCAACGCTGGTGGACGTGGGCACCACCAACCGGACCTACCTGCGGGACTATGAAGAGGCTACCAACGCCAATACGGCAGCCTACCTGAAAGTCCACGCCAGCAATTTCCGCGTTGAAGGATTCACCTCTGAGGTGGAGTCGAGCGACCTGGCGAAGCTGGCCGACCGCCTGGGAGTCGCAGCGCTGCACGACGTCGGCAGCGGCAGCCTGTTGCCAACGGATAAGTACGGGATGGCCCACGAGCCGATGCCCCAGGAGAGCATACGCGCTGGCATGGGGTTGGTATTCTTTTCCGGAGACAAGCTGCTGGGAGGGCCACAGGCAGGGATTGTGGCGGGAAGACAGGAACTGGTCGGTCTTCTGGCCCAGCACCCGCTGGCGCGCGCAGTGAGGATAGACAAGCTCAGCCTCGCCAGCCTTACCGCTACCCTCGTTCACTACCTGAGAGGAGAGGCGGAGCGGGAGATACCCGTCTGGCGGATGATCTCCGCCACGCCGGAGTCCCTGCGGGAGCGGGCCCACTCCTGGAAACGCCAACTCTCCGGGCCGTACAGCCCCGTCCAATACAGCGTTGTCGAGTCGCGCTCTGCTGTCGGCGGAGGCAGCCTTCCCGGAGAGACTCTACCCACATGGGCGCTGGCGCTGGACGCCTCCTCCCTGCCGGGAGGCGCGGAGGGAGTGATGCGCCTGCTGCGGGAGGGACGCCCGCCGGTTGTGGCGCGGGTGGAGGACGAGCGGGCGCTGTTCGACCCGCGCACCGTGGCTCCAGAGGACGACGCGGAACTGCTGTCGGCGCTGCAAGGGTTGGGCGGATAACCATTCTAGGCAAATAGAAAAACGATTCCGGAGCAAATCAGGCGATGACCGACTATCTGCTGGTGCATGGCCCTGGACAAGGTTCTTGGGTATGGGGCAAGGTCTGGGGGCGGATGACCGCCCCGGTGGAGCACCCGCCCACGTTGCACAAAAGGCGCCGCGCCAACCGCGTCCACCCGGTGGACCTGCCGGGGCACGGCCCCGACGCGCAAGGAGATACCTCCGCCGTTCGACTGGAAGAGTGTGTTGAGGTTATATCCCGGGCGGTCGAGCAGGAGCAGCTCAGGGACGTGGTGCTGGTGGGGCACGGGATTTCCGGGGCCATCGTTCTGGAAGCGGCCAAGCACCTGCCGACTCCGCCCAAGCGCCTTGCGCTGGTGGGAGCCGTGGTTCCAGAAGGGCAGAGGCCGCTGGTCAGCGGTTGCTCCAGCGGTTTCCGGTCCTGGTTCCGGCTGTTTTCCTTTCTCAGTTCCCTGTCCAGGCAGGAGTTCCGGTTTCCTCCCCGCGCCGTCAACCGCTACTTGTGCAATACCATGGAGGCGATGGAAGCCGTCCAGATTCTTGGCTTCTTTGGTCCCCTTCCCACCAGGCTGCTCAACTCGCGGCTGTCGGCGGATGCTTCTGCAGACCTTCCGTCCCCTTTGACCTGCATCGTTCTAACCCAGGACAAGCTGGTCACGCCCGCCTCTCAGCGGCGCACAGCCGAGCGCCTGAACTGCGAGGAGACTTTGGAGATAGAGGCCTGCCACATGGGGATATGGCAGAAGCCGGAGGCCGTGGCCGACGCACTGCTGAGCTATGCGTGATGCCTTTCGAGGCTGGGGTGCGATGACATGAAAACGGGCCGGAACAGCTCCGGCCCGTTTCCTTGTCTATGCTAGGCGCGACCAATGGATTCGATGCCAAGTGCGGCCTGTGGATGCTCTAGAGCGTGTTTACAAACTCTACCGGCAAAGATATTTGGGTATCGGCGCGGTTGTTTGATGCCAGGATTTCACCCTCACCCTAACCCTCTCCCTTAAGGGAGAGGGGATTTTGCAGGTTAATTCCGCCCTATTTGCGGTTTGTAAACACACCCTAGTTCGCGCTACCAGCCTGGGCGGCGCTGACCGCAATTCCCGCAGAAGACATCTCGCATGGGGCCGTTTTCGTGGCCGCACTTGTCGCAGGTCCAGATTGACACCATCATCGAAGAAGCCATAGAAATCACCTCAGCGATTGTCTATATTTCCGTTCTGCCGCCGGTTCGATGTGGCCCGGCGGCGTCAGAGCCTAGTGGGAGTGACCGTGGTGGTCGTGTTCTTCCTCTTCCTCGGGGGTAATCAGCGAGTAGGTGGTCAGGATCATGCCCGCCACGCTGGAGGCATTTTCCAGGGCTGAGCGGGAGACCTTGGTGGGATCAATGATGCCCCGCTCCACCATATCGCCGAACTCGCCTCGGGCTGCGTCGTAGCCGAAGTTTCGGTCGCTGTTGCGGCGCACCTCGTCCATGACCACGGCTGGTTCGCCGCCGGAATTGCGGGCGATGATCCGTACCGGCTCTTCCAGAGCTGCTCTCAGGATGACGCGGCCCACGGCTTCGTCGCCGTTTAGGTTGACGCCGTCCAGGACGTGCATGGCGCGGATGTAGGCGACGCCTCCCCCGGGCACGATGCCCTCTTCCACCGCCGCGCGGGTGGCAGAGAGAGCGTCTTCGACACGGGCCTTGCGGTTCTTGAGCTCAGGCTCGGTGGGAGCGCCTACCTTGACCACGGCGACGCCGCCGGAGAGCTTGGCCAGCCGCTCTTGTAGCTTCTCTTTATCGTACTCGGAGGTAGTTTCCTCGATGAGTACCCGGATCTGCTCCGTGCGGCCCTTGATCATATCAGGCTCGCCTGTGCCGCCGACGATGGTGGTGCGGTCCTTGGTGGTTTCGATACGGCGGGCCTGACCCAGGTCTGCGACTGTGGCTTGGTCCAGTCGCCGCCCCCTCTCCTCCGAAACGACCTGCGCCCCGGTGAGGATGGCGATGTCTTCCAGCATGGCCTTGCGGCGGTCGCCAAAGCCGGGAGCCTTGACGGCCAGGCAGTTGATGGTGCCGCGCAGCTTGTTTACCACCAGAACCGCCAGCGCCTCGCTCTCCACATCCTCGGCGATGATAACCAGGTTGCGGGTCACCTGCAAGGCGCTCTCCAGCACCGGCACCAGTTCGGCGGCGGCGGAGATCTTTTTATCGGTGACCAGGATGTGAGGATTCTCGATTATGGACTCCATGCGCTCCGGGTTGGTGACGAAGTAAGGACTGATGTAGCCGCGGTCGAAGTTCATGCCTTCGACGTACTCTGTCTCAGACTCGATGCCCTTGCCTTCCTCAATGGTGACCACGCCCTCGGCGCCCACCTGTTCCAGCACGTCGGCAAGCATGTCTCCGATTTCGCCGTCGTTGGCCGAGATAGTGGCGACCTGAGCCATCTGGTCGCGGCCCTGCACCGGCGTCGAAATTCCGGCCAGTTCCTTGACCAGGGCAGCCACACACTTATCCAGCCCGCGCTTGATAGCCATAGGGTCGGCGCCGGCGGCCACGTTCTTCATGCCCTCGCGGACGATATTGTGGGCCAGAATCGTGGCGGTGGTGGTGCCGTCGCCGGCGACGTCGTTGGTCTTGCTGGCGGCTTCCTTGATTAGCTGGGCGCCCATGTTCGCGAAGGATTCGGGCAACTCCACTTCCTTGGCGATGGTGACGCCGTCGTTGGTGATGACGGGTGCGCCCCACTTCTTTTCCACCGCAACGTTGCGGCCTTTTGGCCCCAGAGTGCGTCCGACGGCGTTGGACACCATCGAGATGCCTTCCAGCAGGGCCTTTTGAGCGGCCTGATCGCTGATGATGCTCTTGGCTGGCATTCTTCTCCTATCCTCCTTAAGTTGAGACGGGCAGAACGCAAGATTTGTGAGAAACGTAACTGCTACTAAGGATAAAACCGTCCCCGCCGCCGGTCAAGCGCGGCTGAAAGCGGCGATTTGCTTCCTTCTCTTCCCGCCCGGCAGAGTCTGAGCCGCTGATGAACTTAGGCGTCTATCGCCCAATAGCATAAACAATATCGTTATTATTTTCACAACGTTGACAAACATAAAATATATTGATATGCACAATACATGGATTCGACTTGGCAAAGTTGCGTTCTGAGACGAGGTGGTGCTGGGACGGTTCTGAGATTACCACAGATCCTGATTTCAATACTTCAGGGAGTGTAACCAATCTGTTCTGGGTCTATGTCGGAAACGTCAACAGAAGTGAATCTGGAGGACAAGGCGAATGGTCGCATAGTGATTTCGTTCAAGGACATTTCAAACTATGTGTGCCATTAACGAATGCCTGCTCCTATCACACATACCCCACGATAAGCAAAACCCAGTACGGCAATGGGACATCCACTGGCTACTGTGGTGGCGGCCCATCGGTAGTATGCCGATGGTGAAATCGGTAGAACAGATACAGGTTAGCGGCTCCCTAGATTAGGGAGCCGCTAACCGAGAATTAGCCCGTTAATTTAGGGAATTATATCGAATTTTACCCAGCGTTAGGAAAATCCCGTCATTCCCGCGAAAGCGGGAATTCAGAGACCCCCGGCTCCGGCAAATAAGCTGAAACCCGGCAACATGGATACTCGCTTTCGCGGGAATGACGGTTTATAAGGCCTCCGGGGCTTGAGGATGCCATTGTCTTTGGCAGGAGTGCCTGCTTTAACGGTGTGTGGGTAAAATACGATATAAATCCCTTAATTTAGGGAGGCAGACAATGATTTGGATGAACTTACTGGCATTGGCTTTCATTGTCTTAATTCCAGGGGATCCAGGGGCTGTTATGGTTTGGAAAACGGATAAGGGCTCTTTGCTCTGGTGGTTGGGTATAGTGCTGCTTGGATTCTCCGTTGCCATTTTTCTCATATTCACAATCTTTATGCCAGCCGCCTAGTAGGCCATCAGTTTTGGACTGATGGATATAGAGACTTCAATTTTAGGCGAGCGTCTGCGGTGGTAAAGCGCCAGTCCACTCGTATCCTGTCCTGGTTGCGCCGGTCCTGCCACGCTGCCACTTCCCGCCTTAGAGTTGTTTGATCCGGAATGCGACGGTTCAGGCATTGGCGGGACAACACCCCGATTTCAATCTCGGCCATATCCAGCCAACTGCCGTGCTTGGGCGTGTAGTGAATTTCCAGCCGCTCCGCGATGCGCCGGGCCTCGGCAGGTTCAAAGGCCTCATACAATGAACTGGGGTGATGCGTGTTCAGATTGTCCATCACCAGTACGATACGGTCTTTGTCCGGGTAGTCCTCGTCCACCAGTTGCTTGACCACCTGCGCCCAATCGACTTTGGCACGCCGGTCCGTCACTGCCACCCGGCGCCACCCCTCCAGCGGTGCGAACAACATGAACAGGTTGCTCACTCCGTTGCGTTCGTATTCGTAATCGTAGGAGCCCACCGCCCCGGGCTGGGCCGGTCGCGGCTGGCGCGTCTCTTTCACCTGCTGCTTGCTGGTCTCATCCAGGCAGACCAGGACCTCGTTGTCCCCATACTGGCGCTGATAGACTTTCAGCACGTCCTCCATGGCGCAGACAAACTCGGCGCTGCCTTGCGGAGGGACGCACCAACACTCTTTCAGCCAAGGCTTAAGTTGGTTTTTTTCAGAGTCTGGCGCACTGTTTCATGGCTGATGCTCTCCACTATCTCCCTTTCCACCAGTCCATCGGCCAGCAATTGCAGCGTCCAACTGGCCCGTCCCTCGGGCGGTTCCCCGCAGGCCAGGGCAATCAGATGGGCTTCCCCCGCACCGTCCAACCGCTTCCGCTGGCGGTTCAGTTGCTCCTTGCGCCCCAATGCCCGTTCCAAACCCTCCTCCACACAGCGGCGCCTTACCCGCTCCACCGTCGCACGGCCGACCTGGAGGGCCCGGGCAATCTCTGCATCCTTCATAGCCCCTCCCTCTTGCCCTTCGTCGCCCAACAGCAGGATGCGGGCATGGGTCTGCTTGTACGCGGCACAACTCCCCTTGGAAACCATTGCTTTCAATTCCTCCCGCTCCTCCGCACTCAGCTTGACCCGGTACTTCTTCTCCATCACCCACTCCCCTCATCTGCTTATTTTTCTCACTTGATTATACCTATTATCCATCAATACAACTCTGCTCGACTACTAGTGGTGAAACTGATTTGAAATGGTGGCTTGTGGTACTGTCATTCTGAAGAGCGCAGCGATGACAGATAGCTCTGAAGCCAGCCATCATTTTAAGGGCGTTGGAGTACCTGCTTCCCTGGTTCGCGCCTTGCCGGATAATCCAGTTGCCCCAACCTCGGAAGAAAGGGAGCCTCAACTGGACCCCCAGGAGGTATATCATGCTGTTTATCATTTTCCTGTTATTCGCTTCATAGCAGAACCAATTATCGAAAAAGCACAGTATGCACAGTATTACGATGGCAGAACCTGGCATCGTTACGGCGGTCAGTAGGCTTGCTCCGAGCGCAAATGAAGGACAGCACTTTGCAGTTTGAAGGTTTTTACTGGTTCCTGCTGTTGCTGGCGAGCTTGCTGGGATTCTCCCTCATCAGGTGGGGGAGAACTCCCCTGTCCCGGTGGGTGGGGGCTGCTGTGGTTGGGCTTGTGCTGGTGACTCTGGCTTACGCTTCATATCAAGTTGTGAGGAATTTTCGTCGAACTGACCTGTTGACTACCTTCATCTTGGTGACGATTCCGGCTGGCATTGTCTGTATCAAATGGAAGGGCTCCCAGCTTGTCACTAACTTTGGAATTTTTCTGCTCTGTCTAGCCGGGGCAATCGCAGCATACATAGTTTTCTTGATCATCATTGCCCTGTCCATCAACGGAAGCTAAGGAGGCGCATCATGTGGATTATTGTTTTCCTGTTATTCGCTATTGCGACTTTCATATCCCAGGCTCTCGAATGGCAGGCTGCCTCCTTCGACCTGAACGACCCGGAGGCGGCCAGGGCCAAGTATGCGGAGATTACTGACAGCGAGAGCTTTTCGGAGCATGGAAGTGCGTGGTGCGCCTTGACGGAGCCGGAACTGCGGGCGATTGCGAGACACACCGAGATGTCGAATATAGTCACGACTACTACTCATACCAGCAGCGCGGGTGAAGTGACCACCAGCGCCGTCTTCGAGCCCGCGCCCAACCAGGATGAACTGGTGGAATGGTCAGTGAAACACGTTGCCGAGTCGTGCCGGTACAACGTATGGGCCAGTGTTGAGAAGCTGCAAACCATTCAGAGCGAAGAGGCCCTGAATGAGTTGCTTTGCGAGCTTTCGCCGGAAGGAGTAACGACGCTCCTCAGGTTCCTGAGTGTTGGATTTTCAGAAGAAGCAGAGAAGTCTACAAACTCCGACGGCTCGTCCACAGAGACGACGATAAGCAGGCCAGCGGAACCAGATGAAAGCGAGGTGACCGCAGGTATGGAGATGCTGTCCGCCGAATGTGGCTGGGACGGCCGTTAGGCACGTCTGTCCATGGGCCTTGTGCTAAACTCCAGCGATGAACCGCGAGAATCAATTCGTCGCCGATCTGCACATCCATTCCCGCTACGCCTACGCATGTAGCAAGAACCTGACGCTGCCCAATCTGGCGGCCACGGCCAGGACCAAGGGCATCGGGCTGCTGGCCACCGGCGACTTCACGCACCCGGCGTGGCTGTCCGAACTGGAGGCGGGTCTCGTGGAGGTGGACGCCGGAACCTTCCAATACGATGGCGTGAACTTCGTCCTGGGCACTGAAATCAGCTGCGTTTACCGCCAGGGTGGCAGAGGGCGGAGGATTCACCTCTTGCTTTTCCTGTCGTCCCTGGAATGCGTGAAGCGTTTCAACGCGCAACTGTCGCAGCGAGGCGTCAAGCTGGAAGGGGACGGGCGCCCTTCTGTCGGACTCTCGGCGATTGAACTTACGTCGTTGGCGTTGGACATTGACCCGGCGGCGATGGTGGTGCCCGCCCATGTCTGGACACCCTGGTACGGACTGTTGGGGTCCGTGTCCGGCTTCGACAGTCTTGAGGAATGTTTCGGCGAGTTGACCCCGCTAATCAGGGCGGTGGAAACGGGTCTTTCCAGCGATCCGGCCATGAACTGGAGGGTTCCTGATATGCAGGGGCGGGCTATCCTCTCATTTTCTGACGCCCACTCACCTCCGAATCTGGGGCGGGAAGTCACTGTGTTCAGGGGAAAACCGACCTATGCCGGCCTCAAGGAAGCCGTGGAACGAAACTCCATTGCCTACACCGTGGAGTTTTACCCGGAGGAAGGCAAGTATCACTACAGCGGGCACCGCAACTGCGGAATAAGTCAGTCGCCCAGCGAGACGGCGGCGCAGGGGAGCGGCCTTTGTCCGGTCTGCGGACGCCCGATGACCCTGGGAGTGCTGCATCGTGTTGATTCGCTGTCGGCTGCGCCTGAACCGGAAGGGAACCGCGAGCCGACCCCGGGAGCGGATGGATTCATCCGTTCGATGGACGAACATCCACCCTTCCTCCGGCTGGTCCCCTTGGAAGAATTGCTGGCGGAAACCCTGGGCGTGGGCCGGCGCAGCAAGACGGTGGCGAACGCCTATCGAAGGCTGTGCGACGAATTAGGCAGCGAACTGGCAGCACTGGCTTGGGCCGATGAGGCTGACATCCGGCAGGCGTCAAGCGAGCAGGTGGCGCAGGCTATCCTGAAAGCTCGCACCGGACGGGTTGCTGTTGAACCGGGATTCGACGGGCAGTACGGGACAGTGCGGGTCTGGGGTCAAACGAAGGACGGTTCACGGCAGTCGGCTTTATTCTGAATCGAGTTCGCCGGACTTCCACAGGGGCGGGGCGCGCCCGCTCCGCCATGTGCTACAATCCACGCAATCCAAACGGGCCACGCAATTCCAACGGGTTGCCGTAATCCGGCGGAGCGCCGACGTAAATGTCTGCTCCCGTTTTCCGTGGTATATCCCAGTGTATCTGCGCCCTCTCAGAAAAGAGGATATAACCGAGGTCGTTGAGATCGAGCGAGAGGCGTTCTCTCCCGTCTGGGTGAGTTCGCCCTTTAAGCGTGACATCAGCAACAAGCGTGCCTGTTATCTCGTGGCCTGCATCGAAGCGGATGTCTCACAACCTCTACCGGTGGAGGAACCGGCTGAGGAACCCCGCTCATGGCTGTCGCGGCTGGCGGAGCGGTTCGGTTTTGGCGGAAACGTCTCCGAGGCGGCAGAGAGAGACGACTACGCGATAGCCGGTTACGTCAGCGTCTGGTACCAGGGAGACGAGGCGCACATAGTGGAAATCGCCGTGCGGGAGACGCTGCGCGGCAATGGCATCGGCGAGTTGCTGCTTATCGGGTCTCTTCGCGCAGCCGTCGAATATGGCTCTCATGTAATGACCCTGGAGGCGCGGGTATCCAATTTCATTGCCCATCGTCTCTATGAGAAGTACAACTTCAAGTCGGTGGGTATACGCAAGGGATATTATTCGGATAACCGGGAAGACGCGGTCATCATGACCACCACCCCAATCGACACCGAAGAATATGGCCGAATGTTCCAGGAACTTCAGAAAACCTGGGAATCCCGGTGGGGGCCGATTAACATCCAGGAGTGATTCACTCCCTGAAGTCTTCGCGCGAGCATCCCCTTGTGGCATTCAAGTTGACCATATTATGGGCGGTTGTTAGAATGACGCCTATTGCGTCCTTTTGCCTGCCGGTGCGTCCGGCTTGGGCCGGGCGCTAGGGCGATTCCGGGGGCGTATGCTAGTCATTGGGTTGACCGGCGGTATTGGCACGGGCAAGAGCGAGGCCGCCAAGCACATGGTTTCGCTGGGGGCAGCGCTGATCGACGCCGATGTGGTCGGCCATGAAGCCTACACGCCCCATGCCGAGGCTTGGCAACGGGTGGTGGAAGCCTTCGGCGAGAGCATCCTGCAGCCCAGCGGTGAAATTGACCGGCGCAGCCTGGGCGCTATCGTATTCTCCGACCCGGAGCAGTTGGCTAGGCTGAACGGCATCATGCACCCGCTCATGGCGCGGATGGTGCAGGAGAAGATCGAGGACTTTCAGGCCAAGGGCACCGAAGTTGTGGTGGTGGAGGCTGCCCTGCTTTTCGAAGCCGGATGGGATTCCCTGGTGCAGGAGGCATGGGTGACCGACTCCTCCGAGGAAGCGGTGATCCATCGCCTTTCCCAGCGCAACGGCATGAGCGAAGAGGAAGCCCGCAAGCGGCTGAATTCGCAGATGAGCCGTCCTGAGAGGTTGAGCCGGGCTGATGTGGTGATTGACAACTCCGGAGATGTTGCCGCCATGCAGGGAACGCTCAACGAGTTGTGGGAAACCAGAGTCAAAGAAAGGATTGAACAGACATAATGGTTGAAGCCGCAGAGCAAGAACAGCTACATTACAGCGAGTACGCGATCGAGGAGTTCCTGGTTCGGGCAGAACCTTACTACCGTGCGGTGGGAGACGAGATGGAGCTCTTCGCCGCGGCTTACCAACAGCACATTCCGGTGTTGCTCAAGGGTCCGACGGGTTGCGGCAAGACCCGGTTCGTGGAGTACATGGCCTGGAAGCTGGGGCGTCCTCTGACGGTTATCAAGGAACAGCAGAATGGCGGTTCCGGCGACGTGCAGGAAGTCCGGGAAGGCGAGGTTCGCGTTCCCCTGGTCACCATCGCCTGCCACGAAGACCTCACCGCTAGCGACCTGGTGGGTCGCTACCTGCTTGACGCCGAAGGCACCCGCTGGATTGATGGCCCCATGACCCGCGCGGTCAAGGCCGGAGCCATCTTGTATCTGGACGAGGTTGTGGAAGCCCGCAAGGACACCACGGTGCTGATTCACCCCCTCACCGACCACCGGCGCATTTTGCCGGTGGAGAAGACCGGATCAATCATCGAGGCCGATGACCGGTTCCTGCTCTGCATTTCCTACAACCCCGGCTATCAGAGCGCATTGAAGGACCTGAAGCATAGCACCCGGCAGCGCTTCATCTCCATTGAGTTCTACTACCCGCCGCGGGAAATCGAGCGGGAGATCATCCAGGCGGAGGCAGGCTGCACCGAGGAGCAGGCCGACTCGCTGGCCAAGCTGGGCGAGAAGATTCGCAACCTCGAGGACCATGGCCTGCAGGAAGGCGCAAGCACGCGCCTCCTTATCTACGCCGGCCGGCTCATGTCCGAAGGCATTCCCGCTCGCCGCGCCTGCCAGGTCGCCATCGTCTGGACGCTGACCGACGAACCTGAGTTGCAGCGCAGCCTCGAGGAAGTTGCTTCCTCGATTTTCGAGTAGTTCAGTGGAGTCAAGGCATCTTGGAACGGGCTTCCCGCTTTCGCGGGAATGACGAGGCAGTGCTGACGCCGCCGGAGTTGATCAAGCGGGCGCTGGCGCACCGGCCCACCGAGAGGGTGGCCGGAGATGACCTGACGCCCGCCGCCGTCATGGTGCTCCTGTATCCCAAGGACGGCGACTACTGCGTACTGCTCAACAAGCGCTCCCAGGAAGTCGAGCACCACAAGGGGGAGATTTCCTTCCCCGGCGGCGCCACCGACCCCGTAGACCGCGACTCCCTGGATACCGCTCTCCGCGAAACCGAGGAGGAAATGGGCGTTCGCCGGGACGAAATAACCGTCTTGGGCGAAATGGACGAGGTGGCGACCCGTTCCCGTTTCCGTGTCAATGTATTCGCCGGAGTCATTGGCTCCCCCTACGAATTCCGCCCCAGCGCCGACGAGATTGCGGAAATCGTGGAATTCCCGGTCAGTGCGCTGCGAGACCCTGCCAGCATTCGGGTGGACACCCACTGGCAGGACGGCGCACCTTCCACCGTCTACTCTTATGCCTACGACAAGCACCTGGTTTTCGGCGCAACTGCCAGAATCCTCCAGCAATTCCTGCAGCTCTTGGAGAATGGGCTGGAAAGCGAGGGTCACAATTGACGAGTAGCGCTCCACAACCCGAAATCGAACAGGAACTGGCCAAACTTCCCCCTGCGGTACTGGAAGCCTACCAAGAGGCTGTTGGTCCGGTCAGGGAGGCTTTCGGTCCGGACGAAGTAACCCTCTGGGCCAAGGAGGGAGTCTCAATAGGCTCCCAGACCATCCGCTCGTGGGAAGCGGCCATCGAGTATTACAAGGTCAGCCCCCATGTCTGCCGATTCCTTTCTTTCCCGTCCTTCATGCAGTGGGCTCGCTGCGGCACCTACCTGGCCCAGGATTCGCCCACGCTGGCGGTGTCCTTCTTCAAGTCCAGCGTGGCTATCGTCCCCAACCTCCGCCCGCAATACATCCCTCGCTGGGCCGGTCTGGGCCGCAGCCTGTACAAGGGCACCTGGAAGTCCAGCACCTTGGCCGCCAAGTTCTTCGAGGTGTCGCCGGAGCTGGTGCGCAGCCTGCCGTTCTGGGACGTTGAGGTGTTCGCCTCCCTGATAGAGGCCCTGTCCTACAAGTCCTACGATGTGGCGAGCGAGTGCCTGACGCTGGGCAAGGACGTGCTGCCCGGCATGGGCCGGGAGCGCGAGCCCTTCCTGGCGATGACTCGCGCGCTCATTGACAGCAGTTGGCGGGAGGTCAAGACTTGCCTGGAACTGGTGCCGCGCGCCCTCCAGCACGTGGACGAAGCCCAGACCGGACGCTTCCTGAAGCTGGGTGAGCGGCTGGCCAAGGTGGGCCTGCGCGACACTTCCCGCTTCCTGGCCGATGGCACCCAGGCCTTGGGGCGGGTGCCCCAAGGCAACCAGGGCTACATCCTCGACCTTTGCGACCAGTTGGTGGCAGTGGCCCCCGAGGCTGTCCCGCCTTTCCTGCGCAGCTTGGACAGCGTGCTCACCCGCATCACCGTCAGTCAGCTCGACACTTGGTACCAGCATGGGATGCGGCTGTTGCAGGAAAACCCGGAGAGCGGCATCGCTTTCTTCAAGATAGAGTCCAACACGTCGGAACAGATGCTGGAAACTCTGTCGTCGAGCCTCGAGCTGGACCGGGTTAAGGGCATCCTGCGGCTGTATTGCCGAGCCCTGTCCGGGGCCGGCATCGAGATTATGAACACGCAGGAACTGGTGCGCCGCAACATCGGCTGGGTGGACGAAGATACGGCCTCCACCGACGGCTCCAAGGTATTCCTGCCGCCGGTGGTGGACCACTACCCGAACAAGCAGGACAACTTCTCCTGGTTCAAGGTGGTCTCCACCCACCAGGTCAGCCACCTGGAGTTTGGCAGTTTCGAGTTTAACTTCGAGACGCCGGCCACGCAGTTCGAGGACCGCCGCCACGCCATGGAAGAGGAACTCAACGCCAAGCGCGCCGAAGAGATGGCCGCTCGGCAGGCGATGATCGAAATGGCGCGGGAAATGGCTGGTGGCGATGCCGAAGTCGAAGTGACCTTCATGGAAGTCGGGCCGAACGGAGGCGCTCCGGTGCAGGACAGCCCGGCGCTGGAAAGCCCCGGCTCCATGCGGTCCTATACCGACATAGGCCGTTTCCTCGCTATGTTCGAAAACGGCAAGCTGGCCTTCGACCTGTTCACCGTGCTGGAAGACTGCCGACTGGACTACCGCATCAAGGTCGAGTATCCCGGCATCAGTCGCGCCGCCTCCCGCGTGCAGACGGAAACGCTGGAGGGCCGCCCCAAGATCCAGGATATGCCGTTGCAGCAGGCGATGGTCGAGTTGCTCATACACATGAGCCTAGAGCAGTTCACCGACCTGCCGGTTCCCGAAGAATACGAAGAAGCGGCGGTCATGCTGTCCCGCATCCTGCACCAGCTTCGCACCGCCGAGGCCAACGTGGAGGACACCGGCGAGGCCACCCTGCGGGCCTACGAAATCATCTCCCGCCTGCCCAACCAGCAGGAGGAAGAGGACCAGTGGGATGAGCAGGACCTGGAAGAGCCCGGCGAGTTCAACGAGGAAGAATTCCAAGACTTGGTGGACCGCCTGCAAGCCGACATGGACCAGCGCGGCGAAGGACAGGAAGGCGACGATTCTTACGAGTCCCCGGAGCCTGTGGACTATCGCGGCGACTTCAAGCCGGAGATGGTGCAGCTCCTCACCCGCCTCCAGGCCGATAGCAGCGACCAGGACGGTGAGGCCCAGCCCATGACCCAGGAGATGCTGGAACAGCTTCTGCAAGACAGCGACGAGCTGGAGCTGGACGCCGAAGAGGGCGACATCACCGACGCCATGACCACCTTCGCCCAGAACATCATGAAGGAGGCTGGCGCGCCGCCGCCTAACTCCCAGCCCGGCCAAGGCTACGGCCCGCTGCTCAACGACGACGAACAGGGCGGCGAACTGGAGGCCCGCGAACCCCAGACGTTCCTGTACGACGAATGGGACTTCCGCGCCAACGACTACAAGCCCCGCTGGTGCATCGTCAAGGAAAAGACTGTCGAAGAGGGCGACATAAACTTCTACCAGGATGCCCTGAAGAATTACCAGTCGCTCTCCAACCACATCCGGCGTCAGTTCGAGCTGATCATGCCGGAGAGTATGCGGAAGACCTACCGGCTCATTGACGGGGAAGACCTGGACCTCAACGCGACGCTCGAGGCCTGGGTAGACCTGAAGATGAACATCCCGCCGGACGACAAGATTTACTGGCACCGCAACCGCAACCGGCGCGACGTGGCCGTGGTGTTCCTGCTGGACATGAGCGCCTCCACCGCCGAGGCCATTGACGAAGGCCGCCAGATGGTGGACGATCGGGACGCGCCGGACGATCCGGTGGAGTACATGGTCTGGCTGCGCCGCCGCCGGGAAGGCTTGGTGCGCCGGAATTACAAGCGCATCATTGACCTGGAGAAGGAAAGTACGGCGCTGCTGGTGAATGCGCTGGAGTCCATCGGCGACACCTACGGCATCTATGGCTTCTCCGGCTATGGCCGCGAGAACGTCGAGTTCTACGTGATCAAAGACATCGCGGAAAACTTCGGAGACAAGGTCAAGCGGCGGATTGACAAGATAACGCCGCTCCACGCCACCCGCATGGGCGCGGCCATCCGTCACGCCATCACCAAGCTGGAAAACCAGGACGCTCACACCAAGATAATGTTCCTGGTCAGCGACGGACGCCCCCAGGACCGGGGCTACAGCCGCGAGGGCGTGGAAAAGGAGTACGCCGTCCACGACACCCACATGGCGCTGGTGGAAGCCCGCAACCTGGGCATCACCCCGTTCTGCCTGACGGTGGACAAAGCGGGACACGACTACCTGAAGAGTATGTGCGGCGACATGGGCTACGAAGTCCTCGGCGAAATCTGGTCCCTGCCCGAGCGCCTGCCCATGCTCTACCGCGAGCTGACGGCGCGGAGGCTGGTGCGGCGGTAGGGCTCGCCGGATTAGCGGCGACATCACTGGCAATAAAAGGCCCGCCCCGAATTTCCGGGGCGGGCCTTTTGAGTTGAAGAAAGAAGAGGCGTCTGTGAAGAGGTTACTAAAGTGGGTGTTAGTTGCAGGAGGTGTGATAGTTGGTGGAATTCTCCTATTGGCAATAATTGTGTCGTTCTTTGACGAAAGTGAAAGCGAAGTCTCCGAATCTCCGATTATCTTGACTGGAGAGGAATTCCAGTCAATGACCAAGGAGGAATTCGAAACTTGGCTTCGCTCTAATGAGCAAAACTCGGAAGAAGCCATACAACGCGCTTTATCTGACTTTGAGGCAAACAAGGCCGCTCAAAGACGATGGACAAATCGAATGGACCACTGGGAGAACTTAGATGCTTTCGACAGAGCCGTTAGCAAGATTCAAGAAGATAGGGTTGTCGATGCAACTGAAGCGTCCTATATCTGCACTGTTGCGCCTCAGTGGGCTGAACAGATGCAGGCTGCGCAAGCCTACATTCAAGATTACCGGCAACACGACCCGGAATTGGTAACCAAAACTCCCTCGCTTCACAGGTTAGAGGGCGATGCCTCTGCTAAATCCGAGTTCGTTGCTGATCTAATTGCGAATTGTCCTAACGAATTGTAATAGGGAACAGTGTCCCTGTTTCGCAGCCGCTTCCTCGCGAAGTGCCTCCGCGGTCCTTCGCCAACCTGCTAGGTTGATGCCCTCGTTCACGCCGTGGAGCTTAGGGGGTTTAGCGGGCCGGGCCATTCGAGGATGCGCCGGTCGGCTGTAATTAGCTGGTGGCCTTCGAGAGCCGTCGCTACGATGATACGATCCGCCGGGTCGGGGTGGAAATTCGGCAAAGCGTTGGCCCTTATGCCTATTTGTCCGTTTACCGCGATTTCAAGCAAGCCATTCTCGAGGAGACTGTCTCGCCAAGACTCGATGTTCCTGAGTAGTGTCATTCTGCCCTTTTCGTGAAGCATCGCGACTTCCCAGAAAGTTATTGCCGATACGGCGACGTTATTGTCTGGCCAGGCATCGCCGATTATTTGACGAGTCTGCCTCCCCAACCTGCTTTCCTCGAACAGCAGGTATATCAGGACATGGGTATCCAGCAGAATCATGGACTGATGACTCTGTCGGGATTCGCATCAGCTTCCCATTCGATGTCTATGGGTTCGATGATGTCGGTGTGAATCTGAATGATGTCCCTGTCTCTGCCGAAGGGCGCCTTGAGCTTCTTGCGAAATGGCACCAGGCGTGAAACCGGCAGACCACCCTCGGTGATTACCACCTCTGAACCTTTATCCACCACTTCAGATACCAGTTCAAGGCACTGCGCCTGGAATTCCAGCACGGTAACGGAGCGCACTTCATCGAGGCTGTTGCTTTGTTGCATGGAGTTCCTCACAGGTATGGCTAGGTATAGTCATTATATCTCGGCGGGTATGGGGCGCGGAAATGGCTTTCACGCCGTTGGCTTCACGCTCTCGAAGTGGCGGCGTGGGTTTTCGATCATCATTCGGTCTACGGTCTCCTGCTTCACTCCCAGCTCCATTAGCTGCGGGATGAACTTGTTGCTCAGCCACAGGAAACCGTCGGGGTTCTGCTCGCGGCTGGGGAAGCCGGAGGTGCCGATGCGCGAGAGGACGACGTTCCAGTCGTGGGACAGCATCATGTTGGACTCGATGCCCTCGTCCAGCAATCCCTTCAGGTATTCGGCCCGCTGCTCCCACGGCGGCAGGTGGGGGCGGCCAAAGGCGTTGTTGATGTCCCAGCCGAGCCACACGCCCAGGCGGGCCAACTCCCGGTGGTAGTCAGGGTCAAGCGTCTGGTTGATGTGACCTACGTAGATGTTCTGCGGCTCGACGCCTTCCTCGGTCAGTATCTGCACCTGCCGCTCGCCGATACGGGACATCGGTGGGGTGTGCGTGGTGATGGGGATGCCGGTGCGCAAGTGGGTGCGGGCCGAAACGCGGAGCATCAGTTCCTCGTGTTCGGTGATGGGATCGCTGGTGGCGACCTTGATGATTCCGGCCTTGATGTCAGTGCCGTCTATGCCTTCCTCGACTTCTCGCACCCAGAGGTCGGCGATGAAGTCCTTGTCGCGCCACCAGAAGCTGCGGGGGATGTCCAGCCAGCATCCGGTGCAGCAGACGAAGTTGACCCCCGTGGCCTGGGACACTTCTTTCATCAGCACCACGTCGCGCCCAAGGTCCATGGGCGATACCTCGACAACGGTGTCCACGCCCCCGGCCTTGGCTTTGCCGAAATCCTCCAATGCCATATCAAGGGCCCGGTCGCGCAGTTCCAGCTCGCCGTAGCTGATACGAATTCCTGCCGACGAGTCTATGAGATGTTCGTGAGGCAAGGTGAAACCCATTTCCGATGAGTCTATGGTTCCCAGCACTGTGTTCACGGTTGCCATGTCAGACCTCCGGAATTCTCGACATCCCTCCGTCATTCCCGCGAAAGCGGGAATCCACGTCGTCTTGCTCCAGTAAGATGTCCTGTCTCTACCGCTTCTGGATTCCCGCTTTCGCGGGAATGACGGAACGGAGCGGTTGTTGCAGTGGTATTGCCGCAGATTATACTGGCATTAGTAACAGTCCGGTAGCCGGATTTTGGAGGATGCCAGATGCCGTTGCATTTCACTGAAGAGGAACTGAAGTCCCGCCGTGATCTGGTCGTCGCTGAGTTGCAGGCTAGCGGTTTGACCGCATTGCTGATATTCCGGCAAGAGAGTATGTACTACCTGACCGGGTACGACACTACCGGCTACTCCCAGTTCCAGTGCCTGTATCTGGGCGTAGATGGACGAATGGTACTGCTGACTCGCTCGGCGGATTTGCGTCAGGCGCGGCTGACATCGGTCGTGGAGGACATACGCATCTGGATGGACCAGGCTGGCGTCAATCCAGGCCAGGACCTGTGGGACATACTGGAGGAGCAGGGTTGCCGGGGTTGCAAGGTGGGCGTCGAGCTGGAAGCGTGGTGCCTGACCGGCAAGCGTTGGGAGTACGTCCGCACAGCCATGGAGGGCAAGTGCGAATGGGAGGACCAGTCGGAGTTGGTCAGCCGCCTGCGCTTGGTGAAAAGCGATGCTGAAATCAAGTACGTGCGTCAAGCCGCTGCCCTGGCCGACGAAGCTTGGCTTGCCGCCCAGCGGACGGCCACGGCAGGCACGCCCGAGCAGGACATACTGGCGGCCATGACCTCGGCAGTCTTCCAGGGCGGCGGCGACTACACGGCCACACGGTTCATCATCGGGTCGGACGAGAACGCCCTGATGGTGCGCAACTTCACGGGGTACCGCACCCTCGGAGACAACGACCAACTGCAACTGGAGTTCGGCGGGGCCTACCGCCACTACCATTCCTGCCTGATGCGCACCATCCTGACAGGCGAGCCGGACCCGCGCCACGTGGCGATGCACACCGCCTGCGCCGAGGCCCTTCAAGCCTGCAAGGACTCCTGCCGCCCCGGCGCCACCTTCGGAGACATATTCCAGGCTCACGCCTATTCTTTTGACCGCGCCGGGTTCGGCGAACACAAGCTGAACGCCTGCGGCTACAGCCTCGGCGCTCTATACCCGCCGACGTGGATGGACTGGCCGATGATATTCCGCGACAACCCGGTGGTGGTTCAGCCCAACATGGTCATCTTCATGCACATGATCCTGCTGGACTGGGACAACAAGCTGGCAATGTCCGTCGGCGACACCGTGCTGACCACCGCCGCGGGTTGTGAAACGCTGACCAAGCTGGGCCAAGGGCTGGTGGTGAACTGACAGTGGGCTATGGGTGCTGTGGCAACGCATGGGGTATAATCCCATCATATGATGGAATTCTGGTCAAGCACTTGGGGCGATGTAGCCACGGTAGCCGGGATTGTCGTCTCATTGGGCGGTCTTAGTTGGGCTATTTGGGAGGCCCGTGGTGCGAGGTCTGCTTCAGAAGCAGCGAAAGCGTCGGCGAGCGACACTAGGGACCAAATAGCCCGACATTTGCAGACGGTGGATTTGCAGCGCGCCATTGGGCTGATTCAGCGCATCAAGACCTTTGCACGACAATGACCGATGGGAAGCGTCTAGGGAGCTTTACCAGACATTGAGAAAGATGCTATCGGACATCATAGCCCGCTGTCCAGAAGAGCAAGCTAGTGCCCGCGAGAAACTGGCGACTGCGAGAACAATCGTAGGCGAAATGGAAATCTTGGTCCGTCGGCGCGTTAGCCGTGCTCAGGCTGTCCCAGATCGCGACCGTTCCCGATTGAATCAAAGTCTGAATGATATGCAGAGCAACTTGGAAGAATTGGCAAGCAGTGTTGCGGTTGGCGATTCGCAAGGAGAGACGATATGATCGAGTTGGGTCAAATCGTATCAGGATTAGTTCAACGAACAGCGGAAGGTAAATTGAAATGGACCCGATCCGTTCAAGATGGTCGGTTCGTTGCCTCTGTAGATGCAATCTCCATCACGATTGGAGAAGAAGAAGGGCGTTTCTCATCCGGATACCGTCTCGACATACTTGATGAAACGGGAGCGACTGTTGAGTCCCTTAGATACGATGAAACTACTACTGAGCAGGACGAAGAATTGGCGCGTCTTTATGTGTTGGCTCGACGATCAGCTTACGACATAGACTCGCTATTGGAAAAACTGGCCAAGGGTCTCGAGTTGTAGTTGACTTCTTCGACTAAGAATTCCGTCGCCTTTGGCAGGTTCTGAAGATCATTATGATCTTCTATTACCCCCACAAGTAGCTGCCTTCTTTGGTAATCAGAAAAGGCACTGCAATGGATGCCGCCCTTATTGTTCCTGTACTACTCCCCCGCCTCCACCAGCTTCCTCAGCTCGATTAGGGCCTGGTTGCTGATGCGGCGCTTGATGGTGATGCGCCGGGGTGGAACGCGAAGCTCCAGCTCCTTGATGACCTGCGGCCCGGCGGCGGTAGCGCGGGCGATGGCAACGTAGCATAGTCCCATGGGGCGGCCGTCCAGTTCGCCGGGGCCGGGCGCGCCGGTCACGCCGATGCCATAGTCCGCGTTCAGTTGCGCCAGGGCGGCGGAGGCCATGGCGTTGGCCGCTTCCTGGCTGACGGCACCGTGATTGTCCAGCAGCGCGGGCGGGACGCCGGATACCGCCAGCGATTCCGCGCCAAAGGCCACGATGCTGCCCCGGAAGTGCCGCTGCGCTTCATTGACGTCAGTGATGGCGTTGGTCAGGAAGCCGCCGGTGCAGTATTCCATCGCCGCCAGCGTCTTGCCCCGCAACTGGAGGGCCTGAGCCACCGCCTGCTCCGGCGTTTCGTCGTCGTAACCCCAGACGTATTCGCCCAGCCGGTCATGCACCGCCTGCTCCACTGGCACGATCATGCGGCGGGCTGCTACCTCGTCGGCGGCGCGGGCAATGACCCTCAGGTGGATGCCGTCGGCCTTGGAGTAGATGCCAAGGTAGGGGTTTTCGTGGCCGAAATACTCCGACATGATTTCGTCTACCGCCGCCTCGCCCAAGCCCATGGTCTTTACGTTTCGGGTGATGGTGACTTCCCCGGGCGCCAGCTCCTTCAGGCGCGGCTCGACCTGCTCGCGGAAGATGGCCTGCATCTCTACCGGCGGGCCGGGCATGATGATGATGATTTTGCCGTCGCGCTCGGCCCACCATCCCGGCGCAGTGCCGTTGCGGTTGGGAATGAACTGGGCGGAGGGAATCAGCCAGGCCTGCTTGATGTTGTGCGACGGCATATCCTGGCCGCGGTTGCGGAAGTACTGCCGTAATTGCTCGACCATGTCCTCCTGCACCGTGGGAGTCTCGCCGAAGGCTGCCGTTACGGCCTCGCGGGTCAGGTCATCCTGCGTTGGCCCCAATCCGCCGGTGGTGAAGATGATGTCGGAGCGTTCCAGGCCCTTCTGGAAGGCGTGAACGAGCTGGCCGAGGTCGTCTCCCACCAGCGTTACCCATTGCAGCGTGATACCCAAGGACGGGAGGCGGGTTGCGATCCAGCCGGCGTTGGTGTCGTTGAGTTCGCCCATCAGCAACTCGGTGCCGATGCCCATGATTTCTGCCTTCATAACGCTCCTCCGGCCTTTGGGATTTTCAATGCAGAGGGCGCAGAGATTTCCGCAGAGGATACAAAGAATGTGACAGACGACATAATCTCTGCGCCCTCCGCGTGGCCACTGCGCCCACTGCGCCTGCGCTCACTGCGTTGGATTTTCTAACGGGAAATAAGCGGGTTTCCAGCCAGGTCTTCAATGCCTTCCAGCCGGGATTTCTTCATAAGGTATATCTTCTCGTCAATGTCGTTCACTGACCGGGCGTAGTAGCTGTCGCTGCCCGGTGGGCCCTCGGCCAAGAGGAACTCGACGGCGGCTTGGCCGCGGCGGGCAATCACCACCCGCACCGCCGGGTCATCGAACCCGTACTCGGCCAGCTTCTCGGTTTCCCGGTCCATGACCTGCTGCTCGACAATCTCGTCTATTCGGGGGGCAGCCAGCAGAGCCAGCCAGTTCGGCCAGTCCGCGGACACCTGGGCAGCCGTTTCGATTTCCACCGGCGGCGGGCCTTCCCAGACCAGCCACTGGCCGCCTTCCAGGAAGTAGACTGCTGTCTCGTCCCCGGAGGTTACTTCCACGACTGTTATGAATTGCAGGTCCAGGTCGAACATCCGGCCATATGGCGGGTCCAGGGCCAGCCGGTTGATAACGTCCGCCCATACCGAAGGTACAGTGTAGAGGGCATCATCGCCTACCAAACGGGTGTACTGGTTCGCGCCGTCAGGCGTGGGGATGCCCATGTGGAACTCAAAGGTGTTGCCAGACCAGTCTGACACCCGCACGATGCTTTCCGGCGGGTCCAGCCCGTATTCCGACGGGTTGGCGATGGTTTCTCTCAGTCCCCGGTTGACCCTGGGGCCGCTGAGCAGAAGCGGCGTTCCGCCCCATTTCTGCTGAAAAACAGGGTATTCCGGGTCGCCAAGAATCATCCACTGGTGGCTGCCCGAGTCGCGGGCGTACTCCGCCGACTTCCCGCCGTGCGTGACCTGGATGTAGGAGATAGTCCCTTCGTCTATGCTATAGAGCCAGGGCTTTTGCTCTTCGACCTCGCCACGGGACACGATGTCGGTGAATTCGATGATGGCCCAGGCACCCCCGGCGATTGCCACCACCACGACCATCAGTATGGTTAGCCTAACATTCATATTCCGGCTTCACTCTCTCTGTCATTCCCAAGAAAGCGGGAATCCAACGCGCCTCCGCCCATAGAACATAACATTGCGTGGAAACCTATGGATTCCCACTTGCGCGGGAATGACGGAGAGCGTCTGCGTTGCTCTCGATAGAGGCCCTAGCGGCGCAGCCACCAGACCAGTCCGGCGGCCAGCGCCATCAAACCCGGCAGGAACAGCCAGGAAGAGAAACGCACGAAGTTGTACTCGTTGCGGTCTAGGTTGAACTCACGGTAGGCCAATGCCTTTGGCCGTATGGAAACCAGCGAGTAGTCGCCCAGCAGGTAGTTGGTGGAGTTCACGAACATATCCAGTCCGCTGCCGCGTCCTATGTTGCTGTTGGCAACGAAGTCGGCGTCGCCAAAGGCCATTATCAGCGAAATGTCGGTTTCCTCCGGGCCTTCTTCCGGTAGCGCCATTCCGACCTTGGCCGCGGAGCGCATCAGCATCGCTGGAATGAATGGCCCCGGAACGTCGGCATTCTCGCCTTCCGTAACCGGGTCGGTGCGGTCCGGGTCGGCTATGATAAAACTGTTGGGCGAGGTTACAGACAACGCCAGCGGGAGCCTCGCCCCATCGGTAACAGGAAGTGGGCTTAGGGCAGCGGCGTCCGGCATGAAAATGTCCTGCAACTGCTGACCTTCCGGGGCCACAATCTCGAAAGCCGCTTCAAAGGCGCTTTGCATTGCCGCTTCATTGTTGCCCAAAACCAGCAGATTGAAGTTCAATATGGTGTTGAAGTCCATATTCAAGGCCAAAGTCTGGGGCAGTCCGGGCACCGAAGATTCTACGTCTCGAACGTAACCCGGCAGAAGAACTATGCCCCACTGGATCAGAAACTCCCGCCAGGAATTCGGCGTATCCGGCTCGCCCAGGAAAATCATGCTGCCGTTCTCGCGCCTTCGCTGCCCCTCGGCATCTCTGCCAAGCAGGTACAGGTCAAGGGCCAGCGCATGGGCGACCGGCAAATCTGAAGTCGGCCCGGCTACCACCACCAGCGCGGCGTCTTCCGGCACTTCCACCTCGGTGCTGTTTCGCGGCCATACCAGCCCTCTGGCCAGGTAGTTTTCCTGTTCCAGCACCTGCCGCAAAAATGCGTAGCCGTCTCCCCCGCCGCTGTCTATGTTTCGCTCGCCGTGACCGCCCAGGAAATAGACCGTCTTCTGTTCCTGTCCCGTAGCGATGTAGAGGCTGGTTACCAGGTCCTGCTCCAGTTGACCGAAGGCTATGTCGGTAGGTTGAAGCGAGTCGAACTCGCCGGTGGTGAGATTCTCGATGACCACGGTTTCACTGACGAAGCCCGTGGGCCGCGCTCCGAAATAGGATCCCACGATGCCCGGTTCCAGGTCCGGGTCCACCACCCGGTAGCTGAACTTGCCGGAACGGGCGCTGAACTCATCCAGCGTATCCACCACACGATTGCGCCGCGCCGCTACATTGGCGTCGGGGGTCTCTTCCAGAGCCTTGTAGAAGGCGGTGGCGCGTATGTCGTCTTCCAGATTGCCCAGTAGCTCCTTGGTGCGCTCCGACAGGCTGAACTGATTTGTAGCAGTAACGTCCGACCTCTGGCTGTTCTCGAAGGAAACCACGTTTATCACGATGACAATGCCGATGAACGCTCCCAGAAGTATCAGCGTGTTAATGCCGTAACGCCCGGTGCGGCTCAGGAAGGCGGCAATCACCGTGCTGATAAAGACCGCCCCCACCACCCCTATGAGGGATGCGCCGATGGCGATGTCTATCCAGCCGTACAGACGCATCGAGCTGACGAAAGCGACGACCACGATGCCGGTCACCAGCCCGATAATTCCTGCGATGAGGAGAGGAGCGCCGAATATGCCGATGACGTCAACGGCGGGGTCGAGGAAACTAATCAGGGTGCGGGAGGTCTGCTCCTCCGGCGGTTCGCCGGAGACTTCCGAAGGGTCTTCGGGTTGCTCAGGCGCTGCCGGTTCCGGCTGCTGCGGCTGTTCCTGGGGTGAGCGCCTCCGGCGGCGGCGCCAGTCGCGGGGTCCTTCGTCCTGCTGTCTGGTGCTCATACTAACGCCACCGCCGTGCTTCCAGCGCGCGCACCGACAAGAAGAGGAAGAAGCCGATGACGCTGAGATAGTAAACGATGTGTTTGGTGTCTATGATGCCCCGGTCGAAATCGTCGAAGTGGGTCTTCATGCCCAACTCGCCGATAATCTCGCCGGGAACACCCCCCACGGCTCCGAAGGCCAGGTCGGCGAAGAACAGGGCCAGCAGAATGCCCATTGCCACCACCGCCGCCACAATCTGATTGTTGGTCAGCGTGGATGTCAGCAACCCCACGGCCAGGGCGGCCGCTCCATATAGCGCCAGCCCCAAGTACCCGGCGTATATCGGCCCGGGGTCAGGGCTGGCATAAACGAACAGCAATATGACGTAAAAGCCGGACATCGCCAACAGCGATAGGAAGAAAACCAGGGTGGCAAGGTATTTGCCGAGGATTATTTCCCAGTCGCGCACCGGGGAGGTCAACAACAATTCGATGGTCCCGAGCTTGGACTCTTCAGCGATGAGCCGCATAGTCAAAGCCGGGGCCAGCAGGATGAAAATCACCACAGCGCCTTGAAAGAACGGGCTTAAAGTGGCTTCCGGGAACGGATCGCCCAGATCGCGGGAAAAGAAAAATCCGGCCAAAGCCAGAAATATCAGGCCCACGATGTATGCCGTAGGACTCAGGAAAAAAATCTGGATTTCCTTCCAGGCCACTGCCCGGACAATTCGCATAATTACAAGTCCTCTTGTGTTGTCAGCCGCAGGAATATCTCCTCCAGGCTCATTCCCATCATCTGCATACCCCTCAGACTCCATCCGTTGCTTATGACCGCCCGGGAAATGTCATCCCGCAGGTCGCGTCCCGGTCTGGCTTGCACAATGTAGGTGTGGCGGCCCTGCGCGTTACGGTGGCTGACCGAAAGGACTCCGTCAATCTTCTGCAGCGCGGGCAAAACCTCGGCGGAGGGGCCAGCGACCTCGACTTCCAGCCGCTCTACTCCTTGAAGAGAATCTGCCAGGTTCTGGGGCGTATCCTCGGCAACGATGCGGCCTTCGTGGATGATGAGCACCCGCTCGCAAATCATGCTGACTTCCGGCAGGATATGGCTGCTCAGGACCACCGTCTGCGCGCGGCCCAACTCCTGGATCAGGTTGCGCGTTTCCACCACCTGTATCGGGTCAATGCCGATTGTGGGCTCGTCAAGCACCAGCACGTCCGGCTCGTGGATGATGGCCTGGGCGATGCCAACACGCTGGCGGAACCCCTTGGAGAGCTTGCCTATCTGCGTTTTGCGGTAGTCGCCGAGACGGCAGACATCTATCACCTCGACGAGCCGCGAGCGAATCCGCGCGGCGGGCATACCCCGCAGGGTTCCCATGTATTTCAGATAGTTGGTCACCGTCATGTCGGTGTAGAGCGGAACTGTTTCCGGCAGGTAACCCACCCTCTTCCGCACTTCCAGTGATTTCTCAACCACATCGAACCCGTCAAGGCTCACAGAACCGCGAGAGGGCGGGAGAAATCCCGTCAGAATCCGCATGGTGGTTGTCTTGCCGGCGCCGTTGGGTCCCAGGAAGCCCAAGACCTCGCCCTTGCGTACGTTGAAGTTCACGTCCTGGATTGCCGGGTACGGCCCATAATAGTGAGTGACGTCGTTGGCCTGAATCATCGAAGGCTGCATGGCTGTACCTGCCGAGTTATTCCCTCTCCCTCCGGGGGAGGGTTAGGTAGGGGCGTCCCCGGTCGCGGCTATTTGTACTCGAACGCGACAAATGATATTGTATACAACTGGTTTTGCCAACTATCACGAAACGTCGTTGTGTCGCAAAAGACCGCGCTTGGAGATGAAATGCACCTGGTTATTGACGGATTTAGTGGGAATACGAGCAAGATGTGGGACGAACAACTGGTCCGTCAATTCTTGACCGACTACCCGGATGCCCTGGACATGACCCGGATCACCGAACCCCGCGTCCTTGTATACGACGCGCCCAAGCCGGAGGATTCCGGTGTATCCGGTTTTGTCATCATTGCCGAGAGCCACATCAGCATCCATACCTTCCCACGGAAGAGCTACGTCAACATAGACATTTTTTCCTGCCGTCCCTTCGATCACGACCGCGCTCTGGAAGACGCCAAGAAGCTGTTCGATTTGGACGACACCCAGTCGTGGCTGCTGGACCGTGGCCTGGAATGGCTGGACGAGCGTCAGGGGCTCGCGGAAGCGCAGGCACAGCGGGCCGCCCTGGAGTCGGAGCAGGAAGACGGCCTGGAGATGAGCCGCCCAGGGTTCCGCCGTGTCTGAACGGACCGACGTCCACCGTGTCTGAACGGACCGACGTCCACGGCTCGGTATTGCCGTGGGTCTATCCGGGTTTCCTGGCTCTCACCCCTGAGCAGTCAGCCCCGGAAACTGCCCGTGTGGTGCTCATTCCCGTCCCATACGACAGCACCACATCCTACCGCGGAGGCGCCCGGGACGGGCCCGCCGCCATAATTGCCGCATCCGGGCAGATGGAAGACTATGATTTGGAACTGGACCTTGATGTGGCCCAGTTGGGCATTCACACGATGCCAGCGCTGGAGCCTCACATGGGCGGCCCTGCGCTGATGACGCAGCGGGTGCGGGAAGCCGTTGCCTCCTGCATCGCCCCAGGTCGAGTCGTTGGCGTATTGGGAGGAGAGCACTCCCTGACCGCCGGCAGCGTGCAGGCCCACTTCGATGCCCGTCCGTCCCTGAGCGTACTTTACCTCGATGCCCACGCCGACCTGCGCGACGAATACCAAGGCACCCCGTGGGGTCATGCCTCGGGTGCGCGGCGAGTGTTCGACAATTGCCCTGTCGTGTTGGCCGGGGTGCGCAGCCTCTGCCTGGAAGAGCGCGATTTCATCCGCGACAATCGCATACCGTTCTGGCAGTGCCCCAGCGACGGCGGCCCGCTGCCTGCGGACGATATAGTGGCCGCGCTGGGCGACGAGGTCTACGTCAGCGTGGACCTGGACGTGTTCGACCCTTCGCTGATGTCGGCAGTGGGAACGCCGGAACCCGGCGGTCTTAGCTGGACGCAGGTAGTCTCGCTGTTGCGGCGCGTGGGCGAATCCCGCCGCATTGTTGGCTTCGATGTGTGCGAGTTGGCGCCGGGTGACGGCCCGGCGGCCTGCTCCTACACAGCCGCGAGATTGGTGGCGAAACTGGCGGCCTACTCCACCCTCTGCTGATTCGGCCTGCGGTTTGGTATCCTAGACCTGTACTCTATCAGTGGATCGGAAGCGCGAGAGCGTATGGGCAAGTCTCTGCGGCTGGGCCGGATTTTCGGCATACCGGTCTTGATTAACATTACTTGGGTCATCGTATTCCTGCTGCTGACCTATCTCCTGGTCAACCGTTTTGATGCCTCCTACCTGCGCTGGCCGGTAGCGCAACAGTGGGCCGTGGCCGTAGTTACCGTAGTCCTGTTCTTCCTCTCGGTACTGGCGCATGAGCTTTCCCACAGCCTGGTTGCGCTCAGCCGCGGGATTCGGGTGGAGGGCATCACGCTATTCATATTTGGCGGCGTTTCCCATCTGGCCCGCGAGCCGGAGCGTCCGTCGGAAGAGTTCCTTATATCCGTAGTGGGGCCGATGACCAGCATTGCGCTGGCGGTGGTTGCGGGCGGAGTATTGTGGGGGCTGAATCCGGGCAGTTGGCCGTGGGCGGCGCGCGTAAGCTCACCAGTGGAGATAGTGGCCTTGCTGCTGGCATGGGGAAATCTCAGCGTTGGAATTTTCAACATGGTTCCCGGATTCCCCCTAGACGGCGGGCGGGTGCTCCGGGCTATTGTCTGGGCAGGGTCGGGCAGCCTGTTCCGGGCGACGCAGGTGGCTGCCAGGTGCGGTCAGGGAGTGGGGGTGCTGATGATTGTGGGCGGCGTCGTGTATGCCCTGAGAGGCAACCTCGTGGATGGAATCTGGGCAGTGGTAGTTGGCGCTTTCCTGCTTGCCGTAGCCACGCGCAGCTACCCGCGGGAAGCGTAAGGCCCGTTATGGGCTGCTCCCAAAGACAGGGCTTTGTAAGACTTTCCTCTCCCTCCGGGGGGAAGGTTAGGGTGGGGGCGTCTCTTTGCTGTGGGCAAAGCGCTGATGCTTGGATTTCACCCTCATCCCAACACTCTCCCTCAAGGGAGAGGAAGAATCAAAATGCGCTGCTCTTGAAGAGGCGGGGTCTATTTGATTCTCTCTGTGCTAGAATATGGAACGCTAATCCAGAGAATATTCTGACGACTTGGAAAATATGTCGGGAAACAGAGACACCGGTATCGTTTACATGGACCACGCTGGCACGACTCCGCTGGCCCCGGAAGTGCTGGGGGCAATGACGCCGTACTTTACCCAACTGTTCGGCAATCCCTCCAGCATCCACACCGTGGGCCAAGAGGCGCGGTACGCCCTGGATGAGGCACGCGAACGAGTTGCCCGGGTGCTCAACTGCCGCCCCCGCGAGGTGGTTTTCACCAGCGGCGGCACGGAATCCGACAATGCCGCCATGGTGGGAGTCGCCACCGCTCTGCAGGAGACCGGCAACCATATCATCACCTCCAGCGTTGAACATCACGCTGTCCTGCATACCTGCCAACACCTGGAATCGCAGGGATACGAAGTAACCTATCTTCCGGTGGATGCCGACGGCATGGTGCAGCCTGAGACGGTATACCGGGCGATTATGGAGCGAACAACGCTGGTGTCGCTGATGTACGCCAACAACGAAATCGGCGTCATCAACCCGCTGCCGGAAATCTCTGCGGCGGTGAAGCAGCGGGCTGCCGAGCTGGAGAGAACCATTGTGCTGCATTCGGACGCGGTGCAGGCAGCCGGATTCCTTGACCTTGACGTGAAGAAGCTGGGCGTGGACTTGCTCAGCCTCTCCGGCCACAAATTCCACGGCCCCAAGGGGACCGGAGTGCTGTTTGTGCGCCGGGGAACGGCCTTTCTGCCGTTCATTCTGGGCGGCGGCCAGGAACGGGAGCGGCGTTCCGGCACGGAGAATATCCCCGGAATCGTTGGCCTTTCGGTGGCGCTGGACGCCGCCGACGCCCGGCGCGAGGAGCACAGTCAGCACTGCGCCGCCTTGCGGGACCGCATCGTCGAGCAGGTGCTGGAACGTGTGCCGGGCAGCAAACTCAACGGCCATCCCACCCAGAGGCTCCCCAACAACGCCAACTTCTCGTTTTCCGGAATTGAAGGAGAGCCGATACTGCTGGGGCTGGATATGGCGGGAATCGCCGCTTCCAGCGGGAGCGCGTGCAGTTCCGGCTCGCTGGAACCCTCCCATGTCCTGCTGGCGTTGGGCCAGTCTGCGGAGGTGGCGCGGGGCAGTCTGCGCCTGACCTTGGGTAAAGACAACACCTCAGAAGAAGTGGATTACCTGCTGGA
Organism: Dehalococcoidia bacterium; assembly: GCA_965232885.1. Taxonomy (GTDB): domain Bacteria; phylum Chloroflexota; class Dehalococcoidia; order Lucifugimonadales; family UBA3495; genus VXOI01. Next base: position 651,713 of record CBDDQX010000002.1, on the reverse strand, counting down.
AGTTCTGCCGGACCTCGTTGAGCGTCTGCGTAGACTGCCCAGCCTCACCACTGCCCGGCCTTGATTTTCCTAAACAGCGAACAGAAAAATAGTCCCGCCTTCCCTCGCGCCAACCGCAGTCGGGCAATGCTCAACTTCACGGGTGGTTGCCGAATGCTGGCCGTAGTGTTTTTGCTTTGGGTACTGGCGGCGGTGTCAGGGTGTACGTCCGACTCCGCAACCTTCGGCCAGTATTTCCAGGGGCGAACACTGCACGTCAGCGTGGTCAGCCTGGAGCGGGCGCCGGAGATCCGCTACTCAACCATTGACCCCAATCAGGTAATTCGCCGATGGAACCTCACCCCATCGGCGCCCGGCAATGAACTGGTGCTGGCGCGGCTCAAGGTGGAGAACCACACCGCAGTCAGCGCTATCATCAACGTTGACCGCTCCGCAGCCGAGCTGCGTGACTTCGCCAACGCCAGCTATCGGCCCCTGTCGGTTTCCCAGACTGTCTGGCAGGACTTCCGGGGCGAATCGGAAGCCTTGGTGCGGATGGACCTGGGCCAGTGCTTCGACGGCACTCGCGCCCTGGTGGACCCTGGAACCACGGTACTGTGGCAAAGCGAAGCTGAGGTTGATCAGTATGTGGACTTTGAGGATGCAGGCGTCGGAATTGGCCCGGATGGCCGTGCCGAACTTGCTCCCGGGGCGTCGCTCTCTCACACTTTCAGCCAGCCTGGAAACTACCCATACGCCTGCGGCACATCTGAATACTCCGACTTGCCTGCGGAGATTCGGGTGGTTTCGAATACCGGGGGAGACGGCGTCCCGGAACGCTCCGTGGTGTTCCTGGAAGGCTCCTTTGAGTTGTTGAGAGGCTACGGTCTGGACGGCTACATGGTCTTTGAAGCGCCGGCGGGCACGGAGTTCCGCGACCTGCGCTGGCGCGCCGGCGACTCCATCACCATCCGATTCTAACGGGCTTGCCGGGAAATTCCCTCTCCCCCTGAGGAGAGGGTGAGGGAGTATTCCCTTGTTGCAGCGAATCGCCGCGCTGGTGATATTCGGAGGCGAGCGCCGTCCTTCAACAGGCTCAGGAGGGGCGGCTGCCCAGCCGAGAATCTGGCGGCGGCTGTTCCATGTCCTAGCGGGTTCCTGCATCCCCATCGCCGGGATTTTCGCACCCGAGAGCGGCTTTGTAATCGCCCTGGCGGCGCTTTCCGCAGGCGCGCTGGCCCTTGACCTCTCCCGATTCGGCATCGGTCCGCTCAACCGGCTTTACCTTCGCCTGATGGAGCCGCTGCTCAAGAGCGACGAGGAGTCGCACATCACTGGCGCAACCTATATGCTCATTGCCGCGACGGTGGTATTCTGGCTTTTCGGTAAAGATGTGGGCGTTCCGGTGATGTTCTACCTGTCACTGGGCGACCCGGCGGCAGCCATCATTGGGAGGCGAATGCCGGGGCCGCGCCTTCTGGGAAAGTCGCCCGGCGGGACGGCAGCGTTCATTGCCGTGGGGTCTGTCGCAGCAGGCATTCTGGTAGCCGCCGGGGTTATTGAATACCACTGGGCGCTGTGGGCCGGAGCCGTCGTCGCAGCCATCGTTGAACTGGCCGGAGTTCCGCCCGACGACAACCTAGCTATCCCCCTGGCCGCGGGGGCCGCGATGTGGGCCATGGGCGCGTGAATCGCGGGCTATGACTCGCTCGTCCTTTGGCGAAACTGCCGCCGCTAATGGGCAGCCCCGTCGAACCGCAGGGTTTGGGCGCGATCCCGCTGGAATCTCAGGTAGGCCGAGCGGGACATTGCCGCCTTGTGAGTGGACTTCACCTCTTTGGCCCGCTTGGCCCCGTCCGCCAGCAGGTCAATGACTGACATCGCCATGATCTTGGCCGGGTTGATGACCGCCGTTTCGTAGTCGGTGATGACGTAGCTCTTGCTGTGGCCGGGCCCCGTGGCCCCTCCGGTGTAGGGATGGATGGCCGGCATCAGGTGCGACAGGTCTCCCATGTCGGTCGAACCGCCCCGGTTGCGTCCCGACGGCATTACCATCGTGCCCTTCTCTCCGACCACCTCAATCGCATTGTTGCGGAAGAGGTCCTGCAACTGCGAATCGTTTCGCATGGGCAGGTATCCCGGGATGGTGGTGATTTCCACTTGGGCGCCGACGGCCATGGCTCCCGACTTGAAGCACCGGTCTACCGTCTCGGAGTTCTTGACCACCACCTGCGGCGTGGCCGAGCGTACCCGCCACTCCAGGCGCACATCCGCGGGGACAGCGTTCACCGCCTCGCCGCCCTTGGTGATGATGCCGTGAATCCGCACAGTGTCTTCGGCCCGGTGGGTTTCCCGCGTCGAGTTTATGGCCTGCAGAGCGAAGGACGCCGCGTTGAGCGCGTTGACGCCCAAGTGGGGCGAGCTGCCCGCGTGGGCGCCGCGTCCGATGAAGCGCACGTACTTGACGACGTGCCCGTTGCTGGTGCCGCCAATGGCGAACTTGCGCTCGCCCATGTCGCTGGCGGTATGGCACATCATGGCGATGTCCACGTCATCGAATCCGCCCAAGCGAATCAGTTCCTGCTTGCCGCCCAGGAATTCCAGCTTCTTTTGGTTCCTTAGCTCCAGGCGCTGCTCCACTTCGATGAATTCCTCGGCGGGTACGGCGAAAGGGATGATCTCGCCGTTTAAGCGTTCCAGCACTTCGGGGGTTTGTAGTCCCATGGTCGCGCCCAGCATCATGCCAATCTGGCAGTGGTGGCCGCAGGCATGGGCCGCTCCGGTCTCCGGGTCGGCGTGGGGATGTTCGGTGACGACCAGCGAGTCCAGCTCGCCGATGAGGGCCACACGAGGCCCGGAACCTGCCCCGCCGGGAACGCGCCCCTTCAGTCCGGTAAGGGCCAGCCCGCTCTCGTGAGGAATCTGCAACTCGCTGAATTTCTGCGCCACCAGCCCGGCGGTGCGGTACTCGCGGAATCCGGCCTCCGGGTGCGCCAGCACCTGCTGGGCAACACCAATGATTTCCTTTTTCCGCTTTTCGATGGTTTCGCAGGCCCGCTGCTTCAGCTCTTCAACAGTCAACATAACTAAGCGCCCTTGAAGGTTTCTTCCTTGGCCAAGCCGCGCATGAACTTGAGATACTCTGCCCGGGTCATTTCTGGTCTGTGACCCGATACGATTCCGCCGCCCACGGTTGCCCCGTCGGCCAACAGGTCAATGGCCGTGGAGGCCAGGGCTTTGGCCGCTGTGATAACCGCCAGCGAGTAGTCCTGCACCACGTAGTCTGCCCCGTGGCCGATGCCGGTAGCTCCTCCCACATAGGGATGGATAGCAGGCATCAGATGACTGATGTCGCCCATGTCCGTTGAGCCGCCCCGGTACATGATGTGTCCAACGTTTTCCTCGCCCACCAAGTGGGTTGCGTTGGCCTCGAACACCTCGTTCATTGCGCCGTTCTGGCGCAGGGGCAGGTAGCCTGGGATGGTTTGTATAAACACATCGCCGCCCACTGCCATCGCTCCCGCCTTGAGGGCGCGGTCAACCTTGACGTTTGCGTCCATGATGGCGTCCAGGGTGCGGCCGCGGACGAAGGTCTCCATGCGAACGTCGGCAGGCACGGCGCTCACCGCTTCGCCACCCTTGGTGATGATGGGGTGTACCCTGATGCTGTCCTCGTCCCGGAAGGTCTCGCGGTTGTAGTGAATGGCGCTGAGGGCCAGGGTCGCGGCGTTGAGCGCGTTGATGCCGAGGTGAGGCGCTCCGCCGGCATGGGCCCCCCGTCCGAGGAACTGTATTTTCTTGGCCAGGGTGCCGTTGTTGGTTCCGCTGATGCATAACTGCCGCTCGTTGGGGTTGGAGGTGGTGTGGCACATCATGGCGAGGTCAATGTCGTCGAACTCCCCCAGACGCACCATTTCCGGTTTGCCGCCCAGGAACTCCAGCTTGCCTTGCTGCCTGAGGGAATCGCGGTACTCAATCTCGATGTATTCTTCCGCTGGAACCGCCATGAAGGCCAGGCGTCCGCTCAAATGCTCCAGAACTTCGGGCTGCTTCAGGGCCATGGCTGCGCCCATAATCATGCCCATCTGGCAGTGGTGTCCGCAGGCGTGGGCCGCGCCTGTCTCGCCGTTGGCGTGGGGATGCTCGTTGACGATGAGGGAGTCCAACTCGCCGATGACCGCCAATGCCGGTCCGGGACTGCCGCCCACCAGGTCGGCCCGGAGGCCGGTCAGAGCCAGGCCGATGCGGGCCTGCATCCCGATTTCGGCGAACTTGCCGGCCACCAGCCGCGCCGTCTTCGTCTCCCGAAAACCCGGCTCCGGGTTTTCCAGGATCGTCTTGGACAGGGCGACAAGCTCGTCTGCCCTGGAGTCTATGGCTTCGGCTGCCCTGCGTTTCAATTCTTCCCTGGACGGTCTGGCGGCCCCGGCTGAAGACATCGAGCTACCTCGTAATTCTGAATGGCCTTAGCTGTTTCGCCGATAAAGGAGGGCGGCTGACAAACGTCCTCAACTTCCCTGCGATTGTAGCACGTAGCTCCGTCCTCCGTATCGGGTAACCATTGCAGTGGAACGATTGGTGACGGTGTATAATCGCTCACCATGAAGATAGTGATTGCCCCCCAAGGATTCAAGGCTGGAATTTCAGGCTTGGAGGCGGCCCAGGCCATCGCGCGAGGTGTTACCGCCGCCGCCCCGGACGCGGAGACAGTACTGGCTCCGGTGGCCGACGGCGGCGACGGCACCCTGCACGCCCTGGTGGACGCAACCGGGGGACAGGTATTTACCAGTACCGTAACAGGTCCGTTGGGACAGCCGCTGGAAGCCCGTTGGGGAGTCATGGGCGACGGCAGAACGGCAGTTATCGAGATGGCCCTGGCATCGGGCCTGGCCCTGGTTCCCCAGAGACGCCGCAATCCCCGCATCACCACCACTGCCGGGACCGGCGAGATAATGAAAGAAGCCTTGGAGCGCGGCTATACCCGCATCATCGTGGGGCTGGGGGGAAGCGCAACCAACGACGGAGGCACCGGATTCGCCGCGGCCCTGGGCGCCAGGTTTCTCGACTCCGAAGGCCGTCATCTCCCTCCCGGCGGCAGTGCCCTGGCCCGCCTCGACCGGATAGAACACTCCGGCCTGTATACCCGGCTGGCCGATGCAACCGTCATCGCCGCCACCGACGTCACCAACCCGCTCTGCGGGCCGGACGGCGCCTCGGCAGTGTTCGGCCCGCAGAAGGGCGCAAACCCGGACATGGTGCGAGAACTGGACGCTGCGCTGGCCAACTACGCCCGCGTGGTGGCCCGCGACGTTGGGTGCGACGTTTCCGAGCAGCCCGGAGCCGGGGCCGCGGGCGGGCTTGGAGCGGGACTGATGGCTTTCGCCGGAGCCACGCTGCAATCCGGCATAGACATGGTCTGCGAGGTGCTGAACTTCGACGCCTTGTTACAGGACGCCGACCTCGTATTAACCGGAGAGGGGCGCGCCGACCGTTCGACCATCTTTAACAAGGCGCCCGCGGGTGTGGCCCGGCGCGCCCAAGCCCACGGGGTCCCTACCGTTCTGCTGGCTGGCAGCTTGGGGCTTGGCTATGAGGAGCTTTACGACCACTCTGTGGCCGCTGTCATATGTATCGCCGACCGGCCCATGAGCTTCGAGCAGTCGTTGTCGCGCAGCGGCGAGCTGCTGGAGAGCGCAGCCGAAAACACCATGCGCCTGGCTATGCTGAACCTGCGCTCTCTGAGTAAAGACAGTACACGGGGTTAGATTCCGGGATGATCAAGAATACGGCTAACCGCTAGGTCATCCGGTCCCTGACGAATTCTACTACCATGTCGGAAAGGAAGATTGAGCGGTCGGCGTCCATCTCGTCGAAGGCTTCGAAAGAAGCTCCGCTGGGCAGAAATTCGGGGTAGCGGGTGATGTAGTGGTATTTGTCCAGTTGCCGGGCTTCGCTCTTCACCGTATCGAACATCATGTCGAAGAGCTTGGCGTCTTCGCACAAATCCAGTAGCGAGTGCCCCCAGACATCCTCTACCCGCTTGTGGTACAGGTATGCCTTAATGGCCTTCTCGGCGGCCTGCTGCCCCTGGAAACAGGCCAGGTTGTAGCGTCCGTTCTCGCGCAGAAACCTGGCGTCCTCCAGGTCTTGTTGCGCCTGCTTCATCCAGCGAGCGCCCTCCGACAGAAAATCAGGCATTGAAAATCTCCCTTCCCTCGGCGCAGGCCCGGCGCAGCGCAGGCAGCGTTTCCTTCAAGGTCTCGAACTCTTCGGGCGTGTACACCTGGGTGTCGATTTCCACCGAACTGCCCAAGTGGTAAGAGAAAAAGTCAGACCGCCTCCCGAAGGGCCGGTCGGTGTCATGCACCACGATAAGCTCAATGCGGCTTTCCGGGGTGAACTCGCCCGCCGCCACTTCGCCGGTCAGGATAACTTTTTCCACCCCAAGGTTGGGCAAGACTTCCTGGATGTTTTCCAGTTCCCGCTCCAGCATCTGCTTGCGGAATTGGGCAAAGCCCACGCGCATCGGCATTGAGTGACCTCTAGGCTAAACAAAAATCCCTTCTTCCTCTGGGAGATGGCTATGGTGAGGGCAAGCCCCTACTCAATAAGCACCAAGTGGACCGACCTGGGGCCGTGTACCCCTTGGACGATGGTCATTTCAATGTCGGCGGTACGGCTGGGGCCGGTGATGAAATTCAGATAGCTGCCCATCTCGCCCCCGCGCCGGTAGTATTCCAGGCGGCGCAACAGGAAAAGGTCGTGCAGGCTCTCCAGCACTTCCTCGGGCCGCACCAGGGCGATATGCACCGGAGGAACCAGCGATACCAGCCGCGACAGCCCGCGACGGGGTAGGATGACCAAGGAGCCGGTTTCCGCCAGCGCGTAGTCCGTTCCCGTCAGTCCGACATCGGCCTGCCGGATGATTTCCCTGAGCTGTTCGCGCTCGCTGCCTTCTCTGCGAACTATGGGGGTTATTTCGGCGCCTCTCCACTCCAGTCCTGTGTCCACTGGCACATCGTCGAATACGGACTGACCGGAGCGGACAACCCGGTTTGCGCCTATCTCCCCGACCAGGGAGTCTACGCAGCCGATAGCGGCTTCCACACCGGACACGCGATGCACGTTCCAGCCGCCTTTCCCGGCCATTTCGGTGAAACGGGACAGCAGTTGGGGACGATTTTCCTGAAGGCGGGCTTCCATCTCCCCGGCCCACTGCTCCAACTGCGGCAGCATTTCCTCCAACCTGTGATACGGACGGGCCGGAGGGAGGGCTCGTCCTGAGGTAGCCTGGGAACGGCCCAACGACTCTCGTACCGAGCGCAGGAAATCGGTCTTGGAAGTCCCGGGCATATTCCCGGAGTTAGAGGCGGCCACGATCCACCTCATTCGCTCCGTCCCTGCTGAGTTCGTCCCGCCATATTTCGCGGAATGACTTGGGAGGCAGAGGCGGCAGGTCCCGCGCCTGTGTCCACTTCGACAGTAGAGGCAGACTAGCTTTGCGAATCCATCCGTCGCGTTTGGGCATACCAGGCAAAACCTGTTGGGCAATACGTCCCACGCCGGAGGCGAAAGCCATCCTCCCCGGATCTCGCATCAGCCATCCGTAAGCCCCGGCCAGGAAGCGCTCCGATAGGGACGACGCCTTCTCCTCCGGGTTTTCGCTCTCGGCGGTGCGATGGCGCAGCTCCAGCAGCATCCTCGGTATGTTTATCTTCACCGGGCAGGCTTCGCGGCAGGCCCCGCAGAGGCTGGAGGCTTGCGGTAACGACTTAGCCTCTTTCAGGCCGGTCAGCATGGGTGAGACCACTGCTCCAATCGGGCCGGGGTAAACCCAGCCGTAGGAGTGCCCGCCCACTCGCTGGTACACTGGACAGATGTTCAGGCAAGCCCCGCAGCGGATGCAGTACAACGCTTCCCGCAGCTTCGGGTCGCGAAGCATTCGAGACCGGCCGTTGTCCACCAGCACCAGGTGAAACTCTTCCGGGCCATCCTCGTCATCCTCGCGGCGAGGGCCGGTGATCATGCTGACGTAGCTGGATATGCGCTGTCCGGTGGCGGAGCGGGGCAGCAGCCGCAGGAATATGGCTAGGTCCTGCATGGAGGGAATCACCTTTTCCATGCCTGTGATTCCGATGTGCATTCGTGGCGCAGAGGTGCAGAGACGGCCGTTGCCCTCATTGGTGATGATGACCAGAGTGCCAGTCTCGGCGACAACGAAGTTGGCTCCGCTTATGCCCAGATCCGCCTCCATGAACTTGTCGCGCAGGGCCACCCGCGCCGTCGCCGCCATGACCTCGATGTCTTCGTCGTAGGGAACCCCCAGCTTGTCGGCGAAGAGTTCGGCCACGTCTTCCTTCGACTTGTGCAGGGCCGGAGCGACCAGGTGCGAGGGCGTTTCCCCGGCCAACTGAATGATGTACTCGCCCAGGTCAGTCTCGTAAACGTCAACGCCCAGCGATTCGAGGACCGGGTTAAGCTCCAACTCCTCCGACACCATGCTCTTGCTCTTGGTGGCAACCTTGACGCCTCTCGTCTGGACGAGGTGGCCGACTATTGCGTTAGCCTCGGCGGCGTCGGCAGCGAAGTGCATCTGTCCACCGGCGGCGGTTACGTTGTCGTGAAGCAACTCAATGTAGTAGTCGAGGTGGTCGAGCGTGTGTATCTTGATGTTGCGGGCCTCTTCGCGCCACTCTTCCCACGCCTCAGCAGTTACTTCCTCAATGGCGTTTCGGCGCGCCACGTCGAACCCAACCCCCACCCGGTCGAGCGCGCGCCGTAATTGCGGGTTCAGCATCGCGGCAGCGGAGGCTGTTGGAAATTGTCCTGTCTTTACTTCCGGCATCTTCTTTGGTCCCCTCTCCCTCTGGGGGAGGGTTAGGGTGGGGGAGTCTCCCCGTCCAGTATTTGGGCAATGTGTCGAATCTTTACATCCGGGGCCTGTCTCCGCAATGCCCCGCCGATGTGCATCAGGCAACTCATGTCGCAAGATACCAGTGCATCGGCCCCGGAGTCCCTTACGGCGGACACCTTGTCGTTCAGCATCCCTTCGGAAATGTGGGGCATTTTAACCGAGAAGCTGCCTCCGAATCCGCAGCAGGTTTCGGCGTTCCGCAGTTCCCTGAGTTCCACGCCAGGCATTGCCCGTAGCAGGGACTGCGGCGCATCCCTGACCTCCATCTCCCGAAGCAGATGGCATCCCGGGTGAAACACTGCCGACCCTGATCCTTCGACTCCGGCGACTCCGGTCTCTTCCACGCCCAGCACGTTGACCAAAAACTCGGAGAATTCGTAAACTCGCCGGGATAGAGATTCAGCCCGGGCCAGCAACTGCGGATCGTCTTCAAAGAGGTCCAGATAGAACACTCGCATCATCGCTGAACAGGAACCCGACGGCACTACCACGTAGTCGCTGTTCTGGAACTCATCCAGCGTCCTCAGAGCCATCTCTCTGGCCTCGCGGGTGTAGCCGGAGTTGTAGACGGCCTGGCCGCAGCAGGTCTGCCCCTCCGGAAACCCGACCGATACGCCCAAACGCCGCAACACCCGTACCACGCTGACGCCAACCTCGGGAAAAAGTTGGTCAATGATACAGGTTACGAAGAGGTCGGCCTTCACTGGTAATGTGTCCGTCAACGTACTACCACCTTCCGGGGCAAGCCTAACAGACGGCAACGATACTGGCAATGATTACCGGCTTCTTTTATTTCCGTTGACAGTACGATTGGGGCGTTAATACACTCGCCGAAATAGTATATGGAGGTCAGCCAATGCCTGAAGCAGTTGACGTTGCGGTCGTCGGCGGGGGAGTCATGGGGGTGCGCCATAGCCTGGCAGTTGGCGAAGAAAGGCGTTTCCTGCGCGCTGGTGGAGCGTGGGTCCTTCGGGGGCGGCGCGTCCGGCGCGACGGCTGGTGTGGTTGGCCCTCTGTGGCACCTGGACCCGGGAGATACTGATATGTTCCGGCTGGGTATGCGCAGCCTGGAGCTGTTTCCTGCCTGGGTGTCGGAGCTGGCTGAGGCGGGCGTAAACCCGGAGTTCCAGCAGACGGGCGTATTGCGCCTGGCGTTCTCGGATAACGAATTTGACGAACTGAGAGGATTCCACCGGTGGCAGTCGCAGCTTGACCTCGGCGTGGAATGGCTGGAGCGGGACGACGTTCTACGCCGTGAACCCGGCGCGAACCCTGAAGTGCGCGCTGCCATATTCTCCCCGCAGGAAGGATGCGTCCGCGGACAGCGCCTCTGCGACTCGCTGGCCCATGCCGCCGGACGTTTGGGCGCGAATCTGTACGAAGGCGTGGAGGTTACCGGGCTGCGTCACAACGGAGACCGGATAACGGGAGTGGAAACCACCGCCGGGGGAATCGCGGCGGGCCAAGTGGTGTTGGCCGCCGGGCCGTGGGGCGGCATCGGAGGCCGTTGGGAGGCTCCCGGCGGCCCGCTGGACCTTCCAGTGCGCGGCGTCAAGGGTCAGCGGATGCTCTTGCGACGTCCCGGATTTATGCCCCTCTCGCCAGTGAGAAACTCCGCTGTCTACGTTGTCCCCCGTCTCGACGGCAACATACTTGTGGCGTCAACCCGCGAGGAGGGCCGTTCCGACGAGACAGTCACCGCCGATGGCATCGCCACGCTGGTTGCCGGCGCTCTGATGTCGTTCCCGTCGCTGGGGGACGCTGCCTTTGTATCGGCCCGCGCCGGTGTTCGACCGGCTACCCCTGATGGAAAGCCCATCATAGGCCCGGCGCCAAGCGTAGAGGGGTTGACCATCGCCACCGGGCACGACGCGGTAGGAATCATGCTCAGCCCCGGCACAGCAGAAATGGTGACGCAATACCTGCTGGATGGCAACGACGCCCCGATGGAGCCATTCTCGGTGAGCCGTTTCAGTTAACGCCCCCGGCGCGGAAGTCTATGCGGAAGTCTATGAAGTTATTGAGCGGTTAGGAATTTCTCCATCGTCCGCACTTCCGAAGTCTGGGCTGCGAGCCGTACCAGGAAACCGCTCTGTGTTCGCACGGAGCGATAGCCCAGCCTTTCGTACAGCCTGATAGCTCCTGCGTTTTCTCCGATAACTTGCAGGGTCATCTTGCGCTTCCCCATGTCCCTAGCCCTGTCTTCTGCCCGTTCCATCAGCGCTGTGCCCAAGCCCAGCCCCCGCGACGATTCCGAGACGGCCACGGCATCCACCGCGAACTCATCGGAGCCCGGGCCGCGCCCGGCAAGCAGCATCAGATTGAACATGATACGGATGGCTTGCCACGGCCAAAACCTAGTGAAGACCGCGATGGGGTTCAGCAGAAAGAACTCCCGGCTGTCTGTCTTGAAGGCCAGAAAACCCAAAAGCTGTCCATCAACTTCAGCCGAGTAGCAGCGAGTTTGATCCAGAGAATCCTGAAAAAGCCTTACCAGATCGTCAGCGTTCTTGAAGCCAATTTGGAACTTTTTGCCAAAAGCGTCATAAGCCACACGAAGAGCATCTTCTATATGCTCGCCGGCAATGCCATCCACTATTCGGATATCTCGGTCCGCCATCTCGTAGCCGGAAATCCTAGCCGGAGAGCGCAACGTCCACGATGGCGACGCTTCCGGCGTCCACGGCGGCCTGCGCCTCTTCCAGCGCGCCTCGCAGCCGGGCGGGGTCATCCACCCGCTCGCCGTGTCCACCAAAGGGGCGGACAAGCTCAGCGTAGTCAGGCCCCGGAATGTGCACGCCATAGAAGTCGCCCGTCTGCACCGACGTCCCTTCGGGGTAGAAGGAGAGGTGCAGGCTCTTCATTGCCGCGTAGCTGGCGTTGTTGAATACGACAATCAGGATAGGCAGGCCGCTCTCCCGCGCCACGCCCAAGCTCTGGGTAATGGGGTTGTACAGGAAGGAGCCATCGCCAATCAGCGCCGTAACCGGGCGCTCCGGGGCTGCCAGCTTTGCGCCCAGCGCGATGCCCAATCCTTGCCCCAGGCCGCCTGCCGGGCGCATATACGACAGCGGGTTGTCCCACGCGATGCGGCGCAGAATCTGGGCTCGATGCAGAATAGTCTCGTCCACGAAAACCGTGTTGGAGGGCAGGGCTTCGCTCAGCGTGTTGCAGAGGAAGCCGGGGGTCAATCGGAGAAGCTGAGGATGCGGAAGCATCCAGGGCGCGGTAACGCTCCCACACCGGATTGGGCCCGGCGGGGAACTGATGGCGCAGGCCCGTTGGCGCGTTCCAGCACCGCGGAGGTCAGGGCGGCTAGGGTTACCGGCAGCGAACCTTCCAGGTAGAAGTCGGCCTGAAGGTCCTGATGGACCATGTATTCCTTCACCGGGTATTCGTCTATGCAGACCACGGTGGCCGACGGCCCGGCGCTGGGCGGATACCAAGGGGCGCGGTTTCCGATGACCAGGACCAGGTCGAAGCTGTCCATCTCGCGCCGCAGGTCATAGCCGTGGTGCAGTGGGTGGCTCTTGGGAAAGTTGTTGTAGGCTGGCCCTTCACCCTCGAACACCGGGATAGCCCTCGACTCAGCCAGCGCAACCAGGGCATTGAACCCTGCGGCAGTGCGCCCCGCCGAGTCGGCCACAATCACCGGGTTGGTGGCGCTGCACACCATCTCGGCCACTCGCGCGACGGCGTCCGGGTCGGGATGGCTGACGGGCGCCGAGGGGCGATGCTTCAGGCGGTTCGGCGGCGTCCACTCCTCCAGCATCGTCTCAATGGGGACATTGAGGAAGGCTGGGCCTTTGGGTGTGCGCTGGGCCAGTTCTCCGGCGCGAGCCACCGTTTCGTACAGCGTCTGCGGGCTGGTGACACGACTGCTCCACTTGGTGAACGGCTCCAACCAGCCGGTTTGGGTCCGCCGACGATGCTCAGGTTGCGGAGCCACTGGGGGCCAGGATCGAACTCCGGCGCTTCCCCATAGGTGGCCGATTCCCCGGAACAAACCAGCATGGGCACCTCACCCTGGTATGCCCCGTGAATGCCCATCGAACCTTGTAGCACGCCGACGCCGGCGTGGAGCAACACCGCCTGCATCCTTCCGGTCATGCGGGTGTAGCCGGATGCCATCGCCACGGCCAACGTTTCGTGCCAGCAGTTGATGTATGTGGGGCCGGGCCGCTCTTCCAGCTTTTGACGGGCCAGAGCCTCCCATACCGAAGGCCACTCGGAGCCGGGAGACGAGATGATGTAGTCAACGTCCAAGTTTCTCAGGGCCTCGAGGATGGCATCACCGCCGTCCAGTCCTGAGCCTGTCGAAGGGCGTTCCGTCATGGCAGGTACTCCTAAGCCTTGACCCAGCGGCATTCGGGCTGATGTCCGTGGGCCCCGCGGTCTATGCAGGTGCAGGGAATGTCTTCGCGCAGGCTGTATCCATGGTACTCCAGGAAGGCATGAAAGCCCGGGTAAAAGCCCTCGCCCTCGTCTATCGAGTCAAACCCCGCCTGAAATGCTTCCCGCAGTTCTTCGTGGTTGGGTTGAGTCATGGCGAAGGCTACCTCCCGGCGAGGACTTCGGCGATGTCTTGAGCGAATACCATGTCCTCGGTCCCGACGAGGTCGGGGTCTTCGGGCGATGTCAGGTACTTGACGAACACCCAGACTCCATCCTTGGGGTTGCTGACCACCTCCGCCGTAGCCCCGTTGAGGGTTGAAATCCTGGCTCCTTCCTCGATGGTGATGAGGTTAATTACTTCCGCCATTTGCCTGCTCCGTCCGTTCGTCGTCATTCCCGCGAAGGCGGGAATCCATTGGCCTTATGAGGATGCCCCACCCCCGTATCAAGTACGGGGCAGGCTCTAGCCCTCCCCCGGAGGGAGAAGGGATCTTAGAAGAAGAACGTCAGGTTCTTGGCCAGCAGCACGTTCTGGTCAAGAATCACTTTTCGTTGCGCGATTTTCCAGCCGCTGGCTTCCCTCCGCAGGACATCCTCCCGCTTGCCGATGAGGAAATCGGTTTCCGTCTCCACCCGGTTGCGGTAGATGAGGAAGCGGCACTTCAGAGACACTTCCGACGCATCCTCAGCCGACGGGGAAGCCTCCAGCAACTGCACGTTGGAGACCATGTGGCAGATACGCGACAGAGGCTCCTCGGCCCAGTGGACTCCGGTGAGTATCTGGTTGACGCGGCGCTCCAAGGTTTCTTTGCCCTCATCGAACCAGTTGATGTCATAGCCTTCACGGGTAAACTCCCGGTCCAACTCTCCGAACTTGACGTTGCGGCGCATGGGCATCCAGTAACGGATGTCGCCGGTCAGCAGGTCCAGCCACTCAGCGAACCGGCGCTCGTCCAGCAACTCTGCCTCGTGATACAGAAACTCCTCGACCTCGTTCTTCAACAGCATCCGGGCGACGTTCGCCCCGACAGTGGTCATGCTAACCTCCCGCCGCTACTGAGGCGCCGTTGTGGGCCTTGACACCGTTGGCGTGGCCGTTGTTGCGCCAGGAAGTCAGTTCGTTCCAGCTTTTGGCTGTCAGGAACTCGGCCCAACGGGAGTAGAAGCCGCGCTGGTTCTGCTCGGCTGCCTTGGCTGCGGTGACGTTGCGAATCTGCCCCGGCAGTTCCAGGCCGTCGGTGTCGAAGGGTGGCGCTTCGTGCCCCATGCCCATCTGATAGTTGTAGGGATAGCGCCGTGCTATGGCCCCCCGGCTGGCGTTGTGGGCGTAGTTCCAGTTCTCCATGTCGTCCTGCTCGGTGAGACCGGCAGGCCCGGAGTAACTGATGTAGTACTTCCTCAGAAATTCCTTAACCTCCGCGGGCGCGTTCTTGTCCACCAGGAACCAGCGCCACGCCTCGTGACTCTCCGGGCTGCGCGGGTGCCAGACGGCGATGGTGCGCGGTTGGCGCGGCAGGTAGGAGAAATTGGGGAACACGGTGCCGGGTCCCGGGATGAACCGAGACCACTTGCCGTAGTTCTTGCGGCGTTCGTTCTCGCAGTGAGCGAAGTAGTCCGACACTATTTTTGAGTGCTGATAGGCCGGAATTGGCCCGTCGTCGGGTCTCAGGAAGCTGATGGTGCCGTGGCCGCGCTCTGGGAATGAGAAGTCCAGCGCGGTCGCCCCCACCCGCTCTTGGGTGTCGCGGCGCCCGCTGCCGCTGGGGCCAGCGCCGACTAGGTCAACGGAGCGGTGGCTGATGTTGTGGTAGCGGTCGCCAATGAAGTTCTCAGAGGGGAACTTCCAGTTGCAGGGAATCACCCACTTTTCAATGCCGCCGAAGACCTCGGTCTCGCCGCCTGCGCCGTCCCAGGTATCCAGCAGGAAGTCCAGGTAGGTCTTGTAGCCGCCCAGGTATTCCTCGAAGGAAGGAGCGTCCTTGTCCCATGTTGCCCAGACGGTGCCCTTGTAGTTGCAGAGCTGTGGCACTTCGATGAGTCCCCACTGCGACTTGTCCAGTTCACCCTTGTAGGCGTCTTTGAAATAAGGAACGCCCACCAGCTTGCCGTCGGTGGCAAAGCTCCAGCCGTGATAGGGGCAACTGAATACAGGAGTATTTCCCTCGTCGTAGCGGCACACCTTCATGCCCCGGTGGGTGCAGGAGTTCAGGAAGACGTGAACCTCGCCTTCGCGGTCGCGGCACAGAATCACCGACTCCTCGCCCATGCAGGACACAAAGTAGTCGCCCGGCTTGGGAATCTGGGACACGTGGCCAACGAAGAGCCAGGCCCGGGCGAAGAGGTGTTCCTGCTCTTGAGCGTAGATTTCTTCGTTGACGAAAATCTCTCGGCTGACCGTTCCGGCGGCCATGTCCACCAAGCCGCCCAGCGAATGGTTGCCGTTGCTGTGCCCGTTCTGCATATTGCTCCTCCCTTGTTTAGTCACGAGCGAGTTCATTTTTAGAAGATGCCTTTCAGCCAGTTCCAGGATGTCTTCAGCCAACCCCAAAAAGTAATGGCGGTTTGCTGGGCATACTGCGCAGTCCTTACAACCGCAGTCCTGATTGATTTTACAACTGTTGGCAGGATGTAACCGACCACATTCTGGACTACTGATTCCAACCCCAGTTGCCTGACCAGGTCTACTAGCAATGGTCCTGTTCTGGGCAATACAATAGCTGTGCAGGCCGAGGCCAGGGCAAAAATCGCGTTCGTTATTCCGGTGGTCAATCCATTTGCAGCCATGCTAGACACAAAATCTGACAGTCTGTTTTGTGAGGCAGCTTCGTAAACCGCTTTAGCCAGCATAGGCAGCGCAATCATCAAATGGACGCGATTCCTGAATATTGTCGCCGATCCTATAAGCCTACTGACTGTATCTGATAGCTTTTGCACATTGCCGGATTTCCAGATCTGAGCGAACGTGGACAGTCCGAATTGAGTGCCTATCTTCAATGGGACATCCCAGGAAGTCATCCTGCGGAAAGTTTCTAAGGTTATCAGGCGGTATTGTTCCACAGCCTGGACAGCGTGTTGATAGACACTCCTGCTCCAAGCGATGAAGCCGTCTCTAGATGTTCCTCCGATTTCTCTGAGGATGTTGTCGTTGGGAGTAGCATTGCTGGACGACTGAAACGAGCCAATTATGCTTTGGTTTTCGAAAGCCAGCCTTGCACCATTCCCACCACTGTTTGCGACGATGCGTATAGCGTCAATCGCTTTATTGTAAATAGATGACGCGCCGTCACACAGGCCGGTTATCCAGTCTTCCTCCGGGTTCGCGGCACTAAGCCCCAAGGCGGATTGACCGAGTACGTAGGCCGGTTCGGTTTCGTCAACTGCTCTTTGGTCGAGCGTGAGGATTCGTCTCATCCGTGGCAGGCTGCGGTCTGTCTGCTCCTGTGCTCTTCTGACGGCGGTGTTGCAGGCCGCGAAGCGGGTCTTAAATTTACCCAAGTAAGGAAGTTTCGCGTCGGGATTTTGACGTTCAGAAACGTTAGCGTTGTATAGACCAGTGCTGTCTTCTTTCTGTACAGAAAGACGAAAATCGCCTAATGTGCGCATATAAGCTTCGGACGACTGACGGCGCCTGTCGGGTATCCAGATATGCGGCGGCGCACTTTCTTCTAGGGTGATTAGTTGCCGTTCTTCAGATGTGAGCATTAACAACTCTCTCTATGGAGTCTAATCCCCGCCTTCCCTCGCAGTTCCGCCCCGGCCAACTGCTCCAGGATGCGCGCCACTGCCGGATATCCGTCCTGCCCCATGCCCTGCGCCTGCGCCCGCTGGAAAAAGTCGTCGGCGATGGCTCCGATTCCTGCCGGAGACTGTACCTCTCGGGCCAGCTCACAGGCTAGGTGAATGTCCTTTGCCACAATGTCCAGCGTTCCGTTGGAAGCAAAGCTGCGGTCCAAAATGGCTTCCGTGGACCTGTTCAGGACACCGCTCGACCCGGCGCTGACCGGAATAATCTTTGCTAGTATCTCCAGATCAATGCCCGCCTTCGCGCCAATAAGCATACCCTCGACCCCGGCGATGAAGGCGCAGTAACCCAAGTATTGAGTAACCAGCTTAGCGATGCAGCCGGAGGCGGTCTCGCCTACATAGAATACATCGCGTCCCATGCACTCCAGCAGCGGACGGTGCTTCTCGAATACCGCCACGTCGCCGCCTACCATCATGGTCATCGCGGGGGGCCGTCCGCTGACCGGACAGTCCAGCATCTCGACGCCGCGCTGTCGGCATACTTCGGCCAGCCGCCGGATGAGCGACGGCGCATTGGTGGTGGTGTCAATCCACGCCCCGCCTGTGGACAGCCCGGCGAGTATTCCGGTTTCGTCGTCCAGGACCACCCGCTCGGCTTCCACCGGCCCGGGCAGCGACGTAAACACGACGGGAGCGGCCTCCGCCACGGCGCGCGGGCTGTCGGCCCAATGGGCGCCCAGCTCGCACAGGTTGGTGGTGGCCTCCCGGCGCACGTCATACACCGTTACGTTGTGTCCGGCGTCCAGCAAACACAGGGCCATGGGGTTGCCCATGGTCCCGGTGCCAATATATCCCACGTCCATGCGTTACTCCGAAGTTGTGCCGTTGCCGTCTGAAACGCCATTAGGGTGTTTCAGCGAGAATCCGACCGGGGAAGTGTCGCCAATCTCTAGGCTGTTGTTGCCAGTGAGGGCCCGCAACCGGCGTAGCTGGGTGTTGGAGGTGATAGTGAAGGGACGGGGATCAACGCGCTGTAGCGCTTCCAACATAGGCAAGGCTTCCTCGGCTGCTTCTATCGTGATCATCATTTCTTCAATAGTACGATGATTTTCGTAAAAGTTGCGATGACCATTATGAAAAGTCTCTGCGATGAAGTTGCTGAGTTCGGCGTTATCGAACTCTACAACAATCTGTCGCCCTATGTTCTCGATTTGTTGATGACTACCGTGATGCCAGCCCCGCTGCCCTCCAATCGCCTTAAGGTTGTGGGCTATCGCGCCCCATGCCTTTTCGCCGGCTTGGAGCCGGTCGCCTTGGTTCAGATATTCACGAGCTTGGATGATGAACCGCCGCCCAATGGTGCGGCGGTCATCGGGGCTTTGGAACCCTGGCTCAGGTAGCGGTGGCAAATCTACCATAATGGTACTGACCGTCCTACCTCTGTTCCTAGCTCGTTGCGGCAGGCTGCGGAACAGGCCGGTGGCCCCAGATGCTGCCCTTCTCGTGGCGCACCACCTGCCAGGTCGCATCGTCCACGGTGCGAGCGCCCCAGCCGTACTCCACGTCGAAGCCCGAAGGGGTCTTCATGTAGAAGGACGTCATGTGGTCGTTGGTGTGGCGGCCCAAGCCTCGGGTGACGTTGATCTCGGAGTCCAGCACGAGGTCGTAGGTAGAGCCTACATCGTTCATGCCCTGGGTTTGCAGCATGAAGTGGTTGAGCTTCTTGGTGTTGCGCCCCTTGGCCTCGATGATAGCGAGGGTGTGATGGCGGGGGTTGCAATGGAAGAAGACCAGGTTGCGGATGTAATCACTGATCTTCATGCCCAGCACGTCCCGGTAGAAAGCCACGGCCCGGTCCAGGTCATCGACGTGGTACACCACATGACCCAGCCCCTGCTCGCCGGTAACGAACCCGGTGATGGGACGAGGGGAATTGAAGGGGTTGTCGAAGCTGACCGGCGGGCCGTAGTAGACCTCAGTGGGCGTGCCATCGGGATCATCGAACTTGATCAGTCCTTCAACCCTGCGCTCCTTTGCTTCCTCGGGGGTGCCGACGGATACTTCGATGCCCGCCTGACGAAGCTGTTCCGCCATCTCCGCCAACGCTGCTTGATCGGTCACCTGGAAGCCAACGAACTCCACGTCGTCCTTGCCGGTGGGGCTGACGATGAAGCGATGTGTGTATTCATCCATCCGCATCGTGAGGACGCCGTTTGAGTCAACGCCGTTGGATTGCAGTCCGAGCACCTCGGTGCCGAAGTGTTCCCATTCCTCAAGGTTGCTGGCGCTGATACCGATATATCCCAATTGGGTAACATTGGCCATGACAGTCTCTCCTGCTTCGTATTGGTTTGTATTTGGAGATTTGTTCTCCACCCTAACCCCCTCCCGCCGGGGCAGGGAATTTTTTACTTCGCGTCCATCATTTTGACCCATCCCGAGTAAAAGCCGCGGGCATTCTCTTCGCAGATTCCCTCGGTGAGTACACCCGGCAAGTCTACGTCTTTGGCCAGGTGACCGATACCCATTTGGTAATTGTAGGGCTTGCGGCGGGCTATGGCTCCCCGACTGGCCTTGTGGGCGTAGTTCCAGTTCTCCATGTCGTCCTGCTCGGTCATCCCGCCGGGGCCGGAGTAGCGGATGTAGTAATGCCGCAGCACATCCTTGACTTCTTCCGGTGTATCCTTGTCCACTAGGAACCAGCGCCAAGCCTCCGTCAGGTTTGGGCCGCGCGGGTGCCAAACGGCGATGGAGCGGGGCTGCCGGGCCAGGTAAGACATATTGGGGAAAACCGTTCCAACCACCCCCAGCAGGTTGGTCTTGCCATCCAGTCGCCGGCGACGCTCGGCCTCCATGTACCGGAAGTATTCACCCACATCCGCCGTGTTCTGGTAGGTGGATATCTGCGGCGTATCGGACGGGAACAGCTCGACCACAGCAGCGTGGCCGCGCTGGGGAATTGAGACGTTGATGCGCCGCCCCGACTTGTACTCGGAGTCGTCGCGGCGTCCCAGCCCGCTGGGGCCGATGCCCACCATATCTACCGAGCGGTGGCTGATGTTGTGGTAGCCGTCGCCAGCGAAGTTCTCGGCGGCGAATTTCCAGTTGTTGGGCATGGTCCACTTCTGGACTCCGCCCAGTATCTCGGACCCTGCCTCGCTGCCATCCCGTCCGTCCATCAGCAGATCGAGATACCCGGTAAACTCGCCCAGGTATTCCGCAAAGGACAGGCCATGCTTGTCCCACGACGCCCAGATGCCGCCCTTGTAGTTGTACATCTGAGGAACTTCGATAAGGCCCCACTGGGACTTGTCTAACTGACCTTTATAGGCATCCTTGAAATATGGAACACCCACCAGCTTGCCGTCGGTGGCGAAGCTCCACCCGTGGTAGGGGCAACTGAACACCGGGGTGTTGCCCTCATCGTACCGGCACACCTTCATGCCCCGGTGGGTGCAGGAATTGAGGAAGACGTGAATCTCGCCGTCCCGGTCGCGGCAGAGAATGACGGACTCTTCGCCCATGCTGGAAACGAAATAGTCTCCCGGCTTGGGCACTTGCGACTCATGCCCGACGAAGAGCCATGCCTTCGAGAAAACCTGCTCCTGCTCCTGGGCGTAGATGTCTTCGTTGACGAATATCTCGCGGCTGATCTGCCCCTCGTCGAGGTTGACGATACTGCCTAAAGTCGGGCTGGTCGTAGTCGCCATAAAGGCACGCTCCAGTAGGCGGTTGCCGTTTGGCACAGTATACACGACGGCGCAGTGGGGTTTCACCAGTGGTTGTCATTCCGCCGGAATCTGCGCTAGTATCCCCTCAATCCATGGCTGGGCTGGATGGTTATATGCAAGCGTTCAGCGTTACTGGGGAGCCACATTGGGATTTGGCTCGTGAAGGGATAGCCCGGCTGCGGGAATTGCCGGATTCCGTAGCCGAAGCGGAAGTGGAATCGCATTTGCGTTCCATCTTAGGCCATCTGTTCCCAGGCTTGCGATACCCTGATATAGCCACGCAATATCCATCCGGGGACAGTCCGGTAGATGTTTACTGCCGGAACGTGGTTTTTGAGACCAAACGGCAGGGCAAGAAGGATGACGCGCGCACTAAACCGAACGGTTCAACTGAAACTCCGGAAGAGCAAGCTCTTCGATACCTAGATGCTCTTGCCAGCCGGCCCGGTTTGTTTGACTCAGGCCGTATTGGACGGCGGGCCTGCGTCACCGACGGAAAGGAATGGAGCTTCTATAACTACAGCCCAGGTTTTGATATGCCCTTGGAGCGGCGCCTCACTCTGGATAGGGATATTCGGCTTGACACGCCGCATGATGACGATGAGCTTCTTGGGTATCTATATCAGTTTGTAGACCGCACAACGAAGCTGGCCCCACCTACTGATAATGAGATATGGGTGGAAGGCTTGGCCCGGCAGTACATCGCTCTGGCCGCAAGCTGCGAGCAGTCCCCGGCTTACGATGTGAAAAGGGCACTATGGCGCGACGTGTTACGGGGCGCCTATCTTGCACCTCCTGGCGATAGCGCCGCCGAGCGCAACCTTTTCGCCCGGCATACCATGCTCGTGGTAGTCGCCCGCGCGGTGGCAGAAACGATTCGTCCTGCAGAGCAGCAGGGTATCAGGCAAGAAATGCGCCATGGCTCTTACACGGAAGGCTTTGCCGCGTGGGTTCTGGACGCTTCGGATGAGGCCGGTAAAACGCTGCTGAACGAAACCATTGCAGAAGTAGACAGGTATGAATGGCGTTCTCAAAACCGAGATGCTCTTAAAGATCTGTACCATGCAGTAATCCCCAGGAACATCCGTCACGATTTTGGCGAATACTACACACCTGACTGGCTGGCCCGCGCCGTTTGCGAGGAAGTGATGGATGCGGAGTGGCGGAGGGAAGTCATTGAAATGGCCGTTGCGGGCCAGACGCAAGGCCCGGTAGTGCTAGATCCCTCATGCGGCTCCGGCACATTCCTTTACCACGCTACCCAACTGTTACTGGAAGACGCCCGCAAACATCCCAAACTGGCAAACAGTCCGCAAGCTCAAGTGGAGATTGTCAACGGTCTGGTTGCCGGGATAGATTTGCATCCGGTAGCTGTCGAGCTGGCGAAAACCACGAAAATTTTGGCCTTCTCGGATTTGGCGTCTTATGCCAAGTCGGAAGAGACAGCCGGAGTCTACCTCGGCGACAGTCTGCAATGGGAAATACGACGAAATAGCGCGCTCTTTGAGCTGGGCGCTCTTCTAGACATACCCACTGATGACCCGGACGCGCCATTGCAGCTACCCCGAAGTTTTCTTCTGTCCGACTACTTTCTGCCCCGTCTGAACCAGGTCTTTGATTATGCTCGCCGCACCGAGTATCCAGGGATAGAAGATGATCTGGCGGCTGTGCTAAACCTCAACACCGAAGACGAAAAGGGCGCTCTCATCGAGACCTACCGCAGGTTTCGCCAGTACATAGAAGAAGGGCGCAATCATGTCTGGTACTGGTATATTTCCAACTTAGTACAACCCTACCGTCTGGCGCAGCAGCCAGCATCCCGGATAGTGGGCAACCCGCCGTGGGTGGTTTACAACGCTATGAGCAACGAGCGGCAGGACGCTTTCCGGCAACAGGCTCAAGACCGGAAGCTATGGGCATCCGCCAATCTTGCGACGCAGAATGATATAGCAGCCACTTTCGCCGCTACTTGCGTTGACTATTATCTTGAGCACGGAGGCAAGTTTGGTTTTGTGCTGCCGTATGCCGCTTTACGAGCCAGGCAGTGGGAGGCTTTTCGCGCCGGGGTTTGGGGCCTTCCGGAAACTTCAGGCCGCCTCCCAACTCTGATAGACCTCAGCAAGGACGCCTGGGATTTGATGAATCTCAATTCCCCGCCCTTTCCTCAAGCAAATTCGTCGGTGGTTTTTGGAACAAAGCTCAACACCGGCGGACACCGCAGAGCACAGGCTGTTCCATTGTCCGGCATCCAGAGGATTGCTAACACTGAATCGGTCAATCCTAAAATGCCGTGGGATGAGGTCAGTCCCAAATTAACCTTCACTCCACGCCCTACACAAGATACAAAGCCTAGCGAAGCCTATGCGAATTCCTTTCGCAATGGGGCGACCCTTTTCCCTCAACCGTTAGTGGTTTTCGAGCAATCTCTTTCCAGAGCTTTAGGAAAAATTTACTTCAGAACTAATACCGGCAAAGGGGCTTGGGCTGCTTCAGCGCGGAACGGCCAAGTTGAAGAAAGATTTGTGAAACCGGCGATTTTCTCCCGTCTTTTGCTGCCTTTTGGCACAGTAGGCCAATCCCATATCATTGCTCCTTTCGCAGAGGACGGCCGCAGTCTGGAAACCGGCTTGCCGCAAGGAGATGGAGCTGCGGATTTCCGGTTGTATTGGGACAATGCCGACAGGGATTGGCGCAGATTGAGCGGGCCTCGCCCGCCAGATACTTTGCTTAGCCAAGTGGATTACCAAGGAAAGCTGTCGTCGCAACTTGGTAATGAGCCGGGGACGTACAAGATAGTATATCGAAAGTCAGGTTCTTGGCTGGAATCGTCGGTTGTTGATGCAAATCTTATAGCTGACGGCACTTTGTACTGGTATTCCAGTTCCCAAGCTGGGGAGCTTCATTACTTGGCCGCCATTTTTAACGCCCCTTGCTTGGCGGATTTTTTCAGCAACGCCGGGCGTTTGTCAGACAGAGACTTCCATACCGGCCCAGTGAGAAATCTGCCGATTCCCAAGTTCGACACCAGCAACAGACATCATGCTAACCTGTCATCTCAATCAGTTTTGGCTCATCGTCTGGTAGAGGCGCTGGTGATGGAGCGGCAGGTAGGCCGCCAGCGCATCAAACGCAATGACGTGCTGCGAGACCGGGCCATGCTGCCCATCCTGTCCAGCATTGATGAGTCAGTACGGGCAATCCTGCCGGACTACTATTCCTAACCTTCAACTCCTACGGCTTCGCCAGCGCCAGGCACTTGCTGGAGTTGTGGACGTATGTCTGCTGAAACTCCACGATTTCCGGCTTCCGGTCCAGTTCGGCCAACACTCCGGCAAGGCACATCCAGTTCAGCATCTCCTGCTGTCCGGCGTCCTCAACCTGCGCGGTGGTCAGCCCTCGCCATGCTTCATAATTGCCCGCCTGGAACTCCTCGAAGCGCTGACGGTCGGACTCCACGTCGCAGTACAGCCACCAGTTCTTTTCGGTCAGGAAGGCGTGAGACCAGCTTGAAGACGCAATCAGCGCCACGCGCCAGGGACTTTCCAGCATGGCGCGGGCAGCGGACGATCCCAGCTCCATGCACCGCTTGGGCGACGGGCCGGGCGGGTCGGCGGGCACTTCTCTCCGGACTCCATCCGGGCCATTGACTATCTGGGGACTGGCGCCACCCCGGTTGCGGATGACGCGGCTCCCGTAGCAGTTGATGGCGAAGGGGATCACAGGATAGCCGAAGCCCTTGCGGTCATAGTCCAGATAGAGCAGCGTGTTCAGGAAGGCATGGCCCAATCCCGGCTCATGCAGCGGCTTGTATGCGTAAGCCACGTCGAAACCGTCGTCAATCAGCGCTCCGGCCAGGTGACGGGCAGCCGGGTGGCCCTTATAGCGGAAGGTCTTGTCGGCCGGTTCGCCCCAGACGTTGGGCCGTGTCCCGCCGTCCTTGGTGGTGAACGGGCGGCACTCGTACTCTTCGTGAGCCATCACGCAGAAGGCCGGGATGATGTCTTCCTTGAAATTCTCGTACTGGTCGTCGCCCCAGACCAGCACGACGTCGGGATTGAAGGCGTCCAGCTCGGCCCGCACCTTGCGGAACCCGGCCACCAGCTTCTCGCGCTGGTACAAGGCCGACGTGTAACCCTCGTCGTCGCCCCACTCCATGCGCATGGCGTCGGGCCAGTTCTCCGGGTTCTTCCGCTCGCCGGGGATGCGGTCATTCCTCAGCGCGCGGGTCAGCGAATAGTTCTTCAACTCGTCGGGCGCGATTAGCGACGGCGAATGAGTGACTCCGATGCCAAGAATCTCTGCCATGATAAGCCTCCCGCAACGATGGGTTGTTGGCGCGATTATAACCCGTAATCGCCGGAGTTACAGCCGGGCGAAATCAACAACAGGGTCTTCACAAATGCCGTTCCAGGCTCCGGCTTGCCCGCTCAGCCGTCCGAGGGAGATAATCGCCCAACGGAGGAGGAGGTGAAAAATGGCAAGGCTGAAGTCTACAGGCAAGTGCGGTTTTTGTGGCAAGTCCTTCAGCAAATCCGGAATGTCCAGTCATTTGCAGTCCTGCCGGGAAAAGGAACGGTCGAATCGGGGATCCATTGCATCCCGCGAAGCTATCAACGAGAAGGGCTTCCATCTGGCCGTGGAAGGCCGTGACTATCCCGAATACTGGTTGCATATAGACATTGCGGCTGAGGCTCCTTTGGGTGTGTTGGACCGGTATCTCAGAGAAACCTGGCTGGAATGTTGCGGGCATCTGAGCGCATTTTTCATCAAGGGCAGGGAATACTCTCCGCGTTCCAGGGTTAAATTGAGCCGGATTCTCTCTCCGGGAATGCAGTTCAACTACAAGTACGATTTTGGCGATACGACGGAACTGTCCCTGCGAGTAGTATGGGGAGGTGATGTTGACTCAGGAGTAATCCGGCTGCTGGCCCGAAACGACCCTCCGGCGCTGACCTGCAACCATTGTGAGTCCGAGTCCAATCAGATATGTACTGAATGCGTCTGGGAAGGCGAAGGATTGCTGTGTGCCGAATGCGTTGCCAGCCACCCTTGCGACGATGAGATGCTGCTGCCGGTGGTGAACTCGCCTCGGGTTGGTCAGTGCGGCTACACCGGGCCGGAGCTCACAGGGTAGCTTAACCTTCGCCTTTATCCGAATGCGGCTTGCTCTGCGCCGCCGTCCTTGCCCGGCCTGCCCGTACCGGCGATAATGGCGTGCGATATCCTCATAAGCTCGAACCACGTAACTCGAACCGCGCCCAATGCGCAGGAGGCAACACATGGACTGGGGAATGGCCAACCGCATGGCTCAACTGATTCAATCCGACGGGAAGTGTATGTTCCTTCCCATTGACCACGGGTACTTTCAAGGCCCCACGCGCAGCCTCGAGCGGCCCCGGCGAGACCATTGCGCCGCTGCTGCCCTACTCCGATGCCCTGTTCGCCACCCGCGGAGTGGTCCGCGCTGTCGTTGACCCGGCCAACACCAAGCCGCTCATCCTCCGCGTATCCGGCGGCACCAGCATGACCGCCGGCGACCTGGCCGATGAGGGCCTGACTACCTCCATGGAAGACGCCGTCCGGCTCAACGTGTCCGCCGTTGGCATTTCCGTGTTCATCGGCTCCGAGTACCAGAAGCAGTCCATACTCAACCTCGGCAAGCTGGTGGACGAGGGCGAGCGCTACGGCATTCCGGTGATGGCTGTGACCGCCGTGGGCCGCGAGCTGGACCAGCGCGACTCCCGCTACCTGGCGATGGCCTGCCGCATCTGCGCCGAGATGGGCGCAAAAGTGGTCAAGACCTACTGGTGCGCCGACGGCTTTGACCGCGTGGTGGACGGCTGCCCGGTGCCGGTGGTGATGGCCGGCGGCCCCAGGGCCGACACCGAGCTGGAGGTGCTGGAGTTCGTGCATGACGGGATGCGGAACGGCGCCATCGGCATCAACCTGGGCCGCAACATCTGGCAGAGTCCGCACCCCGTACCCACAATTCGCGCCCTGCGACACATCGTACACGGTAACGGCACGGTGGCAGAGGCGAAGGAAATCTTCGATGCCGCCCGCGCCGAGACCGGCGAGCTGGTGGGCGTTTCAGATTAAGGCGGGGTATTTTAAGGCAGAGAGCGCAGAGCGTTTAACAGTCCCAACAATCTCTGCGTCCTCTGCGCCTCTCTGTGTTCTCTGCGTTGAAAACTGACGGAAAAGGCAGGCCACCATGCGCGTAGCGATGTATTACAACAACAGCGACGTTCGTATCGAGGAGATGCCGACGCCCGAGGTTGGCCTAGGCGAGCTGCTGCTCAAGATTGAAGCCAGCAGCATCTGCGGCAGCGACGTCATGGAATGGTATCGCATCCAGCGCGCTCCCGTGGTGCTGGGGCATGAGGTCGCCGGGTCGGTGGCCCAGGTGGGAGCCGGCGTGTCGCAGTTCCGCGAGGGCGACCGCCTGGTGGTGACCCACCACGTCCCCTGCAACGCCTGCCGCTACTGCCTCAGCGGACATCACACCGTCTGCGACACCTTGCGCGCCACCAACTACGACCCCGGCGGCTTCTGCGAGTACGTTCGCCTGCCCGCCATCAACGTCGACCGTGGCGCGTTCCCCATCCCCGATGGCGTGCCCTTCGACGAAGCCTCCGTGGCCGAGCCGCTGGCCTGCGTCTACCGCGGGCAGCGGCGGGCCAACATCCAGCCCGGCCAGTCGGTGCTGGTTCTGGGCAGCGGTCTGGCCGGTATGCTTCACATAAACCTGGCCCGCGCCTTGGGAGCCGGGCGCATCGTGTCCACCGACCTGTCCGACTTCCGCCTCGCCGCCGCCCGCAGCCTGGGCGCCGACGCCACGCTTCGGGCCGATGAGTTCACCCCCGACCGCCTGCGCGAGGTCAACGGCGGGTTGCTGGCCGACCTGGTCATCGTCGCCACCGGGGCCCGGCCCGCCCTCATGCAGGCCCTCGATTCCGTGGACCGCGACGGCACCGTGTTGTTCTACGCTCCCACCGAGCCGGGCGTCGAGATTCCGGTGTCCATCAACGATGTCTTCTTCCGCAACGGCGCAACCTTGACCACCACCTACGCCGCCGCCCCGGGCGACCTTGCTATCGCCCTCGACCTCATCGCCTCGGGCCGGGTGCAGGTGGGCGATATGATCTCGCACCGCCTGCCGCTGGAGGAGACGGGCCTCGGCTTCCAGCTAACCGCCGGCGCTTCCGACTCCCTCAAGGTGGTAATCGAACCGCAGAGGTAACGCAGGGCAATCCTTATCCTGTATATCCTGTCCATCCATGTTAATTAAACCATCACCTGTGTGTTCTAACATCGATAGACAGGATATACAGGATGATGAGGAAGTTTGGGGATAGTTTCTTATGCCCCACCAGACCGAACCCAGCGCCAACAACGCCCTCGGCAACCTGCTGCAAGGTATGCTGGGCAAGGCTGCCGTGCGCCCGGAAAACACCCAGGTTATCGAGGGCCGCGCCGGACTCCAGCCCGACATCCTGGTCACCGCCCCCGGACGCTCGCCCGTGGTCATCGAGGCCGAGTACGACCCGGCGCACACCGTCGAGCCGGAAGCGAAGGAACGGCTGGGCCTGAAGGTGGTCGGTCAGCCCCGCCCCATCGAAGCCGTCATCGCCCTGCGCTATCCCGAAGACCTATCCGAAGCCGATGACCTGACCGCATCCCTGCGCGACTCCACCCTTCGCTACTGCGTCTTCACCGCTGAGGGGGGCCAGGCCCTCCGCTTCCCGGAATCCGGCTGGCTGGACGGCTCAGTCACCGATCTGGCCCTCCGAAAATGAATGGCTGAAGGTAAATTGCTGACAATTGCCCGTTGCACGCATTATTGTGATTCCGCTACCGTAGCAACCATGGGAGCTTTATCGCCACAACTCAGGCTTCAGTATCTGATTGTTGGGAAAAGGTATGACTGACCTCGAATACCTCGATATGTTTCTCGATCCGGTAAGGCAGTGCGCACACTACGTTCCAAAGTTTGGGACTATCAGGCAGGCGGGCGGGGTATCACTGCTGAATTTTCGAGAAATGTACGGCAGCGACCTGTTCTATGCCTGGATTGGGTTGAACTCAGACTTAATGTATGCTGCCCACAAGGCAGCCGGGGGTATGACCTCCGTTTACCGCCAAATCGGTCTGGGATGCGAGCGACTTTTACGTCAGATACTTGCGGATATGGCGGGCTATCAGGATCCCAAAGCGGCCAGTTGGTCATATACTACCCAGACCCCTTCAGGGAGGACGAAAACTCTAACTCTGGACGGGCGGCTCGGTATAAGCGATATAACCGTGCCGGACGTCGCGGATCGTACCCTTTCTTGGATAGGGGAGTATTGCGGTCAGCTCGGCGTCCCTGAAACTCCACGCAACGGTGCAGTTTTTGAGGTACGTCAGGGCTACAAGAGCAAAGATTCCAAGCGGCAGAACGCAGACATAGACAACGCAACCGTCGCTTGGTCGCATGGTTATTTGCCGGTAATCGCCGTATTTTCCCGGCAGATAGATTCTGACATAGTTCTGCGCTACCGCAACAGCCGCTGCGGAATCCTGATTGGAACCGTAGGTAACGGCCCATGTGAATCCCTATACGATTTTATGGCTGAGGTCATCGGCTATGATTTGGCGGGGTTCTTCCAGAGGAACTGCGATGCGATCAGAACAGAGATTGAGCAAATATTGGAGGCGCTATTACGGTCGGAATGATTACGCAGCGAGCGGATTACACTTTCAAGTATAACCTGCGTCTAGGCCGTCATGGCTGGCTTCGCCTTACTCCGGCCTATTCAGTGAAGCTGGTTCGGGAGATTATCGAGCAACTCCACCACGGAAGCCACATACTTGACCCTTTCTCTGGCACCGCGACCACAGGCATTGTGGCTGGCGAATACGGACATTCCAGCAGTCTGTTAGACATCAACCCATTTCTGGTGTGGCTTGGTAATGTCAAGCTGCAAACGTTAACTTGCGAGCAGGCAGCAGAATTGCGTAAAGCAGTTCGGGAAGTAACGGCCCGCGCCCAGAGAGTCCCAAGAGATGAACTACGGTATCCTCAAATTAGCAATATCGAAAGATGGTGGGATAGCGAGACTCTGGAAAATCTCGCCAAGCTGAGGGCATCCCTGTCGGAGTTGATTCAAGAACCGCTGGAATCTTCTTGTTTCGCGCCTCTTTGGGTTGCTTTTGCGAGAGTAACTATCGAGCATTCTGCTGCCGCGTTCAATCACGTCTCTGTGTCATTTCACCAAGCTGCGAAGCCTTATTCTCTGCATCAGATTCTTTTCTCCTTTGCTTCTTTTGCTGAATCATTTATCGACGATGCCCTAGTGCCATTAAATCCTGACGGCAGAGTTTATCTGCGGGACAGTTCAGAACCACTGCCCCAGGGATTTTCCTTTGACGCCATCGTCACATCTCCTCCCTATCCAAACCGAATCAGCTACATTCGGGAGTTGCGGCCATATATGTTTTGGTTGGGATTTTTGGACGAGCCAAGGGAAGCAGGTGAGCTGGATTGGCAGGCCATCGGAGGCACTTGGGGAATCGCGACGAGCCGACTCGCCAAATGGTCGCCAAGCCACGATTGCCAAATGCCAACTCTCGATTCCACTGTGCGGAACATACGCGAATCCGGCGGTCCAAACTGCGAATTGCTGTCGGTCTACGTTAAAAAGTACTTCCATGACATAGACCGGCATATTGCTTCCATAAAACCGGCCTTGAACGAAAACGCAGAAGTTCAATATATAATCGGCAACAGCACATTCTACGGAATACACGTGCCAACCCCTGAGCTTTATATGGAATCGCTGCGCTCTCAAGGATTTGGCAAGGTCAATTCTAGACCAATAAGAAAGAGAAACAGTAAAAAGGAATTATTCGAATATTGCGTATCTGCACGGCTGGACTAGCAATCCTAGCCACAGGTATCCGCCAAGCCGAAACCCTCCCCATCCTAGACTTCCGCACCCTCAGCGACGGGCAGCTTGCCACCGCTGAGCGCATCTTCGACGAGTTCCGCGAGCTGGACCTGATGCCCGCCTACCTGGCCGACGCCGACGTCAACCGCGCCCTGCTGGATCGCCGCGTGGTCTGCGACCTGCTGGGCTTCGGCGAGGACGTCTACCGGGGCGTGCGCCGCCTGGCGGCCAAGTGGTGCGCCGAGCCCTCCGTCCACGGCGGCAAGGCCCGCCCGCGAGACGCGGAGTACGTGGAGTGACGGGGTTGCTGGAGTCGGGCGTATAGGATCTGATGCGTCTATAATAGAGGCGGACGTCAACCGAAGATGGAGTTCACCGATTACTTTTGGCATATGCGCCAGCGTCCTGATCGTTCATTTATCGAGTTCGATTGGATTGAGCGCGTGGTTGACAGTCCGGCTAGGGAAAGAGTACAAGCTGACGGTCGGAGCCGGCTATGGGCACCGATTTCAGAGACGGACGTTATCTCAGGGTAATTCTGTTGCCGGATAGGCAAACGGTTCATAACGCTTTCTTTGACCGGTCTTTCAACCCATGAAAATCAGATACTTTGAAAGTACGGACACTCTGTACATCGAGCTATATCCCGCCGAGGTAGACGAGACGAGAGACCTCAATGAGAACACGCTGCTGGATCTGGACGGCGACGGTCGTCTCTGCGCCATAACCATTGAACACGCCCGGGAATGCATGACTATTCCCGGATTCTCCTTCGAGCAAATTTCCGTCTGATCACGATGCGCCGGCGGCGCACGGCGGCAAGGCCCGGCCGCGGGACGCGGGGTACGTGGAGTAGCCGGGAGATGGCGCAGTACCATAGGCGTCGTCGCCCTTACCCCGAGACGTTTGTCTCTGGACAAATTGCAGGGTGATTGCGTCTTAATATCAGGGCCGTCCCATACCCGTCATTCCCGCGAAAGCGGGAATCCACGGTTTCAGGGAGGGATGGATTTTCCAAAACCCGACAGTATGGATTCCCGCTTTCGCGGGAATGACGGTTGACTGGCACAGAAAAAGGTTGTCTTCGGTTAAGACGCGATTGCCCTGGGACAAATTGCTATTGTCACAACCGCCGACTTCTGATAATCTGACAATGTAAATCTGTGGAGTGGCCGGAGGCACGCTTGTCCCGATAATCGGGAAGGGCGCCGGACATAACCACGGATTTTCCTTTTCAGCGGTACAGGGATACGGTGAAGGGAAAAGGCTTCATCGTTTCCCAAACCTGTTGCTGACTGGTAACTATCGGCTGACCAGCCATCAGCGCCAGCTTTTCGCGCATCAAGGAAACCAAATTGCGTTTGGCTTCGGCCCGTTTGGAGTCTTGGGCATAGAAGTGGTTCTTGTCCCGCAGGTCAAAGGCAACACATCCCAGCAACACGTCGGTCAATTGTAGAAATACCTGGGTTTCCGACGATGCCCGCAAACAACCCTTGACTTGTTTCACGGCGCAGAACTCGCTTTCGACCGTAACGGAGGCAGCGTTGGGTTTCTCTTGGAAATCCACTAACACGAAGGCCGGACTGTTGAGCCGCCGTTCCAGAAGCTCTCGCCCCAGCTTGACATAGGCTCGCCAGGAATCGTTGTCCCACCGGGAAAGCCTGAACTCTGGTTGGGTTCTATCCAAGAGCAAGGCGTGAAACTCAAATCAGTCGTAGGAAAAATACAAATTCAGCAGGTTCAGGTACTGCTGAAGGTTATAATGAGTTACATCTGTAAACTTGTACTCGTGGTGCCGAGTGCTCCACATCAAGCGATCCAACTCGCCGGGAGTTGGCGACAAGTTCCCCTGCCTAATTTCTTCCCGCAACTTTGACCGTTGAGCGGCTCTTATGGAAGCGAAGTCATAATGCAGCCGGTAGAACCCGTCGGTAACCTTTTCAGGATCACGGACCAGAAGCAATCCTATTCCATAAACAGGCTGCCTTTGGATGGCTGAATTAAGCGCGCCGGTCTCGTCAATAAACGCGGGTAGAACGTCCATTCGTTTACAATACCATAGCTCCTAATACAGAGCAATTAGAATGACACCTCAGGATACCGGAATTTGTAGCCTGTGGTGTCTGTGATACAGGATTCAGTACCGTTCACCCCAACCGCGCCCTGCTGGACCGCCGCGTCATCTGCGCCCTGCCGGGCTTCGGCGAGGATGTGTACCGCGCCGCGCGCCGTCTGGCGGCCAAGTGGTGCGCCGAGCCCTCCGTCCACGGCGGCAAGGCCCGCCCGCGGGACGTGGGGGTACGTGGAGTGAGGAGCAGACGCCGGCGCCGACTGTCAGCCGCCAGCTTCCGGCTCTATGGGCAACAGCTCGCCGGTGAGCCTGCGCCAGCGGTTGCGTTGTCCGCGAGTTGCTATGGGGAGAGTCCGCAGCGGCTGATTGCGCAGGTCTGCCAGTTCTCCCAAGAGGTTCTTGGCCGCGTCTATTCTGGACCCTATTTCGTCCAGTTCCATGGCGTCTTCGTAAAAATTGATGTGCAGTTTTTCCACAGTGTCGTACATGGACAGCAAGTCTGGACGATCCCATTCTTCGGATAGCTGGAATGCGACATCATTCAGCAGATGGTGTCCCCAATGGTTCCACCCCCGTTGTTCGGCTATGGACTTTACGGCCTCTGCCACAGCGCCCCAGCCTTTCTCCGACGCCTGTACGCTGTCCCCCGCCCGTAAGTATTCGTCCGCTCTCTCAATGTAGCGTCGGCTCAGTTCGGCGTACTTTGCTGATTCCCCGTTAGGCCGGTTCATTTCTAACACCTGTTGATATCCATTGCCCTGCCGGGAGGCATTGCGAAATAACTTTCACTGCCAGTCATTCTAGGCGAAAGGACGAATTCCGGCTAGGGATGCCATGCCATCCTGTATATCCTGTCCATCCATGTTGGGAATACACCTCCGCTTGACGCCCGTAGCCATCGCTGTACAATCAAGCGCACTTATCCGGCTCTGCGGCGGAGGTTGCTATGGAACTTGGACTGTTCCTGGAATTCCCGGTGCGTGAAGGCTCCAATGAAAACGAGGCGTTCAAGGAATCCTTTGCGCTGGTTGACCGGGCTGAAGAGTTGGGCGTTTCTTCGGTTTGGATGGCCGAGTACCACTTCAACCCCGGCCGGGTGCTGGCCAGCCCGATAACGATACTCAGCGCCATCGCGGCCCGCACCCGGCAGATCCGCTTGGGCACCGCCGTGATGCTCCTGCCGCTGGCCAACCCGGTGCGAGTCGCCGAGGAAATCGCCACCCTCGACCAGATTAGCGACGGGCGCGTCGAGTTCGGCATCGGGCGGGGCACCTTCCCCAACGTCCACGAGGGATTCGGCGTGCCCTTCGAGGAAAGCCGGGGCCGCTTCGAGGAGAGCATTGAAATCATAGTGAAGTCCTGGACCACCGACAGCTTTTCCTTCGAGGGCGAGCATTTCAACATACCTGAACTTTCGGTGAACCCCAAGCCCTTCCAGACTCCGCACCCTCCCATCCTGGTGGGTGTCACCTCCGCCGAGAGCTTCCCCATCCTCGGACGCATGGGCTTCAACATCCTGATCAACCCTTCCCGCGTGTTCACGTTAGCGGAATTGAAGCCGTCCATTGACGACTATCGCCGGGCCTGGAAGGAAGCCGGGCACGAGGGAGATGGGCAGGTGGGGCTGCGTATACCCGTCTACCTTTCCCACGACGCGCAGAAAGCCCACGATGAACCGATGGAAAGCGCCCTGTTCTCCATGGGACGCTTGTCTGACCGGGTGGGCAGCTATGCCGGACGCTCCGGAACCCTGGGCGACTGGGGAGCTCAGGCCGAGCGGGTCCGCAACAT
This sequence comes from Dehalococcoidia bacterium, assembly GCA_965232885.1. GTDB lineage: Bacteria > Chloroflexota > Dehalococcoidia > Lucifugimonadales > UBA3495 > VXOI01. Next base: position 617,156 of record CBDDQX010000002.1, on the reverse strand, counting down.
GACCTACGACGACTGGCTGCGGGACAAGGTGGCCTACGGCACGCCCGAGGCCGTTGCCGGGAAGCTGAACTCCTTGGCCGAAGAGCTGGGACTGAACCAGATGATGTTCGAGATTAACTTCGGCAACCTGATTCCCTTGGAAAATCAGTCCAACAGCCTGCGCCTGATGATGGAAGAGGTGGCCCCCAATCTCGCATGACCGCCGAACCTGGCCTGACTTGATTCTAGGGCGTGTTGACATTTGCAATATACAGTAGTCCGGGAATTCCTTCCCGTATCCCGGCGGAAGCCGGAATGACGGGAAAATGTCAACAAAACCCAGTTTCCCTCTCCCAGAGGGAGAGAGTGAGGGCGTCCCCTGTTTTACGGCGATGATGGAAGGAAAACGGAGGGAAAAGTATGAGTTGCGAAGCATTTGAGGCAGGAACCAAGGTCGAGGCGGTGGCCGAAATTCCGGTGAAGGTGAACATGGGAGCCCCCGTCGAAGGGGCCGGCCACATGATCCAGGTCGGCGATATCGGCGAAGTCACCACTGTTCGCCGCACCGGGGCGGGCCTGCACTGGCTGGTAATCCGGTGGCAGCGTCTGGGCCGTACCTTCAACCTCAACCCCGACCAGTTCGGCTTGGTGAAAATCGCCGATTAGAGGCCACGAATCAAACACAGAGCGCGCGGAGAACACAAGAAAGATAAAAACCCTGTGGCCTCTGTGCGCTCTGTGTTGAAAACTCCTCTACCAGCGCATACCCGGCTCGCGCTCCTGCAACACCTCGCCGAACAGGGTCAGCACCTGGTCTATCTGCAGAATAACTATCGCTGCTCCCTGCATTTCGGGGTCGCTGATCAGCCCCGACTCGGCCAGCCGGCTGGTCATATCGTCATAGACCTCGCCTTCCCGCACGACGCTGGCGGTGCAGCGGAACTTCCACCCGGCATCCACGGCGGCGTTGCGGAACAGCACGACGACCTTGGGGTTCTCCTCGATGTGCTCCAGCGGCTGGCGCCTGGTCCTGTCGCGGTAAACGAAGGTCGAGCCGCCCACGCACAACACCGTGCCGATGTAGCCTGCGTTAGGCGTCCCGTCCGGTGATGCGGTGGCTACTATGCTGGGAAACCCGTCGTCCCGAGCTCGGTTAATCAGGGACGTCATCTCTTCTGTAAGCTGTATCATGGTTCTCTCCTACCTTCCCGCCGCCTGTTCCGCCGGGCGGCGCAGCGCAACGCCTGTCTCCGAAGCGTCTATGGTGCGTTGGTCCAATTGCAGGCCGAACCCGTCCGCCAGCCGCGTCAGGTAATTGAAGATGCCCACAATGTGGCCCACCTCCAGCAGCGCCACGTCGTCGAAACCCAGGTCCCGCAGTGGTTGCCAGTCGGTCTCGACCATGCGCGTGGGCGTCTCGCTCAACTTCTCCGCCACGGTGCACAGCGCCCGCTGACGAGGCGTAAGCGTGGCAAGCTCCCGCCAGCGCCGGTGGGTCACCGCCTCCACGACGGCCGGGTCGCCGTCTTCCGAACGCAGAAACTCTGCGTGAGATACCGTTCAATACCGGCAGTCCTGGGCCGCGGCGGCCACCGCCGCCACCATCTCCCGTTCCTGCCGGTCCAGCTCGCCGGGGCCGAACATGACCTGCCGGTACAGCGCCCCGAACAGCGGCCCAATCTGCTTGTGCCTGGCTTGCAGTCGTCCCATCGCGGGCAGGTAGCCGAAATCGTAGTTGCCAGCGGGCGCGCCGGTCGGCAGGCTGGCGCGGTGTTCTTCCTCGCTGGGAATAGTCACCCATGCTTCCTTGACGGATTCTTGGCTGGACATCCTTGCTCCTCCTGTGCCGATGCCGTTATTCTAATCCCGGTTATTATAGTGAAATGATGAAGCGCATACTGGTCACCGGCGCAGCCGGACAGCTTGGCTCCGAACTGATACCCGCCTTGCGCGAACGGTACGGCAACGACAACGTAGTTGCCGCGTGGCACCGCACTACTCTCACAGACGAGGTGGCGAACACTGGCCCGTCTGTTCAACTCAACGTAACCGGGCAGGAACCTATAGAGCGAGCCATACGGGACAATGGCATAGATTCCCTGTATCACCTGGGCTCGTTGCTCTCGGTGGCTGCAGAATCCAACCGCCCTCTGGCCCACCGGGTGAACATAATCGGTTTGCTCAACGTGCTGGAAGCTGCCTGCGCTACCGGGTTGGAGCGGGTGGTCATCCCCAGCTCCATCGCCGCCTTCGGGGTGGATACCCCTCACGACAACACCCCCAACGAGACGCTGCAACGCCCCACGTCGCTTTACGGCATCTCCAAGGTGTTCGGCGAGTTGATGGGTAACTACTTCTTCGAGCGCGTGGGGCTGGACGTTCGCGGCGTGCGGCTCCCGGGCGTGGTGAGCTGGAAGGTCGAGCCGGGCGGCGGCACCACCGACTACGCCGTTGACGCCTTCTACGGCGCAATCCGGGATGGGCGCTACACCTGCTACCTGCGCCCCGGAACCTACCTGCCCATGATGTACGTCCCCGACGCCATCAAGGCCCTCATCGAAGTGGCGGAGGTGGACGTCGAAGGCTTGAAGCGCCACGCCGACTATAACGTAAACTCCATGAGCTTCGAGCCGGAGGAACTGGCCGCAGCCATCCGGCGGCGAGTGCCGGACTTCGCAATGGACTACGACGTAGACCCCCTGCGACAGTACATCGCCGACTCTTGGCCCAACTCCCTAGACGACACCGCGGCCCGCCAGGAGTGGAGCTGGCGCCCCGACTATGGTCTGGAGGCCATGGTGGACGATATGTACGAGAACCTCTCCCGTAAGCTACTGGGCTGAGAGGTTGAGGGGCGTCCAATCAGACGCCCCTCAGTTCGCTACCTATCCTATCCGGCCACGGTTTACTCGTAAGGCAGCGTCCACGACTCGGAGAAGGCTAGGGCGCAGGTGCTGTGAACCCGGGCGTCGCGCTGTCGGGGGAAGGGCTGGCCCGAGGCCTGCTTGCCGTTGAGGGTGATTCTCGCGCCGTTGGCGGGAATCAGCACGGTGCACACGCCATGGGGCCGCTCCGGGTTGGCGCCGGGGAAGCTGTGGCTCATAAACGGTTCGCCCAGGTCGTGCCACGTCAGGGCGATGTCCTCTCCGTGGGCGCTGACCCACTCCGTCCAGAAGGAACGAAGGTCGCCGGAACTTCGGAAGCTGGCTTCGGTGGCCGGAATCTCCTGGTTGCCGAAGGTGGCGTTGATCCTGCCCTGAATCTCCCCCTGCAGCCAGCGGGTCATCTGGATATTGTCGGTATAGATGCGCGGCTCGCTCCCGGTCAGCTCGCTTTGCAGGAACAGCACGTGCCCCGGGCCGCCCGGCGAAAACAGGATGCGCCAGAAGCTGGCGTCGCTGGTTACCGGGCCGTCGTCGGTCTCGCTGAGCCGGATGTACGGATTCTCGCCGGTGAGCAACAGGCGATTCGGGTCAATAGGGCTGGCGGTAGTCATGGCTCTTACTCCTCTCATCTGTCCCCTCCCCTTCAGGGGGAGGGTTAGGGTGGGGGTGAAACTCGCGAGGGCAATCATGCTGAGACTTTATTGAGCGGTTAAACCGCCGTCTATGACCAGCTCGCTTCCGGTCATAAAGGACGCTTCGTCCGATGCCAGGAACAGGACGCCGTAGGCGATGTCCTCCGGCTGCCCGATGCGGCCCATGGGGTGGCGGGCTGCCGATTCCTCGCGTCCCGACTCGGTGTCCAGCATGATGGGCAGCGTCATCGGCGACTCGATGACGCCCGGATGCACGGAATTGCAGCGGATGCCGTCTCGGGCGTACTGGATGGCCGTGGACTTGGTAAGCAGCCGCACCGCGCCTTTGCTGGCGGTGTAGGCTGAGGTGCGCCCGCCCACCAGTCCGGCGATGGACGAGATGTTGACGATGGAGCCGCCGCCCGCGTCCCGCATGGCCGGGATGGCAGCCTTGGTGCCGAGGAATACACCCTTGGCGTTGATGTCCATCACCAGGTCCCACTCGTCGGCGCTGGTGCCCTCCACGTTGTTGATGCGGGCGATGCCCGCGTTGTTGACTAGGATGTCGAGCTTGCCGAACCGGCTCACCGCAGTGTCCACCGCCTGCTCCCACGCCGATTCGTCGGTGACGTCGAGGCGCACGAAAACGCACTCGCCGCCGTTTTCGTTGATGGCGGCCTCTGTCTGGCGTCCTTCCTCTTCCAGCACGTCGCCGATGACTACCTTCGCCCCTTCCTGCGCGAACATCCGCGCTTCCGTCGCGCCCATGCCCCTGGCCCCGCCGCTTATCAGGGCAACCTTTCCTTCAAGCCTCATTTTGTCCATCTCCTTGTGGCCTGCTCAAAGTTCACTTCGCGGTATTGTAATCCCGGTGCGGCTTACCTGGTACGGTTTCCCTGCCTTTCCTTGCGGTCTGACCGTAACGCGCTCGCAATTGTATATTGCGATGGCAGAAACGGCACACCCTGATGTCATTTGAGTTACAATTCCGGTAATAAAATTCCGGTAACAAATTGAGAGCAGGAGGCGCGCCATGACCACCACAGGCAGCCGCTGGCGGCTCAAGGGCGAGTATTTCGAGAGTTGCAACTGCGAAATCCTGTGTCCCTGCATCGTGCGTGGGACCAACATCGAGCCTACCGAGGGGCATTGCGACGTCGCCTTGGCCTTCCACATTGAGGAGGGGGAACTGGACGGCGTATCGCTGGCGGGCTTGAATTTCATCGCGGCCAATTTCACCCCGGGACCTATGGCTGCTGGAGGCTGGACTTCCGCCATGTACATTGACGAGCGGGCCGACGGGCCGCAGCGGGCCGCGCTGGAGCAAATCCTGTCGGGCGACATGGGTGGCCCTGCCGAACGTTGGAGGGCGATGACCACCGACTTCAGGGGCGTCCACTTCGTTCCCATAGACTTTCGCGTCGAGGGGAAGGTCCACTCGGTCACCGTGCCGGACGTGATGGACTTCAGCGTCGAGCCGATCCAGATTCCGGGCCGCGACGATGCCATGCTTCTCTCCAACACGGGACACGGCGTCAACCGGGACCTCTATCTAGCCCGGGGTGTGCGCGCCGAGTACCATGACCAGGGGATGGTCTGGGACAATACCGGCAAGAACGGCCACTACGCCGCTTTCGAGTGGAGCTGGCCCTAACTCTCAATAGGACTTACGCAGTTGAGTGGTTTGCCCTCACCCTAACCCTCTCCTAGAGGCAGAGGGGATTGTAGGCAACCGCTTGTGAACGCAGTGGAGAACTGGCTCTCGCCTCCCCACTGCGTTTATTTTTGAGGCTTGATTCTCCGCAGCCGTTGTCGGCCGGCATGGTTCTTTCAGATTGCTTTCCAGTAGTCTAATCTACGGATAGCGATACATATTTTTACGATTTAAGAATATGATTTCTTAAATTCTAGTATTATAACAGCAGCAATATGTAGATTATCGTTTCTAGTAGAAGAAGAAACCGATTTTACTATTCCATAACGGCGTTGACACCTTTAGCAGGCATTCCTATAATTCCGGCTTAACTGCGGACGGACGCAGCGATAGTTGCGAAAACTCCGTGAGCAATAAGTCGATAATAATAGGAGAATTAAAAAGATGAGAACATACTTAGCATTCATATTATTGGGAATCGTAGCGCTACTGGTCGTCGCCTGCGGCAGTTCTGCGACGGCGGTGCCACCGACCAATACGGCTGCGCCCGAGCCTACCGCCGCCCCCACAGCAGCCCCGACAGCCACCACCGCTCCGGCAGCCACCGAGGCCCCGTCCGCAACAGACGAACCGGCACAGATGGAAGGCGACTACAGCCCGGAGTTGCTGGCCATCGCCGCCGAGCGGGCCAACGGCCCCGGCGCTATTTATACTGGCGACCTGAACGACCTGGTAGGGCCGGCCCCCACGCCGGATGAAGGCGACGCCAACGGTATCGTTCCGCTGGACGCGCTGGAAAAGCATCGCTTCGTCTATGAGTCCGATTACTACCGGAGCGTAATTGAACGGGCCAAGTTCACCAACCCGACGGAAATGACCTACGACGGAGATCCCATCGTAATTCAGAACGCCTGCGTAAACCGGGCCTTGGTCTTCTGTAAGATCATGGAAACCTTCTGGGGGCCCAACTTGGAAAAACGCACCAACGGCAAGTTGCTGCTGGAAGCGACTTCCTTCCCAGAACTGGGCATAGCCGGGCCTGACTCCCTCGGCCTGGTGGGTGATGGTACTCTGGACATGGTCAACATAATCGGCCCTTATGTGGCCGGCGAACTGCCGGAACTGGAAATTCAGTACCTGTTCGGCCTTTACACCCAACGGTCGCAACAATATGGGTCTACCGTGGAAATGCTTGAGGATATTGAGCAGCTTCTGATTGACGAAACCGGCGGCTACCCCATAAATGTCAATTGGCACAATGGGGACGACATTTTCCTGTTCACCAAGAAGCCCCTTAACCTGCCCGAAGACGTCAGTGAAATGAAGACTCGCGCCTTTGGCACATCAATTTCAGACTGGATCAACGGCATGGGCGGGGCAGCTCAGTTCCTAGCCTTTACCGAAGTCTACACCGCTCTGGAGCGAGGCATCCTGGAAGCTGGCGTGACCGGTGGCGATGCGGGCTACGGACAGCGCTGGTACGAGGTTACCGGTTACATCAACGGCCCCCTGACTTCGTGGCCCTCCAGCCATAACGTCATCAACGGCGAGGTTTGGTCTTCCATTCCTGACGACCTCAAGGAAATCATGAAGGAAGAGGCCGCCAAGCTGGAATTGGAGGCCCTGCGTGTGGGCTCGATCCAAAACGAGTTGGGTCTGCAAAAGAACATAGATGCCGGAATGACCTACGTCGAGTTCGGCCCCGAAATGCGCGCCCACAGCGATAACGCAGTGTCCAACTCGGTGGTGCCCAACTGGGTGGACCGCGTTGGCGTGGACTCTCACTTCGTTCAGGTGTTCAACCGGGCCATCGGGCCCGTCGTCGGCATCACCATTGAAGCTGATGGCACCATCACCCGAGACCAGTAGTTCAGTAAGGCAATCAAAAGGGACACCAACGGCCCCGTCTCCATGTGAGATGGGGCCGTTGCCATTGTTGAGACGCCTTCAGCAACAAAGGGAATGGTCTGGAGCAACACTGGCAAGAACGGCCACTACACTGCGTTCGGGTGGAGTTTTCCGTAATTCGCTATGATTTGATGCAATTTATGAGTTGCATGTTGCAGTAATAACGCTTTCAGTTCGCTAACCCAACTGTATTGACGACTTTTCGTGACGTTCCTATAATCGCGCCTTGTTCGCTATTGAATCCGGCATCCGAGGCCGGACCAGGCAAACAGCGGTGATTTTAATTTACAGGAGCGTGTCTATGCGAAAATTCCTGGCAATCTTTCTTTTGGGAATCGTAAGCGTATTGCTGGTGGCTTGCGGCGAGGCCGCTACACCGGTTCCCACAGCCACCACCGCACCCACAGAAGCCCCGGCGGCTCCCACGGCGGCGCCAACTGTCGAGCCAACTGAGGTTGAGGAAGCTACCGAGGAACCGGCGGCCATGGAAAGCGAGTTCAGTGAGGCAGTGCTGGCTGCTGCCGCTGAGCGGGCCAACGGTCCCGGCGCTTTTTACGTAGGTGACCTCAACTCCCTGGTCGGCGATGCGCCTACTCCGGACGAAGGAGACGCGGACGGGATCGTGCCTCTCTCGGCCCTAGAGAACCATCGGTACGTGTATGAGTCCGATTATTACAAGTCTGTAATCGAGCGGGCCAACTTCGACAATCCCACAGAACTGACCAGCAGCGGGGAAAGCATTGAAATACAGCACGCCTGCGTGAACCGGGCACTGGTGTTTTGCAAGATAGTGGAGAATTTCCTCGCTCCCAACTTGGAGGCGCGCACCAACGGGCAGTTGCAGATTCTGCCCACGTCCTTCCCTGAACTGGGCATCGCCGGCCCTGATTCTCTCACTCAGGTACGGGACGGCACTCTCGACATGGCCAGCATCCTCGGTGTCTATGTTGCTGGCGAGCTGCCGCAACTGGAAATCCAGTCGCTTTTCGGTATTTACACCGAGCGTGAGCAGCAGTTCAGCGCCACCGTCAACATAGACCCGCACCTGCAGAAATTGTTGGTGGATAACAGTGGGGGCGGACATGTCATAAGCATCAACTGGCATAACGGCGACGACATCTTCCTTTTCACCAAGGATCCTCTTAACACGCCAGGGGATTTTGAGGGCATGAAGACCCGCGCCTTCGGCACATCCATTTCCGACTGGATTCGCGGAATGGGTGGAGAAGCTCAGTTCCTGGCCTTCTCGGAGGTGTACACTGCGCTGGAGCGGGGCATCCTAGAGGCTGGCGTGACCGGCGGTGACGCAGGGCACGGACAGCGTTGGTACGAGGTGGTCAACTACATTAACGGTCCGCTGACCAGTTGGCCTACCAGCCATAACGTCATCAACGGTGATGTTTGGGCTTCCATTCCCGACGACCTGAAGGCCATCTTCGAAGAGGAGTCGGCCAGGATGGAGCTGGAGGCCCTGCGGCTCGGCTCGATCCAAAACCAATTGGGTCTCCAGAAAAACATTGATGCCGGTTTGGAATACATCGAATTCGGACCGGAGATGCGAGCTTTAAGCGACACCGCAGTAGAAGAGAGTGTCTTGCCCAACTGGGTTGACCGCGTAGGCGGCCCGGGGGAATTCTTCGTCCAGGAAGTCTTCAATGAAGGGATAGGCACCGTCGTCGGCATCACCATCGAAGCGGACGGCACCATCACCCGCACCCAGTAGTTCGGTAAGGCAATCACAGGAAACCGAAGGGCCCCCTCTCATAGTGAAGAGGGGGCCTTTGGGATTGATGACCAGTCCTCTATTGTGCCGTCCTGCCCCCATCTATCACCAGTTCGGAGCCGGTTACGAAAGACGACTCATCGGAGGCGAGGTAGAGCACTCCGTAGGCTATTTCCTCAGGCGTCCCGATTCTTCCCAGCGGCACCCGCGCTATGGTGTCTCCAAGCTGCGACCCGGCGCCGCGGGCGGAGCGGAGCATCGGCGTCTCTATCGGCCCCGGATGCACCGAGTTGCAGCGGATGTTCTCTCTGGCGTACTGCACCGCGGTGGACTTGCTGAAGATACGCACCGCGCCCTTGCTGGCGGCATATGCCCCGGAGGTGCCGGGAGCAGGAGCGATGCCCGCCCCGGATGATATGTTGACAATGCTTCCACCTCCGGCCTTACGCATCTCAGGGATGGCGGACTTGGTGCCCAGGAACACCCCTTTGGTGTTGATGTTGAGAGTGCGGTCCCAGTCCGCGACGGTGAGTTCCTCAATGCCCCCGGTGCTGGATATGCCAGCGTTGTTGACCAGTATGTCCAGCTTGCCGTATCGCGCTACGGCCTCGCTGACTGCCGCCGCCCAGTCGTCCTCGCTCGTAACGTCGAGGCGCACGAAGACGCATTCCCCGCCGGCCTCGTTCACTGCGGCCTCGGTCTGGCGCCCTTCTTCTTCCAAGACGTCTCCAATGACCACTTTCGCCCCCTCGCTGGCAAACAAGCGGGCTTCCACTGCACCCATACCCCTGGCCCCGCCACTGATCAGCGCTACTTTGTTCTCCAATCGCATCACAGGCCTCCTCCGGCTGTTTCTGTTATTCTAATGCCAATTAGTTTGGAACATCCCTACCACCTTGAGATTGCGCCCCGGTTACGGTTTACGCTTCACTAGGTCGTGTTGACATTTGCAATATACAGCAGTCCGGTAACTCCTTTCCTGTCATTCCGGCGAAAGCCGGAATGACAGGAAAATGTCAACAGAACCTAATTCCATGAAGATAAGTTGGTTGGCTGCAAGCGTGGGTCTGATAGCTTGCGTCGTACTCGTGATGGCGTGCTCGGGCGATGCTTCAAATCTGCTTTTGCAAACCCCAACGCCTGGACCCTCCACCGCCTTGGCTCCGACGGCTACCCCGACATCGAATCTCACTCCAACGCCATCGTTGGCTTCGATGGATGCCGCCACTCCACCTCGCGCTGTGGAACGCTCGGATACGGACCGTCAGGCTGCCGACTTCCGGTTTGTGCTGTTTCAGGGCGACGATGCGCTCGGGGCAACCGAGATGGCCTTGTCCGAATTGGAAGGGCGACCCTTGGTGCTCAATTTCTGGGCGCGGTTATGCACCCCCTGCTGGTCTGAAATGCCGGAATTGCAGGACTTCTACGAAGAATATGCCGACCGGGTACGGCTGCTAGGCATAGATGTGGGCCAGTTTACCGGGCTGGGTTCACATAGAGATGCCGGCAAGCTGTTGGATTCCCTTGGCATTACATACCCGGCGGGATACACCGACGACGCACAGGTAGTCCGTGATTACCGGATTCGGGCAATGCCTACCACAGCCTTCATCACCGCTGAGGGCGAAGTGTTCCGTTTATGGACCGGCTCCATCACCCGCGAGGAGGTCACAGCGATAGTGCGGGAAATGTTGGACACGGAGTAAGAAGACCGCCCATGGATGCGCTCCTAACGTGGTGTTCGTATTGAGAAAGTACGTTGAGTTGACTGTAATCGGAACGCTGCCCCCTGCGAACCGTCTCGTTGACAGCGGCCCGCCCGACTGCCCACAATGGAGCAACCGAAACTCCCCGGGAGAAATTCCCATGACCAGCATCCCCACTACCCAGGCGGCCAAGCAGAACCCCCTGGCCTACCGCCTGCCCGACATCCCGGAGAAGCATCCTGACGATATGACCAGTTTCAAACAGTTGGCTAGGAACGGCAATGCCTACCGGGTGGCTCATTACCTAGTCAATCCCGAAACCACCATCGTATCCGGCGACCGGTACATCTGCGCCGCGCCGGGCGCGCCCATTCGCTACCCGGACCTGCTGGTGGCCTTCGACGCCGACCCGGAACTGTACGAAGCCAACAACGGCTACGTGGTGTCGTTCCAGGGCAAGCCGCCCGATCTGGCGCTGGAAATCGCCTCCCGCCGCACCGGGCATATTGACATCGGGGTGAAACCCGGCTTCTACGCGAGTCTGGGGGTGCGGGAATACTGGCGTTTTGACGAGACGGGCGAGTTTCACGGAACCCGCCTGGCTGGCGACCGGCTGGTGGAGGGCCGGTACAGGCCCATTGCAGTGGACGAACTGCCCGGCGGTGAGCTGCGAGGGTACAGCGAAGCGCTGGGGCTGTACTTCTGCTGGCGGCAGGGCCAACTGGACTGGTACGACTCCAACGCCGAGGACTATATCCCCAGCCTGGAATCCGAGCGGCAACGCGCTGACGCGGCCGAGGAACGCATCCGAGAGTTGGAAACGCTGCTACACCGCAGGGATGAATAGAAAAATAAGGGAATTATATCGAATTTTACCCAGCGTTAGGAAAATCCCGTCATTCCCGCGAAAGCGGGAATTCAGAGACCCCCGGCTCCGGCAAATAAGCTGAAACCCGGCAACATGGATACTCGCTTTCGCGGGAATGACGGTTTATAAGGCCTCCGGGGCTTGAGGATGCCATTGTCTTTGGCAGGAGTGCCTGCTTTAACGGTGTGTGGGTAAAATACGATATAAATCCCAAAAATAAGGGATAACTATGAGTGAGCTGGAAATCTATCAAAAACAGGGTTTTGGCAACAGCAGCGGGATAGGCCAGCGGCCTGCTCTCTTGATAATCGATTTTGTCAATAGTTTCGCCAACCCGGACCAGTTCGGCGGTGGCAACATCGGAGAAGCTATTGAGAATACCCGGGGCTTATTGGCCGAAGCCCGCGTCCTGGGTCTACCCATCGCCTTCACCCGGGTGGTCTACGCCGATGACGGCTCCGACGCTGGCGTTTTCACATTGAAGGCTCCGGCGTTAACCCAACTCACTGAAAGGGCCTTCGGCAGCCAGATCGTGGAGCAGTTGAAGCCGTGCGATGGCGAATACATAGTGCGCAAGACCCAGCCCTCGGCTTTCTTCGGCACCAACCTGACGGCCTGGTACGTCAGCAAGGGCGTGGACACTGTGATCGTGACCGGGTGCACCACCTCCGGGTGCGTCAGGGCTTCGGTGATAGACTCGATGAGCTACAACTTCAGGACCGTGGTGGCTACCGATTGCGTCGGCGATCGGGCCCTTGGCCCCCACGACGCGAACCTGTTCGACATGGAGCAAAAATACGCCGATCTGATGTCTTCTTCCGAAATCATCGCGATCCTGTATGAAAGAGCCCCAACCGGGACATCAGCCGGCCGGCAGTAATCTGCGGCGGCGAAGGGCCGCTGCGTCAATCCAAACAGGAGCGTAGACCAATGCCAGACTGCTTGGGGTGGCGGGCGAACTGGGGTGTTGTGGTGCCTTCCACCAACACGTCGGTCCAGCCTGAATTTGACGAGATGCGGCCCAGAGGCGTGACCAACCACATTGTGCGCATCTGGATTCCCAACGCGCCAGTTGGCAGCAATGATGACTTCAATCGCCTGATGGAAAACATCCGTCTGGAGTGGGATAACGCCTTGCTCCGGGTCATGACCTGCGATCCGGACTACCTCGTGATGGGTATGTCTTCGGAAACATTCTGGGGGGGATTGCAGCGCAGCCTAGAACTGAAGAAACACATGATGCAACTGACCGGACGGGGCGTGGCAATGGGGTCCGATGCCTGCCAGGCGGCTCTACGCTGTTACGGAGACATCAAGCGCATTGGCGTCTTGACACCATATTGGCCGGTGGCCGATGAGAACGTGGCCCGCTTCCTCGAAGACTGCGGTTTCGATGTTGTGGCTATCAAGGGGCTTTGCTGCGATAGTCCCACTGCCATGTCCAAAGTCCCGGAAAAGCAATTACTGGATGCTCTCCTCGAACTGAACGAGCACGACGTTGAGGCTTTGGTGCAGTGCGGCACCAACCTGGCAATGGCGCGCTTGGCCGGAGAGGCGGAAAAGTGGCTCAAAAAGCCGGTTGTCGCCATCAACACCGCGACCTACTGGTACGCCATGCGGGCCAATGGGATGGACGACGTTATCGAGGGCTTCGGCTCACTGATGACCGATTTCAAGGAGCTCCCCGCCAGCTACCTGAGGGTAGCCGATGAGCAAGCGGCTGCCGCGGGTATTTAGAGGTTCAAATAAGTCTCGAAGTGAGCGGCAGCGCTTAAACGGAATCCAGCGCATGAACTCGGACAATTTATGTGGGACTTACGCAGTTGGCTACAATTCCCTGTCCCTCTGGGAGAGGACTAGCTGTCCCGTGAAAGCGAGGGTGAGGGCGAACCTCGCAACGGCGTATCTCCTAAATTAGGACAAAAATCGGGCATTTCAAGCTGGTTAACCTTGAGATGCCCTTTTAAGCGGCAGTATGGCTTTGATGGTGGCGGGAGTGCGAGGGAGTCGAACCCACCTACCCCGCTCTTAACGAGGCATAACGGTTTTGAAGACCGCAAGGGCCACCGGGCCCCATCCACTCCCAAGAGTCTCAAGGCCGTCAGTACAAGAGAGAGTATAAATCATTGGTAGCCACTATGGTACTGTGGCTCAATCCATCGTCGGCGATTTCCAAGCCCATGCTCCACACAGCAAAAACGCCGCCTCTGAAAATCAGGGGAGCGGCGTCTGTTGGTTTGGTCCGTTCCGGTGGCTAGCTGCCGAGCACGGAGTCAATCTTCTTCTTGAGGGCACCCTTGGGAACCGCGCCGACGATCTGGTCTACGGGCTGGCCGTTCTTGAAGAAAATCAGCGCGGGAATGCTGCGAATGCCGTACTGCATGGCGACATTGGGACTGTTGTCAACATCCAGCTTGCCAACTGTCAGCTTGCCGTCGTACTCCACCGCCATGTCATGAACCGACGGGGCAATCATCTTGCACGGGCCGCACCATTCCGCCCAGAAGTCGACCAGCACGGGCAGATCGGAGTTGAGCACTTCGGACTCCCAGTTCTGATCGGTAACCTCAATGGGTTCTGCCATACTATCCTCCGGAAATGTCTTCCGCTGCCCTAGTCTATGCCCCGTACCGGAACAAGCGTGGCCGCTGGCGACCTGGACTCGCGCGCAGCGAATAATTTGGGGTGTCCGGTTCAGTTTAATTCCGCAACAGCGGCAGGTCAACCGGCCATCGTCACCGGTATTCTTAACATAAGTGGATATTGGATTTACAATGTCATAGAGCACCATGTCAGGAGGGTTGCTGATGGCGCGAAGCCGAGTTTACCGCCACGACGTCCGTTGTCCCAGCTGCGGCTCCAACTGGATGCGCAAGGACGGCCATGTGGCTGGCCGGCAGGCATACAGTTGCGGCGACTGCCGTCGGCGCAGCGCGCCTGGCGGGGCCTACCGCCGTCCTGGACCGGAGGTGAAGGAGCGTGCCTTGGCCATGTATGTCGAAGGGAGCAGTTTAAGCGCCATCGGCCGGGTGTTGGGCTACAGTGCTCCGGCAGTGTTGGGCTGGGTGAAAAAAGGGGGCGCGCTGCCTTGAGCCAACTGCGGGAGCGCAATGAGCGCCGGACGATGGGTGATCGGCCGGCAGTGGCGGTATCCTGCGATGAGATGTGGACTTACCGGGGCGCCAGGCGCGGGGAGAATCGGAAAAACTGCTGGATCTGGACGGCGGTGGTAAGGGAGGCTGACGGCAGCCGCTGGGTGGATTTTGAGGTGGGAGACCGCAGCGAGGGGCCGTTTCTGCGGCTGTACGAAAGGCTGCCGGAAGCTGGTCTGTACCGCAGCGACGCTTATCAGGTGTACTTGGGATGGTTTCCTCCGCAGCGGCACGTGGCGGGAAAGGGCAGCGCAGTGAATTGGAACGAAGGGCTGCATTCGGTGTGGCGGAGCAAGCTGAACCGGCTGATGCGGCGAACCAAAGGGTACACCAAAAGCGTAGAGATGTTGGTGTATTCCCTGGCATTGGTCTGCTGGCGCCAGTGGCTAAAATCCAATATCCCCGCATATTAAGAATACCTCGTCACCGGGCCAGCGTTCCCTGTCCCTTCCACGGAGGGAGAGGGGACTATTACAAGACCCTGTGACCACTTGCAGGCAGGTTGGAATCATCGCGCCCTAGCCTGTATAGTGTCTGGTAAATATGAGTTCTATGCAACCAGTCGCACAACAGGACGCGCTCAAGCCCGGCGACCGTCTGGAGCTGACCCTGGAATCCTGGGGCCGCTTGGGTGAAGCCATGGCTTGGCATAATGGCTCGCCCGTATTCGTCTTCGGCGGCGTCCCCGGCGAGCGGGTGACAGCGGAGGTGGTGCGAGTTCACCGCAAGTATGCCTCCGCCAGCGTTGTCGGTGTATTGGATGCTGCTCCGGAACGGATTTCCCCGCCCTGCCGATACTTCGGTGAGTGCACTGGCTGTCAGTGGCAACACCTGGACTATGGCGCGCAATTGGCAATCAAGCGTGAAAGGGTGATTGACGCCCTTGTCCGCGTTGGCGGCCTGTACTCAGACCCGTCCGATGCTCCGGTTGCCGACACGCTTCCCTCGGCCAACCGCTACGGCTACCGGAACCATGCCCGTTTCACTGTCAGCCGGAGTGGCGTCTTGGGATTCGTCAACCGTGAAACCCGCAGCTTCGTGCGAATTGACCAATGTATGCTGATGCGGCCCAGCGTCAACGCGGTGTTGGAACAATTGCAGGATCGCTGCCAGGAAACAACCCAGCTTTCCATTAGAGCCGGGGTTGGCGGCCCAGGAAATCCGGACGAGTACCTGGTGCAGCCCCCGCTGCTCAATCCCGAAGTCCCGGTTCCCACTGGGCAGAAGCGCTACGTGGAGACCGTCGGAGATAACCGCTTCTTCGTATCGTCGCCTTCCTTCTTCCAAGTCAACGTGGAGCAGGCCGCGCAAGCGGCGGAGGTGGTGCGCGAAGGATTGTCGCTAGGGCCGGACGACGTGTTGCTGGACGCCTACACCGGTGTTGGGACCTTTGCCGTGCTGTTAGCCCCCTACGTTGGCAAGGTCATCGCGGTCGAGGAATCCTCCGCGGCGGTGGCTGATGCCAAGGAGAATGCCGCAGGGTTTCCCGGTGTGGAGTTCGTATTGGGCCGTACAGAAAACGTGCTGGGAGATCCGTCCATCCTGAGCTTGTCGAAGGGCAGCCCCGATGTGGTGGTGTTGGATCCTCCGCGTTCCGGTTGCCAGCCGCAGGCCCTTGCCAGCCTGCTCTCGCTGGCTCCATCTCGAGTGGCTTACGTTTCCTGCGATGCCGAGACTTTGGCCCGAGACCTGAAGATTCTGTGCGGAGGCGGATACTCCCTTCAGCGGGTTGTACCCATTGATATGTTCCCGCAGACGCATCATGTGGAGTGCGTTGCCCTTCTCCATTGGGAAGGGAAAGCCGGGTCGGATAACCTGGTTCTCGCATCCGCGTCGCCCCGCCGCCGCGAACTGATGACCAGGCTGGGGTTGTCCTTCGACATTCTGCCAGCCGACGTGCCGGAAGACCCGCTACCCGGCGAGCCCCCACAGGCTATGGTTGAGCGCCTGTCGCAGGACAAAGCAGCGAAGGTGGCTTCCTCAATGCAGCAGGGGTTTGTCATCGGCGCCGACAGCACCGTTGTCCACTTGGGGGAATCCTTGGGCAAGCCAGTGGACGACGGCGAGGCCCGCGCCATGCTGCGCCGCCTGCGCGGCACAACTCACCACGTCTGCACTGGTCTGACGGTGGTTGACGCCGCTACCGGCCACCGACTGACCGGCAGCATGACATCACAGATAACCCTTCGCGATTTCTCCGACGACGAGATCGAGGCCAGCATCGCCACTGGCACGCCGCGGGACAAGGCCGGGGCCTACGCAGTTCAGGACACCGAACTTTGCCCCGCTTCCGATTGGGATGGATGCTATAACAACATTGTTGGCCTGCCCACCTGCCGCCTCTTGCAAATGCTGGCCGAGCTGGGTTGGAACCCCCCCGAGGGCTGGACTCTGCCTGAAACCGCCAACTGCGGCCCCAGTTGCCCAAACCATCTCATAGTTCCCTCTCCCTCTGGGGAAAGGTCAGGGTGGGAGCACTCTCAATGAACATAATGGGCATGGGCCTAATGGAGCTGGCCGTAGTCTTTCTGGTGGCCTTTCTGGTGCTGGGGCCGGGGCGCTCCATTGATATGGCAAAACGGACGGGCAAAGTCCTTGGCGACCTGCGGCGCACCTTCAGCGAAGTGACCGACGCCATATCCACTGAGGAACGCCAGCGCTCTCATGCACAGCAACCGCCGCCCGGCGTGCCTTCCCGCCCCGACCTGCCGGACGATGAGCCAGTCACCCCCAACGACAACGGGCCCGGCGATAACGTACAGGAATCGCAGCCTTCTCCCAGCCGCGAAGAGAACGGCCGAGGCTGATGGCCCGCGAACTCAGCTTCATGGAGCACTTGGGCGAGTTGCGCCGCCGAGTGCTCATTTGCTCACTGGCTATCATAGTGGGTACGGGCGCTTCCTTCGTCTTCTTCGATGAAATCATCGAGTTCCTGGTGCGCCCTTCAGGCTTGGAAACCGGCAAAGACGGTCAGCTAATCATCACGGAAGTGACTGAGTTTCTGACGACCGCCTTCAAGGTTTCTGTGCTGTCGGGATTCGTGCTGGCTCTGCCCGTAGTCATCTACCAGGTCATAATGTTCGTTGCCCCGGGACTGACCCGCCGGGAGCGCCGCCTGCTATTCGGATTCCTGCCGCTGGTCTTGCTTGCCTTTGTTTCGGGCATGGCTTTCGCGTATTTCGTTCTGACGCCCCCGGCTCTTCACTTTCTTCTTAACTTCGGCGAAGACGTAGTAACTCCACTCATTCGGGTGAGCAATATCGTCAATCTGATGGTGCGCTTGCTTTTCTGGATGGGCGTTGCCTTCGAGACGCCGCTGATAATGTTTCTGCTGGCCCAGCTCGGAATTGTGTCGTCGCGGCGCCTGTCGCGCTTCCGGCGAGTGTGGGTGGTCATCGCCTTCATCCTGGGTGCGCTCATCACGCCCACCTTCGACCCCGTGAACCAGACCCTGGTCGCCCTGCCTCTGCTGGCTCTCTATGAGTTCGGCGTGTTGCTGGCCCGCCTGGCGGAACGCAACCGGCGCAAGGCTGAGGCCGCCATCGCCCAACAGTAGTCCAGCGATGTAATCCGGTCCTGAATGTAACTCCTGATAACGAAAAGAACCGGCCCCTTAAGCCGGTTCTCGTCGTCTATTGCCTTTCCTGCGCTTGCCTTAATATGGGTTGCGCTCATCGCCGCCCTTGGCCATGGGCGGGTCCTGCTTGTTCTTGTCATCATCGCCCAGCAGGGCAGACTTGAAAGTGCGGATTCCCTTGCCCATGGAACTGCCGATTTCGGGCATACGCCGCCACCCGAAAATGAGCAGGATCAGTCCGAGTATTATGATAATCTCAAGAGGGCCGATGCCTCGCAGGAATCCCATTCGCATCCTCGCGCGATAGAGTACGAACCAAGCAGTGCCAATGTTAACAGAAACGCCGCACCGTAACAATTCCGCCTAATCGAACTCGGTACGGATAACCGCCATCATCCGCTCCCTGGATTTCAGGCTGAGGGTGTCTGCGGCAGCTTCCAACGTCTGGCGGTAACGCTCCAGGAAATCCGGCGTTACCTCTCCTGCTGACTCTCGCAGGCGGTAAAGCTCCGCTGATTCGCCGAGCCTGGTTTGCAGCCATTCAGCTCCTTGCCTCTCCATCAGCGATTCCAGGAAAGCTCCGTCCCGGCTCAATGAAATGGGGAGTTTCGGATACTTCTCGGACCGCGCTTTGTCATAAGCGAAGTATGCCAGTGCCTCCACGACAATATCTTGCTCTCCGGCTCGGTCTAAGGCGACTATCATGTCGGCAGCAAAGTCAGGGTTTGCCTGCACCAGACGGTAGATGATGCGGGCGGACGGAGCAACGATCTTGTCGCTGTACCTTATCAGCTCAATGGACAGCGCGGGATTGTCGGAGAGTATGGCAACCGCCGCGTCTGGCTGATTCGTGATCATACCTTCCAGCGGGAACGGCGTTTCGGACACCACTCGAGCCGTCTCGCCCGGGGAGAGTTGCGCTTTATTCGCCATCACCTCGTAGAGGCGCTCCAGGAACGGCTCTTCAATCCGGTAGTTGCCGGATGCTTCCTCAATAAGCAGACGGATTCCCCGTTTGAGGTTCGCTTCATGGGCGTCCGCTGTGACGTCCAGCTTTTCCAGCAGCGCCTCCGGTCCCAGCATTGCGCGCAACTGTGCCGGAACCACGGGCATCAGTTTGCGAACCGTCTCCTTGCTGGCAGATGCCATCGTGCTTCGAGCAGTAACCGGGGCTGCCTCGTGGAACAGGTCGAAGAACAACCGCAGGTCCTGCTCCTGCTCAACCCCGGTTTCAGCCAGAAATACCTCCACCGCCCGTGCTCCGTTTTCCGGCAATTCCCGGCCCTCGGCCAGGGCGCGGTCTACTTCGGCTGAGAAACGCCGGAGCCGCTCCACGAAGCTGGCAGTGGCTTGCAGCGTTGGGCCGTCGGGCAAGTCCGCCCCGTCCGCGAACAGCCTCACCAGCGTTCCGTTGTCCACTGCGGGCAGGAAATTCACGAGGAACGGCTGGTTTGAGATACCTCCTGCCAGAATCGAAGCCTGCTCCTCTGGGCTTCCTTCCAGAGCAGACAGGAACTCCAGAGCGTCCGCGATGTCCCCGGCCCTCGGCAAATCCAGGGAATCGAGATGCCCTGGATGAGCGCGATGCAGGTGCATTTTGTCTTGCAGATAAACCCGCCAGAACTGGAAGTCTTCCTCCAGTTGCGCATCGCCCAGCAACAGGTCGAACTGTTCCGCCAAGTCGGTGAGACGCTGCCGCTCCTCTCCTGCTAGTTTTGGGGCGGCAGTGGACAGCGGCTCGCCGGTCGTCGGGTAGGTCATGTCGTTGACGTATTCCTGCAGGTCGAAGTGCTGAAATCCCAGGAATTTGTCAGCAATGGAACGTTGATCATGGGACAACGACCGGTACCAGCCCGCCGCTCGCTCCCAGGTATGAAATGGTCCGTCGGCGAGAAAATAGCCCCAATACTTGCGCAGGATGGGTGGAACCAGCCCCAGGTCTCCGCCGGTGGTGTATGGAAGGTCGGCCTCAAGACTGTGAAACAGCGGTTTGGTGTTTTCGCGGGAAATCCCCGGGATGTTGCGGAGCCGCTGCCTCAGCATTTCGTAATCATCCGGCGGCTGTGCCATAAAGGTCAGTATGTCCCGATGATAGCTGGCCATCGCTGGCGCTGTGTGCTGTCCTTCCTCCCGGTCCCAACCTAATTCGGGCCGTCCGATTACCGGAAAGCCGCCCCAGTATGAGTGCATCATCTCGTGCATTGTGGGAACGGGCTTTGCTTCGCCGACGCCAGCCCACTGCCCGAACCCGTAGCTGCCGAAAAAGCCCGGTTCGCCCCGCATCTGCCGCAGGTCCAGGCTGCGGAGCAGGGCCTCGCCGGCCGGAGTGGGGCGGTAGAGTCCGATCACGGTTTCAATGCGCTCCTTGACCCAATCCGAGATGTATGGGTGCAGAGTGGGGCTAGGGAACGCCGGAGCAGGCAAGGGACTATTTAGTAAAGGGCTTGGCGTCGGACTTGGGGCCGGGAGAATAAGCGTCTGGGCCGGGATAGAGGCAGGCGCTGCGGAGGTTACAGCGAGCGGTGGACTGGGGGGCGAAACCGAGGGCGTAGCGAACGGCACGGCGGTATGGGCTGCTGACGACGCTGCCGTTGCCTGTGGCGGTTGTCCAGCCGGCGAAGGTGTTGGCCCGCCGCACGCCGACAATATCGCGGCCAGGACGATGCCGGGAAAGGCTGCGGCCAGCCAAAGGGCGGAATGGCATGGATGGGTCAAGCGGACTCCGTCAGCATGGAGGCAGGTTTCAAACGCACTCTTACAAGTATATGTTGAAATCGTATTCTAGCTTATTCGTATTGTGCCATTTGCCGGGGCGCGGCTATAATCCGCCTGTTGGTTTGACAGTTCAGGACTTCTGCGACGCGGACGCGCCTTCTGAGGATGGGGATGGAATCTAGTTATGACCTTGTGGTAATCGGCTCAGGCCCTGGCGGATACGTCGCGGCCATAAGGGCGGGACAACTCGGACTGAAGGCCGCCATCATAGAAAGGGAAGCGCTGGGCGGCACCTGCCTCAACTGGGGCTGCATCCCCACCAAGGCCCTGCTAAAGAATGCGGAGATAGTTTCCTACGTCCGGCGTTCCGAGGAATTCGGGTTGAAGTTCGATGGATTCCACGCCGACTACGAAGTTGCCATGTCTCGCAGCCGCCGGGTGGTGGACCGCAACACCCGGGGAGTGCGCTTCCTGCTGCGGAAGAACGGCGTGGAGCATATTGAAGGCACGGGACGCTTGGTCGCCCCCAACCGGGTATCGGTAGAGCCGCAGGGAACCGTCATCGAAGCCAAGAACGTCATAATCGCCACCGGCTCCCGCCCCCGCTCCATCCCCTCCCTGCCCGTGGATGGCAACCGCATCATATCCAGCCGCGAGTCCATCATCCTCACAGACCTGCCCTCATCCATGGTTATCGTTGGCGGCGGCGCCATCGGCGTGGAGTTTGCCTACATCTACGCGATGTACGGCGTAGACGTCACCATCGTCGAACTTCTGCCCCGGCTGGTGCCCAACGAAGATGAGGACATCAGCGCCCAACTGGAACGCTCATTCAAGGGCCTGGGCATGAACATCCTCACCGGCGCCGGGGTCACCGGAGTCCAGACCCGGCCCGGCGGAGTAACAGTGTCGGTGGAACAGGGCGGAGAGACGCAGTCCATTGAGGCCGGTATGGTATTGGTGGCTGTGGGCGTTCAGCCCAATGTGGAAGATATGGGGCTGGATGCGGCAGGCGTAGCCGTTGACCGCACGGGAATCGTCGTTGACGAATTCCTAGCGACCGGCGCGCCGGGGGTCTACGCCATCGGCGATGTCACCGGCAAGATGCCTTTGGCCCACGTGGCTTCTGCCCAGGCTGTCACCGCCGTTGAGCACATCATGGGCATGGAACCTCAGCCGATGGACTACGTGAATATGCCTCGCACCACCTACTGCAACCCACAGATTGCCAGCTTCGGCCTGACCGAAGCACAGGCCCGGGAACAAGGTTACGAAGTCAGCGTCGGCGTATTCAACGCTCTTGCCAACGGAAAGGCCCTGGCCATGGGAGAGACAGAGGGCATGGTCAAGCTGGTGGTGGATTCCCGCTACGGCGAACTTCTTGGTGGCCACATGATCGGGCCGGAAGTCACCGAGTTGTTGGGCGAGTTGTCCATGACCCGAATGCTGGAGGGCACCACCCTGGAATTGGGCTGGACGGTGCACCCGCACCCGTCCTTGTCCGAGATGCTCAAGGAGGCCGCGTTATCGGCTCAGGGCCGGGCCGTTCATATGTAGCGATACAGGCGGAGCGCAATGACGGGATGCTGTATATGAATTTCGTAAACAAAGACGTTGATTTTGGCAGTATCCGGCAAATCATTTGTCTAGGGTTGAGAGCGGCGGTATACTGAGGCCGTTCTAGGCACAAACGGTATTCAACCGAAAAGTTCCGTCTACGTGAATGCGTAGACGCGGTACGGATTGGAGGAGCGTTTAGATGGCATCGGGCAAGTTTGATTTCGCAATGGGCATCGGCGGCGAAGCCGGGCAGGGTATTGCTACCCCCGGCGACATTTTCGCCCGCATTATCGTCCGGCGAGGGCTGCATCTCAGCACCTACAACGCCTACCAGTCCATCATCCGCGGCGGACACATCTTCCTTACCCTCCGTATCTGCGACCAGGAAGTTTTCAGCCACGGCGACAAGATGGACCTTTTGCTGTGCCTGAACCAGGACACCATGGACCGGCACCAGCGGCATATCGGTTCCGGCGGCCGGGTGCTGTTCAACGGCGACTCGGTTACTCCCGGAGAGTCCAGCGGAGGTGACCTCTGCGCCATTCCTGTCGGTGAACTGACCCAGAGCCGCAACCGTCTCATCCAGAATACCGTGATGATGGGCGCGGTGGTTTCCCTGATGGGCCTCGACTTCCAGATACTGCAAGACAGCCTGGAGTTGCGTTTCGCCCGTCAAGGCCAGCAGGTGGTGGACCAGAACATTGAGGTTGCCCGCGCCGGCTTCGATTACTCAGAGACGAATTTCCAGCCTTTCGCGCAGCCCATGCCCGTGGGCGGCAAACCTCTCGCCGTGTGGTCCGGCAACGAGGCCATCGCTATGGGAGGAGCCGCGGCCGGCGTCAAGTTCTATGCCGCCTACCCAATGAGCCCGGCCTCCGGCGTCCTGCACTGGATGGCCTCCAACGCCCGCAACCTGGGCATCATGGTTCGCCAGGTGGAGGACGAAATCGGCGTCTCCAACATGGTCATTGGAGCGGCTCACACCGGCGTCCGCTCCATGTGCGCCACCTCCGGCGGCGGCTTCGCCTTGATGACCGAGGCCGTCGGCGCAGCCGGCATGATGGAAATTCCGGTCGTATACATCGATGTTCAGCGCGCTGGGCCATCCACTGGCGTTCCCACCAAAACGGAGCAGGGCGATCTCTGGCAGGTGCTGGGAGCCAGCCAGGGTGATTACGAACGGCTGGTGGTGGCCCCCTACAACGCGCTGGACGCCTTTAACACCACGCCGGAATTGTTCAACCTCACCGACAAACTCCAGTGCCCGGGTATCCTGATTTCCGACCTGCTCATTTCCGAAGGCCGGTACAGCGTTGACCCGGACGCCATAGATATGCACCCCACTATTGACCGGGGCCAGCTCATCACCGAGCCTTCCCCCGCCAACGGCTACAAACGCTACCAGAACACCGAAAGCGGCGTCTCTCCCCGCGCGATTCCCGGCCTTGAAGGACACGTTCACGTCGTTGCCACCGACGAGCACGACGAGGACTCCACCCTTATCAGCGACGAGTTCACCAACCCCCACAAGCGCCGGATGATGGTGGAAAAGCGTGGCCGCAAGATGCAGAACGCGCATTCCCTGGTCGCCCCACCTGAGTTGGAAGGCCCGGAAGACGCAGAGGTGACTCTTGTTGGTTGGGGTTCCACTCAAGGCACTATCAAGGAAGCCATTGAACTGCTGACCGAGCGGGGCGTAACCGCCAACCAGTTAGCCATCAAGTGGATAATTCCTTTCCACGCCGACCATGTAAATGGCATCCTGACCAGTGCGAAGCGCGTAATCATTGTGGAAAACAGCTACTCCGGCCAGTTCGCCCGCTTCCTGCGCAGCGAGACCGGATTTGCCGCTCACGGTCACATTCGGAAGTACGACGGAGAACCGTTCATGCCCCACCACATCGCCGACGGGGTGATGGAACAAGTAGCGGATAAGGTAAGCAGCTACGTACCTTACCAGGAAGTAATCGTCTAGGCAGATGTAAAGAAAATACCCTTCTCCATCAAGAGAGAGGGTGAAGGTCATCACCTATTTATCCTTCGACAGGCTCAGGATGAACAGGTGAAATGCAACAGTGCGGAACCCGGCGGCGGAGTCCGCAAGTTTTGGCGAAAGAGGTGATGCAATGGCAACCGTAGGTGTGGCTAACGGCAGGCCCGAAATTCAGTTGACTGCCAGAGATTTCAGAGGGCAGGTCAATCCCGACTGGTGCCCGGGATGCGGTGACTTCGGAGTGCTCAACTCACTGCAACGCGCCTGCGCTGAGATGGGGTTGCAACCCCATGAGATACTGACCGTCAGCGGCATCGGTTGCTCCTCTAACCTGCCGGGCTATTTCAACTCCTACGGGATGCACACCCTCCACGGGCGATCCTTGGCGGTGGCGACCGGCGCAAAGCTGGCGAATCATGATCTGACCGTGTTCGTCACCGGAGGCGACGGCGATGGATATGGCATTGGCGGCAACCACTTCGCCCACTCCGCCCGCCGCAACATAGACCTGACCTACGTCGTGATGAACAACCAGATCTACGGCCTTACGACCGGACAGGTCTCGCCTACCAGCAGCTATGGAATGAGCACCAAGAGCACTCCCCACGGCAGCGTGGAAGCCCCTGTCAACCCCATCACCAGCTCCATTATGAACGGCGCGACCTATGTTGCCCGCGGCTACAGCGGCGACGTCCGTCAGTTGACCGAGCTCATCAAGGGGGCTGTCAATCACAAGGGATTCGCCCTCATTGACGTGTTCAGCCCATGCGTCACCTTTAATCGGGACAATACCCACGATTTCTTCAAGGACCGCATCGTCAAGCTGGAAGACGAAGAGCACAACCCATCTGACTGGAAAACCGCTTGCGAAAAAGCATTGCAGTGGGGCGACACCATCTACACCGGCCTGTTCTTCCAGAAGGAATCCGTCTCGCTGGTTGAAGCCGAGCCGGTGTTGTCCAAGGAAGGGCCGTTGGCTCACCGCCCTCTCGGCTTAAGCGAAGACCAGGCCCAGCGCATCATCCAGCGCATGATGTAGTAGGCTACGGGCTTTTCGGGGAATCGTTGAGGAGCGCCCACTGAGGCGCTCCTTTCTTTTGGGCGAGGAACACCAGCGAGCAGGAGCCGCCCGTTGCGGTTGCCCATACCTGCGCCTTGCTTTAATATCTACCAAAACACTCCCAGACTCCAAAGTACGGTCTGTGAACGGGAAAGGAGACAGCGTTGGCTACGTCCATTGTCATGCCGCAGTTGGGATACGATATGCGCGAAGGCACCGTCGTGCGCTGGGTCAAGCAGGAAGGCGACGAGGTTGTTGCCAACGAAGTCATAGCAGAGATTGAGACCGACAAGGCGGTTGTAGAATTCAAACCCACCACCGGGGGCGTGTTGCGCCGTATTGTCGCCGGTGAGGGTGAAGCCGTGCCGGTTGGCCAGCTCATAGCCGTCATCGGCGACGCCGACGAAGCCCTGCCCGATGACCTCGCCGCTCCTGCCGAGGCCGCGCCGTCTGACCCTGCCTCTGAGCCCGCTCCCACTGCGCCTGCGCCCGCTGCAGCCGCTCCCGCCGGGGAAGTTCGCGCCTCGCCCATAGCCCGCCGCCTGGCCCGCGAGCGTGGAGTAGACTTGGCGGCGGTAACCGGCAGCGGACCCGGTGGGCGCATCGTTGAAGCAGACGTCATCGCTGCTGCCGACCAGGCTCGTGTTGCTGCCGAAGCTGGCCGTGTCCTCGCGTCGCCACTGGCCCGCCGCCTGGCACGCGAGCGGGACATAGACCTGGCCTCTGTAACCGGCACCGGTCCCGGCGGACGCATTGTTGAAGCCGACATTAACGCCGCTGCCTCCGCGCCGCAGCCGACCGCTGATCTCGCTCCGGCTCCCGCGGAAGCGCCGCCTGCGCCTGAAGGAACGGGACGAGATGATCTCTCTCGTATGCGCCAGGCCATCGCCAGCGTCACCTCCGGCAGCAAGCGCGAGGCCCCGCATTTCTACGTCGCCGTTGACGTTGATATGACTGCCGCGATGGCCCTGCGACGCGACATAAACGACGAGTTGCCGGCCTCCAGCCGGGTCAGCGTTAATGACCTCATCGTCAAGGCGTCGGCCTTGGCCATCGGCAAACATCCGAAGTTCAACTCCTTCTACCGCGGCGACTATCTGCAGATGAATCCGTCAATCAACGTGGGCATCGCTATTGCCCTAGAGTCGGGCCTCATCGTTCCCGGCATACCGGAATGCGAGAGCAAAACGCTGTCCCAGATTGCCGCCGCCAGCCGCGACCTGATAGACCGCGCCAACAACGGCAGGTTGCAGGCCGAGGAATACACCGGCACGACATACAGCGTCAGCAACCTGGGTATGTTCGACGTGGACAGCTTCACCGCCATCATCTTCCCGCCCCACGCGGCCATTCTCGCCGTGGGCGCCGTGAAAGAGCAGCCCGTAGCCCGCGACGGCCAGTTAGCCATCGCCGAGATTATGAAGGCGACCCTGTCGGTTGACCACCGTGTGGCTGATGGAGCCGAGGCCGCCCAGTTCCTGATGGAGATCAAACGTCTGCTGGAAAAGCCCGTAAGCCTGCTGTTGTAGAGGGCATGAAGGTAATATGACGCAAACACAGCAAACCCCTGCGGATTGGATTATCCTGCCTGGAACCACGGTCGGAGGTGAAGTGGGAACCTTCAGCGTTGACTTCGTGATTGGGAACCGCGACAGGACGCGAACCAGAGCCTTACGCGGAGTGGTGGACACTGGCGCGTCGTATACCGTAATTCCAGCGCCAATCCTGGATGAGTTGGGCATAGAACGCGAAGAAACGCTGTTATTCAGTTTTGCCGACGGTTCCAGGCGGGAACTTCCCATCGCGTGGGCGGAAATGGAGCTGCAAGGGGAACGTGATAATGTCCAAGTCATATTCGGCCCGGACAGCCGTAAAGTTCTGCTCGGGGCAATGGCCCTGGAGACCTTTGCCTTGGCCGCCGACGCCAAATATCGCCGCTTGATTCCTGCCGAACTCACCATATAGCTAAGGAGAATAGCCGTGCCCAACCTCACTGGCGGCCAAGCCATTGCCGAGTCCCTGAAGGCCCAGGGCGTTGATACCGTATTCGGTATCATCAGCATACATAATCTCGACCTCTTCGACGCCTTGTTTGACCGGCAGGACAGCCTGCGGTTCATCGGCGGACGGCTGGAGCTGGGCTGCGGCTTCATGGCCGACGGTTACGCCCGCGCCACAGGCAAGCCCGGTGTTCTCATCACCAGCACCGGCCCCGGGGCAGCCGACTCGGTGGGCGCTATGGGCGAGGCGTACTTCTCAGGCTCACCCCTGCTTCAGGTCACCACCAACGTGGAGAGCGACTTCATCGCTCAAGGCCGCAACACCACCCACGAGACCAAGAACCAGTTGGGCATGTTCGAAGCCGTAACCGACTGGAACGCCATGATTGGCGAAATCGAAGCCATCCCCGACCATCTTCTGGAAGCGTTCCAGCGTTTCCAGAACCGTCGCCCCCGCCCCATCGAGCTGGAGCTGCCCACCGATCTGCTGGGCAACAGCGCCGATATCGAAGTTCTTGGCCCCCGCGACGCCGGCGTACCCCAAGGCGACCCGGCTATGGTGGAGCAAGCCCTACAGTTGCTGCTCAAGGCCAGACGGCCCGCCATCATCGTGGGCGAAGAAGTCCAGATGCTCGGCGGCACGGAAGAGATTGTCCGCTTGGCTGAGACGCTGGGCGCGCCGGTCGTTACCACTGACGGAGCCAAGGGCGCTTTCCCCGAAGATCATCCGCTATCCCTCGGTCAGATGCTGGGGCGGCGCATCTGGGGCGAAAACCCGGCGCAGGACTGGTTGTCCACCTGCGATGCCGTAGTCATCCTCGGCTCCGTAATGCCCCACCGCTCCACCACAGGCGTCCAGTTGAAGCTGCCGGAGGCCGTCGTTCATGTTCTGCTGGACGGCGAGTCCATCGGCAGGAACTACGACGCTACCATCCCCATAGTCGCCAACTCTCAGGCCGTGGCCCGCCAGTGGCTCGACGCCATCGGCGACAGCGACGTCAGCAAAGGCCAGTCCTACGTTGACGAAGTGGCATCGGTGAAGAAGGACATCCACCGCAACCTGCAAGAAACGTGGGGCAATGAGCTGAGGGTGTTTGAGGCTGTCCGCGAGGCGACTCCGAGGGAAACCGTATTCTCGCTGGACCCGACGGTCCCCGCCAGCCGCGCCGCCCGCTGCCTGCCCATCTACGGCCCGCGCAAATATATGCACCCCCACGGCTGGGCTGGCCTCGGATTCGCTTTCCCTGCGGGGCTTGGCGCAAAGGTAGGTCAACCCGACAGCCCGGTAGTCTGCGTTACCGGCGATGGCGGCTTCCAGTACAATTTCCAGGAACTGGCCACCGCGGCCCAGTACGACATCCACCCGGTCATCCTGATGTTCAACGACAACGCTTGGGGCGTGCTGAAGAAGTACCAGCAGGACCGCTTCGGCGACCGCCTCTTCGCCACCGATCTGGTCAACCCCGACTTCGCCAAGCTGTTCGACTCCTACGGCTTCGGCGCAACCCGCGTGTCTTCCGTGGCCGAACTTGGCCCGGCCCTGGAGTCCGCTATTGCCTCGGGCAAGACCCACCTCGTCGAGGTAGCAATACCGGACGGCTTCGGCGCGCTGGTGTAGACTGCCCGTTGCATAGGAATCTTTGCCGCAGGGGCGGGTTTGAAACCCGCCCCTGCGGCGTCACCGGGGGAAATTGCCCTGGCAGATTATTCAACGGCGCTCCCCTACGCTATACACTGACACCTAATCTATTTGTTGATTGTTGGGCCTATGACCGACCTTGCCAGCATTCCCGACACGCAGAACGATGGGGGGAACCAGTACCTCCGCCGCGTATATCCCCTCGATGCCCGTCTGCTGACCGAGGAGCAGATTGCCGTCGCCTTCGCCATGACCTCCAGGGTGCCGGACCCTTTCGACGTAATCGCCCAACGAGTCAGCGAGGAGAAGGCCGCCGACTTCCATGAGCGCTGGGTGCTGGGATACGGGCACGCCTCCGTAGCCGAACACGCCGTGGTGCATCTGGCCGTCGAGAATATATCTCGCCTCGCCTGCGATGGGCTGGAAGACAACCGCCTCGCTTCATACACTGAGAAGTCGTCGCGCTACCAGGTGATGGATGCGGACTGCTTTCACACTCCCGCTGAACTTGCCTGCC
Organism: Dehalococcoidia bacterium; assembly: GCA_965232885.1. Classification (GTDB taxonomy): domain Bacteria; phylum Chloroflexota; class Dehalococcoidia; order Lucifugimonadales; family UBA3495; genus VXOI01. The sequence goes on along the minus strand of CBDDQX010000002.1, from coordinate 587,588 downwards.
ATCCTCCCCTGAAGCGGGAATACGAAGCCACCTGCCGGTATCTCTTTACCGTCTACCAGCAACTCATTGACGGCTGCATTGACTATCTTCGGGGTGTCCATCCACAGCGGGGACGGGAGAGCGATTCCGCCTATCATCTGCGGTTGCGCCGGATAGCCACAGATGGCTGCCGTTCCGTGCTGCCCGCAGCCACGTTGACCAACGTTGGAGTCACCGCCAACGCCCGCACCCTGGAACACGGCATTTCCAAGTTGATGTCATCGGAACTGGAGGAAGAGCGGCAGCTCGGCGAGGCAGTGCGGGAGCAGGGCCGGGAGGTCACGCCCACCCTCATCAAATACGCCGACGAAGTGCCTTACTTGAAACAGCGCCCCCTTGTCCAGAGGGGTGTGGCGGGAAATCTGGACGACACCGGAGAGAATGCACAGCCCTCCGTCGAGGTTCGCCTGCTCCATTGGGACCCGCAGGCCGAAGAAAAGCTGGCGGCGGCTCTGCTGTACGGAGCGTCTGGGTTGGACTACCCCTCGATCTGGCGCTTGGTGGAGGATATGACGGCGGAGCAGCGTCAGCGGATAATAGACGATTCCCTCTCCGGGATCGGCCCTCACGAAGCGCCCCCGCGGGAGTTGGAAGTGGTGGATTACACCATCGAGTTCCTGATGGACTACGGCGCGTTTCGCGAGTTCCGGCGCCACCGTATGCAGACCTACCTGCCGCAGCCGCTGATCGTGGCCCACGGTGTCCGCACTCCGTCGGTGATTACTGACGCAGGGCTGGAAACGCTGTTCGCCGATTCCATTGGCGTTGCAGAGCGCACTTTCCACAAGATCAGCGAGGAAGTGTCCCCGGTCGTGGCCCAGTACGTCGTCACCCACGCACACAATCGGCGGCTGCTTTCCAAGTTGAACCTGCGGGAGTGCTTTCACTTGTTCAAGCTGCGTACCTCAAAGATGGCTCACGAGTCCATCCGAGAGCCGATGCTTGAAGCCCTGAGGCTGGTATCGGAAACACACCCGCAGTTCTTCCGGCACCTACAGCTAAGGGATTAGAGGGCTTTCAACTGCGCCGCGAATCCGGCCAGCCGCCTTCCCAACTCCCGTGCTTGCGCCAGGTCGTCTTCATTAACCGCTCCGGCTGCGGTTGCGCCGTAGTACGATCCCGAGACGCGCATCCGCTCCGACCACGGCAGCCCCACTATGACCATTCCACAAGCCATCATCCAGTGAATCAGTTGACGCAGGGTAGTCTCAAGGCCGGAGTGCCGCCCAGTTCCGGTCGTGAATGCTGCGCCGGGCCGTCCGGCGAGCGCCAACTCTTCCCACAGGTCGCCCTGGTCGTCCAGCCACTGCTTGAATGAGCCAGTGATACCGCTCCAGTTGGGGGAACCCAGAACCAACCCGTCGGCTGCCAGCAGGTCGTCCCGAGACGCCTCTTCTACCGTCTTGAGCGACGGTATAGCCACAGCCGACATCTCTACGCCTTCTGCAACGGCCCGAGCCATGCTCTCGATGCTTCGGCCTTTGGCGTCATAGAGTACGAGTACAGTGTAGGGAGAGGACATTCCTGAATCCAACAGTCCGGGCTACGGGTCCGAGCAGTCGCGGGTGTAGCCGCAGTTGGGGCAGCATATCTTGCACTTCTGCTCTAACATTGGGGAGCCGCAGATATCGCGAGTGAGGTCATGCACGGCAGAATCGTAGGGCATCAGGATAGCCCTCCGTGATGCTGCAAGTATAACAATAGCCCGGATTGTCGGCCAACCGGCAGACTGTCATTCCTTGGCTGCGACAATGCCTATGCCGACGGCCAAGCCTTAGACATACCGGGCTACGGAAGCGCGGCCTCGAGCACGATGTTGCTCACAATGCCTGCCGACGCTAAGGAAAGGGGGCCGCGTGTCAACTGCACCGCGTCGAATTGCGATAGGGAGTCTTCCATATCCAAAGCCAGGGTTCCCCAGCCGTTTTCGTCTACATCCATGTCTCCGGCCCATGTCCTCTCACCGTTCTGCATGAGCCATACATGATATGCGGAACCGGCTTCCACTGGCTCCAGGCGCGAGGCCATTATGACGCCCATATCACCTTCAGCCGACATTACCAGCACACCCCTCGCCTGGCTGTCTGACTGTGCCGGATCCATCAATAGGGACTGATTTCCCGGCTGGGCCAGCGTCGTTTGCAACAATTGGAGGCTGCCCTGCATTTGTGAAACTGCATCCGACGCCAGCGCTAGTTGTGCCGTAGCAGTCGCCCGGCTCTGGTCTGCTTCCTGCCGCAACAGGTTGTTCTCTGCCGCCATATCGTCCATCTGGCCGGAAATCTGGACGTTGAGGGCTATCACGACAGCTACCACTGCCGCTGCCGCGACAGCAGTGACCGGCATAAGCAGACGGGCCCAGCGCTTCCCCAGTGCTGAGTATGCTCCGGCCCAGCTTGGGGACGGTCGTCGTGAGGTTACCGATACCCTTGTCGCTTCCGGCTCGGATGATTCTATGGAGGCCAGAACGCTTCCTCGCAGCCACTCCGGGACCGGCTGTACCGGAACGGAACAGGCCAGCGCCGCAGACGTCAGCAGATAATCTTCCACCAGCCCGGCACATTCCAGGCAGTCCTCAATGTGGTCAAGGACCACCTGCTCCTCATCCGGCTCCAAAGCGTCAAGAGCGAACGCTTCCAGCAGGTCTTCCGGATGTGTCACCCTACTCGTCGTCATCTTCCTGCAACACCATCCGCAGCTTTTGCATTGCCAAGCGCACCCTGGTTTTTACTGTACCCAGCGGTTGAGACAGCTTTTCCGCCATTTCCGATTGCGAATACCCCTCGAAGTAGGCCAACTCAATGACTTCCCGTTGATTGTCGGGCAGCGTTGCGAGCGCCCGCATTATTCGCTCCCGGTCGAGACTCCGCGTCACCTGGGCCTCCACCGGCGGCTCCGACGATGGGATTCGCTCCAGAGTGTCGTACCCTTCCGTGTCTGTCATGGTGATGGCGCGGCGGCGGGAGCGTATCACGTCCACCACCCGGTGGTGCGTTACGCTCATTATCCAGGAGCGCGGATTTCCCCTGCTGGCGTTAAAACTCTCGGCCTTCAGCCATATATTCAGAAATACGTCCTGGGTCACTTCTTCCGCCAATGGCGGTTGTTTTAGCATATGCAAAGACAGGGAATACACTGGCGTCATATAGCGGTTGTACAGCGTATTCAGAGCGTCCTTGTCTTTGGCGGCGATCCGCTCCAACAGCTTTTGATCGTCCGGTTCATCCGGCGCGGGCGTATGGTCTGCTCGCGGACGCTGGGCATCCAATTCTTCACCCATCAGAGTATACGCCGGTTGCGCATGGCCGGATTTGCGCGGCAGAGTCAGTTGAGCCGGTTTAGGGTGATGCGGATGGATTCGATCCACGACTTGACCTGCGGAGTGTCCTGGGCATCAGGGGCTTCTCTCAGGTAAGTTTCCAGACTGCGAATGGCTGCCCGGTACTGCTGAAGTTGATACTGCATTTCCGCCAGGTCCTTATACAGCGGCGTTGCCTGTGGGTTCACCAGAATCATGCGTTGGGTCACGCCAACCGCTTTTCCCGGGGCTCCGGTTCGCTCGTATACCACCTTGAGATTATTCAGCAGGCGGAACAGGAACTCGTACTTGGTGCAGGGGGTGAGATAATCGTCCCGCCACGTCATCCGCGGACCGAACATCCCCTCGGCCAGTCGGCGGCAATCCGCGACGCTGAGAGTCGTGCCGCCGTTGAATACGTCGAAGTAGATTTCTTCCCCCTCCAGTCCCACAAGGAAGTGGCCCGGCATACCCACGCCCCGGCAGCGCAGGCCAACGCGGCGCGCAACCTCCAGAAACAGCAGCGACAACGTAATAGGTATCCCTTTATGGGTATCCAGTACCCGATTGAAATAGCTGTTGTCAGGATTGTAATAGTCGGAGGAATTTCCCTGAAATCCTTGTTCCTCGAATAGATAGCGCCCCACCAACTTGGCCAACCCTTCCGGCCTCAGCTTTTCTGAAGCGCGTTGGCGTACGGCGTCGGCGAAGTCATCCAGTCTCTTCAGATGCCCCGCCACATCCAGTTCAGGATATTCTTCCCCAGCCACCAGTAATGCAGCCTGTCCTAGGTCCATATCTTCTTCAGGTCGGGCTATCATTCGGGCAAAGTCTTCGCGAAAGCCGTCGGCCCTGGACGGGCCGCTGTCGAACTCTTTCATCTTCTGCTTGCCTGGGCGGCTTTGAAACGGCCCTGCGTCAAGGGAAATGCGCCAATCGCTAATGAATTGTCACAGCGTCAAACACTGGCTCCAAGTTCGGCAACTCATCCAGCGACCAGATGGTCTCCAGGGCCCGGTCGCATTGGTCGCCGGAAAGAGCCACGCCTGCAAAGTTTCGGAACTTGGCTTCCACCTCGGCGTCGGTCATCGGATTGCTGCGATGGCCTCTGGGCCAAGCGGTGTGTACGCTGTGCCTTGCTCCGTCTGAGTCTGTCAGGGTGATGCGGCAGTTGTATTCGCCGGGGTATCTGGCTGTGAAGTCCGCTTCCTCGACCAGTGTCATACGCGACATAATATCCCGTATTGCATCGCTGGCGATGCGCTCATCGCCAAAGCTGGCCGGTGTCACTGGACCGTCAAGTAATGCCGAGGCCACCAGCCACGGGATGCTGTGGTCGGCGGTCTCCCGGGTCTTCGGGTCCCACTTCTCCGGCTCGCTCGATGCTGTGCTAGCCGCCACTTTGTAGGTATCAATGTGAACGGAACTTATGTTCTCCGCCTGGACTTTTTCCCGCAATTGCAGAGCCAGGCCTATGGGAGCCTGAGTATGAATCTGAGAAGGGTATGCCTTGAAGATTGTACGAGTAATCCGAAATGGGTCGTCTCCTTCACGCATATCTCCCAGTGGAAAGCCGGGTATCAAGACCTCTCTTCCCGTTGCCTGCTCCCATAGTCCTCGCCGTCCCTCGAAGGGTTCGCCGGGGCCGGACATACCTTTGCCCGCCAGTTGCGCGGCGAACACCGCAGAGCGGGAAGCGCTGGCCGTGGCGCAGCCCTTCCACATGGAGAGCTCCCCGGTGCGGGTGACTCCCAATGGAAGGTGTGGGGATATAGCCAGCGATATGGCGTTGCCCGTCTGTTCCTGGTCCAACCCCAGCACCTTCGCCGCTCCGCAGACTGCGCCGATGACACTGAAGATGGCTTGATCCCAGCCCAGATCGCTGGTCACCACTTCATCCGACAACCGGCAAAACACTTCGTAGGCCAGTGCGACCGCTGTAATCACTGTTGGGCCGTCGGCTTGCAGCGGGTCGGCAACGGCCAGCACGGCGGGGATCATATCGCTGGGGTGCCCACCTCCCGGCGAGAAGTAAGAATCATTGCAGTCCAGGTAACGCACCGCCACGCCATTGGCGAAGGCTGCCAGGTCGGGCGTGGTATGGGCAGAAGTCCCCAGCACCCGCGACGCCAGACGCCCCTGCACACCATCGGCCATGCTGCGGGCGATTTCCGCCGGCTCCGAATCATAGCCGCCGATGCCGCAGCCCATGGTGTCAACCAAGGTGCGCTTCACCTGCTCCACCACTGTCGTCCCCAACTCTTCGTAGGTCAGGCCGCAAGTGTAGGCGCTCAACATCTCGGTCGTGCGATCCATGGATTCCCTCGCATTGTTCAAATCAGGCAGGACTTCGCAGTTGGCTATGGAATTGTGTCTGCCATTCAGTCTCGACGGATGCGAAATCCCACCCCACCCTAACCCTCCCCCTCAAGGGGGAGGGAATTGTAGCGAACTCGTAAGCCCTGTCCCGATTCAGACAAGCGGCTGGTTAGCGCAGCACGGCCTCGGCCATACTCTCAAGCTGCTTGCCCATCTCGTACTCGTTGGCTACATGGTCGGGGCGCACCACCACCCGGTCGGCCCCGGCGTTCAGGTATGAGCGAACGAGATCGCCGTCTGCGGGCTGGCCGTATACGCTGATTGTGATGGACTTGGGGTCGCGCCCCACCTCTGCGGCCATGGCGTCCAGACGGCGGCGGCTGTCCTCAACCTCGGCGGGCGTAACCCGGTTCGGCAGCCAGCCGTCCGCGTGGGACACAACGCGGCGCAGCACGTTGCGGGCCATCCCGCCAATGATGATAGGCGGGTGCGGTTGCTGGGCGGGCTTGGGATACGACTTCACCGGCGGGAAGTTGAAGTACTTCCCGTGGTATTCCGCCTCGTCCTTGGTCCAGAGTTCCTTCATCACTTCCAGGGCTTCACGGGTCTGAGTCCAGCGGTGCTCGAAATCTCCGCCGAAAATCTCGGTTTCCTCGCGCAGCCACCCTGTGCCTATGCCGAACAGGAAGCGTCCTCCGCTGAACCTGTCGAGCGTGGCGATTTCCTTGGCCAGGAGCAACGGGTTGCGTTCAGGCACCAACGTGATGCCAGTGCCCAGCTTGATGCTGCTGGTGGCGCCGGACGCCCGGGCGAGGGCGATGTATGGGTCGGTGAAGTGGGAATAGGTCCACGGTATTTCTCCGCCGGTGGCCGGGAAGGGGCTGTCGCTCTCCACTGGCACCGCCGGATGCTCGGCGTACCAGACGGACTCGAAGCCCAGTTCCTCCGCCTTCTTCGCCATAAAGGCCGGGTCAACGGTATATGCCGGCAGCGGTGTCGAAACTCCAACGCTCATGCGTTCATCTCCTGATTTATCGGCGTAACTTCTTCGGACAGTGGCAGCAGATAGGGTAGCAGCAAGGTAGCGGCTCCAGTCAATTCTACGGCGACCGGCCGCCCCGTTTCGTCGCAGCCTATGGTTAGGCTATCGGCGATGGGGTGTGACGAAAGTTGGGTTCCCCAATTGAACAGGCGGAGAAAATCGCGTTCGCGGTCATAGTACACTTGGGGCGTTCCCTTTATAGGCATCCAGTCCCAAGCATCCGCAAACTCTTCGGGCAGGAAGTAAGGCAGCAGGGTTTCAGCGCCGTCCAGCAGCTCGATTTCGACGAATCGGTTACGGTCATCCCTGGCGACATACACCGCCAAGCTGTCAGAAATTGTCCAAGCTCCCTTTGTAACTTCTCCGGTATGCAAATCCACGACATTTGAGAGGTATGAAACTTTAAGTTGCGTTTCGTCCATATATTTCCTCCCAAGTTGGTTGCTGTACTGGGCAATAAGCTGAGAGTACCTGATATTCCCCTGTTGGCAGCCGGTCTTCCACTACTATCATGAATTGGTCCATCTGGGACAGATAGCCCCAGTAAATGAATCGCCTGTTGCCCTCCGGCTCCTGTCTGGCTGGATTCAGGAGGACATGTTCGACGTTTTCTTTAGTAGCCTCCGGGTGTCTATGGAGGTTATTTCTCAGATGCCGTGAGAAAGTATAGGCCCGCCCGTGGGCAAGAATCTCATCTCCCCTTTCAGCCAACCCGGCTCTCCGCTAATCGCTTAGCCTCACTTCTCGCCTACAAAATCTCTCCCTCCTCCGCATCCAAATCCGTAGGCGGCTCCTCCCCGGCGAAGCCGCGCCACCACTCGACGAACGCTTCGGCCCCGTGCTTGTCGCGCAGGCGGGCCAGGTGGACGCGGGCTTGGGCAATCACTGGCAGGCCGTGATTGGTCGCCAGTTGGTAGGTGCGGGCGGCCCACATGAGGGCGGTTCCAATGTCATCGCGGTCTTCGGCGGTCATACCCAACTGGCCATAAGTGCGGGCCGTGCGGCTGATGTCCTGGATCTCCTCGAAAATCTCCCGGGCGCGGTGATACCAGCTCTCCGCTTCCTCCAGCTTTTCCTGCTCGTGGAACAAAACACCGAGTTGGCGGCATTCGTCGCCAGCGCTGCGCCAGTCGCCCAGCTTTTCGTACTTCTCCAAGGCCAGGACATACCAGTGTTCAGCGTCCTCAGGGAACATCTGACGCCCCTGTTCAAGCAGACCGAGGTAGTGGAACTCCACCGCCATCTGGCCCTCGTTGCCCATGCGGTCACTCAGAGTCAGCGCCTGCTTGTACCAGTTCTCCGCATCGTCCAGTTGGTATTGCGCGTGGGCCACGGTGCCAAGGGCATGATAGACCAGCACCGAAGTTTCTTCGTCTCGCGCTTCTTCCAATATCTCCCGCGCACGGTGATACCAGCTCTCCGCCTCCTGGTATTCGAAGCGGAACTGGGCGCAAAGTCCAAGAGACCGGTAGTCCTTCACCATCTCCTCAACGTCTTCCAGCCGTTGGTGAATGTCCAGCGACTTTGAGAACCAGTCCCGCGCCTCCGTGTAGCGGCGCTGGTACTGGCGCACCAGCCCCATGCCGTAGTAGTCATCGGCCACCGATGCCCGGTCTTCTCCGGACTCAATGATTGCCAGCGATTTGGTGTACCACTCCTCCGCCGGGTCAAGCTGCCAGCGTTTCAGTGCGACCTCACCCATCTGGTGATATACGGCAGCCGTCCGGGGATCGTTCCCGGCGTCCGCCTGCGACTCGAAATAGTCCAGCAGTTGCCGGTTCAGTTCGTCGGCCCGCCCCAGTTCGCTAGTCTCGATGCACTCAGATGCCTCGGTACCCAGCAGATAGAGCCACAGCTCGGTAGCGCCGTTGGCCTCTGCCTCGGCGGCGGTGACTCCTGTCACGTCCAACAGTTGACGGCGCAGGCGGCGCAACTCCGGGTAGCGCTTTTGCATCCGGTATACCTGCGCCAGCGGCTGGGTCAGCAGTTGTGCGTTGTCCCATTGCCCGGATTCCAGCGACAGGGCCAGGGCTTGGGTCAGGTTCCCTTCCTCGGCAAGGATGGCGTTGGTGCCGGACTCCTGGTTTTCATAGAGGGTTTCCATAAAGTAGTCGGCGGTGTCCGCATAGACCCGTACGAACTCGTTTTCCAGCTCGGCTACGCGGGCTGGCGACAGTTGACGGTACAGAGCCCGCCCGTAGAACCACCCCATTGCCGGGTGAATCTGGTATACGCTGGGCGTGATGGGTTCAAGGAAGCCCCCTTCTCGCGCAGAGCGCAGCAGAGTGCGACAAGCCCCCCAGCCCAGTTGCTCGCCTATCACCGTGCGATAGAGGTTCTCTTGGGTGATATGCGTCAGTATGTCCATCATCACCCGGCTGCGGAACAGCGAGAGGAAGGGCAGATGCGTCCGGCTACGGCGGGGCATCCGTCCGAAGGCGTGGTCCAGCGCCACCGTCAGGTAAGGCGGGCGGCTCTCTTCTCCGGGCCCCGGCTGGTATGATTCGATTTCGCGGCGCAGCTCCGCAACCAGCACCGACGCCGGAACGTCCTTCAGCAACGGTATCGCCACTTCCATCGCCAGTGGATGGCCTTCCACCAAGTCCAGCAGCTCGATGAACTCCGGCCCCAACCGTGCCGGGTCAATGCCGCACTCCTCTATCAGACGAGTGGCGAACTCCATCCTGTCTTGACCGGCAAGTCCCTTCAGTAAATAGCTCCCGTGGGTAGTGGACAGCCAAGGCTCAGACTCTCGGCGGCTGATTAGCAGAACTTGTGAATTTCCGCCCTCGGCGGCCAGCTCCGACAGAAACTCATCCAGCTCTGTCAACTCGCCATCATCCAGCAGCCCCGTCCCTGCGTTGGGAAAACCCGCTAGATTCTCTACGCCGTCCCAAACCAGCAGTGATTGGTGTTCTCGCAGGTAGCCCAGCAGCCAGTTGCGCCGCGCTGCGGAAGGCAGGTCGCCGAACTCCAGCCCGGCCAGTGCCGTGCCAACCTCGTGCAGCGCCTTGTCCAGACCCGCGCCCACGTCGAAGTTGGTATGAAACACTCCGTCGGGCCTGCCGCCGCTCTTTTCCAGCCACGCGGCAATACCCAGGGCAATTTCAGACTTGCCGACGCCTACCGCTCCACTGAGCAGCACGACCGCGTTGTCCCCTAGCGCCCGTTCCAGTTCCAGGATTTCCCGGCGGCGGCCCATCAGTCCGTAGGGGCCGCCCCGGGGAAGCTGACGCGGCGGCGCTTCCGGCGTGGCGGGCAGCATTCCTGGTATCGCCGCTTCCGGTTCCTCGGGCTTAATTGCCACCGCTGTATATCGCGCAGACTGGTATACCAGCGGAGAAATCCAGTCCCATGACACCATCGGTCCTGCGTTGGACGGGCGATGCGGATGCTCCATGAGAGCGCGGCGGGCCAAGGCGACCGCGTTGGCGGCCCCATCGCCGGCGGCTATGCCAGGGTAGAAGGCGTCAGCGAACAGCTTGCGTCCGGCTCCGCCCAGCGGGGCCGGTGCGACGGTCACCTCTGGGATTCCGGCGCGGGCCATGGTCTCCGCCGCTATATGGAAATACCCCAACGTCGAGCAAGTCATCAAGACAACGGGAGTGCGGGAATTTGCAATGGCCTCCGCAACCCGCAACACCGGACCAATGTCTTGCAGCGACTCACCCGCGTCGCCAATTTCAATGCCGTCGAGATGTATGAGGTGGTAGTGGCCCGCCCGTTCAGCCAGATGCTCCTCTAACGCCTCTACGCTTGTAGGACGCAGGCAGTCCAGAGAAACGTCCACTGCCAGCGATTCCATAGCTGCCAAGGCTTCAGTTGAGATTCCTCCGGCGCTTTCGGGACATAACATCAGGACATTGAAACGTGAGTCCGTTTGGCTGAGATCGTCTATCAGTGGCAGGTCCCCGAAGGCCGTTGAGTGACGCGCCACCCCGGTTGCGCGAGAGACCAGGTAGCCGACATCGGGACTGTTCAACAGCTCCCACGGCAGCGATAGAAACTCCGGCCGTGACGAAACAACGGACAATCGAAAGGCAGGGATCTGCCCCGAGACGATGCGCTCTAACATCCCGGTTGCCTCGGCGCTGGATCGGAACAAGGTCTCCATCATCAGCCTGCCGAGGTCGCGAAGTCCCGACTCCACGGCCTCTGCCCGGGCGCGGGACTCACCGAAAGGATCATGGCCGAATTCTGTGAAGAACCAGGCTATCTCCAGAAGCTCGGAATCTGTCAGCGGGAATGGGAAAGAAACGGCGGGAGCGCTTTCGCGTCTGCCCGATTCGTCAGTGCCCGATTCTTTAATGCCTGAATCGTGAATGAATGAAAGCTGGACCTGCCCGGTTTCCGGCAAGTCCAGAATTTCCAGCGTGTCGGCCAAGCAGTCCTCCGGGCGCGGGGCTTCTTAATTCTCCCTCTCCATCTATCGAGAGGGTTGGGGTGGCGGCGAAATCGCAGCTAGCAGCAACTTTGCCTGCATATTAAGGAAGGGCCAATACCCCGCTTCTCCAGTTCGGCCCCTATACTATCATCGCCCGCATACCCCGTCCAACGAACATCCGGCGATGCAAGCACGAAAGCTACTGTGCCGTGAACCCGCCGTCCACCGCCATCGCCAGCCCGGTGACCAGCGAAGCGGCGTCCGAGCACAGCCAGGCCACCGACTCAGCGATTTCCTCCGGCGTTCCCAACCGCCCGATCGGTTGGCGCGCCGGGATGGTGGCCTCGTAGTCCGCGTCGCGACCTCCGATAAGCCGCCCCACCATGGGCGTGTCAATGATGCCGGGGCAAACGGCGTTCACCCGGATGCCGTCGCGGGCGTATTCCAGCGCGGCGGCCTTGGTCAGCCCGACCACCGCGTGCTTGCTGGCAACGTAGGCCGATAGCCGCCGCGACCCCACCAGTCCCGCTGCCGATGCGGTGTTGACGATTGCGCCGCCGCCCTGCTGAATCATCTGCGGTATTTCATGCTTCAGGCAGAGCCACACGCCTTTCAGATTGACGTCCATCAGCCGGTCCCACTGGTCTTCCGGGTATTCATGGAGACGCCCGGCCATGAAGCCTTCCACACCGGCGTTGTTGTAGGCGCAGTCCAGCCGCCCGTAGGCCGACACCACTTGGGATACCAACGCGGCCACGTCGTCGGGCCGCGAAACGTCGGCGTGGACGAATATCCCGTCGCCGCCCGCCTCCTTGATGGCGCTCAGGGTTTCTTCTGCCCCGTCCGCGTTTATATCGGAGACCACGAGGGTCGCTCCCTCTCGCGCCATGACCAGCGACGTCGCCCGTCCGATGCCCGATCCTGCGCCCGTAACCAGCGAAACCTTCCCTTCCAGCAATCCCGCCATTGCTCGATTCTCCTTATTTCGGGTCAATTGCCTCGGGTTTCCGGAGTTATTCGCCCTCGAAAATCCCAGCGATGTCCAACTCTAGCCCGGGAAGTACGGCCGACTCGATTGTCTCACCAGCACCGCGGATGTATACCCGACTCCATTGGCCGCCCTCCATCTGGAGCACCTCGACGGCGTGGAGCTGAGGGTAGACCAGCCAGCACTCGCGGACCTGGAGGTCGCTGTAATCGGCTAACCTGGCATCTATTTCGGACCGGGTGTTGCTGGGCGAAATGATTTCTACTACAAGGTCAGGACCGCCCTCAATCCGCTCGCCCATGATGTCTGCTCGCTCGTTGCTAACGAACAGTAGATCAGGTTGCCGTACTCGCAAGGGGTCGCGCCGAACGATAACGTCGACGGGAGCATAAACTACACGCCCTAACCGATTGTTGCGAACGAATACCCTGAGCGGCTCGTTGATGTTTCCCGAAATTATCTGGTGATAGAGGCTGGGGCCAGCCATTATTACCTCACCATCCACGACTTCGCAGCGAACCATTGTCTCTGGTGTTTCCAGATATTCCTCGTAGGTAAGTTTGGTTCCGGTTTGCAGAGTAGTCATCATTCCTCCCTCTTTGCCTACGTCTCGCCAGCGCGGCGGGCGTCGGCGCGCCAGTCGTCCGGGCTGGGCTCGCGGTCTACGGCGACGTCCACCACGGCCGGCAGCCCTGACGCCTGCGCCTCCCGCAGCGCGTCCGGCAGGTCGCGGGAGTCCTCGACGCGCACCCCGAAGCAGCCGAACCCCCGCGCTATGGCCGCGTTGTCCGTCGGGTAGAATTCCGAGGCAATTTCCTGCCCCCTCGGCTGGTGGTCCAGCACCATCCCCAGCGCGTTGTCGTTGAAGACCACGCAGGTCATCGGCAGGTCGTACTGCATCGCCGTGGACAGGGCGTTGACGGTCATCATGTATCCGCCGTCGCCGGTCACAGCCGTCACCGGACGGTCAGGGTACACCAGCTTCAGCCCCACCGCCGCCGGCAGCGCCCACCCCATGCCCGCCGTTCCGCCCGGACAGTAGAACGTCGCCGCCTCCTGCGCTTGGTACAGGTGCGCCATCCACGTCCGGTTGTTGCCCGCGTCCAGCGCGTAGACTGTGGACGGGTCAGACACTTCGTTCAGTACGGATACCAGCCGCTGCGGGGTGACCGGCGAGCTGTCCCGGTGCATCTCAGGGTCATCATAGAAAGCCATCGCATCCTTTCGCGGCGCCATCGAGGCGGTCCACTCACTGCGCTGACCTGCGCTGGCCTCGGCAGCCTCTTTCGACGCGGCCACCAGTTGATTGAGAATGCTGCCAGCGTCGCCCACCAGTCCGATTTCCACTGGGAAGCTCCACCCGGCGTTGCGCTCGTCAATGTCAATCTGCACCACGCGCTGCCGCCGTGGGTCGAAGATGTCAGGACGCTCGCGGACGGTTTCCTGCGAGCGGAGCAACGCCCCCACGACAATGACCGTATCGGCCTCTCCCACCACCCGGTTGGCGACGGCCTGTCCGTAAGTCCCGACCATCCCGACCGACAGCGGATGCGTCTCGGCGATGGCGCTCTTTCCTTTATATGACGTCGCAACGGGCATACCCCACAATTCGGCCAGTTCCTGCAACTGCGCGTGGGCGCGTGCCACGTGGACTCCGTTGCCCGCCACCAGCACCGGGCGGCGCGACTCCGAAAGTATCTCGATGACCCGCTGCACGTCCGATGGCGCGCTCTCCGGCTTGGTGGTGTTCAGGAACCCGGCGGCGTTGTGGATGAAGGGCGGCGACTCCACGTCCACCTCGCCGCCGATGGCGGCCGACCGCATCACCACCGACGACGGCCCCGGCCGCCCGCTGATCGCGTGCTTGATGGCCATCTGCGTCGCCAGCACCGCCTCCTTGGGACTGGCAGCCAGGGCGGTATACTTACTCATGGACTTGAAGATGTTAGGCAGGTCTATGCTGCCGTACTCGCCGGCCCCCGACTGGTTGGCCGGACGCTGGGCTGAACCGCCGTCGGAGGTGTCGGTAAGCACCAGCATCGGCGAGCTGCTCAGCATCGCCTCCATGATGCCGAAGGAGGCGTTGGAGCCGATGAACAGCCCTTGCCCCATGACCACCGCGGGCTTGCCCGTGGCCCGCCCGTAGGCGTCGGCCATGATGGCGGCGGCCTGCTCGTGCCGCACCAGGATGGTCTTGATGCGGTCCTCCCGCCCATAGAGCAGTTGGAAAATCTGCCCTGTTCCCCCGCCGGGTATGCCGAAGACATACTCGACTCCGGCTTCCTCCAAAGTCTGCACAATCATCTCGCTGGCTGTCGGCATACCGCCTCCTGCTCTGCCTTCATTCTCTTACAATGTTCCCGTGTCCCCTGTTATCCCGCGTCCCTTATTATAAGGAAAGGGCGGCATTCCGGCCCGCCCCGCGGTTCGGATGATACCCCCGCCCTATATAAGGGTCAAGAAAGAAGCCGAGACGCCCGGACACTTGCATGTATTCCCTCCCCTTAGCATCTTTGCGCCTTTGCGTCATTCCGGATTCCCTGACAATCGCCCCTCGCCCGGCCTTCTGCCCCTGTGCTAGAATCCCCGCACTGGCACCAGGAGGCAACGGCGTGGCGACAGCGGACACGGTAACCGGCGAAAGGCGCGAAAGGCTGGCCCGCGAATACTTGGGCAAGCTGCTGGAGCGCCACCGCCTCGGCGCGTCCGAGAACGACATTCGCAGCGCTTTCCGCGATTTCCTGCTGCGCACCGGCATCGCCGACGATGAGAGCGAGATTGTCACCGAGACACGCCCCGCCGCTGACAGCCGCCGCAAGGTTGACCTGTACCTGCGCAACACCTACGTTGAGTTCAAGCGCAGCATCATCAGCGGCGGCGCAATTGACCCGGAAGCCATCGCGCAACTGGACGGCTACATCCTTGAAAACGCCAGGGCCGGCAACGGCATCCAGAACGGAATCCTCACCGACGGCCTGAATTACCTCAAGCGCTCCGTCGGCGACGGCCAGCGTGACGTCGCTGTGGATAGGAACCGCCGGGTCTTTGACAACCCACAACAGGGCATCCGTCTGTATGAGTACCTGTACGACATAATAGACACTCAAGCCGAAAGCATCACGCCGTCGGCTGACAACCTGCTCAAGTATTTCGGCCCCGCCAGTGATGTCTTCAAGACCGCCACTGCCCTGCTGACCGAGGCCCACCGCGAGAACCGCGACAGCCCCACCGTCGCGGTCAAGCGCAAGCTGTGGCGCGAGCTGTTGCAGGTCGCCATCGGCCAGAACTCCGTGGGCGATTCGCCGGAATACGACTGGCTCTACGTCCGCCACACCTACCTCACCGCCCTGGTCGGCGTCATCGTTCAGGCCCACTTCGGCATTGACGTTGAACGCTACGCCGAAGCCGAGCCGGACAACCTGCTCAACGGCGAAATCCTGCGCCAGCATACCGGGCTGAAAGGAATCACCGAGTCCGACCTTTTTACCTGGACGCTGGAAACCGGCGACCATTCCTATCTCGGCGTCATCGCCCGGCAGGTGGCGAAATTCGACTGGCGGGACAACCCGGACGATCTGGCCGCCACCCTTTACCAGAACACCATCACCGCCGACGAGCGCAAGCGAATGGGCGAGTATTACACTCCGCCCTGGCTGGCCCAAGCCATCACCGAAGAACTGGTAGACGACCCGGTGAACGCCCGGGTTCTCGACCCGTCCTGCGGCTCCGGCACTTTCCTCGCCGCCGCCGTCCGCCACCTCATCGCCCACGCCGGAGATTTGACGCCCGGCGAGCAACTGGCGAAATTGCAGGAGAACATCGCTGGCATAGACCTGCATCCCGTGGCGGTACAGCTTGCCAAGGCCACCTGGGTTATAGCCTGCCACGATGTCATCATGGCCGCCCGCCGCGACGGCCAGTCCGGCGGGACCATCACTGCCCCGGTTCACTTGGGCGATTCGATGCAGTTGCGCTACGACAACAGCCAACTGGACGCCCAAGGTTACATAACGCTGGACACCGGCGAGACTCTGCCCGGACAGACCGGCAGCGTCCGCTTCCAGATACCCCTTTCCCTGGCCCGGCAAACCGAGAAATTCGACAACCTGATGATAGACCTGTCCGGCGCCATCGAGCGGGGCGACGATCTTCAGCGTGTGCTGGACAGGCACGAAGTCACCGAGCCCGCCGAGCGTGACACCATGTCCGCCGTCGCCGCGGATATGCAGGCCCTGCACCGCGACAACCGCAACCACGTCTGGGCCTACTATCTCCGCAACATGACCCGGCCCATGGTTATCTCCCAACAGAAAGTTGACGCCATCATCGGCAACCCTCCCTGGCTGACCTATGACCAGAGCGCCGACATCATCCGCGAGGAACTGAGGTCGTTGAGCCAGAGCCGCTACCAGATTTGGGCCGGCGGTCCTAACTCACCGCACCAGGATCTGGCGACGCTGTTCTATGTCCGCGTAGCTGAGTTGTACCTGAAAGGGAGAGGCAAAATCGGCATGGTGCTGCCCCACAGCGTCCTGCGCACCGGGCATCATCTCAAGTTCCGGGGCGGTTATTACGAAACCAAACGCCCTTCCCGTTCCCGCGCCGCCAAGCAAGCCATCAGCCTCGATTTCAGCATCAAGCCAGCATGGGACTTGGAAAGCCTGAACCCCAACAACTTCTTTCCCATAACCAGTTGCGTAGTTTTCGCTCAAATGCCCGGCTATCGGGGCGACGCCGTGCTCCACGGGCAAGAGGCCAAACCCCTCGCGCCTGGGCAAGTAGAAATCTGGAGCGGCCCTACCGGCACCCCGCAAGTTAGCCGTAGAATGGCTGACCTGATTCACGATGACGGCACACTCCGGTCGCCTTACGAACCCTTTGCCAACCAGGGCCCTACCATAACCGACCGCCGCCTGTTCTTCGTTACTGTGCATCCCAACGAAGGACCGTTCGCTTTGCCGGACACTTTCGCTACCTATCCCCGCGAAGGTTCGCTGGACAAGAAGGCATACAGCGTCGCTGAGCTTGATGGGCACCTGGTGAGTGGCGACAACCTCTTTAACGTGTATCTTGGTGAATCCATTGCTCCCTACGTTACGCTTCCACCTTTAATCGCCGTTTTGCCGGTAAGCAAAGCCACATTGGAAATGACGCTGGACCATTCCGATTGCGAAGAATTGCCCAGCGGATTCATCCGCCACGACGCCTGCGAGGTTGACAAGCAGGAACTGGACGACAGGATGCGCTCGCGTTGGGAGAAGATGGAGCGGCTCTGGGAGGCTAACCGGGGCAAAACCGACACCAAATCACTGACTCAAAACCTGAACTGGCTCAACAAGCTCACCAGCCAACTGGAATATCTTGCTTGGGTTAACGATGAAGACGAAATGGCCTATCAGGACTGGCTCAACAGATTGAACAACTGCCCTCTTCGCCGTCGCCCGATACGCATCGCATATTCGCAGAGCGGGCGACCTACGGCGGCATTAATTGTAGATAACCAGGCGATTCTGGATCGCAAGCTCTACCAGGTAACATGCCGAAACTTAGAAGAAGCGCGCTACCTCCTGGCAATTATCAACAGCCGGACTCTAGAGCGGGAAGTTAGCCATTTTATGCCGAAGGGTCTTTTCGGGGCGCGGGATTTGGAAAAGCACCTGTGGAAACTGCCTATCCCGGAATACGACGCCGGTAACGAAAGCCACGCCGCGCTGTCCCGTCTGGGTCGGACGGCAGAGCGAGAGTGCAAGGCCCTGCTGAACAAGCTGGCGGCGCTGAACGGCGAGGACTGGCTGACCGTCACCAATGCCCGCTCCAGCATACGCAACGGCTGGCAGCCCGGCAGCGAGACGGCGCAGGCGATCGAGACGGCGGTGGCGGCGCTGCTGGCGACAGCATAGGAGCCGCCCGTCAGGGCCTACCCGTCAAACTGCAAAGAGGATACAATGGAACAAAGAGTTCCATCCTGCTAGGGAGATTGAACCGGCGCGGCAAGCTATGACCACCACCATCAACGACATAACCGACCTGATACGCATACTTGAGCAACAGCCCCAATGGGCCAACGCTCTCAGGAGCATCCTGCTGTCTCCCGAACTGCTCGAACTCCCGGAGAAATTCGCCGAGTTCGTGGCTGCCACCAACGACAACTTCCGCACAGTTAACCGGAGGCTGGAAGCCCTGGAGACCGGGCAAGCGGAACTTATTGCAGGGCAAGCGGAACTCAAGGCTGACGTTGAAGAACTCAAGACCGGGCAGGCGGAACTCAGGGGCGGGCAAGCGGAACTCAAGGCTGACGTTGAAGAACTCAAGACTGGACAGGCGGAACTCAGGGGCGGGCAAGCGGAACTCAAGGCTGACGTTGAAGAACTCAAGACTGGACAGGCGGAACTCAGGGGCGGGCAAGCGGAACTCAAGGCTGACGTTGAAGAACTCAAGACCGGGCAAGCGGAACTCAGGGGCGGGCAAGCGGAACTCAAGGCTGACGTTGAAGAACTCAAGAGCGGGTATTCGGAACTCAGGGCTGACGTTAAAGAACTCAAGACCGGGTATTCGGAACTCAGCGCTGACGTTAAAGAACTCAAGACCGGGTATTCGGAACTCAGCGCTGACGTTAAAGAACTCAAGACCGGGTATTCGGAACTCAGGGCTGACGTTAAAGAACTCAAGACCGGGTATGAACGATTAGAGAGAAGAGTAACCCGCATGGATGGCGACGTTAGGTCACTCAAGGGAACAGACTACGAAGGTTTTGCCGCGAGATTGGCCCGGCGGTTGCTAAGAAGAAACCTCAACATCATCAATGCTGATCTGCTGTCGTCCCGGTACGACTTCTCGCAAGCGGCATCCTTGGCTCGCGCCGCCTCGTCTAGCGGCCTGATAACCTATGAAGAGTCTGAAGAACTGGAGATTGCCGACCTGATATTGCTAGGACAGGATGAAGACGGTCAGCCAGTCTATATCGCCGCAGAGGTCTCAATTACCATCCATGCCGACGATATTGAAAGGGCGGAAGTAAGGGCGGATATTCTAGCCCGGGCGACCGGAGTCAGAGCGGTTGCAGCGGTCATTGGGACCGACGTTGCCCTTGGCTTGCCTACGGGACAGGTTTCCGTGATGCTTCTCCCCGAACGCGACGAGCCGATACAGGACTGAAACGGAGCCTGTCCGGGCGAACTCCTCCGTGCCTTCACTACGAGCGTTCCCTCCCTTTCCCCTTCACCTTCGCCTTGACCGCTAACCGGGGCGGGCGTATCATCCCCCCGTTGCGCTAGACATAAACGCTACGGTGGGAGAACGACCATGAGAGGCGGCGACGCAGTAGTCCACGCTCTTGAAAAGGAAGGAGTCCGATACATCTCCGGTTTCGCGGGCGGCGGCGAAGCCCCCCTGTGGCCTGCGCTGCGGGCATCTGAGCAGATAACCGTCTTCTCCGCCCGCCACGAGCGTATGGGCGTCGAGATAGCCGACGGCTACGCCCGCGCCACCGGGCAGGTCGGTGTCGCCTTGACCGGCACCGGACCGGGCGCCACTAACACCCTGACCGGCATCGCCGGAGCCTACGCCGACAACATCCCGGTGCTGCTGCTGATGGGACAGCACCCTCTGGGCAGCATGGGCCGCGAGATTCAGCAGGAAGTGCCTTCCAGCATCTTCGACAGCTTCGTCAAGTGGAAGGGCACCATGTCCCGCGTCGAGGACATTCCCGCCATCATGCGCCGCGCCTTCACCAACCTGCGCTCGGGTTCGCCCGGCCCGGTGGTGCTGGAAATGCCCCAGGACGTGCTGATGTCCGAAGCGCCCGACGAAATCCTGAACTACGAACCCGTCGGCCCCGGCCGCCGCGCCGCCCCCGACGCCGGGGACATCGAGCGGGCCGCCGACATACTGCTCAACGCCCGCTTTCCTGTAATGAACGTGGGCGGCGGAGTGCTGGCCGCGGAAGCCTGGGACGAGGTCGCGGAACTGGCCGAGCTGATGGCCATGCCCGTCGCCAGCACCCTCGTAGGCAAGGGAGCGTTCCCGGAGAATCATCCCCTCTCTGTCGGCGGCGGCGTCTACCCCAAGAGCCGCTATGCCTCCGGCGCGTCCTACATCGTTAATAGAAGGGCCGACGCCGTATTGGCCGTGGGAAACTCCTTCCGCCTTCCCAACGCCACTGATGGCCGACCCATTCCCGACGGTGTCAGCCTGATTCACATAAACGCTGACTCCGGCGACCTCAACAAGATTTACCAAGCCGACGTCCCCATCCTCGCCGACGCCAAGCTGGCCCTGCGCAGCCTGATTGACGCAGTGCGCGACCGGATGGGCCCCGGCGGCCCGCCCTCCGCCGCCAACCGCGAAGAGCTGGTGGCCGAGATCCGCGAAGCCAAGGCCAAGTGGATCGGTGAATGGGAAGAGACCTTCAGCGACCCCTCCGCTCCCACCAACGGCTACCGAGTCGTCCAGGAATTGCTGAAGGTGGTTGACCTCGACCGCACCATCGCCCTGCACGACGCCGGCGGGAGCCGCGGCTACGTCTCGCCCTTCTGGCCGGCGACCAGGCCCCGCAACTACATCGGCATGGGGGGCATGGCCGCGATGGGCTGGTCCATGGCCGCCGCCATCGGCGTAAAGCTGGGCCGCCCCGACCATCTGGTGTTCAACGTCTTGGGCGACGCCTCCTTTGGCATGGTTGGCATGGAGCTGGAAACTGCCGTTCGCATGGGACTGCCAACGCTGACCGTGGTGCTGAACAACGGCGGCACCGGCGGCGGGCTGATGGCCATGTCCCGCGATAACGCCGCTCCTCCGGCCATGGCCGAGCTGGGCGGCAACTTCTCGCTGGTGGCCCAGGGTCTCGGAGCCTACTCCGAGCGCGTCGAAGACCCCGCCGAGCTGCAGAACGCCTTCCGCCGGGCCATTGCCGCCACCGAAAACGGCCAAGCCGCCCTCGTCGAGGTCACCATCCGCCCGATGCCGACGCCCGAAACACCCGAGGACTGGACGCTGTAACGAATTCACCACAGAGGACACAGAGACCACGGAGAGAAATCAAGGATAATCTCTGCGGCCTCTGTGTTCTCTGCGGTTAATCGGAGTTCCCAATGAAAAGCATAGAGATTGACCGCAGCAAGCGGCTGAAGGAAGAGCCGGAGAAAGGCCATAACCGCTGGCACCCGGACATTCCGCCCATCCTGGAAGCTGCGCCCGGCGAAGAAGTGCTGCTGGAGACCCGCGACGCCTCCGACGGCCAGATGCACCCGGCGGTTACAGTGGAAGACTTCGACCGCTTCGACGCCAATGTGGCGCATCCGCTGACCGGGCCAGTTTACGTAACCGGAGCGGAACCTGGAGACCTGCTGGAGATCGAGTACGTTGACATCATACCCCAGCCCTACGGCTGGACCCGCAACCGGCCAGGCGCGGGCTTTCTCCGCGACCTGTTCCAGGAGCCGTACTTCGTCAATTGGCAGATTGCCGACGGTTGGGCTACTTCCGAGCAGTTGCCCGGCGTCCGCATTCCCAACGGCTCCTTCATGGGCACTGCCGGTATAGCTCCGTCCCGTGAGCAGATGGACGAATGGACCCGCCGCGAGGCCGACTTGGTGCGGCGGGGAGGGAGAGCCGCGCTACCCGAGCCGGAAGACGCCATTCCGTCAGGTGGCGCAATCGCGGCTGAGGGCCTGCGGACGCTGCCACCACGGGAAAACTGCGGCAACGTGGATGCCAAGCAGCTTACCACAGGCTCCAGGCTGCTGATTCCGGTCAACGTGCCCGGCGGACTCTATTCCTGCGGCGACGGGCATTTCGCCCAAGGCGACTCGGAATGCTGCATCACAGCCATCGAGATGGGTGCAACCGCTGTCGTACGGTTCCATCTGCACAAGGGAGAGGCGGCTCGACATAACATCCGGTGGCCTCGTTATACCCACCCCGGATACTTTCTTCCACCCGAGTGGGCTGCGCCTCGCAACTTCATTGCCACCATGGGTATGCCCATTCGCGACGATGGCACCCAAGAGGGCGAGGACCTGACCCTGGCCGCCCGCAACGCTCTTATCAACATGATCGAGCTGTTGCAGGAACGGGGCTGGAGCCGCGAGCAAGCCTATGTCATTTGCAGCGTGGCGGTGGACCTCAAGATAAGCAACGCGGTAGACCTGCCCAACGTAACCGTGTCCGCTTTCTTGCCGGAGGATATATTCCAAGGCTAGCTCCCGGCGTCCAATGGCCTCGCTGAGACAAGAAAGCCGCCCACTATAAAGTGGGCGGCTTCTCTGTGGAACAAGACAGGCGTTCGGACTGATGGGACTTAGCTGATTCTTTTCACTTCCAGAATTTCATCGGGAGACAGAGCAACCCGCCTTACATTTATACCGAGTTTGAGCAGCCAATAACCCAAGGTTGCCTTACTTACCCCCAGTTCTTCCGCGGTGGCCGACAAGCCGAGCTCGTTGACCTTCTCCGGGAGCAGCCGCTCCAGTGGGCGCTGATGTTCCTTTTCTACCCGCTGCATGAGTTTCGTCTTTCGCGCCACGACTTCTCTCCTCTAGTTGGCCTACCCAGACCAGTGCCTGTCTTTTGAGTAGCAACACGGTATCACGGGTATATATTTGTGTCAAGCGTTTAACAAATAATTTCCTAAACGTGTTTAAGAATCATTTAGACTCCTCTCTGACAATCCGTTTAACGGCGTCAGGTCCATTCTGTATTCTCCCTTATTCTCATTGAGATATATGCCAGGTCCCGGGCTAACCCGTTCAGTTCGGGCGATGTTATTCCCTGACGTTCAGTTGACACCCCTTGAATTGTTTCATAGGCTGGATGCCTATTCCATTATAACGTGAGGAGCGCCATGCAAGCCCCTACGATACGCGACGTGTACCGAGCACGGCGGACGATTGCACCCTATTTTCAGCGTACCCCGTTGCATTACTCTCTCGGACTCAGCGAACTCCTGGAGTCCGAAGTGTACCTGAAACACGAGGAATACCTTCCGCTGGGCGCCTTTAAGTCCAGAGGCGGAATTAACCTACTGTCCAACTTGAGTGAAGATGAAAGGAAGAGGGGCCTGATAACTTCCTCCACTGGCAACCACGGCCAGTCCATCGCCAGCGCCGGACGGGAGTTCGGGGTTCGGGTGCTGATTGGCCTGCCGGAGAACGCCAACCCGGTCAAGGTGGCCGCCATGCGCGCCCTGGGAGCCGAGCTTATCTTTCACGGCGAGAGCTTCGACGACGCCCGCGAGTATTGTGAGCGTCTCGCCCGGGAGGAAGGTTACCGCTACGTTCATGCCGTCAACGAGCCGCTCCTGATAGCCGGTGTCGGCACGGCAGCGCTTGAAATCGTTGAAGACCTGCCGGAAGTTGACGTAATGATGCTGCCACTAGGAGGCGGTTCCGGCATTTCGGGGGCCTGCATCGTTGCCAAGTCTGTGGCCCCCGCCATTCAGGTCTATGCGGTTCAGTCGGAGGCAGCCCCGGCAGCCTATATGTCCTGGAAGCAAGGAGAAATTGTCCAATCCCCAATGGATACCTTCGCTGAAGGGATAGCCACCAGGGCGGGCTATGAACTGCCCCAGCAGATCATGGCGGAGTTACTGGACGACTTTCTGCTGGTCAGCGACGATGAAATTCGCCGGGCAATCGGGCTGCTGGTGGAGAAAGCGCACACCCTGGCCGAACCGGCCGGGGCCACGGCGCTGGCTGGCGCGGTCAAGCATGCCGACCGGCTGCGAGGAAAGAAGGTGGCCATCACCATTAGCGGGGCCAACATCACCGCCGAGAGGTTGTCAGAGGCTCTGAAAGTGTACCAATCAGAGTAAAGTGTAGCGACACCGTTATTACACATCACTGGCTGAAACAAATTTTTGTACACAGCAATGCAACTCTTATCTGGCATTCGATGTAGTTGAGGGTTACAGTACACACAGCAGGGGCGTTGAAGCAAGCGCCCCTGTTACCTTTCCGAGAAGTACCTCGCTAGTTCATCCCGCGCAAAAACAGGCAGGGGTACTTCGTCTCCGGCTCGTGTAAACAGTACACGGCCCTCTTCCGCAGCCAACATCTGGCCAATCTCCCAAGCGTTGATACCTTCTCGCTCCAAAGTCTGCAAAAGCCCTGGTGTATATTGTGGGTGTAACGTTACCAGCATAGCTCCGGAAGCCAGCAGTCCCATTGAGTGTAATTCCAGAGCGGTACACACTGCATCGGTTTCAGGGAATACGGGTACACTATCCTCTTCTACCGCCAAGCCCAGACCCGACGCCGCCGCGACCTCGTGCAACGCGGTAAACAGGCCGCCTTCGGTGATGTCGTGCAAAGAATGTACTGGCATCTGCGTACTGACTTGAGCATCGTGCAATACACTTATCCCTAAGGTATCTAACATAGATGCACTTTTTATAATTACACTTTCTGGCACTCCAGCATCTCTCAGCTCCCCGGCACAGTCCCTTGCCAGTAGCGCAGTACCCTCGATTGCCAGTCCCTTGGTAACGACGATGCTGTCGCCTTCCTGGGCGCCGCCGGTAGTGATGAGACGGTCCCGCTCAACCTCGCCCAGCATAGTTCCCATGACGATGGGCCTCTGGATACCTTGGGTGACCTCGCTGTGGCCGCCTATCAGGGTTACGCCGAGGGCATTGCAGCTTTCCATAACGTCCTCGAACAGCCTCTCGGCTTCTACTGAGCTGAACGATTCCGGCACCAGCAGCGTCGCCAGGAACCAGCGAGGTATCGCGCCAGTGCAGGCGACATCGTTGGCGCAAACCTGCACGGCATACCACCCCGCCCGGTCAGTAGCGAAGGTCACCGGGTCGCTCTTGGCTATAAGCAACCGGTCGCCGAAGTCCAGCGCCGCTGCGTCCTCTCCGACACGCGGGCCGAGCACTACTCGCGGGTCATGTGAGTCAACCGAGCCAAGCAGTCGCTCCAGCAGCTCAGGGGGAAACTTACCGATTTCCATGGATTGCACTCCTGCTCCAAGGGTCTTTTAATTTTCCCTCTCCTGCCAGGATTTCACCCTCACCCCAACCCTCTCCCTGATGGAGAGGGAGGATTAAAAGGCTCTGCTCCTGGGGATCCCAAAAATTAGGGGCTGTTTATGTTAACAGCCCCTGAAGCCTCTTGGTAGACAACATAACGTATCTTGTGCGAACCAATGTATCGGGAGAAATTTTATACCAGATTATGTATAGCAGGCGTCTTAGGGGGCATAACAGTCTCCGGGGCTACCGCCAGCCGCTGGAGTACTCCTCGGTCATCAGGAGAGGGCCGTCGAGGTTGACTAGCTGATTCTCGATCTCCCTCAGGAGGTCGTCCAGATTCCAACCCTTTTCCGCCGACACCAAGACTCCCGCCGCCGCTTCCTTCTGCCAGGAATCCCCGGGCGAAACGGATTGTCCGTTTTCGTCGGTGAGCAGGTCCATCTTGTTTATGACAAGCAGGCGTGGCCGGTCTCTCAGCCCCAGCTCTTCCAGCGTCTGCTCGACCACCTCGGTCTGCTCCGGAGCCTTGGGGTGGGAAACATCAATGACATGAAGCAGGACATCGGCCCGGTCCAGTTCGTCGAGAGTCGCTCGAAATGCCGCGATGACATTGGGAGACAGTTTTTGTATGAACCCCACTGTGTCGCTTAACAGCAGCGGCGCACCCGACGGCAGCCGAATGCGGCGCGTCACGGGGTCGAGGGTGGAGAAGAGTTGGTCGGCGGCAAGGGACGCGCTCCCTTCCGTTGTGGAGCCGGTGCGAGCCAGGGCGTTGAACAGTGTGCTTTTGCCGGCGTTGGTATAGCCCACCAGCGTAGCCATGGGAATGGCCGACTTCTTGCGCCGGTCCATATGCAGCGTCCGGCGCTGACGCACACCGTCCAGTTCCGAGCGGATCTTCTGCAACCGGCGGCGCACCAGTCGCCGGTCAGTCTCAATCTGTGTCTCGCCGGGGCCGCGAGTGCCAATGCCTCCCCCCAGTCGCTCCAGGTGAGACCACTGGCCTGCCAGCCGCGGCAACAGGTATTCGTGCTGGGCGAGCTCGACTTGCAGCTTGCCCTCGTAGGTGGAGGCGTGGCGTCCGAACACGTCGAGAATCAGTGCGGTGCGGTCTATTATCTTGACTTCGTTCTGCTCGCCGCTGCGGGTGAAAGACCGCGGCGCAATGGCCGCTTCCAGGTTGCGTTGCTGGGTAGGAGTCAGTTCGTCGTCGAAAATGACAACGCTGGCGGATTTCTCTTCAATCTGTTCCCTCAGTTCGTCCAGCTTGCCTTTGCCGATGTAGGTGGGGGTGAGCCGGTCGGCCCGCTGGCGCACCACCCCCACCACCTCCGCCCCGGCCGACTCGGTCAAGTGGCGCAACTCGCCGAGGGTGTCGTCAAGCGTCCACAGTTGGTCACGGCCCTTCAACTCGACTGCCACCAGGATGGCGCGTTCCATTTCCGGCGTTACGTCAACCAGCCGTGAGGATCTCGATGTCTTCTTTTGCCCGCTGGCCGGGCCCCGATGCAGCCTGGACTTGGCGATAGGGCTATCCTCCCTGCGGCGCGGGAATTGACCACCCCTCGATTCTCTGGCAGCCCTTTTCCACTTGCTCGTCCGGCGTCGTCAGCGACAGCCGGATGTAACCCTCGCCGTATTTCCCGTAGCTGGAACCGGGGGTGACCACCACGTCCAGGTCTTCCAGAAGCCTCTGTGCAAACTCCGCCGAGGTGAATCCCGCCGGCACCTTGGCCCAGATGTACAGGCTGGCCCGGGGCACGTCAACATCCATGCCCGCGCTGCGGCACGCCTGCACCACCCGATCCCGCCGCCACTGGTAGGTCGCCACGTTGTCGTCCACACAATCCTGCGGTCCGGTCAGAGCCTCCATGGCCATCTCCTGCACAGCCTGCGGAACGCCGGAGTCCAGGTTGGCCTTGATCTGGAACAGCGCCTTGATCATGTCCGCGTTGCCCACCGCCATGCCAATGCGCCAGCCCGTCATGTTGTAGGTCTTCGACAGCGAGTGAAACTCGATCCCGATATCCTTAGCCCCGTCCATCTGCATATAGCTGATGGCCCGGTATCCATCGTAGCCTACCTCGCTGTAAGCCGCGTCGTGCAACAGTGCGATATCGTTCTCGCGGCAGAAAGCCATGGCCGACGCGAAGTCCTCTTCCGTCGCAACTGCGCTCGTCGGGTTGTTCGGATAGTTCAGCCACATCACTTTTGCCGCCCGCGCCACGTCGGCGGGAATGGCGTCCAGTTCCGGCAGCCACCCATTGCGCTCATACAGCGGCATTATGTAACTCTCCGCTCCCGCAAACATCGTGCCCACGCCGTACACCGGATAGGCCGGGTCAGGCACCAGCGCAATGTCTCCGGGGTCAAGGAAACAGAAGGCCGCGTGTCCGATGCCCTCTTTCGCTCCGATTAGGGGCAGCACCTCGGTGTCCGGGTCCAGCTTCACGCCGAAACGGCTGTCGTACCACTCGGCAATCGCCCGCCGCATCTCCGGCAGACCGTCCGTCTCCGGGTAGCGGTGGTTCGGAGGATACTGCGATGCTGTCAGCAGCCGGTCAATGATGGGCTGCGGAGTGGGAATGTCCGGGTCGCCGATGCCAAACGTTACCACATCGGCCCCGGCGGCCCGTTTGGCCGCAATGATGCGGGAAATCTCCACAAAGGGATACGGCGCCAGCTTGCCCAAGCGGTCAGAGAATTTCATCTTTGCGGCCTCTGTTCCTAGTTTCCCAATTAAGTTAGAGTCTTATGCTTGCTCAAAATCCCTTCGCGATATTCCCAGGTCGCGAAGAACGGCGGCAATTGTTCCGGGCCTTAAGTCTTTAGCTCGCCAATTCGGAATGGATGTCGTGGAATCGGTGTTCGTGTTAATCCAAACCTCGTGGGACCCTATACCTTGCCGTTCCAATTTACAGCCCATGCGTCGGAGCTTTCTGGTTAATTCACGGTAATTCACGCTGTTACGATAATCTCCCCGTGTATAACTGTCCCAGCGGGGTAGTATCGCAACGATTCCATTTCTTCGGGAAGTGGATGCTCTCGATCCAAGTATGAATCCACAAAGGCTTCCGCCATACTGCGAACGTAGTCCATTGCCTCTCCCACCGAATCAGCCCAAACCCGGCAACCAGGTAATGACGGTACTTCCGCCATATACTTGTGCTCGGTATCTTCCGATGGCTCATAGATCACTATCGGCAACTTGTACAGCTTCATAACTACTTTCCTATCTCACCAGCGGCCCGAAAATATCGGCGATGGGCAACTCAAAGCCTGGCAACACCTCTGAGCGTAAGGTGTCATTCATTCCGTATGTGGCGATAGTGATTGTGGCATCAGTGGTCAGATGCAGCACTTCGAAAGACCGGTTCCTGAAATCGGCTAACCAGCATTCCGGGATGCCAATGCTCCTGTAGTCCACGAGCTTTTCCGCGACATCCCGGCGGGTGTTGCTAGGTGAAATTACTTCAACCACTAACAGGGGAGGGGATTCCAGAAAGCGCCTGCCCACCAAGTCAGAAGGGCGCATGACGCCTGTGAGTTCCTCATTCAATACTAAGATGTCTGGCTGGCGAACTCTGAGCGGTTCTCGCTGAATCATCACATCGCTGGGAGCTGATAAGACTATACCCAATCCCGTGGCCCTCAAAAATGGGTTGAGCGCTACAAGTATTTCGTTTGATACCCACTGATGTTCCCCCAACAATGGACCAGGCGGCATTGTCAAAACTCCGTCCACGACTTCACAGCGCTGCTTCGTCTCCGGCAGTGCCTGCCACTCCTCGAACGTCAGCCGTTTCGTTCCTGTGGTGGTCATCAGACGGCCCACTCCCCGGTGAAGACTTCCGTTGCCGGGCCTTCCATAATCACCTCACCCTTGCCGTCCCACTGAATACGCAACGTCCCTCCTGGCAACGTTATGTCCACTTCGTCGCCGCAGTGACCCGACAGCCGCGCCGCAACAGCAATGGCGCACGCCCCTGTCCCGCAGGCCAGCGTCTCACCGCTGCCGCGCTCCCACACCCGAGCCGTCAGCTTGCCCAGCTCGTCCACGTTGACAATCTCGAAGTTCACCCGGCGAGGGAAAATCAAATGATGCTCTACCTTCGGCCCCACGGTGTGCAGGGGGAAATCGGCCACCGGCTGCTGCTCTATGAAAGTCACTGCGTGGGGGTTGCCCATGGACACGAAGCTCAGAGGGAGATCATATCCGTCCATCGAGAACGGATAGCTCAGCACTGGCGGCGGCAGCTCCTCGTCCAGAGCCACCGGCACCTCCGCCGGCGTCAATATCGGCGCTCCCATGGCCACCCGCGCGCCAGTGATGCGCGATCCCTCATACGCCGGTGTCACCGTTCGGATGCCTGCCAGCGTCTCAACCGTCAGTCCGTCGCCAGACGGCGTAGCGATGTTCCGCTCGATGGCATACTTGGCGAAGCAGCGAATGCCGTTTCCGCACATCTCGCCCTGCGAGCCGTCGGCGTTGAACATCACCATCTTCAGGTCCGCCACTTCCGACTCGGCAATGAGAATCAGCCCGTCGCTTCCTACGCCGAAATGCCGGTCGCTCATTCGCCTGGAAAGCTCGGGCCAGTCCTGCTGTTGGCTGCGGGCGTCTACATATACATAGTCGTTGCCCGCGCCTTCCATCTTGGTGAATATCATCGCCTCGATTCCTCGCGCTACAACCTGACTGTCCGTCTGGCCTTCTCCCTCTCCCTTGAGGGTGAGGATGAATTCCTGCGCTAAAGCACTCTTTAGGTCTAGCGCCTATTCTATCACAGGGCGCGGGCGATTCAGGAATGCCGAAACCTCATCCGCCGCGCGCTCCGTTAGACCTGGGGCGTCGGCATCCAGCCAACGAATGCGAGGGTCCTCCGGCTTGAACCAGGTATACTGACGCCGCGCCAGCCGGTGTGTCTGAGTCTTCGTCCTGGCAACCGCCTCATCTAGGGAGAGCTCGCCGTCGAGGTACTGCCCCAGTTCCCGGTAGCCCGGACTGTTCAGCGGCCCTGTGTTCATCGGGAATCCCGCCGCCCGCAATTCCTCCACTTCACGCAGGAACCCGTCCTCCATCATCCGGTCCACCCGCTGGTCAATGCGGCAGTAAAGGGCATCGCGGGGCATGGTCAACCCCAACATCAGAGCGTTGGCTGGCTGTGTTGCGACTGGCTGCAATTCCGAGGGCCTTCTCCCTGTGACGTGGTGGATTTCCAGCGCCCGTATCACCCGGCGCACATTGCGGGCGTCCAGGGCGGCGGCTCGGGCCTGGTCTACTTCCACCAGACGCCTGTGCAGCGCGTCGCCGCCCAATCGCGCTGCATCGGCTTCCAACGAGGCGCGGAACTCCATGTCAGGCGGCACTGCGGGAACCCGCTGCCCCTCCGCCATTGCCCAGACATACTGCCCCGTTCCCCCGCAGACGATGGGCAGGAACCCACGTCCTCTTATGTCATGCAAAGCATCGTTGACGCATTCGAGAAACAGTCCCAGCCCGAAATTCTCCGGCGGATCTAGAATATCCACCAAGTGATGCCGCGCCTGCGCCTGCTCATCCGCGGAAGGCTTGGCCGTGCCGATAGTCATGCCCCGGTACACCTGCCGGCTGTCTGCGTTCACCACCTCGCCGCCGAACCGCTGCGCCAGCTCGACAGCCAAGGCCGTCTTACCCACTGCCGTCGGCCCGACGATGCAGATGAGGGGTTCGGTTGGCATCTTATCATCCTGTATATCCTGTCCATCCATGTTGGCAACATATCGGCTATTGCTTAACTGACATGGATGAACAGGATGGACAGGATAGGATTAGTCCTTAACGGAGTAACTCGTATCCAGATTCAGGCTTCCCTAACCACCCTCGCCCAAGCGTGCCTGCCGACCCTGCGAGCGCCGCACCCGTTGCGCCGGCTGGTAGTCCGCCGGGCGCGGCGGCAGCTCGAAGCCGTTGCCCGACAGCATCTCCCCCACCGTCCGAAGCTGCACCTTCGGAAACTCCCGCGCCCACAGGTCCGAGTGGAAGAACCCGGCGGCCGCCGCTTCCTGGCGCATATCCCGCGTTGGCGGCTCCAGCGAAATGAATAGCCCCATAGCGGCCTGCTCCCGTTCCACCACGCCCACCAGGTCGCGCACCTGCGGCGACGACACCCGGTCGCCCTTGACCTGGATCACTACTTTGTGCGGCGTGCGGCGCGGCCCGTCTATGAAGTACAACATTCCGTCCACGCCCCGGTCTGCGCCGCGACGCTGCTCGGACTGCGGCTGCGCTTCCAGCAGCGAGACGGCCCAGAACTGGAACTGGTACGGGTCCTGCTCCCACAGCGCCCGCGCGCCCCCCGCGTCCTGCGGCTCGCCGATGACGTCGTAATCGCGGCCCGCATCCAGGTCGAAGGCCGTCTTCAGCCGGTTCTTCATCAGGGCCACGGCCAAGTGGGTTATGTCAATGCCCAGCCACTGCCGCCCCAGCCTGTGCGCTGCCGCCACCGCCGTCCCGCACCCGCAGAACGGGTCCAGAACCACGTCCCCCTCGTTGGACGATGACGATATGATTCGTTCCAGTAGCGCTTCCGGCTTCTGAGTCGGGTAACCGAGCCGTTCCCTTGCCTGCGAGCCGATAGGGCCAATATCCGTCCAAACATCTTGCAGGGGAATTCCAGGCATTTCATCCAAGTAGCGTTTATACCTCGGAACGGCTCCCGGTGACGACTGGACTACACGGCCTTCATCTATTAATTCCTGCATTCTTTCTTGAGAATAACGCCAGTAGCGGGTAACGCCCATTACTTCGTAGCTAGGGTTTCCTTTCGCCGCTCCACCCGGACCAGTTAAGTTGTCTAGGGTGTACCGGCGCCCTGTTTCAGTCTCGGTGAAGCGGTAAAACTGGTCGGTGTATTCTCGATCATAGGGAGTGTAGACTGGATTCCATGTCCAGTTGGAAGTTTTGGTATAGAACAAAAGAATGTCATGCACCCTCCCATGCTGCTGGCGACCCTGCCGTGTGTCGCTGTGGGCGCTAGTCCGCTTCCAGGTGATTTCAGTTCGGTAATTTCTAGCACCGAACACCGCGTCCATCAGCAGCTTGAGGTAGTGACTCGCCGTGGGGTCGCAGTGGAGGTAGATGCTGCCCGTGGGCTTGAGGACGCGGCGCAACTCCACCAGCCGGGGCGCCATCATCACCAGGTAGGCCATCATGTCGTTGCGCCCGATGAACTGGCGGAAGGCAGCCACCATGTCCTTCACCGCCGGTGGCACGGCGGGGCTGCCGATTATTTCGTACTCAAATGTATGCTCCGTTTCCTGCGTCCACTCCCAGGAGTCCATGAACGCCCGAATCTGCGCCGGCGATTCCTCGCCGGTCTTCTCGCGGAACAGCACGTTGTATGAGGCGTTGGAGTTGAAAGGCGGGTCCAGGTACACCAGGTCCACCGACTCATCTGCCACGCGCTCTCGCAGCACTGCCAGGTTGTCGCCGTAGAACAGCGCGTTAGCCATCGCCGTCCGCAACCCCGGCCAGCCGCTCGCACTTCCGGATGTCCTCGATGGTGTATTCAAACGGCACCAGATTCCCTCTGCATATCACCAGTCCGAAGAGGTGTACGGATAAATCTGCAAACATGGCCGCCACTCGCTTGATTTCCGGTATATTACACCCCCGGTCTTGGCTGCACAAAAGCAAATCAGCCCGTTGAGTGCCTGCTGGATAGCCAAGTGCCAGTATCGAATTCCTGTTGAAAGGTGAAATAACAGGTTCCGCCTATTCCCCGACGTCCAACCGCACGGAGGCGAGTTAAGGTAGACAGAGCCTCATCCAATTCCTCCGGCTCCCCCAACTCCTCTCCTATTTCCTTCTGAGAGTATGCTAAATCGCGATTTTCTGCCAAGAATTGGTATGCCAGGCGCATCGTTCCTTCGCATTGTGGGCTTATGCCCAAGTAAAATAATTGTCTGGGTAAGGGCATAAGCCACCTCCGGTTAATATACTTCACCCTTGTGAATATACCAGAAAGCCCCCCGCGAACTGCTTCGACTCAAGTCTGGCGGCCTTCACCAAGTCATCCAGAGCTACCACGACTTCGGACTGAGTGACGCGGCGTCCGTAGTAATTCAGCAACTCGTCCAGCACCTCGTCAGCTGTAAAGGCTTCGCCGTTTCTCAAGCTCAAGAACTGCAAAATCGGCACACTCAGGTCGAGGCGTCCATCATCGAATTCCTGTCGGCTGATGGGCACAGACCTTACCCCTTCGCCCCGGCCACCACCGCCGCCACCTCCAGAAACTGATCGGCCTGCAGGCTGGCCCCGCCCACCAGCCCGCCGTGGATGCTGGGCTGCGCGGCAAAGGCCCCGGCGTTGCCTGCGTTCATGCTGCCCCCGTACAGCAGGGGCACGCCGTCGGCCCCGTCGCCGAAGAGGTCGCGCAGGGCGTCGAGGATGGCTCCGCCCATGATTTCCTGGGCAATCTCCGGTGTCGCCGCCCGGCCTGTGCCGATGGCCCATACCGGCTCGTAGGCCACCACCAGGTCGGTTATGTCAGCTATATCGGCTAATCCCGCCAGCACCTGCCCCTCCACCACGTCGGCGGCATCCCCAGATTCCCGCTGCTCCAGCGTTTCCCCGACGCACACTATGGGACGAAGCCCGGCCAGCAGCGCGGCCCGCACCTTGCGGTTGACCAGCTCGTCCGTCTCGCCGAAAAGCTGACGCCGTTCCGAATGCCCGAGGATGACGTACTGGCACAACCCCGCCAGCATCTCCGCCGACACTTCTCCGGTAAACGCTCCTGAACCCTCGTGGTGCATATTCTGCGCGCCCACTCCCACGCGGGAACCGGCCACTGCATCCCGCACCGCCGCCAGCGAAACGAAGGGCGGGCAGACAATCAGCTCCGCATCGCCCACGCCCTCTGCTCCGGCGGCGACCCCCGCCGCCAGCCCGGAGGCCGATTCCAGGGTAGTGTTCATCTTCCAGTTTCCGGCAACTATGGAGCGGGGCATAGTTTATCCTCCCTTTCGGGGTGATTTTGTGAAAATTCTCTTTGATCCAATTGTCCGAATCAGGATTTACAGGATTCAAGGATTCACCGGATTTTTCCATCCGGTGAATCCTTGAATCCTGTAAATCCTGATTCAGACAGATAACCGAGGACCCTGCTTCTGTCTGTAGATAGCAGGCATTCCCAAGGCGAGCCAGGCTACGGGCCGTACTTCGCCATCTTTCCCGCGTGCGACATCCCCAGCAGCATCACGTTGGTCGCCGGAATGCTCCCGATGGAACCTTGACGGCAGGCCCGCTCGTCAAAAGACGGCACACCCTCTCCGCGGGTCATCCAGGAATTCAGCATGAAGGGCACCGGATGCCAGCTATGGCCAGCGGTGATGGCGGGCGTAGCATGGTCGCCGGCCACCATGAAAACGTCCGGCTCCAGTTCCCGGATGGCCGGAATCAGCGGGTCCAACTCCTCCAGTCGCTGCACCTTGGCGTCGAAGTCGCCGTCCTCACCGGCGGCGTCGGCGGGTTTATAATGAATGAAGAAGAAGTCGTGCAAGTCGTAGTTCTGCCGCATAGTCTCCACTTCGTCGGAGAAATGCCGCCCGGTGGGAATAACCTTCATCCCGGCCACGGTGGCCAACCCGCGGTACATCGGGTAGGCGGCAATGGCTGCCGGGTTCATCCGGTAGACCTCGCCCATGGGCGGGAGGCTTGGCATCTGCGCGAAGCCGCGCAGTAGCAGCATATTGGCCCGTTCCTCTTCCGACATCAATTGCGCGGCGTTCGCTACGAACTGGTTTACCAAGTCCGCGGTGCGTTGCGCTCCCTCGTTCAAAGCCCGCACCGGCAGGGCTGCCACTCCCTCGCGTTGCGGGTCCGTCTCCGTCACCGCCTCCGACAGGCCCTCGCCGCGCAGCCGCAGTACGAAGCGATAGTCCTGCACCGGGAACACATCCACCTGCACACCCTCGATCTCGATGCGGTCGAGGCGTTCGCAGATGGGGGCGCTCAGTTCCGTCGGTATCCGCCCGGCCCGCCGGTCCACCAGCAGCCCCTCGCCGTCCACGGCGCAGAAGTTGCCCCGCGCCGCCACGTCTCCGGGTTTAAGCTCCACGTCAATGCCCAAGGCTTCCAGCGCCCCCCGTCCGATCATGTGCTTCAGTGGGTCGTATCCGAACAGCGCCAAGTGTCCCGGCCCGCTGCCCGGCGCCACCCCCGGCAGTACCGGCGTCGTCAGTCCGCAGGCGCTCACCTGCGCCAAGGCGTCCAGGTTCGGGATGTTCGCGGTTTCCAACTCCGAAAGCCCGGTTTCTGGATGAGCCAGACCGCCCAGGCCGTCCACCACCAGCAGCACAATCTTGGATGGGGTGTTGGTATAGCAGTCACGCAGTTCTTCTATGTCAATCATACTATCTCCTAAATTGGATCACTCCCCTTCTCCTTATGA
This sequence comes from Dehalococcoidia bacterium, assembly GCA_965232885.1. GTDB lineage: Bacteria > Chloroflexota > Dehalococcoidia > Lucifugimonadales > UBA3495 > VXOI01. The sequence continues at coordinate 552,109 of CBDDQX010000002.1, read as the reverse complement.
GTGAGAGGACAGGGTGAGGTTGAAATCCCTCGCGCCATCAATCCGAGCCTGTTGAAAACCTTTCTAGTCCGCATCCGGTAGCGCCGCGATGCCCGGCAACTCAAGGCCTCCCAGGAACTCCAGCGACGCCCCGCCACCGGTTGACACGTGGGTCATTCTGTCCATCAGACCCAGCGCCTCCACTGTCTCCGCTGTCGAGCCGCCCCCTACCACGCTGGTAATGCCGGAGGCTTCGGCGATGGAGTTGGCGACAACCCGGGTCCCCTCGCTGAAGCGGGGCATCTCGAACACGCCCATTGGCCCGTTCCAGATTACAGTACGGCACTCATGGAGGGCACTGGCGAATTCGGCAGCCGCCGATGGGGCGATGTCCATTATGATGCCGCCTTCGGGCACACTGTCCGCTGCCACCACCTGCACCCCGGCAGGGTCCGGCGCAAACTCGCTGGCCACCACCACTTCTCTAGGGAGATGGACCTTGATGCCCTGCTTTTCGGCAGCGTCCAGCATCTCCCGCGCGAACTCCAGCCGGTCCTCCTCCACTTGCGAAGCTCCCACGCCGTGCCCCTGCGCCTTCAGGAAGGTCACGCACATACCGCCGCCGATGAACAAGTGGTCCAGCTTGTCCATTATGTTTTCCAGCAGCAGTATCTTATCGCTCACCTTGGCGCCGCCCATCAGAGCTGCCAGCGGTTTTTCAGGCGACTCCAAAGCCCGGCCCATGGAACTGACTTCCTTCTCGACGAGAAATCCCATTGCAGAAGGCAAATACTCAGCGACCCCCACAGTGGAGGCGTGGGCACGGTGAGCCACGGCAAAGGCGTCCATCACGAAGTAGTCCGCCAACGACGCCAGTGATTGCGAGAAGGCCGGGGCGTTGGCTTCTTCTCCGGCATCAAAGCGCAGGTTTTCCAGTAGCGCCACATCGCCGGGTAACATCGCGGCAACTGCCGCTTCCACATCTGGCCCGGTTATTTCCGGCAGGCTCCTGACCGGGTGGTCCAGCAGGAATGCCAGCCGGTTGCCCACGGGCGCGAGCCGCAGCGCATCGTCAACTTTGCCCCGGGGACGCCCCAAGTGGGAACAGAGAATCGCACGGCAACCCCGGTCAATCAAGTGCCGTATCGTCGGCAGCGTCGCCCGCAGACGCTGGTCGTATCCTGCAATGGCCTCTATACCCTGCTCAATAGGAACGTTGAAGTCCACCCGCACCAGCACCCGGCTGCCCGTTACATCGAGTTGCGACAGACTGCGCTTGACCACCTGTGTTTCTCCTATCCGTAATTCCCGCCTGCGCACATTCTCGCCTTCGCGGGAATCAGCTTCCTAGTTCCCTTCCAGCGCCCACTGGCCCAGTTCCCGCAGCAAAGCCACCCCGTCCGCAGACAGCCCGAGGGCGGACACGGCATTCAGGCCATCCTCCACCAGTTGCCGGGCTTTGTCCTCAGCGGCCGGGCGGGAGCCGCACTTATCCAGTATCTCCACCAGCCGGTGGGCGTCTTCAGATTCCAGCACCCGCTTCATATATATAGCCCCCAGCTCCCGGCGGGCGGCGATACTTCCGTGTTCTAGCGCGTGAATCAAAGCCAAGCTCTTCTTTTTGCTAATTACGTTGCTGGCGGTTAACCCGTCGCCCTTCTCGCCCCACAGTTGGCCCGTGTCCCGGGAAATCTGCCAAGCCGACCCTATGCCAGCCCCGAAGCGTTGCAGGGCGTCACGTTGCGCGTCCGAAGCTCCTGCGGCCAGTGCCCCTGACTCAGCGGCGCACCCGGTCAGCGCCCCGGCCTTTCGGGTGACCATCTCGAGATACGCGGTGTTGGTCACCATCAACTGGTCCTGAAACTCCAGGTCCATGTACTGGCCTTCGCACAGCCGGAGACATGCCGTATCCAGTGAATGCACCGCCCGCAAGACTCGCTCTGGAGACGTGCCCTTCCCTACCATCCGCAGCATAGCCGTGCGGCCCAGCGCGTGGAGCCCGTCTCCGGCGTTGATGGCTTGGGCCGGTCCCCACACCCACCAAATGCTCGGACGATCAGGGTCCTCGGCCCGTCCGGCTTGCACTTCGCCATGAACCAGGGTGAAGTGATGCACCAGCTCCACTCCTGCCGCTGCAGGCAAGGCCGAGCGGTAATCCGCGCCCAATGACTCGCACGACGCCAGAGCCACTGCGCCCTGCAAATGCAAAGCCGTGCCGCCGTCCTGCGGTCTGCCCTCCTGGTCAACCCAGCCCATGTGATAGCGCAGCAGGTTGTACAGGAAGCCCTCGCGCCCGTCAAATATGGCGCGCAGCTCTTCCTCGACCCCCCGCCGGTATTCGTCATATCTGGAAATCATGGCATCCCTAATTTAATCCGCGTTCACCAGCGCCGCAATCTCCGCGAAGGGAATCGCCCCCTCACGTATCAGCACCGGAGCATCGCCCGTCAAATCAACGCCCGTCAAGTCAACGATGGTGGACGCCGTCCCTGCCGGAGCGGGGCCTGCCGTCACCAAGCAGTCCACCCGCTCGCCAACCTGAGCGCGAAGCTCCTTCAGCGTCCGGGGGTCGGGAGCGCCGCTGATGTTTGCGCTTGTTCCGGTGACGGCCCGTCCCAGCCGTCGCGCCAACTCGCGCGGCACCGGATGCGCTGGCACCCGCGCCGCTACGGTGTCCGCGCCTGCGGTCAATCGGAGTGGCAGACCCGAGGCCCTCCGCAACACCAGGGTCAGCGGCCCGGGCCAGTACGTTTCAGCCAATACCCGAGCGGCATTCGGCAACTCCCGCGCTACCGAGGAGAGCTGCTCCACATCCGCCAGAAGCACGGGCAACGCCAATCCTTCCGGCCTTTCCTTGATGGCGAAAACCCGTTCGATGGCCTCGGCATTGAAGGCGTCGGCAGCCAGACCATACAGGGTGTCAGTGGGTATGGCCACAACACCGCCTCTACGAAGCAGTTGGGCAGCCCACTCAATCTCTTGTTCTTGTTCGCCGGGAGTATACCGGGTTTCAGGAGTAGTCACCTGCGGTCCGTTCCAGCATGGGAATTCAGGAGATTTCGCGCGGGAAGTATATCAGACCAGTAAGGCCGGGCCATATCAGCCACAAGGTTGACACTCAATAGGCGTCAGATTAACCTGAAGCATCATGCCTGAATCAGTAGACCCGCGACGACTCAAGATTACCAACGACGCTGGAACGGAAGGAACCCTCATCGGCTTCCGGTGCCGGGAGTGTGGCGTTTCGGTCTTCGGCCCAGCTACCTTCTGCCAGTCCTGCACATCCTTTGAACTGGACGCGGTGGACTTGGGGAGGGAAGGCTCCCTCTTCAGTTACACCATCGTCCGCATCCCGCCCGCGGGATGGCCGGGTGAGGTTCCTTACGTCCTGGGGCAGGTGGAGTTGCCCGGCGGCCCCCAGGTTCTGGCGGAAGTCATTGACTGCGAGCATTCCGACCTCACCATCGGAATGGCAGTCGAGTTGGAGATTCGGGCGGTTCCGGCCCAGGAAGGCGGAGAAGATAAGCTGGTATACAAATGGCGTCCCGCCTTAGCGTAGCCTTACCCTGATCCGCCGTCCATGCACAGCGGCGGTAGACCCTAGCGGAGGTCAACACAGTGGCGCAATTACGTCCCGGACGCGAGGTGACGGTGGCGGGAGTGGGCCTGCACTCTTTCGGGCGGTTTCCCGATAAGGACCTGAGCGACCTCGCCTTGGAGGCCGTAATCGAGTCCTTGAAGGACGCCGGTGTAAAGTGGAAGGACATCCCCATAGCATACTTCGGACACGTCTACTATCACGGAATGTCCTTCGGGGAAACCACGCTGTCCAAGCTGGGACTGACCGGCGTGCCTATCGTAAACGTGGAAAACGCCTGCTCCAGCGGTTCCACCGCCTTTTGGCAGGCCTACTGGGGCATTGCCACCGGCCTTTATGATATGGCCCTAGCCTTTGGCGCTGAGAAAGTGCCGCGCGGCCCGGTCACTGTCACTGCCGAGGACGCCCCCGATCGTTACATCGGCGGCGACCACATGATGGCCGGCTATGCCCTGCGCGCCCGCCGATACATGGAAGACACCGGCGCGCCCGCCACCTCATTGGCCCAGGTTTCGGTCAAGGCCCGGCAGAACGCCTCCCTGAATCCCTACGCCCACCGGAAGGACATCTACTCGCTGGAGGAGGTACTGCAATCCCGGATGATTGCCGACCCGCTGACCCTCTACCAGTGCTGTCCCACCAGCGAAGGCGCTGCCGCAGCCGTCCTCTGCGCCCGGGAGTCTTTGTCTCAATACGGCATAGATGCCTCGCGCGCCGTGTCCATCGCTGCGGCGGTACTCACCTCCGGAGATTACAACGGCCGCGGCGCCGACCATTCAGCCTTCAGCCCTTACCGAACCGAGCCAGCAGCCCTGCAGGCTTACGAGATGAGCGGTCTCGGCCCTGAAGACGTGGACCTAGTGCAGGTCCACGACGCCGCCACCATCGGCGAGTTGCAACAGGTCGAGTCCCTTCACCTGTTTCCCTTCGGCGAAGCCTGGCAGGCCACTCAGGAAGGCCGCACTGCCCTCAGCGGCGACACCCCGGTCAATACCGACGGCGGCCTGCTGGCTATGGGGCACCCCTTTGGAGCCTCCGGCATCCGCATGATTCACGAAACGGTCACCCAGTTGCGCCAGGAAGCCGGTCCTCGCCAGGTAGCCCGCGCCCGCGTCGGCGTCGCCCAGTGCTCCGGAGCCGGCGATGTAACTACCGTCCATATACTGAAAGTGTAGGGGCGGGCCTCAAACCCGCCCCAGTACAGGGAATCCGCCGAACCATGCCTACCTACGTGATACTGGCCGCGATGAAGGGCAGGTTCGTGTCCGACTTCGGCAATACCTACGACAACTTCCAGATGATGGGCTACGTCACCCGGCCCCAAGGCGAGACTCCCTTTGACGCCGTCGCCGCCTTCTTCGACCAGCCTCCCTACCCCATCCAGTGGCAGGATATCGAATATCTCTGGGCGGAACAGTTGGGGGAGATACCCGATAATGCCCACTACGGCGACTATGACCGAGTTTATGTCGAGTCGCTCAGGGAACGCTGGGAACGAAGCTGATTGAGGGCTTTGAACTGCGCAACCGTTCGTCCCAGACAGGGTCGAGATGAACGGTTGCGCAGCGATTCTTCGATAGGATTCAGCCAGCCGCGGACCGAAGCTTGCTGAAATCGGAACGGAACCCCTCGGTAATCGCGCGGCGGTCGGTGCCATGTAAGACGAACCGGGCGCCCTGTTCAATCCAGTAGATGGAGAGTTCCGGCGTCTGGTGATGCACCAGCGTGGCGATGCCCCTGGCCTCCGAGGTATCAATGACCCGTTTCACCGTTTCCTTGTATTCAGTGCGGTCGTAGTCGTCGGGTATGCCCAGGGAGATGCTCATATCGTTGGGCCCGACGAAGATGCCGTCAATCCCCGGGACGTCCAGGATGGCTTCCAGATTGTTGACCGCGGCCACGCTCTCGATGCCGATGATGGCGATGCTGTTTCGGTTGCGCTCTTCCAGGTAAGAGCGAGTGGCGTCGCTTACGTGTTCGCCCGACTCCACCAAACGGTCAACGGCCTCGCCCTTCAGCGGTCGCCACTTGGCGGCGGCCACCACTTCCCGAACCTGCTCCACCGTCTCGCAGTAAGGGGCCAGAACGCCCTGCGCCCCGGCGTCCATTGCCATCGTGACGTAGTGAGAGTCGGGAATAGGGATGCGGACGATGGGCACCACCCCGCTGGTGTTGAACATGGCCAGGTAATCGCCCAATTCGGCCCGGCTGCGGGGATTGTGCTCGGTGTCTATCACCGCGTAATCCAGACCCACGCCCGACAGCACCGGCACCCAGCGCGGGCTGCGGCCAATGGTGATCATGGTGCCGAACACCCGCCCGCCTTCCTTCAGTGTCTGCTTGAGTTCTGCGCCGTTCATGTTCTCCTCTCAATAAATCCCCTCCCCCTTTGTGAGGGAAGGTTAGGGTGGGGGTGAAGTTTCAGCTACTCCTGCCCTAAGCCCGAGCCCGCTGGTTGATGGTCAGAATGTTTTGGCAGAATTGTGCCGTCGCCATTATGTCCGGTATGACGACGTACTCATTGACCGTGTGCATTTCGTTGGTGGCCATCCCGACTACCACGCACTCGACTCCGTTGAGGCGCATGGCGTTGGCGTCGGTCCCGCCACCGGAGGGATGAATGTTGGGCGGCAACGACATATTACGCAGTTGGTTGGTCACCAGTTGGACTATCGCCTCGTTGGGGTCCAAGAGATACATCTGGAACATCATCTCCAGTTCTTCCTGGATAGTGGCGTCGCGGTACTTCTCCCGCGCCCGGCGCATCGTATCGGCCACCTGCATCCGCAACAGGTCAATCGTCTCGGTGTTGTGGCTGCGAAACTCCCCGCCGAAACTAGCCTCGACGGGCACTGCGTTCCGCACCGTCCCTCCGGTTATCAGACCGACGTTGAAGGTAGTTTCTTCGTCCAAGCGGCCCTGCGGCAGCTCGTTGATGATATCGGTCGCGATGCGAATGGCGGAAAGCCCTTTTTCCGGCTCCACCCCGGCGTGGGCGCCCCGGCCAGTGATGTTTACGTCAAATCTCATGTACGTTGGACTAGCCCCGGTGATGGTGTTAACAGGCCCGTTGCCGTCGAATACCACGGCGTCTCGGCATCGTATCATGGAGTAGTCCAGGTTCGCCGCGCCCACCAGCCCGATTTCCTCGCCGCGAGTCAGCACCACCTGCACCGGGCGCCGGAGGCCGCCGCCCAGGGCGATGCTGTCCAGCCCTTCGAGTATCGCAGCCACTCCCGCCTTGCAGTCCCCGCCGAGTATGGTGGTGCCGTCGGACACGACGCGGTCGCCACGCACCTCGGGCTTGATCCCACGGCCCGGCTCCACGGTGTCCATGTGGGCCGACAGCATCAAAGGGTCAGCGCCTTCTTCAGAAGCGATGAGGTTTCCGTGGGCGTCGCGCTCAACGGTGAAGCCAAGTCCTTCCAGTCTCCCCGTAAGGTACTGGGCAACTTCCTCCTCTTCGTCCGAAGGGCTGTCAATCTTGACCAACTCACAGAAGGAGTTGATCAAACGCTCCTGATCAATCATTTCCAACCTCCGGCAGGTTCCCAGGCAGGGTCCGTAGTAGCACGGGCCGCCGCGCCTGCCTCCTGTTGGCAGGTATTATACATTACGTTTGGCGGCAATCCCGGAATGTGGAGAGGACGATGAAATCAGAAGGAACAGAGCTTACAACCAATCACTCGCGTAAGTTGACCGAGGCGGCCCTATCAGATCTCACCAAGGAGATAATCTCCTGCCGTCGTTGTGCGCGTCTGGTGGAGCACCGGGAGCGCATCGGCGAGGTCAAGCGAGCGTCCTATTCCCATTGGGACTATTGGGCCAAGCCCGTGCCCAGCTACGGCGACCCGCTGGCCCCGTTGATGGCGCTAGGACTTGCTCCGGCGGCCCACGGCGGCAACCGGACCGGGCGAGTGTTCACCGGAGATTCGTCGGCAACATTTCTCATCAGGGCCATGCACGAGGCGGGGCTGGCCAATCAGCCGGTTTCAGAGCACCGCGACGACGGCCTGGAATACAAGGGTGTCTACATTTGTGCGGCAGTGCGATGCGTTCCACCGCAAGACCGCCCCACGCCTGAAGAGCAACGCACCTGCCTGCCATACCTGGTGCGTGAAATGCGGCTGTTGTCTAACCTCCGCGTGGTGCTTGCATTGGGACAGATAGCCTTCCAGGCAGCATTACGGGCTTTGACGGAAATAGCGGAACGACGTCTGCGGGCGAAGTTCAGCCACGGGGAGGTCTACCGCTTCGAGCCGGGGCTGCCTTTGCTGGTCGCCTGCTATCACCCCAGCCCGCGCAACACCAACACGGGGCGGCTGTCAATGGAGCAATTGACGGAGACGCTGCAAATGGCGAAGCTGTTGAGCGTGGAGGAGCTTGTGGTGGGTGGAACTGGTAGGGCGTAGGGGATTCGAACCCCTGATCTCCGCCTTGAGAGGGCGGTGTCCTGGGCCGCTAGACGAACGCCCCACCACAACGATGGCCGAACCTTGGCCCAATGCGGTCCGACACTGCGAATATATCAAATCTCCTCCTGAGTTGTAAAGGCTTGCGCCTGCGGTTGCCCCTACGTATAATTGAATCAGTCCCGACTTTACGGGCGGTTAGCTCAGTTGGTCAGAGCGCCTCGTTCACACCGAGGAGGTCGGAGGTTCAAGTCCTCCATCGCCCACCAGATTGAAGGGATATGGGAGCCTTGGGCCTCGGCCCGGACTCCGGCAGGCCGAGGTGGCGGAATGGCAGACGCGCTGCGTTCAGGGCGCAGTGTCCTTACGGATGTGTGGGTTCAAATCCCTCCCTCGGCACCAATATCAGCAACCACGCGCTTGTAGCTCAGTGGATAGAGCGCTGCCCTGCGGAGGCAGAGGTCGTGAGTTCGAATCTCGCCAAGCGCACCACTTCTTTCATCCCGCAGCAGAGGAGGTCACCCCATGCCTTTGCAGCTAGATCACACCATCGTGCCTGCCTACGACAAGGTGAAGTCCGCGCAATTCATCGCCCGCATCTTCGGATTGGAGTACCGGGGGACTTGGGGTCATTTCGCCCCGGTCAAGGTCAATGACGTACTGACCCTCGACTTCGACGACTCGGCTAACCCGAGCTCGAACCACTACGCCTTTCTGGCTTCGGACGATGAGTTCGATGCGGCGCTCCAGCGGGTCAAGGACGAGGGAATCCTCTTCGGGAGCGGCCCTCGCTCTAGGACGGACGGTGAGATCAATCACCTGCACCAGGGACGCGGGTTCTACTTCGAGTGTGAGAACGGGCACGTGTGGGAGGTCATCACCCACACTTATATCACCGATTGAGGCCAGCGTCGCGACACAGCATCATGTTCGCTGAACGGCGACGCCCGGTTTGGATAAACCTCGTTGGGGCATCGCTACACCTTCAGGAATTTCTGCACCCGCTGGTTGGCTGTGTCTACGCCGTATATGCTGCCCTGCGAGTCCGTGTAGACTTGGTGCGCTCCCTCGAACGTCCGGCCACGCGCTAATAGCTCCCCGTCCAGGGTGAACAAACTGATGCGGGGAATCTGGTCGGTAACGTACACTACCTGGTTGGCGTCAATGTGTACCCCCATGGGGCACTTGAAGTCCGTCCACTCCGTCAGGAACTCCCCTTCGGATGTGAACACCTGAACCCGGTTGTTTTCCCTGTCGGCCACATAGACCCGGCCGTCTTGGGACACCCGAATGCTGTGTGGCACCACGAACTGCCCAGCCTCCCTTCCCGGACTGCCGAAGCTGCCAATATGTTCCCCGTCGGCGCTGAAGCGGTGCACGCTGGAGTTGCCGTATCCGTCTGCCACGTATATCTCTCCCGATGGCGCCACGCACGCATCCGCCGGATGATTGAACGGCGCTTGCAAGGCCGCTTCATCCCGCGTCCCCAGCGACAGCAGCAGCTCCCCTTTAGTGTCGTAAAGCAACACCAAGTGAGAGTCGCGGTCCGTCAAGTAGACCGTATCGTCCGGCCCCACGTGGATGTGGTGCGCGTCGGCGGGCAGGCCGTTCCGCCGGTGCCACGACTCGACGAAGCGTCCGTCGCTGTCGAACACCAGCACCGGCGGCCCTTGCCTCTGAAACAGGTAAACCCTGTCCTGCGAATCTACCGCCACCCCGCTGGGCGCTTGCAGTTCGTGACCGGCCGGCAGCCTGGCCCAACCTGGAAGGTATTCGTAGCGATATTCTCCCGCGCCTATCGTTATTGCCATATTCTCCTCTTTGACCTTCTTCCGAAAGAATGCTTCTGCTTTCGCACACACCCTCTCAGGGAATTGTAAGTTTGCTATACTGCCGATGTTTTACTCCGTATGTGATATTACTGCAACCGGGAGGTTCCTGTGGCACTTGAAGGCTCAGTAATTATCGTTACCGGCTCATCCGTCGGTCTGGGCGCTGCGACGGCCCGTACTGCCGCATCCAGGGGCGCCCGTGTCCTTATCAACTACACCAAGAGCCAGGAAGAGGCCGAAGATACGGCTCAGGCCTGCCGCGACTTGGGCGGCGATGCGGTCTTATGCCAAGGCAACGTCGCCGAAGACGCCGACTGCCGTCGCATGGCAGCCGTAGCATTGGAGCAGTGGGGACGCATTGACGGGCTGGTGAACAACGCCGGCTCGTCGGTCTTCGCCAGCGCCACCGACCTGGAATCGCTGTCCGGCGAGGACTTTCTTAACATCTACCAGGTAAACGTGGTGGGCGCGTACCAGATGATACGCGCCGTCGTTCCTCACCTGAAGGCCCAAGGCAAGGGTTCCATAGTCAACGTTTCGTCCATCTCGGCCATCACCGGCGGAGGCAGCTCCATAGCATACGCGGCATCCAAAGCCGCGCTCAACACCATGACCATATCCCTGGCCCGGTCCCTCGCGCCAGAGATTCGGGTCAACTCGGTTTGCCCCGGACCAATACCCACCCGCTGGTGGGGTGATGGGCTGGGCGAAGAGGGGGCGCAGCGGCTCTTCCGAAGTTTCGAGGCGCAGGTCCCGCTACAGGAAGCGCCATCGCCCGAAAGCGTGGCAGAGACCGTTGTCTGGATGCTGGAGTCCGCGGGGCACGTCACCGGCGAGACCATCATGGTTGATTCCGGGATGCACCTGATAGGTTTCAAACCATAGGAGGACAAACGATGGCTAATGAAAGTCCCCTTGAAATGGGTGGTGCGGGCAAAGGGCCGAAACTGGTGGACTATCTGCTGTACGAGCCGGAAGAAAGCGGCATCCTCTGGATCAAATTCAACCGCCCTGAGCGAATGAACGCCCTCATCGGCAACTCCCAAGAGAGCGGCACCGTCGCCAAGGTGGGCGAGTATATGCGCGCGGGCGATGATGACCCCAACATCCGCGTCATCGTGCTGACCGGAGTGGGCCGCGGCTTCTGCTCCGGGGCCGATATGCGCCGCGACACCGACCCGTCGCTCACCGGCGACAACTTCACTGGCAACCGCGGCGCCGAGGAAGGCCCGGACGCCGCCCGGCAGCACTTCTTCCACGGCTTCACCCACCTGCACCGCGACATATCGCTGATACGCAAACCCACCATCGCTATGGTCAACGGCCCCGCCGTAGGCTCCGGCATGGACATGGCTCTCCACTGCGACATCCGCGTGGGCTGCGAGAACACCCGCTTCATCGGATACCAGCAGTTGGGCCAAATCATCGAGAACGGCGGCAGCTACTACCTGCCCAAGCTGGCCGGTTTGGGCCGCGCCCTAGAGTTCGCCTATACCGGACACCTTGACGCCCAGCGCGCCTACGATTGGGGGCTGCTCAACTACCTGGTCTCCAGCGAAGAATTGGAGCAGACCACTCGCGACCTCTGCGACCGCATCATGCGCACACCGCCGATGGTGCAATGGATCAGCAAGCGCATCATGCGCACGGCCATGGACACCAGCCTCGAAAACACGATGGTGCTGACCTCCAACGCCGGGGGCATCCTCAACGGCTCCGACGACGCGGAAGAAGCCCGCCGCGCCTTCCTGGAAAAGCGGGCGCCGGAGTTCCGGGGGCGGTAATACAATACCCTCTCATTCTGGTAGAGGGTTAAGGTGAGGAAAATGTCCACGTCTGCGATGGAACCAACAGAAACCGGCGATATTGTAACCGACCACCGCCAGCGAGCCGGGTACTTCTTACAGAGAGGCCGCGAGTTTTTGGCCGATGGCGACTTGCACCAAGCGTCTGAAAAGGGATGGGGAGCGGCGGCGCATATAGTAAAAGCCGTCGCCGCAACCTACGGCTGGCGATACGAAAGCCACGACGAGTTTGACGCCGTGCTGGAACAGGCATCAACTCTGGCAGGAAACGACCGGATTCACGACCTAGGCAACGCCGCTCACTACCTGCACCGTAACTACTACAAGCGCAAGGCGTTGCTGAATCCCGCCCGCATCCGGCGCAACCTCGACAACGTGGACGAACTTATAAGTCTGCTGCGGCCACTGTGCCCGCGCTAATCCGATGCCGACTCGGCCTCGCCTTACTCGAAAAGCGGGCGCCGGTGTTCCGGGGGCGGTAGAGTAATGCCGACATTGATGGAACTCATCGCCAGCGCTCCTTGGCGGGAAGCGGTCACCTACCGCGATACCTGGCCTCACGAATACGTCCTCACCGAAAAGGACAACCAGCGCGAGTTGCTGGCCGCCGTCTGCGAGAGGTTCCTCGCCGGAGAGGGCGTCGCCTGCCGTTTCTTTCGCATGAACAATACCTACCTGTTCATCGGAGAACACAAATACTGGCTTATGACCAACTTCAACGACATCGATACCCACAACGACGAGGGAGACTACGTCATCAACCGCGCCCGCCTCTACCGGGATCGGCGCGATTTCATCATCCAGCCGGGGGACACCGGCAAGTCCAGGGACTACCCGGTGAACCCGCCCCGGTAGGGCTAAAGTGAGGACATCGTAATGCCTGAAAGCGATACTTTGCTGGCTTATCTGGTATCCAGCTTCCCGGGAAATACGGAAAACATCGCCACAGAAGCTCTCCGGCACATTTTCGACAACTCGGACGCATCAGTGGAAGCTCTAAACGATGTTGTCCAGTCCGGTGTGCGAGGCGCAGAGCCGATAACCAGAGTGGAATCACAGGTGATTGGACCAGACGGAACGATTCCTGATCTAGTAGGCTTCGACGAATCCCGCAAAGAACGGATGCTCATGGAAGTGAAGTTCTGGGCGCAACTCACCAGTAATCAACCCAAGGGTTACATCGAAAGACTGCCAGACGGCGGTCCTGCAGTCTTAATCTTCTTGGCGCCGGAGGAGAGAATTCAGTCGCTGTGGCCACAGCTTCAGAACCGAGTAATGGAGGCATTCGGTGGTTTGACGGAGATTAACTCGGAACGCAAATGCGCTCGCGTAGGCGACACGCAAAAGTACTTGATGGTTGTAGGTTGGGGAAGCCTCCTTGATAGCATGGCAACCAGGAGCAGGGATAGCGACGAGTCTGGCGTCGAAACCGAAATTCGGCAATTGCGCAGCCTCGCAAGGTATGCCGATGCAGGCGCGATGAAGCCCATCAAAAAAGGCGAGGAATTTGGCGCAGATTCGGAAAGGCAGCAACGCACATACAAGCGTCTTATAGATGCCGGTACCGAGAGAGGGATAACCCAAAGGTGGGCCAGCCGAAAGGGACTGAGGGCAACGCCACGCAGTTACGGTTACGGCAGGTATATCAAACTTGGCGGCGGAATTGTATGGTTTGGCGTCAACATTAACCGCTTCGAAGAAACTGGCGATACCCCTCTGTGGGTAGACACTCGCTCTCTTTTGGAAGGATCAACTCTCAAGCGGGTGCGCCACAAACTGGGGATGCCAGACCTCCTTTGGGCGCCAGTGGACCTCAAAAGAGATGCGGAATACCCAGAAATGCTCGACGGAGTGGTAAACAGCTTAAAGCGCATATCAGACGCAATCTATGAAACTCGTTCCCCCTCCGCACGAGACGAACAGGACAGCACACACGGCGAACCCTCCTAACCATCTCTCTATGATGGAGAGAACGCTAAGCCACCGCCAGCGCGCCTACTGCCACTGACGGCAGGCTGGCCGTCAGTGGCTGCCGCGTCTCGCCGCTAACGCACAGCCCAACGTCGGCTTGGGCGGAGGTTGTAGCATACCCCCGCGCCGCCTGCTAAGACCCGCGCAGGCGGCGGAGATCGGCCTTCAGCCGCTCAGCCCGTTCCTCGGCGGCTTCGGCGCGGGCTTGAGCTTCGGCGGTGCGGGCCTGGGCCTCGGCGGTGCGGGCTTGGGCCTCGGCGGCGCGGGCTTGGGCCTCAATTTCGTCGTGGCGTATTTCGTCTCGGGTGCGGAGGTATTCCCCGGTTGCCGGGTCCTGCCAGCGGAATTCCCCGGCCCGCCAGCACAGGTTAACGTTCAGGACGGTACTGTACCCCCACCATACGTCTTCTGCCGCCTGCTCTACGGCAACGGGTTCATAGTGTCCGTCCACCAGCCGGTCGCCAGCCAGATGTGGCCTGTTCCGTCCGCCCCCGCCGGCGTCGAACCGCCAGTATTCCGGGATGCCCATTGCAGCGTAGTCCGGCCGCTTGTCTACATGGTCAACCCGGACGCTGCCAGCGGACACGATTTCCAGCACGAAGTCCGGCGGCTTGTTCCAGTACGAAATCACATAGCCGTTGTGGGCGTCGGCGACTTGCGGGTCGATGCCGAAGGCTATCATCAGGTCTGGGTAGCGATGACCTCCCTGCTCTTCCTCGCCGAAGGGCAGGACGGTCAGATAGCGGTCGCCCATGACCAGCGTCGTTTCCTGCCTGCCCAAGTATTCAGCGATGGCGCCGTTGTGGCAGGGGCCGTAGAAATCGCGGACGGTGGTCATATCCTTCGGATCCGGCGTATCGGGGAGACGGATGAATTCAGGGGCCTCTGTCGCCGCCCCAGCGGGACGCTTGAGAGTCATAAATGCCTCCCGGCAGGTATGTCAACATTATACCCTAAGCTAAGGCAGCCATCGCGCAAGTCCTTTCCAAAACTCAGACAGCAAAAGCCGGAATTGCTGCCCTTGACTTGGGCCAAGGAATTTATGTCTACCCAGCCACCGCCAATGCCCCCACTGCCACCGACGGCAGGCTGACCGGCAGTTGCTGCCACGTCTCTCCCCGGTCGTTGCTGGCGTAGAGCTTTCCGCCGTCCGTGCCCGCGAAGACCCGATCGGACGACTGCGGGTCCCACTCGAAGGCCACCACCATGTCTTCGGGTTCCTCGCCTTGCCCCAGGCTTTCAACCAGATTCCAGGTCTGGCCGCCGTCGGTGGAGCGGTAGAACTGCGGGGCCTTGCGGCGGGCGTTCTCCGATACCGTCACCAGCACCAGGTCGGCGTCATCAGGCGCAGCGGCGATGTGGAGGGTGTACCGGCGGGCCAGCCCGTCGTTGATTTTCTCCCAGTTTTCCCCGCCGTCGCTGCTTCGGTAGGGTGCGCTGGCGGTGGCGGCGTACACCCGCTGCTGTTTTTCCGTTCCCAAGTGCAGGCAGTGAATGTCGTCATCTAACCCAGGCAACTGCTGCCAGCTATTACCGCCGTCCCGGGAGCGGACGACTCCCCCTACTTCAATACCGGCGTACAGCAGGTTGGCATCGCTGGGCGATACCACCAAGTCGCGGACGTGGGAATCCCGGGCCGTGGCATGGAACCCCCATTCCCTTGATTCCGGCACGGCGCGGAATCCGGCGCATTCACTCCAGCTTGCTCCGCCGTCGTCCGAACGGAACAGGGCGGCCGGTTCGCTTCCTGCGTAAATTGAATCCACCTTTGTAGGATGAGCCAGCACGCTGTGAGCGTAGTCAGTGGGATACGACCCTAGGTGAGTCCAGGACTGGCCGCCGTCGTCGGTGCGGTATACCCCAGCCTCGTAGGCCGCCAGCCAGGCGCGCTCCCGGTTCACCGGGCTTGCGGTCAGACGGGCGGCAGCATGAGGAAGCGGTGTAACAGGCCCCTGCTTCCAGGTATTGCCGCTATCCTCGGTATTGATAACACAGACCCCGTCGTGCATCCCGACATAGATTAAACGCTGCCCTTGAGACATATTAGGCCTCCAGTCAAGGCTATTGCTCTCTGTGATTAGCCGCGATTATATGCCATATCCCACTGCTAAGATTATCATGCAGTAGCTGAAGATTGCGCCAGGGTTTACGAATACCGGCGACAATACTATGATAGAGAGGCTAATGGGTGGTTAGCTCAGACGGTTAGAGCACCTGCTTTACACGCAGGGGGTCGCAGGTTCGAGTCCTGCACCGCCCACCACCGTAGCCTCTCCGCCGGTTTAGCAGTTAGCAGTCTCCAGCCATCCCGTATGCCTGCCGCAAAATAGACTTCCATACAGCTCGATGCGGAAATTCCCACAGAACTGACGCCTCGCCAAAGAAAATTCATTCCCTTCCCCCTAACCTGTAAATATGTGTGTCCCAACCGTGACATTGAGGGATGAACATTGGATGCAACTCGCGCTAACGAAAACATCCGCTACGAGCCCGAAGAAAATCCGCCCGCGCCGGTTGCCGTAGGAATCGGCTTTCAGGCCGCCGCGCTCACCATTGCCCCTGTGGCGATCACAGTTGTCATAGTGGCCCGGATAGCCGGACAACCCGACGGCTACATCTCTTGGGCCGTATTCGCAGCGTTATTGGTGAGCGGCATAACAACCATACTCCAGGCCGCGCGAGTATGGCGCATCGGTTCCGGGCATGTGCTGATGATGGGCACGTCGGGCGCATTTATCGCCGTGTGTGTCGCCGCTCTAGCGCTGGGCGGTCCGGCCACCATGGCCAGCCTTGTCATTATATCTTCGCT
This sequence comes from Dehalococcoidia bacterium, assembly GCA_965232885.1. Classification (GTDB taxonomy): domain Bacteria; phylum Chloroflexota; class Dehalococcoidia; order Lucifugimonadales; family UBA3495; genus VXOI01. The sequence goes on along the minus strand of CBDDQX010000002.1, from coordinate 535,703 downwards.
GTTTCAGTTCCTGTTGGCGGCTCGTCTCTCGCTGCTGCGCCGCATATTCACGCCGGTGGTTACCGGCACCGTCATTATGTTGATTGCCTCCACGGTGATGCCGTTAGTGTTCGACACGCTCACCGTGGTGCCGGAAGGCACGTCAACCTATGCTCCTCTCCTTGCGGCTGCCGTTACCCTGGTGGTCGTGGCGGCGCTGGTGCTGCGAGGTCCCCCGTCGCTGAGGTTGTGGTCGCCACTGATTGGCATAGTGATTGGTTGCGCCCTATCCGCCCCTTTCGGTATGTATGACTTTCAGAAGGTGGTGGATGCTCCCTGGGTTGGCATTCCATTCGGCTCCTGGCCAGGCTTCGATTTGACTCCGGGAAAGGAGTTCTGGGCGCTGCTGCCTGCATTTGCCATGGTTACCGTGGTCGGAGCCCTCGAGACGATCGGGGACGGGGTAGCCATTCAGAGGGTTTCCCGGCGCGTTCCCAGGGCCACTGATTTTCGGGTAGTGCAGGGTGCGCTCAACGCCGACGGCATGGGCAATCTGCTTTCCGGCGTAGCTGGCACGATGCCCAATACTACCTACTCTTCCAGCATAGCTCTCGCCGAGATAACTGGAGTGGCCGCCCGGCGAGTGGGAATCGTCATTGGAGCCGTCTTCATCCTCGTTGCATTCTTTCCCAAGATCGCGGCCTTGCTGGTTGCCATTCCCGGCCCCGTCGCTGCTGCCTACGTCACTGTCCTGCTGGGGTTGCTTTTCGTCCAAGGCATGAAGATTGTCATTGACGACGGAATAGACCATCGAAAGGCTGCCGTGGTGGGAATGGCGTTCTGGATAGGAACCGGCTTCCAGAATCAGTGGATTTTCCCTGACTTGCTGGGAGATGGATTTATTGCCATCCTGCTAGGCAACGGCATGACTTCGGGCGCTTTGGTAGCGGTCATAATGGTCGCTTTCCTGGAACTCACCCGTCCCCGGAGGCGGCGTCTGCAAATCGGGCTGAACCGAGAGGCCCTCCCGGAATTGGATGATTTCCTTCGCGCATTCGCCATAAGAACCGGATGGGACCAAGTCTCCCAGGACCGTCTGGCGTCCGCAGGCGAAGAGACCTTGTCCGTGTTAATGCAGACCAACCAGGAAGATACGCCGCTGAGATTAACCGTCACTGCAGGCGTAGCAGGCGGGGTGGCAGAAATAGAGTTTGTGGCCTCCCTGGAAGGCGAAAACGTAGAGGACTATTTGGCCCACCTGAGCAGTTTGCCGCCTGCTCCCAGCGAATACGAAGTATCCTTCCGGCTTCTGCTGTTCTACGCCTCCACTGTGCATCACCAGAAATACCACGACGTTGACATCATCACCGTCACGGTTGAGGGATCACGCTAGTTGTCGCTTGATTGCCAGCCCCGAACGGACAACTGCATCCGTTCGGGGCTGGCTGAGTCTTCGGCCTTCGTCGCTTCGGCGTCAATGACGCATGGCCGGAAAATCCTGCTGGCAAACTCCTACGGCTTCATACCTATGGCTTCACCGAAGGCTATTGCTCCCACTGCTCCGGCATGGCCTTTCCACTCTTCCAGGGCCACGCGCCATTCTTCAAACTGCTCCTTCGTTGCCAGACCGTAAGCGGTGGCCGCTTCTATGACACGGGGCATGAAGAACCAGTCCATGATGAAGCCGTGAATGAAAGCCACGTCCTCCGGTGAGCTGAACACATCGAAAGAAGCGCTGGCCTGAACATCCGTAAAACCTGCTTCGACGAACCGGCCCTTTAGTTCCCAGCCCATTTGAGCGTGTCCCCCATTGGCGTTTATGAGATTCCCGAACACCGTCCATCCGCTCCGGAGGTTTTCAGGAGAGGGTTCTGCGAAGGATGACGCCACAATTACTTCGCGGCTGGCGACAATGCCCCCAGGCTTCAATACGCGCTTCACCTCGGCCAAAGCCGCAGGGGTGTCCGGCACGTGCATCAGGACGGCATGGCAGTGAGCTACGTCGAAAAAATTGTCCTCGAAGGGAAGGGCGGTCACGTCCCCAACATGGAATTTCGCGTTTCCGTGTCCTCCCGCATCGGCGGCGGTCCGGGCCAGTTCAATCTGCGACTCCTCAATATCAATGCCGTGCACTTCGCCAGGCTCCACTGTGCGCGCCAGGCCTACGGTGATGGTTCCTGGCCCGCAACCGAAGTCAAGAACCCGAAGGCCTGGTTTCAAGTGTGGAAGCAGGTGGGCAGCGTGGGTTTCCAGGCTGCGGCGGTTGAGCAGTTGCCTGAACTCTTCGCTGTAACCCATGGTGTAGCCGGATTCTTGTCCGCTCATTTTCTTCACCTTTTCTTATTTGCTTGCCGCTAAGTGACGGCCCTCACCTGACCCTCTCCAAGGAAAGTGATTGGCGTCTTTATACAGTGTCCGGGCAACTCAACTGGCGTCGGTCTGTTGGTGCCGTCCGATATAGCCCACTATCACTTGGCGGCGCTCCCTGTCCCAGTTGAAGGCTATGCGTATGGTGTAGCGGGCATCAAAGCTGGTACCTTTTCCGATGTGCTCAGCCAGCCAGTGGCGCTTGCCATCTACCCGGGTGGTGTAGGACTTTTCGTAACGTGAAAGGGTGGTTTCCCCCTGGTCGCCCTTGTACCACCATCCGCACGACTCACGGATCGACTGGTCGAAGTCGGTAATGCGCAGCCTTCCCAGTTTCGATGGATAGTACGCTGTGGCCAGCCATTGCAGGGCTTCCCAGACCTTTTCCGGGTATATGTAAGGGTTGGTCTCTATGTTCGATTCCGAGTTGGGGGAGAACAGCAATTCCTGCCGGAACTTGGCTCTGGCCATAGCCACTGCTTCGTTGACGCTATCAACCGCTACGGGTGGCGCTTCCTCTTCTTCCAGGGAGCCGTCCATTGCCGAGCGGTAAGCCATCCGCCATGATTCTTCCATTTCCTGGCTGCTATACAGTTCGGTCTTCAGGGCCTCTACTTCGTCGCGGAGGTCCTGGTTTTCTGAACTCAGGGCAGCAGCGGTCTCCCGCAGGCCGTGGTTATCGGACTTCAATGTGTCGTATTCCGCTGCGGACACTTCCGGTGGGCCTGGAGGAGTCGAGTCTCCGGCTGTTAGGGTTTCCTGTAGCGATGTTGCAGGCGCTGCTTGCTGGTCCAGCGCAGGAATGGCGGCAGGGATCGCAGGCTCCGATGCCGCGTTCACGGGAGGCGCTGCCAGCCAGGGCAGAGGGACGACACCTCCGTCAGAAGCGTCGGGCTCATCATTAGTCATCAGGACGCGAATTTCCTGCAAGGTCTCCAGAATCTGCGGCTGTAACTCTTCGCGCAGTTGGATTCGTTCCCGCTCTTCGGTGAGGCCGGGGGCGCGATCATGGACGGCCTGGTAATCCCCCAGCAAAGTTTGCAGTCTTTCGACGGAACGCAGGGCCACGGCAGTTTCGGACTGAAGGGATACCTTTGACGCGGCCCAAGTATGGGTATCCTGCTCGAAGAAGGTCAGCAAATCCGCAAACTCGGTTCTGACGGATTCAAGAACCGCATCGAAATCGTCAGCCCACTTTAGTTCCGCTTCCTTCTCTTCAATCAGGCCGGATACCGATTCGACGAAATTGGGTATCACCCCTCTCCATTCCCGGGCGGTGGGCGGGAGGGCCTTTAGGTAGCTGAAGAATTGATCCAGGTACTCCCCTGTAGCGCTTTCTGTTCCTTCTGCTGCACTGACATTTGATGTTATGGGGGTCTTCCCTGTTACATAGCACAGCATCAGACCGACATCGTCTTCGCTGAGATCGTCGCCGCTTTTCTGCATAAAACTGTCCCTCTGAGAATGCCATTCACTCTCAGGCCAGCATCCTTGCAGCATCTTGGCGGAAAAGTCAGGGTATTCTGCCTCTATACCGCCACTTGCCAGATGTTCGACAATCCTGTCGTGGAGCGTCTCATGGGATTCGGCCCAAGCGCGCAGCACTGCCGCTGCCAGTTCCGGGAAAAGGGCGATGGCCTGGCACACCGGTGCCCGAAGCAAAGGGTGGGGGGCGAGGTGGGCGTCCCTGTAGCCTGTAACCCTTATGCGGCTCTTCTGTATAGCTGAATTAAGGGCGGTGGTCGCCCCGCTGGATATTTGGCCGCGGGCGCCAAGGGCGCGGCTTACCACGGATTCGCGGTATCCGGAATCCATCACCTCGTAGAGCGCGTTGAATTGCAGACTCTTGTCATCGAGCGTGCTTCTGTTCGGCATCTCTGTCAACTCCAGAATTTGCCGTCTCAATATCGTGCAGGACGCAGGAATTCTAAAATTATATCTTAGATTACACCGGGGTAACGGGCAATCGGCACAGTGCTATCGCATCAGGACTGTCCTGCTCCGTCGGAGTGAATTGACAATTAAAGGCCCATCATTCAAAATCGCCTCAGCCTTCACTTGTGAGATAGGAGGAGTCTCATCATGTTGAAAATCGGCCATGTCGTAGTGCGCCCAGGCCGACGCCACGGCGACGACCCGGTGGAGATTCCCGTCCCCGAGGAACTTGAGACGGTTCCTGGCATACCGATGAACCGGAAAGACGTTGACTTTTACAGCCGGGAGTACCCGCTACAGCGCCAGCAAGTGGAGCACGCTGCCGACACCGAGTGGGCGCCCAGCGTTGGCACCCCTGCGATGCAGAAGTACCACCATGAGCACCAGTCAGTGATGGAGCAGTTCTATCCTCTGATGAACCGGACCGGCGACCTGCCGCCCACCGGCTCTCCTACGGGGGAGGATGTAACCGACCTGATTCGCAACAAGGCCCGCGAAATGGGCTACCTGGAAGTCGGCTTCACCGCCCACGACCCGCGTTACATCTACCAGGACCGCAAAGATCACGTCAAGTTTGGGAACGCCATCTGCCTGGCCCTGGAGCAAGATTTCGCCGAGACCCAGACGGCCCCCAGCATGGACGCCGAGCACGGCCACTACGGCACCTATGAGATACAGGCTCCCATGGGCCTGGAAATGGTGGACTTCATACGCTCGCTGGGCTACGGCGCGCAGGTTCATGGCCCAAGCAACCACAGCGCCGCCACCATACCCATGTTCGTCGCCGCGGGTCTGGGCCAGTTGGGCGCCAACGGGCAGTTGCTCACCCCCCACGCCGGCGCTCGCTGCCGTCTGCAGATCATCACCACCGACGCCCCGGTGACATACGACCATCCGGTGGATTATGGCTTCCATGCGTTCTGCCAGGTCTGCCAGGTTTGCGTCAACCGCTGCCCCGGCCGCGCCCTGATGCGCGAAAAGATCTGGTGGCGCGGCGTCGAGAAGAACAAGCTCATCTACAAGCGCTGCCGCCCGGTTATGTCGCGCTACGAAGGTTGCGCCATCTGCATGAAGGTTTGTCCCATTAACAAATACGGGGCCAAGTCCGTCATGGAGTATTACGCTCAGACCGGCCAGGTGCTGGGTAAGGGCACTCACGACCTGGAGGGTTACACCCTGCACGAGGAAAGCACTGGCAAGTACGCCACCGGCTACTTCGGCCCCGGCGAACTGCCTACCTTCAACGCGGAATTCTTCAAGATTCCCAACGGCACCCGCGAGAACGCCGCCCTTGACGACCTCATTGGGTATCTCCAAGAACGCAAGGGGGACCCTCTCGACCGTCCTGAGGATCAAGAGCAACTGTTCAACTTCCGGGACCGTCTCCGGGCCATCGTGAGCGGCGAAGCCGTAAGCGACAGCACAATGTTCTAGGGCACCGATTAGTTCTTGGTGCCTGAAATAGGGGCGCACAGCCGTGCGCCCCTACATCTTGCGGGAAAATTTGGGATCCGGGGGAATGTAAACAGTGAACCAATCATGGTGGGCCGAAGGGGAACTGTTCGAGGGATGCAACTGCAACCTTCTTTGCCCCTGCCATGTCACCTTTCGACAGTCTCCTACCAATGGTTATTGCAACGCCATCTGGGGCGTGTCAATCGAGCAGGGGCGGTTCGGCGAGGCGGACCTGGCGGGGTTGGGAGCTGTGATATTCGTTCATTCTCCGGGGCCAACCATGGCAGACGGCGACTGGACGTCAGTGCTGTACATTGACCACACCGCCACCAATGAACAAACTGCCGCTCTATGGGCCATTTTCAGCGGGGTAGCCGGCGGCCCTTGGGAAATTCTGGGGCAGTTCTACCGAGACGGACGGTTGTCTGCGGTTCGGAAAGTACCGCTGGACATTACCATTGACTCCACCTCCCGAACTCTGCGCGCCTCAGACCTGGCGCTTCTGGAAGTTCAAGCCATCCGGGGAGCGGACGGCGAAGGACAGGCAACAATTACCAACCTCCGCAACGTGATTCATGGCAACGTCCACACCCTGTCCAACTCAAACCAGAGCATAAAGGATGAAAGCATCTCATGGGAGGAGCAGGGCAAGCATGGCTTGTACAGCCGCTTCCGATGGGAAGGCACACTTCCGCAATAGCCCTCCCTTAGGATGACCGGGGCGATTGCAAAATCCTTCCCTGCCCGATCATAGTGAGCTTGTCGAACCGCCGCTGCCGGAATCGACCATCCTTCGACAGGCTCAGGATGAGCGGACGCCAGTAGTATGAGAAGGCAACTGCAGGATAGAGGACGCCGGCAGGTGGAGTTACTTGCAATCGCCCTGTCAAGGTGGCAGGGAAAAGGTTATCCGGCAATCAGGTTGCGGTAAACCGCGCCTTCCTTCATCACCAGCCGGACCCGCTCCCGCTCCTGAAGAACGGTTATATCGCTCAAAGGGTCGCCGTCCACCACTATCAGGTCGGCCAGCTTTCCGGCCTCCAGCGTTCCCAAGTCGCCTTCAAGCCCGCAACAGGAGGCTGCCTCGCGGGTTCCGGCGATGATGGCCTGCATCGGCGCCATGCCGGCGTCAACCAGCATGTCCAATTCTACGGCGTTGTTGCCGTGGAACCAGCCGCCGGCGTCGGTACCAGCCACCACCCGTACCCCGTATCGCATGGCCTGCTGAACAGTTTCGATGTGGTGCTCCCGGAACTCCCGCGCTTCCACCTGCGCCACCGGATTCCCCTCGGCAGAATGGTGAGCAAAGACGGTGAGAGTGGGCACGAGAGTAATGTTGTTGTCGGCCATCATTCGTAGCAAGTCGTGGTCCAGATCGAGGTAACAGCCATGCTCGATGGAGTCCACACCCGCCTCAACCGCCGTCCGCAGCCCCTGCCCGCCGACGGCATGGCAGGCTACCAGGCGGCCTTGGGCGTGGGACTCGGCCACCAGTGTTTTCAGTTCGTCGAGGTCGTAGCAGGCATCAGTGCCCAAGTGGGTAGCCCGCCCGAATCCGGTCTGGAAGACCTTAATCAAGTCTGCGCCCACACGGGCGTTCTCTCTCACCACGGCTCGAATTTCATTCGCCCCGTCCGCGACACCATAGGGGATGTTAGGGTCGGGCATTGAGTAACGCCGGTGGCCGGAGAATGTGGGCCGGTCCTGGACGCTGTGGGTGGGGCCGAGAGGGCCGGCGGCGACCAGGAGCCGGGGGCCTTCGATAAGCCCTTCTTCAACGGCAACCCGGAAACCGGCCTCGAGCCAGCCGCAGTCGCGTATGGTGGTGTACCCAGATTGCAGGGTGTCCTCTATTACGCGGGCAATGCGCAGAGTTCGGGTGCTGCGGGGTTCGGTCATCCCCCAGCGACTAAGAAGGTCGTAGGTGAAGGATGCCAGATGGTCGTGGCAGTCAATGAGGCCGGGCATGACGGTCATGCCGGTCGCGTCAATCTGCTGCGTTCCCTCCGGCATAGCGACGGCAGACCGCGGCCCGGCGTCCACGATGCGCCCGTCGTCTCCCACCAGTACCGCCGAGTCGGACAACGGCTCACCGCCTGAGCCGTCTATCAGTGTTCCGCCCACAATTGCCTGCATAGTTGCCCCCTGACTTTTCAGCATAGTGGTCATTCAGCATTGATTCGATGGTTGCTATGATAGCGCAGACGGTCAAGAATAGTGGGTATGAACCGTAAATGGAGGAATCGTGGAATGGAACGAGAATATATCAACCCGCCCGGTATCGCTGCCCCGCCGGCAAACCTTTACAACCACGTGGTCAAGGTAGGCAACACCGTATACATTTCCGGCCAGGTGCCGCGCGGACATGACGGCAAGGCAGTGTATGTTGGCGATGCGGCCGCCCAGATCCGGCAGGTTTGGGACAACCTGGAAACGGCGGTCAAGGCTGCCGGAGGCACGTTGCAGGACATTGTCAAGACCACAACCTACGTCGTAGGCACGGAGAACCTGGGTAAAATCCGCGAGGTCAGGATGACTCTCTTGCCGGAGGAAGGCAGGCCAACCAGCACCACGGTAGTGGTGGCCGGGCTGGCGGACCCGGACTTTCTGGTGGAAGTGGAGGCGGTGGCAGAGCTGGGCTAGTAGTTGCCTGCATTGTTTTGGTTGACAAACCGGGAGCCCGCTCGTGATGAGCTTGTCGAACCATGGGCGGACGGCCCTTCGACAAGCTCAGGATGAGCAGGAAACATTCGCTACCCAACAAGAGTCAAACCGCTAGGTTTGATTCTCCTCCAAGCGCACTTGGACTCCGGCGCGTTCTTCCTGGAGGGTCAGCACTATCGAGCTGTCGCTTTCCTCCCAACCCCGGGCCATTGCCTGGGCGTAGAGGTCCCGGCATATTTCCGCCAGCGGCATGGGCACCTCGTAGGCTTCCGCTAGCTCTTCGCCCAGGCGCAGGTCCTTGTCGGCGGTTTTCAGGGCGAACCGGGCCTCAAAATCGCCTTGGAAGAAGGTGTCTGGCAGCCTTCCCCATAGATTGCTCATCCGGCCGATGGCCCCGTTGCGGAAAACTTCCACGATGGTTTCGGCTGGAACGCCCGACTTCACGGCCAGAGTCCAGCACTCGGTCATCGCCAGGTCGGCGCAGAAGACGGCGGTGTTGTGCATAATCTTGCAGATGCACCCGGAGCCTATGTCTCCGGTGTGCATCACCCGCTCCCCGATTGCTTCCAGCACGGGCAGGCATCGTTGGAAGGTTGCTCCGTCTCCGCCGACCATCACCAGCAAGTCTCGAACTCGCGCTCCCTCGACGCCGCCGCTGACGGGGGCGTCGAGCATAGCGATCCCTTTCTCCGCGAAAATGCCGTGTACTCTTCGAGCCAGGAGCGGCGAGTTGGTGGTGTGGTCTATGTAGACGGAACCCGGCCTGGCCCCTTCCAGGATGCCGCCCGCCCCCAAGGTAACCGGCTCCATCTCGGCTGGCCCGGGCAAGCAGGTGCAAGTTATGTCGCACTGGGCAGCGACCTCAGCCGGCGAGTCTGCCCAAATTGCGCCTTGTTCGACCAGCGGACGGGTCTTTTCGCCTACAACGTCGTTGACCACCAAGTCGTGCCCGGCGCTGAGAATGCTGGCGGCCATTGGGGAGCCGATATTCCCGGTGCCAATAAATCCAACGCGCATGGTATTACTCCGCCGCAAGATTTCACCCTCACCCAAACCCTCTCCCTGGAGGGAGAAGGAGAACTTCAGGACTCAGATCTTGGGCTAAAGTTTGTAGAGACGGGCCGGATTATCCCAGAGAATGCGCCGCTTGCTCTCATCGGACAGCGGCAGTTGCAGGAACGTCTCGGTGGTATGGGGATACTTGGCGTCCCCGTGGGGATAGTCGCTGGTGGTCAGCAGCCTTTCGTCGCCCACGGCCTCCACCACGTGGGACACGAACACTTCCTCGCACTCGACGGCGGCGTAGCCCTGACGGTTGAAGTACTCCGAAGGAAGCATTTTGAGGTGCTGCATTTCCCCGAAGGGATGCCTCCACTCGTAGTGCTCGTCCATCCGCCCCAACCAGAAAGGCAGCCAACCGCACTGACCTTCCAGGAAAGCGAATTGCAGCTTGGGGAAACGCTCCATCACCCCGCCCATGATGATGTCCATACAGCACATCATCTGTTCCACAGAATGGGTGGCGATGTGGGCGATGCCAAGGTCATCGGGGAACCTGTCTGCTCCGGCGGCAGGCATTCGGGAGCCGGTGGTCTCGTGAAAGCCTACCGGAACATCAAGTTCCTGGACCTCGGCCCACAACGGGTCGTAATGAGGGTCATGCCAAGAGCGGTTGTTGTACATATTGGGGCGAAGGAACACCGCCTTGAACCCCAGTTCCTTGACGCAGCGACGGGCTTCGATTACCGCGGTCTCGACGTCGTGAGGCGACAGGGCCGCCGCACCGAACATACGGGACGAGTCGCCTTCCTGCATGTAATCGTAGAGCCAGTTGTTGTAGGCGCGGCAGGCCGCCTCGGCGAAACGCGGGTCCATTCCGTTGCGGGCTGTGATGTACATGCCCGAGGTCGGATACAACACCGCCATGTCAAGCCCTTCTCGGTCCATTGCCTTGACTTGAGACGCCGGATCGAAGTTAGCTGCAATTTCCTCGGCGTACCGCTCCGCCAGGGTGTCTTCTTCCTCAGCGCTGCGGGCGGGCCAATTGTAGTCGGTCATGCTGGCCATCACATCGCCTTCCACAACGGTTCGGATGTCCCAGCGGCGTTCGTTGAGGCGGCGCGGGGCCCGGTCTTTGAACTCCGGGTCAATGTATTTTTCCCAGAGGTCCACGGGCTCCATTACGTGCAGCTCAGCGTCGATTATCTTGAATCCGTTCTTTGCCATGACTTTTCAACTCCCTTCCGTTGGATGGAAGGCTCTTTTGGATGGAAGGCTCTTTTAATTCTCCCTCTCTCTTGAGGGAGAGGGTTGGGGTGAGGGTGAAATCGAGGCACCAGCGATTTGCCCACAGTGGAGAAATGCCTCCCACCCCCGTATCAAGTACCTGGCAGGCTCCGACCCTCCCCCTCAAAAGGGAGGGAGCTTTGAGGCAGTTCCTAAATAGCTTGCCAGTAGCGGCGGCCCTCGGCGCGGACTATGCGGCCGAATCCGGGTGCGGCCAGGTGAACGGCGGCGACGGGAATGCCTTCCTCTTCCAGCCGGTTCATCATGTCGCGGCGGGTGATGCGGGTCTGCTCCGGGTCTATGTCCGCGCGAGAGACCCAATCGGTGTTCTCGATCTGCACTGTGTTGTGCAGCACATCGCCCAGCACCAGCCCTCGCTCGCCCTGGGATGAGATGTTGATGCTCATGTGGCCCGGTGTGTGCCCTGGAGTGGGAATCATGGTGAGCTCGCTGGTGAGTTGATGTTCTCCTTCCATCAACTCCAGCACACCCAGTCCTTCCAGCGGCCAGACGCAATCCGGAGCGTTGGGAAAGCGCGCCTCAATCAGAGCCGGGTCGTGGCACGCTTCCCAGTCCCTGGCGCTGACGTAATAGCGGGCGTTGGGAAAGGTCGGGACGTAGTTGCCGTCCTGAGAGACGACATTCCAGCCAATATGGTCGCGATGGGCATGGGTCATCACCACCATGTCCACATCTTCCGCCTTCATACCGTGGGCGGCGAAATCGTTGAGCAGCTCGCCCCACGGGGTTTCAGGAGTGGGCTTGGGGCCGAGGCCGGTGTCCACGGCTATGGTGCGGCCTTCGGAGCGGATGACGAAGCAGGCAAGGTTGAAGCGGACGCCACCTTCGGCGGTCAGGTGGTTTTCGTGCCCGTGCCAGTCTTCATTGGGGATGGCCGGAAAGAAGTTGCAGAGGTCAAACTCCAATAGCCCATCGGAAAGGGAGGTAATCTCTACGTTGCCGATATTCAGCTTGTTGCCGGGCATTTCGGGCCTCCTGACGTTTTGGGTTGACCGACAGATTATAGAATGCTGCCAGAATAGTCGCAATTGAGACTCTCGCATCAATTGAAGAGGGCGGCTCCATGTTGGAGCCACCCTCTCCTCTGCGCCGGAGCGCCACCCCCGCTGCCCGGTCTCGGGCCACCCCTATCGTGCCGGCGCTCCCATAAGGATGCTTACATCCTTGACCTCTATGTTGGATACCAGCATAACAAGGTCCTCCAGTCGGCGCACTTCGAATTCTACGAAGTCTTCTTCCACTACCATGTACCGGGAAACCACTTCCAAGATTTCCTGCTTCATTTGCTGCATCATGTCCGGCGCCAGCTCGACGCGGTCCTGGATAAGGACCATCCGCAGCCGCTGCCGGGCAATCTCGCTGGAACTCTGAGTGTTCTTGTCGGAAATCCCTAACAGCCAACGCAACAGTTCACGCATGGGAGTAAGCCCTCCCTTTCATTCCCACCATATCCCTGAGCTTGTTAAACATCCCGGGACGGGGCGAAATTTCGACGATAGGCACTTCTTCACCGTCTATCCGAGCTGCGATGCGATGAAAGGCCGCTCCAGCGGTGGACCTGCCATCATGCGCCACCGGCACTCCACGGTTCGCTGCGGATATCGTTCGTTCGTCTGCCGGGACTAGGCCGACAAGCTCGATTGCCAACAACGACTCCACGTCTTTTTGGCTCATCATATCGCCGCGCCGCACCATGTCGGCGGAGATCCGGTTGATGATAAGCCGAGGCCGACGCAACTCCGACGCCTCCAGCAGGCCGACAACCCGGTCAGCATCGCGTATGGATGCAACTTCCGGCGTGGTGACGATTATCGCTTCCTGGGCAGCCGCGGTGGCGTTCTTGAAACCTCGTTCAATGCCAGCCGGGCAGTCTATCAGGATGTAGTCATAATCCTGCTCCAGTCCGGCGCACAGTTCCCGGAGCTGGGCCGGTTCTATGCTGTCTTTGTCTCGGGTCTGGGCAGCCGGGATCAGGTATAACTCCAGTCCATGCTTGTCCTGTATCATCGCCTGACGTATCCGGCATTTGCCCTCGATGACGTTGACCAGATCGTAGACGATGCGGTTTTCCAGGCCCATGATAACGTCGAGATTGCGCAGGCCAATGTCCGTGTCTATAACCACCACGCGCTTGCCTCGCATGGCCAAGGCGGCGCCGATGTTTGCGGTCGTAGTGGTCTTTCCGACGCCGCCCTTGCCCGAGGTGATGACGATAGTCTTACCCGTCATAAGGTACCCCTTTCGTATATCTGGCGAAACGCCCGGCGAACGGCGATACGTATATTGCGCCTCGCCGTGTGTAGGCAATGCTTGTCTTCCTGACATCGGCGCCTCTGCCGCGTTTCCTCCCTTTGCGGTTATTCACGTTTGATGAAAGAACGGCCTCACAGTTCCCGATGCGGATGCGGGGAGAAACAATTTCAAAGGCGATAATCGCAGCCTTATTGTCCCCTGAAGCCCCGGCGTGAGCCAGCCCCTTGAGCGCGCCCATCACTACTATGTCGCCATCAGCTTTGATCTCCGATCCCGGATTTGCGTCCCCAAGTACGACCACATCTCCATAGTGATGAACCGACTCTCCAGACCGGAAGGTGCTTTGAATCAGCATGGCGTGGGTATTGTTACGCCGGTTGCCACGGGTAAGGTCCGTAAGAATACTATTGGAGGCATCGCCCCCGGCCGCCGCGCCACGCCTTGTCAGAAATCGCCACGGCTGTTGCCGGGGGGGTTCTCCGGGGTATTCCTCAGACTCAATGACGTAGTCCCCGATGGTCGAGATGAAGTGTGAAACCTTCAAACCCGAGTTTTCCTCGAAGACCTTGCGTATGACAGCCTTTTCCTTGGCGGTCAGACTGCGCCTCCCGCTGTTGATGCTTACCCCGCCTTTAGAAAATAGCGCACCCTGCCTCTCGGACAACTGTTTAGCGAGTTCCTGGGCCACTTTATCTATCGGAGCGTCTTCGTTGATGATGAAGGATATGTCGCTCCCTCGCCCAGTTATGTTCACGACCCGGCTCTCGGAAGCGTCGCCAGCCTCGCTTGAATCGCTGGCGGTAATGGATAGAGACTCGGATACAACCACGGCTCACCCCTTCCGGGTTATGTAACCTCGGTTATATCAGCCAGAGCGTAAAAGAAACAATGGATTCTTGGTCAATTTTTTAGAATTTTTATGTAATGCAGATCAATCGAAGACGGCAAAAAGCCGCAGCCCTTGATTGGGCTGCGGCCGTTGGCTTCGGTTGAAGCGGTTGCCGACGCTGGGCGAGGTCTAGTCGCGGGTGCCGAAGAGGGCTACTGAGCAGGTAAAAGAGCCGGGGCGTCCACCCAGGTTATGGGTCAGACCCAGGTCGGCCTTCTGGAGTTGACGAGCTCCGGCCCTTCCCTGAAGCTGCTTGTATACCTCATAAATCATGCGGATGCCGCTGGCGCCTATCGGATGGCCGAAGCACTTCAGGCCACCGTCGGTGTTCACTGGCAGGTCGCCCTCCAGCGTGAATGTGCCAGCCTCCACGTCGGCGCTGGCCTGCCCGCGAGGACTGAATCCGAGGTCTTCGTAAATGATCAACTCGGTGATGGTGAAGCAATCGTGCACCATGGCCAAGTCAATTTCCCGGCGGGGGTCGCCAATTCCAGCCTCCTGGTAGGCCGACTGGCTGGCTCGCACCGTCTCCGGAAAATGAGTGAAGTCCCAGTCGTTGCGCATAATGCCAAAGGCCCCGACCGATAGACCCAAACCCTTAACCAGGATGTAATCGTCCCGGAAGGTTCTTGCGATCTCCGGCGTGGTTATGATGGCGGCGGCGGCCCCGTCGCTGACGCCGCAGCAGTCGAACAGGCCCAGGGGCCAGGCGACCATAGGGGCGTTGGCCACCTGTTCGGCGCTTACTTCCCGCTGGAAGTGGGCCTTGGGGCTCATGGTGCCGTTGTGATGGTTCTTGGAAGCTATCTGGGCCAGCGTCTGCTTGCCTTCCTCGAAGGGGATTCCGTATTCGTGGAAGTAGCGCGTTGCGGCAAGGGCAAATTGCGAGGGCGGCGGCACAGGAGGGTTGACGTCAGCGCCGGGAGCTTCCGGCACTGCCAGACCGGAAAAGCCGGAGTCCTTGAGCTTTTCGACGCCCAGGGCAAGCACGATGTCGTATACGCCGGCAGCTACTGCGTAGCAAGCGTTGCGGAAGGCATCGGTGGCGGTGGCGCAGGCGTTCTCAACCCTAGTGATGGGAATGTAGTCCAGCTTCAGGGCGTCGGCCAGAGGCTGCCCCGTGCGAAAGGAAGAGACGGTGCCCAGCCATGCCGCCTGAATGTCTTTGGCTTCGATGCCGGCGTCTTCGTAAGCCTCGTAGGCTGCTTCCACCATCAGGTCGGCGGAACTGGCGTCCCAGCGTTCCCCGAACTTGGTGCAACCCATGCCGATGATGGCAACCCGGTCTTTGATTCCGCTCATAACAACCTCTGCCTTGTTTCGATTCCTGTTGCTAACTTGCCGAGACTGGTTGCTGTGCAGCGACTCGCTGCGGCACCGCTTTCCAGTAGTAATTGTGGATGCCGTTGACTACCCGTAGCTTGCGGAAGCTCATTTCCACGGTCATGCCGATCTTGATTTCGTCCAGCTCCCGGTCGGTCATCATGCAGAGGGCGCGGCCTCCGGCGTCGAAATCCACAACCGCGATTACCAAGGGCGTATCGGTGGTTCCGGCCAGGTAGTCCATGGAGTAGGTGAATACCTTGCCGGGGCGATCGCTGAGGCGCAACGGGGTCGAGTCGTCGCGGGCCTGGCACTTCACGCACACCCGCTGAGGGGGGTACTGGACGAACCCGCACTGGTTGCAAGTTGCGCCATAGAAGCGGACGTTTCGGTCGCCCTCGCGCCACAAGGCTGATACCGATGGCGACTGGGCCTGGGGACGGCGCGAGGCAGCGTCAGTAAGCCATACGTCGCGCCACCGGGCGTAGGTTTCATAGCTGTCCAATGGCTGGCCTGAGTTGAGGAATCCGCTGACGCCGTACCGTGGCCGCCCACTCCCGGCCTGAGCCGCGGCGCGGAAGCCCAACACGTCGCTGCCATCTCCGTAGGACGCTGCAACTATGAGTTGCCCGGATACGGCATCCTCGAGGGCAGAAGCCAGAAGCATTGGCACGAAAGCCGCGCCGGTGTTGCCCAAACGTCCGAACATTCCGTCCTGCACCTGCTCCGGCGCGAAGCCCAACTGGCGAGCCAACTGGGCGTGGCGGCGCCCGTCGGGAGCATAGAGGGCCAGCTTTCCCACATCCCTGGCCGACAAGCCCTGACGTTCCATGAAACCTGCGATGGCGTCTCCCAAGATACGTTCAAGACCCTCTTCGATGGCGAAGCGGTCTTCCCAGGAACGCACGAACTGGTCGCCCGCGCTGCGCCAAACGTCCATCATGTTTTCTGAAAGGCTAAAGGAGCCTTCATACTCGGCAATCACGCCGTCGAGGGCGATTATGAAGGCGGCAGCTCCGTCGCCGGAGTTGCGCTCGGCTTCGCCCCTTGGAGCGCCCTGTCGGTTATCGCTGGCGATCACCAGGACCTGCCCGGCGGACCCGGCAGCTACTGAATCCAAGGCTTGCTTGAGGGCAGTGGTGCCGGAGCGTAGAACGTCGGTTATGTCTGCGGTGAAGATGTCGCGGCGCAAGTCGAGAGCGGTGGCGATGATGGAAGCGCAGCCCTTCTCGGCGTAGGGGGGCGTGGTGGTGGCAAAGAGCAGGCCGTCTATGTCCTGGCGGTCTCGCCCTCTGAGGCAGTCAAGCCCCGCCGCAACGGCCATGCTGACGCTGTCTTCGTCGAAGTTGGCAACCGAGCGTTCCATCCGCGAGTTCCAACCTTCGGTGGATGACCCCATACGATATCGGGGAACATAGGCCCCAAACGCCGCAATTCCAGCCACAAATGCACTCCATTGACAGATTGCGGCAATGCTATCAGGACGGGAAATTGGGTGTCAAACGGGAGGTTGGCTAAAGCTCAAATTCCTTCACGTCTTCGGCCACTGCCAGCTTTGCGCCGGTCAGCGCCTGAACTTCTTCCGGTGTCCATCCGGGAGCTACTTCTTTAAGGACAAGGCCGTCTTCCGTGCGCTCAATCACTGCCAGGTCGGTCACCACGAGGTAGACGCAGCCCTGGCCGGTCACAGGGAAAGTGCATTCCTCAACAATCTTGGGATTGTTCTGGCGGTCCGTATGCTCCATGGCGACTATGACGCCACTAGCTCCGGCGGCCAGGTCCATGGCTCCACCGACATTGCCAACGCCACGGTGGGGAAGCATCCAGTTGGCTAGGTCGCCGCTGGCGGACACTTGGTGGGAGCCGAGCACGGTCACGTCCACATGGCCGCCCCGAATCATGGCAAAGGCTTGGGCAGAGTCAAAGAAGGACATTCCCGGGACAGCTTCCAGGAACTGGCCTCCGGCGTTGATCAGGTTGATGTCTTGGCCGTCCTCTTCGGCCAGTGGGCCGCAATTGAGGATGCCGCTCTCACTGTGATAGAACACCGTGCGGCCTTCGGGCAGAAAGCTGGAGACCAGCGTGGGAATGCCGATGCCCAGGTTGACGTAGGCCCCGTCGGGCAGTTCCTTGGCCACCCGCATGGCGATGATTTCGCGGGGGAGGCGTTCTTTGTCAGCCAGCGATTCGAGATCAATAGCCATCTTTATGCTCTCTGACCAGGTTATGGCGTATCCAGGTAAGGAGAAAAGCCGTCGGGCCGCTTTACGATGCGGTTGACGTAGATGCCTGGTGTCACGATTTCCTCGGGGTTGATCTGGCCCGGCTCTACGATTTCGTCTACTTCCACCACCGTTACGCGGGCGGCTGTGGCCATCACCGGGTTGAAGTTGCGGGATGTGCCCTTGTAGACCATGTTGCCCAAAGTGTCGGCCTTGTGACCACGAATGATGCAGAAGTCGGCGATTATCTGCTGCTCAAGCACGTAGAAGCGTCCGTCTATTTCCCGTACTTCCTTGCCTTCTCCCAAAAGAGTGCCGACCGCGGTGGGGGTGTAGAAGGCGGCAACCCCGGCTCCGCCGGAACGGAGCCGCTCGGCCAGCGTTCCCTGCGGGGAAACCTCAAGGTCCGATTCGCCTTCCTGGTAGGCCCGCTCGAAGGCGCTGGGGCGGTTGATGGAGGGTGACACGGGGTAGGACGCGATGGCCTTGGCCACCTGACCGTTTTCGACGAGGATGGTGTGGTCTATGGCCGTCACACCTTCGGGGACGCCGAAGCGGGCCACCCGGGCGATGCCGGCGGTGTTGCTAATCATGGTTAAGCCCTTTGCTCCCTGGTCGCGGAGGGCAGTCATCAGGTAGTGGGCCATGCCGCCCGGCCCGCCGAAACCGTCCACGTTGACGATTGCGCCATCGGGGACGTCGCTCAGGGCCTCGGAAGCCGTGGCGTAGACCTTGTTGGGCCAATGTAGAGCGGGTGCCTCGAAGGTCATTTCGCGCAGGTTGGACGCGAGCGACAGCGGGGAGGAAGTGAGGGCGACAATGTCATCGGATGTCCAGCCGGGAGCAAGTTCCGTCAGCTCCAGGCCGCTTTCGGTAACCCGCATGACCGCTGCATCGGTAACAATCAGGGATACGCAATGACTGCCATCTATGGGCAGGGAGCACTGTTCAACGACGCGGGGCGCTCCGCTGTCGGCGGTATGGCGCATCAGGGCTGCAATGCGACCCGCACCGGAGGCGAGATCCACTGCAAAGCCGGGGGAGGCCAGTCCCGGAGTTTCGGCGGTTGTCCAGTGGACGAAGTCTCCGCTGGCGCTGACCTGGGCCGCTTCGACGAAGGCCAGACCGACATGGCCGCCGGCCAGCATCGCAGCGATGTCGCCAACCCCGGTCACGACCCCGCCCCCGAGGACGGATGCGGGGTTTCCTGCGGCGTCTATCATCTTGTCGGCATTGTCAGCGCGATAGCCCACTGCCCCGCTCTCCGACAGAAACCAGACACCGCTGTCGGCGGGCAGGGTTGACGGGATGGCGGCCGGAAGACCGGAGCCGATGGCTACCGCTTCGCCTGCGGTGATTTCTTGGGCCGCCCGTTGGGCGATTTGGGTCGAGTCCAGTCTTGCGCCAGGCATATCAACTCTCAGGTCAGGTGTCACACTTTTGTTGATTTCTAGCCGCCTCTTACGACGATTCGCTGCACGAAAATGGCCGGGGTGATCACCATTTCGGGGTCGAGCGCGCCCGGCTCGGACACGCTGTCAACCTCGGCGACGGTCGTCCTAGCGGACATGGCCATGATTGGATTCCAGTTGCGCTGCGCCCCTTCGTAGACCAGGTTGCCGAGGGTGTCGGCAGCGGCGGCGCGGATGAGGGCGAAATCGGCTTTCAGAGCCGGTTGGAAGATGTGCTGGCGTCCGTTTATCTCCCGTGTCTCCCGGCCTTCGGCGAAGCGGGTTCCAGCCCCGGTGGGGAGGAACAGGCCGCCGATGCCAGCGCCTCCGGCGCGTATTCTCTCGGCCAGCACACCGGCAGGCTGGACTTCAAGTTCCAACACTCCGGCTTCCCACAGGTCTTTGACCGGGCCGCCCTGACGAGGGTCGAAAGGCAGGGGCGATATGAGCTTGTCGACAGCACCGGCTTCCACCAGCCGGTTGAGGTCCGTCCTTCCGGAGCCTGGGGCGCCCGCCCCTTGACTGATAACTGTCAAGCTACGGACCCTGCTGGCTATGACGGCTTCCAGCAGACGCTCAGGCTCTTCATATCCCGCCAGACCGCCTATGAGCAGGGTTGCCCCGTCCTCCAGCCCGGTGAGAGCCGCATGGGCGGAGTCGTATACTTTGTTCAGTCTTGTACCGGGTTCAGTGCTCACTAACGGGTCCTTTAACTCGCAGGCGCCGTTTGTTCGGCTTGGTCTGAATTAGAGACCTGCTGCTGGGAGTTCTGGGTTCCCTTTCCTTTTCCACCTAGTTTGCCCGCCAGCGCGGCAACGGTTGCTGCGGCCGCTCCGGCCGCTGCCATAACCATTCAAAGCACGTTGGTCCTCCATTCGATTGGATTGCGACCCAGTTTGGAAAGCGCACAGGCAGTGCCTGCCAATCGCATTATACCAAGCCTTTCCTTGACACGTATGAAGTTGAACAGGGACTTAGACTGCGGTGATGCCGGGGTTGACGCTGCAGGGATACAAAGCGAGGCCGCCCCGCTGAAGACGGGACGGCCTCTTGTTTCCTTGGCCCAATTGCCGGACTAGAAGTCCATTCCGCCGCCCGGGGGCATGGCGGGCATGGCCGCAGCCGGTTGGGGGATTTCCGAGATCATGGACTCGGTGGTGAGCACCATGGCGGCAACGCTGGCCGCGTTCTGGAGGGCAGAGCGGGTGACCTTGGCCGGGTCAACGATACCCCTTTCGAGCATCGGGCCGTATTCACCGACCTCAGCATCGTAGCCGTAGTCGTCGGCCTGCTGCTTGACCTGGTTGAGCACCACTGCGCCCTCAAACCCGGCGTTCTCGACGATGAGCTTCAGGGGCTGTTCGAGGGCCCGGCGGATTATGTCTACACCGACCCTCTCGTCAAGGGGCAGTTCGCCCACATCGTCCAAGGCTCGCTGGGCGCGAACCAAGGCAACGCCGCCTCCGGGGACGATACCCTCTTCCACGGCGGAACGGGTGGCCGACAGGGCGTCCTCGACGCGGGCCTTGCGCTCCTTGAGCTCAATCTCGGTGGCTGCGCCGACCTTGATTACCGCAACGCCGCCGGACAGCTTGGCCATCCGCTCTTGCAGCTTTTCGCGGTCGAACTCGGAGGTGGTATCTTCAATCTGGGCCTTGATCTGGGTGATGCGGGCCTGGATGGCATCCTCAGAGCCGCGTCCCTCGACGACGGTGGTCTCATCCTTGGTGGAAGTGACCCGGCGGGCTTGGCCGAAGTCCTCGATGGTAGCGGCGTCCAGCTTGCGGCCGGTCTCTTCACTGATGACGGTGCCGCCGGTGAGGATGGCGATATCTTCCAGCATGGCCTTGCGGCGGTCGCCGAAGCCGGGAGCCTTGACGGCCAGGGCGTTGAGGGTGCCGCGCAGCTTGTTGACCACAACAGTGGCCAGGGCCTCGCCGTCCACGTCTTCAGCGACGATGACGACGTTCTTGCGGCCTACCTGGAGCAGCTTTTCCAGCGCCGGGAGAAGCTCCGCAACGGCGGAAATCTTCTTGTCGGTGATGATGATGGTCGGGTCTTCGAGTACCGATTCCATGCGGTCAGGGTTGGTGATGAAGTAGGGAGAGATGTAACCGCGGTCTACCTGCATCCCTTCGACGTATTCAATCTCGTCGGAGAGGCCCTTGGATTCTTCGACGGTGATCACGCCGTCCTTGCCGACCTTTTCCATGGCTTCGGCGATGGTCTCGCCGATGGCATCCTCGTGGGCCGAGAGGCTGGCCACCTGGCCGATGCGCTCACGGGTCTCCACTGTCTGCGCCATACCCTGAAGCTCGGCGACCACGGACTCAACGGCCCGCTCAATGCCGCGCTTGATGGCCATGGGGTTGGAGCCGGCGGTGACGTTCTTGAAGCCGTCGGTGATGATGGCCTGGGCCAGCACGACGGAAGTGGTGGTGCCGTCGCCAGCGGCGTCGTTGGTCTTGGTGGCGGCTTCCTTGAGCAACTGGGCGCCCATGTTCTCGAAGGAATCAGGGAGTTCAATTTCTTTGGCGATGGTTACACCGTCGCTGCATACCTGGGGCGGGCCAAAGGACTTGTCTAGAACAACGTTACGGCCCTTGGGGCCGAGGGTAATTTTGACCGAGTCGGCCAAAATGTCGATACCGGTCCGGAGGGACTTACGCGCCTCTTCCGAATAGGTAAGTTTCTTGGCTGGCATCCATTCCTCCTTACTAATTACAGGGGTGAGATTACCGGCCGCCCGCACGCCCTAATAGACGGGCAAGGAGACTGCCGGTGCAGCGCCAGGACCTTAGGATAGCTTGGCCAGGATGTCGCTCTCGCGCAGGATGAGATATTCTTCTTCGCCGTCCTTGTACTCAGTGCCTGCAAACTTGGAATAGATAACCCGGTCGCCCTTCGCAACGTCCATGGTGATGCGGTTCCCGTCTTCGCTCATGCGGCCCGGGCCCACCGCGACCACTTCGCCTTCCTGGGGCTTTTCCTTGGCAGTGTCGGGCAGGAAAATACCGCCCTTGGTGGTCTGTTCGCCCTCAATGGGTTTAACTACCACGCGCTCGCCCAACGGCTGGAAATTTGCCACCGCGGCCTCCTTACAGCTATGCCGGGAATTGGTCTTGGCCCGGCAAATTTTGACCATAGATTAGCACTCCGGCTTTTAGAGTGCTAATCTATGGTAATCAAGCCATTTTGCCTTGTCAAGAATTGCGGTTCAGGGCAGAAAATCGAGGAAAAAGCGCCGGAGGAAAAGCATTTCCCGTTCTACCATTAAACTTGCCCGGAACAGCGGTGTGGCGGTGGTCACTCTGAACCGGACCAATACCGGTAATCTAATAGACGCGGTCATGGCTGCCGAAATTCGGGAGTTGTGCGCCGAACTGTCCGCCGACGGCAGCCTGCGGGTGGTAATATTGACCGGCAACGGCCCCGTTTTTTCCACCGGAAGGGATGCTCCGGCCTCTGCGGCGCAGGCTGCGGAGATGCAGGCAGGCAGGGCAGTCGCATCGCTGCCAATCCCGGTATTGGTGGCGCTCAACGGGGATGCCACCGACCACGGCCTGGAGTTGGCGCTGGCGGGCGACCTGCGGGTTGCGGACAATGGGGCGAAGTTCGGATTCTCGCAGCCGTCGTCGGGCAGCCTTCCTTTTGATGGAGGCACCCAACGGCTGCCGCGGCTGGTCGGGCCAAGTTGGGCGCGCGATATGTTGCTGACGGGAAGGCTCGTTGATTCCGCTGAGGCGCTGTCCATCGGACTGGTCAACCGTGTGGCAGGGCCGGATGAAGATGCGTTGCAAGTGACCGTCAGACTGGCGTCGGAAATCACGGAGGGCAGTCCGTTGGGAGCCAGATACGTGAAAGAGGCAGTGTCCCAGGGCGTTGATATGACCCTCGGTCAGGCCCTGGGTTTGGAAGCCGACCTGAACGTCATACTCCAGAGCACGACAGACCGCGCGGAAGGCATCTCGTCATTTCTGGAACGGCGCGCGCCGTCGTTCACCGGTGAGTAGGTGCCGGGGGTTTCTTTTGCATAAACCCGCACAAGAAGATGGGAGACAAGGAGCCGCTTCGATTTGGCGGCCGGAATCAAGGAGAATACGTTGAAGCTGAAACTGGACCTGCATACCCACGTTTGGGAAGCCTTTAACTTCCAGCCGCCTTCGCTGGAAATCGCAGAGAAGGTGGTTCGGCAAATCAAGGCCGCCGGGATAGACGGCATCGGAATCACTGACCACCATAACAAGGACTGGTCTTTCGAGTTCCGGGAGTTGGTGGAGCAGCACTTCCCGGGCGAGGTGGTAATCATTCCAGGCTGGGAAATTGAGGTCCGCCCGGAGCGGAATCCCTTTGCCGAGTACCAGGTCGCCGAACTGTTTTTGCCGCCCAGGGAAGGGGCGGACGGCGGGGTGTTCCGGACCTATTGTCATCCCGGCTATTATTCCCCTGAAATCATCATCGAGCAGGATGTTCACGCCATCGAGATTGACAACTACATCCATAACTGGCATATACGCAAGCCGCTGGTGAAGGAAAAGGCCAATCACCATGGCCTGTTGCTCATGGAAGTGAGCGACGCCCACAACCTGGAGAACATCGGCCTGCGGTATACGGAAGTGGACTTGCAGGAGCTCTATGACCGGGCAGTCAAGCCTGCAGAGGTCAGTGTCCGTTAGCCGGTATGCGTCCATTCGAGACTCTAATATATGAGAAGGAAGGCGGAGTGGCCCGCATTTCGCTGGACCGCCCTGCCGTGCTGAACGCCTATAACGTTCAGATGCGCGATGACTTTTCCGAAGCGCTCTACGCAGTTGCTGATGACCCTGATGTCCGTGTGTTGTTGGTTACAGGTGAAGGGCGGGGGTTCTGCGCCGGGGCCGACCTTACCGAGTTCGGGTCCGCTCCGTCTCAGGTCATCGCCAGGCAGGTCCGTTGGGAACGGGATGTCTGGGGGCAGATGATTGGCTTGAGCAAACCCATAGTGGCGGCGGTTCATGGCTATTGCATCGGCTCCGGGCTGGAAATCGCCTTGCTGTGCGACGTCCGCATAGCCGCTGACGATACCGTTTTCGCCATGCCAGAAGTAAGGTTAGGGATGATTCCCGCTGCCTGCGGAACCCAGACGCTGCCTCGTAACGCAGGGCGGGCGCGGGCGTTGGACCTGCTGCTTACCGGGCGGCGCTTTACGGCGCAGGAAGCGTATTCCATGGGGTTGGTGACCCGTCTGTCGCCCCCTGAGCTACTGGTATACGACGCCCGCCAGACCGCGGAAAGGCTGGCCGATGCCTCACCAGGATTGATCGCACTCCTCAAGCGGGCGCTGCGGGAAGGCGGAGATATGGGGCTGAATGACGCTTTGGACCTGGAAACGCGCCTCGCTGCGCAACTAATGGGCTGAAGGGCGGCACTTTGCTTTTTGTTTTAATATCGCTCCAGATTCTTGAAATTGAAGTGGAGTAATGAACACCACCGAACTACTTACCATTGCAGAGGCTATCGTTCCCGACCGCACCGCGATGATATTCGACGGGCGAGAGTTCACGTATCACCAGATTTCGCAGCGGGTCAACCGGCTGGCCAATGCGATGGCGGAGCTGGGGGTACACCCCGGAGACCGGGTTGCCACCATGCAGGTGAACAGCCATCGCAGCATCGAAATCTACTTCGCGGCGGCGCAGCTCGATGCCACTTATGTACCCGTAAATTTCCGCGCCAAGACCGAGGAGCTGCATCAGATGCTCAGCATTGCGCGGCCCTCCTGCCTGTTCATCGGCGAACGCTACCTGGAACTGCTGGGCGAAGAAGACCTCTTCGGCTTGTCCAGGGACCGGGTGATCATCCTGGATGCTGGCACAACCACCGGGTTGACCAGCTACGAGCAGTTGCTTCGAGCGGCTTCACCGGAGCAATTGCACTTCCCCGAGGGCGAGGAGGGTGACACCACGGTCATTATGTTCACTTCCGGCACCACCAGCGCGCCAAAGGGGGTAATGCTGACCCACGACAGCTTCGCCTCCTACATACTGTCAACGGTGACGCCCGCCGATCCCGACTTGGAAGAAACCAACCTGGTAACGGTGCCCTACTACCACATCGCCGGGTTGCAGGCGGCGTTGACCGCGGTTTATGCGGGACGCACCCAAGTCATCATGCGCCAGTTCGATCCGGTGGAGTGGATGACCCTGGTGCAGAAGCACCGGGCCAACCGCGCCATGCTGGTGCCAACGATGCTCAAGCAGTTGATGGACCATCCCAAGTTCGGAGAATTCGATCTCTCGTCGCTGGACGTGATTACCTACGGCGCTGCTCCCATACCCATTGAGGTGATTCGGCAGGCCATTGAGAAATTCCCCGGGGCCAGCTTCATCAACGCCTTCGGGCAGACTGAAACCGCCTCCACCATCACGATGCTTCCCCCGGAAGACCACATCCTCGAAGGCGCCCCGGAGGAAATCGAGAGGAAACTGCGCCGCCTGACTTCCATTGGCAAGCCGCTGGAAGACGTGGAAGTGGAGATTGTGGATGAAGACGGCAACGCCACCGCAGTCGGCGAGACAGGGGAAATAGTTGCCCGAGGGCCTCGCATGATGGCGGGTTACTGGCAGGAAGACGCGGCCACCCGGGAGACTCTGCGCTCCGGCTGGGTCTATACCGGCGACCTGGGGTACAGGGACGAAGACGGCTATATCTACCTGGCGGGGCGCTCCAGGGACTTTATCAAGCGGGGCGGTGAAATGGTCTCCCCCGAAGAGGTTGAGCAGGTGCTGATGTCGCATCCTCAGATTGACGATGCGGCAGTGATTGGCGTCACGGACGTGGAGTGGGGAGAAGAAATCCGCGCCGTTGTGGTGCGCGCCCTCAGCGCTGCGCCTCCCGGCAGCGGGGAAGGGGAACCGGCCACCGAGGATGACGTCATTGAATACTGCCGGGAGCGTCTGGCGGGGTTCAAGCGGCCTCGTTCAGTGGTGTTCGTTGACGAACTGCCCAGAAACGTCATGGGCAAGGTGCTGAAACGCGACCTGCGCGAGATATACGGCTACCCGGTAGAATCATCTTAGTCTCCCAATCCGATTGGAGTTTGAGAACCTGAGACCAGGAGGCCAGAGCCGTGAAAGCTGCAATTGTTGGCGCCGGTGGCGTGGGCGGATATTTCGGGGGCCTGCTGGCGCGGGCCGGACATGAAGTTACCTACGTCGCTCGCGGCCCACACCTGGAGGCCATCCGAAGCAACGGCGGGTTGCAGGTCGAAAGCCAGAACGACGGGCACTTCTTCGCTCCCGGGCGCGGCGTGGCGGATACAGTCGAGGCCGGTATCCAGGACCTTATCCTGTTTACCGTCAAGATGCAGCACAATGACGCTGCCGCCGCTTCTCTGCCGCCGATGGTGGGAGACGAAACCGTGGCTCTCACCCTCCAGAACGGCATAGACAACGGCGAGCAGTTGGCCGCAGTAATAGGCCCCGAGCCTGTGATGATTGGCTCGGCGTTCATGGAGGGCCGCATTTCCGAGCCGGGCGTGGTCGCCCAGGGCGGGCCGGGAACTGCCGGGTTCGGAGAAACGACCGTTGGCATCACCGAGCGGGGAGAGCGGCTCCACCGCGACTTTCTTGATGCCGGCTGGCGCATCGAGCTGCACGAAAATATGCCGGGGATGCTTTGGAAGAAGTTCGCCTACATCGCCGGTTCCGCCGCCGTATGTGCCGCAGCCAACTGCGTTTACGAGGAGATGCGCACCATCCCCATCACCCGCGCCCTGATACAGCAGGCCATCGAGGAGGCGCTGGCTGTCGGGCGGGCCAGCGGCGCTCCAATCATGGACGACTCGCTGGAATGGGCCATGAACTCCCTGGACCGCTTTCCGGCGCAGGGGCGGGCCTCCATGGCCAAGGACTTCACCGAGGGCCGTCCTGTGGAGTTGGACGGGTTGAACGGCGCCCTCATCCGCCTGGCGCGGCAGACCCACACCCCTACGCCGGCCAACGACTTTCTATACGCCGTGCTGCGTCCCCTGGCCGACCGAATTGCGCGGGAGCATGGCGGGGCTGATGTCTGAATCACGATTGACGGCGATTATACCCAAATCCTGACATGGGCTAAATCTTCAACAATGGTACTCAGGTCAGCGTCAAGCGACGTTGCCACTCTTGCTGCCAGTACCGCCAACCCGATTCGCGCTGGTTCCGGATGCGATTGAACCTGATCTTGTAGTCAAACAGCAGCTTCTTCTGGGAGTCAGACACTACCTTGCCGCACGGGAACTTTTTGAGGGTTTTCGAAAATGCCCTGAACTCATCCTGGCGACCGGGTATCTCTTTTCCCCGGTACTTTGAAGCAGTGGCTGCATAGTGGGTAATCGAGCCGATATGGCCAATAAGAGCCTTCTCTGTCAGGAATTTATTAACCTGATTTCCGATGGATATAATCCTCGCATCCGATTTGGCAACCAACCTGATTTCCTTTTCAAAGAGAGGAAACCACTTCTCATACTTCTCAATCTTTCCAGCAGCGGGATCATTGGTCTTCATGGCTCCTTACGACAGATCAGTAAGGTAGTATGATTCCTCCTCCCTGAGGAGGTATTGCTCGACGGGATATTTGATGATACAGACACCGTCAAAGTTTCTGAAACAATCGTCTACTTTCTTTTGTGCGTCAGCCCGGTCTTTCGCCCAGCCACCGAGTGAGGGTTCCATGCCAACCAGCACATAGTCCACGGGACCATTCGGCATCTTGTTTGGCAAAAATATACCCTTGCTATTAAACTCCTTGTTGTCCTCCTCAACTCTCTGCCTGAACTCATTCTCCAAGCTCTGGTACGCTTCCTCGAACGTCATACTTGTTCCTAAATGCCTCCCTTCCTTCGCCGCTAGGGGTTTTCCTGGCGGCGCAGCTCTTCCTCCAGTTCGCGGACGCGGGCTTCGGATTCCTGCTGGGTGCGCAGGTAGCATTGCTGCGCCCGGTCCCAGAAGCGGAGCCGTCCCTCTACCCAGCAGACCGACAGCCCCAGGACTTCACTGTATCCCCATATCACGCCGTCCGGCTCGGTGGTCAGGGCCATTGGCTGATACCCGCCGTCCGCCAGCAGGTCGCAAGCCAGGGGCGCGTCGTGGTAATCGCCCCCGGTGTGGTCGAACCGCCAATACTCGGGCACGCCGAAGCTGGCGTAAATTTCCCGTTTGTCTATGTAGTCCCGGCGTCCGGTGGAGCGGGAGGCCACTTCCAACACCAGATCGGGCGGCTTGCCCGCTTCGTCAATGACGTAGCCATTGGTAAAAATGATGCTTTCCCAATCTACATCAAAAGCAACGACCATGTCTGGGTATGGGCAACGGGGCAAGTCAGAGCGGCTGCGGCACAAGTACCCATCGCCGCTGACCAGAGTCGTTGAGCCTGGCAACATCGCTCCCAAGTGCAGGGCGACAGTGCCGGATATAGCGGGAAGAACGAAGTGGATGTGTTGTTGCATATCTTTCTTCGGCGGGCTCGGCAGAGGGGGAAGCCGACGGGCCGCAGTCTGCGCCTTCACTGGTTTGGTGGTCATATCGTCCTCGCTGCCACGATAGCGGGATGGGGCCATTATACGGTTGGAACCGGGCCGCGGAAAGGCTGCCCAACCCTGCCGCCGCATACGGTGTTATACTCTCTCGCAGTTTGCGGAGTCCTGAGAGGCGCCATCGTAAGGAGGTATCCGGTGAAAACCGTTGACGCAATAACCGAGATTCTGAAACGGGAAGGAGTGGAATATCTGCCCTGCTTCCCGACCACGCCGGTCATTGAAGCCTGTGCCGAAGGGGGCATCCGGCCCATTGTCTGCCGCCAGGAGCGAGTCGGTCTGGGCATCGCCGACGGATACAGCCGCGTCACCAACGGCGACAAGATGGGCGTGTTCGCCATGCAGTACGGTCCGGGCGCCGAGAACGCCTACTCCGGAGCCGCCACCGCCTATTCGGACTCGACTCCCATGCTGCTGCTGCCCTTGGGCCATCCAAGAGCGCGTCAGGGCATCCTGCCCCACTACAGCTCGGTGCAGAGCTATGCTTCCATAACCAAGAGCGTGGAGCAGATCAACACTCCCGACCGAACGTCAGAGGTAATGCGCCGCGCCTTCGCCGCTTTGCGGCAGGGACGCCCGGGCCCGGTGACGGTGGAAATCCCTGCCGACGTGGCCGTGGAAGACGTTGCCGAAGAGTCATTCTATTACGCCCCCAGTCGCCGCATGGCGTCTCAGGCAGACCCCCGGGACGTGGAGGCCGCTGCCCGCGCCCTGTGCTCGGCGCGGTATCCGGTGATCATGGCGGGCCAAGGCGTGATGTACGCCCAGGCAACGGAAGAATTGCAGGAACTGGCCGAGCTCATCCAGGCGCCGGTGACTACCACGCTGCTGGGCAAGAGCGCGTTTTCCGAAACCCACCCGCTGGCCTTGGGTTCCGCCGCGCTGACATCATCGGGAACGGTTGTGCATTTTATGAGCCGGGCCGACGTTGTCTTCGGCGTGGGCACCAGCTTCACCAGGCACAATATGTGCATGACGATTCCTGCGGGCAAGACCATGATCCAAGCCACCAACGACCCGGCCGACATCAACAAAGACTACGACATAAACTACCCGATTGTCGGCGACGCCAAGCTGGTGCTCCGGCAGATGATAGACGCCTGCCGGGAGATTGTGGGGGACAGCCGGAAGGGCAGCGAGGTCATTGTCCGCGAAGTGGGACAGGAGCGCGACGCATTCATCAATATGTGGGCTCAAAAACTGACGGACGGCTCGCGCCCCATCAGCCCCTACCGAGTAATCTGGGACTTCATGCACACCATTCCGCCGCAGGACGCCATTGTGACGCACGATTCCGGCAGTCCCCGCGACCAGATTATCCCCTTCTACCGCTCCAACGGCCCGCGCACCTACCTAGGCTGGGGCAAGTCTCACGGTCTCGGCACCGGGCTGGGGCTGGTAATTGGAGCGAAGCTGGCCCAGCCGGACAAGGTTTGCGTCAACTTCATGGGAGACGCGGCCTTCGGCATGGTGGGCCTGGACTTCGAGACTGCTGTCCGGTCCAACATTCCCATCATCACGGTTGTGCTCAACAACTCGACCATGGCAGCCGAGGTCGGCGCGATGGCTGACTCGCACCGCCTCTATGGCAGCCGGGACCTGGGAGGCAACTATGCCGACATGGGCCGGGCCATGGGCGGGTACGCCGAGCGCATCGAGGACCCCAATGAGGTCTCCGCCGCTTTCACCCGCGCCCGTCGCGTGACCGAGCAGGAAGGGCGCGCCGTGCTGCTGGAGTTCATCACCAGCATCGAAACCGAGGCTTCCCACCGGCGGCCCTTCTAAATCAAATTATCTGAATCAGGATTCACAGGATAAAAAGATGTACAGGATAATCCTGATAATCGGGAAAATTCTGTAAATCCTGATTCTGACAAGATCAAGGAGATGAGAAGATGACGCAACGCTCAAAGTACCTGTTCGTCGCCAGCATGGACGTTGACCCGGCCAAGGAAGCGCTGTTCAACGAGGTCTACAATACGGAGCATTGCCCGGAATTGAGCAAAGTTGCCGGGGTGGGCGAAATCGCCCGTTATGAAGCGGAGTCCTTCAAAGTCCTCATCGGCGGCGAAACTCGCACGATGTCCCCCGACGGACGCCCCCGCTTCCACGCCGTATACGAAATCGAATCTCCCGAGGTGCTGTCCTCACCGGCGTGGGGCGAAGCTGTGGAATTGGGCCGGTGGCCGGAGCAGGTGCGTCCCTACACCACCAACCGCCGCCACACCCTGCTGCGCCTGACCTATCCTGGGGAGTAGCAGCGAGCGACTGCACTCCCTCTTGGGTTTTATTCCCAATCTATTTTCATGAAACCGGGAGGTTTCGGGTTTTGGTCGTTGATCAGGAAATCACCAATCAGGCTGGGGTGGTGGACACCGATGGACTGGTGGCCGCGGCAGGAGGACTTGCCGCTGAGCGGTTGGCTCCGCGCGCCGCAAAATACGACTCAGAGGCCACACACCCCGTTGAAAGCTGGCGGGATGTGTGGCGGCATGGCCTGCTCGCTATGGGCATTCCCCGCCGGTTCGGTGGCCTCGAACTGGATATGCTGACCTACGTCAGGATAGTGGAACGGCTGGCGGCCGGGTGTACCAACACGGGAATGACCGTGCACATGCACTCCACGGTGACCAGGTTCATTGACGCCCTGGCCGGAGAAGAGCAAAAAGCCTTCTATTTCAGGGAAGTGATGGAAGAGGGCAAGCTGTTCGGCAGTTGGGGGAGTGAGCCGGAAACGCGCGGCGGCACCGCCATGCGGTTGACAACCATCGTCCCCCAGGATGGGGGGTATGTCATCAACGGCATCAAGCACTTTTGTACCATGTCGGGCGGCGCTCACCGGTACATGATCCATTGCAGCTCCGGGGCTGAAGATCCCCTGGAATCTCAATGGCTGGCGCTTCTGCCACACGATTCGCGCGGCATTGAGCAAATCGGCGACTGGGACACTCTGGGTATGCGGGCCACTGTGAGCCCGGCGATGAAGCTGGACAATTGTTTCGTCGGGCCGGATGCGCTGCTGGGAAAGCCTGGGGAAGCGCCCCGCACCGGAGTGACGCAGGGTTTCGGGCTGGGATTCGCTGCCGTATACATCGGCGCGGCGCGGGCGGCGCTGGACTTCACCCGAGAATTTGCCAGTACCCAGACGTTCGCCCCTGACCCTGCTCCCATTGCGGAAAGCCTTCCGGTGCAGCGCACAGTGGCGGAGATGTCAATGGCCTTGGAAGGCGTGCGCCGGGTGCTGCACGCTTCCGCATCGGCGTGGCCCGGCGCCGGGCCTGCGGAGAGAGCAGTTTTGGCAGCCCGGGCCAAGTATCTGGCTACTCTGGCCTCTCTCGATGTCACGTCCAAGGCAATCCAGATAGCCGGAGGACGCAGCGCCCACAAGCGTATGCCGCTGGAACGGCTGTACCGGGACGTGCGCACTTCCACGCTGATGCCTCCCAACCTGGAGAGATGCCTGGAATTGGTGGGGCGTTCCGAATTGGGGCTCGATACCCCGCTGTACCGCGACGCCTGAGAATCCCGCCTCCAAATCAGCGATACCAGGAGATACCCTGTTATATGCCCGCTGCCCTTGAAGGGGTCAACGTACTCGATTTAACCCACTGCGTCGCCGGTCCGTACTGCACCCGGCTGATGGCGGGCTTCGGGGCCGACGTTTTGAAAATCGAGCCGCCCGGTGGAGAGAAGGGCCGCCGGATGGCTCCTTTTTTCCGTGACGAGCCGGGACCGGATTCAAGTCTGCCTTTCGCCTATCTGAACTCAGGCAAACGCAGCCTTACACTTAACCTGAAGTCCGAGGAAGGGCGGGACATTTTCCGGTCGCTGCTTTCCGAAACCGATATTCTGGTGGAGAATTTCGCCCCGCGAGTGATGCCCTCGCTGGAGTTGGACTACCCGGCGCTGAAAGACATCGCTCCGCACCTGGTGATGGTGTCAATCTCCAACTTCGGTCAGACAGGCCCTTATCGCGACTACAAGGCCACGGATATTGTCGAGTATGCCATGGGCGGTCTGATGTATATCTTCGGGGCCTACGACCGCGAGCCGCTGAAGCACGCCTTCAATCAAGCTCAGTTCAAAGCCGGAACGGACGCGGCCTCGGCTGCGCTGATGGCGCTCTACCATCAGAGGACAACCGGACATGGGCAGCAGGTAGACGTGTCTATCCAGGAAGCGGTGGCATCGGGCCTGCGGGACGTAGTGAACAACTACACCTATACCGGAGCCATCAGGCGCCGGCAGCCAAACCACAGCGGCGATATGCAGCGCATACGCGCCACCGCCGACGGCTTCCTGCTGCCCAATCCCGGGCTGGGCAGCGGTCTGAACTGGGACTCCTACGTCGAATTTCTGGGTCTGCCGGAATTGGACGATGACCGCTTTCGCACTCCGTCGGCCCGGCTGGCGAACGCCGAGGAGCTGGGGCGAATCCTTGATGAGTACTTTATACGGCAAGACAAGTACGATATGTTCTACGGCTCCCATGAGCGGCGGTTTATTTTCGGCGTCATACAGTCTCCGGAAGAGACGCTGAACGATCCTCAGTTCGCCCACCGGGGTTACTTCGAGGAGGTAGCTCATCCTGAGATGGGAAATCTGAAGTTTCCCGGCGCTCCCTTCATAATGGAGTCCACACCGTGGCAGACCGGAAGCGTTGCGCCCTCAGCAGGAGAGAATAACGCTGAGGTACTTGGAGGCCGCTTGGGGTTCAGTGTATTCCAGCAGGCGCAACTTCACGTACAGGGGATTGTGTAGGCGATGGCCGCTGAGATGGATTCCCGCTTGCTCGGGAAAGGCGTGGATAGCGAGAATAACGCGAGCGGCGGGCCTTTGCAGGGAGTCCGTGTGGTCGAGATGGGGCAGCTTATCGCCATCCCGTTCGCAATGAAGCTGCTGGCCGACATGGGGGCGCAGGTCATACGCCTAGAGTCCACAGGGCGTTTGGAAAGCTATCGAAGCGACTCGGTGTACCGGAATGAGATACACGGCGAGTTCTGGAATCGGGGAGCCAACTTTTACGAACAGAACCGGAACAAACTGGGCATAACACTGAACCTGTCCAAGACGGAAGGGGTCGAACTGCTAAGGAGCCTGATAGCCATAAGCGACGTTTTCGCCGAGAATTTCACTCCCCGGGTGATACGTAACTTCGGACTGGAATACAGCGACCTCCGCCGCATCAAGCCCGACATCATCATGGTGTCTTCCACGGGGTATGGTTTTTCCGGCCCATGGGCCAACTTTGGCGCGACCGGCCCGGCCACGGAGGGGGCTTCCGGTTTGGCATATACCACGGGCTACTCTGGCGGCCCGCCTGTGATGGCCGAAATCCCCTATGTTGACTATACGGCGGGAGAGCATACCGTATTCGCTGTCATGGCCGCCCTGATGAATCGCCTGAGGGATGGTCAAGGGCAGTTTATTGATGTGTCTCAGACTCAGGCCGCCGCCGCGACAATCCCGGAGGCCTTGCTGGACTTCTCCGCCAATGGCCGCGCTCCTGTACGCATCGGCAACGCTGACCCTGTCATGGCGCCTCACGGCTGCTACCCCTGCGCCGGCGAAGACCGCTGGATTGTCATTGCTGTGTCCGATGATGCGGAATGGCAGGCATTGTGCGAGGTGCTGCGACAGAAAAGTTGGGCCGCTGATGCGCGATTCAGCGGCAGCCTGGGGCGGCAGAGGAACAGGGAAGAGCTAGACCGGATGCTGGAGAAGGAAACCGCCGTGTGGGGCGCCCACTGCTTAATGTCGCAGCTTCAAGCTGCCGGAGTTGCCGCCGGGGCAGTGTTAGACAGCAAGGACTTGCTGTTCGACCCACATCTGAGAGAACGCGCCTTTTATGAGGTGGTGCGGCATCACCCCAGCACCGGAATGCAGCCGCTGCCTTACGCCAGCCGGCCATGGAAGCTGTCTGAGACCCCTGCAGTGCCCCCAAAGGCCGCTCCGTTGATGGGAGAACATAACGGCTTCGTGTTGAAGAACCTGCTGGGCTTGACTGCCGATGAGGTTGTTCGTCTGGAAGAGGAAGGAGTTATCGGATACGCGCCAGCAGACCCCCGCCCGGTGCAGCGCCCCTCGCTGGACGAGCAGGTGCGTCAAGGACGAATGCTGCGCTATGAAACGGATTTTCAGCGCCAAGTGGCCGATGTCTTCCAGGCATCAGAAGAACAGGGAAAGTAACAAGCCGTCATCCGTGCTGCCGTCATCCGTACTAAGGAGACTCTGAATAAGCGACCGTCCGCACTGCGAGATCGTCATTCCGGCGAAATCCGGAATCTATGTACGGTGCTTCTGGATTCCAAGTCGAGTCCGAAATTGCGTTGTTCAGAGGTTCCCCAGGCAAGATATTGACCGGGAGATTGGCCCTTGTTAGCCTTCTTCCACGTCAAATTCATGGGCCGCCTTGTTGCGGGCAGCACGAGCCTTGACCAATATACCGAATGCTTGCCAGACGGTCTCGAAATCGTCCTCGCGTAGCTGACCTATTTCATCCAGGCTAAACGTGATTGTGTTGGTTGGAGACAAGGAATCGAGGCGCGGCAGGGAGGGGCGGAGGGAACCGTCGAGGTCAGGAGCAGGGACAAGGGTTTCCCCGGTTGCCCCCGCCTCCGAATCCATGGGAAACCCCGGCTCATCCAAAGGGCCTAGCGGACTGTCCGAAATAGTCAGATAGGTGCCATCTCCCCGATGTTTCAGGAGATAGGTATCGCGGGCTGAGTCCAGCAACAACCTCTCAGCTTGCTGCACTCTCTTGTGCTCTACCATGAACTCGCGCTCCAGAACGTTGCGCAGCGTCTGGCTGTCGGGCAGACGCTGCCTGCGGTAACGCTCGGCAACGGCCTGGAACAAGGGGATAGAGAGGAAAGACTGCCGGTAGCCTCGCAGCGCGTCTTCATTACTGGTGGGCTTCAGGATGGCCTTGGCGATTGATGTGGTAGAAACGGTTGCGCCCTGCTTGTTCAGCAGGTTGAACTGACGGGCTGCCAGACACTTGAGGCGGAAGCCGCTGCTGTTTTTGGAAAGCCCCAGGTTAACTGCCAGGGTTTCCTCGGTAAGCGTTCCTCCGCCGCTTTCCTCAACCTGCCGGGCGATGTCTAATGCCATGGCGAATCCGTAAGCAGGAAAGAGGTAGACCG
Source organism: Dehalococcoidia bacterium (assembly GCA_965232885.1). Taxonomy (GTDB): domain Bacteria; phylum Chloroflexota; class Dehalococcoidia; order Lucifugimonadales; family UBA3495; genus VXOI01. The sequence goes on along the minus strand of CBDDQX010000002.1, from coordinate 500,160 downwards.
ACCGGCGCCTAGCCTTTCTGCCAGTGCCGTTGCGGTTCTGCCCTGTCGAATCAAGGCCGACAACCGCCGTTGCCCCCGCAGCATCGGGGGTTGGTGGATTTTCCGGTCTGCCGCTATCGGCCTCTGTTTGCGGAGTGGTCATTGCTGATTAAAGTACCTGGCGCATTTTGTTATGTCACCTAATTCAGGAAAACTAACACGTCGCTAGGTGAATTTTCAAGGTGTTCAGCAAGCAAATTGCTACTACGGATTGGCGCAGGAACTGCTAAAGCAAAGCGCGGACCGGAGGACACCACGGCAAAGGCGGTGGGAGTTCCGGTCCGCGAATCAGTGTCTACGAGCTGAGGCTGGCTTCGTAAGCGGAAATCTTGTCTTCGAATTGCAGGGTCAACCCAATGTCGTCCAGACCATTGAGCAGGTTGTGACGCCGGGCAGCGTCAATCTCGAAGGGAATGGAGATTTCTTCCTCTTCGTCCCATACCCGCTGGCCTTCCAGGTCAACGGTCAGGTTCACTCCCGGCTTGGAAGCGGCCTTGTCCATGATGGTGCGGACGTCTTCTTCCGACATCCGCAGCGGCAGGACGCCGTTCTTGAAGCAGTTGTTGTAGAAGATGTCGGCGAAGCTGGGGGCAATTACGCAACGGATTCCATAGTCGCGCAGGGCCCAGGGGGCGTGTTCGCGAGACGAGCCGCAGCCGAAGTTATGCCCTGCCACCAGCACACTGGCGTTCTGGTATTCCGGCTGGTTCAGCACAAATTCACCATTCGGTGTCCCGTCCTCATTGAAACGCCAAGAGAAAAACAGGCAATCCTCAAAGCCGCTGCGCTCGATGCGCTTGAGAAAAATCGCGGGAATGATCTGATCGGTGTCAATGTTTACCCTGTCCAGCGGGGCAACTACCCCGGTGACTCTGACGAAGGGATCCATAAACGTCCTCTCGGTTTCAGATATTTGGTTGCCAGACTTCCTGTAGGCTGAGTTCGAATCCGGGAAGTACATCCTCGCCGGACACCGTCTCCGGATTTTCCAGCACTTCCACGTCCTTTCCGGGCCGGTAGACGTGGACACGCCTCTGGAACGGATCTATGAGCCATCCCAGCCGAACACCGTTCTCGATGTACTCCGCCATCTTGTCTTGGAGCGTTGTCAAGCTGTCACTATCCGAGCGGAGCTCAGCCACGAAATCGGGGACGATGTGCGAGAACTTGTTCAACTCATCTTTAGCTAGTGCATCCCAGCTTTCCCGCCTTATCCAAGAGGCATCGGGCGAACGCATGGCTCCGTTAGGGAAGGTGAATCCCGCCGAGGAATCGAAGCTCAAGCCCGTGCCGTCCTGTTTTGACCAATTGTAAACCTGTGCGCTAAGCGCATTGTTTTTCATACCCGTAGTTGGGAATGCAGGCGGCATTATAATCAGTTCCCTTTTGGCGGTGAGTTCGATTCTCAGCTCACCATTGTCGGCGCAGAACTTAACGAACTGCTCATCCGTCATGGCAATGGTACTGAAGTTCAGCACCAGAGGGTATGTCAGATAGCTCTCATTCTGCGACGCCAGGGCCTCGATTGTTGCGGTCGCGTCGTTCTGAGTCATTTCCCAACTTCCCAGGGACTGTTCGGTTACAGGTGTTCTCCTTCCGGGGCTAAAGGTCGCGCACGTCTACGAAGTGGCCTGCAATGGCGGCGGCGGCGGCCATCGCCGGGCTGACCAGGTGAGTGCGGCCTCCCTTTCCTTGCCGCCCCTCGAAGTTGCGGTTGGAGGTTGCGGCGCAGCGCTGTCCCGGCGACAGGATGTCGGGGTTCATGCCCAGGCACATCGAGCAGCCGGCCACGCGCCAGTCCAGACCTGCCTCGGTGAAGATGCGGTCAAGGCCCTCTTCTTCAGCTTCGCGCTTGATCTTGGCCGAACCGGGCACCACCATAGCATAGACATCGGGATGGACCTTGCGGCCCTGCACCACCTCGGCAGCGGCTCGCAGGTCTTCCAGCCGTGCGTTGGTGCAGGCGCCAACGAAGATGCGGTCAATCTTGATGTCCTGTATCGGCGTTCCGGGTTTCAAGTCCATGTACTGCAAAGCCCGCGTCGCTGCCTCGCGCGCCGGGGCCTCGTCGAAGGAGGACGGGTCCGGCACCTGACCGCTGATGGGAGCCACCATACCTGGATTTGTGCCCCAAGTAACGTAGGGTTCCATAGCCGCAGCATCGAATATCTCTGTCTTGTCGTAGGTCGCGCCGGGATCGGTCGGCAGTTGCTTCCAGCGTTCCACGGCGTCATAGAAGTCAGCTCCCTGGGGGGCGAACTGACGGCCTCGAACGTACTCGAACGTCGTATCGTCCGGGGCGATCATGCCAGCGCGCGCGCCGGCTTCGATGCTCATGTTGCAGACGGTCATCCGCCCATCCATGGAGAGGGACCGGATGGCCTCGCCCGTGTATTCGATTACGTATCCGGTACCGCCGTTGACACCGATGCGTCCTATGACGCCGAGTATGATGTCCTTTCCGGTCACTCCAGGAGGCAGATTGCCGTCCACGCGGACTTCCATGGTGCGCGGCTTGAACTGGCGCAGCGTCTGGGTGGCCAGGACGTGCTCCACCTCGGAAGTGCCGATGCCCACAGCAAAGGCGCCCAGCGCGCCATGGGTCGAGGTGTGGCTGTCGCCGCATACCACGGTCTTGCCCGGCTGGGTGTACCCCAAGTCTGGGCCGATGATGTGGACGATGCCCTGCATGGGGCTGAAGCGGTCATACAGCGTGACGCCGAACTCCTCGCAGTTGCGGGTGAGGGCATCCAACTGGGCTTTGGAAATTTCGTCGGTCACCGGCAGGGACAGGTCCCACGTGGGCGTATTGTGGTCGGCGGTAGCGACGGTCAGGTCTGTCCGGCGGACGCCGCGTCCCGCCATACGAAGCCCGTCGAAGGCCTGCGGTGAGGTCACCTCGTGCACCAGGTGCAGATCTATGTAAATGACGGCCGGTTCGCCCGGCTCTTCGTGAACCACATGGGCGTCCCAGATCTTCTCGAACATCGTCTTCGGGGGCATCTGAATCTCTCCTAAAGGCGCGCGCGTGAGCGCTGATAGGGCGAACCGTAACTGGGGCGTATTATATCATCTTGGTACAGTAATCCGGGGTAGAAATAGCTGAATGCCGGAGACTGGAGCAGCTTGCTGAAAGACACTCCTCCGCCGACAATTCGCAGCCTTTACCGTGATTCGTGATAGAATTGCTTTCGGCTAGTCGCCTGTTACTTTGAGAGAGGGGATTGTCCTATGCCTTCTGCCGAAGCCGTTGTGCTGCCGGCCAGCGTCAAGCCGAGCAAGTACCGCTTGACGTTGCAGCCAGACCTGAACACCTTCACTTTCAAGGGTGAGCAGACCGTAGACATCGAGATTGTGGAACCGACCGCCCGCATTGTGCTGAACGCGGCGGAACTGGAAATCAGCGGAGCCATCCTGCGACGCAACGGTTCGGAGACCTCGCCTCACTCGATTTCTCTGGATTCGGATACGGAAACCGCCACCCTGGATTTCGGGCGCGTCCTGTCGCCCGGTCAGGCGCAACTGGATATGCGGTTCACGGGCATACTGAACGACCGGCTGGTGGGCTTCTACCGGTCCGAGTACCAGGATGCTGATGGGCAGACCAGGCATTTGGCCACGACGCAGTTCGAGGCCACCGACGCCCGCAGGGCCTTCCCCTGCTGGGATGAGCCAGCGCAAAAAGCGGTTTTCGATGTCACATTGATCTTCGACGATGCCTATCAGGCAGTCTCCAACACTCCGATAGCTGAGGAGAGCAATCCGGCTCCCGGACTCAGGTCGGTACGATTTGGTGAAACGCCGATAATGTCCACATATCTGCTGGCCTTTGTAGTAGGCGACCTGGTATCCGTGGAAGCCGACGCCGACGACGGAACCCGGGTCGGCATCTGGACTACTCGCGGCAAGGAGAACCAGGCTGGATTTGCCTTGGACACGTCGGTTAAGCTGCTGGGCTATTTCAACGAATACTTCGGCATACCCTATCCGCTGCCCAAGCTGGACCACATTGCGATTCCAGACTTTGCAGCCGGTGCGATGGAAAACTGGGGCTGCGTGACCTATCGTGAGACTGCGCTGCTGGTTGACCCGGACAACTCCTCCGCTGGCACACGGCAGCGGGTGGCCGAGGTGGTGGCCCACGAGATGGCCCATATGTGGTTCGGAGACCTGGTCACCATGGAGTGGTGGGACGACCTCTGGCTGAACGAGAGCTTCGCCTCCTGGATGGGCACCAAGGCCGTTGACTGGCTCTTCCCGGAATGGGAGATGTGGACGCAGTTCGTCAATATGGACACCAACCGCGCCCTGAGTCTGGATGGACTGAAGAATTCCCACCCCATCGAGCAGGAAGTGAAGAATCCTGCCGAGGTCAGTCAACTGTTCGATGCCATCAGCTACAGCAAGGGCGGGGCGGTGATACGGATGCTGGAGAATTTCCTGGGGCCGGAGGTTTTCCAGGGCGGACTGTACCGCTACTTGAAAGGCCACGAATACGGAAACGCCCGGACGCAAGACCTTTGGTCCGCGCTGGAAGAAGAATCCGGACTCCCGGTTACAAACATCATGGATTCCTGGGTTAAGCAAACGGGCTATCCCGTTTTGCAGGTTGAGGCCGCCCGTACAGATGCCGACGTGCAGGTTTCCTTGTCGCAGGAGCGGTTTGTATATGATCGACTGCTGGGCGGAGAAGAACCCAACCCGGAGGTCTGGCAGGTTCCCGTAACCGTCAGCGCTCCCGGAGCCGCTTCGGCATCCACGGTGATGGAAACTAAAGAGGCAGCGGTCACCCTGCCTGCCACCAGCCCGGCCAGTGCCTGGTACAAGGTCAACGCTGACCAGACCGGCTTCTACCGCGTCAATTACACCAATGAGGACTGGCAGCGGCTGGCTCCGGCTATCAGTTCACTAGAGTTGCCCGCCACAGACAGGCTGGGAATACAGAACGACGCATACGCCCTTTCCCGCGCCGGGTTGTTGCCCATAACGCAGTTTCTGGAACTGGCAGGCTCGTACTCCGGCGAAACGGACGCATCGGTGTGGAGTGATCTGGCCTCCAACCTTAGGGACATCGAGCAGCTCATAGCTGACGAACCGGTGCGCCCAGCCTACCAGAGATTCGGGCGAGAGCTTTTTGCGCCCGCCGCCCGCCGGGCTGGGTGGGTCCCGCGCCCGGACGATGGTCACTTGGATTCGCTGTTGCGCTCGACCGTCTTGGGGCAATCTGGAACCTACAACGACCCGGAGACACTGGCCCAAGCCAGCGACCTGTTCCAGCAATACCTGTCGGACCCGGACGCCGTTCATCCCGACCTGCGAGGGGTGGTGTTCAGCCTGGCGGCCCAAGCTGGCGACCGCGGCACCTACGATCAGCTCTGGGGCCTGGAGGAACGCACGAACTTGCAGGAGGAGAAAATCCGCCTGTTGCTGGCAATGTCCCGTTTCCAGGACGTGGAGCTGCTGAACGACACGCTGGAGAGGTCGCTGTCCAGCAGAGTGCGGTCTCAGGACACCATCACCGTGGTTGCCGGGGTTGCGGCCAATCCGGCGGGCCGCCAACCGGCATGGGAATTCGTGAAGAACAACTGGGCCGAGTTCGACCGGCGCTACGGCGGTGGCGGCTTCGGGCTGATGCGGCTGGTGTCCATCGTAAACAGCTTCACCACCGAGGAAGGCATGGCCGACGTGGAGAAATTCTTCACCGATAACCCTGCTCCGGCTGCCGAGCGGACCATAAGGCAGGCACTGGAGCGCATGAGGCTCAACATACGCTGGCTCGAACAGAACCGGCCGGCCTTGAACTCTTGGTTTGGCTTGTAGCAGAGCGATGTCAAGCAACTATTACCCAACGGTTTAGCTCGGCGATTGGGGGTGATGACGTGGGGGCGTGAGGTTCAGTTGAGCTGGGAAACTTCCCAGGAATGGTTGACTTTTTATGGAATCAATGGAACGTATCGTATCCCTGAAATCCGCCCTGCGCGAACGTATCCTAGTGATTGACGGCGCAATGGGCACGGCAATCCAGTCCTTCGATCTTGGCCCGGATGACTTTGGCGGTGTCGAGTACGAAGGTTGCAACGAACACTTGGTCCTCACTCGCCCAGAAGTTATTGAAAGTATTCATAAAGGTCACCTCGACGCTGGGGCCGACATCATTGAGACCAACACCTTCGGCTCCACCGCAATCGTGCTTGCCGAGTACGATCTGGCCCACGAGGCCCGGCGCCTCAACAGCGTGGCGGCGGAGTTGGCGCGGCGAGTGGCCGACAATGAGACAACGCCGGAAAAGCCCCGTTTCGTGGCTGGCTCCATGGGGCCAACGACGAAGACCATTTCAGTAACCGGCGGCGTCACATTCGAGGATCTGGCGGACAGCTACCATGAACAGGCTGCGGGCCTGATGGAGGGTGGTGTGGACGTGCTGCTCCTGGAAACGGGGCAGGACACGCTGAACATCAAGGCGGGACTTGAGGGCATAGACCGCGCCTTCGCCGAGCTGGGGCGCGAGATTCCCGTGGCAGTGCAGGGAACCGTGGAACCCATGGGCACCCTGCTGGCCGGGCAGGACGTGGAGGCGCTGTACGTTTCGCTGGCTCACCGCGACCTGTTGTGGATTGGCATAAACTGCGCCACCGGTCCCGCCTTTATGACCGACCACATTCGCACCCTGGCCTCCATATCCCGGTTCCCGGTGTCCTGCGTACCCAACGCCGGAATGCCGGACGAAGACGGCAAGTACAACGAGACACCGGAGGCAATGGCGGAAACTCTGGGCCGGTTCGTGGATTCAGGCTGGGTCAACCTGATTGGCGGCTGTTGCGGCACTGTGGATGGACACATTCACCTGCTGGGCGAGACTGCCGCAGGCAAGCCTCCGCGCCGCACCGTAGAGTCAAACGAAACGCGTGTCTCCGGTATTGACGCCCTGCTGGTAGACGATCAGCTCCGCCCCGCCGTCGTGGGTGAACGCACCAATGTGCTGGGCAGCCGCCGGTTCCGCCGCCTGATCAACGAAGGCAAATTCGAGGAAGCAGCTGAGATCGGAAGGCGACAGGCGCGCAACGGGGCCCACATCCTCGACATATGTCTGCAAGACCCCGACCGCGACGAAGCCTCTGACATTGCCGAGTTTCTTGACCTGGTGACCAAGAAGGTCAAGACGCCAATTATGGTGGATTCCACAGACCCGGCGGTTATCGAGCTGTCTCTGAAGCGGCTGCAAGGGAAAGCCATCATCAACTCCGTTAACTTGGAGGACGGCGAAGAGCGGTTCCAGGCAGTGGTGCCGTTGGCCCGCCGGTATGGGTCTGCCCTCGTCGTGGGCTGCATTGACGACGACAAGGCGCAGGCGCAGGCGATTACCCGCGAGCGGAAGCTGGAAGTTGCGCTGCGCTCCGCCAGGCTGCTGACGGAAAAGTACGGCGTTCCCGAGGAAGACCTGATCTTCGACCCCCTAGTGTTCCCGGTGGGGACAGGCGACGTGAACTACATCGGTTCCGGCGCGGAAACGGTGGAGGGGGTGCGTCTGATAAAGGAGGCTTTACCCCGCGCAAAAACTATCCTGGGTATCTCCAACGTGTCCTTCGGACTGCCAGCCGCCGGCCGGGAAGTTCTAAACTCGGTTTTCCTCTACCACTGCGTGCAGGCGGGGCTGGATATGGCCATCGTCAACTCCGAGGCGATGATGCGCTATGCAGCCATACCGGAAGATGAACGCAAGCTGGCCGAGGATCTTATCTGGTATAGCGGCGAAGACCCGGTGGCTGCCTTTGCGGCGCACTTCCGCGAAAAAGCTCCCACTGCCAGCAATGAAGAGAGACGCAGCCTGCCGTTGGATGAGAGGCTGGCCTTGGCCATCATCGAGGGCACCAAGGAAGGGCTGTCCGAGGACCTGGACGAAGCTCTCCAGGGAAGAACGCCGCTGGAAATCATCAATGGCCCGCTCATGGACGGCATGGCCGAAGTTGGGCGGCAGTTCAACGCCAACCAACTCATAGTCGCCGAGGTGCTTCAATCGGCGGAGTCCATGAAATACTCCGTCAACCACTTGGAGCCGCACATGGAGCGCCTGGAAAGTTCTCTCAAGGGCCGGGTGGTTCTGGCTACCGTGAAGGGCGACGTGCACGACATTGGCAAGAATCTGGTGGAAATCATCCTGTCCAACAACGGATACGAGGTCATCAATCTCGGAATCAAGATTCCTCCGCAAGAACTGATTGAAGCCTACCGTCAGCACAACCCCGACATCATCGGATTGTCCGGTCTTCTGGTGAAATCGGCGCAGATGATGGTGGAGACGGTCCGCGACTTCCGGCAGGACGGCGTGTCCGTGCCAGTGCTCGTGGGTGGCGCGGCGTTGTCCAATCGCTTCACGCGGCTGCGGATAGCCCCGGAGTACGATGGCCTGGTAGCCTACGCCCCCGACGCAATGACTGGCTTGGCATTGGCCAATACCATACAGGAGGCTGACGAGCGCGCGCATCTAGCCTCGCAACTGGAGTCGGAAACGGAGGCGATGCTGGGCGATGATGCCCGGCGTCAGCAGGGGGACGGAGATGGCGAGGACGTTCCTCCCGCCCAAGTTCGCCACGACTTTCCCATTCCCAATCCCCCTGATCTGCGGTTGCACGTGCTCAACGATTACAGCCTAGAGGACATCTTCGGCTATATCAACCCGCAGATGCTCTATGTCAGGCATTTAGGATACAAGGGCCGGTTCTCCGAGGATCTGGCCGCTGGCGAGCAGGCGGCGATTGACCTGCATGACTCGGTGCGCCGGGTGGAAGACCTGGTTCTGGCTCGCAGCGACATCACGGCCAACGCGGTCTTCAAGTTCTTCCCTTGCCGCGCCGAAGGCCAATGGCTGCTCGTCTACTCTCCCGACGGCGCGCAGGTGTTGGAACGGTTCTACTTTGGACGACAGTCCCAGCGCGACGGCCTGTGCTTGTCCGACTACGTGCTGCCTGGTGCGGCCACTCTTGGAACAGGGTTGGCCGACATGGATTACGTGGGCATGTTCGTGACCTCCATAGGCCCCGGAGTAAGGGACTTGGCAGCCCGTTGGATTGCTGAAGGCAAGTTCCTCGACTCCCACATTCTGCAGGCCCTGGCGCTGGAAAGCGCGGAAGGCTTCGCGGAATTGCTGCACCAGCAGTTAAGGCAGATGTGGGGCTTCGGCGACCCGGCGGGAATCACGCCCTATGAGCTGTTCCGCACCCAGTACCGCGGGCGGCGCTATTCCTTCGGCTACCCAGCCTGCCCACGCCTGGAGGACCAGGAGCAGTTGTTCCGTCTGCTGGAAGTGTCCAGCCACCTGGATGTGGAACTGACCGAAGGCTACATGATGGACCCCGAGTCTACCGTTTCGGCCTTGGTTCTCCACCATCCCGACGCAAAGTATTTCACTCTCAGCGAACAGGACATCAACCGTCTGGAGTCGGAAATGGGCGAATAATTCGGATGTGGTTTTTACTTTCCATGCCAAAGGTCTTAGCAGTCATGCTCTTATCGATGGTGTTGCTGACAACGGCCTTAGCCTGCGCCGGGGAGCCGGGGGCCGATGGACAACCAACGCCGTATCCGACCAATGCCCCCGGCTTGCCATCTAGCACGCAATCACTTGTAAGTGAGTCGGATAGGCAAGTGCTGGAGGATCTATACCACGCTACCAGCGGCAAGAATTGGAGATATAACGAAAACTGGCTCAGCGATACACCCCTCGATAGCTGGTATGGGGTTGAAGCCGATTTATATGGTCGTGTCATCAGCCTATACATGAGCGCTAACTTTTTGAGCGGTCAATTACCGGCATCTTTGGGCCGTCTTGACCAGTTGAGGGAGCTATATCTCGACGGGAACAACTTGGAAGGTGATATTCCTCCCGAGTTGGGTGGTCTCGCCCACCTTGAGCTTTTCTTCGCTAGCTTGAACCAACTAAATGGCGAAATTCCACCTGAATTCGGTGGCCTCAGTAAGCTTAAGATTCTTGACTTGGGAAGTAACAATCTGAGTGGTGAAATTCCGCCGGAGTTGGGATATCTAAGCAGTCTGCAAGTATTGTTCCTCAACGATAATCAGTTGAAAGGCCATATACCGCCTCCTTTGGGAAACCATTACCTTCAAGGACTTGCACTCGGGGACAATCATTTGACGGGGGAAGTGCCTAGTGAACTGTCTGGACTTGTGTGGTTGGACATAGCTGGCAACCAATTTGAGGGATGTGTGCCGCTCTCCGTCTGGTATGTATTGGACCCGAGCCTTTCAGACTTGGGGAATGTCCGTCTTTGTCGTTAAGCCATAAGGCCGATTAGTCCTAGAATTTAGGCAAAAATCGAACCCGATCACGTGGCGCAGGATCCAGCCAAGCTGGAAGACCTGCGGACCGAAACGCCGGAGTTGACTCCAAAAATCCAGCATCGTAGAAACGGTAAGAATATGAATGCGTTTTACGGCAAGGATATACAGGTAGTGATACAGGCTGAGTTGGAAGAAAACGCGAAGGTGCAATCCTTGGTCCGCGCTTATGAGGAACTGGAGGAAACGGATAAATTGTTATTCCGGTTGGCCGCTGGAATCAGCCAGGATACCGCAGCCAACAGCAGGGAGCACCAGCGTCGACCAAACAATGATAAGGATTTAGGGGATAGAGATGGGGAAATTCAACCCCTTGTGAGAAACCTAATGAAGACCCTGCTGGAAGACCAGCCTACCTTCCTCAACGATATCGACCAGCGCAACCTGATGGATTCTGACTACTGCAAAAATAACTTGTTCCTCCACATCGGCAACTTTGCTCTTTTACGCAAACGGGAAAACGGAAAGTTTACTGCTAGAAACCGGGCCGAAAAGCCCTGGATGGGGAGGGGGCTTTCGGCAGTAGAGCCGAGGCAAACAGAATCTGGGACCACAGCTGTCCGAGCCGGACCGCGCCAAAAATGGCCGCAGCATGGGTGGCAACACCGTGGGAAACAGCCTGGACATCATTGACATCACTGGGGACGGCGCGGTGGGTCTCTACGCCGCCGCCGACACTGTCCGACAGACCGATTTCCCCGGCCACCAGGGTCAGGTTGGCCACCGTGGCCGCCAGGTACAGCTGGAACTTCGTCTTGATCCTGCCAAAGTAGCGGGCCTGGCGGATGCCCAGATGGACCAGTCGGGCCAACCGGTGTTCCACCACCACTCGGCGCCCTCGATATTCGTCATATCCGGCGCTCTGTTGCAGGGTCCGGGCCTGCTGCAACAGGGCTTCCTGAGGATGGATCAGCACCCGTCGTCCCTTCCTGCCTTTAGCTGCGATGCACTGGGACCGCAGTAGACAAGTAATACATTCGGACCCGTCGAACTGGAAGGCCCGCAAGTGGTGGACCCGACCCGCGGCATCAGTCCGTTTTCCCGCTGGCACGATGTTGTGGGTGACCTGTCCCGCCGGACAGGTGCAACTGTCCGCCGCCAGGTCAATGACAAAGTCATCCTTGGGGAAGTGCTTCCGGTTGGGCCGACCTGGCACTCGGGCCACCAACCGCCGTCCCGCGTCGGCGAAGGTCTGCCTGGTAGCTCCGTCGCCATAGGCGGCATCGCCCAGGGCTTCTGCCACCGGCAAACCGGTGTTGGCCTCGCTCTGCTCCACCAGTTCCAGCGCCCCCAGGTTGTCCGGAGCGTTGCCCGGCAATACATCCACCGCGGTGATCAGCTGGCTGTCGGTGTCCACGACGATGGCCGCCTTGTGCCCGTCGAAGCGTCGGCGGCTGCTCTTGTGCCCGTGGCGCATCTCCGGGTCGTGCACCGACATCATCCGGTCCCGACTCACCCCGTCCCTGAGACTCACTCCGGCATCGCCGTCGCCCTCTCCATCGCCCTCTCCATCGCCATCTGGGCTCTGGCGCTCAATGTCCTGGAGCAGCAACTGCCCCAGCAGTTCCGCCGCCGCCACGATCTGCTGCCGCTCAGCGCTGTCCTCCCCCAACTCTCCCTGGGCCTGCCGCGACAATTCCAGCAGCCGGTCCGCATCGGCCACCACCTGGGCCAGCAGGGCCTGCCTCGCCCGTTTGTCCGACCAGTCGATGGCCGCCTCGCCCTTGATGCTGGAGGCCAGGTACCGCTGGTATCCCTGGACCTGGGCCCATTCTTTGACCTTGGTCTGCTCCACGGCTGCCAGCGCCCGCATCAATTTGACGATGCCGTCGGCCAGCAAATTGTAGGTGTCCTTCACCGCGCCCCGGCCCAGGATGTTGGTCGTGTCCAGCGCCACCTTCATGCTCCGCTTTTTCAGGTAGCCCGACTCCCGGGCCAGCCGCAGGCTGGACTCGAATACCTCCCGCACCTTGTCGTGCAGGATCAGCTGGGCCCGGAACACCTGCAGCGTGCTCTTGGCGAAGGGCCTGTCCTCTACCTCTATCCCCAGGGCCACCTTCCAGCGGATGTCGAAGTCGGCCCGGGCCTTGGCCTCGGCGTCGCTGACCTTGTCGTGGGTCTGCAACAGCAGGGCAGTGGCCAGCAGGCTGGGCGGCACGCTGTCCCGCCCGTTGTCGGCACAATAGAACTCGGCGAAGTCGGCGTCCCGGAACAACCGGCCCCGCAGCGAGGCCAGCAGACCGTAGAAGGTGTCCCGCCCCACGTGGTCAAGGTACAACCGGTCTGCTTCCCACAGACCCCTCTGCTCCGAACGCTCTCCCAGCATCGTCTCGCTCCGCTAACTCAGTTCGCCCGGATTATAACCCACTGCCCAGTCAGCCGGGGTTTTCGGCCAGATTTCTAGGTACTGGGCCAAGTTGTACGGGGGCAAGTTCTACGTCTGCAATAACTGGTGGAAAGACTACCATCACACCAACGCGAGAAGCCTGTTGCGGTTCGTGACCGAGTTGGCCCAACGGAACCCGAATCATCTTGGCGTTCACGTGTTGGAGCGGCACCGGCAGTCCCTCCACGACTATATCGGACAATTTGGCCCCGGCCGGATTTCGCCGGAATGGTGACCGTGGAGTTTGGCACACGGCGATTCGACGCAATGGGCTGAGAATGTCAAATCATGGAAGCCAACAGGCTTCACCCCCATAACGTGAGAGACTACGCCGGGAGTGGTAGAATTAGCCATTGTTCGGCGTGGCTGCCAGTGCGCCAAGAAATGCGCTGAGAGCCCAAAAGGCGAATACACCGCATCATCACCGACGCGCCTGGGACAGACGGGAAGGCGCGCCCAGACCCGGAGGCTAAGTGCAGACCATCAGCAAGATTGCCGACAACTTGGGCCTGAAGGCCGATCATGTTCTGCCTTATGGTCATTACAAAGCCAAAATCTCCCTGGACGCCATCGCCGAAGGGAGCGCCAACAAGGGCAAGCTGGTTGTGGTGACAGGCATCACTCCCACCCCTGCCGGCGAAGGCAAGACCACGACTGCCATAGGGCTGACCCAAGGCATGGGCCGCCTGGGGCACAACGTGACGGTTAACCTTCGCGAGCCGACGCTGGGGCCGATTTTCGGCATCAAAGGAGGCGGCACCGGCGGTGGAAATGCCCGAATCGTCCCTGAGGATGAGATAAACATCCACTTCACCGGGGACGCTCACGCCGTGGCCTCGGCCCACAACCTGCTGGCTGCGCTGGTGGACAATGTAGTTTTCCGAAACGCCATCCCTGACTTAGATGCTTCCGGCATCCATTGGACGCGAGTCACCGACGCCTCCGACCGGGGTCTGCGGCAGGTCATTGCGGGCGTTGGCGGCAGCGGCTATGGCCCGCTGCGCGAAGCCAGGTTCGACATCGTGTCCGCCTCGGAAATCATGGCTATCCTGGCCCTTGCCGATGGGCCGGAGGACCTCCGGGAACGTATCTCCCGCATCGTCGTGGGGGCGACCCGCGGCGGCGACCCGGTCACCGTATCGCAACTGGGCGTCGAGGGTGCGCTGATGACTCTGTTGCATCAGACGGTTATGCCTAACTTGGTGCAAACGCTGGAAGGCCAACCCTGCCTGGTCCACGCCGGGCCATTCGGAAACATTGCCCACGGTTGCAGCTCCATCCTGGCCGACAAGATGGCCCTTTCCTATGCCGACTATGTTATTACCGAGGCCGGTTTCGCTTCCGACCTGGGCTTTGAAAAGTTCATGCACATCAAGACAAGGCAGAGCGGCCTGCTGCCCAGAGCCGCTGTGCTTGTGGCTTCGGCTCGCGCCCTCAAGTGGCACGGCAGGGCGCTGCGCCGCAACTTGGACAAGCCCGACGAGGGCAGAGTTTTGGCAGGCGGCCCTAATCTGGCCCATCACGTAGGCATAGTGACCGGCTTCGGCCTGCCGTGCGTCGTCGCCATCAACCGCTTCGGCACGGATAGTCCTGAGGAACTGGCGGCGGTGAAGCGAATTGCGCTGGAAGCGGGCGCCACTGCCGCCGTAGAGTGCGACGGCTACGCGCAGGGCGGGGCTGGCGCGGAGGAATTGGCGCAGGCCGTGGTGGACGCAACGGAGGCCGACAGCAACATCACCTACGCCTACCCGCTGGAAGCTACGGCGCAAGAGAAGGCGCTGGCGCTGGCGCAGAAAATCTATGGGGCGGACGACGTTGCTTGGTCTGCGCAGGCTATGAATCAGTTGAGGTACTTCGAGTCGCAGGGATGGGGCAATCTGCCAATCTGTATGGCGAAGACGCACCTGTCCATTTCCCACGACCCGAGTCGCCGCAACCGCCCGCAAGGCTACACTTTCCCGGTCAATGACCTGCGTGCTTCCGTAGGCGCCGGCTTTCTATACGCCCTTGCCGGACGTATCGAGACGTTGCCCGGCCTGCCCACCCGGCCTCGCGCCCTGGAGATGGACGTTGCTCCCGACGGGGAAGTCATCGGAATACTCAACTAACTGGACCGGAGCGCCGCGATGCGAGTCGTGATGATTCATGCCCTGGCAGAGTCCATTCCGCCGGTGCGGCTGGCTTTTCAGGACGAGTTTCCTGATGCTGAGGTGATTAACCTGCTGGACGAGGGCTTGCTGATAGATTTTCCGGGCAGCATTACGCCCAGTTTGCGGAGGCGAATGAGCGACCTTATCTGCTATTCCCAAGACCACGACGCCGACGCTATCGGGCTGGCTTGCTCGGTGTATGCCCCGGTGGTGGATTCGGCGCGCGATCTGGTGAATGTGCCGCTGGTGTCGTCCTACGGCCCGGTAATGCAGGAGGCGGTCGCGGCAGGTCCGCGAGTGGGAGTAATCGCCACAAACGCTGCCACCATGTCAGACTCCGAGCACTACCTGAGTGTGGCAGCCAAGGAAGCAGGCAAAGAGGTTTCCGTTGTTCAACGGCTTGCCTCGGACCTGATACAAGTGTTGCGGACGGGCGGGCACTCCGCCTTCGAGAAACGCCTGGAAGAGGAAGCGCTGGCGTTGGCTCCCGATGTTGACGTCGTGTTGCTCAGCCAGTTCTCCTTTGCAACCGCCCTTGAGCATTTGCAGAAGGTGTCGCCGGTCCCTGTGCTGTCAGCGCCTCATAGCAGTGCCCGTACTCTTAAAAAGATGTTGGAGAAATAGAGATGGCCAAGTCTCAGGAACTGGAAAAGGTCATCGCCCTGGTAAGAGGGAGAGAGGCTGACGAATCTCAGGGCGCAACCGAAGGCAGACGCCGTTCCTTCGAGCGGATGGTTGACGAGTTTTCAATTGACGTTCCGGCCCGCTACAGCCGGTCAAACGCGGGAGGCGTAACGGCAGAGTGGGTGACCGCCGAGAAGGCTTCGGACAGCAGGGTGGTACTTTACCTGCACGGCGGCGGTTATATCATCGGCTCGCCGCGCACCCACCGCCCTTTGATGGCGGAGCTGTCTCAAGCCTCTAAGGGTAGAGTTCTGGGTCTGGACTACCGGTTGGCCCCGGAACATCCCTTCCCGGCGCCGGTCGAAGATTCGGTGGCGGCCTACCGCTGGCTGCTGAAGGAAGGCTACGACCCGGCCAGAATTGCGGTGGCCGGCGACTCTGCCGGCGGCGGTCTCACCGTTGCGATGATGGTTCAGGCGCGCTACCTCGGCCTTCCCATGCCCGGCGCGGCGGTTTGCATCTCGCCTTGGGTTGATATGGAAGGCTTGGGCGAATCCATGGAAACCAGGGCTGCCGCTGATCCCATGGTTGGGAAGGAAAACCTGTTGATCTCGGCCAAGACATACTTGGGTGGCAGCGACCCCAGGGCCCCGCTGGCGGCTCCCCTCTACGCGGATTTGCGCGGATTGCCGCCTACGCTGATACAGGTAGGGGATGCCGAAGTGCTGCTGGACGACTCTACAAGACTTGCCGGAATCGCCCGGGAAGCGGGGGTTGAAGTGAAAATGGACGTGTGGGATGACATGATCCACGTCTGGCATCTGTTCGCCCCGATATTGCCTGAAGGAAAGCAGGCCATTGCCCAGGCAGGCGAATTCATCAAGAAACATACCGGAGGCTGAAAATGCTCTACGATTTCAGGATGTACACCCTCAAGCCGGGCGCGACGCCCGATTATCGCGCCGGGGTGAAAGAAGTGGGGCTTCCCATCCGCCAGAACCACGACGTGGCGCTGTCCGGCTGGTACTGGAGCGACGTCGGGGTGTTGAACCAGGTAGTGCACATCTGGGGCTACCAGGACCTGGAGCACCTCAACTCGCAGAAGGCCGCGGTCTACGCCGACCCTGACTGGAACGGCAAGTATGTTCCCCGGGCACAGCCGTTGGTCGAGTCCCAGAAGACGTGGCTGATGATGTCGCCCGAATTCGCTCCCGTATACCCCGTGCGAGGTCCCATCGCCGAGGAGGGTACACCGGAATACCAGCGGAAGAACGACATGGTCTTCGACTTCCGGCAGTACACCCTCAACCCCGGCGGTCTGCCCACCTACATGGCGGCTGTGGAGGAGCTGGCGTTGCCCATACGCCAGCGCCATGGCGTGAAGCTGGCCGGCTGGTTCTACAGCGATCTGGGCGATTTGAACCAGGTAGTGCACATCTGGGCGTTCGACAACGTAAAGCACATGGAAGAAGCCAAGGGAGCCGTAGCCGCAGACCCGGAATGGGGCGGCGCATACATCCCCCGCGTCCGGGGCGTAATCCAAGCCCAGAACACCTACCTGATGAAGACCACGGAGTTCGGCCCGACACCTTAAACTTGACAAACTGCTACCAATGTGGGTGAATTGAGTTCGAGGCCACACTTCAATGGAGGTGAGACAAATGCGGAAACTCACCATTGGCCCCGTCAGCGGGAGTGCTGGCGTGAGGTAGAGAATAATAAAGCTGGCAGAACTGGTAGCTAAGGAAGAGTCGTTGTCCCGAAGTGGGCAGCGACTTTTTCAATTGTGTGATTGACCTCCTCAGTAAGTTCCGGGAACCGAAATAATCTCTGTCCGACATAGTCGATGCATTCCAAAGCTGTCAACTTGCTCGCCCTGTCTACTTTCCCTATCGATGAGTCAAGTTCATAAATGTAATATGCCAAGTTGTTTCGAGCTTTGACAGATAGTAGTTCAGTCTCAAGTTCATTTTCGTCAAGATGGGAATGAACCCAAATTAGTGCTTGCCTGGTCTCAGAAATAGCTTGATCTAATAAGCTCCGTCTGGTTGGAAGGGGTTTACCATCAGACAACCGGTACAGTTGCCAGTATAGCCACCCAGTATTTACCACCTCTTGTCCTCTAGCTAACCAAAGGCTTCTATCTGTCCTTGATCGTACTTTTGCTTCAATGTTGTTCGACAAGACCACATAGGCTCCAACCCCAAAGACAGCGATTCCGACGGCTGCTAGGGTAAGTACCGTTTGGAGAACATCTTTATACGGTACTTCGCGGCTATCCGGTGGAACTCCCGTCATTACCAATCCGTACAGCCAATAACATCCCATCGCGACTCCGAAAACTACGGCAAGAGGCAACACGGTACTTGACAAAAACCGCCAGGCCCAACTATTACGGCCAGACAGCCACGAAAGAATTGCGGCTATAGCCCGCCCCGTTGACCTCTTGTATTTCATATTAGTCTTCGTGTGGCTTGTACAACCCGATGTAGTTTCCCTCAGGGTCAATGAATCCGGCTAGGGCAAACTTGCTGTCGCTGACCTCCATATCCATGGGCGGCAGCGCCTCAGTGGCTCCCAGGCTGACCGCCTTGTCCAGGGAGGCACGGAGGTCTTCAACCATTACATAGAAAGTGACCATAGGCTTCGCAGGCTCTTCTCCTGAGTCGGAGATGCCTCCTCCGATGCCGCCTTCGGAATGCTGGACGAGGCCGTAGTTCCACTCTTCGCTGGCGGGCGTGATTTCCCAGTCGAAAAGCTTTCCGTAAAACTCCTGTTGCGCCTTGGTGTTGATGCAGCCAATCTCGAAATGGACGACAGGGTTGGGCATACCAGTTCGCTCCTACGGCAATTAGATGGAGATATTGGGGCGAATCCCGTACTCCAATTCTAACGCTGCCCATAGCTGCACCGTAAGGGCCGAATGTCACCTGTTTCCCGGTTTTCGTTTCCCTCTAACTGTGGCAGCCGCGGGCTTGGATGTCCCACACTGCCTCTACTTTGCCGTCGCGCAAGCCGACGAAGCGGTCCCAGCGGCTGACCATGGCGTCCTGTTGGGACGGGATGAGCAACACCTGATCGCCCACCTTTAGCGATGCGCCGTCTCTCACCTTGAATACAGCATGGTCGCCATCCATTGACTCTACCGTTATGCCGGGGCGGCCGTCCACTTCGGGCATTCCGCGCAGCGTGCTAACGGCGCGGGTTCCGGCGTCGCCTATGGCTACGCCGGGCCGTGGAGTACTGATGATAGTGGTCAGCACCTTGGCGGCATAGCTGAACTCGGTCATGTAGTCGTAGTGGGTTTCCATGAGCAGGTAGCTGCCGCCCTGGATTTCGGTCACTCCTGGGATTTCGCCGGCAACGTCGTAGCTCCAGGTCTCGCCAGTGGAGACGATTTCCACGGGTAGACCGGAATCTACGATGGCGTCTTTGAGGTCTATGACGCCCTTGATAACCCGGTTGCCCTCTGTGACCCTATCTTCGCGGTCTGGCATGGCCGATATGACCTGGTGGCTCATTATGCCCCGGAAACTTACGCCGGGCAGCGAGGCAATCTCGTGCGCCAGGGCCACGCCCTGCGCGATTTCCTGGACTCCACAGCGTTTGAGGCCGGTCTCCAGCTCGATTACCACACCCAAGTCCACTCCTTGGGCGGCGGCTTCCCGCGACAGGGCGCGAGCATTGTCAGGGTTGTCGCAGGCGACCATCACCTCGGCTTGCCCAGCCAGCGAGCAGAGGCGGCTGATCTTCAGGTCTCCTATCACCTCGCTGGTGATGAACACGCTGGGAACGCCGCCGTGCACCATTACCTCGGCCTCGGCAACCTTGGCGGCGCAGACGCCTCCAACGGTGCCTCCGCGGCGGATCTGCCTAAGCGCGATGGCGGGAGTCTTATGATTCTTGCTATGGCCGCGCAGCTTGCTGGGCCGGTCGCGGTAGTAGTCTGCTATGACGTCCATGTTTCCGTCCAGGGCGTCGAGGTCAATTACCAGGCAGGGTGTCTCCAGCTCTTCCATCGGCGTGCCGGGCAACGGAGTCTGGCTGTCAATCATCTTGTCGCTCCTCTATTTCCCATTGTCTCAGGGCGAAGTCAAGGTTCAGGTGAAATCGCCGACCACCCGGTCTCTACGCAAACCTGCCTCGGGCCGAAAGGTGCCAGTAGCCCTCCAGCTTGCCGTTCCTGACGGCGCGAATGTAGTCGTACTGGTTGACGCAGGAAGCCAATTCCCAAGGGGCAAGCCTGGCCTTCCGGCCGGGAACCATCGCTTCGTTGTCTCCGTTCTCGAACTCCACCACCCCATGCTCTGCGCTGAATCTGGCGGCGATGGCTCCAGTGTGCCCCTGCAATACCGGGCGGCCATGGTCAGGGCCTGTGGCCTTGTGTCCGGCGTCGAGGACGGCCATGTCATCAACCGGGCGGCTGATGACGGTGGCCAGCACCATCGCGGCCAGCGACAGTTCCGGCAGGTAGGTCTGAAGCCTGACGTCCATCAACGGGTAGCGCCCGGCCCGCACCTCGGTTATGCCGGTAATCTCACCGGCAGCCGCATGGCAATGCGCCCCGCCGACGCTGACTTCCGGTACGGTGATCCCGGCGCTTTCCATCAAGTCCTTGGCGTCGAGGGCCACTTGCAGGTTTTGGCGGGTCTGTTGGGTGTGGACTTGCGGATCATCGCCCGTGGGGCCGGGCACGGTCGCCATGATGCCTCTAAAGCTGAGTCCGTCAGCATCGTTTACTGCGCGGGCCAAGGCCACCGCCTCGGCGTCCGGAGTTACGCCGCATCTCCCCATGCCCGCCTCAATCTCCACCAGGACGCCCAATTTAACGCCGGATGAGGTGGCGGCCTGGGATAATTGGGCGACGTTACCGGCGTTGTCTACCGCTACTGTAATGCTGGCCTGCGACGCCAGGTTGCAGAGTCGGCGGATCTTCGAGGCTGTCACTACCTGGTTGGACAGCAATACATCGTCGAAACCGGCGGCGGCGAATACTTCAGCTTCTCCGACGGTGGTAACTGCGACGCCCCGGCAGCCGGGGACGCTCAACTGACGGCGGGCCACCTGCGGAGACAGATGGCTGGTCAGCACGGGGCGCACGGTGGCGGAAGTTCCGGCGAAATAGCCTTGATATGTCTGGATATTTCGCTCCATCAGGTCCAGGTCAACTACCAATGCCGGGGTGTCCAGTTCCTCCACCGGCGTGCCAACGGGTTGAAATATAGGGCGTTCCATTGTGGCTTAACTCCAACCATTGAATATGACTTAGGTGAATAGGACTTAGGCAGTTAACTAAAATCTCCTCTCCTTCTGGGAGAGGTGAGGAGAGCCTCTCAACTGCGTAGGTCATGCATTGAATTGCCCGCAGAATACCATAAAGAGCGGGTCGAGACTCCCCGGTTGCAATCGAGGCTTGGCGATGCCACAATCTTGCCCATGAACGGATTGTTGGAAGGGGTCAGGGCACTGGACCTGACCCATTACTTTGCTGGCCCTTACTGCACCCGGTTGCTGGCTGGCCTCGGCGCCGACGTGGTCAAGGTGGAGCGGCCTCCATTGGGGGACCCCTTGCGCCTCTATGGGCCATTCGCTTCGCGCCCCGGCCACTTTCGCATTCCTGACACTGGGACTCCGGTAGAGGACGGGGCCTGGCATCTGTATCTCAACACAAGCAAGCGCAGCATCGGGCTGGATATCAAGACAGATGAAGGCCGCGAAATGCTGCTTCAGTTGGCAGCCCAGGCCGACGTGTTGGTGGAGAACTTTGCGCCTGGAACGTTGTGCAGGCTCGGGCTGGGTTACGAAGAGCTGCGCCGGGTCAACCCGGCTCTGGTTGTGACTTCAATCAGCAACTTCGGGCAAACCGGGCCATACCGCGATTGGAAGGCCGCGGAAGTCAACCTGTATGCCATGGGTGGACTGATGAACATCACCGGAGAGCCTGACCGCGAACCACTCAAAGAAGGCGTGCCCCTGGCCCAACTAGGCGCAGGACAGAACGCCTTTGTCGCCACGATGGCCGCGCTAATGTATGCGGAGGAAACGGGCGAAGGGCAGCAAATAGACATATCCATTGCGGAATACGCCACCAACATTCTCGAAAACGCTTTAATGCAGTACAGCTACTCAGGACAGGAATACACCCGCGTTGGCAACCGGGGCTACGGCCGGGCGGCGTGGGGCATCTATCCCTGCCGCGACGGATTCGTTGGAATTATCGCCGGGCCGGACCACAGGTGGCCGGAGGTCGCCCGCATCATGGAGCGCGAGGAGCTGGCCGACCCGAGATTCGCCTCCCGGCGCGGACGTCAGGACAACGCCGATGAGGTGGACGCTCTGATGCTGCCATGGCTGATTGACCACGACAAGGTGGATATTTTCAAAGCCGGACAGGAAAGCGGCCTGGGATTCAGCTTTGTCGCCACCATGGAGGACATTCTCGAAATGGAGCAGCTCCTGGCCCGTGGCTACTTCGCAGATCTGGAGCATCCAACGGCGGGAGGGCTCCAGTATCCGGGCGCGCCCATTGCCTGCGAAATTGGCGAAGATGCTTGGACCTTCCGCAGCGCCCCACTGTTCGGCGAACATACTGCGCTTGTTTTGTCGGATTGGCTGGGCTTTGACGAGACCCGGTTGTCAGAACTGGCGACCAATGGGGCCTTTGGGGGCGGCCAATGCTGACCCCAACCACCAGGCAGCCTCTGAAGAACTACCGTATCCTGGACCTGTCACGCATCTGGGCTGGGCCCTACTGCACCAAGCTGATGGCCGACCTGGGGGCCGAGGTAATCAAGATGGAGTCGTTGAGCGTCTACGACTCTCATCGCGGCCCGGTAAGCCCGGCCCGCGGCATAGCTGCCTATCCCGAAGGGGAGCCGGGCGAAGAACCTTGGAACCGCAACGGCTGGTTCAACTGCCTTCACATGTCCAAGTATGGGATCACGTTGGAGCTGACCAGCGACGAAGGACGCCGGGTCTTCGAGCAGTTGGTGTCCGTCAGCGACGTGCTGATAGAGAACTTCCGGCAAGGCAGCCTGCAGCGCTTGGGATACGATTATGTCGCGCTGCGAAAGCATCGCCCTGACCTGATTTATGTGTCCATGCCAGCCTTCGGAAACACAGGCCCTTGGAAGAGCTACCTGGGTTATGGAATCGGCCAGGAACAGCTTTCCGGAATGGCCCACCTGACCGGATACTCCGGGGATGGGCCGATGAAGTCCGGCATAAATCACGGCGACCCTATTACCGGCTCCCACGCAGCCGGGGTGTTGCTGGCCGCCCTGAGACGCCGCCGCCGCACCGGCAAGGGTATGTACATAGACGTTTCGCAGCAGGAATCGTCGGTGGCCTTGATGGGTGGAGAGTTGCTGGCTTACCAGATGACCGGAGAGGAACCGGAACGCCAAGGCAACCGCTCTCGCTGGTATGCCCCCTGCAATAGCTACCCCTGCAAGGACGAAGACCGCTGGATAACCATCGCCGCTACGAACGACGGTCAGTGGGCTTCCCTGGCCGCGGTGATGGACAGACCGGAACTCGCGGAGGATTCCCGATTCGCCACGTCAGAGTCGCGGCTGGCCCATCAGGACGAGCTGGACGCCGTGATTGCCGGCTGGACCCAGGGACAGGACGTTTTCCTGTTGTCCGGGCGTCTTCAGCAGGCGGGCGTCCCTGCCGGGCCGGTGCTTCGCGGCCCGGATCTTCTTGCTGACCGGCATTACTCGGAGCGCGACACTTTCGTAACGGTTGACCATCCCCAGGTCGGCCCACGCCGGTATCCCGGTCTGGCTTGGAGGATGTCGGCCACTCCCGGCGAGGTGCGCTCTCCCGCGCCCACGCTGGGCCAGCACAACCACGAAGTCTATGGCGGCCTGCTGGGACTGACTGCCCAAGACATCGAATCGCTGGAAGCCGGGGGCGTCATTGGCACGAAGCCCACGGGGTCCAGGATTATCTGATTGGAGGAACCAAGTTGACCGATAAGGAAGTCATCTACGAGATTAGAGAAGGGATTGCCTATATCACCCTCAACCGCCCTGAGAAGCTGAACGCCATCAACCCTGAGATGCGTGAGCTGTTGTGGGAAGCCTTTCAAGATGTAAAGAACAACCCCGAGGCGCGCTGCGCCATCGTAACCGGACGGGGCCGCGCCTTCTCTACGGGCCATGACCTCGTGGCGATGGCCAATGCCCGCGCCAACGAAGGCCCATCCACGGGCGACTTGTACGTGGAGCAGTCGAAGATCTGGAAGCCCATAATTTCGGCCATCAACGGGGTTTGCCTGGCGCAAGGGTGCGGGATTGCCTTGGGCAGCGATATTCGCATCGCGTCCAGCGAAGCGCGGTTCGGTTGGCCCCAGGCAAAGCGCGGCATATCGTCGGTCAGCGGCCCTGCTTTGCTGTCCCAGGTTGTTCCCCGCAATATCGCCTTCGAGTTCCTTTTCACCGGCGAGTTCGTAGACGCCCAGAAAGCCCTGGAGTTGATGCTGGTCAACTATGTCGTCGCTCCCGAAGAGGTCATGCCACGGGCTGAAGCGATGGCCCGCCAGATAACAGCCAATGCGCCTCTCTCCTTGGCGGCTATCAAGGAGGCTTCCATCAAGGGAAGCGAGATGAGCCTCGAAGACAGGGTAGCGTTTGCCCAGAAGAAGCGCGACGAAGTGCTGGAAACGGAAGACGCTCAGGAAGGGGTGCGGGCCTTTGCCGAAAAGCGCGCTCCGGTATGGAAGGGACGCTAGACACAATTGAGACAGGTCTTGTTATCCGTAACGGAAAGCGTGCTAGAATATGTCAACTTGACTCGCTTTTCACCAACCCATGTCAACTGCACGGAAGAGGAAATTGTATGGCCACTTTGACCGCGCCTGAAATCGTTTCCATGAGTCCCTCCGGCCTGGAGAAGGTCTCCCAGCTATTTGAAAGACAGATTGGCGAGGGTCTGCATCCCGGGGCCGGCTTGGCGGTGTACCGTTACGGGCAGCTTGTCTTGGATGTCTACGGCGGTGTTGCCGACAACAATACGGGCAGCCGGGTTGATGCCGACACCATGTTCGTGCTGTTCTCGTCCACGAAACCGCTGGCGGCGTCCTGTCTGTTCATGCTGAAGGAGCGAGGCCGGCTCGATTGGGACGACCCGATTGTGAAGTTCTGGCCGGAGTTCGGTCAGCACGGAAAGGACAAGGTGACCATCCGGCATCTGTTGAGCCACCAGGGAGGCTTCCCCGACACGCCGGCTGACCTTCCTTGGACCGACTGGCACGACTGGGGCAAGGTCTGCGCGGCCATGGAGAACGCCATTCCCAAGTTCACGCCCGGCTCAACCCTGTCTTACCATCCCATCAATTACGGCTGGGTCATCGCCGAATTGGTGCGCCGAATTGACGGGCGTACATTCGACCGCTTCCTGGCCGAAGACCTGGCCTCTCCGCTCCAGATGAACGACACCTATGTTGGACTGCCGGAGAACCTGGAAGGCCGTGTTTCCCGCATCCACCTCATGGAGTCCGACGCCGACGCAAATGGCTACGCGGTTACCTTCGACCGCCCGGCAGTCCACAGGGTCATCTGCCCCGGAGCCAACGGCATCGCCACCGCGGGAGACCTAGCCCGGTTCTACGCCATGATGGAACGGCAAGGCTCGCTGGACGGCGCCCGGGTGCTGCGTTCCGAGACGGTCATTGAAGGCATTACCATCCAGGTCGAAGGCATTGATCAGTCGTTGGGGCTGTTCGCCCAGCGCGCTCTCGGCCTGGCCCTGAACGACGAGCGGATGGGAAAGCCCGGAGGCCACCCGCTGAACACGTTCGGGCACGGAGGGGCCGGTACATCCATCGGCTGGGCCGATCTGGACACCGGACTGGCGGTAGGCTACATCACCAACGGATTCCGAGGCGCCGATAACAACAACCGCCGTCTGGCGGAGATTTCGCAGGCCGTCCGGGACGCCTGCGCCTAGAATTCCTTGGTTGGAGAAACAGTAAGGGCGGGTCTGAAGACCCGCCCTTCGTTTTTCGATAGGAGTTACGCAGTTGGGTTGAGGGAGTACAGGGGTGGGGAGAGATAATGGCGGATAGCGGAGCGGGCAATGCCAGCCACGGTCTCATACCAACTGACGCCGGAGCGCAGGCGGTGAACTTCCAAGCGCGCGAAGGCTTGTATCGCCATCCCGATGTGGCTCCGCTGGGATTGGGCCTTCCGCGCTTGGCGCCTCTCCACGCCGCAGCACTGCTTCAGTCCCCGGTGACAGCTCTCTATGCCCCAGGCCTGGTCCTTCAGAGACTCCTGCTGTTGCGGCGCCATGCCCAGATCATTGGTGGCACAATGCTCCACGTCTCCGTTTGGAGAGACCGTCCGGAACACCTTGACCCATCCGTAACCCTGCAGATGCGCCTCCCGGCCCTCAGGGGAATCTCCACCGCATCCACCCGGACGTTGCCCCCTCCGTCCGGGTTCACCCGCCGGTTGCAACGAAACCGGGTCAGCCAGACCCAGCCGCATTCCCGCATTGGCTGTCTAGGTTCTCTGTCTCCATTGACGGAACCAGAGACCGGGAGCTCAGTCAGATGCCCTAGTGACCTGGCCCCGCAGGTCTTCTAGCGACAGCACCAAGCGAGGGTTTAGGCGTTCTACACTGGTTCCATTAACCTGCCATATTCCTTGCTGCCCGTGCGTGAGGTAGGTGTGGCCCCAGAACTCATTATCAGTCCGAAGGCTGGGGTCGAACAGGAACACGACATACTTGGTTCCCTTTTCCCATGCCCGTCGAAATAACTCCCTGCTGGCACGGTTATGGTGACGGTATCGCCTCCCGACCCCTTGAGGTACTCATCCACCGCAAATGAAATCCGGTTGACCTCGATTGAAATGTCTTCCCCCGCAGACTCACGGGTTGGCTTGTGTCTGAGGCCGTTTTCGTGAAGGTCTGGCTAGACTCCATTTCCCCCAACACCACCAGTTCCGACTCGCCAACCAATTCGTCAAGGTCGAGGAGGATTTCCCCTCCCACCCCGGCCGCACCAGACGACCCGCGTGATGTCTGGTTGCCATAGACCATGTATGCGGCGGCGATCAACGACAGCACCACGGCAAACAAATTCCGATTCCAACAGCTTGTTTCATACTCTCCCTCGCTAGTGCGATCCGTATTGCGTGTTCATGCTGCGAATGTCATGGCTGTCCAGGTTGTCATTCGCCGCGATCATTGGACCAGCGATCGCCAGGGACATTGACCCACCCCGGGCGCATGGCGATTTCGAGTAATAGCAGGTCCTGTTTGGCTGGTCAAGCACCTCCCTTGGCTTCCAGCAGCGCTCTGTGCGGTGAGAGTCGTTCCCGGTAGCTGCTGCCCTCGATGACGATCTGGTAGCTGGCATTGGCTAGGCGGTCCAGAGCGCTGTTGCCGAGAATGGGGTCTTCGAAGAGGCCTAGCCACTCGTCGACGGCCCGGTTGCTGGTGATCACGAAGCTGGAAGCCCGGTGCCGGTTGAGGATAAGCTCGTAGAGATCAGCCGACTGCTGGGCGGTGAACCGGTGCAGGCCCAGGTCGTCGAGGATCAGCAGGTCCGGCGACAGGAAGGTTCGGAAGGTGCGCTCCAGGGAGTTGTCGACTCTGGCCTGGTTCATGACCCTGAAGTAGTCGTCGGCGTGGCTGAAGCGGACGGTGTGGCCGGCACGGACGGCGGCGTAGCCCAGGGCCTGGGCCAGGAAGCTCTTGCCGACGCCGGCGGGACCCACCAGCAGGACGTGCTCGCGCCTGGCCAGGAATTCCAGGGAGAAGGCGGCGTCCAGCAGTCGGCGGTCCAGGGTTATCGACGCCGACCAGTCGAAGTCCTCCAGACGGCAGATCTCCTGGAATCCGGCCTGCTGCAGACGCATCTCGGTGCGCCGGTGGGCGCGGCGGTTCACCTCATCTGCCAGGATGATCTCCAGGAAGGAAGCGTAGTCCAGTTGCTCCCTGCGAGCCAGGGCGATGCGCTCGGGCAGGGTGGCGGCCATGGGTCCCAGCTGTAGCCGCTTGAGCAGCGGCGTGAGATCGGTGGTCATGGTCATGTCAGTCTCCTCATGCCGTGCGGCGGTATTGGTTGCTGTGAGAGAAGACGCTGCCGGGACGGGCGAAGCGGCCCTCGGGCAACGGCGTTGGCAATTCAGGCGTGGTCTCCTCTTCGAGGGCCTGCATCAGGATGCGCTCGACGCGGCGCACGTCGATGAGGTCGACGTCCAGGGCCCGGCGGCAAGCGGCGTCCAGGCGCTGGGCGGTGTAGCGCTGGCCGAGGCGCAGCAGCTTGTGCCCCTGCCTGACCTTGGCCCACGGCAACGGGCCGTCGAAGAGCCGGTGGGCAAATTCGCCCACCGCCGGCCCCAGCTCGGCAGCTTTGCTCCTGATGCCGTCCGGCGCTCTGGTGGTGTACGCCGAGAGCTCGGCCGGGTAATCATTGGGATCAGTGGCACGGCCGCCCCTGGGCTGACGAAGGTGAGTCTTGATCAACTGCCCTTGGTAATAGATGCGCACCAGCTTGCTGTCCACCTTGACTTCCACCTT
Source organism: Dehalococcoidia bacterium (assembly GCA_965232885.1). GTDB lineage: Bacteria > Chloroflexota > Dehalococcoidia > Lucifugimonadales > UBA3495 > VXOI01. The sequence goes on along the minus strand of CBDDQX010000002.1, from coordinate 472,071 downwards.
CCGGCCGGGAGGACACAGGCTGGACGGCACCGAATACAGGGCCAAGCGGCACTGGATGTGATGGTCCTGATGCACCTTGGCATTGCGCCAGTCGGCGATCTCGTAGGGCTCGCCGTCCCAGGGAAGCAGGGCCTGACGCTCCTCGTCCCGGAAGACCACCAGGGGCTTGCGGCGAGTGGTGCCGTGGATGCGCAGCCCGGCCACGTCACGGCACCAGCGCCAGGCCTGCTCCCTGACGTCGGCCAGGTCCCGGAACTCGCCACCCTTGAAGAAACGCTCCCTGACGTAGGGCACGCCCCGCTCCACCTTGGGCTTGTCCTTGGGATGACGGGCCCGAGCAGCATCGGCGATGAAGCCCCGGTGCTGAGAGTATTCCAGGAAGCCCCTGGTGAAGGTGGGATGCAAGGGCTCGGCCACCGCCACTGCGGGAGGGCAATTGTCGATGACCAAGTATTTGGGGATGCCGCCGAAGAAGGCCCAGGCAGATTCCAGCCCGGCGATCACGTCCTCCAACGTCTGCCCGAAGGTGGGCCAGACGAAGCAGTGCCTGGAGTAGTCCAGCACCACGATCAGCGCCCACACCACGCGGCGGCGGCCGGTATCGGGGTCATGGACCAGCCCCATGCGGCCGAAGTCCACCTCCGCCACCTCGCCCGGCGGAGTGTCCTCCATGCGCACCGTGGTCCTGCTGCGTCTGCTCCAGTTGCGTTTCCGGATGAAGCGTCGCAGCGACGTGTAGGAAACCGCACAGCCCTGGGCCGCCAGCAACTCCTGGATGCGGGTCACCTGCAGCCGGTCCCCGGTGAGCCACCGGTAGATCTGGTCCCCCCAGGGGACCAGGCCATCTTCCACCGGAGTCTCCACCTTCCTCGGTCCAGCCCGGCTGATGCCCGCCAACCGGCTCAACTGGACCTCGTCGGGAGCCGGACCATCCTGCTCCAGTCCCGCCGCCATCGCCGCCGCCAGGTACTTGCGCACCGTCACCCGCGACAGCCCCGTCCCTACCCCTATCTGTCGCTGACTGCCTCCCGCCTGCCAGCGGCGTATTACCTCTTGTATTTCCACTCGGAGCACCTCCTTGTACGCCATCGCTGCACCTCGATACCGGAGTGCGGCAATGGTCGCCTTTGTGGCGCCCCAGGGTGGTCAAAGACCATGAAAATCTGGTCTATAGTCCTCGGCGATTTCGTCCTTTACTGGTACATAGTTCGTGGCGATTTACAAGGTCGCGCTGACAGTCGCCCAAGTCTCTATGCGTTACCGTGTCGCTGTCGCTTGAGTGATCCAGATACCCAGAGAAGTGTCCGAACTCGTGAAGAGCGTATGTCTCAACGTCGCGGCCAACGACCCTCATCACCGCTTCGACCGCTACGGGACGGTCCCACCCAAGACGAGGGGCGACTTCGCCTTCCTGCTGCATATGCTGGGAGTGGCCAACGCCCAGGGCACGGCGGGCGTGGTGATGCCCCACGGCATCCTGTTCCGGGGCGGCGCCGAGGGCAAGATACGGAAGAGCATCTTGGAGGCCGACCTTGTTGAGGCCGTTATCGGCCTGGCGCCCAACCTGTTCTTTGGCGCCAGCATTCCGGTGACCATCTGCCTGCTGAACTAGGACAAGCCGCAGGAAAGGCGGGGGAAGGTGTTGTTCGTGGACGCGGTCCAGGATGGTTATTTCCAGTCCGGCAAGGCCCAGAACTACATCTACCCGGAACACATCGAGAAGATAGTCTAGGCGTACCGGGCCTATGAGGGCGTGGACCGATTCGCTCACGTTGCCGACCTGGAGGAGATTGAAGGCAACGACTTCAACCTGAACATCAGCCGCTACGTGGACACCACCGAGCCGGTGAAAGTGATACCGCTGGAAGAGGCTCTGGCCCAACTGCGGGAGGCGGAACGGCGCCGCGAAGAGGCAGTGGACCGGATGGACACGCTCTTGGCGGAGATGGGTACTCACGGTAGAATACGATCATAGTCGTGGCTATAGTCAATTACTTTCCCAACACGCAAGAGGAAGTGGCATGGCAGGATCAACTAACGAAACGGGCAGTCAGCGTACTATCAAGGCGTCCGAGTTCAAGTCTAAATGCTTGAAGCTCATGGATGAAGTGGCCGATAACGGCGTTGAAATCGTCATCACAAAGAACGGAAAGCCGGTGGCGAAGCTGACCGCCTTTCAGGAACGGCCCAAGACCCTCTTCGGCGCTGGACGTGACCGGATGAAAATCCTGGGCGACATCATCAGTCCCATAGACGTGGAATGGGAAGCTCAGGCCAATCCCGGCCGGGTGATCAATCCATGGCCCTCGCAGACACTCATGCGCTCATTTGGCTCTGGACCGGCGATGACCACCTGGGAGTAAGCGCTAGACAAGCCATCGATATCGCACTTCAAGAGGGGGACCTTGCCGTGTCCGCCATGACCTTTTGGGAAGTGGCGATGCTCCGGGACAAGGACCGGCTGGACTTCCCTGAAGACGTCGCGGCATGGCGCCGGGAGCTTCTCGGCCAGGGCGTGGCCGAGATTCCTGTTGACGGGGATATTGGGATTCGCGCCAATGAGTTGGCCGGTTTCCACGCCGACCCGGCCGACCGCATCATCGTCGCCACCGCCATGAACGGCCACCAACTGGTAACCGCCGACCGCCGTATCCTGGACTGGACTGGCGAACTGCGACGCTTGGATGCTGCGCGATGAGGCAGTGGCCCACATCAGCCTACTTAAGACCAAGATGAGACATGGCAGTAGGATGATGGTTGAACTATGCCGGTATTATTGAGAGAAGGGCCCCTACCGCTTTTACATCGTGTCTTGGGACGCAAACGAGCCCCCGTCCACGTCCGGCGAGATGCCAGTTTCGCCAAATTTTGGCTGGACCCGGTAGAATTAGGGATTTATATCGTATTTTACCCACACACCGTTAAAGCAGGCACTCCTGCCAAAGACAATGGCATCCTCAAGCCCCGGAGGCCTTATAAACCGTCATTCCCGCGAAAGCGAGTATCCATGTTGCCGGGTTTCAGCTTATTTGCCGGAGCCGGGGGGCTCTGAATTCCCGCTTTCGCGGGAATGACGGGATTTTCCTAACGCTGGGTAAAATTCGATATTATTCCCATTTATATCGTATTTTACCCACACACCGTTAAAGCAGGCACTCCTGCCAAAAACAATGGCATCCTCAAGCCCCGGAGGCCTTATAAACCGTCATTCCCGCGAAAGCGAGTATCCATGTTGCCGGGTTTCAGCTTATTTGCCGGAGCCGGGGGGCTCTGAATTCCCGCTTTCGCGGGAATGACGGGATTTTCCTAACGCTGGGTAAAATTCGATATTATTCCCAAATAAAGACTCTGCGCCCCGCAGGAGCTTATTCAGGTCCGAGGTGCTCCTTACCATGACCAAGGTGATTTTCGCCGTGTGCGCAGGCTGCGAGACGAGTATTGTCCTGTATGAAGAGCAGGTAATTCTGGACTTCCTGGGACATCTGGCAGGTTTCCTGCCGTCCTACGACTACTTCTGTCCAAACTGCTTGGCGGATTGAAATTGGCCTTGCCGCCTGCCACGCGGGCGATTTACAGCCGTGGGTCAACTGGCTCGCTTTCCAGGGCCAGGACCGCGAAGGCGCACTCGTGGACTCGATACAGCGGCTCACGGGCAACGAAACGCTGCAGTCCTTCCAGACCCAACGCGAATTCCCGCAGGGCCAGCGACCTCTTGGTGGACAGGCCGCGCCCCCGCAGGCGTTCCAGGTTGTCGGGCAGGGTATATTCGGGGCCGTAGATGATGCGCAGGTACTCTCCACCCCGGCATTTCATCGCCGGCTGCACCAGACCCCGCCGGCCGGTGGCTACGAAGTCGGTCGGTTTCACCACCATTCCCTCTCCTCCCACGGCGGTCAATTCTTCCCACCAGCGGATGGCGTCCTCCTCTTCGCGCGAGCCGAAGTTCACCTCCCGGTGGCCCGTTGCGCGGAACAGCCCGGGATCGACCTGTCGCAAGCGCTCAGCCATAGCCAGGTGCCAAAGGTGGTCTTTGCCGGAATGGACGGCGCCCTCGCTGGCCAGCAGATGGAAGGGCACCAGCTTGATGTCATCCAGGGAGGTAACCGGCCAGCAATACCTGGTGTAGGCGTCGCGATAGAGTTGCGCCAGACGAAGGCGCTCGTCGAGTAAAGCCAGGGTTTCGCCGGTGTCCATCCCACGCGCCGACGCCTGCCGCAGGAGAGTTTGCGCCGCCGACAGCCCGGCGCGAGCGGACGCTCCAACCGGCGCATATTGCTCCTCCACCAATTCCTGCGCCTTCATAGACCACGGCATCAGCTCGCAGTCCAGCAGCAGCCAGTCGGTCTCCAGTCTGTCCCAAAGGTTGGATTCGCCACAGGCCGCGCGAACCCGTTCCAGGAATTGGGCCTCCAGCGTCAGGTCTTCAAAGAACCTCCGCCCCGTCCGTGTGTAGCAGGTGCCGGCGCTCTCGCTGGCGATGCCGAACCGCCGCTTGATGGCGTCGGAGCTGCGGCCCACCACGACGACGGCACGCGACCCCATGTGTTTCTCCTCGCAGACGACGCTGGAGACACCATTGTTTCGATAGTAAGCGAAAACTTCAGCGGGGTGTTCCAGAAGACCGGGAACCTTGCTGGTCTCGCACGGGGAGATGGTGGGCGGCAGGTACACCAGCCACCGGGGATCCAGGGCGTACCGGCTCATCACTTCTAGAGCAGCCGCAGCCTGATCTTCCCTGACGGTGACGTTGCCCCGGAGCCTGGTTGACACCACCCGTTTTCCCATCACGTCGTCAATGTGCAGCAGATTCGATGGGCGGTCAATCAGTGCGACAGGCAGGGAGCCTTCCTCCGGGCCGCCAGCCAAGGGTCGCACCGCCTCGTAATAGACCCGCGCCGCCGGAACCGAGACCAGTTCGTTTTCGGGATAGCGGAGGGCGGTGAGCCGTCCGCCGAAGACGCAGCCGGTATCGACGTTGATGGTGCGGTTCAACCACACGGGTTCTGCAACCGGCGTGTGCCCATAGACCACCGTGGCCTTGCCGCGATAACCGGCGGCCCAGTCGGCGCGCACGGGCAGGCCCCATTCGTCCGTCTCCCCGGTGGTCTCGCCGTACAGGCAGAAGTCCCTGACCCGCGCGGAGGCCCGTCCCTGGTACTCCTCCTTCATTCCCGCGTGCGCCACCACCAGGTTGCCGCCGTCCAGCACGTAATGGCTGATCAGGCCGTCCATGAACCGGGTGGCCATTTCCTGGAATTCCGGCGATTCCATTCCCAGTTGCGCCAGCGACTCTGCCAATCCGTGGGACACCTGGACGTTCCGCCCCTTCAGCTTGCGGACCAGCTTGGACTCGTGGTTGCCGGCGACACACAACGCCGTCCCGTCCGCCACCATGGACATCACCAGCTTCAGCACGTTGACCACACCGGGGCCACGGTCCACCAGGTCCCCGACGAACACGGCCCTGCGTCCCTGGGAGTGGAACACCGAAAAGCTATCGTCTGCGCCGCGCTCGGTTGACGGTTGCGTGAATTGGTATCCCAAGGTTTCCAGCAGTGAGGCCAGTTCGTCGAAACAGCCGTGTACGTCTCCGATGATATCGAACGGCCCCGTCTCGTGCTGGCGATTGGTCCACGACGGCACCCGCTGGATGCTGGCCGCCTCCACGTCCTCCGGAGTATCGAGCACGTAGACGTAACGGAAACCCTCGCGTCTCAGTCCCCGGATGGACCGGCGCAACTGTTGCGCCTGCTGGCGGACGACGTGGGAGCCAAAGTTCCGGTCGTCCCGTTCCCGGTTGCGAGCGAGACAGACGGACTCGGGCATGTTCAACACGATTGCCACCAGAAGGCAGTCATGCTCCCGGGCCAGGCCAACCAGCGACTTGCGAGCCTGGGGCTGCACGCTGGTAGCGTCAATGACTGTGAGGCGCCCTGCCCTTAGGCGGGTGGACGCGATGAAATTCAGGAGAGCGAAGGCGTCCGGCGTGGCCGCTTGGTCGTTGGGATCGTCCGCCACCATGGCCCGGCAGACGTCGGAGGACACCACCTCAGTGGGCTGGAAGTGCCGCGCGGCAAAGGTGGACTTTCCCGAGCCGGACGGGCCAACCAGCGCCACCAGGCACAGTTCGGGGATTTCCAGTTTCATCGCGTGAACACCCCCATCTGGGTCGGCGCGCCGTATTCAGGATGTTCGGAGCCGATGCCGTGAAAACGCACGTCGTAGCCCCGGCGACCGGCAACCGCTTGGGCCCAATCCTGAAATAGCTGCCGCGTCCACTCGAAGCGGTGATCCCGGTGCCTGAACTCGCCGGGCGGCAGATTTTCGAACAGCGCGTTGTACTCGGCGTTGGGCGTGGTAATGATCACCGCGCCGGGTTGCGCCGCTCCGAACACGGCGGCTTCGAATGCTCCCAGCCGGTCTGGGTCGATGTGCTCGATTACCTCCATCGCCACCGCAGCGTCGAATCCGGCCAACCGTTGGTCCTGGTAGGTGAGGGACCCCTGGAGCAACGCGATCCTTTCCCGCTGGGCGGCGGGCAGGTTGTCCAGACGCAGGCGGGAGTGGGCAGTTTCCAGGGCGCGGTGGGAAACGTCCACGCCGGTGATGGCGTGAATCGCAGGTTCCTTGAGCAGTTCTCGCAACAGGTTGCCCTCTCCGCAGCCCAGGTCCAGCACACGGGTCGCGCCGACCTCCCGCAGGGTGCCGAGCACCGCCTGCATCCGCTGCTCCCCCAACCGGAGCGGGGTTTCGAGACGCTCCTCATCGTGTTGCCCCCGGTCGGCGGCAGCGTCGGGGCCGGCCTGGCCGTCATCCGACAGCCGGTCCAACGCCTGGCGTACCAGTCCGCGCTGGCGCTTCAGGTAACGGGTGGAAATCAGTTCCTGATGTGGATGATCGCTCAGCCATCCCGCGCCGAACCGCAGCAGCTTGTCCACCTCATCGTCGCCCACCCAGTAGTGCTTGGCGTCGTCCAGCACGGGAAGCAGCACGTAGAGGTGGGCCAGCAGGTCCCGCAGCCTCACCACCCCGGTGAGGCCCACGCCAAAGCAGGGACTGTCTCCCCATTCGGGGAAGTCCGCATCCAGCGGGTGTTCCTGGATTTCTACGGCGTAGCCCAACGGCTCGAACAATTGGCGAACAAGTTCCGGCCCTTCCCGGGACGGCAGGGTGGGCAGATGGGCTTCCAATGGGATGGGCCGCTCCGCCAACTCAGGCCGGTCCCTGGAGCTGCCGGCCAGCGCGCTGTTGAACACCGTAGCAATGGCCACGCTGAGGTGCGATGAAGCGACATATGGACGGTCGTTAACGTACTGCTGGAGCCAGCCCGCAGAATTGGACGCGCCGGACTTGGGACGCACCAAGCCCACCGGGTCGATTTCCAGCAGGAGCGCGGCGGTGCAGCGGTCTACGTCCGCCACGGGATAGAAGACGTCAGCCCTTCCAAAGGGCAGCGGGAACGACTGGAACCGCCCGGGATTCTTGTGCAGCAGGTATCCCAGGTCTGTGGCGGGACGATATGTGGTTGAGATGGTGAGCAGCATACTCTGAATGGTACGACACCCCCGCCCAGCGGACAAGGCTCTGGAGCTCCTACGTGCGACGGAGATGGAGGTGGGGCAAGGGCCGGCGTTAACCCAGATGATGATACAACCGATTTACCAGCAAGCAATTTGGGGAATGCGGCGTGAAAAATGACGGCTGGGGCTTGCGCGCTGGGTATCCGCTTCGATACCATAAAAAGAAATGAGAGACCGACGAAGCAGCAAGTCAGCACACCAGTCCACCGGAGCCTTAACCATGCCAGACATCCAGCACCCCGGCAATGATGAAATGGCCGTAGCCCTGAACCAGGCCCTGGCCGATGGCGACACCCATGAGTTCATGGGCACCCTAGGCCGGATGGCCCGCGCCCACCGGATGCGCAGGGTGGCCCAGGAGACCGGCTTAGGCGAAAAGAGCCTCTACAAATCCATGCGGGCCGGGGCCAGCCCTGAGGTGGGTACTGTGATCCGCGTGCTGCGCGCCCTGGGGTACCACCTGCGGGTTCACCCCGCCGACGACTCGACCGACGAATAAAACGAACGCTACCACGGTTAACAAGGGGAGTTATATCCCTGCGTCCATTTTAGCTCCGAGACTTGTAGGAAATACTGGAGAAACAGCAAACAGAGATTGTGATATGACACAAGAGTATCAGGAGAAACCGTGGTTATTTCACCTTTTCAACGATGGACGGGATATTGAATTTCGTAGGGTTCCAGAAGCAGCGGACCCAAGTAAATTATATACTTGATTACCCAAAGGCCCCGACGACTGCCGGGGCCTTCAGCATTTCCGGTTCAACGAATGAATCAGGCCGCCACTTTGTGGCAATCATTACACCGCCCGTCGCGGTACAAGGTCTCAGGATAGGCTACTTGACGCTTGCAATCCCGGCAAAAGTAATCCTGCGCCTTCACTGGCCCTTTAGGTCGGCCAGCATTCAATACCGCACGGGCAATCTCTTCCGGCGTGGCGTCTATCTTGGGAGGCAACGGGCGGCTGGGCCGCCCCATTTCCTTCTTCTTCCGGGGCATACGTTCTCCTATTTTGCCATCACGAAGCTAGTCTGCGTGTCTCCCACGAAGTAACGCGGGTCCACCGGCGGCAACTTGGGCCGTTCCTGCTTGGTGAGCATCTCCTGAACGCTCAATACTTGCATCTTGGGGTATTCCTCCCCGCGCAGTGTTACCCTGCCCTGTCGCGCGGCAAATACCCGCAGGGATTCACGAGGCGGGTAGAGCGTTACCATCAATGACATAGGCGCATTGACTTTCTGATTCTGCCAGCTTGTTTGAACCCCCAACAGCTTATCCAATTCCGGGCGGCTTATCGGCTTCTCGTGCATCTTGACCTGGATGGGAATCACTTCGTTGGCCTCGGTGAAGTACCGGGCGTCAAACCCGCCGTCGCCTACCTTCTTGCTGTTGGGGACGGCATTCAACAGCCCCGCTACCTTGTCCTCGGCCCAAGCCCAACCCGGCAACCCGTCCTCGGCGTCTGGCCCCAGCATCAATGCCCTCCGCTCAAATTCCTTCCAGTCGTAATCTTCCCAGCCCATCCGGTATACGACCGGGGTTGTCTCCCATCCCCGCGCTTCGCCCCGCGACTTTAACCGCTGCTCCATGACCCGGACGGCGATGGCGCTTACGTCAATGCCCAGGTAACCGCGTCCCAGCGTGGCCGCCGCGTCCGCCGCCGTTCCGCAGCCGCAGAAGGGATCAAGCACTAGATCACCCTCATTGCTGCTGGCCTTTATGATGCGCTCCAGCAGGGCCAGCGGCTTTTGCGTGGGGTATCCGACTCTTTCTTTAGCATTAGGTCGAATGAATGGTATTTCCCACCAGTCCTCTGGGAACCGTCCTTTGTCGTTTAGTTCGCAAGTCTCTGATTCTGGAGCAGCTCCGCCCAAACTGGTTTTACGGTATCCAGCTCGGTCTATGCTAGATTGAGCATAAGGCAGCCGAACGTCATCACTGTTGAAAGTGAATTTGCTGGTTTTAGCGTAGTAGAGAATAGTGTCGTGGCAGCGATTGAACCGCCTTTGTCGGGGAGCAGCCATGCGGCGATATACCCATTCAATTTCGTTCCTGCGTTGAGAGTCGCCAAACACTGTGTCCAGCATGATACGCAACAGCCAGTGCGCGGTATCGTTGCAGTGCAGATAGATACTGCCCGTGGGCTTCAAGACCCGGTGCAGTTCCGCCAGCCGCCGCCCCATGAACAGGGCATACGCCGCCATCGGAGACGTGTCCCCGCTCACCAGCCGGATGGCGTTGATGGCGTCCAGCAGCTTGCCGTGCGGCAATCGCTGATAGGTGTTCTCCGTCTCTACCGTCCACCGCCAAATATCCCGTAGTTGAGCATCCACGGTTCCCTTGTCGCCGAATGCGGCAACATAGTTGTGATTGGAGTTGAAGGGCGGGTCGAGATAAATCAGGTCCACACATTCGCCGGGCAATTCCTTGAGGATGTCCAGGTTGTCGCCACAGACCAGCGCATTGCCGGACAGGTAGGGGTGAACAGGCGGAATGAGGAAAGCGGGGGGGGGGGGGGGATTTACGGGCAGGCGGCATGACCTTCACCTATGCGATGTGGGGTTGACATTGTGTATACACCCCAAAGAGCTTGAGGGTCAAGCGTTTCACACGGATAAACTATATACGAACCCGCCGCCTAAATCATCCGGTATTGCCGGGTTTCACGCGGCCCAATGAGCGTGGCATACGGAAGATGTTTACCAGTCGCGCCGCGTGCCATTATTCCCATATGTTCGGCTGTGTCGAGCGGGCGGTTGTTGTGGCGGCCTGAGAACTCCGTGTTGTAGCTGTCTAGGTGCTTGGCCGACACGTGATGATAGGTTCCGTAAATCGCCCGGTCGAACAACGCCCAATGGCTTTCCAGTCCGTTTGTGTGCGCCATCTCCCGGACATACTCGCCAGCACTGTGCTTGACGGCTTCGTGTCGGCGGGGCAAGCCCTGATAAGCGGCGGCTTCATCGGTGTAGACCGTTGCGCCTGCCGAGGTATGGCGGATAACGAAGTTTTGGAGCGTACCCTTGTCCGTGGATTCCACAACCTCGGTGTTGACCCGGCCAGTAGCGCTGTCTCGAACGCCCACAACCGCCGCCTTGCCGACAGTGCCACGCCCGGCATTCAGTTTCTTGTCGGCGTGTTTGTTGGCTTCCTTGCCGCCGATATAGGTTTCGTCCACTTCCACCGCCCCGGCAAACCTGTCGTCCTCCTCGCTCCACATCTGGCGTATGCGGTGCGCCATGTACCACGCCGACTTTTGGGTAATACCTAAGTCGCGGTGAAGTTTCATAGAACTAACGCCCTTCAAGTTGGTGGCGAACAGGTAGAATGCAATCGCCCACTTGGAAAGCGGAATATGGGAGCGGTGAAGCAAAGTGCCTACGGTCACCGAGAAATCCTTGCGGCAGTCGCGGCAGCGGAACGGCTGGGGCTTGCGGCTGGGTCGAGGGCTTACTCTCAGGGATTCGCAGAAGGGGCAGACCGGACCGTCCGGCCAGCGTTGTTCAACAAACCAGGTCTCGGCCCTCTCCTCTGTGTCGAACTTCTTGACCGCATCCATGAGGGTAATGCCCTTGCGGTAGTGCTTGCCCGGCGCGTTCCTTGCCATTTCTGCCCCGTTGCCCGATTGATTTATAGCAGTATATTACCCAATCAAGCGGCAAACGTCAAAGGTTTTGGGTAATCAAGTATATAATTCCCTTTTGTTTAGGTAAGGCGGAGAAGGGCTTCTGCGTTGCCTGCCATGTGTTTGCGCAGGGCCTCGTCGCCCAGGTCCTGCCAGAAGGGCCAGTTGATGACCATCTCGGCAGTGTCTGGGAAGTGGGCTTCGCCGTGGGGGTAGTCGGACTGGTGCATCAGGGCCTCGGTGCCCAGTAAATCTATGCAAGCCTTGGTCATGGCCGCGCCTTCGAAGGGCTCGGCGCCGCAGCGGAAACGGCCCATCTGGGCGTACTCAATGGGCTTGTAGTCTGTCTTTGGAGTGGTGCCGGAGACGTAGTTGCACATCTCTTCAAGGCGGATGAGCCAGTGGGGAAGCCAGCCGTGGCCCACCTCGGCGGCTCCGGCGTTCAGGTTAGGGAAACGGTCGAAAACCCTGCCCACTATCAGGTAGGATAGCAGCCGGGCCGCGCCCCACGGATGGGCGGCGGTGCGGGCCACGGCTATGTTGCCCCACATATCCCGGTATCCGGGGAAGTAGGGCGGCTCGAAGGTGAAGCTGTGATGCAGAATGGGCAGATGCTCTTCGTTCAACGCCTCGAATAGCGGGTCCACCGCCGGGTGGTCAATGGGCATTCCTTCAGGGAGGATTATGGCCACCGCCACAGCCCACTTTTCCTTCGACATCGCTTTGACTTCCGCTATCGCCCACTCGATGTCTGCGGCGGGGGCCAGGATGATGCTGCGCAGCCGGTCGGGGTCGGCGCTGCAATACTCGCGCATATAACGGTGGTATGCGGAGTACAGCCCCTCCGCCAGCGTGACGTCCTCGATTGCGGTCAGGCCGTTGGCCCAAGTGCCAGGTATGATTACGTCAACGTCGCGGCCTTCCAGGTCCATATCGGCAAGACGTCCGGCGGCGTTCTCGTCGCTGACTCCCTTCTGGGGGTCCACGCGGTGGTGGCCCGACGACCTGGTTACCCGGCCCTCCAAGGCGCTGCGTCCGCCAGCGATAGCGGCCTGGTCGTCGCCCTTGGGGGCCTCGCCGGGGTAGCGGTCGAAGGGGATGGAAGCGATGCTGAGGGCGTTGTAGTCGCCCACGGTGCGAATGTAGGGCTTGAACTCGTCCAAGCGGGACCGGAAGCTGGGGTCAACATACTTGATGAGGGTGTCTAAGCTGGGATTAACATGGGTGTCAATGTCAATGACGCGGTACCCGTTCTTCATTGAGACATCTCCCGGATTGCGCTTTCTCGGATATGGCGGCAGCCTTCTGTGGTAGCGGCCCTGGATCCCTGATTTCGCGGGAATGATGGTTGGGTTCAGTGCTTCAGGTATCGGGATAACCATTCCAGACAGCGCCCCCAAGCCATCTGGGCCGCTTCCGGGTGGTAGCTCGCCCTGGTGTCGGACATGAAGGCGTGTCCGGCTTCGCTGTAGCTGACGAACTCGAAAGTCTTGCCCGATTGCTCAAGCACGTCCCGCAACCGGGCCACGTCGCCCGGGGACGGATTAGTGTCGGCGTCGCCAAACAGACCCAGCATGGGGCAGGAAAGGCTCGGGGCCAACTCGCCGGGCGGAGTCGGGTTGACCTCGGTGGACTGGAACAGGCCATTGGAGTAGAAGTTGACGAATACGTTCACCTGCGCTCCGCTGCTGGCGAATACCAAGCCCAGCCGACCGCCGGAACAGAAGCCGACCACACCTATGCGGTCGCTTACGTGGGTACTGGAGCGCAGATAGTCCAGGCCGCCCCGGAGGTCGCCGACGGTCTGGGCATTGGGGCGGGACGCAAGCGCGTCGCGGGCCAGATCGAGGTCCGATTCTTCAACTACGGTGAGGAACCCGTCGCGGCTGTACAAGGCGGGCACGATGGCGGCATAGCCCAGGGCGGCGTAGCGGCGGGCCATGTCCTTCATGTGCTCTTCATAGCCGTGAATGCCGTGCACCAACAACAGACCCGGGTGCGGGCCGCTTTCCGTCGGCCTCGCCACATAAGCGGGCACCGGGTCGCCATTGTAGCCGTTGACAGTGACGTCGTAAGCCGTGATGCCCGCCGGGTGGTAGACCGCGCCGGGCGGCAGTACTGGGGAAACCAACATCATTCCCTGGAGCGTCGTCTTTGCCGGATGCCCGCATTCTAAGCAGAGGTCGGCCGAGTTGCAACCGGCGTTGGTCATGCCGGGCAATTGACGCATGGGTGTTGCCGCGCACTGAAAGGGCGGTAGAATGGCACAGTGCGCGAACTGCTGAAAACATACTTCGGTTATGACACCTTTCTGCCGATGCAGGAGGAAATCATCGGTTCGGTGATGTCGGGGCGAGATTGCTTCGTGCTGATGCCCACGGGGGGCGGGAAGTCGCTGTGTTATCAGTTGCCAGCGATGACTCTGCCTGGGCTGACGCTGGTGGTGTCGCCTCTTATCGCGCTGATGAAGGACCAAGTGGATTCTCTGGAGGCCAACGGCTTGCCAGCGGCGTTCATCAACAGTACGCAGACTCCGGACGAGCTGCGCTTGGTGGTGCGTCGCACCCGGTCTGGGGAAATCAAGCTCCTGTATGTGGCCCCCGAACGGTTGATTGAGCCGCGGTTTGCCGACTTTCTTCAAACACTGGACGTCAGTCTGGTCGCCATTGACGAAGCTCACTGTGTCTCCGAGTGGGGACATGAGTTTCGGCCTGCTTACCGCGAACTGGCGAACCTGCGGCAGGTGTGCCCGGCGGCGCCGGTCATTGCCCTGACTGCCACTGCCACGGAGCGGGTGAGAGCCGATATTCTCTCGCAGTTGGGACTGAGCCAGCCGAAGACTTACATATCCAGTTTCAACCGCCCCAACCTCACCTATTCGGTAGTTCCCAAGGAGAATGACCTGTTCGGCCTGCTGTCTGCGCTGGGGAGGCACCGCGGCCAGTCTGCCATCATCTACTGCGGTTCCCGGAAGGCGACGGAAGAGATGGCTGAAACCCTGTCGGAGCGAGGATTCCCGGCTGAAGCCTACCACGCTGGGCTGGAAGCAGGGCAGAGGCGCAGCATCCAGGACCGCTTCATCCGCGACCGGACGCCCATCGTGGTGGCGACCATCGCCTTCGGCATGGGCATCAACAAGCCCGATGTCCGGTTGGTGGTGCATCACGATCTGCCCAAGAGCATAGAGAGCTACTACCAGGAAACGGGCCGGGCCGGGCGGGATGGCCTTCCCAGCGAATGCGTGCTGTACTTTTCATACGGAGGGAAATCTCGGCAGGAATACTTTATCAATCAAATTGAAGATGCAGAGGAAAGAGAACGCGCCCGCCAACGGCTGGAACAGGTTATTTCTTTATGTAGCCTGTCGTCCTGCCGCCGTAAATTCGTGCTGGAGTACCTGGGCGAAGAGTGGCCGGATGCGGACTGCGGAGGGTGCGACAACTGCTTACAGCCCCGCGAGAAATATGACGCCACCGAAATCGCGCAGAAGGTGCTGTCAGCGGTCATTCGCACCGGCGAACGGTTCGGCGCGGCGCACGTCATTGGAGTCCTGCGCGGCAGCAAAGGCGAAAGAATCCTCCAGCAGGGCCACGACCAACTTTCGGTCTACGGCATCGCGGCCAATCACTCCCGGAATGAGCTGCGCGACTTGGTGGAAGACCTGAAGCGGGAAGGGCTTTTGACCGTGAGCGATGGTGAGTTTTCCACTCTTGAAGTCTCTCGCAAGGGACGCGATTTCCTCAAGAATAGGGAAACGCTGTCCTTGTCTCGCAGAGTGACGAAGGACGACCGAGCGGAGACCAGAGGAAGGCGCGGCAGAGACGAGGGAGTTGCATACGACACTGGCCTGTATGACAAGTTGTCGGCGCTTCGTCGGCAGATTGCGGAAAAGCGAGGAGTTCCGGCGTATGTGATTTTCAACAACCGCACCCTGCAGGACATGGCGCGCAAGGCGCCGCGAACCCCGGCAGAGTTTGCCGGTGTGTCCGGGGTTGGACGGGCAAAACTGGAGGACTTGGGAGAACTGTTCCTCGACTGCATTAACGCCTACGCGCAAGAACATGGTGTACCCGAAACCGCCTCTGTGAATGAGTCTCGACCACGCATCTTAGGTCAGTCCTTCCGGGAAACGGGGAGGCTAATATCAGCAGGGGCATCGCTGGAGGAAGCGGCGGAAAGCCGCGGGCTCACTGTTACGACCATTGTTGGGCATCTGGAGCGACTGGTTGAGACCGGAATTACTGTGGAGTGGGCACACTTGCTCTTGTTGCCGGAGCGGCGTGCAGCGATTGAAGTTGCGTTCGATGTCGTGGGTGAGGAACTGCTGCGCCCGGTATGGGAAGAGCTGGGTGGGGAATACAGCTATGAGGAAATCCGGCTGGTGCGGCTGGCGAGGCGATATTCTACTCACTACAGTTTGGCGCCACAGGGCGGTGAGAGGCCAGACCCTCGATCTATGATGGGTCGAAGGGGATAACGGGAGGCGGCGGGACACTCGCCTCCACCCCGGCCCTCCCCCTCAGGGGGAGGGTGTGTTGTTGTAGTGGCTGTTACAACCTCAATGCTGCCGCCAGCCCCCGCCTATGCTGCTTCGGGTCGCCGAGGAAGTGATAGAGGGTACGAGAAGCAGCAGTGTGCAGGGTGAGGCCGTATTCGGTCATGCTGCCGACCCCGGCGTGTACCTCGTGGGCGTAGTTGCAAGCCTCGTAGTAGCCCTCGCTGGCGACAGCCTTGGCCAGGCTGACGCTGCTGGCGGCGTCGCGGCCCGTGTCCAGCTTCCACAGGGCTTCGTAGGTGGTCCAGCGGGCGGCGTCTAGGTGGTTGACGAGGTTAATTATCTGGTCCTGAACCCGCTGGAAGCGCCCGATGGGCGTTCCGAACTGGATGCGGGTTCGGCTGTACTCGACGGAAACCTCGTAGACCGCCTGGGAGCCGCCCACCTGATAGGCAGAGATGACGGGGATGGCCTTGGCTACGGCGCTGCGCCATGCTGCCCAGCCCCCGGCGATGCTCCCGCCGAGGATGCCACTGTCCGACTGTCCTGAGCCTGTCGAATGGACGGCGACGTTGTCGAAGCGCACCTCGGCCAGGTTCCAGGCGAAACCGGCTAGGCCGCGGGCCCGGACGCCGGAGGCATCGGCGGGGACGACAATCAGGCCGACATCTCCAGTCTCTTCGGAACGGATAGCGCATAGGTAGTGGCTGGCGGTCTCGCCGTCGAACACGTAGGCTTTGGCGCCGTTGACGCGGAGGCCGTCGCCGTCAATGCTGGCGACGGTGCGGACGTCACGCTCATCCCAACCGTAGTCTCGCTCAGTAATGGCCGGCACCAAGCGCATTTCCCCGCTGGCGATGCGGGGCAGCCAATCGCGTTTTTGCTGCTCGGTGCCGCCCTCAAGGATCGCCAGGGCGGAGAGGACGGCGGAAGTCAGGTGCGGGCCGGGTACGGGGCCACGGCCAAGCTCCTCGAATAGCACGCCCGCGTCGGTGAAGGATCCGCCCTCGCCGCCATACTGCTGAGGTATGAGGATGCCCAGCCAGCCTGTGCCAGCCAATTGACCCCAAGGCTCCAACGGGGTGGTCTCGTCGGGGGATGCTATCTGCAGGAGCGTTTCCTTGGAGTATTCCTGGGATACGAGGCGGCTGGCGGCCGCCTTCAACATTTCCTGTTCGGGGGTAAGGGAAAGGTCCATATCATTCCTCTGGATTCTCGATGATGCGGTCTGCTGCGCGATGCGTAACTAGCCGAGAGCTCCGGCGCGCTCGCGGACTTCGCGCCCTATGCCGATACGGCGGGCCATGATGACTTTCTGGATGTCGGTGGTGCCGCCAGGGTGGATGGCTACGATGCCAGCGCGGGAGTGAGCTTCCATATGTCCGTCGGCAGCGCCTAACTCCGAGTCGTAGGTAAGCCCGGACGGGCCGAGGATGTCAAGCATCGCCTGGGCCATGCGAAGGCCGGAGGTCTTGCGCATATAGGACGCCTGCGGGCCTTCGTAGGTGATGTTGGCCCCGCTGTGGCGCATCCAGTAGTTGCGCAAGTTGAGCAGGCGGACGATTTCGGCCTCTACATAGACGTCAATCAGCCGGTCGCGTACATCGGGGTCGCTGGCCATAGGCTCGCCGCGCCGGTTGGTGCTGCGGCAGTGCTCAAAGAGGCGGTCAACCAACCAGTTGCGCCCGATGCGCCCGCCGGTGCCGTGCTCCAGTTCCAGGTGGGTAGTGGCGACCTTCCAGCCTTGGTTCTCACCCCCGACGAGGTTGAAGGCGGGAATTCGCACATTGTCGAAATAGACTGTCTGCTTTATGCCGGAGCCAGCCCCGGACTCTCCGCCGGAAATCAGCAGGTCCATGGGCTGTATGGTAATGCCGGGCAGATGGGAGGGCACCATGAACCAGCCGAGATTTTCGTGCCGCTTGGCGTCGGGGTCGGTGACGGTGATGGTCCACATATAGTCGCAGCCGTGGTCGCTGCCGACGAAGATCTTCTGGCCGTTGATGACGTATTCGTCTCCGTCTCTTATGGCGGTGGTCTTGACGTTGGCCAGGTCGGAGCCGGCCTCCGGTTCGGAAAGGAGCTGCCAGGTTCGCACTAGCCCGGTGAAAATGGGAGGCAGAAACGCCTGTTTCTGCTCTTCGCTGCCCCAGACCAGGATAGAGTTGCCGCCAAGACGCCCTCCGGAATCGTAGTATGGCGGCAGGGTCAGGCCGAAGGAGTCAACTTCCTCCTCAATGACGACGGCGCTGTCAACGTCGAGTCCGCCGCCGCCATACTCGACGGGGGCAGTGGGCCAGAGCCAGCCCTTATCGCCCAGCTTGCGGCCCAAGTCGCGCCGAAGCTGATACTGCTCCCAAGTGAGGTCGGCCGGGTCTGCGGGATGTTCCATGCCGGCTGGCACGTGCTCCTTGAGCCAGGCGTTGACCTCGCGGCGAAACTCTTCCTGCTCTGGTGTGTAACGCGGTTCAAAGTCCATGGAGCCTCCGGGTTAGTCGGTGTAGAAATCTCTTCGAAGCAACCGTTCTGGTATGTACTTGATGGCCTGCCGGTAAATGGCACGGAGCGTTCCGGTATCTATTTGCCGATGCCTTGGCACCATTAAGTTTTGTTCTTCTCCAGAATCTGAATACCTTCTAAGCTTTACATGGCTTCCTTCTTGAGAGTTGATCCTGAAGCCATAGCGCATAAATATGGAAACCGCCTCACGATATGACATTCGCCTGAGTCTAGGCACTGGCGGTTTCCAATTCCATAGTCAGGAGGATTCGTGGATGGCGCACTACTCCAATGTAGTCAGGATCTTCGTCTTCGAGAAAAAGGCAAACCGCTTCCTTCACATTCGATACCGTCTCGTCTAACGTGCACCCTTGCGTAACAATCGCAAGTTCCAGACACGAGGCCACAAAGTAACCTTCGCCCTCCCTAATGTGAACCCTGATGCTTTCGTCTGGTTTCATTACGACCTCATAATGACAGTTAAATTGTAGCTACTGCGAACGTAGGGCGCGGCCCGGCAGCGCGCCAGTGTGGGCGCCATTATCCACCACCAGCGTGCCGTTGACTATCACGTGGGAGATGCCGTCGGGATACTGCTTGGGGTCGTCGAAGGTGGCGTTGGCCTTGACGGCTTCAGGGTCGAAGACCACGACGTCAGCCTTCATGCCGTCGCGCAGAATACCCCGGTCTTGCAGCCCCAGGCGTTGGGCCGGGGCGGAGGTCATCTTGCGAACGGCGTCCTCCAGCCGGAACAGACCTTCGTCGCGGGCGAACTGGCCGAGGACGTAGGGGAAGGTTCCATAGGAGCGGGGGTTGGGCATATCGCCGGTCAACAGCCCGTCGGAGCCGACCATCTGCGCCGGGTGGCGCACGATGGTCCGGATGTTGTCGGCGTTACCAGTGCGGGCGACGAAGGCGACTTCCAGGTTTTCCTCGATCAGCATATCGCAAATAGCGTCCACCATGCGCTTGCCTTGGTGTCGGGCCAAATCGCCGAGGGAACGTCCTTCCCACTCTTTGTTGTTTGGCACATTGCTGAAGATGTAGTGATCGAGCGTCAGGCCCCACATAGGCTCAACGGCATCGCCGATTTCGTCTCGGATTGCCGGTTGCCGTATGCGGTTCAGCAGAGCAGTGGGGCCGCCCTCGTGAACCCAGTAGGGGAGCAGGGAGTGGAGAATAGTTGACGCTGCAGCATAGGGATACTGATCGAAGGTCACGTCCACGCCGGAATTGCGGCCTTCGTCAATCAGGCCAACCATTCGCTCACCCATCCCGTCCACCGGATTGTGGTAGTGAGATATGTGGACGGGAACGCCGCTGCGGCGTCCCACGGTGATGGCTTCACGGAAGGGGTCGAGCAGTTTGTCGCCGAGGGAGTAGCGGGCGTGGGTCATATAAAAGCCGCCGAGGTCGGCGATGGCCTCGCACACCGCGACAAGTTCGTTGGTGTCGCTGAAAGCGCCCGGAGGGTAAGTCAGTCCCGTAGAGAAGCCAAAGGCTCCGTCCTGCATGGCTTGGCGGGCCAGTTCGCGCATCCTAGCCAGTTCCGGTTCAGTGGGCAGGCGATCGTCCCAGCCCATCGCTTCGACGCGAATGGCGGCATGAGGGGCCATGAAAGCCACGTTGCAGGCGACACGGCCATCGAAGAGGTCGAGGTATTCCCGCACAGATCCCCAGCGCACATCTGGGGGAGGAGCGCCATTAACCGCAGCCAGGTAGTACAGCAACTGTTCCAGCTTGTCGGGAGAAGCGGGAGCATAGGACAGCCCGTCCATGCCCATGAGTTCGGTGGTGACGCCCTGGCGCAGCTTCGCCTCATGCCTCGGCTCCGAGAGAAGGATGAGGTCGGAATGGGAGTGCATATCTATGAATCCGGGGCAGATTACGCTGCCGCTCACGTCTATAGTCCGCGCAGCTTCGATACCGTCGCCTGAGCGGACTATGGCGACGGCGTCTCCGGTGATTCCAACACCGCCTCTAAACCATGTCTGGCCGGTGCCGTCTATGATGCGTCCGTTGCGCAGGAACAGGTCGAACATACTTCCCCCAATGCAGCGGTAAGGAGTGCGTCAATAGCCTACCACAGGAAAGCGATTGCGTGGGCTTTGACCGTACTTGCCAAGCAAGGCCTCAATGCCCTGGAGACCGCGTTGAGTTGCTTTCCGAAACGCCGGTCTGGGATTGATTGGTGGTAAACTTAGGCTGGTTGATCTCGATCAATTGTGGGCGGCAATTCCGGACAGAGCTCGACATCCGGCGTTCATCCGCAGCGTTGGTTAGTAGTAGGAGATGTGGAGCCGCTGGCGTGGGCGCCGGAGATTCAAATGCCACCCCGAGCGTAAACCAGGAGAAGGGATCATTATGTTGGATCGCATTCGCGGCTTGGTTAGACAGTTGGAACTGCCGCAGGAAGACGAGGACGAGGAAGACATCGTCTACCGGATTATTGACGACAACCGGAACGCGGTCGAGGTTGGTCCGTCCCAGTATGCCATGTGGCGGGTGTCTCATGACCTGGCCAAACTGGCAGTCGTCGGACAGGATAGCATTGGAGATTTCCTGGTGCGGACCACTTTCTCCATCATGCCTGAAAACCGGAGCTACAAACCCTTTGGCACCTCGGCCTTCAAGATGCCCGATTTCGACCCGGCGACCACCTACTCCCGAAGATACGACACTTGGCGCGAAGCCGAGTTGGGGCACCATGAGACTGTCGAGCTTCTGAGGCAAGAACAGGAAGTCCCAGAGTCCGATGCCGAGAAGCAGAACAAGGTGATTGAAATCGCGCGCCGGGCCTTTGCCTCGGGCCTGCCCAGTCTGTTTCAAGTGGAAACAACCCACGAATACGGAGCATTAGTACGGACTCCCTGGGTCCTGCTCGACGGCTCACCAGTGGATATCATAGTCGTGGAAGTGGAAGGCAGCTTCTTGGTAAACGGCGCTGGCCCGGCTGTGTCGGATATGGGAGAACTTCGGCAGCAGCAGATCAGAGACGTATGCGAGACTCTCGGTGTAACCCTGGTTGATGGAAACCTCGTAATCGGAGCGGAAAATGCCGGGGAATTGTTGCAGGCCATCATATTGCTGACGCAGGCTGTGATAGGCGTGGACGCCATAAGCGCTGAGCTGAGTGTGTCCACTTGAAATTTCCAAGACCGGTGCACTGCGGCCTTCAGAGGCATGGCGCAATATACCTCCGACTCCGCCGACAACTTCCCATTTCGCGTGCCATGCCAGTATCCGGGTTCTGCCTCCTGTGACCGCAGCAACGAAGCGTAGTCTTTGAAAGCAGGCCGCCGTTCGACTGGCACGATGTCGCCGGAAACGGCTGTTTCGCTTGCCAGTGCTCAGGCTTGTGGCTATGATTGGCGTAATGAGTCCGTCTCCGGGAGGAACCCCGATGTCTACGGTTTCCATTGACCACATCGCCATGCCCACCGCCAACGCCGAGCGCCTGATTGCTTTCTATAAGAAGCTGGGATTCACCATCAACGACGAAGAAGAATGGCGAGCCGGTAATGCCAATATCTTCTCCATCCAGATTGGAGATTCCAAGATAAATGTCCACCCCGAAGGCTATGTAGCCGGACTGCGCGGCCCCTCTGCCGTCCCTGGCTGCGCGGACATCTGCTTCGTGTGGGAAGGCACAGCGGAAGAATGCCAAGACTGGCTGGCTGAGGCCGGTGTCGAGGTGATTTTGGGCCCGGTCCCCCGCAAGGGCGGCCGGGGGGTCGGCCAAGTGCCTTCCCTGAGCCTCTACGCACGAGACCCGGACGACAATCTTCTGGAATGGATGGCCTACAGTTAGCTCAAGAGAAGCATGACGATTCCGGTTTCGCTGGGCGGGCGGTAAATCCCAAGCAACGAAAAGACGACTTTTAGGCAGGTGTCTTCATGGCGATGATGACCGGCAAGGAAGCCTTGGTTCGAATGCTGATGGCTGAGGGTGTTGACCATATTTTCGGCAACCCCGGCACCAGCGAGACACCGATGATGGACGCTTTACAGGACTTTCCGGAAGTGCGGTACATCCAGGCTCTGCAGGAAGGGACCGCCGTGGGCATGGCTGACGGCTACGCCAGAGCCACGGGACGGCCTGCCTTTGCCAACATCCACATCGCCGGGGGACTCGCCAACGGTATCAGCGCCTTGTACAACGCCTATCGAGGCGGGACTCCGGTGGTGCTTACTGCTGGCAACTCGGACACGCGAATGCTGCTCAGCGAGCCGACTCTGTCGGGCGACCTGGTACAGATGACCCGCCAGTACACCAAGTGGAGCCATGAGATTCACCACACGGCGGACATTCCGGCGGCGGTGCGCCGGGCGTTCAACGAAGCCAAGACTCCGCCTACCGGCCCGACCTTCCTCTCCTTCCCTTGGGACACCATGGACGTGCAGGCCGACGTGGATATCATTGGCTCCAGCCATGGCTATCATCGTATCCGCCCCGACCGCGACGCGCTGGAACGGGCATCGCAACTGCTGGCGCAAGCAGAAAACCCCGTCATTGTAATCGGCGACCGCATCGCCCAGTCCGGCGGAGTCGAGCAGATGACGCAGGTAGCTGAACGCCTGGGAGCCAAGGTGTTCGCAGCCTCCTTCTCCGAGGTCAATTTTCCCACCAGCCACCCGCTGTGGAGCGGGATGCTCAACACCAGCAGCCCGGCCACCAGGCGGCTGCTCTCCGGCGCAGACGTGGTGCTGGCAGTTGGCGCAAACATATTCTCTTCCTTCCTCTACGTGGACGTGCCGTTGCTGGACCCCGAGAGCAAGCTGGTGCATCTGGATAGCGCCACCGGCGAAGTGGAAAAGAACTACCCCACGGAGATCGGCGTGTTCGCCGACCCGGCCACAGGACTGGCTGAACTTGCCGATGCCCTGGAGCAGGATATGTCGGCCTCTGCCAAGGAGGCCGCCGCCACGCGGATGGCGGAATTGGGCGAGCGTCGCCGCCGCGCCCGGGAAGAATACCAGCAGCGGCTCCGGCAGCGCTGGGACAATAACCCCATGGCGGTCGAGAGGATGATGCACGAGCTGGCTGGCGCAGTTCCACCCGGAACCATCGTGGCCGACGAGGCGGTTACTTCGCGGCCAGCGATGATGCAGGAGTTCGACTTCGACGAGCCGGGCACGTTCTTCGGCATTCAGGGCGGGGCCTTGGGCTGGGCAATGCCGGGCGCGCTGGGGTTGAAGCTGGCCCATCCCGACCGGCCAGTGTTGGCCGTGGTGGGCGACGGTGCCTCAATGTATACTGTCCAAGCCCTGTGGACCGCGGCGACCTTTAACATTCCGGTGGTCTATGCCATCTGCAACAACCGGGCCTATCGCATCCTCAAGGTAAACATGGACATCTACCTGAAGCGGATGCTTAGCGATGAAGGACGTGTCAGCGAATACACCGGTATGGATTTCGCCAATCCGCTGGATTTGTCGGCTATCGCCCAGGGGATGGGTGTTGCCAGCGAGAAGATCACCGACCCGGCGCAGATTGGCCCGGCGGCCAGGCGAATGTTCGAGAGCGGCAAACCGGGCCTGCTCGACATCAGCATAGACGGGTCGCTCTGATGAGACGGGCTGACACAGCACACAGCCTGCCTTTAGAACGGCCGGTTGTCTATGAGATCAGCCGTTCCTCTGTACCCGTAGCTTGTACCCGTAGCTGAGTGTCGTGGTTTGAACGGCTCTTTCGGTTGGTTCCCGCGTAACATAATTATTTGCCTAATGGCAGGGCTTACGCGGTTGAGAGGTTCGCCCTCACCCCAACCCTCTCCCAGAGGGAGACGCAATTGCAGATACCCGGTTGTCTTTCTCGCAGTACGTTTTAGCCTATTGCAAGGGTGTGATGGCTGCCTTAATCGTCATGTAAATTGACAAACCGAATTTGTGTATCCTATTCTTGTAACCTAGGGGTCAGGCTCCCCAGAGCCTCGCTACCGTCAGATAATATGCTGACAAGCGCTCCGCGCAGACAGGAGGCGCGATGGTAACACCCTCAACGTCTTCGGCCCAAGACTTGGGAACAGCCCGTCCGAACGCCAATAAGAACGCTAATCGCGTCGTCTCACCATCCATGGTGATTGGGCTTGGATCCACGAGCTGCCAGATTGTTCGCCAGATTGAATCAACAGCGGAAGGCTGGAGCCCGGAGGACCGTAAAAAACTGGCATTCCTATACATGGACACTCGGGAAGCCACCCGTGGAGAAATGCCCCGAACCGCCCGGTTCGTGCCTTTGATACTTCCTCATTTTTCGGTCCTGCGGGATATGCGCCCTTGGATTACGGAGTGCGTTCCGGAGTTAAGATACCTTAGCCTGACACGGGAAGGCGCCTTGGGCACCTTCGCCAATGCAGGCGTGGCAGCGCGCTTCAACTACAGCGACATCCGTGGCTATCTGGACTCTGCCGTAGACGAAATTTGCCCCTTCTACGAAGGCACAACGTATATGCGCGTTCACATTGTGGCCTTCTCCGGAGGAGGCACCATTGGCGCGCTTCCGGTGCTGCTGGCCGCACTGTCAGAAGTCCGTGGCACAACCTACAACTTCAGCGTTGTGCTTCATCTTCTGTTGCCGCAGCGTGGTATGTCCCGCGACCCGGAGAACACCTACCAGTTGCAGTTGCGCAACGCCTACGTGATTCTACAGTTCCTGCGCTCCATCACCGGCGTGCAGGTAGGCCGCGGCGAACACACGGGGAGTGACACGTTTAACATCACGGTCTACCCGGATAAGCGTGTTGAAGCTATCGGGCCGCATTTCGATATGTGCCTGTTGCATCGGGCGCCTAGGGATTCCCTTCCCGTCCAGCGTAACCACACAGCACGAATCCTCGAAGGATTGGTGGCAGACGCTTGGGGCGCAGGCCAGGACTGGTGGGCGCGCTTCCACGAGACCATGCGCGAGGCCAATAGCAAGGAAGACGCCCGGTTTGGCTCTATCAGTTCACGGGAGGCCGGGTTGTTAGACGGATTCTTTACCCAGGCCGCCAGGCAATATCTTCAGAATCAATGGCGAAGCCGTCTGTAGACAGGGAGTCATAGATGCCAATTTTTGCAATACGCCGTAAACCGTCTTTCAGACAGATGGGCAGAGTCCTCCCGTCTCCCGATGACCCTTTGGCTTTCTTGCAAGCCGGACGGTCAGCAGGCTCAGGAATAGGAAAAGACGCTTTCTACCAGATTCTGGGATCTTTCCACGATACAGTGGCAGACGTTGACCGCGCCGTTAAGGCCATTATCGAAAGCCTGCGTCACGAGAGAAACATCAGTGATCCCGTGGCTGTGCAGGCCAACAACAACGTCAGGGCGGAGATGGCCAGAGCGGGCACCCTGACCGAAATGAAGCGGAACGAGTTGCAGGCGGAGATTTCTTCCCGCTTGCAAGTCATGTTCATACAGAATCTGATAATGTCTCCTGATCAGGAACCTCCGGTGCGCCGTTGGATCTCCATGTCCGACCTCGCTATACCAAAGGATATGCCAGTGGTGTCTGAACCGGCTCTCAGCAAGCTGGACGGCTCATTCAATGACCGGCGCAGACGCTTGCGCCGTTGGCAGAAGGAAACTGACGAATGGCTGGAGGTCCTTTGCCTTAATCGTTCCAGGGAAGTGGTTAACAAACTTGTGGAAGACATCGGCGACTATTCCTCCACATGGACCGACACTGTCAACCAGCTTCGGCGGGAATCATTGGCAGGAGGCAGACTGTCCCGCGAAGTAAGCGAACCGGAGAACTGGAACTTGGACAACGAAGACCCCACGGTCAAGAATCTGGTCTCAGGTGTTCAGGCCCAGGAAACAGCCAATCACATTCTTAACTCGTTCCGGTTGAGTGACACGGATTTATCAGACATCTGCCAAGCGGTCCGCGACGGGTTGAATGGGAAGCCGCTCTTTGGTCCTGAACGGGTTAATGCCCTCGAATTGGAGAATCTCATGACCGAGGCCATTGCCGATAAAATCAAGGACTCCGTTGCGATAGACAACGACTTCCTGTCCTTGACATCCAACGGCGGCGGCCGGGGCGATGGAGAATTTAGCGAATTGCTGGTGGAGATGCGGATGGGCGCTGCCGCTATGGAGGAGAAATTGTGGCGAGTAGGCGACTACCGGATGGGCCACGTTGATTCAGCCTCCGGGGTGGGTATCACATCCGCCTCAACACATGATTCGGTTCTTCGCTCACTAGGGGGCGGGCGCAAATTCGCTGCAGTGGAAGGACACCCGAGTGATAAACATCGCTTTGAGGTACAGATGTCAACGGTCGGCGCGTCCCTGTCCGATCTGTCCATCTTCCAGGACATGGTAAACGCTTGGTACACATGGCATTTCGAAGAGCGCCGGGGAGAGATAGGCGGCCGGGATGCCCGGTCGGATGCCGTCAGGAAAGACTATTGGAAACTCTATCCGGACATCGGCCAGAACTCCGGTGTCCGCTCCGCGGTAATCGAGCTTATTGATGACGATCTCCAGCAGGTGTGGGACACGCCTGGCGACGTTGCTTTGCGTCTGGCTCATGGGCAGTTGGAAGAAGCCGATCCAGAAGTGGTTCAAGGCATTGACAACACGCGACCCAAGTTAACTGGCTAACCGCCGGAAGCATAATCTCATCGCCGGAAGCGCTTGCGCCGTCTGCCAAACCAGGCGGCGCAATGCTTTTCCGGGTGCAAGGAATGATTCGGCGCACCTGCCGATCCCCTTTAGTAAATTTCAACCACGAATAGAGAGGAATTATGCAACAGCGTCCCCGATTCAGACTGGAAGGAAAGGTCGCTATCGTGACTGGGGCGGGCTCCAGCGGCCCGGGAGTGGGTACAGGCAAAGCCACCGCCATACTCTTCGCGCGCGAGGGGGCCAAGGTATTACTGGTAGACCGCGCCGTTCGTCAGGCAGAGGAAACTCTGTCGGCCATCCGCGAAGAAGGAGGCGAAGCGTCAGTTTTTGCCGCGGATGTTACCGATACCGGAGACTGTCGCGCCATGGTAGAAGCCGCTGTCGAACGCTACGGCGGGGTGAATGTTCTGTTCAATAACGTAGGCATACTGGGCCGGGGCAGTGTGGTGGATGTGGATGAAGACCATTGGGACCAGGTGCTGAACGTTAACCTGAAGTCAATGGTCCTGACAAGCAAGCACGCCATCCCGCGGATGGCCGAAGGGGGCGGCGGTTCCATAATCAACGTTTCGTCAATCGCTGGCATTCGGGCCGGGAGCGGCGGCACCGCGGTGCCTTACGCCGCCTCCAAGTCGGGCATAATCGGACTGACGGCCACCATGGCCGTTACCCATGGACGCGACAACATACGGGTCAATTGCATCGCTCCCGGCCACATCTATACACCCATGGTGGCCGACACAATGCCGGACGAGTTTCGCGACCTGCGCCGCCGCGCCGGGCCGGGCCGCTGGGCACGGAGGGCGACGCATGGGACATCGGCTGGGCAGCGGTGTTCCTGGCCAGCGACGAATCTCGCTGGGTCTCCGGGATCGTCATGCCGGTAGATGCAGGGCTGCTGGCCGCCACCCCGCTGGCGATGCTGGACCACCTGCGGTAGGCTAGGGTACTGAAACTAACCAAGGCTCTTCCGTTCGCCCGGCGCTTTTGCAAAACGAACGGAAGGGCCTCGCTTGCTTATGCAGATGCCGCTACTCAGCGTCCGGGTGAGTGGTGATAAAGCGGGCAGCGCGAGCGGGGTCAACGTGGGGGGCGCGCACCTCGACGCCGGAGGTCTCTTCCTGCAACCGGAAGGTTACGGAACTGTCGTGGCCGCCCCAACCCCGGTTCATGGCCTCAATGGCAATCTGCTCGGCCAGATTGGCCACTGGCATCGGCACATTGAACTCGCGACCCAAGTCGGTAGCCAACCCGATGTCCTTGCGGGCCAGTTCCAGGGCAAAGCTGGGCGGCTCGAACTCGCCGCGGAAGAGGGTACGTGCTACCCCCTCGTGCAGGATGTTCATGCGTCCCAGAGAGCCGCGGCGTATGCACTCCCACAGCGGTTCAGGGTCTACTCCGGCTTTCACGCCCAGAGTCAGGCCCTCGGCGATGGCCTGCCGGACGCCGTGCCCGATCATGTTGTGAACCAGCTTGGCCACGGACCCTGCGCCGATTTCCCCGGCGTAGAAGACTTTGTCTCCGAAGGCGTCCAGTATGGGCTTGACCCGGTCGAAAATTTCCCGTTCGCCGCCGACCATAACTGCCAGATTGCGGGTTTGCGCTCCGGTCTTGCCGCCGCTGACCGGGGCGTCCAGGACGTGGATGCCCTTGGCGCGGAACTTCACCTCCAGCTCTCGGATCAGCGTAGGCCGGCTGGTTGAGAGGTCAATGTAAACGGAGCCGGGCTTGATTCCTTCCAGAACGCCCTCCGGCCCCACGGCCACAGACTCCACCTCGCGCGGGCCAGGCAGCGACGTTAGAGTGACGTCGCTACGGCTGGCGACGTCGGCGGGTGAATTAGCCAAGCGCGCGCCGCCCTCCAGGAAGGGACGGGTGGCCTCTTCGCGCACGTCGAATACTACCATAGGATAGCCGGCCTTCTGGATGTTGCCGGCCATGCCTCCGCCCATGTTGCCCAAACCGATAAATCCAACAGTCTCCATGTCTCACCTCTGTAGCCGCCGAACCGGCAGGAGCTCGGCCAGCGAATTATGCGCAGCGATTATATTACAAGGCCGCTGTTGCTCTTGGACCGGAGCCGGTCCCGTTCCTGTGATGCCTTGCGCTGAAATGAATTGCTGTCACGATGGAATCAGCAGGTCTGACAGCTCAGTCAGGCATTGAACTGACAAGGATGGTTTGTCGCCGGTGGGCCTGGTGCCCCCGCCCCGGTTTGGACGATTCACCCAAACGGAGTGTGTGCCCATCCGGTTCGCCGGGCCGATGTCGTGGAACAGGCTCTCGCCCACGTGCAGCCACTGCTCTTTCCCGGTCGCAAAACGTTCCTGGGCGAGATGGAAGTTTCGCAAGTCCGGCTTATAGCTCCCGGCCTGTTGCGAGGTAATCACACCATCGAATTCTATACCCAACGCTTCTGCTGTTCCGGCGAAGAGGTCGTCGTCCACGTTGGAAATAATCCCCAGCTTATATCTCTCCTTCATCTTCGCAAGGGCGGCAGGGGCATCCTGGAAGACCGGCCAGTGCGGCAGGGAATCGGGCAGGCAATCCGCTTCCGTTCTGGGCAAGCGGATGCTGGCTTCCCACGCCATCATCTCCATCACGTCTCGAAGCACCAGCCGGTACTCCATGAACTGGCCTGAAGATTGCACTTTCGGCTCCGCATTGGCAAACAGGGCCAGGATTTCGCCCCGGCTCTTCCGAACTCCATGTCTGGCAAAGACTCCGGCCACCGCATCGAAGATGCCAGTCTCCCAATCCACCAAGGTCCCGTAGCAGTCGAAGCTAATCCATTCGAATCGCGCGAAATCAAGCACCTGCTTTCTCCAGCAGCATTTTTCAATTGCATTTCGGGAATCTGATATGTTACCAGCATCGCATCTCTTACGATGATAGGCCATTTTCGGATAAACTTACGCTGCTGACAATTCTTGCCAAATCTCGCCGACGGGCTTTGCGAGGTGCTCTGTGCTATTTCCTTCTCCCGCTACGGACCGGTTGCTGCATAACTTGGACCATGGGCTGCCCTCCCTCTGCGCCTACGTCTTCAGCCATCCGAACATGGTGGAAGTGGCCGGAGTGGCCGGAATGGACGCTTTCATGGCCGACATGATGTTCACGGCCCACGACTGGGACAACATCGCCCACCTGATCCGGGCTGCGCGAGGCACGGGCATATCTCCGCTGATACGGGTGCAAGCCTTCCCGTGGGCCACGGGCACCGACCGCCGCACCGTCTCCGACGCCGCCCGCGCTCTGTCGCTGGGAGCCACGGCGGTGACAGTGTCGGTAAGCTCCAAAGAGGAAGTGCAAGATTTGATGGGCCTGCGTGACGACTGGCACCGGCTGATTCACCTGCGGCGTTTCAACACAGCCGAGGAGTTCCCGGAGTTCAATGCCAAGACGCGCGAAGGGACGCTGGTAGTGCCAACAGTGGAGAGCGAGGGCGGCCTGCGGGACCTGGACGAGATTCTCGCCATAGACGGCATCCGGCTGGTCTGGCTGGCCGCTGGCGACATCACCAAGATACTAGGCGTGCCGTTCAAGTACGACGACCCCAAGGTGATGCGCCTGCTGGAGAACGCGGTCAAGACCGGGGAACGGCACGGCGCCGCCATCATGTACAACATGGGCTTGGACTCGCCGGACTTCGACGCCATGGCCGAATCCGCCAAACGCTACTTCGACGTGGGAGTCCGGGTTGTCGGCCTGGGCGCGATGGAATGGCATATGCAGATGGCCCTGCAGCACATCCGCCGGAAGGCCATCGGGTAGCGTCTACCTTCCTTCTCTTGGAAAGAGGAACTCGCGGAGTCGAAGGGTTCTAGGGCGTGTTTACATTTGCAATATACAGCAGTCCGGTAACTCCTTCCCGTCATTCCGGCGAAAGCCTGAATCCGGAAGCATAGCCAGCCAGCTTTGTTTTTCTCCTGTTTGGAAACCCTGGATTCCGGCCCCGTATCGGAGTACGGGGCAGGCTTTTCGCTGGAATGACGGGAAAATGTCAACAGAACCTAGTCGTACAGCCAGCCGGGGACGGACCTTCCCTGCGCTCCTGCGCCGCGGGCCAGCGAGTCCTTGAGCATACCGATGCGGGAGCGGAAGGGATGAACCTGGTTACGCTCGTGGGTCACTCCCAAGCCCACCAGGAACATAAGGCTCTTGCCAGTCGCGTGCGGCGAGAAAAAGGCGGTTACGGCATCATCGAAGAAGGTCATGCCGGTTGCGCCCAAGCCCATGGCGTGACTGCTCAGGTACATCCGTCCGCCAATTATTCCGGCCTCTAGCTGCGCTGCGCGGTAGCCCCGGTTACCCAAGCGCGACAGAATGGCGTCGAGGTCGGCCATGAAGAAGGCGACAGCGCTCGAGTCAGCCCCCAGGGCCTGCTCGAAACAGAGATGCCCGGCTTCCTCGCGGAATTCGCCTTCCTGGAGTAATTCCAGGGACCCCTTGCTACGAGAGTAGTAGTAGGCCCCTGGGGTGATTCCCTCGGCGGCGTTGATAATCAGGTAGGTGTCAATCAGGCCGCTACCGTAGTCGGCATTAACCGGCGCGGTGGATGCCGACAGCAACGCCTCCAGTCGCCTGGCAGGTATAGAGTCGCGGGCGAACCGGCGGGTCGAGCCGCGCTGGGCGACGGTTTCGCCCAGCGGCGACGATTGCGGCCAGTCAGGGGCATACGGCGCCGGATTTGCCAAGGCTGATCTGCGCCAGTTGCGTACTTCCACTGCATCGCTCAGGCAGGAGTTCACGTGCAGTGCGCGAGTCTCCGGGTACTCGGTCTGCCTTTCGACGCCCAGGACGCCGGGAGCAATGGCCGGAACATCGCCAGCGGGTTCCGCTGAAGTGTTCCCTTCGCCTATGGGCGCCAAGAAGAAGGACGCTTCGCTGCCGGATTCCAGCCCCAGCAGTGCGTCAACCTCGGCGTCAACGAACCCGGCCACAACCTCTACTGGCAAGCCGAGGGCAGTGGCGGTGGCGGCCATGTTGGCCAGTATGGTGCCGTTGTCCCAGTAGCAATAGCGGTAGCCCCGCTCGCGGTACTTCCATGCGCTGCGCCAGAAGACACAGGTGCTCACGATGGTCGCGGGCGCGCTGGCGATACCGGAGTGTCCGGCAGCCGAACCGGACAGGTTTCCACGGAAGTCTCCCGAGCGCAGCAGCGTTAGCGCGTTATCGGCGGGGGAGTAGTGGTATATCCCGGCGTCCAGACCAGGAAGGTCGCCGCAGACTACGTAAAGCTCGATGGGGTAGAGCGCGCCAGCGGAGGCGGCAGCGCGGTAGTGGACTTCGCCTGCGGAACGCAGGAAGCTGCGGCGAATCAGACCGGCGGAATAGTGCAGCAGTTGGGCGATTGCGCTCAGGTCCAGAGGTTCAGGGGGGTATGCGGTTTCGCCGGAGACCGCCGGGAGCGTAGCCGCTTGGGGAGAAGGCATATCCGCTGGCAGCGCCACGGTGGGAAGGCCGGGATACGACTTATACAGGGGCGGCTTGGTAGACAAGCTGATGTATGTGAGCTTGGTGGAACTGTGAAAGCTGCGGGCCGCGTTGGTGTCGCTATTGGGCATAATGTCCGCCCCTGATTCTGCTTTGCGTTGGATGGCAACGGCAGTATGGGGAGCTACTGCTCCGCATTGCTCATGGCGATGATTTCGTCGTATTCCTCTTTGGTCACCGGCTGTATGGAGAGGCGC
Organism: Dehalococcoidia bacterium; assembly: GCA_965232885.1. GTDB lineage: Bacteria > Chloroflexota > Dehalococcoidia > Lucifugimonadales > UBA3495 > VXOI01. The sequence continues at coordinate 439,563 of CBDDQX010000002.1, read as the reverse complement.
TGCCCCTTCCGTATGAGCAGCATATCCTTCAGCTTGGGGTTGGCTTTGACCGCTGCGAGAGTTACCGGGTTGGGCAATGGCGCCTCGGCCTGGATTTCGACGACCATCCACGCGGTCTCGCCGGGGCTGCTCTTGGGGTCGTAATGCTTGTCGTTGGGGTCCCAAGCCGTAGCGTCGGGATAGGCTTCCTTGACTATGCGGGCGGTGCCAACCACCGCCGTTGGTTTGGCGCTGCTGTGATAGAACAGCACCTTGTCGCCGGCCTTCATGTCGTCGCGCATGAAGTTGCGGGCCTGGTAGTTGCGGACGCCGTCCCACTCCGCCGTCCGGTTTTGCTCGTTGAGCAGGTCATCGAAGGAGTAAGCGGACGGCTCGGACTTGAAAAGCCAGTATCTAGGTTCGGACATTCTCACCCTCGCCCCCCGCTTTCGCGGGGGCAAGCTCCGCCCCTTCCCTTGAGAGAGGGGAAATTGGGGGTCGTTGTGCTGTCACCTTAACCCTCTTGCCAATAAGAAGGGAAGTTTAACGCAGGCGGATTCCTGCGGCTTCGCGGTCATAGCAGCCTTCTATGAGGTCTTCGCGTTCCTGCCGAAGAACGTCCTTGCGGACGCGAAGGCTGGGGGTTCGGGGCAGCTCATCGCGCACTTCCCAGTAGCGGGGCACCTTGAAGTAGGCCAGGCGCTCGGCGCACCAGTAGACGACTTCCTCTGGGTTGACCGTCGCTCCGGGCCGGGGAGTGACGTATGCCTTAACCTCATCTTCGCCAAGTTCTGACGGAACAGCTACAACGGCGCAGTCGAGGACGTTGGGGTTGGCCTTGATAACGTTCTCGACTTCCTGGGAGGAAATATTTTCCCCCCGGCGGCGTATTATGTCCTTCTTCCGGTCTACGAAATACAGGAAGCCGTCGCCGTCCAGCCAGCCGAGGTCGCCGGTATAGAGCCAGCCGTCGCGCAATGTCTCGCGGTTCTGCTCGTCGTTGCGCCAGTAGCCCGGCATCACGGCGGGGTTCTTGATGGTGATCTCGCCGACGGTGTTGGGGCCGACGTGCTGTCCGGTCTCGGCATCGGCGATGCGGACGGTGTTCTCGAAGCGCGGGTCGGGATGCTGGCGGGGGCGGCCCGAGGAACCGGCCCGCCGGTCTTCGCGGATGGCCTCAATGGTGCCGTAGCATGTCTCGGTCATGCCGAAGCCGACGATGATGTCCGTGGCAAACCGCTCCTGGAACTCGGAAAGGAACTCAGGTGAGAAGGAAGGCGAGCCGTAGAATAGCCGGACGGTGTTGTCGGCGTCGTCCGGAGATTCGGTGTTCTTGGCCAGCACGGGCATCATCATGCCGATAAAGTTGACCACGGTTGCCTGGGCCTCCCGCACCTGTCCCCAGAACCGGGATGCGCTGAAGCGGTCAACGATGACCAGAGTGGCTCCAGCGGCAAGGGCGCCCATGGTGGAGTAGTACTGGATGTTGGCGTGATAGAAGGGCAGACAGGTGAAGAAACGGTCATCGGAACTGGCCTGTGTCCAGTGTGCGAAGCCTTGGCCTGCCGCGGCGTACATCCGGTGGGTGACCATCACACCCTTGGGATTGCCGGTGGTGCCGGAAGTGTAAACCAGCATGGAAACGTCGTCGGGCGATACGTCCGGCCTTTGGGCGAGTGGCGCGGCGCGCTCGAAGACGTCTCTGAACGGCGTCCAGCCCTCGCCCGCAGGTTCGTCACTGCGCAGGATGCGGTGGCGTATGCTGGAGGCCAGGTCGGCGGCGGCTCCGGCCACATCAGCCAGCGATGGATCAGTAACTAGAACCACGGCCTCGGCGTTGTTCAGGATGTAGGCGGTCTCGTCGCGCCGGTAGGCGGTATTGATGGGAACACTGATTGCTCCCAACTCCGACAACCCGAACCAGCAGTAAAGGTATTCGATGCAGTTGGGCATAAACAGGCAGACCCGGTCGCCGTGCTGGACTCCCAACTCACGGAACAGGGATGCAGTCCGCAGCACACCTTCGCGGATGTGGCCGTAAGAATATGATTCTCCGCCAATCTCCACGAAGGTCTTGTCCGGGTCGCCGTCGGTGACGAGGTCAAGCACGCGGCCTATGGTAGTCTCCCAGGGCAGTGGCGCTTCGGTCTCGGAAAGGGTCTGATTTGCGCTCATAGATACTCGCTGGTGGTGTGTCTTTGCGGTCAACCTATCATGCCGTCAAGGGCGGGTCAATAAGCGCAGAGCCAGCAGCAAAGCAAGCGGCGTCAGGCACACAACATATAGTATATTTGGCTGCGGGTTAGGTATAATTGCGGTCACGTTTCACGCCAGCAGTTCCACTGGAGGGCTCCGTCACTCTCCCTCTTGAGCTTGGCATTCTCCGCGAAGGAGGCCCGTCACGACTACTTCGAAGCTGCCGATAGGCCGAAGGATTGCCGCCAGCGACGATCTGGAGGTGTCGGCCTATCTGGAAATTGCCAGCGGAGTCGAGGCCGAATCGCCCGGTTCCGGGAGACAAGTCAACGAGGGTGTCGTCGTCATAGATTTCGGCTCCCAATACAGCCATCTCATAGCGCGTCGCGTGCGGGAACTGAAGGTTTACTCAGAGATAGCGAATCCTGCAGACCCGTGGGAGAAGGTGGAGCGAATCAATCCCAAGGGGATTATCCTGTCCGGCGGGCCAGCAAGCGTTTACGAAGAGGGCGCTCCCCGGATTCCCGACTGGGTGTTCGAGCGGCGGCTGCCAGTGCTGGGCATCTGCTATGGAATGCAGGCTCTGGTGCACCAGTTGGGCGGAGCGGTTGCCCGGGGAACCAGGCAGGAGTTCGGACACGCCGTGCTGCACCAGGACAGCCCATCCGCGGGCTGGGGCTTGCCGGGCGGGCGTCCGCCTCTGTTCCATGAGCTGCCGCCATCATTTCAGGTGTGGATGAGCCACGGCGACCGGGTGGAGTCACTGCCGCCGGGTTTCTCCAGCTTGGCTTTCACTGAGAACTCGCCAGTGGCTGCCATCGGAAACGGGCATGATATGTTCGGCCTGCAATTCCATCCCGAGGTGAACCACACTCCCCTTGGCAGCGACATTCTGGAAAACTTCCTGTTCCGAATATGTGAATGCCACGGCTCGTGGACTCCCGGCAATGTGGCAGCCGACGCAATCATCCGCATCCGCGAGCAGGTGGGCGGCGGGCGGGTGATTTGCGCGCTTTCGGGCGGGGTTGACTCGGCAGTCACCGCCGCGCTGCTGCATAGGGCCATCGGCGACCAACTGACCTGCATCTTCGTCAACAACGGCCTGTTGCGGCTGGAAGAAGCGGAACGGGTGCAGTCCACCTTCAGACGCGGCATGGGGCTGAACCTGGAGTATGTGGACGCTTCGGAGCGTTTTGTGGCCCGGCTGGCGGGAGTTACCGACCCGGAGACCAAGCGCAAGGCCATCGGAGAGGAATTCATCCGGGTATTCGAGGAAGCGGCATCGGGATTGGGAGAAACCGAATTCCTGGCGCAGGGAACCCTCTATCCGGACGTCATCGAGAGCGAGGCTTCCCCGTCGTCAGGTTCGGGGCTTTCGGCCCGGATAAAGACGCACCACAACGTGGGCGGGCTGCCGGAAAATATGAAGCTGCAACTGGTGGAACCGCTGCGTTATCTGTTCAAGGACGAAGTGCGCGATGTTGGCCTGGAGTTGGGCCTGCCGCCGGATATGGTGTACCGGCAGCCGTTCCCGGGCCCCGGTCTCGCCATCCGGGTCATTGGCGAGGTCACGCAGGAAAAGCTGGATATGCTGCGCGCCTGTGACTGGATTGTAATTGACGAAATAAAGGGCGCGGATCTGTACAACAGCGTGTGGCAGAGTTTCGCGGTCTTGAGCGACAGCCGCACTGTGGGCGTCCAAGGGGACTATCGAACCTACGGCTACGTCTGCGCTCTTCGTTGCGTAACCAGCGAGGATGCCATGACCGCCGATTGGGTGCGACTCCCTTACGAAGTGTTGTCCCGCATATCCAACCGGATTGTAAACGAAGTGCCCGGAGTCAACCGGGTGGTCTACGACATCACCAGCAAGCCGCCTGGAACCATCGAATGGGAATAGCGAAGGTGAAAAGTCGAAAGCATTTCCTCTGCCGCGGGAAGGGCGCACATAATTCCCACTCCCACTGGGAGATGGTTAGGGCGAGGGCGAACCCGTGAACGTCCTGATTGTGGGCAACGGCGCCCGTGAGCACGCCTTGGCTTGGCGCATCAGTCGCAGCCCGTTGCTTTCCAGACTGTGGGTTGCTCCCGGCAACTACGGCACGGGCAGCATCGCCACCAACCTGAACCTGGGCGTCAGGACTGACAACTTGACCGCCGCGGCGAGGGAAGTGTCCGCAGACTTGGTAGTGGTAGGCCCGGAAGCCCCACTGGCCGATGGTTTGGTCGACGCCCTTGCCGCCATGGGCATCCCGGTTTTCGGACCCACCCAGGCCGCAGCGCGGCTGGAGTCCAGCAAGAGCTTTGCGAGAGAGGTGATTCGGGAAGCCAGTGCGACCAACCCTCATTTCGCGGTATTCTGCGATGAATCCGAGGCGCTGGAATTTCTTCGCCGCAATCCCGGGCCTCGCGTGGTCAAGGCCGACGGACTGGCCGCTGGCAAGGGCGTCACCGTCTGCGATAACGAGGGGGAAGCGGCGAGGGCAGTTCGCGCCTTGATGTCGGGGAGAGCTTTTGGCGACGCGGGAACGACAGTGCTTCTGGAAGAGCGGCTGGAAGGGCGGGAAGTGAGCGTGTTTGCTTTCTGCGACGGAGAACACATATCGCCCTTGGTGACGGCCTGCGACTATAAGCGGCTGGACGACGGCGATCGGGGGCCCAACACCGGCGGCATGGGCAGCTTCTCTCCGCCGGGGTTCTGGACGCCGGAACTGAGCGCCGAGGTGGAACGAACCATTATGCGCCCCGTGGTCACATCAATGGCCCAGCAGGGGGCGCCATACCGGGGAGTGCTGTACGCCGGACTGATGCTCACTGCGGATGGCCCCAAGGTGCTTGAATTCAACTGCCGCCTGGGAGACCCGGAAACGCAGACACTGATGCCCCGCCTTGCCTCCGACCCGCTGGAGGTCATGCTGGCCTGCCACGAAGGCAAACTTGACCGGGTGGACGTGCAGTGGAACGACCGGCAGTACGTGGGCGTGGTGATGGCCTCGAGCGGATACCCGGACGAGTACGATACCGGTTTCGAGATAAACGGCCTTGACCTGTGTGATGAGCCCGCTGCCGGTTCGACGATTTTTACCGCAGGAGTCGCGGCCGGGCCGTCAGGGCGTCCGGTTACTGCCGGGGGGCGTGTTCTCACCGTGGTCGGCGGCGGAGATTCCATTGCGGAGGCTCGAGAGCAAGCCTATGCCAGGGTGGAGGGAATCTCATTCCAGGGAGCGCACTGGCGTAAGGATATTGGGCTGACGGCATGACCGGAACGAAATCGGTTTCTCAACTCACGCCGGATGCCCTGCGCCGCCTTTACGGCGAAGTGTCGGGAACCGGGGGCCTGGATGCCTACCGCAAGCGGCGCTGGAGCCGGGCGGCGGAGTTCGCAGGGCTGGCTGGAGCAGGACGCTCTCGCCGTTCTCAGCGCCGAGCAGGCTCTCCGGCTGTACCGGGCTTCAGGAGGACGGGATGCCGCGGCTTTCTCCGCCATTCCCATAGCAGAACTCAGAGACAGCCTGGACTTCCTTTTGTATGATACTATCAAACTGGAAGGGCGTTTCGATGAATGCGCTTCGCCCGATGGGGCCTACAAGCTGGCTGGGGCCAGTGGAGAGTTTGTTTCCTGGCTTCTGTGCCTCCGCAATTCGACTCTTTTCTGTGTCTGGAACGCCAATGCGGAGCGTATGTTGCGGCGGGCAGGCGCTTTCCCGGGGGCCGTGAGGCAAGGCCCGGTGGGAATACGCTACCTTGATATGCTTGAATCACTGGAGCGTCTGGGGGCGCAGGCTGGTCTTCCGGACTTCATAGCGCTAGACGAAGCAGCCTGGTTGTCGGGCAGGGTTGCGCGGCGGAATTACAATACGGCGCAATAGAGGAACATTGGAGTAGAAAAATGGCTTGGCGTGACTCCCTTGAACAGCTCAAGGCGGAACTAACCCAGGCTCGCGCCGCCCGGATGGAGCGCCTGGAAACCTATGACCAGGAAGTGGCCGCCGAGCGGGAGGAGTTGCTCTCCCGTCACGACTCCCTGGAAATAACTTCTCTTGTCATGGAAATGAACGAAGTATTGCTGGATGGACAGGGAGAAGTGGAGACCACCGTAGAGTGGGAAACCGGGGAGGAAGAGGAAGACCCAATCTACGACGACGAGGCTACCGACGTCATTTCCACCGCGCTGAGCTGGGATGAAGGGGAGGAACTGGAGGTCGTGGTCGAGTTGGTGATGCTGGACGAAGGCATCTCCTTGATGGTCAACGGCGTCCAGATACGGCAGGACCGCAATGCGCTGGAACGGGCGTTGATTGACGCCTTCCGGGAGCAGTTGCAATTGTAATGGCGTGTTATCATAGAGGGCGTTACGCCTTTCGATGTGCGCCGACCCGGCAGCACCCTCGGGAGAAGCAACTAAATTCGTGACACAGGGATTGAAGGAGAGGTCAACGTGCCGTTGGTAGGGGTTGTAATGGGCAGCGCGTCTGACGAGCCTGTAGTAAAAGATACCGTCAGCACGCTGGAGCAATTGGGCATAGACTACGAGGTGCGTGTCATGTCGGCGCACCGGACGCCTGAGCGGGTAGCGGAATACGCTCAGGGAGCGCGAGAGCGCGGCATTCAGGTGCTCATTGCCGCAGCCGGCGGCTCGGCGGCGCTGGGAGGCGCACTCGCGGCATGGTCCACGCTTCCGGTGATTGGCATTCCGCTGGCTTCCAGCGAGCTGAAGGGTATAGACGCCCTGATGTCTACGGCGCAGATGCCGCCCGGCATTCCGGTGGCTGCCATGGCGGTTGGCTCTTGGGGCGCGCGCAACGCCGCTTTCTTTGCTGCCCAAATCCTGGGGCTCCAACATCCCGAAATCAGGCAGGCTTATGACGACTACCGGCGCGAGCTCCGCGAACGATAGGCCGCTGCCGAGCAAGGCCGAAGGGCGGACTCCCGCCTTCCTGACCGACTTCGATGATACCGCCGCAGTGCAGAATGTGGCGGAATTGTTGCTTAACCGGTTCGGCGCGCCCAACTGGACGGATGTACGCCAAGCCTTCCGGGACGGCAAGATGTCTCTGAAGGAATACCAGGAAATCACTTTCCGCGAAATCTGGGCTGACCGGCCGGCCATGCAGCATTATGTCAAGGAACACGCGACTCTGCGCCCGTGGTTTCCCGAGTTGCACCAGTTCTGCCGCAGCCATGGTATCCCACTGGCAGTGGTGAGCCAGGGGCTGGACTTCTATATTTCCGCTCTATTGGAGCGCGACGGCTTCAGCGACGTTCCCATTTACGCGGTGGACACGAGTTTTAAGGACGGACGTATCTCTTACCACTACAATCACGCCTACCCCGGCAAGGAAGAACAAGGCAATTCCAAGGCTCTCGTTGTAGAGAGATTCCAGAGCCAGGACTACTACGTGGTCTATGCCGGGGATGGCGCGTCCGACCTGGAGGCTTCCCGACAGGCAGACTTGGTGTTCGCCCACCGCACTCTTGCCCGCTTTTGCGATGATGAGGGGATTTCGTACCAGACGTTTCAGGATTTCAGGTCCATCCTGCTGACGGTGCGGGAACTGTATCTGCGCGCGAACGGGACCACATCCGCCTGACTCATTACCTTTAGATATACGGTGTAAGGGCAGTGATAGACCGATATTCCCGCCCCGCCATGAAGCGGGTATGGGCCGACGACAACAAGTACGAGAAATGGCTGGCAGTCGAGCTGGCGGTCTGCGAGGCCTGGTGCGAAGAGGGCGTCATACCCGAAGACGACATGACCCGCCTTCGTACCGCAAAGTACAACCCCCAGCGGATGGATGAGATATTTCAGACCACCCGCCACGACGTCACCGCTTTCATATCCTCCATCACGGAATCCATGGGGCCGGAGGGCCGCTGGTTGCACCTGGGTCTGACTTCCAACGATATGCTGGATACCGGCCTTGACCTGCAGATAGGTGAAGCCGGTGAGCTGCTGCTTAACGAACTGGACCAAGCCATTGCCGCCCTGAGGGAGCAGTCGCTGAAACACAAAGACACCCTGATGATGGGTCGTACTCACGGCATCCACGCGGAGCCTATGACCCTGGGGCTGAAGCTGGCCTTGTGGTGGGATGAGTTGACCCGGCAGCGGGAGCGGTTGGTTGCGGCCCTGGAGACAATGCGGGTGGGCATGATTTCGGGCGCGGTAGGCACCCACGCCACAGTGCCCCCGTCAGTAGAAGAACGGGTCTGTCGGCATCTCGGACTCAAGGTGGCCGGTATTACCAATCAAATAGTCCAACGGGACCGGCACGCCCATTTCGTTACAACCCTGGCGCTTGTCGGCGCTTCACTGGAGAAGTTCGCCACCGAGATTCGCTCACTGCAGCGCACGGAAATACGCGAGCTGGAGGAACCCTTCGGGCAAGGGCAGACCGGGTCGTCTTCCATGCCGCACAAGCGCAACCCGGAGCTGGCCGAGCGCATTTGCGGTCTGGCCCGGCTGCTGAGAGGAAACGCGCAGACCGCGATGGAAAACGTGGCCCTGTGGGGAGAGCGCGACATCAGCCACTCGTCGGCGGAGCGCATCATCCTGCCGGACTCCTGCCTGGCCCTGGACTACATCCTGAGCATCTTCACCCGGATCACTGAGGGAATCGGGGTTTTTCCAGAACGGATGTATGCCAATATAGAGAGCAGCCGGGGATTGGTGTTCAGCCAGCGGGCCCTGTTGGAACTGGTGGACAAGGGCCTCTCCCGCGAAGACGCCTACAAGATAGTACAGACCAATGCAATGCGTTGCTGGGCCGAAATGGACCAGCCCGGCGGCTGCGATTTCCGCGACCTGCTGAAATCCGACAGCACCGTTGGGGCGTATCTGTCATCGTCCGAAATGGAGAATCTTTTCGATTACGGCTATTACACGCGCTATGTAGACGACACTTTCCGGCGCTTGGAGCTGCTGCCAGTCCCTGCGGGCAGCGCTGTTTAGCAGTCATAGAAACCGGTCATTCCCGCTTAATGGGGAATACCGACAGAGAGGGAATACGAAATGATCATCGAGACGCCACTGCCCGGAAGAGTGCACCGGGGCAAAGTACGCGATACCTACGACATAGGCGGCGGCCGGCTTCTGATGGTAGCCACCGATCGCATATCGGCCTTCGACGTTGTGCTGCCCGGCGGCATACCCGGCAAGGGGCAGGTGCTGAACCGCATATCCGCTTTCTGGTTCGACAAGACCGCGCATATCGTCCCCAATCACCTTATTTGCCTGGCTGACTCGCCGGATGCAGGGCAGTATCTAACCGCAGGAAGCGGCTCGGGGTTGGGCAGCCCACTGCCTGCGGATGTGGCGCAGCAGGCGATGGTGGTCAGGAGGGCTCAGCGGATTGACATCGAGTGCATCGTGCGCGGCTATATCACTGGCTCGGCCTGGTCGGAATACAGGCGCCAGGGCACGGTATCCGGCCAGGAAATGCCGGAGGGGCTGGTGGAGGGGCAGACCCTCCCTGAGCCTCTGTTCACTCCAACTACCAAGGCCGAAGAAGGCCATGATGAAAATATGTCCTACCAGCAGGTGGTGGACATGGTTGGGGCTGATATGGCTGCGAAGTTGGAGGCTACCAGCAAAGCCGTCTACTCATTCGCTCAGGCCTACGCACTGGATAGAGGAATCATCCTGGCTGACACAAAAATGGAGTTCGGTATCCTGGACGGGGAATTGATACTGATTGATGAGTTGCTGACCCCGGACTCCAGCAGATTCTGGGACGCCGAAGGTTACAACCCCGGGCGCTCGCAACCCAACTTCGACAAGCAATTCGTCCGCGACTGGCTGGACGCCCAAGGCTGGAACCATGAGCCACCTGCGCCCGATCTTCCTGCCGATGTTGCCGAGCGCACTACACAACGATACCGGGAAGCCTACGTCCGGCTGACCGGGGAGAACCTCTAACTGCTTCTGATACCCATCAATTCAGCGGAGATACCCATTGCCCGAATCAAGACACCGCCGCAACCGTCGGCCCCGTAACCTAGAGATTCCGCGCACTACCCAGCGCGGCGGAACCAACAAGCTGATCCTGATAGGGTCGATCGTCATCGCCGTGCTGGTTATCGGCAGCTTCGCGGCGGTCCCGATTTTCCAGAGCATCGGCGGCCCTCAGGCGGTGGACTTGGGCACGGCGTCGGCTTACGTGGAAGGCGTGGGCCTAGACCAGGAAATCATGGCTACCAAGAATCACGTCGAGGACGGCACTATCGTAGCCTATAACAGCGTCCCCGCCACTTCCGGCGACCACTATTTCTCGCCCCAACCCTGCGGTTTCTACCAAGGGGAGGTGGCGGATGAGAGAGTGGTTCACAACCTGGAGCACGGCAACATAGTAATCAGCTACAACTTGCCCAACCAGGCTGACGTTGACGCCCTCGAGAATGTATACAACGATCTGGGCGGCTGGAAAGACCATTACACTGTGGCCCGCTCCTACTCCAAGATAGCCCCCGGGCAGGTTGCGCTGTCGGTATGGGGTGTTCTGGACATCATGGACGGCGTGGACCAGGAACGCATCAAGCGGTTCTACGAACACTATGTTGGGCGGCTGGGGCCGGAGGGGGCGATTTCATGCCGCGGCTCGCAACAGAGTATGCCCGGCGGCTAACTGGCTCAGCGCGTTGCCAAGGCGCTTTCCTACTGAGACGACAAGAGAGCATCAGGAAAAGGAATGGCATATCTGGCCAAAATATACGTGACTCTTAAGCCCGCTGTCAGCGACCCGGCGGGACAGACTGTCCTGGCAGCCCTGCGACGGATGGGCCATGAGTCGGCAGAAGACGCGCGCATAGGCAAGTACCTGGAACTTCGCTTAAGCGGAAACGAGGCCGGCTCGGTGAGGGACTCGGTTGCCCGGATGTGCAGCGAACTGCTTTCCAATCCGGTAATAGAGGACTACCGCTTCGATCTGGAGGAAATCGCCTCTTCCTGATTCGGATTCACCGGCCCATAACTATGTCTAACTACGTTGCCCGGGAGGAAAGAGTATGACTTACATATACGCCGGAGCCGAGACCAGCGGCCTATACCGCCTGTCCCCCGGACGGGAGAAGTGGGAGGAGCTGACCGCCGGTCTGCCTGAGTCTCCCTCCGTTTGCGGCATCGCCATCCACCCGGAGAATCCGGAGGTTGTCTTCGCGGGCACCCAGAATGGGCCGTACCGCAGCCTCAACCACGGCGACACTTGGGAGCGGCTGGACTACCCGGCTATAGCGCCGCCGGTCTGGACATTCATGTTCCGTCCGGGCGACCCGACGGTGATGTATCTCGGCACCGCTCCGGGCGAGATTTACCGCAGCGTTGACAGTGGAGAGTCGTGGCGCAGGCTGGACGCCGCCACCATGGGTTCCAACGAAGTTAGTATGTCTTTCCCCACGCGGGTCATCGCGCTGGCCGCCGACCCCAACTTCCCCGATGAAATGTATGCCGCGCTGGAAGTTGCCGGGGTCATCCGCAGTTCCGATGGCGGCGATACCTGGGAGGAAATCACCGGCAGCCTGGCCCCTAGTGAGGATACGCTGGACCTGCACGGCGTACAGTGTGCCACCGCGTTGCCCCACACCGTGTTCATCACCACCAGGCAAGGGCCGTTCATCGGCCCGGACCGGGGTTCCGAATGGGTCCCTGTGGACTTCGGACAGTTCTCGGAAGTAACCTACACACGCGACTTGAAGGCGGCTCCCCACGACCCCAACATGCTCTACGTCTCCATTGGCGCGGCGGCCCGCAGCCGGACGGGAGCGCTCTACCGCAGCCGGGACTTGTTCAAGACCTTCGAGCGGGTTGACCGGGGTATCACCGCAGACTCTACCATGATGTCGGTTTCCGTTGACCCCCGGGCTCCGTCCAACATCGCCTGCGCTGCCCGGGACGGCCAGGTGTTCCGTACCACAGACGACGGAGCAACCTGGACCAGCCATCCTCTTCCCGAAAAGGCCCTGGAGGTAAGGGCTATCGCCGCGGGCTAACAGGGCAAGCCGGGGCATAGTACTGATACATTAGGGGGCGCCATCGTGCGCCCCTTGCCATTGTTCATCCCCATAGACAAATATCCGGCGGTAACGTATTGGAACCGCATCATCACAGCGATGACTGTAACGACAAGGGCTACTGCTCCGAGCCTTCGGGAGATATTCCGCTGCTGGAACTGCGAGGCGTTACCAAGACGTTTCCCGGTGTTGTGGCCAACGACGGCGTTGACCTGGTGGTGCGGCGTGGCGAAGTTCATGCCGTCCTCGGAGAGAACGGCTCCGGCAAAAGCACCCTGATGAAGGTGATATACGGCTACCACGCCCCCGACTCCGGTACGGTAGTTATTAGCGGGCAGCCCGTTCGCCTCGGTTCTCCGGCCGCCGGGCGGCAACTTGGGGTAGGTATGGTCTTCCAGGACTTCTCGCTGGTTCCTGCTCTGTCGGTGGTGGAAAACGTGGCCCTGTTTCTGCCTTCCCAAGGCCGCCTGCTCCGGCGCCGGGAGCTGGTGCGCCGCATTGAGCAGTTCGCGGATGCCTACGGCCTGGAAATTGACCCGCATCGGCGAGTGGACGATCTGTCCCTGGGTGAGCGACAGAAGGTGGAGTTGGTCAAGCTGCTCTTGGCCGATGCGCGGATACTGATTTTCGACGAGCCGACCAGTGTGCTGGCGCCTCACGAGGTTGACGGCCTCTTCCGTGTATTTGCCACCCTGAAGGAAAACGGCTATTCCATTCTATTCATCACTCACAAGGTGCGCGAGGCCCTGGCCGTCGCCGACAACGTGACTGTGCTACGGCGAGGGAAGGTCGCGGCCACCGCGCCCCGCAGCGACTTCGACGCCGAGAGCCTGGTGGCCACGATGGTCGGAGAAGAGAATGCCGTCAGACCGCACCGCAACGGCAATGTAAGGAACGCGAGCGGTGAAACGGCCTTGGAGTTCCGGTCTGTGACCACCAGGGATGAATCCAACCACCGGGGGCTGGAGGACGTCAGCTTCAGCGTCCGGCGGGGCGAGATTTTGGGCATCGCTGGCGTGGCGGGAAACGGGCAGAGGGCCTTGGGAGCGGCTCTCCTGGGGCTGGAACAGGCGCAGAGCGGCAATATATTGCTGTTCGGGGAACCGCTGTCCAGACATTCCACAGTGGATGCGTTGCGGCGCGGAGTGTCGGTGATACCGGAAGACCCGCTGTCCGACGCTATGGTCCCTGAAATGCGGGTTGACGAAAATCTTCTGCTGGCCGGGTTGAACCGAGGCCAGGGAGGAAGTTTCTGGCTTGACCGCAAGAGCGTTACCGCCGACGCGGAGAAAGTGCGGGCCGAATTTCCCTTGCCTCTGGCCGACCCACGAGACCGGGTGAGGCGATTGTCCGGCGGCAATATCCAGCGTGTTCTTCTGGCTGGCGAGCTGGGGCGGGTAGCTCCGGTGCTGGTGGCCTACTACCCAACTCGCGGCCTGGATGTGTTGAGCGCGGAATCCACTCGCCGCCTGCTGCTGGAACAGCGCGACGCCGGAGCCGCCACTTTGCTGGTGTCCGAAGACCTGGACGAACTGCTGGACCTCAGCGACCGTCTCCTGGTGATGTACCGGGGCCGCGTGGCCGGAGAGTTTCCTTCGGAAGCGGTCTCTGTTCGTGAAATCGGACTGCTGATGACAGGTCATGCCTAGCTTGACATGGACTCAATCAATCGCCTTCTGAATTTACGCCCTCCTGTGTCTTCATTGCGGGAACTTGGAGATGTCTTAGCTGCGCAGCCCGCATTTCGAGCGGTCTTGGGCGTAGCGCTGGCGCTGGGGGTTTTCGCCATATTTCTGCTGGTCTCCGGGCATGATCCGGCGGAATCTTTGCTGGAGGCGTGGAACGGTGTCATCGGCAGCTCCTTGGGCCTCAGCGAGGTCGGCGTGACCATGATACCGCTGGTGCTCACCGCTCTCGCCACCGCCGTCCCCACCCGTGTCGGACTGGTCAACGTGGGGGGCGAGGGTCAACTGTACATCGGCGCGCTGGCGGCCACCGGAGTGGCGTTGTTCCTCTCCGTTGGGCAGGGTTGGCTGATGCTGCCGTTCATGGCCTTGGCGGGATGTGCCGGCGGAGGCATTTGGGCGGCGATGGCTGCGCTGCTGCGCCACTGGCGGGGGGTGAACGAGGTTATTTCCACGCTGCTGGCCAACTACGTTGCCATTCTGCTGGTCAATGTGTTCGTGTTCGGCCCGTGGAAAAACCCAGCAGGGCTAGGCTACCCGTATACCACGCCCTTCGATACGGCAGCGATATTTCCGGCCATCGCCGGGAGCCGATTTCACTGGGGATTTCTGGCCGCAGTGGCGGCCCTCATCATTTGTTATGTCATCTTCACGCGCACTATGTGGGGGTTCAAGATGCGGGCAGTGGGGGGCAATCCCGAGGCGGCCCGGCATCGAGGTATAGCGGTGGACAAATACTTCATAGCCGCCATGATTGCCGGGGGTGGCCTCGCCGGTCTTGCCGGAATGGTGGAAGTGTCGGGCATTCACCATGACCTGCGGCCTGGAATTTCTGACAACTTGGGGTATTTGGGTCTGTTGGCGAGTTGGCTGGCCGGGCATAATCCTCTGATAATAGTCGCAACCTGCTTCCTGATTGCCGTATTCCTCGTCGCCGGAGACGTGCTGCAACTCTCCGCCGGACTGCCTTCAGCGGCAGGACTGGTGCTGATTGGCTTGGCGTTGTTCTTCGTGCTGGGGTTGAGACGGGTGGAGCGGAGGGCGCTGTGAGCACCTTCTGGCTGGTGATTAGCGGCGCCCTTACCGGCGCAGTGGGCCCCGGAATTTCGGTGCTGTATGCCGTCTACGGAGAGCTCATCACCGAGCGGGCGGGCCGTATCAACCTGGGCATGGAAGGATGCCTGCTGATGGGCGCCTGCTTCGGTTTCCTGACCGCCGCCGAAACCGGCTCGGCGGGTCTGGGGGCGCTGGCAGGCATGGCCGCCGGGGGACTGCTCGCCTCCATTCAGGCAGGCCTGGTCATATTCAGGGACACCAATCAGTTGGCCACGGGGCTGGCGCTCACTCTTTTTGCTGGCGGGGTCACAGCCTACGTGGGCCGGGACTACGTGGACAGCATCATAGAGGGCCTGAACCCCATCGGCATCCCCGGACTGTCCGGCATCCCGGTATTGGGCGAGGCCCTCTTCCGGCAGGATATACTGGCTTATATCGCCTATGGCTTGGGCCCGCTCCTCTGGTTCGTGTTGCAATACACCCGCTGGGGGTTGAGCCTGCGGGCAGTGGGCGAGAACGCCGCCGTCGCCTTCGCCGCCGGACGCAACCCGGCCACGCTGCAACTCACGGCCATCATCCTGGGCGGAGCGCTGGCCGGGCTGGGCGGAGCGCAATTGTCGGTGGGACTGACTCACACTTGGTCGGAGGGCATGACCGCAGGGCGGGGGTTTATCGCCGTGGCCCTGGTTATATTTGGGCTATGGTCCCCGCTGCGAGGGATGGTGGGGGCGTTCATATTCGGGGGGGCGGTCGGCTTGCAACTGCAACTGCAAGCCCTGGGCGCTCCGGTTTCGCCTTTCCTGCTGGATATGCTTCCCTACGTGTTGACGCTGGGTGTGCTGGCCATCTGGACCGGCGCAGCCGACCGGGCCATGCCGGAAGGCTTGAAGGGAATTCTTCGCACCGGGTGAATGCGGTTCAGTCCTCAGTTGCGCCATGGCGTTGCAAACTTGGCGAAGCTACGGTAATTTATACAGCGATAATGCCTGCATGAGAGGACACGGTGATTACTTATAATTGCACCATACAGGAAGGGGTAATCTCCGGCGAGCAGCGGGAGATTCTGAATGTTCGGCTAGTCCAGACGGGCGCTGCGGTACTCGGGGTTCCACAGGACGACATCACCGTGAGCTACGAGGTTATCCCCCGCGGGTTCGGGTTTCGAGGAGGCGAACTCTCCACATCATCCTCTGTCAGAAGCCGCATACCCGACGGATTTTCCCAAGAGAAGCGCGTAGAGTTCATGCAGGCAGTCCAGGAAATATGGATGGAAGTGACCGGCCAGACCACCGCCGAGTTGGTGGTCGGGGCCGCAGACGCCAGCTATCAGAACTACCAGGATTAAGCCAGCCTACGGGCAAACAGGAGAGAGGTCATGCCTATCTATCGCTTTAAAGTTCCCACAGGCTCCGTCCCCTTCGAGCAGCGGGAGAAGATCGCGGTTGACGTTACGGACATCCACTGCGGCCAGACCCTTGCCCCACGCCATTTTGTCCACGTCTATTTTGACGAACAGCCGGAAGGCGAGTCCGATTACCCCACGCGATACTACCTCGACGCCATCAACCGCGCGGGGCGTCCTCAGGAAGTGAAGGACAAGCTGCTGGACGACTTGCTGGGGTCCTTTGTTGCCCATACCGGAGTGTCGCGGTCCGAAATCAGCGGACGCATCGGAGAGACACCTGCATCGTGGGCAATGGAAGGCGGCCAAGTCCTGCCCGAGCCAGGCCAGGAAACGGCGGAGTGGTACGCGGAAGTAACCGCAGACTAGATTATTGATCGAAGGATGAACGCAATGCTGTCAGGGCTGTTCACGAAGCTGACCATTCCCATCCCGGCAGTCCTGGCAGCAGCGCTGACCGCCCTCGTCGCCGCTATGATGGCCTGCGGCGGCGAGGCCGCTCCCACTGCCACCTCCGCCCCGTTGTCCCCCCCGCCTACCGCCACAGCCGTCCCACCCGGATTCGTTCCCGACTTGGCCCTCCCCAGTAAGGAACTGCTGGGCGGAGGCTCTCCGCAGGAGTTCATCCAAGTATTCGATGATGGACGGGCTGGCAGTTCCTTCCGTCCCACCAGCGAATTCGCCGCCGCCGCCAAGCCTTTAGGCGAGGGCGAGAAGCTGAAGGTGGGCGTTATATTTGTTGGTTCGCAGCGCGATTTGGGCTGGAACCAGGCGGCAGCCGCCGGCGCGGACTACGTAGAGCAGACCTTACCGGACGTGGAGGTCATCCGGGCCGAAAACATACCGGAGACCGTCGAAGTGCAGGCAGTGGCCGAGCAGATGATCCGGGACGGGGCAACCATCGTCATCCCCACCAGTTTCGGCTACTCGGACCCCACCAAAGCCATCCTGGAAAAGCATCCCGAGATTGTGTTCCTCCACTTGGGCGACCTGGAGATTTACGAGAATTATGGCTCTTTCTTCGCGAACATCTGGCAACTGGAGTACGCTGCCGGGAGAGCCGCCGGAAAGACAACCCAAAGCAACAAGCTGGGCTTCATAGCCGCATTCCCCATCCCCTCCAGCCTGCTGAACATCAACGCCTTCCACCTTGGAGCGCAGTCCGTCAACCCAGACGTGGAGACTACCGTGGTGTTCACCAGCGACTGGTGCGACCCGGGCAAGCAGGTCACAGCCGTCAAGACCATGACGGACGCCGGTGTGGACGTGCTCTCGCTGCAACAGGACTGTACGAAGACGGTCATCGAAGCGGCGGAACGAGCCGGGGTGTGGGTAACCGGCTTCCACTACGACGCCAGCACGGCAGCGCCCAACTACTGGATAACCGGGGCAACCTGGAACTGGGGGCCGATAATGGCCCAAGTTATCCACGAGATACGCACCGGCGTTTACCAGAGCTCGGTAAAGCTGGCGGGAATCGAAGCGGGCTGGGCCAAGCTGGCGCCCTTTGGCGGCTCAGTTCCCGAGGAAACGCAGACACTGGTTCTTGACACAGTGGAGGGATTGCGCGACGGCAGCATCTCTCCCTTCACCGGCCCCATTTACGGCCAGGACGGCGAGGTGCGCATCGCCGAAGGGGAGACAGCCACCGACGAATACCTGCAGGGCGTGGACTGGCTGGCGCAGGGAATCGTGGGCCGCACCAATTGATTAACCACAGAGAGCACAGAGGCCACAGAGAATTTATGTAAGAAAATGTTAAAAATCTCTGTGTTCTCTGTGGTTGAAATGTTTACGCCGTCTCGATTTTGCTGGCGGCTTGAAGGCCCAGCTCTTCCACCGCCATCTCCCGCATACGGAACTTCTGGATTTTGCCGGTCACCGTCATTGGGAATTCTTCAGTGACCCTCACATAGCGGGGAACTTTGAAGTGGGCTATTCTGCCCCGGCAGAACTCACGGATTTCCTCCGCGTCTGCCGATTCACCCGGCTTGAGCATCACCCATGCCATCACCTCTTCACCGAAGCGCTCGTCAGGGACACCGATGACCTGGACGTCGGAAATCTTGGGGTGGGTATAGAGAAATTCCTCGATTTCCCGAGGATAGACATTCTCTCCGCCTCGAATAATCATGTCCTTGAGGCGGCCGGTAATCTTGTAGTAACCATCCTCGTCCACCTCGGCCAGGTCGCCGGTGTGCAGCCAGCCTTCGCCGTCTATGGCTGACGCTGTAGCTTCGGGCATGTTGTAGTAACCCCGCATCACCATCGAACTCCGCGCCTGTAATTCTCCCTGCATACCCGGTCCCAGTATCTCCCCGCTTTCCGGGTCAACGATGCGGGCCTCAACCCCCGGCAGCACAGCGCCTACGGTAGACACCCGGCGCTCGATGGAGTCCGATACCAGGGTCTGCGTGATGACCGGAGAATGCTCGGTTTGCCCGTATGCAATGGTCATCTGGTGGGCGCCCATCCGGTCTATCACCTGCCGCATGACTTCGATGGGGCAAGGCGACCCGGCCATTATGCCGGTGCGGATGGAGGATACGTCGAAGCTGTCGAAATCTGGATGATCCAGTTGAGAAATGAACATCGTGGGCACGCCATAGACAGCCGTGCAGCGTTCGCTTTCCAGCGCCTGCAGTGTCTTGAGAGGCTCGAAGTGCTCGGAGGCGATGATGATTGCGGAGCCGTGAGTTATACAGCCCAGGTTGCCCATCACGCAACCGAAGCAGTGGTAGAAGGGCACTGGAACACACAGCCGGTCTTCCTCGGTGAGCTCGATGGCATCGCCCACGTAAAGGCCATTGGAGACCAGGTTGTGATGCGTCAGCATCGCGCCCTTGGGGTTGCCGGTGGTGCCGGAAGTGTATTGAATGTTTATCGGGTCGTCAGGAAGGCACTCAGCCTGCCTGACCGCCAGTTGCTCCTGCGATACCTCGGAATGCTTGGCCACCATTTCGTCCCACGACCACATACCGGCGGGAGTTTCCGCGTCTACGCCGTCGGCGTGGGGCGGGATGTAAACGACGCTACGAAGGTAGGGGAATTTCGAGCTGCGCAGTTCTCCGGGATTGGAGTACTTCAGCTCAGGAAGCACTTCGTTTACCATACCCGCATAGTCGGAGTTGCGGAAGCGGCCAATCAATATCAGAGCATTGGCCTCCGACTGCTCCAGGACGTAGGCCAGTTCGTGAGTGCGGTAGGCCGGGTTCACGTTGACCATGACCGCGCCGATCTTGGCAGTGGCGAACTGGGTCAGCACCCACTCGCTGTAGTTGGTAGACCAGATGCCGACGTGATGACCGCGCTGTATGCCCAGAGCCATCAGCCCACGGGCGACGCGCTCCACTTCGTCGCGGAATTCCGCGTAAGTGAACCGCTCCCCTGATTCTACGTTTACCAGAGCGTCGCGGTCGGCGAAACGTTCCACTTGCACGTCCAGCATATCGCCGATTGTACTGTTGGGGTTGATGCCGCCGGCAGATTCGATACCGTTTGCGTTATCAGCCATACTCTGCCTCATTGCGTTAGTTTAATCGTCTATATGGCGTAGATGTCCCGTAAATGTCCCCCGAAATGTCCAATGGTTGAGTTCGGCCTTTGCCTTGCTGATTATACTTAAAGTTACACGGCGGGCAACCGTGCCGGACCGCCTGACTGACGGGTGTACAATAAAATGCCAGATTCTGCCCATACTTTTCGGGAAGAACGTTGAGAAGGAAGAAAGAATGATAACCAGCGAACTAAGAGTCGTTCATAAACCTGATGACGAACAATTCTTAATGCTTGAGAGAGGGATAGGCGACACTAGATCGAGAGTCGCCGATGCCGGGCAGTTGGTAAAACTCGCCTTTCGCACCGGGGCAAGCGCGGCTCCGCTAGCCGACAATCACATCAGCGAGAGTCTGGCCTATCGGGTACAATACGACTTTCTCCGACTGCTAGACCCGCCCGAAACCGTGTCGGGGCACAAGGTCGCGCTGACGACCAAGGCGGCGCGCGATCACCTGGGAGTCCATGAACCCTGCTACGGACACATCCTCAGCCCCTGCGTCTATGCCAACGACACCGAGGTTCCTATCGGCAATCTGGCCGCTCCGCACGTAGAAGCCGAGGTTGCCTTCGTACTGGGCAATGACCTGCGAGGGCCAGGGGTCACGTCCGTGGACGTGATGCGGGCCACTCGGGGCATCCTGCCAGCGCTGGAACTGGTTGACCTGAAAGTGCAGGGAGACGGCATACAGGCCACAGACGTCATCATCCACAACGCGCTTCATGGCGGAATCGTGGCGGGTTCGCGGCTGTTCAGCCTGGACTCGCTTGATCTCCAGTACGAAGGCGTCACCGTCGAATACAACGGTCAACTTCACGGTTCAGGCACCGGGGCAGAGGTGATGGGCAACCCCATCAACCCTATCGTGTGGCTGGCTAACAAGCTGGCTGAGTTCGGCGACTATTTGAGGGCGGGTGAGACCATTATATCCGGCTCGATGGTGACCCCGGTGGAGATCAAGCCGGGCGACTACGTGAAAGCCACTTACACTCGGATGGGGAGCGTTGGGGCCCGTTTCATAGAGTAAAGCAACCAGGCCCCATGAATTTATCTGAAAGCCCTCACCCGGAAAAGGAGAGGGCTATTGGGAGGAATGTATGAGTTGGGAGTTTGAGCTGGTGGCCGGTCCCTATGGAGGAACCACCGAGGGACCAGTGTGGGACGGGCAAGCCCTGCTGTTCACCGACATCCCCAACAGCCGGATAATGCGGTACGATCCCGAAACCAGCGAGTGCACCGAGTGGGCAACCGGCACTGAGAACACCAACGGCCTGAATTTCGACCTGCAAGGCAACCTCTATGGTTGCTCCGGCGGCGGGAGGAAAATCCTGCGGTTCAGCCCCTATGGAACGGCTACCCCACTGCCGCACCTGCTGGAAGGCAAGGCTCACAACCGGCCCAACGACTTGGCCATTGACCGCAAGGGACGCATCTGGTTCACCGACCCGGCGGGACAGATTCCGCCGGAAGAGAGGGAACTGGACCACGCCTCGGTGCTGCGGCTGAACCCGGAACCTGAGGCTGAGGGTGGGTGGACGCTGCGCCGGATGACCTTCGACACCTGGGCGCCCAATGGGATTCTGTTCTCGCAGGACGAGCGGACGCTGTACGTGGTGCAGAGCGACTACGAAGGAACGCGCGATCTGCGGGCATATCCCCTGCAATCCGATGATTCCTTGGGAGAACCGCTGGTCCTGCACGAGTTCGGTCGCGATTTTCGCGGCGTTCACCGCGGTCTGGATGGGATGTGCCTGGATGTGGATGGCAACATCATCGCCGCCGGCGGATGGCGACAGGCCGGACCTGGGCCGCTGATCCACGTCTTTGCGCCTTCGGGGCGCATCATTGAAACTCACCCGGTGCCCGCCGACTGGCCCACCAACTGCGCTTTCGGCGGGCGGGCACTGGACACGCTCTATGTCACCACTCGCGGCGGTCACCTGTTTCGGGTAAACAATACGGGACGGCGAGGCTGGATTCTCTATCCTCCGTAGCTCTCAACTCAAGAGAAATCACGCATTTGCGATTATGTAAACACTTGAAAACAAAATGAGGAACTGTTTATGACAACTGAACAAGCCGGCGTGATGACAAGCGATACCGAATTCGATGTAATTGGCACCAGGCCCATCCGGCACGACGGACCGGACAAGGTCACGGGCCGCGCTCGATACGCAGCCGACATTCATCCCCCGGGGTGGCTGGTCGGCAAAGTTCTTCGCAGTCCCCATGCCCATGCCGTCATCCGCGGGATTGACGCCACCCGTGCGCTGGCAATCCCGGGAGTCAAGGCTGTCGTTACTTCTGCTGATTTTCCCGAAGTGTCCGCCGAAATTGCCGACCAGGAAGAGGGATCTACGGTCAACTACGGCTTCTATAGCCGAAACGTGATGGCCCGCGAAAAAGCCCTCTACTGCGGGCACGCCGTTGCCGCCGTCGCTGCCACCTCCGCCTCTGCCGCAGATGAGGCTCTGGCCGCGCTTGACGTGGACTACGAAGTCCTCCCTCCGGTGCTGAACGCCGAAGACGCCATGCGCGACGGCGCGCCTCTCCTGCACGACAGGTTGGTAACGCTGGCCAACCCCAGTCTGAGACAGGGAGGATGGGGTGATTCGGGGAAGCCGAGCAACGTATCCAATCGCTTCGAGTTCCGTTTGGGAGATCCCGATGCCGGGTTCGCTGACTCAGATGTAATCATCGAAAGGGAATTTCACACCCGCCCGGTGCACCAAGGGTATATCGAACCCCACTCAGCAACGGCGCAGTGGAGCACCGACGGCTCGGCGACCATCTGGGCCAGCAGCCAAGGGCACTTCGCCCTGCGGGACCACACGGCAGCCATCCTGGGCGTCAACGTGTCCCGACTGAAGATAATACCCATGGAGATCGGCGGCGGGTTCGGAGGGAAAGGTCAGGGCGGATGCTACCTGGAGCCGGTAGTGGCTGCCTTGGCCCGTAAGTGCGGACAGCCAGTGAAGATAGCCATGACGCGGGGAGAGGTGTTCGAAGGCACCGGCCCGACGTCGGCCAGCCACATCCGTGTAAAGCTGGGAGCCACCCGCGAGGGAAAGCTGGTGGCCGCTGACTGCACCCTTATATATGAGGCAGGAGCGTTCCCCGGGTCGCCAGTGCCGTCGGGCTGTCGCACCATGCTGGCGCCTTACGAAGTGCCCAACAGCTTCATTGAAGGCATAGACGTGGTGGTCAATACCCAGAAGGCGGCGGCCTATCGCGCACCCGGTTCGCCCACCGCAGCCTTCGCCGCCGAGTCGGTGATAGACGAAATCTGCGAGCAGTTAGACATGGACCCGGTGGAGTTCCGGCTGCGCAACGCCGCCAAGGAAGGCTCACGTCAGCCCACTGGCCCGGTCTTCCGCAAGATAGGATTCGTCGAGACGC
Source organism: Dehalococcoidia bacterium (assembly GCA_965232885.1). Lineage (GTDB taxonomy): Bacteria > Chloroflexota > Dehalococcoidia > Lucifugimonadales > UBA3495 > VXOI01. Next base: position 416,282 of record CBDDQX010000002.1, on the reverse strand, counting down.
TACAGGCGGCCCAGGAACATCCGCATCTGGCGCAGGCGCTTACCGGGCCGAACCGGGGGCGTGGCGTGGCTGCCGGGGCGTGGTTCAACAGCTCCGGCCCGGCCAGCGCAGTAGCCAGCGTCAACCCGGACGGCACCGTCAGCCTGGTGGAGGGTTCGCCGGACATCGGCGGCTCCCGCGCCGCGATGGCGATGCAGGTCGCTGAGGTACTGGGCATTCCGGTGGAAACGGTCAAGCCTTCGGTGGTGGACACTGACTCCATCGGCTACAGTTCCGGCGCCGGCGGCAGCGGAGTGACCTTCAAAATGGGAACCGCCTGTCACGACGCCGCTCAGGACATCAAGCGGCAGGTAATCGAGCGGGCCGCCCGCATCTGGGACGTATCTCCGGATGACGTGCAGTACGACAAGGGTGTCCTGTCCCACAGGCAGGACCCGGAGTTGAGCATCACATTCCAGGCCCTGGCTCCGCGTCTCAATGGCACCGGAGGCCCTATCGTGGGCCGGGCGGCAGTCAACCCCGGCGGCGTGGGCAACGCCTTTGGCCTGCACATCGTGGACGTGGAGGTAGATCCTGACACGGGCAAGGTGACCATCCTGCGATACACCGCCTTGCAGGACGCCGGCCGGGCCATCCACCCCAGCTATGTCGAGGGACAGATTCAGGGCGGCGCGGTACAGGGCATCGGCTGGGCGCTGAACGAGGAGTACTATGTCAATAGCGAGGGGCGAATGCTGAATTCCAGCTTCCTGGACTACCGGATGCCCACCGCGCTGGACCTGCCGATGATTGATACGGTCATCGTGGAGGTGCCCAATCCCGGCCATCCCTACGGTGTTCGCGGAACGGGCGAGGTTCCGCTGGTGCCGCCACTGGCCGCCGTGGCCAACGCCGTCGCCCGGGCGACCGGTAAGCGGCTGACCGACCTGCCCATGACGCCGGCCCGGATACTGGAAGCCATCGGGTATTAGCGCGGGGCGCACGGGGGTCTTGGGGATACTATAGCAGGGGCGCACGGTTGTGCGCCCCTGCTATGACGGAAGGGCTTATGAATGAAAAGGGAATTATATTGAATCTTACCCAGCCACGGGACACTCCCCCAGTCACTCCCGCGGCTGCCGGGGATGACGGGTTATAGGGCATCCAGCATTTGAGGCGCGATTACTCAGCGCCAGCGCGTCCATTCTAATACTACGCGGGTAAAATTCGATATAATTCCCAATCATTCTCACTGTTGTAAGGTGAATTATGACATTAGCTCCTCAACTGAGTAAGTCCTATCTGGATTAGCAACTATCCCTGGTTGGCCCAGTTGTCAATTCCTCCTTAGCTCCCATTCTATCGTACTTCGCCATCAGCCAAGTCAGGGCGGCGCTGGCCGGAAAGCTAAGGACAAAACCCACCACAAAGTCAATCAACAGCATGGGCGCAGCTGTACCGATTACTCCCGCAACAAAGCCGATGAAGTGGCTGAGGTTTCTACCCACGCCGAGGCGGGTGGCTATCTTGGAGCCAATGGCAGCGTTCAGGATGATGCCCAGGGGTATAACAGGATAGAGAGCATCAGAAGCATTAAGGCAATGCCTTCGCCCAAACCCGGCGGCACCATGTGGTTCTCCTTAGGATGGGTATTGTTGGATGGGTATCGTTTGAAAATGGAGTTTGGCAAAGAGAGGAGATTTACGTCTCCATCACCAAACCCCACTCCTGAACGAAACACTTGTTTTCCCGGGTTTCCGTTTGTTTATGTCTAGTTATGGTGTGCGCTGGAACGGGTCGGTCAATTCCAGTTCTTCACCGATTTCGCGCAGGGCCGGCAGAACTTCCTGCCCCATCAGTTCCAGGCAGCGCATGGTGTCTTGGTGGCTGATTGTGCCGTCGTTGGTCCAGATGGAAAGAATTCCGGGGCGCATTACCGACAGCACCTCCCGAAGCTGCCGGATTACCGTCTCCGGGCTGCCTATGATCCAGCGCTTGGAATCGAGAATCTGGTCATAGGCTGCGGTATCCAGCCCGCCGACGCGGAAGGGGTCGGAGCGAATCTGCTCGCGTATGCGCAGGTAACGCGGGTCCTGGCTGGCGCTGGCGTAGCCTACCGGCGACTGGTAATCGCGGGGCAGCGGGATGCGGCCAACGCCGATGTTGCCCGTCATATAGCCCTTTCCGACCTCGCGGGCCTTTTCGTCGGTGTCCTGCACATGGATGCGCACCAGGTAGCCCAAGTGCTCCGGCCCAGGTTCGTAGCCGACTTGACGGGCGTTCTCCGCATAGATTTCCTTCATGTCCTGCGTGGACTGGACGTCGGTTTCCAGGAAGATGTAGGGGTAGCGATGCTCGGCGCACCAGACCAGGGTTTCGGGGCTGCCGGTGCCGGGAATCCACACCGGGGGATGGGGCTGCTGCAACGGCACCTGGAAGGGATTGACTACACGAAAGTGATAGTGCTTGCCCTCCCAGCGGAAGGGGCCGGGGGTTGTCCACGTCTTCATCACTAGGTCGTGAGCTTCCTCGAAGCGCTCTCGGTTGAACAGTGGATTGGTGTTGGTGGCGAGGCTTTCGACTCCGGTGCCGCGCACAAAGCCGGAAACCAGGCGTCCGCCGGAGATCATATCTATCTCCGCCAGCTCTTCGGCAAGGCGTATGGGGTTGTCGAAGATGGGCAATGGGTTGCCAAGCAGCACAATCTTGGGTTTCTTGGTGATGCGGGCCAGGATGGCCGCCTCCAGGTTCATGGTGGCGCCGAGGCAGGTAGGCGTGTTGTGGTGCTCGTTGAGCATCAAGCCGTCAAAGCCCACCTCTTCCGAGTACTCGTACTCGTCAAGGTACATATTGTAAAGCTGGGAGCCGCGCTGCGGATCGAAGTTGCGGTTGGAGAAGGTAAGGCGCACGGCGCTGTTAGGGCTGTTGCGCACATCATCCTCGGTGTAGTCAACGTAGGCCCGCTCGGTAAACCGCATCAGGAACATCGCCTGCCTCCTGTTATCGCTGATTTGGGTAGGCCCTTAGCCCTCTCTCAGATGGAGAGGGAACGATGGCTAGAACGCACGGGGCGGAAACACGCGGCGGTAAACGCCGGGAGAACCGGGGGCGTGGCCGTAGGCGCCGCCGATGTACTGGTTCATGGTGTCCTGGGTGCGCTGTTTTTCCCAAGCCAGGGTCTCCGGCACTTTCTCATGCTCGAACTCGTACATGGTCAGGTATTTAGGGGCGCCCTCAACAGCGTGATAACGGCGCACGAAGAGACAGCCCGGTATCTGCAAGTTGCCGGGGGTGCGCACGTTGTCATAGTAGTCGTTGTACTTGTCTTCGAGATTGGCCGGAACGTCCATGCGTCCAATCTGCAAAGCCGGGGCCATGCCCCGGCCCACGGTGCCGGGGTCGCCGCCGACTGAAGGGTATATCTGGGTATAGACGTTACGCACCATTCCACGCCCGACGATGTTGGGAGACATCCGTTGCGTCCAGGGCGTGGGGTTGTTGCTCATGCGCAGATATTCGTCGGACTGCAACGCCTCCGCCGATTCCAGCTCGTAGACCGCCAAGTATCGCGGGCCGCCCTTCAGTGCCTCGTAGCGGGCGCCGTCCAGGAAACCGGGAGCGCTCAGACGTTCGGGGATATGCTCTTCGTTGTACCAGCGGTTGAACTCGGCATCGTGCTCAATGTCAACGTCGGTGTAGACCATGAGCAGGGCGGCGCCTTTCTTTCGGACCATAATTGCCTCACGAAGTGCCTTCCCGGCGGGAAGTTAAGGATGAGATGAGGGCGTCTGCTCTAGTTGTCAGTGACCTCGAAGGACAGGTAGGCGTAGCGGAGGAAGATACCCCCGCGAGGCGCAGCCAGTGGCCCGTTGGCGCAAAGCACGGCGATGACGTATGTTGCGCCGGGCTCGGCGGTTGTGGCCAGTTCCACGCGCTGCGGGGCGTTGAGGCCGGGAATGCTGCCGGTGTTGCGGTCCATTTCACCGTTGACCCACACTTCGCCATAGTTGTCGGCATTGGTCTCGAACCATAGCCTGGCTCCGGCGACCGGCATTCCGTTGACCGTTTCCGGCAGTTCCACCGCTATCCGATACCAGGCGAAAGTGAAACCCACCGAGAGACTCTGGCGAATGTTGTCGCACACGTCCCAGCCTGAATCGTCGTAGTTGGCCAAACGTGCCGGAGTGTCCAGCAGTTGCGCCGTAAGTCCTTCGTTGGGTTCGCCCGGCACCAGCCCCGGCGCAACCCGCCATTGACCTTTAACCTGAGCCCGGTCGGAGGCATTGTTCAGGTCCAAGGCTACTCTCGGCATAGGAAGCCTCCCGAGGATAGGATATAGGGGATTGGATACAGGGCGATTATAGACGCCAGCGCAAGTATACTGAACACGGCTTGCCGTTGCCGACGCATAACGTACAATGGCTTCAGTAGAAAGTGCAATAAATCACTCTCGAAAGGAGGAATGCGAATGGACGTCTATCAGTGCATCAGGTCGCGGCTGACAGTGCGGGAATTCAAGCCCGACCCCATCCCGGAGGGAGTGGTGCGCAGGATGCTGCAGGCGGCCCGCTGGTCGCCCAGCGCCAGGAACCGCCAACCGTGGCACTTCATAGTAATACGAAACCGGGACACGCTGGCGGAGATTGGGGGTATCGCTTCCTCCGGGGGGTTCATCGGAAGCGCTCCGCTGGCGGTGGCAGTGGTGATGGATAGGGGAGGTCGGCCGGAGTTCGACGCAGGACGGGCGCTTCAGCACATGGAGCTTGCAGCGTGGGCCGAGGGCGTCGGCGGGTGTGTCGCCGGAGTGCGGGGCGAAGAGAATGAAAAAGTAAAGGAATTGCTGGGCATTCCTGAAGATAAGGAACTGGTTACTGTCGTGGCATTCGGCTACCCTACCGGCGCAGCCGCCGCAGGAACCAAGGTACGCAAGAGGCTGCCGGAAATCGCCCACAGCGAGCGGTTCGGGCAGCTCTACGGTAGCTGAATTCACAGGATAGGACTTACGCAGTTGGCTACAATTCCTTCTCCTTCCGGGAGAGGGTTAGGGTGAGGGCGAACCTCTCAACTGCCTAACTCCTAACAGGATATTCGTAAAGACTGAGGTTAGATTATGCGACTGGAGAACAAGGTTGCCATTATCACCGGCGCGGCAGCCGGAGTCGAAGGACAGTTGATGGGCTTCGGCGGCGCGGCGGCCCGGATGTTTGCGCGGGAAGGCGCGAAGGTGGTACTCACCGACATCAAAGTCGAAATGGGCGAGGCCGCCGCCGCGCAGATCCGGGAGAACGGCGGAGACGTGGTTTTCATGGCTCACGACGTCACCAGCGAGGAGCGGTGGCTGGAGGTCATCGCTGAGACAGTGGTGCGCTATGGAAAGCTGGACGTGCTGGTGAATAATGCCGGCACCGGCGCACGCCATACCGTTGAGGAGACTTCCGTAGCAGACTGGCAGGGACAAATGGATGTCCATGCGAAGGGAGTATTCCTCGGCACCAAGCACGCCATCCCAGAAATGCGAAAGGCAGGCGGCGGCTCCATCATCAACGTGTCGTCCATCTATGGCTTGGTGGGCAGCCCTACCTCCACTGCCTACCACGCGGCCAAGGGCGCCAGCCGCCTGTTCACCAAATCCGCAGCGGTGCAATACGCTGGCGAGAACATTCGGGTGAACTCGGTGCATCCCGGCTATTGCTGGACACCGCTGACGGATCCTGGCTACTCCCATGAGGAGGGGCGGCGCGACTGGTCGCTGGAACGCATTCCTCTGGGACGCCTGGGGAACGCCGACGACATCGCCCACGGCATCGTATATCTGGCTTCCGACGAATCCTCGTTCGTAACCGGGGCAGAGCTGGTCATAGATGGCGGCACAACAGCGCAGTAACGAACAGGAACCATGCAATCTCTATGATGCCGATACCCTGACGGAGGATGCTCATGGCCGCCAATCCAATGTCGTCGAGCCAACCGCAGGAGCCTTGGCCAGTGCTGCGGGCGCAACCGAGGACGTTCTTCAACGCGCCTCTATGTGAGGACATCGGGCAGTTGGAAGCCAACGTTGCCTTCATTGGCGTGCCCTTCGACCAAGGGACGCTGGGACGCCCCGGGGCGCGTTTCGGGCCTGACGCGCTGCGGGACGCTCCCAGGGCCTACTCCTATTCCGACCCCTACGGCCGACAGGGAACTGCCGAGGGCTTCTTCGATATTGACGCCGGGGACGAGCTGCTGCGCGGGGTAACCATGGCCGATTGCGGAAACGTTCCCATCGTTCCATCCGAGGTTGTGGGCAACTTTGACCGCATTACCCGCGCTGTGGAGCTGGCCGTCGGGCGGGGAGCGCTACCGGCGGTGGTGGGCGGCGACCACGCCATCACCTTTCCGGTAGTGCGGGGCTTGTCCAAGTACGCCCCGCTGGATATCGTTCACTTCGACGCGCATCTCGATTACACCCATGACGTTCAGGATGTGATCTACACCCACGCCAGCCCGATACGCCGCTGCCGGGAACTGGACTTCGTGGGGCACATAACGTCGGTGGGCATAAGGTCGGCGCGGCGCATACCATACGAGGAGGCCCTCAGGGATGGCAGCCTGATTATCAGCGGCCAGCAGTTTCGGGAACTGGGGCCGCAGGCGGTGGCCGACATGATTCCCGCTGCCGATAACCTGTACATCACCTTCGACGTGGACGTTCTTGACCCCAGCCAGGCCCCCGGCACTGGCACGCCGGAAACCGGCGGAATGTTTTATCAGGAAGCCCGCGAGTGCCTGGTAGCCCTGCTGGCAAGGTCCAATCTGGTGGCCTTCGACATCGTCGAGGTGGCGCCGCCCTACGACAACTCGGAACTCACGGTGCAGGTGGCCGCCAGGCTGATGCAGGACATACTGGCCGCGCGCTTTCCATCGAAGTAGTCTCTGGCGGCGGCGCGGGCGTCGGGCCGGTGCATTCCTGACGCTACTCGCGCTGGCTGCCGCCCAGTTGAGCTTCCAACTCTCGGATGCGTTCCTCGGCCGCGTCAGCGCGTTGCTGCTCGGCGTGGGCGCTACTTTCGGCCTGCTCCCGCAACTGCCGCTCGGATTCCAGGCTGGGGATGTAATCCTCGGCGTTGGAGTCGTACCAGTCCAGTCGGCCCTGCCGCCAGCAGAAGTACAGCCCCAGCGCTTCGCTGTACCCTCGCAGCTCACCGCCGGGCAGTTCGTCCACTGCAATGGGCCTGTACTCGCCATCAACCAGCCGGTCGCCAGCTAGGCGGGTTCCGTGAAACTCGCCTGTCTCGTCAAAGCGCCAGTATTCCCGCACCCCCAGACTCGCGTAGAAGCCGGGTTTCACCCCAACGTCAATATGCCCGGTGCGGCGGGAGGCGATTTCCAGCGCCAGATCGGGCGGCTTGCCCTGGAACGACACCACGTAGCCGTTGTTGGCTTCGTACAGTTCCGGGTCGGCGTCGAAGGCCACCAGCAGGTCCGGGTAGCGAATGGGCGCGCCCGGCGCGGCGCAGATGTACCGGTCGCCGGATACGATGGTGATTTCGGGATTGCCCAAGTGGAATTCCAGGCGGCCCTGATTGCCGCCCTTGGCAAGTTGTTTCGAGCTGGTCATATCGTCAGGATGCTTCTCCGGGATGTCGGGCAGGCGGTAGGCCAGGGGGTTCTGCTTGGCCGCCTGAGTAGCGGGGATGCTGGTCATGGGAATTTCTCCCGGGGAGTTTCGGTTGCTCCATTGTGGGCAGTCGGGCGGGCCGCTGTCAACGAAAGCTGGGCCGTAGCCGGGCATTGTCCGCTGCAACCTGCAGAGGCCAAATTTGTTCCTCCGTGGATCGCTTGAACGCAGTGGTTTGCAGCCAATGCAGAAGGGGCGCCTTTGGGAGGCGCCCCTTTGCAATGGGCTCGTGGGTTGCGTGTGTGGCGTCGCGGGGGTTAGCCGCGGCGGCCTGCCATGAACGCGCCGCCGGCCGCTACCACGCCTACGATGGCGATGATCAGCGCCACTACGGCGAGGGCTCCGCCGCCGCCGTCTGCGCCCGCCGCGCCTGCCGGGCCTTGCGGACCCTGCGCGCCGTCCGCGCCCGCCGCGCCGTCGCTACCGTCTGCGCCTGCGGGGCCACGCGCCCCGTCCGCGCCGTCGCTGCCGTCTGCGCCTGCGGCACCGGCCGGGCCGCGAGCGCCGTCTGCGCCATCAGCCCCGTCAGCGCCTGCGGGGCCAGCCGGGCCACGCGCGCCGTCTGCGCCATCGGAGCCGTCAGCACCCGCCGGGCCGGCCGGACCCTGCGGGCCGCGCGGGCCGACTACCGGGGCCGGGCCGCGGGTGCCGTCGGAACGCACCACCGAGTCGCCGAGTTCGAGATTTATCTCGGTGATCTCGCCCTGCATCCACATGACGGACTCTTCTATCATCATCGAGCCGTCGTCCATCATGGTCGAGGGCTTGGCCTCCATGGCCTCCTCACCCTCCACCATCACCTTGAACATGACATCCTTGCCGATCAGCGTAGAGTCGGCTTTGGTGGTGATGACGTAGTTGCCCATGGCGTCCACCATGTCTTCGCCAATGGTCATGGTCTCGGTGACTTCCTCGCCTTCGTCATTGGTCATGGTAACCATTACGACGGCCATGACCGTGGTGCCTTCCGGCGGGGCCTCTCCGTCCACCACGACCATGCCGTGGAACCTTTGGGGCGGAATCTGTTGAGCGAACACCGACGCCAGCGGCATGGCCGCCAGCAACGCCAGCACACTCAACAAGGCCAGTAATCTGGTTTTGGTCATCCCTTCCTCCTTGTCTCACCGTTGCGCTTCAGGGGCGGGCGGGAAGCCCGCCCCTGTGCTAGATAGTGTGTGTGTGCTGACTGGGTTACTCCAGGGATACCAGGCTCCAACCAGCGATGAGGTTGTCGCCCTGGAACGTGGCGGCCTCCCTGAGTTCGACCCACACGATGTCTCCACGGGAGACGCCGGTCAGGTCGTTCAGTTCAGCCGGGAGCGACGGGTCGTAGGCTGCCCACGACTGGTCGGCGTTTTTGTAGCGCCAGACCACCTTCAGGTTCTCGCCCAATACGTCGAACACCTCTTGCGGAGTGGAGACTATCGGGGTGTCCACTACGGTGAACGCCTCGGTGGCGCTGTTCCCTGCGCCGTCCTTGACGGTGACCGTGTGGCTACCGACACTCAGGCGAGGCACCCGAGCCTCGAACTCGAAGCGGCCGTTCTTGTCCGTCTCGGGTGCCGGAGAAGGCTTAACGTTCTCTCCGCCAATCTTTACCTCGTCCAAGACAGAGAAGCTCTTGAAGTTCGAGCCGGTAATGGTGATCTTACTTCCCGCCTGAGCTTCTTGAGTAACCTCTATCATGGAGTCGGGGGTCTTGTGGTCTGCGCTGGCCTTGATGTCGGAGTTATTGCGCACCTTGACTTCTACCTTGTTGGTCCTGCCGATGTTGTCGGTGTCGCTATTTACCTTGTCCGGCACCTCGAACCTCACGTTGAAGTCGCCGCTACCGTCGGCCTTGCCGACTGCTTCTATGCTGCCTTCGTAGAACACTTCAATCCGTTCATCCGAGGCAAACCCGCTGCCGGTCACGCCGATGATGCTGCCAACCAGGCTCTCCGCAGGGCTTACCGTAATGGACGGCTCGGCAACCGTTACCGTGCTTTCGCCGACCTTGCCGCCAACCCTCAGTACGACCTTCCTCTCTCCGGTTTTCACGTTTAGCGGCACGTCAACCGTGATCGCAATTCTGCCTGAGGTGGTAACACGCCGGTCTTCTACATCAGTCGGCAAAATCGCAGGTGCGCCGCCGAAGTTGATGCTGGAAACGACAGCGCGGGCTGTAAAATCGGAACCGGTGATGGTCACCGACTGCCCGGGAACTACCGACGACGGGTCTACGGTCAACTCTTGGGCCTTCACAGTAACATTGACCGAGCCCTCGACCTCGCCGTTAACCAGGAGATTCACCTTGTTGACGCCGATCCGGGCGCCGGGGGGCACGGTGATCTTCAGTTGTCCCTCGCCATCCGAGACGGCTGCGGCTGCGGTGTTGTTGCTTCCTGCCACGATTGTGGCCCCTATGCCGCCGAAGTGGACTGCGTCGACCGCGCCTGCGCTCCAGTCGCTCACCTTGATGGTGACTTCCTCGGCCAAGGCGGCCTCGGCGGGATCGGCCACGACATTTTCGTTTACCGTAAAGGTGGCCGCGTTATCGGTAGTCTTGTCCTTCTTGGCCGTATTGCCTGCGCCATCAACAGCGTTGATGGTGTTGGCGCCAGCAGCGAAACTGTCGCCGACGGTCAGCGTCGCCTCGAAGCTGCCCTTGGCGATTGCTACGTTCCGCATCAGTATTGTGTCGGTGGACTCGAACTCGCCGTCGCCGTCCTTATCCAGGAACACGGTGGCCGTGCCGGCGCCGAAGCCCTTGCCGGTGACGGTGATTTCGTCGTCGCGGTTGCCCTTCGTGGGATCCACCGATACCTTTCGGACGACCATGCCGTAGTTGCGGTCGATATAGTCTCCGTCATCGTCCATGGTCCGGCCCATATCCCGGTCGGCGTCTATGTTGATACGATAGTCGCCTTCGTCGCCTTTGGCCGAGGTCGGGTTGGTTATGCCAACGCTCTCCCGGAAGGTGATGTTGACCTCGTCGTTCATCATAATTCCGGAGACCGACGTGGGATCCGCGTTGGAGTTGGTCAGAGAAGCCCCCAGAATCAGGGTAACTTTGCTGCCGCTGATAGTGACGTCAGCAGGATGGCCCTCGTAGGCCCTCCTGGTCTCTCCATCGTTGCTGGTGCTGCCCCAGACCCGGAGGTCAACCTTGTCCTCGTCTATGCTGTCAGGCACGCCAAAGGCTGAGGAACCGAAGTCAATGACGATTTTGTCATCGATGCCCAGGTCCTTATTGGCGTGGAAGGCCAACCTCACCCGCACGTTGCCGCCGGGGGTGTTGGAGTCCGTTGCCTCGAGAGAGGCTCTCAGATCAGGGCGATCATCCAGAGGATCTGGGTCATCAGGAGTGACCGCCAGCGGGGCGGCTACTGCGTCCTTGTCGACAGCAGACGCCTGGCCATCGGCAGTGTCCGCGTTAGTCGCACTGACCCGCACCATGTACAGCACGTCGGGGGTCAGACCGGTGATCAGGTGGTAGGCCTGGCTTCCGCCATTGACCATGTGGCTATCATCTGCGGCCCACGTCGGAGATGAAGCTTCCTTCCACTCCACCTTGTATCCACCGGCCGCTGGCCTCTTTTCTAAGGTAAGGTCGCCAGCTTCGTTCATTCTGTTCACAGCAGCAACCTGCGTCCAAGTGACAGCCAAGCTGCCTTCACCCGGCGTTGCTACCACACCCATGACCTGAGCAGGGGGGGCCGGGTTCAGGGTGAAGTCCGCCTCGGCTTCGTAAGTGTCAGCAGAAACTGTCAATGAGGCTTTAATGGTTATCGTTTCGGCATCCTGACCTGCCGGGACCGTAATCTCTGCGGTGAAAGTGCCCGTAGCGGTGGTATCCACCTGAGTCACAGGCAGAGCAAGTCCCGTGACAGCATCTCCGTCAGAGTCTTCGAGTGTCAGGACTACAAGTTCAGTCTGACTAGCGGCGAAATTAGTGCCCTTAACGGTTACAGTGCGGACCACACTGTTATCCGCCATCGTGGGGGTGAGCATGATCGTAGGAGCTACCACTTCCAACATCTTTGTTGCTGTGGTGGTTCCTTGGGTGGCCGTTATAGTTGCCATGCCCTTGGGCGTGGCAGCCGGGACGGTGACGGCCGATGAATGTTCTGTAGCCGCTTCACTCTCTAGGACAGTGATGTCCCCGCTGAGGGTGATGGCATCACCTGCACTGTCAGTGGCGGTGATGGTCACAGCGCCCGCACCATCCGCACTAGAGAACCCGAAGGTTGTTACATTGACAGTGGTAACCACCGCGTTATTCGCCTTCGTGGGGCTGAGAGACCTTATCACAGGTTCAATGGTCACAGAGAATGGAGTGGAATCCTGCTCAACTGCACTCTCCCCTGTTCGCGTGCCTGTACCCACACCCTTGATGTACTTATGGGTAGCAAGTGCCGTGTCATTCAAAAGGACAATAACCTCAAATGTGCCGTCGCTAGCGACATCAGCTTCCCCTAAAGCTGCGCCACCAGTGCCATCCGCGGTTGTTTCTAGAGTGAGTGTCACGGTGCTTGTATCTTCAGCAGCAGTTGCTGTAAAGCCACTGCCGGACACTGTGATCCGCCCTCCTGGGGAGGACGAGGTAGGAGTGACGGAGATGGTCGGGTTCGTATTCTGCGCACCAACAGGGAAAGCTCCCCAGGCGAAGAGGGCGGCGATCAGGCCCGCCGCCAGGAGCAGGGCAATTCCTACGGATTTGCCAACTTGTGTATTCATGTCTTGAAAATCTCCTTCGACAGGCTCTGTGGGAAATCGGGGCCACGCGAGCCCGCTGCTCCCTGGAGCCTGGTTACCGTTGTTCCCGTCCCCGGCTGTGCGGGGATTGCGATGGGAATGAAGGTTTACCGGTTGTTGGGCGCAGGCCGGAGGTGGGGCCACTGGAGCCCGCTGTACCGGATTGGCCCGGATGCCTGCCTACTGCGTCAGCCAGTCCCCAGCGGAGGCGGGGCGTCCTGCGCCCTCATGTACCGCCAGTCCCGGCCCGCCTTTCGGCCTTCCGTTGTTAAACCTGGGTCGTAAACCTGGGTTGCAAAACCCGGTGGTCACCCGGTCAAGCCCGCTCGAATGGACAGTAGGCAGTACCTTTGAGCACTGCTTCCCCCTTCCCGAACCGGCCGGCAGGGGCAAAAAGAAAGGGAATTATATCGAATTTTACCCAGCGTTAGGAAAATCCCGTCATTCCCGCGAAAGCGGGAATTCAGAGACCCCCGGCTCCGGCAAATAAGCTGAAACCCGGCAACATGGATACTCGCTTTCGCGGGAATGACGGTTTATAAGGCCTCCGGGGCTTGAGGATGCCATTGTCTTTGGCAGGAGTGCCTGCTTTAACGGTGTGTGGGTAAAATACGATATAAATCCCAAAAGAAAGGCCCGGCGCAGTCTGGGCAGCCAGACCCGCCGGGCTGAGGTTAGCGGAGCAATAGCCTGATTCAGGCTGGAATTACCGGATTGAGAGCAAATCCATCCCGTTCATCCTGTACATCCATGCCTGTCCATTCATGTTGAAAAAATACCGTCTCTCCGGTTTTGCTGACAGTTGCCCCTTGCCAACCCGAAGGCCGCATCCCTATGCTTATGGCAACCCAGCGCCAACCACGGAGGTTGAGCATGACCACCGCCAGGACGCCGCAGGTGAGCAGCCCGTTCCGGCTGCCCGACCCGCCGGAGCGCAGGCCCGAAGATATGACCAGCTTCAAACACTTGGCCGGCACCGGCAACGCGCACTATCTCAAGCAGCACTTCGGCAGGCCCGAAAGCACCATCGTCAGCGGGGAGCTGTTCCTGGCCCTGGACCGCCGGCGGGGGCCGGGGGTGGAGTTCCGGGTTCCGGACCTGCTCATCGCGTTCAACGCCGACCCGCAGCTCTACGAGGCGAACAACGGGTACGTGGTGTCGGAGCAGGGAAAGCCGCCGGACTTCGTGCTGGAGATAGCGTCGCCGGGCACGCGGGCGCAGGACAACACGGTGAAGCGGGAGTTCTACGTCCGGCACAGGGTGGCGGAGTACTGGCGCTTCGACGAGGAGGACGCGCCCGGCCGGGTGAGGCTGGCGGGCGACCGTCTGGCGGAGGGGCGCTACGAACCCATGGCGATCGAGGGGCCGGAGGAGGGCGTATTGCAGGGGTACAGCGCGGCGCTGGACCTGCATCTCCGCTGGGAGCGGGGCCAACTGCGCTGGCACGACCCGGCCACGGGCCGGCACATAGCCACCCTTGACAGCGAGCGCGAAGCCCGCGCCGCCGAGCGCGAGGCGCGCATCCGGGAGCGCGAGGCCCGCTTGGCCGCGGAAGCCCGCGCCCGGGAGCTGGCCGCCGAACTCCAGCGGCTGCGCGGCGGCTGACACCCGCCGGAACGCTACCGTGGCCGGGGCGCTGTGGCTGTGGGACCGGGAGGGGCCGGCGGCGCCCGCGGGAATGCTGGGCTCCTTCGTAGAGCGCGTCGAGGCGCGGGCGGGAACCGCGACGGTCCGGTACTCGCTGCCGCTGCCGCCGGGCACTCCGCTGGCCGGAGCCACCCGCCAGACCGTCAGCCTGCCCTGGACAACTCCGGGAACAGCTCCGGGGACAATTCGGGGGACAACTCCGGCATAGAGCCGGTCAACGCCTTCTCCCCGCCGGCCTGCTCCGAGGCCCTGGCCTGCAGGTAGGCGCGGGCGGCCAGCCTGGCCCAGGCCTCCATCACCGGCTGCCAGGGGTCGCCGCCGTCCTGTAGCAGGCCGCCGTCCTGAAAGAAACCGTCAAAGAAACCGTCCGGGCCATCCTGTGCCGGGAACTCGCCCGCAGGAAACAGCGGCTGCCGGGCGTTCTGGTTTTCCGGGCGCGCCATGAATTCACCTCCGGTAGGGCCGGGCCCAAGGGGCCGGGCCGCGGCTTGCGCCAGCCGCAAGGCGGCATTATAATCGCAAACCGTCCAGCCGGGGGGCCGCCGGAACGCCGCTCCGGCGGCCCCGCATCTTGCCCGCGGCCCGTCCGCCCGGCCTCGACAGGCGGCGGCCACCCGGCCGCGCCTGATACCCGCCACGCCCCGCAACCGGGGACACCCGCAACCGGGGACACAGGAGCGCCGCCATGCCAGCCCAGCACCCGGACCCCGTGCCCGCCGCCATCTACGCCAGGGTGTCCAGCGACAGCCAGGACGTCAACAACTCCATCGAGGCCCAACTGAGAGAGTGCCGCCAGTACGCCAAGCAGCACAACATGGCCGTGGCGCGGGTCTACACCGACGAGGCCGAGAGCGGCACCAAGAGCAACCGCCCGGAGTTCCAGCGCATGATCTCCGACGCCACCGGCCCCGAAAGCCCCTTCCGGGTCATCCTGGTCTGGAAGCTCTCCCGCTTCTCGCGGGACCGGTTCGACAACGCGGTGTACAAGCACCGGATCAAGAAGCGCGGCCTGCGCATCGTCTCGGTCAAGGAACCCATAGACGGCGGCCCGGCCGGCGAGATGACGGAAGCCATACTGGAAGCCATGGACGCCTACTATTCCGCCAATCTGGGCCAGGAAGTCCGCCGGGGACAGCGGCAGGTGGCCCTGCGCGGGTTCTATCCCGGCAGGACGGCTCCCTTCGGACTCAGGATAGTCAAGGTGCGCGAGGCCCAGGGGAACGCGGTGCACAACAAGCTGGAGCCGGACCCGCCCCACGACCGGACGGTGCGCCGGATCTTCGACGAGGCCATCGCCGGCCGCTCCGGGGAGGAGATACGGGCCGGACTCATCCGGGACGGCGTTCCCAGTCCCAGGGGCGGGAAATGGGCCGCTTCCACCATCCATACCATACTGCACAACCTCTGCTACGCGGGGTACGTGGTGTGGAGCGCCAGCAACAAGGCCGGCGATGAGCCGCTGGCGGTGCCGGACTGCCACCCGGCCATCGTCAGCCGGGCGGAGTTCGGCCTGGCGGCGCAGGTGCTGGCCAGCAAGGCGAAGAAGGTGGCGAATCCCAGGCAGACGGCCAGCGTTCACATGGTGAGCGGGCTGCTGAAGTGCTGGCTGTGCGGCGGCAGCCTGATCGTCAGGCCCAGCAAGAACAAGACCTCCCACTACTACATGTGCCGCACCAGGCGGCATGACGGCGCCGCCGCCTGCCCCTGCCCGATCCTGAACGCCGGGAAGTTCGAGGAGCGCCTCCTGGCTGCGGTGATGGAGGACATACTGTCGCCCGGCAACGTGCGGACCGTCATGGAGCGGATAGCCCGGGAACTGAGCGGCCCCTACGAGGAGCAGGCCACGCGGCTGCGGGCGATAGACAGCGAGATTGCGGACATGGAGCGGAAGCGGGACCGGATAATGACGGCCTACGAGGCCGGGGCCTACACCGTGGAGAACTTCGCTGAGAGGATGGCGCCGCTGCGGGAGTCGGAGGGGGAGTTGCGGCGGAAACGGGAGGCCGCGGCCCGGGAGATAGAGACCCAGGGCCAGGTCATCGCCAACCCGCAGGAGGTGCTGGACTTCACCAGGGACGTGGCCGGTTTTATCCGGAACTCGCCGCCCAAGGACCGGAAGCAGATGCTGCGGCGGTTCGTCAAGGGCGTGTGGGTCGAGCCGGACCGGGCCAAGATAGTGTACCGGCTCCCGCTGCCCGGAGACGGCAGCCGTCCCAACGCCAAGGAGGGTGAGCTGGCCTTGGCCGGGCCGGTACTTCCTACTGCCCGGTTAAGCCCGCTCGCGCGGGGATGACCCGGGGTTGCCGTGGCGCCTGGCTGTCCCGCCCCTGGCGGAAGCCTCATGCCTCCATGGACAATGCCCTCCTTCTGATGTTCAGGATTGCCGGCGCAACACCGGCGCGGCTGTGCCACGACAGAGATGATAGCCGCCCAAGTATTACCCGCGGATTACGGGCAGTCAATGATTTAGCGTGGATTTTGAGAAATTTCTTAGATTTCAGACAGAGAATTTACATGGATGGACAGGATATACAGGATGGGAGTCCGGGATTATGGTAATCAGGCGCCGCCAGTCCGTCCCGCCAAATCCCGTGCATCCCGTGTATCCTGTGCATCCATGTAAATACTTCGCCGCCGGAGTTGGCAAGGGGCAACTGTCAGGGGTTCGCCACGCTCCAGCCCTCTCCCGGAGGGAGAGGGGATTTTGGGAAGGAGCGCGAATTTCCGGTCTAGGCGCTGGCGGCGGAGAGAGTGCGCAGGAAGTCGTGGTTGGTGGGGGTCTTGGACAAGCGGTCGAGGACGCGCTCGGTGGCGCTGCCGCCGTCGTTGCTGTTGTTGGAGAGGAGGCCGATCATGCGCCGTAGCAGGACCACCTGCTTCAGGGCGTCCTCGGAATACAGAGGTAAGAAGGCTGTCGAAATCGCCCCCGGCAGCGGTATCCGCAGTATCGGACACGGTGGTGGAGGTGAGGGGGATTGAACCCCTGACCCCCTGCTTGCAAAGCAGGTGCTCTCCCGCTGAGCTACACCCCCACGTAATGCGCGCCAATTAGGTTCTGTTGACATTCCCCCGTCATTCCGGTTTTCGCCGGAAGGATGGTAAGGAATTACCGGACTGCTGTATATTGCAAATGTCAACACGCCCTAGAACAGAACCCGCAGAAGAAGCTCCTTATTGGTTTAATGAAAGTTCTGATTTTAAGCAACCGGCATCGCTTTCCTGATTATACACCCTAGACCATCGAGGGGGTATAGAAGCTCTCATCCCGGTCAGGGCAATCGCATATGGCCTGTTTAACCACCGTCATTCGTATGTTGTGTAAGTCGCGCAGATAGCCAGTCTGTGAGGCAGGCCCGGGCGCGCGCCGCCCGTCATTGGGCGAACCGGTGCGGCAAGATTCCGGTTGCGCCGTGCGGAGTAGGACACTCCCGGTCCTCTGCTACGGCCCTCCGGCCGCGCTTAAGGCATCTGGCAAACACCTGAGGGTTGGGAATACAAGGGAGCTAGCTGTCCTTGAGCTCTGTCAGCTTACGGTCCACATCCTCAGCTTCCAGCGACAGCCTTTCCCATTCATCCCATAGCGACTGTTCCTCTTCCTTGAGAATCCGGTAGCGTTCACTCGAAACCTCCAATTCCGGCCAGCTAGCGGACTGCTCAGGGTCGGCGAACATAGCTTCCAATTCCGCGGCGATGGTTTCCCGTTCGGCGATGGCCGCGCTAACGTCATCAATCTGGATTGCCAGCTTGCGCGATTGAGTGCTCAAAGCCCGCCGTTGCTCTTCCTTGGCAGACAGGGGCCGACGGGAGCGTCGTCCACCTCTTGACTCATCTGGCGCATCAGGATTCTTCCCGTTGCTACCGGTAGAAGCGGGCTTCGTTTCAGCTTCCTGTTGTTTTGAGTAGAGGTAGCTGTCATAGTCTCCTGGGTAGATTCTGGGCCGTCCTCCGTCAATTTCAATGATCTTGTTTGCCACCTGCCTGATGAGAGTACGGTCGTGAGTCACCAGACAGATTGCGCCGCCGTAATCGCCAAGAGCGTCGGCGAGAATTTCCCTCGATGTTATGTCCAGGTGGTTGGTTGGCTCATCCATCAACAGAAAATTACTGGGCCAGAGGAGAAGCTTGGCCAGCGCGACCCGCGCCTTTTCGCCCCCGGACAGCACGGAAATAGGCTTGAGGATGTCATCTCCGCTAAACAGAAATCCTCCGAGGGTGGTGCGCAGGTTTTGCCCGGACTCATCCGGGGCCACGCCTCTCAGTTCCTCGAAGAGACTATTGCCGGGGTTGAGCTGGTCCAGCACGTGCTGGGAGTAGTAGGCGGCAACGACGTTATGTCCAAGTTTGCGTTCCCCGTGGTCAATGGGCAGGACGCCCGCAAGCATCTTCAGGAGAGTTGACTTGCCGGCTCCGTTGGGGCCAACTAGGGCGACCCGGTCTCCACGCTCCAGCTTGAGGTTCAACCCGCGATAGACGACGTTGTCGCCGTATGATTTGCCTACGTTGGAAAGCGTCAGCACGTCCGAACCGCTGCGCGGCGGCTGCGGGAATGAAAAGCGAACCCTCTTTGTCGCTCGCGGCAGTTCTATGACCTGAATCTTTTCGAGTTGCTTTATGCGGCTCTGCACCTGGGTAGCCTTGGTGGCCTTTGAGCGAAAGCGGTCAATGAAGCGCGTCTGCCGCTGTATCTCGCGCTCCTGGCGCGCGGCGGCGGCCTGCTTGACTTCCAGCGCGCGCTCACGAGCAACCAGGTAATCGTCGTAGTTGCCCCGGTGATGTACGACCTCTCCGGGTTCGATGGCAAGGATCCGGTTGGCAACGTGATTCAAAAAGGCCCTGTCGTGGGATGTGACCACGACCCCTCCGGGGAAGGAAGCAAGGTACTTCTCAAACCACAGGTGAGCCTCAAGGTCCAGGTGGTTGGTCGGCTCATCCAACAGAAGAAGGTCCGGTTTCCTGAACAGCAGCCTGGCCAGTTCGGCCCGCATGATCCAGCCGCCGCTGAACTCGTGCATCCCTCGGGAGAAATCGCTTTCCTTGAAGCCAAGACCGGAGAGGATCGCCTTCGCCTCATGGTCGCGAGATTCCCCGCCCGCAGCTTCAAGCTCTTCGTCGAGCTGGGATAGCAGGTCTGTCAATTCCTGCTGTTCTCGAGGGTCCGTCGCCGACGACAGCGCTTGCGTGGCGGCGGCAATGCGACTGGCAAGAATAATCGCTTCGTGATTGGCGTTCAGCACTTCCTGCAGCAGGGAGTGGCCAGCAAATTCTCCCGGATTCTGCTTCAGATACCCTACCGTTGTATTGCGCCGCCGGGATATTGACCCGGTGTCCGGCAGGGTTCCTCCGGCAAGTATGTCCAAGAGTGTGGTCTTTCCGGAACCGTTGGCGCCAATCAGCGCAATGCGGTCGCCGGCTGCCATGGATATGTGCAACCCGCTGAACAACGTGCGTTCAGAATAGGCTTTGCTGATGTCAGAAGCGAATAGCATTGTTTTTGGCCGGGCCTGAATTGTATCACTTTGCCTGGCCGGTGACCTACTCCAAGTGCAGAATAAGCAGGTGTGCGCAGTATGTTTGTCCAGAGGGAAGTTGCCCTGCCCGCCGTCTGATATAGAATGATGCAGGATGACAGCATTCGAAGGAGCACGCTTTATGGCAAAGAAGGTTCGTCTGGGCTTCGTGGGCGCCAACATAAATTCGACCTGGGCATCCCAGTCGCATTTCCCTGCGCTTCTGGCCAGTCCCGATATCGAGATCACCGCGGTTTGCACTACCCGCTCCGAGAGCGCGGAAGAGGCTCGCCAAGCCTTCGGAGCGAAGCTGGCCTTCCACGACTTCCGGGCGATGACAGCTTCGACGGAGATTGACGCGGTAGCCGTGGTTGTGCGGGTTCCGTCGCACTATGAGCCAACGAAGGCCGCCATTGAAGCGGGTAAGCACGTCTTTACCGAGTGGCCCTTGGGGCGGAATACCGCCGAAGCCGAGGAACTGGCGGCTCTGGCGCGGGACAGAGGGGTGCAAACCGCAATTGGTCTGCAATCGCGAGTCAGCCCCGCGTTGCTCTACGTCAAGGAACTGGTCGAAACCGGCTATGTGGGCGAGGTTCTGTCGTGCTCTGTGACCACCATGCGCGATGGCGCGCTGGAACGCCCTTCCAGCCGCACTTGGCAGCGCGACGTCAGCTTGGGCGCGCACACCCTGACCATCGCCAACGGGCATGTCATTGATGCCCTTCGCTTCGTGGCGGGCAACTTTACCCGGGCGGCGTGCATGGTCAGCACCCAGGCAGAGCAGTGGTACGAGACCGACACACAACGGTTCGTGGCAGTCACATCCCCTGACAACGTGCGAGTCAGCGGGCAGTTGGAGAGCGGCGCGGCAGCGTCGGTCCATGTTGGAGCTGCCCCGTGGGCCGGCAGCGGCTTTCGAATGGAAATCTACGGGCGGGAAGGGACGCTGGTCACCACGGGGAAGGTCTCATCGCAACGCGGCGAGATGCTGCGGGTGCAGGGCGCACGGCAAAGCCATGAGTTGGATGACCTGGATATACCTGATCGCTTTGTTTACGTGCCGTCCAACTTTCCTCAAGGCGATCCCTTCAACATCGGGCAAATGTATGCCCTGTTCGCTGAAGCCATTAGAACCGGACAGAACCGTGCGCCTGCCTTCGATGTGGCGGTTGACCTGCATCGTTTCATAGATACGCTCAAACAGGCTTCGGACGCCGGACGGGAGATGCCGGTTGCCTGAGAGGATATTTCCTCAAGCGCCGGAAAGCAGCGGAGGCTGAAATTAGAAGGCCGTGCCTTCTCTATTCAGCCTCTTGCATCTATATAAAGCCAGGGAGACTTTAATGGGCATGGCCGTATCGAGTTATCAGGTTGTCGCTACTGCCGGTTCATGGGCCTTCAGGAAGCGCCGGGCATGGGCTACGACTTCGTCTATGTATTCCTGTGAGTCCTTCCAGGGGTAGATGGTGACCTCGGAGTTGGGGGCGAGGTTGGCAACCTCCATGGCCACTTCGTATGGGTGCGCCGGCACATCGTCGGGCGCCGTGAGCAGTGGCGTTTGCAGGTTGCGCACGAAGTCGCGGGAAACAGTGAACACGAAGTCGGCGCGGTTGGTATACATACTGGTCAGGAAATTGTGGACCGTTTCCATCGTGATTTCCGGACGTTTCTCGCAGAGGGGCGGCCCCCAACCCGTTATGTTGTTCCGGTAGAAAACATCCGGCATATCCGGCCTGAACCCACTGGGCTGCATCAACGCCGCAGCCACGATGCGCTCCGGGGCAAGCCTGAGCAGGTTGTGGATCATCGGCCCGCCGATGCAGAAGCCCATTACCAGGAACTCTTTTATGCCCAGGTGATCCATCAAGCCAAGCTGGTCTTCTGAGTAGGCATCCCAAGGCCGGTCGATCTCCAGCGGGCCGTTGGACTGCCCTCCATTGGCATTGCGCAGGTCTGCGGCGATGCAGCGGAAGTCGCCCTTGTAGGTCTCCATAGGGTTGAAAGGCACGGACGTCGACAGCGATGCTATCGAAGAATTGAGCCCACCGCCAGGAATAATCATCAGGGGAAATCCTGTCCCGGCCTCTTCGTAGTAGATGCGGGTGGAGCCTCTTTCGTAGAACGGCATAGCTATTTTCCTCCCTCGGTCGGTCGCAGAGCTACTATCGTGTCTCTACTATCAGTGAATCTCCCGGGTGGCCGAATAGTTCCAGAACCCGGCGGGCTCGATTGGCAATTTGCGTTCCCGCGCCCTGGCAAGCAGCAAATATGCCAGTCTCTCCTATTTGCCTCGGCTGCGTGAGAGCATCCGCATCTCTGGAAAAGTAGGGGTTTTTTCGTCCGCCAATCTGCAGGATATTGTTAAAGTCGCCGGGATGACGTTCCTGCATCATCAGGCACACCCCCACTAACAGCTCCGGCCAAGAACGAACATCATGCTTTTGAGATTCGAATGTGAAGGAAGTCGGCCTGGAGCGTACTCCACTGCCGCCAATCTGATTTTCGTTCTCCACTGCAGAGGCCAACAAGTCCGCCCGCTGTTCAATCAGGACTCTCCTGACTAGCCTGTTTTCCGGTCTGATACCTGTTTTCTGCTCGGCGGCGACTGCTATCAGCTCCACGAGTCCTTCGTCCAGGCCTCTTACGACTTGCTGCCAGCCTTCTATGATGGAGTTCTGAATGAGTTCGCCCCGGTTTCGGTCCCGGAGCGACCTTTCGGCTGACCTTACGGCCTGTCCGTTGCTTACTTTGTCTTTTGCCAAGTAATTGTTTAATTCCGTGGATGCAGTATCCGGGTCTTGCTGGATATTGATTTCGCAAAACCGACTGTCCTGGCGTCCGTCATCTGGGGACCATAGAAAGAACAGCCAACTCAACCCGTTTGTTAATACGCCAACCCCCACTTCGGCCCTTGCGCAAAGGTTCGTAATCCTCCTCTGGCTTCTCTCGCTTTCCAAGTTTTCATTCAGCGGCTTCACTTCCACCAGCACTTTCGGAGTGGCCGATGCCCGGAGGCGGGCTGAGGTAGAGGACTTCAAAGCGTAATCAACTTTGGCGGAACCGGCTTGGAAGTCCGGTTCGACTTCCGAAAGATCAAAGGCGCTCCATCCAGCGGCATCAAGGATTCTGAGGACGACCGCCTGTTTCATGGCAGATACGTTAAGTTCAGCCAGATCGGGGGTCTTGTTGATGTCGGACACCGCTTGAGCAATTGCGTCCCTGTAATTAGGCCGTACCATTACGCTCATCCTTACAGTGGAAATTGGAAAGTAGCGAGAACTCAATAGACTTACTATCTGCGCCAAAAGAGGACTCTTATGTTACAGAGCAAAAAGGCTACACTATCTTACAGATGGGCAAATTAGATTGCAATACAAAGAGGAAGCGCAACAGAAGCGCGCTATTTTTTCAACCCGTGCCGAGGGTTGGGATGATCCAACACCGCCGAATTCACCAGGTTGTCGGGCATTCGTCCGTGTATCACGCTGACTACTTCGGCGGCGGCGCGTTGCTCCAGTTCCAGAGTTGACTCTTGAGAGAAAAACGCCACATGAGGCGTGATGATAATGTTATCCAGCGACAATAGGGGATGGTCATAGGGTGGTGCATTATCAACCATCACGTCCAGACCGGCGCCTGCGATTACATTGCCAGTCAGCGCTTCATAAAGCGCAACTTCGTCAACAAGCGGTCCGCGAGCCGCATTGATGAGAAAGGCATCCGGTTTCATCATCGCCAATTCTTCACGGCCGATAAGGTTGCGGGTGGCGTCGGTCAGGGGAGTGTGCAGGCTGATGAAATCCGATTCGGCGAGGAGAACAGGCAAGTCAACGAGCTTGCCTCCGAAGCCTTCAACCGTTTCCGCCGGAACAACCGGGTCTGCGGCAAGTATATTGAGGCCGAAGGCGCGGGCCTTGGCTGCCACTGCCTGCCCGATACGCCCGAACCCGACAATGCCGATGGTCTTGCCGCGCAGCCGCATCATTCGCATAGTCAGGGGTTGGCTGCCCCAGCCATGCTCCTTGACCGAACGGTCGAACAGGGCAATCTTGCGGTTCCAAGCGTGCAGCAGGGCCATAACATGGTCGGAGACTTCGTCCACGCAGTAGTCCGGCACGTAGGTTACGGCGATACCCAATTCCGTAGCGGCGCCTACCGCGATGTTGTCCACTCCTACACCAAACCTGCCTATGACGACGCATTGTTCGGCAGCCCGGACAACATTTTCGGTAACCTGGGCAAAGCAGGTCATAATCGCATCGGCATCTCTCGCCAGTTCCATCAGGGTCGCTTCCTCGCCATCGGGCGCCACAAATACGGAGGCTCCACCGGCTTCCAATACGGCCCGCTCCGGGTCGGTGGAGGGCCAAACGTGGTCGGTAATCAGGACTTTCCAAGCCATCTGGGCCTCCTGCGGCGGCGGAAATATGCGGCTTCCTGTAAAGAGGGGCAATTAAGCGACAATTCGAGGCATAGGCTTGAACATACACCCTTCAACGAAAATCTCGAAGAAGTCGGGCGTCGTTTCCAGTTCTACGTGTTCGGCGCTCCGGGCCAGCTTTTCTATACGGCGGCGATGTTCCTGTGACTGGAGCATTATGGTAGCTCCTTCCAGAGCGGCATTCCCGACCTTGACGACATTTTCCCCAGGGAAGTTGGCAACGAAGCCGATATTGATTGCGTTCTCAACATTAAGGTAGTTGGCGAAACCGCCTGCTAGATACAATCGCGAGATAGTTTCAACCGGAAGGCCGTAGTGCCGCAGGGCGATGAACTGGCCGCAATAGTTGGCTGCCTTGGCTTGGGACAGCGCGCTGATGTCGGCACGGGACAGTCCCATGCCTTGTTCAGGCGCGAACGGAAACTCCCTTGCGCCGCCTGAGAGGACGCCAAGCTCGTTCATAAGGCCATGCGCGCGCAGTTCGGCCAGCAGGTCCACGAGACCGGAGCCGCAGATGCCTTCGGTGGCTGCGTCGCCTATGGTAGATACGGCTACCCGGCCGTCACGAATGCGGACCGATTCCACCGCGCCGTCGTAGCCTGGCATCCCGTAGGTTACCTCGCCACCCTCGAAGGCCGGGCCAGCCGGGCAGGACGCCGCAACCATCCCGTGGCGGTTGCCGATGACCACCTCGGTGTTGGTGCCTATGTCCACCAGCATCACCGGGTCTTCCTGTTCGTCCATGCTCACGGCCAGCAAAGCGGCGGCAACATCGGCCCCCACGTGGCAACCGATTATGGGACCTCCGTAGACGCGAGCCTTGGGACAGATTCTTAGGCCCACCGCTTGAGCGTTGGACTCAAGAATCATCCCGGCGCGCTCGCCTGCCTCGTATTCAATCTCCACCAGAGACTTGTAGGGCTTGACCCCTATGGACTGGACGTTCAGGCCAAAGGCGAGGTCGCGCATGGTGGTGTTGCCCACGAGAACCACTTCATAAATCTGCCGCCGTTGAGCATCGACCTCTCGGATCATTTCTCCGATCTCGAAGTTTATGGCCGAGATTATGGCGAGACGCAGTTCTCCCCGGTTTCTGCCGAGGTCAAAGGAAATACGGTTCATTACGTCGCTTCCCCCGAATTT
This sequence comes from Dehalococcoidia bacterium, assembly GCA_965232885.1. GTDB lineage: Bacteria > Chloroflexota > Dehalococcoidia > Lucifugimonadales > UBA3495 > VXOI01. The sequence goes on along the minus strand of CBDDQX010000002.1, from coordinate 391,168 downwards.
CTGAGGGTTTTCGAAGGACGACGTAGTGATGATCCCCCCGGATTCCAAGTCAACCATATTCATCGCCACAGTAGTGGTGCCGATGTCTATTGCCAAGCCGAGAATTCGCCCCCGGTAGGAATCCACCGGCTGGCCCCCAATGGTTACTTCATCACCATCGCGGCGCACCTGGGTGTCAAGCTCAACGTGGCGGCGAATGCCTTCGGTCAGAATGCGGGGCTGACGGCGCAGAACGGCGAACTCTATGTCTTGCGGAGGATCGGTAATTAAGGCGCGGCAGGCCAACCTGTAACCGCCGGAAAGGAAATACTCGTCGCGGGTATATGGCGTGAGTCCTTCCAGTCCCTCTTTAACTTCCACAACGCACTCGTGGCACTGGCCTCCTCTCCCGCAAGAGGATGGAACACGCACACGCATGAAGTCGGCATACTCGAAAAGGGATTTTCCTGGGTGGGCCTGCGCCTCGCGACCGTTAAGTCTTACTATTGCCATGGGAGCATTTTAGCAAAAGGAAGCGGCGTTGAGGGAAAACAGCGAGCATATAACAGGATAATCATCAAGATTCCCATGCCGAGCGGTAATCCAAGCTGTCGCTGCCGGTGCAGGGAAACAGTTCACCGGGCGGCACAGACCGGTCTTGATTGCGGCAGCCAAACTGTGCGATGCATCTGTCCTGAGCGTTTTTGTAGGGGCAGCGATAGGTGGAAACCACATTCACTGTGTCCGATATGTCCCGGAAAATCCCGGTCAGGCGCTCCACGCTGCGACGGTAGCGCTCCGGGTCAACTTTCCGGGGATTCTCCGGCTGCGGCTGTTGGGACATGAGGCTATCCCGCCACCGCCGCTGCTTCGACGCCCGTTTGTTCCACGAACTCTTTGGCTAGGTCAACGCAGGCGATGGCGTCTTTGCCGTAGCCGTCCGCGCCCATGTCGTCGGCGAACTCTTGGGATAAAGGCGCGCCTCCCACCATGATGCGGACCTCGCCGCGCAGTCCGGCTTCCTCGAAAGCCTCGATGGTGCGGCCCATATTGGGCATGGTGGTGGTGAGCAGGGCGGACATTCCGAGGATGTTGGCCCCCTTGTCTACCACTTCATCAATGAATTCATCTGGTTGGGTATCTACACCGAGGTCGTGAACCACGAACCCGGCGCCGCGCAGCATCATTATACAAAGATTCTTGCCAATGTCGTGCAGGTCTCCCTTGACCGTGCCCATGACGACAGTCCCGATGGGTTCAATGCCGGACTCGGAAAGAATGGGCTCTATATGAGCCATGCCCGCTTTCATAGCCCTGGCGGCGACCAACACTTCCGGGACAAAGATTATGTTATCCCGGAACTTGATGCCGACAACAGCCATACCTGCAATGAGGCCGTCGTCCATAACGGTGTTGGCCGAAAAACCCTCTTCCAGAGCCTGTTGCGTCAGCCGGTCGACTTCCTGATTCTGGCCCGTGATGAGTTGATAGGAAATCTCCTGCATCAGCGGGGCGGCCTCATCCCATAGCGCGCGGATGTGCCGCTGCTCGTCCGGGTTTTCGACGTAGACCAGTTCCGATTCCAAGCCCTCGTTAACTACGGGCATCTGCTATACCTCTGCTTGCTGCCGGATTCCGATATATACCCTCACTCTGGCTGTCGGCTTCTCTAGCTGCTGTGCCCGGCAGTCCAATCTTTGACTGCCTGGGGAATTGCCATCAGGTTCTCTATCTTGGTAGCCAGAGGCACCGCGCACTCCGGCGCGATCATCTGCACTCCCGCGTCGAGGCAACGGTAAACCTCTTGACGCACTTCCTCCGGCCCGCGGGCATAAAGCGTTTCGGGGTTGTTGATATTGCCGACTAGGCCAATGCCCCCGTTGACTGCGGCCATGGCTTCATGCGGGTCGTTCTTGGAATCGAAATGGAAAGAAGCCATTCCCGTCTGGGCTATGTAGGGCATCCGGTCTATGGTCTTGCCGCAGATGTGCAGGATCAATGGAGCATTGAGACGCTCAGCCATCTCTGCGTGAATATCCTGTAGGAATCGCTTGTAGTATTCGCCGCTGACCAGATCGCCAGTGGCATGGTCCGGGAAAGTTAGAGCGTCGGCCCCGGCGTCAATCTGAGCCTCACCGAAGAGCACCGACAGCTCCTTCAGCTTGTGCATGGCGCGCATGGTCTCGTCCGGGTTATCTACGGTGCCCAGCAGGAAAGGCTCCACTCCGAAGACGTGATAGCCCAGCGTCCACGGCCCCATCGTCTTGCCGATGATGGCGACCTCGTCGCCGAACTCTGCCTTGAGCTGCCGGATGGCGCCAGTGATTGCCAGCATATCCCGGTGTTCCAGGATTCCGGGCGGGATATGGACATCGTCCGCCGTCTTCCAGATGGGCCGGTACATTCTCACGGTAGGCCAGTTGTCTTTGTCCTCCCACTGCATCTCGCATCCAAGCGCCGACGACTCCTGGATGATGCTGAAGTAGGGCATGATGGAGTCGAAACCCAGATCAGTGTATCCGGTAGCAGCCAGGCGCGCCGCCAGTTCCGGGTCCTGGCAGGCTTGGGGGAATGGTGCTTCCACCAGATCCATCAGCTCCACGGTGGCGACGTTGGTGGGGTTGGCCACCGGGGTACGGTCCACCGGTTGACGGTTCAGCGCCGCCATTGTGCGCTGCTTGGGCGTCATCGTCTCGGTGAATGGCATGGCTGCGCCTCCTCTGAGAAAAACTGTGGTACTAGCGCCCTCCTTAGTATGATGTTCAGAATAGAACGTCATAAATCTTCAGGCTTCAGCCCGGTAGCCCTGGCAATTCTTGCAAGCATTCGAGGCCCAATTTCCTCGCGGTCGTGAAAGGCGAAAATATAATCGGGCCAGCCCTTCCTCCACAATGTCTTGTGAGAACCTGACTGTCTTTTAATGCTCCACCCTGATCGTAGCAATGCTCTCAAGACTTGTTGAGCTCGTTGGCTAGGCCACCTGTTCATGCAGCCTTAAACGAGACGCTGATAAACTCTGGCGCCTCTTCACCGTGCTCCAGCCTTTCCGCCACCGCGCGAAGAGCGAGTGCCTGCACCTTGGCAATGGCGTCTTCGCTGGAAGCCCCGTATACCAGAGCGCCAGGTATCTCCACGACCTCGGCTATCCAGCGCCCATCCGTCTCTTTTTCAGTTTCTATGGTGAATGATAAACCCATATGCATCAGCACCCTACGTTTGCGAGAAGCCCAGCGTGCCTGTGGTCATCTGCCCTCGCAGAGCCTCGGCGGCCATCATGGTCTCGACGCTGGATATGTTGCGGGAATAGGGTAGCAGAACACGCATCAGCGCTGCGTGGGCCATTCCGCAAGCAAATGACACGCCTGATTCGCCCACCTGCTCCATTTCGCCGTAACGGGTGAAACCGGCCAGCACCATACGCAACCGCATCGCGGCGTTGCGGGCCTCACCCTCCAGCCACACGTCGTAGACGGCGCGTCCGCCATGTTCTTCCGCCAAATCGCCGGACAGGTCAGCGTGGATAGTCAGTGCGGATTTAGAGTCCTGGATGGACAATTCACCCTGCGGCGGAGCATAGTCCGGCGCTTTGCCGACGGCTTGAGACATGACAAACCGTAGCGTTCGCTGATGCAGTTGACCACAGGGGAAGCGCACCTGGTTATAGCTGCCTTCAACCGCTTCCATGCCTCCGAGGGCTATCATCTGGTCCCGGATCTCACGGATTCGTTCCTCGACACCTTCTTTGCGGCTGAAAGTCCAGATGGTGCAGATGCCCTCCTTCACGTAGAGACCGACGCTGATGTCGTGGAACCGGCGGTCCAGCGGCACCAGCTCAAGGCATTGCCCGTAGCGTTGAATGACTTCCGCCGGCCGAAGCCTGTCAGCAGCAGTTGTCATCTCCCTCTCCTTATCGCCCGACTGCCTCAGACAGCGCGCGGATGTGTTCAGGGCCAGTGCCGCAGCATCCCCCTATGACGTTCACGCCCAAGCCGGCCAGTTCCCTGAAGCGTTCCGCCATATATTCCGGAGATTCGGGGTAGATTATCTGTCCTCCGCGCATGGCCGGGATACCGGCGTTGGAGTGAATCAGCAGAAAACCGTCGGTTTCGGCCCGCATCCGGCGCGCTATGTCAACCATGTTGTCTATGCCGTTGCCGCAGTTGGAGCCGACCACATGGGCTCCGGCGTCTTGCATGGTGTGTACGGCCTGCTCGGGTGTGACGCCCATCATTGTGAAGAAACCTCGCGGTCCCTTGTCGAACACCATCGTAGCCATCACCGCAAGCGACGTGTTCTCTAGGGCGGCCCGCACGGCCAGCGTCGCTTCTTCAACGGCGGTCATAGTCTCCACAACCACGCCGTCGGCTCCTCCGGCTTCCAGGGCTGTGACCTGCTCCGCGAAGGCTTCATACATCTCGGCTTCCGATACTGGCCCCAAAGGTTCCAGGAACTCTCCCGTAGGGCCGACGGAGCCGACGACGAAGCGGCCATTCGGGGCTTGGCTGCGGGCGTGTTCAGCGGCAAGACGATTGAACTCCGCGACACGCTCGCCGTATCCGTACTTCTTCTGCATGAAGACGCTGCCGCCGAAAGAGTTGGTAAGCGCCATATCGGAGCCGGCCTCGTAGTAGCGGCGGGCCATCTCGCGCACCACCTCCGGTCGGCTGGCGTTGAATTCCTCGGGGCAGCCGCCGGGTTCCAGTCCGTGTTGTTGCAGGAACGTGCCCGTGGCCCCGTCGGAAATTAGCAAGTCGCCGCGTTCCAGGCGTTGAAGGAGCGCTGTTGCCCTCGGGTTAAGGTTGCCGGATTGCTGCTTTCGTCCAGTCATGGCGACTGTATTGTACACCGTCTCAACTGTGATTTATTTGGTTTGGAGATTATTATGATGGGCAAAGGCGGAAATCATAGAAATCCCAAAATTCACGGTTCAGACAGGAGCCTCCATGACCAGCTACCTTTCCCATCTCGAATGCACCATCTGTGGCGCGACGTATCCCGCTGACCGGCTATCAGGAGTCAGCCCTTGCTGCGGCAAGGTACTGTATGCCCGTTACGACCTAGCCCGTATCCGTGCTGAGGTCGACCGGGACCGCATGGTTGAGCGAACGGCAAATATGTGGCGGTTTGCCGAACTATTGCCGGTCGAAGACCCGAACAATATCGTGACCTTGGGCGAGGGTGGAACGCCCCTCATCAATGTGACCAATCTGGAGCAGAAATTGGGGGTATCCAACCTTTATGTAAAGGAAGAAGGGCTGAACCCCACAGGGACTTTCAAGGCCAGGGGCATTGCCGCCGCCATATCAAAAGGACTGGAGTTGGGAGCCGCCGGTTTCACCATGCCGTCGGCTGGCAACGCTGCCGGGGCGGCTGCGGCCTACTGCGCTCGCGCCGGACTCTCCGCCAAGGTGTTCATGCCCCAGGACGCGCCTGATTCCAACAAGAAGGAATGTCTCGTCGCCGGGTCGGAACTGAACCTGGTGGACGGGCTGATAGGCGATGCAGGACGCCAGGCCGTCGCAATAGCTCAGGAGCAGGGTTTGTTCGACCTGTCCACTCTCAAAGAACCGTACCGCGCCGAAGGCAAGAAGTCCATGGGCCTGGAACTTGCCATGCAGTTCGGCTGGCGAATGCCGGAGGCCATCATTTACCCCGCCGGGGGCGGCACTGGCATTATCGGAATGCACAAGGGATTCCTGGAGTTGCTGGAGTTGGGCTGGGTCGAAGGCGACCTGCCCAAGTTCATCGCGGTGCAGGCCGAGGGCTGCCAGCCCATAGTCAAGGCCTTTGACGAAGGGAAGGACACCGCGGAGCCTTGGCCAAACGCCGCCACAGTCGCCGACGGGCTGCGGGTTCCAGGTCCCTTCGCCGACTACCTGATGCTGCACGCCATCCGGGACACTGGGGGAACTGCGCTGGCGGTTTCCGATGCTGAAATGGTGTCGGCGATGTATGAGCTCGCCACTGCGGAGGGCATCTTCGCCTGCCCGGAGGGGGCTGCCACGCTGGTCGCCTACAAGCGGCTCCTCGCCGACGGTTTCCTGCGCCGGGATGAGACGACAGTGCTGTTCAACACCGGCTCAGGCTACAAGTATTTGCAACTGATTGAAGGTACGGGCGGGTGATGTGCTCCCGCTCGCGCAATTCGACAGCAAGGCCGGATACAGTTATCATAGCCGGAAAATTTGAAGCTGGATTTTCCGGCTTTCATCAGCCGCGAAATAGGAGCAGATCATGCGTCGCGTTGCCATTGTTTCACCCGTTCGCACCGCCGTAGGGAACTTCGGCGGCACCTTGCGGGATGTCTCCGCTGCCGATTTGGCCAGCACCGTAATCAAGGAGGCCCTCGATCGCTCGAAGCTCGACCCGGCGAAGGTTGACGACGTCATCCTCGGGCACGGCTACCCCAGCGGCGAGAATCCCGCCATCGGTCGCCTGGCCGGGCTGAAGGCCGGGCTGCCCATTGAGGTGCCGGGCTACCAGCTCGACCGCCGCTGCTCCTCCGGCCTGCAGGCCATTTTGAACGCCTGTATGCTAGTGCAGACGGATAATGCCGACGTGGTCATCGCCGGTGGCGTCGAGAGCATGAGCAACGCCGAGTTCTACAGCAACGAGTCCCGCTGGGGCGCACGATTCGGTTCGGTCACGTTCCACGACCGGCTGGCCCGGGCCCGCGTCACCATCTCGCCCGACGAGCGTTTCGGCCCGATACCCGGCGGCATGGTGGAGACGGCGGAGAATCTCGCCCGCGAGTACGAAATCGCCCGCACCGAGCAGGACGAGTACGCACTGCGCAGCCACCAGCGAGCCGTGGCCGCCCAGACCGAGGGCAGGTTCGACAAGGAAATCGTGGCCGTTCCCGTACCACAACGCCGGGGCGACCCGGTCCCCTTCGAGAAAGACGAAGGACCCCGGTCCGACACCAACATGGAAACGCTGGCCCGCCTGCGCCCGGTGATGCGGGACGGCTCGGTATCCGCCGGCAACGCCAGCAGCCAGAACGACGCCGCTTCCGTGTGCCTGGTAGTCGGGGAGGACAAGCTGGAAGAACTGGGCTTGACCCCAATGGCCTTCCTGCGGGGCTGGGCAGTCACGGGTTGCCACCCGGCCACCATGGGCATCGGCCCCGTGCCGTCAGTAAACAAGGTTATGGCCAAGGTCGGCCTGTCTCTGGAGGACATGGACCTGATCGAACTCAACGAGGCCTTCGCTGCCCAGGTGCTGGCGGTGCTGCGGGAGTGGAAGCTGCCCCACGAGGACAACCTGAACGTCAACGGCTCCGGTATCTCCCTCGGCCACCCCATAGCCGCTACCGGAGCCCGCATCCTGACAACCCTGCTGCACGAGATGGAGCGGCGAAATGCCCAGTTCGGCCTGGAGACCATGTGTGTCGGCGGCGGACAGGGTGTCGCTGCCGTGTTCGAGCGGGAGTAACCCAGGGTTCTAACCACAGAGGGATTGTTTGAATCAGGATTATCAAGATTCAAGGATTTCCAGGATTGCGCAGGTTTATCCTGATAATCTTCTAATCCTGTAAATCTTGATTCAGATGAAAGGAGAATTAACATGGCAAGCAACCAAGACATCCCCGACGTTCTGGTAATCGGGGCGGGAGCTTCCGGCGCGGCCCTCGTGTGGAGCCTGGCCGGAGCCGGAATCAATGTCATGTGCCTGGAGCAGGGCGATTGGCTTGCCCGCGACGCATTCCCGGCGACCAACGCCGATAGCCAACTGCACTGGCAGACCGACTTCCATCCCGACCCCAGTGTGCGCCGTTTGCCGGAGGACTACCCGGTGAACAGCGAAAATTCTCCCATTGCCCCCTATATGTACAACGCTGTGGGCGGCAGCACGGTGCACTACGGTTCTCACTACCCACGCTTCCATCCCTCCGACTTCCGGGTGCGGACGCTGGACGGCGTGGCCGACGACTGGCCGCTGACTTATGATGAACTGGAACCGTACTTCGACCTGAATGACCGGATAATGGGAGTGTCCGGCCTTCGCGGAGATCCGGCCTATCCGCCCAAGCCCGAGCGCCCCTGCCCGCCCCTGTCCATCCGGCCCGGCGGCGAGCTGCTGGCCAAGGGATTCGACAAGCTGGGATGGCACTGGTGGTCTTCGGACACCGCCATCCCATCCGTGGAATACGATGGTCGAGAGCCTGACTCCGGTGGATATTTACGCTCACTGGCCAGCACTGATCTAACCTACTGGCCGAAGGCTCTGGAACTGGGCGCGACCCTCAAGACCAACGCCCGTGTCCGGGAAATCCTGGTTGACAGTACGGGCAAGGCAACGGGCGTGCTGTATTACGACGCCGAAGGCAACCTGGTCGAGCAGAAGGCCAAGTCGGTGGTGATGGCCTGTAACGGCATCGGCACGCCGCGCCTGCTGCTCAACTCCACGTCTCCACTGTTTCCCGACGGCCTGGCCAACAGCAGCGGGCTGGTTGGCAAGTGCCTGATGCACCACCCGGCGGGCGTGGTTGTCGGAGTGTTCGACGAATGGCTGGGCACCGAAGAAGGTATGCCACGCGGCAGCACTATGTTGAGCCAGGAGTTCTACGAAACCGACACTGGCCGGGGCTTCGTGCGCGGCTATGACCTGCAAATTCTTGCTCTAGGCACCTCACCGCTGCCCACTGCCCTCGGCGGTCTGTTGGGCGAGAGAGTGCCGTGGGGAGAGGCCCACCACCGGGTATTCGACGAGCGCTTCGGACACACCGTCGGCATCACCATCATGACGGAAGATCTGCCCGAAGAACACAATCTGGTAACGCTCGACCCCAATGAGACGGATAGCAACGGCATTCCGGCCGTGACGGTCGAATATACTGTCAGCGAGAACACCAACCGTATGCTGGACCACGGCGTCGAGCGGGCCAAGGAAGTAATGGAAGCCGCTGGGGCAAAGCAGATTCTCACATCCCGCTTGCGGCGCAACGCGGGCTGGCATCTGCTGGGCACGGCGAGGATGGGTGGTGACCCGCGCAACTCGGTAGTTGACCGCTGGGGCCGCTGCCACGACGTGCCCAACCTGTTCATCATAGACGGCAGCATCTTTACCACCAGCGCCTGCATCAACCCCACGTCAACCATTCAGGCACTGGCGCTTCGCACTGCCGACTACCTCAAGGGCGAGGGGCGCGACTCGATCCGGTAAGACACAGGAATTTTCAATTCTCCCTCCCCGCTGATGAGGAGGTTGAGGTGAAATCCACAATGCCCAGAATCGTGCATTTCGAGATATACGCCGATGACGTAGGCCGGGCCAGCAAGTTCTACACCGACCTGTTCGGCTGGGAAATCAACAAGTGGGATGGCCCGCCGCAAATGGACTACCGCTTGGTGAACAGCGGGGACGGCCCCGGCATTGACGGCGGCATCACTCGCCGCCCTCACGAGGGTGTGGCCGGTGTCAACTACGTCCACGTTGACGCCATAGACGAGTATCTGCCAAAGGTCCAGGCCGGGGGCGGACGCATTCTGCAACCCAAGATACCCATACCTGGCATAGGCCACATCGCCATCTGCCAGGATACCGAAGGCAACCCCATCGGCCTCTTCCAAAGCGACGAAACCGCTGCCTACTGAATCAACATGGATGAACAGATACACAGGATAGAAATAATCCTGTTAATCCATGTTAGGATAACCAAAATCTACATTTGGAAGGTGTTTGACCATGCCAGAAGTTTACGGCGTAGGTGACTTTCGATACGAATTCGTCGAGGACTGGGCCAAGCTGCCCGACGGCGTTAATTTCCAGGAATGCCCAGGGGTCGCCTGCGATTCCAATGACAACGTCTTTGTCCTGACCCGCGGCAAGCAGCCAATCATGGTCTTCGACCGCGACGGCAACTATATGCGCTCCTTCGGCGAGGGTCTGTTCAGCGACAATCGCACCCACGGCCTGTACATCGGCCATGACGATTCGCTGCTGGCCGCCGACGACGGGATTCACACCATCCAGAAGTTCAGCGCCAACGGCGAGAAGGTCTGGGAGTTGGGCGAACGCAACAACCCGGCAGAGCGCTGGAGCGGCGAGCCCTTCAACCGCCCCACCTCAGCGGCCACCCGCCCCAGCAACGGCGACATTTACGTCTCCGACGGCTACGGCAACTCCCGGGTACATGTCTACAGCAGCGACCTGGAGTACAAGTTTTCCTGGGGCGAACCCGGCATTGACGCCGGCCAGTTCATCCGCCCGCATAACATCGCCTTCGACAGCAACGACCGTGTCTACGTGGTGGACCGCGAGTGTCACCGCATCCAGATCTTCGATGCTGAGGGCAACTTCATCACCATGTGGAGCAACATCCACCGCCCCGACTCCATGGTGCTGTGGGGCGAGCACATTTACGTCGGCGAGCTGAACGGCATGGGCGGCGTGGACGACGCTCCCGGACTCGGACACCGCGTCAGCATCTACGACCTCGACGGCAACCGCGTCTGTATGTTCGGCTCCAAGGATGAAGGCGAGGGCGCCGGGCAGTTCATCGCTCCCCACGGCATCGCCGTTGACTCCCACGGAGACATCTACGTTGCCGAGGTCTCCTACACCATCCGCGGCCAGCACATGAACCCGCCCCGCGAGCTCCGCTCCCTCTCCAAGTATCGCCGGGTGTAGGCGAGTAGCAAGCATAACGGCGCGACGCTATAGCCCAGCGTCGCGCCGACGATTCAAGCGATCCGAGAGTAACTTGTGTTGACCACTGAAATTTTTCTTGCGGGAATGTGTGCGCTGGCGACCTTAATCGTCGTGGGATCCTCTTTAATCTCGTTGGAACTCCGGTCGTGGCGAAAGGAAATACGAGTGGACAGGCAGAAACGGCAAACCGAAAGAGAAGCGTACAGCAGAGCGAAGCCATGACCACGCCCAGCTTGGCAAAAATCGAGCGGGTTGACCTGCGTGAAGCCTGGCCTAATGAGGCGCGGGACTTCACCCCGTGGCTCGCCGCCAACATCACGGAATTGGGCGAGGCTCTAGGCATGGATCTGGAACTGCAGGAAATAGAGGCATCCGTAGGCGGCTACTCGCTGGATGTGCTGGCAACCGATCCGAACCAGAACCGCCCTGTCATCATCGAGAATCAGCTTGAAGCCACCAATCACGACCATCTGGGCAAGCTACTCACCTATGCCGCTGGTTATGATGCTAATGTCGTCGTGTGGCTTACCCGCGAGTTCCGGGATGAACATCGCCAGGCTCTTGATTGGCTAAACCAGCGCACTGGGGAAGATACACAGTTTTTCGGCGTTGTCGTCGAGTTGTGGCGTATCGGAAATTCTCCGTATGCGCCGCACTTCAAAACGGTTGCCACTCCAAACGAGTGGGGCAAGAAAACCGCCGCAAAGAGCAGAGCAACCGGCGAAGCCCGGGAGACGGCAATCCGGATTACACAATACAGGGAATTTTTTTGCTCTCTAATTGATAATCTGCCTCAAAACCATGGATTTGCGTCCCTTCCCTCAGTGGGGAAAAAGAATTCGTTGGACTTTCCATCGGGTCAGAGCGGAATCAAATATACAGCGATTTTCCGACCTAACCAGGAAGTAGAAGTAGTAGTTCACTTTGCTCCCTCTCATCGCGCACAGAACATGGAACTGCTGAAAAAACTGAAAGAGAGAAAAGACGAAATCGAGTTAGCGATGGAACACTCTCTCAATTGGCACGGAATAGAAGGATATGCCAGCGAAACTAACCCGATAGCTATTAGTCGCCACGGCAGCATTGAAGACGATTCGGAAACTCTTGAAGACATCAGAGACTGGATAGTTGATAACTTGCTCAAATTCAAGCGGGTTTTCGGCCCTAGATTGGCAGAGCTTGTAGAGCGATAATCCCCCATAGGAGCAACTTACCATTGAGTGAAATTGGCGAAACTACAACCGTCCAGTGGGACTCGGCCCTTGAGGCTATTGAGCGCTGCTACGAGCTTGGCTGGACCGACGGTCTGCCCGTCGTCCCGCCCACCGAGGCCCGCGTCGCGGAGTTCATCGAGCGCTCCGGACGCCCCTCAAGCGAGGTCATCGGTGAGCTGCCCGAGCGTCGCCGCGAGATCACCGTCGGCAAGGTCGCGGCCAACTCCGTCATGGCCGGCTGCCTGCCCGAGTACATGCCGGTCGTGCTGACGGCCACCGAGGCCATGCTCGACCCGGTCTTCAACCTCGTCGGCCCGTCGTCCAGCATGGGCGGCTCGGCCATTTTGACCATCGTCAACGGGCCGGTCGTCCGCGAGCTGAACATCAATGCCCGCAACAACCTGTTCGGGCCGGGCAACCGCGCCAACGCCACCATCGGCCGCGCCGTGCGCCTCATCCTGATGAACGCCTGCGCGGCCATCCCCGGCGTCTTCGACCGCAGCGTCATCGGCCACCCCGGCAAGTACACCTACTGCATCGCCGAGGCCGAGACCGAGACTCACTGGACTCCCCTGCACGTCGAGCGTGGCTTCCAGACCGACCAGAGCACCGTAACGGTGTTTGCCGGTGAATCGCCACGCCAGGTGCGCTCCGTGGGCCGCCCCGCACCGATTCTGACGGCCATCGCCGATACCGCCTCCAGCTTGGGCACCAATATGTCCACCTCCGGCTCTGTCGGCGAGACCGGGACCGGCGTGCGTCAAGGCCAGGTCGTCGTCACCATCGCGGGCAACTCCCGCCTGTGGCAGGACTGGAGCAAGGATCAGGTGCGCGACTTTATATTCCAGCGCGCCCGTCGCACCGTTGCCGAACTGAAGCAGGCCCACGTATTGGCTGGCGACCCGGAGCCCGGCGACGATTCAACGCCGGTCTCGCTGATCCCCGACCCGTCCGATATACTCCTGCTCTTCGCTGGCGGCGAGGAGTCTAACATGTCTTCGGTGATACCAAGCTGGGGACCTAAGGTGGGCAGCACGGCGGTTACGAGGGCTATTCCCTGAACGACCCCCGACCTGGCCCTCTCCCAGAGGGAGAGGAAACTCGCTACTGGAGGGAATTATGACCACGACCAACGAGCACGTTCTGGTTAATCCGGTTACTCAGCCAGTGATTGCTCCGTTCAATGGAGCGCCTCGCCTTGCCAGTCTCGCCGGCAGCCGTCTGGGGCTGATTGATGACAGCAAGCGCAACGCCGACGTCCTTCTGGAGGAGTTGGCGGATGTTCTGCGGACGCGATACGAGATTGCCAGCATCAAGTGGCACCGCAAGCCCAGCGCCTCGCGTCCGGCAGACCCGGATGCCCTCAAGGAACTGGTCGCAGAGTGCGATTCCGTTATCATTGCGATAGGTGATTGAGGGTCCTGCAGCGCGTGCAGTGTGCACGACGGAATTCACGTCGAGAACGCGGGCATCCCTTCGGCCACCATCTGCACCGACCGTTTCGTGCCGACGGCCACCGGCATGGCCCGGATGTGGGGCGCCCCGGATTATCCCACTATCTACACCGAGCACCCCATCGAGAACCTGAGCCGTGAAGCCCTGCGAGCCCGGGCCGAGGGACTGGCTCCGCTGGTAGTGCAAGTGCTAACCGGCGAAGGCTAGACGTTTTTAGCGCAAGGACGCGAGGACGCAAAGATTCACGTAGTAGGCAATCTTTGCGTCTGCGTTTTTACCTCGGCTACGCTAGTTCCCGGCGCAGCTCGGGTGGCAGCAGGTTGGGTATCGTGTCCTCGATGGGGTAGGACTCATCGCAGGCAGCGCATTCAAGCGAGCCAGTAACTACCTCGTCTCCCTCTTCGGTTTCCACTGTTAGTTCCAGGGTGCCCTTGCAGACCGGGCAAGCCAGAATTTCCATAAGGTCCTTCTTCAAGTTCTTCCTCTCGCTTCGTTAATTGTCGCAATCATGCTACCAGGGCCTCTTCGATTAGCGCGTCAAGCACGTCCGACAGCCCTATGACTATGACACCGATGATGAGGAGAGCCATCGGACTGCTGAGACGGCGGACGGCACGGCGTAGCCCCCTTGCCTCAGTGACTTGCGGCGCATCGTAATCTCCTCGGCGAACGAAGCGCATCACATAGAACATGTACAGCGCGAGGGCGATTTTCAGGCCCAGCACCGCCGCATAAGGCACGGTGGCAGCACCCCCGGTCAGCCGGGCCACCGACAGGATTACGCCAGTGAGCAGCAGCACAGCGATGGCAGTGGTGATGAGGCCGCGAAACTCATCCCGTATCGCCGCGCCGGTTTCCGGTGGCAGGCCCTTTGAGCGGCGTATGGCCGGGCGCAGCACGAGCAGGTAAAACACGCCGCCGCCAACCCATGACACTGCCGCCAGAGCGTGCCCCCAGCGAATGATTACCAGTATCCAATCTATGACGCCCATATATCAGACAGACCGGGCACTGGCTCCGATTTGATACCCTTCTGGCGCTCTATTCATCAGTCAATCCTCGCACGATGCCAGTGATACGCTGGGAGTCCATGGCGCTGACGTAGGTTGCTGCTACCTCGCCCCCGCGGTCTATGAACCAGGTTGCCGGGTAGTATTCAATCCTATAGGCCGATGCGATAGCCTCCTCGCGGTCGGTGGCGAAATCGAAAGTCAATCCCAACCCGGCAACAAACTCTCGCGCCATAGCTTCGGTATCGAAACCTTTGGGCACGAACAGACCCAAGAATCGCACCGGCTCGCCTTCCAACTCTTCCCAAGCCTGCTGGAACTCTGGCATTTCATCGCGGCAGGGTGGGCAGCTTGGGTACCAGAAGTTGACCACCACCACATTGTTCGCGTATTGGTCTGACAATTGGAAGCGCCTGCCGTCGAATAATTCCACCTCGAAGTCCTGCGCCCTGTCTCCGCTGCAGGCGGCCCAAATGACTGCTGCCAGCACGAGAAGCGCGATGCGAAAAGCGGCCGGTCGAAAGTGGAACAGCATACCTGGCAGCAAGGAGCATTAGCCGTTTAGGTTCAAGGCCATCGCATTCTATATGGGGAGTCCGGCCCTTTCAACGCCGTATTGCCTGGCCCGCCTTGACTGAACGGCCCAAGCAACTAAAATCGGGGTAGCTATATTCCCCACCACGAACGGGAGGTTTGGATATGCGATTGGAGAATAAAGTTGCCCTTATCAGCGGGGGAGCGCGCGGCATGGGGGCCGTGGAAGCCAGGCTGTTCGCGCAGGAGGGAGCTAAAGTCGTCATTGGCGACGTGCTGGAGGACGACGGAAGGCGCACCGAAGCCGAGATAAATGAGTCGGGCGGCGAGTGCGTGTTTGTGAGGCTGGACGTTACCAACGAGGAGTCATGGCAGTCGGCGGTGAGCGAGGCGGTTGGCCGGTTCGGCAAGCTGGACATACTGGTCAATAACGCTGGCATCTATCGGACCCACAACGTGGTTGACACTTCGTCAGAAGAGTGGGACCAGGTAATGGACATCAACGCCAAGGGCGTATTCCTGGGCACCAAGGCCGCCATTCCCGCCATGCGAGACAGTGGCGGAGGCTCCATCGTCAACATATCGTCGGTGGCCGGACTGGTGGGCAACGTTCTTTCATCGGCCTACACCGCCTCCAAGGGTGCGGTGCGGCTGTTCACCAAGTCCACCGCCGTCCAGTACGCCCGCTATGGCATCCGGTGCAACTCAGTGCATCCGGGCACCATTGAAACTCCAATGACGGCATCCATGCTGTCTGAAGAGACCTATCGCCAGGACCGCCTCAACCGCACTCCGCTGGGACGGCTGGGCACTGCGGAAGACGTGGCCTATGGCGTCCTGTTCCTCGCTTCGGACGAGGCGTCCTTCATGACCGGCTCGGAGCTGGTAATAGATGGAGGACGGACAGCGGAGTAGCGGAGATGCGCAGAGGCACTGTAGGGGCAGTTTCAAACCTGCCCCTACAGTCTCATCCGGCCAGGTAGAAATCTCTTGGACAGCTAACGGCCCATGGCATACCCGTCTCGGCGGGGGTCTGCGCCTCCGCTCAGGCCGCCGCGCTCCTGGTCTGCCTTGACAGCGCAGAGACAGCCCATCCGCGGCGTGAAGTCGTCCCACGTTTCTACCCTGTGTCCCATGCGGGAGAGGTCGCTGATCACCTGAGAGTCCATGCGGCCTTCGACACCCACGAGGCCCGGGTGGTAGGCGTGAGGCCAGAAAGAGTTGGGGAAGCTCCAAGTGGAGAATCTGGGGGACTCTACGGCCTGCTGGACGTCCATGCCAAACTCCACTACATTCAGGAAGAGTTGCACCATGGACTGCGGCTGAACGTCGCCGCCCGGGGTGCCAAAGGGCATGAGCGGCTTCCCGTTGCGCATCGCCAGGGCTGGGTTGGGAGTCAGCCGCGGCCGCTTTCCGGGGGCGAGGGCACTGGGGTGCTCGGGATCCAGCCAAGTTTGCGAACCCCTCGAGGAAACGATGAATCCGAGGCCCGGCACGATTGGCGAAGTGCCAAGGCTGTCGCTGGGTGTGGCGGAAAAGGCATTGCCCCAGCGGTCGATCACGCAAGCGTAGCTGGTATCCGCGGGGAGTCCCCCAGCCACTGCGTCGGGACGCTTCCGGTGACCGTTGCTGGCCGGCATACCCATGTGGGGCCACGGGTCGCCTGGAATTGGCATCTCTACCGTTGCCCGTTCCGGATCAATGGCTTCCCGGCGCTCGGCGGCATAGGACTTGGACAGCAGCCCAGCCATAGGAACGTCCACAAAATCCGGGTCTCCGATATATGTTTCCCGGTCACTGAAGGCCAGCTTCAACGCCTCCAGCACCGTGTGGGCGTAGGCTGTGGAGTTGTGGCCCATGCCGCGAAGGTCGAACCCTTCAAGTATCTGCAAGGCCTGGAGGTTGACCGGACCTTGGCACCACGGACCGCAGGTATAGACTTGAATTCCCTTGTAGTCAATGGAGGGCGGGGTATCAATTCCCACACTGAACCCGGCCAGGTCTTCCATCGCAAGCAAGCCACCCTGTTCCTGGATGAAACTGACCATTTCCTCGGCGATTTCTCCCTTGTAGAAGAAATCACGGGCCGCCTGCAAAGCCGCTTCCCTTCCTTGCCCGGCATGGTCGCGCTCCACTTCGATGAGGCGGCGGAAGGTGCGGGCAAGGTCTTTCTGCATCAGAATGTCGCCAACATCCGGGCGGCGTCCGCCCGGAAAGAAAACGTCCGCAGTCGAGGGCCAGCGCCCATCGCCGTCGGAGTCTCCGATGAGCGAGTCGCCGGTGCGGGCTAGGGCTGATTGGAGCGTGGCCGGAATGGGGAAACCGTTTTCCGCTATTTCCAGGGCCGGGGTCACGACTTGCTCGAAGGTCATCGTGCCGTAGAGACGGAGGGCCGTTAGCCATGCGTCGGCAGCAGCCGGAGTCACGCTGCGGAGCACGCCGCCGGGCAGGTCTCCGCCGTGCTGGCGGTTGAAGTAGTCTATGCTCGCGGCCTTGGGCCAACGGCCCAGACCGCTGATGGACACTGTTTCCCCGCTGGCGGCGTCGTGGATGATGATGGGCGCCACGCCGCCGAAGCCGGTCCACTGGGGCAAAGTGACGTTGATGGCAATACCTGCCGCGACACCGGCGTCGGTGGCGTTGCCTCCCTGCTCAAGGATGCGGAATCCGGCGGCGGTGGCGAGGTAGTGACCGCTGGAAACCATGTGATGTACGCCTGTCATCAATGGACGATAAGATCCGATTCCAATGGCCACGATACACCCCCTGCGTGCGGAACCTGCAATTGCCGGGTATGATACGTAGGGCCCCACAAGGTGTCAACAAAGCCCCGGCGACAGCCCCATCCCGTTGTGGAGTCTTCACTCATGCTCATAGAAGTGGAAGTCACCGCCGGAGAGAACAGCCCGCTGGACCTGCACCGTATGTTCGACCTGCTGGAAGACCCCCGTCAGGTTTCGAGGGTAACGGCTCCCAATCAGGTTGGGGAAGACGTGTGGTGCGACGTAACCGGCTGGACAGAGGACGGCCCATGCCCGGCCATGGCGGCGCTGGCGGAAGATTCGGGCGAGGGTGTAATCCTGTTGGTATACGGAGGCAGTGAGGGAATACGGCTCCAGCCCGTGGGTTGTTCCGGCGAATGGGACCTATCCGATGCCGGTCAGTGGGGAGAAGCCTGCCTGATGCTGGGAAAAGATACCGATACCGAATAGAGGCTTCACCAGCAAGACAAAGGCTGTTCGCCAGCTAAAACACGGGGGCGGACAACTGCCGGACAAGTGAATCGAGCGCTGGGGCTTCCCCGTTGCGAAAGTCCAGCCACTCGCCGTCGCGCAAGCGCCTACAAAGGCGGTCCTTTCGCTGGTAGAACAGTTCGCCGAGTCCAAGGGCGATGATGGGGGCGGCGGTAGGCTGCTCTCCGGAACGGACCAACTCGGCGAAGTAGCGGCTGGTTAGAGGATTCTCCAAGGCGGCGTCGGTGCAGACCAAGGCCAGACGATCATAGTAGACGGTATGATCCAGCGAAGCCGCACCGGAGTTCAAGGCCTCTTCATCGTCGGCATAAAGCACCCATGCCGGTATCTGAGCCGAGTGCAGGCCGCCGCGCAGCCGTTCCGCCAACTCTTCGTCTGACATCGCGGACACCAGCAGCGTGGTCGGGAATGTGCGCTTCTCGGTTCTCATCACGTCTTGGGCGGCTACCAACGGCTCAGCCACTCCCGCACCGAGCAGGAACTGTTGTGGAATCCTGCCGCCCGACCGCGCCAGCGTGTCCAGGGAGATGGTGCTGGGAGCATTGTGGGTCATCGTCTCGAGGCCGATGGTCATACGCAGGTCGCAGTTGGCGAACAGCGTTCCGCCAGCAGTGGCTTGGTGCAAGATCGAACTGTCGAGGCTGGCCCGCATAATCTTAGCGTCGCGCAGGTCTGCCCCGGAAAGATCAGCCATCAGCAGCGATGTTGTCGTAAGCGTTGCGCCGCGCAGATTTGCGCCGGACATATTGGACCAGGACAGGTCTGCCGATGTCAGATTGGCTCCGCTGAGATCAGCCCCCTGCATATTGGCGTAGGACAGGGTCGCGTAGGACAGGTCGGCCCCCCGCAGAACGGCGTGGCGCAGAATGCCATTGGACAGGTTGGCGCGGGTCAGGGAGCAGCCGACCAGTTGAGCGCCGGTAAGGTTGGCATTGGAGAGGCTGGCGCGAAACAGGTGGGCGCCGGTAAGGTTCGCCCCCGAAAGGTCGGCCATGCGGAAATCGCAGCCAGTGAAGTCGGCTTCGCTCAGGTCATCGTGTCGCAGGTCTGCGCCGGGCAGCTTGATGCCGCTGAGAAAAGAGCCTGAAAGGTTGAGAGAAGGGCGCCCGTAGACGAATTCGGGGGTAAAGGTCTCACTGGCGGCCCGGTCTTCCAGCCTGTAGCCCAAATCGAAGCGAGGCAGGCGTGTATTGAGACTGCGATAGGTCAGTTCCCGCCACCGGGCAATGGCGTTAGGCCCGGAACGAGCCAAGCCAACATGGTCTGGGTCGGCCAACTGCATACACCTCGGAGAAAGCTGGGTCTATGTTCCTCACTCTGGTCCGCCGGTGGTGAAGGGAAATGCGGGAACGTCCGGTGCTATGACGTTATCTTCCGGCGAAGGCGGGCATCACTTCACGGGAGAAGATTTCCAACTGGTTGCTAAGCTCGCGCCAAGGCATCCCCTCAGGCCACTGCAACACAACGTCTTCCAGGCCTGGGTACTTTTCTTCCAGCTCGCGGAAAGTCTCGATGAAAACTTCCGGCGGGCCGCAGATCCAAGCCTTCTGCTGCACGCCGTCCTCCACGGTGGGCGTGCGGGCCGGCGCGCCGGGAGACCCCCACATCCGGCCCTGTTCATCCACGTACCGCACTAGGCCGAAGGGCGCGAACCACTTGTACCGTTCGTCGTGGAAGGGGCGAACGCGCTCCACGGCCTCCTCCACTGAGTCAGCGAGGAAGAAACCAAACCCAAGAGCCAAGTCCTGGCCCAACTTCAGGTCGCGGCCAGCCTCGGCGGCAGTCCGCCGGTACTGCCCGAAGAACTGCTCAACAATCTTCTCACCACTGAGAGCGGTCATGCCCTTGATGCCTTTTCTGGCGATGAAGTCTATGGTGCGTCCGCTGGTTACAGGTTGCCAGATTTCCACCGGCAGGCTCAGTGGGCGCGGCACCAGGGTTATGTCCTTCAACTGATAGCCGCGGTAGGGAACATCAGGGGGAATCTGGTAGTACTTTCCGTGATGGCTGAAGGACTCTTGATTGAAAGCCTTGAGTATTATCTCCACCTGCTCTTCAAACAGTTCGCGATTGGCGTCCTGGTCAAGCAGGGGCGCTCCGAAGGTTTCCACCTCCCGGGTCTGGTAGCCACGCCCGATGCCAAAAACCAGCCGTCCTCCGGTCAGCACGTCACCCATGGCGAAATCTTCGGCCAGCCGCAGAGGGTGCCACATGGGGACAATGTTGAAGGATGCTCCGAACTTCAGGTTCTTAGTGTGCGCCGCGAGATGTACACCCAGCAAGGTCAGGTTGGGAATGCACTCGTAACCTTCCCGTTGGAAGTGGTGCTCTGCAGCCCAAAGGCAATGATAGCCGGACCCGTCCATCTGCTTCGCTAGGGCCATCGCGTGATCCAGGGACTGCACCAACTGCTCGTTGGAATAGCGGCGTTCATCCGGATTCCGGCCATTGGCGCCAACGTCTTCAAGGTCAATCTGGCCGACATATAAAACTGAGAAACGCTTGATCATCTGCCTGTCTCGAAAAATAGGTGTGGGAAGGGTTCCCCGAAAGCGCTACCAAGTATATCACGCTCTACATCTTTGCCCTACACTGCGACACCGCTGGTATTCTTAACATAAGTGGATATTGGATTTACAATGTCATAGAGCACCATGTCAGGAGGGTTGCTGATGGCGCGAAGCCGAGTTTACCGCCACGACGTCCGTTGTCCCAGCTGCGGCTCCAACTGGATGCGCAAGGACGGCCATGTGGCTGGCCGGCAGGCATACAGTTGCGGCGACTGCCGTCGGCGCAGCGCGCCTGGCGGGGCCTACCGCCGTCCTGGACCGGAGGTGAAGGAGCGTGCCTTGGCCATGTATGTCGAAGGGAGCAGTTTAAGCGCCATCGGCCGGGTGTTGGGCTACAGTGCTCCGGCAGTGTTGGGCTGGGTGAAAAAAGGGGGCGCGCTGCCTTGAGCCAACTGCGGGAGCGCAATGAGCGCCGGACGATGGGTGATCGGCCGGCAGTGGCGGTATCCTGCGATGAGATGTGGACTTACCGGGGCGCCAGGCGCGGGGAGAATCGGAAAAACTGCTGGATCTGGACGGCGGTGGTAAGGGAGGCTGACGGCAGCCGCTGGGTGGATTTTGAGGTGGGAGACCGCAGCGAGGGGCCGTTTCTGCGGCTGTACGAAAGGCTGCCGGAAGCTGGTCTGTACCGCAGCGACGCTTATCAGGTGTACTTGGGATGGTTTCCTCCGCAGCGGCACGTGGCGGGAAAGGGCAGCGCAGTGAATTGGAACGAAGGGCTGCATTCGGTGTGGCGGAGCAAGCTGAACCGGCTGATGCGGCGAACCAAAGGGTACACCAAAAGCGTAGAGATGTTGGTGTATTCCCTGGCATTGGTCTGCTGGCGCCAGTGGCTAAAATCCAATATCCCCGCATATTAAGAATACCACACCGCTCGCCCGGAGCTCCGCTATTCGCCCTGCCGGGTAGCCGAGGGCTGCCAGGACTTCACCGGTGTGTTGGCCGGTCACGCTGCCGACACGACGGACAGCCCCGGGGGTTTCGGACAGGTGAAGAGGTATGCCGGGCTGCTTAACGCTGTTGCCCGGGACGCCGGGCGCTTCCAATTCCACCACCATGCCGCGAGCGAGGGTCTGAGGGTCTTCCAGCGCCTCGTCGAGGTCGTAGACCTTACCTACCGATATGTTGGCGTCTCTCAGGGCGTCGAACCATTCGTCGCGGGTCTTGGTGCGGAAGACGGCTTCCAGAGTTCGGGCGATCTCATCGCGCTTGTCGTCGCCAGCAGACTGGTGTGGGATGAGGTCTTCCCGTCCGATGGCGCGGCACAGGTTTTCCCAGAACCACGGCTCGATGGCCGCTATGGAGAAATACTTGCCGTCGGCGGTACGGTAGACGTTGTAGTAGGGCGAACCGCCGTTGAGCCGGTTGCCTCCCCTGGTGGGCCGGAAGCCTTGGGAGAGGGCATCGCCAATCATCCCGCACAGCATATACAGCACGCCCTCGGTCATGGCGATGTCCACATACTGCCCCCGGCCCGTCTTTTCGCGCGCCATGAGGGCAGCCAGTATCCCTACCGCGCCGCACAGCCCGCCGCCGGCATAGTCTGCAATCAAGTTCAAGGGTATCGCCGGTTTGCCATCGGGCGAATCACCGACCAATCCGAGCGCGCCAGCAAAGGAAATGTAGTTTATGTCGTGTCCCGCCATCTGCGCGTAGGGACCCGTCTGGCCATAGCCTGATACCGAGCAGTAGACAGCGCGGGGGTTGATTTCCTTCACCTGTTGGTAGCCGACTCCCAAGCGGTCTACCACGCCGGGGCGAAATCCCTCCACCACCACGTCGGCATCGGAGGCCAGTTGCCGGAAAATTTCCAGCGCATCCGGCTCCTTCAGATTCAACGCTATGCTGCGCTTGTTGCGCTGAAGGGCGTTGAAGGATGCGTGACGGCGCTCGTCCTCCGGGGTCTCGATGCCCGCAACGATGCGCTCGTAGGCAGCCCGCGTTTCGTCCATGGGCCGCTCCACCATCAGCACGTCGGCGCCCATGTCGGCCAGTATCATGGTCGCGAACATCCCAGGGGCGTTGCGGCAGAAATCCAATACCTTGATCCCCTCCAAAGCCATCATGGGGCGCGTCCTCCGGCATTCAGGTATGGTGATTATAGCTGGGTTTTTATTCTCACCCTCAAATTTGTCAGAATCAGGATTTACGAGATGACAAGGATGGACAAGATGAGAATATCCTGAAAATCCTGATTCAGACAATGACTTTACACTATAATTTCCGCAGACAAATCCGGCGGCATAAGGAGAGCATTATGGACTTGGGGCTGCAAGGAAGAGTAGCGATGATAACCGGAGGCAGCCATGGCCTGGGCAAGCAGTCGGCAGCCGCGCTGGGCCGCGAGGGATGCAAGGTAGCCATCTGCGCTCGTGGAACGGAGCAGTTGGAGGAGACCCGCGCCGAGTTAGCCGAGGCGGGGACGCAGGTTATCGCAATTCAGGCCGACGTTACCAAGAATGAAGACCTGGAGTGCTTTCATAACGAAACAGTGTCGGCTTTCGGCGAAGTGGACATCCTGGTGAACAACGTCGGTGGGAGGCGCGGAGAGATAGACTTCCTGGCAACAGGCATGGAGCGTTTCCGCGAGGGGCTGGAGGTCAACCTGTTCAGCGCCGTAGAGCTGGTATCGCTGGTGCTGCCGCACATGAGGGAGCAGAAATGGGGCCGCATCATCAGCATTTCGTCAATTTACGGACGGGAGTACGGCGGCTCGGTGGACTACATGACTGGAAAGGCGGGCTTAATCGCCTTCTCCAAGCACCTGGCGCTTAACCTGGCGCCCGAAAACGTGCTGGTCAACTGTATCGCGCCCGGTTCCATTGACTTTCCGGGCAGCACCTGGGACCGTTTCCAGCAGAACAACACGCCGGAAGTAGTGAACGAGTTCATCTCGCGTAACCTGCCCGCCGGCAAATTCGGATGGCCTGAACCCATCGGAGAGACGGTGGCCTTCCTTGCATCGGAACGCGCCGACCTGATTACCGGGACGTGCCTGAACGTAGATGGTGGGCAGTCACGCTCGCTGTTTTAGCGGTCTGAAGGTCCGGGGAGAGGCCCGGCAAACGATTGAGGGGCGCACGTCTGTGCGCCCCTACTCGCGTCAGACCACTCAGGGTTTACAGGGAGCCAACAAACCCTCTCCATGCCTGCACGCAAAGTTCCGGCGCAGAGTGCTGGACGTAGCCGGTGGTCCCGGGTATGACGCACAGTCGGCCCTTGGGCAGGAGGGATGCCATGCCAGTGGTGCGGTCGGGGTTTTCACGGGCGTTCTGTTCAGAGGCCAGCACCAGGGCGGGCGTCTGTACTCTGGGAAGCACCGGGCTGAGGTCCTGCCGCGACAGGTAGTCCAGCGTTTCCATCACCACCCGAGCCGAGGTCTGGGCCATCTGGTTGATGTACCATTCCTGGTGGGCGGCATCTGACTCTCCCGTCTCCAGCCGTCGCTCAGAGGTGCCGCGCACCCAAGCCTCCACCCCTTCATCGCGCACCATGTTGTGGGACTCCATGTAAGACGGGACTCCGGCGAACTTGTAAGGTGAAGTGCAGGTGGTCACCGACAGCAGCCTCTCAGGGTATTCGGAGGCAAATTGCAACGATATGGTGCCGCCCACGGTCTCGCCAATCAGGTGCACCCGGTCCAGCTCCAGGTAGTCCAGCAGCCCCCGCAGGTCGGCGGCGAAGCGGCTCAACGACCAGCGATACCCCTCCGGCGGCACGGTGGAGCGGCCAAACCCTCGCGCGTCCAGCCGTATCACGCGGTATTGCCGCGACAGAAGTGGGACCCATGCGTACCAAAGGCGGGCGTTCTTGGCGTTGCCATGGTGCAAGACGACAGTTTCGGAATCTCGCCAAGGGTCGGTGAAATCGTCGTCCTCGTAGTACATATCCAGCGAATAGTCAATTCGTGCGTGCGGCATAGGGCCTCCCGGTAGTGAATGGGACGATATGAAAACGCCCCGACCTCTAGCCCTCCCCTGAAAAAGAGAGGGAACTACTCGATAATTGGGATGGCAACGGATACGCGGGTCTTGTCTCCATACACGGCGGTGGTGTGGCCGCGCCCGGTGAGGTCGTCGGCCAACAGCACGTCCCCAGAGTTGAAGATGCGCTTGGTGCCGTCTCCAAGGCCAACCTCCATCTGGCCTTCGAGCGTTATGACATACTGGCGGCGGGGCGCAGGGTGCCAGTCTATGAAGCTGCCCGGCTGCATCCGGCTGAAGGTGATGCTGCTGGCATTCTGGGCTGCCGTGCGCTCGGCGTTGGCTACCGCCTCGAAAGGAAGCTCCAGCTCCTCGAAATGGGATTCACCGTCGTCTCTGGTGTAGATCCTGACAACCTGCATATCAGCCCTCCGGCCACTACATAAATCGGCATGACGAGTGCTTATGCCATGGAAATGATAAGGCTGCTCCGGGCCAGCGTCAATTTCATTCGCATTGGGTGGCTTGTGTACCCGTCGGACAGAGGTCAAGCAGGCAGCAGCCTTGGCAGCGTGGCTCGCGCTTCATGCAGGTAACCTTGGCATGATGGTCCAGCAGGGCATGAAATTCGTTAAACAGTGGTGTCTCAACGGGCAAATTGTTCTGAAACAGGGCTTGATAGCTGGCGTAGGTCGGGTTTCGACCCGACGGAGACAGTTCCATGCGGTCAACGATGCGGCGGGTGTAAGCGTCAATGACGAAGGACGGCTCCCCAGCGGCGTAAACAATAATGTCGTCGGCAGTCTCATCTCCGATGCCGTGAATGGACAGCAGTTCGGCCCGCAGCGGCGCTGTATCCTGCGCGAATAACGGTTCCAGACCGCCGCGGGCGAGGACGTGGCGGGAAAAAGCCTGGAGCTTCCGCGCCTTGGCGTTGTAGTACCCGGACGAGTGTATGATTTCCGCCAATTGCGCTTCCGGCAGCGTGGCAATGGCCTCGAAGGACCAGCATCCGGCCTCTCTCATCGCAGACAGGGCTTTCTCGACGTTGGTCCATGCCGTTGATTGAGTGAGGATCGCGCCTACTATAATCTCGAAGGGGCTGTCTCCCGGCCACCAGCCCTGCGGCCCGTACGCCTCGTACAGCCGCCGGTATATTTCCGGCAGCAGCTTCTTTAGCGAAGCGCCGGGATTGGTCAAGAACGCTGCTCCCCATTCCCAAAGACAGACTCAAAGGTAACGATGGGCAGCCGGCGGTCAAGCCGCGCTTCGCTGAGGGTCACGAGGCAGTTGTATGCGTAGGCGGCCACTCCGGCGGCAACGGCCCGGCGCAACGCCTCGGCCAGGGCCGGGTCAGCGGGTTCATTGGCGGCGAAAGACGTTGCATCCGCCCGCTGTACAACGAACACCACGGCGGCGCGGTGTCCTGCCTGCACTGCTTCGACCAGAGTATTAAGGTGCTTGGCCCCTCGCAAGGTTGGCGAATCGGGGAACAGCCCCACACCGTTCTCCACCAGAGTCACCGACTTCACCTCCACATACTGCCTGCCGTTTTCGCATTCCAGCATCAAGTCGAAGCGGCTCTCCCCAAAGGTGGATTCCCTGACGATAGCCGACGGCGCAACGATGCCATCCAGCGAACCGGCCGCCGCTACTTCAGCGACCAGGGCGTTGGGCAACCGCGCGTCCGCAGACACCAGCGTATCCGCGGCTTCGACCAGCGCGAGGTCGTAGTATGTCTTGCGTCCCGGGCTGGTAGCGGGCTTGAGCCATACGGAAGCGCCGGGCAGGAACAGCTCGCGCAGACGCCCGGAGTTGGCGACGTGTACACCTTCCTCGCGGCCATTCAATTCCACGACTGCAAGGAAACGATTCACCCGCCGGATAAATCGCGCCTCAACCAGGTCATCACCCAAATACACTGGCACTCCTTCACGGCGCCCTTGCGCCCAGCGCCAGTAATGGTAACAATGGATGCGACGGCGGGCAAAGGGTAAAGACGGAACTATGAGCGCATTTACTGAGAAAATTCTGAGTGCTTCCCACAGCAGCCGCAGCCTGGTTTGCGTTGGACTGGATCCTGACCCGACAATGATGCCCGTGGAGAACGTGTTCCAGTTCAACCGGGAGATAGTCAACGCGACAGCCCAGGCGGCGTGCGCATACAAACCGAACCTGGCCTTCTATGAAGCATTGGGCACTAGGGGCCTGCAAGCCCTAGAGCAAACTATTGCCCATATTCGCGAGGCAGCGGAGCACGCGCTCATCATCGGCGACGCCAAGCGAGGGGACATAGGCCCATCGGCGAGGGCCTATGCCAAGGCCATGTTCGAAGTCTGGGGATTCGACGCCATAACTATCAACGCTTGGGGGGGATCCGATTCGGTTGAACCGTTTATCGAAAACCCGGGACATGGGGTGTTCGTGTGGTGCCGGGGATCGAATCCAGGATCGAGCGACTTCCAGGACTTGGAAACCGTCGGCGGCTCGGCGCTTCCGCTGTACCAGCGAATGGCCATTGCCTGCTCCGAGTGGAACACGCAAGGCAACGTTGGCCTCGTGGTCGGGGCGACGGTGCCGGAACAGTTGGGGGCAATACGGGAATTGTGCCCCGAAATGCCGCTCTTGATTCCGGGGATAGGCGCTCAAGGCGGCGACCTGGAAGGCGCAGTGCGGGCAGGGGTTGACTCCGCCGGGCGGCTGGCCCTTATCAATTCCTCCCGTGGAATCATATATGCCTCTCGCGAGGCAGACTTCGCGACTGCCGCAGAGAGGGCGGCGCAGCAATTGCGCGACGCCATCAACGGCACGCTGGAAGAGGACGGACTAGGTTGGCCTTCGAGCTGAAGACCGGCGATGTGGTACGGCTGAAAAAAGCGCACCCATGCGGTGAATATCTCTGGACAGTAACCAGGCTGGGAGCCGATATTGGCCTGGTATGCCGGAAGTGCGGCCGCTACGTCATGATTCCGCGCTCGCAACTGGCCCGACGCATCCGGGAAGTCATCCCGGCAAACAGCGACTAGGCGTCATCAATAATGGGCAGCGGTGATCTGGACGAGGTCTGCTGGGACATCACCGAATCCAGCACGTCCGCGTGATAGCCGCTCATGTGGTTAGCCATTAGCTCCATAAAATTGCGGACTCCCTGGCCGGCAAACTTACCCTTCAGGGTACAGATACCGATGCACGAACCAGTCAGGATATGGCCAATGGGCGCTATGTCCATCCGTTCGGGGTCGCCGGGGTGCAGCGCGAAATCGCTGGCGACCGCCAGCCCGATTCCGATTTCAACGTAGCGCTTCATAGACTCGGTGTCGTCCAAGGCAAGGATAATATCAGCCGTAAGTCCCTGGCTCTTGACCAACTGGTCTATCTGGCTACGAAGAAGGCTCTCAGGGCCAGTCAGTATCAGGGGCCACTCGACGATATCTTCCAGTGAGATTGAAGTGCGGCTGGTCAGTGGGTGCCCCTTCGGCATCAGCAGCACAGGCTGGTAGTCAAACAGCTTCTGGAACTCAAGGGATGGTTCGTCTGCAGGAGGAGGTGAGGAAAAGGCGACGTCAATTTCGCCGGAACTGACCAACTGCATCAGGGGGTTATAGGCGCGGGCTAACATACGAATGCGAATCTCAGGGTATTTTTCGCTGAACTCTTTTACTCCCATGGGCATGTGGCTCTTGATAAGGTCTGGGTATGCCCCAACCTGGAATGATCCGCGCCGCTCGGTATAGTCCATTTCCGTTTTCAGGGTTTCAATCGAGGTAACCACCGGCGTAACCAGTTCCAGCAGGGTTGATCCCTCTGAGGTCAGCTGAATGGGGCGCTTGATGCGGTCAAAAAGAGTTACGCCGAATTCGTCCTCCAGCTTGCGCAAGTGAGTAGTTACGGTTGGCTGGCCCAGTTCCAGGGTTCGGGCTGCCTTGGATACGCTGCGCAGGCGCGCAACGTGGTAGAAGCTAACCAGCTCTCGTAATTCCATAAAACCTGCCCTCGAAAACCTGCCCTCGAAAATCCCACATGGATTCAGATATAATATATCATAAATTATCCCTTGACAAAATAAGTACGCAAAATCAAGAATGATGCAAGCCCCGTTCAGCAGCGGGATGGCGGTTCCGCTTCAGGGGCACTTGTCAGGGCAGCCCTTATTTACGGGTTAGCATTATGCCATATGTGATAACTGAACCTTGCATCGACGTGAAAGACGCTACCTGCATTGAGGTGTGTCCGGTTGACTGCATCAACACCGACGACGCCGAGAAACAGTACTTCATAGATCCCGTAACCTGCATTGACTGCTCCTATTGCGAATCGGTGTGCCCGGTAACCGCTATCTTTGATGAGTTTACTGTTCCCAGCCAGTGGCGTCACTTCATCGCCAAGAACCGGGATTTCTACAAGAAGCGGTAACTTTGTCTCCTT
Organism: Dehalococcoidia bacterium; assembly: GCA_965232885.1. Taxonomy (GTDB): domain Bacteria; phylum Chloroflexota; class Dehalococcoidia; order Lucifugimonadales; family UBA3495; genus VXOI01. Next base: position 362,151 of record CBDDQX010000002.1, on the reverse strand, counting down.
TCCTCTGCATGGCTTCTCTCATAGAGTAAACGGTTGCGCCTCGCTTTGCGTCAACCGTTGCCGATTCTGTCCCGCTTGTATTTCCTGTCGCTTTTGGAGGTATGCCTGACATGACGCTGTTTCTGCGTGATGAACACGTGACCCAGTGCGTGACCATGTATGAAATGCTGGCGAGCATCGAAAATATGCAGGCGCGCTACGGCCAGGGCGAAGCATACAATCTTGGGCGGCGAAAGATAATCGCTGATACCGGAATGCTGTCAGTTATGGGTGGCGGCCTTTATTTCGAGGGTGTGCTGGGTGTGAAGACCTACACCGTGGTGCGCGGCTCGTATTCCTTCCAGGTCAGCCTGTACGACGCGGCAACGGGCGAGCTGCTGTGCTACACCCAAGCGAATCGTCTGGGCCAGTTACGCACGGGCGCAACTACCGGAGTCACCGTGAAGCATCTGGCCAATGACGGTCCGTTGACTGTCGGTATCATCGGGACCGGTGGCCAAGCCCCGACACAGTTGCAGGCCGTCGCCAGCGTCCGAGACCTGGCAGGAGTAAAGGCGTTCAGCCGCAATGCGGAACGCCGCGCCGATTTCGCCGCAAGGATGTCGGACTCCCTGGGGGTCTCGGTCAACGCGACGGAGACCAACGAAGAGGCGGTGCGCGACTGCGACGTTGTCATTGGGATAGCAGCGACGATGGAGCCGGTGATCCAGGGAGACTGGCTGAAACAGGGCGCGACAGTGATTGGAGCAGGGCCCACTACCTGGCGCGCCAGTGAGGTGGATGAAAAGACACTTACCAGGGCCGATAAACTCTTTGTGGACTCGCTGGACCAGGCGCCCATCGAGGCAGGAGACATCGCATCCGCGGTGGACAAAGGACTGTTGAACTGGAGCCAGCTATCGGAACTGCGCCACGCCGTCTGCGGCGCGATCAGTGGGAGAGACAACGAAGAGCAGATAGTCTACGCCAAGCTGATGGGAACCGGAGTCGCAGATGTGGCTGCCGCCAAGCTCGCCTACGAAAGCGCACGCAAGCAGGGGCTGGGGATGGAGATGGACTGGTAGGTGGTGGGCTTGGGGTTACAGCAGTTCGCGGAACTGCTCGACCGTAAGGCCGGCTGAAAGCACTATAGCCCCCATGGTGAATTGGTTAATGGCGCGGAATGTTGACAGTGAAGTTGCCATTGCTCATCTTCATATGTTTGCCTTGATGAGTGATTCGGAAGCCAGCTTTCTCCAATGCTCGGACAGCGCGCAAGTGGTTAACTGAGGGTATGCGTGGCATTACCGGACTATAGCCTGAACATCTTCCGCTTCGGCATCTTCCACACCAGTTATGTCTACTTCCACATCTCCGTAAGACACGGCAAGGTCCTTGTATTCCTCAACATCCTTCGCTATATTTTCTTTGGTCACTATCCAAACCGCTTCCAAGTACTCCCGTATGCCAGACTGGATGTTTTCCAGAGCCTCTTCTCTGGTTTCACCTTGAGACACACATCCTTGCAGGCCGGGACAGAACACCGCAAACCCCTCTTCGGATTCGTACAGCACCACTCTGAATTTCATAGCGCCTCCTCCCTCTCCATTACAAATTTAGGCTCCATTACAAATTTAGGTTAAACCACGACCTTCCCCTGGTCAACGGAACTCTACTCCCGCCGCAGGTAGTCCCGCGTCGTGCCTATGGCGTAGGCTTCGTCCTCGGTCAGCAGGCTTTCTACCGCAGCGCGGGCGGTGTCCAGGGAAGTGAAGCAGGGGATTTGACGCTCCACTGCCGAGCGGCGGATGTGGAAGCCGTCTCGCAGCACTTCACTGATGCCAGTGATGGTGTTGATTACCGCGCCAACGCTGCCGTCATTGATTACGTCAACGACGTTGGGATGTCCCTCGCTGAGTTTCTTGGTAGTCATGGTCACAGGCAGGCCCATAGCCTCGATCATAGCAGCGGTCCCTTCGGTGGCGTAGAGACGGCAGCCGGCGCGATTCAGGCCCTGAACCAGGGAGACCGCTTCTGCCTTGTGCTGGTCGGCTATGCTGAGCAGTACGCCAATATCGGGGCGCAGATTCAACTTGGCCGCCAGCAGGGCCTTGGTGAGAGCAGCGGGAAAATCGCGGTCTATTCCCATCACTTCCCCGGTGGACTTCATTTCCGGCCCAAGGTGCCAGTCAACCCCAACCAGCTTGGCCATGGAGAACACGGGAGCCTTGACTCCGACCAGCCCTTGTCTTGGCCATAACCCTGTAGGAAAACCTTCCTCAGCAAGGGTATAGCCCAGCATGACCCGTGTCGCTAGGCGGGCGACAGGAACGCCGGTGACTTTGGAGATGAAGGGGATGGTGCGACTGCCTCGCGGGTTGACCTCAAGAACGTATACAGTAGTAGTCTCCGCATCTGCGAGGGGTGTCTGAGGGCTGCGATAGGCCGGGCCGCCGTGTATTACGAACTGCACGTTCATCAAACCCCGCACGCCCAGGGCCAGTCCAATACGAGTAGTATAGTCAACGATGGTATCAACCTCGGACTCGGTGAGGTTCAGGCCGGGGTATATGGCCATCGAGTCGCCGCTATGGACGCCAGCCCGCTCAACGTGCTCCATCACTCCAGGTATGAGTACGCCTTCTCCATCACAGATTGCGTCTACCTCGCATTCCTTGCCTTCCATGTAGCGGTCTATGAGCACTGGCCTGTCGGGAGACATTTCCGTGGCGGCGGTCAGATAGCGAATCAGCTCGGTGGCGTTCTGGACGATTTCCATTGCGCGTCCGCCCAGCACGTAGCTAGGGCGCACCACCGCCGGATATCCGATGGTCTGCGCCACCTGCAGCGCCTCGCTGACGGTTGAAACTGCCGCGCCAGGCGGTTGCGGTATGCCCAGACTAGCCAGGAAGTCCTCGAATTTATGCCGGTCGGATGCGATGTCTATGGCCTCCGCACTGGAGCCCAAGATGGGCATTCCAACCCGAGAAAGGGCTTGCGACAGGTCTATCGCCGTCTGTCCGCCGAACTGGACCAGAGATGCCGGAGGTTTAGCGTTGCTGTCTTCGCTATCCCCGGTTTCGTTTTCTATGATGTCGCGCACTGACTCCTCGTCCAACGGCTCGAAATACAAACGGTCGCTGGAATCGAAGTCGGTTGATACCGTTTCCGGATTGGAATTGACCATAATGCTGCGGACGCCAGCCTCCGACAGCGCGATGGCTGCGTGAACGCTGCAATAGTCGAACTCGATGCCCTGACCGATGCGGATAGGGCCGCTGCCAATGACCAACGCCTTCTCGCCTTCCAGTGGTAGGGCTTCGTTTTCTTCATCGTAGGTACTGTAATAGTAGGGCGTTACTGCGTCGAACTCCGCAGCACAGGTATCCACCGTCTTGTAAACCGGACGCAGTCCCCACTGGCGGCGAAGGTTGCGCACCTGTTCCGGCAGCATGTCCGCCAGGGTGCCAATCTGGGCGTCGGAGAACCCGATACGCTTGGACTGATAGAGGAGGTCGGGCGTGAGTTCTTCTGCCAGCAAGCGCCGTTCCATCTTGACGATGCGCTCAAAGGCATCCAGGAACCACGGGTCGAAATAGGTCCGCTCTACCAACTGGCCGACGCTGGCGCCCCGTCGGAGAGCAGCCATAATGGCCCACAGCCTCATGTCGTTTGGTTCAAGTGGCAGGCTGTCTAGGGAAAATTGGTCGCCGGAGCGCCACGCCGGGTCTTCCCACAGAAAGGTTCTCCCTCCTATTTCCAGGGACCGCGCTCCTTTCTGCATGGCAGCCTCGAAAGAGCGGTCAATGACCATTATCTCGCCGGTGGCCTTCATCTGCGTGGTGGTGCGGCGGTCTCCGTGGGGGAATTTATCGAAGGGCCAGCGGGGAATCTTGACGACACAATAGTCCAGAGCGGGTTCGAAGGCAGCTTTGGTCATGCCGGTAACGGCGTTGTCAATCTCGTCGAGCGTCCGTCCGGCAGCGATTTTTGCGGCGACCCGCGCTATGGGGTAACCGGTGGCCTTGCTGGCCAGGGCCGAGCTGCGGCTGACTCTTGGGTTAACCTCAATCACGTAGTAAGGAGAGGAGTCCTCAACCCACTTCTGGCCGATGACATCCGATACCTTCGGGTGGGGCTGGATGGCGAACTGCACGTTACACCCGCCCTCGATGCCAAGGCCACGAATAATCTTGATGCTCGCGGTTCTCAGCAACTGGTATTCTTTGTCGGTCAACGTCTGGCTGGGGGCTACGACAATACTGTCGCCGGTATGAACCCCCATTGGGTCCAGGTTCTCTATGTTGCAGACGGTGATACAGTTGTCGGCGCCGTCGCGCATCACTTCGTACTCGAGTTCCTTCCAGCCTACCAGAGACCTTTCCAGCAATATCTGGGAAATGGGACTGGCGGAAAGTCCCGCCTCCGCTATGGTTTCAAACTCCTCCTCAGTATTGGCAATGCCGCCGCCGCTGCCACCCAAGGTATAGGCGGGGCGAATGACAAGCGGCAAGCCCATGCGGGAGGCAACTTCGCGGGCTTCTTCCATTGAGTTTACGGTGGCGTTCTCAGGTTCGGGCTCATCTATGTCGTGGAGGAACTGGCGGAAGAATTCCCGGTCTTCCGCCCTTCGGATAGTTTCCAATGGCGTACCCAGCAATCGCACACTGTAGCGCTCCAGGACACCGGCGTCGGCCAACTCCACTGCCAGATTGAGGCCGGTCTGCCCGCCCAGGGTGGGGAGAAGGCCGTCCGGCCGCTCTCGCTGGATAATTCTCTCCAGGACGGGAACAGTCAGAGGTTCAATATATACTTGGTCGGCGATGCCCTCGTCGGTCATGATGGTGGCGGGATTGGAATTGACCAGAACGGTTTCCACTCCCTCTTCCCGCAATGCCTTGCAGGCCTGAGTTCCGGCGTAGTCGAACTCGGCGGCTTGGCCAATGACAATGGGGCCTGAGCCAATCACCAGGACCTTTCGTGGTTTCTCTGCTATTTTGGGCCTCCCTGAGAGCTTGCTCCACTGCAATTTGCGTCTTTATTTGCTTGAATCAGGGTACTATTACCGGCAGGCGAAACCCGTTCGTGGTGATCTAATATCACCTTGAACGGGTTTCGGAAAGTGGTTCCCAACCCCTTTGGTGGGTCGCGGTCGCGTCCGCCGACACGGCGGCTATACCTTGGGCAAAGGGCCTGGCAGGTCTATCAGATGCCGCTCGTGCAGCGTATTGAGCAGTTGGCAGACGAAGGCGCCAAACAGCTTGCCGTCCCAATCTGCGGCATCCGTGCCGGGTATCTTCTGCTCAACCCTGGGCGGAATGCTTACGGAAACGTAGCCTTTGTCCTCGGCCGTTACTTCCATGTGACCCAGGGGCAGGAATTCCCGCTTCAGTTGACCAAGCTGAAAGACGCTGACCTCAAAGGACCAGTGCCGCCCCACGGTCGCCCTGCCGGGTCTTACATTGTAACCGAAATCTCCACAACTGTAGTGTGGAACCTCAGTATCCAGGATCGAGGTCATCTCCGATAAATCTACCGCCACTTCAACGTCCACCCCACCCTCTAGCAAGACCATGGAAAAAGAAGACATGCAGATAATTCCTCCGGAAGGCTTTTGCTTTCCACTGCTTCGGGAAGCGCGTTGCATTGTCATTGGAACCTCAGAAGGAAACCGCAGAAGCTCCGGTTGCAACGCCTGTCGCTAATTTACCTCCTTTAGTTCGTCATCCACCGAAGTCTTCCATCATTTTCAGGAATCGGTCGAACAGGTACTCGTTATCTCTGGGCCCTGGCGACGCTTCGGAATGATACTGGATCGTGAATACGGGCAATTCCCGATGGGTAAGACCTTCTACGGTGTTATCGTTGAGGTTTACATGAGAGACTTCCAAGCCTGGCGGAAGCGAATCGGCGCTCACGGCATAACCGTGATTCTGAGCCGTAATGTAGATTCTGCCGGTGGAAATGTCGCGGACCGGGTGGTTGCCGCCCCGGTGCCCGAACTTCAGCTTGAAGGTTTCCGCTCCCAATGCCCGCGCTACTATTTGATGGCCCAGGCATATACCCATCACAGGCGTTTTTCCAAGAATCTTCCGGGCGTTTTCGACCACATAGTCCAGCAACTGCGGGTCTCCCGGCCCTGGCGAGAGGAGCACCCCGGACGGCTTGCGGGAGAGCAGTTCTTCTGCCGGTGTGTCGGCTGGGACCACCTGCACTTCGCAGCCGCGCCGGTTTAGCTCACGCAGGATATTGTATTTAAGCCCGCAGTCACTTACCAGTACTCGGAAGGGTCTTTCCAAGCTGTTTTGAGCCTCCGCAGGCTCTCCGGGGTTGCTCCAGGCGTAGCCTTCTTCCGTACTGACCGTCCGCACGTGGTCCAGTTCACCGTAGTTGGGAGACCCTTCCAGGCGGGCCAAGGCGATGTCCGGGTCGGAGGCTATCACCCCCATCATGACGCCCTGGGAGCGCAGTCGGCGAGTAATTGCGCGGGTGTCCACGCCGCTGATACCGGGAATGCTCTGGTTTTCCAAAAACTGGTGGATGGTGCGTTCGCTGGCGCCGTGGCTGGGCGTTTCGCAGTGCTCGCGGACAATTAGTCCGTTGACCTGGATGCGACGGGACTCGAAATCAACGCTGTTAATGCCGTAGTTGCCTATCAGGGGGTAGGTCAAGGTCACCAGTTGACCGGCATAGGAAGGGTCTGTGAGGACTTCCTGATAGCCGGTCATAGTCGTGTTGAAGACCACCTCGCCCACTGCTTCGCCCGCAGCGCCAAACCCGTAGCCGCGATGCACTGAGCCGTCTTCAAGAACCAGATACGCTTCACTAGCCATCGAGAGCTCCCAGATCCTCACTCAGGTAAACGATTTCGCCGTTGGCGATGGTGGCGAAGACACGACCCCGCAGCTTCACGCCGTCCAGAGGCGTGTTCTTTCCCTTGGACGCAAACTTGCCAGCATCCACTATCCACTCCGCCTGGGGGTCGAACAACACCAGATCTGCCGATGTCCCCGCCGCCAGTGATGCCAGCGGCGCATATTCGGGTCCCAGGACCCGCGCAGGCCCGACGGTCAACCGCTCAATCAGAGTTGGCAATCCTATCCGCCCTTCGTGGACCAATTGAAGCGAGGAACCCAAGGCTGTCTCCAATACGCTGATTCCAAACGCTGCGTCCTGGTAAGTGACCTGCTTGCTGGCTGTGTCGTGGGGGGCATGGTCGGTAGCAATGCAATCAATAGTCCCGTCACAAAGGGCCGCAACCAAGGCATTCACATCCGCATGTCCGCGGAGGGGAGGATAGACCTTGGTAGACGTGTCAAAGGCCATTTCGCTGCGGCCTTGCTTTCCTTGCGCTCCCAGGGCCCAATCGTCGGTGATGGTGAGGTGGTGCGGGCATACTTCGGCGGAGACGTTGAGACCCAGTTCTTTGGCTCTCCTTAGCAGAGGCACGCTCCCCGAAGTGCTGAGGTGAGCAACGTGCAGATGCCCGCCGGTGGCCTCGGCAAGGGCGATGTCGCGGGCGATCATGGCGTCTTCAGCAACGGGTGGTATGCCCGGCAGGCCCAGCCGCGTTGCCACCGGGCCTTCGGCCATCACACCCTCGCCGCTCAGGTGAAGGTCCTGGCAGTGGTTGCTGACCGGGCGTCCCAAGTCGGCGCTGTAGGTCAACGCCATGCGCATCAGGTTGGAGTCGTGCACCGGGTCGCCATCGTCACTGAAACCCACTGCGCCCGCGGCGGCCAACTCTTCCAGATCCGCAAGTTCCTTCCCGATACGGCCACGGGTTACGCAACCGAAGGGCAGAACCCGGACAGGCCCTGCGTCCCGGGCGCGGCGCAAGACAAACTCCACCACGGACTCCGAATCTATCGGCGGGTCGGTGTTGGGCATACAACACAATGTGGTGAACCCTCCGCGGGCCGCAGCCTCAACTCCGGTGGCAATGGTTTCTTTGTATTCATACCCCGGCTCTCTCAGGTGGGCGTGCAGGTCAATGAAGCCGGGGCAGCCCACCAACCCTTCAGCATCTATGACGATGCAACCGTCAGGACGCCCTTCAATCACTGGCCGGGTTGCGGAAATTGCCCCATCGCCAAGGAGAATGTCGCCCACGTAATCCTCATTGCTCGATGGATCTATCAGTCGCGCCCGGCGTATCAGGATTGGGCGGGTCTGCCGGGTGGTCATTATTCATGTCCTCCGGCATTAAGCTGGTACAACACCGCCATCCGCACGGCAACGCCAGCGGTCACCTGCTCCTCGATTGCCGAGCGGCTGCCGTGGGCAAGGGATGTGCTGATTTCTATGCCTTCGTTCATCGGGCCCGGGTGCATCACCAAAACGTCGGCGCGCGCGCGCGCCAGGCGGGTGTCGTTCACCTGCCAGCGGCGGATGTACTCGCGAATGCTGGGAAGAAAGCCGCCATGCTGCCGCTCGGACTGGAGACGCAAGGCCATCACCACGTCTGCATCCTCCACGGCGCGGTCGAGGTTGGTATCCACTTCCACCAATGACGAGAGCCCGTCATCATCCTCGCGTCCGTTGCGCGCCAGAAAATCCGGGGGCATCAATGTCGGCGGGCCAGAAAGCACCACCCGCGCGCCCATGCGGGCGAAGCCCCAGATGTCGGAACGGGCCACCCGGCTATGCAGCACATCGCCCACGATTACTACTTTCAGCCCGTCAATGCGACCCAACCGGGATTGAACGGTGTACAGGTCCAGCAACGCCTGCGTGGGGTGAGCGTGCAGGCCGTCGCCGGCATTGATCACGCTGACCCGCTCCAGGTTACGGGCCAGGAAGTTTGGTGCGCCGGAATGAGGGTGCCGCACCACCAGCGTGTCCACTCCCATGGCCTGCAGCGTCAGGCCGGTATTCAGCAGCGACTCGCCCTTGTCTGCGCTGCTGCCAGAAGCGCTCATGTTGATAACGTCGGCGCTGAGAACCTTTCCCGCTTCCTCGAAGGAAACTCTCGTCCTGGTGCTGGCCTCGTAGAACAGAGTAACGACGACCCGGCCCCGAAGCGCCGGGGTTTTCTTTATGTCGCGTCCCAGCACTTCAGCCATACCATGAGCCGATTCCAGCGTCGCGGACAATTCTTCACAGGTGTAGTCATCCAGGTCCAGGATGTGCTTGCGCGGCAGCAGTGAATCGGGAACTGTCCTCACGCTGTCAATCGTTTGTGGAACCGTCATTTATGCCGCACCTTGCCCTTCATCATTTTCGGGTTGGCTATCGGCGGAGCTATCCGGGCGCAGCAGGACCACCTCGTCCACGCCATCGTTTTCCGTCACGCGCACGGCGACGATCTCATTGCGGGCGGTGGGGATGTTGCGGCCCACATAGTCGGCCCGGATGGGCAGTTCGCGGTGGCCCCGGTCAATCATCACCGCTAGTTGCACCTGTGTCGGGCGTCCGAAATCGTTGAGGGCGTCCAAGGCGGCGCGAATGGTGCGGCCGGTGTACAGCACATCATCCACCAGCACTACCCGCTGGTCCTTTATGCTGACGGGCAGCACGGTTCGATGCACCCGTACCCGGGGCCTCTTACGCTCACGAAGGTCGTCCCGGTACAGGTTAATGTCCAGCGAGCCTACCGGCACCGCAGCGCCTTCGTACTCGGCCAGTCGTTCGGCAAGGCGATTCGCCAGCGAGACGCCGCGGCGTTGGATCCCAACCAGCAACAGGCCGTCCACTCCCCGGTTGCGCTCCAGGATTTCATGGGCAATGCGAGACAGGGCGCGGCTAAGGCCGTCCCCGCTCATGACCTCCCGCTCAGACATTCCCGGTATGCCCTCAGAGGGCATGGTTATTCTCCTTGAATCGTCTCATTCGTAGAGGCAGCAGGTTAACAAAAAACCCTTGCCATCAAGAGGCAAGGGTACAGTGTCCGGCCCGGCGCGTATCCTTCTATAAGCTCAAAGAATACAGCCGGGTACATATCCGGGACGCTCTACTTTGCCAGCCTCACGGGACTGCCTTAAAAGTCTGATCGTCCGGCTGACAAACAGCCATCTGGTTTTTTTCTGATGTCCAGATATTCTATCAGCAGTTGGGCTTGTTAGAAAGATATAGGGCGCCTGATTTCGCCGGTATGTTATGCCCATGCAAATGGACTTCTGAATTCAACTCGGCTGCGCCAGGATATGCTGTCCGTATCATCAGGAAGCGACGTGCTTGCGGCGGTTATTCAGGTAGTCCACCAGCACGAACTCGCTGAGGTTCGAGGCGCTGGTATAGAAAGCCCGGCCCTGGTTGATCCGGGTCATACGGTCTACGAAGTTGACCAACTGGTAGTTGTTTTCCAGCATGAAAGTGTTTATCAGGATGTCTTCCTGGGTGCAGCGCCGGACCTCCCGCAGTGTCTCCTGCTCCGTGCGGTAACTGGGCGGATAGCTGAAGTAAGAATGCTCTCCCTCCAGGTGAGCGGTAGGTTCGCCGTCGGTGATGACCAGAATCTGCCGGGTGCCGCCCTTTTCCTTGGAAAGCAGCTTCCGGGAAAGCATCAGGGCGTGGTGGAGGTTGGTGCCGGATACCCAGGCGTTCCAACTACACGCCGCCAGCTCCTCTTCCTTGATTTCCCGGGCGTAGTCCGAGAAACCCACCACCCGAAGAGTGTCGCGAGGGAACTGGGAGCGTATCAACGCCATCAGCGCCACGGTCACTTTCTTAGCCGCCTGCCAGTTGTTGAAGAGTCCCATTGACCGGCTCTGGTCGAGGAGCAGGATGGTGGCCGACTTGGTCATGTGCTCAGTGCGGTGAATCTCGAAGTCCTGGGGGCTCAGACGTACAGGGACCTGCGGCCCACCGCGCAAGACAGCGTTCTTGACCGTAGTCTGCAGGTCCACCTGGAAGGGATCGCCGAACTCATAGGTCTTGGTCTCCCCCATGAGGTCTCCGTTGGCGCCGCGAGTGTCCATGCGGTGACCGCCGATACGGTCCTTCTTTAGGTGGGCAAAGACTTCCTTCAGGGCCTTCTGCCCGATGCGGCGGATACCGCGGGCGGTCAGCTCGGTCTTGTCGCCGCCGGTGATGTACCCGGCTTCTTCCAGCAGCTTGCGCAGATTGTCCAACTCGTCCCAGACACGGCGGGCGTCGTCGCCGAGGAGTTCAGCGAGCTTCTCAGGGTCTATTTCGCTCAGGTCTCCGGTGCGGATGGCTTCCTGGAGGGCGGCCTCCAACTGGTCGAGCTGCTGGAGATCGCGCATCATCTGCATAGCCTGTTCCATGGTCAGGCTGTCGTCGCCGAGGAAGGGGTACTGACGCCGCATATCCTCCATGGGCATCAGTTGCTCCATGAGGTTGGCGAACTGGGCCATCTCCCGCTGCGTCTCCGGGTCGAGGGCCTGGGCCAGAGCATCCTCCATCTCCCTCCGGGCTTCCGGCGACATGCTTTCCAGCATTGACTGCATCTGCGCCAACTGCTGTTGCAGCATTTCCATCAACTCGTCGAAGCTCTGCGGGGGATTGGGGCCGAACATTGGCCCCCACTTGTCCATGAACCCCTCGAAGTCCGGCTCCCGTCCCTCAAGCCTGTCGCGCATCATCCGGTTGAGGTCGCGCATCATCTCGCGGGTGGCGGCCATGTCTTCAGGAGACATATTCTGAATCTGCTGCTGCATCTGCTGGGAAACGTTCTGGGCCATCTGGCTCTTGAGCATATCCAGCAGTTCCTGGAATTTCTGTTGCGCCTCCGGGTCAATGAAGTCGTACTCCATCAACTCCTTGAGCTGGCTCCCGACTCCCTCGGGCAGGTTGTCGAGCCGGTCCAGGTTGCGGTTGGCCCGCTGTTCCAAGAGGTTGTAGAGAGCTTCCTGCTGGCCTCGCTCGCCATCCGGGGCGGCTTCGACCTGCTGGCGGGCGTCTTCCAGGCGACTCTGGATGCCGCTCCGCTCGGTGTTGATGATGTCTTCCAGGCGCTCTTTCAGATCGTCCAGCACCGAGTCCATATTGTGCTGCTGCATCTGCTGCCGGCGGCGGTCCTTGAGCTGCTCCATGAGCTGGCGCAGACCGGGCATCTGCTGGCCGTCGCGGTTTTGCATTCCCTGGCGGAGCAGGTCTCGGAGAGCCTGCATAACGTCGCCCTTGTTGAGGATGTCTTCAGAGAGCAGGTCCATCAATTCTTCGGCGTCGAGGTCGAAGATGTTTTGGGAGCCGTCCCACCGGGAATAACGGTATGTCCGAAAGAGCATGGCGTTCTCCCTTATGCGCTCTGGCCGCGTGGGCCGCTCAACGGCGACATAAAGCTGACGATGGGCCGATAATACGCGCCCACGCTGTCAATAGCAACCGAGGCCCTCTACGGATTGCCGCAAATGCGCTGCAATCCGTGGTGGAGAAGGCCCAATGCTCCTGAGCGGGCTGCTAGATAACCTTGGCCCCCAGCACCCGCTGGCAGTGGGACAAGGCCCAACGGTGGGCTTCTGGGTCAGGGCCGGAAACGCAGTCGGAATATATTTCCACGGCGTAGTCGCGGTTGCGGGCGTCGGATACGGTGTGCATCACGCAGACATTGGTAGCCACGCCGCATACCAGCAGCTTCTCGGGCGCCAGCCGCGCCAGCCGGCCGGCCAGATCGGTGTTGAAGAAGCCGCTGTACCGCTTCTTGGGTATCACGTTCCCGGAGGTTACGTGCTCGGCCAGCTCAGGGATGACCTCGGTCTCCTCAGTACCGATAACGCAGTGAACCGGGAATATCTGGAACTCCAGGTCGTCTGGGTCGTGATTGTCCGCCAAGAACAAAATGTCCGACCCTGCCGCCTTCTCCTGCGCGACCAGTTGCTGGGCATGGGGAATTATGCGCCGGGAATCGGCGTGATACAGGTTGTGACCCGGCTCCAGGAATCCCTTGAGCATATCCACCACCAGAACGACGTTGCTCATAATGGCCTCCCGCGTACTTGGAATTGTGTGCGAGTATGCCTCACGTCCGTTTCTGCCTCAAGCCTGAGCTTCTCATCATGGCCCGGAATCCGGGTCAAACGGCTCCCCGTCCACCAGCGCCTGCTTGATGATAGCGTTGCCGTCGGAGTCGAGGTTGACCACCACCTTTACGTCCCGCGCTGTTTCAATGATGCGTCCGGTTCCCTCCGGTACGAAGTAGGTGCCGATGCCGAAGTCGAGGTGGCCTGGACGGTCCACCCGCCCTTTGATAAAGGTCTCTGCAGGCGCAGGGCTGAAATACTCATATCGCTCCGCTTCCCATACTTCTTGTCCTAGATAAAGCACGACGTAAGCCGTTTCCCCTGTGGGCAGATCGTCCATAAAGGCCGGCAAGTCGGCGATCTCATAGTCGAGAATAGCGTAGTCGCCCTGGAGCAGTGAGCGCGGATCCACCGGAACGGTTTGCAGCACGACCTCTGTGCCAGTGCGCAGGGCGGTTTCCTTGACCGCGATGAAGCCAATCAAAAAGACCAACTGCCCGGCGACCGCTATCCAGAAGGCGATGCTGGCCCACTTCTTCATTCCGCAACCTCCCCGGAACGCATGACGGCCAGCATCCTGCGGCGGCCTCGCTCCAGCAGGAACCCCCCGGCCAGCAGTATGACGCCCGCGCCCACGAACACCAGCGAGCGGTCGAAGAGGGTCGTGGAGTATTCCAAGTAACGGGAGATTACGAACAGGGCGATGAGGGCAAGCGCCAGGTTGACGCGAGGTTCACGCCCCTGCAGATAGCCGGAAATCATCAACCCCAGCGCAGACAGCGCGAACAGTACGTTGAATATGATTGGGTAAAGCGGTTCCCAACCTACGGGAACGCGGACAAGCACTAGAGAGGCCGTCAGCAGCAGCAAGACGGTTGCTATCTCGAGAAGCTCCACCACCGAGGCGAACCCGCTCCGGACTCGCCACCATTCCACACCTGCCATCGCAGCGACGGCAATGGCTGACGCGGCGTAGGTCAGAATCCAGTAACGGTAATACTCGCCTTCAAGCCCCCGCGCCTCCTCTATCAGGTCATGGAAGGTGAGCAGGTAGAGCGCTCCGAAACCGATAATCAGCCCCACCGCACGGAACATTCCCGCAACCGGCTCCCATTCGTCGAACAGGCCCTTGACCTTTCCGATGGCGTAAATCAAAGCTGCCAAGGCGAGATAGAGGACGGAAGACAAAATAACGGCGTCAGCATCGTATATGTCTCTCAGCCAGTGCGGCAGCCGGAATCCCACGGCGACCAGGAAAAGGATGATTGCCAGGAACATCACGGGGCGAGACCGGGTAACGTAGGCCAACGGCAGCACGCCCAGGAACCAGAAGGCGGTCAGGTTCGGATGGTCCACCGGTACGTGGTAAATCTGCCCGATCAGGTGTACACCGGCGCCGTATATGATGCAGCCCAGCAGCACCAGCGCGATTCCGACGGCGGTATAGCTCATACGCTGCCACAGAACGTAGCCTGCGCCATAGGACAGCAGGACGCCAACCACCAGCGCCGCGAGCTTGACGCTCCTCGGAATTTCGTTCCAGTTGGCGGCGAAGAAGGTGATGATTCCCAGCCCGACCAGCACGGCGCCCAGGATTGAGAGTCCCACGACCAGCGCCTGCCGCCTGCGCGCGGCTTCGTAGTCGGGCGATACGTCCGGGTGGCGGGCAAGTATCGCTTGCGCCTGCTCGGCGGAAATGACGCCCTCCCTTTGCCAGGTCTCGACTTCCTGCCGGAGCTGGAAGATGAATCTCCGGTTGAAGTCTCCAAAGGGAGTCATTGCCCAATCTCTTTCATAAGAAGCTCTGCACCCTCTGTCTGCAAGCCGTGTTTCCGGTTATTTGAATACGAAAGCCCCCGCCTAACGGATTCTGTCGGCAAGGGCATCGAGGGGGAGGTTGAATTGCAATTTAGTAAGCGGCGGAAGGCTCAGGGGTAGCGAAGCGGGCATCGTCAGCCAGCATTTCAGACAGCCCAACGGCCTCGAAGCAGTCTTGAAGGCTGGTCATATTCTCCAACAGATGAGCAGTGGTTCCCTGTTGCCTCAGGGTTGCCAGGGTCTGTCGAATGGCCTGTGTTGCGCTCAGCAGGGCACTGGCCGGGAAGATGACGATCTTGAAGCCCAACTGTTCCAGTTCTTGGGCCGACAGCAGCGGCGACTTGCCGGTCTCCACGTAGTTGTAAAGCAGGGGGACGCTCAGCTCGCGCCCGGCGCGGGCGACTTCTTCGGGAGTTCGAAGGGCCTCGACGAACAGCACGTCGGCGCCTGCCTTGATGTACTCCTCGCAACGGCGCATCGAATCCTCCCACCCGGTGACCGCTAAGGCGTCGGTGCGGACGATGATGGTGAAATCGTCGTCGGTGCGGGCGTCCACTGCGGCGTGTATCTTCTGGGTCATGTCTTCGACCGGGATGACCCTCTTGTCGTCCAGGTGGCCGCAACGCTTGGGAAAGTCTTGGTCTTCCAAATGAAGCGCCGCTACGCCGCTGCGCTCGTACTGTCGGACGGTGCGACGCACGTTCAGCACACCGCCGTATCCGGTGTCGGCGTCAGCAATGACCGGGATGTCCACGACGGACGAGATTTGCGCCGCGTTGTCCAGCATCTCGGTCATCGTGGCCAGCGCCAGGTCCGGGTACCCCAAGCGGGCCACCGACGTGCCAGCCCCGGTCATGTACACGGCGGGAAATCCGGCAGTCTCAATCAGCTTGGCGGTAAGGCCGTCGTATGCGCCGGGAGCCATGATGATTCCAGGTTGCTTGAGCAGCTCTCTGAACTTGGTAGTGGCGCGCATTTCGTCCTCCGTAATTCGGCCTGTGCGTAATCCCACCTGTCTTTGGTGACGGGCCGGCCTTCAGGCAATAAGGCCGCCGTCTATGGTCAGCACCTGCCCTGTCAGATACCCGGCACCCTTGCTGCTCAGGAACAGAACGGTTTCCGCAACGTCGTCCGAGGTCCCGAAGCGGCCCATGGGTATACGCTCCAGTATCTGGTTGCGTTGCTCTTCCGTCAAATCTTCCACCATTCCGGTGGCGATGTACCCTGGGGCAACGGCGTTGACAGTCACGTTGCGGGAGGCCACTTCGCGGGCCACGGCCTTGGTGAATCCTATCAGGCCCGCCTTCGCGGCGGCATAGTTGGCTTGTCCAGGGTTTCCTGTCAACCCAACGACGGACGACATATTGACGACCCGCCCGTAGTGCTGCCGGATCAAGTACGGCATTGCATACTTGGTGCAAAGGAAGGCGCCCCGGAGGTTAACCTGAAGCACTTCGTCAAAATCGGAGGGCGACATCCGCAAAAGCAGGCGATCCCGGTGAATGCCGGCATTGTTGACCAAGATGTCTATTCGCCCGAACCGTTCAATCACAGCCTTGATTGTTTCCTGAGAACTGGTTTCATCGGACACATCCCCGGCAATCATCATGGCATCGCCGCCGCCCGCGGTTATGGAATCCATCACCTCGGTCGCTGCGGCAAGGCTGGCATTATAGTTCAGGGCGATCTTGGCGCCGGCTTCGGCGAACCGGCGGGCGATAACGGCGCCAATGCCACGGGAGGACCCGGTGACCAGGGCCACCTGCCCTTCAAGGCTTATCCCCGCGCTAGTTCGCTGCATCGGCGGCCTTCCCCACTCGCGAGCTCGCTGACGAGTCTACCCCGGAGTTATTGATAACGGCCAATTCCTGCCTCATTATGTCCAGAAGTCCCACGTTGACGTAGCGAACTGCGGTCCTCACAGCGCCTTCGACTCCGGTGGCGCGACAGGACCCATGCCCCAGGATTACCGGGGCGTTCACGCCGAACAGCGGGCCGCCGCCTACGGTTCGCGGACGGTTTGTCGTTTCCCACAGATCTTCCGCCAGTTGTTCCGATACTGAGGTATCAACTGTGCCTTCCAGCTTTTGCCGCACAAAGGAGGCCAGCGCGCTCCCCATTCCCTCGGTGAACTTGACCAGGATATTGCCGACGAAACCGTCGCAGATGATGACATCAGCCTTGTTGGTGAAGAAGTCGAACCCCTCAACATTGCCCACGAAGTTGAGATGGCTTTCCTGGAACAGTTGGTAGCTCTCCTGCACCTGCCGGTTCCCCTTGGCCGATTCCGCGCCGACACTGAGCAGGCCGATTCGGGGGTTCTCAATGCCCATGTAGGTGTGGGCAAAGGCTGCGCCAAGCACAGCGAAACTCAGCAACAGGCCGGGGCGGCAGTCCAGGTTGCTGCCGATGTCCACGAGTACGGTGTTGGGAGCGAGGCCAAGAAATGGGCCTCCCAGGCAGGGACGCTCCAGGCCCTCCATGAGTCCCAGGGACAGCACCGCGCTGGCCATGGACGCTCCGGTGGATCCCATGGAGACCATCACGTCGGCCTGTCCCTGCTTGACCAACTGCGTCGCCACCACCACCGAGGATCGGGGCTTCTGGCGCAATGCCTGGAGAGGATGTTCGTCGTCGAAGATTTTGCCCTCGGAAGGTATGACAGTCACCGGCAGCCCAGCAATGTCGTACTTGGACAGCTCTTCCTGCACCGGGCCCGGGTCGCCCACCAGAAGCAGTTCGGCATCAACCGCCCGCAGGGCCTGTACCGCACCCTTGACCGTTTCCACCGGGGCGAAGTCGCCGCCCATGACGTCAACGGCGACACGCACGGAATGGCTGTCCTTGGTTCCATTGCGTTGCATCACGCACCTCTTGGCCGCGGTCCCCTCCGATGGGGACGTCATCAATTCTTTCTAACGGACGCCGTGCCGGCAATCAGGTCTTCGCCAGTGGAGGGGTTTATCACGCCCACATTGAAACTGAGCGCTTCATCGCCGGACTTTGCGGCGCGCCCCCAGGTCTGAACATTATCACCCAGATAAGCGGCCCCCTTGAATCGCACCCTCAGCGAGCCTGACGTGAGCCAAGGTTCTCCAAGATGAGCGGTCATCATCTCCGAAATGAAAGCCAGGGTGAGCATACCGTGGGCGATAATAGCCCTGAATCGAGTACCTGCGGCGAAATCCGCATCGAGATGAAGCGGGTTGTCGTCCCCGGAAGCAGCGGCGTAGGCTGTCAACCGGTCTTGGGTAATTGTTCGGGAAACCTCCGGCAGGTCGCCTATGGAACCGGCAGCTTCTGACGCTCGCTGCCGGTTCTCCCGTTCCTCCGGAGCACCATTCGCCTCTGCCACCATGACGGTACTCTTCCCGATAAGAGAAGGCGACCCAAGGGCTGTCTCCAGAGCGCAGGAAGCGGTGATGAACCGCAGCCCTGCCCGTTGCCTGGGACGATCGAGCGAGGCGACGGCCCGCAGTTCCTGCCCCATGGCTATGGGGACTAAGGTATCAACTTCCTGGAGGCTGTGTATGGCTCCCGGAGGCAAATCGAGAGTCTTCAATAGCAGTCCGAGGGATGCGGCTGTCCCGTATAGCGGAGGGGCAAGCCCGGTCTTCCGGTAGATGGGCAATTCGTCGCCCACCGCTTGCAGATAGTCCTCTACCGCCTTCGCATCCACACTGACCCGGCCCATTTCCAACGGTTGCGACGGAGCGCCGCCGGTCTTAGTGGCCATTAGGTATAGCTCCCACGCTTAACAAGCGCCCGCTCCCGCCGGAGAGACCCCGGTTCAGGACGAAAGACCCGCGCCAATGCGTTTCGCGCATCAACGCGGGTAAGTATACATACGGGCGATAGCGGCGGGCAATAAAATGTAAAGTGAGCTATGGCGAATTCAGGCGTCCTGCGCTTCAGGCCGACTGGCCCTGTAGTTCAAAGGCTTCTGCGGCCAACTCGACGATGTGCTCCCCGATGGCAAGGGACGAAGTGGCGCCGGGAGACGGAGCGTTCAGCACATGCACTGCCTCCCGCCCGCGGATGATGTTGAAGTCGTCCAAGAGAGCTCCGTTGCCGGCCACGGCCTGAGCGCGAACCCCTGAGCCGCCAGGTACGAGGTCATCCTCGCGGATTTCCGGCAACAGGCGTTGCAGGTCCCGCAGGAAGATACCCTTGCTATATGACCGCCGCATCTCACTGATTCCCGTCTTCCAATGCTTGGCGGTCATCTTCCAGAAACCGGAATAAGTCAGGGTTCCAAAAGTCTCGGCAACATCTATGTCGCTCTTGCGATAGCCTTCCCTGCTGAATGCCAACACCGCATTGGGGCCGGCTTCGACGTAGCCGTGGATGTTGCGGGTGTAATGCACCCCAAGGAAGGGGAATCGAGGGTCGGGCACCGGATATATCAGTCCTGATACCAAGTGATGGCTCTCAGGCCGAATGGTGTAGTACTCGCCGCGGAAGGGGACTATGCGGACATCTACCCGTTCTTCCAGCATTGCCGCCACTCGGTCGGCGTAAAGGCCGGCACAATTGATTACGTGGCCGGTCCGAAGGGTGCCCTTGGACGTTTCCACCGCCAGCGATCCTCCGTCCTTCGTTATGCTGTGGACCGGGGCTTCGGTAAAGATGTCTCCGCCCGCATGAGCGAAGCGGTTGGCGTAGGTCTGCGTTACTTTGACGTAGTCTGCGATGCCGGTGCCCGGCGACCAGAGGGCCTTGATTCCTGCCGAGTGTGGCTCTATTTCCCGCAATCGCTCCGGGCCGATCATCTCTAGACCCTCGACGCCGTTGGCTACCCCTCGTTCATAGAGGTTGTCGAGACGCCCCAGCTCCGACTCGTCTGTGGCCACGATAACCTTGCCGCATCGTTCGTATTCTATCTCGTTCTCGTCGCAGAACTGGATGAGCTTCTGTACGCCTGCCACGCAGAAATTAGCCTTGTGGGAACCAGGACGGTAATAGATGCCGGAGTGTATGACCCCGCTGTTATGTCCGGTCTGGTGCGCCGCCAATTCCCGCTCTTTTTCCAACACTGCAACCTTGAGCTGCGGGAACCGCTGGTTCAGGTGCATGGCTGTGGACAGGCCGATAATTCCGCCCCCAACGATGGCGACGTCATATTGTTGTCGTTCCATATACGCGCTCCCCGAGGCTGGTTGAAGATTGGGCAGCTTTTCCCTGTCAGTTCGCATAGGTTAGTGCGGCAACAGCGAAGGGTCAAGGAACCCTCGTGTTATACTTACTCACATTGCGGAATCCGCCATACCACTGTCTCTTGCACAATGGAGGAAGATATGCACTTCGGCATATTCATGGAGTTTGGCAGCCGTCCAGGCCTGTCGGAAGCGGAGTCATTCCAGGAAGGGTTCCGGCTCGTGGATTCGGCTGAGGAAATGGGCCTGGATGGCATGTGGCTGGCCGAATTGCATTTCAACCCCACAAGGTCGGTACTCTCATCGCCAATTGTGGTCGCCAGTTCCATTGCCACGCGCACTCGCCGACTGCGTATAGGGATGGCCGTCCATGTCCTCCCGCTTAACAACCCGCTGCGCATCGCCGAGGAAGTGGCGACGGTGGACCAGATCAGCGAAGGCCGGTTCGAGTTCGGCGTGGGACGAAGTGGATTCGCCCGCTCCTATGACCTGTACGGAATTCCTTACGTGGAAAGCCGCGAGCGGTTTCGTGAAGCGCTAGACATCATCCTGGAAGCGTGGAAGGGCGATCCCTTCTCTCACGACGGCGACTTTTACAGCTTCGAGGGCGCTGTGGTCTCGCCGCGTCCCTACCAGCAACCGCATCCCCCGCTGCGAATCGCGTCAACAACTGCCGAGACCTTTCCTCGGCTGGGCTACGAGGGGCACCCCATTTTCGTCGGACTGCGCGGCATGGACATCCCTGAGCTTCGCGGACATCTCAAGGAATATCGCAAGGCTTGGCGCGATGCCGGACACAAAGGAGATGGAGATGTGTCGCTCCGTATCCCGGTCTACGCCGCAGACACGGAAGAGGCCGCCACGGAAGAACCTCAGGACAGCATCAACGCTTACTTCAACCGCATGGGATCCCTGCTGCGGGATGCGTCCACCAATCGGGCGGTAGCCGACGCTGGTGCCCGGCAGGGCCGCGCCGACCGTCTGGCGACCATGTCCTATGAAGAGATGCTACAAACAAAGGTGGCGTTCGGCACCGGCGAGAGCTTGATAGACCGTTTCTCCGAACTGAAGGAGGAGCTGGGCTTGGACAGCGTAGTCGCTGAACTGAACGCCGGCGGCCTGATTCCCGAGGAAGCCGTCACCCGCAGCCTGCGAATAATGACGCAACAGGTGATGCCTTCCTTCAGATAGGACCGAAAATGTCCCCTCCCCGTCAAGGGGGAGGGTTAGGGTGGGGGTGAAATCCCCTCCCCCTCCATTCCCGGGTAAAGAGGACAAGAGAATGAGAGTAGCAGTCCTTGACGACTACCAAAGCGTCGCCGAAAGCCTTGCTGACTGGTCTCAGTTGCCGCCTGGCGCAGAAGTCACGTTTTTCAGCGACCACCTGACCAGCGAAGACGCTCTGGCCGACCGGCTCGCCAGTTTCGACGTGGTTATGGGAATGCGGGAGCGAACACCTTTCCCACGATCGCTGCTGGAACGCCTGCCCAATCTCCGCCTGTTGGTGACCACCGGGCGTAGGAACGCCTCCTTCGACATCGAGGCTGCATCTGATCTGGGCATTGCGGTCAGCGGCACCAATGGCGCTGGCGAAGGGCCCACCGAACTGACCTGGGGCCTGATTCTCGGTATCGTGCGGCAGATTCCGCTGGAAGACAAGCTGTCCCGCGAAGGGAAATGGGGAACCACTGTCGGCATCGGGCTGAAGGGCAAGACCATCGGGCTGCTGGGGCTGGGGCATATCGGTTCGCTCACGGCTAGGGTAGCTAACGCTTTCGACATGAACGTCATCGCTTGGAGCCAGAATCTGACCGCCGAACGCGCCCGCGAGTGCGGCGCAACGCTGGTGGACAAGGATACGCTGTTCCGCGATTCCGACATCGTCTCGGTACACCTGGTGTTGAGCGACCGGTCCCGTGGCATTGTAGGCACCCGCGAACTCGCCCTGATGAAGCCAACGGCCTATCTGATCAACATCTCGCGTGGCCCGATAGTGGACGAGGCGGCGCTGGTCGACGTCCTGCAACGCAAGGCCATCGCCGGAGCCGCGCTCGACACCTTCGACATGGAGCCGCTGCCGGAGAACCATCCCTTGCTGCAACTGGACAACACCCTGATTTGCCCGCACTTGGGCTACGTTACCGACGACTCCTACCGGGCGATGTACGCCGGCGTCATAGAGGACATCCGCGCCTTCGCCAGCGGTGAGCCGGTGAGGATGATCAACGATGAAGTGCTGACTGCCCCCAGTTCCGGGGCTATGATTTAACGCAATGATCCAACGACGCAATGATTTTTAATCATCTTTGCGTCTCTGCGCCTTTGCGTCATTGCGTTAAACACAATCCTAAAGGAGACAAACAAATGAAAGCAGTACGCATCCACGAATTCGGCGGCCTTGATGTATTGAAGTGGGAGGATGCTCCCGACCCGGAACCCCGCCCTCACCAGGTGCTTATCAAGGTGGACGCTGCCGGGGTCAACTACGCCGACCTGATGCGCCGGGGCGGCAACTACCCCGGTCCCGATCTGCCTTCCTCTCTGGGCTTGGAGGCAGCGGGAACGGTGGTGGAGGTGGGATCAGATGTGCCCGGCATCTCCGTAGGCCAGCGGGTGATGGCCATGGGGCCGGGCGGACAAGCCGAATTGGTGGCGGTCAACGGCAACTTCGTCTTCCCTTTCCCAGAAACCGTTGACCCGGTGCAGGCTGGCGGAATGCCCATCGTGTTCCTCACCGCCTACCACCTGCTGAAGACTCGCGGCCAGTTGGAGCCGGGCCACACGGTTCTGATACAGGCGGGAGCCTCCGGCGTAGGGACTGTTGCCATCCAGCTTGCGAAGGCGTGGGGCGCCCGCGTTGTCGCCACTGCCTCCACCCAGGAAAAGTTGGACCTGTGCCGCTCTCTGGGCGCGGACGAGACTATCAACTACACCCAACAGGACTTCGAGGAAGTCATAAACGAGCAGACTAGCGGCAACGGCGTGGAGCTGATTCTCGAATGCGTCGGCGGCCCGGTGCTGGAAAAGAGCCTGCGTTGCGTGGCGTCCTACGGTCGGATGATCACCTACGGCAACGCTTCCGGCACGCCCGCCAACCTGCCCGCTGGCGACATATTCGCCGCCAACCGAACCGTCATAGGCTTCAGCATCGGGCGCTCCCCCGTAGGCCGTCTGGACCACCAGGCCGCCATGGACGAGATATTCCCGCTGATGGCCGACGGCAAGGCTCGGCTGGTCGTTGACCAGGTAGTGCCGATGTCCGATGTCGCCAAGGCCCACGAGCACCTGGCAGGCAGGGGAACGCGAGGGAAGGTAATTCTGCGTCCATAGGGGGTGATGTATGTCCCGCGCCCGTGAGCTGTTCCGAGAAGTCCTGGCCCGGCCAACCTGCACCCTGGCCGCCAACATATTCGATCCCCTGTCGGCCCGAATAGCGCATATGCTGGGCTACGAAGTCTGCGTGCTTTCCGGCTCAGTGGGGAAGGTGGCCAACCTGGGAGTGCCGGACATCGTGCTGTCAAATATGTCCGACGTGGTTGACCACTGCCGTCGCATCACCCGCATCGCCGACGTCTCGCTGATGGTTGATGCGGAAGACGGCTTCGGCAATGCCGTGAACGTCGTCCGCACGGTGCGAGAGATGGAGGCAGCAGGCGTCGCCGGCATAGAAATCGAAGACAACTTCGTCCCCCGGCAGTTCAACGTGGCCGACCCCGGCTTGGTGTCCACCGAGGAACAAGTGGGCAAGCTGGAGGCTGCGGTAGCTGCCCGCACCGACCCCACTACGGTCATCATCGCCCGTTCCGCAGCCTTGGGGATATGCCCACAAGACGAAGCCCTCGAACGCCTTCGCGCCTACTCTCAGACCGGAGCCGAGGCGGTGATGCTGACCGGCGTCTCCAACCGCGAGCAAATCGAGGCGGCGCATCAGGCCACACCTTTGCCCCTGTGCGTCCTGAACCCGCCAGCCGACGCCCGCAACGACCAGGCCTTCCTCGACGCCAATATGCGCATCCTGATGCTCGGCAATCCCACCTATGCCGTCGCCGTTCAGGCCATCCACGACAGCCTCAGCCACCTGAAGAACGGCGGCGCGATGGAGGACCTAGCAGACCGCCAGGCCCCACCCGAGCTGCTACGGCAAGTCAACCGGACGGACGAGTTCATCGCGTTGCAAGAGCGGTACTTGAGGGAGTAACAACAGGGAAATCAGCTTATTTCGGGCGTTACGACGGCTGTCCCTGAATCAATGGCTGATGCCAGTTCCTCTACTGCGTGGCATAGGCGACGGAAGGAGCGCGAGTTAGCGGAGCCTGCTTCGATGTCAATGCGGGCGGTTAGTCCTGCCTGGTGGGCGGTTTCGCGGTAACGCTCGTCGGGCAGGGCTCGCCGGAGACGATCCTTTGGGTTAGGTACGACGTCAGGGTCCCCGGCGAAACAGGCACCGCCGTCAACCACCGTTTCGAGGCTGGCGAGGAACCAGCTTTCGTACTCCCGCACTGCGCAGACCACGGCTATCGGAATTCTTGCGTTTATGCCGTTGCACGAAGCGCAAATATCTCTGACAAGCTCCAATGCGCAATCTTCGTCCGCGTCGAATAATACCAGTGCCGCGTCATCACCTAGCGCTAGGGAAACGAAGCGGTCTATGCGACTTCTGAGAGTGTCCTTGCCCTTGGCGTTAACAGGCTTGGCTATCCGCAAGTCATAGCGATTTAGCCGTTCTCCCAAAATTTTGCGTATCAGGATGGGGAGCGCATCTACCTCGCCATGGCCCTCCACTATTGGCACTATGCTTCTTGACACGGCTAGACATATTTCCTGGAGATTTGTAGTCCTTCCGCTCGGTGAAGCTCTCCCGGCGTAAACAGTTTCTTCCTGATAGCCTCGCGTTGGTATTCAGCGATGGGCGCGGCGATGGTGCTAGATTCCGTCAATTCCACCGCCCGGATACAGTCGGCGGGTACCATGTCAAGGAAGTCCGGGCTGTGAGTTGTGACAAGCAGCTGCATTCGCAAACTAGCAACCTCGTTCATCAGCTCAGCTATGTATGCCATCGCCCCCGGATGAATAGCGATTTCTGGTTCTTCGATTATTGAAAGAACGGGGTGAGGCTCCTGGTATAAGGCAGCCAAGAGTCCAAGAATGCGGAGAGTTCCATCGGATTCATGGAATGCGACAAGTATCTTCTCTCGTCCGCTTTCTTCACTCTTGTGCGTGAAATTGATCGCGAGATGGCCACCTACTTGTTCGATTTCAACGTAGGTTATTGAAGGCACAAGGTGATTCAATACCGAGATGAGATCGGCAAATCTATGAGGGTGATTTTCTTTCATACCCAACAAGATAGATGCTAAATTCTTGCCGTCATTATCAAGAAAGACATTATTAGAAATTGGCTGGGGGTATCTTAGGGTATCAGGGAAAATACGATATGACTTTACCGCTCTTAGAAAACTGGCGGCTATCCTGAAATTGATAACTACTTCCATTTTGTGTCCATAGAGGAAAGCCATAATTCCTCTAAAAGGCATTGCCAAACCATCTGGGTCCGTTCCCCATACGTCGAAATACATATCGGCCAAATCCCAAAGAGGGGACCTAACAATATCTGAAAGTTCCCCTTCTGAAGGCCTAGTAAATCGACCTTCTTTTACTTCTACCGATATTTTGTCGGACGGCACTTGGTACAACGCACCTGAAGCAGTCTCCCGCATGACTTTCTGCCTGCCATTGTTCTCTATTCGAATAGAAAACCCATAGTCAACTTGAGCATCCTGTAAGTCGATGCACAGGTCAACGGAAATATCCTCAGTATCCCGACGTAGGCCAGAACCACCCCTAGCGGCTATCGCAGAGTCAAGTCCATGAAGAAGTGCATCAGACACAAATGCCGGGATGTCCGCGATGTTGCTTTTCCCTGAAGCATTAAGGCCAACAAGGACCGTTAGGGGCGAAAGCTGTAACTCAAGGCTTTCGATGCTTCGAAAATGCTGCGCCCGAATTTTCGTCAGACGAGGTATTTTTTCGACTTTCTCGATCATGCGACACTACCGATTGGGTGAGATTCTTTCAGTGTACCATGATCCAGACCTACTATCCTAGCAGGAAGGTCAGCACGTGCGAGGCATACTCCTCGGGCTTTTCGAAAGGCACCCAGTGGCCGCAGTTGTTCAGCAAAACCAGGCGGGAGTCGTCCAGGTTGTTGAGGGCGGCAATGCCAATCTCGAAAACGCACATCCGGTCATAGCGCCCCCAGATTATCAGGCTGGGGGCGTTTATGTTGGGCAGGTCCACCCCGTGGTCGTAGGGCACGCTGAATGACTCGGCGTCGGCCTTGATATGGTCCGGGTTTCCGGTGTAGTTGCCGTGGATATAGTCCACTAACTCGTCGGTGACCAGCGCGTTGTCGTCAATGTGCGTCCGCAGGTAGCGCCGCACATTGTCGCGGGTGGGATTGTCGCGCACTTCGCGGGTAATCAAGCTCCCTTCGGATGGGCGGTTGCCCATCAGGTACAAGTCGCCGCCGGTGCGGATGTGGCAAGCGCCGAACACCAGCTTGTTGACCCGGTGGGGATCGTGCGCCGCCAGGATCATCGCCGACTGCCCGCCCTGCGAGTTGCCGACCAGGTGCGCCTTATCAATGCCCAGCGCATCCATCAGCCCTACGGCGGTGCGGGCCTGCAAGTTGTGCAGCGGCTCATTGTAGACCACCGGCCCCGTGCGTCCGAAGTTGGGCAGGTCCATCACGATGCAGCGATAGTGCTGGGCGAAGGCGGGCAGCACCTTGTGGAAGGTAATCCATCCCGTCGTGCCGGGACCGTAGGAATGCAGCATGACCACCGGCTCGCCCTCGCCGACGTCGTGATAGTGCACGGGCATATCGCCCACCATGATGGTTTTGCTGGTCGCCTCTTCTGTGAGGTTTGCGGTGGTCATGTCTGCTGCTCCCAAGCAATTCTTTTCTCGACGGAAATTGTCTGAATCAGGATTTTCAGAATTCAAGGATGCCCAGGATTGGGAAATATCCTGAAAATTCACAAATCCGGTAAATCCTGATTCAGACAAAAGCGAAAGGGTGACTCATGCCACTGGCGCTTCCTTGAAGTGGGGCATGACCTCAGTGGCGAACAGCTCTATGGAGCGGATGACCTTCCAGTGGGGAAGGCCAGCGAATCCGAAATTGCCGAACACATGGTTGATGCCCGCTTCCTGCGTCTCCTTCAGCCGCTCCACCACCACCTCGGGGGTTCCCCTGAGCGGCGGCAGTCCGGCGTGGCCCACATCATCGCGGCGGTCGCGGTCGCGCTGGCGGTTGGCCCAGTGCTCATAGCCCTTTGCGACGTTGCCGTTTCTGTCCATCGGCATTCCGATGGGTGCGCCGTTGCTGCCCGCAGAGCGCAGGATACGCGATGAGAAATCCTCCAAGCCAATGGGGTCCCGCTCCGCTTCTTCCATGGTCGGAGCCACGTAGATGGACTTGGACATTGGCGGGTCAAGATGTGCATGGGGATGGCCATACTCGTCCATCTTTTCACGCCACAGCTTGATAACCTGGGGCGCTTGGCCGAGGATGTCCGTGGGGCCACCGGCAATGACCTGTATCTGGCGGCTGGCGGCGAAGTCTATGCTCTCCGGGCTGGTGCTGACGGCCTGGAACAGCGGCGGGTAAGGTTTTTGCACTGGCTTGGGCAGCACCCACAGGTCATCAACGTTGGTGTACTTGCCGTGGAACGTCAGTCGCTCCTCAGTCCATGCCTTGATGATTACGTCAACAGCTTCTTTGTAGCGCTCTCGGCTGGTGTCTATGTCTATTCCCAAACCGTTGAACTCCTGCTGCTGGTAGCCTGCGCCGATGCCGAAGTTGATGCGGCCGTTGCTGATGATGTCCAGCATAGCCACTTCTTCGGCGACCAGTATCGGGTTGTGCAGAGGCAAAACTATGACCGCCGTTCCGATGCGGATGTTCTGGGTGCGCCCGGCCACCGCTCCCAGGAACGACCAGATGCCGGAAAGCAGCCCGTGGCGCGAGAAACTGTGCTCGCCCAGCCATACCTCCTCGATACCCATCTGGTCTGCGTAGACAATTTGCTCCAGCGCGTCGTTCAGCGCCTGCTGCTGGGTAAAGTCCTCATGGTAAGGAACGATGGTGAAAATTCCGAACCTCATACGGATTCCCCACTCCTGCGATATTCAGTTAATTCCTACTCTACTACACCGATAGACAGAATGCACAGGATGAATGATACTGTTGAGAGTAGGCCCTCAGCCTAACTCTCTCCCATAAGGAGGGGGATTTTGCCAACGCGGGGGTATCGTAATGGTGGCCGTTGGCCGCAAGTACCAGATCATAGATATGCAGACCGGTCAGCTCGACCGGAGCATATTCGTTGACCCGGACATATATGCCGAGGAGCAGGAAAAGGTGTTTGGCCGGGCCTGGCTGATGATAGGCCACGAGTCGCTGGCGCCGAGGCCCAATGACTTCTTTCACACCTATATGGGCGAAGAGCCGGTAATCCTCTGCCGTGATGGAAAAGGCAACCTGCGCGCCTTCCTGAATATGTGCCGTCACCGCGGCAACCGCATCGTTCGCACCGACCAAGGCAACGCCAGGAACTTCGCCTGCGCCTATCACGGCTGGACCTTCTCCAACGAGGGCGACCTGGAGTACCTGCCGGGCGAAGAGGAGGCGTACTACGGGGCCCTCGACCGTGATTCCCTGCGCTTGGTGGAAGCCAGAGTGGACACCTATGCAGGCATCGTTTTCGCAACCTGGGACCAAGGCGCTCCCAGCCTGGACGATTACCTCGGCGATGCCCGCTGGCTGCTGGATCTAAGCTTCAACCGTTTGGACAACGGCACCGAAGCCCTCGGCCCCATCAAGTGGATAGAGCCGGTTAACTGGAAGACGGCGGTGGACAACTGCTCCGACAACTACCATGTCCCCACCACGCACCTTTCCACAATCATCGTGCAGGGGCGTTATCGCGGCATACCCAGGCTGACCCATGAGCAGCAGTTCCAGTCGGAGAGCAAGCACTTGTTCGTCAACGGCCACTCGCTGACCATGCGGTTCCTGGAGCGGCCTGACCAAGCCAGGCAGACCCACGGCATCACCGCCGAGAACCGCGAGGCTTTCGAGGAATACTACCGTCAGACGCTGGCCGAGTCGGAGCGGCGTCTGGGCAGCCTGCGCGCCCGGCTGCAACTGGGCAACCACAGCCTTTTCCCCAACGGCGTTCTGGGGCTGCGTCTGGCACATCCTCGAGGCCCGCTGCAAACTGAGTTCTGGCACTTTGCGGTGCTGGAGAAGGATATGCCGGAGGAGTTGAAGACCGCCCTTCGCCGGGGCAGCGCCAACTACAACGGCGTCAACGGCATCTTCGAGCAGGACGACATGGACAACTGGCGCGGCGTCACCAACTCGGCGCTTACTGCCATGGGCCGCAAGTACACGCAAGACCTCTCCATGGGCGTGGGCCACGACCGACGGAACCCGGACTATCCCGGCGTGATGGCGGAGCGCTACACCTCGGAGAGCAACCAGCGTCTCTTCTACAAGCGCTGGGAACAGTTCATGAACGCCGAAAACTGGGAGGACATTCCGCTGGAACCGAAGACAATGGACTACGAAGGCACTGCCACCCTGCGCGGTTAGGAGAGGGCAATGGCAACCCAGACGAAGGCCACAACAGCCTCGCAGATGGAACTCTGGCATGAGCTGATGCAGTTCTACATCCGAGAGGCGTGGATTCTCGACGAGCGCCGCTTCCGCGAGTGGCTGGACCTGTTCACCGAAGATTGCTTCTACTTCATGCCCCGTCGGCTGAACGTCCATCGCCACGAGACCGAGAGGGAGCTTACGCCGGTAGGGGACTTAGCAATTTTTGAGGACGACAAGACCTATATGCGGATGCGCGTTGACCGCCTGGAAACCGGCATGGCCTGGGGGGAAGACCCGCCATCTCGCACCCGGCACCTGGTGGGCAATCTCGTGGTTGATACGCAATCCAGCGGCGAGGTGAAGGCCAAGACCGCATTCATCCTTTACCGTTCCCACCACGAGACCGAGGAAAACGTCTTCGCCGGATACCGCGACGACCTGCTGCGTCCCATTGACGGGGAATGGAAGATTGCCCGCCGCATCATCGTGCTCGACTCCAACGTGATACTGGCAAAGAACCTGAGCGTCTTTTTCTGAACTATATACAGGCTGGAGGATAGTCAAAAGCAAAGGGGCGGCCAATTGGCCGCCCCTTCAGTTGCGTAATCCGGTATGCGCGTGCCGGTGTGGACGCTATTGGGCGTGAGGTCCTTGGGTGATGGGGGCGTCCACAACCGTGAAGCCTCGCTCTGCATTGGCGTCCCGTTCGACTCTCAGGCCGACAAAGGGGCCAATCTTGTTGTTGAACAAGTCAACGACGTCCTGACCATCTTCAGGGTATCCCAGGCGCTCCAGCCAGTTGGGCAGCACGCTCTCGGCGCCGGCCCGCTTACTGAGAGCCTGGGCCTCTGGTCCAAACTCCACCAGTTCCAGCCCCTCCTCGATGTTGCGGGTGATGCCGGTAACGTTGTGGATAGCGGTCAGGCGAAGGGCTTCCAGTTCCTGCTTGGCGCCCTCTTCCAGAAGAATCTGCTGGAGGTCTGCGGGAATCCTGGCCCAGACGTCGCCGTTGACCACGTTGGTGGTCGAGTTGAAGCTGAAGAGCCGACCGTTCATAAATTCGGTCACTTCGTACCACCGCTGGGACAGGCCCGGGTTGGCGCCGGTTACGCCAGCGTCCAGGATTCCGCGCTCCAGGGCAGTGTATACCTCAGCGAAGGCCATGAACTGGGCCGCCGCGCCCATGTGGTTGATCCAGTCGGACAGCTCGGCCGAGTGGCTGCGGGTCTTCAGGCCGACAAAGTCCTCCGGGTTTTCCAGCCTCTTGTTGCTGAAGAAGAACTGGTCGTCGCCAGCAATCCAGTTACGCATGAGCACCTGGGCGCCCAGCTCGTCCTCGTACACTTTGTTCAGGTCGGGGGCGATGTTGGTGAGCACCTTGTAGTGGGTCTCATGGTCGGGCCACAGTCCCCAGATGTACTGCACGGCCAAGGTGGGGAACTCGCCGCCAACATAACCGCCGTAGATCTCAGTCATGCTCAGGGTGCCGTCGGCCAAGAGAGTGGCGGTATCCGTCCCAGCCAGGCCCAACTCAGGGAAGGAAGTGACGTTAATGGTGACCTGACCCTCGGTTCGACTTTCTACATTGGGCACGAAGTAAGTCTTCTGATGCTTGCACCAGAGCAACTGGCTGTTGATGCAGGTGTGCTGCAGTACGACTTCCTCTCCCGAAGAAGTGAGCGGAGTGGGATTGGTGAGATTGGCAGTCTCAAGAAGCTGCCGGTAGTAGTCGGACTCGAACACCCACCGGACGTCCATAATGGCGTCCAGAGGCACCTGGCCGTCGTCGTCGCCCAGGTCGGTGCCGTCAAGCTCCATGAACTCTTGATACACGGACGGGCCAACGAGAGCCTCGAAGTTGCCGTCGCCGATGTAGATGGCGCCGGGACCGCCGGCGTTCTCGGCGGCGTAGGCCTTCAGCTCATCGCTGATTTCCCACATCATCATCCCGTCGCCGTCTTCCTCTTCCATCATGGCCGTCGGCTCTTCTTCCATCATGGCCGTCGGCTCCGGGGTAGGCTCGGGAACAGCCGTGGGAGCCGGGGTGTTAGTAGGCGGCACTGCGGTTGCTGATTCCCCGCAGGCCACCAATAAGGCCATCATCAGAACGATGGCAAAGGATAAAACTACCGTGGTTCGCATCTATGCCTCTCCTTGAAATTGTGAATGTGCCTGACGGCTCGCCATGGCTTTGCGTGACGCTCAGCCGGGGAGGTCAAACAAGTCTCGATATGATAACACAGTTTGGCTGAATGCGTTTACGTTATGTAAGGAATCCGTCGAATTTCTTTACCTTATTCGTTTGTTTACAGAAATATCAAGTCTCATTCTGTCAATACACGCGGCTATGGTTACCGATTAATCCGAAAGAAACAGCATTTAGCGGCAATTTCAGGCGCGGCAAATTGGCCGAAATGCAGCCGGGGCAGGCTTGAATCCCGCCCCGGCGCATCTGTCCGCTGCGGCAATATGGCTGCGTTATCTTTCAGTCAACCGGCGGGTTCAGCGCATCGCCGCCGCAGTCCACGCGGGCGTCGAGGGTGATGGGCAGCGCTTCCAGCTCCGGGTGGTTCAGCACCGCCTCGATGCAGGCCGCGCTGCCGCCGATGAGGGTGTCCATGCCGTCAATGTCGGTGTAGATGCACCAAGACCGGTCCGCGGGCCACCAGTATGTGGGCGACCGGCATTGGAATGCTTTCTCAGCCAAAGCAGGGTCCAGGCTGCCGCGAAACAGGTAGTATCCCCTGTCGAAAATCTTGACCTTGGGACGGAACCTGAAGGCAGGGTCAAACTCAGCCTGGCCGTATCCCTCCCAAAAACAAAAGTAATACAGCTCGGTCGTCTCGGTAAACTCTCGGACCAACCCCGCCAGAAGCTCGCATTCCTTCGACGGAAGAGAACCTTCATCAGGACGTCGATATTGTGGGCCGAACCATTTGCGGATGTCTGTAATTTCATGGAACTCCGTCAGTTCCCGGACGGTGTGGCCGTTCCATGAGGCTACTTCCGACCACCGGACGGGGATGTGTTCCTTGCTCTCCGTCAAGAGTTCCGCAGGATGGAGCAGTCGGGCGCAGGCTTCGTAACCGACAGGGAAATATGTTAAACGAGGCCAGTCCCGACATCTCTGCACCAGCCATTCTGCCACAGAGATTTCGTGCACTGGCTCCATCCAATCCTGCGCCCAAGGGCATAGGCGCTGCGGATTGCTCAATGGCCTCTCTCCGTCGCCGCCCAAGAAAGCATAGCTCGGTAGCATCTCCGGATCGAGCATTTTTTGAACCTCGGCCCTTGTAGTGTGTCTCAGGTTAGCAGGTGGTCAAGTATTGAGTTCTCCATGTGGTAGCCGCTTGGAACTCTCCATCATTGACAATGATGTAGTGGTAACTGATCGCTTTGTATCGGGTATTGTAACAGGGATGAATTGCCATCTATCGACGCCAATCGGCTTTTCGATACTATTCCCGCGATCTTTAATATATCAAGTATCCGAATCTATGCCTTATAATCTCTGCTATCAAGGGAGGTAAAGACATGCAAAGCAGACAGTTAAACGATAGGTCGATGTTGGTCCAATTTGAGTTGAAGCAGAATGCTACGGTAGGGGTATTGTTCGAGGAATATGAAAATTTGACCGATACAGAGAAGGCGCTATTCCGACTTGCAGTGGAGATGAGTCAAGACACCATGGACAACATCTCAGGGCCTCCTCTCCGGGCGGACAAGGATATGCTGATGTTAGTCAAGTTTGAGTTGAATCAGAATGCTATGGTAGGGGTATTGGTTGAAGAATATGCAAAACTCACTGAGACAGAGAAGGGGCTATTTCGACTTGCAGCGGGGATGAACCAGGACACTAGGGGCAGCACCTCAGGGTATCCTCACCGGGTGTACAATGAACCAGTCTCCAATATAAAAACATCCGATATAAAACTGCGGCAAATACAGCCATTAGCTCAAAGCCTGATGAAAACACTGTTGGAGGATTACCCCACCCTTCTTTCCGATACTGATATACGTAATCTGATGAACCTTGATTTCTGCCAAAGGGTTTTGGGGTTAAAACTCGCTGGTTTTCCGCTCTTACGTAGAAGGGAATCCGGAATGAAAGGATCTGACAACGACCAGAATAACCGTTATTACGTCAAATTGTATGCGGGTAAATTCTACGTTTGCTCCCAATGGTGGAAGGATGACCATCCTTCCAATGCGAGAAGTCTGTTTCGGTTCGTAACCAAGCTAGTCGAAATGAACCCGAATCACCCCGGTGTTCCTGCGTTGGAACACCACAAGCGAGCATTCCAAGATTATATCGGATAACCGTTGCACGATTTCCCGTTTTAGCAGTATTGACTGACAGTAACAGGGGCAGGCTTGACGCCTGCCCCTGTTACTCGTATGCCTCGGGTAAGGGATGCCCCTAGTCTTCGTTCATGGTGAACGGGATGACGCCTGGGATCCACCACTTCTCCCAGCTTTCGTCCACCCGCTGCTGGAAGTGGGCGATGTCCTCCTGCGTGAAGTGGGCAAACCGGCCTTGGCGCGTCAGGTATTCCTCGATGGGCTTGCGCCTGCGGATGCCCCTGGCGATAGAGCGGCTGGGGCCGTTGAGTACCAGTTCGCCGTCTATGATCTCGTACTGCACCCAGAGGCCCGTCTCGATGGCCAGCATTCCCAGCTCGTGGGAATACTTGGGGTCGTAGTCCCAGCCCTTGGGGCAGGGGTCAATGTTGTGGATGAAAGTCGGGCCGCCGATGGTCAGGGCCCGGCGAATCTTGTTGTTCAGGTCCAGCCCGTAGGAGGCGCAGGAAGTGGCGATGTAGCGCACGTCAGGGTGGCCGGCGGCCAGCATCGGCGCGGTGTTCTTCTTCCAACGGCTGTTCATGATGCGGTGCACCTTGCCCGGGGGGCTGAAGGTGCTGTTGGCGCCCCAGGGAGAACTGCCCGACACCTGGATGTCGGTGTTGGCGTAGGACTCGTTGTCGTAGCACAGGATGAGCAGGTTGTACTCGTCATGCTGAAGCGCGGCGGAAATGGCCGACAGACCCATGTCCACACCGCCGCCGTCGCCGCAGAAAGCGATGACGTTGATCGGTTCCTTGTTCATCTTGCCCTTGCGCATCATGGATGCCAGGCCGGCGGCGGTGCCGGTGGCGGCGCTGCCGGAGGAGCCGAGCTGGGTGTGCATCCACGGCACTACCCACGGCGTGCTGTAGTAGGTGGTGTTGGCCACGTACATACAGCCGGTGCTGCCCAGCACGATGCTGCGCGGCCCGGCGGCCTTGATCAGCAGCCGCATCGTAAGCGCCGACTCGCAGCCCTGGCAGGTGCGGTGCCCGGAAGAGTAGAACTCTTCCACCGGGATGTTCTTTACGCCACGAACCTGCGGGAGGTCCGTCTCGGTCATCATGGTGGTCATGGCTCTTACTCCCTTACGTTAACCCACGTAGTTTCCTGCTCGATTTTACCAGTAGCGACCGCCTTTTCGGTAGTCTCCACCATTTCGTTTATGTCGCGCACCATCACTTCACGTCCGCCGAGCCCGGCGATGAAGTTCAGCATCATCGGGCGTTCCTGGAGCGGGTATAGGGCGGAACGAAGCTCATGGAACAGCACCCCGCCGAAGGAGGGCGAGCCATAGGAGTAGTCGCGGTCAATGACGGCAATGCCCTTGGCTCCCCTGAGGGCGTTCTGGATTTCCTCCACCGCGAAGGGGCGGAAGAACTTCACGCGGACGAAACCGACCTTCTTGCCCTGCTCTCGCATCCGGCGGACAGCCACCCGGGTAGGCATGGCCAGCGTTCCCATGCCGACGATGATTATCTCGGCGTCCTCCGTCATGTATTCTTCGATGAACGGGCTGGGATCGCCGCGCCCAAAGACTTCCTTGAACTCGTCATAAGCCTCGTGCACGACGCCCACCGCGCGACGCATGGCCTCGTCGGTCTGACGGCGGATCTCCATCAGCCAATCCTCGTTGACCTGCGGCGCCACAGTGATGGGATTGTCCGGGTGGAGTTGCAGTTCGTGCCGGTTGTAGCCGGGGAGGTAGCTCTCTACCTGCGCCCGCGTCGGCACCTGCACGATGGCCTGCGAGTGCGTCAGGAAAGAACCGTCGCAACTGATGGCGAAGGGTAGAAGCACCCTGCGGTCCTCGGCCACCTTGTAGGCCAGCAGCGCCGTGTCCAGCGCCTCCTGCGCCGTGGCCACCCAGTACAGGTGCCAGCCCAAGTCGCGGACGGCCATGGCGTCGTTGTGCTCCACGCCGAAGGCGCCCGGGTCGTCCAGAGCGCGGTTGCCCACCATCGCTACCACGGGCATACGCAGGCCGGCAGTTACGGTTATGGCTTCGAAAGCGTAGAACCAGCCCACGCCGCTGGAGCCGCAGAAGGTACGCGCGCCCACTGCGGAGGCATGCTTCACAATCTCGAACTGGGAATGCTCACTCTCGGCCACGATGAAGTCGCAGTCGAAAGCGCCGTCGGCCTTCAGCTTCGATACGTACTGCATCACCGTATCGTAGGGCCGGATGGGGTAGGCGGTTATGACGTCCACGTCGGCCAGAGCGCAGGCGATGGCGATGGCTTCGGAGCCGCTGATCAGCTCCTCGGTGGACTGTTGAAACAATTCGTTCTGTACGGTGGTGGTCATTAGTCTGCCTCCGCCGTCTGAATCTCTTCGGCGTAACCGCCGACATGGTGGAAGCCGTGGGTGCGGGTCTCGGACTTCTGCTTATCCACCAGCTCGGTCATCCACTTGTTGTAGCCGTCCTTATTCTCCTGCCACATCTCCCACTGGCTGTTGTGGTCGTTGAACTCTGCTTCGTTGACCATGGTTACGCACTCGGGGACCGGGCAGACGGCCTCGCAGACGCCGCAACCGCAGCATGATTCCATGTTGGCGTCATACAGCCCGTCCGGGGTAACATCGAAGCAGGTGTCCGGGCATTGCAGCCAGCAGAGGGTGCACTTGATGCAGGTCTCGAAGTTGATCACCGGGCGCATGGAGCGGGTGCTGAACTTCTTGAAGACTTCGCTCCGGCCGGGCACGTAGCCCCCCTCGCCTTCAGAGTATTCGCCGCCTTCGGGGAGGGCCTGGATGACCAGACCTTCCTGCATGGTCTTCCAACCGGGCAAGGTGAACTTCATTTCCCGCTGGTTCCCGCCCTCGCCGGGTTCCACCGGACGGGTGGCGGTCCGGTCGTAAGAGCGCTGGGCCGAGGCTATTTTTGTGCCGCCGCCCATCTGTTCTTCGACGGTCTCCAGCATGGCATCAAGGCTGACCAGTTCGGGGCAGACCTTGCAGAGAGCCCCCAGTATCCTGGCGTCTGTGTGGTCGTCCTTGTACACCCACAGGCCGGAGAAGCTGGGTATGCCGGTTACGATGGACAGGTTGTAGGGAGTTTCCTTGGGGTGAATGTCCTCCAGCAGGGCATCGGCCTGTTGGCGGGAGGTTACGATAAGCGTTCCGCCAGGTTTGGTCAGCTCGTTGATAGGCTGAAGGCCGTACCAAGCCCATGACTCGATGCCTTTGCACATCGTATCGTCAACGTTGATGGTAACGTCGACTTCGTTTGCCTGGTAGACTGCCAGGCTCTCCTCCAGTTCCTCGGCATCGTCAGCCACGATGGCGAACTGCTTGGCGGGGATGCCGTTGCGCTCCGGGGAGTCTCCATAACGCCCGAAGGCGGTGCCGATTTTGCCGTCCTTGCGGGCGGCAAACACTATGGAGCGGACAATGTTGCGCGCGAGGGTCTTCTGGAAGATGCCCCGGTACACAACCTCCACAGCAAGGGTGGACATACTACTCCTCCTTTCCGTCGTCGGATATGTTGGCGGGTTCCACAGCCGTAAGGTGATGATCCATAGCGCGGCGGGCGCCGGCGTCGTCTCCCGCGCGCACCATTTCCAGGATTTCGTGATGGGAATGCAGCGACCGTTCCGGCCTGCCGGGCCGTTGCAGGTAGCGGTCGCGGGAGCGGCGCAATACGTCCTCCACTGCGTTGACCACCTTGACCAACGCCGGATTATGGGTCACTGTCGCCAGGGTGAAGTGAAACTCGGTGTCGGCATCCACCCCGGTCTCTCCCTCCAGTATCTGACGCTTCTGCTCTTCCAGGATTGCTCCCAAGCGTTCGATGTCGCTTTCCGTGGCGCGGCGGGCGGCCAATGCGGCGATCTGAGGTTCCAGCAGGTGACGCATCTCGAAGACATCGGCAAGACCGCCTGAGCCGTTTCCCGGCGCCATCAGCGTGGCGACGGCATCCAGGCTCTGCGTATCAACGAAGGAACCGGAACCGTGCCGGGTCACCACCAGACCCTGCAATTCCAGCGACCTGATAGCCTCGCGCACGGAACTCCGGCCCACGCCGAACTGCTCGGCCAATGCCCGCTCGGGCGGCAACCTGGATCCATGCCGCAACTCCCCCTGCCGGATCAGGTCTCGCAGGCGCAGGACTATGCCCTCGTGCAGTCTTGCTCCCCGAAGGCCGTACAAGGCCGGGAAATTACTCTGGTCCGGCGAAGCGGGCATAAAGTGGTATGACCAATTTGAGATTCGGCGGCTATTATACACTTTCGCGCTTCTATGTCAACCAAGCGGTTCGGCGGTAGCGTTCCGGTTTAGGTGGTTTGATCATCCGGCTGTGATAAAATCGAACCTGGGCGGCTTGTGAACTGCGGGCCGCATTCCTGTCGGGAGACTCCTGTTGCCCCGTATTGCCTGTTGGCCGTTGTCTTTGCTGTTTTTGCTGGCGTTAGCGTCCGCCCCGGTAATGGCGGTCGGCTGCGGTGGCCCGGCCGATGCGGAGACGGAATATGACAGTATCGAGGCGCTGCCGCCGGAGTTCGCCAAGCTGGCCGAGGTATGGGCCCTGTTGCAGTTGGAGCACATTGACGCCGGGGCCATTGACCCGCAGGCCGCCGCGGACGGCGCCATACGCGGCATGATGGATTCGATAGATGACCCTCATGCCGGTTATCTCGACTCCAGCCAGTATTCCATGATGCGTCAGGATATCCGGGGGTATTTTGAGGGCATCGGGGCTCAAGTCGGGGTACGCAACGGCCTGATAACCATAATAGCGCCCATACCGGATACCCCGGCGGATGAGGCAGGAATCCTGGCTAAGGACGTCATCTTGGAGATTGACGGCGAGAGCACGCAAGGGCTGGAGCTGTTCGAGGTCATCAATCGCATCCGGGGTGAGAAGGGCACCACCGTCAAGCTGCTGGTGCGGAGGGATAAAACCGGGGAGACCGAGTTATTGGAGATAGAGCGCGGTGTTATCCCTCTGGAGAGCGTGCGGCTGACCATGCTGGTGGGCCGCATCGGCCACCTGAGGATTACGTCCTTCAGCGGGACTAGCAAAGAGGAATTACAGACCGCGCTGGCCCGGTTCGAGCGCTCCCAGGGATTGGGCCTGGTGGTGGACATCCGCAACAATCCCGGCGGCCTGGTTTCGTCAGTAGTGGAAGTCACCAGCGAGTTCGTGGATGAAGGTCTGGTACTGTATCAACTGGACGGAAAAGGCCACCGGCGGGACTGGAACGCGGAGTCGGGCGGTATGGCTCTCGACATCCCGATGGTGGTTCTTATGAACAACGGAAGCGCCTCGGCCAGCGAGGTCTTTGCCGGCGCCATCATGCACCACGGAAGAGCGCAAACCATCGGCGAGACGACCTTCGGAAAGGGCAGCGTAAATAACCTTTGGCCGCTCCACGACGGCTCAGCCGTCAATTTCACCATCGGAAGGTGGTACACACCCTCGGGGCAGCTCATTGAAGGAGAAGGCATTACTCCCGATATAATTCACGAAGCGCCTGAGGAAGATGACGAGGACATTCAATTGGACTTCGCCATCGAAAGGCTCACAGAACTGATTGAAAAATAACCGCCAACCGGACGGGGTGGCAGGCATGGCAAAGAAAAAATCGGCAAAGACAGCAAAGAACAGCGAAGGCTCAGGTGGCATCCGCACAGCGGCCAGCAACCGTCGCGCCTTCTTCGATTACGAAATTCTGAACAAACATGAAGCGGGCCTGGTACTGACCGGCACGGAAATCAAGTCAGTCCGCGCTGGCAAGGTTGACCTCAGCGACGGCTACGCTCGCGTCCGCGACGGGGAGATGTGGCTGCACAACACCTACATTGCTCCCTACGACCCGGCCAGCCAGTTCAACCACGACCCTCGACGTCTGCGCAAGCTGCTGCTTCACCGGGACGAGATAAGCAAGCTGGAGAGCGAGGTTGCCGAAAAGGGTCTGACGCTGGTGGCCTTGCGCATCTACATCAAAGGCCATGTGGCCAAGGTAGAACTCGGGTTGGCCCGGGGCAAGCGCCGTTACGACAAACGCCAGGCCATCATCAACCGTGATATGGACCGGGAAGCACGACGGGCCGTCGGCGCGGTTCGGGATTAGGGACAATCCCTCGCCCTCCTGGAAGGGGAGCTTTGGAAACATTCGCTAAAGGAGCATCAAGTTGATTCGCACTCTCAACGGCGTTACTCCCAAGGTTGCCGAGACAGCCTGGGTCAGTGAATTTGCCTACGTAGTCGGCAACGTGGAAATCGGCGAGTACGCCAGCGTCTGGCCCGGCGTAACTGTCCGGGGCGACGGCGAAGACGCCATAGTCATCGGCGATTATGTCAACATTCAGGAAGGTTCGGTGATTCATGGCAATGGGCTGACACTGGAAGACCATGTATCGGTAGGCCACAGCGTCGTCGTGCATTGCGACCGGGTCGGACGGGGATCCCTGCTGGGCAACAACTGCACCGTACTCAACAAGGTTACATTGGGAGAGAACTGCCTCGTCGCCGCCAATTCGGCGGTGTTGAACGGGTCCCAGATACCGGCCAACTCCTTTGTGGCCGGCGCTCCCGCCCAGGTAAAGCGCCCGGTAACAGAAAAGCAACTGTCGGCCATGCGCCACACCACCGAAGAGCTGGTAAAGCGCGCCAAGTGGTTCAAGGACAGCGGTCTTTAATCACGCAGGGTCTCTGTTGCTCCCTCCCCCGGTGGGAGAGGGCAAATTACTGATAAGTGAATGAATTGCTAAACCATTCGTCATTCCCGCGAAAGCGGGAATCGTGCGAAAGCTCCGATATTCTCTCTGTACGAATTGGCCTCTGGATTCCTGCCTTCGCAGGAATGACGGGTATCTGCCGCCGGAATGTTTAGCTAACGATTCACGCATCAGTAAAAGACCCTGTCTAGTCACGAAGTATAGGTGCGATAGTAGGGACAACCCGAGTAGGTTGCGCGTAATGCCCTGCCCGAAGCCACGGCGTCAAAACGGAGGGTTTCCGGCGAGCGCGTATCCTCGCCAATGCGAAACAGGCCGTCTTCCAGCGGGACCAGAACGTCGTGGCCGCCCGCGGGGTACAGCAACAGCAATGTGCCCTTCCGCAGCACGACGCGAAAGTTCGTAAGACCGAAATTGTAAGTACGGTAATGCCCCAGGTAGCGCTCCCATTCTTGCGGGTAGTCGAAACTGTCAGGCCCTGAATACCCATCGCCCACATACCAATCGGGGCCGTGGAATATCTCCACGACACGATCGCCGTCGCGCCCGAACTCCAGGTGGAAAAGCTCCAGATCAGGGTGCGCGGCGTAGAACACATCCCCGCCGCGCGTCTCCAACGCCACATCCTGCCCATGCCAGTCGAGCGTCAGGCGGTCTCCTTGCGCGGCGAGAACAAGGCGCTCCTTCCCGCAACTGTAGGCGCCCGCATAGTCGGCGGAATTGCTCACCGATGCCAGGTCGGGAATAGCCCGAGGAGGCGGCATTTCCTGTTGATTCAGGCCCATCCGCAATAGTTCGAGCAGGCGCAACGCCATAACGGTCGGGCCGTAATACTCGGCGTTGCCGTTGACGAGGACCACTATTCCTATGCCGTCGTCCAGGTCGGCTATTATGGCTGCCACGAAACCCGGGGTGCTGCCGCCGTGGCCCAGGTAGGAGTGGCCCTCGACATCGGCGAGGGTCAGGCCGTATCCATACCAGGCTCCTCCCCATTGACTGGTTGCAATAGTCCGCTGGGTCACCAGGCTGAAACTCTCTTCGGACAAGACCTGGCCCGCTGGCCCTGCGCCTCCGTTCATCAGCATTCTCAAGTAGATGCCCATGTCTTCTACGGTGGACGCTTGGCAGCCGTCGCCCACGCCGTATTCAGTCCATAGGGAAGGGACGAGGCCGTGTTCCCGGTATTCCGGCCGGTCGTCAA
This sequence comes from Dehalococcoidia bacterium, assembly GCA_965232885.1. GTDB lineage: Bacteria > Chloroflexota > Dehalococcoidia > Lucifugimonadales > UBA3495 > VXOI01. The sequence goes on along the minus strand of CBDDQX010000002.1, from coordinate 320,379 downwards.
AGAAGCTGCGGTATCCCGTGGCGGCTCGCCTTCGTGTCTCGAATCCAATGACGGGATGGGAGTTGCGCATACCCAGAGGATCGAGCACGCGGGCCTGTATTGAGTCCGCATAGGGCCTTCCATCCAGTTCTTCCAGCAAAAACCCCAGGGTCTTGTAGCCCACGTTCGAGTAGCGGAAGTATTCCCCCGGAGGCGCGCCTGTCCGGCTTTCCCGCAAAGCCCACACCTCGTACAGCCCATGGGGCCCAATATCGTTGCCGGACGGCAGACCGGCCGTATGCGTCATCAGGTGGTGGGCCGTAATTGGCGCGTAGCTCGACTGAACCTCGAACCAGGGCAGATAGCAGGATACCGGAGCGTGGAGGTCGAGGCGGCCTTCGTCTCGTAGCTGCATCAAGGCAATGTTGGTGAATGACTTGCCGATGGATCCAATCTCAAACATCAGGCCGGAATCCATTGGCTTGCCTGAGGACAGGTCGGCATATCCGAAGGATGCCACCCGCAGCGCCTTCTGCCGGTCGGTTACCGCGAGGACCACTCCCGGTATGCCCGCTTCCGTTATCCGCCCTTCGACGTAGCGGTCAATTTCCTCAAAGGCCCTTTCGATACTGGTCATACTTCACCCTTACAGCAGTTGGTCAAGGGTATTGGAAGTTCGTGGGTTTCACAGTGGCTTTCACAACGGAAAAGCCGTATCTGCACGATACCCGGCGGGCTCTAACCCATGCGGGCAGCTACCGGGAGCACTGCGTCCGCCAGCCGCTCCATGACACGGATGCAGTCCGAAAGTTCGTTCACCCGGAAGTCGTAGGTAAGTTGCCTGATGCCGATTTCATGGCAGGCGTAGAGGTCATCTATAACCTCCTGAGTGCTGCAAACCAGCGCCCCGCCGCTGCGCTCACTGCCCATCTCAGGCAAACCTATGTCGGTGAAATGCAGGCTTCGCTTGAGCGAGACTGTGATCTCTTCTTCCTTTCGCCCTTGCCGTTCAATCTGTTGCTGGAGGTACGGTATGTGGGAGGCGACGAACTCCGGCGTCTGGCGGGTGGTGTGCCAGCAGTCGCCGTACTTGGCCGTCCTTCGCAGCGCGGCGCGAGTGTGTCCGCCGACCCAGATGGGCAACGGATTCTGCACCGGCTTGGGATAAAACCGGATTCCGTCGAACTGGTAGTGCTGCCCGTGATGTTCGGGGTAGTCGTCGTACCACAGGGTGCGGAAAATCTCCAGGAACTCATCGGTGAGCGGCCCGCGCTCAGCGTAGCTCACGCCCAGCGTATCGAATTCTTTCTCCAGCCAGCCAACTCCCACGCCGCAGATCATCCGCCCTCCTGTCAGAGAGTCGAGAGAAGCGAACATCTTGGCCTGCACCACGGGATTCCGGTAAGGCAGAATCAGCACCGTGCTCCCCAGCTTAATCCGCTCGGTGCAGGCAGCCAGATAGCCCAGCAACGTCATCGTCTCAAGGAACGGCTCATCGGAAGGCCGTGAAAACCCGCCGGACGGAGTATATGGATATTGTGTTGTCCCGCCGGTGGGCAACACGATGTGGTCGCCGATAAGCAGCGATTCGAACCCCATTGCGTCCGCCGCCCGCGCGAACTTCCGCAGACCCGGCCCGTCCGGGATGCGGGGCATTGAAACTCCGATTTCCATAGGTGATGCTCTCCTTATTCGCTATATCCATTTATTCGCTATATCCACAGTTTAGCCGAAGCTATGTTGCGGTAGTCCAAGTAAATCGGTATCCACTTCCGGCAATGAGTATCAGTATCATCTAAGAATGAAAACACCGGCAAATTGAAAAGGTAATGGAGGAAAGATACCCAACATCGTTTCTTGACCGTTCTTTATGTCACTCTGCCGCTATCGGCGATTTTTGCTTGCCAGTATACCCCGGCGTGATATAATTCATAAGCATCGTGGGCAACAGCCCCGTCTCAAGACGCCCCACATCCTATACAAAGCAACGGAGGAGGCACAACATGGAAAAGGGCGGCACCGTCATCAACGCTGGCCCCATTGACATCGCCATGAGCTATCGCACGGAAATCATGGACGACCAGGGCCTGTGCTTGCAGGTCTACTCGGAGGTCGACGGCAAGGACACCGAGATCCTGCGCTTCGACTGCTTCGATCAGGCCCCCCACTACCACTACGGCCCCGAGAACCACAACATCCGCCTGTTCATGGACAAGACCACTGCTGGCAACCCCCTCGGCTGGACCATCGGCAACATTCGCAACAACCTGCCGTCCATGGTGCGCCGGTCCGGATACGACGACCTGGCCGACCAGCTCGAAGCCAACCCGGTTGACGGCGCAAAGCTGGACGAGGCTGAGGCCACGGCCCGCGAGATGGCCAACGGCGGGCGCCGCACCGTGCATCACATGATGCCCGAGATGCTGGACGGCGACAAGATTACCGTCGGCAACCTGAAGTTCGGCTTGGAATACCGCCACCTGCCGCAGATTAACGACGAGGGCATGGCCATTCACGTCCTGTCCGACATCGCTGGGCAGGAAGTCGAGCTGCTGGCCTTCGACTGCTTCCAGAACGGCCCGCACTACCACTATGGCCCGCGCAACCAGGACGTCCGGATTTACTGGGACGTAACCACTTCCGGCGAGACGCTGGCCTGGACGCTGGACCAGTTCAAGCAGGGCAAGATCAAGAGCATGATCGCCCGCGCTGGCTACCCCACCATCGCCAACGATGTGGACGAGGAACTGCTTCAGGCCACGCTGCCTCAGATCGAGGCCCGCTCCTGGGAGCTGGTCGAGATGAACAACGGCGGCAAGGACGACCCAAAGGCCCAGCTCATCGCCGAGCTCGATGCCCTCCGCGAGAAGGTCGCCGCGCTCTAGAAACCACAGCCAACGGAATCTCGGCAACGCAAGACGGCCCCGGCTAATGCCGGGGCCGATTTTCTAACGCCCATGCCATTAGAGGCCCGATAGTGCGCCGGTGTCCTGCCATAATTGGCAGAAAGGAGGTACGCCAGTGAGCAGGCCCCCTGTAGCCTTTCCAAAAGCCGAAATCCCGGCGCAGTTGTGCGCCGACTTGCATCGTATGAATCCTTGGTGGACTGGCGGAGATATGCCGCAGTTTCCCCGGATGCGCCGCCACTTGGTCGCGCAGATACGCCGCCGGATGGACTCGGACATTGCCTCGATTGTCGCTGTTCGAGGCCCGCGCCAAGTAGGAAAAACCACGGCACAATTCCAAATAATTGCTGATTTACTCGAAGAAGGCGTACCGCCGTCCAGCATCATGCGGGTGCAGTTTGAAGAACTGGATTCATTGAGAGGAATAGAACAGCCAATTCTCAGGGTCTCTGATTGGTTTGAGCAAAATATAGCCAGTGATAGATTCAATTCCCTTGCAGGGCATGGGCAAAGAGCGTATCTCTTCTTTGATGAAGTGCAGAACCTTGACGGATGGCACACACAACTCAAATCCCTGGTGGATAACGTCTCAGTGAAAATAGTAATTACCGGAAGCTCCGCCTTGAGAATTGAATTGGGCCGAGATAGCCTAGCGGGACGTATAGCCACTGTTGAAGCAGGGGTGCTTTCACTGACTGAAATCGGGGCGTTGCGGGAACTGGAAGTCCCACCTCCGTTCCTGCCCGACAACGGTCTTGGGGCATTGATTCGCAAGAGTTTCTGGCAGGAATTGCGGGATCACGGAATCGAAAAATCAGCGTTCCGGCAAGAGTCTTTTCGATATTTTTCAGAGCGCGGAGCTTATCCTCTGGTTCACAATCGAAAAGACGAGGAGTGGCCGTTAATCGCAGACCAGTTGAACGAAACTGTAATTCGGCGTGTGATCCAGCACGACCTGCGTACGGGCAGTCGTGGGCGGTCACGAGACTCTCAACTGCTGGAGCAACTTTTCCTACTGGCCTGTCGCTATGCCGGTCAGACTCCAACGGTGTCAACTCTAGCGGAGGAGGCCCGACTTTCATTGGGCGGGAATGTCGGCAGCCAGCGAATAGCTCACTACTTACGGTTTCTGGCAGATACGCTACTAATCCGGTTGATCCCACCACTGGAGATAAGGTTGAAAAGAAAGAGGGGAAGCCCGAAACTCTGCCTGGTGGACCACGGTCTCCGCGCCAGTTGGCTACAGGAACAAATCCCATTAACTTCAGAGGGACTTGCGCAGCGCCCGGAGCTTACAACTCTTGCCGGTCATTTGGCAGAAAGTACTTTCGGTTCTGTTGCATCGACAATTCATGGACTTGACATCGCACACTTTCCCGAACGAGGAACGGACCGCGAGGTTGACTTCGTCTTGACCGTGGGGGCTCAGCGGGTGCCGGTGGAAATTAAATATCAACGACGCATAGATCCGCTGAGGGACACCTTGGGGATCCGCTCTTTCTTGGATAAGTCAGTAAACAACGCCTCATTCGGTCTGCTAATCACCCAAGACGAATCCGGTGAAGTGGATGACCCCAGAATCGTTAGTTTGCCTCTTTCAACCTTTATGTTATTGAGATAGCGTTGTACCCTACGCCATCGTGTACCCGCCGCTGACGCTTAGCGTCTGGCCGGTGATGAAGCTGGCGGCGGCGGATGCCAGGAAGACGACCGCATCATTGGCAATCTCCCGCGCCTCGGCCATGCGGCGCAGCGGGTAGGCGCGAATGGCCCGCTCGCGGGCCTCGGGCGTGAAGACGTCCCGCATCTGGCGCCACATACTGTTCTCGCTGATGGTCTCCTCCTCCGGCGGCACCACTAGCCCCGGGCAGACGCAGTTGAGGCGCAGGCCGTGGCGGCCAGTCTCGCGGGCGATGGACTTGCTGAGGGCTATGACGCCGGCCTTGCAGGCAGAATACACGGCCTCGCGGTACTCGCCCATGCGGCCGGCGTCGGAACTGAGGCAGACGATGCTGCCGCCCCGGCGCTCAACCATGCCTGGCAGCACGGCGTGGATGCAGTTGATGGGGCCCCACAGGTTGACCTGCACCTCCCGTTCCCACTCCTCGCGGGGTTTCTCCAGGAAGAGCCGGTCTATGGTCCAGCCTGCGTTGTTAACCAGCACGTCCAAGCCGCCGAACTCGGCGGTAGCCGTTTCCACCATCGCGTTGACCGATTCATGGTTGGTGACGTCGGTGGCTATCACCGTCGCCCGGCTTCCTGTTCCCAGGGCCGCGACCTCGTCGGCCACCCGCTGGCCTTGAGCAGAGTCCAGTTCGGCGATGACTATGTTGCTGCCCTCTTCGGCGAAGGCGTGGACAATAGCGCGGCCAATGTTGGAGCCGCCGCCGGTGATGATGACGGTCTTACCTGTAAGTCCGAGTTCCATGTCGATCCTTTTTAACGCTATGACGCCATGATTAAGGGTTTGGGGGGTGTATTTTGGGGATGCCGCCGAAGCGGAGACGCAGCAGGCCCTTGATGTCCTCGGTAGCGGTCTTGACCACGTTGACAGTGCTGGTGGAATCATCCTGCCATGCCACCGGAACCACGCCGATGCGATAGCCGCGCTTTTCCGCGATGATCAGCAGTTCAGTGTCGAAGAACCAATTGTTGTTTTGAACGTGAGGGATGATGGCTTGCGCTGCCTGCCGTGTCATCGCTTTGAATCCGCACTGAGCATCGGGGAAGCCCACGAAGAACAGCGACCAGATCAGCTTGTTGTAGCTGCGCGATGTGAACTCCCGCTTGAAACTCCGCTGGGTTACCTGCGAGCCTCGGCTGAGACGGCTGCCGATGGCGACGTCGCAACCCGATTCCAGTTCCCCAACCAGCGCGGGGAAGTGTGACAGGTCAGTGGAAAGGTCAACATCCATGTAGCTGACAATGTCGGATTCGCTACCCAGCCAGGCTGTGCGCAACGCCCGTCCCCGCCCCTTTTCCGGAAGGTACAGATAGTTGACGGCAGGGAACGCGCGGCACAGTGATTCCGATACGTCCCGCGTCCCGTCAATTGAGGCGTTGTCAGCGATGGTTACCCGCCACGGGTTGGGCAGGTGGTCGCGCAGAAAAGTACACAGGCGCGGGATGCTTACCGGAAGGGCATCCTCTTCGTTGTATACGGGTATTACGACCTCGACGCTGGCGCTCATGCCGGTGGCCCTGCGGACTGGCGGTCAGTGGCGGAAATGGCGCACCCCCGTAAACACCATCGCGAGCCCTGCCTGGTCGGCGGCAGCGACGACTTCCGCGTCGCGGACTGACCCGCCGGGTTGGGCAATGGCGGTCACGCCAGCCTCGGCCGCCAGTTCGATGTTGTCCGGGAAGGGGAAGAAGGCGTCGGAGGCCAATACCGACCCTTTGGCTTTTTCCCCGGCGATGCGCTGGGACAAGTGTACGCTGACCACCCGGTTCGGCTGTCCGGCTCCCATTCCAACCAGAGCACGATCTTTAGCGAAAACGATGGCATTGGACTTAATATGTTTGGCTGCCTTCCAGGCAAAAGCCAAGTCCTGCCTCTCGGCGGCGCTGGGCTTCCGCTCGGTAACGCTGCTCCATTCCGCCGGGTCTTCCGCGATATCATCGGGACCTTGCACCAGCATTCCGCCAGCGATGGGACGCAAGTCCAGCGCCGCCTTCGCCGGGCTTGCGCCGACGGTCAGTATGCGCAGGTTTCGCTTCCGCTGCAGGATTTCGAGGGCATCATCGTCATAGCCTGGGGCGATAACGACCTCGTAGAAAATGGGGTCCATCGCTTGTGCCGTTGCGGCGTCAACGATGCGGTTTACAGCCACGATCCCCCCGAAGGCACTGACAGTGTCGCCCTCGTAGGCTTGCAGGTACGCCTCGGCAACGGCGTCCCGGCTGGCCAGTCCGCAGGGGTTGTTGTGCTTCACCACCGCGACGGTAGGGTCAGTAAAGTCGGATACTGTGCGCCATGCGGCATCGGCATCCATCAGGTTGTTGTAGGACAATTCCCGTCCATGTAGCTGAGTGGCGCCGGCAATGCCAGTCGCGGAAGCGCCTATCGGCGCGTACAGCGCACCGGACTGGTGAGGGTTCTCGCCGTAGCGCAACCCGGCAACCTTGTCCAGCGAGATGCTCAACCGGGCTGGCAGTGGTTCTTCTTCCTGTTCTGAACTCAAGTAGCCGGTTACCACAGCATCATATTCCGAGACGTGCTGGAAAGCCTTGGCCGCCAGCCCTCTCCTGTCGCCTTCGGTAAGGCCACTCCCGGATAGCTTCCCGGCAACCCAATCATAGTCTGCCGGGTCCACAACGACGGCCACGGATGGGAAGTTTTTGGCAGCGGCCCGCAGCATCGTAGGACCGCCAATATCTATATTCTCCAGCGCATCGTCCAGCGTCGCCCCCGGTCGGCTAATGGTGTCGGCGAAGGGATAAAGGTTGACCACCACCAAATCTATGGTCTCTATACCGTGGGCTGACAGCTCGGCCATCTGCTCAGGCGACTCCCGGCGGGCCAGCAGTCCACCGTGGATTATGGGATGCAGCGTCTTGACCCGCCCGTCCAGGATCTCCGGCGAACCGGTGACGTCCGCCACCTGCTTCACGTCCAGGCCGCCTTCCTCGGTCAGTGTTCGATGGGTGCCCCCCGTACTGACCAATTCGTACCCGGCAGTTGCTATGCGGCGTCCAAATTCGACCACCCCGGTCTTGTCGTAAACACTGATGAGCGCTCTCAAATCTCTTCTCCGCGTGCGAGGGCCGCAATTCCACCCTCGGTCAATTCCCAAACATCAGCCCAAACATCAGAAGGAGGCGGAACAATTGAGGGACTTAGTTGCTAATGGTTCAGGATTACCTGTTCATCCGAATCGCGCCGCACTGTTCGCCCCACCGGGATGGCCTCGGGAATCTTGTCGCGAAAGGCTGCGACACCGGCCTCGGGACAAACGGCCACCATGCCCAGACCCATGTTGAACACCCTGAACATATCGTGATCGGATATGCCGCCTTCCCGCTGCACTGCGGCAAATACAGGTGGAGGAGTCCAGGCTTTCGTGTCTATTCTTGCCGTCAAGTCATCAGGCAACACAGGGGGCAGCTTACCCGGCAGGCCCCCGCCGGTTATGTGAGCCAAGCCGCTTAACAGTTCAAGCGCCGGGGCGAGCATCGGGTAGTAGGAGCGATGGTGCTGGAGCAATTCTTCGCCCAGTTGGTGGTTCAGACCTTCATAGCGATGAAAGAGCGCGGCAGGATTATCGTCGGTATCAAACACATTGCGAACCAGGGAGAACCCGTTGGTGTGCAGCCCATTGGAGGGGATACCCAGCAACCAGTCACCCTCTCGCACCTTGCCGGGTTCAAGCAACTGTCCTCGTTCGACTACTCCAACGACAAAGCCTGCCAAGTCCATCTCGCCATCTGCGTACACCTGGGGCATCTGGGCTGTCTCGCCGCCAATAAGCGCGCATTGGGCCTCGCGGCAACCCCAAGCGATGCCGCGCATCAGCGAGTCGAGAGCCTGAGCGTCCACGCTGCTGAAGGCCACGTAGTCGAGGAAAAAGAGAGGCCTGGCGCCCTTGGTCAGAATGTCATTAACGTTGAGGGTTACCAAGTCCCGGCCAACGGACTCGAAATGACCCAATTGCGCCGCTATCTTGAGCTTGGTGCCGACGCCGTCCGTGCTGGCCACCAGCACCGGGCCGGATTCTCCACCCAACTGGAACAGCCCTGCGAAACTGCTGCCGCCCTCGATTACCTCAGGGCCGTGGGTGCTGGCCGCCAGACCGCGGATGCGTTCCTTAAATTCATCCATGCGGCCCAAGTCCACCCCGGACTGCCGGTAAGCGTCGGCGGGAGAGCTACCGCTCAATTCCGCGCCCTCCGTCAGAGCCTTCCAGGATCATCTTGTCCAGTTCCAACTGCACAGGCACGGGGTAATTGCCAGTGAAGCAGGCGTCGCAGAATCCGCCTTTTTGTCCGTTCACCACCTTCATAAGCCCTTTGACGCTCAGGTAACCCAGAGTATCGGCTCCGATAATCTCGCGGATTTCCGGTACGGTGCTGTTGGCTGCCAGCAGTTCCCGGCGGGAAGCCATATCCACGCCCATAAAACAGGGATGGCGGATGGGAGGAGCGCATACCCTCATGTGCACTTCGGCAGCTCCGCCGCGACGCAACAGGTTTACCACATGTGGTGTGGTGGTCCCGCGAACTATGCTGTCATCCACTACGACGATGCGCTTGCCTTTGATTACGTCGCCCAGACTGTTGAATTTCTGACGGACTCCCAAGTCGCGCAACTTCTGTTCCGGCTCAATGAAGGTACGCCCCACGTAGCGGTTCTTTATCAGCCCCTCGCTGAAAGGTATGCCGGACTCGAGGGCATAGCCAATCGCTGCCGCAGTGGACGAGTCAGGTATGCCTATGACCAGATCCGCATCTACCGGGTGCTCACGGGCCAGTTCGGCCCCCATTTGCTGACGCTTGGAATGCACCAGTTGTCCGTCCATCAAGCTGTCGGGACGAGAGAAATAAATCAGCTCGAAAACACAGAGAGCCCGCGTCCGCTCCTCGCTGTTTCCGGGCCAGACCGTGGAGCGCAGGCCGTCGCTGTCTATAACCACCACTTCGCCCGGCTCAATTTCGCGGATAAATTCCGCCCCCAGGTTGTCCAGGGCGCAAGACTCGGAGGCAACGACCCAGCCCTCGCCTCGCCGCCCCAGGCAAAGCGGGCGGATGCCCAAAGGATCCCTTGCCGCAATAAGAGCGTCGGGAGTAAGTCCAACCACAGAGTAGGCGCCCTCAAGCCGCCGCATACACTGGAAGGCCCGTTCCTCCCAGGAAGGGCCCGCTGAGTTGACCATCATCTGGGCTATGATTTCCGTGTCAGTTGTGGAAACGAATGAGCAGTTCCATTCGTCCTGGAGCTGTTCCTTCAACTGCGATGCGTTGATGATGTTGCCGTTATTTGCCAAGGCGAGACTGCCGCTTTGCCCATCCACCAGCATCGGCTGCGCATTGCACAGTTCGCTTCGTCCAGTGGTGGAATAGCGGGTGTGGCCGATAGCCATTTCTCCGGTGAGAGGAAGGAAGTCAGACTCGCGGAAAACTTGAGCCACCAGCCCCATGTCGGCGTGAACAGCGATGTTGTCGCCATTCGTCGAAGCGATGCCGGCGCTCTCCTGGCCGCGGTGTTGGAGGGCGAATAGACCAAAGAATGCCAGACGGCTGGCAGTCTCCTCCGGGGAATATACAGCGATTACCCCGCATTCCTCGCGGGGGCTGTCGAACGGGCCATAGTCCTTTTGGGGGCACGGCTCACTGTTCACGGCGGTATTCTATCCACCCCTTTCCCGGCGGTCAACCACTTGTTATCCCGCTACGAAGGTTGACAGACCATATCGAACCGTCTCGCCGGGGATGTAAGCGCCATTGGGGTAGCTGCCGCAGCTACGGAGTCCTGGGAGGTCAGTCCGTCCGCCTCTGTCCGGGCTCGGGACGAACGGACTGAAGGATTCTCGATGCGCTCAACGCACGGGCATCCGCGCGCGTCAGGCTACTGGTGGAACAGGTTGAGGGCCGAACCCAACCGGAACCACTCCAGTTGGGACTCGCTGTAAGAGTGCTGCAACGCCAGCGACTCCGAGGTGCCGTCGCTGTGGTTGACCGTACACTGCACCGGCTCCCCGGGCTTGATGTCGCTCAGGCCCGTAAGGCTGATGCGGTCATCCTCGCGGATGCGGTCGTAGTCGGCCGGGTCGGAGAAGGTGAGGGCAAGCAGGCCCTGCTTCTTCAGGTTGCTTTCGTGGATGCGCGCGAAGCTGCGGGCGATCACTGCCGCGCCTCCCAGCAAACGGGGAGAAAGGGCGGCGTGTTCGCGGCTGCTGCCTTCACCGTAGTTGGAATCCCCAATGACCACCCATTTGACGCCCTTGGCCTTGTAGTCGCGGGCAATCTTGGAAAAGCCCTCGTCCGTCTCTCCGGTCAGGACGTTCAGGCCCTTTCCGGCCTCTCCGGTGTAGGCATTGATGGCCCCCATGAACATATTATCGCTGAAACGGTCGAGGTGGCCGCGGAAACGGAGCCAAACGCCGGCTGGCGAGATGCTGTCGGTGGTCGTCTTCCCCTGCGCCTTGAGCAAAGCCGGCATATCCGTGAAATCGTTGCCATCCCAGGCAGGCCAGGGCTCGAGCAACTGTATGCGCTCGCTGTCGGGCGAGACGGTAAGATCAATAGCGCTGCCGTCTTCCGGAGGAGCCTGGTAGAAGGAGCGGCCCTCGTCGAAGTCGTCGGCAGGAACCTCCGGCGCTGCCTTTGGCGGGTCCAGCCTGAACTCCGAGCCGTCGGCGGCGGTCAGTGTGTCGGTCATAGGATTGAAAGACAGCCTTCCGCCAATGGCAAGAGCAGTAACAATTTCCGGGCTGCCGATGAGGTTCATGGTAGAAGGCTGACCGTCGTTGCGGGCAGGGAAGTTGCGATTGTACGAAGTTACGATGGTGTTGGGGGTTCCCACCGATTCACCGGCCCGGCGCCACTGTCCGATACAAGGCCCGCAGGCGTTGGCCAGAACGGTGGCCTCGATGTCCGTTAGTGACTGCATCTGACCGTCGCGCTCGATGGTGGCCCGGACCTGTTCAGACCCGGGGGTGACCATGAACGGCACCGCGGACTTCAGACCACGGGCCTTGGCCTGCTCGGCAACGTCGGCGGAACGGCTCATATCTTCGTAGGAAGAGTTGGTGCAGCTTCCGATGAGCGCCGCTGAAATCTCGTCTATCAGCCCGGCGTCTTCCTTCAACTCCGACGCCATCTGCGAGATGGGACGGGCGCGGTCGGGCGAGTGAGGGCCTACCAGGTGCGGCTCCAGCTCAGACAGGTTGATTTCCACGATGCGGTCATAGTACTGCTCCGGATTGGCCTCGCACTCCGGGTCTGCGGTCAGCAGATGACGATACTGATCGGCCAGCTCCGCGATGTCTCCTCTCCGGGTGGCGCGAAGATACCGGGCCATGCGTTCGTCGTAAGGGAAGACGGAAGTGGTCGCGCCAAGTTCCGCTCCCATGTTGGTGATGGTGGCCTTTCCGGTGGCGCTGATGGACGCCGCTCCCGGGCCGAAGTACTCTATGATGGCGTTGGTGCCGCCGGAGACGGTCAACTGCCCCGCCAGATAAAGGATTATGTCCTTGGGGGCGGTCCAGCCGCTCATTTCGCCAGTGAGGCGCACACCGATGAAGCGCGGGTAAAGTACTTCCCACGGCAAACCGGCCATCACTTCGACGGCATCAGCCCCGCCTACGCCCACAGAAATCGAGCCGAGGCCACCGCCCATCGGGGTATGGGAGTCGGTGCCAATCATCATCTCGCCGGGGTAGGCATAGTTTTCGAAGGCCACCTGGTGAATAATGCCAGCGCCCGGAGACCAGAAGCCGACACCATACTTGGCCGACGCTGTGCGCAGGAAGTTGTACACCTCATCGTTTTCGGTCAGCGACTCGGTGAGGTCGCGGCCACCTTCGACTCGCGCCTGGATCAGGTGGTCGCAGTGTACCGACGTGGGAACCGCAGTGGTGGCCCGGCGAGTCTGCATGAACTGAAGCATGGCGGTCTGGCCCAGCACGTCCTGCAGAATCACACGATCGGGGCGCAATTGGACGTATGTCTGCCCGCGCACCATGCCGGTTGATGTGGGATCGTCCAGGTGGCTGAGCAGAATCTTGTCAGTCAGGGTCAACGGGCGGTTCTGGGCGGAACGGACGGTGTCCAGGTTTTTCGCCAGTCTGTCGTAGACCGCAGACACAACATCTCGAGTTGGTTCGATCTCAATCAAAGTAAGGCCCTCCTCGGCTCTTCATTCTTCGATATCTTCTGACCTGCCTGGCCGGGCGATTTGCTTAATGTTATCAAAACCGGCGACATTAGTGGTAGGGGCGGCCGGGAGCCGCCTCCCCAAGCAAATCAACACTGTCTTCTAGTCCCGGCGCGGAATGATAGTAACCTTCCGGTTCTCTCCCTCACCGGCGCTTTCAGTTCTGACGCCCGGATGCTGGGCAAGGGAGGTGTGAATAATGCGCCGGTCTGCGGGAGGCATGGGTTCCAGCGTGATGCTGCGGTTGGTCTGCGCCACTCGCGTAGCAACCTTGGCAGCCATGTCTCGCAGCGAATTTTCCCGGCGCTGGCGATAGTTTTCCACGTCCAAAACCACCCGCACGTCCTCGCCGAGTTTCTTGCGGACGATGAGCGTTACCAGGAACTGCAGGGCCTGCAAGGTCTGGCCTCGCCGTCCGATGAGCAGACCCGAGTCCTCTCCGGCCAAATCTATGACCGGACCGCCGGTTTCCGGGTCGTGGGCGGATCGAAGGGTCCGGGTTACATTGACACCGGCAGCATCCAGGATGCGCCCAACGGCAGCCATGGCCAGCGTAGCAGCGGACTGCTCTCCGGCATCAGCGGGGGCGGCGACGCCGCCGACACTGCCACTGCCAAGACGGGTAACACGCACCCGCGCCAGTTCAGCGCCAATGCCGAGGAATCCTGCTTTGCCTCTATTTAGTACTTCGACCTCTGCCTCGTCGCGGTCGGCGTCTAGCTCTTTCAGAGCCAGTTCGATTGCTTCTTCGACGGTTCGTGCGCTCATTTCGAGAGGTTCCTGCATCACCATCAACCTCCTCAGAATCATCATAGCTAGAAGACGAAGACGGACCATCAGCCGGGACCGGCTCCGCTTTCGGGAATAGTGGGAAGATTGGCTGCCATCCCGTGATGAAATACTGGATTCCAATACCGATGACGTTGGAAGCTGCCCAGTACAGCGACAGGCCGCTGGGCAACGTGAAGGAGAAGAAGGCAATCATCAGCGGCATCAGCCACAGCATCATCATCTGGTTTGTGGACTGGCGGGGGTCTGTGGAAGGGGTCATGGTCATCTTCTGCTGGAGCCAAGTGGAGACGAAAACCAGCACCGGCATGACCACGTTGGTGGGGTCGGGTTCAGACAGATCCATCCACAAGAAGCTGGCGCCAAGCGGTGCGGCAGTGTAGATGGGAAACACCGGAATCCAGGCGTAGAATTTTTCCGCCAGCGCCACCAGGTTGTCCGGCCTGGAGTACAGCGTCTGTATCAGCACCCGAAACAGACCGAACAGAATGGGCATCTGTATAACCAGCGGCCCGAGACAGCCCACCGGACTGACCCCAGCCTCCCGGTACATACGCATCGTTTCCTGCGAGACCCTGGCCCGGTCGCGCCCGTAGCGGTCCTGTATCTCCTTCATCCGGGGCTGGAGATCCATCATTGCCCGCATCTGACGCAACTGCTTGATGGTCAGCGGCAGAGTCACCAACCGGACGATGACTGTGAACACAATGATGGCGACACCCATGTTGTTGAAGCAGATGGTGTACAGAACCACCAAAAGGTTCAACATGGGCCGTATGATAATTTCCCGCCAGAGGTCGCCTATCAGCTCCAAAGGATCCGCCTCTCTACCCGGGCCTGGCACCCGGCCAGCCATTGAGCCCGAGGGCTTCCGGCTGTTTCGCTGTTAGTTGCACCGGTTGTTGTCGTTTTCCGGATTCCAGCACCACCACTCCTCCAGGGGGCGGCGGACGGTGGCATCCACCCTTCGGACGCTCCCATCCTGCGAGCCGACAAAAATGGAGTCGGCAACGGCGTGGAGCGGGGCCGTAATCTCCGCATTGCCCAAAGTCAGCTTGCGTAATTCACGCTGGGAGGAGTCCAGGGAAGCGTCAAGCAAGATGAGTTCGCCGTTTCTGTTGGCAACAGCCAACCCGGCGGGAACCAGCGCCGGACGCGATACGATGGGCGCGCCGGAATCATACTGCCACAACAGCACGCCGTCGCGGTTCAGGGCATAGATATTGCCGTCCATATTGGGCGCGAAGATAGTGTCCCCGTTGGTGACCGCTCCGGCCCAAAACCAGTTGCTGCCCTCGAATTCCCATTGCGGGGAGCCGTCCCTAGCATCGAAAGCATACAGCTTCTTGTCAAAGGAACCCGCGATGATCATGCCGTCTAACAGGAGCAGCCTGCCTGCCACAACACCGTCCGTGGGACGGCTCCAGATTTCTTCGCCGGAGGAAATGTTTATCGCATAGACCTGGTGGTCGTGGGAGCCGAACCATGCCATGGCTATGCCATCCAGTGTGGCGACAGTCGGGGTTGACCAGATCTTGTCTCCGGCCGAAAAGGGGGCATCCCAGAAGTTATCCCCGGTTTCCGCGTAATAACTGTACAGCCTGCCGTTATCAGATGGCGACAGTACCACACCGTTGATGGGGTCATAGGCTGGCCCGGCTACCAGCGGCGCCAGTCCCTGGGGCTGTCCGCGAGGGCGTCTCCAGCCCCGGTCGTCGGAACTGCCGTTCACCGGGTCCAGGGCGTAAAGAAACCCGCTGTCGGCAGCTATGAACAGCAGTCCTCCTGCCACAACCGGGCTGCTGAAAACCCCCTTCAGGTTCTGAGAGGAGTCCGATTCCGAGCGGGGGAAGCGCCAAATGCCCACAGGCACGTCCGAGTCTCCGTCCTGCAGTGCCTGCACCCATCCGTCCTTGGTGCCGACGTATACCACGCCGTTAGAGACAGTCAGCGCGTTCCAGCCTGAGCTTACGCCACCGATGTCCCGCCCGGTGCAGGCGGAAAACGTCAACGCCAGCAGAGCGATTAACCCTGCAAACAACATCCATCGCGCACGGGAAGCGGAGCGCCTCGCTCTGGCGTGCCCCGAAGAACCTGGGGACACGTCTCTTGCGCCGGTTGCCGTTGTGCTTTCGGATGCGATTCCGGGTCTATTTACGGGGGTGGTGAAAGGCTGGAGCAAATTCAGCTCAAAGGAAGAGTCCGATTACTCACGGCACCGGGTCATACCCTTGTCCGCCCAAGGGATGACAGCGGGCCAAACGCTTGGCGCCAAGCCAGGCGCCCTTAAACACGCCGTATCGGTTGACTGCTTCGTGAGAATAATGGGAACAACTGGGCAGATACCTGCAGGAAGTTGGCAACAGCGGGGATAAGCCGGCTTGGTAGGCGCGAATACACCAGAGAACCGCCAACTTCATTATTCGGATGCTTCCCCGCTCTTATTTGAATCCGCCACCTCGTAGCCGGGTTGTTTCTCCTCGTCCTGAACCTGTCGAGAGGCGCCGTCTACGATGCGGCTGCGCCTCAACAGGTTCCCCACGGCCCGGTCTACTTCTCGGAAAGTGGCCCGCTCGATACCCCGGCGGGCAATGAACACTGCGTCCCACCCACCGTTCAACGGGCGAACACGCACTGCCTCTCTGAGTCTGCGCCTTACCCGGTTTCGTGTCACAGCATTGCCTATCCGCTTGCTAACCACATAGGCAAACCGGCTGTGGCCGAGACCGTTGGACAAGTAGCGAATTACCAGAAGCCGGTTGGCGGCGCTTGAACCTTCCCGGTGAATTTGGGAATGCCGCTTTTGGCCTGAAATTCGGCGCCAGCTTTGCATCGCTATGCGCCGAAGATTAAACGCTAAGCTTGTGGCGGCCTTTGAACCGTCTTCGACGCAACACAGCCCGCCCATCGGATGTAGCAGAACGGGAGCGGAAGCCGTGTACGCGAGCGCGGCGGCGCTTTTTGGGTTGGTATGTTCGTTTAACCATTTCTCAATAACCTGCCGCGCAGATTATATGTTTTCCGAATTTCGCAAGTCAAGCGAATCCAGCGCCAGTGCCGGGAATCGGGTGTTCTCAACACAGGCGGGGGTCCAGTCAGATTGGATTGGGAACGGCCTCGTAATCGTCCTGCCAGTCGCCTCATCTTGTATCCGGCAGGGGTTTGCCAGTGTTATAATAGCTACGATGTGAACGCCGAAGTGGCGAAACGGTAGACGCGCCGGTCTCAAAAACCGGTGGGGGAGACCCCGTGTCAGTTCGACTCTGACCTTCGGCACCACTCTTCCAGCCCGATCGGAATTGGCGGGATTCGGAGTCCACGTAATGACAGAAAACTCAACCTACAACGACCTCACCCCAGGTGAGCGGTATATCATAGAGCTGAAAGGCACCGAGCCACCCTTCACCGGCGAGTATGATGACTTCTACCAAGAAGGCGTCTACGTCTGCCGCCGCTGCAGTGCCGAACTGTATTCCTCGGTGGACAAGTTCGACGCTCATTGCGGGTGGCCTGCCTTTGACGACGAAGTCCCGGAGGCCGTGCGGCGCCTGCCTGACCCTGATGGATACCGCATCGAAATCGAGTGCGCCAACTGCGGCGGCCACTTGGGCCACGTTTTCCTCGGCGAGAGGCTGACGCGCAAGAACACCCGCCACTGCGTCAACTCCCTCTCCATGCGCTTCATCCCCGCCAACCAGTAGCGCCAGGCCAGCGGCACACGAAATCCGTTCGTCCTTCGACAAGCTCAGGACGAACGGATTTCTCTACCGTTTTGAGATACCTTACCGACCTGACGCCCGTTCAGAAACCTGAGCACTTCTGCAGCGGTTTCCTCCTCAGAGACCCCCCCGCATGGCCCGGCATATCCAGCCCGATGTGAAGTCCTCAAACACCGAAAGCGCCCTCCTACGTTCCGTGGCAGCGCTTGTATTTCTTGCCGCTGCCGCAGGGGCACTTCTCGTTGCGGCCTATCTTGTGGCGGTCGCCGCGCACTGTCCGTTTCTCAGCGCACCAAGCGCAGGTGCAGGCGGGAGGATGTGCGCTATGCCAGTTGGTTCGTGTCGTCATGCAA
The DNA here is from genome assembly GCA_965232885.1 of Dehalococcoidia bacterium. Classification (GTDB taxonomy): domain Bacteria; phylum Chloroflexota; class Dehalococcoidia; order Lucifugimonadales; family UBA3495; genus VXOI01. The sequence goes on along the minus strand of CBDDQX010000002.1, from coordinate 302,759 downwards.
ACTCGGCTGAACGGGAAGAGTATGGGTTTTACTGCCCCCATCTTACCACGCAACCGCGCTCCCGCTGTCACGAAGCGCAGAGCCAGCCTTGACGAAAACTGTCGAGGGCATAGAATGTCAGCAGATTTTCATGCCCGGCTGTGAGCTATGACTGATCCCAATCCCGAAAAGATGCTCGCCCCCTACCGCGTTCTGGACCTTACCGACGAACGCGGTCTGCTCTGCGGCAAGATTCTCGGGGACTTGGGCGCCGACGTGGTGCAGGTAGAGCCGCCGGGCGGGAGCCTGGCCCGGCAGTGGGGGCCCTTCTATGGGGACGACCCCACACCGGACAAGAGCCTTCACTGGTGGGCCTACTGCGCCAACAAGCGCGGCATCACCCTGAATCTCGAACATCCCGACGGACGCGCGTTGCTGGAGCGCATGGCCGCATCCGCTCATTTCGTCATCGAGTCCTTCGACCCGAGCTACCTGAACGACTTGGGCTTAGGCTACTCGAGGTTCTCGGAAATAAACCCCGGCGTGGTCATGGTGTCCATAACTGCCTTCGGGCAAGACGGGCCGTATTCCGGCTATCCGGCATCCGACATTACCGGAATGGCGCTGGGTGGGTTCATGCACCTGACCGGCGACCCCGACCGCGCGCCGTTGCGCCCCAGCTTCCCTCATTTCTACCTGCATGGCTCGGCGGCAGCGGCCACCGGAGCGATGCTGGCCCATACCCACCGCGCCCTGACCGGCGAAGGCCAGCACGTGGACGTTTCCTGCCAGCAGGCGGTGGCGCGCACACTGGCCCACGCTCCCCAGATATGGGACATCGAGGGCGCAGTGCTGCAGCGCATGGGCGTCTACCGCCAGACTTCCGGCGAAAACCGGGTGCGCATCAACTGGCCCTGCGCCGACGGTTACGTCAACTATATGCTGCAAGGCGGCGGAGTGGCCGCCAGCACCCGCGCCCTCTTCCAGTGGATGGAGGAAGATGGGTTCGACGTTTCGGAGCTTCAGGCCGTCGAGTGGGAGAACATGGGGTATGGCCGCATCACTCCCGAGGTGATGGACCTGGTTGTCGGCCCGATGGCCAAATTCTTCGAGCGGCACACCCGCGAGGAATTGGCCCGCGAGAGCCTCACTCGCCGCATCCTGCTATTCCCGGTAGCCACGCCCTCAGACCTGCGGCAGCATCCGCAGTTGGCAGCGCGGGGCTACTACACGCCCTTAGAGCACCCTGAGCTGGGAACCGCGGTTGATTACCCCGGCGCGTTCATCAAGGGCGGCGACGGCTCTCCGGTAGCTGCCCTGCGCCATCGCGCTCCGCTGGTGGGCGAGCACAACGGGGAGATTTACGGCGGTGAGCTGGGCTTGTCGGTGGCGGAAATCGAGTCGCTGCGGCGTGGCGGTGTGATATGACGGGTCAGAAACCTCTCGACGGCGTGAACGTGCTCGACTTCTGCTGGGTTGCCGTGGGGCCTATGACCACCAAGTACCTGGGCGAATACGGCGCAACTATCGTCCGGGTGGAGTCCGCCAAGCGCCCCGGCACGCTGCGTTCGGCGGCCCCATTCCGCGACGGTGTGGCAGGCATCAACCGCAGCGCCTACTTTGCCAGCTACAACGCCAACAAGATGGGCATCACCGTGGATATGCGCCACCCCAGGGCCAGTGACCTGATGCTGCGGCTGGCTGGCTGGGCGCACATAGTAACCGAGAATTTCACCCCCGGAACCATGGAGGGCTGGGGGCTGGGCTTCGAGGAACTGCGGGCAGTCAATCCCGGTCTGGTAATGTTCAGCGCCTCAATGATGGGCCGCGGCGGCCCGATGGAACGGCAGCCCGGCTTCGGCCCGGTGCTGTCGTCGCTGGTGGGGCTTACCAACGTGACCGGCTGGCCCGACCGCACGCCGGTCAACCCCTATGGCGCTTACACCGACTTCATCGTGCCGCGCTTCGCCGTGGCCGCGATACTGGCCGCGCTGGACTACAGCCGGCGCACCGGCGAGGGGCGGCACCTGGACCTGTCGCAACTGGAAACCTCGATGCAGTTCCTCGCTCCGTATCTGCTGGACTATACCGCCAACGGGCGGGAGCAGGAACGGCAGGGCAACCGCGACCCCGGAGCCGCGCCTCACGGCGCCTATCCCTGCGCGGGCGAAGACCGCTGGTTGGCCCTGGCCTGCCGGACGGAAGAACACTGGCAGGCTCTGCTCGACATCACAGAGCCGGAGGGCGGCCCGCTTCACGCCGACGCCTTCGCCACCCTCTTGGGCCGCAAGGCCAACGAAGACGAGCTGGATGCTCTGGTTGCCCAATGGACGGCCCGGCACGAGCGGAACGGCCTTATGCGCCGCCTCATGGAGACGGGCGTCCCGGCCGGGGCCGTCAACGACCCGCGCGACTTGTTCGATGACCCGCAACTGCAACACCGGCGTCACTTCCGCTGGCTGGACCACCCGGAAATCGGCCCCTACGCCACCGACGGCAGCGAGTTCGAGCTATCCTTGACCCCCGGCAGCCTGGACACCCCCGCGCCCCTGCTGGGCCAGCATACCGAGCATTTCCTGCGCGAAATCATCGGCCTGTCCGAGGACGAGTACCGCTCCCTGGAAAGCGACGGCGCGCTGGAGTAAGAGCAACGGTGGTCAACCACAGGCGGGCAACCACAAGAGTTGCCCCTACCCATATTCGTCCTGTACAGGGCCTTTCCAATATCTCGCCGGGGGTAATTGTCTGAATCAGGATTTTAAGATTTTCAGGATATATGTCCCAATCCTGAACATCCTTTAATCCTGGAAATCCTGATTCAGACAATGGCCTTGCAAAAGATCCCAAAGGTGAGGGTGTTCCCCTACGCAAACCGTGATTGCGCCCCGGCGGAGCGGCGTCGGCGGGCAGCGCGGCGGAAGGTGGCTTCCGGGGCCCGGCGGGGGTACTCCGCCTGCTTGCTGCCGTTCAGCAGTTCTTCGATGGTGAGTATCTGGACGCGAGGATAGTGCTCGTCCGGGAAGTGTTCGGGGGTGTAGAACCCGGCGGAGACAGCCTCGGCCTCCATGGGACGGGTGGGCGGCTGGAGGGTTATGAACAGGCCGATTTCGGCTTTCTCGCGCTCCATATCCCCTTTCAGCGTGGCTATCTGGTTGCGGGTGACGTGGCCGCTCTTAACCTGCACCACGATGCGTTTGGCCTTGCCGCTGTTGTCGTCGAAGAAGTTGATGTAGCCGTCTATGCCCGAATCCGCGCCTTTCTTCCTGCCCTGGGCCGGGCGTGCGTCCACCAATCCTAGCGCCCACCATTCGAACTGGTAGCGGCCCGAGTTCTCGCTGTCGGTGGCGAGGGCCTGGGCGCTGGCGACGTCCTGCGGCTGGCCGAGGACTTCGTAGGGTTTCAGCTCGGCCTTGAAGGTGTCGTGCAGGCGGTGGCGGATGAGGGTGATGGCGATGTGGGTGATGTCTATGCCAATCCAGCGGCGGTTGAGACGCTCGGCGGCAGCGATGGCCGTGCCGCAGCCGCAGAAGGGGTCCAGCACCACGTCGCCCTCGTTGCTGCTGGCGCTGATGATGCGCTCCAGCAAAGCCTCGGGCTTCTGCGTGGGGTAGCCGAGGCGTTCGCGGGCCTGTGCGCCGATCGGGTTAATGTCCGTCCAGTTTGACTGAACCGGCGTCTGAGAATTGGACTCGTCCAAGTACCTCTTCCGCCTTGGGACTGTTCCATTAGGGGGCCAGTAAACCAATCCCAGTTCGTCCAACAAGTCAAGTTTTTGTTGACTTGTCAGGTTATCGAGGTTTTTATTGCTGTATTCAGCAAGAGTAGCTTTGGGAACCGCCCAGTGACGCCCCATATCGGTTGGGTTCACTCCCTTCCACGGTTCACCTGAATCGCCGTGCCGCACACCGGCACCAGTTAAGTCTGAAAGGGTATAACGTCCCTTCTCGTCCTCATGCCGATAGAACCTTTTGATGTATGACTCGTCATAGCTCTGAAACGCCTGGTTCCAAGTGTACCTCCGTGACTTGCTATAAAAGAGAATCGTGTCGTGGTTTGGGCCGTACCTAGTGGCGCTGTTGTGGGCAGATGTCCGTTTCCAAATGATTTCGTTTCTCCAGTTCTCCGGTCCAAAAACCGCATCCATCAGCAGCTTGAGGTAGTGGCTGGCAGTGGGGTCGCAGTGCAGGTAGATGCTCCCAGTATCCTTGAGGACGCGGTGGAGTTCCACCATGCGCTGGGCCATCATGGTGAGGTAGGCCATCATATCGTTTTCGCCGAGGAAGGAGCGCATGGCCTGGAGCAGGCCGGGCAGCTTGCCGGGGGCGTTGGTCACCACGTCGCGGTAGGCGCTCTCGGACTCCAGGCTCCAGTGCCAAGTGTCCTCGAAGGCTGTAATCTGGGCGGCGGACTTCTGGCCGGTCTCTTCGTGAAAGAGGACGTTGTAGGTGGCGTTGGAGTTGAAGGGCGGGTCGAGGTAGACGAGGTCAACGCTGGCATCGGCGACGTGGTTGCGCAGGATGTCCAGGTTGTCTCCGAAGTAGAGTTGGTTCTTGGCGGGCGGCGGATGGCTGGCGTGTGAGACACGCGAGGCGCGCCAAGCCTCCACAAACTCCGGAAAGGCTTCGCTTACGGGTCGCATTTGGGCAAAGTCTTCTTCCGTGAGTTCCCAGGTGTCGGGGTCTGCGGCGATGCCGGCCTGGATTGCCGCTTCCAGCCCATATTCCTCGGCTATTTCATCGAATGTCAAGCCGCTAAAGTCAATGTAGTCGTCCATAAGCTTCTCTTTCTTTTCTGCTGGCCGGGCGCAAGCTAATTATCCGGCGGCTGTCGCCACGGGTCGTATACACCACAAAAAACAGAATACTACCAATGTAGCCAATGGCCGCGTTTCGGCTCTCGCCATGCTGGTCGCTGGCAAAGTCAACTGCCGTATTCCAATCGAATAACTCTATCGCCGCGAAGTCAACTTTGTGCTTTGCCAGATTGGCCCGGTTCTTGGCCTCATCCCATTCGTAGGTCATTTTTTATCGTATACCGACTTTGCCCTGTGTCAACGTCTCTATCAAGTTGTTGTTTTCTTGCTTGAGTGGATTATAGCAATGGCTTGTTCACCTACTCCTTAAAGATATGACTAAAAAGATATGACTACATTCCTGCCTTCGCAGGAATCATGGTCACGTTGAACTGAAGTCAATGACAGCTTCGGTTAAAACGCGATTAACCTGCGCAATGAGGATAGGGTTCCGTATTTAGGTGGTTCGACCAACCGTAAGGCAGGCTTGAAACCTGCCCCTACGCATTCCGTATAGGAGTTACGTAGTTGACAGGTACGCTCTCACCCTAACCTTCTCCTAGGGGGAGAGAATTGTAGTCAACTGAGTAACTCCTATCAGGATTCAGACAATGGGCGTGCGGCCTCATTCATCCTGTGAATCCTGTCCATCCATGTCAATAGCTTGTCTCGCTGGAAGGGATGGCAGCACGTACATCCGGGTCAGTTCCCCGCGGCGGGGGCCGGGGTTGGCTGGCGTCCGAAGCTCAGGGTGGCGCCAGCGATTACAAGGGACAGCGGGGTGAAACAGGCTATGAACATCGCCAGCTTCAAGTCGCCGGTCGCTTCTTCGAGGAATCCGATAAACAGCGGCCCCATGGCCTGGCCCGCGGAAATCATCATCATCGTGAACGAAAAGGCCACCGCCAGTTGTCTCGGCTGTATCTCCCGAAGGTTGAACGGCACAGTGATAAGGATTGGAAAAAAGGTCCATGCCACGCCGTTGATGATGGCCATTGCAAATATCATCATCGGAGAGCCGGAAAGTATCATCCCCAAGAAGGAACCCACCATCAATATCCCCAGGGCTTGCAGGAACCTTCCTTCTTTGCGCCAGGTTGCCGCGAAGTACCCTATGGCCAGTCCGCCTACTCCGCCCAGCACCACGTCCAGGGCCAGGGCGATGCCGCTCATTCGCAGCGAGACGTCGTATTCTTCCAGCATGAAACTGGGATAAAAAGACAGGAACGCCGAAAAGGCCATGGTGGCCCCGGCAAAGCCGCAGCCGCAAAGCCAGAGGTCGCGGTGGCTGAGAGCGCTGCGAAGCAACGGCATGACCGGCTGCGATTCGCCCGCGGTGAATTCTTCGGTCACCCGGTCCCGCCCGATGAGCAGCCAGAGTATTGTCAAGCCAACATAGTAGAAGCCAAAGATGCGAAGGGTGCCTCGCCAGTCGTCGCCCAGCAGGATTAACAGCACCGGCGACAGGGCCAACCCTCCACCGACTACCAGGCCGAAAAACACGTTGGACAGCCCGTTTACCAGCACCACTTCCCGAGGCGGGAACCATTGGCGCATCAGGAGGGCCCGGGCCGGCTGCTGGGCGATGGTGCCGATTCCGAAGAGCAGCCGCCCCAATAGCAGGAAAGCGAACACCGGCGCCCAGCTCTGCATGAACAGGCAGAGGGCACAGCCCACCAGAGTGGCCGCAGTAAGCCACTTGGGCGAAAGGCGGGACCCGGCCCAGCCGATGGGTATGGCGAGGGTAATAGTGCTCCAGAAGGGCGCGGAACCCAAGATTCCCTGCTCCCCTGCGGAGAGGTCCAGACTCGCCGTGATGGCGGGCAGCAGAATCCCCAGGGTATTTATCACCATCTGCGCGGAAACGCTGGCGATGAGGTATAGACAAATCACCACCCAGCGATAGGAGGGGTATCTGGTCATTTCAACTCTGCGCCGCCGGAAACGGCAACAATAAACTGAATGTCGCACGAGGGCCGCCGCGAACAATCCCGACGTTCAGCAGCGTTCCGTTTCAGGCGGTTTGACCATCAGTAGGGGCAGGTTTGAAACCTGCCCCTACACACTCCCGAATAACATGGCGGTCATATCACCCAAATTGGAACAATACCCAACGCTCTCATGGATTGGCGCGGCGATTTGGCATATCATAGTCCCTGTATGCCGCGGTTTGCCAATTCCAATGTCTCTATGAGCAGGGAATAACCTTTCGGAATACGGCAAGCAGCTCACGCGAGAGGGAGTATGGAGCGAATCGGAGTAGGGTTTTCCGGCGGAATGTCGCCGCCGGACATCGTCGAATGCGTGCGGCTGGCGGAGGAACTGGGCTACGAATCGGCCTGGGTTGCCGAAGGGCATGGCGGGGATCAGTTCGCCATACTCACCGCCTGCGCCGTCGCCACCAGCCGCATCAAGCTGGGCACGAGCATCACCAGCGTCTTCGTCCGCACCGCGCCGACCATTGCCATGGCTGCCGCCACGGTTGATCGCTTTTCCAACGGGCGCTTCATCCTGGGCCTCGGCAGCAGCCACCGGGTCCAGGTGGAGCCGGAGCACGGACTGGATTTCAACCGCCCGATAGAGCGGATGCGGGAATGCACCGACATCGTGCGGGGCATCCTGCGCGATGGCGACATCAAGTACCGGGGCGACGTGTACAACATTGAGCGCTTCGACCTGTGGTTCGAGCCGCTGCGCCGGGAAATGCCCATCTACTTCGCCGCTGTGCGTCCCCGGATGCTGGAAATCTGCGGGGAAATCTCGGACGGCGTCATCCTCACATGGTGCACCCTGGAGCACGCCGCTACTGCCGTTCACCACTTGGCGGAAGGGGCGAAACGCGCCGGTCGAAACCCGGAGGACGTGGATGTATCAACCCTGATTGCCTGCGCCGTATCCGAAGACCGGGACATCGCGCGCGATGAGTTGCGCCGATACGTTGCCACCTACATCCAACGGTTTCCTCGCTACCGCAGGCTGGTGGCGGAAGCGGGTTTCGCCGACGAGGTGCAGGCCATGACCCAGGCCTGGAGGGAAGGGCGGGTCGAAGAGGCGTTGGCGCTGGCGCCCACCGGGCTGGTGGACACTGTCGCCCTTGCCGGGTCTCCCGAGGAATGCCGCGAGCGCTTGCAGAAATACCGGGACGCCGGGATAAAGCTGCCCATTGTATCTCCCCGCGCTTCCGGGCCCAACGCCAAGGAGCGGGCCATGGCCGTAATCCGCGCCTGTGCGCCGGGCCAATAGATTCTACTCTCTCTTGGGCAAAGCCAGGGTCGGGTCATGTTTCACATATCTCGCAATGGAACCAAACGAACCGGAGGCTCACAGTGACCACTACCACCGCCATCACCTCAGAAACGCTGGAAACGCTGCGTAGCATACCTACTCAAACGTTGATTGACGGCCTGTGGGTGATGGGCTGGCCAATGAGCTTCATCCACGGAGCCAAGCCCCTTCAGCCCGGTCAGCATATGGCCGGAAGGGCGGTCACCCTGCGCTTTGTCCCCCATCGCCCGGACCTCGCCGCCGACAAGCCCAAGGGCGCGGATTCCGCCGAGTATGTAGCCTTCGAACTCTGCGGCCCGGAGAATGTGCTGGTCATTGACGCCATGGGCTGGGAATACAGCTCCATCGGCGGCGACATCAAGTTCATGCGCCTGATGCAGCGCAAGGTAGGGGGCCTGGTCACAGACGGCGCGGTACGCGACAGCAATGCGCTCAAGGAGTACGGTTTCCCGGTATATGCCGCCAACCTGACGGCCAAGCAAGGCCCCGCCGAGTTCTGGCCGTGGCAGGTCAACGACGCCATCCAGTGCGGCGGCGTCCTGGTCCGCCCCGGCGACGCCATCGTGGGCGACGACGACGGAGCGGTGGTGGTTCCGGCCGGGGCAGTGGACGAGGTAATCCGCATTGCCCATGAGCGCGAGGAAGTGGAAGAAGTGATCAAGGCCCAACTGGAAGTGGAGCAGTGCAGCCCCGGCAAATACTACCCCTTCAACGAGCGCACCTGGCAGTTGTTCGAAGAGAAGACAGGGAAGAAGCGCGGGAAGTAGTGTCGGTGGGGCGTGGTAGAATTCATATAGCGAGCGGTGAAATTAGCCCGTGCGCATCATAGCGAAACGAGCGCTCCGGGAGTTTTGAGAGCGTCACCCGGAAACTCGACGAGCGTTATCCGATTGGCATGATTTGGTTGAACAGTCGGACTGGTCTACACCCGCTCAAATCAGGGACAGCTTCCCTGACGCGAGCTTTGTAGGCGGCAACCGCTTTGTAGGCGGCAACCGCGTTGTGTTCAACATCAGAGGCAACCGCCTCCGTTTGGTGGCCTGGATTAGCTACCGATGGCGAGCGGTGTACGTCAAATGGATAGGCACACATGCAGAATATGACCGCATAGACGTTGAACAGGTGGGTTTATGAGCAGCATTAAGCCAATCCGTACTGATGAAGACCTGACCGCTGCGCTGGCGCGTATTGAGGAAATTTTCCAAGCGGAACCTAGAAATCTGGCCGAAAACCCCGGCTGACTGGGCAGTGGGTTATAATCCGGGCGAACTGAGTTAGCGGAGCGAGACGATGCTGGGAGAGCGTTCGGAGCAGAGGGGTCTGTGGGAAGCAGACCGGTTGTACCTTGACCACGTGGGGCGGGACACCTTCTACGGTCTGCTGGCCTCGCTGCGGGGCCGGTTGTTCCGGGACGCCGACTTCGCCGAGTTCTATTGTGCCGACAACGGGCGGGACAGCGTGCCGCCCAGCCTGCTGGCCACTGCCCTGCTGTTGCAGACCCACGACAAGGTCAGCGACGCCGAGGCCAAGGCCCGGGCCGACTTCGACATCCGCTGGAAGGTGGCCCTGGGGATAGAGGTAGAGGACAGGCCCTTCGCCAAGAGCACGCTGCAGGTGTTCCGGGCCCAGCTGATCCTGCACGACAAGGTGCGGGAGGTATTCGAGTCCAGCCTGCGGCTGGCCCGGGAGTCGGGCTACCTGAAAAAGCGGAGCATGAAGGTGGCGCTGGACACGACCAACATCCTGGGCCGGGGCGCGGTGAAGGACACCTACAATTTGCTGGCCGACGGCATCGTCAAATTGATGCGGGCGCTGGCAGCCGTGGAGCAGACCAAGGTCAAAGAATGGGCCCAGGTCCAGGGATACCAGCGGTACCTGGCCTCCAGCATCAAGGGCGAGGCGGCCATCGACTGGTCGGACAAACGGGCGAGGCAGGCCCTGCTGGCCCAGGTGGTGGCCGATGCGGACCGGCTGCTGGAATTGTCGCGGCAGGCCCAGGGAGAGTTGGGGGAGGACAGCGCTGAGCGGCAGCAGATCGTGGCGGCGGCGGAACTGCTGGGGCAGTTGCTGCTCCAGGACATTGAGCGCCAGAGCCCAGATGGCGATGGAGAGGGCGATGGAGAGGGCGATGGAGAGGGCGACGGCGATGCCGGAGTGAGTCTCAGGGACGGGGTGAGTCGGGACCGGATGATGTCGGTGCACGACCCGGAGATGCGCCACGGGCACAAGAGCAGCCGCCGACGCTTCGACGGGCACAAGGCGGCCATCGTCGTGGACACCGACAGCCAGCTGATCACCGCGGTGGATGTATTGCCGGGCAACGCTCCGGACAACCTGGGGGCGCTGGAACTGGTGGAGCAGAGCGAGGCCAACACCGGTTTGCCGGTGGCAGAAGCCCTGGGCGATGCCGCCTATGGCGACGGAGCTACCAGGCAGACCTTCGCCGACGCGGGACGGCGGTTGGTGGCCCGAGTGCCAGGTCGGCCCAACCGGAAGCACTTCCCCAAGGATGACTTTGTCATTGACCTGGCGGCGGACAGTTGCACCTGTCCGGCGGGACAGGTCACCCACAACATCGTGCCAGCGGGAAAACGGACTGATGCCGCGGGTCGGGTCCGCCACTTGCGGGCCTTCCAGTTCGACGGGTCCGAATGTATTACTTGTCTACTGCGGTCCCAGTGCATCGCAGCTAAAGGCAGGAAGGGACGACGGGTGCTGATCCATCCTCAGGAAGCCCTGTTGCAGCAGGCCCGGACCCTGCAACAGAGCGCCGGATATGACGAATATCGAGGGCGCCGAGTGGTGGTGGAACACCGGTTGGCCCGACTGGTCCATCTGGGCATCCGCCAGGCCCGCTACTTTGGCAGGATCAAGACGAAGTTCCAGCTGTACCTGGCGGCCACGGTGGCCAACCTGACCCTGGTGGCCGGGGAAATCGGTCTGTCGGACAGTGTCGGCGGCGGCGTAGAGACCCACCGCGCCGTCCCCAGTGATGTCAATGATGTCCAGGCTGTTTCCCACGGTGTTGCCACCCATGCTGCGGCCATTTTTGGCGCGGTCCGGCTCGGACAGCTGTGGTCCCAGATTCTGTTTGCCTCGGCTCTACTGCCGAAAGCCCCCTCCCCATCCAGGGCTTTTCGGCCCGGTTTCTAGAACCCCGGAGGATGACGAGCTTGGCGTGTTGTTTGACTTGGTGGAACACTACGAAGACCAACATTACCCTATCGATCCACTCAGCGACCCAATTGTCGCCATTGAGTTGGAGATGGACCAGCGGGGATTGAGTCCAAGCGACCTGATCCCATTCATCGGCAGCAGCCGGAAAGTATCCGAAGTTCTGTCGAGAAAGCAGGACATCACGATGCCCATGGCTCGCGCCCTGCACAAGCACTTGGGCATACCGGCCGAAACCCTGTTGCAGGATCCCACACTGGCTACCCAGGCGGCTCAAAGAGGGGAAGGCCATGACCGCGAGTGAAAAGCGACTCGCCGCGTTGACGCCTTCGCTTTCCCGGTGGTAAGCTAACTTAACGCTAAACGCTCTGGCGGGAGCTTGGGTAAGCCAGGCTGAGAGGGTGGCCATAATCGCCGCCGACCGTCTCTACCTGATCCGGGTAATACCGGCGCAGGGACAAGACGCAGACCCTGGTTATCCCAAAAGGCCGCCCGGGTATCCCGGCGGCTTTTCGATTTCAATGGACTCTCACTTCAAACTCGGACGGCGCGTTTTAGGAGCAGGGGCGACATGTCGGATGAACTGGTCATCGCGGGAAAGAAATTCAATTCGCGGCTCATTGTCGGCACTGGCCGCTACCGCACCATGGAAGAAATGGTGGCCGCAGTGGAAGCCTCCGGCACCGGGATGATTACGGTGGCCATCCGGCGGCTTGACCTTGACGACCCCACCAGCAAAACGCTGCTCGACTACATTGACTGGGGCAAATACCAGATGCTGCCCAATACCGCCGGCTGCGCCACCGTCGAAGAAGCGCTGTTCGTGGCCCGCTTAGGCCGAGAGGTAGGGCAGACCAACTTCGTCAAGCTGGAAGTCATCCCAGATCCCAAGTACCTCTTCCCTGACGGCGCTGCCACCCTGGAGGCCGCCCGCCGCTTGGTGGAAGAGGGCTTCGTAGTACTGCCGTACATCCACGCCGACCCAACGCTGGCCAAGAATCTGGAAGACGTTGGCTGCGCCACGGTGATGCCCTTGGGTTCCGCCATTGGTTCCGGCCAAGGCATCCACACCAAAGAGGAAGTCCGAATCATCATCGAGCAGGCCAACGTTCCGGTGGTAGTGGACGCCGGTCTGGCTGTCCCTTCCGATGCTTCACAAGCCCTGGAGATGGGTGCGGACGCAGTCTTGGTAAACACTGCAATCGCTCAAGCCAACGACCCGGCGCTCATGGCCGAGGCTTTCAAGGCCGGCGTGGAGGCAGGCCGCAAAGCCTACCTGGCCGGGCGTATTGCCATACGAGAATATGCGGCAGCCAGCAGCCCGACCACCGATGTCCCCCAGCCTGTAGGCACCGGGGCCTAGCAGAAATCTGGCAATACCATGTCTGCTCCCCTGGAACTGCCTTGCCTGTGTCTTGTTGCCGACACCTCAGTCGTCAGTCCTGACCAACTGGCGCAACGAGTTTCCGTAGCAGTCGCGGGAGGCGTTGGACTGGTGCAGCTCCGCGCCAAGGAGCTTCCCGGAGGTCAACTGCTTTCGCTGGCCTCAGAGTTGAAGGCAGCCATTGGAGGGCGCGCCGCCCTTATTGTCAACGAACGGGTTGATGTGGCCGTTGCCGCCGCCACCGATGGCGTACAGTTGGGCGAGGAAGCTCTTCCCGTGGCGGAAGCGCGCAAGCTCCTCCCCTGTGGCTCGCTCATCGGGCGATCGGTTCACTCGGTGGATGGCGCCATCAGGGCAGCAGCAGGCGGAGCTGACGTTCTGGTAGTTGGCACTATGTTCTCCACTGGCTCACATCCTGGAGTTGCTCCGGCCGGACCCAGCCTCATGCAGGAAACTGCCCTCCGGTGCAGCATTCCGCTCATCGGTATCGGGGGCATAAACTCCAGCAACCTTGCGGAAGTGGTGCAGGCAGGGGCCTCGGGCGTCGCCGTCATTCGCAGCATCCTGGCCGCGCCGGACCCGCAAGCAGCGGCGGAAGAACTGAAAACGGCCCTGCATGATGCCTGGCAGTCGCGCCTGCCGTTGCCTGCCATTGATTGAATCAACTGCCGCTCACCCAGAATGACCGGAGGCTTGCGCCGATATGATTAACCTGACCGTGAACGGTAAGCCCCGCCCTATTGACGACAGCATGGACCTGGAGTCATATCTCGATTCCTTCGGGTTGGATTTGAAACACGTCGCTGTAGGATATAACGGCGACGTGCTGAAGCGAGAGCAGTACCCCGAGGTAATCCTGCAGGATGGCGACATTCTGGAGATTGTCCGCCCGGTGGGCGGGGGCTGATGGCTCAACCTTCGCCTCTCAACCTCGAAACGCTGGATCCTGTCCTCCGGCAGGTACTCACCGATAACCGGGACAAGACGCTGGCATGGATACGCCGGGAGCCTGGCGCGTGGGGGTACCTTGCCGGTCAGGGAGTAGTGGCCGCTCGCAGGCGCCTCGGCCGCCAATTGACCGACCCCGAGCGGCGTATGGTCTGGAGCCGGCTCTGGTGGTGGCTGGAGCAGGTGAAGTTGCGCCTTGAGCACCCATGCTAAAGCGTGGTTACAAACCCCAACCGTAGCGTTTTGACCGTCGGCAGTCCCTGTAGGTTTCCTGTTTCACCCAGTCATCCCTCCCGAAAAGCCGCGAGAAATCTCCATTACGAAATCAGGCTGTTCTACGACGATTTTGAGTTATACTTGAAGGAGGGTTTGTACTATCGCAATTTCGCCAATAAGAGCAAATCCAATAGGAAACGTCCTGCGTAACCGTACTATACGAATGTGCGACTAATCGGAGAATCCATGAATGAGGCCATTGTCCGCGCCGTCGGAATCCACAAGACCTACGAAACAGGCCAGGTCCAGGTCAACGCCCTTCGCGGCATTGACCTCTCCGTTGGCCGGGGCGAGATGGTTGCCATCATGGGGCCCAGCGGGTGCGGCAAGACCACCATGCTCAACTGCCTTTCCGGCCTGGACGACGTGGACGAAGGGCGGGTGATAATTGATGGCGTCGTGCTCCATGACTTGCCCGACGACGAGCGCAGCGACTACCGCGCCAGAAACATGGGCTTCGTGTTTCAGCTTTACAACCTCCTTCCCGTTCTCTCTTCAGTGGAAAACGTGGAAATGCCCTTGCTGCTATCGGGAGTGGGCGCGACCGAGGCCCGCCGCCGCTCGCTGGAAATGCTGGAACGGGTCGGGCTGGCCGAGCGCGCCAACCACCTGCCCAGCGAGCTCTCCGGCGGACAACGCCAGCGCGTCACAATTGCCCGGGCCCTGATTAACCAGCCTTCCATCATTTGGGCCGATGAGCCGACCGGTGATCTGGACAGCGAGACCACCGACGAAATAATGAACCTCATCATCGAACTGAACCGCGCCAACCAGCAGAGCTTCATCCTGGTGACCCACTCCGAAGAAGTAGGCCGACTGGCCCACCGGATCGTCCGGATGCGAGACGGCGCCATCGTGGACGACGGATTCGGCAACTCGCAGACACAGCGCTAAACAGGCTGACCGGGAGAAGCTATGCGTTTCATCACTGCCGCCGCTATCAGCAGGAGAACCGTTACCCTACTGGCGGTAATCATACTGCTGGCGGGCGGCGTAATTGCCTACAATTCCCTCCAGGTGGAGCTGTTCCCCGATATCGAGTTTCCCCTGGTGGTCGTTTCTACATCATATCCCTCGGCTGACCCCGAAGGGGTGGTGAAGGACGTGACTGCTCCCATCGAGCGGGTAATAGAAGGCACGGAGGGATTGGAAATCATCCAGTCCAACAGCTTCGAAGGCAACTCCATTGTGCTGGCAACCTTCGAGTTCGGCACCGACATGGTCAACGCCCAGAACGTTATCGAGACCGCTGTGGGCGCGCTCACATTTCCCAGCGGTGTTGACGACCCCGAGGTGGGCCGTTTCGATCCAGACCAGTTCCCGGTATTGCAGTTCAGCGTCGTTTCGGAAGAGGGAACCGAAAGCCTCACTCCCTTGGTGCAGTCCCTGATTCTCCCTGAAATCTCTACGGTGGATGGGATACAGCAAGTCATCATATCCGGCGAAGTTGAGCGGCAGGTGCGAGTAGCCGTTGACCCTGACCGGATGCAGGAGAACGGTGTAGCCCTTCCACAAATTGCCGCCGCGCTCAGCGAGAACAACGTCACTCTGCCTTCCGGCCTCTTGGTCGGCGCTGGCGGTTCCATGCCGGTCAAGACCACCCACACTCTGAACTCCGTTGCGGAAATTCAGGGGTTGGTGGTCGGGTCATCTCCATCCGGGCCGGTGCTGCTGGGGGATGTAGCCAGCGTTGTCCTGACCGACGGCGCCCCGTCCAGCATCTCGCGAACCAACGGTAAGCCGGGCATCAACGTCTCGGTGGTAAAGGAAGCCGAAGCCAACACCATTGAAGTCACGGAGGACGTGCAGGCTGCGCTGGACGGACTCACTGGCCTTCCGCCCGGTGTGGAAATCGTCATCGTGTCGGACCAGGGGCCGGAAATTCAGGAGCAAATTGACACGCTACTGCAGGAAGCGCTCTACGGGTTCCTGTTTGCCGTGTGCGTGGTGTTTATCTTTATGCTCAGCATCCGGCCAACGGTTATCCGGGGGCTGCTTTCCACACTGCGGCCTACCCTGGTTATTGCTCTGTCAATTCCGTTGAGCGTCCTGAGCGGCGTGCTTCTGATGACATGGCAGGACATGACCCTCAACTTCATGACCCTCGGCGGTCTTGCAATTTCCGTCGGACGGGTCGTTGACGACGCTATAGTGGTGCTCGAAAACGTCTATCGCCACATACAGGCGGGCCGGGAACGCTGGCGGGCGGCGCTGGACGCAACCACAGAAGTCGGCCCGGCTATTTTTGCCTCGACTCTGACTACCATAGTGGTGTTCGCTCCTCTGGCATTCATCGAGGGGCTTGTTGGCGCATTCTTCCTGCCCTTTGCCCTCACCGTAGTTTTCGCGCTTGCGGCTTCATTGGCGGTGGCGCTCACTGCAGTCCCAGTTCTGGGAGCCTACCTGCTGCGCCCCGGCGACCTGCCTGAAGGAGCGGGCGAAGACGACATCGCCTTCATCCAAGAGACCTGGATGCAGAGGTTGTATTCCCCAGTAATCCGCTGGTCCCTGGGCCACAAACTCATGACAATTCTAGGGGCGGTCGCGCTGACCATTGCCAGCCTGGCGTTATTGGCCATCATCCCGGTTACCTTGTTCCCCAGCGGCGGTCAGCGAATCATCGAAATAGATTTGACCATGCCGCCCGGAACCCCGGCGGAACGCACTTTAACCGAGGTTGTCCAAATCGAGGAAAGCGTCCGCGACGTGGCCGACATCTACACCGTTACTATTGGTACCACGGATCTCGGCTCAGGCGGTGTGCCAGGCTCTTTCAGCCAGGCCAGTATGCTGGTGGTACTGGCTGAAGACGCTCCCGAAGATATCGCGGCCTCCCTGCGGGAGACACTGGACACGCCCGGAAGGCAGATACGGGTTACAGAAATCAGCGAAGGCCCTCCGGCGGGCGGCGTCGAGATTAGCGTTGCCGGACCAAACTACGATGACATCAGCAGAGTGTCCGAGGAGTTGGTTTCATCTATGGAATCCCTGGAGGGGGTGGTTAACCTGGAAAGCAACGTGGCCCAGGCCAGAGATGAGATCGCAATTGAAGTGGACCCGGACAGGGCCGCAGCCATAGGGTTGACCACACGCCAGGTCGGGTTCCAACTGAGCCAATTTCTTGTCGGCAGCACTGTGACCACCATCAACGTAGAAGACCGAGCCACGGACGTCGTACTTTCAGGCGGACAGGAGGGCATAAACAGCCCGGAGAAAGTCGGAACCTTGGTAATAGCCGGACCGTTGGGTTCCGCTCCGCTCAACCAGTTGGCCGAGCTGACCACGCGGGAAGGCCCTGTGGCCATCAGCAGGACCGACGGGGAGCGATCCGCCAGCATCACCGGCGAAATCATCTCGGAGAACACGCAGGAGATAGGGGTTGAAATTGATCGCATCATTTCAGAACAGGACCTGCCGCCTGGCATGACTGTCGTCAGCGGAGGAATCTTCGCTGACATTGCCGAGGGATTTCAGGCCATCTTCCTCTCCATGGCAGTGGGCATAATCCTGATGTACCTCGTAATGGTCGGGAGCCTGGGCTCGCTGCGCAACCCCATTGTCATCGTCACCAGTTTGCCCTTGGCTCTCATCGGGGTGCTTGTGGCCCTCGCCATCACCGGCCGCACCCTGGGCCTGCCAGCCATGATGGGACTGCTGCTGCTCATCGGGATTGTTGTAACCAACGCTATTGTGCTCATTGCCTTCGTAGAGCAATTGAGAGAAAGGGGAATGTCGGTAACTGACGCCCTCATCACCGGAGGTCAAGTAAGGCTTCGTCCCATTCTGATGACAGCGTTGACCACCAGTTTCGCCCTGTTGCCTCTGGCAGCCTTTTCCGGCGGCGCGGGTGGCATCATCAGTTCGGAACTCGCCACCGTTGTAATCGGCGGTCTGATAAGTTCCACCGCCCTGACGCTCATTGTTGTGCCAGTGGTTTACTATCTGTTCAATGTCAGCATCCCCGGTCTGCTTGGCCGCCTCCGGCCCGGCAGGACTGCCCTTTCCACCGCATAGCGGACAGATGCGGGCAAGGGCCGAAGCAGGCTGCTTACGCCTTGGCGCAGTTGGCTATAACTCCCGCTCCTTCCGTGAGAGGGTTAGGGTGAGGACGAACCTCTAAACTGCGTAACTCCTGTCCCTATTTTGTGAGCAGGCAGAGGAATAAATGGAAGACCTTTTCGGCGTCAAGATGGACCACATCATGCTCGTGTTGCTGGCGGTCTTCCTTCCTTTGCTGGCTGTAATCGGGGTCATGGCCTTGCGGAACCGGGTCATGCTGAAAATGGCCTTGCGGAACATTCCCCGGCGCAAGGCTCAGACTGCCCTGATTATCGTGGGGATAATGATTTCCACCCTCATTATGGCTGCGTCCTTCGGCACTGGAGACACTCTAACGTTCTCTATCCGCAAGGCCGTGATTGACGGTCTGGGAACCATTGACGAATTTGTGCTTTCCGCCCGGGCTGGCGAAAACGACCAATTCGGCGGCGCAGCCTACGTACCGATGGAACGCTTCACTGCCTTGCAGCAGGAGTTGGCGGATTACGACGGCATAGACGGCCTCGCTCCGGGCATTGCCGAAATTGCGCCTACCGTGAATGAACGCGCCTCCCGGAGTGAAGGCCGGATGCAGATTGCCGGCGTTAACCCGGCCACGCTGCAGGGATTTGGAGGCTTCAGTCTGGTAGACGGCAGCGAAGTGCGGATGGAAGACCTCGGGCCACAGGAGGTGTTCATCAACTCCCAGGCTGCCGACGACCTGGAAGCTGTGCCGGGAGACGCCTTGACCGTCTATGTCTATGGCGAGCCGGTTTCGCTGACGGTCAAGGGAGTGGTATCAGGCAGTGGCCCGGTGGGGGCCGAGCCAACGCTGTTGCTCCACTTGAGCAAGGCCCAGGAATTATTTGGCCGCGAAGGATACATAAACTCCATCGTGGTCTCCAACGAAGGGAACGAATACAGTGGGGCAGAGCGCAGCGAGGAGGTCACCAAGACCCTGCGCGTTCTGTTCACTGACCGCGAAGTCGCAACGGAACTGAAAGGCGCGTTGTCTCGCCCGGAAGTGCTGGAGCAGTTGAAGCAGAGGGAGCAGCGGCCCCTGCTTTCCGAATCGGCGCGGGAAGATCTTGTTCTTCTTCAAAGCGAACTCTCCCGGCAGGAACTTACCGATGAGTTGGTTTCTCTGTTCTCGGACGAGTCCGTCCGGTCAGAATTCCTGGAGGCTGTCTCGCAGACCGGCGATGCCGAGTTGATCCGAGAGGTAAACACCCTGGTCGTATCCTTGGCCGAGTTCGTGGTAATTGACATCAAACGGAGCCTGCTGGAAACGGCAGAACAGGTGGGCAGTGTCGTCACCAGTTTCTTCATTCTGTTCGGCCTGTTCTCCATAATGGTCGGGATATTGCTCATCTTCCTGATATTCGTGATGCTGGCCGCGGCGAGGCGCTCCGAATTGGGCATGGCGCGGGCGGTGGGAGCCAGAAGGTGGCATCTCATCCAGATGTTCGTCTTCGAGGGCACTGCTTACTCGCTGGTATCCGGAATTGTCGGCGTGGGACTCGGCCTGCTGGCCAGTGCGCTGATCGTCGGCATCATAAACCAGATATTCGCCGGTGGCGGGGCTGGCGACGACGACTTCCAGCTTACCCGCCACTTCGAACTGAGGAGCGCTATCGTAGCCTACTGCCTGGGCATGGTAATTACCTTCATCACAGTGGGCATATCCGCCTACCGGGTCAGCAGGATGAACATAGTCGCGGCGATTCGAGACCTCCCAACACCGCAGGAGACCAACACCGCCAGCGCCCTGCAACAGTTGACTCGGCTGATTATGTCGGGCCTTTTTCTGCTTCCCTTTCAAGTGCTCTACTCCAGCATTCGCGCATTCATGGCGGGGCGAATCGTTCGGGGCATTGGGCTGTTGGTCCTGGCTCCCCTGTCGGTATTGATTTCCCCCTTCGTCTTCGTCTACACGCTCTTCCAACTGCTGCTCAGCCCCTTCAGGCAGGGTTGGATGGTGGTAATTCGGGTCGTCCTTTCCACCATCGTAGTCGGCATAGGACTTCTTTTGACATGGCTGGGCACCCAGACCGACTCGGCGGTATGGGTGCGTCTGGGCATAACCGCAGCGATAGTCGGCGCTGGACTGCTGATGCGGTCATTGATGAATGTGAATCAAGTGCGTCCCAATATGTCTGACCGGGTTGCATACACATTCATCGGCGTGGTTACTCTGGTTTATTGGTTCATTCCGTTCAGTTCGCTGCGCTCAATCTTTGGCGAATTGAACGCCGGAATTGAGATATTCTTCATCTCCGGTGTGACAATGGTGGCTGCCTCCGTCTGGACGGTGATGTTCAACGCCGACATTCTGATCAAGACTCTGACCACCCTTACGGCCAGAATCGGGAGCCTGCGCCCCGTGTTGGTAACTGCCGTGGCCTACCCCATGAGCGCCAAGTTCCGCACCGGTCTGACCCTGGCGATGTTCGCGCTGGTCATCTTCACCATGATAGTGATGTCCATTCTCACCGAGGCGTTCAGCACCACATCGGCCAACGATGCTTCGGTCGTGGGTGGCTGGGACATCTCGGCGCGGGTAAACCCAAACACGCCCATTGACGACATCGAACAGGCCATAGCGGAGAGTCCCGGTCTGAACGTTGACGACTTCCAGGCCATCGGCAGCTACACCTACATCCCGGTCCAGGTGCGACAGGAAGGCGCGGAAGAACAGAGCTGGCGCTCCTACGGCGTGCGAGCCGCAGACGACGGATACTTGTCCGGCACGCAGACCCAGTTTCATCTAATCGCTGAGGGCTACGGCGCCACCGCGGAAGAGGTTTGGGAAGCTCTGCGCTCAGACTCCACCCTCGTAGTAGTAGACAGCTTTGCCGTCCCTACCAAGTCGGGTTTCCGTGGCGGAGACGGTGTGCCTGAGTTCCAAGTGGAGGGGTTGTTCTACGAAGATGAGTCCATGCAGTCCATCCCCATCGAAGTGCGCGAGCCTGGCACCGGCGCAACGGTTACCCTGACGATTATCGGTGTTATGGACGAAACCGCCGACGCTTTTGGAACTCTGGGCGGCGGCATGATTGCATCCCGACAGCAGTTGGACGAGATTTCTCCCTACCAGATTCCGGTCACCAATTACCGCATCAAAGTCGCGGAAGGGACGGATGCCGCTCAATTGTCCAGTAACCTAGAGGTAGCGTTCCAGCGAAACGGCATGGAGAGCGATGTGCTGGCCGAGCTTGTGGAGGACTCGGTATCGGCCAATCAGTCGTTCAATTATCTGCTTACCGGCTTCATGGGGTTGGGTCTCATGGTCGGCGTGGCGTCGCTGGGGGTGGTCAGCCTGCGGGCGGTGGTGGAGCGGAGGCAGCAGATAGGAGTCCTGCGAGCGATAGGGTATCGCAAGAATATGGTGCAGTTATCCTTCCTGATTGAGTCGTCCTTTGTAGTGTTGCTGGGCGTCGCCATCGGAGTGGGGCTTGGCACAGCGATTTCCTACCTCATTGTCCGGGACATACGAGAGGACATCGAGACCATCAGGTTTACGATACCGTGGATACAGATAGTGGCAATCGTGGCCGCCGCCTATCTGTTCTCGCTGGCAACAACCCTTCTGCCCGCGCGGCAGGCCAGCAATATCTACCCCGCCGAAGCCCTGCGCTATGAGTAACGGGGCAGCCCGGGAATATGAATGGGACGAAGAAAAGAACCAGGCTAACTTTAAGAGGCGGCAGCTTGATTTCTCGGAAGTCAGGAATTTCGTATGGGATACAGCTATAACCTGTAGGTCTGACCGCTTTCAGGAACCAAGGTGGCTGGCAATAGGCTACATCGGAGACCAGCTTCACGTAGTAATATTCACTCGACGCAACGGGCGATACCGGATAATCAGTCTGAGAAAGGCCAGCGACAAGGAAAGGAGTGAGTATGCCCAGACTCAGACCCAATGACAGACCCCTGACCCCGGAAGAGAACGCCGCGCTGCTTGCGGACATAGAGTCCGACCCGGATACCTTCGAGCTGGACACGGAATGGTTCGCTCACGCCCGCCCGGCCATAGAAGTTTTTCCCGACCTCGTAGAGTATTCCAGGCGGCGCATAGCTATGGGCTTGATGCCCCCTTCCCCCTTGCCAGAGCAACTTGTCCGGGATAGAGTAGGGGCAATTTTGACCCATTCATACCGTTCAGGAGGCTATTCAATGGCTAACGACCCCATCAATCTCTACGACTACGAGGCAAGGGCCAAGCTGGTCCTGCCGCACAACAACTGGGAGTTCATCGAAGCCGGTTCGATGGACGAGTTCACCACCCGCCGCAACCGTTCCGCCTTCGAGGATCTGAAGCTGCGCCCCAGGTTCCTGCGCGACGTTCAGGAACGCAAGATTTCCACCACAGTGCTCGGCCAGGAAATCAGTATGCCGGTAATGGTGGCACCGGCGGGCAGCCATATGCTTGCCCATCCCGACGGCGAGGTCGGAACAGCCCGGGGCGCCGGGATGTCCGATACCTTGATGATGCTCAGCACTTCCTCCAACTACAGCATGGAAGAAGTCTCGGAAGCCGCCAGCAGCCCGCTTTGGTTCCAGCTCTACCACCGGGGCTACAACTTCACAGAAATGCTGGTCCATCGCGCCGAGGAAGCCGGGTTCAAGGCCATCGTGCTGACCATAGACACTCCGGTCGCCAGTCCCAAGGAGCGCGACCTTCGCAACCGCTACAAGCGCGAGCATGACCTCGGCAACTTCCGGGGCATGGACGCCAGCCGCAGCGAAATCAGCGGCACCGACGAGACCGAGGGCTGGGACGTGTCCTACTCGCCGCCCATTACCTGGCGGGAGTTGGAGTGGCTGCGCGGTTTGACCTCGCTGCCCCTCGTGCTGAAGGGCGTTCGCACCTCCGAGGACGCCTACGAGGCCGTCGAGCACGGGGTTGACGGCATCCTGGTATCCACCCACGGAGGCCGGCAACTCGACATGACCATGGGCGCCATCGAGATGGTGCCGGAGGTAGTCGAGGCCACCAGGGGCCGCGCCGAAGTCTACGTCGATTCCGGTGTCCGCCGCGGCAGTGACGTCATCAAGGCCCTGGCTTTGGGAGCCAAGGCCGTCGCCATAGGCCGCCCGCTGTTCTGGGGCCTGGCCCTGGACGGGGCCAACGGCGTCCACGGCG
Organism: Dehalococcoidia bacterium; assembly: GCA_965232885.1. Classification (GTDB taxonomy): domain Bacteria; phylum Chloroflexota; class Dehalococcoidia; order Lucifugimonadales; family UBA3495; genus VXOI01. Next base: position 279,737 of record CBDDQX010000002.1, on the reverse strand, counting down.
TTCTCGAGCTGCTGCGCGAGGAAGTTGACCGCGCTATGGCGTTCACCGGCCAGTCCGACGTGAACGCCTTGGAGCCGGGTGTCGTCCAGATTCCCGCCGGGTGGGGAGCATTCGGCGGCACCACCGCGCCGTAGCTTCTTTCTACGGACTCGATTACGGTCAAACGGCCCAGGGTCAGAATCCTAGGCCGTTTCGTTTCTCCGCTTACCCAACCTGCCAAATCAGGCGATGGCTGGATCAACAAACACGTCAGTCGGCTTTGTATCTGTCCAAGTCCGCCACAACCTGTAGCATTCCAGCAAACCTACTATCGCAAAGAACAACAGAGGCCCAGGTTCCTGCTCAACGATGAGCCAATGGGCCAACACCAGCACCGCCGCAAAATAGACTCCCCTTTGCAGCATCTTCCAGCGCTGCCACCCCATAACCCGCGTCATCACAGGGTTGGAGGTAACAGCCAATGGTATAAGGATGAACAGAGCAACCCATCCGGTGAGGATGCTCGGAGTTGCGAACTCCGCCAGCACTTCCCGCAAATTTCCCAAGTCTACAAAGTAGAACACGACGTGCACAACGGAATAAGAGAAAGCCGCCACACCGACGTAGCGCCGACGCTGAATCAGCCAGGCAACGATGCCGGACTTGGGAAATATGGTCTGCAAGGGAGAGAAGGACAGCGCAATCAGTAGCAGGAACGTGGCGAGCACGCCGGAGCCTTCAACTATTTCGTGGGCCGCCGAAGGGCCTCTGCCGCCTCGCCCGTCCCCGGCCAGCATCAGCGCCATCTGGATTGACGGTAGGGCCAGCAAAGCCCACAGGAAGTAAGGAGAATGAACAACTCTCTTTATAGCAGTCATTTCGCGCCCCATGAAGATGTAGTGTCGGATGGCTTGCTTTTGGCGACATTTGGGGCCCTGCCAGCCGTTCATATCTCATATGTACAGCCAAGAGAACGGCCTATCGCTGTGCAGCTATGCTGCTCCCGTATTCGTTGGATGGGTTGCGGTATACGGTGTGATAATGAACTCCGACGTCTGCTTCCTCGGTCGAGAACTCGATAATGAGACTGAGACCCTGGATTCGATAGTAAACAGAGCCGCCGCCAGTGTCGCCGTGCCAAGCCAGGTGAGTATCATCCAGCTCGGTTTGGATTTCGGATAGCCTGGCTTCGCTGCTGGATGCGTCGAGCATACCAACCCACTGTTCGATGGCGTCGAGAAGGAGTTGCCGCTGAGCATCGGTCCAGTCTTTCGCCTTGGAGCCTTCGACAGGCGGGATGACGCCATCCTCCCCTGCGCCGGTGTAGATTCCATCGGGGCGGCTGGAAAGCATAGCCGCCACCTGACGTTCCTCGTCCAGAGCGTTGATGAGTGCTATACCCGCTTGCAAGTGCGCGTCAAGGGGCATGACATTGTCCGCGCCAGAAGCGTAGGATGCCGGTTCAACGCCGACGAAGGTAGGCGACAGGTAGCTGCGTCCATCGGCCACGGCGACGTTTATGGCGAGGTGATGACCGCCAAACTGCCAGCCCCAAACATGAGCGCCGGAAGGCTCTCCAAAGAAGGCGAGCCAGTAGCTGTCGTCACCGAACCGGTCTTCGGATTGGCCCAAAACTGCGTCAGCTCCCAGGATGCCCAGGGTTGTTTCGTATCCTTCGGGGCTAAGGGCAGATGCCAGAAAGACAAGCATTGCCTCGGTTTGGGCCGCATCCAAATCTCCAATGCGCACGCCATTGCGGTCGAATCTCGGGACACCGGCAGGCAAGTTTGACCAGTTGGAGCGAACCGGGTCATCGAAAGCGTACAGCGCCTCACTCCGTTCACCATCGGTAAGGGAATCGAGAAAAGCATTGGCAGCATTCACTGTCGCGGACCCGCCAGCAGGGGCAGTGGCAGGAGGCTGGGAAGCCACAGTTGTGGCTACCGCCATTACGGCGCCGGGTTCGGAAGAGTTCCCGCCGCAGGCAGCAATAGAGGCAAAGACCAAAAGGGCCGCCAAGGCCGTCAGCCAGCGTGCGACCAAGGCAGTATGAGCCATAAATCCTTCAATCCTCGGTGACAACGGGGTGGACACAACTGCGCTCTAGCGAGCTAAAGCTAACAGGTATATACCAAAGAAATGTGAAGAAATTATGAGCGTCGAAGAAGCGCATGGGTCAAAAAAGCGAGGCAGACTCGTCATCTGCCCCGTTGAAGTATGCTTTACCGAAAGGTTGCGTTTGATAAAAAGGGAGGATCAGTCCGCCGGTGCGCCGACCTCCTGCTCTGCGAGAACGCCGGACAGGAACCCGGACAACAGCGCATTGAACTCATCGGCCTTCTCGAAGTGGGCGGAGTGGGCCGCGCCGGAGACCACCTCCATCCGCGAGCCGGGGATAGTCTTCTGCACCTCGGCGATGACGGCGGGCGGGAATATGCGGTCATCGTCGCCCACAATGAACAGCGTCGGCGTCTGCCAGCCGAGGAAGTCGGCCTCCTGTCGCCCGTCTTCCCGCCGGAAGCCGGAAATCACGCCGTCCTCTCCCCGTTCCGGGTTCAAGCCCTGTATCTGTTGGTAAAGGAAGGTGAGCGAGGGTTGTTCAGCGATGAAGCCGGCGGCCAGCGAGCGAGCCACTCCTTCGGGAGGGTTGGTTTTTGCCAGCTCCGCCAGAATGCCCGGTGATACCACCCCTCCGGTGGTGTCCCCCAGCACCAGGCCCAGCGTGCGTTCTGGGTGAGCGAGGGCGAACTCCATGCAAGAGAAGCCGCCCATGGACTGCGCCACCAGGAAGGTCTCTTCTATGCCGAGATAGTCCAGCAGGGCGATAAGGTCGGCTCCGAAATTCTCACGCAGGGGCGAACCGTATTCAGCGACAGACTGCCCCCAGCCGCGATGGTCGAAAGTGATGCAGCGGTATTCGCCGGAGAACCGGGCCACCTGCTGCCACCAGCTCATGTGGTTGCCGCCGCGGCCATGAGCGAAGACTATGGCCGGCCCGCTGCCGTGGGACTCGTAATACAGTTCAATGCCGTTGATTGGCGCTTTGGGCATATAAGCCTCCTTTGCGTCTTTGCGTCAAAAAGTGTCTACACCGGCCACTGTTCGCGGCGATATGCGGCATCCCAGAACATATACTCGTAGCGGCTGCTGGTCAGAAACGCCTGACGCATCGCCTCCAGCTCGTCGGGGCCTGCCTGCTGCGCCTGGCGGTCCACGAAACTGCGCCAGGCAGCCACACTGTCCTCCAGCAGACCAGACACATAGAAGCTGGTCCACTGTCCGTACAGAGGATGTTCCGACTGGCCCAATTCCTCCCGCAGCATGTGGTATGTCCATGGACAAGGCAACATGGCCGCCGCCGTAGGTCCCAGACCCTCGCGGTTGGCTACCGCCAGCATATGGTTGACGTACCCGGCGTTGGTGGGCGAAGGGATGGCATTCTGCGCGTCCTCCAGCGTCAGGCCCGCCGCCGCCAGCAGCTTGTGGTGTAGCGGCCGCTCGATGGGAGTCATCACCCGCTTTGCCATTTCCTCCAGGACACCGGCATTGGGGGCCTTGGCCAGCGCGATTGCAACGCAGCGGGCGAACCCTTCAAGGTACAGGTAGTCCTGCCCAAGGTAGTCCTGGAACGTTTCCAAAGGCAGGGTGCCATCCTTGATTTCCTGCAGGAACGGGTGCGCGAAGATTTGCCGCCAGATGGGTTCCGCTTCGACGCGAAGCTGTTCGCTGAAACTGTCCATCAGTATTACTCCATCCTTCGTTCCCTCTCCCTCTGAGTGAGGGGTAGAGCCTACCCTCGCGAAAGCGGGGAGTGGGGGCGTTCCCGTCACGATGACCTGGCTCGCTCCAGTTCCGTCTGCCGGAGTTCAACCCGGCGGATCTTCCCGCTGACCGTCTTGGGCAACTCGGTAACGAACTCAACCGCGCGCGGGTACTTGTAGGGCGCGGTGGTGCTGCGCACGTGGTCCTGGATGCTGAGCACCAGCTCGTCGGACGGCACATAGTCGGGGGCCAGGATAACAAAGGCTTTGACGATTTCGCCACGCACCGGGTCGGGGCTGGCGACCACGGCGGACTCCGCCACCGCCGGATGCTCAATAAGCGCGCTCTCCACTTCAAACGGCCCGATGCGGTATCCGGCAGAGATGATCACATCATCGGCGCGGCCCACAAACCAGTGGTAGCCATCCTCATCCTTGTAGGCTTTGTCGCCGGTTAGATACCAGTCGCCCACGAAGGAGCGCTCCATTCCTTCATCGTCGCGCCAGTATTCCTGGAAGAGGCCCACCGGACGTTCCGGCTTGACCTTGACCGCAATCTGGCCTTCCTCGCCCACAGGCACTTCGTTCCCGTCATCGTTCACGATTCCTATCGTGAACCCCGGCATGGGCCTGCCCATGGAGCCGGGGCGCACTGGAAGGCAGCGGTAGTTACCCACCAGCAGCACCGTCTCCGTCTGACCGTATCCGTCGTAGATGGTCAGGCCGGTGCCATCTTCCCACTGCTTCATCACTTCCGGGTTTAGCGGCTCGCCGGCCCCGGTGCAATGGCGCAGGCTGCGGAGATCGTATTGTTTCAAGTCTTCCAGCACCATCATGCGAAAGGCCGTGGGAGGGGCGCAGAAGGACGTGACGCCATACCGCTCCAGCATCCGCAAAGTCATGGGGGCGTCGAAGCGGCCTCGGGCGTCATGCTGCATCACCGTGGCGCCCAGCGTCCACTGTCCGAAGAGCTTGCCGTAGGCTGCCTTGGCCCAGCCGGTATCCGACAGAGTCCAGTGCAGGTCGGTGGGTTTCAGGTCATGCCAGTACTTGGCGGTCAGCACATGGCCGATGGCGCAGGATGCCTGAGTGTGAAGCACCATCTTGGGGTAGCCCACAGTGCCGGAGGTGAAATAGATGAGCAGCGGGTCGTCGCTGCGGGTCGGCTCGACGCCCTCCAACAATGGCGAGGCGCCGGCAATCATGCGCTCGTAGGACAGCCAGCCGCGCCGGTCCTCTCCGGTAGCCAGCAGATGTTTCAGTGACGGGCAGCCCCCGGCGGCCTGCTCCACTTTCACAGCGTTTTCGCCGTCGGTTATGGCCATCACAGCCTCGGCGCGGTTGATTCGATACTCTATGTCGCCGGTCGTCAGCAGCGTTGTGGCGGGCATGGGCAGGGCCCCCAATTTGAACAACCCCACCATCGCCACGTACCACTCAGGGATACGGGGCAGCATGATAAAAACCCGATCGCCCTTCTTGATGCCCAGTTCCCGAAGGGCGTTGGCAAACCTGTCCGTAAGCGTCTTCAGGTCCCAAAAGGTGTGATGCGTGGCTTTCTCGCCGCTGGGGTCAACAGACAGCAGGGCCAGCTTGGTGCGGTCTTCGGCCCACTTGTCCACCACGTCTAACCCGAAGTTGAAGTACTCCGGCACTTCAAGCCGGTCGTTGTGGTAGGCATATTCGTAATCAGTCATGTTTGGGGCAGGATTTGGCATTGCTTCACCTCGAAAGCAGGCCACGCCTGGCATGGTTCTTGGATTGTGAGTCCCATTTTACCACCAACCCTGCAACGGAATGCGGGCGCCAGTGGCACAGTACGGCATGGCAGGTATAATCTGCACAACTATCGCATCCGGAGAAGAAAGCATGGCTGGAAATCTTGACGGCAAGACAGCCCTCGTAACGGGCGGCGGATCTGGAATCGGACGCGCAACCTCATTGGCCTATGCCCGCGAAGGCGCTCGCATCGTGGTCGCGGACATGAACGTGGAAGGAGGCGAAGAGACGGTGCAGATGATCAAGGAGGCCGGCGGGGAGGCCATACTGGTCCATGCCGACGTTTCCGACGCCGCAGGCACGCAACTTATGGTAAACCGGGCAGTGGAAGCCTTCGGCAGCCTTGATTGCGCCTTCAACAACGCCGGTATTTCCGGCGGACGAGAGCGCCGCCGCTCGGCTGACTATGAAGAAGAGGACTTTGACAGGGTAATCCGAATCAACCTCAAAGGGGTCTGGCTTTCCATGAAGGCCGAAATCCCGCAGATGCTGAAGCAGGGCAGCGGAGCCATCGTCAATACCGCATCCATAATGGGCCTGATAGCCACACCCGGCTCGGTGGCCTACATGGCAGCCAAGCACGGCGTGGTTGGCCTGACCAAAGCCGCGGCCCTGGAATACGCCGCCGACGGCATTCGCGTCAACTCGGTATGCCCCGGCTACATCAACACCCCGCTGGTTCGCCCTCTGTTCGACAATTACGCCAACATGGAAGAAACTATCGTTTCCCGCCACCCCATAGGACGCTTGGGCGAACCGCAGGAGATCGCCGAGGCCGTGGTGTGGCTATCGTCCCCTGCCGCCAGCTTCGTCACAGGACACAACATGGCGGTAGACGGCGGTTACGTGGCGCAGTAATCAATGAACGCCCTACCCTTGACCCTCATCTGGATGGAGCCGGAACTTTAGCAGGTGAATCAATGACTACCGTTGACCAGCAAACCCGCCGAAGGATGGGCCGCCTCGGCTTGACCGCATACGACCCGGGGAAAGCCTGCCCAGGATATGTACTGTTCACCCCGATGGCCAGCCGGGGGGACCTGTACCTGATTGACATGGAGGGCAAAGTCGCGCATCAGTGGAATATGCCTTACGCTCCGGGGCTGTACGGATATCTGCTACCCAATGGCAACGTCTTCTATGGCGGCAAGGTCATGGATGAGACTTGGGACCGTTTCCCGTCCTGGAAGCGGTTCAAGGGGGGCGTGATGGTCGAGGTTGACCGCCACGGTAACGTGGTGTGGGAGCACCGGGACCCCGACCACCATCACGACCACCGAAGAACCTCGTCAGGCGGCGCCATTTACATGACCGTGGGGCAGATGGACCCGTCGCTGGCGGCGAAGGTGCAGGGCGGCGTTCCCGGCTCAGCGCCGGAGGGGATGTGGGCCGACGTGCTGGTTGAGGTGGACGCCGACGGCAACCGCATCTGGGAGTGGCACGCCGCGGAACACCTGGACGTCGAAAGGCACATCCTCACCGTCAACGACAGGGCGGGATGAATGGAGCCACGGCAACACCGTCGCCCCCATAGGCGACGACCGGGTGCTGTTCAGTTTCCGCAACATCTCCACCGTGGGCATCATAGACAAGGCCAGCGGAGACATCATCTGGGAACTGGGCTACGAAGCACTGGCGCAGCAGCATGACCCCAATATGCTGCCCAACGGCAACGTGCTGATTTTCGACAACGGATCCCACAGAAGGGATGTGGGTCTTCCCTTTTCTCGGGCCATAGAGGTGAATCCAGTCAACAATGAGATTGTCTGGGAGTACACCGACAACCCCGCCTACAACTTCTTCAGCGCCTACATCTCCGGCGCACGCCGCCTGCCCAACGGCAACACGCTGATAACGGAGGGCCAGTTCGGAAGGATGTTCCAGGTGACTCCCGAAGGCGAGGTGGTCTGGGAGTACATCAACCCGCACTTCCACGTTGACATGGAAGACCAGCCCGTTAATCGCGTCTTCCGCGCCACACACTACCTGAAGGAAGACATTCCCTGGCTGTCTTAGTTTTATCCTCCTCCCAGTGATGGAGTGGTCATTCTCAGTCCCCCTCTCCCTTGAGGGAGAGGGTTAGGGTGAGGGTGAAATCATAGATAACGGACGTCGCTGATGTACCAGTTCTTAGTTTTCCTGCACTTGCTCGCTGCTGTGACGTGGCTGGGCGGAATGCTGTTCCTCTTGATGGTGATGATTCCCCTAGCCAGACGCGATGAGGCAGTGGGTTTCGGCGTGCTGCGTAAAGCCGCCGAGAAATTCGTATGGATAGCGTGGGCAGCCCAAGATTGTGCTGGCAGGCTCTGGCGCCTACCTCGCCTGGACATACTGGAACGTCCGGCCTGATACGTTCTTCACCGGAGACACGCATTTCCTCGACTATCTACAGCGAAAGACGGGCATCTTCATCATCGTAGTAGTCCTCAGCGTGGCTCACGACTTCTGGCTGGGACCGAGGATGATGGACCGGCTGGAAGCCGCGCGTTCAACCGGCTCGCCGCTGCCCACCGGGCCGGGGCGTCTGTTCGTACAGTGGGCCGCCCGCATCAACCTGGTGCTGGTGATTTGGGTGGTGGTCTTTGCGGTATGGATGACGCGGCCTTAATGGACTTGGTTGCCTCTTCCCGCAGGAAGGGATGAGACGAGGTATATCCCCAAAGTGTCAAAACGCCATCCGGTCAGTACCATCCATAGGTAGTATCCGGCCTCTGCGACCAATACATCTGCCCAAGCTCCCGCATGGCCGGGCCGAGGGCAGTCATCTGGCGCTTCCACTCCTGTACACCTATGTTGTGCCACATTCCGTGGCCGGCAAACACCCACGCCACCGGCAACTCGGCCAGCATATCCATGGTATCAGCCAGTGTTGCCCACGAGTAGAACGTCTGCTTGGGGAATACATCCATCTCACCGCGGCGATGGTTCCAGTGCAGGGTGTCGCCAGTGAATAGCAGATGGTCGTCAACGTGATAGACGACATGGCCCTCGGTATGCCCCGGAGCGGGAATTGACAGCACACCCGGTGATATAGCCACCACAGCGTCGCCGGGCGTTACATTAGTCGCATAAGGTGCGGTGTCAAGGTCGGCCTCGCCAATCCACACCTTTGAGCCGTAACGCTCCGACCAGCGGTCGGCGTCGGCCACGTCGTCGCGGTGGCTCAACAAGATGTGAGCCACGCCGCCCAGCGCATCAACGCTTTCCGCCAGCGTCCGGTTATAACGAGGCGAGTCAACCATCAGGTTTCCTTCAGGCCGCTCCACCAAGAACGAATGCGCGGCGAAAGATGACAGCGCGTTGTTGCCCAAGGCCATCACTCCATCAGCAAGCTGGTAGGGGAATATACCCGGCGGCTCCGTGTAGTGTTCCAGGTTTCCAATGGACTTGGTAGGACAGGCTGCTGCCGCCCGCCACATAGCCGCCTGCTGTTCTTTGCCTTCTGGCTGGCGGGCCACATAGGAACGCCCCCGCAGCATCAGCATCAATCAGGCCCGGGGCCCAATTGCGGGATGCGTCGCACCGGATGCAGCGGTCGTCTACATACCACGGCCCTGCCGCATTGGAAGGATGCGCCAAGTCTGGTCTGGGCATAGTCAAGCCTCTCTTTATCGCGCCGAAGGGAAGTCCGGGTCGCGCTTCTGGCGCACGGAGTCCAGCCCCTCGCGCACGTCGGGGCCGAAGAAATTGAGCATCTCCAACGCCAGCGAGTAGTCGAAGGCGGTGTGTTCCGCCATTCGCAGCCACTGGTTAAGCGAGCGCTTCGTGTAGCGGATGGCTGGCTGGGGGCCGTCGGCCAGCTTGCGAGCCACGCCCATCGCCCGCTCCATAAGTTCGTCGTGGGGGACGCAGAGGCTGACCAGACCCAGCCGTTCCGCTTCCGCGCCGTCCAGGAATTCGCAGGTCATCAGGTAATACTTGGCCTTGGCCATACCCATCAAGAGCGGCCAGATGACAGCAGCGTGGTCGCCCGCCGCCACGCCGAGGCGCACGTGGCCGTCGGTGAACCGCGCCCGCTCCGACGCGATGGAAATGTCGGCCAGCAGGGCCACCACCAGCCCGGCTCCCACGGCCACGCCGTTGATGGCAGATATAACGGGCTTGTCGAGGTTGATCATGTTGTGCACAATGTCGCGGGCTTCCTGCATGGTGCCTGCGATGACCTCGGCGTTGCCGATGGACTGCTCAATCATCTCGAAGTCGCCGCCCGCGGAAAAGGCGTTGCCGTTGCCTGTGATGACTGTAACCCGCACATCTGGGTCCTGACCCAGGTCCAGCCATACCCGCGACAGTTCGTTGTGCAGCGTGAACCCGGTGGCGTTGAAGACCTCTGGCCGGTTCATCGTCAGCATGGCGATGCCGTCGTTCTTCTCAATCAGCAGGTCCTTGTAGCCGCTGTAATCAACCATGTTGGCCTTCCTTTTTTGTCTGAATCAGGATTTACCGGATGAAGCAAATCCTGATTCAGACAAATATGTCGTTTAGTAAAGCGAGCCGTCTGCCATCAAAGACTCTATTTCCGACTCCGTCATTCCCAGAATCTCGCGGAACACGTAGTCGTTGTCTTCGCCGACGTTGCTGTAATGTCCGAATTCCATCGGCGTCTCTGACAGGCGCACCGGGCTGCTCCAGGCTAAGCTGTCTCGCTGTTGCCATTCCCATGCCGGAGTACCCCTCTCGGCCACATACGAAGTTGAGGGACGATAGAAGTCGCGGGCCTTGAGATGCTCGCTGGCGTACAGGTCATCGCCCTGCGACACGATGCTGGCGGGAACGCCCTCGCGCTGTAGTCGCTCCATCACGTCGTTGGCGGTGTGTTGCGCCGTCCACTCGCTGATTAGCGCGTCCATCCGGCCCTGATTAGCCAAGCGGCCGTCGAGCGTGGCAAACTCCGGTTCATTGCCCCATTCAGGGTTGCCCATTGCGCGGAGCAGTCCGGCCCACTGCTCATCGTCCTGCACTGCGATGGCGCACCAGCGGTTTTCGCCCTGACACTGGTAGGCCCCGTGGGGCGCTGCGTTGGCATCGCGGTTGGCGATCCTCTCCGGCAGCCGCCCCGGTAATCTGATAATCGAGGATGGCCGGCCCGGCAGTGACCGCGCCGGACTTGAATATCGAGGACTCCATCGTCGTGGGCTGCCCGGTCATGCGCCGCCGCATCAAGGCGCCAATGATAGCGGAGGGCTGGAATACGCCTGTGTGGTAATCGGAGTAGGACGTATTGATGGCGGACGGCGGCGCGCCCTCGTCGCCGGTCATCAGCGACACCCCGCCCATGTGCTGCACCAGGATTCCGTAGGACTTGTAGGTGTAGTAGGGGCCGATGCCGCCCAGCCCGGTCTGCCACATCAGGATGATGTCGGGCCGCAGTTGGCGCACCGCAGGAAAATCTATGCCCCAACGGTCGAGAATGTTGCGGCGGAAGTTGGTCATAAAGACGTCGCTCACTTTGACTAGCTCCCGGAATACTTCCAGGCCACCCTCAGTCCGCACGTCAATGGAGACCCGCTTCTTGATTCGCTGGAAGTCGGGCTGCCCCCCTCCCCTTGACCAAGCGGGTATGAAGGCCATTTCATCCAGCACCTTGTTGGTCTCGACCTTGATTACCTCGGCTCCCAGGGAAGCCAGGATTCGCCCGGTCAGAGGCAGGGCCACGTAAGGCCCCAACTCCAAGACTCGGACGCCCTGCAACGCTTTTTTGCCGTTGCCGTCCACTTAAATCACACCCCTTCATTCTTCAACGCCGCGAGTTCCGCAGCACTCAGCCCCTAACTCTCCGCCGTATATCGCGTCATTGTCATGTCCCAGCCTCGGAGCCGGGTTGGTAGCAGGCGAGACTTCCTCGCTGTCGAACACGCCAAGAGGATACTGGAGCGTGCGGTCTCCGGGTGGTCCAGGGCGAACCAGAAGTTGCTGGCTTCAAGCTGAGGGTCGGCCAACAGGTCTGACACGGTGTTCACCCGGAATGAACACCAGGTTCCTTCGCTGCCCTTCATGGAACAGGTACTCGCTGGTGTAGCGGGTAGTGAAGTCTATGACCAGCGCCGTGATTATGTCATTGTAGGGGGCGCGGTCCTGGTTCCCGCCGCGATAGGCGTCGTTCAGCACCTCTTCGTTGCCTGTGACCTCGTAAATCCACTCGGCCAGAGTATCCCACTCCCGCGGGGTGATGATGCCTGCGGAAATCCCAGCCGTCGGAGCTTGGGTACGCACCCAAGGGAATCACCAGCGTCGAGGTGGCCCCCACGCGGGTGACGTTTATCGCCCAGCAGCATCCAGGCCAAGGCCGGGTGGGCGTCGGTATAGTATGTGATAAAGGGCTTCCTGCAACGAGACGTCAATATATTGCCCCTCTCCGTTGCCGAAGTCCCGGTAATAGAGCGCGCCGAGTATGGAGGCGGCGGCAAACTGCGCGCCGGGGGAAGTGAGACTGCTCGTTTCCTTGTCGCATGGGCGGGCCGTCAGGCTCGCCGGTTATCTGCATGAATCCGCTGGCGGCAAGGGCGATGAGGTCGGAAGACTTGTAATCCTTCCACGGGCCAGTCTGGCCGAAGGGAGTCACCGAGGCCATCACGACACCGGGGTTGATTTCGCGCAGGGGCCTCATAGCCCAGCCCCAGCGAGTCCATGTAGCCGACCGGAAAACTCTCCACCACCACGTCCGACTGCGCCACCAACCGCCGGAAACAACTCTCGCCCCTGCTTCGATTCCAAATCGAGAGTTATTGAGCGTTTATTGGTGTTGTAGAACAGGAAGTACAGGCTGCGTTCGGTTCCCGGTTCATCGCCAGCGAAGGGCCCGCCGGTCGCGGTAAGGGTCTCCGCCCGGCGGCTCAACCCGTACCACGTCGGCTCCGTAGTCCGCCAGCAGCTTGCCGCAGAAGACCGCCTCCGGGCCACTGAGGTCCAGCACACGGTACGGCGGCAACAGCAGTCCTTCTTCAGGTGGTCGAAGGGGCATAAAGATTCAGCCTGCCTCATCAAAAATAGCGAGCTTGGCGCACGGCCTTGCTCTATGGCATTGGGTTCGTGGCATTGGGATTGTAGAAAGGCATCAATGGGGCGTCAAGTTGCGGGGCCGCCAGCCATGCCCGGCCGTAGCTGATGCTGGTATAATGCGCCGTCCGGATAACTGTACCTGATTACCAAGCAGGGCCTGCATTGACCTCTTATTTGGCCGCCACCAGGGATCGTTTCCTGCTGGGCCTGAAGTACGCCGATTTCCGCACCATGTGGATTGCCACCACATGCTCCGGTGCGGCGGCGTGGGCCTTGATAGTCGCTCGAGGCTGGCTGGCGTGGGAGATCACCGGCGAGTCGACGTGGGTGGGCATCATCACCTTCGCAGCGATGTTCCCCCGTGTGTTCTCCACGCCCATAGTCGGTTACCTGGCCGACCGGTTCGACCGTCAAACCATGCTGCGATGGATTTTTGCCCTCAACCTGGCCCACAACATACTGCTGGGGCTTCCCTGGTCATGAACGACCTCGCCGGACCTTGGATGCTTACGGTATTGGCGCTGTTCAACGGAACCCTTCGCGCAGGCCCAGATGACGACGGCGCAGGCTCTGATTCCGAACCTGGTGCCGAGGGGAGCACCTGCTGAACGCGCTGGCCTATAAACCAGGCCACTCAGCAGGGTTCGAGACTGGTTGGGCCATTGGCCATATTGCCCCTGCTGGGCTTCCTGAGCCTTGATGCCGCCTTCTGGTTCTGTAGCGTCTTCTACCTGATCGGCTTTATCCAGGTATCCAGGGTGAGCACAAGGTCTACTGGCAAAATAGACGCCTCTCGGGGTTTCTGGGGCAACTTCATTGCGGGCTTCGAGTATATATACACTCGTCCCCATCTCCTAGCGGTGGTGCTCCTCGCGGTGGCCCACTGCGCTCTAACTATGTCCTACGAGGCGATTCTTCCAGCCATTTCCGAGGACAAGCTGGGCGCCGGGTCTGTGGGAGTAAGCTACCTCATGGGCGGAGTTGGGACGGGCGCCCTCATTTCCTCAGTATTCCTGGCCGGAATACGCGGACCTTCAGTTAGAGGCAAGATATTCCTCGTCTTCGCGTTCTTGAGCGCAGCAGCTCCGATTTTGCTGGCGCTTTCCACGATGCGGGAAATTTCCATACTGGCCACAGTGCTCATCGGAGCAACCCAAGCTGGCTTTATGACAATCAGCCATACCGCAATTCAAACCTTGACCGACGACTCGGTGCGAGGCCGCGTTGCCGGTGTTTACTCAGTCCATGTTGGCGGCAGTATGGCCATAACCAATATGCTGGGAGCAGTCATAGCCGACCTGTTCACCGCACAGGCGGTAATGGCGGTCGGCGGTCTGCTGTTCCTTGCAGTCGTCATCCTGAGCCTGGGCAGCGGCACCGTGCGCCGCGTATATTTCCCGGCGCCCGCAATTCCTGCCACGGCTTAATCCTCAGCTTTTTGACAATCCGACACCTGGAGGCACACAAATGAGCAGCGAAGCAGACCGCTACCAGGAACTCACTCCCAAGTCGCGTGCGGCTTGGGAAGAAGCGAAGCGTTATCTCCCCGGAGGAGACAGCCGCAATTCCATCTTCTGGGAACCCTACCCCATTTTCGTGGAAGAAGCGTCCGGCGCTCACGTAGTGGATGCCGACGGCGTCGACCGCCTGGACTTCATCGGCACGATGACCACCCTGATACTGGGGCACGGCCCGGAGCCGGTGATGGACGCTGTCCGTGGGCAGTTGGAGCAGGGCGTGGTATACAACGCCCCTAACAGGCACCAGATAAGGCTGGCTCGAATTCTATGCGAGCGCATTCCCAGCTTCGAGCTGGTGAGGTTCACCAACTCAGGCACCGAAGCCACGCTCAATACCATCCGCGCCGCCCGCGCCTTCACCGGGCGGAGTCTCATAGCGAAGGCCGAAGGTGGATACCATGGAAGCCACGACGTCGTCAGCGTCAGCGTGCGCGTAGATCCCGGCAAGGCCGGCGAACGCCTGCACCCCGATGCGTTGCCCGCCACCGAGGGGCTGGCAGACGGCGTGCTGGAATCCGTTGTGGTGATTCCATTCAACGAGACGGAGCCAGCGAGGGAAATTCTTGAGCAACACAAGGACCAGTTGGCCGCCGTCATTGTCGAGCCGATGCTTGGCTCCGTGGGAATGCTGCCTGCCAGCCACGAATTCCTGTCCATGCTGCGGGACTTCGCCACCGAAAACGGCGTCGTGCTGATCTTCGACGAAGTCATCAGCTTCCGGGTGGCGCCTGGCGGGTCGCAGGAATACTACGGCATCACTCCCGATATGACCTCGCTGGGCAAGATCATCGGCGGCGGTTTCGCGGTTGGGGCTTTCGGCGGACGCCACGAAATCATGGGCATGTACGACCCCACGTCGGGGCCGCGGGTGGCTCACGCCGGGACCTTCAACGCCAACCCGGCCACCATGCTGGCGGGGGCAGTAACGCTGGAGCAACTGACACCGGAGGTCTACCGCCGCCTGGCTGAGGTCACCGAACGCCTGCGCCACGGGCTGCGCGAGGCCGGACAGGACCTGGAAGTGCCGGTGCAGGTGACCGGGCTAGGCTCGCTCTTCGGCATACACTTCCTTGAAGATTCGCTGGTTGGCTACCGGGACATTGCCCGCGCAGATGCGAAATTCCGCCACCAAGTGTTTCTCGGTCTGCTCAACGAGGGAATTCTGATTGCGCCAAACTTGGTGGGCGCCGTTTCCACCATCATAGCCGAGCCGGAGGTGGACGCCTTTGTGGATGCCTTCCGCCGGGTGCTGCAACGGCTGGCCTGACGACACAAAGATTCCCTCCCTTGGGCTGAAGCCACAAAAATTCCCTCCCCCTGGAGAGGGGAGGGCATGGTCTTTTAATTCTCCCTCTCCCTTGAGGGAGAGGGTTGGGGTGAGGGTGAAAACATCAGGGCAGGGAGCATCCCCCCACCGGGGTTGTTACCTACACGAAGTCTTCCCTGCGGAAGAGGGTGGTCGTCTCGATGCGCTGAGGGTCGCCGTCAAACCAGTCCGCGACGGTCTCGCGCCACTGGGTGTAGTGAGGCATCCCGCGGTGGGCCGTCTCCCATGCGTCGCGGTCTTCGTAGACCTCATAGAGGTAGACAGTGTTGGGGTCGTTGTTGTCGGCCAGCACGTCGAAGCGCAGGCAGCGCGGCTCGGCGGTGTTGGAGCCTTCGGCGTCTCCCTTGGTGGCTGCGATGAACTCGTCGCGGTGTCCGGGCTTGATTTTTACGGTCACGAACAGGGTGAACATTGTTCCTCCATACCCGGCGTCCGGGCGGTCAACCCGAAGCGAATCCGGGAGATCAAATGATGGCTCGTCGGCCTGCGGGCCTGCGGCGTCGCAATTATAGCCCGCTCTTTCCCATAGCGGCAAACGCGCCTCCGGTTGGCGTGGAGGCGCGCGAGGTTGTAGAATTGGCCCTGCGACGGGGGAGACACGCCCCGCCCAATCCTCTCATGAGGAGAGGGAGATTAGGAGACCGCCAATGGCCGACATACCTGTCGTCTACACGCTTACCGTCTGCCCGGCCTGCGACGCCCTTCGCGCCGCCTGGAAGCGGGAAGGCATCGAGTACGAGGAAAGAAGGGTTGACCAGAGCCAGGACACCTTGGACGAGGCCCTTGATTACGCTGACACCGTGCCCATCATCGTCCACCCGGACGGGAAGGTGGAGGTGGGATTCAAGGGCATGACCGGTTGAGAAATCGGGTAATGACGGACCGTGCGTCCGACTATCCATCCGCTGGCACATATGATTCGACATACGCATGGGGGCAATATGGCGAGACAGACAAGCGTGGTAACCCCGGAGCGCTATTCCCAGGGGTTCGATTACATGGCCTACATGAACGAAATCAAGGTCAACAAGGCCCGCTTCGAAGGCTTCTACGAGAGTAGCGCGCTTTCGGAAGACGACGCCAAAGCCTTCAGGGAATTGGCTTCCCTCGACAACGGGCCAAAGAAGATGCTGGTGCTGGGCGAAGACTGGTGTGGCGACGTAGTGCGCGGTCTGGGGGTGCTGGCCCGCATCTGCGAGGCGGGTGGGCTGGATATGCGCATCTTCCCCCGCGACACTCACCACGACATCATGAACGAGTTTCTGAAAGAAGGGCAATGGATGTCCATCCCCGTCGCCGTTTTCTACACCGGCGACCACGAATACATCTGCCACTGGATTGAGCGTCCCACTATCGCAGAAAGGGAAATGCACCAGATCGAGGCGGACCATCCGAGCCGAGAACCCCGACATAGACGACCAGGCTTTCGGGCGCGAGCGCCGCTCCCGCACCGCCGCCAAGGCCGACGAGTGGATCGCAGCCACCGTCGTCGAAATCAGGGAGTTGCTGGAGAAGAGCATCGGCTAGTCTGCGTCAGAGTTCGGATCCTTTCTTGAGCCGGTCTCTTCGGGGGCTGGCTCTTCTTTTCGCGGATTGTCGCCGGAGCAACCGACTTGCATTCTAATCCGCCTGGTTGGTTTGCGTAGCAGTTTCGGTGCGCCGGCGGGCCGCCGCTGCCTCCTCGGGACTGCCCAAGAACAGGAACAGCGCGGAACCCGCCAGGCTCACCACCGCGACCACGCCCATGGGCACGGCATAGCTTTGCGTCGCGTCAAACATTATCCCGGCGAATAGCGGCGCGGCCAGCAGGAGGACATTCATTGGAATCATGGACATTCCGGTAATGCTGGCAAAGGCCTTGCGCCCGAAGTAGACGCCCCGTATAGCCGTCGTCAGCGGATTGCGTCCTCCAAACCCGATGCCCATCAGCACCGCGAACAGGTAGGCCATCGGCAGGCTCTCCGCCAGCATCAGCACCAGCACCGCCGCCGATTGCACCGCCGAAAAGCCGAACAGCGCCAGCCGTATCGGCAGGCGGTCTCCCACGTAGCCGCCGATTAGCGTGAAGATTGCCGCCACTCCGGTGTAGGCTCCAACCACCCATCCAACCGTCTGCAAGGAGAAGCCCCTGTCGTCCAGCATCGGCCCCAGATGCACCGTTATTGTGACAATCACAATGGACGAACAGGCGTGGCCCATGGTAATCAGCCAGAAGCTCTTGGTCTTTACCGCCTCCTGCCAAGTGTAGTCCGGCTCGTCGCTGGCTGCGCCCGCAGCCGCGGTCTGCCGGGGGCGGGCCGCTGCCTCGCCATCGGGGAATTGCCCATACGGTTCCGGGGCATTGCGGATCAGGCGGGACAGAGGGAAGGCCACGGCAACCAGAAACAGGCCGATTACCAGCGCGGTATTGCGCCATCCGGGGCGGCCCGGAGCATCGGGGTCTATGACGAAGGCTAGCAGAGGCACCAGCACCATCCCGCCCACCAGGAAGCCCTCCATCGCCAGGGCCATGGCCGTTGAGCGGTTGCGGGTGAACCAGTTGTTGAGCACCGTCATCATCGGCATCCAGGTGCCGAGGCCAACTCCCATGCTCATCACGACGAAGGCGGCGTAGAAATGCCAGATGTTGGTCATCCGGCTCATAATCACGAATCCGCCCCCGGCGATAACCAACCCGATCAGCACCATCCGCCGAGACCCCAGCCTGTCTATCAGGTATCCGCTGATGGGGCCCATGATGGAGCCTTCCACCCGGCTCAATGAAAAGGCGATGGAAAGCTGGGTGCGCGACCAAGCAAACTCCCGCTCCAGAACCACAAACCAGGCAGTCATGCCCTGGAAAAGCGGAACGGTGCCGATGACCATGACAAAGGCGGCAACGCCGACCAGCGTCCAGCCGTAAAAAACGCTCTTTGGGAAGAGGGCGCGGGCGAAACTCATAAGCCGTCCGTGGGTGCGGAATGCGGCACTTCTATGGACGGCGTGGCGGTGTCAGTGGGAGGTAGGGGGAGCACTATGAGTCGCCCGCCGCTGCGGAGGCCACGGATGCCGGTGCGGGTTGAGCAGCAGGGAGCAAGGGTTTGCGGGCAATCAGGAAGAGAACAGCGCCGATGCCATTCAACCCGGCCAGGGAGAGGAAAGCCAGGTCGTAGTCGCCCAGCTTGTCTCGCATAAAACCGGCCATGGGTCCGGCTATAAGCAGCATCGCGTTCATTGGCAGTGTGGAGATTCCCAATATCTTTCCAAAGGAAGCTCGTCCGAAATACTCGCCTCTGATGGCAGTAGTCAACGGCGTCCGCCCGCCGAAACCGATGCCGAACAAGACGGCGAAGATGTAAATCATCCCCAGATTGGGCGCAAGCACCAATACTACGACAGCCACGGCCTGTAACCCAGTAAAAGCGAACAACGCCACATTTTTAGGCACCCGGTCTCCGATATAACCGCCAGCCAACTGAAAAACGATAGATACTGCGGTGTAGACGATCACCAAATTAGCGGTGGTCTGAACGCCATATCCCAAGTCTTTCATGAGGAGTCCAAGCTGGGACATGATGGCGAGGATAATCATAGACCCAAGCCCGTGACCGAAGGAAATGAACCAGAAGGCTTGAGTCCGCAGAGCCTGCCGGACGGTGAGACCCTCCTCGATGTCTGCAACCGCCGTACTCGACTCATCTGTGGAGTGGGCTGCCCTTTGTTCTCCGTCCGGGTATAGGCCCCTGTCTTCCGGCCTGCTATATATAAACCGCGGAAGAATCAAAGCGCATACAAATACGACGACCGCTACCAAGAGGCCGGTATTTCGCCATCCCAGCGGGCCCACTGATTCGACCAAATCCCAGGGTGCGGAAGGAATCCACTCAAGCCGGCCGACTTCCGGGTCAATAGCCCAGGCAATAGCTGGAACGATGGTCATGGCGCCGATGCCCATGCCCACCATCACGATGCCCATGGCAGTCCCGCGTTGGCGAACAAACCAGTGGTTCATTAGCGTCATAAGAGGCACCCAGCCCCCTAAGCCCTGCCCCATTGATAGCAGGACAAAGGCTACCAAGAACCACCAGAAGTTCTGGGTAAAGGCAAAAAAGACGAAGGCGCCAGAGAGGGCCAGCAACCCAATCATTACCATCCGCCTGGCTCCGAAGCGGTCGGCTAAATAGCCTTCCAGCACTCCGAACAGGCCGCCTTCAACGCGGGTCATGGTAAGCGCCAAGCTGAGCTGGAACCTGGACCACTCAGGGAATGTTGACTGTATTGCTACCACCCAAACGGCGTTTGCATGGAATACAGGCACCGAAGTGAGCGCCATAACCAGACCGGCGACGGCGGTTAGCCACCAGCCGTAGTAAACACGGCGCGAGTTCATACCACGTTCCGGGCCGAGGCCGGTTCTGTCGTCTCCATGGAAACCAGAGTTTCTCCTCCAAGGCCGCCGGTGCAGAGTACATCGCTCTGGCAACAGCAATCATTAACTATAATAGTATGCCAATTATATCTTAATGAATAATATAACAGGATTCAAGGGCCGCTCAAAGCGAGCCGATTATGCCGTTACACTGACATATTTCCCAACCCGTCCATAACGTGGTAAATTGGGGCGCGGCAAGGGCCGGTGGGCGCGTGAACGTTCACGGCTTCTGAATACGCAGGTTGCTGTATCCAAAGGCTGCAACAGGGAGGACTCGATGAATTACGGACTGTTTATGATGCCTTCGCACCCGCCGGAACGCGATATGTATGTCGCCCACCAGTGGGACTTGGATTGTCTTGAAATGGCGGATAATCTAGGTTTTTCCGAAGCATGGATTGGCGAGCATTTCACCTCACCCTGGGAGCCGATTCCCGCTCCCGACCTGATGATCGCCCAAGCGCTGATGCGCACCAAGAACATCAAGCTCTGCACCGGCGTTCATCTGCTTCCCTATCACCATCCCGCCGAGTTGGCCTGTCGCGTGGCCTACCTCGACCACATGGCCCAGGGCCGCTTTATGTTCGGCATCGGCTCCAGCGGACTGCCAACCGACTATCGCCTGTTCGACGTGGACGGCATGAACGGCCAGCACCGGCGCATGACCCGGGAGGCCATAGACATCATCCTCAAGCTGTGGGCCAGCGAAGAGCCTTTCGAGTACAAGGGCGACTTCTGGGATGTCAACTACCCGGAGCCTATGCTCGACACCCTCCGTTTCTTCATCAAGCCCTACCAGAAGCCGCACCCGCCGGTCGGTGTGGCCTCGGTGAGCATCGGGTCGGAAACGCTGAAGATCGCCGGTGAGCGCGGGTTCATTCCGATGAGCCTGGCCTTCAACCATGACTACGTTATCAGCCATTGGGACGCCATCGCCGAAGGCGCAGCCCGCGGCGGGCGAACTCCCAAACGCTCCGACTGGCGCATCACCCGCGACGTGTGGGTGGCGGACTCAGACGACGAAGCTATGGACAGCGCAGTCAACGGAATGTTGGGGCGTGTCTGGGGCGACTACCTGCTGCCTCTTTTCAGCGCCTTCGGGCTTCTCCACGTTATCAAGCACGACTCCAGCGTACCCGACGAAAAAGTGACGCCGGAGTACATGGCGGAACACGTGTGGCTGGTCGGCTCACCCGACACCGTGGAGAAGCGGCTGCTCAGCCTCTACGAAATGTGCGGCGGCTTCGGCACACTGCTGACCCTCATCTACGACAACATGGAGAACCAGAAGGGTTGGGAAAAGTCCATGAACCTCTTCGCCAAGGATGTAATGCCCCGCTTCGCTGAACTCAATCCCGACTAGCCAACTGTTTTCCGGTGATCCAGACAAAGAGGCCGCCCGGTCTGGGCGGCCTCTCTCTTTGACCTAAAAGGCGGCCTTTGGTTAAGGAATTGCATCGAATTTTACCAAGCACCCCATCCTCTGAATCTCTGCCTGATGTCATGGATACCTATAAGGCAGAGTACTAGGATCAGGAGAACGGAGGGCAGAAATACCAACCCGAAGCCGGAGAACACGACTCCGAAGATTACAGCCCCTATGATGGTAGTAGTCGCACACCAAGCTAGACCAAGGTAGATTAGGGCCAGAGCTATCCACATCATTCTTTTTTTCATTTTAGACTGTTCGCATGAGAGACTTGGCTATGGGAAATGTCTTGAATCGAAGATACCGGCGGAGTTCTCAAGGGACTTCCGCCGGTCGAGGTGTCGCCTCTGATTAGTTTCGCAGGTCTTCAGACCTCTACGTGGCATTGTGGGGGAAATTGCTACTGGATTCCCAGAAATTCATGGTCTTGTTCGCAGACCGGATGGGCTGGGAAAAACGGGAGACTATGGCCGTAGCACACAGTTTCGAACCTATTGTCGCCGGTCTCATATGGCTGGGCTTGGTATTATCTTTACACATAATTATAAGTATTGTCAATTTAGTGATGTTCTTCACAAACTGTTTTCGCAATTACTCCAAGAGGCCCGTACAAGAAACAGACCAGGTTGGGTAACCGGGGCCTTTTCGTTAACCCTTCCGTAATATTTGCGCTATAAAATCCATAGGGGAAGACAACGTCTCAGACTATCAGGAAGGATTTGCGTCTTGGTTACCAGCGCTCTTTCCAGGCCTGTCAAGTTCTACAGCGAGTGGCAGGACTCGCACGGCCAGGTCCGGCCGCACTACGCCGCCTTGGCGAAGGCCGCCGAATCCCTGGGCATGGAAACATTGAGTCAACGGTGGAACAACGCCCGCCGCCAAGTTGAGCTGGAGGCGGTCACCTTTTACCTCGACCCTGGAAGCTACCGGGCCATGCCCACGGATTTTCTGCCTCGTGTGATTCCGCTGGAGCATTGGGAGGTCATCGCTGCCGGCGTGTCGCAACGTTTGCGCGCCATTAACCGCTTCCTGTTTGACCTCTACAACGATGGGCAGGACGTGGTGCCTGACGAGGTGATTTATACCTCGCAGTATTTTTACCCCGAAGTGCAGGGTTTCCGCCCTCCGAAAGACCTGTTTGTCCACATTTATGGCATAGACTTGGTGCACTTGGGCGATGGCCGGTACATGGTATTGGAAGACAACCTGCGCATCCCTTCCGGCATATCCTATCAGCTCAAGTCAGTGGGCATGGCCGATGCGATCTTCCCGGAGTTTTCGGGGGAGTACGACATTCTGCCTTACAACATCCGCGACGCCTATCTGGGTATGTTCCGATCCCTCACGGACAACCCGGACCCGGTATGCGTCCTGTTGACCGACGGCAAGTACGGTTCCGCCTTCTTCGAGCATCGCTATCTTTCCGATCTCCTGAGCATTCCACTGGTAGAAGGGCCTGACCTCTACGTCGGGCCTGACGGCCGGGTCTACGTCCGAACCCTGGACCAGGACATCCAGGTGGATGTTATCTACCGTCGAGTGGAAGATCTGGACCTGTTCGTTCCCGGGCTGCGGGAAGCCTACCTGAGCGGCAAGGTGGCGCTGGTCAATGGCATCGGCACCGGAGCCGCCGACGACAAGCTGGTGTTTCTGTGGGTGCCGCAGATGATTGAACGATACCTCGGAGAATCGCCGGTACTGGAACAGGCCCACAGCTACAATCTGGCTGACATGGACAGCCGGCGACACGTAATGGAGAACCTTGAAAGCCTCGTCATCAAGACTCGTCAGGGCTACGGAGGCTTGGGCGTTTTCGTTATGCCGGACTTGGGGGAGGGCTACAAGGCGAGGGTCGCCAATAACATTCTGCAAAATCCGCTCATGTTTATTGCCCAAGAGACATTGGATTTTTCCCAGCACATGGTTTTTAATGGGGACACAGCCAGCCTGGAGCCGCACCACATTGATCTCAGGGTGTTCGCGGTCCAGAGCGGAGACGGAAGCGTATCCGTGTTCCCGGGTGGACTGACCCGAGTCGCCCAGTCCGGGAGCAGAATCACCAACAATTCTTCTGGTGGCCTATGCAAACCGACGTGGGTAGTCCGATAGAGACCGTGACCGCATCTTTCATATACGCGGTTAGATACGGCTACTCAGACACGGTCATCCACAACGACAACCATCTCCGCGTCTTCCCGAGGGAAGGAGAAGGCCAGTCAGTCACGGAGACAGAGGCGTGGTCCATACCCACCGGCCGGGGCGTTGACTATAAGGACCGTTTCGGCAACAGGGTGCGGAGGCTACGTGTTATCGAGCCTCACACCATCTTCATAGTGGCAGCCGGAGGAAAAGTCAGCTTGTCCACCAAGCTCCCGGCAGACGATGATCTTCTCATTTCAGACCTGCAGGAACTGCCTGAGAGCTACGAATACACTACGGTCTCCCCCTTGGTTGACCCGGAAAGCGTTGCCGAGTTAGCTTTCGACGTTGCAGGAAGCGACGGCAACTTGCTGGTTACCGTCAACAGCGTCGTGCAGTGGGTGCACTGGAATATCGTGTACCGGCGAGGCACGACATCCGTTGCCACCACCGCCGATCAGGTGCTGGTTGCGGGCGAGGGAGTTTGCCAGGACAAGACGCACCTGGCCCTGGGTATGCTGAGGGCGTTGAAGGTTCCCTGTCGCTACGCCAGCGGGCTGATAACCGGGCAGACCGGCGAAACTCATTCTTGGGCTGAGTTCTTCCACCCAAGCCACGGGTGGTTGGGCGCCGATCCCACAAGAGGAATCATCCTTCCTCCGGCGCGTGATTACGTCAAGCTGGGTGTGGGCCGGGACTACACCGATGTTTCGCCAGTCACAGGGTCATTCCTGTCCAAAGGCGAAGCGGAAGACATCGCCGCCATCGCCGACGTCAGCTTTGACGACAGCCTGCCCACGCTTGGCGATGCACTGGAACTCCTGGGACGGGCCTACGTAGTGCAAAACGAAACCGGCAGCCCCGTCTCACCAAGGGAGAGGCCGGAGAGGGACAGATGACCGATAGCACTGATTCGAGGACGACAGACTCCGGCGCCACCCGCTGGATCACTGATTCCAGGGTCTACAACTTGGTATGGCTGGGCCGCTGGATTGAGCGGGCCCAGACGATAGCCCGCGTGGTGCGCTGGGCGGCGAGGCAAGACATGGAAAGCGGCTTGCAGGGGCTGGAGACGGTCCTCGGCATGGCAGCCAGCATCCGGGGTGTCACCGTAGGCCCCGGCGATACGGCCCTGGATATGCTTCTGACCCGTGACAGCGGAGCGTCCCTGCGCGGCTGCCTGGTAGCAGCCAGGTTCAATGCCACTCATGTCGCGCCAGTGGAAGTCATACAGGTCATCGGGGCGGCCATCGAGTTGATGGACGGCGCCGACAAGCCCATCGCGACGTCAGAGGAAGTTGTGGAACTGATGGATGAGGTGCTGCCAGCGTTGGAGAAACTGCACTCAGCCATAGAAGAGGCTTGGTTCCACTCAGGCCCGCTGTCCGAAGAAGAAGTCTACCGGCGCTTCGTCCAGCAGCAACAGCAGTAGCCCTACTGCACAACCGGGGTTACTGGCTCTCCGCAGCGCGAGCCCGGATGCCATCGCGCCTCAACGGCGCGCTGACCTCGTGCAAATATCCCAAGATTTCCCGGTGCGACTGCCAGAAGCCCGTTTCGTGGTATAGGATGCCCCGTTCCCGGCAAAACTCCTTGACCACCACGCGAGCCTCCTTCAAGCAGTTGCGGGGCATGTTGGGGAACAAGTGGTGCTCAATCTGGTAGTTCAGACCCCCGTAGGCGAAGTCTATTACCGGATTGGGAATCACGTCCCGCGCCGTAAGCACCTGTTGCCGAAGGTAGTCCAGCTTTTCTCCTGGCTCCAGCACTGGCATACCCTTGTGATTGGGAGCGAACACTGAACCCATGTGCAGCCCGGCCAGCGCCCGGTGCACCACGATGAACAGAACGGCCTCCCACCAGGGCAGGAAGGCAAAGAGAATGACAAGGTACAGCGCCAGCCCGGCCGCGACGGCGGACACCTCGGCGATGGGGTAGCGAACCCGCTCCCGGCGCGCCAGATAAGCCAGCCCTCCGCCCAAGAGGCTGAGGGAAGTCAACAGGAGCATCGGGTAGAAGAGGAAGGCCTGATACTTTACAAGGAACCGGAGAGGGCCGCGCTTCTCCACGGCCTGCTCCTCCGTGAACGCAAAGACCGATACTTCTATGTCGCCGTCCGTCCCCAAGTGGTTGGGGTTG
The DNA here is from genome assembly GCA_965232885.1 of Dehalococcoidia bacterium. Classification (GTDB taxonomy): domain Bacteria; phylum Chloroflexota; class Dehalococcoidia; order Lucifugimonadales; family UBA3495; genus VXOI01. The sequence continues at coordinate 254,254 of CBDDQX010000002.1, read as the reverse complement.
CGGTGATGAGTATTGTGCTTGTCCTGCCACCAGCTCGGCGTCATGCCGGTTACCAGACCGGCCAACAGCATCACCAAATCGTTGTTGCGGGCGGAACGGAATATCTGCCGGTGCCCGGAATCGTGCCCGATGAACCCGAATTGCGCGAACACCGCCGCAAGGAACACTGCGTTGAGCATCTGCACCCATAGCCGGTCGAAAGCCACTATGACCGCTACACCCAATGCCAGCATCACCATCATCCCAAGCACCTTGACGGCATAGTACGGATACTGGCGCTCCAAGAGTCCCCTTTCGGTCACCCTGCGCCGGAGCTGCAAGTATTCCTTGCCGCCTTCATTCCGGGCTGAATCTCCAATCGCCGCATCCAGAAGTTCCCTGTTGGCGGCAATGTTCAGAATCCTGGGGGGGATCATTTGAGTAGCGATAGCAAAGTCTCCGTATTATATTCTCGATTCGCCTGCCAGGCTCCAGGAAAGGCGGAGTTTCGTACCTGAGACTACGCTGTCGCCACCGTTGCTGTTTGCTCACGTATGCGGGCAGCCGATTCCTTGAGGGAGTTGAGCACAATTGTGGGAGGGGCCGGGGCCACCGAAGTATAATTTACACCCATGTCCAACAATTCCTGTGGCGAGAGTCGCAGGGCGGAATGGTTGACCGGGATGTACACCTTGGCCTTACCAACGGCGTTGATTCTGGCGGCCAGGTCAACGAAAGTCTGCCGCAGCCGGGGGTCATTGGGATCCGTCATGCCCAGGGCCGTGGAAATGTCTGTGGGGCCGAGAGATATGACGTCCACACCGTCCACCGCGGCTATCTCTTCCAGCTCATCTAGGCCACGCTTGTCCTCGGTCATCACTATTAGAAGAATCTCTTCGTTGGAAGTCTCCATGTGTTCCGTCCACGGAACTGCCCCATACCCTGCCGCCCGGGTGCTCCCCGCGCCACCTCGTTCACCCACAGGCGGGTAGCGGACGGCTGCGACAGCCCGCTTGGCTCCCTCGGCTCCCTCTATGTGAGGCACCTGTATTCCTTGGGCGCCAGCGTCCAGAATACGCAGGATGGTCTTCGGGTTGTTTTCTGGGACTCGCACTATGGGCGTTATGCCGCAGAGATCAGCCACGCGAATCATCTCGCCGACGGTCTTCATATCGAAGGCCGAATGTTCCATGTCAATGAAAGCGCCGTCGAAACCGGCGGCTGCAATTATCTCCACCACCGCGGGGTCTGAAAATCCGACATGGCTGACAATGGCCAGACCGCCTTCCCGCATAACACGCTTGACGCGATTCTCTTTCATGCAATCCACCTTACCGGCAACAGGTAATCCAAGCTGCGTAGAGTGTAGATACGGCGGCGCGCCCCTGTCAAACGCCTCGGACAACCGGGTGAGAGCCATGTCGTAGACCTTCTAGCGATGCGAAGGAGGAACCGCAACCTCATCACCCACGGTTACATTTCCGGGTCTTTCCACCACGCCGTATACGCCAAAATACGGCGCGCGCGCAGAAGGGCGGTAAGACAGCAACAATCGGGGTGTGTCGAAGTCGCGCTGTCCGCTGTCCGGGTCTACCGTTGTGATAGCGCAACGCGGGTCGGGAGCCACCAGGCGCAGCAACAGTTCCGGCCCAACAGAGATAGTGCCTCCCAGCCAGAGGTCTTCGTCGTGGGGCGAACAGCCTTCCAGCAGAAAGTTAGGACGAAAACGCCGGGCCTCGAACTCCTTGACGCCGCCAGCCCTCTGAGTCAGCAGGTCTATGGAGGCTTGGGATACGAGCGATACAGGGTATTCGTCGAAGGACAGGCCGACATCGTCCGTCTTGACCAAACGGACCGGCCCGCCGCAGTGTCGAGACAGAGAGTCATTCCAGTCCCCTGTGGCTACTCTCCCGGACACGAGGCGGCCCCATACCTGCGTTCTGACCGGATCGCCTGCTTCGACCTTTCCTGACAGCTCCATTCCGTCAGGGAAAGTCATTGTCAGATGTTCGTTCTGAACGTCATAGGTCGAGAACACTTGGGCCAACTGCGGACGCTGCCGCTGGGTAAGCAGCCTTCCGCCGCCGTCTATCAAGTGAAAGCGGCGGTCCTCGGCAATCCCGCTCTTACCCACGGCTACCGATGTTCTAGCTTGCAAGGCCAGGGACTTGACCGCCGCCGTGTATATTGCGCCTATGCTAGGCAATGCTTCTTCACCTCTGCGCGCTTTGAAATTGACGACAAATCAGGGCCGCTCGCCCAGAGCGACTTCAATTTCCTTGCGCTCTCCGTCCCGCAACACCGTGAAAACCACAGTGTCGCCGGGGCTGTTGCTATATGTCAAGTGGGCAATGAGGTCATTGGAGCTTTTGACTTCGTGCGAACCGATCTCCACGATGACGTCCCCGCCAGCATGTAAGAATAGGCCGCCGACTTCAACGGTGTCATCAGACCCTCGCAGTCCGGATTCATCGGCGGGACCGTCAGCAACGACAGTGATTACCAAGGCGCCGCTGCTATCCCCTGGCAAACCCAGCGCCTCCGCATAGGCGCCGTTAACTGTGCCGATGCTAACCCCAAGCCACGGATAGTTAAACTCGCCGTCAGCAATCAGAGACGGCGCCACACGCTTGGCGATGTTAACCGGCACAGCCATACCGACTCCGGAATAGCTTCCTGTTGGGCTGATAATCAGGGTATTGATACCAATTACCCGGCCAAGTCTGTCGAGAAGCGGACCGCCCGAGTTACCGGGGTTGACAGCTGCGTCGGTCTGAATCACTTCAGGAATAGTGAATTGTCTCTCGCCCCTGATATTGCGTCCTATGGCGCTGACGATACCGGAGGTCATGGTAAATTCTTGTCCAAAGGGCGCGCCAATGGCTACCGCCAATTGACCGACTCTTACCTCGCTGCTATCGCCCAGTGGAGCCGCTTGCAGATTCCAGTCGCCGTCCTCCAGTTTGACTACGGCAAGGTCCGAGTGAGGGTCGCTGCCAATCACCACTCCCTTTGCGCGAGTGCCGTCGGCAAAAATGACTACAACCTCATCAGATTCCCCTATGGCTCCTTCAACAACGTGGTAGTTGGTGACTATGTGGCCTTCGGTGTCCCAGACGAAGCCTGAGCCTTCGCCCCACAGCAAGTTTTCGGGAATGCCCGGTATCTCCCTGAGCATCTCCCCGGATGGGTTGGGTACCCTGATATAGACCACAGATGGCAGAACGCTCTGATAAATCTCGTGCAGCACGTTCTCGAAGGCCAGCACCACCTGCTGGTGGTCAGCCCCGGATTGTGGCTGCAACGCGCCGTTCGGAGTTTGAGTCGCCACCGGACTGGCGGGACTGACCGGCGCATCATTTCTCTGCGCGTCGGCCGTGGACACCGTAACCGCCATGTTTTTTCGCTGCACGGTCTCACTTGACGCAGAGGTTGAAGCATCCTGCTCGGACAGCCCGGCAGTTGCCGAGTTTTGCGCCGCAGTTTGTACGGGCGGTCCTTCCGTATTTGTGGGAGCTGAACTGTTGCAGGCCATTATGATAACCGAAAGGGCCGCCATCGCTAATACCGTTGCCATTTCCCTGATTGCCAAAGGGCGCAAAATTCTCATACCCAATTCCTGCTTTCGTTGAGCGTGTTTTCTAGTACGTTTTTGCCGTTCCTTCAGATTTTATGCTCCCGCAGGGGCTTTTATAAACGGGCGCAAGTCCTTCACATTTCAGATGGCAAGAAAGAAAGATCGAAGGGCCAGCGCGCAAGCGTATAATCACACGAGGTTCTTGTCTCTCGAAAGACCGCTACGGAGAGGGCCGGTTCTGACATGACAACGCTAAGCCGCACCCGGCGCTGCATTTCGCTTTTCGCGTCAATGGCTTTGCTCCTTGGCTTGGCCAGCCTTCTGGCCGGAGTAATCCAGGCGCAGGGAGAAGCAGAGCCTCACGTTCTGGTCATAACCGTGGACGGCGTGATAAACCCGGTCAAGGACCGCTACATAGGACGAGCCATCGAAGAGGCATTGGAAAATGAATCGGAGCTGTTGGTCATCCGGCTCGACACCCCGGGCGGTCTACTCAGTTCCACGAGGGATATTGTCGAGCGTCTGCTGGCTTCCCCGGTGCCGACAGCAGTCTACGTCTCGCCTGCCGGGGCGCAGGCAGGTTCTGCGGGAACGTTCATAACCGCCGCCGCCAATTTCGCTGTCATGGCTCCCGGGTCCAATATCGGCGCAGCCACTCCTGTCTCCTCCACCGGGCGAGACTTGGATGAAACCCTTGCCAGCAAGGTCGAGAACGACGCCGCGGCCCTGATACGGAGCATCGCACAAGAGCGGGGCCGAAACACACAACTGCTGGAGTCCACTGTCAGGGAAGCGGCATCCTATTCTGCCCAAGAAGCCCTGGACGGCAACGTAGTGGACCTTATAGCAGAGGACATGGACAGCCTGCTGTCGCAACTGGAAGGTCGCATGGCGCAGACACCGTCAGGGGCCATCCTGGTGAACACTGAGGGCCTGGCAACCCGCAACCTCGACAAAAACATGCTGGAAGTAATCCTGGAATTTCTGGCAGATCCGAACGTGTCTTTCCTGCTGTTGACCATAGGCGGCCTCGGCATAGTCATCGAGCTCTTCAGCCCAGGATTGATAGCGCCGGCGGTAGTGGGCATCATCTGCCTGATACTTGCCTTTGTCGGGCTGGGGAACCTGCCAGCCAACTGGGCGGGGGTCGCGCTTATCTTGCTGGCCATCGCGCTCGCGGCGGCAGAGGTGGTGGTGGCGGGTTTCGGAATCCTGGGAATTGCTTCCGTAATCAGCCTGGTTGTAGGAGGTGTACTCCTTTTCGCCCAGTTCGGCGATGCGTCGCCCACCCCGCCGCCGCTCTCGGTAAACCGCTGGCTCATCGCCGGAACGGCAGTGGCAGTCGGAGGGTGCGTGTTATACTTGGCCCGGGAGGCAGTGAAATCGCGCCGACAGCGCCGGGCCGGCTCCACCCAGTCCCTCATAGGCAAGACAGGGGAGGTTACCCGCACCTTGTCGCCCCAGGGCGTCGTCCGCGTAGCCAGCGACACTTGGACGGCAATAAGCGCCGACGGCGAACCCATCGAAACCGGAGTGGAAGTGATGGTCATTGACATCCAGGGACTGGTGCTTACCGTGTCGCGTTCCGAATACCCATATTGAATTTATCCGCTTAGCAAGGTTCGGCAAAAACCGCGAGGAGGCCGATATGTCAGCAGGGATTATCATGGTGCAACAATACCAGCGTATGGTAATACAGCGATTTGGGACGTTTACCGGCAACAAGGGTTCAGGGCTTCACTTCCTCCTGCCCTTCGTATATCACGGCACCAAGGTCGATCTGCGGGAGCGGGTGGCCCGAGTGCCAACCCAGAAGTACATCACGGCGGACAACGTGGTGGTGGATATGGACTTTGTCATCTACTACCGCGTGATGGAAGATATGGCCGACCGCGCAGTGCTGGAAGTGCAGAACTTCGAGCTGGCGGTGATCAACCTGGCTTTCGCTACTCTCCGCGCGGTCATCGGCTCGACCTCGCTGGCCGACGCGCTAACCGAGCGGGAGCGCATCCGCGACGCCCTTCAGGTACGGATGGACGAAGTTACGGAGCGATGGGGCGTCAAGGTTTCACAGGTCGAAATCAACGAGATTGACCCGCCTCCCGGCGTGAAGGCGGCGATGGAGCGAGAGAAATCCGCAGAAGCCATCAAGACCGCTGAGATCACCGAGTCCGAGGGTGCGCGGCAGTCGCAAATCAACCGCGCCGAGGGCGAGAAGCAGGCGGCCATCCTGCAAGCGGAGGGCGAGCGTCAGTCGGAGATTCTGAAAGCGGAAGGCGAACAACAGGCGGCCGTACTGCGGGCGGCGGGGTTCAGCGAGGCCCTGGAGCGCATAAACCAGGCAGCCAACCAAGCCGATGGCCGCACCATGAGCCTGCAATACTTCGACACGCTGAAGTCGCTGGGCGATTCTCCATCCACCAAGTGGATTTTTCCCATGGAGTTCACCTCGATGCTGGGCAACTTCATGTCCATGGGCAGCAACGCCGGCGGGAACGGCAGCGGCGACCGATAGGGCAACGGCACTGGGTAACTATTCCGGCGCTGCTATGCGAAAAGGCCGGGCACAATGCCCGGCCTTTTGATTTGTCACAGAGCTAATCCAGCCGCCGACTTGCCCGCTACCGCGAAGTCGGCTGAATCAATCCGTAGTTGGCGTCGGCGCGGCGGTAGAGGACGCTGTAGCGGTTGGTTTCAGAGTCGAGAAACATATAGAAGCTGTGGTCCAGGTATTGCATCTGGAGGGCCGCTTCCTCCACGGTCATCGGCTCCATATCGAAGCGCTTGATGCGCACTAGGTCGCCCATGGCTTCCACTGGCATCCCCGCCTCCGGTGGCGCGGCATCCTCGGCGACCATGGTGTCGCGGGCCGAGTCAGCGTCCGGCGCGTAGCGGGGGATACGCTCGCTCCGGTAATTCTGGGTTTTCCAGCGGTTTACCTGCCGGTCAAGGGCTTCGGCAGCAGCGTTGATTGCGGCGCGGGCGTTGGCAGCGCGGCGTTGGGCGCGCAGCAATTCCCCACCGACACTCAGCGACACCTGCACCACAACCCTGTCCCGCTGGGATCGGGTGGACTCGGAAGCCATCTCCACCTCGGCCCTGGTGATGGAAGGAAGGTGTCGGTCAAGGGAGGCAAGCTTGGCGGCCACGTGCTCCTTCATCGAGCGGGTAATCTCAATGTTTCGGCCCTGGATATTCAAGTCCATCTTTCGCACCTCCCAATATCCAAAATCAGGGAATCAAGGTCATGGCGAATCCGATACCCTGACGAATGGGCAACGATGATACCACAAGCGTCCCGCATATAACATAGCGGTTTTCAGGGCAGGGCAATCGCGTTTTAACCTTCGTGCCCGTCATTCCCGCGAAAGCGGGAATCTATGCTATCCTGCCACAGCAAATCCGCCTGGCCTGACAACCTCTGGATTCCTGCCTTCGCAGGAATGACGAAGGATAACTTCGATAGAACACGATTGTCCTGGATGCGAAATGGGAAGGAAAGGCGTTAGCAGGCTATTAGCGGGAAGGGGTGGTCAAGAGGTCAGGGTTGAGCGCAGAGCCGTTCAGGAATTCCAGCGCGGCGGAATAAGGCTCGGCGTCCCGGGAAGACACGCGCTCCAGCTTCGCCAGCAGGGACGGGTCGGTCTGCACCAGACGGCGCAGGCGGCGCACCAATTCCTCCTCGACAACTTCCAGGAATTCCTGTGCCCGATGTTCACCACGCCTTTTAGCTAAATTGCCGCTGGTTTCCAGGTACGCCCTGTGCGCTTGCAGCTTTTCCCAAAGCTCTTCGATACCTTGCCCTGTGTGGGCGGCGGTCAGCGTCACGGGCGGCACCCAGTCCGGGGTGGTCAGCGACATCTGGAGCATGGCGGTTACAGATGCCGCCATCTGGTCGGCTCCATCGCGGTCGGCCTTGTTAACGACGTACAGGTCAGCAATTTCCATCACGCCGGCCTTCAGGGCCTGAATGGAATCGCCCGCCTCGGGAATCAGGGCCACTGCAACGGTGTCGGCCACGCCCATGATGCCCAACTCAGTCTGGCCGACGCCTACGGTCTCAACAATGACGACGTCGCAAGCGGCTGCGTCCAGGGCCCGGGCTATGCCCTTGACGATTCTGGGCAGTCCTCCGGCCTGTCCCCGAGTGGCCACGCTGCGGATGAACACGCCGGAATCCAGATAGTGGCGCTGCATCCTGATCCGGTCTCCCAGCAACGCGCCGCCGCTGAAAGGGCTGGTGGGGTCAACGGCCACGATGCCCACGCGCTGGCCCAATCCCCGCAGTTGCCTGGTCAACTGGTCAACGATGGTGCTTTTCCCGGCGCCAGGTGGGCCGGTGATGCCCAAGGTGTAGGCACGGCCCGTGTGAGCGTCTATGTCCCGCATCACTTCCGCCGCTGCCGGGTCTCCCCGTTCCAGCATCGAAATGACGCGGGAGAGAGCTCGCTGCTCGCCAGCCAAGAGCCTTTCGGCCAGTGCATTCAAGGGAGACGCCCCCACTCTAACCCTTCCCCGGAAGGAGAGGGAATATAAGCGGATATGCAGGGGTAGAAAAGCAAGAGGAGGAGGCCTAGTGGCGGAATTGACTTCCGAATCCCTTGGCCCCCGCAGTAATCAGCAAGTCAGGGCGGTTGCCCCAGCGCTTGAGGAAGCGTCCGAAGTTCTTGCGGGACAGTTCGTCGCGCTGATTGTCGTCCAACTCCGTCCACTGGCGATGCTCGTGGCGAACGAGGGGCAGGGATGAATCTGCGACGACGCGGTAGCCTTTGTCCTTGAACTGGAAGCAGTAGTCAATGTCGAGGTTGCGGTAGAAGCGGAACACCTCCCGCATCAGCCCAACAGTATTGACCGCCTCGCGCCTGAAGGACATACAATAGGCCTGCATTGCGTCGGCGTCGCCCCGGTCCACTTCTTCATGGAAGTGCTGCATATCGTCGGTGGTCAGCCCGTAGGGGCCAAAGATGCCAACGGTGGGGTCGCTGAGCTGCTCGGCAACCGGACCCAGGACGTCTCCTACGATTTCCGCCGAACCGTCCACGATGATGACGTGCTTGCCGAGGCTCAGTTTTATGCCGATGTTCTTACTGGCGGCATCGCCGATAACGTGATCGCAGTGGATAACGCGGAGGCTATTGTGCTGCCGCTGCATTTCTTCCAGCATTTCGCCGGTGCCGTCGGTGGAGCCGCTGTCAATGACGATGATTTCCGCCGAGTGCCCTTCTGAATGGCGCAGCATTCCGTTTACGCAACGGCGTACATCTTCCGGGTAGCCGTAGGCATTCAGAATGAACGTAAAATCGTACTGGGAAGGTTCATGGAGCAGGGAAGCCACTTCACGGGAAGAGGAGACAGAGTCCCACCTATCGAGGCGGCGTTCCATAGAGGTCTTGGGCCGGACACGGGAGCCGTCGTGAGCGTCTTCGACGACGTAGCCATCGGCGAAGAGACGGGCGCGCATGGAGTCGGCGGTTTCCCACGTCTCCTGTTGGCGCAGGGCCTCCCGCTCCCGAATGGAAGCAACTATCTCCTCTCCAACCTCGTTGTTTGCCGGTGAGGTATGCAGGTCAAGACCAAACATCTGGTCAAAGTCCAGCATCAACTCCAGCTTGGCCCGTCCCGGCAGGTTGGACCGCGCCATCTCCCATGTCACCGCCAGCGCTCCAGGCAAGTTCAGGTCGGAATCCACCGCTTCCCAGAAGCGACGGCGGTACTCCTCTGCCTCAGCGGTGTGACCATTGGTGTCAGGCTCCATGCTCCACTGCCAGATTCGGGAGCGCAAGCTCGTCAGGGCTTTCTCTGCCGCTTTGAGCGACGTGAAGGTGAAGTTCATCCGGTGACGGTACAGCACCGTCATACACAGATACCGGAATGAGAGGGGATCGAATCCTCGTTCAATCAGTTCTTCGATGAGAAACACATTGCCGGAAGATTTCGCCATCTTTGCGCCGTCGGCCAGCAGGTGTTGCGCGTGAACCCAATAGCGGACGTGCTGGTCACCGAAGGCAGCTTCACTTTGCGCGATTTCGTCCTCATGGTGAGGGAATATGTTGTCAACGCCGCCGGTGTGTATGTCGAAAAACTCGCCCAGGTACTTGGAAGCCATGGCCGAACATTCGATATGCCATCCCGGAAAGCCTTCTCCCCACGGGCTGTCCCATTTCACGTCGCGGCCAAGCTCAGCGGCTTTCCAGAGGGTGAAGTCTCGGGGGTCTCTCTTCAATGGGTCAGCCTCGGCGCGAACGCCCTCCAGCAGATCGGCGCCGGTGTTGCGGGAAAGCTTGCCGTAATCAGGGAAGCTCGGCACGTCGAAATAGATGTTTCCGCCGCGCTCGTAGGCGTGTCCCTTTTCCAGCAAAGACCCTACGATAGACAGCATTTCCGGAATGTGCTCGCTGGCCCATGGGAAGACATGGGCATCCATAATGTTCAGGCGGGCCTCGTCGCGGTGGAACCGGCCAGCATAAAGCTGGGCAATCTCCTGGACTGTCTTTCCTTCGGCCAGGGCGGCCAGAATCATCTTGTCGCCGCCGGTTTCCACCAGTTCCTGACGCATATGTCCGACGTCGGTGATGTTCTTGACGTGCTGAACCTGCACACCGTGATGCATCATGGCCCGGCGAATCCAGTCGGCCATCATATAGGTCCGCAGGTTGCCGATATGGGCGTCGCGGTAGACCGTCGGCCCGCAGGTGTACATCCGAATGAGACCCGGCTCCGCAGGCTCAATCTCTTCTACCCTTTTCGTGAGGGTGTTATAGATATGCAGCAAGGCAACTGCCCCTTCCCGCCGAATGGAGCTAGTTTACCACGCTCCCGTTGCGCTTACTACCTGCTTGAGCATGGCTGCTGGCTCTTTCCAAAATCAATGCCAAGCCAGTGTAAGAATCAAGCTACCATACTCAGGACCTAACCAGCTCGGGAATGGAACTGCCCAGCCTGTGGCATTTGTAAAGGCAAAAGTGATGATGTGGTAGCATTACCGTTAGCAATTTTTCAGGTGGTTTCCGGTGGTGACAAATTTTTCAGACTCAAACTTGGATTTCCTGAACAATGCACCTTACGGCGCTTATGTCATGGATATGGACCAGACCATTAGGTATTGGAACTCCGGCGCCGAACGAATCCTGGGACACCTATCTGAAAACGTGGTGGGGAAACGCTGTTCCGAGGTTCTGCAAAATCTCCACTCCGAAAGCTCTCTGGAGATGTGCATCCATGGTTGCCCTTCCCTGCTGGCTGCCAGAGAAGGCCGCACCGGGGGAGTGTTCCAGTCACGAATGCTCAGCGCTTCAGGGGAGCGGAAATTAGTAACCCTGACTCCTATGGCGATTCCGGTGGGCGACTCGCGGCGGTTGATAGTGGCGCACCTGTTTCATGAGCAGCACGATAAGGCTCTTGCCATCAGGGTTGCGGATGCAGTCGAAGGTGTGCTCGCGGCCTCAAGCTCCGCCCCTCAAGAAGCCACCCAGGATGAAGACAACCCTCTGACCGACCGGGAACTGGAAGTGCTGCGGATGATGGCGACAGGGCTGTCCAATCGTGATATTGCCGCCCAGCTAGGGGTGAGTTATCACACCGTCCGCAATCACGTCAGTTCAATTCGAGGCAAGCTAAGCGTCAAGAGGCGAAACGACGCAGCGCGGATTGGCCGCATACTTGGCTTGGGCAACAGCCCATAGTTGCCCAGCGGGAGCTCGGCTCTCCAAGCCAATACCTTGACTTTCTCCAGCGCCCATTCGCTAAACGCCCGTTTGCGCCACCGCTCCGGCGGCTTTCAGCGCGGCAATCTCCGCGGCCGTGTATCCTGTCTCGGACAGGATTTCGTCCGTATCTGCGCCCAGCACCGGCGTCGGGCGGCCCAAGCGGGCCGGAGTCCCCGATAGCCGGGGCACCACCCCCAAGTGGTCTGCCATGCCAAATTCGGGATGCTCGCGGCTGACTATCAGCCCTGCCTTTCGCACGTGCGGGTCAGCATGAAAGTCCGGTATTGTCATGTTCTCCATGACGCTGACGCCGGTAGGGGCAAAGCGCTCTACCCAGTGTTGGCGGCTATCAGACGAAATGACCTCCGCAATCGCTCCTGCCAGAGCATCATCGTTGCGCTCTCTTGATTCAGCATCAGCGAACCTGGAATCGGCAGATATGCGGGAAAATTCCGGCAGTCCGGTCAAGTCATCCCATGCCGCGCCATCCGGGCAGTGCATATACAGCCAGCCATCGGTGGCCCGGTAGAGCCGCGACAGGGCCGAGAAGCCGCGCACATTCAATCCCTCCGGCTCGTCGCGTTCGTAGCCCTCGTAATCCAGGAAATAGGGCGATTGAAGCATACAGGCAGTGAGAGCCAATCCGCCGTCCACCGATTGACCTCGCCCCGTCCTCTGCCGCTCATGCAGGGCCAGGGCGACAGAGAGGGCCCCCAGAAGGCCCGTGGCATAGTCATTCATCGGGTAGGGGAGAAGTTGCGGAGCGGCATCGCGTCCGCCTCGCCGTACCTGGATGCCTGTGGTGGCCTGGGCCAGTTGCTCCCATCCGGGCCGCTCAGCCCACGGCCCGTCGTAACCGAAGGCGTTGAGGGAAGCGTAGATGATGTCCGGGCGGCGCTTCCTGACTTCCTCGTATCCCAAGCCCAGCCGGGCCAGGCTCCCCTTCCGAATGTTTTCCACCACTACATCCGCGGTCTCCAACAGTTTCCAGAAAACCTGGCGGCCTTCTTCTTTCTTCAGGTCAATCTGGATGCTGCGCTTGCCCCGGTTTACGTCCAGATTTCCGGCATAGTCGTAGGGGCGGGATGGATCGTCAATCTTGATAACGTCTGCCCCGAACTCCCCCAGGGTGCGTCCGCAGGTAGGGCCCGCAAGCACTATGCAGAGGTCCAGCACCCGCACACCCTGGAGGGCGGACAAGATGTCCTCGCTGCCCGCCGGCGCCGCGCGGGGAGCGGCGCTCTTCGACAAGCTCAGGGTGACTTCCGAAAGCGCGCTCGACGTGTGCTCGCCCAGCTCAGGGGCCCGGGTTGGCGCAGGGCCGGGAGTTCCGCGCAGGCGCACCGGGGAACCGGGCTGCTTCATCCTGCCGTACTTGGCGTCGTCCACCTCGACTACCATGCCTCCGGCTATGGCGTGTTCGTGAATTAGCCACTCATCCACCGTCTTGCAGATGGTGCAAGCGCCGCCAGTTTCGGCGATGGCGTCTTCCCACTCCTTTGCTGTCTTTTCCTTGAACAGGTTTTCCACCCGTTCCCGCCACATTGATATGGTCTCCGGGCGCACATCGGCGCCGTACAGGTCTTCCAGATCTTCGATCCACTCGGGCCGGCCGGCAGCCTGCAGGAACTGGCTGGCAAAGCGCTGGTACATCCCGTGGTTCTGGACGTAGCGTCCGTCGGCGCACTGGTACTGGTGCGACATTACGTTGCGGGGCAACTGGAACAGGTCGGGAGGGTTGATGTCATGGAAGTTGGACAGGTGGCGTCCCATGGCTGCGAACATGGCGCTATGCAGGGGCACTTCGATACGCTGTCCCTTGCCGGTCCGCTCCCGGGCTACCAGCGCCATTGCGACTGACACCGATGCGATGATTGCGGCGAAAGAACTGGCAGAGGGCAATGGGAGGAAAAGAGGTTCATCCATTTCTCCAACACCCTGATGCGCCCCGGTAGCGGCGCCCACTATATGCTCCCATCCCCGTTCATCGCGATGGGGGCTGTCTTCCCCGAAACCGGGAAGCGAGCAGTAGATTAAGCCGGGGTTGTCTCCGGTAGCGTCATAACCGATGCCCAAGCGGTCAGCCACACCGGGGCGGAAGTTCTCAATAAGCACATCGGCCCAGGTTATCAACTCCCGCGCTTGAGCCTTCCCTTCAGAAGACTTCAGGTTCAACTCAACCGATCTTTTGCCGCGGTTCCAGGTGGCGAAGGCGGGTTCGCCACGGGCAGGGTCGCCCCCGGGCCGCTCAACTTTGATGACGTCGGCTCCCTGACTGGTCAGCAACATTCCCAGCAGCGGACCGGGAATGTATTGCCCGAACTCGACTACCCGGACGCCGCGCAATGCGCCCTGAGATTCCGTTTTTGAGGCTGTGGCGGTCATGATCAGTCTTCCTTTACTACCCTAATGGCTGGACTTGTCTAATGACTATGTACCACTGACGAAACTTTGACTGCTCGCCCGGTCTTGGCCGACTCTATGGCTGCGGAAGTAATGCTGGCGGCCCGCAGACCGTCCTCGCCCGTTGCGGAAGGAGGGCGGTCTTGTAACAGGGCGTCGTGAAAATCCTCGAGCTCGGCTACGAAGTTTGCTAGGTAGTCATACTCGTAGCTTTCGGTCTGATTGAGGGTCGCGCTGACAACTTCCGCCCGGCCCAGACGCGCCTCCCAGATCGTTTCCTTGGTGGCGATGCGACCGTCGGAACCGTAAAGAGCCAAGTCGTTCTGGGTGTCCGGCAGCATCCGCCCGCACATCACTTGGGCGATTGTTCCGCTGCTCATTCGCAGCGCGATGGTGGCGATGTGCTCCAGCGGCTGCTTATCGGTCTGCCCGTCGGTCATAGCCATAACCTCGACGGCCTCCTCTCTGGTCAGAAAGCGCATCAGGTCGAAGACGTGGACACCCAACCCGACGAGTACCGATGCCTCGCCAATGAGTTCCGGCGTTTCCCACCATTCCCGGAGACCGGTGCGGGCCAGGTGCTCCGGCTCGCCACGGTTGCCCCGGCCCCACTGTCCGTGGGCCAAGCGGATTCGCCCTATGGCGCCTTCATCAATCAACCGGCAGGCCCAGAGATGGGCAGGGTGAAATCGAAGCTCGAATCCCAACCCCAGTTTCACCCCATGGTCGCGGCAGGCATCTATCATGGCAGCCGCGTCGGATACCGAGTTCGCCATCGGCTTCTCGACGAGGACGTGTTTGCCAGCGGCGGCGGCCTGGATAGTCTGGGCCGCATGAAGATGGTTGGGCGACGCCACGAACACGGCTTCAACACGGGAGTCCGCCAGCATCGCATCCAGGCTGCTGTATGCAGCATCCGCGCCGTGGTTCTCGGCGAAACCGTCGGCGCGGTACTGGTCGCGGCCGTAAACCGCGACAAGACTCGCATCCCTCGCCAGTTTCATGGCCGGAGCTATTTTCAGGTCGGCGTGCGACCCGATGCCGGCGATTGCCCAGCCTAGAGACAAAGCGCTGTTCCTCGAATGACGTTAAATTTGGATAACCGGATCAAGCTGCCTTGATAGTAACGGTAGCGCCAGCGGGAACCTGGCGAAGCGCGGCAGCGTCGCCGGTGACGCGCCCAATTACAACAACGCCGCTGGCTGCCCGTATTTCATCCCCTCGACTGGCCGGAGTGGGGCCGAAGAAGATGCAAAAGGCATTCCCGGGAGGCCAGAAGGCCAAGTCGCCGAACTCCACCACTTCCCGGAGATCCTCCGGCTCGGATGCTACCGGGATACGAAAGTATATTTCGTCGCCCCAAGTGTTTCCGGAAGCGGATATGGGCAGCGCGTTCCAGACCGCGTCCGCCGTAGCAGTGTTGTTCAACTCGGCGCTCAGTTCCAGGGTTCCGGCAGCGATGGTAATCTCACGGCCCATATCAGATACTCCGGCTCATACCGCCACGGGAGCCGCAAAACGCTCCGGCGCGAAATTCTCAATGGGTAGAGCAGTATCGTCAGTAGCGATGAGATCGGCGATGGACTTGCCAATAGCAGGCGCCAGAAGGATTCCCTTCTTGCCAGCCCCGGTTGCGAGCCAAGCGTTACGGTAACCCGGGACGCGGCCGAGAATGGGCAGCCAGTCCGGGGTCACCGGACGCAGGCAAGCGGTGTGCATCACGAGCGTAGCGTCGGCCAAAGCAGGCACAAGCCGCTTTGCCCCGTGCAAGATGCGCTCACGGGTCTCGGACAGCGGCTGGCGGTCGAAGCCACGCCAGTCCTCGGTTGTGCCGCACCAGGCCAGGCCATCGGGTTTGGCATAGACGCTGGCCCCTTCTCCTATCACGTCGTGTTCCAAAGGCTCTCCCGGCAGCTTCATGCGAAGAATTTCGCCCTTCAAAGGATCGACGGGTACATATGCGTCCAGCCACTTCTCGGCCTGCCTGGACCACGGCCCCATGGCCATTACGACCTCGCCACATTCAATTTCGCCGTCCTCAAGCAACACTCGGCTGACCTGATCTCCGGTAATCTCCAAGCCGCGCACGGAGCCGTGGCGCAGCTTCGCGCCCGAGTGCTGGGCTGCGGACGACAGCGCCTGCGTGAAGCCGAGACTGTCGAGCTGGTAGTTGCCGCGAGTGAAGACACACCCTGCGAAGACGCTGTTAACCCTGGAGTCCAGCTTGCGTACCCGCCATTGCTCTGTCATAGACGCAGCGAAGCCGCTGGTGCGCAGCAGCCGGTCGGCCAGAGCCTCGAATTCGGGCACTTCGGACTCATTGAAAGTGATGCGAATCTCGGATGTTTGGCGCAGTTGATAATCTATTCCGCTCAACTCGCTTAATTTCGTGTACAGTCCGTGGTGTATGTGAAAAGATTCCCATGCGAACGCTGCCAGTGGCCCCGGTATGCCGTGGCCAGTCAGAGGGTTCAGGCCGCCGGCAGCATACCCGGAAGCCTGAGTGCCCACACCTTCGCGCTCTATTATGGTGCTGGTCAGCCCAGCCTCTCCTAAGTAATAGGCAACTGAGCAGCCGGCCGCACCTCCCCCGATTATCGCTACGTCAGTCGTCTCAGTCATAAAGTCCTCGCGTGTCTTTGCAATTTTAGCTCCCCTGTTGAAGGTGAGCCTGTCGAAATGTGGCCGTGGCGTAACCTGAACGGCAAAGGTTAGAATGTAGGGAAATTCTTCAGGCGAGAGTATACTGATGCCAGTCTATGAATACTATTGCTCCAAGTGCGACCACGAATTCGAACTGATACGGCCGGTTTCCAGATCAAATGAATCAGCCCCTTGCAGCCAGTGCGATGAACCGGCGCAGCGGCAGCTATCCAATTTCGCTTTTCGTTCCAACACCTTTACCGCGCCCAAATTCAAGGCTTCGCTGGAGAAGCCCATGCGGTCGCGCCCTGAAACGCCAACCAACTAAAGACGGGGGTTGATTTATCTCCCCTCTGCTGACGCCTCCGCCCGCGCCTCGTTACAGACGATGCAAGTGCAGGCAGCCCTCAAGGCCCTGAAGGTGTATATGCCAGTGTAATGGGTGTCGTCCCATAGGAACTGCAGTCCATAGTTGCCAACGGGCATGTGGTCAATAGCCCTGACATTCTCAGGCACGGAACCCGGGTCCAGGATAGGCTTCCCGGTCATTTCCTCTATACAACTGGCGCAGGGACACCGCAGCCGCAGATAGCGATGGGGGTACGGGCTGCGGTGGCCGTCGCCCCACACAATTATGATGGCCGTGCCGTCAATGTTGATGTCTTGGGGGAATACTCGATCTTGCATCTGGTATGACCTGTCAGCGAGTAGCGCTGCAATCTGTTCAAGACTGGGGCTGCGCCTGCACATCGGCAAGGCGGGCAGGACGGGGCAGTTCATCGGGGTCTATGGGAATCTCGATGATGCTGGGTTTTCCCGCTTTCAGGGCTTCCAGGAGGGCGTCCCCGACGTCTTCGGGACGCTCCACGTAGAACCCGGCCCCGCCGAACAATTCCGCATACTTATCGTAGCGGGGATTCAGAGTATCCGCCCCGACGTAGCGCTCGTTGAAGGCGAAACGCTGATAGGCCTTCTCAGACCCCCAACTGCCGTTGTTCATGATCACCGTTACCACCGGCAGGTCGTAGTCCACGGCAGTGGCAAATTCCTGGGCGTTGAACAGGAAACCGCCGTCTCCGTTGAAGTTGACCACCGGACGGCTGGGCGCGGCGAACTGCGCGCCTATAGCGGCTGGGAAGCTGAAGCCCAGACCGCCGAGATCCAGCGAGGTCATCAGGCTGCGCGGTTGGAAGAAATCCAGCCTGTCCTGCCCGAAGTTGGGGGCCAGTCCAGCATCTAGGGCAACGATGGCATCGCGGGGCATCACCTTGCGTAGTTCAGCGTACACCCGCTGCGGCTTCATCGGCAGGGTATCCAGACGCTCCTCTCCGCGGAGCCTCTCAGCGCGGCGGGTGTTCCAAGCCTTGACCTCGTCGGCCCACTGAGGGTTGACGCGCGGCTCCCGCTGGCGCAGTTCCTCCAGCAGACCTTCCGATACCGCCCCGGCGTCGCCTTCAATGCCGACGGTGACGGGATAGTTCCGCCCGATTTCTTCAGGGTCGATTTCAATCTGGATAATTTTGGCATCCGCCGGAATGAAGCGGTTGTCGTAGAACGTCGTAGACTGCCCCAAGCGGCTGCCTATGGCCAGTATGACGTCGGCCTCGCGGGTAGCCTCGATGCCCTCGGCGGCTCCCAAGCGGCCCAGGTGTCCGAGGAAGTTGGGGTGATCGGAAGGCACGGCATCCGCTCTCCCGTAGGAAGTAACGATGGCTGCGCCCGTAAGTTCAGCCAGCCGACAGACTGCCCCGCCGGCATTGCTCCACTGCACGCCACCCCCGGCCAGAATGACCGGACGCTGCGCCGAGGCCAGCACGTCGGCAGCCCGCTGTATCAGCCCCAAATCTCCGCGGGAGCGGGTCTGGCCGGGCCGGTATGAGTCTGGAGGCAGCAGGTCCAGCTCAACCTCTGCGCCGGGCAGCAGGTCGCGCGGAATGTCCAGCAACACAGGGCCCATTTTGCCGGAGGTGGCGACGCGGAAAGCGTGGCGCAGCGCGTCGGGGAGACGGTCTATGCGGTTGATGGGAAACGACGCCTTGGTGATGGGCTTGAACAATGCCACCTGGTCAAATTCCTGGGTGGAGTTGCGGTACTGGTCGCGCCGGGAAGCGGAAGGGGCAATGACCACCACCGGCGAGTGGGCGACGTAGGCCGAGCCGATGCCGTAGGTCAGGTTCAACACCCCGGGCCCGTTGGTTGCCAGGCATACGCTGGGCGCGCCGGAAATGCGGCTGAAGCCGTCGGCCATCAGGGCCGCGCCCTGCTCGTGGCGAACACTGATGAACCGCATATCATCACGGTCGTACAGGGGATCCAGAATGTCGAGGAAGGAGGAGCCGACAATCCCGAAGATGTGGGACACGCCTTCCTGCTTCAGAAGTTCGATGACTGCCTCGCCGGCCTTGAGTCGCTGGGGCACGCTGGGCCTCCGGTAAAACGATTGCATCGCAGTTTAACACAGGAAGGCATTCGTTCCGCGCCCTTTGCGCTCCGCCGTCGAAATCCATACAATCAGCTATAAAATCAGTCGGCCATTCCCGGCCCAGGAGGTTTTCCCATGGACTACGAGCACCTGCTGGTGGAAGTTGAAGAGCGCGTCAAGGTCATCACGATGAACCGTCCTGAAGTCCTGAACGCCATGAATCACAAGCTGGACGAGGAATTGCACCACGCGGTAATGTCGGCCAACGACGACGAAGGCGTGGGGTGCATCGTGATTACCGGCGCGGGAGAGCGGGCCTTCTCAGCGGGCGGCGACATCCACGAGCAGAGGGTGCACGCAGTGGAGTTGACCGAGGAGCAGCGAGAGGCCAACTCCCTTCAATACCAGAACTGGATGTATGACATATCCGCATCGCCGAAGCCGGTCATCGGCATGATGAACGGGCTGGCCTACGGCGGAGGGGCGGTGCTCGCTTCCTGCCTGGATATGCGGGTTGGCTGCGAAACCACCCGTTTCCGGTTCCTGGCAGTGGCCTATGGCCGCATCAACAGCACTTGGACGCTGACAAACCAGGTAGGCTGGCCCATCGCCAAGGAATTCCTGCTCACCGGGCGCGTGGTGGAGGCAGAGGAAGCATACCGCGTCGGGCTGCTCAACCACCTGGTGCCGTCATCGGAGCTGCGAGACAAGACGATGGAGATGGCGACCACCATCGCAGGGCACCGCCCAGAGTCGGTGATAGGGATTAAGGAAATCCTGCTCCGGGACAAGGCAGCGGACCTGCAAGGAATGTGGGAGAACGAAGTCGCCTACACCAACGAGGTCAAGGGATATGGTGTGGAGGACGCGTTCCCGGAGTTCATCGCGCGGCGCGGGCGGCAGGTTTAGGGAAACCAGCGCCGTAGTAACAGAAAGATAACTGGCATAAGTCGTTGTCAATTGACAAGCGACAGGAGACACTGTACCTTCAAACGGTGATTCAGTCGTTCCTGCATAGCGGCCTTGAGGACTTCTACCATGGTCGAGGGGCCAGGCGCGTATCCCCGGAACACGTCCGAAAGCTGAGGCGCATCCTTTCCGCCCTCGACCAAATCAATGAACCGCAGGAAATGAACTTGGTGGGGTTCCGGTTTCACCAGTTGTCCGGCAGGCTACAGGGATACTATTCAGTTTCGGCCAATTGGCGGGTGATTTTCCGGTTTGAGAATGGCCATGTCACCGACGTGGATTATTTGGACTATCACTAAGAAGTTATATCAAAACTATTAGCACGTTTTCCAGATGCGCTCACCGGCGTCGCAGCACTACCTTTTCACCTCCACCCTAACCATTTCCCTCAAGGGAGAGGGGACTTTTGAAATAGTTTCTAATTGGGGAGCGGAGATATGCCGATGCACAACCCGTGCCATCCGGGCGAACTAGTGAAATATGAATGCCTTGAGCCGCTGGGTTTGTCGGTAACCAGGGCAGCAAAGGGGTTAGGAGTGACCCGTCAAGCGCTGTCGGATTTGATAAACGAAAAGTCCGGCATATCCGTTGATATGGCTATCCGCTTGTCCAAGGCCTTTGGCTCTACCCCGGAAAATTGGCTTGGAATGCAGATGGCCTATGACCTCTGGCAAGCGCGTGAGCGAGCCGAGAGCATAGAGGTCGAACGGTTCAAGATACCAGCTTAACCGCTCAGCGTGCCCTTGGTGCTGGGGACGGCGTGGGGCGAGCGGGGGTCCGGTTCCAGGGCGTCGCGCAGGGCGCGGGCGGTGGCTTTGCATAGTGCTTCGGCCTTGTGGTGGGGGTCTATGCCGGTGAGTATCTTGGCGTGAAGGTTGATCTTGCCTTCCAGCGCGAAGGACTCGAAGAAGTGGCGCACCAGCGAGCCGGGGAGAGTTTCGACCATCGAGTCGTCTATGGTCGTCTCGATTACCGCGTAACCCCGGCCGGAGCAGTCCAGCGCCACCATTGCCAGCGTCTCGTCCAGCGGGACGATGGCGTGGCCCATGCGCCGGATGCCACGGGCGTCGCCGAGGGCTTCATTGAAGGCGCGACCTAACGTGATCCCCACATCCTCCACCAAATGGTGCCAGCCGGTATGCAAGTCGCCGTCTGCCTTTAGTGTTATGTCAATGAGGCCGTGGCGGGAAATCTGGCTGACCATGTGGTCGAGGAAGCCGTTGCCAGTGTCTACTTCATAGACACCTGCGCCGTCCAGATTGAGAGACAGGCGGATGTCGGTTTCGCCAGTGGCGCGGTGCAGCGTGGCGGTGCGGCCTTCCGTGATTGCGGGCAGGTTGGCGTTGTCGGTCATCAGGATTTCACCCTCGCTCTCTTCCTCAAGGGAGAGGGAATTGGCCAAGGGAGAGAGAATTAGCGGATCATCATTGGGAGAGGGGGCTCGTGAGTTCGGCCAGTGCCGCCACCACCGCGTCATCCTCCTCCGGGAGTCCAACGGAAGTACGGACGCAGTCCTTCAGCCGGGGGTTGTTCCAGTGGCGCAGGAATATGCCACGGTTGCAGAGTCCCTCGAATACCTGCTGACCGCTGCCTTCGGGTAGCTGACACAGGATGAAGTTCGCCTTTGACGGGTAGGGCTTCACCGTGGGGATATTCGACAGCAGCCCGTACATTCTGTCTCGCTCGGCCACGATTGCGTTGACCCTCTCCAGCAAGGCTGGCATATCTTCCAATGACGCGATGAGGGCGGTTTCAGCGGCGAGGTTGACGTTGTAGGGGGGTTTGACCGACATCATAGTGCGGGCCAAATCCGGGTGCATGGCGCCCAGGCCAATACGCAGCCCGGCCAGCCCGGCCCACTTGCTGAAGGTTCGGAGAACCACCAGATTAGGGTACTCATCCAACAGCGGCATCACCGTTTGGCCGCAGAACTCGTAGTAGGCTTCGTCAACTATGACGAGAATGCCGGTATCCAAAAGCGCGCGAACCTCGGACTCGCTGGGCATGTTGCCCGTCGGATTGTTGGGGGAGCAGACGACGATGGCCTTTGTTCGCGGGGTGACGGCGAGTTTCACGCTCTCGAGGTCGATCTCGAAATTTGAATCGCGGGGCACCGAGACGGCTTCGCCGCCGCATATCTCGGATCCCAGCGAATACATTCCGAAAGTGGGAGTAAGGTTGATGATATTATCGCCGGGTCCAATGAACATCCGAAACAGCATATCTATGAGTTCGTCGCTGCCGTTGCCAGCGATGATCCGTTCCGGGTCCACGCCGACATAGCCGGAAAGAGCCTGCCGTAGCTGCCGCTGCTCCGGGTCGGGGTAGTGGTTGAAGTTCGGGAAACCGGCCAGCGCCTTCGCAACAGCGGGTGAGGGACCATAGGGGTTCTCGTTGCCGTTGAGGCGGATGATCTTTTCAGGCGGTATCCCGGCGCGCCCGGCCATGACCTCGACAGGCTCAACGCCTTGATAGACGTCCAGCCCACGGATGTGGGGTAGCATTGACTGTTGCAGTTGTTCAGAAAACTCGGCCATGCTCTTTCGACTCGACCTGCGTGATTGTTCAGTAGTATGGGGAACTACCTGACCTTTTCTTTCAGTGAATCCAGCCTTACCTGTACTGCCCCGGCGTGGCCTGCCAGCCCCTCAGCATTGGCAATACGAACGGCCGCAGGGCCGAGGTTGCTGAAGTCCTCCGGGCTGAGACCCACCACTGGCATCGTTCGCAGGAAGTGGTGAACGCTGAGGGCCGAACCGAACCGGGCCGTGCCGCCGGTGGGCATGACGTGGCTGGGCCCGGCGATGTAGTCGCCCATAACTTCCGGCGAATACTCCCCCAGGAATAACCCTCCGGCGTGGCGGATTCGGTCCACCCAGCTCCACGGCTCCCGCAACAGCAGGCACAGGTGCTCCGGCGCTATGTGGTTGACAAGCTCCACCCCTTCATCCAGCGAATCCACCAGCACCACTCGCCCTTGCCGTTCCAGCGCCTGCCCCGCCACGTCTCCCCTGGGAGCCGAGGCGAGCTGAGACTCCAATTGCTTCTCCACGCGGGCAATCAGGGCCTCGCTGTCGGTGACCAGAATCGCGGTCGCCAGCGGGTCGTGCTCGGCTTGGGCGATGAGGTCGGCAGCGCAGAAATCGGCATTGGCGCTGTCGTCGGCAAGAATGATGGTTTCCGTAGGGCCAAAGACGCCGTCTATGTCCACCGTGCCTTGCACCAGCTTCTTGGCGTAGGCCACGAAAATGTTGCCGGGGCCGCAAATTTTGTCCACTCGAGGGATGGACTCAGTCCCATAGGCCAACGCGCCGATTGCCGGAACGCCGCCGACCTGGTACATCGCGTCCACGCCAGCTATCTTGGCGGCGGCGACAACGGCTGGATTCAAGGGCTGCGAGCCGACCCGGGGCGTTGTAAGGACTATTTCATCAACGCCTGCCACTCGGGCCGGTATCACCGTCATAAGCACCGTGGAAGGGTAGGCGGCAGTGCCTCCCGGGGCGTATACGCCCACACGGGCAAGAGGGCGCACCAGTTCGCCAAGCCCCTGAGCCGGGTCCATCCATTCGGCGGGGAGCGTGGACTGGTGGAAGGAGCGGATGCGGTCCGCTGCCAATTCCAGCGATTCCCAAAGCTCCGGACTGACCTGATTGCTGGCGGCGTCCAAGTCGGCCTGCGGGATGCGGAAGTCATCCATATCCGCGCGGTCCAGCAGCTTTGCGTATCGGCGGACGGCGGCGTCGCCTTCTCGCTTCACATCGGCCAGCATCCGCGCCACCGACTCCGCCGGAGACACGCCCTCTCCGAACGCCTGATGCGTCCGCGCCACAACGGAATCGGGCAGGGACGACAGATCAAGGGGATCAATGCGCGTAAGGACGTTTTCGGCGTTCTCAGCGCCGCGAATGATGTTCAGCGTTGCGTTGGTAGACAATTGTCGGCTCCGGCATTTTGGTTAAGGGCGCCTCGAACTTTTGTCCTTCGACAAGCTCAGGATGAAGGGTCGAGCCGCTACTTTGAAGGTTTTATTATTGCGGCAAGAACTCGCGCACCTGGGCGATGGTCGCGGCCACTGCTTCGCGGCGGTAGTTTTCCACCTTAGCCTCGGGAATTTTCTGGTAGACCTCTTCCAAACTGAGAGGCATCCGCTCCAGGAAAGCATCAACTGTCTGCTGTACTTCCTCGTTGTCGCGGTACATCCGGTTGAGGGCGAATTTCAGACGCGACCACTCAAATTCCCTTCCGACGAAACTGGATACCCGCTCCTTCCATTGGGTAAGGAGACCTTCTTCAAAGAAAGTGATGGCCACCCCCGTATCTCCGCAGGAAACGGCGTGTCCGGCGTCCATGGGGCCTCGAACGTCAGGCAGCGAAAGCCGATCCATATCGAGTTGTATGGCTCGGTCCCACAGGTCGGCCTGCACTTGGTCGCTGGTCAGGCGAGACCCCTCGCTGGTATCGAAGTTGGGACGATAGACGGTGGTTATCCACACTTCGTCCGCGGCCAGATGGCAAATGTAGCCCAGCAGGAAGGTCCGCGTCGCCTGGGACAGGGAGCTTTCGTCCATCAACTCCGGGTAATTAGCAAACATGGTGCGGGTTCCTGTTCCGACCTCACGCACCGATAGCGGGGCGAAGTGCGTCTGCTCCCGGGGCCACTTGGTCATAGCGCGAATATCGGGCGAGGTGGAACCCAGGTAGAAACTGCCGATGTTGTCGTAAACAGATCCCCAGTCAAGCTGCTCGGCGACTTGGTGGGCCAGATAAATGTGCATGGGCAGGTTGGGCATTCTCTGCGTCCTTATGTCTGGCCATGGGACGGCTCATCCTCGGCTTAGCCCGGTCTGCGATGCCGCGTGCCTGAGGCCGAACTTAGGGAGGACGCCGTATTTTAGCCCTTCCTGTTGGGCTTGTCTAACCTTCTTTCATCAGCGTTCCGAACATGGCTTCGTATGCGTAAGAGTGGCCATCGAACAGGTAGGACAGTTGAGAGGCGGCTACATCTTCTGCTCCGCAACCGCGCAGGTGGTCCACGGCCTCCATGAGGAGGTCTTTCTTTACCAGAAGACTCACCGCGAACCAACCTTGCTCTTCGACGTTGTAAACGCGGGCCACGGTGGGGCCTCGCAGCCCCGCAAGGGCGGGACGGGCGAGAATCATGGCGCTCACCGCATCTGCGGACTGCCCCTGGACGTTGGCTGTCAGGCGGTAGTAAGGCTCAGCCCGGAGGTGTGCCTCCATCATCTCGGTCAAAGATCGGGCCAATTCCCTGGCTCCCGGGGATTCGGCGAGCAGCTCTGCGTTGGCGATCATACAGGCCTGGGAGGTGAGCACCGTGCCGTCATCCAGCGTTTTCAAGCGATTTTCCCTCAGAGTTGCGCCAGTGGCGGTGAGGTCGGCAATGAGGTCGGCGTAACCGGCGATGGGAGCTGCCTCCAGCGTTCCCGACGCGGGAGCCAGGGTAAAGTAGTTGATGCCCCGGTGATACAAAAAGGATCTGAGCAAACGGGGGTACTTGGTGGCGATGCGAAGCTGCTTACCTTCCTGCCGGAACTCCAGGGCGAGGTCGGCCAGGTCGGCTAGGGATGTTACGTCCAGCCACGCATCCGGCACGGCCAATACCAGTTCGCAGCGTCCAAAGCCGAGGTTCTCCACCAGCACGGCAGCCCGATGTTCGTCTTCCCGGTACTCAAGCAAGCGGTCCAGGCCGGTGACGCCCAACTCGGCGCTGCCTTCTTCCACCTTCGCCGTGATGTCGGCGGTGCGCTGGAAGAGCACCTCGACGCCGGGCAACGCTGGCACCGTGGCGGTGTAACGGCGAGCGTTGGGACGCCGCACCGCCAAACCGCAGTCGCGCAGAAAGTCCAGTGTCGGCTGGTGAAGGTCACCGTCGCTGGGCAACAACAGGCGCAGCGACGGCTGGCCGTTGGAAGATACGGATTCGCTCATATCTCGCTCTCACATCCTTCAGGAAAGGAGGAAACAGGCGGGATTGATTCAGACATCGTATGTGGTGATACCGCCGTCCTCTGCCACCGCCATAACGCGGGCCAATCCCCGATTAGCGGCATAGGAGCGGGCCTGTTCGACTGAGCGCCCGGCAACTTCAATCTCGGCGGTCTCGCCTTTGGCGCGCAGGTCCCGGGCTGCGTTGAGCGCGGCTGCCTGCGAGTCAGGGCCGGAGGCAACTACCAGCACACCGCTGTCCTGTGTACCCGATTCGGACAAACTATCGGAGGCCAGATACACCAGCGCATCCAGGTTGTAAGCGAAACCCAGCGCGGGCAGACGGTGGCCACCGCCGAGGTCACGCGCCAGTCCATCGTAACGGCCTCCACCGCCCAGCGGCCCTCGCCAATCGGGATGCGACACCTCGAATATGATGCCGTTGTAATAGGCCAAGCCCCTGACCAAGCCGAAGTCCAGTGCTATACCGCCTGATGAGCCGGCGTATTCCGGCAACATTCCGATGATCTGCTCCAAGCGGCCAGCCGCCGTAATGTCAGCGCCGCCCTTTCGCATCACCTCGGAAGCCCCGGCTAGGGCAGTTGCCGGTTCTCCCCTGACTTGGGCCAGTTCGCAGGCGATTTCCAAAGCCAGGCGGAGGCTCTCCTCTGCGTCGGGACGGCGAATCTTGCGCAGCAGGCGCTCGACTACTTCTTCGGGGCGGCGTTGCCCCAACTGATCCAAGGGATTGGAGCGAAGCACGCCCAGCAGTACGTTGCGAGCCTCGTCATCATCCAGGCCCTGAACCGCCTGGCTCAAGTAATCGTCATCCAGCGGACGCCCGATGACGTGGAGATTACGGGCGTCTTCCATCAACTGAGGTATTGCGTCGGGGCCATCGCGTAGCTGAGGCACGTTCTGTACCACGAAAGCCCTGGCTCGCTCTGAAAGTTCCAGAGGATCGAGAAGGCTGTCGAGGATGTTCAGGTCTGCCAGACGCAGCGTCCAGTGGCGAAGGCCCGAGGCCATTAGGGCCGAGAGCGCCAAATCCAGCAGCTCAACGTCGGCTACCACGCCGGAGGCTCCCAACAGTTCGCCGCCTATCTGTGTGAACTGGCCTCCGCTGCCGGGACCATCCGAATCTGACGCGAGGGAGGAGCCATCGAACCGAAACACCGGGCCGCAGTATTGCCAACGAGCCGGCAACTCGATTTCGTCAGTCCGTTCGAGGTAGTAACGCATGGCCGGGGCGGTGAACTCAGGACGCAGGCTGACGGCCTGGCTGCCGGGGTCGGTGAAGCTGAATAGCTGGGAAGCAAGCTCGCCGCCGGACTTGCGCAGGAAGAGTTCGGTAGGTTCCAGGAGAGGGGTGTCCAAGCCGCGGTATCCATAGCTGGCCATGAGTGTGGTGAAGCGGCGTTGTAACTGCTCGCGCCGGAAGAGGGCCTCGCCGGAAAAATCAGACATACCGCGCAAGCGCGCCACGGTAGTTACTGATTCTGCTGGCTGCCGGTACATTGACGCCTGTTATTTTACACCAGTGACCGCGCAGTTGAAACCGCCCTGTCTTTTAATTCTCCCTCTCCCTTGAGGGAGAGGGTTGGGGTGAGGGTGAAATCTTGGCGTCAGAGCTTTACCCACAGCGCAGGGACGCCTCACCCGGCGGTTGCTGATTAAACCGCTAATTGAACAACGGATTCTGGTAGCCGTCGAA
The DNA here is from genome assembly GCA_965232885.1 of Dehalococcoidia bacterium. Taxonomy (GTDB): domain Bacteria; phylum Chloroflexota; class Dehalococcoidia; order Lucifugimonadales; family UBA3495; genus VXOI01. The sequence goes on along the minus strand of CBDDQX010000002.1, from coordinate 226,892 downwards.
CACTCTGCCGAACCCTGCTAGGGGTGAGCGTTGAGCCCTCCATCCACATATACCGGCTGGCCAGTGGAGTAGTCGCAGGACTCGGAGCACAGGTACACCAGCAAAGGACCCAAGTCTTCCGGGCGGCCCTTGCGTCGCAGGGGCGTGTAGCGCACCAGCAGTTCCTCCAACTGCTGCTCAAGGGGCTGTCCGGTAGCATCTATCCAGCCGGTCCCGAGGGCATTGACGCGAATGTTGCTCCGGCCCCATTCGACCGCCAAAGAGCGAGTAAGCGACAGCAAGGCGGCCTGGCTGGCGGCAAAGGCAGATCCGTTGATCATTCCCCGCTCGGCCAGTTCCGACACGATGTTCACCACCCGTCCGTATTCCCGTTCGGCCATACGTGGGAGAATCTGCTGGGACAACAGGAACGGCATCTTGACGTTGCGAGTCTGCACTTCCTCCCATTCCAGTTGCCGGATCTCCGTCAGAGGGGCAGCGTACATACTGCGGCAGTCGTTGACCAGTATGTCCATGCGGCCATGGCGACGGTCCACTTCCTCCGCGACGCGGGCTGCGCTCACGTCGGAACCGGCGTTCATTACCACGCCGGAACTGCCCGAAGGCAACGCGGCAAGAACTGCGTCCAAGAGAGCTTGGGTGCGGGCAACGGCAAAGACATCAGCGCCAGCCTCGGCGAGGGCTCCGGCGAGGGCCGGGGCTTCGTCCCCGCCCGACGTGGCGAATACGGCTACTTGACCGGACAGTCCATACTCCGGCAGAACCGGCATATCATTCTCCTCAAATGTCCTCGAATGCTCTCACTTTCACCCCCACCCTAACCCTCCCCCTGAGGGGGAGGGAATTATCTTTACGGCTCCAGTGAGATCAGGGGAGCGTGGCCCGTGGGGGTGATGCCTCCGGCCAGGCCGCCGCCGTCAGCGATAATCATCTCGCCGGTCATGTAGTCAGAGGCGCTGGAGGAGAGGAAGACGGCCAGCGGGCCGAAGTCTTCGGGCTTGCCCAATTTCCCGATGGGCAGAAAATCGCCTGAGCGCGGCAGGCTGGAGGTGGTTGCGCCCATATCGCCGGTTGGCACAAACCCAGGAACTATGCTGTTGGCGGTAATGCCGTGGCGAGCGAGATTGAAGGACAGCACACGGGTAAGCTGGATCATCCCGCCCTTGCTGGTGCAGTACATGTATATATCGCGACCGCCCCGCATCCCGAAGCCCGAAGCAACGTTGATTATCTTGCCGTGGCCCTGTTCCACCATCGGCTTGGACACGGCGCGGGAACAGAAGAATGCGCCGCTCAGATTAACATCCATGATGCGGCGCCAGTCTTCATCGGTGATTTCCCAGATTGGCTTGCGCACGTTGTCTTGCACGGCTCCGGCGTTGTTGATAAGCACGTCAATCTTGCCGAAGCGCGCGATGGCAGCCTCCATCAAGGCGTCCACTTGGGCGGAATCGGTGACATCGGTAATCACGGAAATGGCCTCGCTGCCCAAGGACTCCACCTCCGCAACGGCGGCCTCAATGGGGCCGGAGCGGCGGCCGGCGATGGCGAGCGTGGCCCCGGCGCGAGCCAGGGCGCGCACCATGGACAAGCCCAGCCCAGTGCCACCTCCGGTTATCACAACCGTTCTACCGTCAAGGCTCAGCGATTCCAGCATATTCGCTCCCACGGTTTGCTAGTGGATGGATTCTCTGTCCGGGTTATCTGTGGGTTTAGATTACAGGGCCACTGCCAATGGTAACGTCGCCGGCAGTAAGGGTGAGGAGGGTCCCGTCATCCAGTCTGAGCAGCAGATTGCCCGTGTCGTCCACCCCTTCGGCATACCCTTCATAGGTTTCGTTGCCGGAGACCGCTTCAAGGCGGCGCCCCGTGGTTTCCAGCAATTCGGACCATTCCGGCAGGGGCGACTCTCCGCGTTTCAACCGGATGTAGAGGTCGTCCAAATCCTGAAACAACTGCCGGAGCAGCGCTCCCCGATCTGTCTCACGGCCCGTTGCCGAGTTGACACTGGTGGCTACGGATGATATTTCCCCGGCGCCGGAAACCTCCAAGGAGACGTTGATTCCGATTCCCAGAACAGCATAGCACACGGAATCGCCGATGATGACGCTCTCTGCCAGGATGCCTGCCGTCTTTCGCCCGTCCAGCACCAGGTCGTTGGGCCACTTTATCTTGGGTGAAAGCCCGGTTGTCTTGCGCACGGCGCGCGCCGCCGCCACTCCGCCTATGATGTCAATGAAAGGCAACTGCGCCATATCAGGCCTGAACAGCACCGAGAGCAGGAGATTGCCCGGCTCGGAAACCCAACTACGGCCTTGTCGTCCACGTCCCGCCGACTGCCGCTCGGCTATGACGGCGGCTCCTTCCTCCGCGCCCTCGGCGGCCAGCCTCGCCGCCTCGTCCATAGTGGAGCTGAGTTCGGGGTAATACAGGATGCGTTGGCCTACCACATGGGTGTACAGGCCCTGTCGAACGGCTGATGCTACCAGTTCAGGCATGGCGTTCTTCGGAAGGCTGGGGATAGCAGAACATGGATATAGTCACTACGGCGCACGGGCTACCAGCCGTGTTCCAGCTTGTCGCGGAGTACGTCCACCAGCCGGGTTATGGGAACTCGCGCCTGGTACATGGTATCGCGGTCACGTATGGTGACCTGGTGGTCGTCAAGAGTGTCAAAGTCCACGGTGACGCAGTAGGGAGTGCCGATTTCGTCCTGCCTGCGGTAGCGGCGACCGATGCTCTGGGCGTCATCGAACTGGGCGGCGAAGTGTGGGCGAAGCAGGTCGTGGACCCGGCGGGCTGTTGGCGTCAGCCGCTCGTTGCGGCTCAGGGGCAAGACTGCCACGGTGACCGGAGCCAGGCGGCGATGAATACGCGAGACCACGCGGACGGCGTTCCCGTCCGGCTCCTCGTCATAGGCATCCAGCCAGAAGGCCAGCGTGGCGCGGTCAACGCCACCGGACGGTTCGATGACATAGGGATAATAGCGCGACTGCAATTCATCGTCAAAATAGGATAGGTCTTCGCCGCTGAACTCGGCGTGCTGCTTCAGGTCGAAGTCGGTGCGGTCGGCAATGCCTTCCAATTCCGCCCAGCCCCACGGGAAGCGGTACTCGATGTCGTAGCAGTCCTTGGCGTAGTGGGCCAACTCGTCCGGGCCGTGACGCCGCAAACGCAAGTTTTCCGGGCGTATGCCGAGGTCAACGTACCATTGAAAGCGGTCATCCACCCATCGGTTCAGCCATTCCAGGTCGGTCTCCGGGCGCACGAAGAACTCCACCTCCATCTGCTCGAACTCGCGGGTCCGGAAGGTGAAGTTGCCGGGGGTGATTTCGTTGCGGAAGGACTTGCCAATCTGCCCTATGCCGAAGGGCAGCTTCTTGCGGGCGGAATTCACCACGTTGGGGAAGTTGACAAATATGCCCTGTGCCGTCTCCGGGCGCAGCCAGACCTCGTGGGCAGTGTCTTCCACCGGGCCCATGAAGGTCCGGAACATCAGGTTGAAGCGGCGCGGCTCCGTGAATTCCCCGTTACAGTCAGGGCAACGGAGGGAGCGGGCGGCCTCGGCAGCGCTTGGGTCTGCGGGGTCAATGCCGTGTTCTTCCAGCAAGTGGTCTTGCCGGAACCTTTGATTACACTCTCGGCACTCCACCAGCGGGTCGCTGAAATTCTCCACGTGACCGCTGGCTTCCCAGGTGCGCGGGTGCATTAGTATGGCGGCATCCAGCCCTACCATGTCATCGCGTCCAGCAATGACCGACCGCCACCACGCTTCCTTGACATTCCGCTTCAGCTCCACGCCCAGCGGCCCGTAGTCCCAAGTGGAGCCGAGACCTCCGTAAATCTCACTGCTCTGGAATACGAAGCCGCGGCGTTTAGACAGGGAAAGGATCTTGTCTATGTCGGCATAGGGCAGAGAGCGGGACACAGGGTGGCCTCCTTAGCGGCAGGGTCAAAGCTGCTCATTCAGGTTAACAACGCAGAGCAAATCTGGCAATGACAGTATATGGGAACCGCCATTGGGTGCGGCTCAGGCCCCATGCCTGACTCTTCAAATCCAGAAACGTTTGCCTTAAATCCAGAAACGTTTACCTTGACATTCGTGCCACGGCTTGCTATATTTGCCTTCCCACCGAACAGAGGGCGGAGATTTACCTATGCCAACAGTCAATCAGCTTGTCCGTAAAGGACGGAAGCCTGTCCGAAAACGGACCAAGGCCCCTGCCATGCACTGGGTTCAGAACTCCCTGCGCAACCGCGTCAAATGGGGCCCCGGTTGCCCACAGCGGCGCGGCGTCTGCATTCAGGTGCGCACCATGACTCCCAAAAAGCCCAACTCGGCGTTGCGCAAAATCGCCCGCGTCCGGTTGACTAACGGGGTCGAGGTAACCGCCTACATCGGCGGGGAAGGGCACAACCTTCAAGAGCACTCAGTAGTGCTGATACGCGGCGGCAGGGTCAAAGACCTGCCCGGCGTACGCTATCACGTAGTCCGCAGCGCCCTAGACTGCGAGGGAGTGAACGACCGCAGACAGGGACGCAGCAAGTACGGCGCCAGCCGTCCCCGCCGCAGTTAAGGCGGGGCGAATCGTTTATAATCCTGAAACGCCGCCCCGCAGGCGTCCGGCGGCGTTTGAATTCTAAGGTGTGACGACAGATGTCAAGAAGGAGACGCGCCGAGCGCCGCATTACTGCGCCCGACCCGCGCTTCAACAATGTGGAGTTGGCAAGGTTCATCAACCGTCTGATGCTCAAGGGCAAGAAGTCTACGGCTCAGCGGGTTGCCTACAATGCCTTCTCTATTATTCAGAGCGAATCTAACCGGGAGCCGCTAGAGGTCTTTCAGCAGGCGCTTCGCAACGCCACCCCTGCGGTGGAAGTGCGGCCCAAGCGAGTGGGCGGCGCAACCATCCAGGTCCCCACCGAACTGCGCACCGAGCGAAGCGAGGCTCTGGCAATGCGTTGGCTGATCCGGGGGGCCAGGTCGCGCAAGGGTATGCCCATGCGCCGGGGGTTGGCGCTGGAACTGATGGATGCCTCACGAGGCGAAGGTTCGGCAGTACGCCGAAGGGAGGAATTGCACCGGATGGCCGAGGCCAACCGTGCCTTTGTTCATTACCGCCGGTAGTTCCGGCGGCCCGGTAAGTAACTCCGGGAGTAATGACGACAGGTTGCTCTCCCTTCTGTGCCAAGCAAAATGGATAACACCTTCCCCATAGAAAAGATCCGCAACATCGGCTTTATCGCCCACATTGATGCTGGCAAGACCACTGTGACCGAGCAGGTGCTGTACGCTACCGGGCGCATCCACCGCGCCGGCGGCGTTGACGACGGCACCACGGCTATGGACTGGATGCCTCAGGAACGCGAACGGGGCATCACGATTACCGCCGCAGCCACCACGGCTCAGTGGCACGACTGCCGCATCAATATCATCGACACCCCGGGCCACGTGGACTTCACCGCCGAAGTGGAGCGCTCCCTCCGGGTGCTGGACGGCGGCGTCGTAGTTCTTGACGCCGTGGCCGGAGTGCAGTCCCAGTCGGAAACTGTCTGGCGTCAAGCCGACACATACTCGGTTCCAAGAATCTGCTTCGTCAACAAGATGGATCGCGTTGGCGCCAGTTACGAGCGCACTTTGGACTCCGTCCGCCGACGGCTCAACGGCAATCCGGTGGCGATCCAGTTGCCCATGGGCGAAGAGTCCGACTTCTGTGGCACGATTGACTTGATAGGAGGCCGCGCCACAGTTTATCCCATGGGCCGCCGCACCCGCAGCAGCGCGGAAGACTACGAAGAGATGCCCATCCCCACTGAGTTTGAAGAGGAATATCTGCGCTACCGCCAAGAGATGGTAGAGAAGATAGTAGAGACGGATGAGCAATTGCTCATCCGTTATCTTGAGGGCGAAGAACTATCCGCGGAAGATCTGCGTGGCGCCCTGCGCCGCGCCACGGTGAACCGCACCATTGTGCCGGTTCTGTGCGGCAGCGCCATTTCCGGCAAGGGCATTCACCCTCTCCTGGACGCGGTTCTGTACTACCTCCCTTCGCCGTTCGATGTCCCTCCGGTGGAGGGTGTCAGTCCCCGCACCGAGGAAACGGAACTGAGGCACCCCGATGAGGACGGTCCTCTGGCCGCTTTAGCCTTCAAAGTGGCGACCGACCCTTACGTCGGAAGGCTGGTCTTCCTGCGGGTATATTCCGGCCGGGTTAAGGCCGGGGCATCGGTGCAAAACGTATCGCGCAAAGGGCGGGAACGCATGGGCCGTCTGTTGCTGATGCACGCCAATCACAGGGAAGAGCTAGAGGACGTGACTGCAGGAAGCATCTGCGCTGCCGTCGGCCTCAAGAACACCTTCACCGGCGACACAGTCTGCGCAGATGAAGACCAGGTAATCCTCGAGCCGCCCAAGTTCCCCAGCCCGGTCGTGTCAGTGGCTATTGAACCTATGACTCGCGCCGACCAGGACAAGCTGTCTGACGCCCTTCGCAAGCTGTCCGATGAAGATCCCACGTTCGTGGTGCGCTTTAACGAGGAAACGGGCCAGACCATTATGTCCGGCATGGGAGAGTTGCACCTGGAAGTCCTGGTCGACCGGATGCGGCGAGAGTTCAGCGTCGAGGCTCAGGTCGGCAGGCCGCGAGTTTCCTACCGGGAGACCCTAACCCGCTCCTACCGTTCCGATGCCAGGTTCGTCCGGCAAACGGGAGGTCATGGCCAGTACGGACATGTAGTGCTCGACCTGGAACCGTTGGATCAGGGAGAAGGCATTCAGTTCGTCAACGGTATTGCTGGAGGGGTCATACCCCGCGAATATATACCCGCTGTGGAGCGGGGAGTGCGGGAAGCACTGGACAACGGGCCGCTGGGCGGTTATCCTCTGGTAGATTTGAAGGTGACTCTGGTGGATGGCAGTTTTCACACTGTTGATTCATCAGAGATGGCTTTCCGAAGCGCCGGAATGATGGCCATCAGGGAAGGGGTCAGGAAGGCAGATCCCGTTCTCCTAGAGCCAATCGCCGACTTGGAAGTGGTGACACCCGGCGAGTTCCTCAGCGACGTAATAGGCGACTTGGGAACCCGCCGCGCCCAGATTCGCACCATCGAGGGCCAGGAAGGCATTCAAACGGTGCGAGCGCTGGCGCCGCTGGGAGAGACGTTCTCCTACACCACGGCCCTGCGCTCCATAACCCAGGGGCGGGCCTCCTACACCATGGAGTTCCGCTATTACGAGCCGGTTCCCGAGGGGTTGCTCCGAACCCTGCTCTAGCGTTTTCGCTAAGACATTTGGGACAGATTCGGCGCATATCTCATCGGGTTTAATTTTTTGACGCAGTTGCGGGCCGGACGCACGTAGTTCGGCAATTGAAGAAGGCATATGCAGGCTAGGCAGAAAGTCAGGATCATTCTGAAAGCGTTTGACCACAAGATGCTGGATACTTCCACTGGCCAAATTGTGGAGACTGCCGAACGGACCGGGGCCCGGGTCGCCGGCCCGGTGCCTCTGCCTACGCATATACGCCGTTTCTGCGTAATCCGCGGCCCGCACGTGGACAAGGACTCCCGCGAACACTTCGAGATTCGAACCCACAAGCGGCTGATAGACATCCTGGAACCTACATCCAAGACCATTGACTCGTTGACGCGGCTGAACCTTCCTGCCGGTGTTGACATATCCATTAAACTGTAGGTTCCCAATTCGACTTTCTGATTCTATCTAGCAATTGAAACCCGGCTGGTTTGGTCTGTCAGGACCGGAATTCCAACCGGTGAACATGCAAGGCCGGTTTATTATGCTTCGGGGATTTCTTGGCAAAAAAATAGGCATGACCCAACTGTTTCAGGAAAACGGCCGCGTTGTCCCGGTAACGCTAATCGAAGCGGGACCATGCGTCGTCACCCAGGTCAAGACCAAGGACAGCGACGGCTACGAGGCAGTTCAGTTGGGATTCGACGAAATCAAGCGGCCGAACAAGCCAATGCAGGGGCACTTCAGGCCCAGTCGCGCCAGCCGCTTCCTGCGCGAAGTTCAGGCCGACGACCCATCTGAGTTCTCCGTAGGCCAGAGCCTGAGCCTGGATATATTCAGTGAAGGCGAAAAGGTAGACGTCATCGGCCGGTCCAAGGGAAGGGGCTTCGCCGGCACGATGAAGCGGCATGGCTTTGGCGGAGGTCCTCGCACTCATGGTCAGTCCGACCGCGCTCGCGCGCCAGGCTCCATCGGCGGCGGCACTACTCCAGGCAAGGTATTCAAGGGCCTGAAAATGGCTGGCCACATGGGAAACCGCCGCATCACAGTCAAGGGATTGGAAATTATAAAGGTGGATACCGACCGGAATATTCTGGCCGTCAAGGGAGGAATCCCCGGCGCGCCCAACAGTTTGGTGCAAATCCGGAGGGCCGCCTAACTCGGCAGTCAGTAGTCGGTTCGCTCAACCTGAACCTATCGAGCGGCCCGCGCGCATCGAGATGTTATGCAAGTCGAAGTGAAGAATCAATCTGGCGAAACAGTTGAGAACATAGATCTCAACGACCTCGTTTTCGGCGTGCCGATGAACCGGTCTCTGGTTCATCAGGCAATGGTGATCTACCAGTCTAACCGTCGGCACGGCACGCACGATACCAAGACTCGCGCCGAGGTGTCGGGTGGGGGCCGTAAGCCGTGGATACAGAAGCATACCGGGCGAGCCCGCCAGGGAAGCACTAGGTCGCCCCATTGGCGGCACGGCGGCGTGGCTTTCGGGCCGCATCCTCGCAGCTATCGCAAGGCTCTGCCAAAGCGAATGCGGCGAGCGGCTTTGCGGTGTGTGCTTTCGGAAAAGGCCCGAAACAACCGGATTGTCTGTCTCGAATCCACGGACACCATAGACGGAAAGACACGGTCTATGGCTGGCCTGTTAGAGCGGCTGAATGTTTCCGGGTCTGCTTTGATCGTTACGATGGGAAGCGATCAGGGCGTGGTTCAGGCTGCCAGCAATCTAAAGAAAATCTACACCCTGCCAGTCAATCAGTTGAACGCCGAGACTTTGCTCTCTCGGGATACTTTGATTATCACCGTGGACGCCGCAAGGTGGGCCGAGGATAGCTTGGCTTCCGATCCTCATGGCCGCCGCGGGCTCAAGTTCTCCGGCTCCGAGGACGAAGACGCGGATGCGGTCGAGGTCCCGGCGGAAGAAGAGGACCCTGTGGCCGAAGCGGAAGTCAACACGGACGAGGACGGTGAGTAGCGTGGACATTCACCGCGTTCTGGTCAAACCGACCATTACTGAAAAGAGCACCATCCTCCAGGAATCTGGGAAGTACACCTTCCAGATCGCCCTCAAGGCCAACAAGGTTCAGGTCAAGGAGGCGGTGGAAAAGAACTTCGGCGTCGAGGTCCTGGACGTCAACATTTCCAAGCTGCGGGGCAAGCGCAAGCGCTACGGCCCTCGCCAGGTGAAGCAGCCCGATACCAAGAAAGCGGTGGTGACCCTGAAACCCGGCAACCGCATTAATCTTATAGAAGGGCTGTAAGGTAGATTTCATGCCCCTGAAAAATTTTAGGCCGATAACCCCAGGAACCCGGAATGCGGTGCGCGCCTCTTTTGAGGAACTGACCACCAACAAGCCGGAAAAGTCCCTTATTCATCGCAAGAAGAATCATGCTGGCCGCAACAACCGGGGCCGTATTACAGCCCAAGGCCGTGGTGGCGGCAACCGGCGGATGTACCGCGAGGTTGACTTCAAGCGGAAGAAAGACGGCGTTCCGGCGCGAGTGCAATCAATTGAGTATGACCCCAACCGGACGACGCGCATCGCCCTGATTTTCTACGCCGACGGCGAGAAGAGCTACATCCTGGCGCCCCACGGTCTGTCCGTCGGAGATGCCGTGCAGTCCGGCCCGGACGCAGAGGTGAGCCTGGGGAACACTCTCCCGCTAACCAACATCCCGACCGGTACGGTAGTGCACAACCTGGAGTTGACCCCCGGCCGAGGCGGGCAATTGGTTCGCGGGGCCGGAACGGGCGCACAGGTGCTTTCCCGGGAGGGCGAGTACGTGTTGATACGCCTGCCTTCCGGTCAGATGCGCAGAATACTGTTGCGCTGCCGCGCCAGCATTGGACAACTATCAAACCCCGACCACAAGAACGAGAGCCTAGGGAAGGCCGGCGCATCCAGGCACATGGGTCGGCGGCCTCACGTTCGGGGCGTGGCAAAGAACCCTGTGGACCACCCTCATGGCGGCGGCGAGGGCCGTTCTCCGATTGGTATGCCAGGGCCCAAGACGCCTTGGGGCAAACCAACTCTCGGTTACAAGACACGCAACAAGAAGAAGGCGTCCAGCAAGTTCATCGTGCGCCGCGGCAGGAGACGCTAGAATGTCCCGTTCGATCAAGAAGGGGCCTTACGTACATCCCAAATTGATAAAGAAAGTGGAGCAGGTGCAGCGCTCCGGGGCCAATACAGTCATCCGGACCTGGTCGCGGGCTTCGATGATTATGCCCGAAATGGTGGGGCTGACCATCGGCGTTCACGATGGGCGTCGGCACGTCCCGGTGTTCGTCACCGAGAACATGGTGGGCCATCGTCTCGGCGAGTTTTCACCGACGCGAACCTACCGGGGTCATGTGGCGCGCTCTGAACGCTCCAGCAGGGTGAGGTAACAACTTGCCACCAGTACGCGCCGTAGCAAAACAGCTAGGAGCCTCTCAGAAGAGGCTGAAACCCATCTTGGACTTGGTGCGCGGCCAGCGCGTTGACGATGCGTTGAATACGCTCCGGTTCTTGCCTTCGCCTTGGGCCAAGTCAGTTGCCAAGGTGGTTCAATCAGCCGCGGCCAACGCAGAAAACAACATGCTGATGGACCGGGATAATCTGCGCATCATCCAGATAACCGCAGACAATGCCGCCTCGCTCAAGCGGTTCCGGCCCAGGGCCAGGGGTCGTATCGGCCGCATCACAAAGCGTAGCAGCCACGTTACTGTCGTGGTGGACGAAGACGAGGAATAGGAGACTGAGGAATGGGCCATAAAACCCATCCATATGGCTTTCGGCTGGGCATAATCAAGGACTGGAAAGCCCATTGGTACGCCCCCAACGGCTCCGCTTACCGCAGCCTGGTCAAAGAAGACCTGGAACTGCGAGACAGCATTCGCCACGAATACCGGGCGTTTTCCGATGCCGGAATCGCCAGGGTTGAAATTGATCGCGGGGCGCAGGACAGCGTAATCAATATCCACTCCGCCCGCCCCGGCATACTCATCGGGCGCGACGGCGAGCGGGTAAAGAACCTGCGGGCGAAGCTCGAGTCCATCACCCGGAGCCGGGTCCAGCTCAACATCCTGGAAATCGAGCAGCCTGAATTGAACGCCTATCTGGTTGCCCGCAACGTGGCCGATCAGTTGGAGCGCCGGGTCGCTTACCGCCGGGCGATGCGCCAGGCAGCCCAGCGGGCCATGCAGGCCGGGGCCGAAGGCATCAAGATTATCGTGAAAGGTCGAATTTCCGGGTCGGAAATAGCCCGTACTGAAAAGATGATGATGGGACAGGTGCCTCTGCACACGCTCCGGGCCGACATTGACTATGCCCTCGCAGAAGCCCATACCATCATGGGCAGGGTCGGATGCAAAGTCTGGGTTTACACCGGCGAGGTAATGCCGACCCAAACTGAGGAAGCCGCTGAACTGGAAAACATCGAAGTGACTGTCCAGGCAGGTGAACCGGACGACGATCCGGAACAACTGCTGGATCAGGGCATAGAGTAGCCGGCAGCCAACCGGTTGCATTCCAACGACTGGCGGGAGAAATTCAATGCTGCAACCAAAGCGCACCAAGTACAGGAAGCAGTTCCGCGGGCGAATGCGTGGCGCCGCTGTCACCGGCAGCAGCGTAAATGCAGGTGAGGTGGGACTGAAAGCCATGGAACCCGGCTGGATCACAGCCCGGCAGATAGAGTCGGCTCGTATCGCTGTTACTCGCCACCTGAGACGCGGTGGGCAAGTCTGGGTACGGGTGTTTCCCGACAAGTCCGTGAGCAAGAAGCCCGCCGAGACACGCATGGGCGGCGGCAAGGCAGCGGTGGACTACTGGGTCGCCGTAGTCAAGCCGGGCCGTATCATGTTTGAGGTCGCTGGCGTGCCTCAGGACGACGCGGTAGAAGCCCTGCGTCTTGCTGCGCAAAAGCTGCCACTGGCTACCAAAACTGTTTTCCGCGACCGGCTGGCATCTGCCGCCAGTAACGCCGTCGCCTAACCGATTATGCGCATACATGAAGTAAGAGAACTGAGCGACGAGCAGCTCCAGGAGGAGTTGGAAAAGGCGGGCCGGGAGTTGATGAACCTTCGGTTCCGCGCCGCGACCAACCAGTTGCCCAATTCCAATGAGCCTGCATCCGTCCGGAAAACCATTGCCCGCCTGCGTACTGTTATCCGCGAGCGGCAGATGTTGGAGGGCCGCTAGTGGTTACCCCGAAAGTCCAAGAGAGAAAAAGGCGAAAGGTCCGCACCGGGTCCGTTGTGCGGGTCAAGCAGGACAAAACAGCCGTGGTGGAAATGGTCTGGAAGCAGCGGCATCGCCTCTACCACAAGCAGGTGCGCCGGGTGGCCCGATTCTATGTGCATGATCCCGAGAACCAGTGCCAGTTGGGCGATGTGGTCCGCATCGAAGAAACACGGCCCGTTTCAAAGACCAAGCACTGGCGGCTGCTGGCAATCCTCGAACGGCGCCAGGTAGCGGAAGTCCGTCCAATTGAACTAGAGAGCGATGCAGTTCCCGTAGCAACTGAAACCGCCAGCGACCCGGTGGAAATAGACGAAGACATTGACCCCGACATCCTCGATCAGCTTACGTCGGGCAACGCCGACTTCGAAGAAGAGGACGAGGAAGACGACTAATGAAACCGGCTCTTCGAGTCCGGTAAGCCGAGGAAAGAGGGAATGATCCAGACCTATACCAGGCTAACGGTGGCGGACAACAGCGGCGCAAAGGTCATCCGCCTGATAAACATCCCGGGCAGCAGCCGTCGTAGATACGCCAGCGTCGGCGACGTTGTAGTCTGCAATGTCCGGGAGGCTGCGCCCAACTCACCGGTGCGCAAGGGCGATGTGGTTCGCGCTGTCGTCATCCGCCAGGCCCAGGCGCATAAGCGGCCCGACGGAACTTATATCAAGTTCGACGACAACGCTGCGGTGCTGATTGCCGAGAACTTGAATCCTCGCGGCACGCGGATTTTCGGTCCGGTAGCCCGTGAGCTGCGGGAACGCGGCTTCATGCGCATCGTCTCCCTGGCCCCGGAGGTGGTGTAATGCGAATTCGCACGGGCGATACGGTGCTGGTTATTGCTGGCCGGGACAAGGGGAAGACCGGGCGAGTGGAACGCCAGTATCCCGGCAAGGACCAAGTGGTGATTGAAGGGGTCAATATAGTAACCAAGCATATGCGCGCCCGCCCCGGAGTTCGCCAGTCGGGCCGCATCCAAATGGAAGCCCCGCTACACGTCTCCAACGTGATACTCATTTGCAATAAGTGCAACCAGGCAACCAAGCCCCGCACCACTTTTTTGGAGACCGGGGACAGAGTGCGAAGTTGCCCTAAGTGCCAGGAAGTAATCGACGATGCTCGATGACGAAACACAACAACAGGAAACGGAAGCTCGACCTTCGGAGAGAGAGGGCAGCGGCGGGCGCTCCAGGCGTCAGCGCGGCGGAGGGAATTCTGCCGTTGCAGTAGCAGATTCCGAAAGCGGCCCCCCGGTTCCCAGACTAAAGGAGCGGTTCCGCAATGAAATCGTTCCTCAGATGATGCGGGAGTTCAACTACGCCAACACTATGGAGGTTCCCCGCCTCCAGAAGATTGTGCTTAACATCGGTCTTGGTGAAGCCCTGGTCAACGGGCGGGCGCTGGAAGCGGCCACCCAAGACCTGACGACCATCAGCGGCCAGAGACCCATAACCACCCGCGCCCGCAAGTCAATCGCCGGCTTCAAGATTCGGCAGGGAAACGCCATCGGCGCCGCCGTTACCCTCCGGGGCGATCGAATGTATCACTTCATGGATCGGCTGGTGAACACGGCCCTGCCTCGCATCCGCGACTTCCGCGGTATTCCCAGGCGAGGGATGGATGGCAGGGGCAACTTCTCCATAGGCATCCGGGAGCAGATTATTTTCCCGGAAATTGACTATAACTCAATTGACCGGATTCGCGGACTCCAAGTGACCATCGCCACTACCGCGCGCAACGACGCCGAGGCTATGCGTCTATTGGAACTCTATGGATTCCCGTTCATTCGCGAAGCATAACGGAGGCTCGGCGTGGCCAAGACATCCCAGATACAGAAGTGGCTCAAGAAGCCCAAATACCCAGTACGCGGCTACAACCGCTGTGGCCGTTGCTTTCGACCCAGGGCCTATATCCGTCACGCCGGTCTCTGCCGGATCTGTTTCCGGGAACTGGCTCTGACCGGGGAGTTGCCCGGAGTCCGCAAGGCCAGCCTGTAGGCGACTTGCCCCGTAATAGCGGAACACTGGCAAGCCAAGCAATAAAACCTGAACCATCCCTTTGATATAGGGAGACGAAACGCAGATGCCCGTAACCGATCCCATAGCAGATATGTTGACCCGTATCCGCAACGCCATCCAGGCGCGGCATGATTCGGTGATGATGCCACACTCCAAGGCGAAGCTGTCTATCGCCAGGATTTTGAAGGAAGAGGGTTTCATCCGCGACTTTGATACACCCCGCGGTCAGGCTCATCCCACCCTTCGGCTACACTTGTCCTACCGGGAAGGTCGCCAGTCGGCGATAGCCGGCCTCAGGCGAATCAGCAAGCCGGGCTTGCGGGTATATGTCGGCAAAGGCGAAATCCCGAGGGTTTACGGCGGGTTGGGACTGGCTATAGTCTCCACATCGCGGGGAGTGATGGCCGGCCGCCAGGCTTGGCGTGAAGGCATCGGAGGAGAATTGCTCTGTTATGTCTGGTAGTGAGAACGGCAATGTCCAGCCTACAGGCCGCACGCTGTCGCGCATCGGACGCAAGACCATTCCCATTCCCAGTGGAGTCACCGTTGAAGTGGGGTATGGGGAAGTAACGGTCACCGGGCCGCGCGGCACCCTCACGCAGGGCTATCACCCCGATGTGGTGGTCAAGGTGGAGGAAAGCGAGGTTTTGGTCGAGCGGCTCAGCGAGCGCAAGTTTCATCACGCTCTACATGGTCTGACCCGCAGCCTCGTCGCCAATGCCGTTGTGGGTGTAACCGATGGTTACTCCAAGACCCTGGAATTGATGGGAGTCGGCTATCGCGTGCAGGCATCGGGCGACGGCGTCATTCTGAACGTAGGGTATAGCCACCCCGTGGAGATTCATCCGCCGGATGGCGTGACCATGGAAGTGGAAGGCAACAACCGAATCCACGTCCGAGGTATAGACAAGCAGAAAGTGGGGCAGTTGGCCGCCCGGGTTCGCCGGGTCCGCCCCCCCAACGCCTACAAAGAGAAGGGCATACGCTACCAGGGCGAGGTGCTACGCTTCAAGCCCGGCAAGTCGGCTGCCCGCAAAGCATAATATCCCACGGGTCGGCACTTAGCAGATCCGGCAGAATCGAGACGGTTATGCCTAAAGACAAGAACGCAAGACACTTGCGAAAGGTGCGCCAAGCCCGAGTGCGCAAGAAGGTTTCAGGTACCCTGGAACGCCCCCGGCTGTCGGTCTTCCGCAGCTTGAAGCATATTTACGCCCAAGTCATTGATGATACGACGGGCCGCACGATAGTAGCCGCCTCCAGCCAAGAAGCGCTGAAGGCCACTGCAGAAGGGGGTTCCGACACCAAGACGGACATTTCTTCTGCAGTGGGCAAGACTCTGGCCGAAAGGGCGTTGGCGGCAGGGGTCACCCGCGTCGTGTTCGACCGGGGTGGCTGCAAGTATCACGGCCGTGTCAAAGCTCTGGCCGACGGCTCCCGCGAGGGCGGGCTTCAGTTCTAAGCAAGCAAAGAGTACGGGAAGAATCAGGGAGGTCTTAACCTCAAATGGTACAAGCCCCACCGAGCAGACGAGGCGGACAAGGCAGGGGAGGACCCGGCCGCTCCGGTCCTCCCGGGCAGAACAGGCAACAGCGCGACGGCGGCAGCGGCGATGGCCGTGGACGAGGCCCTCGAGACGGGCGTCCTCCCCGTGAGCGGGCTCCGCGCGAAGAAGATACCGGCGGATTCTCCGAGCGGGTGGTATATACCCGTCGTATCGCCAAGGTGGTCAAGGGAGGCCGGCGTCTGCGCTTCAATGCCTTGGTGGTAGTGGGCGACGGGCAAGGTAAGGTGGGAGCAGGCTTGGGCAAGGCGCTGGCAATACCAGATGCCGTGCGGAAGGGTAACGCCGTAGCTCGCCGCGAGATGGTGACTCTGCCCCTCAGAGGAAACACCATTCCTCAACAGATAACGGTCAAGAAGGGCGCGACCATCGTACTTATCAAGCCAGCCCGGGAGGGAACCGGCGTCATTGCCGCCGGCGCAATGCGAGCCATACTGGAATTGGGCGGCGTCAAGGATGTGGTAGGTAAGTCGTTGGGTTCCCGGAACCCCATTAACATTGTCTACGCCACCATGGAGGCGCTACGGCAGTTAAAGGATCCGGCTACCGAATTGGCCAAACGGGGAGTTCGGCCCACGCCCGCACCAGTCCCACAGGCGGAAGAAACAACCAATAAGGAAGCAGAGGAAGAACCGGCCACCGTCTAGCGACGGCCGGTCAACGGAAACGGTTTATGTCGGAACTGAAAATCACTTGGAAGAGAAGCTGCATCGGGCGACCGGGCAACCAGCGGGAAATCATCCGATCCTTGGGTCTGCGCCGACTGCATGACACGGTCGTTCATCAGAACTCTCCCACCATCCGAGGCATGGTCAGGAAAGTCGAACACTTGGTGCAGGTCGAGGAGGTGGAGAGCTAGTTATGATGCAGCACCAGGTAGCGCCGTCCAAGGGCGCGCGCCGAAATCGCAAGCGTGTTGGACGCGGCGACGCCGCCGGACAGGGCAGCACCGCAGGGCGCGGCATGAAAGGCCAGAAGTCACGGTCCGGCAGCGGTCCCCGCGTGGGGTTTGAAGGCGGGCAGTTGCCTATGATCAAGGCCCTTCCCATGCGTCGCGGATTCAACAATATATTCAAGACTTACTACTCGCTGGTGAAGCTGGAAACGCTGGATATGTTCCGCGCCGGCGAAACAGTGACCCCGGAAATACTGGCGGCGCGCGGATATATCCGAAACCTCAACCGGCCTGTGAAGATCGTCGGCGGCGGTGATTTGACCAAACCGCTGACGGTGGTGGCCCACAAGTTTACCCGCTCGGCGCGGGAGGCCATCGTGGCAGCCAACGGCACTGCGGAGGATGCACCCGCACGATGATGGCCACCGAGACTCAGGGGGGGCGGTTTCCCAGGCTGCTGCAGGCGGCTATAGATGCGTTCAGCCTGCCGGACCTTCGAGCCAAGATTCTGTTTACGCTGGCAGTCTTGGCCCTTTATCGCTTTGTCGCCCATATCCCGCTGCCCGGTATTGACCAGGTGCAGCTTGATAACCTGTTCCGAAACAACGAGCTGTTGGGGTTCCTCGACTTGTTCAGCGGCGGCGCGCTCAGCCGAATGAGCATTGTCGCGCTCGGCGTCTTTCCCTACATCACCGCGTCCATCGTGATTCAGTTGCTGACCCCGGTGATTCCCCAGCTCCAGGAGCTGTCCAGAGAAGGGGAAGCAGGCCGGGCCACGATGAACCGCATCATTCACTGGATAACGGTGCCCATCGCCTTGGCGCAAGGCTACGGACAGTTGGTGCTCCTCCAACAGAGCAACGTTCTGACCAACGTGGGATTCACCGGAGACTCCGCCTTGCCCACGATAGCGGCCTTGTTCTCCATCACCGCAGGCACGATGTTCCTCGTGTGGCTGGGCGAAATGATTACTGAGCGAGGCATCGGCAACGGAATCTCGCTGATAATTTTCGCCGGAATTGTGGCCGGATTCCCGGGCCTTCTGACCCAAGGATTCCTCGACCGGGACAACGTGCTCGGCATTGGATTCTTCGCAATCATCGGCGTTCTTATAATCTCGCTGATCGTGCTGTTCAATGAAGCTCACCGCCGTATTCCGGTGCAATACGGACGCAGCATTTTCCGGGGCGGCAGGATGTATCGCCAGAGCGGGGCTACATATCTGCCATTGAGAATAAACTCGGCAGGAATGATACCGCTCATCTTTGCCTTTTCCATTGTGATTTTGCCTGGCACCATCGCCACGTACTTCTCGACCAACACGTCGTGGATCGGCGATGTAGCCAATTTTTTCGCGGTATTGCTGGTCCCAACCTCCCCTCTGTACTGGGTGATGGTGTTTGTGCTGGTAGTGTTGTTTACCTTTTTCTACACGCTGGTAATTTTCAACCAGCAAAACCTGGCTGAAAACCTGCAACGCAACGGCGGGTTCGTGCTGGGCATCAGACCCGGCAGGCCAACGCAGGACTATCTGAACCGCGTGATTGTCCGCATCACCATGGGCGGCGCGCTATTCCTAGGGTTCATCGCTATCGTGCCGTACCTGGCGTCGCTGGTCACCGACGTGCAAGCCATATCGTTGAGCAGTACAAGCCTGTTGATTATGGTTGGTGTCGGCCTCGATACCCTGCGCCAGTTGGAAGCTCAACTGATGATGCGAAACTATGAGGGGTTCCTGAGATAATCGTGGCTGGAAGTTTGAGACTCGTGTTGTTTGGCCCCCCGGGGGCCGGAAAGGGCACCCAGGCGCAGTTGCTGGTGGACCGCTACGACTTGGCCCACGTCAGTTCGGGTGACATTTTCCGACACAACCTTCGTCAAGGTACGCCCCTGGGCCTGCGCGCCAAGGAATACATGGACCGGGGCGAGCTGGTGCCGGACGATGTCGTTATTGACATCATGCTGGACAAAATTATGTCCATCCGCTCCGATGCGGGCTTCATTCTCGACGGCTTCCCTCGCAGCACCCGGCAAGCTGAAGAGTTGGAATCGGCGTTGACGGCTCGTGCCCGGAACGTGGACCGTGTCCTGCATATTGACGTTCCCGAAGAAGAATTAGTCCACCGGCTGAGCGGGCGGTACGTCTGCCGCGAATGCCAGGCTCCGTACACCATCGCGGATTCCGCCAAGACGCCAACCTGTGAGCGTTGCAACGGTGAACTGTACCAGCGAGACGATGATCGCCCGGAAGCAGTGCAAAAGCGCATAGACGTATACCGCGAAGAAACCATGCCGCTTCTGGATTTTTACCGGAAAAAGGGGTTGCTGTCAGATATTCCCGGACAGGACAGCGTGGACGGCGTGTTCCAGAGCATCGTCGGAGCTTTATGACAGCGTCCATCTCACATCGGACTGTTCAATAATTGCAATTGAGAGTACAATAGCCCAGTGAATCGAAAGCGTAAAAGGGAAACCGCGTCCACCTCTCCCTCCACATACTCCGGCGGGATAACGATTAAGTCCCAGCAGGAGATTGATTTGATGCGCAAGGCGGGAGAGATTGTCGGTGAAACCCTTGATCTGCTCAAGGCGTCCGTGGAGCCGGGGATGACTACCCGTGACCTGGACCGCATCGCCTTCAAGGAGATCACCCGCCGGGGGGCCTCACCAACTTTCAAGGGATACAGGGGTTTTCCGGCTACCATTTGCGCTTCGGTCAACGAGGAAATCGTCCACGGAATACCGAGCAAGCGGATAATCAAGGAAGGCGACATCGTCAAGGTTGACGTGGGCGCCACCTTTGAAGGGCTTATCGGCGACGCCGCAGTAACGATCGCGGTGGGCGAAGTTGATGAGGCGCTGTCGGCTTTGATGGAAGACACGCGACTCGGCCTGGAGGCCGGCATCAAGGCAGCAGTGCCGGGCGGCAGGGTGGGAGACATAGGAGCAGCCGTGCAGGCTTACGGCGAGTCACGGGGCTATGGCGTAGTCCGCGAGTTCGTCGGCCACGGCGTGGGGAGGTTCCTCCACGAAGACCCGCAAGTCCCTAACTACGGCGTTGAGGGGCGGGGCGCGTTACTGCGACCGGGAATGTGCATCGCTATTGAGCCGATGTTTAATTTGGGAGACTGGCGCACGAAGATAATGGATGACGATTGGACGGTTGTTACCGCAGATGGTAAGCTGTCATCTCATTTTGAACACTCGTTGGTGATAACGGACAAGGGAGCGGAAATCCTGACGGTCCACAGCTAGGCTGTCTTCGGATGGCCCTACGTTGCGAAGGGACCAGGCCCGCAAGTGGAAAATCAGCTCGAAAGAGGTTTTATGGCGAAGAAGCAGGCGATTGAAGTAGAAGCTAGTGTCAAGGAAGCATTGCCCAATGGAATGTTCCGAGTAGAGTTGCCCAACGACCATGAGGTGCTGGCCCATGTGTCGGGCAAAATACGAATGAACTTCATTCGCGTACTGCCTGGAGATAGGGTGCTCGTTGAATTATCGCCATACGACCTGACACGCGGGCGTATCACCTATCGTTTCAAGTAACCTCGATTTCATCAAGAAGCATTAGTGATTTCTGGGCCGGTAAGCTGGGATGTCGGTTCTGGCTTGACCTGTCCCTTTGTTGTTGGGGCATCGAATGAAAGTTTCAGCGTCAGTAAAGCCACGGTGCGACAAGTGCCGGGTAATAAAGCGCAAAGGGGTAATCCGCATCATTTGTCAGAACGCTCGTCATGCACAGCGTCAAGGATGACAGTTGCCGTTCAAACTGACTACCCTGCAAGTGGTGGAAAGCGCCGCCGCAACTAAGGAGGCAACGTGGTTCGTATAGCAGGAGTGGACGTGCCAGACCGCAAAAGAGCTCATGTGGCCTTGCGGAGCATTTACGGCATCGGTCCCAAGCTCGCCGCAGAAATAGTCGAAAAGGCCGATTTGGACACCGATATGCCGCCTCGAATGAATGAGCTCAGCGAGGCCCAGGTGAATCGCATCCGCGAACTGGTCGACCGGGAATATATCTCGGAAGGGGATCTGCGGCGCGAGGTTAACCAGAACATCAGGCGGCTGATGGACATCGGGTCGTATCGCGGCCTTCGCCATCGGCGCAATCTGCCCGTCGGCGGGCAGCGCACCCGCACCAACGCACGGACGCGCAAGGGCCCCCGCCGCACAGTAGCTGGCCGCGGCCGGCGCACCGGCGGCAAGAAGTAAGGTGGTGTAAGCAATGCCCAGACCCAGAACCAGACGCCGGGAACGGCGCTCCGTGCCTCAAGGGCGCGCCTATATCTATTCCACGTTCAACAATACGCTGGTCAGCATCACCGACCCGCAGGGGAACGTGATCTCTTCAGCCAGTTCCGGGGCTGTGGGCTTCAAAGGCTCCCGCAAGGGAACCGCCTTCGCCGCCCAGCGAGCCGCCGAACAAGCTGGCCGCCGCGCTGGCGAGGCCGGAATGCGCCACATAGACGTTTTCATCAAAGGGCCCGGCGCGGGACGCGAAGCTGCCATCCGCTCTCTGCAAGGTGTGGGCTTGGTGGTAACCAGTATCCGTGACGTCACCCCTATTCCACACAACGGGTGCCGTCCACCCAAACGAAGGAGAGTGTAGTCTTACACTTATGGGCAGATACACAGGGCCGGCCTGCCGCCTGTGCAGGCGTTCCGGCGAAAAACTGTTCCTCAAAGGCGACCGTTGCTTTACACCGCGCTGCTCCTTCGAGAAGCGCCGCAACCCTCCGGGCAATGTGTCCCGTCGGCGTCGGCGTCCGTCGGACTACGGGGTTCACCTGCTGGAAAAGCAGAAGGCGAAGTACATCTACGGTGTGCTGGAATCCCAGTTCCGCAAGTACATGACCGAGGCGTTCAATACTCCCGGTGTAACGGGTATGAACCTGTTGCGCAGCTTGGAGCGCCGTCTCGATAACGTGGTGTTCCTGCTAGGATTTGCCGACTCTCGCAAGCAGGCCCGTCAGTTGGTGCTGCACGGGCACTTCCAGGTCAACGGCCGCAAGACCGACGTTCCGTCATATTCAGTGAAGGCCGGCGACAGTCTCACTTGGAAAGAATCCGACAAGACTACGGACTTTTACGCGGAAAGAACCAGCGGCTTGCCCAAGCGACCGGTGCCGGCCTGGCTGCTCCTGGACGTCAATGAAATGTCCGGGCGGGTCGTCACTTTGCCCTCGGACGAGGAACTGCAGACCGCCTTGGATTCCCGTCTAATTGTAGAGTTTTACTCGAGGTAATTGGGCGTCAATGCTAGACACTTTCGTTGTCCCGGCCAGCGGGCCGGATGGAGTCGGAACAGAACCTCCCAAGCCCGAAATCCGGGTTATGGACTCGGGAGATTCCGACAGCGGTTACGGGTTGGTTGCCGTCGAGCCGCTGGAGCGCGGGTTTGGCCAGACCATTGGCAACCCTTTGCGGCGCATCCTGCTCAGTTCAACGCCGGGCGCCGCCGTAACCTGGGTGCGAATCGAGGACGTTGTCCACGAATATATGGCCATCCCTGGGGTCAAAGAGGAGGTGATGGAACTCCTCCTCAACATCAAGGGCATACGAATCCGCTCCAGCGCAGTGCGTCAGGGAAAGATGCGCCTCAATGTCAGAGGCGAAGGTCGAGTGTGCGCCGGAGACATAGAAACATCGCCCGATATGGAAATAGTTAACCCCGAATTGCACTTGGCAACCCTGGACGGCGACGATACCGGCTTGGTGATCGAATTCAACGTCGAGCAGGGTGTGGGTTACAAACCCGCGCAACCCGGCGATGATGGGGTAAGCATTCCCACAGGCGCGCTTCCTGTGGATGCTGTTTTCAGCCCCGTTCGCAAGGTCAACTTCAAAGTTGAACCGACCCGCGTGGGCCAGAACACCAATTACGAGCGTCTACTGCTGGAAGTGTGGACCGACGGCGCCATTGGCCCGGTAGAGGCGGTTCAATATGCCGCCGAGAAGCTGGTGGACCACTTCTTCCTGTTCAGCAAGCTCAACCGCGTGGCGGAACAGGGTACAGACCGCACTCCCCGCGTGGTGTCTCCCGAAGTCTATCAAACCCCCATCGAAAGGCTGGAGCTTTCGCCGCGCACTCTCAATTGCCTCAAGCGCGCCCAGATCAACAGAGTGGGCGAGGTACTGGAGATGTCCGACGATGACCTGCTGAAAATACGCAACTTCGGCGAAAAGTCGCTGTACGAGTTGCATGAAAAGCTGATTGAACACGGTATCACCAGCGGCGGAAGTGAACTTCGGCCTTCCTCCGAGTCCCTTGACATTCCCAGTATCAGCGCCGATGACCTCGACGAGCTGATGGGAGGCGGCGACACTGACGTTGCTACCCTGCCTGCCGGTATGTCCCTGGAGGAAACCGGGGAGGGAACCGGGGAATCCCCTGAAGGTGTCAACGCTGACGACATGGAGCCAAGCGATTACGCGGATGACATTGACCCCGAGAATTTCTAGCTGATTAAAGAGGAATACTAAATCATGGCTTCCCACCGCGTCTCAGGACGCCGTTTAAGTCGCTACAAAGACCAGCGCAAGGCGTTGATGCGCGGGCTGGTCGGCGAGCTGATCAAGCACGAGCGAATTACCACTACCCTGGCCAAGGCCAAGGAAACCAGGATTGTGGCCGAGAAGTTGATTACTCACGGCAAGAAGGGAAACCTTCATCATCGGCGCTTGGCGCTCGCCCAGATTCCGAACAAGCGCGTAGTGGAAAAGGTCTTCGACGACATTGCTGCCCGCTACGCCACCCGCCCGGGCGGATACACCCGCATCACCAAGCTGGGCCCGCGTCAGGGAGACGCTGCTCAAATGGCGGTAATCGAGCTGGTCTAACGGAGCAGTTCCGATAGTTGCGAGTGAGTTTACGCTGTCTGACCGCGGCGGAGACAATCCATCAAGGTCCGATACCCGCAGGGTGGCTTTGTGGGTTGAATATCAGGGCACCAATTACAACGGTTTTCAACTGCAGCTTAACCAACCGACGATTCAAGGGGCGCTGGAAGTCGCGTTAGAGCGCTTCACCGGCGAGAGCATTCGCATCCGCGGGGCCAGCCGCACTGATTCGGGAGCGCACGCTCAGGGACAGGTGGTGGACTTTGTCACCTGCTCCCGGCATCCTGCCGACAGGTTTCCGGCGGCGCTCAATTACTTCCTGAACGATGACGTCAGGGTGTTGCGGGCTAAGACGATGCCAGACAGCTTTCATTCCCGGCGCTCCGCTCTCAGCCGGGTGTACCAGTATCGTATACTGGCCCGCAAAGAGGCTACAGCTTTGCTCCGCCACACCCATCTGTGGGTCAGGGAACCGTTGTATACTGAGCGAATGGCAGAGGCGGCGCTGGCGCTGGCCGGGACGCATGACTTCCGGGTCATAGCGCCCAGCCACCCTGGAGACCGCAGCGCGGTCAGGACTGTGAGCCGCTGGGAAGTGCGCCAGGAAGCGGACACGGTGGTCATAGAATGCGAGGCCAACGGGTTCCTCAAGCAACAGATAAGGAAGGCAAACGGAATACTCCTTGAAATAGGCAAACACAGACAGCCGATAGAGCTAATGCGGAGTATACTGGAAGGGGACCGGGATGTTCCGGACCTCCCTGTGCTTCCGGCTCGAGGCCTCTGTCTCATGGAAGTCAAATACCCGGATGGGACTTTGAACCTCCCTCCGGCTGAAACCGGATAAAACAGATGAAGAGAACCAGCACGTATTTCCCCAAGCCCGGCGAGGTAGCCGAAAACTGGAAGGTGGTTGACGCCACGGGCCAGACACTAGGCCGCTTGGCGCGGGACATCGCCGTATCCTTGCAGGGCAAGGACAAGCCGTCCTACACCCCGCACACCATGACCGGTGATTTCGTTGTGGTAGTAAACGCTTCTCGCGTCCGCACCACCGGGCGCAAGACAACCCAGAAATACTACTACCGCCACTCCGGCTACGTGGGCAACCTCAAGTCCACGCGGCTCCGGGAGATGCTGGAATCCAAGCCAGAGCGCGTCATCGAGCTGGCAGTCAAGGGTATGTTGCCGCGCAACCACATGGGGCGGCAGATGCTCCGCCGTCTCAAGGTTTACGCCGGCCCCCAGCACCCCCATGACGCCCAGGCGAAGCAAGTCAACTAATCCACCCAAAACCCGCCCACTCTGAGCTTGTCGAAAGGCGGGAAGACACGGACGGAGGCAATACCAACTTGGTGCAAGCAGACGCAGTTCAGCAGTATTACTACGGCACGGGAAAGCGAAAGACAGCCATAGCGCGGGTCCGGCTCTACGCGGACGACGGCGGTCCGTTCATCGTCAACAGCAAACCGATGGACGAGTACTTTGGCTGGTCCACATGGCAACGCATCGCCAATGACGCCTTCCAGGTCACCAACACCCTTAACCGCTTTCGAGTAGTGGCCAAGGTTGCTGGCGGCGGAGTGAACGCTCAAGCCGAGGCAATACGCCACGGCATTACCCGCGCCCTTATCGCCTTCGATCCTTCCCTGAAGCCTGCCCTTCGCCGGGCCGGTTACGTGACCCGCGACGCCCGCATCAAGGAAAGCAAGAAGTACGGCCTCAAGCGCGCCCGCCGCGCCCCGCAGTACACCAAGCGGTAGAGCGGCAACCTTTCTATACCGTCATTCCCGCTTTCGCGGGAATCCATGCGTCATTAACGTGAAACGCCCTGCAAGTCGCAGGGCGTTTGCCTTGCTCTCACATTCTTCGCGTCCTTACTTCTCACGCGGATGCTTGGCTAGAAAGTCGTCGGCGATTTCGTTGAAGGTCATAAACTGAACGCCGTCGTGGGAAGTGATATACTCCGCCAGCCGCTCCAGCATCAGTATGACTTGGGGGCGCCCGCTTACGTCGGGGTGGATGGTGATGGGGAATACCGCTTCGTCGTACTCCCGGTAAACGTAGTCGAACTGGTCCCGCCACATGGATTCGATGTCTCGCGGATTGACGAAGCCGTGGCTGTTGGGCGACTTCTTGATGAACATCATCGGAGGCAGATCGTCCAGATACCAATTGGCGGGTATTTCAACTAAATCGGTCTCCTCACCGCGCTTCAGGGCGTGCATCCAGGTATCGGCAGGCTGCGAGTAGTCTATCTTGGTCCAACGGTCGCCCACCCTCACGTAATAGCACTCGAAGTCCTTGTGCATCAGGCTGTGGTCGTACTTGATGCCGTGCTTGAGCAGCAATTCGTTGGTGACGTGGCTGAACTCCCACCACGGGGCAACGTAGCCTGTGGGCGGCTCGCCAGCCAGCTTGTCGAGAAGCTCTATGCACCGCACCAGGACCGCCTCTTCCTGCTCCGGCGACATAGAGATGGGGTTTTCGTGGGAATAGCCGTGCAGCCCAACCTCGTGGCCTCCCTCGACAATCATCCGGCACTCGTTGGGGAAGGTTTCCGCCGAGTGGCCCGGAATGAACCAGGAAGTTCTGATTCCAAGCCGGTCAAACATCCTCAGCAACCTGGGAGTTCCGACTTCACCAGCGAACAACCCTCTCGAAATGTCGTCAGGAGAGTCCTCGCCTCCGTAGGATCCCAGCCAGCCACCCACAGCATCCAGGTCCACTCCGAAGGCGCACAGTATTCGCTTTCCCGCCATATCCCTTCTCCTTTGCGTCCTTGCGTCTTTGCGTCAAAAATCCTAAATACCCAGATACTCCACGGCGGCATCCAGCAATCCGGTCACTCGTTCCGGAGAGTTGGCCTCGGCGTAGATTCGCAGCAAAGGCTCGGTGCCAGAGAATCTTACGCCAAGCCATCCGTCGTTGAAGTGCAGGCGGCGCCCGTCAATGCTGTCCGAGGACGCCACCGGAAAGCTGCCAAGCCTTTCCAACGCTGGGCTGTTCACCAGCTCGCGGATTCGCTCCCGGTCGGCAGCATCGAACTCGATGTCCCGCCGGTGATAGAAGTGCGGACCGACCAACCGGAACAGGTCTTCCAGCAACTGCGATACCGTCTTGCCGGACTTCGCCATGTACTCCAAGACGTACAACCCGCTCAGGATGCCGTCCCGCTCCGGCACATGGCCTCGAAAGGCGAAGCCGCCGCTCTCTTCACCGGCCATCAAAGCGTCTAGCTCGTCCATGCGCGGTCCCATGTGCTTGAACCCTACCTGCACTTCGTGAACGTCCACGCCATAGATACCGCCCATCTTGTTGAGGGCCTGCGAGGCGGTCACGCCCTTGATCAGCGAGCCGCGCCAGCCCTTCACTTCCAGCAGGTACAGGGCCAGGAGGGAGAACGTGTCCAGGGTGGTCACGAACCGCCCACTTTCGTCAATGATACCCACCCGGTCGGCATCCCCGTCCAACGCAATGCCCACCGACGCACCAGAGGCAGGAACGCGGGCCAGTAACTCAGCCAGGTTGGGAGCAATCGGTTCAGGCTGCGCCATGCCCGGAAAGGCCGGGTTGCGATAGCCGCGCAGTTCCTCAACAGTGGTGGAACCTCCCTCCAACAGCCAAGGGAGGTATCCGGCCCCGGCCCCGTACATTGCATCCACCACGACTCGAAAGTCCGCGGACCGGATGGCGTCCAGATCAATCAGCCGGGACACGTGGTCGAAGTACGGCTCCGACGGCTCCATGTCTTCCACCAGACCGGAATTGCGCCCGGCGCTGATTTCGGCGGCGTCAATGGCTCCAATCTGGCGGATGGCCGCTTCCAGCTCGTCAGTAACTTCCTGGGTGGCGCTCCCAGCGTACTCAGGTTTGAACTTGAAGCCGTTCCATGTCGCCGGGTTGTGGCTGGCGGTGATGATGGCCGCGCCTCCCGCTCCGTGGTGCAGCACGTTATAGCTCAGAACCGGCGTCGGCGCGCTCTTGTCGGCCAGCAGCGCACGGATGCCCTGGCTGGCGCACACTCCGGCCACAGTGACAGCGAATTCAGGCGATAGAAAGCGGGTGTCGTAGCCGACGATTAGCCCACGCCCGGCAGTGCCGCGCCGCTTCATGTAGTCGCACAACCCCCGGGCGCAGCGGGCCACGTTCTCGTAGGTATAGTCCTCCGCAATGAGCGCGCGCCACCCATCAGTGCCGAACTTAATCTCTGCGGGCATCAACTCTCCTCTGACATCTCAGCAAACTTCAACTCTCTAAGAGCATCCGCGACAGCATTACCTTTCTGCTTAAGGAAGGCATCGATTTTTTCGCCTATTCTCTGCCCAATTTCCTCATCATTTAGGTCATTGTACTCATTCGGTGTTATCCAAACTTCGCTGCCACCGAAAGAATGCCACACTGGATACAGCTTTGTTTTCGGACTACCAAACGCTTTGGGACAGCTCTTCGCTTTCTCGAAGACCTGCTCCCGTATTTCTTGAGGCCCTGGTCCCATTTCCAACTTAAACCGAACTCTCTCGTCTTTGTTCTGTAGCCAGCAGCTAAGCAACAGTCCATTATTAGCGACTTGACCTTTGCGCGGTAAATCGTCCATGCAAACAGGCAGAAATTTCAGGTAGGTTTTGCCCAAATAGCCAGGAATCCAGTCTTCCCGCGACTTTATGTATTTTTCAATGGCTTGCGCCACTTCGGCAGCACGGTCGGGACGATGGTCGAAAATCAAATCCAAAGCCCGGCGATGGTTCTGGTAGAGCCTGCGGCAAAGTTTCTGGATGTCGGAATCTTCCACTATGTGCCTCCGCACCATATCGAGATACTGCTGCACAAACAACCTGATTTCGTCGTTTAGCTGGGTCTGCCTCCTCTGCAAAGCGGATTCGATTGTGGATACAAGATCCCTATAGCTGATAGGGATATATGCGTCCTCAGAGGGAGCATCCCCGGCAATGGTCAGGAAAACAAAGGCTTTCTTGTATCCGACAAATTCCCGTTCCATGATCTCCCGATATCGCTGAAGCTGCCCCGTACCTTCGCCGGAGTCAACCTTGTTCTCTATGGCGCAGACGAAGCGATGCTCTTCGTCAAGAATAAGAAGGTCTATATTGCGCCATTCTTTGCGAACCTCAGCTTGGCCAAGGTTCAGGGCATCCAAATCGAAGAGCGTGAGGAAATCGTCCGAAATTCCCTTTCCTTCTCCAGCCTTGATAACCTGCCTGAGAAACTGGCGCATCCAGTAATCGCGAAGACCGTGCGTTTCGTTTGGGTCTAGGAGCCAGCGGAGAAAGGCGGAATGCCGAATTTCGTGGCGTACAAGCCCCAAGGACTCAAAGAGATTGAATTGGTCGAGGATTGTCTCCAGCCGCTCAAGGTCTTCGTTATCGTCAATAAAAGCCTTCAGAGCCTCAACATCATTCATTGCCAGGCTTCCTCAGTCAAAAGCGTCCGATTCGGTAGCAAGGATAAAACAACCGCCCGTCCCTCACAAGGCAGGAACGGGCGGGAGCAATTACTGATGCGTGAGATGTCTATCCGGGGCTGGAACTACACCGCGGCCTGGCGCAGGGCGTCGGCCTTGTCGGTAATCTCCCAAGTCAGGCCGAGCTTGTCTGCCGTGGGGCGACCGAAGTGGCCGTAGGCGGCGGTAGGCTGGTAGATGGGCCGGCGCAGGTTCAGGTCTTCGATAATCGCGCCGGGTCGCAGGTCGAAATACTCGCCCACCAGGGACTCGATGCGGTCATTGGCGATCTGGCCGGTGTCGAAGGTTTCCACCGATACCGAGATGGGTTCGGCCACGCCGATGGCGTAGGAGACTATGACTTCAACCCGCTGGGCCAGACCGGCGGCCACCAGGTTCTTGGCGACGTAGCGGGCTGCGTAGGCGCCGGAGCGGTCAACCTTCGTCGGGTCCTTGCCCGAGAAAGCCCCGCCGCCATGCCGGGCGATGCCACCATAAGTATCCACCAGAATCTTGCGTCCGGTCAGACCGGTATCGCCTTGGGGGCCACCTACCGCGAACCAGCCGCTGGGGTTGACGAAGTACCGGGTGTTGTCGTCCAGCAGCTCCGACGGGACGATGGGCCGGATGACGTGCTCAAGGATTTCGCTGCGAATCTTGTTGGTGAAAGACGCGCGGTCATCGCTGTCCTGGTGCTGGGAGCTGATGACTACCGCATCCACCCGCTTCGGCTTGCCATGGGCGTATTCCACGGTGACCTGCGACTTGCCGTCCGGCCCGAGGTAATCCAGCAGTCCGTCCTTGCGCACGGCGGCCAACTGCTCAACCAAGCGGTGAGACAGGTCAACGGTTATGGGCATCAGACCTTCGGTCTCGTCGCAGGCAAAGCCGACCATCATTCCCTGGTCGCCTGCGCCGGTAGCGCGCCGGGCGTCGGAAGCGGAGCTGCCCCGCTCTTCCAGCGCCGTAGTGACACCGCTGCTGATGTCAGGCGACTGCTGACTGACGTGGGCGATGACGCCGCACGAATTGCCGTCAATGCCATAGCTGACGTCGGTGTAACCTATCTGCTGCATCACGCCACGGGCGATTTCGTCGAAGTTCAGATTGGATTGAGTGGTGATCTCACCCGTG
Source organism: Dehalococcoidia bacterium (assembly GCA_965232885.1). Lineage (GTDB taxonomy): Bacteria > Chloroflexota > Dehalococcoidia > Lucifugimonadales > UBA3495 > VXOI01. The sequence goes on along the minus strand of CBDDQX010000002.1, from coordinate 196,503 downwards.
ACCATCACCAGGTTCTTCGTGGCAACGGTCTCGCAGGCGACGCGGCTCATCGGATCTCCCCGAAGAGCGGCATCGAGGACCGCGTCGGAAATCTGGTCGCACAGCTTGTCGGGATGTCCCTCAGTGACCGACTCGGAAGTGAGCAGGTACTTGGGAGAAGTCATAAACTGAATGGGCATGGGGTCTGTCCTCCGGTTTTATTCCTCTGAATCAGGATTTTCTGTACTGCCTGACTTACCGGATTGGAGAAAATCCTGAAAATCTCCAGCTCCGGCTAATCCTGATTCAGGAAATTACGTGCCTTCTTCCCAGCTCTCTTGGTACTTCTGCTGCTCGGCGCTCAGGCTGTCTATGCCGACGCCCAGCGACTCCAGCTTCAGTCGGCCCACCTCGCGATCCGTCTCCACAGGTACGCTGTGGACGCCTGGAGCCAGGTTCCCCCGGTTCTTGGCGATATATTCCGCTGAGAGGGCCTGGTTGGCGAAGCTCATGTCCATCACTGCCGAAGGATGACCCTCCGCCGCGGCCAAGTTGATCAAGCGGCCTTCACCCAGGAGGTACAGCTTGCGCCCATCCGGCAGCACGTATTCCTCCACGAAGGAACGCACCTCCCGATGAGAGACGGCCATGTCTTCCAGCGCAGGAATGTCTATCTCCACGTTGAAGTGGCCGCTGTTGGAAAGGATCGCCCCGCTGGGCATCACTTCCAGGTGCTCCCGGCCGATGGCGTGGAATCCTCCGGTCACTGTAATGAACACCTCGCCGACACGGGCGGCGTCAATGCCCTTCATCACCGTGAAGCCATCCATCACCGCCTCCAGAGCGCGGATGGGGTTGGTCTCGGTGACGATGACGTGGGCTCCCATGCCACGCGCGCGCGAGGCAACGCCGCGTCCACACCACCCGTAACCGGCCACCACAACGCGGCGTCCGGCCCACAGGATGTTGGTCGCGCGGGTGATGCCGTCCAGGGTGCTCTGGCCGGTTCCGTAGCGGTTGTCGAAGAAGTGCTTGGTTTCGGCGTCATTTACCGCGATGATCGGGTAGCGCAGCTTGTCATCGTTGGCCATCGCCGTCAGCCGGATGACCCCGGTGGTCGTCTCTTCAGTGCCGCCAATGACTTCGGACACCAGCTCCGAGCGCTGAGTGTGCAGGATGGTTACCAGGTCGGCGCCGTCGTCCATAGTCATGTGCGGCTTCAGGTCGAGCGCGGCGGTCAGGTGGCTGTAATAGGTCTGGTCGTCCTCGCCTTTGATGGCGAAGGTGGGAATGCCGTATTCGCTGACCAGCGCCGCCGCCACATCGTCCTGGGTGCTGAGCGGGTTGCTGGCGCAGAGGTTGACTTCCGCCCCGCCGTCCCGCAGGGCTATGGCCAGGTTCGCAGTCTCGGTGGTTACGTGGAGACAGGCCGCCAGGCGCAGACCGGCCAGTGGTTTCTCGCGGTCAAACCGCTCGCGGATGAGGTTGACCACCGGCATCTCGCGCCCGGCCCATTCGATGCGGTTTACACCTTCCCGGGCCAGAGATAGGTCCTTAACGTCTCCCTTTGCCTGTTGTGTAGCCAAAAGATTCTCCTTATGTTTCCGTTTACCGCACAGGCCGCCCAAGGGCGGAGTGTTCGGTTTGATTTACCGTTTGAATGTCTTAGCCAGGTTATCTGACTAGGGATCGTTCCCGTACGATGTCGGGTTGCCCGCCGCAATCCACGACGGCGTTCCGTCTTCGATATTGAACAGGTTTGCCGGGTCGAAACCGCCAGCCATGGCGAATTCGCACGCCAGCCCGCTGCGCACCCCCGCAGCACAGATGAACAGCAGATTCTTGCCCTGCGGAAGTTCGTCCAGCCGGCCCATCAGGTCATCAATCTCTATATGAATAGCCCCGGTGGCGTGGCCGGTGACCCACTCGTCGGGACGGCGTACATCAACGACTGCCGTATTGTCAGGATCGGCGTCCAGCATCTGGCGGGCCTCTACGGAATCCACCCGGAAATACGGTTCGCCGGGTTCTTGCCTGGGCATGGTTAAACCTCCTGTTATATCTCCGTCATTCCCGATTTCGCGGGAAGGACGGGTGGAATTTAGCGGATGTACTTCCCTATGATAGGGGCCAGCCTTTCCTTCATATCCCTTGGAATCATCTCCGGGCTGGTGATGATGGCGTCTCTCAGAGCATCGCCGCAATTGCAGTTCCGCGTCCCGGCCAAGGCAGGAACCGTCCGGAGCAACAACTCCTTGGATGTCGCCACGTTCTTCAGCAGGTTCTGCACCACGGCTTCGACGCTCACCTCTTCGGTATTGGCCCGCCAGACGTCATAGTCCGTTATCCAAGCCATCGTCGCGTAGCACATCTCCGCTTCCCGGGCCAGCTTGGCCTCCGGCAGAGCGGTCATGCCGATAATGTCCGCCCCCCACGACCGGTACATGAATGACTCAGCCCTAGTGGAGAAGGCGGGACCCTCCATCACCACCATCGTGCCGCCGGGGTGCGCATTAACGTCAATCTGCTGCGCGGCGCGGTGTATGGCTTGGCTGGCGTCGTTGCAGAAAGGGTCGGCGATGCCGATGTGCGTTACTATGTGCTCATCAAAGAAGGTGCTTTCCCGCAGCCTAGTCCGGTCAATGAGTTGGCTGGGAATCACTAGGTCAAGCGGGGCAAACTCTTCCTTCAGGCTCCCCACGGCGCTCACGGATATTACGCGCTCCACACCGATGGTCTTCAGAGCATAGATGTTGGCGCGCACGGGTATGCGAGTCGGATTGAAACAATGCCCGCGCCCGTGCCTGGGAAGGAAAGCCACCCGAACACCCGCCAGGTCTCCCACAACTATCGAGTCGCTGGGGTCTCCGAAGGGCGTTTCCACGTTCACGCGGTCAACGTTGGTCAGCGCGTCCATATCATAGAGGCCACTGCCTCCGATAACCGCTATTTCCGCTCGGGGATTACTCATGCGCCAGACTCATTCCTTCTCTACCTAACGCCCCGAACTGCCAACATCAGGCTCTCGGCATAGGGAGCAGAGGCCACACCGGACTCGGTGACGATGGCGCTGATATAACGGTGAGGCGTTACGTCAAAGGCGGGATTAACCGCTGCGATTCCTTCCGGAGCTGTCCTCACTCCACCGAAGCGAGTGACTTCTTCCGGAGCGCGCTCTTCAATTTCGATGCCGTCTCCATCGGGCAGGCTGAGGTCAATCGTGCTGATGGGAGCCGCGACATAAAACGGAATGTCGTGTTCTTTCGCCAACACCGCCAGGGAGTAAGTGCCAATCTTGTTGGCAGTGTCGCCGTTGGCAGCAATACGGTCCGCGCCTGTAATGACGCAGCCGATTTTCCCTTGCCGCATCAGCATCCCCGCGGCGGAATCAGCCATCAGCGTCGCCGGAATACCCAGCTTCTGAAACTCCCAGGATGTCAGCCGCGCTCCCTGAAGCCAGGGACGGGTCTCCGTGTTGAAGACCTCAAAACGCTTGCCGGACTCCCATCCGGCGCGAATTACGCCGAGGGCAGTTCCGAAGGCGGACGTTGCAAGAGCTCCCGTGTTGCAGTGGGTCAGGACAGAGCCGCCATCGGGCATAAGGTCTTTGCCGAAATCGCCCATTCGACGGTTGATGGCTTCGTCTTCCCGTTCGATTTCCTGCGCTTCGGACAGCAGACGCTGCGCTATATTCCGCGCATCGTTTTCCGATGCGGCAACGCGGAGCATCCGGTCAACAGCCCAGCCCAGGTTGACGGCAGTGGGACGCGCAGCCTTGATGCGAGTCGCGGCCTGCTCCAGAAGAGGGGCAAACTCACCGGGGCTGCCATTCGCAATATCTCGCGCTGCCATGGCCATGGCGTAAGCGGCCGTCACTCCAATAGCCGGCGCGCCGCGAACCCGCATTTCACGGATGGCATCCACTGCTTCTTCGTAGCGGGTGACCGAGACTGTTACTTCCTCGGCAGGAAGTCGGGTTTGATCCAGCAGGTTCAGTATGCCGTCCTTCCACTGGATGGGCCGAATTTCATTCAAACAGGGAGCTCCAGAGCCCGATTAGCGTTGATGGCAGATCATTTTGTTCGTTAATCGGCGTCCCACGCTGCCGTTTGCGATTCCGGCGGCCAACAAAAAGGCTTCTCGCGCGAGAAGCCCATTCCAAACCCTATCCCCCATTTCCGGTCGTTAATCCGGCGCTCACGGGACACTTCAATACTACTAAGAGGGCCGGAATGTGTCAAGGAAGGAGCGCGCACAACAGGGCAATCGTGTTTTAACCTCCGCCCACCCGGAAACCGTCATTCCGGCGAAAAGCCGGCCCCGTACTCCGATACGGGGCCGGAATCCATAACTCCTTGTTTTCGGAAAGTTGGTCTGCCCGGTACGCTCTGGATTCCGGCTTTCGCCGGAATGACGGTCTCTCCCTGCTTGCAGGAGATACTTCCTCGGCCAAGGCAGCAGCTATTCGATTAAAACGCGATTGGCCCTGGCGCACACAGGTAGCGTTCCGTTTTAGGTGGTTCGACCATCCGTAGGGGTAGGTTTGAAACCTGCTCCTGCACATGGTGGAATAGCTTGGCGATCCCGACCGCCTAAGTTGCAACGCTACCCGCGTTCAGCTTTTATTTGCAATTGACAGGGATTTACCCCATAATCCGGAAACCTTACAATCTCACTGAATTTTGATGTTCAGTCTCAGGGAGAGCACACCTCTGAGCAGAAGGAGGAGGTCCTTTGGCCACTCTTCTTGAAGTAAAAAACTTGCAAACCCACTTCTTTACCATGGACGGCGTGGTCAAGGCGGTTGACGGCGTTTCCTACGACCTGGAAGAAGGGGAAACGCTGGGGCTGGTCGGTGAGAGTGGATGCGGCAAGAGCGTCAGCGCGCTGTCGTTGATGCGGCTAATTCCAGACCCGCCTGGCAGGATCGTCAACGGTGAAGTGATACTCGACGGGGAGGACATCCTGAGAATAGACATGGACGAGATGCGCAACGTCCGTGGCGCAAAAATGTCCATGGTGTTTCAGGAGCCAATGACCTCGCTCAACCCGGTGCTTACAGTAGAGCGGCAGCTCACGGAGACACTGCAGCTTCACAAGGGCATGAGCAAAACAGTAGCGCGGCGCGAGGGCGTTGACTTACTCTCGCGGGTTGGTATTCCCGACCCGGAGCAGCGCATCAAGCAGTATCCGCATCAGTTCAGCGGCGGAATGCGGCAACGTGTCATGATCGCCATGGCCCTCAGTTGCAACCCTCGCCTGATCATCGCAGACGAGCCAACGACGGCGCTGGACGTCACTATTCAGGCCCAGATTCTCGAGTTGATGAAGTCTCTGACCACCGAGTTCGGGGTCGCTCTCATCGTCATCACCCACAACCTCGGTGTAGTGGCCCGTTATGCCGACCGGGTGAACATCATGTACGCCGGGCGAATCATCGAAAGAGGAACCGCCCGCGAGATTTACTCCAACCCCCGGCATCCCTACACGGTGGGACTGCTTCGCTCAGTGCCCAGGCTGGACCTGCCCCGGCGGGCCAAGCTGGACCCCATCGAGGGCCAGCCGCCCGACTTGGTGAACCTGCCCGCCGGGTGCGCTTTCCGCGCCCGCTGCCGTTGGGCCATTGACAAGTGCGCTACCGACACGCCGGTATTGCATGAGACCAATCCCAGCCACTGGTCGGCCTGCTGGCGTTCCGAGGACCTAGGCCCCAACGCCGTAGACTTCCTGGGCGGCTCCGAATATGCAGAACCGGAAACCATCACCGCCGGAGGGTGACCGAGATGACAACTTTGCAGGAACCCGCAACCCAAGATGCGGCGGTGAGGGATGACGGCGTCCTTCTGGAAATCAAGAACCTGAAGATGCACTTCCCGGTCACTTCCGGGATGCTATTCCAGCGGACGGTTGCCCACGTTAAGGCCGTTGACGACGTCAGTTTCACCGTGCGCCGGGGGGAAACGCTGGGGCTGGTGGGAGAAAGCGGCTGCGGTAAAACCACCACTGGCCGCTGCATCCTTCAGCTATACAAGCCCACCGCCGGACAAGTGATTTTCGAGGGGCAGGACCTGACTCAACTGGGAACCAAGCAGATGCGGGCCATGCGCCGCCAGATGCAGGTGATCTTCCAGGACCCTTACAGTTCCCTCAATCCTCGCATGACCGCAGGCAACATCATCGGTGAACCCCTCATCGTTCACGGTCTGGTGAACGGCAAGAACGAGTACCGCGAGCGAGTGGCGGAACTCTTGCAGAATGTGGGGCTGAACCCCTACATGGCAGACCGCTTTCCCCACGAGTTCAGCGGTGGTCAGCGACAGCGCATCGGCGTTGCCCGCGCCCTGTCGGTCAGCCCTCAGTTCATAGTAGCCGACGAGCCGGTTTCCGCGCTGGACGTCTCAATTCAGGCCCAGATAATCAACCTGCTGGAGGAACTGCAGGAACAGTACAACCTGACCTACCTGTTCATTGCTCACGACCTCTCAGTCGTGCGGCACATCAGCGACCGTGTCGGGGTGATGTACCTTGGCCATCTGGTAGAGATGGCAGAGCGCAACGAAATCTACCGCAACCCGGTTCATCCCTACACCAGGGCCTTGCTCTCCGCCGTGCCAATTCCCGACCCGGTGCTGGACGCCCAACGCGAAAGAGTGCTGTTGAGCGGAGAAGTGCCTAGTCCCCTGAACCCGCCTGCCGGTTGCGTGTTTCATCCCCGCTGCCCCATCGCCGACGACTCCTGCAAGCGGGCGATCCCGGAGCTTCGGGAGGTGAGTCAGGACCACTGGACCGCTTGTCTCAAGGCCGACGGCTACGGGGCCTACTAGCTAAGGCAGAATACCTCCTTACCGGCTCAAAATTAGAACCCCTCCGCTGAGCGGAGGGGTTCTTTAATTTGTTATAGGAGTTATGTATTTGGCTACAATTCCCCCTTCTCCGGCAAGGGCTATCGCAAAGCCGTTGGCCGCTCCAATTGTCTGAATCAGGATTCACAGGATTAAAGGATTTGCAGGATTAGATCCCCATCAGCGTAATCCTGAAATCAAACGAATCACAGTTCAGACAACGACTTTGCGATCGTCCTTCCTCTCCGGGAGAGGATAAGGGGAACCTCTCAACTTCGTAAGTCCTATTGTTCTTCCAAGCAACGGCGAAAGAAGGCTTAGGAACTATCTCAAAACCGATTTTCCCAAGTACAACCGTCCTTCAACAAGCTCAGGATGAGCGGTTTTCAACTCTAATCCGTTCGTGATGAGCTTGTCGAACCATCACGGCGCGCCAGTCGAACTACATTTGAGATCGTTTCCTAGTCGTCATTCGCCTCCAACTGCTGCGCTGTCTCCCGGATTTCGTCCATCAGAGACACCAGTTCCAGAATTTCATTGGTGCTGACCATACCCATGAACTGCCCAGTGGTTCTGTCCATAACCGGGATAATCGTCAATGAGTTTTCGGCCATCCTTGACAGTGCGTCTTCGACCGGCTCGTCAGGGTTGGCATGGGGCGGCCCGCGCCGCATCAGCGCCCGCAGTGGCGTTTCCCCGAAAGAACCCCTCCGCCAGAAGAACACCCTGCGCCGGAAATTGACCCTGGTCAGAGACACGGTTCCAACAGGAACGCCCCGTTCCATGATTAAGTAGTCGGTTTGGTTCGGCACCAGCCATTCATTGAGAAAGTCGCTTACTGTGACATCCGGGTCCGGATAGGCGCGGGTCCGGTCCATCACCGAATCGACCATCACCCCCGCCAGCGCACGACGGGCAAAGGAGGGCAGAATCGTCTGAGGTTGCGACAACTGTTCCGGCATCTTTGCTCTGCTGACCGCCATAGAGATGACCGGGGGCATCAGCAAGATGTAGCCGAACATGATGATAACCAGCAGCGAGAAGACGCCTTGGCCGATGACGTCCGTCTCAAACAGCACCAGCAGCAGGGCAATCTCCGCAACACCCTTGCCCATCAGACCGGTGGAAAGGACTATTGGCGTGTCCAGCCGCGCCATGTACGTGCCAATCAGAGAGGCCAGTATCTTACCGATCATTGGGACAAGCAACAGAGCCAGTATGGTAAGCAGCGGCAGATCGATGAAGGAGAAGTCCAGGTGCAGCCCGGCAGAGGCGAAGAAAAGTGGAACAAACAGGCCCTCTGCCGTACTCCGCATACCGGGCATCACGTCTTCGCGCATCCGGTGCGGCAAGCCCGACAATGCGGCGCCAAACAGCAACCCACCCAAGGAACCGTGCAGTCCGAAAATTTCGGCTCCGTAGACCACTAAGAAGAGACCGCCTATCAGCAAGCCGTAGGAAAGCTCGGGAACGTTGAGGAAGCGCTGCAACAAGGCCATAACCCGTGGAAGGACCTTAGCAGACACTATCCAGATTACTATCGTGAATCCGGCTATCTGGGCCAGCAGAATCAATATGCTCAGTACGCTGACCGGCCCGGAACTTTCGCCTATCGTCAGACCGACTACCAGCAGCGCAATCACCTCGGCGATAATCACCGCGGTGAATATCCTAAGACCGATCAGCTCCTTGAGCAGGCCCTTGTCCGCCAGCACCTTGGCCACCAGGCCCAGGCTGGATAAGGACAGTATCCCCGCCAGAGACAGCGCTTTACTGAATTCCAGCTTGATAAATTCCGTCTCACCGGATTCGGTGCTCACCCCCAGGTTAAAACCAAGCCCCAGCAAATCCGCTGTGACCACCAAAGACACCAGGATTGAAATAATTACCGATACGGTCGCCGCTACAAAGTACCGGCCCCGAATGGTAGACATGAACCCGGGAATATCAATCTCATCCAGTCCTATCAGGAAGAAGAAGATGAAGACGCCGATGCTAAGGAAGATCTCGATATACTCGGTTATCTCGACCAGACCGGTAACGGGGCCCAGGATGATTCCCGCGACGGTATAAGCCACAATGGAATTGAGTCCCAAGCGGCTCAGGACGCCCTCAACCAGCTTGGCGACAACTATGAGCATACCGATGAAGAAGAGCGCCCGTAGGAAAAGAGCGTGGGGCCCTTCAGATTCAGCACCCATGCCGACAAAAAGCAGCGTTTCAGGGTTCAAATTCGTGAACTCCGCACCGAAGTAACCGGGGGTATTTTAGCGTATTACGGCAACCTTTGTACTACTGCCGACAACCGTCTTTATCAACGCAGCGTTACAAGGATTTGGAACATCATAAGCAACAGGGGCAATGAAGGGCCGTCGTGAAGCCTTCCCGTATCGCCTTGGGTGGCAGGACAGGGAGCGTGACCGATTCCCAGAAAAACGGAGACCAGGCCCAAGACCAGAAAATGAAGACATCGTGAAGAGGAAGAAGCGCTGACATGAATCGGGGACAAATCTGCCGTTAAGCGGCAGTGAATCTGAAATGGGATAAAGTGGTGGGCCAAGCGGTACTATATTACAAACCTTCGAGTGGGCGGTAGCACTTTAGGTTTAGCAAGCGAAAGCCAACTCAGAAAGCCGACGCCATATTGAGTGGACGTATTGGAGACCGTTCTATCGCAGATGAGCAAGTTGCTAACCCGTGGGACTTTTGCCTTGGCTACAAGCTTCCCGTTCACATTTCTCGGCAATTACACGACGCGGGCTGGTCAGAACGGAAGGACAGAAAGGGCCATGAAAAGCGTCGCTACTGCGATTGAGATAATTCCGTTCCTGATACAGCTATAACTGGAGGAGACTTGATTTGCCTTGACTGTGGTCGCACCCTGATTCAACTCAATGTACCAAAGGACGTGCATAGCTTTGTCCTCGGATGGCGTCTCAGACTCTTCTTCTAGCGTCCAAGTATAAACTGGCATAATGCGGAAGACCCTCAGGGCCACCCAGCCACCGGCTAAAAGGAACCCGATCCCCAAGAACAACAATGGGAGAAATACCCAGAGCTGCCAATCTATCGCGCACTCGTTGGTCGCAGACCATGAAGAGACGATAGCTGTTCCCGCGAACATCCCACTAATCGCCAACGCGATGCCCAGGACATTCGTTCTTGCTTTGTCTTCAACGACTCGTCGCCGAGAATGTTCCTCGTCAAGCTGGCGCAACAGCAAGTCTACGGGAAGTTGCGCTCTAACGTCATTGTGGTAAGTCGATGTAGGTTCTTTCCTTTCAAGTTGCCGAATTCTGGCAGTAATTTTGCGGTTAGCTACAAAAAGACCGATCAAACTTCCCGAAACTTCGTCCGAAAAATGAACGATTTCTTTCAGTATGCGCATAGCAGAGAATCAGCGATTGCTTTGTCTATTGGAAATCGCCCTTGGTCGGCTAACCACGCCCATTCCCCAGTAGGATTTACTTCGAGAAAGAAATACGTATCCCGCTGAAGGGCGAGGTCTACAGCACCGAACACCAAGCCAAGTGACTTAGTCACATTCACGCATTTCTCGGCAATATCGGGCGGCAGGTCGTATTCTTGGAATTCGGCATCATCCTTCTCGAGCCTCCAGTCTCCTCGAATTCGGTTGCCTCCTCGAGTGACCGCTGCGCAAAAGACTTTTTCGTCCACAATCGTAACTCGAAGGTCGAGTTTATGCTCTAGGGCTTCTTGGGCGATGAGAGGTGCGGATGAAAGATGGCATCGCTCCGCAAATGAGGTTTCCACCAAAGACGTATATCCGAAGGTTTCCAAATCCTTTTGCCACACCAGTATGGTATCCAGTCCCTTAACAGCGACGTTTTGATCACCATTCGCTGCCTGGTTGATGCCCTCAGGATTATTCGTGATTACAGTTCGAGGTATTTCTAACCCCGCGCGGCGCGCAGATAAAAGCTGGACAGCTTTTTGTTCCGCCTTATACGTTGCGGCTGGATGATTAACCCATCGGCAGGAATCAAAAATCATAAAGCTCCGCATGAAAGCCGCCAACTGGGACCTGGCGAGTTGCTCTTGCACTGAGAGTCTGTCAGTTAATGGTTCTCTCGGGTATATGCCTCGTCGAAAGTAGATCGCCTTCAAAGTCTCCGGAGTAAGTTTAACGTTTACTTCTCGGCTCTGGAGATAAACGCCCGGCTCCGCTGGAATCAGGGATATAGCGAATCGCTCAAAGTCCTCAGAATTGAAACGAAAATAAGAGGCACCGCGTTTTCTCAGTTGCGCCACGACATAGTCGCAGGAAAGGTCGAACTTGCTCGCCAATAATAATACCTCGGGGCGCGACTCACTTGCGAGATGCAACTCTTATCTCCTGGTGCAGGGTTATGCCCCTTTTTGGTCCTCACCAGTCTCAAGGTCATTTTTTTTTGTCTTGGGCCTTGGTGGTTCTTGAGACTCAACGAGCAATGTACCGCCATCATCAAGGACCCACGCCCCCTGAAGGAGATCGTACCGGCAACCCTGTGGAGCTAAATCCCTATCAAATATCGGATAAGTCCGGGCAAGCTCCAACAAAATGTGGGTAGTGTGGGCATCGTCACTGATTGACTTGTTCATAGTTAACTCCTATAGAGTCAGGATTATCCGCAATGCCGGACCAACTTATCGGTCGCACACTGAAATCGAGATAGCCCAGGATGGTTACTCGAACCTTAGCCGAATTTACCCGTCTGTCAAGACACAGTCTGCATCACGGTGGGGTTAGCATTGCCCACAAGGAAATGCATTGCCCCCATCATTTTGTGTCAACCACTGGAGTCGTTGACTGGCCTGTGTGTGCGGAGGTATTGGTCAAACAAATGGTTCTTCACTACCTCTCCAAAGGCAGGGTCATCGGTTATGCGCTTGTACAAGTCGAAATTCAGGTCGATGATTTCCTGTATGACCTGTTCGACTTTGTGGTCAAAGGTAATCCGCACGTTCTCCAGTGTGTTGACCTTCGTGGCGGTCTCCAAAGCCGCGTCCTCTTCCAGGCGCTCCATCATCCTGCCCAGGGTGATTCGGTGTTCGGGACCCAACTCGATGCCGAAACGCTCGTTGAGATCAGCAATGATGCGTGAGAGGGCCTCCAACTCTTCCGGCGTTCTTTGTCCTGGTTCCTTGGTCCGCACCGGGTCGAGTTTGTCTCCCTTCCGTTCCAGAGCAACTTTCCCGCTGGAAGTTTGCTGGATACGGTAGGACTCCATGTCGATGTTCTGTTGGATTTCAAGGGGCAATTCTTCGCGGTCAACCCTGAGCAACCGGCGGAGGTGCCGAGCGAAGACGTAGAGTTTTTCCAGGTCAGCATCCAGGAAGGTAATCACCTGGGCCAAGAACGAATACAGGCGTACATAGTCCGTTACCTGGCCCCGGAAATCCTGCCGCTCATCTTCCTGAAGCTCGGAGAAGCGTTGGACGCACGGTGCCAGGGCGGCATAAAGCTGGGCCTGGGTTGTGCCGCTGCCGAAGAATACTCTAGCATAGACATTCACATCCTCATCAGTGAAGACCGGGTAAGTCTTCAGCCGCGTCTGAACTTCATATAGCAGGTTGGGATCGGTTGCCTCCGACAAGATTGTCGTTTCATAGTAGGGGTGGAAGGCGGCCTGGATGTCATCGGATTCGTTGGCGAAGTCGATAACCATGGTGCCGGGCTTGTCGGGATGCGTCCGGTTCAGCCGGGAGAGGGTCTGCACCGCGTTGACACCGCCCAGCTTTTTGTCCACGTACATGGTTTGCAACAGGGGCTGGTCAAACCCAGTCTGGAACTTGTTGGCGACAATCAACATCCGGTATTCCGGGGCCTCGAACGTCCTGGCGGTTTGGGCCTCTGAGATGCTGTTCATATTGGCTTCGGTGTATGAATGCCCGCCGTCCTGTACCGTTCCAGAGAAAGCCACCAGAGTCTTAAACGGATTTCCGAGTTCGGTCAGATGCCGGTCCACTGCCAGCTTGTACCGCACGGCGTGCAGACGAGAACGAGTCACAATCATCGCTTTAGCCCTGCCGCCGATTTCGCTTTGGGATTTCCCGGTGAAATGCTCCACCACGATCCGCACCTTCTCTTCTATGGCGTGCGGATGCAAATCCACGAATGACCGGAGCAGATAGTACGCTTTGGACTTGTCGTAATGGGGGTCATCCTCAATTTTCTTTAGCAGCCGCCAATACGACCGGTAGGTGGTATAGCTCTCCAGAACGTCCAGAATGAACCCCTCTTCGATGGCCTGACGCATACTGTAGAGGTGGAAAGGGGCAAAAGTCCCATCGGGACGGCGGGTACCGAAGAGTTCCAGCGTCTTGGGTTTCGGGGTCGCGGTAAAGGCAAAAGTCGAGACGTTGGCCGGCTGCCGCCGTCTTGCCATCTGGGCCAGCGCCGGGTTGTCTAGGTCTTCGTCCTCTGCCATTTCGGGGTCGGCATCCTCCGCTTCAGCATCCTCTAGGGACGGAGCAGCCAGCACATCCTTCGGGCCTTGTGCTCCCTCGCCGGACTGAGAGGAATGAGCCTCGTCCACGATCAGGGCGAACCTCTGTCCAGGCAACTCGCCAATTTCCTGGGCAATCACCGGGAATTTCTGAAGCGTGGTAACGATAACGGTCTTGCCGGATTCCAACGCCTCCTTGAGCTGCAGCGAGGTAGTTTCGATGTTCTCCACGACGCCAAGCGTCTGCTCGAACTGGCGCATGGCTGTCTGGAGTTGGCGGTCAAGGACCCGTCGGTCGGAAATCACCACGATGGAGTCGAAGACGCGGCGGTCTTCCGCGTCGTGGAGGGTGGACAGTTGATGGGCCAGCCAGGCAATGGTGAAGGTCTTCCCGCTCCCCGCCGAGTGTTGCACCAAGTAGCGCTGTCCGGTTCCCTGCTGTCGGGCGTTAGTCACCAACTGCCGCACGCAGTCCAGTTGCTGGTAGCGGGGGAAAATCAGGAACCGCTTGCCCGTCTTCCTGCCCCGGTCGTCTTCCTCCTGCACTTCGTGGATGAATTGGCGCACCAGGTCCAGCACACTGTCCCGCGCCCAGGTCTCTTCCCAAAGGTAGGAGGTAGCGTAGCCGCTCTGGGTCGGCGGAACCGGCGGGTTGCCGGCGCCCCCGAACTTGCCCCGGTTGAAGGGAAGGAACCGGGTCTGCGGCCCGGCCAATTGAGTAGTCACATAGACCAGATCGGGGTCAACAGCGAAGTGGGCCAGGCACCGTCCGTAGGCGAACAGCGGTTCCCGAGGGTCCCGGTCCGTCCGGTACTGGCGGATGGCGTCCTGCACCGTTTGGCCGGTCAGCGGGTTCTTGAGCTCCGCCGTGAAAATGGGGATGCCGTTGAGGAAGAGGGCCAGGTCCAGGCTCTTGTTATCCTTCTCGCTGTAGTGCAGTTGCCGCGCCACCGAAAATACGTTGCCCCGGTAAAGCTGGCGGGTCTCTTCGTTCAGCCCGCTGGACGGTCGGAAGTAGGCCAGTTGGAACCGGCAGCCCATATCCCGGATGCCGTGACGCAGCACGTCCAGGGCGCCCCGGCGGGCAATCTCGGAAGCGACACGCCTCAGGAATTGTTCCTGCACCAGCTTGCCGTGATGCTGGGAAAGTTTCTGCCACTCCCGGGGCTGCGTCACCAACACGAAATCCAGCACGTCCTCCGGGATGAGGCACAGGGCGCGGTCATAATCCTGGGAGGTACGCTTCCGGTAGCCGCCCGGCGTCAGGTCCAGGTAGGAACCCCGCTCCTCCCCAATCAAGCCTTTGCCGTTTTGGAGCAGGCAGGCTTCGATGGCATCCTCAAAGGCCCGTTCCGAAACTTCTACCTGCATCCTGCATCCTCTCTGACGTCAATCCGGCCGGTAACGGCGGCGGAAATGAGGGCGGTCCTAAGCTCTTTCAAGCCTTGTATGGCTTCCCGCACCTTCACGACGAGGCCATCAAGTTTCGCCGTTTCCCGGTCCAGGAAGGCGGCTGTGGCCTGCTGTTCGGGGAGGGGTGGGAAAGCAATGTCCAGACAAGCGAGTTCGCTCGTGTTGATGGCCGGATAGCTTACCCCCACCGAGTGCGCAACAACACGATCAACAAAGTATGGAGAGCTTAGGGCATACGCGGCAAATCCACTGTCCAACTCTCGGGGGCGTAATACTGCGAATCCGGTAGACACGATAAGATTGGCATCCGTCGGCTCGATTCGGGCTATTGCCTTCAGGTAAGTCCGAACCGTCGAGATTATGACGTCACCTTGGCGCACGACGCGCCGGGCCCTCGAAGGCGCATCCTCAAACACCAAGTCCTCTGTGCCGGTAATTCCCCTAACGGAATCGACGTTCCCAATGTCCACATAGGTAAATTCCATGTCCGGGTCGGTGGTTTCGGGAAGTGCCTCATCGTTGACGGTAGAGAGGTACTTCAACCGCTTCACCTCCCAATGCGCCGGAATCTCCCGCAGCCACTCAACGCCGGAGTTCTTCAGCGGCGCGTTGGAGTCAAGGCCCCTGGTCACGGCACGGGTAATCAGGGCGGTGCGCTTCTCCTGGAGCAGTTCAATTAGCCGTTCCTTCCTGGAAACCAGCGCGTCAATCTTGGCCGTCTCCCGGTCCAAAAAGGCGGCGATGGCCTGCTGTTCGGGGAGGTGTGGGATTGGGTGCTTAAGGTTCGTAATGAACGACTCTGGAACTCGTTTCTGGCCGCCAGCACCATACATCTCAGATTCGCCCAGCCTGCGGAAGGCATCCGTCAGAGTCAAATAAAAGGCGAACAGCTTATCAAGCCCCGGCCCACATCTCATTACATGGAGTTCGGTTGTGCCGAAGGCGATTCCGTTGACGAGTTCACCAGCCAGGGACCCCTTACCATTCTCGAAGCACGGGGTAATCTTGGCCACCAGCACATCTCCATCGCTAAAATAGGTATATCCGCCTGCCACATCGGAAAGTTCCTTTGTCACCGACAGGTCCAAGCCACCGTATTCGCTCACTGCTTCCATTGGCACAAATGAAACCTCTGTGTCTGGCGCCAACTTCCGCACTGCCGAGGCGCTGGGATTCAGGGCAGCAAAATATTTTAGACGCTTGAACTCCCAATGGGCAGGAACCTCGCCAAGCCACTCGACGCCGGAGGGCTTGTAGGCGGGGTAGGGTTTATATTTCGTGGTCAACGCCGCCATGACTTTGGATTAGTATCTCCAGATAAATTGGGGCGTGTCTTCGGAAAACGACCTGATCGCTAATGTTCCTCTCCCGGCCATGGATTGGGCAGACCCAATACCTCGTTCAGGGTATTGGCCGGGGATATTATTTCGAGTTTTCCGTGGTGCCAAATATATTCCACCGCGAATGGAAGCATTCTCAACGGCAAAGGCATTTCGGTAAACGGGTTGTGTATCATGTACCACTCAGGTACTGGGTGCAAAGGCGATTCGTCATCGGAAGCAAGTCTCTGACCGCAAATGCTCCATGCGTCCTTCATGCTCCGCTTGTAGAGAACAGCGGAAACGTGGCGGTTCCTGGGTTGGGACGGCGATCCCCAAAATCCGTCGAATTGTCTCGGTTCGACTGAAAATCCCATACTACCCAGCGACCAACGCTCGGGTCCAAATAGAGCATCGAGAATAGCCGTAGGCTCTCCCAGTGCTTCCCTTTGAGCTAAAGCAACAAGATACGGTGCCTTGGGGTTCCGATATCTTTCAGCCTTCTTCTTTAGAGACCGACTAATGATGTCGACATCCTTCACCCGTCGCCACGGATCCATTTTGATGCCAATCGCGGGTCCATTTACCGGCGAGTCGATAGGAATAGCCTCAAAATGCAGTCTCCAACCTTCCCATTCCCATACTTTAGATTCCAAGGAAATCCCGCTTTGGTCGGAAGAGCAGTGTCCACCGAGAGAAATTAACCAGTTTTCAAGGAACTTCCGCACACTTGGCCCTGAGGGTTGTGTATCACCTATGGACAAAGGGCGCAACATTAGTGTGTAGTGGCCTGCATCAAGGGAATTGATGGCGTCCAAAATTACTCTTTCCCTTTGTAAAGCACCGAACTTTACGTCAGATTCTTGGGCAATCGTACACTCCGTGATGAATCTTGTGCTTCGGCATGCGGCCGAAAAGTCCGGGTGCCCTCCTCCCAACTCTGGTTCTACTTGAACATCCTCAGCAACAGATCGAAGAATCTCATGAGTTACCAATTCCAGGAGAGCGGTTGGGTGACGCCTGTTATCACCTCTGAATCTTCCTCGCAAGTCTGACTTTTTCTCGTTGGGAACTCTGGCAAACCATGATTCCAGAGTAGTCCTGGTGACTTCAGCGCACCGCCAAGCCGAGCGATTAAAGAACTCGAAAGTGGACTCAGCGATTCGCCCGCCAGAACGGTTCGTACGCTCGTATCGGTCAAAAAGAAACTCTTTAGAGTCATTTACAGCGATTTCTTGCGCCATTGAAAACCTCATCCTAACCCTCACCTGAGTAGTAGGGACATATCCTTGTAGGTGCAGGTCAGTAAAGGGGCCAGAGAAAACAAGCGATTATGGTTGTCGCCCAAATTCGGCACGTGTCTACCAGCCATCTGAACACCTGCCACCTACATTCCCTTGCAACAGCGGTCTCCCGCTGTTTGGAGGAGCCTGCCTTCGCCTCCTGAAAGCGTCATCTATCCATTGACGAACCGTTTCCCGTCGGCGCACCCGCTTCCTCGGCCAATCGTGAAGGAGAGCATAAGGGTCATCGCCGCGGATGTTGTCCGCCAGCCTGGCCGGCATCAGACGTTCACGGTATGTCTCTGACCCGTGGTCTGGATGATTTGGCAGCCAGATGCCCAACAGACCGCACCTTCGGTTGTAGTCCGTATGTCTGATGCTGGAATGAATCTCCCAGTCCACGTGCATCCTCTGCCAAGTGCAAGGCCCTATTAGCACTATTGTCACCGACGTCCGGCGTATGTACCCGTCCCGAATTTCCTGCCGGATTGTCTCCGTAGCCAGGTCGGTATCGTCAACATCGTCCTCGTCAACCGACATATCCACTATGAAGTCGCTCATCATCTGGATGAACCGTTTCTTGTACCCGCGGTCTGCGTCTTGATGGCTGATGAATACGTTGTGCCTTTGGGTACTGGTCAACGTCACATTCCTCCTTTTGTGAGTGGGGTATCAGAGGGGATTATCAGCAGCCAGGTTAGAAGTACAGTCACGGCGACCAATAGGTAGAACGGCCATATCGACACCGAGCCCAGCAGACACCGCACAACCAAGGGCAGCCCCATGCCCGACGGAATTACCCGGTAAATGTCGGCAGACTCCAGCTCGCTCCGGTGCAGCTTGGCGACGAAGGCGTTCTGAGACTTGATGAACGACCGCTCCAGCGCCAGATAGTAAGAGTCCAGGAACAGGAACAGCAGGGTTGGAACCAGAGCAATCAGGGCGTGCTGCGGCTCTCCCGTCCGGGCCACCAGGACCAAGGTGGCGGCGACGAGGGTAACGCACCACACCTTGCAGGAGCGGCTGTTTTCCGCCATCCGGTTTATCACGCCCTGCATGATGGTCAGGTGCGTGTGAACGACGGGGGAGTCAGCATTGATTCCATTGAGAGGTTGGTCGTCGGCCACGCCTGTATCCTCCCTCAGTGGTTGCGTCGAATACGGATTGCCTCCTCAACCCAATCGGCGATGTTTTCCTTTATGTGAGCGTACACGTTCTTGCCCCGTTTGTACGGGGGATCGTAGGCATTCACGATATTCGAGAGCCTGCTCCCGTCCACGGTGATGCTGTAGAAAGGGTTCGCACCTTTCGTCGACTGGTCTCCGTCGCTGTCCTCAAGGTTGTGAATGTTGATGCCAAGCACTCCCTTGCCATCGTCCCACGCCTTTTCTATCTCATACTTAATCCACTTGCGGCCCGATGTATGGGCCCCAATGAGGACAATAGCGCAGGACTTGCCGCTCATTTGGTCGTTGATCCACCTTCGGATGGCAGCGTCGCCGCCTTTAGTAACAGTTTCCCAGTCGTTGTCGGAAACCGGGGTATTCCCTTCGACGACGCCCATGTTCCTCACTTGACCGGCTCGCCAGTTATCCGGTTTGTAGTGAAAGCTGAAGAAAGTCCGTCGTTTGACCATCAGTTTTCCTCCCATGATCCATTAGCAGGTAATCGCCAGGGTCCTCTAGGAGACCAGTTCATCTTGAACGGTTCGCCTGCCACAATGCTGTCGCGAACAGGTCCGAGGAAGGACTGTATACGGTTGCCTACGACTTCAAAGGCACTGGGCGGGAGGTTGAATAGCCCGCCCTGATGTCCGTAAGCTGTCCAATAGCCTTGAAGTTGCGGGTTCGAGTAAAACGCTTGTGTAAGAGCTTCGGGCGTCTCGGAGTTCCAGGGAGTGCCGCGCCGGTCAAAGCACCGCGCAACCGCATCTTGTAACTCGGCTCCGTCAAAGTCGAAGGTTTCGGACAAAGCCCAAATGTCGCAAAAATCCTTCATACGGCTGTTGCGAGTACCTAATTGCACCATAGACTCAAACTTCTCCGCAATGGTAGATATCTGGGGATAAGTGCGCAGAATAGGCGCCGGGATACCGTCAATCAGAGTGGGCAACCGGGCCTCCTCGGGTCCGGGAATAACCACGTCGCCAAACCCGAAGTCCACTTGGACATTGCACTTGGCGACTCCCAGAAGGGCAGGCAAAGTGGCTCTTTGTCCACCGTATCGATGTCCGTCCCGTATAGCGGAAACTTTGAGAGTGCCAATATCGAAAGTAACCCCGTCTTCAGGGCAGGAAACGTTGCAAACGGTCGCCATAATGCCCCGAACAGTTTCCTCATCGTTGTCTCCAAATGCCAGCAGGTCAACATCGCGCGTTGCTCGATACGGTTCCTCCATCCACAATGCCAAGAGGCTGGCGCCTTTCAGGATGCACCGGTCGCGGGCCTCGGACGCCCCCAGCCGGTAGAGGAACCGTTCGCAGGCGTAACGGTCCAGAAACAGTTGGAACTCCGTCTCTTCGGCCCTTGCCCTATTGAGCAGCCGAGCTCTGATTGAGGCGGCGACGTTGGATGTCATAGTACGCCGGTTTCCAGTATGGGGCTGAGGCGGCGCGAAGGCAGCACCTCAAGAGTGCGCAAAAGTTCAGCAGTCGTAACCTTTCTGTCGTCGAGAGCCTCCCGCAGAGCTTCCAAAGCGGCCTCCCGCCCGATAATACGTTGGAAGCGAAAACAGTCAACAATCGTGCGAGCCGGGGAGGTAATGCGAGCCGGCACGTCCTCGAAGCTGGCTTCCTGGACTCCGTAGGTCAGGGCGGCAGCGCTGAAACGGACCAGACGAACCCCAACTCCCTTCAGAATAGGCGCTTTCGCCTTGTGCGGTATGCCAATCCAGACTTGGCGAGGAAGCTGGGTGCCAATCTCATGCACCTGGAGGGCCGAGAGGAGACAGACTATCGCGTTGGGAACCCGGGCGCAGACGGAAGCTATCGAGTAACGTTCCGTGGGTTCGGTTTCAGCCAGCCGGTACAAGCCCCACCCCACCCGCTCCACGGCTTCATCCGCCTCAAGCTGTCGGAGCCTGTGGTAGGGTATTCCCAGCAGTTCCAGTTGGCTGGGCCGGAAGAAGTTGCCGATGCCGGCGTCATTAAGGATGTCCTGATTGAGTTCAACAGTCATTGCTTGTCGATCCTGTCGGTGTTTGCGATTGCACTACCAACATTCTACTAGAACACAATGATGTTGTAAATTAAGGTCGGCAAACTTCGTATATTTGCCGACCTTTTCAATAATCAACTGGAGGGTTAAGCCGTCAAGCAGATGCTGATGCCGTAACCTCCCGAAGCATCCGAACGATGTCCTCTTCAATGCCTTGAATGTCGGCCTCAATGTCTTCCAGCGGACGCGGCGGGGAATACCGATAGAAGTAGCGGTTGAAATTGATTTCGTAGCCGACTATCCCGACTTTTTTATCCTTGGCATCCGTCTTGCACTCGTCAATCCAAGCATCGGGTACGTTGGGCTTGACTTCACGTTCGAAGAAGGCGTTCACATCCTCGATCAGAGGCACGCGCTCGGTATCCCGCAGGTCCGGGTCCGCCTCCGGTTTGCCGTCCTTGTCAATGCAAACGGCTGCGGTTTCGTCGCACTCAGAAAGGGCGTTGAGGATCGCCTTTCGGACCGGGGCAGACAACTTAATCTCAGCGCACTTTGCCGCGTCGTCAAGAATGTCTTCAAAGCTCTTTCGGTCCTTTACCACGGTCTCAGGCAAACCGTTCAGCATCTTGAGAAGCGACTCCTGTAGCCGGCGGCCCTGCGCTTCCTCCTGAGTGGCCGCATAGCCCCGCTTCCTTGATTTGGTCAGCGCTTGGAATCCCCTTTCATCTTCCAGCCGCTTGATACGTTCAGGGGTTGCCTGGAAGTTGAGCCGGAGCGGGCGCTCCACTGTAATCTTTCGAAAACCAAAGTGGGCCGTGGGGAAGATACGACTCACTACGGCTTCTTCCTGCCTGCCGTCCTTGGTTACTAACCGGGTGTCCCCATTCTGGTATTCTTCAAGGATTTTGAGGATGTCCTGGGCTTTCTCTGGGGGAATCTGTCGACGCTTGTCGCCCAGGCTTCGAGGCATCGGATCCCAGAACGTAGAGGCGTCAATTAGATGCACCTTGCCCCGACGTTCCGGGGATTTCCGATTGGTAAGAACCCAAACGTAGGTGGCGATGCCAGTGTTGTAGAAGAGTTGCTCTGGCAAAGCGATCAGAGCTTCCACCAGGTCGTTCTCGAAGACGTAGCGCCGTATCTCACTCTCACCGCTTGCCGCATCTCCGGTAAAAAGGGGCGACCCGTTCATGATGATGGCGATGCGCGAACCGCCTTCCTCAGGGTTCTTGGCGCGGGCGAGCATATGCAACAGGAACAGGAGTTGACCGTCGCTGATGCGCGGGAGACCCGGGCCAAATCTGCCAGCAGCGCCGCGATTGTGCTCAGCGCGAACCGCGCTCTCGTCCCGTTTCCAGTCCTTGCCGTAGGGCGGGTTCGCAATTAGATAGTCAAAGGACCTAGCTGCGTGCCGGTCGTTGGAGAGGGTGGTTCCGAAGACGATACTGTCGGCGTCTCTGCCCGTCGGGTCTTTCATGTACAGGTCCGATTTGGAAACCGCCCAAGTCTCCGGGTTCACTTCTTGGCCGTAGAGATGAATCTCAGCATCGGTATTGACCGGTCCGGTCAGTAGATTGCCATTATCCAGATGGCCGACGTTGATGCGCTCCTTGGCTATGGTCAGCATTCCGCCCGAACCGCAGCAGGGGTCATAGACGGTGCGCACCACGCCTCTACCGCCTATTCTGTTCTCATCCCCGGCGAGCATAAGGCCAACCATCAGGTGTACAACATCCCGGGGCGTGAAGTGCTCACCCGGGTTCTCGTTTAGCGCTTCGTTGAACTTTCGGATCAGTTCCTCAAAAATCGTGCCCATCGTGGCATTGTCGATTTGGTCGGGATGAAGTTCCACGTTCCCGAATTTTTCCAGCACTTGGAAGAGTAGGCCCGCCTCGTCGAGCTTGCTGATGGTGTTGTCGAAGTCGAACCTTTCCAGGACCTCGCGCATATTCTGACTGAAACCCGCGATGTAATTCCTCAAGTTGGCGGCGACGTTAGGGGCGTCCGCCAGCAACCGCTCGAAGTCGTATCGGGAAGTATTGTAGAAAGCGAAACCAGAAGACCGGCAAAGTTGGTTATGCAAGTCCTCCAGACCTCTGCCACGAAGCTCCACCTGACGCTGAAGAACATCCTCCTTGGTGGGGTAGAGCACGCAGTCAAGCCGCCGCAATACAGTCAACGGCAGGATGACGTCCTGGTACTTCCCTCTCTTGAAGGTGTCCCGAATCAGGTTCGCGACTCCCCAAATGAAGTTGACAATCTCACTGTGGTTCATCATTTCGTCACGCACTCGACCTTAGTTCAACCCATATAGGAATTGGTCTTCTGCGGAACCGGCCGTTGTCCAAGGAACCGATTAGTTCAATTCAGGCCAAATTAGCATACTCGGGCCCTAGTATTGTCTGACCAACGAAACACGTTCCGCCGGTCAGAGTCAATACCCTGGGAGAGTATCTGTGGCGGGAAGAAGTACCGCGCTCCCCTGTAGAACTCTCTTTCAAGAGAGTACGGTACAGATAGAAAGGCGTCAATGCACGGCTCCACTTTTGGAATAGGCAGAATTTGGTGGCCGGATAGGCATTTATCATGAATGCGTAGTCAGGCGAAAGCTTTAATAGCCCTTAGCCGTAGAAATGCCTGATTTCGACGGCATTGTCGATCCATCGAACATACCGCTTCTAATCACGGTGCATACTTGCATCCAGTGTGTGGAATTAAAGGTGTTATGTACTGTACAATGTATAGTACAGTAATGAAATACAATTGACGGCAGAGGAGTAGTATCTGATGAGTCTGACCGTAGCAGAACTGGCAATGGCCATAGGGAAGGACGAAAACTACGTTCGCCAGCACATCCGACGGGAAAATCTGGAAGCGCGAAGGGACGGGCGCAGGGTGTTGGTAGAGGAAGCAGAGGCGGCAAGGTGGGCCAAGGAACGGGGATTGCCATTCAGCCAAACCGTTTGGCCGTTGGAATTAGATGAACAGGATGGCAGTCGCTCGGCGCGAATGACCGTGCTGGCAATCCAAGAAACCGATGGAACGTCAAGGAATGTGTTCACGCTAATCCGCCACCGGGACCTAAGATCATTGGGCCCTTGGCACAAGGAAGAATATCCAGGCTGGTATTCCGATACAGTCCCTGTAGGAGATGCCGGAGAGACCAAAAGCCTGTCGTTATATCGCTGCGACGGGTTGATGGCAAATTTCCAGGAACTCATGCAACTGATCCTCCGAGAGGGCAAGCTTATTATCGACGGTCATGAAGTCCACTATGCTTTGGAAAGCAAGCCGCGTCACCACTGGGCCTATCAAGAGCACTCCCAAGCCAGCACAGATTCACTAAAGACCCCGTTTAATAACTTCAGCGCGGAGGTAACTGAATACTGGTGCTTTGACTCGGAGATTCAAGACCGATGGATGACGATGGTACAAGCCGCCCCAAAGACCGCCGAAAAAATGGCAGATGCGCTACACTTTCCGGTCAACCAACGATCGGACCGGACGGGCAATCTTATGATAGCCAAAGCGGAGGATGTCGTGGGAAGCGAGATCATGGCGATGCGGGGCAATCGTTTGATTCTCAAGGTGGCAAGTGGTGATTGGGCAGAACCGCCGCCGGGGGCATATTCAGCCACCGCGTGGGCCAGCCACAGCGGCGACAAAGTAATGCGCCGATCATTTGAAATAAGCAGCGCCGAAACGGTGCTCAACCACGAATCGGACGTTGACCTCGTCGGTTGCGAGATCTATCGCAACAGCGACGGCGAGTGCGTAGACCGATACGAAGCCAACCTTCTCACGGAAATCAGCGTCCAAATGTCAGTGTCAGGGCCACCCACCGAAATAAGCATCCACGGCCCCCGAAAGGGATCCCTCATCAAGAGACAGATAGACACCAACTCCACTGATTCCGCGTTCAGCGTAACCGACAAAGACAGCGAAGGCATGGGGCAAATGATCCGACAAAAGTATCGAGTCCACTTAGCCCGGGAGAATGACAGGGCAGCACGCAGAGACGGGAAGTACAGATTCCGACGCGGGCAGGTTGACGAAGCTGTTGAGCACTTAGCACGGCTGGTTAGACCTAAACCGGGCCAGAAGGGCGCTGTCTACTTCGTGGACCCTCACTTCAAGGGTGAGAGTGACACGGAAGTCAAGGTGCTGACCGCAATTCTGTTGGGGGCCAGAGGGCAATCCCTGAACATCTCGTGCGGTCGGTGGGAGGGCAGTCAGAGGTTCAACTTCCCGAGGTCCTTGATTGCCCAAGCAAGAATCAAGAGTTTCACCCACGCAGACGAGCGCGGAGATCCTGCAATTCACGATAGATATCTACTCACACCTGCCGGCGAAACGATAATCACGAACTCGGTCAACGGATGGGAAAAAGACGGCGTCACGTTCCACAGCAGTCCCCACGAGGTCTACAGGACTGAGACAGAAGAGCTATGGTCCCTCGACGCGGGTGTGAACGCAAATGGCGTATTAGTCATGGAGGTCGAGCCATGGTAGACCCAAGCCTCGAACAAGTCCAAGCGGAAGAGTGGATGCCAGAGGTAGCTTGGCGGATAGTAGGCGCCAGTGAGTCACCCCTAAAATCCACGAAGCTCATGCAACTGATTAACGGCGTGGTAAGCAAGCAAGTTCCCAATAATGAAAGAGATCGAACTATAGGGACTATCAGCAGATGGTACGAAACCCGCGATGGGCGGTCGGTGTTGACGTCCGACACCAAGGACGAGGTTGACGAGTTGGTACTGCGCGGAGCAGCCCAGCTATTGCACAAATCCCAACCAGGCTCAAACAATGACACGCTCTTCTGGGCAATCGGCGCCGCTGACCCAGAAACAGCCGCCGAGATGATCCTTGCCTCATGGAGCTCGGAACAGATCGACTCGCTGTTGGAGTACGCAACGGGTGTACTAAAGGTACTTTGCGAAAATGATAACGTGATAGACTCCAGCGATGCCGTGGGTTTCAAGGTAGAAAGCGGAAAGGCGTACGTTAACCCGGAGTACAAACAGCAGCGAATCAAGACTTTCCAGAGAACGGAGTGGCACCGACCCAGAATGTACTATGGCGTGACCAGGGTCGTGCAACTCTTAATGACGGTCAGGCCAGACCGGTTCGCCAACCTGGTCGAAAAAGCGGACCACCCGACAGTACAGAGATGGGCTCTATTCCTCGTTTCCCGTCGTTCCGCGACCGGCAGATTACTAGCGTTGGACTGGCTCAAAGGAGAGCCTTCCGAACCCCTGATCGCCATAGCGATAGTCCACGCGCTCGAATGCCTACGAGAGCTGGGATGGGAAGCTGAACACCCAGGGCGAAGCCAGGAGGAACGCGAAGAAGCGTCCGCAACTGCTTCCCGGCTATTGTCGGGCTTGGTGATCCAACTGGCGCAATATGGTCCCGCAGAGAGTGTGCGTTGGACAGCGGAGTTGTACAAACACGGAGTTCTACTAACTGGGATCAATCGCAGGGAAGGATACTACAACGTGGGCGAGGAACTGGAGGAACTCTGCGTAGATAGTCTGGTAGACCTAGTACGCCGGAACTGGAGCAGTGACTTACGCGAAGCGCTCAGGTCCGGTGAATCATGGGGCGATATCACCAACCAAACCCTACCGTTGGGCATGGTAGCCCACAAGGTTTCTGGAGATTATCCCGACAGGGCTACCGAAATAGCCCGCATTGTGCTCGGAAAACACGCGATGCACATGAACAACTTGATGGCCAACAACGATCGCGCCTACTACACCCTAACGGAGAACAGGGCAATAAAATGGATGCGCGGGTTGGGGGCTGCGCTTGCGATTGCATTGCCTGAGAGTGACACCCCGCTGGATTGGGCGGTCAAGCAGTGTAGCGAGCTACCGCTAAGCACTTGGGATGCTGATGATCTTCCGGAAAAATTCCGACTAGCCGGGGACGTGGCGCAAATCCAACTGTCCGTCGCAATGTATGCGGTCGTAGCAAAGTGCGAAGCGAGCCACGCCGTCGACCCTGCAATGGTAAGAAACTTGGCCGCAAAGGCATGGGAGCACTGCCACTTTCTTAGACAGCAAGAAAGATTCTGGCTTGAAGAGCCTGAACTCGACGAGCTGGCCGCACGGGTTGCAGTAGCGCTGGGAAACCCAAACGAAGTATGGCTTATGGAACAAGCCTGCAACCGGCAAATCGGACCTCGAGGTCTATGGGCCTTGGTGGATGCCTGCACAGAAATGGAAGCCTATACTAACCTCTTGCACGACATGGGTAGCAGCATAGCAGCCCAGTACCGCAATACTAGATCGACCGGACTCGCCACTCTCAAATACTTGGCCATGATATGGCAACTTCTGGAGGCAGCTGACGCGGCTCTTGAAACCACAGAAATTATGATGGAATACCATCAGAAGGCAATGGAGCGCGGGGATTACGTCGTGGCGATGAACCTGCTGGTTCTAGCTGCCCGTCAGAAGGAAGCAACCCCAAGGGTGAAGAGAACCATCAGGTATATCTACGACTACCTTTGGCGCAACCACACGCCCAGCGAGGAGCTTGAATTAAGAAAAAGCGTCGATGCGCTACTGGCATAGAACGACTAACACCGGGTTATGGCTAACGCCCCATGGCCGGCGGAGTCACCTGAAACTGGCAACAACGTTGGGAACAAACGGCCACAAATATGCGAAAAGAGGTAGGTGAGACAGAATCGTAACTAGCTATCAAAGGATGGGGAAGATGAACGAGTAACTGGTTGGACATCGAAACAATCCCCGGCTCAGAGGAAATTTGTACAAGACACTGGGAGCTACGTACGCCACAAGCCCAGCGTCACCACCCGCCTCAACAACCGCACCTGCTTGGCGCGGACCAATTCCCGCCGCGCCTGTGCTAGAGCCTCCTCCCGCCGCCGGATATGATCCCGCCTCTTCGAGTCATCCAGCGGCGCCGTCTCGGGCGGCAGGGTCAACTGCCAGTCCCGCAGCATCTCCGCCTCCAGCTCCCACCGGCGCACCGCCGCCACGGCCCGCTCAACTCGGCTGCCCGGTGCCCCAACGCCGGTCCTAGCCCTGACCCCACGCCACTCGGCCACCAGCGGCGCCGCCGGACCGAAGGCGTGCTCCTCGTCGGGCTGCTCCTCCAACGTAACCACACCGGCACCGGGCAGACCTGGACCTCGCCGGGGCGGACGCCACTCCCCCGGCTGTCCCCGGCCGCCGTCAATCGGATCAGACCCACCCGGCTGCGGCGCCGGCTCTTCCAATTCCGAAACCCGCCGCCGCAGGGCATCCAGTTCCCCTGCCTGGGTCTCGGCCGTCTCCCGCAACCGCCGGTTTTCCTCCTCCAACACCGCGGCCCGGTCCCCAGGGGTCTCCCCGGCATCCTCTCCCGCGCCGTCCCCAGCGACAACGCCGGGCCCACCATCACCGGCATCCTGGGAATCCCGGAATTCCTGCAACACCTGCCGCATCCGTAGGGTGACCCGCCGGGACTGTTGGCACCTGGCCACCGTGCGATAGTTCACTCCCAGGGCCTCGGCAGCGGCAACCCGGCCACGGTCGCTCACCAGGGCATCCAGCAGGTCCAATAGGGGGGCGTCTTCGCCTTCCGGGATCCTCCCTTCAACGGCCACTGGCACGTCCTCCACGTCTCACAAGTGCAATTACCGCAGTACAATTCCTACAATACAATGGTTATAGGCCCGCAGTAAATCCCCGAGCCCCCTGTCCCTGTTCCCCACGTAATTCCCCTTTGTTTCCGTAGGAATTCCCACGGTTTGCACTCTCCACTGCATTTCAAATCCTCTTACAGGGCAAATACTGGCAAAACCGGCCCGGGCCGATTGTACTCTGACATTTCAGACTTTGGCGGCCCAGCGACGGGCTGGTCAGGCAGCCCGGCCTGCCAACCTCCCCCCACCGCCTCTGCGACGCCCTGAGCGGGAACGCGGGCCGACAAAGTGTTCACAAAAAGGGACTTCCAGGACCTTATGTAGCCGGCCTTTTCCGGTTATAATATATAGCTCATTAGTTCTGATTGATGGAACAGCAATGCCAATCAACCGGCCGGCGCCGCCCTGGAAATACCGCCGCCGGGCTCCAACTGCGGCGCGGCCCAGAGGAGGAAGAGATATGAGTAAGTTTTCAATGGGCAATTTCATCAGGGGCCGAGGCCAGCCCGAGACCAAGGTGCTGGACATCACGCCCCAGCGTACCGGGGACCGCAACCTCCTGAGCGCGGAGAACATGCTGGGCTCCATCGCCGTCCCCGAACCCTTCTGCCTGGAGATCGTGGGCGATGCCGCCGGCGTCACCCTGCTGGCCCGCTGCCATGACGGCTCCTTAGTCAAGCAGCAGGTGGGCGTCAATTACCCCCAGGCCAGGGTGAACGAGGTCTCCCCGGAGGACGACCCCCTGCGCCTGGCGGAAGGCGAGCAGGCCTGGGCCATGGACCTGCGGCTGCGCGGGCCGGAGTACCTGCCCCTGCGGTCCTTCCGCGACGACGACCTGCTGGACCCGGGGTCCGATCCCCTGCTCTCCGTCATCGGCGCCATGTCCGACCTGGAGGAGGGGGAGCGGGTGGCGGCCCGCCTGAGGTTGCTCTCCCTGGGACCGGAGTGGGCCCGCCAGCACCAGGAGAGGGCCCAACACCGGCAACCGGCCGCCCCGGCCAGTTCCCCTCAGAGCGGCCAGGACCAGTTCAATACCAAGCAGGCGGCGTCCTACATCATCCTGGGCGCGACGGCCCTGGTGGGGCTGAGGGGCTATTTCTGGGTGCAGAACGGCGAGACCTGGAAGGCGGTGCTGCTGGGCCTCGGCGTGGCGGCAGGGCTGGCCGTGGCGGGCTGGGCCTGGTGGCGCATCAAGAGGTTCCTCTCCGGGGACGGGCACCAGGACCCGCTGATGATCAAGGAGAAGCTCTCCCGCCCCGCTTTTCAGGCCCAGCTGGAGGTCATCGCCGTCCTGCCCGAGCACGGGACCGAGCAGCGGGCCAAGGACATCCTGCGCAACGTGAACGCGGCCTACGCCCACTACAACAACCCCGCCGGGGCCAGCTTCAAGGCGACCAAGGTCCGTCCCATTGTGCCCGTCACCGAGGTGGCGGCGCCGGTGGCGGGCCTGTTCCAGAGCCGGGACGTCCTGGGGGTGCGGGAGGCGGCCACCCTGTGGCATCCCCCGGGACCCGGCGACCAGTTGCACACGGTGTCCCGCTCCGGCTCCCGGGTCCTGCAACCGCCGGTCAGCCGGGTTGCCGGCGGCGCCCCGGTGGGAGACACGGTGGGCGGCAAGCCGCGTCCCGTGCTCTTCTCCCCGGACACTAACGGCCGCCACCACCTCTACGTGGCCCGGACCCGCATGGGCAAGTCCACCCTGATGCACAACGTGGTGGTGCACCGGATGCGGGAGAAGGCGGCGGGACGGGACGACGACGCCATCATCGTCGTGGACCCCCACGCCGACCTGGTGGCGGGCCTGCTGGAGCAGGTCCCCGAGGAGATCATCGATAAGGTCCACCTCATCGACCTGGCCGACAACGAACGGGTGCCGGGCATCAACCTGCTGGACGCCCGGGTCTTCCCCGATAGGGACCGCACCGCCGACTCGGTGGTGCGCATCGCCCACGGGCTGTGGGAGCAGTGGGGTCCCCGGATGCAGTCCATCCTGGAGCACACGGTCAAGGCCCTCCACGAGTACAACCGCCACCCGGATACCAAAAGGGAAGACCAGTTGACCATCCTGGACGGGCAGCGGATGCTGGCGGACCTGGAGTTTAGCAAGCAGGTGCTGAGGCGGGTGGACGATGCCTACATCAACGACTGGTGGCTCCGCGACCTGCCCGGCTGGAGCCGGGACACCCGCTCCGACGCCGTGTCCCCGGTGCAGACCCGCCTGGGCTACTACTCCTCGTCCAAGAAGGCGAGGGCCATCCTGGGCCAGTCCGTCTCCACCATCGACCTGCGGAAGGTCATCGCCGAGGGCGGCGTGCTGCTGGTGTCCACCTCCCAGGCCACGGCGGGGCGGGACGTGTCGGCCCTGGTGGGGGCATCGCTGCTGAACCTGGTGGACGCGGTGATCCGGGAGCAGGGCGGCCTGCCGCCCGAGCAGCGGCGGGGCGCCCTGGTGGTGGTGGACGAGATGCAGTCCATGCCCGGAGTCGACTACGAGAGCATGTTGTCGGAGCTGGGCAAGTTCGGGGCGTCCTTCATCCTGGCGACACAGAGCCTGGCCCGCCTGGCGGACCTGTCTCCCACCATGCAGGACACCCTGCTGGCCAACGTGGGCTGCCTGGCCGTATTCCAGGTGGCGGCCTCCGACGCCAGGGAACTCATGGGGGAACTGGACCGTGAGCGGGTGGGAGAGGAGGACCTGGTGTCGCTGCCGGCGCACCAGTGCTACGTGCGGATCACCCACGACGGGCAGCGGCAGCCCACCTTCACCATGATGGTCCGGAAGCCCGAGCCGGGAGACCCAGCGGTGGCGGAGCGGGTGCGGCGCCGCATGGCGGACTACACCCTCCCGGCGGAGACGGTCGCCGAACAGGACCAGGACGCCCAGGAGCGGTTGCGCCAGTACCGGGAGCGGATGGAGCAGCAGGCCGGGAACACGACCCCGGCTCCCTACGGCGGCAACGGCGCCAAGCCCTCCGGCCAGGCCGGGTCTGGCCAGAACGGGGACGGAAAGAAGGACCGCGACCGGAGAAGGCAGCAGCGGCGGCGGGGCGAGGAGACACCGGAGCAGGTCCCAGCGGGTGACGGCGGCGGATGAGGGCGCCGGACGTCGAGGTGTTGCGGATTCTGGCGGCCATGCCCTTCCTGGACTGGTTGGAGCTGGCCGCCGTGTCCGGCATGGCCGAGGTGACCGCTCACCGGGCCTTGCGCCGCCTCCGGCGGGACGGATTGGTGGGACACGTCCGCCACGCCTCTCCCCTGGTAGCCCCCACCCGCCGCTGGTACGCTACCGCCGACGGCCTTCGCCGCCTGGCCTGCGAGGAAGGGACCGGCCTGGAACGCCTGCTGCGCACCCACCCGGTGACCGCCCACTGGCAGCGGGTCCTGCTGGGGCGGCTGGACGCGGTGGCCGTCATCTACCGCCTGGCGGCCACCGTGGCTGACGCCGGGGATTGCTTCCCCAGGTTCCGGTGGTACCGCAGCATCCCCCTGGACGCCGCCATGGCCCTGGACGGCGGCAGGACCCTGGGCGTAATCCGCCAGGGGGCCACCGCCGACCGGACCGGCTTCTCCGACCGGGTGGGGCGGCTCCTGGACCCCGACCTGTCCCGGCCACGGGCTCTCCTGGCGCTCTTGCCCGACCAAGCGCGGCTGCGCCAGACCCGGCGGCTCCTGTCGCGCTACCCGGGGCCGGCGTACCTGGCCACTGAGCAGGACGTGGCCCGCTCCCTGGCCAACGACCCCATTTGGCATATCCCTTCTGCATCCACTCTCCTTTCGCTCCGCGAGGTACTTACCAACCTCCGGGCCGGAGGTGAGCTTACGTGGGAACCGCCGCTTTCCAAGGGTGCTCTACCCCCGGAACTGGCGATTCCCGAGGACCCGGAAAAGACGCCAGTCCACCTGTTGCCGGTTCTGCTCAAGCCCGCCGAAAAGCGAATGCTGGACTGCCTGGCCGACTGGCCCTTCATCACGGTGAAAGACCTGTGCGGCGTCCTGGACCTGTCCGACTCCCGCGTCTGGCGTCTGGCCGCCCGCCTGGAGGGTCTCGGCCTGGTCTCCACCGTACTTCTCGAAGGACAGCGCCGTCTCGGTATCAGCCGGGGCGGACTGTCCCTCCTGGGCCGCCGGGACCGGGTCTCCATGTCCAGGGCAATCCAGCGGTGGAGCGTGGTACCAGGGGATGGGGAGGCCACCACGACTTGGCGAGACATCCCCGGCGTGCGGAGCCGTCCCCTGGCCCGCACCATCGAGCACACCCAGGCCGTGCACCGGTTCATGGCGTCGCTGGTCCGCCAGGCGAAGAGGAATCCAGGCTACCGAGTCCTCCAGGTCAGACCGCCCCACCACTCTACCCGCTACTTCCCTCACCGGGGCAGGCTGCGTTCCATCCACCCCGACGGGTTCGGCGTGGTGCGGGTCGGCTCAAAGACCATTCCCTTCTTCCTGGAGTGGGAGCGGCGGGCCCTGCACCCGTCCACCATGGCCGCCCGGCTGGCACCCTACCTGCGGTACTATTCCTCCAAGCAACCCCTCGACGACCACGGCGAGTGGCCCGTCGTATTGATCGTGTTCGACGATTTCCTGGCCGAGGGAAACTTTCTCGGCGTCGCCCGGAACGAGATGGAGCGCGCCAGGGTCAACGTGCCCCTGTGGGTGTCCTATCGGGAACTGCTGGAAAAAGTCGGCCCGTTGGGACAAGCATGGCGCAGCCCGGAAGTGCTGGAGCCGAGCTATGCTTTTGACATCCCTCGACGATAAATCCCTGCATCGCGCTTTCGCTGTTCCTGTGGAAAGAGAACTTTGGGAGACCGTTGGCTTCGACCAGAACGCGCCCGCAGTAATGGCCTCCGGCAGGAAAGAGGTTGACAACATTTCTAGAATAGGATTGGGGTTTGTGTCTGAACTTGTGACTCTGTCATCAAACACCACAATATGGAAATCCCGACGTAAGATTCTTGCGGATTCGTCAAATGGACGGCTGCCCCTATTTGACACATAGTTGAACTCGAACGACCAATCGGAGGAACACGAATGCACCAACAAGGCGGCACAATTAAGGAAGCGCTGGACAGCATCGCGTCTCATGAATACGTTCTGCCAGCGATCCAAAGGGAGTTTGTATGGCGGCCGGAGCAAGTATGCAACTTATTTGACAGCGTGATGCAGGGCTACCCGTTTGGAGAGTTCATGTTCTGGAGGGTTGAGGCTCAAAATTCCGGTAAATACCGCTGGTACGACTTCGTTCGGGAATACCATCAACGCAACAACCCGCACTGCCCGGAACTCGGGCCAACTCACGACAAACCGCTAACCGCTGTGCTCGATGGTCAGCAACGGTTGACAGCATTCAACATCGGCCTTCGCGGTTCTATGGCTATCAAATTGCCGTACAAGTGGTGGAACAGCTCAGACGCCTTCCCGAAGAGAGTGCTGGCTCTTGATTTATTGGCACCCCCGGATCCCGATGAAGAAGGCAGCCGTTACACTTTCGAGTTCGTCAATGAGGACTGCATCGGCGTGGAGGACGCTCGCTTGTGGTTCAGGGTTTCGGACATCATGAAGATGAACTCCGGCCCAGATATGTTTGATTGGCTCTCCGGAAAAGACCTGGACAATGAGCGGTTGAGCCTCGCTTTTCGTACCCTGGACCGCCTCTACCAGGCCATTCGTGTCAAGCTTGTCGTTGCCTACTACGAGGAGAAGAGCCAGGACATCGAGAGAGTACTCAATATCTTCATACGTTGCAATCGTGGTGGGACACCCCTTTCCTATTCCAATCTTCTCTTGAGTATCGCCGTGTCGCAGTGGGACAAACATGATGCCAGGAGCGAAGTCCACGGGTTGGTGGATGAGATGAACAAGGTGAGGGCCGGCCTGCTATTCAACGCCGACTTTGTCCTGAAGGCGGGTCTTATGCTGACCGACATAGGCAGCGTTGGCTTCAGAGTGGAAAACTTCACCCGCGAGAATATGGCTATATTGGAAAAGAATTGGCCGAATATTCGGCAGGCGTTGCTGGAAACGGTGGAACTGGTGGACAGTTTCGGTTTCGATAGCCGGACTATCCAAGCGACGAACTCCCTTCTGCCCATCGCTTATTACCTTTACAAGAAGGGAGCGCCCAGGGCCTTTGAAACCAGCGACCATTACCTCAATGACCGCAAGACTATTCGGGGTTGGTTGACCAGGTCGATCCTCAAGGAATCAGGAATTTGGGGAAGTGGACTGGATACTTTGCTGACAGCGTTACGCGAGGTTATTCGCAATTCGGATGGGTCGGACTTTCCTGCTGCCGAACTTCGTAGGGTGATGGCACAGAGAGGCAAGACGCTGGATTTTGTCGGGGAGGAAATTGAAGACCTGGCAGACATGCGGTTGGGAGACCGGCGCATTTTCCCGTTGTTGACGATGCTGTTTCCTCATTTTGGGTCCCGGGACGGATCTGACATCGACCATATATTTCCCAAGAGCAGGTTTACGCCCAACCGGTTGATTACCGCTGGTGTCCCGGTTGAACAGGTCGAAGAATTCCGTGACCGGTGCGACCGGTTGGCCAATCTCCAGTTGCTGGACCGCTCCGTCAATAACGAGAAACGAGCCTCCTTGCCCGCGGACTGGCTGGATGTCCACTGCCCTGATGAGCTAACCCGCCAGAATTATTGCGACCGTCATTTGCTGGGCGATGTTCCCAAGAAGATCAGCGATTTCAGCGACTATTACTCAACTCGCAGAATGCAACTCCGGGACCGTATCGCATCATTGGTGAATGCCGTGTAACTGAGTATTTCACAGAAATCAAAAAGGCAACCAGTGCAAAGAACCGGTTACTGGAGTATCCAGAGGATACTTGGGCATCCAAGCAGGTTATGCTGGGCACCCGTTGTTTCTAGACTATCGCCGGGAATTACCTGTCGGAGCCTGAGAAGGAACGGGTGTCTATTGGTGGCAGCGTGTTTACTGCAGTAGATGTCAAAGCCCGCGTAAGACGGTCCAACTGAAGATAGGGACTCTACGTGCTCCGGCCGATTCCAAGGCTATAGAACCCTGCTAATATAACAATACGAGGTACGCAATGCCTTCGTTGACTGAACTCATTGCCCACGCACCTTGGAGGGAAGCGGTGACCTACCGCGACACCTGGCCCCACGAGTACGTCCTGACCGAAAAGGACAACCAGCGCGAACTGCTGGAAGCCGTTTGCGGCAGGTTTCGAGCCGGTGAAGGCGTCGCCTGCCGGTTCTTTCGGATGGAGAACACCTACTTGTTTGTTGGCGATTACAAATACTGGCTGATGACCGATTACAACGACATCGACGCCCGCAACCATGAAGGCAACTACGTGATAAATCGCGCTCGCCTTTACAGGGACCGGAGGGACTTCATCATCCAGCAGGGAGACACCGGTAGACTAGAAGATTATCCCCAGAACCCGCCGTATGGTTCGGCTCAGAGCTAATGGTTATTCCCTTGAGGACGGATATTTGGCACTTGTCCGGCGTGCAACTTTTCAGCCTGCCACCGTCGACCGTTGGGGCGATAGATACAATCCCGTTTGCCAGAAGCTATTGGAGGGGTGACGTTGAGCGTAGCAACCGTCGCGAGCGCGATTAGAAAAGTCAACAAGAGGATTTCTGAGTGGGAGGAGGTTGGACTCCCGGTTTGGCGGGAGGAACATACTCGCTACGGGGTCATTGACCCCATAATTAGCGCCCTGGGGTGGGACACGGCTGACCCAAAGAAATGCCATCCGGAGTACCCGCGCGGTGAGAACGGGGACCGGGTTGATTATGCGTTCTTTTTCCAGTTGGACATGGCCCGACTTCGGGAAGAAGACATGCCACCGCCTGACATCATCGTTGAGGCCAAGGCGCTCGAAAAGCCACTACTGGATGAACATTTCGACAAGCTCAGGGAGTACACGAAGGCCGATCCTCCCATGACCGGAGGAGTAGCCGTCTTAACCAACGGGATAGAGTGGCGGTTATACACGGTGGGACCCCGGGGCGGGCTGCGCCGGAAGCTCGATGATGAGGACACCGTAAATATCAAATGCCATCCCCAGCAAGCGGCCCAAACGCTGAACCGTCGTCTTGGGCGCCGCGGATGGCGGTGACCCGGCTTCCAAGTTGCGAACAGGGATGACCAGGACCGTCAGCGCAATATCTGGGGACTTCCCAAAGGTACCGTCCCACGGAATCTCCCCGGCATTCTAAACCCCTAAACGGCAATTTGGACTTCGCCGGAGACCGGGAAAGACTTTAGAGTCGTCGGAAAGGACCGCCACGGCGTCCTCCTTTACGCCAAGGATGGGAAATTGACGGTTCGATTTCGGGCAAAGGGCAACTGAATGAACACGAACCAGAAAATAAGGCTGTTGCAACAAGCTTGGGCGGAATCGAGGGGGCTTTCCGTCGATCCTAAAGGGTACGTGCCGGATGTTGAAGCCAACCTCCGGAGGCCCCTGTCGGCCCGCGCTAGGCAGGGATTCGGACGAGGAGCCGGGTCAGAATTGTCCGGGCACATGAAGGCTTTGCATTCGTCCTCGGCGCTGGTGGTGAACTTCTTCGACTATTGGACGGCAAGAGATTGCGCCCCCCTGTTGGCAGCCCTGGAAGTCGACGCCGGTGGAGCCGAGTCGCTGGACTTTGAGGCGCAGTTTCCCACGGGGTTGGGTGGGACACCGCCCCATCTTGACGTGGCATTGCGTCTGAAATCCGGGGTGGTAATCGGTGTCGAGAGCAAGTTCACTGAGCATTTGGTCCGTTCGACCGTTGGAAAATCCAAGTTTGAAGCGTCGTATTTTCCCCGTTCCGGAGGTATCTGGACGAGCGTGGGATTGCCAGAATGTCAATCACTTGCTGAAGAGCTGCATGACCAGCGGCATCGATTTGAGTTCTTGGACCCGTGGCAGCTTCTCAAGCACGCGCTGGGACTGGCGACCAAACTTGCCAACAGGTCCAGCCTGCGCTACCTGTACTACGATTCTCGTGGCGGCAGGTCGGAAGCTCACCGGCAGGAAATCCAGACTTTCGCCAGCAGGGTTGGAGCAGAGATTGGATTCAAGGCGTCAACATACCAGGAGGTTTACAACCGGTTGTTGACCACCGATTTGGACGAACCCGAGTATCAGGATTACCTGGGTTACCTGGGAGCCAGGTACTTCTCCACTTCTTAACGGGGCGGCAACCACAAAGCAACTCTGTTTAGACGCGCTTTTCTCCCAACACACCATCGGAGTCAGGCTACAACCACAAGAAACACGACGAAGCTGGGTACGCTTCCCCATCCCAGCTTATTCTTGAAGACCCCTCCTATTGGCTCTGCGGCTTGGCGGCCATTTGCTGACAGTTGTTTCTTGCTCACTGGGTATCTCTTGAGATACCATAGTACGATAATAGGATACTACCAGACCAGAGAGGCGGCCACGAGAGAAGCCGAGGCCAACACCAGAGAGGAAATGACTGCCGACCTGAACGCAGCCCTAGAAGCGGGAGACTTGCACCGGGTCATGGGCATCATGGGGCAGTTGACCCGCGCCCACCGG
Source organism: Dehalococcoidia bacterium (assembly GCA_965232885.1). Taxonomy (GTDB): domain Bacteria; phylum Chloroflexota; class Dehalococcoidia; order Lucifugimonadales; family UBA3495; genus VXOI01. The sequence goes on along the minus strand of CBDDQX010000002.1, from coordinate 158,859 downwards.
ATGAAGCGAGTAGCCCGGGAGACTGGCCTGGGCGAGAAGAGCCTGTACAAGTCCATGCGGGCCGGGGCCAGCCCCGAGTTCAATACCGTCCTCAGGGTCCTCCGCTCCTTGGGCTTCCGCCTCCAGGTGACGCCTATCATCAACGAGAAAAGCGAGTAACGTAAACAGGCCTGAATCACTCCCAAAGATGGTCTCATTGGACACACCGTAAAAGGAGGAAACCAGCATGAATCAGCAAGCAGTTCCCACCCCGGCGGCCCTTTACGCCCGGGTCTCCAGCGACCGCCAGGACGTGGACCTCTCCGTGGCAGCCCAGCTTCGGGCGCTTAGGGACTACGCCGACAAGAACGGCTACGCCGTCGCCCGAGAGTACGTCGACGAGGCCGAGAGCGGCCGTATCGCCGACCGGCCCCAGTTCCGGCGGATGCTGGACGAGGCCGCCAAGCCCGAGGCGCCATTCCAGGAAATATTAGTCTGGAAGTTTTCAAGATTCACCCGCAAGCGCGAGCACGCCGTGGCCTTCAAGTCCATGCTCCGCAAGCGGGGCATCCGGGTCACATCCATCACCGAGCACGCCGACGACTCCCCCACCGGCAAGCTGATGGAAGCCATCATCGAGTCTGTGGATGAGTTCTACAGCGAAAATCTTGCCGAAGAGGTCAGGCGGGGAATGCGGGAAGCCGCCTCCCGTGGCTTTTGGGTCTCCACCTACGCGCCGTATGGGTACAAAAAGGTCCAGGTCCAGGATGGGGCCAAGAAGCGCCCCAAGCTGGAGCTGGACCCGCCCGCCTACGGCGTGGTGCGCCGCATCTTCCAGTTGGCTTTGCAGGGAACCAGCACCCTGGAAATCACCAAGACCCTGAATCGGGAAGGTCTCGTCAGCCCCCAACGGGGCCGTTGGACCAAGACCACCATCCACCGGATTCTGACCAACGAAACCTACACCGGCACTTTGGTCTGGGGAACCAAGGCCAAGGACAACCAGCCGCCGGTGCGGGTGGAGGACGCCTTCCCCGCCATCGTGTCCAGGGGCGAATTTGAACAGGTGGCAGCCATCCTCGGTTCCAAGGCTCCGGCGAAGATTCATCCCCGCCGGGCCGCCAGCCCCTACCTGCTCAGCGGCATCGTCAAGTGCGAGACCTGTGGCAAGGCCCTCACCGCCCACGAGGCCAAGAGCGGCCAGTTCACCTACTACGTCTGCCACTCCCTGCTGAAGCAGGGCCAGGGCGCCTGCGACACCCCCAGGCTCAACGCCAAGCGGTTCGAGCGGATGATCATCGAGAATATCCGGGAGAACATTCTCACCGAGAGCAACATCCGGGACCTGGTGAAGCTGGTCAACGAGGAACTGGACAGCATAATCAAAGAGCAGCGGGAGAAGGTGGAGGCCATCGAGGAGGAACTGAGCGAGATTCGGCGCCGGATGGACCGGCTGTGGGTGGTCGTGGAGACCAGCGACCTGGAGATCAACGACATCCTTCCCCGCATCCGGGAGCACCAGGAGCGGCAGGAGAAGCTGGAAATTGCGGCGGACGAAGCCAGGACCGTCCTTTCCATGCGAATGACCGGATTGGGGGACGAGGAAACCATAGCGGCCTACGTGATGGAAATGAGCGACTTCCTGATGGAGAGTGAGCTAACTGAGACGCGGGCTTTTATCAAGTCCTTCGTGAAAGAGATCGGGGTGGTCCCAGGCAAGGCAACGATCCGGTACACAATCCCTATGCCGCAGGATAGCCCGATAAGGGGAAAGGACACTCAGGAAATCGCCCTGAGCGCCCCGGTTCTGTCTTCAGTAACGCATGGTGGGGAAGGGGAGACTCGAACTCCCACGCTTTTCAGCACATGATCCTAAGTCATGCTCGTCTACCAGTTTCGACACTTCCCCGCTGCGGTACGGCACATCCCGGTTACATCAAACCGGCGGCCGAACCTGTTGCTATCCATGATAACACGGGCTTGGATAACACGGGCTTGGCCGCCGAATATATTCTTTCTCTTGCTGGCCCAGGACGATTGCAAAGTCGCTCAAATGCCCATAACCTTAGTCCTGAGTTTGTCGAAGGACGGGTAAACCAGAATCCGTTAGCAGTTCGACGGGCCTGTCCTGAGCTTGCCCAAGGGTTCACCACCAACGGATTCTTCGAGACTTTGCGATCGTCCTGCTTGCTGTCTGGGGTTGAGCCAAGCAGGGCCGTTTCAGCTTTTACACGCTCTGCATGTCCCAAATCCAGCGGCCTACGGCCACCAGCAGGGCCAGCGCAGCCACCACCAAGGCGATTATCGCCATCAGAAAACCGCCTGAACTGCTACCGCCCTCGAGTCCCGCCGGGCCCTGGTTGCCCTGGGGGCCAGCGGGGCCGGCAGCGCCTGACGGGCCTTGCATTCCCATGGAGCCGGTCTCACCTGACGGGCCCCGGGGTCCTGCCGGGCCCTCGGGGCCTACCGGACCGGGAGCGCCGTCAGCGCCGGGGATGCCTCGCGGCCCTTGTTCCCCCGCCAGGCCAGGCTCCCCCGGCGGGCCAGGCTCCCCCGGCGGGCCAGCGGGGCCGCGAGGGCCAGTTGCCCCGCGAACTACTGTCGCCGCTGTCGGCCGGGGAGTGGGCGCAGCTTGCGTAGGAGGTATAACTGTACTGCTGGCGGTGAGGTTGAACGGAAAAGTTATGGCCCCATCTTGCCAAGTAGCCCTTTCTACGGCAGGGTTACCCCCTACTCTAAATGTCAGTTCCGTTCCACCGGTAGGTCTGGCTGCGTCCAAAACGTAGTTAATTGTAGCTGATCGTACCTGAACTCTCGCTGTTCCCACCACAGTTGTACCCGACAAAGCCTCTACCAACGTCCCTGGGGGGGCCTGCTGGCCGTCAATAAAGGCATTGCCGGAAAACCTGTTCGGGCGGTCCGCCTGCGCCGAGACGATGGCAGGGATGCTCAGCAGCAACGCAGCGAGGGCGATGAGCACAAGAAATATGGTTCGGGTCCTGTTCATGCGTGTAACTCTCCACATTTTCGAGCTGGCCCGAGCCGTCGCGAGACCGGCAAGACCGGTCTATGGCAACGGGCCGCAATTGGGTTTGTGGAAGAGTTACCGCGTTTCAGGCAGCCGCGAGGTCTCAGCCGCCGAACGCAAGGGCACGTTCCGCCTCCCACATCCCGCACTCTGCCCATTATTCTAAATCATCCGCCCGTTGGCATTCCAAGCGGTGAGAGGCGTTTATTCGGCAATTTCGCGGAATCCAACTGCCGGAACAGTCGAGCGCAAGCGGCAGTTGCGCTATGCTCTCAATATAACCGCCTGATTGCGGCGGGCACCCCATCGCCGCCTACAAGAACAAATTCAGGGAGACGCCTCAACCATGAACCACACAGGAAATCCAACTGCCCCGGCGACTGCGGAAGAATACATCGCCGGCCTGCATGAGCAGCGGGCAGAGCAGATCTCACGGCTGCGCGAGATGATATTGCAAAAGCTGCCGCCCGGTTACACAGAAGAAATGGGCTTCGGCATGATCACTTACGTGATACCTCTGGAAACCTACCCTAACACCTACAACGGACATCCCTTGATGTACGCCGCCTTGGCCTCTCAGAAACAGCACATGGCAATCTATCTGATGAACGTGTACGGGGATGACGAGACGCTACAGTGGTTCACCGATGGTTTCGCCGCTTCGGGAAAGAAGCTGGATATGGGCAAGTCTTGCGTGCGTTTCAAGAAGCTGGACGATCTGCCCCTGGAACTCATCGGCGAAACCATCGCCCGGACTCCGGTCAGCGAATATATCGCCTGCTATGAAGCCTCCCGCGCTTCCATGGAAGCGAACCGCAAGGCAAGGCGCAAACAGAGGCAGGGAGAGGGTTAGGCATCGGGCGGCGCGAATGAGCGGCAGGGCGGGTTTCAAACCCGCCCTACTTACCCTTCAATGCTAGGGTGTGTTTACAAACCGCAAATAGGGCGGAATTAACCTGCAAAATCCCCTCTCCCTTGAGGGAGAGGGTTAGGGTGAGGGTGAAATCCTGGCATCAAACAACCGCGCCGATACCCAAATATCTTTGCCGGTAGAGTTTGTAAGCACGCTCTAAGACGTTGGTCTGTTAGCGGTGCCAGCCCATGCCCTCGAAGTAGCCGCGTATGTAGGCCACTTGCCCGCCGTGGACTATGTTGTCCCACACCAGTATGCCCAGGGCGTCGGCCACCGACATGGTGGTTCCGGGGGCTGCGGCGGGAACCTGCCGGGCGAGCCCGTCGGCGTCGAGGCCGTTTATGTAATCACGGGCTGCATCGTTTACCGCATCGTAGTAGCCCATCAAAACCTCGCGCGAGGGGGACTGCCAGGCGGAAACTTGTTCCGTACTCCAGCCCATTCCAAACTCGTCGGCGCTGGCTTCCATCCCAAACTTCCCGGCCCAGCCGCCAGCAACCCAGAGTTGTCCGGTATCCTGAAAGCGGCTGTGGATGAAACGGTCAGCAACGCGGGTCATGTGCCATACCAGCCAGGCTATGGAATTGGACTGATCATTGGGCATCTGCGCCAGGGTGGCATCGTCAACCCCGGCGACGGCAGTGGACACCATGTCCCAGTTCCGTTGCAGGGCGAAAATAGTCGTAGCAGCGTCGGACATTTGCGTCCCTCCTGTTTTCCTGGCTCCCGGTCTCTGGGCTGAGCCTGACGGGGCCACCGGTAATTTAGCCCGTCAGACGGACAATCACAAGCCCGCACTCTACGCGGCCAAAACTTGCATTACTCAAAAACAACCGCCCTTCCGCAGTCAGAAGGGCGGCTATTAACGGTCTTTGTGGTGACCCGCCTCGGGGTCGAACCGAGAACCTACGGATTAAGAGTCCGTTGCTCTGCCAGTTGAGCTAGCGGGCCGCTACCTTCCAATCTACCAACGGCAAGCGGCTCTGTCAAATCCGGCGGCGGCTCGGCAGGGTAAACGCATTCTACTGATGAGTGAATCGTCAGCTAAACATTCCGGCGGCAAACCCGTCATTCCTGCGAAGGCAGGAATCCAGAGGGCTAGTTCGTACAGAGCGAATACTGGGGCTTTCGCACTGGATTCCTGCCTTCGCAGGAATGACGGATGGTTTAGTAATTCATTCACTCATCATTAAATTCAGGTAGCTTCGCAAACCGTCATTCCCGCGAAAGCGGGAATCCATACGGCTTGCTTCCATATAACCGGCGTACAACATAACCGGCGTACAACCAGGAGCTTGGATTCCCGCTCCCCGTTTCCACGAGGACAAGCTTCGCGGGAATGACAATGGCGCACAACGCCGGTTCAATTAGAATGCGTTTGCCCTGGGCAGCTCACACGCCGTAATCCAGCCGGTCTATGAGGTATTCGGGGAGTCCGGCGCGGCGCATCTTATCTTGAGTACAGGGGATGTCGTATTCGACGCGGTAGTGTTCTATCGCCGGACCATGGCTGTCAAAGACTGCGTAGCTGGCGCGGTTATCCCTGTCCCGCGGCTGTCCCACGCTCCCCGGGTTGATAATGCAGCGTCCTTCATCCAGCTCCGCTCGCCTGTCCTCCGGCAAAGGAAGGAACAGAGGCAGAGGCGCCATGTCGCGGCAAAGGAAGGGCTGATGAGAGTGCCCCACGAAGCAATAAGGAGTCGTCAGCAGCGCAAACGTGGCGAGGGCCTGGGATGGATGCAACAGGTATTCGGCAATTGGGGCGCGCAGGCTGCCGTGCACCAGGGTGAACGGCGGCTCAACGCTCACCGTCGGCAGTTCGGACAGGAAGCGCTTTTCGTCAGATTCCAGTTGGTCTGCCGTCCAGCGGATTGCGGCGTATGCGGCGCCGTTGAAATCCGAAGCATCAATCACCCCGGCCGCAGCATAGTCATGATTGCCGGCCACCGCCACCAGGTCGAACTCCCGCAGAAGCCGAAGGCATTCAGAAGGGTCAGGGCCGTAACCCACCATATCGCCCAAGCACCGGACGCTATCGAACCCTCCTCGCCGCCCGGCGTCGGTAATGACGGCGTCCAGCGCTTCCAGGTTGGAGTGAATATCCGACACAATGAGAGCCCGCAAGCGTTCCTCCGGCATTTCCTCTGGGAAGATGCGTTATTATATCAACTGGCGCAGAAGCGCCCTCACCCTCTCCCAGAGGGAGAGGTAGCTTTTGAGTCCTAACCCTCTCTCAGAGAGAACTTTTGAGTAATGGGAGGCGGCTACCATGACCGCAGCCAACCCGAAGGTACACGTAATCGGCACCGGAGGCAGCATCGCCGGCATTGGCCCGGACCGTCTGGACTATATGCTCTACTCGGAAATCGGAGACCACCTCACCATTGAGCAGTCGCTAGCCCGGGTTCCCGAGATTTCAGGCTTTGCGTCGGTAACTTCCGAAGACCTGGTGAGCGTGGGAAGCACTGCCATCGGAGCTCCGGAATGGCTGGCGCTCACCAGCAGAATCAACAACCTGCTGGGCGAAGGCAGCGAATTGGCGGGCGTAGCAGTCACTCACGGGACGGCCACACTCGAAGAGACGGCCTATTTCCTCCACCTCACGGTAAAGACCGGCAAGCCCGTGGTGGTCACTGGCGCGATGCGCCCCCCAACGGCTATCAGCACCGACGCCGACCTTAACCTGATGGATGCCGTGCGAATTGCTTCCGTCCCTCACGCCGGAGGTATGGGCGTGCTGACGGTGCTGAACAACGAGATTCACTCCGCCCGCGACGTCTCCAAGTCCAACACCTTCCGGGTAGAAACTTTCCGCCCCAATGAACTGGGGTTCCTGGGCTACGCCGACTCCGACCATCAAGTGGTGTTCTATCGCGCTCCGCTTCGCAAGCACACCACCGCGACTCCCTTCGACATGGCCGGGCGCGACAGCCTGCCCCGCGTGGAGATTGTATATTCCTACGCTGGCGCCGATGGGGCGGTGCTGGACGCCGTGCGCCAACTGCGCCCAGACGGTCTGGTGGTCGTTGGCTTCGGCGGCGGCACATTCCCGCCGGCGTTCCTGGCGGCAGCGGCGCGGGCAGTGGACGACGGAATTCCAGTGGTGCTGGCATCCCGCTCAACGGCGGGCCGGGTAGTGAACACGCCCCGCAAAGAGGAGCAGGGCTTCATCGTCTGCGACAACCTGCTGCCGCAGAAGGCCCGGGTGCTGCTGATGCTCGCCCTGACGGTCAACAGTGACCGTCAGTGGCTGCAACAGGCGTTCCTCGAATTCTGAGCGGGTGTATAATTCGCGGGTTCTGACGGCGACTCAAATACGCAAATAAGGGAAGCATCCAGTGGCGCAAGCAGCAGCGGGAAGGGAATCATCAGCAGAGCGGGAACCGCGACGCACTAAAGACCCCATTATGGCGACCACGGTCATCGGCGCTCATACATTGGAGCATATGTATGGCCGCGGGTTCCTGGTGCTCGTCCCGGCAATCTACGTGGCCATGGGGTTGAACCCGATACAGGCGGGGCTGATGGACGGGGTGCGCCAGCTAGCGGGCGGGGCCACCAGCATGACCGGCGGGTTCTTCGTAGACATTTTCCAGCACCGCCGGGCACAGGTGCTTACCCTCAGTCTGGCCCTGATAGGCGTTGGCTATCTGCTGGTTTCCATAGCTCCCAGCTATGCGCTGATATTGGCGGCTCTGGCGATTGCATCGGCAGGGACGGCGATGTGGCATCCGCCGGCCTTGGGGCTGCTGGCGCAACGGTTCCCGGAGCGGCGCGGGCTGTTCATTTCGATGCACCGCTCGACGGGCAACCTGGGCGACTGGATCGGGCCTTTGATTGTCGGCGCCCTGCTGGGGGGCGCAGCCGGAGCAGCGGAATGGTGGGGAGCGGACTGGTGGCCCTGGGATTGGTCGGTAGACTGGCGCTGGATCGTCGGCGGCGGAGCGCCGATCATGCTGGTGCTGGCAACCGCCATTTTCGTGTTGCTGCGCAACGTGGATGGGCCGCCGCTACCGGGAGTGGACTACAAGGAAAAGATCAAGTCGCAACTGAGGAGCATGGCCGACTCCTTCCGTGGCACCGGGATGTGGAGCATCTTCACGGTATCGGCGGTCAGGGGCATGGGTGACCGGTCGCTGCTGTGGGTGATTCCGTTTTACCTGAAGGACGACCTCGGATACGGCAACATTTCGGTCGGGTTTCACGTAGCCCTGTTCGCTATGCCTGGCATCGTTACCGGGCCTCTCTTCGGAGCGCTGTCGGACCGTATCGGGCGCAAGTGGATTACCATGTTCATCATGGGCGCTACCGGGATCATAACGCTGGGAATCGTCATGATGGGCGGTGGCTGGGGAATGACGGCGATGGTGTTCCTGTTCGGGGTGTTCATCTTCACTGTCAACTCGATGACGCAGGCAGCCGCCATAGACGTAGCCGAGGGCAAGGGTCTGGAAGGGTCGTTCATCGGGCTGATGTGGGGCAGCAACGCCTTCTTCGGCGCGATGGCTTCCATCGCGGCTGGAGCGCTGGCCGAATTCGCAGGGTGGTCGTCAGCGTTCTACATGGCTGCCGGGCTGTACTTCTTCGGATTCGCGGTATCGGCGCTGATGCCCAACGGCCGACGTCTGGTGTAGCAGAAAAAGCACTGGGCAGATGGAGGTCGCCAGAGTCTTTTAATTCTCCCTCTCCCTTGAGGGAGAGGGTTGGGGTGAGGGTGAAATCCTGGCCTCAGCGCTATGCCCTCAGCAGAGAGACTTCCTCCACTCTAACCCTCTCAGGGGGAAACCGAACTATGCTCCCCCGGCCTCAACAGCGGCGCGGTACTGTTCGGGCGTGTTGAGGTCGAGAAGTATTTCCGGGTTGTCCAGCGGGATCCGGTTTACCGACTCAGGGTGGCGGCGCACCACTGCCTTGATGCCCTGAGACTCCTCGTTTATTTCGCGCAGTTCCGGCAGCAATGTTGCGGAGAGGACGATAGGATGACCGCCCTTGCCGTTATGCTCGGGCACCGTCACCGAGTATTCATGGCTCTGATGAGTGTTCAGGACGCAGGCAACGTCCTCGGGTGACCGAGGTTGGTCAACGTTGAGCAGCAGGATGTCGTTCACCGCGTCAGGGTCCAGAACGGCGAGCCCAGCCTTGATGGATGTGGTCTTGCCCTGGAGATAGTCGGGGTTCAAGGTCCACGAAACGCCGTCCATACCGTCCAGAAGCGGGCTGAGTTCTCCGGCGCGATGGCCGAGCACAACTATGACACGGTCTGCGCCGCCCTCTCGCAGGGCGAAGACCTGATGCTCCAGCAGGGTCTGGCCGCGCCAAGGGAGCAGGGCCTTTAACTGACCCATCCGGCTGGACTCGCCGGCGGCGAGCAGGATGGCGCAGGCGCCAGGCATACGCTAGACCTCTACCGCGCGTTCCACGATGCTGGCGGCGCGGTCTATGTACCAGTCGCCCATCTGCATCTGCCCGCCATCGCCGCCGCGTCTAACCATGATGACTTCCGACATGATACTGACGGCTATCTCTTCAGGCGTCAGGCCCCCGATGTTCAGGCCCACAGGAGCATACACTTCTTTGATGCGCTCCTTGGTTATGCCCTGCTCCATCAGGCGACGATAAATCATCAGCGTCTTGCGGCGGCTCCCCAGAAGTCCGATATAGCGCGCGCGAGTCTTCAGCGCGGATTCCAGCGCCATATCGTCGTAGCGGTGGCCCCTGGTGGCAACCACCACATAGCTGTTTACGTTAACGCTCAGATGGTCTGCCCACTGTTCATAGGGTGTGACTACGGTCTGTTCCGCGTAGGGGAATCTCTCTTCGTTGGAGAATTCAGGACGGTCGTCAACGACGAAGATGCGGTAGCCCAGGAATCGGGCTAGGTCCGCCGTGGCCTTGCCGACATGGCCTCCTCCGACCATAACCAGCGTGGGCGGCGTGGTAAAGCCCTCGACGAAAATCTCAGTGCCATCCTCGGTTGAGATGGACTCGGTGTTTCCTATTTGGGCGATGCGCATCGCCGTTTCCAGGGCCGGTTCGTCGAGTTCCTGCGTTCCCAGGGTACCGGAAACCGTGCCGTCGGCCCTCAGCAGCAGCTTGGCCCCCAGGCGTTCCGGGCGAACGGGACTGTTGACCACCGTGGCAAGAGCCACCGGCTCGCCGCCGTCATAGGCTTCGAGAATCTCATCGCCCAAGGGCAGGAAGTCATCCAGACTGCGCAGAGGCTCCAGGTAGAAATACATCGTGCCGCCGCAGACCAGGCCGTCGCGGGCAGCAATGTCTTCGTTCAGGTAGTAGTCCTTGAATTCAGGCCCGCCTTCCTGGCGCAGCATTTCCTTGGCGGCAAACCAGATGTCGCCTTCGACGCAACCGCCGCCCAGCGTGCCCAGGCCGCTACCGTCATCACGAACCAGCAGCATCGCCCCGGCCTTTTGCGGCGTTGACCCCTTGGTTCGCACTACGGTAGCCAGCACGCAGGGATGTCCTTCCCGCAGGGTCTCCACTACTCCCCGGATGACCTCTTTCATAGCTTTCCCGTCCCTCAAAGGTTGGGCCTTGTCCACGGCCCTAGCTTATCAAAATAGCGGCCATTCTTCCATGCCTCCGAAACAGGGTACAATAATCTGCCTCTACCTTGGTTCTTCCTGGATTCTTCCTGGAAGGCGAAAAGCTCCTCAAGCTGCGGCAAAAAGAGTCCCGATGTACCACAATATATAGTATACTGTTATGCAGTATGTCAGTCGTTGCAATCACCTCAGACAGTGAGCGAAACGCTCGCCGTTATGTAAAGGCAATGGAATCCGCCGGCGCGGAAACACGGGTGCTTCTCCCTGAAGTTCATAGCGGCGTATCCACAGCAGAGTTGATGCGGGGAGTGGGTGGGCTACTGCTTTCCGGCGGGCCGGACGTTCACCCGGCAAGATACGGCCAAGACCCCGACTTCAATGCCGGGCTTAAGCTGAACCCTGAACTGGACGATCTGGAATTTCGCATTCTGGATTACGCGCTATCAGTGGATATGCCGGTGCTGGCTATCTGCCGGGGAATGCAGTTGCTGAACGTCGCCTTCGGCGGTCGGCTGATTCAGGATCTTCCCGGCCACCGCAACAACGATGAAGGCGGGGAGCCGGCCACTCACCAGATTTACATTGCCCCCGGCGCGAAGTCAGCGGCCATCATCGGTTCGGCCGGGTTCTTCAGGGTCAACAGCTACCACCATCAGGGCCTCAACGAGGCTCACAGGGCGCCTCGCCTGATGTCTACGGCTTACAACGTTGAAGATGGTCTGGTGGAAGGACTGGAGAGCCCGGAACACAGTTGGGTTATCGGCCTGCAGTGCCATCCGGAGCGTCAGGATGAGGTGCCGCGGCTGTTTGTGAATCTTTTTGCCGGGTTGCATGACAGGGCGGAGAGTTTTGCGGCGGCTCAGACCGCGTGAGAGACTTCCCGGCGCGATTTCGGAAGGGCCGTATCCCGGTTCAATAAGAGAGCATCAGGAGTATTGACCTATGGTGACTACTGCCCCGGTGCAACCCACCGAACCACCCGGAGAGCAGCCAATTCTAATTGAAGACGAGATGCGCACGTCGTATCTCACCTACGCCATGAGCGTGATTGTGGCGAGAGCGCTCCCCGACGTTCGGGACGGCCTGAAGCCGGTGCAGCGCCGAATTCTCTATGCCATGCACGACATGGGCATTCGGCCCGGTTCCCAACACCGCAAGAGCGCCCGTATCGCCGGGGAAGTGCTGGGCAAGTTCCACCCTCACGGCGAAGGATCGGTCTATGACGCGCTGGTGAGGCTGGCGCAGGACTTCTCGATGCGCTACCCGCTGATAGCCGGACAGGGAAACTTCGGCAGCATTGACGGCGACCCCCCGGCGGCCATGCGCTATACCGAAGCCCGGCTTGCCCCGGTATCCGATGAACTCCTAGCCGACATTGACCAGAACACGGTGGACTTCACGCCCAACTTCGACGACTCGCTCACCGAGCCGACGGTGCTGCCGGCCCGCTTGCCTAATATGCTGGTTAACGGCGCATCCGGCATCGCGGTGGGGATGGCCACCAACATTCCACCGCACAATCTGGGCGAGGTCTGTGATGCCATCGTGCACCTGATTGACAACCCGGATGCCGCCACTGAACGGCTGATGCGCTACGTCACCGGCCCCGACTTCCCAACGGGAGCGAAGGTTCGAGGCCGCAAGGGTATTGTGGACACTTACACCACGGGACGCGGCCGCATAATCATGGAGGCCGAGACTGAGTTTGAGGAGACGCGAAACAATCGCGAGCAAATCATCGTCACTTCCCTTCCATACCAGGTCAACAAGTCCACACTCATCGAGCGCATGGCGGCGCTGGCCCGCGAACGGAAGATAGACGGTATCTCCGATATTCGCGACGAATCCGACCGGCGCGGGATGCGCATCGTAATCGAGCTGCGCCGCGATGCCCAGCCCAGGGTGGTGCTGAACAACCTGCTTCGCCAGACGGCGCTGCGGTCATCCTTCAACTCCATAATGCTGGCGCTGGTGGATGGGCAACCACAGGTGCTGCCGTTGCGCCGCTGCCTGGAACTGTTCATCCGGCACCGGGAAGAGGTAATCCGGCGTCGGTCGGAATACCAGCTACAGCGGGCCCGCGACCGCGACCACATCGTGCAAGGGCTGTTGCTGGCGCTGGACCGCATTGACGAGGTTATTGCGATCATTCGCGGCTCCGCAGACGTGGAGGAATCCCGCAACAACCTGGTGCAGCGGCTGGACTTGTCGGAAGCGCAAGCCCAGGCGATCCTCGACATGCAACTGCGGCGTCTCGCGGCGCTGGAGCGAGAGCGGCTGCAAAATGAGCACGAAGAGTTGCTACAGAAGATTGCCGAACTGGAGGCCCTGCTGAACGACCCGGCGAAGATTCTGGCGGAGGTTAAGTCGGAAACCCGTCAATCGAAGAAGTCGTTCAATAATCCCCGCCGCACCACCATTCTGGAAGAGGAGATAGGCGAAGAAACGCCGGAGTCCCTCATTCCCCAGGAAGACGTGATCGTCACGCTGAGTCAGCGCGGTTATGTCAAGCGCGTACCGCCCAACACTTTCCGTCAGCAGAACCGGGGCGGCAAGGGCGTTCGGGGAATGACCACCCGTGAGGGCGACGCAATCCTGGACCTGCAAGTCGTGGACACGCACAGCACGCTGTTCTTCTTCACCAACCGGGGCAGGGTCTATCCGTTGCGAGCGTTCCAGATACCCGGAGATGCTTCACGCACTTCCCGCGGGACGTTGCTATCCAATTTGTTGCCCCTGCAACGCAACGAGCAAGTCCAAGCCATGATGCTCATCGAAAATCCCAAAGACAATTACCCTCTGTTGTTGGCGACCCGAAAGGGACAGGTAAAGTCGCTCAAGACCGGAGAACTTACCAATATACGTCCCTCGGGCCTGATTGTAATGAACCTGACCTCGGACGATGAGCTGGTGTCCGTCGCACAGGTGGGCGACGCGAAAGACGCGATGATGATCACCGAACGGGGCCAAGCGATTCGGTTCGCCATTGACGACCTGACCCCCCGATCGAGGACTGCCGGAGGAGTTCGAGGAATAAGATTAGTGGGGGACGATCAAGTCATTGCCATGGGAGTAGTGACCCCTAACAGCCAACTGCTGGTTGTCAGCCAGCGAGGGTATGGCAAGATGACCGCTACATCCAGCTACCCTCGAAAGGGACGAGGCGGGCAGGGAGTCCGTACTTTCCAACTGACGGAAAAGGCTGGCCCTCTCTCGGCGGCCAGAATTGTTACCGACCCGGAACGCCAGGAAATGCTCATAATCTCTGCAAAGGCTCAAGTCGTTCGCATTAGTATTGACGACGTTCGAGAGACTGGACGAATCGCCCAGGGAGTCATACTGTGGAAGGAACGGGAAGCCAGCGATGACGATTACGTGGCATCCATAGCCGTCTTCCAGGAGACGGACCGGAACGGCGGGAGCGAGGCGCCTGTCAACGGGCACCGCCGCAACGGACGCAACGGCGCCAGCAGCGCCAACGGACACGCGCCGGAGGCCCAGAGCGACGCTGACGCTGATATGGAAGAATCTGAATAGAGCCGGGCGCTTTCATGTGATTAAGGCGATTCGCTGGGGCGGACTTGTGTCCGCCCCAGTATCATTGGCGGGATTAACCACTTGCGCCCGACTCAGGCATCATTGGCGTGGTCAGGTTGAATCCATACCAGCGTCGTATTGCGTAATACATCTTGCAATTTATTATCGTCATATGTAGAATACTTCTCCGAAGATGATATTCTTACCATCTTAGTATTCTCAAAAGCGATTAAGGAGAAGCGGCAAATTGGGAATGAAACTGGTATTCATCCACGGGGCCGGGTGCTCCAGCCTTTCCTTTTACTACCAACTCCGGCACTTTCGCAGCGCCAAGGCCATAGACTTGCCCGGCCATCCTGACGGCAAACCCTGCGACACTGTAGACGGCTACCTGGAGTGGGTGCGCGGGTTTATCCGGGCGCGGCGCTACAAGAACGTCATCCTCTGCGGCCACTCCATGGGCGGCGCTATCGCCATGAGCTACGCCCTGAAGTACCCCGAGGAACTGCGGGGGCTAATTTTGCTGGGCACCGGGGCCCGTCTGCGGGTGCACCCCCATTACCTGGAGCGGTGCCGGGAACCCGGCGAAGGAAACGCCCCCTGGCTGGATGGGCACTTGGACTACTACAAGGATGTGAGCGATGAAGTCCATCCCGTCCTGAAGCAGCGGGCAGCAGAGGTCGGGCCGGGGGTGGAACTCAACGACCTGATGGCTTGCAACAGCTTCGACGTCATGGAGTGCGTGAATGAGATCAAGCTGCCAACGCGGGTCATCTGCGGCAGCGACGACGTAATGACGCCAGTGAAGTATTCCGATTTTCTCGCCGACAGCATTCAAGGAGCGGTACGGTCGGTTATACCCGGCGGCAGCCATTTTGCGCACATGGAAAAATACCAGCAAGTCAACGAAGAGATCGAGGACTTTCTGGCAACATTCAAGTCCTCGGAGCGACAAACCGCCTAGCTTGGGCCGGGATATAAGACGGCAGAACGCCGACCTTTCAAGGTCGGCGTTCTCTTCATTTACTTCCAGCGGCGGTTAAGAACGGTAAGGGTGATACCAGCGGCTGCGGTAGAACATCAGCGGGTTTTCACAATCGTTGCGTTGAATTTCCTTAACCTCGCCGATATAGACGGTATGGTCACCGTAGACGTGTGCCCCAACGACATCGCAGTCTAGGAAGATAGCCGAGCCGTCGAGAACAGGAACACCGTTTTCAGACTCCGAGAAGCTGTAATCCACGCCCCCGGTGCGGTCCTGCGGCTTCTTGGCGAAATATGCGCCGACATCTTCTTGCTGCTCGGTGAGAAAGTTTACCCCGAAGCTCTGCCGCTGCTCCAGGTAGCCGTAGGTGTGAGTGCCGTGGGCGACGCAGACCAGGATGATGGGCGGCTCCAAGCATACCGACGTGAAAGAATTAGCGGTCATGGTGTGGGGGTTGCCTTCATCGTCCAGCGTAGTGATCACTGTGACGCCGGTGGCGAACTCAGAAAGAGCCGCCCTGAATTCGTTCTTGTCGAATGAGGTCATACACACCCCAAGTCACGACCCTCGCGGGACTGCCTGCCAACGGTATCCCACGAACAAAAAGCAATGGCCCAAACAGCAGGGTCGCTTAATTTGCGTAATTATAATACGCAATTAGTATCTGCGCCACTGTTTAGATGCTCCAAACACGATACCCCTATGGGAATGGACGAAAGCAGGAAGCGATCTCTTCCGGCGCCGTCTTGGCTGCGGCCTCTGCGTCCAGCTTCACCACCACTCCCGGTGGAATCTTGCCGTTGAATAGGCCTGGATGAGTTAACTGGGCAAGGATTTCCAGCCCGTCAACGACGCGAGGTCCAGGGCAACTGAAATAGGAGTGATCAATCAGGTAGACCTCTCCCGCTTCCACCGCCGGGATGTCTTGCCACCCCTTTTGCGACGCCAGCCAGGGCGCTTCACGCAGGTGACGGGCTACATCCGACGAGCACAGGTCAATGAACAACTTTTCAGGGCCAACGTCGAGCACTTCCTGCCAGTCGAGGCGGCGGGCATTGCAGCCGGGTTCGAGAGAAGTGATGCTGCCGCCAGCCATTCGCAGCAGGTCGGGAATCCAGTGGCCTCCCACTACCAGCGGGTTGATGCCCTCCAGCGAAAACACCGACGGACGGAAAGAGACCGCCTTGATCTTCTTTGTGACGATTTCCACTCTTTGGTTGAGCGAGGCCACCAGCTCTTCTGCCCGGTCAAGGGCACCGCAGGCTTCGCCAACTTCGGCGATCGAGTCCAGTATTTCCACGAACCTTCTAGGCTGCAACACCACCACCCTGGGTTGAACCGGCATTCCGCGAACCGCCTGATTGACCTCTCCGGCGTCAATCTCGCAGATATGGCACAAGTCCTGAGTGAAGACGATGTCGGGCAACTCCCTAGCCAGCCAATCGTAGTCCAGCTCATAGGGGCTTTCGCCGCGGCGAAGAATTTCGTTGAGGGCCGCCTCCACTTCTTCGCTGGACATTACCGAAGGGTCTACCCTGCTCCGGCTTACTATTGTCTTGGTTTGCAGTATTTCCGGCGGGTAGTCACACAGGTCGCTGACGCCGGTAACACTGTCCGCCAGCCCCAAGGCATACAGGATTTCGGCGCCGCTGGGCAGCAGGCAGCAAATTTTCAATTCATCATCTCACGTCCTGAATTTGGGCGTCCCGCCCGGCGCGCTGTTATATTATATGGGGCAGCCGTTATTTTCGGCTCGCGGGCCAAATCCCGCAACTTCTCCAGATCGGCATACTGCCTGGCCTGGGGCCAGCCACTACTCTCCCCAAGTGTCTGCTTCTTTATGTCTCTTAACACTCGCCAGCTCATTTCCTAAATGGCACGAACTCCGTCAGAAGCAAGCTGGGGCGGCCTTGCGCTAATACGGCTCAACGCCTTCAGCTTCGGGGTTACCGGGTTCATCACGGCGATGGACACGGCGGTCCTGCCTGTGATAGTTCTGTCGCTCGCCCCCGAGAGTCTCAAAAACACCTACCTGGCCACGCTGGGAATAGGGGGGCTGCTGGTGGCGGCGATAATTCAGCCGCTGATCGGACGGCTGAGCGACCGTACCCGCTCTCCCTTGGGCCGCCGCGTTCCCTTCATCGTATTCGGAACGGTGGTTGTCTGCGCCAGCCTGGTGCTGCTGGCACTGGCCCCCAACTGGGCTGCCCTGCTTGGCGTGTGGATGTTCATCCAAGCCAACCTGAACATTGCCTACGGGCCAGGAATGGCGCTCATCCGCGACCTGGTGCCACGGTCCCGCGTGGGTGTAGCGTCTTCCGTGAAGATTCTGATGGATGCGGTCGGTGGGGGGACCCTGATTACTGCCTGTACCGTTATCATCGGACAGGCCGCGGGTTCCGGGCTTGGACCGGTGTCCGTGTATGCCGTATATGTGAACTGGGAATGGGAAGTATACGCGCTCTTGGGCACTGCGCTGGCCGTTTCCGTAGCATTCACCTGCACGACGGTCCTGGCGCGGGATCCGCGGAGACGGGCCAGGCCCGTGCGGAGGAGCGATACGCCCCCTCGCCCTGTTCTGAACCGTCAGTTCGGAATGTTCCTGTTTTCGCGTCTCCTGTTGATGACTGCGATCTACTCATTCCCCACATACGGTCTATTCTTTCTGCGCGACGTGGTGGAGACGAGCAACCCGGCTCAAACTCTCAGCCTAATGATTCCCCCCATTGGAGGCGCATTGGCGTTGGCGGTCTTTGCCGCCGGTTGGGTATCGGACCGCATCGGACACAAACCGGTGGTAATCGCGGGCGCGGCGGCAGGCGCCGTCAGCACATCGTGGCTGCTGACGGTGGACACGACGTCCGGGATGTTGATTACTGCCAGCATTATCGGCGCTTCGGCTGGGACAGTGCTCACAGCTAACTGGGCTTTGGCCAACGTCATGGGAGACGAACGGCAGGCAGGCACTCACATCGGCATCGTAAACCTTGCCACCGTCGGAGGGGCCGCTATCTCCCGGCTGTTCGGGCCCGGGATAGACCTGCTGAATCACAGCGCAGAAGACTTGGGATACAGGACGCTCATCGCGGGGTGCGCCGCGCTGTTCGTTATCGGAGCCGTGACACTGCTTCCGGTGAATCTTGGCCGACAGGAGGCCCCACCCCTCGAGGAGCCTCCTGAGCAAGCGGCCACGCCGACGCACGACGGGTAAAGAAGGGGTGAGCGGCCGGAACGCCGCCGCTAGGCGGAAGCCTTCTGAAGGAACTCGGACGCGCCACGGACGACCCAAGCGTTCCATGAGGTCATCAGAAACTTGACGCCCATTTCCTTGAACCTGGCGATGTTGGCGTCGCTGGCGAGAGTGCCGGGGGTGCGGCCTGCGTTGACTATCTTGCCAATAGCCTCCTCGATAGCTGCCTGAACCTCCGGGTGCTCGGCATTGCCGATATGCCCCATGGTCTGGGCCAAGTCCGAAGGCGCGACAAAGAAGACGTCAATGTTGTCTACCCTGAGGATTTCATCAATGTTCGCCAAGGCTTCCACTTCCTCCAGCAAGACGATGACCATTGTCTGGTCATTGGCTGTGTGGAAATAGTCGGAAACACCGAAGGACTGCCGCCCTCCGAACATGCCGCGGTAGCCCAGGGGCGCATACTTGGCCGACTGGGCGGCCTGCTCGGCAGACTCGCGGCTGTTGACGTGAGGCACGACGATGCCCATGCTGCCGCGGTCCAGGGTGCGGGTAATCAGCCCGGCGTCGTTGGCGTTGACCCGGGTGATGGAGGTCAGGCCCCACAGGTCGCAGGCGCGGGTCATATCGCCCAAGGCGTCCCAGTCCACAGGACCGTGTTCACACTCAATCCAGGCGGCATCGAAGCCTAGAGGCCCGAGAAAGTCTATAATGTCGCTGTCCTGCAACCCTGAGATAGTGGTGACTACCTCTCCCCGTTGCAGTTTCTCCTTGGCGCGGTTTGCTCGAATCGCCGGCATGGTACGCCCCCTGTTCTCAGATTAGGCTTCAATCCGGGCTTACATCCAAGCCGGAAATCGCCGTCGCCATTTTGCCACTCCGCTCCGGCAATGACAAACTGACTGAACCTACGGCTTCACCCCCATCCTACCCCCCGAGGGGGAGGGAATTTCTTTCTGGGTTGACAATCCCGGCGGGCGCTTGGACAATCATTCCGGCCCCGCAATCCGCCCAACTCTTTCCTTACTGCGAGGCCCAAAGGGAGGAACAGCCCGATGACGACGAGTTCGGCGACGTGGACCGAAGAGCGAGTGCAGGTTGCAGGCGCGGAGATGCAAGTGCTCAAGGGAGGCAGCGGCGACCCGTTGCTGGTGCTGCACGATGAATTGGGGCAACCCGGCTGGCTGCAAATGCACGAAGAACTGGCGAAAAACTATACGGTATACGCGCCGTCCCTCCCAGGTTTCGGCGTAACCGGCCGTCTTGACTGGGTCATGAACGTGCGGGACATCGCAACCTGGACCCTCTGGGCAATGGAGGACATGGACCTGTCGAACCTGAACGTGCTGGGGTTCTCCTTAGGCGGCTGGATCGCAGCGGAGATGGCGACACAGAATCCGCAGATGTTCCGCAAGATGGCCTTGGCCGGCCCAGCAGGAATCCTGCCTCCCTCCGGCGAAATCTTGGATATGTTTCTGATTGTGTCCAAGGAGTTCATCAGCGCCGGCATCCACGACCCTTCTGCTGTAGCGGAGCTCCAACTGGTTTGCCCCGACGAGCCGACTCCGGAGCAGGTGGAGTCATGGGAGACGGCCAGGGAGGAGGCCTGTCGCCTGACTTGGCGTCCCTACATGCACGACCGCAGCCTGCCGCATCGCCTCGGACGGTTGAAGGACCTGCCTTCACTCATCGTATGGGGATGGAACGATGCAGTGGTGCCGCCGAGCGCCGGGGAGGTTTACAACAGTTCCATCAACGGATCGCGGCTGGTCACCCTGGAGAACTGCGGTCACCGCTCGGACGTGGAAAAGCCTGCGGAACTGGTTGCCCTGCTCAGGGATTTCTTCGGCTAGAGCACTCGGGACACTCGCTAGAACTGCAGCATCACTTGCCGGGCGAAGGTATCCATCGCCCGGCGAATTTTGTCGGTGTCTGCCCCGCGAAAATTGCAGACCACCACGGGAATGCCAATGTCTGCATAGGCCGCCATGTCCTCGGCCACCTGGAGCGGAGAGCCGCGCCCCAAACGGCGCTCCGATAATCCACTCCCGTCAGCGTCAAAGTCTATTGCCTGGTGAATTGTTGTTGCCGGAGCGTTGGAGCGGCCCGCATCCGCTGACAACCCAGCCAGGCGGGACATACGCTCCCGAAGCGATTCCAGTGGTATGCTGGTGGGATGCCACGCTTCGCCAAAGCGCACGGCCCGGCGCAGAGCGGCGTCGCTGCGTCCGCCGACCCAGATGGGCGGGTGGGGCTTCTGCGTAGGCTTGGGCGCGAAGCGAACACCTTCGAAGTTGACGAAACGTCCCCGGTACACCGGGGGATCATTGCTCCACAGCTCGATCATTGCCGCCAAGTATTCATCGGTGCGCGCGCCGCGTTGGGTCTCAGGGACGCCCAAGGCCGCGAATTCGTCCGGCGCACCGCCAGTCCCCACGCCGAGGATTACGCGCCCGCCGGACAGGGAATCAAGGGTGGCTATGATCTTGGCCGCCACCAGCGGGTTGCGGTAGGGTGTCACCATCACGGTCGTGCCCAGCTTGACGCGGCTGGTCAGGGCCGAAACGTGAGACAACACAGTGAATACGTCAAGGAATATGGGGCCGATGTTTGCATGCATGTGCTCGGGCGTGACCACGTGGTCGCTGGCCCACACCGAGTCGAATCCCAGCGTCTCGGCGTCGGTGGCTATGGCGCGCAGGTCATCAATGCTCACCTCCCGGCCATATTGAGGCAGACACACTCCGAATTTCATTTGTGCCCTCACCCTAACCCTCTCCCTCTGGGAGAGGGGATTTTTTGTTCACCACGCTTCCCGGAGGACAGTCATTATTGGCCCGGCATCGGACACCGGACGGGGATTAGTCGCCAGAGCGCGGTCGTGGAGCGTAGCCGATGCAATCAGCTCCAGCCCTTCTTCGGGCACGTTCACGTCGCGCAGCCGGTCGGGCAACCCCAGCGAGCGGCGCAGGCTCTCGACGCCGTCGGCTGCAGCCCGCGCTGCTTCATGGTCGCTCATGCCGCCGGTATCTATGCCCATGGCGTCGGCGATCAGGGCCAGACGGTCGGCGCAGGCTTCAGCGTTGTAACGCATGGTGTGAGGCAGGAGGATGGCGTTGGCCTCGCCGTGGGGAACGTCGAATATGCCGCCAACGTGGTGAGCAATGGCGGTGTTCAGCCCAAGTCCGCCCAGGTTGCCCAGCGACGCCATGCAAGCCGCTGTCTTGGTGTTCAGCAGGCAGTCGAGTTCAAGGTTGGCGCAACGGGGCAGGTTCTCCACCAGCAGCCGGATGGCGTGAAGGGCCAGGGCGTCGGATATTGGGTTGTGCGTGGTGGCGTAGACAGTCTCAATGGCGATTCTGAGTTGCCCCATAGCCGTAGAGGTGAGGATTCCCAGGGGAGTTGTGGCCAATGCCTTGCCATCAATGACGATATAGCCGGGAATAGTGTTGGGGTCTGTGACGAGAATCTTGCGGCCCAGGTCACGGTCGGCGAAGCCTGCGCCCCGGCTCAATTCCGCCCCGCCCATCGTTGTCGGCACGGTGATGATGGGGAGGCGGTCAGTGGACAGTTCCGGGTAGATGGTGGTGTCCGGCGGCTCGAAGTAAGTTTCGTAGTCGTGAATCCTGCCGCCCTCGCCCAGCAGGGTGGCAATGCCCTTGGTGGTGTCGTGGGTGCTGCCGCCGCCAACGCTGATAAGAGCGTCCGGCCCGGTCTCCCGGGCCAGGGCGACGGCGGCATCGAGGGTGGCAACGGGCGAATGGGGAGCGACACCAGAGTACAGGGCGACGCAGCGGTCGCCGAGAGCGTCCTGCACCCGCGGCACGACGTCTGAGTGAGCAAGAATAGACGGGCCGCACAACACCATCGCTCGCGTCGCGCCGGCCCGCTCCAGCACACCGGCCAGGGTGGATATGGCATCCGACCCGCACACCATCTCATGGCGCACGCTGTTGAAGGTATAGCTCAATGCGTTGGCGGCTTCCATTTTCTGGCACTCCTTGCCCGGATCGGCGGATATTTGCTGACAGTTGCTCCTTGCCGTTCGGGTTTGATGGTGTAGTCTGAATCAGGATTTGCAGGATAAGTCCCACATCATCCGGTAAATCCTTTAATCCTAGTTTGACTTTACGTGGCAGTATGAACGTACGGGAACGCGACTGGCAAGCCGGATTTCCCGGCAATAGTTACGGCGAGGCATCCTCGTCGCATAACAAGACGCTGTCAATGCACCGCTGGGCCAACTGGATTGCCGGGTTTTCCGGCGAGTTCGCCCGTAGCGCCATCACGCGATTTTTGCCCCATGCCAGGCAAGCGCAGACTGTGCTGGACCCTTTCGCCGGGGTAGGCACAACGCTGGTGGAAGCAAACCGCTTGGGTCTCAACAGTGTGGGGTTCGAGATTAACCCCTTCGCCGCTCTCGTGTGCCGGGTGAAGCTGGGGGCATCAGACGTTTCCCTGCAAGAACTGCAAGAGAGCGTGAAGGGATACAAGGGTTTTATGGAAGACGCGAATGACAAAGAACCAGACAGTTCGCCTCCCGCAGGGTTCAGGAGTCGCATTCCATTTTTCTCCCCGGTAGTAGAGCGCAAGGTTCTATTAACTCTTGATTATATGAACGGTTTGCCGCCGCAGATTAAGGATATATTCCAAGTGGCCTTTGCATCTCTAATGGTGGATTTCTCCAACTATTCTTATGAACCCTCTCTAGGCACCCGCCCAGCCGCCGGTAAGCCTCTGGTGCAAGACGCCGATGTGGGAAAGGCTGTCGCGTCAAAACTCGGGGACATGGCGGCAGACATCGCAGAGCTCCAGATTGAAACCGTTGGGAGAAGCAACGGTCCCAACCGGCGAGTCTACGAGCACTCTTTCTTCGATGCTGAAAAACACATCAGCGCGGAATCGGTTGACCTAATCGTGACCTCCCCGCCGTATATGAACAACTACCACTACGTGCGCAACAGCCGTCCGCAACTGTATTGGACTGGACTGGTTGAGTCCCCCGCAGAGTTGAAAGTACTGGAGACCGGCAACTTCGGCAAGTTCTGGCAGACGGTACGGTACGGGGCGACGGGCCAATACCGTTGATTCCGAAACTGCCGCAAATGGAGGCTGAAATTGCGGAAATCCGCAGTATAAACAATGACCGGGGAGTTTACGGCGGAAACGGATGGGCCAACTACGTGACCGCGTACATGAACGACTTGGACAAGTTTTGCGGACTGCTGTCTGTAGTTCTAAAGCCGGGCGGAACGGCAGTTATCGTCGTGGGCAACTCAATCGTGCAGGGCCGAGAAATCAAGGTGGAGGAGAGGCTGTGCGAAATCGGAGAATTGCGCGGCCTGTCGGTGGTGGGCGTTACCAAGCTAAGGGAGCGAGTAGGTTCCAGCATAGTCAACAGCGGGGCGAGACAACGCAGCAGGAGCAAATCGGCCTTATACGACGCTGCGGTTGCCATTCATCGCCCTGCCTAGGTTCTGTTGCATTTCCCGTCATTCCGGCTTTCGCCGGAATGGCGGTAAGGGTTTACGGGACTGCTGTATGTTGCAAATGTCAACACGCCCTAGTTTATAAGCAGGACGATTGCAAAGTATTGTCTGAATCAGGATTATCAGGATTAAAAGATGACCAGGATTGGGATGTTTATCCTGAAAATCCTAAAATCCTGGAAATCATGATTCAGACAATTGGCCTCGGAAAGACTTTGCAATCATCTTGAGTTTATAAGCGGAAATCGTTGATCCCACTGATTAACCAGCCACCAATTGGTCTTCATACGCGCGGTCAACGTCAAAGGTAAAGTTATGGCCCTCACACATCAATAACCCCGTTTAGCAGCAAGCCTAGCCTAATTCCCCTCGACCAACCCGGCCAGAATATCGGCGGGCAACGCGGCTCCCTCCAGGGACATCAGGCGGATGGGGAGGTTCCTGGCTTGGGCCGCGGCAATTTCCACCAGCACACCCTTACTTTCCTCCCATCCGGGAAGTTGCAGCACCACCAACTCGTCGGAGCGGGCGAGAAACTGCAAATCCCAGGCGTACCAACCCTGCGGAGCATGGTAGCCGCGCACAGCCAATTCCCCGGCGTACACCAGAGGCGAGAGTACAATCCTGCCCTCGTCAATCATTTTGCCGCAAACATGCCGAACGGCTTCCAGGCGGGCCTCCCGCACCGCTGCCGACGGATGAGCGAAGGGCGACGCGAGATATATCAGCGTCGGGTCCATATCTTTCAGATAGTCCAAGGCCAGAAATTCTTCTACGTCCCGCGGCAGCATAGGCGTCCTTATTTCGCAATGAGAGTTACGTGTACAGGGGCGCACTTTTGATGCGCCCCTCGCTTGGACTTTTATGTCCTTTCCAAGGCCGGGTCAAGGTTACGATCCGTCCTTCTCCCAGAGGGCTTCCAACACCGCGCCGGGCGACATCGGGAGCTGTTCCATGCGGACTCCCACGGCGTCGTGGATGGCGTTGGCTATGGCGGCCATGGGAGGCACAATAGGCACCTCACCCACACCGCGCACGCCATAGGGATGGCCGGGGTTGGCGACCTCGACAACCACCGTGTCAATCATCGGCAAGTCGAGGCTGGTGGGCATACGGTAGTCTAGGAAGGTCGGGTTCTGCATACTGCCGTTGTCGTCGAAGGCGTACTCCTCGTTCAGCGCCCAGCCGATTCCCTGTACTGCGCCACCCTGGATCTGTCCCTCCACGTAGCTGGGGTGGATGGCCTTGCCAGCGTCCTGGAGGGCGGTGAACCGGATAACATCCACTTTGCCGGTTTCGGGGTCAACTTCCACATCGGCGATGTGGACTGCGAAGGCGCCTCCTACTCCCGTCGGGGCCACGTTGCCGCGTCCGACCACCGGGCCGCCGGTGCCGGCCTGACGGGCAGCAAGCTCCTTGAATGACAATCGCAATTCGGGGTCGGAAGTGTGGGAAGCGCCACCGTCCTTGTATTCCACCAATCCGGGATCAACGTCCCAGATGCGGGCGGCGCGCTCGATTAGCTGGTTGCGTATGTCCAGGGCCGCCTCGTAGCAGGCCCAGCCCGTCTTGAACGCGACGCCGCTGCCGCCGGTCATAGAGGTGTAGCCCACCGAATCCGTATCGCCCACGGCGGGACGAACATCCTCGGCAGCGATACCCAGAACCTCGGCCAACTGCATGGAAACGGCGGCGCGGGAGCCGCCGATGTCGGGCGACCCTTCGACCAGGCTGACGGTGCCGTCGGGGTTGACGCTGGCTACGGCGCTGGACGGGCCGCTGGCGTTGAACCAGTATCCGGCGGCGACGCCCCGGCCGCGGAAAGTCCCCTTTCCGGTGTCCTTCTCCAGCGGGGCGCTCCAGTGCTCATGGTCTTTGGATGCCTGGAGAGTCTCGATATTGCCAATCTTGCCAAAGACCGGGCCGGTCAGGCGGCGGGTGCCTTCCTTGGAGCCGTTGAGCAGCCTGAACTCCAACGGGTCCATCTCGATTTTCTCGCAGATTTCGTCCAGCACAGTCTCAATGGCGAAAGCCGCCGCCGGAGCGCCGGGCGCCCGGTAGGCTGCGGTCTTGGGCTTATTGTTCACTACGTCGAAGCCTTCCAGCCGTCCGTTGGCAATGTCGTAGGGGCCGGTCATGCACTGGACGCCGGGGTTGATGGGCGAGCCGGGGTAAGCGCCCGCTTCGTAAGCCATCGAGGCGTCAACGGCGGTGATTCGTCCGTCGTTGGTCGCGCCGACCTTGCAGCGCATCCAGGACCCGGCGGTTGGGCCTGAACCCTGGAACACCTCCGAGCGACTCATACTGAGCTTCACCGGATGGCCGGTCTTCCGGGAAAGGATGGCGGCCACAGGCTCAAGGTACACCAGGGTCTTGCCTCCAAAGCCTCCGCCAATCTCCATGGGAATGGCCTTGATGCTGGAGAGTGGGACGCCAGTCACCAACGCTACCTGGTCGCGCACGTTGAAGTGGCCCTGGCTGCTGCTCCAGACAGTGATGTCGCCATCCGGTCCCCAGTTTACGGTGGCGGTGTGTGGTTCGATGTATCCCTGGTGCACTGACTGGGTGCGAAATTCACGCTCGACAATTACGTCTGCGTCTTTGAAGCCCTGTTCGATATCGCCCATCTCGAAGAAGAAATGGTTGGCGATATTTGTGCCAGCCTCGTTGTCGCTATCATCACGCAGGCCGCCGGTCCGCATAGCGGGGTTGGCGATGGTGGCCAAGCGCTCGTGAAGGACGGGCGCATCGGGCTTCATCGCTTCCAGCACATCCGTAACCGAACCCAGTACCTCGTACTCGACCTCGATGAGGTCCAGGGCCTTCTCGGCGATGTGGGGACTGGTGGCGGCCACGGCAGCCACGGCGTGTCCCTTGTAGAGCGCCTTTTCGGCGGCCAGGCAGTTATTGCTCAGGAACTTGGGATTGACCATCGAGGCCTCGGTCTGGTCGCTGATGCGGCCTTGCGGCTGAGGCAGGTCGGCGGAAGTGACCACGCCGCGCACGCCCTCCAGCGCTTCGGCTTTGCTGGTGTCTATGGACTTGATACGGGCGTGGGCGTGTGGGCTGCGTAGCACACGCGCGTGGAGCAACCCCGGCAGGTTGATGTCTGCGCCATACCTGGCGCGGCCCGTAACCTTTTCCGCGCCATCCTGCCGAATGGGACGAGTTCCTACGACGTTGTATTCCTGGTTTGAGAGCACGACGTTGGAGCCTGTAATAGTGGTCATGGTTATATCCCTCCTCAGTATGGGGTAGGGGTCAGTCGCTTTGCCGCCTGTCGGCGGGGACGGCAGCGGTTCGATGCGGTTCGATAGGATTGAGTATTCCATCCACGATATTCAGCGGGTTTCGGGTTTAGGCTGATTTTAGCGCAGACACCGAAGAAAGCGCGTATCTTGACGTTCATTGACCTCGCGCCAAGCGTTCCATCTCCACCGCGAACCAGAGGGCGAATCCGCCGCTGCGATCATCAAAGCCGAAGATCGCGGGGCGATCCAGGTAATCGCGGACATTCTGCTGGACACCGGTGCTGGCGCAGGCATCCACCACGTTGCCCACGTCATCTATGCGCTCAGACACTCCTTGCCACGCCAGTTCCACCGCTCCCAGGTAGTCCTCCGGTATCCAACCGTGGCGGAGACCGCGAGCCAGGGAGTAGCCCATCATGCAGGTGGCGGTGAATTCGTCGTAGGAACCCGGGAAGTCCAGCACTTGGGGGAGCATCCCGGACTGGCGTTGCAGACCGCGCAAGGACTCCATCAGGCCCCGGTACATGGTCATAACTGAAGGGCGGTTAACATGGCCCTCCGGGAGATAGGTCAAGGTCTCGGCAAGACCTAATGCCGCAAACCCATTGCCCCGTCCCCAATAGAATGGAGCGGACCGGCAGTGCCAGAACAGCCCGTTTTCCTGTTGGATGTTGCCGTCGAGCAGCAAGGCGGTCAGCAGATCAACATACCGTGGCTCGCCGCTCACCTGAAAGGCGCGACCCAGTAACGCTCCGGCCATGAACATATCTTCAGTGCGAAAGTCAGGGTCACAGGGTGGAGGAGCTTCACCGGGAAGAGCAGACTGGAACCGGTTGGCCGCTTCTATTATCAGGTTGGCGTATCGGCCCTCGCCGGTAGCCCGGGTCAGTTCATCGCCCCAGACTACGGACGCCAGAGCCGAAGGGGCCAGGCCTTCCCCGAAGCCTCCCGATGCGGCGGCGTTATCTACGAAGTTATTCAGCAGTACGGTAACGTCGGATGGTGGGCTTGCATCCGGCAAATGGTCAAGCTCGGCAAGGCGCAACCGGCCGCTGATCGGGACACCCTGCGTATAGACGATTGGCTCAAATGAGTGGCCATAGACCATGGAAAGTACGCGGCCTATTTCCATCCGGCTTCGACCTCTCCGGGCGTCCAGCACCTGTCGGGCGGTTGAGGATCCCAGCAACCGCTCTTGCTGTACTGCGCCAAAAAGGCGGCTAATTTCGCGGGGCAACTGATCCGGGGAAACGGTAAGGCGAAGGCCTGGGATTGTGCCGAGTCCTTCGGGAGCGCCATCGGCCAGCGACCGCAACAGGGAGTCTTCGCGAATCTCGCGGGAAGCAGCCACCGCAGGCGCCAAGTGACGGGCCGCGGCATTGCTTTCCCATTGGACTGAGCCGTCGCCCGACTGCACTTCAAGCACGAGATCAGGGGCCTGAAAACAAATCCAGCGCCAAAGGTAGCGCTTCTCCGGGTTCTGGGCATCGGAATAGAAGTTTCCGACGGGCGGATAGCCCCGCGAGGGATTGCCGCCGACCCCATTGTCCGGCCCCCGGCCCAAGCGCAGCCCATCGGGGTTGACACAGGGCACCGCACTGAGTCCGATGCGCAGGGCGAGTCCATCGCCGCCCCCGGCGTAGAGTTCCAGGGCGTGAAGGGCCAAATCCACGTCGGCGGGACGGCCCGGCACCCCCCCCACCAGCAGGATGCGAACTCTAGCGGTATCCGGCGAGTAGGCGTTGCGGTCCAGGAGGGCCGGAATCGGCGTCAGCGACCGGGTGACGCCGCAGGCTGTGCGGCTCCAGAAAGCAGGACGGGTTGCTGCCAGCTCGTCCAGCGCTTCACGTATGTCCTGTTCACTGCCAGCGTTTGTCACGGCCCTACGTCTCCCGCGGCTTCTGGACCAGGTCCACGTTCACCGTGCGGGCCGCGCTGACGGTGAAGGTCAGGGACGTCGTGCCTCCGCCCTCAGTGCTGTTCATCACTTCGATGTTTGCCGGGCCGTGCAGGTATGCGATTTCGTCGCCTTCCACGCGGAAGGGCCGGTCGTGGCCGGGGTAGAATACGTTGGATGACGCCACCATCTTCTCGACGCTGGCGTGGGCGTCCTCGGTATCCCAAAATATGTTGTACGGGATGCCACGGGCCACGGTGCCGCTCTCCGGCATGGCGTCGCCGGCGATGAGGACGTTCTCCCCGTCTATCTCCGCCAGCACGCTCATGTGGCCCTTGGTGTGGCCGGGCGTTTCCAGGACAGTCACGCCATCCACGATGGTATCGCCTTCGGAGACGACCTCCACCTTCATGTTGCGCATCATGTCGGCCATGCCCGCGGCCACCGCCAAGTCCCACGAGTTGGGATTACGGGCGTAGTCTATCTCGACGGGGTTGACCAGCACTCGCGCGTTGCGGAACAGGTCGGTGTTCTGGCAATGGTCCCAGTGCATATGGGTGAGAATGACAATGTCAATATCGTCGGTGGTCAGCCCCATGTTGGTCAGCGCACGGTACAGGAAGGGGCGGCGAGAGGAAGGGCCGGTGTCTATCAGGATGTTGTGGCTGCCCACCCGCAGCAACGAGTTAGTAGAGTAGCCGAAGGATCCTTGGTCGGTGTTAAGGGCGAATCCGTAGGTGAGAACGTCCAGAGTTGCCATGCAGAGCGCTCCTTAGCGGAAGTTGGGCATTACTTTCTCGGAGAAGAGTTTTAGCGAGCTGGACACCTCGTCATAAGAAAGGCCGCCGGCATCCAGGTAGCTGATAAAGTGGGTGACGTGATTCTGTTCCAGTTCCTTGATGGCCGCGATTACTTTTTCGGGGCTGCCGATGGCGGCCATGCCCTCTTTGCCACGCTCGGCCACCAGGTCAGGCTCGATGAAGGGGTCCTCCACGTAGTGCTCGTAGCCTCGGACGCCTTCGGCCCGCACGATGTCCGACAGGGGTCTGCGAAGGAAGTCGCTCATGTCTCCGGCCCATTGCAGGCGCGGGGTCAGCAGATCAATGGCCTCTTCATCGGTATGAGCCACGTAGACATTGCGGACAGCGGCGACCTCAATGTCGTCCGGGGCCGCGCCTTCCTCCATCATCCGCCGACGGTAGAGGTTTATCAGGTTCTGGTCGGAGTCGGGCGAGGCGGGGAAGAAGCTGCTGCCAACCGTGAACAGTCCCCAGCGATTCTCCACGGCAATCTCAACGGACTCGGGGCTGTGGGTCACTGCCATGAATACCGGGGGGTAGGGCTGCTGGACAGGTTTGGGGATCACACGGACTTCCGGGAAGTTGAAGTATTCGCCATCGTAAGAAAAGGTGTCTTCCGTCCATGAACGAAGGGCGATCTCCATCCCCTCGACGAAGCGGCCCCGCGACTCCGCGATGTCCATGCCATAGATGTCGAACTCCCGCTTCTGGTAACCGCGACCTGCGCCGACAATCAGGCGGCCCTTACTGATTATGTCAAGAGTCGCCAGGTCCTGAGCCAATCGAAGAGGGGGGTGCCACGGAACGATAGTGCAGGCAACGCCTATCTTGACGCGCTCGGTCTTGGCAGCGATGGCCGCAAGGAGGCTGTGGGGAGAACTGATGATGCTGTGTTCGCTGAAGGCGTGTTCGGCAATCCATACAGAGTCGAAGCCCAACTCCTCGGCCAATTCCGCGCCCCGCAGTATGTCCTCGTAGACCTCGACGTCGGTGCGGCTGACAGGATTGGGGTTGACCTTGCTTTCGTCGGCGTATTGCTCGTGGAGCAGCGGACGCTGCCCCACGAAGAACGCTCCAAATTTCATCCGGCTAGTTGCCTCCCTCTATCTCGGCGTAGACCGTCCGCATGGAAGCGCCGGAATCGTCCTCCACCTCGGTGAACCACTTGATCAGTGAGCGGGTCAGTTGGTCAACGGATTCGTCCTCTGACGCCTCCTCGTAGCGCATACGCACAGTGGGCAGGGTCATGCGTGTCTGGAACTCTCGCATCTGGGCGATCTTTTCGGCGTCGGTCATATCCGACTCGGCCACGCGCAGCCGCTCGTGGAAAAGGTCGTCATCCTTATCCTCGGGGGTGCCGCCCAACTCGCGGATGCGGCGGTCGAAGATGTCGCCGTGGCTGGTCTCGCGCTCGGCTACCACCGACAGGCAGCCCTTCAGCCCCGGATGTTCGGTCTTGTCGGCCCAGGCCTTGAGGAAGATTCCGGCCCGGTACTCTTGCAGGCGAATGTCGTTGAGAAGGTCCAAGTATTCAGGTTTGTCCGGCATTGCGATACCTCACGAAAAAAGACGTTAGGGATTCGAAAGCGGACGCAGCCATTGATTCTTAGGAAAATACCCACCCTTCGACAGGCTCAGGGCAAAAGGTAACTGGCAAGCCGCCCGTTTAGGCGAGTTTAGTGTGCCGTAGGTAGGGTGTCAAACCAGGACAGGATGGCAGGCGTGCTAGAATTACGCAGCAATTCAGACTGGAACCGGGAGAACATTTTGCCTCAATTGACTGAAGCGCAGCGCGGAATGGTGGCCACCATCAGGGACTTCGTGCGACGAGAAGTACAGCCGGTGGCGCAGGAAATGGAGCACGCCGACGAATACCCTTTCGAGCTAGTCGAACGCATGAAAGAACTGGGACTGTTCGGCGCGGTCATTCCAGAGGAGTATGGCGGCCTGGAGCTGGACGTTTCTTCATACGCATTAGTGATTGAGGAGATATGCCGCGGCTGGATGAGCCTCAGCGGCATACTGAACTCCCACCTGATAATGGCCTACATGGTGTCTGCCCACGGCACGCCGGAACAGAAGGAGCGGTTCCTGCCCCTGATGGCCACCGGCGAGAAGCGCGGCGGCATCTGCATCACCGAACCCAACGCCGGCAGCGACGTGCAGGCCATCGAGACCAGGGCTACCCGCGACGGGGACGAATACGTGGTTAACGGCTCCAAGAGTCTCATCACCAACGGCCGCCACGGCAACACCTTCGCGTTGGTGACCAAGACAGACACCGAGGCCGACCCGCCCCGGCGCGGCATCAGCATCTTCATAGCCGAGAAGGGGCCGGGCTTCAACGTGGTGCGCGACATCCCCAAGCTGGGCTACAAGGGCGTGGACACTTCCGAGTTGTCCTTCGACGGCTACCGCGTCTCCGGCGGCAACCTGGTCGGCGGCGAGGAAGGCAAGGGTTTCTACCAGATTATGAGCGGGCTTGAGCTTGGCCGCATCAACGTGGCCGCCCGGTGCCTGGGCGTGGCGAGGGCGGCGCTGGAGGAATCGACCCGCTACGCCAAGCAGCGGCAGACCTTCGGCAAGCCCATCGGCGAGCACCAGAGCGTCCAGATTATGCTGGCCAACATGGCGACCAACATACAGGCCGCTCACCTGATGGTGCTGCACGCCGCCGACAAGAAGGACCGCGGCGAGCGCGCCGACATGGAAGCAGGCATGGCCAAGCTGTTCGCCAGCGAGATGTGTATGCAGGTTGCCACCGACGCCATGCGCATCCACGGCGGCTACGGCTATACCCAGGACCTCACCGTTGAACGGCACTTCAGGGACGCCCCGCTGATGATGATTGGCGAAGGCACCAACGAAATTCAACGTCTGGTCATCGCTCGCCACCTGCTCAACAACTACCCCACCGGCGACTTCCTCTACGAGTCGGAGTGATTGTGAAAGCTGATGTATAATCCCGGAAACTGGCAGGAAATAGCTTACGAATACACTTTGCATGTCAAACGCCGCCAGACACAACAACACGCCGAATTAGAAGAAATCTCTCTGACTGTGGAAGAGGGAACGCTTATCGGAGTCAGAGACAACAAGGGTTCGAGGAGACTGGTGTTCAGAGCAGGCTATACCCAAGACGACCGAGACTATCCTGAAAAAGAGCTTACCGTCGTGTACACATTCGAGAGAGGTTCGGTCGTGGTTGTTACTATGGTAACTCGATACGGCCAATTTGAGTGAGGCGGCAATGAGGATTACCTATGACCCGTGGTCTGACGCAGTGAGCTTTCACATCGCAAGCTCTGAGAAAGGTATAGTGGACTACGCCGACGTGGACGGAGATACCATCATTCACTTCGACTCGGAAAACCGAATCGTCGAACTCGAAGTTTTGGCTGCTTCCCAAAGGCTTGACCTTGATTTCCTTTTGCCTGAGATAACCCTTTTGGGAGACGAAGGCTATGAGACTTGGCGAAAGCTGCAAGTGGCTCTTTGGAGATACAAACAGTCCGGCCAGCCAATCGTCGCTGGGCCTAATGAAAAAATTTACTGGATAAACAAGATTGAAAATCACTCTGTTACTCTAATTGCAGAGTCATCATCACCGGTCACGATTTCCGAGCAAGACCTTGACAACCCCGACATTGCCGTACACAAGAAGTTCGAGAGGGGTGAACTGGTGGAAGCCCTCTGGAAAATGGGCGGCTACCATACAGACCCGTCTTAAAAATCAGGAGGCCAACCCAAATGGTGCAGACCAACAACGAACCAGGCATCACCCGAACCTTGGGCAACTTCGCACAGGAGCTGGAATACGAAGACCTTTCGCCCGAGGTCATAGACTGGGCCAAGTATCTATGCCTCGACTTCGCCGCTGTCACTCTGAACGGCTCCACTACCGACTCTGCCAAGGCGGTAGTGGATGCGCTGCAACGCTTGGGGCGACCGGGGCCGTCTGCAGTCGTCGGCACGCCCCACCGGGTGCTGCCGGAGTACGCTTCCATGGCCAACGGCATCGCCTTCCACAGCATCGAGATGGACGACGTGAACAATGAGGCGTCGCTGCATCCCGGCGTTGTGGCCTTCCCAACGGCCCTCTCGATGGCCGACTTGGCTCATGTTTCGGGCAAGGACTTCATTGCCGCCGTGGTCGCCGGGTACGACGTAATCGTCCGTCTTGGCCGCGCCCTGCAACCGGCGGAGCACTACGGGCGTGGCTTCCACCCCACAGGGACCTGCGGCGCGTTCGGAGCCGCCGTGGTCGCCGGGCGACTGCTGGGACTGCGGGGCGATGACTTCATCCACGCCCTGGGCATCGCTGGCAGCCAGACGGCGGGCAGCATGGAATACTTGGCGCAGGGTGCCTGGACCAAGAGATTCCACCCCGGCTGGGCCTCGCACAGCGGTTCCTGGGCGGCGCTGCTGGCGCGTTCCGGCTACACTGGCCCCACCACCATCCTGGAAGGCCGCGACGGTTTTCTGCAAGCCTATTCCGGGAATCCCGACTACTCTCTCGTGCTTCAGGATCTGGGCGAGGAATACTTAATTAAGCGCACTGGCATCAAGCCCCACGCCTGCTGCCGCTACAAACAAGGGCCGATAGATTGCCTCATTGAGCTGCGCAACGCCCACGGTCTGACCTCCGAAGACGTTGAGGAAGTGACAGTCGGCGTCCTCAGCGGGGGATTCAAGCTGGTTGCCTCCCCTGAGGAGGACAAGGCCAACCCCAAAACCGTGGTTGATATGCAGTTCTCCATGCCCTTCGGAGCGGCGGTGGCATTAGCCTACGGACGCGCCTCGCTGGAGGAATACGCCGAGGGAGTGCCCGACCGCCCGGAAATCCGGCGCATCATGCAAAGCGTCAAGTGCGTGACCGACCCGGAACTGGATGCCCACTTCCCCCGCGAGTTCCGCGCCTGGGCCGAAGTGACCACCACCGACGGACGCCGCCTGCGCAGCGACATACGCTACCCAAAGGGCGACCCGGAAAACTCCCTGTCGTGGGACGAAATGAAGGAGAAGTTCACCGCCCTGACAGCTCCGGTTATCAGCTCTGCGCGTCAGCAGAAAATCATCGCTGCCATCGAATCGCTGGAAGAGATGGACGACGTGCGGCAACTGGCCGCCCTGCTGTCAACTGAGTAAGTGGTGGCAAAAGCATTGCGAGCTGGTAACTAGCCATGACCCCGCCACTCCAAGGCGTCCGCATCCTGGAAATGTCGCAGGCTATTGCCGGGCCAGTGGCGGCGCGGACATTGGGAGACCTCGGCGCGGAGGTCATCAAGATAGAACAACCCGGCGTGGGTGATATGTCGCGCCGCATCGGTCCCCACTTTCTCGGCGGCGAGAGCGCTTACTACCTGAACTTCAACCGCAACAAAAAGAGCGTAACCATAGACCTGCGGACACCGCAAGGCCGGGAGGTATGCCACCGGCTCGTGGCGGTGTCCGACGTGGTTTTCGACGCCTTCCGTCCCTCGGTGCTGGACAGGCTGGGGCTGGATTATGAATCTCTGAAAGCCATCAATCCTTCCGTCATAGCCTGTTCGCTGTCGGCCTTTGGTCAGGAGGGGCCATACCGGGAGCGTCCCGGGTTCGACGGCATCGTGCAGGCCATGGGCGGCGGCATGAGCGTTACTGGCAACCCCGGCCAGCCTCCGGTGTTCATGGGCTTTCCCGTTGGCGACATGGTGGGTGGATACGTGGCTGCCCTCAGCATCGCTTCGGCCCTGTATGGCCGCAGGGTAACCGGGGAAGGCCGAAGATTGGACATCTCACTGCTGGACGTACAGATTGCGCTGCAAGCGCATCTCGGCCAGTTCTACCTGGTCTCGGGCGAAGTCCCGGAACCCATCGGCTCCGGCCATCCGTCCAACCTGCCTGTCGGGGCCTACCGCTGCGCCGATGGCAAATACGTACAGGTCCATTGCGCCAGTCAGGAATTCGCCATGAAGACACTGCGCATGATGTCCGGCGAAGTGGAGTCGCTACACGGCATGGATGAGGACCAGCGGTTCAGCACTGCCCCCGCCCGAATCGAAAACCGCGTGGCCTTGGAAGAAGCCTTGACCGTCGGCTTTGCTACCAAACCGCGCGACGAGTGGGAAAGCCTGCTACTGAAGTGGGACGTCCCCGGCGGCCCGGTCAATAATATCGCCGAGGCCCTGGCCGTCCCGCAGGTGCAGCTCCGAGACATGGTGGTCGAAATCGAGCATCCCGTCGCCGGAACCTATCGCACCGCCGGCAACCCCATCAAGACTGGCGCCACCGATGCCTTCGCGCCGCCACCCACGCTGGGGCAGGATACGGACGCCGTGCTGACCGGGCTGCTGGGATACAGTTCTACGGACGTGGCAGCGTTGAGGGAAAGGGGAGCGGTGTAGCCTATGGATCTGCTGCTGGAAAGGCGCATAATCATCATCGCCGGGCCCAACGGGGCTGGAAAGACCACCTTCGCTTGGGAGTACTTGCCCAACGAGGCAGAATGTCCTACTTTCATCAATGCCGATCTACTTGCCGCCGGCCTTGACCCCCTACAACCCGAGCGGGCGGCGTTCCGGGCAGGCCGGATGATGCTGGAGATGATTGACGCCTGCGTTCAAAGGGGCGAGAATTTCGCTTTTGAGACCACGCTCAGCGGCCGGGGCTACGCCCGGATGATTCCCCGCTGGCAGGAACAAGGCTATTGGGTGAAGCTGTATTATCTGACTTTGCCATCGCCGGAAACAGCGATAGAGCGGGTGCGGCAGCGGGTAGCAATGGGCGGCCATCATATACCGGATGATATAATTCGCCGACGCTTTCACGCGAGTCGGCACAATTTCCAGAACATCTATCGCGATCTGGTGGACGGATGGGAAATCTGGGAAAACTAAGGGGAGCGTCAGTGAGCACTGCAAAAGAGATTGACACCGATGAACAACTGTCGCCCAACGCGCAAAGCGAGGGACGGGTGTGGCGATCCAGCACTGGCAAGGTCGACCCAGGTATTGAAGCTGCCATGCGCCGGGCTACGATGAAGGCGCGCCGCCGGGCAATAGCCCTGACCGGCCGGGTGGTGACTATCCGCAACGGCAAGGTGGAGTACGACACGGAGCCATAGCGTGGGGAAGTTTCCGCTGCTGCGGAAGGGCAGCGTTCTACGGTGAGTAGCCTCAAGCAACCACCTAGTGGCTCAACTGATTTGAAATGAAGGCTGGCTTCGGAGCTAACTGTCATTCTGAGCGCAGCGAAGAATCCCAGCTTCTGCCTTCAACCGTGTTCCGGCGCAGGAATAGCCTACACCCCCAACCGTTGGGATTCTTCATCGCTGCGCTCTTCAGAATAACAGCGCCACAAGCCATCATTTCAAATCAGTTGAACCACCTGGCAACAGGGGCAGGCCATGTGCCTGCCCCGATATTTGTTGACCTGAAAGTTACTCCGTTGGTTCATCAACTTGCAGCCACGGTTTGGCTGCAGAACTTATCAATCCTTTCGGACAGGCCTGGCTCGGATTCTACCAACTTGAGTACGAGGGCCCTTAGCCCATCGGCATTCAGGTCCGATAGAAGGTCTTCAATCGGCTGGCGCACGGCAACCACGTCTCTATCGCGAATCCAGGTCAGTAACACGGCCACGATGTGCTTGCAGTAGCCTTCCCAATCGTAAAGACAGGTACAGGATGCGCTGAAGCCGTCTCCCCGAAATGCGATGCCAACATCGTAGGGATCCTCCTCACTGCCCAACACTTCGGCGAACAATCTGCTTCCACGCTGAACTGCCGACTCCACCATGCCGTCATCGAAGTATCTCTCACCGCGCTCGAAAGACTTGTCAGTGACTTTCGTTAGAATTAGCTCCTCTGTAACAAAATAGGCTGTCGACATCACAACACTCTCCGTTCAGCGCTTGTTTGCCGTTCGCGCAGGCTCTCCCTTTTCCGTTACACCGAGGTCTGCGTCACCACTCGCGGCGATACCCGGCGCGACAGCCAGCGTCCGTCGGTGCTGTCGCCCAGAAGTTGCCCGTCGCGGATGATAACCTTGCCGCGCAGCATGGTCATTACCGGGTAGCCTTCAGCCTCGAAGCCGTCCCAGATGGAGTAGTCAGACTCGGCGTGAAGCTCGTCAACCGTTATCGTCTTCTTCAGGTTGGGGTCGAAGATGACGATATCGGCGTCACTGCCCACGGCGATGGCGCCCTTCTGCGGGTACATCCCCAGTATCTTGGCGGCGTTGGTGGAGGTGATGGCCGCGAACCGCTCTAAGCCGATGAGTCCGGTAGCTACCAGCTTGGTGTAGGTGACCGGCATACGGGTCTCGATGCCGTTGTGGCCGCCGCAGAGGGTTCGGATGGTGTCTCCGGCCAGCTTCACGTTCTTGTAGGTGGTCCATTCGTCGGTGGCGGTGGTGCAGATTGGGCCGTCCACCAGACCCTGCTGCAGGGCGTCGCGGTCGTCGGAAAACTTGATGGCCGGGTAAGTGTGAATGGCAAGGCCGTCGGGCTTCAGATAGTCGTCGCAGGTAAACTCCAGGTAGTTGTGCAGGGCCTCGCCGTAGACGGGCAATTGGGCTGCCCGGGCCTCGGCGATGGCGCTCACGCCTTCTTTGGCCGTGGTGTGGACGAAGTAGATGCCCGTCTCGGTGCTCTGAGCTAGGCGCACCACTTTGCGGAAGGAAATATCTTCAGAGATGTTGTTGTGGGCCAAGTGCAGGTTGGAGCCGTGGTCGCGGCCCTCGCGCTCCAGCTTGTCCTCCATGTAGGTGACGATATCGTCCTCTTCGGCGTGCACCGCCATTATGCCGCCGTGCTTTCCCACTTCCTGGAAAATTTCCCACAGGTGTCCCGTGGGCACCCGGGCGTGAAAGGTGGTGAAAACCTTGAAGCTGGCGACGCCCGACTGGATGGCCTCGCCAATCTCGCCGAGCGTGACCGGAGGTATCGCCCCGGCGAGGATGTAGTGGAAGGTGTAGTCAATGAAAGAGTGGCCCCGGAAAATGTCCCTCCGCACCTCAATCTGTCCCATTATGGGATCGGAGGGCGGAACAGCGCCGGGTGTGAGCGGCAGAGCGCCAGCGAAGTCAACGTAGGTGGTGACGCCGCCGAACGCGGCAGCCCGGCTGGCTGCCTCCGGTGGCTGAGTGTAGATGCCGGTGTCGCCCCCGGCCCAGTAGTCCGGCACCGGCACGTTGATGTGGGCGTGGGGTTCGATGCCGCCGGGCAAAACAATCATCCCGGTAGCATCTATCGTTTCACCCGCTCCGATGTCGTCCAGTGCGCCGGGCGAGGCCACCGCCGCAATCTGCTCACCCTGAATGCCAACGTCCATGAGGCCGGCCCCTCCGGGCGCAACCACAGTCCCTCCCTTGATAATCAAGTCCAGCATGATTGCCTCCCGAATCGGCGTTATGAAACAGATTTTTGCGGGCGCTTATGTCCTGTTGCAGCTATATGACCGCGGCAATCTCGATATCCTCGTTCAAAGTCGCCGGAATCCAAGCGGACAGGAGAGTTTCGAGTTCCTCCCGGCATTCTTCCAGGCGATGCTCCGCGCCCTCGAACAGCGCCAGTTCCTTGGGATCCTTCGCCCACTCGTATATCTGGAGCGCGCAGGAGAAGGGCAAGCGGGTGTCTGCCTTGCCGTGGGCTACCAGCAATTTGCGGGGAGCGAGTTGTCCGGCCATGCCTGCGCCGTAGGTCTGCGGTGAAAGCGACACTACGCCCTTGATATGGTCGCTGGCCGCCCCCGCCGCGATAACAACCGCTCCGCCGAAGGAATGACCCACCACTACCACCGGGCCGTGCCCGCTCTCCTTCAGGTATTGGACCCCGCACAGCAAGTCCAGTACACATTCCAGCAGGTCGTTGGGGAAGCGGTAGTCCAGCCGCAGCGAGGTGATGCCTTGCTCTGTCAGTTGCTCGGACAATCGCGCATAGGTGCCCGGCCCTGGCCCGCCGAATCCGCCCCGCGCTCCGCAGACCCAGATGACGGCGCGGTCGGCGCTGTCTGCACGGTGAATAATGCCGCTGAACTCGCCCCGGTTGGTGTGGAACTTCAACCCGGCCCCGGTATCGCCGTCGGGTAAGGGAGCGTCGGTCACTCGAAACAGTTCAATCAGCTCTGAGACTGACTCTGGCTGTCGCCCTGAGGCTGTACTCATTTTAGTCCTTGTTTGAAACAGTGTTTATATTCTGCGCAAATAATGGTGGATGCTTGCTTCCGCAGACTTGTGAATGCCCCAAATGAGCGCTGTCTCGATTTGGTGGCAGCAACCATTGTTTTCGTGTGCTAACCGAGGAAATCCGACAGTGCCGCGTTGAAGTCTTCGGGGTTGTCTTCAAACACCATGTGGGCTGCGTTATCCACATGAACCAGCTTGCCGTCAGTCAGCGTCTCGACCATGCGCTCGGCAACACTCAGGCTCAGCGTGTCGGTCTCGGAGCCGCGCACAATCAGCGTGGGGCAGGTTACCTTGCTCAACGGTTCCCACAGGTCGGGCGGCGGAGCTCCGGTGCCGTTGCGGCGCTGCTCACGGATCTCCGGGTCGTAGCGCCAGCCGGTCTTGCCGCTTGGCAGTTCTCTTGTCTGGTAGGTCAGCCTTCGTCGCATGACCGCTTCCGAGGCGAAGCGGTTCTGTCCGTTCACGTGCCGGAAAGCGTCTTCAAAGGAGTCAAACTCCACAGGCACTTCCACGAGCTCGCGAGTGATGCGCGCTGATCCTGCAGGGTCTATATCCGGGCCAATATCCACGATGACCAGCTTTTCCAGCATATCGGGGTTGCGCCCGGCGAAGGCCATGCTGTTGCGCCCGCCCATGGAGTGTCCGATGAGGACAAATTTATCTATCCCCAGCGTGTAGCAGAACTCCTCAACATCCGCTACAAATGCGTCGGTGGAATAGTCCCCGCGGGGCGCCCAGTCCGTTTCGCCGCGTCCCCGCTGGTCCAGGGCCAGCACATGATAGTCACCGCAGAACCGCGCCGCCACGTCGTCCCAGGAATGGCAATGGCCTCTCAACCCGTGGAGTAGCACCATGACGGGAGCCCCGTCATTGCCCCAGTCAAGGTAGTGAAAATTCATACCGTTGCAGGTCACCATCACGTCCGTGGGTTGTACTGTGGTAGTCATAATCAGTCTCCTGCTGGAATGGATTTGGCGAGGAGGGGCTTCATCGAGAGAGCCCCGTTGGGTTCTAGCAGCATCTCAGAGTCGCCCCATTGAGATATGAAAACTTCCATTTTCGACAGGTCAGTGAACTTACTGGCGTCCATAATCTCGAAGGCGGTAATCTGGTCATCGTGGTCAAAGTCTACTATTACTCCGGGCAGTACTTCCGCGGAAACTTTCACCCGCTTGTGCTCGAATACGATGGTCAATATGTCTACGTCTTCATGGTAGGATATTCTCATTTCCGCAACTCTCCTTGCAATGTTAGCTAGGGCCGGAACCGTCCATCAATAAACGCGGTGACGATGGTTTCACCGTCAGTTTCCACAACGACCCTGACAAAATGCCGGTGCGCATCCAAATACGCCCAATATCTAATCCGCCCGTCCGTCTGCATTTGAGTTCGAAGCGGATTATTCACCACCCAAATCGCCTGGTCAAGCGTGATTTGACGATCGCTCCAGTGCTCCTTGTTGTAATGATCCGTGTATCTCACCGTGTATTCAACGCACTCCGCCCTACCGCTTGATTATCAGCAGCGAAAAGTAGTCCAAATCTTCGGCTGTGAGCTTGCTGATGTCGTGTGTTACGCGCTCGCTGGCTGTGCTGGCCTGGCGCACGTATATGGCGTGGCCGGACAGCCCCAGGCTTTCGAGATGGGCCAGGGCCCGCATCAGGTTTTGGTCAATGTCCATCAGAACGATGGTGTCGTAGCTGGTGCTGGCCTCGCGCAGGTCGTCTATCCCGTAGACCTCCGGCAGGATAGCGAGTCGCTGACCCTGGGTGACCAGCGGAACGCCGGAGCTGGCCGCCGCCGCCATAACCGACGGCACTCCCGGTACAACCTCGACGTTCAGGCCGTCTATATCCTCCGCCTGCACATGCTCAATCAGGTGAGGGAATTCGCTGTACAACATCGGGTCGCCTTCTGTTATGAAGGCAACGTCTTGACCTGCCCTGAGCTTGGCTCCGATGCGCGTGGCTGCTTCGTGCCAAGTGTCGTGTTTGACTGGGGAATTGTCAGCAGGAATGATGATGGGCAGCTTTTCCGTGTCTCCGGGCAGCAACTGGCGCACCACATCCAGAGCGAAGCTGGGAGCTCCGTTGTCCAACTGCGTGTAACAGACGACAGCGATCTTCTCCAGCAAACGCTGTGCCCGGACGGTGAGCAGTTCCGGGTCTCCAGGACCTACGCCAACGCCATAGAAGGCGCCGGGCGCAGCCATTACTGCACCACCACGTTGAGCAGACGGCCGGGCACATACACCGTCTTGTTCACGGACTTGCCGTCCAGGAAGCTCTGGACTCGCGGACTGGCCATCGCCAGTTCCTGCGCCTCCGCCTCCGGAATGCCCACTGGCACCTCCAGCTTGTCGCGCACCTTGCCGTTGACCTGTACAACCAAGGTAAATACCTCGTCGGCGGCCAGACCCTCGTCCCATGATGGGAAGGGCTGCTGGTGAATGCTGTACTCGCGTCCGGCCCGCTCCCACAGTTCTTCGGTGAGATGAGGGGACATGGGAGCCAGCATCAGGAGCAGCTTCTCAACGCTTTCCTTCCACATTTCCGGGGACACGCTGCTGTCGGCCCACACCTTGTTCAGGTGATTGGTAAGCTCCATCAGTGAGGCGATGGCGGTGTTGAACTTGAACTTGTCCAGGTCGTTATAGCACTTGCGCACCGTCTGGTGGAGGAGCCGTTCCGTCTCGCGCTCGGCGTCGTCGCCCGAACCTTCCAGGACTGAGGCGTCGCGGCTGGCGATGTCCCACACGCGGTTGAGCCACCTGGCAATGCCATTGATGCCTTCGCCGCTCCAGGGGCCGCCGTGGTCCCAAGGGCCGATGAACATCAGGAAGCAACGCACGGCATCCGCGCCCAGCACTCCAACCACATCGTCGGGGTTAACCACGTTGCCGCGACTCTTGCTCATCTTCTCGTGGTCCTGGCCCAGGATCACCCCTTGATTGAACAGACGCAGGAACGGCTCTTCGAAGTCCACCAGGCCCATGTCGTAGAGGGCCTTGATGAAGAAGCGGGAATAGAGCAGGTGCATCACGGCGTGTTCCGCGCCGCCGGTGTACTGGTCAACGGGCATCCAGGACTTGATCATTTGAGGGTCTGCCGGCCCCTCCGAGAAATGCGGGCTGATGTAGCGCATCATGTACCAGGACGAGTCCATGAAGGTGTCCATGGTGTCCGTTTCGCGCCGGCCGGGTCCGCCGCATGACGGACAGACTGCATTGACAAACTCGGCGCTGGCCACCAGTGGCGACTCTCCGCTGGGTTTGAACTCGGCGTCCTGCGGCAGCAACACCGGAAGGTCGGCCTCTGGTACGGGAACAACGCCGCAACTGTCGCAGTAAATCATCGGGATGGGAGTTCCCCAATACCGCTGCCTGGAAATCAGCCAGTCGCGGATGCGATATGACACTGCCCGCTTGCCCCATCCGTACTTCTCAATGTCATCCGAAATAGACTCAACTCCTTCCTCGTTGGTCATGCCGTCATAGGGGCCGGAGTTGGTCATAAAGCCGTCGCCCAAGTATGCCTCGGTCAGGTCCTTGCCGTCCCACGATATGGGCGCTATAACCTGGCGGATGGGCAGGCGGTACTTGCGGGCAAACTCGAAGTCGCGGGCATCGTGGGCCGGAACGCCCATCACGGCGCCAGTGCCGTAGGTCATCAGCACATAGTCGCTGATGTAGATGGGAACCCGCTCATAGTTCAGCCGGTTCACGGCGTAGCTGCCGGTGAAAACACCCGTTTTTTCCTTTTCTGTGGAAAGACGGTCTATCTCCGAGGTTCGGCGGGCCTGGGCTACGTAGTCCTCCACTTCCTGCTGATGCCGTGGAAGAGTCAGCTTCTCAACCAACGGGTGCTCGGGCGCCAAAACCAGGAAGGTTACGCCGAAGATAGTGTCTATGCGAGTGGTGAAGGTACGGATTTCCCTCTCTTCCAGCCCCAACGAACCAATATCGAAGCTGATTTCGACGCCGGAGCTCTTGCCGATCCAGTTGTTCTGCATCGTGAGAATCTTGTCGGGCCATTCCACCAGCCCGCTGAAGTCCATCAGGCGGTCGGCGTATTCGGTAATCTTGAAGAACCACTGCTCCAGGTCGCGCCGGGTAACAATGGTGTCGCAACGCTCACAGGCCCCGTTGAGCACCTGTTCGTTTGCCAAAACGGTGACGCAGGAGGGGCACCAGACCACCGGGGCGTTGGCCCGATAGGCCAGTCCCTGCTCGTAC
The DNA here is from genome assembly GCA_965232885.1 of Dehalococcoidia bacterium. Classification (GTDB taxonomy): domain Bacteria; phylum Chloroflexota; class Dehalococcoidia; order Lucifugimonadales; family UBA3495; genus VXOI01. The sequence continues at coordinate 114,827 of CBDDQX010000002.1, read as the reverse complement.
AGCTTGAGGAAGAACCACTGGTTCCAGCGGTAGTATTCGGGGTCGCAACAGATGACTTCCCTGTCCCAGTCATAGATGGCTCCGATGGAACGGAGCTGCCCACGCATGTTGTCAATGTTGTCCATCGTCCAATCGTAGGGGTGGATGCCACGGCTGATGGCGGCGTTCTCCGCAGGTAACCCAAAGGCATCGAAGCCGATGGGGTGCAGCACGTTGTAGCCCTGCATCCTGCGAAAGCGGGCGTGGGCGTCGGACGGGGCCATCGCGTACCAGTGGCCGATGTGCAGGTCGCCGGAGGGATAGGGGTACATGGTCATCTCATACCACTTGGGCCTCGGGTCATCGTCAGGCACCTTGTGGAGTTCGTCCCGTTCCCAGCGTTCTTGCCATTTGCGGTCTATGGAAACCGGATCGAATCCCAATTCCACCTGTCGGGGGCTGGTCGTCATTGAACTGTCACCTCAAGTTGGCTGCGCCAGTAGATTATACCAGCATGGCCGCGCTCTTACCCTTTTCTCCCGCACATCAGCGTCTCAGCAGGAGAGGCCAGCTTTCGCGTCTGATTCTCCCGGATTGACAGGGCAGTGAGGGGCTTCTAAAATTCCGCTTTATGTAAGGCGCAATGCCTCGATGTCCTACAAACTCCCGCGTTTTCCAGCCTTGAGCATTCCAGAAACGGCCGGCGTGGCGGCCACTGACCGGAGCCTTTGAGTTTGGCCGCTAACCGGGGACGCCGGCCCATAGACGCCATAATCCGGCTGCCCCGGCGCCGCGAAGTCTCGCAGACTATCCGGCGGGATGAATCATCGCGCCGGCCCCGCCGAATACTTGGCCTCTCCGGCGTCCTCGTCATCGGATTCACGCTGTTCATCACCGTCGGCGCGATCCTGCTCATGTTGCCTGCGGCCTCCCAATCGGGCGAGTTCACTCCGGCGGAAACCGCCTTCTTCACTTCCATATCCGCCGTTACCGTAACGGGACATACGGTGGTGAACACCCCGGATTACTGGGCGCCCTTCGGGCAGGCCGTCATTTTCACCCTGATGGCCCTCGGCGGCCTTGGATTCATGGTAATCAGCACCTTTCTGTTGCTGGCAATGGGCAACCGCACCACCATACAGCAACGGGTCATAACCCGCGGACTCATGAGCGACACGGTGGGCGTGAACCAGATGCGCTCCATCCGGTCCCTGGGCCGCAACGTCATAATCATTGTGCTGCTGATTTATCTTCTTGGTTCGCTGATTTACTTCACCCAGATTAACGGACTGGACGGCGCCGGGCAGGGCCAGTCCTATTGGTATTCCCTATTTCTGTCCGTGTCTTCCTTCAATAACGCCGGATTCAACATCATACCCGAGGCTGCCGCCGGGAATGCTGCTCGATTTGTTTCCAGCCCTATTGTGCTGATTACCATGACGGCGATGATCGCTCTGGGCGGAATTGGGTGGGTGATGATGGTGGACGTTTGGCGGAGAAGGCGATTCGCGCGATTCTCCTTGGACACCAAGCTGGTGATAGTCTCCAGCCTGGGCCTATGGGCCTTGGGCGCGGCGATTCTTTCCCTCACTGAGTTCGCTAACCCTGACACCATGGGTGGAATGGGCTGGGTGGATCGCATAGTAAATGCGGTGTTCCTGACGGTAAGCGGACGTACCGCAGGTTTCAGCACCATAGACTTCAACCACGTTGCCGATGCGACCGGAATGACCTTTACGTCGTTGATGTACATTGGCGGCGCTCCCGGCTCAGTGGCCGGGGGCATCAAGGTCGTTACCTTCGCCGTAATCATTGCCGCAGTGATGTCGTCGCTGCGTAGCCGGCCTCATGCCGAAGCCTTTGGGAGGGAGATTCCTCAGCCTCAAGTGCATCGAGCCCTCTCCGTGGCCGTTCTTGGTGTGGTTATCGTTTTCATTGCCTCCATGACGCTCATTACATTGGAGCCTGAAACTCGCTTCCTGTCGCTGTTATTCGACTTCGTATCCGCATTGGGCACTGTCGGAGCCACTACCGGAATCGTGCCTTCCCTGAGTTTGCCGTCCCAAGGGATTTTCATGGCCGCAATGTTTGCCGGAAGAATGGGACCCCTCATTCTTGCGCTCGCCCTGGCTCCCAAAGAAGACGAAGTAGTTATGTATCGTTTCGCTCAGGAAAGGGTTAGAATAGGCTAAGGTTTGAGCGGAGGCGGAGAGTGAACAAACAGGTCTGCGTCATCGGTATGGGCCGTTACGGCTCCACCATAGCGCGCGAGCTGTATCAGAGCGGCCACGATGTTCTGGCTATTGATGCCGACGAAGCCAAGATTCAGGAGCAGATGGGCAGCGTCACCTATGCGGTGAGAGCCGACGCTACCAACGAGTCGGTGCTGCGGGAGCTGGACCTTCCCGATTACGACGTGGCTATCGTGGCGCTAGGGGGCAACCACGTTCAGGCCAGCGTCGGGGTGACCGTGCTTCTCAAAGGCTTGGGCATTCCCATGATCATAGCCCGCGCCGCCAACGACCTGCATGGGGAGACTCTTGAGCGGATCGGAGCCGACAGGGTAATTTTCCCCGAAGCCGAGAATGCCCGCCGCGTGGCCAAGCTGGAGTTCGTTCGAGAACTGCTGGACTACATGCCCATCCTGGCCGACTACGGAATAAGCAAGATCCGCCCGCCGGAGGGTATGCTCAACAAGACGCTGGAGGCAGCAGGGCTGTCCGGGGCCGGCGACCGTCACGGCATTTCCGTGCTGGCCATTCGCCGGGGGCGGACTTCCTTCCTGCATCCGTCTAAAGACGAGGTAATGCAACACGGCGACGTGCTAATTCTCGCTGCAACCAGTGAGCAACTGAGCAAACTGCCCGAAATAGCCAGGAAACTGGCGGCTGATTGATCTCCCAAAGGGCGATCAGGCCGCGCCGAAGCGTAAGCGAATTGCCCCGATTACCTATCCCTTCCCCCTCTAGCCACAGGATTTTCGCACCCCTTATAATCACGCGAAGATTCGTGAAGCCACCTTCGCGCAATCCAGCTACCCAACACCTTATTAACGAGCATGAATTATGAAGCAGGACGTTAAGAACATCCTGGTTCCTGTGACAGACTCACTGCACAGCGAACGCGCCTTCCGCTGGGCCTGCCAGGTTGCGCGCTCGGGAAAGGCGCGTCTTCACGCCCTGCACGTTATTGAAGTTCCCCTATCTCTTTCTCTGGAAGCCGAAATAACTGCCGACGTTGACCGGGCAGAGCGGCTGCTGTCCAAATACGAAGGAATCGCTCACGAAGAGAAGTACCGGGGGCTGGATGCAGGCAGCCTGCGCGCCCGCCAGGCTGGCGCCGCAATTGTGCGGGAAGCGCAAGTCAAACAGGCTGAGATTATAGTCGTCGGTATCTCATACAATCGCAGCTTGGGACAATGCAGCATGGGCCCTGCCGCGTCCTACATCTTTCAGCACGCTCCATGCCAAGTGCTGCTCTGGCGAGACACTGCTCCCGTTGCCGCTGTACGTGGAGCGTAGCGCAGGTGCGAATCCTGATTTACGGTTGGGGGCAGCTAGCTGCCAGCGCCGTCAGCGAGCTGGCCGGGGAAGGCACGGAAATTACCATACTGGGCAAGGAGCGCAGCCAGTTGGAGCGGTTGGGCGGCAGACCCGGAGTAACGGTGCTGCTGCTTATGGAGCCTGTCATGCAAGACTACCTGCTGGAAGCAGGGATCAGCCATTCCGACGTCTTTCTGGCGCTCTCAGACGACGACCACGAAAATCTGCTGCTGTCCCAAGTCGCCCGGCAACTGTTTAATGTTTCTCATGTTGTTTGTCATGTCGAGAGTCCCCAACTGCAGATCATGTACACCGCCCTGGGCCTGAACGTGGTAGGCTATTCTCGCGGCATTGTTCAAGACATCCGGCAGGTGATAGGCGCCTGAACCGGGCGTGGCGAAAAGTCAACCAGGCCAGGGGCGCGGACAGAACGATGTATATCGTTATCGTCGGGTGTAGCGAGGCTGGATACTACTTGGCCCGCGCGCTGGTGACCAGCGGTCATGAAGTCGCTGTCATAGAACGTGACCGCGACCGGCACCAGTTGCTGACCGAAGGATTGGGCATTGTTACCCTGTTGGGTGACGGCGCAGACATTGAGATGCTGGAAAAGGCTGGAGCGGAACGGGCGGACATTGTGGTAGCCTTGACAGGGGTGGACGCTACAAACCTGGTAATCTGCCAGACTGTGCAGCACAGGTTCAAGACGCCCCGCACCATGACCCTGGTCAAAGACCCCAAGAATGAGCCGGTCTTTGAGGGGCTGGGGGTTGACGTGGTGGTCAACTGGATTCAATTGGCCTTGGCGGACCTTGAGGCCGGAGTGCCGGGGCATCCTCTGCGCCACCTTATGAACTTGCGGCAGCCGGGAATGGAGCTTGTGTGCGTGGCTGTGCCTCCCGGCGCTGACATCGTTGGCAAGCGGCTGGGCGAACTTCAGCTCCCGCCCAGCAGCTTCATTTCGCTCATAGTGAAGAGAGGAAGCGCCGACCTGCCGTCGAACCATTATATGGTAGAGGCTGAAGACGAGATCATCGCCGTCACCTCGACCGGTGACGAACAACTACTCTACGACATCCTGACCGGAGTCTGACAGTGGTCCGGACACTTGCATTCCTGGGACCATACGGCACCTATACGGAAGAGGCGGCGCTGCTGTACGACCCGGCCGCAGAGCTGCGGCCATATCCCAGCATTTCAGCCGTCGGGCAGGCGGTAGCCGCCGGGGAGACCAGACAGGGAGTGGCGCCCATCGAGAACAGCATTGAGGGGTCGGTCAACTTCACCCTCGATCTGTTGGTCAGCGAGAACTCGCTTCTGATCAGCCACGAAATCGTGCTCCCTATTGAGCATTACCTCATGGGCAAGCCCGGAACGCGGCTGGAGGAAGTGGAGGTCGTATATTCGCATCCACAAGCCCTTGCCCAGTGCCGCGAATACCTGGAACGGAACTTCACCAACGCGGACCGTTCAGCCTCTCTAAGCACGGCACAAGCCGTGGGGGATGCGATGAGCAGCGAAGCGCCCGCAGTAGCCATTGCTCCCCGGCGTTCGGCTGCGCTGTACAATGCGGAAATACTGGCGTCAGGGATTCAGGACGTGGCGGCCAACGCCACCCGATTCGTTGTCCTGTCCAAATCGGACCACGAGCCGACAGGCAACGACAAGACTTCCCTCTTTTTCACTTTCGCGGAGGACTTGCCCGGGCAGTTATACGCTGTGATAGGGGAGTTTGCCACAAGGGAAATCAACTTGGGGAAAATCGAATCGCGTCCCACCAAGCAGTCTCTCGGACAGTACGTGTTCTTTATAGACTGCGATGGACACAGGGAAGACCCATTGATGAGGGAGACTATCGAGGCCATCGGAAGAAGGGTAAGCTCCCTGCGAGTGCTGGGGTCATACCCGAAATGGACGCCACAATAGCAGAACGCGGGTAGCAGGGAGGCCGGACAAGTCTCGTAGACACCGGACAAATCTCGTAGACAAAGGAAAACCGGCCCTCCTCTTAGCTTCTCCGCACCGCAGCGCCGCACCACACGACCACATCCAAGAGCCCGGAGTAGAGAGGAGAGCCGGTTGGGCCGGGCTTCGTTATTCCCCTGCCAGCGGAACGCTCCCGCTGGCGGAAGCGAAGCTCAAGGAAGCGAAGCCCTTGACCGTCAGAGTGAAGGCAGTCTGGATTTTTCTTTCCAGGACAGCCAGTCACATTTCTTGAAAAAAGATTATATTATTTTTAGTTTTATGTCAAGGGTTTGCTTTATGGAAATCCGGTGCGGAAAATTGTCGTGCTTTCGTTGTCGTATACCTTGACAAGCATCCCAGATTCCGCCATTCTCTCAAACTTCTCCAATCCCTCCCGTCCGTAGTTCAGACGCTCCAGCTTGCCCACCACCACGTAAGAAACATCGTAGCGTCGAAGAAGATCAAGCGCAGTTCCGGCGTCCGTAGTCTCATAAGCTAACCGGACGTGGGCTGCGCGCTCGTGAATCTGCTCACGATAGCCAAATCGCTGTTGTATCTGGTGCCACGGCCAGCCAATAACGGTGGGCAATCCGGTGTAGTTCGCGATTCGGCCCCCCCACCGGTATTGGTCCATGTGGGCCTCCAGAACCACGGGCGAACTCTCCACGTTATCCTGAAGCCATCTGATGGCCCGGTAGTCCCACGCCAGCGGGAACAGCTCGTCTCGCTCCCAATGCTCCGCAGCGACCATATACGCCGTTCCGTCCAGGGTTGGCGGCAAATCGGAGAACCGGTCCGCCAAGCGATCGCGCGTCCCGAGGCCGGTATAAATCAGCGAGCCGCCGACCAGAAGGACCAGGATGAACAGCCATCCCGCCGCCAGCCCGGGCCGAAGACGCGGCAACCAGGACGACCCCAAACGCCACAGCATATAGGCGGCTGCAACAGCCAGGAAAACCCAGATTTCGAGGTAATACTTGAACAGGGTATTCATCCGGCCTATGTCGCCTTCCACGGTTACGAAGTCAACTCCTATGGCGACAACCGAAGCCATGGCCACCATGGCCAGAACCGCGGCCTCGTAAGGGCGTGATGGCTCCGGGGATTGCAGAATCCGCCATCCGGCCACCACAACCAACGCCAGCAGAGTCAATAGCAGCAGTGCATTCCAGTAGCCGAGGACGGCAAATACGATGGCAGCTATTATCAACGGGACGACCGCGAGACGCAGCCACTGGAACTCCAACGCTGTGTCTCTCCGAGGCCATACGCTTCGGAACAGCGTCACCCAGTCTCGGCGAGTCCGCACTACCAAGTAAGTCGCTATCACGAAGAGGAAAAGCGCGTGAATCGCAAGAAAGCGGTCAACGGGAGTCCGCCACCGTGAAGCGTCCAGACCGTTGTTGAAGGTCTCATAGAACTGATGGAAAGGCCAGAATGAGAGAAGGCTGAAGGCCACTACGCCGACGGCAAGACAAGCGAACAGGGTTAGCTTTCTCCGGAAGTTGCCGCGGGCAAACAGGGCTGCAACAGCAATCAGGCCGAGGGTCAGAATCACATAGGACGGGTAGTCCCAACTGTTGATGGCCCACAACGCCCCCAGCGTCAGAGCCAGCGCGAGCGCAGTCGCGGCGGTCCAAACTGACCCGCCGTTGCGCAATCCGGCGACCAGGCACAACCCCAATCCCAGAGCCAGCAGGGTGAACGGGATAACCATCATGTGAGCATGGAGGTCGGCAAACAGGAAGGTGAAGAAAGGGAACTCGGTGATGTGCCAAGACGCCCCGGCATCTCCCGGAATATAATCCGGCAGCCAGAAAGCCAACGCGGGCGGCTCGAAGCTGTCCAGGGGCGGAATCATTCGGCTGCTTCGCCAGAAATCAAATCCGGCCCAAGCTACGCCGTCAACTATCTTGCCCCATACGCCCTGAACGATTTGCACAATCCCATCGAGATTGCCGACAACGCCAGTGAACATCGCGGCAACAAGCCCGCAGGCCATAGGCGGCAGCGTCCTGCCCCTGCTGAACGCCCCGGACGCCGTCGCTTCGCATACCCCGCGCCGAACTCCTGCCCGTCTCACTCCCGCAGCCAGGTTGTATCCCAAGGAGAACGCGCCCGTCACTGTCAGGGCAAAGAACAGAGGAACGGCCAGGTTGAAGGCAGTGGCAGGGAGGATGGCCGCCACCCTGGTGACTGAAGCAACGACGAAATACCCCCAATAGTAGTAGTTGAGATAACCCCCTGAGAACCACGGATCGAAAGGCGGCAAGGAGGTCGAGCGGAAGACGGCAGTCAGGTAAGCCAGTTCCATCGGTTTCTCGCCGCCGCGATATGGGTGCCACAAGTCAGGGTTGAAGTACCGCACCGTCACGAAGGCAAGAAAGGCGGTCAGGAACAGCACTTCAGAGAACAACAGCAGTCGCCACTGCCTCCGCACAAATTCCCGCATCTCTCTTCGCATGAACCACAGGGCTACTCCCGAAGCAACTGCCACCACTCCCATCCCCACATAAACGGAGCCGCGAGAAAAGTCGGCCCAACCCAGAGACACTATCAGCCAAGCCACATAGCAAACCGCGAGGAGGCCCAGGATGCGCGCCAGCAGGATACCCCGGTCGGGCAGTGGGCGAAAAATGAAAAGGGCCAGCGGCAGAGCCAGAAGGTAGATTAGCTCCACCACCAGCAGCCACGCGATGACCGGCGCATTGTTGGTCCAGCCGTCCCGATTCACAATATCGCTGAAGGTGCCTCCGCCACGCTGCTTGGCCAACGCTTCCGGCGACAGCATTAGCGATGTTGACGGCGAACCAGGCCCCCCTGTGTCCTGTGGCTGAGTCAGGATTTCCCGCAAACGGGGTTCGCTCAGGCGGGCTTCGTTGCGGAACACCAGCACGCGGGGGCGGTCGTAACCTACAACATTGTCATCGGCGTATCCCAGGTTGAGAGTGTAACTGCCCCCCTCCGGGGATACTTCCGGTGTGGGGCTTTCCAGGCCGGCGCGCTCCAGAGCATCATCGCGGAAGACCACGCCACCCAGCGACGGGTAGTTGGTAAATTCGCGGTGTAGCCGGTAGCCCAGCTCGCCTGAGAACAGCAGGCGGTAATAGTTATTGCTGTATGGGAACCGTTCCCGATCCTGGGCCGCGCTGGCGTAGGGCCGGTGGCTGTAAAAGATCAGGTAGTCGGATACGGCAAGCCGTCCGGCGAGGGTCTGCATCTTGGTCTGCGTGTCGGTCTCATACAGCGGGAACTGCCAGATGTCGTAGGAATACAAGCCCGGCAACCACTCATCCCAGTGATTGTCCATCACAATGGAGGAATTACGTGGGACTTCAGTCAGCACCCACCGCGATGCCTCCAGCGCAGGATGATCGTTGGCGTACGCTCGCTGAAGCGCCAGGGAGTAAAACAGGGTGCTGGCAACTACAAAAACAGGCACAGCGATGGCTGCTGCCAGGAGCGCGGGGTAAACGGCCTTCCCCTTGATGGAAAGCGCGGCGCTCCGTGCCGCGATAAAGAGACGGTGGGCCTTATCCATCTCCCAGAGCATCATCCGGGAGGCCAGCAGAATCATCACCGGCATCAGCGGAAAGAGGTAGCGCAGGAAGCGCACCTCGAAGCTCTCCAGGAACAACAGGCTGGGCGCCACCCATGCCAGCAGCAGCAGGTCGGCGCGGATACGGCGCCGCTCCAGCGCAACCAGGGCCACGGTGAAGGGTATGGACAGCCAGGCCACGACACCCAGCGGCAGGCCCAGTCCCCATATCGCCGTCTGCTTTATCTGGTACAGGAACGCCGGGGTATCCACGTACTGCGTGGTGAAAGGCCACAATCCGGCGTTGCGGGCCATCCGGGTCTGCGCCATGACGTCGCCCACAAACGCCCCAATATCTATAAAAGCGTAAGGGGTTGTCACGAAGAAAACTGCCAGGGCCACCGCCGCCGCAAGCAGGGCATGACCCGCAATCTTTTGCAGAATTTCCGGCGTTATGTCGTTCCAGCGTCCACCGGATTCGTCCAGCACACGATACAGGTAGCCCAAGACCAGCGGGGCCAGCAGCGGCAGCACGTTCACCTTGGGAGACAGGGCCAGCCCCAGCATCAGCCCCAACAGCACGGAATCGCGGAGACGCCGTTTCTCCACCATTCGCAACGTGGCCCAGATGCAGACCAGGGTGAGCAGGACAGTGAAGGTTTCAGGACGGTAATAATGGCTGTGCTGGACGTGAATCACCGCCAGAGCGGTTAATCCGGCGGCCAGAAGCCCCACGTTGCGGCTGTACAGCCGACGGCCCAGCACAAAGACCATCAGCACCGATCCCACATCAGCCAGAGCGGACAAGGTACGGCCCACATACCTCATTTCCAGCCCGCCAATGTCCGTGAACAGTTCCACCACGGACCGGAAAAACACCATGACGTAAATCAGGATGCTGCCCAAGGGGAACCAGTGGGGGTTGAGGGGACTGCGGTCGGGGTCAAAGAAAGCTCGCAGCCCACCGACTCCGGGCTCGGCTTCCGGATGATCAACGAGATAGCCGCAGGTCGAGGCGTGAGAGGCGTCAGTGAGCAGGGCATACATGCAGTCGGAGCGCATGTAGATGTCCCGCTCATCGGGGTGAAAGGCATAGCCATCGTCCCAGTTGACGCCGTGGAGCCGCAGCGCCAGAGCAAGGACGACGATACCGGCCAACACGAAGAACGGCCAGGAAACCCGGCCGTTCAGTGTCAGATAATGACGAAGGTTAGTGGATGGGAGCATAGAAGCCACTAGAAAAGTGTATTTCTTACCTCCGAAACTCTATACGCTCCCATGCAACGAATGGGTTTAGATGCCCTTCTCGCTCATCATGGCCGCTAGGTCGGCCGTCCGGCAGGAATAGCCCCATTCGTTGTCGTACCAGCCCATGATCTTCACCATCCGGTCCGCCATTACAATGGTGGAGAGGGCGTCGAAGATGCAACTGTGCGGATTGCCCCGGAAGTCCGAACTGACCAGCGGTTCGTCGCAGTATTCCAGAACGCCCTTCAGTTCGTTCTCGGCAGCCTTCTGGAAGGCAGCGTTGACGTCGTCCACCGACACGTCGTGGGCCACCTGCGCGGTAAAGTCGGTGATGGAGCCCGTAGCGGTGGGCACCCGGAAGGCCATGCCGTGCAGCTTGCCGTTGAGTTCGGGCAACACCAGCCCCACGGCCCGGGCCGCGCCGGTGCTGGTGGGAATGATGTTCATCGCCGCTGCCCGCGCCCGGCGCAGGTCACTGTGGCGCTGGTCCAGAATGGCTTGGTCGTTGGTGTAGGAGTGGATGGTGGACATCAGCCCATGCTCCACCACGAACTGGTCGTGCAGCACCTTGACCATTGGCGCGAAGCAATTGGTGGTGCAGGAAGCGTTGGATACGATGTTGTGCTTGTCGGCGTCATACAGGTGATCGTTGACGCCTAGCACCAGCGTCAGGTCCTCCCCTCGAGCAGGCGCGGAAATGATGACCTTCTTGGCGCCGCCCGTCAGGTGACCGGCCGCCTTCTCGGCATCGGTGAATATGCCGGTAGACTCAATCACCATGTCTACGCCCATCTCACCCCACGGAATGGCCGACGGGTCGCGCTCCGAGAACACCTTGATGGCCCGGCCGTCCACGACCAGGTCGCCGTTGTTAGCTTCCACCTTTCCGGGGTAGCCGCCGTAGCTGGTGTCCCACTTGAGCAGGTGAGCATTGGTTTCAGCATCGGTCAGATCGTTGACCGCCGCCACTTCCACCTTGCCCTCGTTGCGCTCCTGGTTGGCCCGGAGCACCAGTCTGCCAATACGTCCAAAGCCGTTGATGCCAATGCGCGTTACCATGATTTACCTCTGCATTCCAAATTGCCAGTATTCTACACTATGAACGAGACGTCCAATTCTCTCCGGCAGGCAGCTAATTATTCTACAGTCGTCTCGAATTACATTTGCAAGAGCGGCAACAACAGCTCCCCGGCCTGTTCCAAGGTGAATCCGATGACGTCTCCTGTTTCGTTGTAGTGAGCGGCGAGTCCCTTGGTCATCTCCTTGCTTGTTGCAGCCACGTTACCGTTGCCGATGGTTAGAATGTCAGTTTCTCTGGAGTAGATTCCATTCAACTCCTTGAAACGAAATTTTACAGTCGCCGATTCCAGAGTCAATTGCGGCAAGAGTATGCGCGCCGCATCAAATAGGTATATGCCAACGCATTCGCCGTCAACCGAAAAGAAGGCATCAAAATCCGGCTCATATGTAACGTTTTGGGCGGCGTCTGTATTCGAGATTCCGTTACCAAGCCATAGCAAGTCGCCATTCTCTACATAGTCTACTTCAACTGCAACGCCTGCCATCTTCGCTGACCCCTAACAGTATCTTCATAAGCTGAGAGTATTACCGCCACGTGGGATTCGTACAGCAACACTACTTTAATCCACCACCCTTGTTGGGGGAAATATTTCCAGAATACTTGACGATTTCCCTGCCGGGGTTCTGAGAAGTCAGGGTTCTCCAGAATCTGCTCAATGCGAACTTCGTTCGCCCTAGCGTGCGTTGATTCGGTTCGCCTCGCCAGAAAGTGTTCTGTGAACGGATAAAACCTTCCGTCAGCGATTACACCCGGCTGTTCCGATGTTTCCACCCTTTCTGCTGACCTGTCACAGCTCCCGGCCCAAGTAGTCGAACGCTGACGCGCCAGCATATCTCGCGTCGTCGCCCAGCTCGGCCTCAATGCGCAGCAAGCGATTGTACTTGGCCACTCGCTCGGAGCGGGCGGGAGCCCCGGTCTTGATCTGCCGGACGTCCCAGCCAACGGCAAGGTCGGCGATGGTGGTGTCCTCCGTTTCGCCGGACCGGTGGCTCATTACTGCGCCCCACCCGGCGGCGCGGGCAGTCTCCAGCGCCTGGCGAGTCTCGGTCAGGGTTCCTATCTGATTGAGCTTCAGCAGCACGGCGTTGCTGGCCTGCTCTTCTATGCTGCGATTGATGCGGGCGATGTTGGTTACCAGAAGATCGTCGCCCACCAACTGAACCAAAGACCCCAAGCGCTCTCGAAGTGTCCCCCAACCTTCCCAGTCGTCCTCGGATAAGCCGTCCTCTATGCTGATGATAGGGTACTCGGACACCCAGCTTTCGTACAGCTCGATCAGCTCCCCTGCCTCCAGGGTTACGCCTTCTCGTTCCAGTACGTATTTGTCCTGGGCTGCGTCATACAGCTCAGTTGCCGCCACATCCAGTCCCAGGAAGACCTCACGGCCTGGGGTGTAGCCAGCCTTTTCCACCGCCGTCAGCACCAATTCCAGCGCATCCTTGTTGGACGGCAGGGAAGGGGCGAACCCTCCTTCATCGCCCACGTTCAGATTGTGACCGCCGGCGCGAAGAAGGGATCTCAGGGACTGGTAAATTTCCACGCCAGCCCGCAGTGAATCAGAGAATGTCTCCATTCCGACGGGCAGGACCATGAACTCCTGAATGTCCGCGGAGTTCGAGGCGTGGCGTCCTCCGTTCAGAATGTTGAACATGGGCACCGGCAGACTGACCGGGTCTCCCCCGGCCACGTATCGCCACAGGCTGACCCCTCTGGCTGCGGCTGCGGCATGAGCCACTGCCAAGGAGACTGAAAGGATCGCATTCGCTCCCAATTCTCCCTTGTTGGGAGTGTGGTCCAGACCTACCATGGAAAGGTCCAGGGATTCCTGGGAGAACGGTGAACGACTGGAAAGGTGACTGCCCAACACGTTGTTAACGTTGGAAACGGCCTGCATGACCCCGTTGCCGCCAAAACGGGCGGAGTCCCCATCCCGCAACTCCACCGCCTCATGGCTGCCGGTGCTGGCTCCGGAGGGGACGAGAGCCCGGCCTGTAACACCATTGGAAAGACGCACTTCGGTTTCGACGGTCGGGTTTCCCCGGGAATCCAGTACCTCACGTCCCAAGACGGACTCTATGACTATTGTGTCTGCGCTCAGGCCACGCGGGCCGACGCTGGTATCGCTGCTCATGCCGTTGTCCCCGAATTCACTTCTCCATAAAGAAGAAGCAACTCTATAGGTGAATACTACCCGCCGCGAGATTCCGCTGCCGCAATGGCCTTTTCCACTGCATCAAGAGGGCTGTCAGCGCGAACGATACGGTCGTGGATATCCGTGCCCTCGCCCGTTGTAGTGAAAGGCCAGGTGTTAAGTCCGATAACCGGGATACGGGCATCCAGAGCATAGGCAATCTCGCACAGCGTGCCGAAAGCGCCGCCAACGGCGATGACCGCCGCCCCGGTATGCACCACGATGACATTGCGGGAGTAGCCTATTGTGGTCACAATCGGGATGTCCACGTACCGGTTCGCCTCGTCCGGTTGTCGACCGGGCAAGATACCGATGGTGGTGCCCCCTTCGGATTTTGCTCCCCGGCACACCGCTTCCATCACGCCGCTCAATCCGCCGCAAACAACGGTTGCGCCGCGGAGGGCCAATTCCCTGCCAACGGCTTCACCCAGCTCGATCAGTTCCTGTTGTGGAGGGTTGCTGCTGCCGATTACGGCGATAATCATGTCGTGACGCCCCACCCTAACCCTCCGGCGGAGGGTTAGAGAATTTTATGGCAGGATAGCCTTGCTTGCTGCGTCTATTGTGTCAATCAGCGGCGCCGGGTAAACGCCCAGCCAGAACACCGCCAGCAGTCCTGCGCCCAGCACCGCCAATACCGTAACCGAAGGACGGCGCCCCAAGGCCGGGTGGGTCTCGAACAGCGTTTCTCCGTAACGTCGGGCTGGCTCCGGGGATTCATGCCCTTCGCCGGAGTCTTCGTGTTCGTCTCCGTGCTCCGCGTCGATATGCTCGTAGCCGTATCCGTGGCCGTAGGCAGGTTCACCTTCCGCAGGCGCGATGTACATCCAGCGGATTACCTGCAGGTAGTAGTAAAGCGAGACCAGGCTGGCGAACACTGCCAGGCCAGCCAGCCACAGGAAACCCTCATCGGCTACGGCGGTGAAGAGATAGAACTTGATGGCGAATCCCGCGAAAATCGGGAGTCCGGCCAGCGAAAACATACCGATGCCGATTGAGGCGGCCAGGAACGGCTGCGTCCCGCCCAGTCCGGCCAGGTCCGACATCATCTCCTTGCCTGTCATATTGAAGAAGGAAATCAGCCCGCCGAACACCACGAAGTTGGTGACGGAATAGCCCACCAAGTACAGCATCACGCCGTTGGACGGAAGGTTGGAGTCGAGGGACAAGGCGGCCACGCCCGCCAGGATAAACCCGCTGTGGCCGATGCTGGAATAGGCCATCAGCCGTTTCAGGTTCCGCTGGGCCAAGGCCACCAGGTTGCCGACCATCATGGTCACCGCGGCCAGAACCGCCAGCACCAACTGCCATTGCTCCCAGCGGTCGCCCACTGGCACGAAACCTTCTGCCACCAGCCTCAGCACCAGCGCAAAGGCCGCCGCCTTGGAACCGATGGACAAGTAGGCAGTTATGGGATAAGGCGCGCCTTCATAGACGTCCGGGGCCCACATATGGAAGGGCACTGCCGCGACTTTGAACCCCAGACCCACCATGATGAGCGCCACTCCGACCCACAGGGACGGAGGCACGGCATCCGCTGCGGCCAGCCCGGCGGCGATGGCCTCGAACTTCGTCACGCCCAGCACGCCATAGACCATGCTGACGCCGTAGAGCAGAATCGCGGAACTGAATGCGCCGACGATGATGTATTTCAGACCGCCCTCGTTGGACTTGGCATTATTCCGAGCATAGGCAGCCAGAACGTACAGGCTGAAGCTCAACAATTCGAGGGCGATGTAGGCCGTCAGCAGTTCCCGGGCCTGGGCCATGACGTTCATGCCCAGGATAGAGAACAGCACGATTCCGTAGAATTCCCCCTTGTGCTCCAGGTGTTCGCTGACGAAGTCCAGGGAGCTCAGGATGATGAACACCCCGATACCCATGAACAGCACCTTGAACCACAGCGAGAAATCGTCCACGGCCAGCAGACCGTCGTACAGCGTTTCTTCCACGCCCCACAGCATGATCACCGAAACGGCGATCACCGCCAGCAGCCCGGCGATGGACAGCCACCCAAGCAGGTTTTTCCGTCCTTCCGGCAGCACGAGGTCCGCGCGAACACCAGGAAGGCCAGACCCGCCAAGGCGAACTCCGGCGTGAGCAGGTCGAGATTTGAGGTAACGACACGGCTGGCTAGACTCCGGTATGTCGTAACGCTGACATTAATTACCCGCATGATTGGCTCCGGCCAGATCCCAACGAAGATTATGACCAGTACGAAGGCCCCGGCTACCGACTTTTCCAGCACACCTGCGTCGGACAACCCGGACCACCGGACATCCGGCTCTCCATAGAAAGTTCGGGCCAGCAGGCGCAGGATATACACGGCGGTTATGGCGGCTCCGATGACCGCCAGGATTGCCAAAGGAAGATACGTTCTGAATGCGCCGGTAAACACCATGAACTCGGCGATGAACCCGCTCATCCCGGGCAGACCCAGCGAACACAGCCCGGCGATGACAAAGAAGAAGCTGGTGACGCCCATTCGCCCGAACAGGCCATTCAGCACGTTGATGTCTCGAATATGGGTGCGGTCGTATATGGCTCCCACCAGCGCGAACATGAGGGCAGTCATTATGCCGTGCGAGAACATCTGCAACACCGCGCCAGCCATCCCAATCGCGTCCAGCGTGGCAATCCCCATCAGCACATAGCCCATGTGGCTGACGCTGGAGTAACCGATAACGTATTTCAGGTCCTGCTGCGACATAGCGGACACCGCGCCGTACAGGACGTTGACCGTGCCGAGGGCAATCAGCACCGTCATCCACCACGAATCCGCGGCCTCGGGCAGGAGGAAAATTCCGACTCGAATGATGCCGTAGGCCCCCAGCTTCATCAACACGCCAGCGTGAAGCATGGACACCGCCGTGGGCGCAGCGACGTGGCCGTCGGGCGACCAGGTGTGGAAGGGCCAGAGACCCGCCAGCGAACCGAAGCCGATCATGAACAGCGGGAATACCAGCATCTGGAACTCGGTGCTGAATCGCCCGTTGGCCGCCATCTGCCCCAGCGTTTCCAGCGAGAATGTCCCGTTGCCTTGACCCGATGCCTCCGCGTAAACCGCCAGTATCCCCACCCAGATGAGTATGCTGCCGGCGACCAGGAAGATGATTAGCTTCATCGCCCCGTATTCTTTCGTCCGCAGGAAGGTGCCGAAGTCGGTGCTGCTGCCCCAAACCCCAATGAGCAGGTACATCGGCAGCACGGCCAGCTCATAGAAGAAGAACAGGAAGAACAGGTCGCGCACCACAAACACGCCGTACACGCCTGCCGCAAGGGCCAGCAGCAGCACGAAGAATTCGCGAGTGCGATAGGTGATGTTCTGCGAGATTACCACCCCGCCCATCAACACGATGCCGTTGAGCACCACCAGCGGGGCTGAAATCCCGTCTAGGCCCAGCGCGAGGCTGATGTCCAGAGGGCCAGGCAGCCAGTCGTAGCTGCGGATGAACTGGAAGCCGCCATCATGATAGTCGTACCGGGCGAAAATCAGCACCGAAATGACCAGGGAAATCGCGCCGATGAACAGCGCAAAGTACCACGAATCCTTGGGGCGGTCTCCGGGCATGAACATCATCAGCCCGGCGCCGGCCAGCGGCACCAGGATCAGCAGCAGCAGCGCGACGCTGTCGAAGTTGCTCACGACCGCTGCCCCGGACTAAACGCAGAGTTCGCAAAGGACACGCAGAGTTCGCAGAGATTTTTCTGATTCCTCTGTGCCCTCTGCGTAATTCTCTGCGCTCTTTGCGTTGAAAACTTTATGTTCACGAGGTTATCAGCCACCAGAAGATGCCCAGTCCCACCACGCCGAGCGTCATCGCCAGCGCGTAACTGTACAGATGCCCGGTCACGTGCAGCCGGAGGGTGATGCCAAACTTGCGAACCATATCCGCCGGGCCGTTGACTACAATGTCGTTGACGATAGCGCGGTCGAAGAAGCCAATGAAACCGGCAAAAACAAACACCACCCGGTCAATGGCCCACTGGTAAATTTCGTCGAAGTAGTACTTGTTCTCCACCACCCGCAACAAACCGGCAAACCTCTGCCGCGTGGACTCCAGCGAAATGCTGCCCCGTTCATAGACCAGATATGTGAACACGAACGAGCCGACCGCCATCACCGCCGAAAGAATCCCGATCCACCAAGTAAACTCGAATCCGTGGGGCTTGTGATTGAACACGAAGTAGCCGAACCCGCCGAAAGCCCCCGGCCAGTTCCAGCTTATCAGCCCGAACCCCACCGCCAGGACAGCCAGCAGCATCAATGGCACAGTCATTACCGGCGGGGATTCATGGGTATGCTCCAACGCATCGGGAAGTCTGCCGAAGAAAGTCACGAACACCGCTCGGCCCATGTAAAGCGCGCTCAGCAAGGCAGTAATCAGCGCAAACACCATGAACGCCGGATTCAGCCCATGGCTCACGGACTGCAATATCTCGTCCTTGCTCCAGAACCCGGCCAGGATGGGTATGCCGCCCAACGACGCTGCCCCGATGGCGAACACTATGGTGGTAATTGGCATTACCCGGCGCAATCCGCCCAGCTTCGAGATTTCCTGCTCTTCCGTGCTGTGGATCACGCTGCCCGACCCCAGGAACAGCAAGGCTTTGGCGAACCCATGCGCCAGTAGATGGAAAATCGCAGCGGTATAGCCGCCCGCTCCCAGGGACAGCATCATCAGCCCTAGGTGACTGACCGTAGAGTAGGCCAGGATGCGTTTTATGTCAGTAGCCACCAGCGCAATGGTGGCGGTAACCAACGCCGTAACCAGGCCAACGATTGCTACGACCATCAGCGGGACGCCGCTGTAAGCCTCAAACAGCGGGAAGGCGCGCGCCACCAAGAACACCCCGGCAACCACCATCGTCGCGGCGTGAATCAGGGCGCTCACCGGCGTCGGCCCTTCCATGGCGTCGGGCAACCAGACGTGGAAGGGAATCTGCGCCGACTTGCCCATCGCTCCCAGGAACAGCAGCAAGGCGGCGGCGATGGTCACGCCCTCGCTCATCGTTCCGGCCTGCACCGCCGCGAAGGCGTCGGTCATGCTGAAGGTGCCGACCTCTCGCCACAGCAGCAGGATGCCTATCAGCAACCCCACGTCACCTATGCGGGTGACGATAAACGCCTTCTTGGCCGCCTCCCGCGCCGCAGGACGCTCATGCCAGAATCCGATGAGCATATAGGAACAGGCGCCAACCAGCTCCCAAGCCACATAGAGCAACAGGAAGCTGTCGGACAGGATGATGGTAAGCATCGAGGCGGCGAACAGCGCGTGAACCGCGAAGTACCAGTTGATGCGCGGGTCGCCGTGCATATAGCCCAGCGAGTAAATCTGCACCATCAGGGCAACGAAGGTCACCAGCCCCAGCATGGCTATGGTCAGCGGGTCAACGAAAAACCCCCATGTCAGCGCTACGCTGCCTTCCAGCCCAGGCAACCCGGCGTTGAACCAAGTCCGCTCGTAATTGCAGGTCAGGGCCTCGGTGCCAATGGCGACGTAGCAACTCTCGGTTGTCGCGGATGCGTCCAGCCATCCGAACAGCGCGATCCAGAAGAAGACGAACCCGGCGGCAATGGCGGGAATAGAAAGCAACGCCCCTTTGCCGGGCAGCCGGTTGCCGATGACCACAATGATCGGCGCAACGGCGAAGCTGAATACCGGAATGAGCCAAGCCCACTGCATCAGCAGTATGCTCCTGATCCCTCAGCCACCATTCCGGCTAGTTGAATTAGCAAGGGTATTCCTACCATTTCATCAAGTTGATCTCGTCCACGTTGACCGTGGAACGGTTGCGGTACATCCGCAGGACTATCGCCAGCGCCAGACCGACCTCGGCGGCAGCCACTGTAATGATAAAGATGGCTATTAACTGTCCGTCGAAGCTGTTGAATTTGCCGAAGCCTTCCATGTGAGCCGCAGCCGCAATCAAGTTGATGTTGACAGCGTTCAGCATCAGTTCTATTGACATGAGGATGAGAACGGCGCTGCGGCGAGCCAGAACGCCGTACAGCCCAATGACGAAAAGGGCGGCGCTCAGGAGCTGGAACCAGACCAGATCAACCACTGTCTAGTTTTCTCCTGGCCCGGACCGGGCGATGATTATAGCCCCGATGAGCGCCACCAGCAGCACCAGGGAAGCGATCTCGAAGGGGACGGCCCAAGTGGTGAACAGCGACTTGCCGATGTCGGTGAACGCGACGTTCTGCGCCTCCGTATCCCGCACCGCGTTGATCAGGAAGGCCGGGACCAGCACACCCAGCAACCCCAGCGCAGCCAGCGCAGCCAGCGGCCACTGCTTGTTGTCAGAGGTGCGCGGGTATTCCGCGCTGCGCGTCAGCATGATGGCGAATATAAGCACAATGACGATGGCCCCGCCGTAAATCAGCACCTGCACCAGAGCCAGGAACTCGGCGTACACCAGCAGGTAGACCCCGGCCACCGCCACCAGAGATACCAGCAGCGCCAGAGCCGCGTGCACCACGTTCCGGCTGGCAACCACCGCCAGCGCCCCGCCCAGGGTGACCACGGCCAAGACTATGAAGAGCGCCCACGACATTCCGCTGTTAGCTCCCGCCGCCAGTGGAGGCAGGTTCCGGTTTTGCCCGTTTCGTCGGCGGAATCCAGTCAGTGTCCTGCTGGTGCTTCCAGCCCAGCTCCAGTAGGGAAGGTAGGTCAACACGGTCGCCGTTGCGGACAAAGGTGCTCATCTCGTGTTCGTGGGACATGACGATTGCGTCGAAGTTGCACCACTCGACGCAGATGCCGCAGAGAATACAGCGGTTGAGATTTATCTCGAAGCTCTCGACAATCTTGCGGCGGGTGCTCTTGCCTTCCGCTTGCAGAGGATTGTCCTGCATCGTGGCCGACATGCACTGCGTCGGGCAGTGGCGTATGCACACCATGCAACTCGTGCAGTAGGGTTCCCCGACCTCTTCGTCCCAGGTCAGCGCCGGAAAGCCCATGAAACGGTCCTGCACCGGCGTCGGAGCTTCTTCCCGCTGCAACAGGTTTCCGGTGGCCGGATACTGTCTTGTTACCGGCTCCCTCAGCCCCTTTGCCGACGAGACCAGGGTTATGAACATACCCTTAACGCTGTTCCACATATCAGTCTCCCGTCTCCTGTGCCGATGCCCGGGCGGCGGACTCAGCCCGCTGCTGACGACGAGATGCCATCAGCGCCTCCTGACGCGCCTTCACCTGGGCTACCCGGCTGGCCGGGCCAGCCATCCGGCGGTAGATTGCGTATGCTACCCCCACCAGCCCGGTCAGCGACATCAACGTCAGTGACCATGCCGGCCAGCCGTAGAACTGGTAGATGGCAGTCATCACCACGGTAAGGAAGGACAGAGGCACCACCACCTTCCACGCAAAAGCCATCAACTGGTCAATCCGCAACCGGGGGAAAGTGCCTCGTATCCAGAATATGACAAGAATCACCAGGTAGACCTTGAACAGGAACCAGATTATTTCCCAATAACCCGACAGACCCGGCCCGGACCAGCCGCCAAGAAACAGGATTACGGTCAGAGCGGCAATGGCGAAAGTATTGATGTATTCCGCGAGGAAGAACAGCGACCAGTGAGCGCCGCTGTATTCGACAAACGGCCCGCCCACGATTTCAGACTCCGCAAAGTATATGTCGAAAGGCGTGCGTCCAACCTCGGCCAGCCCGGCTATGAAGAACACCACGAGACCCAGGGGCTGCACCAGCGCGAAGGGGTAGCTGCCCTGCTGCGCCACAATCTCACGCAAATCCAGGGACTGCGCCAGCATAGCTATCGAAACCGCCACCATGATGATGGGAATTTCGTAGCTCACCAGTTGAGCCGCGGCTCTCAGTCCACCCAGCGTTCCATACTTGTTGGCCGACCCCCAGCCGGCCAGCACCAGTCCCAGGATTCCTATAACCGAGAAGGCAATGATGTAGAAAAGCCCCAGGTCCAGGTTCTTGATGACAGCGTTCTGGGCGCCGGGAATCGTCACCCAGATCATGAACGCCGAGAGCATCACGATTAGAGGCGCGGCCCAGAAGATGGCCTTCTCTGAGGAGCTAGGTATTATGTCTTCCTTGATTATCAGCTTGATGCCGTCAGCTATGGGCTGCATCAACCCCATGGGGCCGCTGCGGGTAGGCCCCAGCCGTCGTTGCAACCGGCCCAGCGCCTTGCGCTCCAGCCAAGTCAGCGACAGGACGACGATGGACAGCGCGTTGAACATGAGGAACAGACCCAGAGCTATCCAGCCCAGGTCTGCCCAAGATATGAAGAGCAGGACAGGCATCAGCGGTCAACCTCGCCCATCACGATATCCAGGGAACCCAGGATGACCACCGAGTCGGCCACCCAAGTATCAATCAGCATATACCGTATGGCGGAAAGGTTGCAGAAGGAAGGCGGGCGCACCTTCAGGCGGTAGGGCCGGTCGGCTCCGTTGCTCACGAGATGAACGCCAATTTCGCCGCGCGGATTCTCTGCCCGCACGTACACCTCGCCAGCGGGCGGGCGGAGCAGTCGCCGACTGCCGCCCGGAGCCGAGTTTATCTCGGTCAGAGGCAGTGCGCCGCTATCGGGCCACCTTTCTCCCCATTGCTCCATCGCCTGCTCGAGGATGCGCAGGGACTCATAGCACTCCTGCACCCGCAGGTAGTAGCGGTCCCAGCAGTCGCCGTCCAGCCCGATTGGAACGTCGAAATCGAAGCGGTCGTAAATCGAATATGGCGCGGCCTTGCGCACGTCGTAGTCCACGCCCGACGCCCGAAGGCATGGGCCGGTCAGGCCGAAGTCAACGGCGTCTTCCGCCGTAACCGGGGAAATGTCCTTGAGCCGGGCCAGGAAAATCTCGTTGAAGCTGAGCAGCTTATCAGACTCTTCCAGGTCCTCCCGGATCAGGGGCATCAATTCGCGGAGACGCGGAATGAAATCATCGGGCACGTCCTCTTTGAGGCCGCCAACCCGGAAGTAGTTGTGCATCATGCGGGCGCCGGAGACGTGCTCAAACAGGCCCTGGATGCGCTCGCGGCCACGGAAGCAGAACATCGAGGGCGTCATCGCCCCGGCGTCCAGGCCCATGGTTGCGATGAACAGCAGATGGCTGGCGATTCGGTTCAGCTCGCAGAGGATAATCCGCACGTACTCGGCCCGTTCCGGCACTTCCAGGCCCATCAGCTTCTCCACCGCCCGGACGTAGACGTGCTCGTTGTTGAAATTGGCAATGTAGTCCAGCCGGTCGAAAAGCGTGATTACCTGGTGATACTGTTCCCCTTCGCACAATTTCTCCGAGCCGCGATGCAGGTAGCCGATATGGGGGACGATATCCACTATCTTCTCGCCGTCAACCCAGAGCACCATGCGAAAGACACCGTGCGTAGAGGGATGCTGCGGCCCCATGTTGAGCAGCATCTCGATTGGCTCGGCATTGGCAACTATGTTGCTTGTGGCCTCTACCATTTTCTGCTACCGGCCCCCAAGGTTTCCTCTCCCTTTATGGAGAGGGTTAGAGCCTGCCCGCCGCGAAATCGGGGGGGAGGGTGTATCCTAGCGTTGGGTCGTCTGTTTATCCGGTTAATCAGATGAATTTGATGTCAATGTCAGGCCCTTTCACTGGCTTGACTTCGCTGCTCATCCAGACCCCGTCTCCCGTAAGAGGATCGGGGTCGAAGTAGAACCCTGCTTCGATCAGCGCCTCGTCCAGCGCGCCTAGATTATCGCAGTCTTCCAAGTATTCCGCTACCTGTTGCCGTAATGCGTTCCGGGCATCCTCCGGCGTGTCTCCGAAAGCCGTTATCAGGAGCTCGGGACAAACCGCCTGGAATGAGTCTCCTGCCTTCGACTCTTCGATTTGATATATGACTCTGTCTTTCACGGCTCTTGGCCTAACTCGACGTCAGGGACGAACTCCAGCTCCAGTTCAGTGTGGTCGTCAATCGGAGGAAAGCCTGCTTCAGCCAAAACTCCGGCCATACTCTCAGAGCAATCATGGCTGGAGATCCAGGAGATCATTGCCTGTACCAGTTCCTCCCAGGCCGAATCGGCGGACTCACCCTCTCCCTGCGGCATTTGTACGGATGGCGGTATGCCCTCAATGCGAGCGACAAACCTGGTATCATCCCGCTCCACCCGAGCGGTCAATGTCAGGCGCTCAACCACTGATTCATCATCCGAGTGCGACTGAATCAGATTCATTGGCTGCAATCATAGTCCATCTGAGCAACAGCAGTAAGCCGATGTCAGAATTCCCGGTATTCGTTGAAAGGAAATTCCTTGCGCCCCGGATACCCCTCGAAACCGTCATACAGCAACAGGGGCGAGAGGTCCGGGTGACCATTGAAAGACACGCCGTAAAGGTCGTGGGCTTCGCGCTCGTGCCAGTCGGCGGCGCGCCATACCGAAATTACCGAAGGCACCGTTGGATCTTCGTAGGGGGCGTTGGTTTTCAACACTATAGTGCGTTCCGGCTCCAGCGACTGTAGCACATACACTATTTCCACCCGTCCGTCCGCCTCTTCTTCCTCTTCCTCTGCCGCTTCCCCTCTTCCATGGCCGTGTCCCCCTCCACTGCCGCTTCCGGGCGGGTAATCCACGGCGGTCAGGCAGAGCAGCATCTTGACCCCAATGCGCTCATCCTCTTTCATTGCGCGGCAAACGTCGAGGATATGCTGTCGTTCCACGGTGACTTGAGGAATGTCGCTGAGAGTCCCGGGGTGCGGGTGATAGTCCTGCAGGACCTCAAGGGCGGAGTCTAGCAGGGCGCGCCCGACAGCGTTCAGGGAACTGAGGTCCGGTCCTTCCGGTTCTGCCTCCCCTTCCGGGATTACCTCTCCCTCTGAGAGGGGAGTAGGGTGGGGGCGTTCCCTTTCGGAGTCGTTTCCCGCCTGCGTCATCCTTAGCCCTGAGCCTGTCGAAGGGTGGAAGTACGGCTGGCGTCCTGCATAATTTTTTCCTGGAGCTTGAGGATGCCGTAAAGCAGGGCCTCCGGGCGGGGCGGACAGCCGGGAACGTACACATCCACCGGCACGATATGGTCAACACCCATCACCACGGAGTAGGAGCGATAGTACGGCCCTCCGTTGGTGGCGCAGCTTCCCATCGCGATGACCCACTTGGGTTCCGGCATCTGTTCATAGAGCAGGCGAATGGGTTCCGCCATCTTCTTGACCACCGTGCCAGCCACAATCATCACGTCCGACTGTCGTGGCGAAGGCCATGTCACCACGCCGAACCGGTCGAAGTCATGGTGGGCCATGAAGGTGGAAATCATCTCGATGGCGCAGCAGGCCAGTCCGAAGCTGAGCGTCCAAAGGGAAGACTTGCGGGCCATGGCAAAGAGCTGGTCCGTAGTGGTGGTGATGACCTGCGGCGCCGCGCCGCCAATGGTCTGGTTGAACAGGCTGGGGCCGGGCTGGTTGCCCGTTCCCATCTCGATGCCATGTCCTGAGCTTGCCGAAATTGGAATTATTTCTGCCATTCAAGAACTCCCTTGCGCCAGGCGTACACTATGGCGAAGCCCAGAACCGCCAGGAACAGCATCATGGCGTAGAAGGGCAGGGACGTAACCTGGTCCTGCAGGAAGATCACGGCCCACGGGAACAGGAACACCGCCTCCACATCGAAAATCAGGAACAGGATGGCGAAGACGTAGAAACGGACATTGATGTTGGACCAGGTATAGGGCGTGGCCGGTATGCCGCACTCGTAGGTGGTGAGCTTTCTCGCGCTGGACGGGTCTGACGTCGACCGCCGCGCCGACAGCATCTGCGACGCGCTGAACATACCGATGATGACCACGCCAGCAATCAGCGCCGACAGCGCCACAGCCGTCCAGTTTTCAGTAAAGATTTCGGGGTTGAAGATGTCTAACAGCATATTTTTACGGGTTTAGAAGTTCTCGAAAGAAGCCCTGAACCAGATGGATTGTCCTCAATATGGCTCTTGATTGCGGACGGGAATATAGCATCAGGCCACGGGGGTGTCAATTGAGACGTGAGCTGCCACGGAGGTTTATGCTGGCTTATCGCAATACCGTATGGGGGACTGAGCGCCCTTGTATTCGTCTGGAACTCTTTTCCCAACATATTGGTTCCAAACATCTTCAGCGCGGTGTCCGGCGAACCCCCAACGAGTTGCAGAACCTGTCACAGGATTTATGAAATCTTCGCCGATCAAGCCTGGGAAATTCTCCTGCGTAGCCGGAATCCATTCAGCAGTAGGACGGTAAGCCCCAACGACCTTCCCACTGGCGTGTGCCAGTACCAACTTGTAACCGTTCGCCCTGTTCCTGTTTATTTTCCATGCGCAACGAACCGCGTGATACGGATTGTCATGGCGATGAAGATACCTGCCAACATAAATCAGTATCAGGGATTCCTCGACCTCAAACGGTTCAGCCGCATACTGAGCAACTATCTCCTCGACGTGCCTAGAACCGTAATCCCCTGAACCGTGGCCCTCCATCAAATTGGTCAGACCGGGATAGGCATCGATTAGTGCGGCCTCGACTTCATAGGCAACTCCTTCGCTTTCAATACCATGTCGGTGTATAACATGGCTCACATCCAAACCGACAGCCCTGATCTCATGGATACGTTTCATCTTCAAGTCGGCGGAGTCTTCTCTATCTTCTGCATCTGAGCCGCCTGCGTCCGGGCTTACCGTGACCGTGTAATCTCCCTTGGCGTGGTGGAAGACCCGATTTCCCTGTCCCTTGCCAACGTAAAAAGTTTCCCCGTCGCGTGGATCTATCAAGCGATACACGTACCATTTCAGTTGCTGGATAACTTCTTGGGGAAAGCTGTCTCTCGGCATACACCCTCACCCTAACCCTCTCCCTTGAGGGAGAGGGGATTTATTGGGTTCCCGCAACTCCGTCGAAGAAATATCCCGGCGGAACTCCCCTTCCGGTATCTCCGAGAACATCGGCGCGAACCCGGCGGGAATGTCCACGTCGGCCAGCGTCCGAAACTCACCGTCCGAGGCTCGCCCGGCCACCAGGAACTTCGTCCCGCCCGCCATCATCTCCGCCAAGGCCAGCATCATCTCCGCCTCGCCCCCGTAGTAGCGCGGCGCCACCAGCCTTATCGTCGTATCCCAACCCTGCACGAATGTCCGGCCCGGGAACAAAGCAGCCTTCTTCTGAAATGTCTCTGCGCGGGTCAGGACCACCCTGTCACCGGGACCGAACTGCGCCAACCTGCGTTCGATTTCGTCTTTCTCCAGCGGCGGCTTGTCCACGTTAGTGACCGATAACTCGAAGGTCCCCGGCAGTCCGGTAGCCCGGGCCACAGTCTCCATCATCTCCCGGTGGCCGATGTGCAGGGGATTGAAGGAACCTGGCAGCAGCATCGGAGGAACTTCCCCTTCCGCCTCCATGCTGCCGTCCGGGCGGAGCACCACCCATCGAACGTCTCCGGCCAGCAATTGCGCCAGCGGTTCGGGCCGGGCGATACGCTCCACCTCCAGAAAGTCCTCGTCTGCCAGCCCCAGGTCTATCTCTGGGTCCAGCCCGGAAAACTCCGACAGCGCCTGCACTATCAGACGGCTCACGACGTCTTCTTCGCCTGCCCGATCCCTCAGCCCCTTGTGAAAGGTGAGGGACCAGGTAGCCGTCGCCGTATCGCTCCAAGCCGCGACGAAAGCTCGATGGTCACCGCGCCGGTAGCGGTCGGTGGCAATGGCCGCGGCGCAGGCCAGACCCACCGCCGGAGA
Source organism: Dehalococcoidia bacterium (assembly GCA_965232885.1). GTDB lineage: Bacteria > Chloroflexota > Dehalococcoidia > Lucifugimonadales > UBA3495 > VXOI01. Next base: position 87,578 of record CBDDQX010000002.1, on the reverse strand, counting down.
ATCATCCTCGCGCTGCGCCTGCGCCCGCTGGTGCGCGCGCCTCGCCATCTCCCGCGCCGTCTCCGCCGATGCGGACTGTGTTGGCTCAAACCCCAAGAAGTCTTGCATGGCCAGCCGGCCGTAGGGGACCACGACCTCCAGTATGGTGCGCGATGCCCCGCTCACTCCCAGCAGCCACGCCACCGCCTGTGTGCCCGCTCCCGACACTGCCAGCACGGTCTTGTGCGGCGTATCGTGCAGTTGCTGGATGTAGGGACGCATGGTTTCCATCATCAGAAAGCCGTTCCTCAATTTGCGAGTTTACGGGGCGTATAGGGCGAATAGGTTATGCTCGACATATTGGCCCGGGAGATTTCCACTTCCCCGGATTGCTTTTCGCTGTATGCCCGCATCCACTCTTCGGGCATCCGCTGCCGGGCATCGCGCCACCAGAGCGGCTCGCCGGAACTGAAGGTGCGGCCATCCACCACCTCGGCAAGAAAGCAGGTCATGTCCCCGCCGTCCATGGCGTTCACAACCTGGCAGTCCAGCCATCCCCAGCAGTCGGCCAGCAGCGGACTGCCTGTTTCGCCCGCGTCGTATTCAATGTCTTTGAGCTTGTCGCAGTCGCGGCCTGACACCATGCCCAGGTTTTCTATCCAATTCAACTGATCAGCCTTGGGGAAATTCAGGGCACAAGCGCCGCTGCCCATGATCATATCGTGGCTGAGGTTCGTCTTGTATATCTGCACGATTACGCGGGGGCGTTCAGGAACAATGGACGCGGCGCCAATGGAAACGCAGATCTGGGCATTGTCCCGTCCCTGCCACCTGCTGGACACCGCGGCGATGGGAGACCAGAGATTCCCCATGATGGGAGCTATTTTCCCGTAATCCATCGTATTCCCTCGTCTATGGGTGTGCTGCATTCATAATCCTTGCAATTGAGGGGCAATGGAAGGATTGTAGCCTGCCCTGCGGTTCCCCGACAGCTACCAGTCGGGGGAATGGTCCCGGACTTCGTTGTGCGTCAGCCGTTGTTGTTCGCTCCCGTCGGCGTTCATCACGAATATCTCGCCCTCCCCATAGAGGTCGGAGACGAACGCGATGCGCTTGCCGTCCGGCCCCCAGACCGGCTGCGAGTCCTCGGCTTCGTTGGTTGTCAGCCGCCGCGGTGGGCTGTCGTCGTCGGTCTCAATCACGTAGATTTCAGGATTACCGTCGCGGTTGGATACATAAACCAGGGTGTCGCCATCCGGGGCCCAGGACGGGGAATGGTCGGCTTCCGGAGACGTTATCAGCGGCTCGACCGTAACCGCTTCGCGCCAGTCGTCATCACCTTCCGGCAGCAGAAGATAAATGTCGCGGTTGCCCTCTAAGTTGCGAATGAAGGCGATGGCGTCGCCGTCGGGAGACCAGACCGGATTCAGGTCGTCATTGCTGGTAAGACGGAACAGGTTGACGCCGGACGGGTTCCTCAGCCACAGGCCCCGGGACTCCTCGCCTCCCCTGCGGGAAAACACGAGCCATTCTCCATCGGGAGACCAGTCGCCAAGGAATTCCTCGGTGTAGCCGGAAGTGATGCGGACCGGGCTTCCAGGCTCAAGGGAGGTCACATAGACGTCGGAATGGCCATCCACATCCGTCACGTAAGCGATCTGGTCGCTGTCGGCATTCCATCGGGGCGATTCCTGGTTTCCGTCGGAAGCGGGGCCGCCGGTGGCCGTGAGCCTGCGCGCCGTCTCTTTCCCGTCGGCGGTGGCTACTGAAATTTCCAGATTCCCGGACTCGCCGGATACGAAAGCAATGTACTTTCCGTCGGGCGACCACCGGGGGCCGGACTCCGAAGAAGAAGGGCGGCGGTCCACTGCGTATGACTCACCGGAATCCGGGTCCACAATGTAAATTTCGGCGTCTCCGTCTTCTTCGGAAACGTAGACAATCCCTTGTCCCGCAGAACCGCACGCTATGGTCCCGACAAGAACCGACACCCACAACACAAGAGCTATCGTCCGCCAAAGAACCGGCATCTCCGCACCCGCCGCCCGAACTTCCCTGGATTATATCCAGTCTTGGATTATATCCGGTATGGAAAGAGGCTACAGGAATCGGAGATACGCGGATTGAGCGATTTGCCGCCAGAGCCTGTTACTTATTGACAGCATCCGCTGCCCGTAACTAGCATTGCTCAAGAAATAGTCCTGAGCCTGCCGAAGGCCGGGGAGGAATGCGATGAAAGCGTTAGTCGGGGCAACATTGATAGACGGCACCGGGGGCCTTCCACTGGAAGACTCCGCCGTGCTCCTGGATGGAGAAAGGATTGTGGCCGTGGGCCCTCGCGGCGCAGTGGACATTCCGCCTCAAGCAGAGGAAATTGATCTCACGGGCCTCACCCTCCTGCCCGGCCTCATTGACACCCACGACCACCTGGCCGACAAGAATTACAGCTTGCTCTCACGTTGGGAGATCGAGGAACCGGCGTCGCTGGCCCACCTGAAGACCGCCAAGGCCATCGAGGACTCGCTGGCGGCGGGCTACACCACCATCCGCGACGCCGGAGGTCTGGACGCCGGCTTCAAGCAGGCCATCGCAGAAGGGCTGCTGAATGGCCCCCGTCTGCTCACCGCGGTATCCATCATCTCGCCCACCGGAGGCATTGGCGACCGGGTGGCTCCTTCCGGCCATCGCACGGCCTACGCCACCGATCCCATGCGTCCCGTCGGCGTCGCCAACGGCCCGGAAGCGGTCCGATCCATGGTCCGGGAGATGGTGCGGATAGGGGCCGACGTAATCAAGTTCGCTACCACTGGCGGCGCCAGCTCACGTCAAGGCCACGGCCCGATGGACATGGCCTTCGGCCCCGATGAGGTCAAGGCCCTGGTGGACGAAGCCACTGGCCACGGCAAGCTGACCATGTGCCACGCCCTGGGCGGTCCGGGACTGCGGATGTGCATCGAAGCGGGGGTAGGCTCGGTGGAGCATGGCTGCTATCTGGCCGACGACCCCGACCTGCTGAAAATGATGGCCGACAACAACACCTTCTTCACCCCGACCTTCGAGGTCTACGAGTTCCATTCCACCATCAGCGCGCCCCACGTCAAGGCCCGCGCCGAGGCCCTGTTCCACACCCACCAGGACAGCCTGCACAAGGCGGTCGAGGCCGGGGCCAAGATAACCGCCGGCACCGACGCGGGGGGCTTCGTCCACGGCGACAACGCCCGCGAAATCGAGCTGATGGTGGAGCGCGGCCTCACCCCGATGCAGGCCATCCAGACCGCCACCGGCTGGGCCGCCGAGTGCATCGGCCTAGGCAAGGAAATAGGCGCCGTCGAGAAGGGCAAGCAGGCCGACCTTCTGGCAATCGAGGGAAATCCGCTGAAGAACATCAGCGTATTGAGGGACAAGGAAGCCATCAAGCTGGTGATGAAAGGCGGCGTGGCCTGCGTGTACAAGCTGCCAGAGAAAGCCCCGGTAGCCGCGTAGCGCGGGCAGACTAACTCGTCATTTTCAACGGCTCCAGTCCTCGATTCTCAAACCTTGGAAATTCTGAAAATCCGACACGTTGGCGGTCACCAAAATCAGGTCGTTGACGTAGGCCACTGCGGCTATCTGCCCATCGGCATAAGGTGGCGTCAAGCCAATACCGCCCAACCGCACCCGCTCGGAAGCGTGCCACTCCGCCGCTATCCAGTCATAGGGCAGAACCGTTATTTCCGGGAAAATCTCTTGGAAGAGATAACGTCCCAGATCCCTGCGGCGTCTCGACTGCGGCAAGCGAAAGTATCCAAATAGAAGCTCATTCCATACTGTTGCCGAAGTAGCTATTTGCGGCAAACTGGACAGAACCCGCTCGCTTACCCTCGAGTTGGGAATATTTTTTGTAGGCTGAGAGAGCGTGTTGGTATCAAGAAGGTACAGGAGCTTAGGAGTGGTCAACGCTAAACTTCTCCCCTCTTCCATTCCTCGCGGATGCCGTCAAAAACGTCATCCAGATTGGCTCCGTCAGCCTTGAAAGCTTCCTGAAATCTTGCCGCTATTTCTTTGAAGTTTGGCGGTTCTCTGGGCGGGGCCGGGCGCCAGCCGTGTACGAGGCGGTGATACTCCCCCAGCGGCATCATAACCGCCGCCGTATGCCCGTCCTCTCCGGTCAGGTGTACCAGCGTTCCCTCCTCCACTTCGCTCAAGATGCCTGGGAGATTGCTCTCGGCGTCCTTGACGGGATATTTCTTGATCATTTCCTTCACCCCTGTAAGCAGCCGACGCCCCCGGCCTTGTTTCCTGCTATCATACCACTATGCGATTCCACGTCCTGACCCTTTTCCCGGAAGCCTTCGGGCAGCCGATGCAGTTCAGCATCGTCGCGCGGGCGGTGCAGCGGGGGCAGGTCGCCATTGAAGTCACCGACATCCGCGACTACACCCACGACGCCCACGGCACTGCGGACGATTACCAGTTCGGCGGCGGCCACGGCATGGTGATGAAGCCCGAGCCGGTGTTCGAGGCTACTGAGGCCGCCCTGTCCGGTTACACCGATGCCGCGCGCAACGAAATACCGGTGCTCTTTCTGACCCCGCAAGGCGAACTGCTCAACCAGCCGCTGGTGGAGGAGTTGTCAGCGGCTCCGGCCATAGTCCTGCTTTGCGGCCACTACGCCGGAGTGGACGAGCGCATAGCCGAGGGGCTGGCAACGCGACAGGTCAGCATTGGCGACTACGTGCTCACCGGCGGCGAGTTGCCCGCCATGATAGTGATAGACGCTGTCACGCGTTTGCTGCCGGGCGTGGTCGGCTCTCCCGAAAGCGTGGCCGGGGATTCCATCACCACCGGCCTGTTGCAGCACCCGCTATACACCCGGCCCGCGGAGTATCGCGGCATGGAGGTCCCCGGCGTGCTGCTGTCGGGGCACCACGCCGAAATTGAGTGCTGGCGGCGGCGCAAATCGCTGGAGCGCACGCTGGCCCGGCGTCCCGACCTGCTGCGCGGCGCTTCACTCACCAGCGACGATGTACGCTACCTTGCCACCTTGGGGTATGACGAAGATGCCCAAGTCTGACTTCCGGTTCCGAACCGAGTTTCGAGTGCGCTGGATGGAGTGCGACGCCCAAGGCATCGTATTCAACGGCGCGTATCTCGGATACCTGGAAATGGCGCAGGCCGAGTATTACCGCAACCTGGGCATCGGCATCTACCACCTGCCTCAGTCCGGCTATTTCGACCTTGCCGTGGTCAAGACGACGCTGGAGTTCAAGGCCCCGGCCCGCGTGGACGAAATAGTGGAAGCCTGCGTGCGGGTGTCCCGCTTCGGCAACACCAGCATGGACATGGAGCTGGAGCTGTACCGCCCGAACCCCGAGTTGCTGCTGACCCGGATAGAAGCGGTCTACGTCGGCTACGACGCCGCCACCGAAGCCACCCGCAGGGTGCCAGACGACCTGCGGGAACTGATAGGCCACTACGAGGAAACCGGCGAAGTCCTGCCACTATCCCGGTTCCCAGCATTGGCGGATTCCATAGCCCACACGCCTCCCGGCGCGGGCCACCGTCCTGTCTCCTCTTAACCCCCTCTTTGCGTCTTTGCGCCCTTGCGTCATTGCGTTTATCTTTCGGAAAGACCCTGCTATTGCAAGTCTCCCGTTTGCCAATGCAATCCACCTGGTTGTATTATCCACCGGAATACACAACCGTTCCATGAGAGAGTGACGTTATGTTCTTACCCCCCCCTGTCAGCCCCCCCCCCCCCCGAGCCGGAGGGCAACAATGCGAAGAATGAGACTATTCTCCCTGCTGGCAATCCTAGCGCTTCTCATCTCCCTCACGGTAGCGCTACCCACAACCTCCGCTGACGGCGACAGTCCTCCGCCCGTTCCCCCGAAGCATCCCCTGCAGTACCCCAACCTCGGCTCCCACCTCAGCGGCCTGGCCGAAGGCTACGAAGCAGGCCAGATCACGCAAAGCCAGGCAGCATCGGAAACACCCATAAGCAGCGGCGGCTCCATCGCCGTAACCATCTACCTCAGCGCTAACGTGGACGCCGTAGTCAGTTTCCTCGAAGACAACGGCGGCGACTCCCGCAACGTGGGCGAAGACTACATCGAAGCCTACGTCCCCGTCAGCCTCCTCGGCAGCCTCTCCCAGCAGCCCGGCGTCATCCGCGTCCGCGAAATCATCCCGCCGGAACCAGCCTTCGGCGACGTCACCAGCCAGGGAGTAGCCGCCCACCTCGCAACAGCTTGGCACGAAGCCGGCATCACCGGCGAAGGCGTCAAGGTGGGGGTGATTGACACAACCACTACCGATACATCCAGAGATGGATTTACCGGGTTGCATAGCCTAATGGGCACTGAGTTGCCGTCCAGTGTGGTAGGTCTGTGCTTTTATGGCATAGGCCAATCTAACAACGACTTGGACAATTGCGACGCTCCTGATGGCGATGCCCACGGCACCGTAGTGGCCGAGGCGGTTATGGACATCGCGCCCGGAGCGACACTGTACATCGCCAACCCGGTTTCCAAAGGTGACCTGCGCCAGGCTACGGAATGGATGAGTGCGCAAGGCGTTCAGGTTATCAATTACTCGGTAGGCTGGACCTTCGACGGCCCTGGCGACGGTACATCACCTGACAGCATAAGCCCGTTGAACACCGTAGACTGGGCGGTAGAGAACGGGATCATCTGGGTCAACTCAGCGGGCAACGCGGCTCAAGATACGTGGTTTGGGCCTTACTCTAATCCTGATGGAAACAGGTGGGTTAATTTCCACGGAGATGATGGCGAGAGAAACTACCTGCAGCTACCAGCAAACGATGAAACGGTAAACTTTGTAGTTGAATTGCGGTGGGAGGATAGCTGGCGCGGCGCAACTAGCGATTTGGACCTCTTCTTATACGAAGATGGGACCACGCAGAGATTAGTGGCGTCCAGCGAAGATTTGCAATCTCGTGGGCTTGGAGATAACCCACACGAGTATTTGAGACTGACCACTGATCCATCTCCGTTACCCAGAGAAAACTATTATGTGGCAGTATCTCACGAGCTAGGTGATGCCCCTGAGTGGATTCAAGTTCGGGTCAGATTTTTCGGGGCTTTGAACAATCCTACTGAGAGCGGCAGCATCAGCAACCCCGCCGAAAGCGCCAACCCCGGAATGCTGGCGGTGGGGGCAGCCCACTACTGGGACACGAGCGCCATCGCAGATTACAGCAGCCAAGGCCCCACGCCCGACGGACGAGTCAAGCCCGACATTGCGGGTGTAGCCTGCGCAGATTCAGTATCGTATGTGACAGAGTCGAATGAGAGCGGGGCGTTCTGCGGCACCAGCCAGGCGTCGCCCCACGTGGCGGGGCTGGCGGCGCTGGTGTTGCAGCAGAACCCCGGCTTCACACCGGAGCAGGTGGCGAGCTACCTCAAGAACAGCGCAGCGGAGCGGGGCGCCGCCGGGCCGGACAACGTCTGGGGGCACGGCTTCGCCGAACTGCCCGCGCCGGACGCGACACCGCCCACTGGCGCAGACTGCGTAACCGCCCTCACCGCCGACGGCCAAGTGTCGGGAACGTGGGCCGCAGGCTGCGATTCCGAAGTCTCAGGGCGCGGCCACGCTCAGTACTACACCTTCACTCTCGCCCAACAATCCGACGTCACTATCACCCTGGAATCCGCCGACGCCGACACCTATCTCTACCTGCGTTCAGGCGATGACGTCCGCAGCGGCGCATTCCTGTACGAGAACGACGACGACGGTGGCACTACCAAGTCCACCATCGAGGAAACGCTGGCCGCCGGAACCTACACCATCGAGGCCACCACCTACGAGGCTGGCGAGACGGGCGACTTCACCCTGACGGTGACCGGATTGGGCGGCGGAGACACAACATCGCCCGCCCCCGGCAGCGATCCCTGCGTAACCGACCTTGACGCCGACGGCACGGTGCCGGGAACATGGGCCCCAGGCTGCGATTCCGAAGTCTCAGGGCGCGGCCATGCCCAGTACTACACCTTCACTCTCGCCCAACAATCCGACGTCACAATCACCCTGGAATCTAGCGAAGCCGACACCTACCTCTACCTGCGTTCAGGCGACGATGCACGTAGCGGCGCATTCCTGTACGAGAACGACGACGACGGTGGCACTACCAAGTCCACCATCGAGGAAACGCTGGCCGCCGGAACCTACACCATCGAGGCCACCACCTACGAGGCTGGCGAGACTGGCGCATTCACCCTGACGGTGGCGGGCTTGGGCGGCAGCAGCACAACACCGCCCGTACCCGGCAGCGATCCCTGCGTAACCCCCATCACCGCCGACGGTACGGTGCCGGGATCGTGGGCCGCAGGCTGCGATTCCCAGGAGTCAGGCCGCGGCTATGCCCGCTGGTACACTTTCACGCTCGCCCAAGAGTCCGACGTCACTATCACATTGGAGTCCAGCGACGCCGACACCTACCTCTACCTGCGTTCAGGCGACGATGCACGTAGCGGCGCATTCCTGTACGAGAATGACGACGACGGTGGCACTACCAAGTCCACCATCGAGGAAACGCTGTCCGCCGGAACCTACACCATCGAGGCCACCACCTACGAGGCTGGCGAGACCGGCGCATTCACCCTGACGGTGGCGGGCTTGGGCGGCAGCAGCACAACGCCGCCCGTACCCGGCAGCGATCCCTGCGTAACCCCCATCACCGCCGACGGCCCGGTGCCGGGAACGTGGGCCGCAGGCTGCGATTCCGAAGTCTCAGGCCGCGGCCACGCTCAGTACTACACCTTCACTCTCGCCCAACAATCCGACGTCACAATCACACTGGAATCTAGCGACGCCGACACCTACCTCTACCTGCGTTCAGGCGACGATGCACGTAGCGGCACATTCCTGTACGAGAATGACGACGACGGTGGCACTACCAAGTCCACCATCGAGGAAACGCTGGCCGCCGGAACCTACACCATCGAGGCCACCACCTACGCTGCTGGCGAGACCGGCGACTTCACCCTGACGGTGACCGGCTTGGGAGCAGCCGCCCAAGCGGCCTGCTCCGTGGGCCAGACCTTGAGCCCGGGAGAAAGTTGCAGCCACCAGGACTTCACCATAGCGGTGGAAAGCAACGGCGACCTGTCGCTCCGGTTCAGCGGCTCCGCCGCGCCCCCTCAGGGCCTGGACTTGTCCCGGAATGGCAACACCTGGACCATCAATAGCCTTCCATAATGGACGGTGGTTGTTCCGTAGCGTGGCTTGCAACGCGCAGGGGCGGGTTTGAAACCCGCCCCTGCGATACGGCAGTGCATTTCCAAAGGCTCGCTGGGGCGATTGTCTGAATCAGGATTTCCAGGATTTTAAGATTTTCAGGATGAGCATTCTCAATCCTGCGCATCCTCGAATCCTGATAATCCTGATTCAGACAATTACTTTGCAATCATCTTCAGCGCTTGTCTACGTTGACGAAAATCGTAGCAGGCCATAAACTTGGGGCAATCAACAATCCCTTCTCCCTTTGGAGAGGGTTAGAGTCTGCCCCTGCGAAAGCGGGGGGTGAGAGTGTCCCGATGGCCCGACTTTTCGACCTGCATATCCACACGACCAAGGGCAGCAGCGACAGCAGCCTGACCCCGGAAGACATGGTGCTCGAGGCCGACCGGCTGGGACTGCGCGGCCTCTGCATCACCGAACACGCCGGGCCTTGGGATCGCCATGAATTCCAGAAGTTCGCCGCACTGCACAGCGTGGTGCTGATTCGGGCCATGGAAGTGGAAACCGACATGGGCCATATGCTCGCTTTCGGCTTGGACAAATACCAGGCCGGATTCAACAAGGCTGCGGAACTGCGCAAGGCCGCCACCGCCGCCGGCGGGTTCGTCATCACGGCCCACCCCTTCCGCGGCGTGCTGAGCGGCAACGGCAACCGCTCCCGCGCCCTCATCTACCAGTCCGTCCCCGACGAACTCCCCCAAGCGCCCGAGGATGCCCTAGACCACCCGGTTTTCAAGCTGGCCGACGCCGTTGAGGTCGCCAACGGCGGAACCGTTGACCGGGAGAACGACTTCGCCCTGAAAGTCGCCGGAATGCTGAACCTGCCGGTAACCGGCGGGAGCGACGCCCACTCGCTGCACGGCCTAGGCAAGTTCGTAACCGAGTTCCACGACGAAATAACCACCGAGGCCGAGTTCCTCAAGGCCCTGCACTCCGGTCAGTATCACCCGGTCGTTGGCCTGCGCAACGGCGCAATCCGCCGCTACTCCGCCTGATTCGCTCGCCTTCTGCTGACATTCAGCCCTCGAACCATCGGGGCGTCCGTGCTAAACTCCCTCTTGCTCAAAACCCTTTGCGCCTTTGCGTCAAAACCGCTGACCGCTGGAACGGGAGCGTAATGGCCTCTACTCAACAATTGCATTCCCCCTTGCAACAGACCTGCGTCGCCATAGACTTGGAAACCACTGGACTGAAGGCCGAAAGCGACGCAATACTGGAAGTAGGGGCGGTGCGCTTTCGTGGCGACGAGGTTCTGGACAGCTTCCAGACCTTTATCAATCCGGGCCGCGAAATCCCGGAGTTCGTTCAACGCTATACGGGCATCACGCCCCAGGACATCCGCCGCGCGCCCCCCTTCCCGGAGATAAGGGATGACTTGGCAGAGTTCATAGGCCGGGATCCCATCGTCGGCCACAGCGTCAATTTCGACGTGGGATTCCTGGAATCCCACGGATTGCCACTACCTAACCCAGCCTTCGATACCCTGGACCTGGCGACAGTGTTCCTTCCCTTCCAGAGACGCTACTCCCTGGCCAGGTTGATTGATGAATTGGGTATCAGGCCGGAACAGGCCCATCGTGACCAGCGCAGCCATCGTGCGGTATATGACGCACTGGCACACAAGGAGCTTTACATCAAGCTCTTGCGCATTGCCGGGGAGCAGGACGGCGGGCTGCTGGCCTATATGACGGAGCTGGCCCGGCGAAGCAACTGGCCGCTTTACCCGGTGCTCTCCGGTATGGCGGCAGGCCATTCCACTTCCTCTGCGTCGGTAGGGCCTTCCGGGCTGAACCATCAACAGATAGCGCAGCGGCTGGAGCCGCCGGAGAGACGCCGCCCCGAGGATAGCCTCGATCACCTCGGGGAGCTTGAAATTCACGGTATGCTGGGGCCGGAGGGACCTTTCGCAAAGGCATTCCCAGGATTCGAGCATCGCCCGGAACAAGAGGAAATGCTCGACGCCGTTACCGACGCCATCTACAACCAGCATCACCTGGTAATCGAGGGCGGCACCGGCGTCGGGAAATCACTGGCCTATCTGCTCCCGGCAGCCCTGTTTGCCCTGTCCAGCGGTCATAGGGTAGTGGTGTCCACCAACACCATCAATCTCCAGGAACAGCTAATGGGCAAGGACATTCCCGCGTTGCAGGAGGTGCTGGAGGAATCCGGCCTGCTGGAACCGGGCGCGTTGAAGGTCGCCCAGCTCAAGGGAAGGGCCAACTATCTTTGCCTGCGCCGCTGGGGTCAGTTGTCCCGCAGCGATTCGCTGTCCGTGGATGACGCCAAGCTGCTGGCCAAGACGTCGGTATGGCTGCAAAAGACCGAATCGGGAGACCGCGGAGAGATCAACCTGCTGGGACGCGACGCCATCACCTGGAACCACATTTCAGCAGGCGAAAAGGGTTTCTGTCTTGATATGCGAGACGGCTCCTCCTGCTTCCTCCGGGCCGCCCGTCAGCGTGCCGAGCAGGCTCATATTATCGTGGTCAACCACGCCCTGCTGATGACGGACCTGGCCTTCGGCGGCGGCCTGATTCCTGAATACGACCATGTCATCATAGACGAAGCCCATCACCTGGAAGAGGCTGCCACCAACCAGTTCGGCTTTGAGTTGCCGCAGGGCGAGCTTGAGCGAATATGGGAGCCTGCGGCCCGCCTGGCCAGCACCCTGCGCATGGACCTGGCCGCGGCGCCCCCCGAAGGAGCCGCCGCTGATGCCGGCAATGCTGTCGCCACAGCCGTGGAAACCGAAGCGCCCCGAATCCGGGAAGCATGGGAACAGCTATTTGCCGGACTGGAGATTTTGCATTCCAGCCAGCGCCGGGGCCGAAACCAGGGCGACCAGAACCAGTTCCTGATTACTGCCGAAGTTAGAAGCCATTCTGCATGGGCGGACCTCCACCTGGCTTGGGAGAACCTGGATTCGCGCCTGAGCCAGGCAAAAGTCGCGTTCAGAAACTTGAGGAATTTCCTCGAAACCACGCGGTTGGATGCGGAGGCTGACCAGCAAGCTCTGGTAATGGAGGCCGCATCGGTAGAAGACAGCATCGGCGAGTTGGCCGTCCGCCTCAGCTCCGTTCTCCATGAAGCCAGGGAAGACGAAATTCATTGGGTCAGCGTCAATCCCTCGCAGGCTGCCATCTCCCTGCATAGCGCGCCGCTGGACGTCGGGCCAATCCTGTCGGAGAAGCTGTTTGCGGAGAAGGAATGCGTGGTGCTCACCAGCGCAACTCTGAGCGCTGGCGGAGATTTCGAGTACCTGAAGCGGCGAGTCGGCGCCTCTTCGACAGGCTCGGCAGGCGAAACCTCGGAATTGCTGGTAGGGTCGCCTTTCGATTACGAGAAGGCGGCCCAGGCACTGATACCGGAGGATATGCCGCAGCCCAACGCCAACGGCTACGTGGGCGCAGTTGCCAACGTGCTGGCCCAGTTGGGGCAGGCGCTGGAGGGGAGAACGCTGGCGCTGTTCACTTCTCATTCGTCCCTGCGCGCGGTGGCCCAGCGGCTGCGTCCTCTGCTGGAACCTCACGGCATACCTGTGCTGGCGCAAGGCGTTGACGGCTCCGCTCCCTACCTGATGTCCGCTTTCGCAGAGGAACCCCGCAGCGTCCTTATGGGAACGGCCAGCTTCTGGGAGGGAATAGATATGCCCTCCGGCCTGCTGAAAGCGCTGGTCATAACCCGCCTTCCCTTCCAGGTGCCTTCCGACCCCATCGTTCAGTCCCGTTCCGCCTTGTACGATGACCCGTTCAGCGAATACTCCATCCCCAACGCCGTATTGCGCTTCCGGCAGGGCATCGGGCGTCTGATTCGCAACAAGGACGACCGGGGAAATTTCGTGGTGTTGGACTCCCGGATAATCAGCCACGGATACGGCCGCGCGTTCCAGGAGTCTATGCCTCCCTGCCGTCATACTCCCTGCTTGACGGCCAATGTCGGAATGCTGGCGGCGCGTTGGCTGGAAGCCCCCCTGAGCGGGAGCCGAAGGGCTGAGCAGAGCCGAAGGGGAGGACGCCGTGGCGCTCGCAACCGTCAGGTTTGACGCAGGCCAGCCCGTTGACCTCGAAGCCAGCTTGTTGGGAGGGCAGGCCCACCGCTGGAAAAGGGAAGGCGAATGGTACAGCGGAGTCCTGCGCGGAGACTTTGTGCTCGTCCGCCTCTCTCCCGGTCATTCCCATCTCTCTCCCGGTCATTCCCGCGAAGGCGGGAATCCATCGCCTGAGATTGAGTTTCTCAGCAACTCCCCTGACTCCCAAGCGATGATTGCCAAAATCCGGGAGCACCTCCGTCTCGATGACGACCTGAAAGCTATACAAGCCGAGATAGCCGGAGACCCGAACGTGGCTGCACAAGTGGAACGATACCCCGGCCTCCGGGTTTTGCGGCAGGAGCCCTGGGAGTGCCTGGTAGCCTATATCTGTTCGGCCAACTCCAACATCGAGACCATTCACCGAAATATGGAACGCCTTTCCGACGAATTTGGCGATCCGCTAACGCTTCCCCGCCCTAATTCTCCCTCTCCCTTGGGGGTGAGAGAGGAGGTTGCAGAGGAGGAAACCATTACCCGCCACACTTTCCCCCAGCCGGTGGATTTAGCTGAAGCAGGCGAAGCGGAACTGCGGCGGCTGAAACTGGGCTTTCGCGCGCCATACGTGCATCAGGCCGCCATCGCCGTCGCCGAAAAGCGCCTCGACCTCGACTATCTGGTAGCCGCGCCCTACCCGGAAGCGAAGGCCGAGTTGATGGCCCTCAAGGGCATCGGCGACAAGATTGCGGACTGCATCGCCTTAATGTCGCTGGAGAAGATGGAGGCCTTTCCCATAGACGTATGGGTGCGCCGCGCCCTGGCCGACTGGTACTTCCCTCCCGAGCCGGGGTCGAAGGGTCAGAAAACGCCCGCCAACCGTGTCTTGCTGGAGTGGGCGCAGGGCTATTTCGGAAGGTACGCCGGGTACGCCAACCAGTACCTTTTCCACGGCAGGCGCTTGAGAGACAGGAAAGAGAAATGGGAACAAGCATGAACCTGGACACCAAAGGCCAACCCTTTGACCTGAACCTGACACTGAGCGCCGGGCAAGCCTTCCGCTGGCGTCACGACAAAAAATGCGACTGGTGGAGTGGTGTCGTTCGCCGCCAACTGATTCGCATCCGCCAAGTGGGCGGTAACGGTAGGGATGTGGAGTTCGAGCGTGTCGCTGGCTCAGTTGAGGATACGGCATCCTTGCTGAACAGCTACTTCCGGCTCGACGACCCGATAGCCGAAATTTACGAAAGCCTCAGACGCGACAAGCAAATGGCTGAGTTGGTAGCGAAGTACAACGGGTTGCGGCTGTTGCGTCAGGAACCGTGGGAGTGTCTGATTTCCTACGTCTGCTCCCCTCGCAATACTGTGGAGCGTATAGAGCGGTCAATGGAAAACCTGTCTGCGGAATGGGGAGAGAAACTGCCCGTTGCCCATGAAATCCAATACGCTTTCCCAACCCCGACTGCTCTAGCTACAGCAGGCACCGACAAATTACACGAGAAAATCGGAGGCATTCCAAGTCTTGGAGAGCGTGTTTCCCGGACAGCCAAGATGGTGTGTTCCGGTGACTTGAACCTTGAGGACTTGAAGAAAAATCCCTCGTGCTATGCAGTTATCAGAAAACTGGAGGGGCTACACGGCGTAGGGAGCAAAGTTGCAGATTGTGTAGCCCTTTTTTCACTGGACAAGCTGGAAGCTTTCCCCATAGACACGCACATCCACGCCGGGATGAAAAAGATGTATTTCTCCAATGGGAAGAATATAAGCGACGGCGACATACTGCTAAAGGCCAGTGATCTTTTCGGCCCATACGCAGGATACGCCGGGCAGTTTATTTTCCATCACCGACGCACGGCTGCCGATCAAGTAAGAGCGCACAGCCGCACGCCTCAGTAGAAAAACCCTTACTACTGCGTCAGCAGCAGCTTGCCGAAGAAGCTGGTGGCCTCCATCGCCTGGTGCGCTGCGGCGGCTTCCGACAGCGGGTAAGCCCGGTCCACCACCGGACGCACGGCTCCACGATTCAGCATTTCCACTATCTGGCGCATATCTTCCTTGGTGCCCATGTAGACGCCGTAAACCTCTTTTTGCTGGCTGAACAGGAGACCCAGGTGCAGCTCGGCGCGAAGGCCGGTAGTGGCTCCGCAGATGCCGTAGCGGCCACCCGGACGTAGAGCTGCGAACGCTGCGCCGAAGAAGTCCGCTCCCACATGGTCAACCACGCAGTCCACCCCGGCTCCGCCCGTGATTTCGCGTACTCGCTGGCGGATGTCTTCTTCCGTGTAGTTGATTACTTCATCGGCTCCCAGCTCCCGCGCCTTGTCGGCCTTCTCGGCGGTGCTGGTGGTGGCGATGACCCGGGCGCCGATGACGTCCTTCGCCATCTGTATCGCTGCTGTGCCCACTCCCGCCGACGCCGACAGCACCAGAACCGTCTGCCACGGCTTCAGTTGCAGGCGGCGAACCAGCATATTCCAAACCGGCAGGTATGTCGTGGGGATAGCCGCCGCCTGTTCGTAGGTAACTCCCTCAGCGATGACGTGAGCATTGGCCGCAGGAACGCTCAGGTACTCGGCATAGCTGCCGTCCAATGCGCTGCCCAGAAACTGGGAGCGGCGGCAAAGGTCATCCTGACCCGAGAGGCAGGCGGGGCATTGCTGGCATGAGAGACGTGGATTGATTACCACCCGGTCGCCTTCCTTCAAGCCCGACACGCCCGCGCCAACGGCGGCCACTTCGCCAGCGCAATCGCCGCCGAGGATCAAGGGCGGTGGAAACTGGCGTTCCAGTCCCCGGTCTCCTGCCCTGGTGTAGAGGTCGAGCCGGTTAAGGGCCGTGGCTCGAACCCGTACCTTTACATGACCACCAACGGCATCAGGTTCGGGGCGCTCGCCGAGGGTAAGAACTTCGGGGCCGCCGTGGGCCTCGATATACACTGCCTGCATGGAAAATTATCTCCTGTCGCTAGTTATTCCCTCCCCCAGAGGGAGAGGGTCAGAGCCTGCCCCGGCGAAAGCGGGGGCAGAGCGTTTTATGGCCGGCGGCCATAGAAGCAGTCGTCACAAAGGAATACGATTGCCAATGCGTCTTCATGACTCCCGATGCGCCCGCATTGCGGTGACTCGGAGTCCTGGCTCCAGGGTTGGTGAAACTTGCCGCCGCACATCTGACAAGATGTTTCGTTGAAGCCGTCCAGCGCTTCTCCGCATATAACGCAGGACTCCAGTTCACCTTGCCCGTCATTTGTCGGATCTTGAGGTTGTTCTGCCATCGCCTCTACCAGGTCATCAAGAGTGATGCGGAAAGCTCGCCTTGGAGCAGGCCAGCAAGTTCCGCGCCAAGGACATTTCTTCTTCTATGCTCCTCACCGTTCCATCCAGACGGGCGTCGCGCAACCTGGAAAGCACTTTCCCGACCTCCGGCCCCTCGGTCGCCCCCATTCGCAGCAGCGCATTGCCAGACAATTCCGGCTTCACAAACCGCAAATCGGAGGCATAGTGGCGCAGGGCATCGGAGACCGGCTCGTCGGCACTGAGTTCGGCCCAAGCCGAGACAGCGGCCGGTTCAACTCCGGCGAGCGCCCGCACCAACTCCGAAGGCCGGTCGACGGCAGCGCGAATCTGAGCTTCAGATTCCCTCAATCCAATGGTATCACGCGCAAGCGCGGCCTGCCGCCCCGTCAAGCGAAGCCGACGGATTACGCTTTCCGCCTCTGAGCTGTCCAGCGGACTGAATAGCGCCGCAAAATAAATATCCGGCCTGATTTCGTCCCGGGAATCTGTCAAGGCTGCAATCCGACTCAGCCCGGTGTCGTTAATTGTGCTGAGTTTCGTGAAGGACGGGTGCAGCCCTCTCATCAATCCCAGTTCTATTGCTCGCAGAAGAGGAGCCATGGGATTTGCCTCACCCAGGATTCGCTCCAGTTCGTGCCGACAACGGTCGCCGCTCACCGCGTCCAAGTGTCCGGCGGCGACAGCTTCGGATATTTCGTCTAGCGTATCCTTGTGGATGGTGAAGCCGAATCGCTGTTCATAGCGAACCGTGCGCATCATCCGGGTCGGGTCGTCAATGAAACTGCTCCGGTGCAGGGTTCGGACCACTCCGGCCTTCAGGTCATCAAGGCCACCCAACGGGTCGAGCAAGGCTCCGCCCCGCGACTGCAAAGGGAGGCCCATCGCATTGATGGAAAAATCGCGGCGGGCCAAGTCGTCGCTAATGCTGCCTGGTGACACCAGCGGCAGTTGCCCCGGGTTGGGATAGCACTCCCGCCGTGCGGTCACCAAGTCCGTCCGAATGCCGTGGGCCGAGACCGTCGCAGTACCGAACTGTTTGTGGATAGTGACCTGCCCTTTCAAGCTATCCGACAACTTGCGGGCGAAGGACGGAGCATCGCCCTCCACGGCAAAATCCAAGTCCAGCACCGGCGCTCCCAGCAACGCATCCCGCACAGGTCCCCCAACGAGATAGACCTGATACCCTGTTTCCAGGGTCAGTTGGCAAACGCCTTCAAACACCCGCTTCTGTCCTTCGTCCAGGTAAGCGGCAAAGGAGTCGGCGCTGAGTGAGGATGGGGAGAAAGCTGCCGTAAAGGGCCTCCAGAATGCGGCGCAAAGAAACGTTATGGGGAAAGGAATTATAGCACAGCCCCCGATCCCCCTAGCCACGACTGAACTGGCAAAGACTAATGAACGAAGCCGGAACGATGCGAAGCCGCCGTCAGCCAGACATTGTTTTGACAACCCCTTGACGCATAGCTACAATTCGGAACAGGGTGGCCTGCCCGCTAGTTTAACGAGCATGGCCGCCAAAATCGGCAGGAGGCATAACATGGCCGAGGCTGAGTTCACAACTTACTACGACTTCCGTTGACCCTTTGTCTACAATGCCAACATGTGGTTGGCAAAGGTTCGGGAACAGACCGGACAGGCCATTGAGATTGACTGGCAACCTTTCTCCCTGTCCCAGGTCAACAACAAGGACGGAGACAACGTCTGGGAGAGGCCCGACGTCATCAGCGGCGAAGATCCCATTCTGCTGGCCCACAAGGCTGGCCTGGCTGTCAAGAGGCAGGGCAGGGAGGCCTTCGAGGCATACTTCATGGCCCTGCTGAAGGCTCGCCATGAGGACAAGGCCGACCTCAACGACCAAGCGGTCATTGACGCTGCCGGCGCCTCCGCTGGCATAGACATGGCCCGCTTCCGTGAGGACATCGCCGACCCCAGTCTGCTGGAAGAGCTGGCGGAGAGTCACACCAAGGCAGTGGATGAGTACGGCGCTTTCGGCGTACCCACCTTTGTCTTCGACAACGGCAACTTCGCCTTCCTGAAGATGTTCATCCCGCCCGATGAACAATCCGTGGAAATCTACGACAACCTGATGAAGTCCATGAGCGAATTCGTCCACGTGGGCGAGTTCAAGCGCCCACAGCCGCCGTGGCCTCATGGGGTCGTTTAAGACCGCAGACAGCCACGACTCTGATCCGGCATCGTTGCTGGGGTTCCGGTTCCGGGACCCCAGCCTTTTCCGTCGCGCTCTGGTGCATCGCTCCTACTGCAATGAGCACGGACTCGACGCTACCGAATCCTACGAGCGCTTGGAGTTCCTGGGAGACGCAGTGCTGGAACTGACGGTATCCGCGCACCTGTACCGCCAGTTCCCGGATGCCGACGAAGGGCAACTGACCAAGGCCCGCTCATGGCTGGTGCGGGGCGAAGCGCTGGCCCGGGTGGCCCGGCGTTGGAAGCTGGGTGAGCGGTTGCTGGTCGGACGAGGGGTCGAAGCCTCTGGAGGACGCGACCAGGATTCGGTGTTGGCCGCCGCGGTAGAGGCAGTGATTGCTGCCGTCTACCTCGACCAGGGAATGGAAGCCGCCCGCCAGTTCATCGCTGTGAATATGATTGACGAACTGGCCTCCATGTCTCTCCGCTCTGCGCCGCCGGAAAACCCCAAGTCTCGATTGCAGGAGCACCTGCAAGGTCAGGGTAAGCCAGCGCCAACCTACCGCTTGGCGCACCGAGAAGGCCCGGACCATAGCCCCGTATTCACCATCGAAGCCCTGGTCTGCGGAGAGGTAGTCGGCCAGGGTCAGGGCGGCAAGAAGTCGGAGGCGGAGCGCGCCGCCGCCGAGGCTGCCATAGCGGCCCTGACCACCCTGAATCACGAGGGATGACCGGCTCAGACCGAATAGACCACTGCTGTGCTGGGACATCTTTGGGCATAACACCCGGATACAACACTGCGGAACCCTAATTTTCCGGCCCTGGCCGAGCTGACCGGATGGAAGCGCGGCCACGCGGAGCATGGATAAGCGAACGATGCTGCGACTGTTCCGGCGCAACCGACAGGAAGAGAAGAAGGCCACAGAACAGGCTGTGAAGCCCAGCCGGGAACGATGGTTCGGGCGTATCGCCGGGCTGCTGCGGTCCTCCCGGCTGGACGATTCGGTATGGGATGAGATTGAGGAAATCCTGATTTCCTCCGATGTCGGCGTGGATACTTCTCTCAGAATCATTGAGCGGCTCAAGCAACAGGTCAGGCAGGAACGCCTAGATTCCCCGGAAGCCGTCACCGAAGCTCTCAAACAGGCATTGACCGAAGACCTCGCCCCCGGCGCCAATCAGTCGTCCGCTCATAATGAGCCTGTCGAAAGTGGGACAGACGGCTCGGCCAAGCCCTACGTAATCCTGATGGTGGGCGTCAACGGCGTTGGCAAGACCACCAGCATCGGGAAGCTGGCGCATCATTTCGCGCAGTCCGGGCGCAAGGTGATTCTGGGGGCCGGAGACACGTTTCGCGCCGCCGCCGCCGAACAGTTGGATATCCTTGGCCAAAGGGTGGGCGTGGACGTCATAAAGCATACGGCGGGCGCCGACCCGGGAGCGGTGGCCTACGATGCTTACCAGGCCAGCAAGTCGCGGGGCGCAGACATCCTGATTTTCGATACTGCCGGACGGCTGCATACCAAGTCCAACCTGATGGAAGAGCTGCGGAAGATTCATCGCGTGCTGAAGAGACAGGACCCTACGGCCCCTCACGAAGTAATCCTGACCCTGGACGCCACTACCGGGCACAACGGCCTGGCTCAGGCTAAGTCTTTCAGGGAAGCGGTGAACTGCACCGGCATCTTCCTGGCCAAGCTGGACGGCACGGCAAGGGGCGGAATAGTTCTCGCCATCAAGCAGGAACTGGAAGTGCCCATACTCTTCATCGGAACCGGCGAAGGGATGGGTGATATGGCTCCCTTCGACGCCGATGACTTCGTGGACGCCCTCCTTGAGCCGGTGTCATAACCGGTTGATTTCAACCCCGTTTCCGTATTTCTCCGGGTGACCGATGCAGGACGCCCTGATATGGTTCCTGTTGCTGGAACTGACGTCTGTCGTCGCGTTGCCATGGGCCTTCGTCCTGTTCCCTTCCCTTCCTGACCGCGGCCTTACGCTGGCCAAGCCCGCCGCTCTGCTACTGTTCTCCTACGCTCTATGGGTCTTGAGCCTGGCCCATATCTGGCCCAATACCCAACTCACCATATGGGCCATATTCACAATCGCCCTCTGCGGCTCGGTGTGGCTGATTCGCCGACGCTGGGGAGAACTGACCGAGTTTCTGCGGAGCCACTGGCCTGTCCTGCTGGCTGCCGAGTTAGTTTTCGTTAGCCTGTTCGCTCTTTGGAGCTTTGTTGTTTCCGGGTCTCCGGCCATCAGCCACACTGAAAAGCCGATGGACTTCATGCTGCTGAACGCAGCGCACCAGACGCGATACTTCCCGGCAGAGGACCTCTGGCTTTCCGGCCATTCCATCAGCTATTACTACTTTGGCCACATCATAGTTGCGTTCCTGACCAGCCTCAGCGGAGTGGTATCATCCACGGCCTACAACCTGGGTATCGCAACCATACCGGCGCTGGCCGGGGCGGTCGTGCTCGGATTGCTCTTCAATCTGGTCCGCTTGGCCGGGGGAAGTTTCCGGTGGGCCGTGGCCACAGGCGTCGCAGCTCCGGCTCTGGTGCTGCTGGCAGGGAACCTGATGGGGGCGCTGGAATTTGTCCGGCTTAGGGGTTGGGCTGGCGAAGGATTCTGGGAATGGGTAGCAATTAAGGGACTGAACGCCACTGCCGCAACGGGCGGAGTATTCCCGGAAGATTTCTGGTGGTGGTTCCGAAGCAGCAGGGTTATTGACACCCTTGCAGCGGATGGATCCAGTCTGGACTACACTATCACCGAGTTTCCTGTCTTCAGTTTCGTATTGGGCGACCTCCATGCCCACGTACTGGCGATTCCCTTCCTGCTGTTGGCAATCTGCGTGGCGTTGAACGCCTACTTCTCGCCCGGCCGGTTGGGATGGCCGTGGCTGAGGCAGCATCCGGCTCTGGCAGCGGCTCTGGCCCTGTCCGGCGGCGCGCTGGCCTTCATCAACTTCTGGGATTTTCCGACATTCCTGGCCTTGCTGGCAGGGGGTTTTGCTTCTCAAGGGCTGGCGGGATTATCCCGGTTCGCCGCTCCAGGCCGCCAGCGCCGCTGCTGTGGTTTTCGTGCCGATATTAGTCCTCTCGCTTGCGATGTTCACTCCCTTCTATCTCAGCGCGTTCAGCGCGACAGACCTCGGGCATACTCCCGCTGCAGGACGTTGCCACCCGCCCGTTCCTCCTGTTCATTGTTCTAGGGTTGTTCATCGTGCTGTCGCTGGCCATTCCTGCTCCAGAAGCTGTTGAGGATGCAGTGGCCGGAAGCCGCAGACGCGCCAGCGGCGACAATCGCCTTGTTGCTGGCGATAGCTCCTCTAGGAGTTTGGGGTAGCCACTGGTTTCCTGTTTGGTTTGGCTACCAACGGAGCAGGAGCCGCTTTCGACGACCTGGGGCGCCGGTTGCTTTTGGCCGGGCCTGGCGCGGTGGTCGTCGCTGCCGCCGGATACTGCTCACTGGCGCTGGCTCGCCGGGGAAACCAACCGGCAGCCGCTTTCGCGTTGCTGCTGATGGGACTAGCGTTCTACTTGCTTTTGGGGGCCGAACTGTTCCACATCGTGGACTCTTTCGGCGGCGCCTGGCGGCGCATGAATACGGTGTTCAAGTTTTACTATCAAGTATGGCTGCTGCTGGGCATCGTTTCCGCTTTTGCATTGTATAGCCTATTAAAACGCAAAGACGCAAAGACGCAAAGACGCAAGGAAGTTCTTTGCATTTGCGTCTTTGCGTCTTTGCGTCCTTGCGTCTTTACCCCTCCTGATCTCCGCTTCCTTCTACTACACCGCCGGGGCTATCATAGACCGCAGCAACAACAGACCAATGGACATCGTACTCTGGACGGGTTGGCCTTCCTGAGGGAGAGCGACCCGGGCGAATACGCTGCCATCGTGTGGCTACGGGATGAAGCGGAGCCGGGGCGAATCGTGGAAGCAGTGGGCGATGACTATTCCGACTACGGCCGGATTTCCGCTGCCACCGGAAGGGCTTCGCCGCTGGGCTGGAAGGGCCACGAAATCCAGTGGCGCGGTTCCCACGAAGCCTTCGCGGGCCGGGGAGGAAGACATTGCAGCCATATATTCGGGAACCGACGCTGGCTCGGCCCTGCGGTTGCTGGAAGACTATGACGTGCGTTACGTTTTATTTGGGCAGCCGCGAGCGTCAGACATACGGAGTTTCGGGCTTTGCCGCAATATGGAGACTTCCTGAAAACCGCTTTCCAACAGGACGGCGTAATAGTCTACGAACTGTGGATGGAACCACCTGTCGAGTAGTATCCGTAGCCTCCAACCAGGAAAGGAATGTCCTCTGATAATCTGACGGATTCCACACTGAGCCGGCCTTCAGCGTTCAGGAAAGGCCTGCGCGGTTGCGGCTGGCTGGAAGCAGCGTTCCTTGCCGTCATTGTCATCGCCCTGGGCCTGCGTCTCTTTGAGCTCAGTCGGTCGCACGATGCACTATGACGAGGCAATCCACCTGCATTTTTCGTTTCAAGCTGGCAAATAGCCCCGGCGGGGCCTTGGGCTGGCCGTGGGATTTTCGGCACGGATTACCTTCATTCCGCCTGGATGCACGGCCCGTTCCAGATAGAGATGGTGGCGGCCATATTCACTATCCTGGGCGACAGCGACTTCACTTCCCGCCTTATTTACGCGCTTTTCGGCACCGCGCTGGCCGCTTTGCCCTACTTCCTGCGCGACCACATCGGGCGGCGCGGCGCGCTCATTGCCGCCGTAATGCTGGCCCTCTCCCCGGCCCTGCTCTACTTCAGCCGCTTCGGGCGCAACGACATCATCATGATGTTCTGGGCCGTGTCTCTGTTCATCCTGATGTGGCGATACATTCACTCGGACAGGGAAGCGAGCAGACGCCGCATATACCTCTACCTGGCGTCCGCCGTTCTCGCTTTCATGTTCGCCACTAAGGAGACAACCTATCTGCTGGTGGCGATCTTCGGGCTGATATTGTTCGTAATCGCCCTGCCTGAGCTTTGGGATTGGGTTAGGGGACGAGCCAAGTTGGTCCGGGAGGGCACCCAGACCGCCCTGTTACTCTTGTTCATTACTCTGACCCTGCCCCAATGGTCGGCCACCATCGGCCTGTTCCAGGGATTGCTCGGCCTGACTCTGGCCAATCCTTCCCACGAGACCGGCAACAGCGTACTCAACGCCGACGGCAGCAAGGGGCTGACCGGCGCGCCTGCCTGGCAAGGAAGCACGCTGCTGCTCCCCATGGCAGACGTTCCTTGGCCGGGCCACGTTGCCGCGATTGTCGCCGGGCTGGCCGTCCTCGTGTGGCTGCTCAGTCGAGGCCCTCTGAACGCGCAGAGGGTGTCGGGACTGATTGCCGTGCCGCTTATGTCTGTCTTTGCCTTCAGTTGGGTTATGTTTCGGCCCTATTCCAGTCTTGAATCCGCTAACCTCGCGCTGCAAGTCGCGGACTGGGCAGTGTTCCTGCTGGCGATTCTGGCTGCAGTGGGATTCTCCTTGTGGAGCCGCTTTTCGGTGGGACGTGTCGCCCTGCTGGTAGTCGTTCCGGCGGCTCTGGCAGTTCTGTATTCCGTGCTGTTTACTGGGGTATTGGACGTCCAGGGGGTCGTAAATTCCGTTCTGCCTGGAAGCTCCTCTATTGCGACCGGCCATTCCGGGGTGCCCACGAACTACGTAGTCGCTTTGATTATGCTGCTCGGCACCCTGGGGGTGTCCGCTGTTATGGGAATCTGGTGGCTCGGCCGCGTTTGGTTGATTTGCGCCGCTATCTTCTACGCAATCTGGGCGGCGCTATACACCACCCTGTTCACCAACCTCGCCGGCATCTTCACCGGCTCCTGGCAGGGCCTGGGCTACTGGATAGCCCAGCAGGACGTAGCCCGCGGCAACCAGCCCTGGTATTACTACTTCGTCGGCCTATCGGTCTACGAGTTGCTTCCCTTCGTGTTCGGCGTCGCCGGAATAGTCTACTTTTGCCGCCGGCTGGACTTGCTTGGCTTGACGCTGGCGATGTGGGCGGTTCTATCCCTGGCGGCCTACACCATTGCATCCGAAAAGATGCCGTGGCTGCTGGTCAACATCACCACGCCCTTCATACTGGTTGCCGCGATGTTCCTGGGAAGAGTGGCCGACCGGGTGGACTGGCCGGGCATCCTCCGTCGCGGCGGCGAGCTGATGGTGTTGGCCCTGCTGGGCATGGCGCCGTTCATCGTGGCGGCGGGGGTCTATCTGCTCCTGCAGTACATTGACCCGGAAAGGCCCTTTGGCGCAGCCCACTGGCTGCTGCTGGCATCCATCGTTGCGGGTGCCCTGGTCGCAGCCTATGTATACCGCAGGGCAGGCCCGGGCAAGGCGGCCCCGGCCGTGGGCCTTGGCCTCGCCGCCCTGCTATTGGCCTTCGGAGCGTGGGGTGCCTTCCGGGCCGCCTACACCTACGACGACTCCAACGTGGAGCTCATGGTGTACGCGCAAGGGTCGGCGGACTTGCAGGAAACCTATCGCCTGCTGGAAGAAGAAGTCTATCCACTGTCAGCAGACGTAGAATCGGTGAAGGTTGATTACGATATGTGGTATCCCTTCCAGTGGTACATCCGCCATCACACCCGCGACGGACGCATGGTTCATCAGTGCTTCAGGGCCACTGCCGAAGAGGATGCCAGTTGCATCACCCTCGAAGGCAGCCGCAATGAAGATGGCAACTACAACTTCGGAAACCCTGCCGCCTTGCTGGTCGAGGACTCCCACATCGGCGACGATGAGGCAGTGCGCGAGACCTACCGTCGCCAAGGCACTTTCATCGACCTTCTCTGGTTTCCCGAAACATATCGCCGCCCCGATGAGATTGTTGGCGATAGAGGCCGCCTTGATGACCCTATTCTCTCTCAATTAGCCGAGGATTTCCGCTTCTTCACCGATACGGTCTCCAGCCGGGAGGGTTGGACTGGTGTACTGGATTACGTACTTTTCCGAAATCTGGAGGCCGACTGGGCTGATTCCAAGTACTATGTCTACCTGCCTTGAGGCCGTCACAGAAGGCGTTTATACTGTCAGAACTGTGATTCGTTTGATTAGAGGATGGACATGATTATTAGGGGAATGGGGTGAATCATGGCAACCAAAGAAATCAGATGAATCATAGTTCTGACACTCACAAGCGAAATAACTGGATAGCCGCCATCACCGCCCGGTGGCACCTGTGGGCGGGAATTGCCATCAGCGTCGCCCTGCTGCTGGTCTTCTACCGACAGCTAGATACCGGCGAACTGAAATCCCTCCTCGCCGGGGCCAACTACGTCTACCTCATACCCGCCGTCGCCCTCTATTTCGTCGGCGTCTACTTCCGCGCCTCCCGCTGGCAGTACCTCCTCACTCCCTTGCGCCGCTTCCCGGTGCGCCGCCTCTATCCCGTCGTCATCGTCGGCTATGCCGCCAACAATCTGCTCCCCATGCGTTTGGGCGAGCTCGTGCGCTCCTATCTGCTGGCGCGCCAGGAAAATTTCAGCGCCAGCTCTGCCCTCGGCAGCGTCGCCGTCGAGCGGGTATTCGACGGCCTCACCCTCGTCGCCATCATCGCCGTCGCCGCTCCGTGGCTGCTCCTGATGGGCATATTCAGCGACGGCGCCGGAGTGTCCAAAAGCACTGCGATAGTGCTGGCAATCGCCGTAGGAGTAGTTTTCGGCGGCTTCCTGGCCTTCTTCACCCTGCTGGCCGCTTGGCCTGCCTTCGCCCGCGCCGTCGAGGGTTTCCTCGGCCTGTTGCCCGCCAGGCTGCGCGGCCCCGCCCTCCGGTTCTTCCGCGCCTTCGTCTCCGCCCTCGGCATTCTCAACTCGCCGCGCAAGCACCTAGCCCTGTTTCTGCTATCCCTCCCCGTATGGCTGGCCGAGGGTTCGGTATACTTCCTCGTGTCCTATTCCTTCGACATTCGCTCCTACTATGACTCGGCTCTGGCCTACGTGCTGGTCATCGCCCTGCTCACTGCCACCTCCAACCTGGCTACGGGCATACCCAGCGCCGTCGGCGGCATCGGCCCGTTTGAGGTGGTCGCGCAGCAAACTCTGATTGCCCTCGGCGTGGGGGCAACGGTTGCTGGCGCCTACTCGGTGTTCGTGCACCTGGTGGCGCTGTGGCTGCCGGTCAACATCGCGGGCCTAGCAATCATCGTGGTCATCCTGGCCAAGCAGAGTCTGAGCCTCAAGCAATTGCTCGGAGCGCCGGAACCGGAGTTGGCCGAGACTCCGCCTCCAGACTTGGCAGAGGGTCGGACGGCGACCAATTCATCCCCGGCCGGGGGTTCTCCGTGAGGGTGGGCATCATCGGCGGAGGCGTGGCGGGCTTGGCCGCCGCCTACGACCTGACCGCCCGAGGGCACTACGCCGAGGTCTTCGAGGTGGCTCCCTTCCTGGGAGGGCAGGCCTCGACATTCCCTGTGGGCGGCGGGCAGTTGGAACGCGGCTATCACCACCTGTTTGTCAGCGACACCGCAATCACCGAGCTGATTCACGAACTTGGCCTCGGAGACAAGCTGGCCTGGCTGGAGTCCAAGGTTGGCCTGTACCACGCCGGGCGGATCTGGGACTTCTCAACGCCAATGGACCTGCTGAGATTCAAGCCCCTGTCGCTATGGGACCGCTTTCGCGTTGGCCTCTGGACTCTCCGGCTTCAGCGTATCGCCGATTACTCCCGGTTTGAGGACGTCACTGCCCGCGACTGGCTTTCCCGGCACATGGGGCGCAAGGCATACGAAGTCCTCTTCGAGCCGCTGCTGCGCGGCAAGTTCGGCGACCACTATGACCAAGTGAGCATGACCTGGCTCTGGGGCAAGGTGCGTCTTCGTGTCGCCTCCCGCGGCAAGACCATGCAGAAGGAACGCCTGGGCTACCCCATGGGCAGCTTCGGCGAAGTCATAGACCGGCTGGCCCAGCGAATCATCGAGCAGGGCGGCGATGTGCACACCTCCGCCCGCGTCAGCCGTGTAATGATTGATGGCGGGCAGGCGACCGGACTGGAAGTTCAGCTTGGCCGCGACGCCGCCCTTGAGAACCGCGAATATGACATCGTCATTGCTACCACCCCTTCCTACGTTTTCACCCGCCTCGTGCCGCCGATGCCCGATGATTACCAGCGGATGCTGACCGGAGTGGACT
The DNA here is from genome assembly GCA_965232885.1 of Dehalococcoidia bacterium. Classification (GTDB taxonomy): domain Bacteria; phylum Chloroflexota; class Dehalococcoidia; order Lucifugimonadales; family UBA3495; genus VXOI01. The sequence continues at coordinate 59,746 of CBDDQX010000002.1, read as the reverse complement.
ACCTTTCCGCCGTACTGCTGATTCTGGAACTGGATCGTCCCCTGACGGCCAAGTACTGGATAAATATCGCCCCGGACCCTGACACCGACGGTGAGATGCCCTTTGTCGGTATCATCGAGCACACCAACATGATAGACAAGTCGCTTTATGGCGGCAGACACATCATCTACATCAGCAACTACCCCGACCGCGACAGCGAGCTGTACCGAATGGAGCCGGAGGAATTGCTGGATTTGTTCACACCCCACCTTCGCAAGCTGAACCCCGACTTCAGCCGCTCGTGGGTTCAGCAGTATCATCACCACCGGGTGGATGGCGCCCAACCCATCATCAGCCGCAACTACAGCCAGCGCATTCCGCCTCACCGGACACCTGTCCGGGGCTTGTATCTCGCCAACACTACCCAGATTTTCCCCGAAGACCGCGGAACCAATTACTCCATTCGCATGGGCCGCCAAGTGGCGCAAATGGTTATGCAGGAAAACGGATAGCCCAGGAACGCAGGGCAATCGCGTCTTAACCAAAGTCAACTTTTTTCTGTGCCAGTCAACCGTCATTCCCGCGAAAGCGGAAATCCACAGGTTGCCGGGAGGGAGGGATTTTCCGAAACCCGTCAGTATGGATTCCCGCTCTCTGTTTTCACGAGGACAAGCTTCGCGGGAATAACGGGTATGGGGCGGCCCTGAGGTTAAGACGCGATTGCCCTGCCCAGCAGCGACGAAATGTTGCAATTATCGTCCTGTCAGGTACAATCTACGGTAGTCCGAATACAATGCCCGGCATCAAGCAGGCCCCTGCTGTGCTTGCCGGTGGAGCATAACGTGGCGTCCGAACTCAACCCAGCGGAAGAAAACATCACTAGGTCAGGAGAGTCCCGACGCAGCTTTTTGACCAAGCTCGGCATCGGGGCGGCAGCAGTCGCCCTAGTGGCTGGTCCTCTCTCTGCGGTGCGCGGCCTCGGCTCAAACAACAATGCGAACGCGCAGAACATGGAATTTCCCGACGAAGATTCCATCTTCCACCCCGCCAGAGACCCGCGCATGGACCCAAGGCGTAACAACCGCGCCTAAGTAGGCAGTCCCAAGCCCCCATCCGCTCCTTCGGCTCTAGCGTCGGACTCCTGAATCAGGACAGTCAGGATTCAGAGATGTTCAGGAACGGAAAATTCTGGCAGTCTCTCAATCTTTCGGGTCCTGATTCAGGCTATTTCCTACACCTGCCAGGAGGATGAGCCATGCCCGAAGCCAAGTTGACCATCGGCAACGTGGAAATCCTCTCCTTGAACGATAACGAAGCGGCGCTCCCCCTCAGCGACGTGTTCCCGGAGGTGCCTCCCGAGGCATGGAGGCCATATCAAGAGCGCTATCCCAGCGGGTTCAGCGGGCCAGACCATATGCTGGGTCATTTCGAGTGCTACCTCATTCGTTCCGAAGGGCAGACCATATTGATGGACACCGGCGTTGGCGGAGCGGTGAGCAATCCTCACTCGGTGGAGGCTATGACGGGCGGGGTAGACGGGCGGCTGCTGGAGGAACTGCGGGCCGCCGGTGTAAGTCCGGGCGACATAAACACCGTATTCTTCAGCCATCTGCATTTCGACCACGTAGGGTGGAACGTTACCCACGAGCCGGGCGCAGCTCCCCGCGCCACCTTCCCCAACGCTCGCTACGTGGCTCACCGGGCCGACTGGGAAGTATTCCAGCGCCCTGAGGTGATGGAGCTGTTTCCGCTTCATTGGGACTTGGCCATCGGTCCACTGCAGGACTTGGGGGTGCTGGACCTGCTGGACGGGGAACGCGCGCTCACCGGCGAGGTTACGGCGATCCCAACACCCGGGCACACCCCCGGCTCGATGAGCCTGGTTATCTCCTCAGGGAGACAGCGCGCCTACATCATGGGCGATGTCTTCCACGGCCCGACACAGATTACTGAAACAGACTGGAAGTTCAGCTTCGATATGGACGGCGACCAGGGTGTCTCCACCCGCACGGCAATGATAGAGCGCGCCGAATCGGAGGACGCCATCATCGCCATCTGCCACCACGGGGGATTTGGCCGCGTCGTCCGCGCCGAGGGCCGACGCTACTGGCAACTGGTCTCCTAGGGTGTGTTTACAAACCGCAAATAGGTCGGAATTAACCTGCAAAATCCCCTCTCCCTTGAGGGAGAGGGTTAGGGTGAGGGTGAAATCCTGGCATCAAACAACCGCGCCGATACCCAAGTATCTTTGCCGGTAGAGTTTGTAAACACGCTCTAGCAGGTACGTACCAAATCCCCTCTCCCTTCGGGATGGGGTTAGAGTGAGGGCGTCCCCTACCGCCTCCCAAACTCCCGCTCCACGTGGTAGGAACTGAAGTGCACCATGGTGGGGCGTCCGTGGGGGCAAGTGTGGGGATTGGGCGTACTTTCCAATTGCTCCAGCAGGGCGCTCATTTCCGGCTCAGTGAGAGATTGGCCGGCCCGGATGGCCGCGTGGCAGGCGATGGAAGCAGCCATCACGTCCTCTTTCTGCCTAGTCAGTCCTTCCAGCGTTGCCATGTCCAGAATGTCAATCAGCGCCTTGCCCGGCTCGTTAGACGTCAGTATGGACGGAACAGCCCTGAGCAGATACGTCCGCTCTCCAAAGGGTTCCATCTCAAACCCGTAGCCGGTGACAGCCTCCAGGTTTTCCTGCAAGGCGGTTGCATGAGATGGCGTAAGCTCCACACTCACCGGGGACAGCAGCGGCTGGGATGCTGACTCTCTTGCTTCCCTGCGCTCGCACAGCCGGTCGAACACCACTCGTTCATGAGCGGCGTGCTGGTCAACCAGATACATCCCCTCCGGGCCTTCGGCCACGATGTAGGTCAGCTTCAGCTGACCCACCACCCGCAGGGGGACCGCCGGCCTGCCCAGCAAGGCCAACGCCTCCGAGCCAGTGCCGCCCATCGTGTCCGGCGGTCTGGTGTCGCCGCCGGAGGAAGCCGGAAACGCAACGCCGGATGTCTTGGAACCTGACCGGAAATTACCGAAAGAGGAAAAACCGCCAGAGGGAGGAGTGAAGCCAGGCACCGGAGAACTGGAGACCAACGGAGCGCGAACCGCCCGTTGAGTAAGGGAAAACACGCGGTTCTCGTTGTGGAAGCGCACCTCGCGCTTGGCCGGATGGGAGTTTACGTCAACTTCATCGTAGGGCATCACCAAGTTAATGGCAGCAACCGGGTAGCGCTTCGTCTGCAGAAGCCCGGCATAGGCTTCTTCGACGGCGAAGGACAGCATCCGGCTCTGAATCAGGCGGCGGTTGACGAAGAAGGTCATATAGGTGCGGTTGGCGCGGCTGACGCTGGGAGCGGCGGCGAAGCCCTCGACGGCGTAGCCCGTTTCCGGGTCTTCGGCGTGGATTTCCAGCATATTCTCCGCGACCTGTGACCCGTAGACCGCCAGCAAAGCCTCCCTGGGCTGGCCGCTTCCCGGTGTCGAAAGTGAGGCTCGCCCGTCGTTCACCAGCCGAAAGCGGATCTCCGGGAAGGCCAGGGCGTAACGGCTGACCAGTTCCTGTACTCGCGCCGTCTCGGACTGAGCCGATCTAAGGAACTTGCGGCGGGCTGGCTGGTTGCCGAAAAGCTGGGATACCTCCAGCGCGGTGCCCGGGGCGCATCCTTCTCTGCCCGACCCCACTGCCTCGCCCCATTTCAGGACCAAGCGGAAACCGGCGGTCTCGGCATGGGGGCGGGTCTGGACAGTCACGTGGGAGACTGCGGCGATGCTGGGGAGCGCTTCGCCTCTAAATCCCATGGTGGCTACATGGTCGAGCTGCTCCGGGGAGTCGAGCTTGCTGGTGGCGTGGCGGTAGAAAGCCAGGCGGACTTCTTCTGCTGGGATACCCGCGCCATTGTCAACGACACGAATGAACTCAACGCCACCGGCGCGAATTTCTACGGCAACCTGGGATGCGCCAGCGTCTATCGAGTTCTCCAGCAGTTCCTTTACCACCGAGACAGGACGCTCAACGACTTCCCCGGCAGCGATTCGAGCGGCCAGGGCAGGCGGCAGAATCAAGATCGGCATGGCCCACACCGCCGGTATTGGGCTAGAAGAGGGGAACGATGGTGCCCTTGGCGCGATACTGCTTGTCTTCCGATGTGCCAGTAGCTGCGAAGTCCTGCACTATGCGGTAGACTCGCTCCATTTCCCGGTCTGGAGAGCGCTTGAAGAAGTAGGGCGGCACCCACACGCCCCCGAAGGCGGCCACCACTTCCGGGTAATCGTCAATGACGAATTCCGGCTCGAAAGGCACGCCCAACTCCTCCAGACGCTCGTGGAAGTGGTGGGTTGGCTTCTCATAAACACCACTCACGTAGGGCTCCAGTTGGTGCTTCTCGATGACCTCCCAGCGTTCTCCCATCCCCGACCAGATGTAGATTTTGTGGTCTTCGTCCAACAATGCCTGGAAGGTTTCCTTGGTCTGGGGGCGCAGAGTATTGTCCAAGCCGAGGATGGTGTAGTCAACGTCAAAGAAGATATTCATCGGCGGTCTTAGGCCCTTCCCATTACTACTTCCCTCAGCCGGCAGCAATGGGAATTGCCGCCGGGAGGGTATTCAGTTTACCTATGATACTCGCCCAAAAGTATTCGGCGCAACCTGACGCCTATCCTGCGGATAATTATTTCGCCGCGGCGACAACCGAATCTAGGACAGAACCGCTGCCGCCGGCAAAGACCTGGTCTCCCACCCGGATGAGAGGGCGGCGGACCAGTTTTGGTTCCTGCAACATCAGGTTAACCATTTCGTCTTCCGTAAGATCCTGGCTTGCCAGTCCCATCTGTTTCAGGCTGGGGCTACGCCGGGCGAATATCTGCTCTGTGCCGGCCAGAACCGCCAGTTCCTTGATCTCGGCTTCGCTGAAAGGTTCTTTGAAGTAGTCTCGTTCTTCCAAGGCAATATCATTTTGCAGGAGGAACTCTCTCGCTTTGCGGCAGGTTGATCAACGGGGCCACCAGTAAAATTGCGCAGGATTGCTCATAACATCCTCAAACAGGAAAGTGAAACCTTGGTTCCGGGCCTAGACAATTCTATATCCCTTTACGGGGAAGGAAAAAGAGGAACTCGAATCAATAGGCAGCAGATTCAGGGCATGGAGTCAGCCTGCTCCTGCAGTTCGTAGAGTTTGTTCAGGGCCTCCAGCGGGGTCATGTTGGGCACGTCCAGGGCGCGCACGGTATCGGCTAACGACGGCCCGGCAGGGAAGAGAGCCAGTTGCTGGGCCGGGATCGAGAGGCCCGGCCGGTTACGGGCGCTCTCACCTCGGGATTCCAGATCGGTAAGCACTTCCCAGGCCCGGTTAATGACCCCTTGGGGCAGCCCGGCCAAGCGGGCCACATGGACACCGTAGCTGCGATCTGCGCCTCCGGGAACTATGCGATGAAGAAATATGACATCGCCTCCTTCGTCGGTAACGGCGACGCTGTAGTTGCGGACGCCCGGCAGGGTGCCAGCCAGTTGGGTCAGCTCATGATAGTGGGTAGCGAACAGAGTTTTGCAACCCAGCCGGGGGTCGTTGTGCAGATGCTCTATTACCGCCCGCGCGATGGACAGCCCGTCGTAGGTGCTGGTGCCGCGCCCTATTTCGTCCAGAATGACCAGCGAACGGGGCGTGGCCTGATTCAGGATTGCCGCCGTCTCCACCATCTCTACCATGAACGTGGACTGTCCGGTGGCAAGATCGTCCTGCAGCCCAACTCGAGTGAATATGCGGTCCACCAGCCCAATGCGAGCCTCGGAGGCCGGGACGAAACTGCCCACCTGGGCCATCAGGGTAATCAGAGCCACCTGGCGGATGTAAGTGGACTTGCCGGCCATGTTGGGGCCGGTGAGCACCAGCACCCGTTCCTCGACGGACAGCTCGACATCGTTGGGCACGTATTCGCCGGATGACAGCACCCGCTCCACCACCGGATGCCGCCCTTCGCGGATGCGTATCGCTGGGCCATTGTCCACCGCAGGGCGAACATAGCCGTTGTCCGCCGCAGCCTGCGCCAGGGCGCAGAATACGTCCACTTGGGCAATGGCGGATGCGGCCTTGGCAACAGATTCCGCCGATTCGGCTACTTGAGCGCAGACGCGGCGGTAGATATCCGACTCCGCCGTCGCCAATCGCTCGCGCGCGTTTAGGACCAGGGATTCGTACTCCTTCAGTTCCGGGACAATGTATCGCTCGGCATTGGTGAGGGTCTGCCTCCGTATGTAGTCTTCTGGCAATTCGGCTGTCTGAGACTTGGAGACTTCGATGTAATAACCGAAAACCTGATTGTATCCCACTCTCAGGGAGCGTATGCCTGTGCGCTCGCGTTCTTTCTGCTCCAGCCCCGCGATATACTGGCGGGCGTTGATGCTGGCGTTCTTCAGCTCGTCAATTTCGCCCGAAAACCCGGCTCGGATGACGTTGCCATCACCCACGGCTCCCGACGGCTCCGGCTCGATGGCTGCCTCGATAAGCTCAACTATCTCCGGGGCCGGCAGTAGTTCGGCGTGGAGCCATTGCATCCCGGCGCCGAGCCCGTCAACGCGCTCTCTGAGTTCAGGCAGCGTTTCCATGCCTGACTTCAACGCAAGCAATTCTCGGGGGGCAACCGTTCCTGCGACAACTCTCCCCATAATGCGTTCCAAGTCGGCCACGCCCGCCAAGGCCGCCGCGATTGCGCCGCGAGACAGCCCATCGAGGTGGAAACTGCCCACCGCGTCGAGCCGCTGCTCCAGCGCAGACAGGTCCAGGAGCGGCTGTCCCAGCCAGCGGCGCAGCAGGCGCGACCCCATGGCGGTTCGTGTGCGATCAATAGTAGCGAGCAATGACAACTCGCGCTGTCCACCGCGTCCGCCTTCAAACAGCTCAAGGTTGCGTCGCGTCCGGGCATCCAGGGACATGTACTGCTGTGCCGAGTAGACAGCGAGATTGTTGAGCTGCACCCTCAACCCCAGCCCTGAGTTTACCGGCGCCCCCGGACTTGCCGAGGGGCGATTGCGCTCAACGTATTCGGCGATCGCGCCGGCGGCAGACACCGCCAGCGGCAGATGTTCGCATCCGAAGGACTCCAGGGTATGGATGCGAAAGTGGCCCAGCAATGCGGCCGCGGCGGTCTCGTGCTCGAAAGGCGCGTCATCCGTAGGGGTAAGGCGATAAGGAGCGTCCTGGATGTCGAGCGCCTCCGCGGTATTCGGGTTGCTCAAGCTGCTCCTGGGCGCCAAGACCTCAGCCGGGGCTATCCGGCTCAGTTCCAGAGGCAACTGGGCGAGAGGCAGTTGGGCGGCGGCAAACTCGCCGGTGGTGATGTCGGCGTAGGCTAATCCGGCCTGCTCCCCCTGTACGGACACGGCGGCGAGGTAGTTATTGGCGCGCTGGTCAAGGAGCGAGTCTTCGAAGACCGTGCCGGGTGTTACCACCCGAACAACATCCCGCTCTACCAGGCCCTTGGAGAGCGTGGGGTCGCTGAGCTGCTCACAGATAGCGACCTGATGGCCCTTCTTCACCAATCGGGCCAGGTAGGACTCAACGGAATGGGCCGGAACGCCAGCCATAGGCACCCGAATATTCTTGCCCAAGCTGCGTCCGGTCAGGGTTATGTCCAGTTCGCGGGCAACCAGACGCGCATCATCGTCGAATGTCTCATAGAAATCGCCCATGCGAAACAGAACGATGGAATCGCGGTAGGCTTCCTTGATTTTCAGATATTGGCGACGAACCGGCGTCACGGGACATATCCTTCCCTGTTTAGCCTTGGGGTAGCCATGCTGGCATAATTCTATACCACACAAAGCCGGGGAACGTTAATCGAGGAGGGGGATTCAGAATAAATTCCCTCTCCGTATCAGGGAGAGGGATCAAGCGGCAGCGATTGGGGTTATGGCGCGACTACTCTTTCCAGAATCGCTCTTCCTTGAAGCGCCATCCTTTCGGGGGCAGTTTTTCTTTCATGTCTTCGATCATGCCTGGGTGGCCACACGCATAGACCAACGTATCGTCCTTGGGGAGCTGGAACTTTTCCAGGTATTCTTCGGCTATGGCGTTGACTCGTCTGGAAGGCCCTTCCCATCCCCTGTTACGCGGGTCGTTTGGACGGCTCACCGTTGGCACGAATTTGACAACGCCGGGATGCTCTTCAGCCAGCTTGATGAACTCCTTGTCGTAAGTCAATTCATCGCAATAGCTGGCTCCCAAAATGACGTAGAAAGTATGTCCTTCGCCGTTGTTGTGCAGGTAGTCGCGCACCATGCTCACAGACGGAGACACACCGGTGACCGTGGACAGCATAAAGTGGTGGTGCGCCTTCTTATCCATGGTGAAAATGCCCTTGGCGCGGGGGCGGATGGACATGGCGTCTCCGGGCTGGAGCAGCCACATCAGGGGCGTGAGTTCGCCGTCGGGAACCAGTTCGACGAAGACCTCCAGAGCTCTTTCATGGGGAGCCGACGCGATAGAATAAGCCCGCTCGATGGGGCCCAGACCCAACGTACAATACTGGCCCGGCTTGAAGGTGAAGGTTCCACCCTCTTCCGGCTCCAGTTTCATGACCATCAACTCTTCGGTGATGTCTCTACGCTCGACCAGGCGCGCCTTGGGGAAAGCGGGATTCGGGGTGAGATCCACGTCTTTGACAACCCCGCTGGTCATCGAGTCTACCATGACTCCCTCCTAATCCCATTAGTTACACACATCCAAGAACCCCGCAGCATCCGGGCGCGTGAGGAAAACCTACATTCAACCCCTATAGGCAACCCCAATAGGAAGGACATCGCCCGGATCAATCTTTAATCAAGCGAGCGGGGCGAATCTCCAACCCTCCAATTAGGGGGGCTGGGTCGAATTCCTCGCTGGCCTCCATATCGATAGCCAACTGGCCGAAGAGGGAAGTGGAAGCGACCACGCCCCGGGGAAGCCCGGGATTGTAACGGGCAACGCCGGGCACCAGCCCATCGGTTGTCTCAACTCTTACCTTGTCGCCTTCAGCGAGGCCATTGGCGGCAGCATCGGACGGGTTTATCTCCACCCATTCCTCGCGCTGCATTCGATTGCGCTTGCCCTTGATAATTTCCACTTCCCTGTGTTGCTGCAACAGAACGCGACCCGGAGCGAACCAGAGTGGATATTCCGGTGATGCCTCCGGGACCGGCAGATTGAATGCAGGGGTTAGAGGTTCGGCCTTACGTTCTCCGAATCCGCCAAAGTAGAGGGTTGGCGTTCCCGGATGATCCGCGTCAGGACAGGGCCATTGCAATCCCCGGTGCTGGCGACTGGCATAAAGCACTTGGGTTGGCTGTGGGCTATCAACCTGGGTTCGGAGTATTAGAGAGCCTTCCTTTTCCAGCCGTCCGTGGGATATGCCTCCATATATGGACGCAACCTGCGCGATTTCATCGAAAATCTGGGCAGGGGTCATCTCAGGGAACGCTATAGGGTTTATCCGCTGGGCCAATTGGGTAAGGATCCAGCTTTCCGGTTGCGAATCGTCACCTTTGCGCAGACCCTGTTTGAGTAGCTGCACGCGCCGCTCAAGGTTGGTGTAGGTTCCACTCTTCTCAACGAAGGTTACTCTGGGCAGCACCACGTCCGCTCTCTGCGCCAGTGGCGTGAGGAAAGTGTCGTGAACCACCAGAAAGTCCACCTTGGCGAGATTGTCTATCGCACTGCCCAGTCGGCCATTGCTGAAATTAGGGCTGTTGCCAATGACCACGGCTGCCCTGAACCGGCCGTCGCAGGCGGCTTCGACAATCCTGGCCAGTCCAAGACCGGACTCTTCCGGCGCCAGTGCGCCCCAGACTGCTTCCACAGCCTGCCGGTCGGCCTCTTCGGAAACCCACCCATATCCGGGAAGACGGTTGGGCAGACAGCCCACGTCCCAGCCGCCCTGTTCGTTTGCGCCCAGCCTCATGGGATAAACACCGGCGCCCGGTTTGCTCAGGTTGCCGGTAAGCAGAGCCATGTTCACCAAGGCTAAAACGCAGTTTCGTTCATGGTTGTCGGGAATGTTGTCCAGTCCATACACCACTGACCCGGCGTCAGCTCCGGCATACAGACGGGCGGCTTCCGCAATATCTTCGGCAGAGACTCCGGTTGTGGCTTCCACTTCGTCCATGTCCAGTGAGCGGAGGGCGTAGTGCAGAGTTGCAGGACTCTCGCAGTTTTCGGCCAGCCATTCCTCTCGTTCAAGACCCTGGTCCAGGATGCTGCGCAGGATTCCACCCAAAAGCTGCAACTCTGTGCCGGGGCTAGGACGCAACCATAGGTGAGCGTACCGGGTCAACTCAACTTCCCGCGAGTCAATGACCACCAGCTTCGCATTCTTGCGGGCCGCTCGCTTGATGGGAACCGCAAGGACATTCTGCTCTTCAGTGGCGTTGTTGTTAAACGACAGGATGCAATCGGATTCTTCCAAATCCCAGATTGAGTTGGTGGCTGCCGGGATTCCCAGGGTGGATTCCAGGCCCCAGACCAATTCAGGATTTGTATTGGAGGTCAGATCTATGTTGTTGGAGCGCATCACCACGCGGGCGAACTTCTGGGCCAGATAAAGCTCTTCGTTTGTGCCAGTGGGCGACGCCAGCAATGCGAACTCCGGCCCGCTCACTCCCCTCAGCCGTTCGGCAATGTAGTCCAGCGCTTCGTCCCAGCTTGATTCCTGCAGAACTCCATCTCGCCTGATCAGGGGAGCCGTCAGGCGGTCGCGGTCGTTTACAAACTCCAATCCGAACTTGCCCTTGAAACAGGCTTGCCCCTTATTTGCGGGGGAGTTTATCTCTGGCACGGCGCGAATGAGTTCGTCTTTGCCGTTGAACTCCAGGTTCAACTGGCAACCCACCGGGCAGTGGGGGCAGATAGACCGCTCCACCCGCCGCGCCTTCTCCCACTTATGGTCCCGCTCCACCAACGCGCCCACGGGACATACGTCTATGCAGGCCCCGCAGAACTCGCAGCCTGACTCCAGCAGCGACGTTCCGAAGGAGGTCCCCACCAGTGCCTGACCGCTGCGCTCGGTAAATCCGATGGCGTCGTCTCCGCGCAGTTCCTCGCAGGCGCGGACGCACCGCCCGCAAACGATGCAGAGGTTATAGTCCCGGTCGTAAAAGGGGTCAGCAACCTCCAAGGGTATGTTGCGGTACTTGTAGCCCAGAGGAGATTCCAGGTTCATGCCCAAGTAACGCACGGTGTCCTTCAGTTCACAACGCTCGTTCTTGGGGCAGGTAACGCAACGGTCGTTCACCGATACGTGGCGGAGACAGACGTCGTTAGGCCCGCAAATGTCTATGCGATGGCAGGTGAGACAGCCGTTGGGATGCTCGGCGATGAGCATTTCCATTACCGAGCGGCGGAGTTGGTCAACTTCCTCCGCCTGGTTGCGAACCACCATGCCGTCGGCCACCGGGAGTGTACAGGCGGCGGGATAGCCGCGCTGGCCCTCGACTTCAACAACGCACATCCGGCAGGCAGCGTAGGGCTTCATTCCGGGGTGGTAACACAGATAAGGCAGGTAAATCCCGGCGTCAATGGCCGCTTCCAGGACCATCTTGCCGGGCTGGGTGGCTACCTCTATCCCGTCAATTGTGATGGTGATGTCGTCGGGCATTTTCGCTCCGCCTTAAATAGTCCCCTCTTCCTTTGGGGGAGGGTTAGGGTGGGGTCCCCTACCGGCGAGACCGGCTGGGAGAGAATCTGGGATTGTTGCAGGTTCCGGTAGGGCATCTGTGCTCAAGGATATGAGCCTCGAATTCGCTGGGGAAATACCGGAGGGCCGAGGACACCGGATTGAAACCCAACTGGCCGTGTCCGCACAGCGACCCCGCCTGCATATTCTCCCCGGTGCGGCGCATCAGATCCAGGTCTTCCGGCTCTCCCCTGAGGTCGCAAATACGCTCCAGAACTTCCAGAATGTGGCTCATCCCCATGCGGCATGGGAAACACTTGCCGCAGGACTCGTACTGGCAAAAAGCAACCAGCGCCCGTGTCAGGTCCACCACACACGTATCTTCATCTGCGGCGATGATGCCCCCGGAGCCTAGAATGGCCCCGGCGTTGCGCAGGATTTCGAAGTCCAGCAGGACGTCCACGTTGTCTGCGCCAAGCACTCCGCCCAGCGGGCCGCCCGTTTGCAGGAATTTCAGCGCTTTCCCGCCACGGATGCCGCCCGCAGCGTCATACAGTACGTCTTTAAGGTTGATTCCCAAAGGCACTTCCATCATTCCGGTATAGTTCAAGGCGCCGGACAGGCACAGGATAGCAGTGCCAGTGCTGCGCTCATGGCCTATGCTGGCGAACCATTCGCCGCCCTTGGAGACTATTTCAGGCACGTAGGACAACGTCTTTACGTTGTTGATATTTGTGGGCTTTCCGAACAACCCCACCTGCGCCGGGAAAGGCGGACGGAAGCGGGGCATGGCCCGCTTGCCTTCGATCGCCTCCATCAGTGCGCTTTCCTCGCCAGCGACGTATGAGTCTCCGGTCAGGGCAACTTCCACATCGAAGCTAAACCCGGAACCCAGGATGTCCTCGCCCAGCAAACCCAGTTCCTGCGCCTGCCTGACAGCGGCGCGGCACCGGTCTATGGGACCGTCGTGGCCGTGCCGGATGAAAATGTATCCCCGGCTGGCGCCGGTGGCGTACCCGGCGAGGATCACTCCTTCGACCAGCGTATGAGGGTCACTCTCCAGGATTGCCTTGTCGTTGAACGCGCCGGGGTCGCCTTCTTCGCAGTTGCAGAGAACATACTTGTCCCGCGAGGGGTTTCCCGCCAGGAAGCGCCACTTGGTGGCAGTGGGGAAGGCAGCGCCGCCACGACCGCGCAGCCCAGACTCGTTGACCTGCTGCAGGGTATCTTCGGGGGTCATTTCCAGCAGCGCACGGTTCAGGGCGCGATAACCGCCGGTTGCGATGTACTGGTAGATATCCAGCGGGTCTATGTTGCCGGCATTGCGGAGGGCGATCCGGTTTTCCCAAGCGCGCATGGGATGGAGAGCTAAATTCCGCAGGCCCTGGGGAGGGGCGAAATCGTCTCCGGCGCCTTCGGGAACCAGGTAGCCCAGCGCCAATTCTTCCACGGGCTGCCCGCCAGCGACATGGGCGGAAATCACCTCTGTCGCCCGCTCCGGGTCAAAGTTGCCGTAGAACACGCGGGGACCGCCGGGCAGTTGGACGTCAAGCAACGGCTCGGCGTAACACAGGCCGATACACCCTACTTCGCTGATGCGCGCATCCACGTCTTGGTCATGCAGGGCTTTTTTCAGGGCAGCTACAACGGCATCGGCTCCGGCTGCCTGGCCGCACAGGGCGGTGCCAACGCGCAGCCATGGACGTCTCGATTCCGCATCCCAGCGTCGTGTGGCTTCCGTTTCCAGTTGCTCGAAGTCAGGAGACATGGACTTCACCGCGGGGTTGTTCGGCCAGTGTCTCACCTTGCAAGAGTTGGCAAACGCGAGACGCCGCTGCCTCAGGACTTACGCGCCCCACCAGGTGGTGATCGAAGGACATTACCGGAGCCTGAGAACAAGCTCCGAGGCAGGTGTTGAGCCGCACCGACAGACGATGGTCGGAACGTTCACCTTCACTTTCCAGCCCGGCGGCCTCCAAGACAGCGTCCACAACGCCCATAGCGCCCATCAGGTGGCAAGATGCTCCCCAGCAGACCTCTACCTGCCGTTGCGCCGGAGGCTGGAAGCGAAAGTTGGGGTAGAAGGACGCCACCGCCCAGACGTCATTGACCGTGGCGCCCATAAACTGGGCCACCAGTTCAACGGCCTCTCGGGGAATGTAGTGGAGTTCGTCTTCGACGGCCAACAAGGATGACAGGATCGTAACCGTCGGCTGAGTCTGACCGCGGACAGCCCTTTCTATGCGCTGTTCCAGACCATCCATCTGGCCGGACTCCTGGGCGGGAAATTCAGAGTCACATCACTCCCGCCGATTCGCTCGTGAAAGATTTAACAATCAAGCTGATAGTACCATAACGCTTAATAGCGATTCAATAATATAACGGTGCGGGTATTATCAACGTGCGTTGGTAATGGTCTGCCAAAACCCCGGTCATTCCCGTTTTCGGGGGAATCCATACACTCCGATGCAGAGACCTCTATCCGGGAAACCTCTGGGTTTCCGCTTTCGCGGTAATGACGGCTTGGGGCCACGAAAAGGTAAGGGGCAGGTGCGCAACCTGCCCCTGAAAGAACGACATCCCGGATAACTGGATGACTACAGGCCGAACGGGGTTACTCCACGCGGGCCACGCTGCCCAGCAGAATCCGCTCGACTTCGGGGAGAAGGGCCTCTGCTCTCTGCCGACACTCGTCGTCGCTGAGGCTGGACAGCGGATGCGGGGCGACGGCGTACTCGTAGTCCGGTACGCCCATCATCCGGGTCATGGCCTTGGCGGTGTTGTTGAAGACGTGGGTGATGATGGAGGCGGTGGGAATGCCCAGGCGCTCCATTTCAATACCGTCGTGCACACTGCACGAACTGCAGGACCCTCAATCCCCCACCCCGGTGATGAGCACGTCCACCCCGTTCAGCATATCCTCGATGGTTTCCGACTTGGTTGGGAGGGACGCGGAATGCTTGCTGAACATCCGGACTTCTTTCAGCCCATACTTCTCCTGCAGGATATGGCCCAACTCATTGAGGACTTTGTCGGAATTGGCCTTGGAGTTTTCGAGCAGCCCGAGAGTTTTCCCTTCCAGCGAATTGGGCCGGTCGTTCAACCGGAAGTCGCCAACAGATAACTCAATGCCCGAGGGATTCACCAACCTGACATCTCTGACCGCAACTGTGTCCGCCATAATACTCTCCCCGTGTCTTGTAAAAATTCCGGGTCGTTTCCCTGCCGCTGCCAGTGAACACTATTCCGGCGAAGTTTTCAACTGCCCCGTCAATGACCCGCGACTTCTATCTTGCGGGTGCGTATCTGGTAGTTGGTGGTGTCTATGATGGCGCTGTTTCGCCCGCCGGTGCCGCCTCCCATGACGATTATGATGTCGTCGGGTTCACGGGAGCAACGCCGCAACAGTTGGTCGTCGCCTTCCCGCTCAGGGCCTTGAGCGATGCCGAGACGGATCAGTTCCGCCTGTGGGCGGGCGGCGTTCTCTATGAGGTATTCCTGGATGCCTCGCCTCGTCCATCCACCTTCGTTCAAAGTGATGGCGTGCTCCGGGCCGAACACCAGCGCCCACTGAGCCGGGAAGCGCCAGGCCAAGCAGGCGCTCTTGAGGGTGTCGGCGACGGAGGCGAGAATCATCTCTCCGTTCTGGCCGTAGGCGTTGTTGACGGTGATGGGGTTGTAGGCAACGGCTATGGTTACGCAGCTATCTTCGGGCTGGAACCCGCGGCTGACGTGCAGCGGTTCCCACGGCGAGTCCTCTTCGTTTTCGGCGAAGGTGAGAGTGTACTTGCTGGGGTTGCCGAGGGTGCCGCGGTCCAAGATGCCGGGGCGGGCCTCGAAGCCGTTCATAAAGCAGAGCCGCACGGCCCGTCCCAAGCAGGCGTTGGCGCGGTTGCCCGGCCCAAAGATGCCATCGCGGGCGTTCATCTCCAGCGTGTGCCGGATGGGGCCGTTGACAATCATCAGCACGGCCGGGGAGCTGGTGGATGACGCGGCCATGTTGACGTAGTTCTTTTCTTCGTCCAGCGTCCGAAGGGCAGTGGTCAGGACGGGGAAATACTCCGGCAGGCAGCCAGCCATCACGGCGTTGGCCGCAGCGTTCTCCGACGTCAGAACCCGCCGCCGCATATCGAAGGTGATTATCTCCTCTTCGCCCGTCATGCCGGAGAGTTCAAGCATTTCGCGCACCTTGTACTCCACCGGCGGCACCACCGGAAGGCCGTCGCTCCAGCCCATCCGGTAGCACTCCTCAATGATTTCCACGGTGTCGCTGAATTCCACGATTTCCGAACGGTTCATTTCTGCCCTCAATGCTTTACAGCCTGGTCAGTATCTAGTTACCGTTGGTGAACTCGCTGCTTCCGTTGCCGGACGAGAGGGCGGGCCTATTCCCCGGCCATCTGTCCATTACCAGCAGCTTCCGCCTCCACCCGCCTGTCGTTGGCCTTCGGCCTCGCGGTAGACGTCGCCTATGGCGGCCAGGATTTCCTCCAGGTTATCGGCCGTTTTTTTTACAGATAGCATACGGTGACGAAACCCGGAAGTTGACGTTGACGGCCCAATTAGGTCATCTATCCGCGATAGAGATTTAGCAGCAATGCCTTCCCGATGTGGCCAAAATGATATTCCCCCGCCTTTTCCGCCTTTATAGAGGAGGTTGTTGAATGACACCAAGAGGTCGCTCTCGCCAGGTACTCGGAGTTCCAACCTAATATAGTCTTGCTTGGCATTCATGTAAGTGGTGAGAGCTACCAGTTCTTTCTCCTCCAGGTCAACTGCACAGTCATAAAGCCGACTTAATCCTGGCTGGAATTTCTCTTGGGCCCTGATGATGTTTTCCCTAAATGCGTCCTTTCCCGGGATGTGTCTCGACCTTCCCGAACTCTGCTCAATGGCCTTCTGCACCCTAGCTTCTTCCTTCCGCCGCGCAAGCCCTATCTGGTAGTCTGAAGCTTCTGGCAGGGGTATCACCACGCTGGTTTCTATCAGAATCTCATCCCCATTTCGATGGGGCTGCAGCCGGATACACTTGATTTCCTGACCCTCAGTCCTCAGCCAAGATTCGTTCAGCCAAATTACGCAGGTGGTGAGTTCCTTGCTGAAGTTCTCTGAAACCAAAATGATCCGGGGAGTTTCAGTACGGATATCCGGCGTTTCGCCCTCTGCTTTGAGATGCTGCCGGATAAGCGTTTCTGCGTCGTCTGCCTCCTCCGTTTCACTCTTTTCACGGGATCGCTCGTCCAAGTAGCTCTGATAAGTCTCTATGGCCTTCTCGTTGGTCATGTTGGCCACCATGGCGGCATATCGAATGGCCTGCAAATCCATGTGCGAGCCTGTCTCACCCCGCTTCAACTCAATCACTGCCAACCTGCCGCTGGCGTCCAGACCCAGCAGATCAATCCTCCGGTTGGAATCCTTCCAATCGCCGAACTCCTCAGCAATTATTAACAGACCTTCTTCCAGTACCTCGGGCTGGTCACGCAACATCCTCTGCAAATCGGAGCGTTCCAAGACCCCTTCCTGTCCGAAAGAAGTTTGGGCAACTTCGTCCAACTTTTCTTTATCCCCAACCATCTTGTAAATCGCCATATCAACCCCGGAGGCGCTATACGTCCAGCCGCAACTGCACGCCCGCCTTTTCTTCCTGGATGCGGGCCACGGCATCGGAATCCTCGGGGCCGAAGCCCCGGAACATCGCTTCAACGTGGCGCTGGTCCACCAGGTTGGAGAGGTCCATGGGGATACCGTACTCACGTCCCAAGTCGGTGGCGAGCCGCACATCCTTGGCAGCCAGGGCCGTGGCGAATCCCGGCTCGAAGTTGCCCTGGAACAGAAACCGGGAGAATTTCTCTGTAAGTCGCCGCGAGCTGCCGGAGCTGTGGGCAATAACGTCGGCCAGGGTAGCCAGGTCAACGCCCGCCTTGACCCCCAGGGTCAGGGCTTCGGAGAGCAGCACACCGATACCCATACTCATCAGGTTGTTGCAGATTTTACAGACCGAGCCAGCCCCGATGTCGCCACAGTAGACCACGTGACTGCCGATAGCTCCGAGCATAGGCTCGAAGCGGTCGAAGGCAGCGCGGTCGCCGCCAACCATGACCGCCAGCGTGCCTGCCGCCGCGCCGTAGGTGCCGCCGCTAACCGGCGAGTCCAGCAGGGTTACGCCCCGCTCGGCGCAAATCTCATGCAGGCGACGGACGACGGTGGGGGAATTGGTGGAAAGGTCGAAGATGATCGAGCCGCTACCGGCGCCCTCCAGTATTCCGCCCTCGCCCAGGACCACCGCCTCGACGTCCCTGGGGACGGGGAGACTGGTTAGGACCGCGTCGTTGCCCGGGACGGCCTCTTTGGGGCTGTCCGCCCAATCGGCGCCCATCTCCAGAAGATTGGTTGCCGCCTCGCGCCGCAGGTCGTGGACGGTTAGCTGGTGGCCCGCCCGAATTAGATTGGCGGCCATCGGATTGCCCATGTTGCCGGTTCCGATGAACCCTATCTTCATCCCTTTCTCTCCTCTCGCCTTGTCTTCGGTCGCCACCGCCGCCGCGTTGGGGAGACGGCGCGCCACGCGAAGACGCTCCCCGTGGAGGCGCTTGCGGGGCAGCCCTTCCCGTCGCTTCCTGCCCAGGCTCGATGCGGGGGCGCACCCTGATGGGCGGCTCTTCATCGGCCATATCGCCGGGACTGTAATCGCCGACGTTCTCCCGCCGGTACGGCGGCGCAAAACCGCTGGGGGGACTTCCTCCAGCGCGGGCGGGCGGCATGGGTGCGGCCGGGGGTATACCCGCCTGCTCGTCGAAGGTCTCCTTGGCTACGCGGAAGGCATTAACTGCCACCGGCATCCCGCCGTAGAACACCATCTGCGCGATGATTTCCGAGATTTCTTCCTCAGTCACCCCGATATGCAGCGCGCCGGTGATGTGGCGCTTTATCATCTGGGGGCTGTGCCCCAGCACGACCAGGGCAGCGATGGTGCATAGGCTGCGGGTCTTGAGGTCAACGGCGGGGCGGTTGTAAATCTCGCCATAGACCACCGCGTCCACAAGCCGCATCACCTCCGGGGCCAATTCGGCCATTGCTGCCGGGGGCTGCGGATTGTTGTCCGGCCCGTAGTACCGCATACGGAACTCGGCTGCGGCTTCATCCAGGTCGGTTACAAGGTCATCAGACTCGTCATCTTCGTCTTCGTCAGGTTCGTCCCCTATGTCGGGTTGATAGGGACGCAGATACGGGTCGTCTTCATTTTCAAATCGGGTAGTCACAGCAATGCCCTTTGCCCCATGCCGTTCCGGGCGGGGCTGATTTTTCGCACCCTATAATATCTGCCAGTAGCGTCGGCCTTCCTGTCTTATCACCCGGCCAATGTGGTCGTCGGGGTGGAAGTGTCCGGCAGCTATCACCACGTTCTCGGCCTCGGCTTTGTCCAGGATACGTTCCCTGTTTCGGTGGCTGTCTTCCTTGTCGGTGTCCACCCCAGCGGTCCACTCCGGGCGTTCCACCTGAACCTTGCTGTGCAGGAGATCGCCCACCACCATCGCCCGTTCGCCCTGAGAGGTAATGTCTATGACCATGTGCCCGGGTGTATGGCCCGATGCGGTAAGCATCTTGACTTCGCCGGTGATGGTGTGTTCGTCGTCCACCAGGTCCATCGCGCCCATGCCTTCCAGCGGGACAACGCTGTTGGTGACCTGGGGCGCGCTGCCAATGACGTCGGGTTTGGTGAAATAGTCCCAGTCCAGTCGCGGCACCAGGTAACGGGCCTTCGGGAACGTGGGCGCAGGACTTTCTCCGGTATAGTCAACATTCCAGCCCACGTGATCGCCGTGCAGATGGGTGTGGGCTACGACGTCAATGTCTTCCGGGTTCACGCCCTTGAGCCTCAACTGGTTCACCAGGTCGCCGGTGCGATTGCCGCGCTCAGGGTGGGGTCCCGGCCCCATGCCGGTGTCCACCATGATGGTCTTGCCCTCGGAACGCAGGAAAAAGTGCAGGTAATACAACTGGAGCTGACCGCACTCCAGGGCGTGCTGGTGGTCCGCCCAGTCGGGCTCGGACGTGGTCGGGAACATCATCCACGGGTCTCGGGGCGGTGGAACCATGTCCAGCACCGCCACAATATCCACGTTGCCTATTCTGATCTGGCCTGCCATGCCAAACCTCCTTAATTGAGGTTGCGCTACTCTTTGAAAAGGGAGAGCAAACGCACTTCTAATAACGCTAACGCTGGACGTTAATCTGGACGTTAATACTGTACGAGGGAGACCACGTCGCGGCCTGTCAGCCTGTTGCGCCCGTCCAGGAAAGCGAGTTCGACGACAACCGCCAGCCGCGCCGCCTCTCCGCCGCAATCTTCCACCAGTTGAGCGGCGGCGGAAAGCGTGCCTCCAATAGCCAACAGATCGTCAACAATCAGTGCTCGTTGGCCCGGTTGAATGGCGTCGGTATGGATCTCCAAGACATTGGAGCCGTATTCGAGGTCATATTCAACGGAGTGTCTGTCAGCAGGGAGCTTACCTGCCTTCCGTACCGGAATCAGCGGTTTTCCCAGTTCTCTGGCGAGCGGCGCGCCGAAAATGAACCCCCGTGATTCGATAGCCACAATGACGTCGAAATCCGGCTCGCGGCAAAGCTCGACCATTTGGGCAATAGCGTAATTGAAGGCAACAGGGTTAGCCAGCAAAGGAGTGATGTCTCGGAACAGAATACCCGGTTCCGGAAAGTCCGGAATGTCGCGGATGTAATCCTTGAGATTCATTCGAGCCCTTCGGACGGTGTTTCAAAGCGATTTGGGTAGTCCGACAAATACGGATTGGCGGCGCGGGCAGTTTAAGTTACGCCTGAAATCCAGTCAACCCAAAGCCGGGCGGCGCTCGTCTCGCGTCCGCTACCCAGAAATGGGCTGAGATTGGTCAACAGCAGGTTTGACTTGCCGCCCAACGGTTAATATAATATATGTGGATGCCGCACCATTGATAGCCCCGCGGACGTGGGGCTATTTTCTAGTGCAGCGCTCGAGGGTCTTGACCAGGCTTCGTTGATGCCCCTGTGGCGCAAGGGAAGCGCAGTCGATTTGTAATCGACAGGTTAGGGGTTCGAATCCCCTCTGGGGCTCCAGCATCGCTTTCCGCGTTACGCCGGGGAGACACATCCCGGTTATGGGGAAACGTTGTTCCCGGACGGGGAATGTGCGAACATGGTAAGGCCCGACATACTGGAGGGATGGGTGAGTGGTTAAAGCCACCAGACTGTAAATCTGGCGTCCGGAAGGGCTTCGCAGGTTCGAATCCTGCTCCCTCCACCATAAAACCTAGGGATAATGAGCAGAGAAGAGGCAAGGGATAGCTCAAAGGTTCACTGCTCGCAGGTTCGGCGCTCACAACCGTGTTTCAAGCCCAGATAGCTCAGCGGTAGAGCACGTTCTTGGTAAGAACGGGGTCGGCGGTTCAATCCCGCCTCTGGGCTCCAGAATAATGACCATAACAGTAGCAGGCAGTTAAGGAGGACACGGCACAACATGGCCAGACAGCAGTTCGACCGGTCTAAGAACCACGTGAACGTGGGAACTATTGGTCACGTGGACCACGGCAAGACTACCCTGACCTCCGCTATTACCAAAGTGCTAGCAGACCGGGGCCAGGCCAAGTACCTGGACATGGACTCCATTGACAACGCCCCGGAGGAAAAGGCCCGCGGCGTAACCATCGCCATCGCCCACGTGGAATATGAGACGGACACCCGCCACTACGCCCACGTGGACTGCCCCGGCCACGCGGATTACATCAAGAACATGATCACCGGCGCGGCCCAGATGGACGGCGCAGTGCTGGTGGTGAGCGCTCCCGACGGCCCCATGCCCCAGACCCGCGAGCATATCCTCCTGGCCCGCCAGGTGGAGGTTCCCCGGATTCTCGTCGCCCTGAACAAGGTTGACATGATGGACGACGAGGAATTGCTGGAGCTGGTGGAACTCGAAATCCGGGACCTCTTGAACCGCTACGATTTCCCCGGCGATGATACGCCCATCGTCCGGGTAAGCGGACTGAAGGCTCTTGAGGGCGAAGCCGAATATGAGCAGAGCATCGTTGAATTGGTAGACGCGATGGACGACTGGATTCCGATCCCGCCTCGCGCCACTGACCTGCCCTTCCTCATGCCCATCGAAGACGTGTTCGGCATCAAGGGACGCGGCACTGTGGTAACCGGCCGTGTCGAGCGCGGCACCATCAAGGTCGGCGAGCCGGTGGAAATCATTCGCTTCGGCGATACCCGGGCCACCGTGGCGACCGGGCTGGAAATGTTCCACAAGTCTCTGGACGTCTCGCAGGCCGGCGATGCCGTTGGCGTGCTTCTGCGCGGCGTAGACCGCGATGAGGTGGAACGCGGCCAGGTGCTGGTGAAGCCCGGGTCCATGAGGCCCTACACCAAGGCCAAGGCCGAGGTGTATATCCTGAGCCGCGAGGAAGGCGGACGGCACACCCCGTTCTTCACCGGCTACAAGCCCCAGTTCTACATCCGCACCAGCGACATCACCGGCTCCATCGGCCTGCCGGAAGGCGTCGAGATGGTGATGCCTGGCGATAACGTTCAGATGGACATTGAGTTGATTTCCCCAGTGCCCCTGGAAAGCGGGATGCGCTTCGCCATACGTGAAGGCGGCCGCACCGTTGGCTCCGGCGTAATCACCGAGGTGATGGACTAACTCAAGGCACCAAATTTCCCTCTCCCTCTTTAGGGAGAGGGTTAGGGTGAGGGCGTAAAGTAATGGCCAGAAAGACTGCGGACATCCGACAGATCATCACGCTCCAGTGCGGGGATTGCCGCGAGCGGAACTACACTTCGATGAAGAACCGCCGCAACGACCCCCAGAGGCTGGAGCTACGGAAGTACTGCTCCCGCTGCCGCACCCACCGCACTCACCGGGAAGTGAGGTAGCCAGTGGCCCGGGCTAGCAGCTCGCGCGCCCAGCGGATACTCGCGCCGACTGGGGGAGGTCGCACATCTCCTACGCAGTTCATACGGGAAACCTATGAAGAACTGCGCAAGTGTGTCTGGCCCAGTCGAGAGGAAACCGCCCGCTTGACCATGGTGGTAATTGTTCTGTCCATCGCCGCGGGTTTCTTCCTCGGCGGTCTTGACCGGGTATTTGCCGAGCTGTTCAATCGCGTGATTTTCGGCCTCTAATCCGTCGGCCCCGGTTATGGGCCGGCTCCGTGCAGATTTCTGAACCCCGCCCCCAAACCGAGCGGTCTGGGGGCGCGGTCAATTAGTACCGGATGGCCCGAATGACGAACCAAAGCGACATATCGGAGACCGGAGCGCAGTCCGAAGAAATGCGCTGGTACATCGTGCATACCTACTCAGGCCAGGAAGACCTGGTGGAGAAGAACCTTAACCTGCGCATCAACAGCCTGGACATGGAAGACCGTATCAAGCAGGTCTTGGTACCAACCGAAGAAGAAGTCGTTTTCAAGGATGGCAAGCGCCGTTCCGAACGCAAGAAGCTGTTCCCCGGTTACATTCTGGTGCACATGAGCATGGATGACGAAAGCTGGTATGCCGTCCGCAACACTCCGGGCGTCACCGGTTTCGTCTCCACCGAAGACGAACGGGACAGCCGGCCCAAGCCGGTGCCCTTGGAAGACAAACAGATAGAAGACATTCTCCGGCAGGTGGAGAACGACTCAAGCCGGGTCAAGATTGCGCTGGAGCGCGGCGAAACCGTCCGCATTACCGAAGGCCCCTTTGTGGACTTCATCGGCGCCATCAACGACGTTGACGAAAGCAAGGGCAAAGTTCGCGTCCTCGTGTCTTTCTTCGGACGGGAAACGCCGGTGGAACTGGACTTCCTCCAAGTGGAAAGAATCTAGACGAAATCCCGCTGCCGTCTTTTACTGAAAGAGGCAGCGGATGCCATTCAGGAGTCCCAAGTGGCGAAAAAGGTTCGAGCAATCATCAAATTGCAACTGGAAGCTGGCAAAGCGACTCCCGCGCCGCCGGTCGGTCCGGCTCTGGGTCAGCACGGCGTTAACATCATGGGCTTCGTCAAGGAATACAACGCCCGCACAGCCAATGATGCCGGAACCATCGTGCCGGTTCACCTGACCGTCTACGAAGACCGCTCCTTTACCTTCGTAACCCGAACCCCTCCGGCCTCGGATATGCTACGGAAGGCTGCCGGCGTTGATAAGGGTTCGCCGGATATACGCCAAGGCAGGGTGGGAAGCATCAGCCGGGACGCTTTGCGGGAAATCGCTCAAGCCAAACTGCCGGACCTGAACGCCGGAAGCGTAGAGGAAGCAATGGCAATTATCGAAGGCACCGCCCGCAGTATGGGCATACAGGTGTCGGGGGAGTAAACCAATGCCCAGCCGCAGCCGACGCTATAGCAATGTAGCTGAACGAGTTGACCCGGACCAGGTCTACAGCCCTGCCGACGCCGTAGATCTGTTGAAGGATATTTCCACCGCCAAGTTCGACGAAACGGTGGAGTTTCACCTGCGAACCAACGTTGACCCCCGCCACGCCGACCAGATGGTGCGCGGCGTCGTGGGTCTGCCTCACGGTATCGGCAAGACCGTTCGCGTGCTGGTGTTCGCCGGAGCGGAGGGCGGTGAAATCGCCCGCCAGTCCGGAGCCGATTACGTGGGCGAGGACGACCTGATTGAGCGAATTGAAGGCGGTTGGGTGGACTTCGACATCGGTCTCGCCACACCGCAGATCATGCCCAAGATAGGCAAGTTGGGCCGCATACTGGGTCGCCGCGGCCTGATGCCGAACCCGCGCTCCGGCACTATGGTGCAGCCCCAGGACCTCCCTCGCGCCATACAGGAAGCCAAGGGCGGGCGCACCGAATACCGCACCGACCGCACAGCTATCATCCACTGCGCCATCGGCAAGATCAGCTTCGAGACCAATATGCTGCTGGGCAATCTCGCCGCCCTTACCGATGCTATCAGCCGCGACCGCCCGGCGGCGCTGAAAGGCCAGTATTTCCGCTCAGCCTACCTTTCTTCCAGCATGGGCCCCAGCGTGCCTATGGATCTGACTGCCCTCCAGTCCTTGCGCCCGGAGGACTAGACTGATAGTCTGGCAAGATAATTGAAAAGGCTCACCCAAAGCCAGAGACAGCGGGTCCCTTCGGGATAATGGCTCAGCCGCCCGCCGAGGCGCGACGTTAATCATTCAGGGTTACATTGCCCTGCGCCGCGTCTTATGGCCGGCGCAGGGCTTTTCTTTGTCCTCTCTCCCTCCGGGGGAGGGTTAGTAACTTTTTCTTGGGAGGTATGATTTGCCAACGCAGGAGAAATTCGACCGGGTTGAGGAACTGAAGGAGCAGTTGGAGCGCAGCACCATCACCTTCGGAGCCGATTATACCCGGACTACGGTGAACCAGATGGTCGAACTGCGGCGTGCCATGCGCGCCAATGGAATTGATTTCACCGTCGTAAAGAACACCCTGATGTACTTGGCCGCCGAGCAGGCGGGCAGGCCGCAGGTAAAAGACATCGTGCAGGGACCTACAGCGGTGGCCTTCGGTTACGATGACCCGGCCGCTGCCGCCAAGACACTGGCCGACTACGCCCGCGCCAATGCCAACAGCTTTTCCATCAGGGGCGCGGTACTGGGGGACAGCCCGCCCATGGGGCCGGAAGGGGTTACCCGGCTGGCCACCCTTCCGCCGAGGCCGCAAATGGTCTCCATCCTGCTCGCTCAGATGCAGGCTCCCTTGTCCCGGCTGGTCGGTACGCTCAACGGCCCGGTACAGAATCTGGACAATGTGCTGCGCGCCCGGATGCGTCAACTGGAAGACGCATAACCCAACGCTGACATCAAAATGCTAAAGAGGGAATGAACTATGGCACTGACGAAAGAGGAACTCATTAGCGCGATCAAGGAAATGAACGTGGTTGACCTGGCCGATCTGGTCAAGTCCCTGGAAGATGAGTTCGGTGTTACCGCCGCCGCTCCCGTGGCCGCGGCAGCCGCTCCTGCCGGTGATGCTGGCGCCGCCGCTCCTGCGGAAGAAGAAAAGACCGAGTTTGAGGTCCACATCCGGGAGATCGGGCCGAACAAGATCAATGTCATTAAAGCCGTGCGGGAAGTCACTTCCTTGGGCCTTCGCGAGGCCAAGGAACTGGTGGAATCGGCCCCCGCCGCAGTCAAGGAAGCCGTGCCGCGCGATGAGGCTGACTCGGTCAAGGCCAAGCTGGAAGAGGCCGGGGCTGTCGTAGAGGTGAAGTAGCCACACCCATCCCGAAGGGAGGCTCGTTATGGGCCGGAAAGACCGGGACAGATTCCTGCGCCTGAGGGAGGCCAACCCGGACTATCAGGGCTTCCGAGGCTCGGCTACCGTCGCAGTCGCCGCCCCGCCGCCCCAACCCGTGACCGAGTCGGTTACGTGTTCGGTATGCAACCGGCGGCGCAACGTAAACGTGGAGAACTTGCCCGAGGACCGCAGCAAGTACGTGTGCCTGCGATGCCAGGATGACCAGACAACCTGAACGAAACGCCTTCCCTACCCGCGGGTTTTATCACAGGGGCGCACGTTTGAGCGCCCCTGTTGTCATCTCTTCCTTACGGGGAGAGGTTCACTCTCACCCTAACCCTCTCTCAGAGGGAGAGGGAACTATAGCGAACTGCGTAACTCCTAACGGGGGATCCCTGCTTACCGGAACAGCGGCAGTTGCGCATCCAGAAATTCGTAGGCGGTGTTGAACTGGAGTTCTCCACCCACGCCGGTGGGCACTTCCTCATATTCCACGTAGTGGTCCGGCTGCACTGGCCCGTCGCCCACCCAGGCGCCACTGGGGGTGTACCAGCTGGAGGTGGGAATATACAAAGCCGAGCCATCCTTCAGTTCCACGAGGCTGTAGTCTGAACCATCTCCGAAAGTCGGAACCCCCACGATTGTAGCCCGCTCCGCTTCCTGCAATACCGCGGCCAGGGCTTCCGCTTCCCCGATTGTCAACTCGTCCACCAAGACTGCCACCGGCAACTCTTCCAGAGAGAGACGGCCTTCATACTCCGGAATCAACTGCTCCCGGCGTTCACCGTCTCCTCGTTCAACGAATCTGAAGGTGCCTCCAGGGGGCAGTATCTGGGCGGCAACCTCAGCCGCTGCGTCCGCAGAGCCGCCCGGGTTGCGGCGAAGGTCAAGTATGAGGGCCAGCATATCGAATTGCTTGAGCCGCTCCAGGGCCTCGAAAACCTGGTCGCCGGTGTTGTCGCGGAACCTCTGTATCCGAACGTAGCCGATGCCGCCGCGCACCAGTTGGCTGCCTACCGTGTCCAGTTGTATGTTGCCCCGAAACACCTCCAGCTCCAGCGGGGCGGGCTCTCCCAGCCGCTCCAGTTGCAGAAGCACCTTGGTTCCCTCGGGCCCCCTGACCTGCTCTCCCACTTCCGAGGGAGTGGCGCCGCTAACCGGAACGCCGTTCACCGCCAGGAGGGAGTCGCCCTGCTCTATACCCGCCTTCTCAGCAGGAGAGTCCGCAAAGGGGAACAAGAGGATCCGGTCTTCCTGCGCCACTACGCTGGCGCCTATGCCGAGGTAGGAACCCTCAACATCCCGCTCAATTCGCTCCCTGGCCTCCGGCAGTTGGTCTGCGGTGAAATAGGCGGAAGACAAGCCGGGAAGGGCATCCATCATCCCCCGGATCAGAATCGGGGCCAACTCGTCCGATTCAACGTCGGGGTTTTCTTCCAGGTAGATTTGGGAGGCCCGCCAAAGGTCGGTCATTTCTTCGGGCACGGAGGAAGGCATCTGTCCTCTCATACGGCCTAAATCGGACAGAAAGGGGTAAGGGGCTATATCTCCCATCTGCATAATCCTGCCTATGGCGCCTCCGGCCATCGCCTGCTGATCAACAGATACAGGGGCGGCATAATTGAGGTTCACTGCGTTCAGCGCTTCCCAAACCAGCGCTAATTCGTCACCGTCTGCATCTGATTGGGGCGTTTCTTCCCCAGCGGCGCAGCCGACTGCCAGCAGCAGCGCAAACACAACGGCAGCCGCAGCAGCAAGGTGGAGGAACAAACGGGGAAACTTCGCAATCTGCAAGACACTATCCTGAAACTGTGAGATTCCGGACCTGGAGAACCTTGTCCGTCATTGTAGCAAATACGTCGTAACCGATACTTTGGATGGCGTTGCCAGTATAGAGGCCGGAATGTACACTGAGGCTGAACCGGCGTTCCGTTGCAGTGAACACGCCGAATAGAACGGCCAATAGCGAGGAGACACCCGATGATTAAAGTAACCGTGCTGTATCCCAACGAAGAGGGCAAGAACTTTGATTTCGACTACTGGGCAGGCACCCACATGGAGACCGTGCATCGCCTGCTGGACCCCATGGGCCTCAGCCGAAGCGAACTCGAACGTGGGGTATCTGCCGCCGACCCCAACGCTCCGGCCCCGTTCCGCGCCATGGCCACACTGTATTTCAACACAGAGGACGAGGTTCACGAGGGATTCAAGACGCACGGACGCGAAATCCTGGGCGACATCAAGAACTACACCGACATCTCTCCCCAATACCAGATAAGCGAAGTCCTCTAGCGGGGAATCGCTCAAGCATGGCGTATCTTCATTGCTCCCGGACCATTCTCCCGGGGCGGCGTAACACCCGCCCTGGGTTTTTAATCAACTTCTGCCAGGAAAGCAGCGATGACGAAGAACAACGACGGCTCAGAATTCAGTGCCTTGTCCGAGCGGCTGATAACCGAACATTGGGATTTCTATCCAACAGCAGGGTCGCGCATCGGGCGGCACGAGTATGATGGCCGCCTGCCGGATCTGTCTCCGTCCCAGGTCAGCCGCCGCGAGCGCGAGATTCGCCGAGGGATCGCCGAGTTGCAGGCTCTCGACACATCGTATCTGGGGGATGAAGAGCGGCTTCCCTACCGTATGCTGGCGCTTTTCATGGAGCGCGAGCTGTTTACTTTTGAGGAAATGCGGCCCCTGGAAAACAACCCGATGCGGCAGGCCGGGTTTCTCAACATGGGTGGATATGTACGCCGCGATTACGCTCCACTGGAGGAAAGGTTGCGGGCCGCAACTACGGCCCTTCGTCAAGTTCCTGACTTCCTGCAAACGCTGGATGCAGCTTTGCGCGAAGACCTTTCCCGCCACATGGTGGATATGAGCGTGGAAAGCTACGCCGGCATGGCCCACTTTTACCGAACCGACCTGGCTGCCTTCGCCAATGACGTGGCAGACCAGGAAATCGCGGCTGCTTTCACGGCTGCTCTGAATACAGCGGCAGGCGCGTTGGACGGGTTCGTCGAAAGACTGAAGGCCCGCTCGCAAGGCGGCGATAACGACTTCGCCATCGGAGGCCGGTTGTACTCAAGGATGCTGGCGACCGGCGAGGGGCTGGACCTGCCGTTGGAGCGGGTAGCCGCGGTGGGACAGGCGAATCTGGACGAAAACCTGTCCCGCATCCACGAGGTCGCAGCCTCGATTGATCCCGGAAAGACCGTTCGGGAGATTGTGGACGAAAACAGCCGTGTTCATCCCACGGCTCAATCCCTAATTCCCGACACCCGCGAAATGCTGGAAGACATCCGACAGTCCCTGGCTGACTACGACATCATTTCTCTGCCATCCGAGGATCGCTGCCAGGTTGTGGAAACCCCGGCCTATATGCGCTACGCCTTCGCCGCAATGGACAGCGCGGGCGCGCTGGAGACCCAGGCTACCGAATCTTTCTATTACGTCACCCCGGTAGAAGAGCATTGGACGGCAGAGCAAGCGGAAGAGTGGCTGGCGAAGTTCGACTACAACACTCTCAAGATTATTTCAATTCATGAGGTGTACCCTGGCCACTTCGTCCACAATCTGCATAATCGATACGGCAGGCCCTTGCCCTTGATCAATCGCGCCGCCACATCCTACGCCTTCAGCGAAGGCTGGGCGCACTACACAGAGCAAATGATGCTGGAGACGGATTACGGGCAGAACAAGCCTGCGTTGCTGCTAACGCAACTGCTGGAGGCGCTGGTCCGCAACTGTCGCTATATGTGTTCCATCGCCATGCACACCGGGCACATGACCGTGGACGAAGCAACGCGGTTCTTCATGGAAAAGGCATATATGGGCGAGCATCCGGCAAGGCGGGAGGCGCTGCGCGGCATTTTCGACCCCGGTTATCTGAACTATACGCTCGGCAAGCTGATGATTCTCAAGCTGCGGGAGGATTACCGCCGGGAGCAGAACGGCGGCTACTCGCTCAGAGCCTTCCACGACCGCCTGCTGTCATACGGCGCGCCGCCACTCCCCCTGCTGCGCGACGCTATACTGAAAGGCGGTGGCGACCCGCTGTAGATTACCTTGTGCGGCCCTACGTGCGGAAAGTTATCTTGCGGAACGCCTCGCCGTAGCTGGCCTCGGTCTCTCCCGCCCCTTGCCGAGCTTGCTGTTGGATGAAGTCGTCAATTTCCTGTGCTGACCGTCCATCCAGACGGCTCTTGTTGGCCTTGACAGCGCGAACCTTGGATGCCAACGACTCCCCTATATCAATGAAAGTGTTGGGGGTCTCCGTTCCCCAGAACAGCACGGTGCCGGTCTTGTGCGGCTCCAGGCCCTCGTCCCGCCACAATTCCTCGAAGTGAAGGTGATCGCGGGCGCAGGGAAAAACGGCGTCAAGGGTAACCTGCCCGGTAATTCGGTTATCACGATGCCAGGCCAGGTTCTTGCGGTATGGTTCCGGGCAGACGACGATGTCGGGCCGCGTCTGGCGAATCTGCCGCACCAGTTCCCGGCGGAAGTCATCGGTGTCTTCCAGCCCGCCGTCAGGGCGACCCAGCGCCACCAGTTCGTGCACGCCCAGTTCTCGGGCCGCGTCAGCCTGCTCCTGCTCACGGATGGCCGCTAGACCTGCTTGGGAGACCTCCGGGTCAGAGGTTCCCTTGCTCCCATCGGTGCAGACTACGTAGCGCACGGTTGCGCCCTCATCTACCCACTTGGCTATGCTGCCCGCGCACCACAATTCGGAATCGTTCGGGTGTGGAATTACCACTAGGACGCGCTGCGGGGTATCAACCATCGTCCAGAATCCTCCTGTCGGTTCATGCCTTACTTGCCTGTGCCTTTGTAGTCGCCGTTAATGCCTATTTCAGTTTCCTCAAACACAGAGCGCTCAAACACCCGGCGCGTCAGTATGCCGCCGGAAACCACCACGCTCATTGCATCCTCCACTGATATGTCCGTAGTGATAACCTCCGAGTCAGGGACGATTACCAGGAACCCGGAGGAAGGTATGGGCGTAGTCGGGATGTAGACTGACAAAAATTCCCCGCCGTCGGGATTGTCCATCCGAGAGGTGATCAGCCCGATGGAATGGATACCAGGGCGGGGGAATTCAATCAGCACCACCCCCGTGTACTTGTCGCGTTCTTCCGCATCCAGATTGCCGCCCAGGAGTTGTATCGCACTGCGGGTGGTGCTGTATATACCCTTGACAAAGGGTATCAGCTCCATTACCCGGTGAGCCACGTCTATCAGGCGGCGGCCAATCACAAATGCGGCGATCAAGCCCACCAGGTAGATGAGGACCAGCAGGGCAATTATGCCAGTGCCTTGAATATCGGGGCCTGGCACCAAATCCGTATACCTTTGGAGGATAGGGTTCAGCAGGTCGAAGACGAACTTCAGCACCAATGCAGTGATGCCGATGGGCAACATCACCAGAATCCCGGCAACCATTGTGCGCTGAAAATGGCCGGCTACGCGACGCAGGAACCAAAAGCGGCGGCGTTTGGTCGCTTCTGTGGAGCCACCGGATTCGACTGGGGATGTCATCGCGCTAATTTCCGGCTCGGCTTTCCCCGGCGGTCAGGACGCGATATTCCTCGGAAATCATGGCAGCAACGTTGTTCCAACCCATCAGTTCGGCCCGGCGTCTTGCCGCCGCACCCATGCTTTCCTGCAACCCGGAACTGGAAATCAGCATTTCCACCGAGTTGGCAAAGGCCTCAGGACAACGCCAGGACTTCAGGTAGCCCGTATGCCCGTGATGGACGATGGTGGGCAGGCCACCCACGCGAGAGGCTACTACCGGCGTGCCGCAGGCCATGGACTCCAGGGCCACCAATCCGAAGCTCTCATAATACGAAGGCACCACGCACACGTCGGCTGCGTTGTAATAGAGCGGCAGGTCGTCATGGTCCACGCGCCCCACAAAGTCAATCAGGCCGTCCACCTGTCGTTCTTTCGCCAGTTGCCGCACCCGGTCGGTCTCAGGCTCACCTGGACCTCCTCCGCCCACCACCATCATCCGCACATTTTCTTCCCCCGCTTCCATCTGCGCAGCGGTCTCCACCAGCAGGTCCAAACCCTTCAGCGGCTCCACCCGGCCCACGTACAGCAGGACTTTTTCTCCATTCAGACCCAGGCGTTGGCGGACTTCCTTCTGGTCCAGCGGGCGGAACTTGGCTAGGTCAACCCCGCAGGGAGCCAGCGTTACTCTGGCGGGATCAGCGCCGTAGAGGTTGGCCATGGCATCCCGCTCGTGGCCGCTGAAGGCGATGATTCGGTCGGCGGTTAGCATCGCTTCCCGCTCCACGGTCGAGCGCTCTTCCGGTTCCATTTCTCCGGCGCGGGATTGCATTTTTATCAAGGCCAGGGTGTGGAACGTGACCACGTGAGGAATACGAAGACTCTGGGACAGGCGTTGGCCGATCCATGCGGACAGCCAGTAGTGGGAGTGCGCCACATCGTAGCGATGCCCTTCCTCTTCACGAAAGGCATGAAGTTCCCGCAGAAAGCCGGGGAGATGGGAATAGAGTTCGCCTATCCCTGCCTCAGGCGGACCGCCCGGCAAGTGGATGACACGGACGCCTGGGATAATTTCTTCAATACCAGAGCCGCCCTCGTGTTCACGGGTGAAGATATCCACCTGGATTCCTGATTCACCCATCGCCCGCGAGAGCTCCCTGACGTAGACGTTCATGCCCCCCGACTTCCCTTGTCCGGGAGCGGCCAGGGGGCAAGCGTGGAACGTAATGAACGCGGCTCGCTCAACGCTCAACTTCGTTTCACCATCATTCTGTAGAGACTCTTCTGACGACCGCCCAAGTGCGCTTTGTAAGGTTCAGGACCGCGCAGGAAATCGAAGTACCCGAGTCCCTGCTCGATTGCGTCTCTCACACACATGGCGTGCAACAACAGGCCAGCGCTGTAATAGGAGAGGCTGGGGTCATATCCGCTATTGTACAATAGACGCGCTCCACCATAGTCAAAGCACAGGCTTGCTGCTGCCTTAACACCGTCTATTTCCATATAGAACAATCGGATGCGGTCCAGCTCGGCCATTCGGCGCGCAAGGGCACGGAAGAACCGCTCCCGTTCAGGCGTCATATATTCTTCCTTATCGTTGCGGCTCATCCGCATCAGCGACAGGAAGTCATCGAAGTTTTCCATTACTTCGTCAGGAGAGGCCAGGCAATACCATCTCCATTCTGTCTGCGAGTCGAGGCGGCGCAGTTTCCGGCGCAGCTCATGGCGGTCTTTCTTGGTCAATAACCCCAGGTACTGCTCCCAGTCTCCGGGAAGGGGCACCCCGGAAGTAACATCCTCGTATTCCACCTCCACGGAATAGCCGCGACTGCGGGCCATGCCGGGCAGGTGGGCAAGAGTGGGCGAGTCTTCAATGAGCGAGTCCAGACGCAGGCCGTCCCACTCCCAATCATCGAGGACATCCAGCAAAGTCCCGTAAAAGGCTTCCTCGAAGCCGGGACGCACCAGGAAGTCGTTATAATCGAAAGTGTCGGGTGCGCCGACGAAACCTATAGCTCCGTCCACCCGGGACAGTGACGCCAATGCGTCCACGCTTCCGCCGTCAGAGGGGACGCTGAAACTGACCATCTCACGCCCGGTCCCAAAGTTTTCCCACCAGACTTCCTGCCACTGGCGGGACAGGAAAATACTGGCGACCGGAGAGTCGCTCAACACGGAGTCCCATTCTTCCCGCGCGTCCGCAAAGGATGCGATGAAATTAACGGGCACGTCTAGCTGCTGTGCATCAGATTTATTAATGTTTCCCTGGTCTCCTTGTCGGATGACGTGTTCCTGACAGCGGTAGTCAACATTCGGGCGCCCGGTTTACGGATACCCCGCATGGACATACAGAGATGCTCCGCTTCCAGCTCCACCACTACGATTTCCGGTTGAAGCGCGTCGTAAACGGCATCAGCCACTTCAGCCGTGAGACGCTCTTGCACCTGCGGCTTGGCCGCGGCAATCTCCAGCGCCCGGCCCAGTTTGCTTATTCCGGCAATCCGGCGCCTGGGAACGTAGCCAATACGAGCCTCTCCGAAGAAGGGCAACAGGTGGTGTTCGCACATCGAGTAAAAGGATAGATGGCTTAGGGCCACCGGATCGTTGGCGCTGGTCTCAAACACGGCGTCAATGGCATCTGCGGCGCGTAGGCCGACTCCCGCAAACAGGGATTGGTACATCCGCGCAACACGGGCCGGCGTCTCTTCCAAGCCTTCCCGTTGCGGGTCTTCGCCTACGGCCTCTAGGATTTCGGCTACCGCCTGCTGTATCCGGCTCTGCTCGACCGTAATTTCGCCTCTTCATTACCCTCCTGTATCATGGGAGGGAGTTTATGCGAATCCAGGACGCTAGGACAGGGCGACCGCCTCTACCGCCTCCAGTGTTGGCTCAACAACGATGGTCTGCGGGGCAACGCTTGTGACCGCCAGATCCGGGTCCTTCAATCCCGTGCCGGTGAAGACGCAGACTACGCGGCGGTCCGACAGATCCAGCCCTTTCTTGTGCAACTTGATCAAACCGGCAAAGGAAGCCGCCGACGCCGGTTCGCAGAATATCCCTTCCTGCGAAGCCAATAGGCGGTATCCTTCAAGTATCTCGTCATCCGACACCATGTCTATGGCGCCTCCGGAACTGTCGCGGGCCTCCAGCGCTCCCTTCCAGCTAGCCGGATTGCCAATGCGGATGGCCGACGCGATCGTTTGCGGGTTAGTTACCGGCTCGCCCCTTACGATGGGCGCCGCGCCTTCGGCCTGAAAACCCATCATCTTGGGCAAAGTTTTGCTGCGGCCCAGCTCGTGGTATTCCCGGAAGCCGCGCCAATAGGCGGTGATGTTGCCAGCGTTTCCCACTGGTATAAACAAGTAGTCCGGCGCGTCGCCGAGAGAATCAACAATCTCGAAGGCCGCCGTCTTCTGGCCTTCAATCCGGTAGGGATTGACCGAATTAACCAGCGTGACCTCGTGCTTGGTGGTGAAGGAGCGCACCAGTTCAAGGGCGGTATCGAAATTGCCATTGACCATTATGATTTTCGCGCCGTAAGCCATGGCCTGAGCCAATTTACCCATCGCCACTTCGCCCTTGGGGATAATCACCAAGGCGGGAAGTCCGCTGTAGGCGCCGAAAGCGGCGGCGGATGCGCTGGTGTTTCCGGTGGAAGCGCACATTATTGCCCGGCTTCCTTCTTCCAGCGCTTTTGCGATAGCAACCACCATTCCGCGATCTTTGAAGGAGCCAGTGGGGTTGCATCCTTCCAGCTTGAAGTACAACTCCGGGCATCCCAGCTCGGCAGCCAGCCTGTTGGACTTCACCAGCGGCGTATCGCCCTCGCCCAGGGTAATCATGGGCGTAGCATCAGTAACCGGCAACAAGTCGCGGTATGTTTTCAGTACGCCAAGGCCCATATCGTTCCAATCATTGCCCCGAAGGGTGGTTTGTTATTCCGGCTACCGGGAATTTACTCCTCAACCCTGATCATGTTGCCAACCCGGCGAACGGGGGGTAATCCGCCAATATCCAACAACGCCCGTTGGACCGAAGATTCCCGTGCCGGATGAGTCATTATGACAATTTCAGCGCTCTGAGTCTCCACATGAGCGTCTTTTTGCAACACAGAAGCGATGCTAATGTCGCAGTCGCCAAGAGCCTTGGCTATCTGGGCCAGCACACCCGCCCGGTCAGCCACCTCTAGGCGAATGTAGTACCTGGTGTGCAGCTCATCAATCGGCCGCACGGCCAGTTCCTGCGACAGCTCCCGCGGGCCGCCGGGCACGGCATCATCGCGCACCAGGCGGGCAGTCTCCACCAAGTCTCCCAGCACCGCGCTGGTAGTGGGGCCGCGGCCTGCGCCCATGCCATGGAACAGCACACGCCCGCAGAGGTCACCGTCTATCTCCGCCGCATTGTACACGCCATTGACATTGGCAAGCATATTTTCTTCTGGCACCAGAGCCGGATAGACACGCAATTGCACTGCGCCAGCGTTCAGGTCGGCGATCGCCAGCGACTTGATAGAGTAGCCAAATTCCTGCGCGTACCGGAAATCCTGCGGTTCGAGTGTTGAGATGCCCTGCCGGTATACATCCTCAGGCCGGAAGCGGCGGCCATAGGCCAGTGTAGCCAGCACGGTAAGTTTGTACGAAGCGTCGATTCCCTCAACGTCGTTGGTGGGGTCGGCCTCGGCGTAGCCAAGGCCCTGGGCTTCGGCCAGAGCCTCGGCGAAGGCCGTGCGCTGGTGAGCCATGCGGGTGAGGATGTAGTTGGTGGTGCCGTTGATGATGGTGCGGACGGAGTAGATGTCGTTGGCGGCCAGCTCGTTCATCAAGCATCCGACGATGGGGATGCCACCGCCGACGCTGGCCTCGAACAGCAGGCTGACCCGGTTGGCGCGGGCCAGGGACATCAGTTCCGCGCCATCTTTCGCCATTACTTCCTTGTTGGCGGTTACCACATGCTTACCCGACGATATGGCCCGGCGGAAATAGTCTGTCGCCGGGTCCGAACCGCCCATCACCTCAACCAGTATGTGTATATCAGGGTCGTCAAGGATATCTTCGGCATTGGTGGTCAGTATTCCAGACGGCAGTTCAACGTCCCGGGGGCGGGATACATCGCGCACCAGCGCTCTGCGCAGGTTCACCGGCCGCCCGACTCGGGCAGCCACTGTCGAAGGGTCGCGCAACAGCGCCGAGGCAACACCGCCTCCTACGACACCGAGACCCATCAGGCCCACGTTTATACTGGAGTCGCTGTTCACTGTCGCACCGTCTCTACTGTCCTGCCGGGCCGGTGACCGGAACACGCGGGGCGGTTATGGATACCTGATCCGCGACCCAGTCATAGAGCCTGCTGTTGAAATTCATCTTCACCGTTCCGCCAGAAGTTCCTTCCTGTAACGCTTCGTCCTGCCACTTCTGGGTCAGCTCCAGAGCGAGCTTGAGTCCAATCCGGTCGCTCAATTCCCGCGACTCCGGCCCGGACAGCTTTTCGACAATGTAGATGCCGTCTTCCACGTATTCAGGGGCGCTCGTCTCTCCAGGGGTCAGAGCGACCTTCCCTTCTTCAGCATTGCCGTACAGTATTGGGTCCAATTCAGGGAATGCTCCCTTTGGTACCCACCCCACATAACCCAACTGGTCTGAATATCCCGCAGAACGCGAGACTTCCCGGGCAACGGTGGCGAAGTCCTCAACCTCCAGGCGCTTGGCAACCTGGTCCGGCAGCAGGTCGCTGGCCCCGGCTTCGTTGGGATCAATGGGAAGACGAATCCAGCGAACTTCCACCTGTTCCTGCGGGCTTTCGATCTCTTGGGCGAGCATTGCGGACAATCCGGCGCGGGTCAAATCCTCTTCAAGTATAACGCGGTATTCCGAATCGGTAAGTCCTGTAGCTGTGAGGAAAGTCTGGTAATTGTTCCGAAACTCGCTCTCCAACTGGCCTGGGTCCGATTCCTGCCTTTCGTCAGCAATGGGTTGAAACTGTCGGCGCAGAGCGGATTCAATTATCTCTTCAGTGGGCCTGATACCCAGTTCAGGCGCTCTCTGGCGCAGAATTTCCGCGTTTATCAGGTTTTGCAGATACTCAAAGGGGACTCTGCTGAGGTCTACCCTGCCACCTTGATAGCGGTTAACGCCCTGGAGTACGCGGATGCGCTGGACCAGGTCGCCCATGGTGAACTCAACATTGTTGACACTGCCAGCCCATACCCGCGGAGGGCTATAGAATTCGCGGTAGTATCCAAAAATCACAACACCGAAGATCACAGCCAAGAGAAATGCGCCGATCCCGATGGACCAGTACAGCCGACGCCGCTCTCTCCGCTCGGACGGAGTGGGCGCATCGGCATCCGGTTCATCGCCGGAGCGCGAGCGCATCTGACGGCGGCGCCCGGCCCGGCCCGGCGCGTCCCTAAAGCGGCCGCTTAATCGGGCGAGGGCCATAGCTCATTCTCGACGAACAATTTCGGGCGCTGCGCATCCGAATTCTGAACACGAGCGTCAGCGGCGGGCGCTGGGGAAGGAGTGATGGGCGACAAAGGGAATCAGCGCGATATGGCGGGCGCGCTGGATTGCCACGCGCAAGGCCCTCTGGTGTTTGGCGCAGACCCCGGTACGGCGGCGCGGCTCAATCTTGGCCCGGTCGGAAACGAACCGCCGGATTTTCTCGATGTCCTTGTAGTCAATAATCTTGATGTGCTCGACGCAGAAAGTGCAAACCCGGCGCCGAGGCACGAACCGCCCTCGCGGGCGTCCACCCGGGCGTCCACCCGGTCTGCCGCCGCCCGGGCCTCCGGGGGGGCGTCCGCCTGGGCCTCCCGGGGGGCGTCCACCTTGTGGTCCATCAGGCGGCCTGTTGGTTGCTTCGGTTGTCATACCTTTCGTTTCCTTCCGAACTTTCCGGTTGTCTGAATAACGCTGCTAGAAGGGCAGGTCGTCGGTTTCGTCCCAAGTCGGCTCATTGCCTCCGCCTCCGCCCTGACCGCCGCTATATCCGCCACGGTCACCGTAACCACCGCCTTCATTATCCCCGCGCCCCCCGAGCATCTGCATTTCGGTGAGCATTATGTCGAGTGAATAACGAGACTGCCCATCCTGGCTGGTATAGCTACGGCTACGCAAACGGCCTTCTACGTACACTTGGCGGCCTCTGGTCAAGTACTGGTTGCAAATGTCAGCCAACCTGCCGAAAGCACTGACGTTAAACCACTCAGTTTCTTCTCGCTGCTCGCCGTCTGCCGTTCGGTAACGGCGGTTGGAGGCAACACTGAATGAAGTGATCGACTGGCCGTTGGCTGTATAGCGCATTTCCGGATCTCGGCCAACATTACCAATGACGATAATCTTGTTCACGGCTAACCCCGTTACTCTGACGGCTGTTCCGGCTGGGGGTCGGCGGGCGGCGCGGCTTCGGCGGCGGGCGCTTCTGCAGGGACTTCGGACGGTGGAGCCTCAGCGGCAGCCGGGGCCGGAGCATCCGGCGGCGGAGCGGCGGGCGCTTCTGCAGCAGGCGCAGGGGCGTCTCCGGCTGCGGGCGGGGCGGCAGTAGCAGCCGCAGCGGGGGCTGCCCCGGCAGGCGGCGCTGTCCCGGCAGGGCCACCGGCAGGCGGCGCGCCTGCGGGCGGACGCGGAGGACGGGGAGCGCGAGTCTGCGCCGCGTGGGCAGCCAGCTCTTCTTCGGTCAGCGTGACCGTCACCAGCGAGCGCAATACCTGATCGTCCAGCTTCAGGTAGTTCTCCAACTCGCGGTTGAAGGACTGGTCGGTGGCGAACCGGGTCAGGTGATAATTGCCTTCCAGAAACTGGTACTGGCCCTTCTTTACCGGATAGGCCAGCCGTCTGGTTCCCCAGCGTTCTTCGTGAACGATTTCGGCTTCGCGATTGGTGATGAAACCCTTGATACGCTCCCAAGCCTGACCGGCTTGGTCGGGACTGATCATCGGGCTGAGAACAACGACAAGTTCGTAGTGACGCAAGAGTACCCCTAATATCGGCAAAGTAGTGGGCGAATTATAACATCAGCCCCGGCCACTCTCAACTAGCCGCTAGTCATCAATGCCCGGCACCGGGAACCCGGCAGTCAACTCGCGGACCTCGGAGGCTACCTGTTGATGCAATTGCGTGTCTTCGATGTTGGTCAGGACTCGAGCCACCATTGAGGCCACGCGGCCTGTTTCCTCGGCGCCCATGCCCCGGCTGGTAATGGCGGGTGTGCCCAGGCGCAGACCGCTGGTTACGCGGGGCGGGCGGGGGTCGTAGGGTATGGCGTTCTTGTTGGCTATGACGCCCACGCTCTCAAGGGCCCGCTCTGCCTGTCGTCCAGTGATGCCCAGCGGAGTTACGTCAACCAGTATGAGATGGTTGTCGGTGCCGCCCGACACGAGCCGCATACCGGCCTCGGACAGCTCCGACGCCAGTACCTGGCAATTCTCGACAACCTGGTGGGCATAGCGGGAAAAGTCTGGCTTGAGAGCCTGTCCGAAGCAGACCGCCTTGCCGGCGATTGTGTGCATCATCGGCCCGCCCTGCATCACCGGGAAGACGGCGAAGTCTATGTCTTTGGCCAGTTCCTCGGTACACATGATGAAACCGCCGCGCGGCCCGCGCAGGCTCTTCTGTGTGGTGGAAGTCACGATCTGGGCGTGGGGCAGCGGAGAAGGATGCGCCCCGCCCGCAATCAGGCCGGAGATATGGGCCATGTCCACCATCAGGTACGCTCCCGCGCTGTCTGCAATAGCACGGAAGCGGGGGAAGTCAATGACGCGAGGATAGGCGCTGTATCCGGCGACGATAATCTTGGGCCTGTGTTCCTGGGCCAGCCTCTCCACCTCGTCGAAGTCTATCGTCTCGGTTTCCCGGTCAACGCCGTAGGAAACGAAATTATAGAGCTTGCCAGAGAAGTTGACCTTGGCGCCATGGGTCAGGTGGCCGCCGTGGTCCAACTGCATCCCCATGACAGTATCGCCCGGTTCCAGCAGCGCGAAGTAGACCGCCATGTTGGCCTGCGCTCCGCTGTGGGGCTGTACGTTGGCGTGTTCCGCTCCGAACAGCTCTTTGGCCCTCTCGATAGCCAGACTCTCAACCACGTCCCCAAATTCGCAGCCGCCATAGTAACGCCGGCCCGGATAGCCCTCCGCGTACTTGTTGCTGATGACACTGGAACCGGAGGCCAGTACCGCTTTGCTGGCGTAGTTTTCCGACGCTATCAGGACGATGGAATCACGCTGTCGGCGGTCCTCGCCTTCAAGCGCTGCGGCAACCTGTGGGTCAAGGTCAGCTAACGACGGCATGGAACACTCCATTGAAACAGTTTTCCGGTGAAGCAGTTTTCCGGCAGAATGGCTTGCGGAGGGAAACTACCGGGGCATTGAGTTTCAGGACTTGGAAGCTAGTCTACGATTACCCACTTACCCTGTCAACGAAACTCGTCGCAACTGGGGAATATAGGCGCCAACGGCACAGAAGTTGCGTGAATTATTCCCAAATTTCCGAAAAATCTGCCGGATTCTACTGCCAGCATCTCGTTCTGGACTGAACGAACTGAGTATATCTTCTGTAATATATAGTAGTTTAGTATATATTATATCAGTAAATTATACGCATATCGTTATTATATGAACAATAATCGGCTATTGATTAGTTATTGATGACGATTTTCCATCAGATTACAATTCTGTTGACCTAATCTGTTGACCGTACTATGAGGTTTCTCATCTAACCAGGCCGTCGGTCATTCTCTAATTACGAGATACCGAACAGGCGACTGGGGTTTTCTGGTGGATGAAAAGCTATCAGAACCGATATCCCCTGTTTGGGAACTGCCCGAACCTGCTGCTGTTCTTGAAGTGCCTGTGGACGGCGGGGCGTATGTGTATGTCCGAAGGCATGGCAACCCCACAGGCCCGCGAATTCTCCTGAGCCACGGTTGCGGCATGGCAGCCGATGCCTATCTCCCATTCTGGTCTCCCTTGTCTGCCGGATTCGACTTGTTCCTTTATGACCTGCGCAGCCATGGCTGGAACCATCCCGGGGCTCTGCGAAGCCAGAATATACCCACTTTCGTGCAGGACTGCGAAAGGGTGCTTCGAGCCATTGGCGAGACTTACGGTGAAGAGCCCGTCATCGGCGTGTTTCATTCCCTGTCCGGCCTGGTTGCTCTCCTTCATGAAGAAACGTGGAAGGGATTCTCGGCTCTGGTGCTGTTCGACGTGCCAATCCAGCCACCGGGAGGAAAGCCGGAGGACTTGGTGGAGATGGGCGAAACCATGAGCGCACAGGCCCGCCGCAGGTGCGCCCGGTTTGAGACCAAGGAAGAATTCGCTGGCCGCCTCAGCAATGCGCCGGCATTCCAAGGGCTGGCGCCGGGCGTGACCGAACTCTTGGCTCAGACCACCCTTCGCCCCGCTGCCGGGGAAGCAGGGTACGAACTTTGTTGCCCCAGAGAGCATGAGGCGCAGGTCTACGAGTACCTGTTCGGATGGGCCATGCGGGTAGATTTGCAGAAGGTTTCCTGCCCGGTGAAAATCGTCGGCGCCGACCCTACCCAGCCTTACTCCTTCATGCCCACCATGGACCTGAGTGAACTTATCGGGATCAACTACGACTTTCTGCCGGGAACAACTCACTTCCTCCAACTGGAACAACCGGGGAAATGCCTGGATATCACCCTTGACTTTCTCAAGAGCCAAAGCCTGATATGATGTCATCCAGCATAACGAAGTCTTGCCACCGCGGGCTTCGGGGCAATCATTATCGGAGCAGATGGCATGGCGAGTGAATACGACGTTCTGGTAATCGGCGGGGGCCTGGCGGGAATGACAGCCGGCATGTACGCGGCGCGCCACGGACTTAGCGTTGGCGTCGTCGAGCGCATGATGGGCGGCGCCTCAATTATCAACGTGGAAAAAGTCGAGAACTATCCCGGTTTCCCCGAAGGCATCATGGGCGCTGACTTGGCCGCCATGACCCAGGAACAGGCGATGAATGCAGGCGCCGAGTTTGTCATGGGCGAGGTCTCCGGCATCTCCGAGCATGGAGACTACCGCCTGGTAGACAGCGACGCTGGAGAATTTCGGGCCAAGTCCGTAATCATCGCAGCCGGTTCCACGCTCCGGCTGCTGGGCGTCCCAGGGGAAGAGGAGTTTATGGGCCGGGGCGTCTCGCAATGCGCCACCTGCGACGGCCCCCTTTATAGCGGCGAGATCGTGGGCGTGGCCGGCGGCGGGGACTCGGCCACTGACGAGGCCCTGGTTCTGTCGCAGTACGCCGACCGGGTGTTGCTCTTCCACCGCCGTGACGAGTTCCGTGCCCAGCAGAGTCTGGTTGACCGGGTTCTCGCGGAACCCAAAATCGAGGTGGTCTGGAACACGGTCATTGATGAAGTCCTGGGAGAGAACACCGTCTCGGGCGTCCGAACCACCAACCTGACGACCGGGGATCGGGATGTCCGGGAGCTTTCGGGCCTTTTCGTCTACGTTGGCCTGACCCCCAACGCCGGTTTCACCCAGGGTGTATTGCAGACCGACGGCGGTGGACACATTCCGGTCAACGTTTCGATGGAAACGGCGGTTCCGGGAGTGTACGCCGTGGGAGACATACGCCAGCGCTCCTCGTCGCAACTGGTGTCGGCGGCAGGCGACGGCGCGACCGCCGCCATCGCCGCCTACCGCTACGTTTCGAGCAAGTCCTGGGACTAAAATCCCCTCTCCCTCCGGGGGAGGGTTAGGGTGGGGGCGTCCCCTTTCGCAGAAATGTCAAGACACAGGAGGGCGAAATGTCCAGCAACTACATTGACCTCGTGGATGAACAACTGCGCAACAGCAAGACCATAGCGGTGGTAGGGCTGTCCAACAATCCGGAGCGCGACAGCCACCGCGTGGCAAGCTATCTGCAAAGCCAGGGATACCGGATCATCCCGGTGAACCCGGTGATTGAGGAAGCGCTGGGAGAGAAGAGCTACCCCGACCTCAAGTCGGTGCCTGAACCGATAGACATGGTGGACGTGTTCCGCCGCTCCGACCAGGTGCCGCCGGTGGTGGACGAAGCTATCGAAGTCGGCGCTCGCTACATCTGGATGCAGGACGGGGTCATAAACGAGGAAGCCAAGGACAAGGCGGAGGCCGCCGGCATTCCCGTGATAATGAACGACTGCGCCCTCCGCCAGCACCGGCGGCGTTTCGGACGAGGGTAGACAGAGCAAGCTCTGCATTTTATGCAAGAGACCGCAGAGAGAAACCACTCTGCGGTCGCTGGCTTATTGGCGCAGGCTTACCAACCCCCTCAGGCGGGTTTGGTTCAAAGGCATAGACAATCTTACTTAGGAATCAATATAATCAGCCTACAAAATGTGGTAGCACCTCACTCCCGATCTGCATCCGGAATCCCGTACCGGCCAGACTTCAAGGCAGGAGAGGCATTCATGGCCAACCAAGATATTGAGCTTATGGCTCACCTTATGCGGCGCGCCGGCTTTGGCGCCACTTATGAGGAAATCGAGCGGCGGGCGGCCAATGGCTACGAAGCCACCGTCGAAGAGCTCCTCTCTCCCATGGAGCAGCCTGACCTGGACCGCCACCTTCTCGAGCGATACTTCGTAGACTGGAAGGAAATGAACGCACTGGAAGTTAACCAGGCGTATCTGACCTACCGGATGATCAACACCCAGCGGCCTCTTCAGGAAAAGGTGACCCTGTTCTGGCACGGTATCTTCTGCACTGGCAACTCCAAGTGCGAGCATGGCCGCCAGATTCAGGACCAGTTGGATATGTTCCGCGCCTTGGGCATGGGCAGTATGCGCAACCTGCTTCTGGAGCTGTCCCGCGACCCGGCGATGGTGTTCTACCTGGACAACTGCATGAGCCACAAGGACGCCATCAACGAGAACTGGGGCCGCGAGCTTCTTGAGCTCTTCTCCATGGGCGTCGGTATGGACGGCCACGCCAACTACTCGGAGGATGACGTCAAGGAAGCGGCCCGCGCCTTCACTGGCTGGACCATCACCAACGCCATCCCTCGTTATCCGTATGGGCGCTACGCCTCCCAGTTCGTCTTCAACCCCGCCGACCACGACGAAGACGAAAAGACGTTCCTCGGCGAGACCGGCAACCTCAACGGCGAAGAGATTATTGACATCATCGCCCGGCAGCCGGCGACCGCCCGCTTCGTCGCCCGTCACCTGTACAACTACTTCGTGGCCGACGAGCCGCAAGTTCCGGCATGGCAGGAGACGCCGCCGCGCGACCCCGAAGCCATCAAGTTGCTGGAAGACGCTTACTTCGAGTCCAACTACAATCTCACCGCTATGCTGCGGACGCTGTTCAACTCGGACTTCTTCAAGAACGCCCGCTTCGCCAAGGTCAAGAGCCCGGCGGAGACCGTGGCCGGAACCATGCGCCTGGTGCAGGACTTCACACACCCCAAGCCCGGCCTGCATCCCATCGCCATGGAAATCCGCTACATGGGCCAGGACCTGCTGAACCCGCCCACGGTGGAAGGCTGGCACACCGGCGCAGAGTGGATTGACAGCGGCACACTGGTGGAGCGCATCAACTTCGCCGCCGACCAGGTGGGCAACACCGACCTGCCCGGCA
Organism: Dehalococcoidia bacterium; assembly: GCA_965232885.1. Lineage (GTDB taxonomy): Bacteria > Chloroflexota > Dehalococcoidia > Lucifugimonadales > UBA3495 > VXOI01. The sequence continues at coordinate 14,777 of CBDDQX010000002.1, read as the reverse complement.
TCCGCGCCATCATCGAGCGTCTCGGCGCCGAGAGCGTCACTGAGCCGCAGGCCTTCGTTGACCGCTGCCTGGACATGGTGGGTTCCTACCAACTGCCTGATGAGACCCGCGACTACCTGGTTGATCACGTTGAAAAGGGCGGACAGTTGCAGGCCGGCACCGAGGACTACGGTCGCCGCGTCGGCCAGACCCTCCAGCTCATCGTAGCCACCCAGGAATACCAGTTCGCGTAGCAGGCGATTGTCTGAATCAGGATGCGAGAATTTTCAGAATAAGGAATCCTGACCATCCTCAGATCCGGTAAATCCTGATTCAGACAAAAATAGCAATCGCAACGGCAAGGATCTCAATATGGGCAGACTGGACGGGAAAGTAGTCCTAATCAGCGGCGGAGCGCGGGGCCAAGGGGCTGTCGAAGCCAGGATGATGGCCCAGGAAGGCGCGAAGGTCGTAATCGGGGACATTCTTGACGACTTGGGCCGCCAAGTCGAGGCCGAGTTGGCTGAAGCCGGATTGGACGTTACCTACGTTCACCTCGACGTCACCAGAGAAGACGACTGGAATGGCGCGGTTTCCGCCGCCGTCTCCGCCTACGGACACTTGGACACCCTAGTCAACAACGCCGGCATCCTCATACGCAAAGGTATCGAGGATACTACGGTGGAGGACTGGGACCGGATAATGGACATCAATGCCAAGGGAGTGTTTCTTGGCACCAAGGCCGCCATCCCTGCCATGCGCGAGGCAGGCGGCGGGTCCATCGTCAACATCTCCTCCACCGCCGGGCTGGTGGGAAGCCCGGAGGGTTCCTCCAGCTACACCGCCACCAAGGGCGCCGTCCGGCTGCTGACCAAGTCCACTGCCATCCAGTACGCCTCCGAGGGAATCAGGTGCAACTCGGTGCATCCCGGCCCCATAGACACCGAAATGATCCGGGATACCTTCTCCGACCCGGAGCGCTGGGAAGCGCGAATGCGCCGCCTGCCGCTGAAACGGGTCGGCACACCCGAAGACATCGCTTACGGCGTCATCTACCTGGCCTCCAGCGAGTCATCCTTTGTTACCGGCGCGGAGCTGGTCATAGACGGTGGAACGACGGCCGAGTAGACGACGCCACAGTCTGAACCAGACACGGCTACAAGACACCCATTTTAAGGAGTGGGCAAACAATGACTTCAACCAAGAAAGACCCCGTTCTGGTGGTTTTGCAGCTTTCCGGCGGCAACGATGCCGTCAACACCCTGATACCCTACGGCGACCCGCTCTACGCCGACAACCGCCCCACGGTTCGGGTGTCCGACGAGCAGGTTCTCCGCCTCAACGACTACGTCGGTTTCAACCCTGCCATGGGCCCGCTGAAGGAGCTTTACGATCAGGGTAAGGTCGCCGTCCTCCAGGGGATCGGGTATCCCAACCCCAACCGCTCTCACTTCCGTTCCATGGACATCTGGCACACCTGCGAGCCGGACAAGGTGGGCACCGAGGGCTGGATCGGCCGCGCCATCCGCGACATTGACCCCAATTCCGAAAACGTGCTGACCGGCGTCAACTTCGGACGCGGTTTGCCCCGCTCGATGGCGGCTCCGCAGGTGCCCGTCGCCTCCGTCGGCAATCTCGAGACCTACGGCGTTCTGACCGGCATTGAGGAAGACGAGCGGGACGACGCGCTGGACATTTTCTCCCGGATGTACTCTCCCGCCGTCGGGCGCGGCGCAGTGGTGGACTACCTCTCCCACACGGGCATGGACGCGCTCAAGGGCGCCGACATTCTGGCCACCGCCCCAGGCATGTACAACTCCACTGTGGAGTACGGCAACGACTCGGTGGCCCAGTACATGCGTAACATTGCGATGGTGCACCTGGCCAATCTGGGCACCCGCTTCCTGTACACCACCGCGCCCTACAACAGCTTCGACACCCACGCCGGCGAGTTGAGCGCTCACGCCAAACTCTGGACCGATACCTCCCGCGCCATCTCGAACTTCTACCAGGACATCAGCGAGAAGTCTGCCAGCGACAACGTGGTGTTGCTGGTATTCACCGAGTTCGGCCGCCGCGTCCATGACAACGGCTCCGGCACCGACCACGGCTCTGGCGGCGTCGCCTTCGTCGTTGGCGACCACGTCAAGGGCGGGCTGTACGGCGAGTACCCCTCCCTCGCTCCTGAAAAGCTGCTGGAAGGCGACCTGCACTACAACAACGACTTCCGCGGCCTGTACTCCACCCTGCTGGAGCAGTGGATGGGCCTGGACGCCAAGCCGATCGTCGGCGGGACCTTTGAGCAGATGGACTTCATCGCCGCCTAGATTCTCCTTTCAATCCCTCCAATTCATCCCTTCCCCTTGAGAGGGGATGGTCAGGGTGGGAGTGAAACGCCAGGAAGAGACAATCAGGCGACACTCGAATCAAGCGAGGTAACGATGGCCACACAAACTATCGGCATCACCTTCCAGTATAGCCACACCATCGGGCGCGGTGAGTTCTCCGGCCCCGGTTTCCGCAACCCCGTCGCCATGGCGCTCGGCGAGGAAGACACGATGTACGTCGTCAACCGCTCCTACGAATACCGTCCCGACGGCAAGCGCATCACTATCTGCACCGCTGACGAGGACTACGTCGGGGAGTTCGCACGCGGCGTCCACACCGCTGGCGAAACCGACGAAAACGAAAACGACGGGTCTCTCATCTGGCCCACCTCCGTCGCCCTCGACAGCAAGGGCAACGTCTATGTCGCCGACGAATGGCTGAACCGCATCTCCATGTTCGATCGCGACGGTGAATGGATTGGCAAATGGGGGGCCAAGGGAAGCGGCGACGGTGAACTGGACGGCCCATCCGGGATGGCGTTTGACGCCGACGATAACCTGCACATCGTGGACAGCAAGAACAACCGCGTGCAAAAGTTCACTGGCGACGGCCAGTTCATAGCCAAGTTCGGAACTACCGGCTCCGGCGAAGGCGAGCTGAATTTGCCTTGGGGCATTTCCATAGACAAGGACGGCAGCATCTTCATTGCCGACTGGGGCAACGACAGGATCCAGAAGTTCAACGCCGACGGCCAATACCTGGCGCAGTACGGCAAGGGCGACCTGCAACGCCCCACCAGCGTCGACACCGACAGCCAGGGCCTGGTTTACGTCGCCGACTGGGGCAACGAGAAGGTCAGGATATACAGCCCCGAAGGCGACCCGGTAGCCACGCTCACCGGCGACGCCACCATCTCCAAGTGGGGCAAGGACAAGCTGGACGCTAACGCCGAGATGTGGCAGGAGCGGGAGATCGCTCAGGGCATCGAGCGGGAGAAGGACTTCTGGGGTGTTTGCTACGTCGAAGTAGACGACCAGGACCGCCTCTTCGCCGTGGAGTCTTGCCGCAACCGCATCCAGATTTACCGCAAGCAGCAGCCCATGTTCTTCGGTGGCCGCCTGTAAATCCGCCTCAACACCAACTGACATTCCCGTGAGAGCGGGAATCCAGGGACTTTGAGTAAGCAGTGGCCTATTCCATCAGGCTTTAGATTCCCGCTTTCGCGGGAATGACGGAATAGGCCACAATGATATAGAGGAACATTGACAACACCAGAGCAGCTAGCAATAAAACTGAAAGAATTGGGCATTCGCCAGACGCCACAACGCCTCGCCATCGCTGAGGTCGTAGTCAATTCCGGCGACCACCCTTCGGTTAAGGAAATCTATCAACGGGTCAAGGAATTCTTTCCTTATGTGACCCTGGCCACGGTTTATTCGACGCTGGAAACCCTGGAGCAGGCAGGATTCGTGCGAGCCTTACCTTTCCAGAAGCAGTCCAGGTACGACGCCAACTTGTCTCCCCACGCCAACCTGGTTTGTGTCGGCTGCGGCGGAGTGGTGGATTCCAGCGCAGGACAAGACATAGTCACCCGTCTCAAGTCCCAACTGGAAAACTCCACCGAGTTCGAGTTCACCGGCCAGCGCATAGACTTCTACGGCTGGTGCGGAACCTGCGCCGGCCGCCGCGACCACAAGGCCAGAATCGCGGCGAACGACGGCGCTGCCCACACCTGATCTTCCTTCCCTTTTCTACCAATCAGCCGGACAGGTTTTCTATATCCACCGGTTCGACGGGTTCGGTCAGTTCGAATCCGAAAATCCGCGAGTAGAAGTACAGTTCCGCCTCCAGCGCGCGCTTGATGTTTTCCGAGCGGCGGAAGCCGTGCTGCTCTCCCTCGAAAGGCACGTAGGCCGTGGGCAAGCCCTTGGACTTCACCGCCTCGAACATCATCTCAGCCTGGTTGGGCGGCACAATTTCGTCCTCCAGCCCCTGTAACAGCAGCAGCGGGCATGACAGCAAATGAGTGTGGTTGATTGGCGAACGCTCGACGTACAGGTCGCGCCGTTCCGGGTAAGGTCCCACCAGGCTGTCGAGATAGCGCGACTCGAACTTGTGGGTTTCCTTGGCTAGAGCTTCCAGGTCGCTCACGCCATAATAGCTGGCTCCCGCTTTAAACACATCATGGAAGGTCAGGGCCGCGAGGGTGGTGTAGCCGCCCGCGCTGCCGCCGTCTATCGCCAGCCGCTCCTGGTCCGCATCACCACGGGCGGCCAGGAACCGGGCCGCGTTCACGCAATCGTCCACGTCCACGATTCCCCACGTTCCGTTGAGCCTCCTGCGGTATTCCGTGCCGTACCCCGTGCTGCCGCCGTAGTTTACGTCAACCACGCCGAAGCCCCGGCTGGTCCAGAACTGTATCCCCAAGTCCAGCGCGGTTGACGCCGATGCCGTTGGCCCTCCGTGACTCTTCACCAGCAGCGGAGGCTTCTCACCCTCAGGCGCGGTAAAGTCAGGGTTGCGCGGCGGGTAATAGAAGGCATGGGCCGTCATGCCGTCTGTGGTCTCGAACTCCACTGGCTCCGGCGTTGAGAGATAGGCGGAGTCCACTTCCAGGTCGTGGGCCTGTTGCAGGGTTGTTACTGCTCCGGTCGCCACATCCAACGACATCAGCGACATCGGCTTGTCAGGCGCCCCTGCGGAGAATACGACCCTGTCTCCGGACGCGCGCAGTTCACCGCGTCCCATCTCAGAGTAGGGCAGGTCAAGGGGCGTCAGGCTGCCTCCCTCCACGTCAATGATGCCGATATGCCACACTCCGCGTTCTACGTAGTTGCACGCGATGCGTCCTTCGTCCAGGAATCCGTAAGCCGCCGGGTCAAATACCCACTGCGGGCGGGCAAATTCGGCTTCCATTTCTAGGACGGGCTGAACCTCCCCGTTTCGCCAGCGGTACAGGTTCCACCAGCCATTGCGGTCAGACACAAAGTACAACTCCCCATCCGGGGACCACAATGGTTGCAGCACCGACTCTTCCCTTCCTGAGCTAGTCGAAGGACCGCCAGCTATCGTCCGTATCTCGCCCAACATCCCGTTAGAGTCGAAATCGGCCAATAGCAGGGTGGTGCAATCCCACGGCATATTGGGGTGATTCCAGGACAACCACGCAAGAGAACTGCCGTCGGGACTTATGCGCGGGGCGGCGCAAAAGTCCGACCCGTCGTACAGCGCCTGCTGCGCGACGGCGCCTCCGGCGTCTACGGCCACGAGCGCATTTGCCGGTTCCCCGTTCCGGGTATGGTCCTCCCTGACGCAGATGATTCGCTCGCGCCTGTCGTCCAGCGCGCCGTCTGCGTAGCGCAGGGGGGCTTCCGGCGTTATCGCTCTGGGTTCACTTCCTCCGTCTTGCCTGTAGATTCGCTGGTCGGCAAAATTGGAGAAGAAGACTGTCCCGTTAGCTACCAGAAAGGCCCCGCCGCCGTATTCGTGGACACGCGTTCGAACGCTGTACGGTTCGGGCGTGACATCCCCGGCTACGCCATCAGGGCCACGGCGCACGATGACCATTCGCCCTCCCTCAGCAGGCCGCATCTCAACCCAGTACACATCGTTTCCGTCCAGCGCGATCTGTCCCAATCCCACCGCCCCTGAGACAATCAAGTCTGTGGTGATTGGCGACTTCCAAGAACCATACGGGGCAGTGGCAGTCATAATGATTGCTTCTCCGGTGGTTTATGTTGAGGTCAGGTGCTCGACTTTCATCCGCGAAAGAGATGATACATCCACAACCGCTCAACTGCTATACGCGGTTGACCCGCCGCAGCAGCGCCCGTATATTGGGGGCACTTGATCTGGAGAAGAATTCATGCCGCCGGAAGCCGATTCGACTCACGCGCACAGCGCCGGGGAACTTCCTTCGCCAACCGTGGAAGAGGTCAGTCCCGGAATCTATGCCTACATTCAGCTTGACGGCAGTTGGGGCCTGAACAACACCGGATTCATCACCGGCAGAGACGCGGTTTCCGTGATTGACACCTGCTTCACCGAAGCGCGCACCCGCGCTTTCCTGCGCGCCATCAGCGGCGTTACAGATCTGCCCATCAAAACGCTGGTCAACACCCACCACCACGGCGACCACACCCACGGAAACTATCTCCTCCCCAGCGCATCCATCGTCGGGCATGAGCTATGTCGGCAGACGGTCATTGACACCGGCATACACACGCTGCGGCCCCTGTTTCCCAACGTGGTATGGGGCGACCTGGAACTGGCTCCACCCTTCATAACCTTCCAGGAACGGCTCGACCTGTTCGTGGACGACCTGAAGCTGGAGCTGCATTACATGGGGCCGTCCCACACCACCAACGACGTCGTAGTGTGGCTGCCGGAGCGTCGTTTACTGTTCACCGGCGACCTGGCCTTCAACGGCGGCACGCCCTTCGTTGCGATGGGGTCCATATCAGGCTCGCTGGTCGCGCTGGAGTGCCTGCGGGAGTTCGGCGCCGAGACCATCGTGCCGGGGCATGGCCCGGTGTGCGGGCCGGAAGTGATTGACGATATGGAAGCCTACCTGCGGTTCGTTCAGGACCGGGCAAAGGACGCCTTCGCTGCGGGCTTGTCTCCTTTGCATGCGGCACGGTTGATTGACCTGGAGCGTTTTGACCACTGGCACGACTCGGAGCGCATCGCCGGAAACCTGCATCGCGCTTACTCCGAGCTTCGCGGCGAGACGGAAGGGACAGTGCTGGACCTCGGCCCCATCGCCGGGGACATGGTGGCATACAACGGCGGACAGCCCGTCCGGTGTTTGGCATAGCGGGAAACAAGTCCGCCGGGCCACTGACTGCGTATTACAAATAGATAACTCAAGAATCGCTCCCGACACGAACCGTGCTTATCGGTATGTTAATGTCTTTTATGAAGAAAGGTTCTTGGCTGATCGTGTTGCTCTTCGTTGCGTTCGTCGCTGTCGCTTGCGGCGAAGAAGCTGCGACTTCTGAGCCAGCGGCTACGGTTCAGGTTACCCAGCCTCCGGCAACCGCATCTCAGCCCGAACCTAGCCCGGCGGCAGTCGCCACTTCAATTCCCCAGACGGCGACCGTTGCATCCACTGCTACAACCGCAAGCCCAACCCTTGCCCCCACCAGCACGCCTGTCCCTCCGCAAACTGCTGTGTGGCCTACGGAGGAACCCACCCCTGAGCCGACCGAAGTGGAACCGGACCCCACACCGACCGAAGTTGTCCCGGCAACAGCGCCTGCCTCTTCGGCGGCTAACTCATCGTCCGCGATAGAAACTCCGGCTCCGCCAGCCACACCGGCGCCGGAACCCACGGCGACAATAGCTCCTACGCCCGAGCCTACCGCTACTGCTACACCTGAGCCTACGGCTACTGCGGTGCCTACCCACGAACCTGCGCCGCCGGCAAACCTGGCTCCCTTGTTCACCCTTCCCAGCGCACTGGACGGGAATGCAGTCAGCCTGGAATCGTATCGCGGCGACAAGAATGTGGTGCTGGTGTTCTACCGGGGATTCTGGTGAGCCTATTGCCGTGCGCAGCTCGGGCAGTTGCAAAGTGATTACAGCAAGTTCACCGACTTGAATGCGGAGATTCTGGCCATCAGCGTGGATGACCTTTCTCAAGCCAGCTACGCGGTTGAAGCCATTGGCTTGGAATTTCCAGTGCTATATGACCAGCCTGCAGAGGTGGTCAAAGAGTATGGGGTCTACAATACTGGAGCCGGATATGCCAATCCGAATGTGTTGATCGTTGACGTAACCGGCTCCGTTGTCTGGCGCCACAAGGCTTCCGCATACCATCGGACACCGAACAGCGACATCATCGCCCAACTGGAAAAGTTGAGCTAAAGAAGCTCTGGGATTACGGGAACTTCCAATGCCGGAGAATTCGATGCGTACTGTATTCCGCAGAGCATTCGGACGTGTCGCAGGCGCAGTCGCACTGTCCCTTGCCGTGTTGACCCTGGCGGCCTGCGGTGGGGCTGCCCAGCCAGCGACGGACACGCCGCAGCCAACAGCTTCTCAAGCCACGGCCGCGCCCGCCGCCGCCAACTCTGATGCACCCGCCCAACTCAGGGCCGCACCCAAGTTCGAACTGCCAGACACTTCCGGCGAAACGGTAAGCCTGGATTCCTACATCGGGAACAAGAACGTAGTCGTGGTTTTCTATCGAGGGTTCTGGTGACCCGTTTGCCGCGGGCAACTGGACCAGTTGCAGAAGGACTACGGCGCCATCACCGGCCTGGATGCCGAGATTATCGCCATCAGCACCGACAAGTTAACCCGCGCAGAGTATGCCGTGGAACAGTTGGGACTTGAGTTTCCGATTCTGTCCAACCCTTCAGCGGACGTCATCGAGGCTTACGGCGTATTCGACCTGCACAACAACGGCTATGCCGCCCCTGCCACTTTCGTGGTGGACAAGCAGGGCAACATCCGCTGGGAGTATATCGGCTACGACTCGTACTACGACCGCCCCGACAACGATGAAATCATCGCCCAGCTTCAAGAGTTGAGTTGACCGCTAGGCGAACTTGGTCTCTACCCAGCCTTTCCCGTCAAAGGGCGTCCAGAAGTGGGAGGTCAGGGTGAGGTTCTGGAATTTCCATTCTCCGTTCACCTTGACGTATTCCTCGTCATAGCGGGCCGATCCCCATACAGCCCGGTCGCCGTCAGCATAGGTGCAGGGCTGGAACAGATACCAGATGCCAGTGGCCCGGTCGCCATCCACCTCGATAATCGGGTTCAGCACCATGTGTATGGCGAAGGGCAGCCTGTTCGGAGCGTTCTTGAAGAAAGCCCGAATAGCCTCCCTTCCTTCGTTGCGGCCTCTTTCCCTGCCATCCCACACGGCGTCTTCGACGAACAGGTCTGCCAGCGCGTCGGCGTCATACTGGTCATCGCAATAAGCGCAGTAGCGATGCTTCAGCTTTTTGATAGCTTCGATGTCTTCAAGAACCTGTATCCTTCTTTCCAGGTCGTCTGACGGCATAATTCCTCCGCATAAAGTCCCTTCTCCTCTTGGGAGGGGGTTAGGGTAAGGGCATTCCCGAAAGGAAGTGTCAGGATTACAGCGCGGTCCAACCGCCATCCACCAGCAGCAGGTGGCCTGTCGTAGCCCCGGCGGAAGGGCTGGCCAGATAGACGGCAGCCCCCACCAGCTCTTCCGGCTGCATCCTGCGGCCCAACGGCATCCTATCCGCGAATTCGGCCTGAATCTGATCGGGGGTGCGATTATAGGCGGCCAGCACACCAGGCGTCTCCGTGGGCCCGGGGCCGATGGCATTCACGGTAACTCCATATTGCGCCCACTCAGCGGCAAGGGAGCGCGTCAGGCCGGCCACGCCGTGTTTGCTGGCAACATAAGGCGCTCGGTCAGCGGAGCCAACGGTAGAGAATTGGGAGCCTATATTGACGATGCGGCCCCAGCCCTGCTCTATCATGGGCCGGACGGCTGCCTGGGCGCAGAAGAACAGACCCTTGAGGTTAGTGTCTATGGTAGCGTCCCAATCCGCCTCAGTAACCTCGAGGGCTGGCTTGGGGATGCGAATGCCGGCATTGTTGATCAGAATGTCCAGCTTGCCGAAGTCGTTTACTATTCGTTCAATAACCGGCTGAATGCCGCCAATGTCCAGGACATCCAGTTCATAGGTCTCGCTCTTGACTCCCTGCGCTTCCACCCGCGCCTGGGTGTCGCGGGCCAGTTCCAGCCGCGACGCCATATCGGAAACGGCAACGTCCGCGCCTGCCTCGGCCAGACCAACGGCCAGAGCCGCCCCAATACCGCGGGCCGAACCGGTAACCAGCGCAACCTTTCCATCCAGACTAAGCCCCGAATAGGCCATCACTACCTCCATAGTCGCCGCAGTCCGTTCAATTCGTGGCGTAGCATAGCACAGAGACGCCTCCACCCTAACCCTCTCCCGGATAGAGAGGGAACTTATTTTGAAATCGGGTTGCGCCATAGGAGGCGCGGGAATAGAATCAGCCGGTATGCCGCCGTCTGAGAGGCGGCGGGCGCAAGGTTGATTAGGGTGGGAGACAATGGCGCAAGCGGTACAGACATCCGGCGATCACCGGCAGAAACGGGGGTTCATCCTTGGCTCCCTCACCTTCGGCCACGGCGTGGCCCACCTGTATGACCTGGGCTTTCCGGTGTTCCTGACCGAGATTGCCAATACCTTCCGCCTTACCACTTTCCAGACGGGGATTCTGTTGGGCATCCGTGTCAGCGGCAGCGGACTGGTCAGCATGGGCGCGGGCGTTCTGGTTGACCGCTACAGGAACGAGTGGGGGATGATGCTCACCGCCTGCATGGTGCTGAACGTCATCGCCTTCGTCATCATTGGCCTTTCGCCCAATCTGGCGCTGCTGATAGTCGGCGTGTGCCTGATTTCCATCCCCGGCTCCTTGTGGCATCTGCCCGCCATCGCATCACTGTCGCGCCGGTTCACAGACAGACGCGCTTTTGCCATATCCATACATAGCTTCGGCTCCACGGTGGGAAACTCCCTGGGGCCTCTGCTGGCCGGATTGCTGCTCTCGTACCTGCTGTGGCGGAACGTGCTGTTTCTCTATGCCATCCCGGCGGCAATAGTAGCGTTCTTCGTCTGGTGGTCTCTGAAGGACTTGGGCCGGGAAGGAAGCGAGGAAGTATCGCCGGAGAACAGGCGAACCCTGTGGTCGCTGGGACGGGATGGACTGCGGCTGTTCAACAACCCCGCGATGCTGGCGTTGCTGGTGGCTGCTTCCCTGCGAGGGGTGGCCAACAACGCCATGTTCGACTGGACGCCGTTTTACCTGGAAAAATCCCCGGAAGAGGGCGGACTGGGATTTACCGAGTTCTGGATCGGTTTTCACATGGCGCTGCTTACCGGAATGGGCGCAATTTCATCTCCGATTCTTGGCCAGCTTTCCGATAAGCTGGGCCGCAAGCAGATACTGGTGCCGGGGCTGGCGCTGTCGTCGGTACTGCCCTTCCTGATTGTGCCGGCGGGCGACGGCATCCTGGTGCCGCTGGTGATGGCCGGTTTGGGACTGTTCAGCTTTGCCCTCCACCAAATTATGCTGGCCGCGATACTGGACAGCGTGGTTCGCGGCAACGAAGGCACTGTAGCCGGTTTGGTGTTTGGCATTAACGGGGCGGTTGGTTTTGGGGCCCACATTTTGACCGCCACTATCATAGACAACTTTGGAGGGTATGGCGCCATGTACGTCTATGTTGGCGTGCTTACAGCGTTGGCCCTGGTCATAGTCGCATTGACCCCGTTCCCTAACTACAAGACCGAGCCAGCCTGACGGTTATCTATGCCTGTCGAAGCGCAACAGGGTACTTTAATAGTTCCCCTTCCTTCAGGAGGAGAGTTAGAACCTACCCCGTACTCGATACGGAGGCGGGGGCGTCTCTCCGGCTGTGGACAAAGCGCTGATGCCGGGATTTCACCCTCACCCCAACCCTCTCCCTCAAGGGAGAGGGAGAATTAAAAGACCCTGTCGAAGCGCAAGATGTGGAGTTGCGTTGAACACCACAATTACATCAGTACCGGGAATTGAAGCGGGCCACTACACAGACCTTGCCAACGCAACTGGCTGCACTGTCGTAATATGCCGCAAGGGAGCGGTCGGCGGCGTGGATGTGCGGGGCGGTTCCCCTGGCACGCGCGAAACCGACCTGCTGCAACCGGCGCGGCGGGTGGACCAGCTCTTCGCCGTGTCCCTGAGCGGAGGCAGCGCCTTCGGGCTGGACGCCGCATCCGGGGTGGTTGCGTGGCTGGAAGAGCAGGGCGTTGGATTCCATGTTTCACCGGAAGTTATCGTGCCGATAGTGTCCTCTGCCATAATCTACGACTTGGGGCTGGTGAACTCAAAGGTGCGGCCGGGTCTCCAGGAAGGCCGCGCCGCCTGCGCCGCCGCGTCGGGAGATGTCTTGGCCGAAGGCACGGTAGGAGCCGGAACGGGCGCCACCGTCGCCAAGACAGGCGGAACGGCGCGAGCAGTTAAAGGCGGCATCGGCACTGCCAGTATGCGCTTCCCCAACGGCGTTTCGGTAGGCGCTGTCGTGGCTGTCAACGCCATCGGCGGTGTTTGGGACTACCGGACGGGCCAGCTCCTGGCCGGGCCGCGACGCGAAGATGGCAGTTTCGACGACCCTGTGGGCATACTGCTCGACGGCTCGCCCCCTGCTTCTCCTACGGGGCCGGTTAACACAACTATCGGCGTCGTTGCCACCGACGCCAGGCTCAACCGCGAGGAATCCAACTACATAGCCCGCGTGAGCCATGACGGCCTGGCTATGTCAATCCGTCCTTGCCACACCATCCGCGATGGAGACACCATGTTTGCCATGGCCACCGGCGAGTCCGGCGTACAAGCCGACCTTACATCCCTCGGCGCGGCGGCTGTGGAGGTAACAGCGCGAGCGGTGCTTCGCGCCGTCCGCTGCGCCACGGGGTTGGGGGGTATTCCGGCTGTCTCTGAGCTTCAATCCCGCAACGGTCGGGCCGGCAACGGTCAGGACTAGGCCGCCATGCGTGTCATAGCGTCCAAGGACACGATGCGCCGCGCCTGCCGGGAGTCTTGGTCGCCCCCTGGGGCTGGTGCCGACGATGGGAGCGCTGCACGACGGTCACTTCTCCCTGGTTGACCGCGCGCGCGCCGACTGCGCCAGCGTCGCCGTCAGCATCTTCGTCAACCCCGCCCAGTTCGCGGAGGGCGAAGATTTCGCCGAGTATCCCCGAGACCTGGAGGGAGACTTGGAGATGCTGCGGCAACGGGGCGTTGACCTGGTCTTTGTGCCGGACGTGGCCGAAGTCTACCCTCCGGGCTTCGGCACTTGGGTGGACGTAGGGCCAATCGCCGACCGGCTGGAAGGAGAGGCACGGCCCGGGCATTTTCGAGGAGTGGCAACGGTGGTGGCCAAGCTGTTCGGAATAGTCCAGCCGGAGCGGGCCTACTTCGGTCAGAAGGATGGGCAGCAGACCGTGGTAGTTCGCAAGCTGGCGCGAGACCTGGACCTGGGGGGCGAGGTCGTGGTGCTGCCCACTGTGCGCGAGGCAGACGGACTGGCAATGAGCAGCCGCAACGTGCGCCTGAATCCCCGACAGCGGCAGGCGGCAGGCGGCAGCGGCGATCTATCGCGCACTGGCGGCTGGCAAAGAAATGTGGAAGGACGGGGAGACTGACGGAACAGCAATCCGCAGCGCAGTACGCCGGGAGTTGGAGACCCGAGCCGCTGATCGGGGACATAGATTATGTCAGCTTAGCCGCGCCGAAAACGCTGGAGGAGCTTGCCACAGCACACAGGGGGGCCATGCTGTCCGTAGCGGCTCACATGGGGTCAGTACGGTTGATTGACAACGTGATATTGGAGTAGGGCCGGAGGAGACGCCCGTACCCTAACCTTCTCCCAAAGGGAGAAGGGATTTTTAGCTGTCTACCAGTTCGCGGACGACCTCGGTCAACGCAGGCAGAACGCGTTCCCAATCGCCCACCACGCCGTAGCGGGCGTCCTTGAAGATATTGGCGTCGGCGTCCTTGTTGATAGCTACGATGCACTTGGCGCCGGAGCAACCTGCCATGTGCTGGCTGGCCCCGGAAATCGCCACAGTGATGTAGAGCTCAGGCGTGATGGCCTTGCCCGTCAGACCTACCTGGTAGGACGAAGGAACCCAGCCGGAATCCACAGCGGCGCGAGAGGCTCCAACTGCTCCGCCTAACAGCTTGGCCAGATCTTCCAGGCCGGAGAAGGGCTCCGGTCCGCCGAGCCCTCGGCCGCCTGACACCACTACGCGCGCTTCCTCCAGCTTCACTCCCTCGGACTCTTCGCGCACCGTTTCCACCACGCGCGTGCGGGCCTGCGAGGCGTCAAGTTCCACAGGGAAGGAAACCACTTCGCCCTGTCGGGAGCCATCGGACTCGGACGGCTCATACGCCTTGGGCCGGATGGCGGCAACCTGCGGGGTGCGCTCACAACTAACCACGGCCACGGCGTTCCCGCCGTATACCGGGCGGTTGGCCAGCAGGCTGCCCGTGGATTCGTCAATTGACACTTCCAGGCAGTCCTGGGCCAGACCCACTCCCAACCGGAAGGCCAGGCGGGGGGCCAGTTCGCGTCCCTCTGCCGTGCGGGAAATCAGCACAACTTTCGGATTGACGTCGCGGCACAGGACATCCATAGCCGCCAGGTACAGGTCGGGCTGGTATTCGGCCAGCAGGGGATGCGTGACAGCGTAAACCCGGTCAGCACCGTGAGCGATGGCCTGTTGCGCCGGAACGTCCAGCGTGTCGCCCAGCAGCCCAATGGACAGTTCTTCGCCCAAGGCCGAGGCCGCGTTGCGTCCTGCGGCCAGCAGTTCGGCGGCGGTAGAGTCCAGCCCTTCGCCCGACGATTGCCCGATTACCAGTACCCCGGTGGCGTCAGCCATGCGGCCTCCAGATTGACGTGGCAGTAG
>CBDDQX010000001.1:67500-1476532 GCA_965232885.1 Dehalococcoidia bacterium | reverse complement strand
TGCCTCGGAGCCGACGCCTCTTCCGGCCGCTGTTACGGGGCCGGCCGGGCCGCAAGGGTCACAGGGAGAGAGGGGATTGCCCGGCATTGAAGGCCCGCCCGGTCCTCGTGGTCCGTCCGGCCCGCCGGGGCCGCAAGGCGATACCGGCCTCCAGGGGGAACCGGGCGAACAAGGGCCTGGGCGCTCGGGGCTGGATTTAATGGCCTTGCTTGGCGTCATCGGCTTGGGCGTGGCAGTGGTGGCCTTGGCCTTCTCTATCTTTTCGTATTACAAGTATGTTCGATGGTAAGAGCCAAGGCTCAAAAACCGCAGGGCTTTGCCAAAGTAATTGCCGAAATCCAGGGAAGATTACAGGGCCGCCGGGGGAATCCCCTTTGGCGGCCCTGCCTCGTCCCGTTGTCGCGGCGAATCGGGAACTGGCGCATCACTAGAGCGCGTTTACAAACTCTACCGGCAAAGATATTTGGGTATCGGCGCGGTTGTTTTGATGCCAGGATTTCACCCTCACCCTAACCCTCTCCCTCAAGGGAGAGGGGATTTTGCAGGTTAATTCCGCCCTATTTGCGGTTTGTAAACACACCCTAGCTTGGCGTCCAGTTGTACACCCGCGTCAGGGTGCCGCCCATGAGGGTAGCGCGGTCGGAATCGGTCAGGCGGCCGGTTACCCGGAAGGACTCAACGCCCTGCTCGTAGGTGAGGAGGCGGACGGCGCGGGTCCAGTCGGTGCCCCAGAGGCAGCGGTCGAGGCCGTAGGCGTCGAAGATGCGGACTAGGGAATCCCAGATGTCGGGGTATGGGAAGGGTTCGTGGGAGAGGGTGCAGGCGCCGGAAATCTTGATGACCCACGTTGTCCAGCTCGGCGGCGGCCAGCACATTGGGCAGGTCGGCGAAGGGCTCGGCGGGAGGCGGCGGAACGAAGGGTTGCGCCAAGCCGACGTGGTCTATGATGACCGATGTGTCGGGGTTGCGGCGGGCCAGCTCGGTCAGCAGCGGCAGCTTGCCGGCGGCCATGACGTTGACCGGCACGCCAGCCCGGGCGCAGGCGGCGAAGATGGCGTTCAGGCCGGGGTGGTCGGCTTCGTAGTCGCTATTGGCCAGCATCACGCGACAGCCCACGACGCCGGGCGTTCCGGTCCACTCCGCCACGTCGTCGGCGATGGTGTCGGATGTGGGGTCGAAAGGGCGGACGAGTCCGAACTTGCCTGGGTGCTGGTCGTATACGCCGAGGATGTAGCTGGGGTCGTAGCCGTAGAGGGAGAAGGGCGAAATGAGGATTGCGCCGTCAACGCCGACAGCGTCCATGGCCGCGATCATGTCATCGCCGGTTACTTCCTCGGGGCCTTCCAGGTGTCCGCGCCAAGGGCGTTCGGGGGTGTTGCGGGCGTAGCAGTGAACCTGGCAGTCGATGGTCTGGGGTTGAGTTGCCATCGTTATTCTCCTTGTCTTTGATTTTTGCCCTTTCCAAACAGAGGGATGAGACGGGCGAAGAGAAAATCCTTCGCAGGAGTTGCCTGTCTAGTAGAGGATGAGGTGGGTGGGAACCAGCCGTTGGTTAAGCGGGTCCACCGCCAGGGCCAGACCCTCCAGCGTGTAGGGCGCCCAAGAGGGGCGGGGCGTCGTCCTCGCTGAAGACCACTATGGTTGTTACGCTCTCATCATTTATGGTTACGCGAGCCTCTCCGTAGTCCATCCAGACGCGCTGTCCGTCGGCCAGCATAAATAGGCGCTGGCCCACCGGCTTAATTCCCAACTGGCGCAAGAGCCGGGCGGAATGGTCGTATATGCGGCTCCGGTGTCTACCGTCGCCTCTATGTCCAGGGACTGCTGGCCGTCCATGCCGGAAAGCCGAAGAGAATGCTTGAGAATTCCCATTGCAAAAAGGCTCTCTCCACGCGCTGTACCCGTAATTCTAGCCTATCGCCCACTGCGTCGGCAAAGGCCGTTGGCGGTCGGGGGCAAGGTTGGCTATTTAACTGAGTCGGGGGGTGTTGCGGCGGGTGGGAGTGTCGGCGATGTAGCCGGAGAGGTTGAGGGCGCTGTGGATCAGGCCGATGTGAGAGTAGGCCTGGGGGAAGTTGCCGAGCTGACGCCCGAGGGACTTGTCGTACATTTCGGCAAAGAGGCCGAGATGGTTGCCCTGGGTGGTGATGACATCGTGGAAGAAATCAAAGGCGCGGTCGTGTTGCCCGGTGTAGATGAGGTTGCCGATGAGCCAGAAGCTCAGTAGGGTGAAGGCGCCCTCGGGTTGTCCGCCGAGGCCGTCGTCGGTCTTGTCGGGGAGGTAGCGCCAGACCAGGGGGCCGTCGGCCAGCTCGCGCTCGATGGCGTCGAGGTTCTGGCGGATGCGGGGGTGTTCGCGGGGCACGATGCCCATGAAGGGTATGGCCAGGTTGGAGGCGTCCAGAGCGTCGCTGTCGTAGTGCTGGCGGAAGGCGCGCTTGTTGGAGCTCCAGCCTTCGTCGAGGATTTCAGTCTTGATGTTGTCGGCAGCCAGAGACCAGCGGCGGTAGGGGTTGCGGTGGCCGGTGGCGGCGGCGATGTAGGCGGCGTAGTCGAGGGCGGCCCAGCACATGACCTTGGAGTAAACGAAGTGCTGCTGTTCGCCGCGCACTTCCCATACGCCTCGGTCCTTGCGGCGCCAGTTCTGCATCACTGTTTCTGCGAGGTGTTCAACGAGGTTCCATGTCTCGACCGGTATGCTGCCGTGGAGCAGCAGCAGGGAGTGGATGGAGATGATGACCTCGCCGAACACGTCGAGCTGCAGATGCTCGGCGGCGGCGTTGCCGATGCGGACGGGGCGGGAGTCCTCGTAGCCGTTGAGGTGGTCTAGGGTGTATTCCTGGAGGGACGAATCGGGGCTGATGCCGTATACGATGCGGGTGTCCTGGGTGTGTAGCTGGCACTGCTCCAGCAACCAGTGGGTGTAGCGGTCTGCTCCATAGACATCGCCGAGGCGGTAGAGGATGTCTACGGTAAAAGCGGCGTCGCGCAGCCATGAGAAGCGGTAATCCCAGTTGCGGGAACCGCCGATGGTTTCGGGCAGGCTGGTGGTGGGCGCGGCAACGATGGCTCCGGTGCGGGGATACATCAACAGGTGCAGCACGAGGAAGGAACGGACGACCTGCTCTCGCCACAGCCCGTTGTAGTTCATGCGCTCCACCAGGTTCTTCCAGAAGCGGGTGGTCTGGGCCAGCTTGCGATTGGTCTGGCGGCGCTCGAGGCTGGTAGGGAGGCCGTTGCCGTAGGCCAAAACGAAGACGGCGGTCTCGCCTTGGGACAGGGTGAAGGCAGAAGACACGCAGCGGTCGTCAAGGGGAAGAGGAACGCTGGCGAGAAGGGTCATTGCCTGGCGTCCGCCGCGGACCTGAACCGCAGCGCCGCCGGAGTCGCAGCGCAACGGGCGGAAGTCGGGGACGGCGCGGCCGTAGTCGTGCCTGGGCTGGAAGTCGCAGCGCAACTCCACTTCGCCGGAATGGCAAGCGACGATCCGGTGAATTTCATGGGGCGGGTCGGGCGGCGGTGTGTCCGGGTCGCCGTCGTTGTCGCCGGTCAAGGGCATGAAGTCGGTGATGGATACTTCGCCATCCGGGCCGGTGAAGGTGGTCTTGAGGATGTTGGTGTCCGGCAGATACTGCTGACTCGCCTCGAAGCCTGGGGAGACTGGACTGATGCGAAAGTAACCGCCGATCTTGTGGTCGAGGATAGCAGCGAAGACGCTGGGGGAGTCGAAACGGGGGAAGCAACACCAATCAACGGAGCCGTCCGTTCCGACGAGCGCCGCCGATGACATATCGCCTATCAGACCATAACTGTACAAATCGAGTGCGTAATCAGGTGGTGGTTGCTGGGTGAAAGCGAGTGTAGCACCGGGGCGCAAAGGGATGCAACGCGAGAGGAAGGGGTATTGAAAAGCAATTGCGGGTATCGGGATTTGCGAGGATACAGAATTTTCAGGATTGACTCATCCTGAATCGGGCGCTGGCTCGCGTGATACCATACAATCAGGTAAGCCCCCTCTTCCAACAAAGCATAAGGAGGCTGGCATGGAAGATACGGAGACTTCGGAATGGTTAAAACACCCCAAGCTGGACGCGATGATGACCTATCATCATCTGAAAGAGGAACTGCAACGCAAGCACTTGGGCCAGTGGGTTATCATCCACGACCAAGAGCAAGTAGGCGGGGGGTACGATTCTTCCTCGTCCGCCTATGATACGGCTAGAGCGATGGGACTGGACCCCTACGCCTGTTTAATTCTGCGAGTGGTCAAGAGGAACGTTACCATCTTGGCCTGCGCCGGGTAGTATGGTCCAATATCACATTCCGCCGCACTCATTGTTGACAGATGGGCCGTCCATCCCGGTGGCCGTGACCGGAACGCCCGGGATAGCGTTGCTGGATACAGGTGCCGATTTGTCTAGCATAGACATTGACTTCGCTCAACAATTGCAACTGCCCGTCCTCGGCACTCACGAAAGCGCCGGGGCGACTGGCGTTAGCGAATACCCGCAATTTGATGCTGTCTTGGAAATCCCGATGCTGGAGACTGCGGTTCCCAGCCCGCTCCGCGGCCTGCCTCTCCAAGAGCTGGGCCAGTTCGAGATGCTGATTAACGGCAGGACTGGCTTGATCCGGCTGGAGCGGGCATAGACGCCCAGCCGTTGAGCATAGTCGCGCCACAACTGCCCGTTCCGGCTGGCAAGCTGTATACTAAGCTCGCGCTCCGGCCAATAAATGCAGTCGCCAATATACGCAGGAGAGTCAAGCCGATGCAGGAACTCAGGCCCGTTACAGACGACGAGTTCGAGTCGTGGCTCCGGGCTGAATCGCGGTCTCACAGCAACCGGCTTGACCACGAGCCGGAAGACCTGCGCCCACACTTCGACCTGTCGCGCTCCCTGGCAGTGTTCGAGGGGAGCAATATCATCGGCGGCTGCCAGGCGCACCGGCTGGAAATGTCCATCCCCGGCGGAACGTCGGCAGTTGCCGGAGTGGCCAACGTAGCGGTTCAGCCGACGCATACGCGGCAGGGCGTGATGTCGCGGATGATGCGCCGGCAGATGAATGACATACACGAGTGGGGCGAGCCGCTGGCCGCGTTGTTCGCCTCTGAGAGCGCCATCTACGGCAGATTCGGCTACGGCGTGGGAACGGTCCACGAGAGCTGGCAGATAGACCGCCACCACAATGCCTACGCCAGGAAGTTCGATAGTACCGGGCGAATAGTGTTCCTTGAGCCGGACGATGCTGTCGAGAAGCTGCCCGAGGTCTACCGGCGCAGTACGGCGGGGCGCCTTGGCGTGTTCCCAAAGCCGCTGCACAAGTGGGAGGAAGAGGCGAGCTCGCCGGAGGCCCGCGAGCCGCAGCCGCGAGTGCGCGGACGCGGACGCGGCGGGCTGTTCTATGCCGCGTACGAAGAAGACGGCAGGATTGACGGGTATGTCATCTACCGCTCGAACCGGCCCACCGTTATGGTCACGGAGCTGATGGCGGCCACCAGGGAAGCGGCCTTCGCCCTGTGGCGTTTCTGCTTCGACCTGGACCTGATGAGCAACACGGAGGCCATCAAACGCCCGCTGGACGACCCGCTGCCGTGGATGCTGCTGGACCCGCGACGGTTGCAGCGCACAGTGCGCGACGGCGTGTGGCTGCGGGTGGTGGACGCCCGGGCGGCACTGGAGCAGCGAAGTTACACCGAGGCGGGACGCCTGACGCTGGAAGTGCGCGACGACCTGTGCGACTGGAACAACGGACGCTTCGATCTGGAAGGCGGGCCGGAGGGCGCAACCTGCAGCGCCACGAACTCGTCGCCCGACCTTAGCATTGCCGTTTCCGGGCTGGCGTCGGCATACCTGGGGACGGCCAGCCTCGCCACGCTGTCCGGCGCCGGGCTGGCGGACGAGCATACGCTTGGTGCGCTGCACCGGGCAGACCGGATGTTTGCGGCGCAGCGCCAACCGTGGACGCCGTTCAATTTCTAGGGATATGAGCACCCTTTTCACAGGGGGCTTTCGGACTTCCGTCTGGGATGGACCGCTTCTCATAATTTCCGCGAAGGTGGATGCTCAGGGATACAGTTCCAGCAGCTTTGCTTTGCGGTAGGCGAAGATTCTCCGCAGCTCTCCGGCTACCAACAGGCGGTTGACCAGCGAACCTCCGGGTACGCGATAGGTAACGTCGTCTGTTACCAGCGTGCCTTCAGGCGTTTCCTCGAAGCGGTGGCGGTGAACCCATAGGCGGTAGGGACCACGTATCTGCGTGTCAGTGAAGCGGAACGGCGGCTCCCACTCCGTGATTTCGCTGTCCCAACGGACCGATATGCCGCGCAGCCTCAGACGGTAGCGGATGACTGTTCCCCGCCGCATCTCGATGGGCAACGGAGTCAAGATAGAGAAGCGGAGCAATGACGGGGTCAGCAGGTTAAGGTTCTCCGCGCTGGCGAAGAAATCGAACACCCGCGGAAGTGGGTAGCGTAACAGGATACCGGAACTTAAATGGAAGTCAGGCATGACAGGGGATCACCCCTCCCTCTCCTTACAGGGGCAAGGGAACTTTTTGAGTAGAGCCTAATCACACACAGTAGTCAGCATGGAAAGCGAAGGGCGCACAACTGTGCGCCCTTGTGTTGTTTTCCCATTGGCGAGAGGACTTTGGTTAGAGCAGACCGCCCTGGTAGACGGCGCTCTGCTTCTGGAAGACCTGGAGGCGCTGGCGGGCTACTTCGACAACGAAGACGCGGCCCTCGTCGTCAACCTCCACCGCAATGGGGCCCTGGAAGGCCGCCTCGCGCTCCGTCAGGTCGTTGGCTGCCATCCGGCCCTTGACTGTGATGGGGTCAATGAGGACGCGCTCGCGGCCCCAAGTGGACAGGGTGGCTTCGCCGTGGAGCTTGGTGATGAAGCTGCCGTCTTCATCGAAGATCTGGAGGCGGTCGTTCTTGTAGTCTGTGACGTAGATGATGCCGTGCTTGTCGACGGCCACTCCGGTGGGGCGATTGAACTCGCCGTCGCCGTCGCCGTGGGAGCCGAACTGCATCAGGAAGGCGCCGTCGGGCGTGAACTTCTGGATGCGGTCGTTGCGCCAGTCGGCCACGTACACATCGCCGTTGCGGTCTATCTCGATACCCCAGGGGTAGCTGAATTCGCCGGGGCCATCGCCGTGGGAGCCAAAGCTGAACTGGAACTTGCCGTCCCTGGTGAACACCTGTACCCGGTGGTTGTAGCTGTCCACAAGATACAGGTTGTCGTCCTTGTCGAAGGCAAGGCCCGAAGGCTTGTTAATCTCGCCGTCGCCGGAGCCCTGGGTGCCCCACATATCGGTCCAGCCCCGGCCGGGCTTGTAAACGGAAACCCGCTGCAGCCACTCGTCGGACACGTAGGTGTTGCCTCCACTGTCCAGGGCGACGGAAGTGGGCCACATGAAGCTGCCGTTGGGGGTAGTGGCGGGATCGGCTTCTTCCGGGGGAACCTTCTGGCCGTAGTCTTCGATGAACTCCTCGTCCACCGTGAAGACGGTGACCCGCTTGCAGGGGAAGAAGGCCGGCGTTTCCGAACCGCGACTGAGGACATACAGGCGATTCTCCGGGTCGCGGGTGATAGCCACCGGCATGAAAAAGCCGTTGCCGCTGCGCACTTCCTGACGCCCGATGGTGTGGCTGTACTGGAAGGTTATCGGAGAGATGGCAGTAACCATTATTACCCCTTTTCAACACTGAAAGCGCAGAGGACGCAGAGAAAATCCTCCAAGTCTCCGCGCTCTCTGCGCCCTTTGCGTTTTATCGTTCTTTACTTTATGAAGCCGAACTGCTCGTAGTTGCCTCCGAGGATGGCCCTGTCATCCAAGCCCATCCACTTGTCCAGCAGTTCCGCGTAGGTGCTGCGAAAGTCGTTGTTCCACTGGAGATCGCCCTCGTCCAGCTTGGACGGTTCCAGAGACGGGTACGCGCCATAGGCGCCGCCCTTGACGCCGTCGCCCATGACGAAGGCCACGCTGCCCGAGCCGTGGTCGGTGCCGGAGCCGTTGTCCTGCACGCGGCGCCCGAACTCGGTGAACATCAGGATGACCACTTCCTCGGCTGCGTTGTGCTCTTTCAGGTCCTCGTACAGGTCAACGGTAGCGGTGGTGACATCCTCCCACAACTTGTATAAGGAGGGATTCTGGTTGGCGTGGGTGTCAAAGGTGCCCGGGTTCACGCCGGTGTACAGGATGCGAGTCCCGAATTCGGCCAGATGCACCTGGGCGATGCTCTTGCACCACTGCGCGAACATACTGCCGCCGTATTCCACCGTGGAGGTGTAGTTGTCGGGTGCGGTGTTCAGGATGTCGGCGCCCTTGAGGGCGTCCAGTCCTGTCTGCGACAGGTAATCGTTGGCCGGGCCGGTGCCGATGAGAGGAGAGTACATCTTTGAGAAGATGTCGAGAGCCTCCATCCGCTGGTCCTCGCCGTCAATGCCGGTCAGTACACCATAGGAACTCAGGTCACCGACGGAAGCGACGGAGACACCGGGGGCGGACAGGGCGCGGGGGAGGCCGCGACCGAAGTTGACGCCGGTCAGAACGTTCTCCCGGTTGGGGTCCAACTCACGGAGGGCCTTACCCAGCCAACCCTCGGTGATTATCTTGGCCGGCTCGGCGGTGTGCCAAATGTCCAGGGAGCGAAAGTGGGAACGGTTCGGGGTTGGGTATCCGATTCCTTGGATTACCGCAACTTTGCCCTGGTCGTAAAGGCTCTTGACTGGATACATCGCCGGATGGAAGCCAACCTCATCGTTAATGTGCAGCACATCGGCGGGGTCGACGCTCACCGTCTGGCGATAGTCGGAGTAATGCGGGTCGTTGTAGGGAATGACTGTGTTGAGAGCGTCATAAGCGCCCGTCATCTGCAGCACCACCAGAACCCGGTCTTTCTTGTTGGTCGTCATGGCTGTTTGCCGTCTCCTTCGTTAATGTTGGCGCGTTGATGTCGGCTTTGGTATGGGGCGGGGCAGCTACCCTGCCGGATTTTCCGTCCCTGGCGGGATGCGGAAAATTGCGAATCCGGTATCTGGGTCGTGGGTATGGTGCGCGAGGGCCTGTAGCAACTGCTGATGGTTGCGCCGGTTCTCCTCGCGCATCTCACGGATTTCCTGCCGGAATTCCTCGCGGGTCTCGCGGGTTTCCTGCCGGAGTTCCTCACGCATCTCGCGGGTTTCCTGCCGGGATTCCTCGCGCATCTCGCGATTCTCTTCGGCCTGCCGGTCAAAGCGTTGGTCCAGTTGGCTGACATGATTGCTGAGTTGCCCTAGCCGAAACCATACTCCACTGAGCAGGGCAACTGCGGCCACCATCAGCCCCCCGAGGGCAATAAGCATTGTCAGCTCAATTGTTGTAGTGCCGCCTTCCATTTCCTTTCCTTTACGCCGCTA
Organism: Dehalococcoidia bacterium; assembly: GCA_965232885.1. GTDB lineage: Bacteria > Chloroflexota > Dehalococcoidia > Lucifugimonadales > UBA3495 > VXOI01. The sequence goes on along the minus strand of CBDDQX010000001.1, from coordinate 1,467,128 downwards.
GGCGTACAGGTACTCCTTGGTGGAGGCGATGAGCTGGAGCATCTCGCCCACTTCCTGCGGGAACTCGGCGGTGTCGGTGCGGACTACGTCGTCCTTGGCGGCCCGACGCATCAGCATATAGCGGGTCTCGTCAGACACCTCGTAGTGGCCCAGATATTGCAGGCAGCCGTCCACCATCTCGTCGGGGGTGATGGCGGGGGCCCGGTCGGCCAGCTTTTCGACGATGTCCCGGATACCGGGGAACTTGGTGTCGCCCAGGAAATCGGCGGTGAAGTTGATGCGGTGCACCAAGGTGCCGCCGTCAATCCACTCCTTGCCAGTGTGCCAACCTTCAACGGAGGGCGGGTTCAGCAGTTCCTGGCCCATGTACTTCATCTCGTCGAAGATGAACTCGAAGCCCGGCTTCGGCTCGGTCCAGTCGCCGACCATCCGCAGGGTGCCGATGACGGTTTCCACCGGACTCTTGATGCGGCGGAAGCGGGCGTTCCTGAAGGCGTCGGAGTTGAACAGAACGCGGAGCATGGACTTGATGTTGTAGCCGGAGCGGTAGTATTCCTCTTCAAGCATCTGGATGGTCTCGAGGTCCTGCGGCGGGGTCTCCATCCACGAGGGAACGCCTGGCTCGTCGGCGATGAAGTAGCTGTACAGGTGGCGAGAAATGAAACGGGCGGCGGAGGGCTGCTTGCAGATGATTTCAACAATATCCTCGCCGTTGAAGCGGCCGGTCTCGCCCAGGAAGGTCTTCTCGCCGTCGTCATGGTCTTCGGGAACGTAGACGAACTTGGCGGAGTAGCGGCCATAGGGCTGGCCGGGGACCGGGTTGGAGATGGTCCAGCCAGTGAAGGCGCGGGCGCATTCCTTGACGTCGTCCTCGGTGTAGTTGTAGTCGCCGTCCTTGCCGACGCCGAGGGAGAACAGCTCCAGAAGCTCGCGACCGTAGTTCTCGTTGATGGACTCCTTGTGGCTGAGGCAGTTATCGAGGAAGAAGATCATCGCGGGGTCTTTGGAAATCTCAATCAGCAAGTCGCGGAAGCTGCCCATCCCGTGCTTGCGGAACATTTCCAACTGGTCGTAATGGGTTGGGTAGCTCTGCACCTTGCTGTCTGCGGTGCAGAAGATGCTGTGCCAGAACAGCACCATCTTTTCCTCAAGCTGGGCGCGGGAGTTGATCAACCGCCATGCGAAGTATTCGGGGACGCCGCGGGTGAAATGGCTCCACTCGATGAAGCAGCGTTCCGCGAGGTCGAGGTCTAGGCCGTTGGAATTGGATTCGGGATTGAGCAATTCTTCAACCGTTGCCTCGTATCCCTTCTCCGACCGTTCCACGAGGTCGTCGTAACGCGCGCCGAAGCCGGCCCGGCGCATCAGGTGGGCCATCAGGGAAATATCTTGCGCAGTTACCTGGTCTGCCATAGGAAATTCCACCTCCCATTTAGGGCAGCAATAATCCACGCTAGACTACCATTTTGTGCGCCCGGATTCAAGCTAACAATGCAAATTCAAGCCACAGCCAAGTTTCGGCAGGGCTATCGCATTTGGGCGCTCTGGTGACACTTCCTGCTTGTCAGGTCCGGATTGTCAGGTCCGGTGACGCCTCTCTACACTTTTCATCAGGTGCATCTCCGATTCCGGGCGAAACGCCGGAAAGGGACAGAATGACGCATTACGGTACAACTGGAGAGGGTGCCTCACCGTCCCACAAGCATTCCGGAGCCGGACAACCCGACCTGGGTTATTGAGATTCAGGCCCCAGCTTCATCCAATTGGCAAGCCAGTCTTCCGACTGGTCAAATGCGAGTGCCCTGCAAGTTTCGGCAACGCGGCGGAGTCGAGGTCTGCGGTTGTCAGCTTTCCGAGCGGCCGGCCAGCAGCAGCGGGCGGACTATTCGCTTGGCCTCTTCCAAATCCGGAGCGAAATTCTCAGCGGGAACCCGGTCCAGCACTCCCATCGAGCTAACTGTGTCCGCCACGGCCTGGCTCATGCCAGCGATTATGATGGTTCGGGACTGGCGGGCCATCGCCACGCCTACCAGGTCCCTCATCGTTACGGCAGCGGAATCGTCCAAGTAGACCGTGCGGGACATATCGAAGATGGTGTATTGATGGTCGTGTATGTCCAGCCGGAGAATGCGGCTGAGTTCCCGGGCCGACGCCACAGTTACCCGGTCGGGGAAAACCACCAGCCCGGTGCGGGCCTGGAAGGGGTAAGTATCATCGTCCAGGTCCTCATCTTCCAACAAGGCCCGGTCGAGCAGGGGCACTGACACGAGGTCGGATGTTTCAAGGCTCTCCAGGCGGCGAGAACCCGTCAGGGCAGCCACCACCAGCCCGACCACTATGGCCGTGGGAAGGTCCACGAACAGCACGAGGCCAAAGGTCAGCAGCATGACCACCGCGTAACTTCGGGAGACGCGATGTATCCGCCTTATGAATCTCCAATCTATGAGGATCCAGCCGGTCGTTATCAGAATTGCGGCGAGGACGGCAAAGGGGATTCGCTCGGCCACCGGGCCGAGAAACAGGATTGCGGCGAGGATTATTCCGGCAACGGTGAGACTGGCCACCGGCGACCTGCCGCCGCTGATTGCGTTGGGGAAACTGCCCGGCGCGATAGAGCCGGCCGCCCCTCCGGTCAAGCCCGCTGCGATGTTACCCATGCCCTGAGCGAACATTTCACGGTTCGGCTTGTGCTGCGTCCCGGTAATTGCATCCACCCGCAGGGCGATCAGGAAAGTGGAAACCGCGCCGAGGAGGGCCATGATGAAGGCCGGTTGCAGAGCCCGCAGGAAGAATTCCAGGGAAATGGCAGACACCTGGAGGGTAGGCAGGCCCGAAGGAATCTCGCTCACGGTGGGGGCATCTCGAAATAGCAACATCCCGGCCACAGTCCCCACGACAAGCAAGACAAAGGGAGCAGGAGCCAGGCGCAGGAGACGCCCACGCCACAACATATACAGCGCTATACACACGGCGGTCAGGGCCAGGGCGTGCAGATTCGCGTTCCTTGCCGCCTCGGGCCACGCCAGCACATTGGAAATGATGCTGCCCTGGAGCGGTGTTCCGCCCAAGGCGAAGAAGACCTGCTTGACCATTAGCAGAGTCCCGAAGGCAGTGAAGAACCCGGAGGTCAGGGAAGCGGGGATATAGGAAGCATAGCGGCCCAGCCCCAACAGGCCGAAGATTATCTGAATCAGCCCGGCGAGTATGCCGATGGTGACGGCTTCCTCAAGGCTGTCGGCATACTCCGTTACCACCACGGCCATGGTCACAGTGACGGAAATGTTGGGGCCGTAAACAATCCCCCTGGTTCCCCCAAAGAGGGACCCGAAAATACCCACCGCCACCGCGCCGTATAGCCCGGCCACCGGACCCAAGCCAGACAATATCCCGTAGCCCATGGCCACCGGCAGTGTCACTCCCCCGGCCGTGAGTCCGCCAAGGACGTCACCACGCAGGTCGGCAAGGCCGTAGTTGATCCGGCGCGGTATGGCGACAGGAATCCTCACGAATTGCAACCAATCAACTGTCGCATCAATGGCGGTCGAATAATCCTGCTAATTTTCCTCTCCCTCCACGATGTTTATGCTGACTATATTGCCCATCCTGTTGCGCAGCTCCCTGACTTCCGCCTGCTCCTGGGAACCCTGTTGCAACTGGTGCCAAGCCCTGGCCTGTTCGACAGAGGGAAATTCCAAAGCCAACATTCGACGGCGAGAAGTCAAATCGCCGGACGTGGACTCGACAACGTCGCCCCGCGCCATTAACCTGCCGCCATAGGTTCTATAACTTCCAGGGAACGCCGCCTGTACTCCGCTATCAACTCCGAATGGAAATGCGTGTGACTGGAAAGGGTCGCTTGGAATGCTTGGCACTAGATACTAGCAGAATACCGCTTGGGTTTATAGACAGGAAATGTGCGATACCGCCCTTATGAAGAGGTGTGCCGTTGGCAGTGGAAACGATGTGCCTCTGGCAGTTGGGCGCAGGCGCGTGAGTTTGGCTATAATAGGCGAATAATTGCCAGGAGCCTAACAACCTATGTCCGATAGCCCGGTTAACAGCCTGTCTTCCAAAGACCTGATTGCGGCAGCCAAGAGCATAGCCCCGGAAATTATGGCGAACCGGGACCGGATAGAGACCGAGCGCCAGCTACCCGCGGACGTGGCGGCGAAGATGGCCGCAAAGGGCCTGTTCGGGCTATACGTGCCGAAAGAACTCGGCGGGCCGGAAACCGACCCGATCACCGCCTTCCACGTGGTGGAGGAAATCGCCCAGGCTGACGGCTCCGCGGGTTGGTGCGTTTTCAACGGCACCGCCGTATCCTCGGCGATAGTACGCATATCGCCCAAGGCGGCCAAGGAGATTTTTGGCGACCCGCCCTGTGTGCTGGGTTCCGGCTCCGCCCGCGCCGGGGGTACGGCGAAAGTTACCGATGGCGGCTACGTCGTGTCGGGCCGCTGGAACTTCCTGAGCGGAATTGACCACTCCACCGCCATCTTCGTAGCCTGCCGGGTGATTGACGACAACGGCCCGGTGGATAACGACGACGGCAGCCCGCGAATGCAAACGGTGGTTCTGCCGGTAGCGAAAGGCGAGGTGCTGGACACCTGGACGACGCTGGGCATGAGAGGCACGGCCAGCGCCGACGCCGAGTTCTCGGAAGTGTTTGTGCCGGAGCACCACACCTACACTCGCGGCGCACCGGCCCACTACGACGGCCCGCTATACTCGCCGCCGCAGTCAGCCATCGTGCTGGGGTGGACATTGTCGGCGGCCAACACGCTGGGGATGGCGCGGGGGGCGATGAACACCTTCGTTGACCTGGCCACCGATTCCGGTTCCACCGACTCGCCCACGCTGCTGCGGGACCGTCAGCACATCAAGATAGTGGTGGGCGAGTGCGAGGCGATGATAGACAGCGCCCGCCGCTACGCGCTGGACACGGTGAGCCGGATGTGGGACGCCCAAGTGAGCGGCGACCCGCATCTGCCGGAGCTTTCCATGCGGACGCGGCTGGCCGTCACCCACGCTATCCGGCAGTCCATCGCGGTGGCCGACAAGCTGTTCAACGCCGCCGGCACCAATGCCATCCACCGCTCGGTGGGGCTGGAACGCTACTTCCGCGACCTGCATGTCCACGGGCAGCACATATCGGGCCTGCCGCTGAACTTCGAGTACGGCGGCGCGATGCTGATGGGCGGAACGCCGCCGGCGTCGCTGTATACGTAGAGCAGCGCTACTTTCTCCACTGGCGAAATTGGGCGTCGAGGCTGTCAAGGAAATGGCGAAATGAGTCGTCGGCCCGCTTGGCCCGCTCGATGTCCATTTCCCGCACTATGTCCTCGGCAAACTCGATTCCGCCAAGGACAGGCTCGATTCCCGCTGACAGTACGGCATAGGTAAGAAGCTGTTTGTAAAGGTCTCGGCTGCATTTCTGCTCCGGCGCATCGCAGCCACGGCCCAACACTCTGCTAAAGGCGGCGCCATCCAGCAGCAGCCACCGTTCTATATGCGGGTCAGGGACTGCCTGCACTACTGGCGGGAGTGGAGTGTTCACAGATGCGGTTGCCCTGTTAATTTCCCTGGTGTGTTCGTTGTGACCACTACAGTTGGCATCGGTGGCGACGATAATCAAGTCGGATATAGGACTGCCATGTCTCGCCATATCGCGCATATAAGCACGAAGCACTTGAATGACTCTGCCGTGACCTCCCTCAGCATTAAGCCAATTCAGTTTCACTGAAATACTGTGGTCAATGGCCCGCCGCTGCACCAACCCACCGATAATTTTTTGGTGAGCATCATCTTCGACGAACAGGACTATCTCACGCATCGAAGTCACCTCGGAGGATGCGCTTCGATACGGGAAGCCAGTCCTGCCGGTCGTCATCTAACGATTTGTCGATACCATCTCTGCGCCACAAAGGCCCCCAATGCGTGAAGGGATAAATTTGGGTGCAGCGTCCCTTTCGCTGGGCAACGAACAGGCAATCATCCGGTATCATGTCCGGCAGAATCGGGGAGTGTGTAGTGACTATGTATTGAGTAGCCCCGACTCTGCGGCGCGTATTCAGAAATTCCGCAATCAACTGGATTCTGCGGGGATGAACACCATTCTCCGGCTCCTCGAAGCCCACCAACGACGGAGCGCCACCAGCGCCGTTCAGGGCCAGCAACCCCAGTAGCCGAAGCGTGCCTTCGGATACTACACGGGAAGGGATGGCGACGCCGTTTTCCTTGAGCCGAAGCTCAACCTCGCCAATGTCGCTAACATCTATTTCTATGCCGTCTATGTTGGGCAGCAAAGTGTGGAGAGCCTTTTCTACGGCATTGAACTGCCGGGGTTCCATCGCTTTGAGAGTATTCAGATACGCCGCAAGCTCCTCGCCCATCAGTCCGATGTGGCGCACTTCCTTGATTGGATTGGCTGCCCGCATACGCTCTCGCGGCTCGAAATAGAAGAACAGCCAGCTCTCCAGTTCACGCCGCGCCGCTACTAGGTGTGGATAATGGGGTGGATAGTGCGGCATGGACAGGATGGTGCGGTCAAGATAGCGCTCATATTGAGTAGGGTGCGCCTGCCCTTCCAATCGCAAGTGAATCCTCTCGTCCTGTCGTTCTATGAACGGCTTGCGCTTGCCTGTGGGTTCGCCCTTTGAGTTCAGGGCTGCCAGGTACTCATCTTTAACCCGCAGAAAACCGGACCGGGGAACCATTTCGATCTCCACTCGATAACGCAAGTCACGTTCGCGGACGCGAGCGGAACTGCTGCCGGTTGCTTCGGAAGGCCCGTCGCCGCCGGGACGGCGCATCTCCTGAATCTGCCGGTTGACTGCGCCAATCACCGCATCAGACAGATGCAAGTCGGCCTCGATGGAGAAAGTCAGCCGCTCTTGTTCCATCAGTCCCTTAATTCCGCCTTCTCCCAAAGTAAAAGACTCCAACGGCTTTCCCCGATAAGGGGGATTGAAGGCTTCATTCAGCGTTTGGCTGGTCGCCATTTTCGACAGAAGCTGGAGGGAATCCAGGAAGTTGCTCTTTCCCGCGGCATTCGGCCCAAAGAGCAGGGTGAGCGGCGATAACTTGACCTCTACATCTTGTAAGGACTTGTAGCCTTTGATGTGTATTCGGTTAAGCACAGCGACTCTCCGGCAAGCAATTCGAGAACAGTCATTTTGACTGCTACGAGTGTTTGGACAGGCTCCCTAATCGTTGAAACCTATAGGACTCAGGATGATATAAACCAACGTTGGTCAACTCTGGTTATTGTATACTTGCCAAAGGGTTGGGGCGAGTCCAACAGCTTGCTGTTGTTCTGCCGCTGAATTGCGAGTTCGGTGGCGTGGTGCTGATGGTGGCCACGCTGACAGCGTCACTGTATACGTAGGCTTAACCAGCGCACTTTGAATAAGAGCCACCAAAGGTCATTAAAATTCGCTATAATCTGCACGTAGTAAGAAAATGAGCTTAGGAGGGAATGTTCATGGCTGATTCCTTGCAACAGGCTCCGGTGGCAGAGGCTTCCAGGAACGGTAACGTCGAAGAATACGACGTTCTGATTATCGGGGCGGGCGTTACCGGTCTTTATTCGCTGTACCGTTTCCGGGAGCTGGGGTTTTCCTGCAAGTCCTTCGAGGATGCTTCCGGCGTCGGCGGGACCTGGTATTGGAACCGCTATCCCGGGGCTAGGTTCGACTCCGAGAGCTACACCTACGGCTATTCCTTCTCCGAAGATCTGCTCCAGGAATGGCACTGGAAGGAGCTTTATTCCGGGCAGCCGGAGAATGAACGCTACCTGAACTACGTGGCCGACAAGTTCGACCTGCGCCGCCACATTCGCTTCAACTCGCGGGTGGAGTCCTGCGTGTACGACGAGGAAGCCAACCGCTGGGAGCTGACGACGCAGGACGGCCATAAGGCACGGGGGCAGTTCCTGATAACCGCCGTCGGCCTGCTGTCAGCCCATTACGTGCCGGACTTCGAGGGTATCCACAACTTCAAGGGGCCGTGGTTCCACACCGGGCGCTGGCCCAAGGAAGGCATAGACCTGGCGGGCAAGCGCGTCGGCGTTGTGGGCACCGGGGCTACGGCGGTCCAGCTCATCACCGAAATCGCCAGGGAGGTCGGCCACCTGACCGTCTTCCAACGCACCGCCAACTACTGCGCCCCGCTGCGTAACCGCCCCATCACCGCAGAGGAGCAAGAGGAAATCAGGGCGCGCTACCCGGAGATATTCGAAAAGTGTCTGGCGACAGCGGGCTCTTTCATGCACGAGTTCGATACCCGATCCGCGTTCAGCGTTTCTGAGGAAGAGCGTATCGAGCAATACGAGCGGCTGTGGGACGAGCCGGGCTTCTCCAAATGGCTCAGCAACTTCTACGACGTGATGATGCCGGGTCCGGCCAACGAGGACTACGCCGAGTTCTTCCGCAACAAGATCCGCGATCGGGTTAAGGACCCCATAGTAGCCGAGATGCTGACTCCCAAGGACCACATGTTCGGCTCCAAGCGTCTTCCCTGCGAGAGCGGGTACTACGAGGTCTACAATCAGGACAATGTGCTGCTGGTGGACGTTAGGAAGGCGCCGGTCCAGCGGATAACGGAAACCGGCATTCAAACCGCCGACGCCCACTATGAGCTGGACGTCATCATTTACGCTACCGGCTACGACGCTGTCACCGGGGCGTTGAGCCGGATGCACATCCAGGGGGAGAATAGCCTTACCCTGAAGGACAAGTTCGCCGAGGGGCCGCGTACCTTCATGGGCATCTCCAGCGTGGGCTTCCCCAACCTGTTCACCATCAACGCGGCGTCGGTCGGCAACTTCGTGCGCGCCGCTGAGCCGCTGGTGGAGTGGATTAGCGACTGCATAGCATACGTCCGCGATAATGGCTACCAGCGCATCCAGCCGACCAGAAAGTCAGAAGACGAATGGACGCAGCACATGATTGACGGCGGCGCGAATATCCTGCGGACGCAGGCGGACTCGTGGTTCGTGGGAGCCAACATCCCCGGCAAGGCCCGTTTCCTGCTGACCGCGCCCGATACCGCCCCCCAAATGCGGGCCAGGCGCGCCGAGATCGCCAACAGCGGCTACGCGGGTTTCGCCCTGGAGTAGGGCCTCAAGCCCCAAACTGAACGGAGTGGAGGAACGCGCCATCCGCTCTTCCACTCCAGCGTCATGGTCAGACCTAGCGCTGACTGCTGAGGCATACTGCTGTCAGTTCGTCAGTGCGACACCGATTCGCCAAGCTCGATCCCTTCTTCCCGCGCGATGCGCTCCACTTGCTTCTCCATCTCCTGATTGCCTTCGGCAAGGGCTGTGGCCCGCATCCGATTTAGGATCTCGACGCGGCCTTCCGCCTGCGCCTCTCTGCGCCATTTCTCGCGCCATTTTTCTCTTTGGTCAAGCGCCCAGAACCACATACGAATCACCCGTTCAACGAATACAGCGACCATTGCGTAGACAATTGTGCCCAAGTCTATCAGTGACGCCGCGGATTTGAGACTGGTTCGAATACTCCACGGACCCGGCTCGATAAAATACGCCAACAGCCCCGTCGTCAGGAATACTCCGAAAGGAACAAACAGGATATGGCGGCGGAACCAGCGGTTTTGCCACCACTCATTCATGATCAGGGGCCATATCTATCATACCACCTTCATTGGCGCTCTCTCAGCGGTACATGGGCTTGAAGAAGCTGTGGAGGAAGTTGCGGTTGTGGGCCCAAGAGTGGGAGCGGCGCAGGACCGGGACGGGGATGGTTTCCCCCTGCTTGTGAGTGATGCGGAAGGCCTCGTAGTTGCGAAGCTCCGGGGGGACATCTGTGGTGAAGAGCACCTCGCACTCGTTCGCTTCGAGGAAGAGCTTGAGCGCGTCGAAGCCCTTGGCGCGGCGGTTGGGAGTCAGGTAGATAAACAGCTCGGTAGCGCCAACCAGTTCGTCCAAATGGTCGTTGCCGTTGCCGCGCCCACCGCCCTGGCGAAGCTGGTCGCGTCCAAAACCGCCTAGATTTCGCAAGCTCATAATGTCTGTCCGGCCTCGCTGTCTTTCCGTTGTTCCGGGGTGTTGGAGACGCCCTCGCCCCAACCTTCTCCCAGAGGGAGAGAGTTGGGGTGCGTCGCCGATCGTGGCATCGAATAAGAATTTACGGGAAGAGGGCCCAGCCTTCCATGTCGGTCTGGGCCTTGAAAACGTGCCCCTCAGCGGAGGTGACGTACAGGACGGAGCGGTCAGGGCCTCCGAAGGCGCAGTTAGTGGGCCGGATGCAAGGCACCGGATGGGTCTCAATGACACGGCCCTTGGGGTCAAAGACATAGATCAGCGGGCCGGGTCCAGAGGAAGGCCAGCCGGCGGTAGCGACGATATTGCCCTCGCGGTCGAAGCACATGCCGTCTATGCCACGCTGGGCGTTAGCGCCGTCGGTGCCAAAGGCATGGAGCATGGCGTAGGGCCCGAGGGAGCCGTCGTCGTTGATGGGGTAGGCCCGCAGTTCCCGGTCAATGGACGGGTCGTCGCTGTTGCTCTCGGCCACGTACAGCGTCTTGCCGTCAATGGATACCAGGATACCGTTGGGCATGGTGCTGTCGTGTTCGACACGGGAAACGATGTAGGAGCCATCGGGCTGAGGGTCGGCGCGCAGGACGCAGCGCCATCCGGGAACCTCGACTTCGGTGGCGTCAATGTTGCCTGCGTTCCAGGGGTTGGTGAACCAGATGCGTCCCTGGGCATCCACGGCGAGATCGTTGGGCGTGTTGAGTGGATGTCCTTCGATGCGGTCGGCGACGGTGGCGGTGGACCCGTCATCGTCAAAGCGGACGATGGCGCGTCCGCCGGAGCAGCAGCCGAAGATGCGTCCGGCGGTGTCGTGGGCCAGGCCGTTGGTGCGGTTGGTGCCTTCGCGCCACACGGTAATGGCGTCGGTCTTCGGGTCAATTCGCAGGATGCGGCTGGCCGGAATGTGGGTGAAGAGCAACTGCTCCCCGTCCCAGATCGGCCCCTCGGTAACGCCGCCCAAGGGCTTGCACAATAGCTCAAATTTCCAGCTCATAAACAGAACCCCGATGCGCAGATTTTCAGGTACACAAGATGCCGGGAAACGTGGTGATTTTAGCAGAGGAAAGGATATGCCATAAAGAGAACGAATTAGAGCGTGGGTGATTCAGACACTGGTCTTTGCCTTTGAAACTGGCTCCTTAAACTACGTTCAGCAGGACTGCCTAGCCGTTCGATTATCATTTGGCAAATTTTGGAGCCTGGAGATAATTTACAGCTATATGGACCATTATGTGATATTTCCAATCTTATCTGGCCTGAGAAAGTCGCATGAATGGTTGGAGCAGTCTGATGTACTGAAATTCCCAAGCGTGCATACGAGCTTCTTCCTTCCACCCTGGCCGCCAGGTAATTGGGCAACTCGACATATTCCCTCGTGTAGGCCAACACGAAGTCGCCTGGACTTAGAGTCAGGGTTTCCCCTTCGTCCAAATCACGCCTGATGCTCAAGGACTCAAGAGTGGTTTCCAAGTTTGTTACCTGCTCCATATCAATTACCATTTCTACACCAGGAGTGTTTCTCTTGAAGATGGTAAATTGATTGGAGAGGCGCAAATCAATTGAGGATGGCGAAATCTGGCCATCCTCAATTGCCGGATTGAATCGCAACCTGCCGCTCTCCATCTCCATCCGAATTTCCCGGTCACTAAGTATCATTACTGAACATTCTCTCTATTATGAGTTATGAGAGACTCTTTTTCACTGTGAGGAATTACTACTTGTGGCCCACCTTGGAAGGTCTCCGCAGGAATCCGGACGAGCCATCCATCCTCTACGTCGGCGACAATCAGTGCGGACAAAACCTTTCTCTCTTGGCTGACAAAATCTGTGGGAAAGAAACCAGTGAAATTTTCGCCGTTGATTCGAAACCCAACTAGGTACTCGCCGGGAAACGCATTAACTTTTCCGACATGTTCAACCTTCAAATCCACTGGTTCCGGTTCCAGCCACCACTCCGGAGGCCGAGGACCTGTTATTTTTTTCCCTGGCATGGCATCTATTCCTCGCATGGGTAATTCGTACATTCGTTGGATTACAGCCAAAGGATGTTTGGTATATCATATCTATGCAGGAGTCTCAAGGGGACTACTGTCATTTTTCTGTTGGAGAGCCAACCGGTCCTTGATCCCCAATTCCCTATTTGAGAGCAGGCATATCCCATGCCCAGACTGGCTCGTGAAATAACCGAGGCCGTGCTGATAGCGCTGGTGGTGCTGGTGGTGTTGCAGACCACGGTGCGGAACTTCAAGGTGGAAGGCTCCAGCATGGCTCCCACCCTGGCAGGAGGGCAGTACCTGGTGGTGGATCAGGCGTCTTTCTTCAAGTTTGACCGTGAGCGAATGTCGCGGGCGCTACCCTTCTGGAAGGTGTCGGATGCCGAGCCGGAGTTCGCCTTCGCTCCCCCGAACCGGGGGGAAGTTATCGTGTTCAACTACCCTCTTGACACCAGCAAGGACTTCGTCAAGAGGGTGGTGGGACTGCCGGGCGAGACAGTGGAAGTGCGGAATGGGACGGTCTACATTGACGGTGAGATGCTGCCGGAACCGTACCTGCAACGCAGAGACACCGGCAGCGCCCGTCCATTGGTCCTGAACGAGAAGGAGTACTACGTCATCGGCGACAACCGGCGCAACAGCAACGACTCCCGCGCATGGGGAGCCGTGCCGGAAGACAATATCGTGGGACGGGTGTGGCTGGTCTACTGGCCTTGGGACGACATCCATTTCATGGACTCGCCCTAGACCGGCATTCTCTTCGCGTCAGACGTAGAAACCGAGCCGTCCGCCACAAAAACCGGGCCGCCAGCCGTAGAAACCGGCCGCACGTGATCCTTAGCCCGCCGAAGGGCGGATGTACGGCCGGTTTCTTTAGGAGTGGTCTATCCCTGGGGCGGGGCCACCAGGATGTCGTCTCCCTCGACCTGTACCTGGTAGACCTTGATGGGAGCGTCTGCAGGAGGCGTCAGGGCCTCACCGGTGGTGATATTGAACACAGCGCCGTGGAGGGGACATTCGACCTCTGCGCCGTTGATGTCGCCTTCGGACAGGGAGGCATAGGCGTGGGAGCAGATGTCGTCGCAGGCGTGGATGACGCCTTCTACGTTGGCGATAAGCACTGCGTCGCCGCTGGGAAAGTCCACCGTGATCATTTCGCCGGGGCTGATTTCACTGACTTGGGCCACTTTGACAAAGCCGGCATCGGCCATAGGTATCGCATCTCCTGATAGGGAATAGTTGCGCGGGTATTATAGGCCACGGGTTGACGGGTTCGCCACCGGGAAACTTGCGGCTTAGTAAGGCCGAACCTATAATGGATAGCATCGTCCTTGCGCGGAGAGGTGCCGGAGTGGACGAACGGGCGCGACTGGAAATCGCGTAGGGGCGCAAGCTTCTCGCGGGTTCGAATCCCGCCCTCTCCGCCACATCAGTGTTGTTTCTTAATGTCACACAGGGCCTCTCGAAGCCGATTAGCCTTCGAGAGGCCCTGTTTTCGTCTTGCATACGCGGCAAGTTCGCTGCGTTCTGAAAGGCTTGAGTACTCGTTTGAGTAGATAGTAGGTCTAGGAGTCACGCAGTTGGCTGCAATCCTCTCTCACTCTGGAAGAGGGGATTTGTCACACGCCTTCTAAGGACTGCCGCCGCCTATGCGCAACTGCTTGGCGAACAGGCCCGCCGCCAACACGCTGATGGCCGTGGCTACGAGACACAGGTACGCTATGCCCTCGTAGCCGACGCTTGCCAGGAGTCCGCCGGAAATCGCGGCGCCAAACACGCCTCCCAACTGATTGCTCAGGCCCATCATGCCTACCCCGGTGGACTTGGAATCCCCCGAATGTTCGGTGCTGGCTGCGACCAGAGTGGGGAAATTAACGCTCAGTAGCCCTGTTCCCAGCGTCGCCACGGCCACCGCCACCCAGAATTGGAGGTCGACAGCGAAGAACAGGAACCCGCAAGCGCCTCCGGTCGCGCAGACGGCGACAATAAGCAGGGGACGGCGCCTGCTTCCCGCCATAACTCCGCCTGCGTAACTTCCCGCCACTTGCCCCATCGCTATTATTGCCAGCGGCAGAGCCACGAACCGCAGGCTCACGTCGTAGGTATGGATCATATAGGCAACGAAGAAGCTGACCATAGCCCAGAAGACGATGCGATGGGCGAGATTGACCGTCAGCGCTACCTGGAAGAACCCCAGGCGTATGAGTGACCAATAGCGGGAGAAGATGACGAGGTCGCGAACCCGCTCCCCGCTGTCTCTCGGCAGCCACAGCCAGTTGGCGACCAGGCCCGTAGCGCTCACAACACCCGAGGCGATGAAAGCTAACTGCCATCCACCCCAGTCGGCCAGCACGGCGACGGCCGGCACGCTGACTACTGACGCCAACATTCCAACGGCCAGAATTGAGCCTACCGCCCTGGCCCGCCTTTCGGGGGATATGACGTCGGAAATTGCACCCACGAAGGTAGGAGGCAGCGTTCCCGCGCCCAGGCCGCTCAAGACCCGGAGCGCCAGCAGCGTCTCGAAATTGGGAGCGAAGGCGGAGCCGACCAGGGATACGACAATCAGCAGCAACCCGGCAAGGGCGATAGGGCGACGGCCAAAGGAATCGGACAACGGGCCCACGGAAAAGACTGAGACACCCCAGGCGGCATAGGTGGCGGTCGTCAACTGCCCGGCCACCGCCACCGATACATTCATGTCGGTCGATATCTCCACCAGGAGAGCAGCGACCATCATGTTGGAGTTCATTGCCCCGAACACGGCCACGAAAAGACCGGCAAGAAACAGCGTCTTGTTTACTTCTCTTGCCCTTGCCTGTATTACTTGAGTGTCGATTTTGATTTCTCCTTGATAAGCGCCGTCCGGTGGGGTTCGTGGATGTTACGGGGCCTGTGGCTGGGGTTTGGATGCAGAAGGGGCCGGCGGTTTGGCCGGGGCGCGACTGCTGACGGCAAGCGCCCCCGCCATGATCAGCCCCAGCCCGATGAATGCCTCGAACGGCAGCCTCTCCCCCAGCACGATGGCGCCCAGAGCCACTGCGACCACCGGGAAGAACAGCGGCACCAGCGAGCTGCGCATGGCCCCAACCCGGCTGATAACCAGGAAATACAGGCAGAAACCCGCCCCGGTAAAGACCCCGGTGGCGATAATGGCAGCGATTGCCGCCATACCAGGCTCCAGGGTAAGCGGCGACTCCACGGCAAACACCAGCGGAACCAGGACCACGCTGCCGAATATCATCGAGCCGGTGACCATGGCCCGCGGATTCAGATCGGTCTGTCGGCGAGTATATATGGCTCCCAGCGTGTGGCTCACAGGGCCAAGAAAGGTGATGACAATGCCGAGGATCTGGTCGCCCGCGTTGGACAACACCGACGGGCCCATCAATAGTATGATGCCAGCGAACCCGACCAACCCGCCAATCAGCGCCCGGCGGGTGAACGTCTCCTCGGCCAGGAACAGGGGCGCCAGCACGACTGCCAGGATTGGCATGGTACCGAACAGGATGCCGCCCATGCCGCTCTCGATATGCTGCTGGCCCCAAGCGACCGTGCTGAAGGGGATCGCGCACGTCAGCAGGCCCAGCCAGAACAGGGCAGTCCATCCTTTCCGTGTGCGCGGCAGACGCGCCCCGTAAGCCCGCATCACGGCCCAGCATATAAGCGCCGAGATAAGCGCCCGGAGCGCAGCGATGACCAGAGGAGAGACTTCCTTGACAGCGATGTTAATGAACAGGAATGTGCTGCCCACGAGCGCCGATGCCCCCAGGAGCAGACCCCAGTCAGCCAGTGTCATCGAGCGGTTCATGGTCTTGGCATCCTCAGGAAACGCTTCTTATTACTTGCAATTCGCAAGTAATTGTACCAGAATGATTGCAATTTGCAAGGAGTTTCCAGGGTAGGTATGCTAGGCGCATGATTTACGAGCCTAATCAGTGCCCAATCCGGTTTGGACTAGGCGTATTTGGCGACCGCTGGTCGCTGCTGATCATCCGCGACATGATGTTTCGCGGCTCGACCCGGTTTAAGGACTTCCTAGATTCCGGCGAAGGCATTTCCACCAACGTGCTGTCAGACCGGCTGAGCCGCCTTGAAGCGCAGGGAATCATCAGCCGGAAAAAGGATCCGGACAACGGGCGCCGGGTCTTGTATCAGTTGACTGGGAAGGGAAAGGATTTGCTCCCGGTCTTGCTGGCGGTAATCGGCTGGGCCGAAAAGTACGACCCTGATACCAAAATTTCCGGAGAGATGGGAGAACGAATACGGACTGACCTGCGTGGGGTCCGCGATGAGATTCTGACCGCCATGGAGAATTCCGGCGCGAGTCCCGTTGTGCCATATCTGCTCGGCGCGATTACTGATATGCAAACCAGGACGCCAGACGGGTAGGGTCTTTTACTGATAAGTAAATGAATTGCTAAACCATCGTCATTCCCGCGAAAGCGGGTGGGGCCTCTCTCGGATGTGGGCAAAGCGCTAACGCCAGGATTTCACCCTCACCCCAACCCTCTCCCTCAAGGGAGAGGGGGAATTAAAGACCCTGCAACCGGAACGCTGCCCAACCACTCAAATAGTTGCCGTTTTGGAAGGAGAACACAACTGATGGTCATCTCCGGGAAACCTCTAAACGTAGCCGTCATTGGCGCTGGCATCGTTGGCGCAGCCATTGCCTGGCATCTGGCGCGGCGTGGCGTCCGCGTCGAGCTCGTTGACGAGGGTCAGCCTGGGCACGGCGCGTCGAGCCACAGCTTTGCCTGGATCAACGCCGGGGCTAAGGAACCCATCGGGTATCACAACCTGAACCGGCGTTCCCTGGAGATGTGGCCCCGCTTTGCCGCGGGCATCGGCGATCATGGAGACCCGGATAGCATCGGACTCCGCTGGGGCGGCAAGGTTTCCTGGGAATCCGGCCCGGTGGCCGCCGAAGGGCTCGTGGCACGGGTGCGGCAGCTCCAGTCGTGGGGCTACCCGGCCCGCCTGATTGACGCCGATGAACTGAAGCGCCTGGAACCGTCGCTGGACGTTGGCCCGGTGGCCGCCGCCGAACACAGCCCCAACGAAGGCCAGGTCGAGCCGCAAATGGTGGTTGACGCCTGCCTGCGCCGTCTTCAGGAAATGGGCTGTGCGATTCATGCCGGTACGGAAGTTTACGGATTCGAGCAGTATGATGATGGCCGCGTCCGCAGCCTGGCAACCGTCTCAGGGTCCAGGGATGTGGACGCGGTGGTCATCGCCGCCGGCACTGCTACCACCCGCTTGGCAGCTTTGGCCGGCGTCAACGTGCCGCAAGCGGGAAGCCCCGGCGTTGTGATACGCACGAATCCACTGCCGCCCCTGCTCCAGAACGTGCCGGTGGTCTACGCGCCGCCCTTGGGCGATGGCCGCCGCGAGATACATCTGCGGCAGTGCGCCGACGGCCGCATGATGATCGGCGAAGGCGACCAGGAGAGCCTGGCGGAGGACGATACCCAGGCCCATGCCGATGACCTGCTGTCGCGGGCCTGCCAATACTTGCCGGGGCTCGCTGGCGCACAGGCCGTTCCGGTGCCGGTGGGCTGGCGTCCCATGCCCTTGGACGGCTATCCGGTGATGGGCTTTGCGTCAGAGGCGCCCAACCTGTACGTGGCCCTCACCCACAGCGGCGTCACCCTGGCCCCGGCTCTGAGCCAGTTGGCCGCCCAGGAAATCTGCGACGGAACGCTAGCAGATACCGTGCTTGGCCCCTATCGCCCGCAACGTTTCGCTGCCCTGACGCCCGAGGATGTGGCCGCCGCCGCTCACCCCCGCGCCGCCAAAATACGATGACCCTGGGCTAGGCTTGGCAACACGCAGCCCGGCAGGCGCGGACGCCGAATAAGCAACTGCCGCAAAAGCAGACTCTGCGCGCGGAGTCTCCGTGTTCTTCGCCCTCGTCTCCGTGGCAATGACCGGAGAGGTTCTCCCTGCCCTCCTTGATGAAAAAGGGAACCAGGACCAGGGCCGATACCGGATCAGCCCACCACCAAGAGAACAGGGTGTTCAGCCCCAGTCCCACCAGGATGGTCAGGTCCTGAAGGTCGCAGAACAGGCTTTCCATGGCTTCAGCCCTCAAGGCCCTGGACTGCATCCGGGTGGCGATGTGCATCTTCCCCACGTACAAGGCAGCCATCACAACGGCGCTTGCCACCACAATCACAACGCCCGCAAGGCTCGGCTCCGGTTCCGGCAGCCATCCCAGCAGGCTGGCCCCGGAATGGAGGACAACGTATATCGCCAAGAGGAAAAAGGTGAGGGCCACCAGCCTTTGCGCTCTTCTCTCCGCGGCCTCTGCATCCTCTTCGTCCCGGTCCGTTCTCAACCGCCACACCAGTATCCCGCCGGCCAGCAGCTCAACGATACTGTCCAGCCCAAAAGCTAGGATGGCCACGCTTCCGGTCTGAACACCCGCCCAGAATGAGACACCGGCCTCGACCAGGTTCCATAGCAGACCGGCAACCACCAGAAGCAGGGCAGTTCTCCGAAGAGCGTCAGACTCAAGCGCCAAGAGCTATTACTCCTTACCTTGCAAGTAACCCAAGGAACCTCTGAACAACGTCATTCCGGACTTGATCCGGAATCCGGAAGGACTGTCCATAGATTCCGGCTTTCGCCGGAATGACGGTCTCGCAGCGCGGACAGTGACTTATTCAGAGGTTCTTCCAGTTTACTATTGGATGCAAGTTCCCCTGCAAACATGCCCGATTTGCGGTTAGAATGGCCGGTGACTCAAACTCCGCACAAGGGAGGCCCAACCGTGGCCGAAGCCGAAAACAGAGTTGATTACAGCCCAATCATTGAGCGCCCCCCTATCAAGTGGCCCAACGATGCCCGGGTGGCCTTCTGGATTTCGCCCAACGTGGAGCATTACGAGTATATGCCGGAGAACGAGGGAGTTCGGAATCCTTGGCCCCGTACTCCCTACCCCGACGTGCAACAGTACTCCTACCGCGACTATGGCAACCGCGTGGGCTTCTGGCGGATGCTGGAGCCGCTGGACAAGCACGGCATCAAGTGCTGCGTGTCCCTGAACATGGCCGTCCTGGAGCACTTCCCCGAAATCGGCGAGGCCATGGTGCAGCGCGACTACGATTACATGAGCCACGGCATCTATAACACCCGTTACCTGTACACCCACGACGAAGACCGGGAGCGGGAGTTCTACCGCGACACCATCGAGACCCTGAAACTGCACACCGGCAAGCAGTTGAAGGGAATGCTCGGCCCGGCCATCTCCGGCACCGTGAGAACCCCGGACCTGATGGCCGAGGCCGGGCTTATCTACCACACCGACTGGATGCACGACGACCAGCCGGTTCCCATCAAGGTCAACAGCGGCAAGCTGGTGTCGGTGCCCTACTCCATCGAGCTGAACGACTCCTCGGTACTGCGCGACAACCACTACGAAGGCGACTACTTCGCCTATATCTGCAAGGCCCAGTTCGACCAGCTATACCGGGAAGGAGCCGAGAGCGGCCGGGTCATGTGCATCGCCCTGCATCCCTTCCTGATAGGCCAGCCCCACCGCATCAAGTACCTGGACGACATCTTGGGCTACATCATGTCCCACGATGGAGTCTGGCAGACAACCGCCGACGAAATCGCCGAGTACTACATCGCCAACTACTACGACCAGGCGGTTGCCCACGCCCAGCAACTGAACGGGTAAGCCGCGTTTGGCTTCGTGTATTTGCCGTCATTCCTGCGAAGGCAGGAATCCAGCGGGCTTTGCTACCGTCAGAAAAGCATCGGCACAGCGGCTCTGGATTCCTGCCTTCGCAGGAATGACGGGAGCAGTAATGCTACCCGTCTGCGTAAGTCCGATTCCAAAATCCACTCAGGAAACAGCAACAGGAGGCTACTACCATGCCCGCAGAACGCCGCTTCGGGATGGATCACGAACACTACGACTGGTCGCCCCTGAATACCCGGGGCATTCTGCGCTGGCCCGATAACGCCCGGCTGGCGCTGTCGGTGGTGGTCACCCTGGAGCACATGGAGTGGCAGCCCCCGGAAGGCAGTTTCCAGGCGGCCAACCTGGCGGGAGGCTCGGCTCCCCGCGCCTACCCGGACTACGCCCGCGTATCGCACCGGGAATACGGGCACCGGGTGGGCATTTTCCGCGTATTGGACGTGCTGGAGCGGCACGGCATACGCCCCACGGTGGCAATGGACGCCATGACCGCCAGCAAATACCCCTACCTGGTGCGGCACTGCCTGGACCGGGGATGCGAAATCATCGGGCACGGCATATCGGTCAGCCGGATGATAACCGGCAATATGTCAGAGCAACAGGAACGGGACTACATCAGGGAATCGCTGGATGCTCTGACCCAAGCGACCGGCGAAGCCCCGGCAGGATGGATGGGGCCGGAATACGGGGAGTCGGAACGCACCCCACGGCTACTGAGCGAGGCTGGCATCAGCTACGTCTGCGACTGGGCCAATGACGAGCAGCCCTACCCGCTGAAGGCGCCGCCGGGCGAGCTTTATGCCCTGCCGGTGATGCTGGAGCTGGACGACGTGGTGGCCATGGCCCACCGCAAGGTCACCGTAGAACGCTACGGAACCATGCTCCGCGAGGGCTTCGACGGGCTGTATGGCGACGGAACGGACAACGGACGGGCGCTGGTGTTGAGCCTGCATCCGTGGCTCATCGGGCAGCCCTTCCGCATCGGAGTCCTGGACGAGGCGCTGGGGCACATGATGCGTCGGCAGGGCGTCTGGGCCGCCTCGGGCGCGGAAGTCGTGGACTGGTACCGGACGCATCCCCCCGTGGCGTGAGGAAAGCTCCCTCGGGTAGGGCCAGCGTGGACTGATGACTCAAAGACCCGGCCCTGCAATGCCATCCCGATATGTATAATTCCATGAAAGACAGTCGGCGGCGGTCCAAATCTCTGCCCGCTGACCGAGGCTCGTTATGGCCGCGAAGCCAGCAAAATACAAGATGCTGCCCTACCCCGTCAGCAGGGCGAGATTGACTACGCCAGCCTGGACTTTACCCCTGATGTAGCGGACGTGCCACCGGACCACATGGAACAGAACCGCGAGATTAACGAAGTCATCGGCTTGCTAATGGCCTGGTTTACCGACTTCTGGCGTCGTCCTGACGTATTCCTAGATACGGATACCAACATCTGTTATGACCCGCGCAATCTGAACGTTAGAGTCGCGCCGGACGTATACATCGCTTTCGGAGTTGACGACCGGGCCATTCGCCCCCGCAAGCTGTATCTCCCGTGGGAAGTCGGCAAAGCGCCGGACTGGGTGCTGGAAATAGTGTCGGAAAGCACCAGCCGCGTGGATGTGGGGCGGAAGCCGGCCATCTACGCCCATATCGGCGTGCCGGAATACTGGCGCTTCGACTCCACTGGGGGCCGCTATCACGGGGAGCCGTTTTACGGCGGGAAGCTGGTCAACGGCGAGTATCAGGCCGTCGCTGACCACCGAACCCGGCGGCATCCTGAAAGGGTACAGCGAGGTTCTGGAGCTATATTTGTGCTGGGATGATGGCTGGCCCCGGCTCTACGCCCCGGAAACCGGAACCTACTGTGCTGACATCGAACGAGCGAGACAGGAGAAGACCACACATGGAATACTGGACTTGGCGGGTATCCGAGCCTACAGGAATCATGGAGTACGCGCGTCTGGCCGAGGCGCAGGGCTGGGACGGGATCGGGCTGGGGGATTCCCAGAGCCTGACGGGGGACCCCTATGTCTGCCTCGCGCTTGCGGCCACCGTCACGGACACGCTGGGACTCGCGACATCCGTGACGAACCCCGTAACCCGTCATGTTTCGGTTACCGCGACTTCGGCGTTTGCTGTCCAACGCTTGTCTCGGGGCCGCATGGTGATCGGCATCGGTCGTGGCGACAGCGCCCTCGCGCACCTTGGCCGCGCTCCGGCGCGCCTGAGTTGGTTCGAGAACTACCTTGAGCAGCTACAGGCCTATCTCTCGGGCGGTGAGGTTGCCCTCGAAGGAGCCGGCATCCCGGACGAGGCGGCGCCCCCGGTGGACCGTCTCAGTCTCGCGAAAGCGCCCGAGGCCAGCTCCATCCGCTGGGTCGGAAACGAAAAAGACGATTCGAAGGTACCGGTCGAAGTCGCCGCCACGGGGCCCCGCGTGATCGGCATCGCCGCCCGTCACGCCGACCGGGTGATGCTCGCCGTCGGCGCCGGTCCCAGACGCATCGCCTGGGGCATCGAGACCGCCCGCGAGGCAGCCCGCCAAGCGGGACGGGACCCGGATACGCTCAGTTTCGGCGCCTACGTCAATGTAGTCTGCACTAACGACGCTGCCGAGGGCCGCGAGCTCGGTCGTCCTTCCACCGGACTGTTCGCGCGATTCTCCGCTATGTACGGCGAGGTTGCGGGACCGACGGACGAGGAGCAGGCGGGAGTCTTTCGCGAGCTTCACAACCGCTACGACATGGACTTGCACGGCCAGGAAGGCGGCCAACAGACTAGGGCGCTTACCGACGACTTCATGGACGGCTACGCAATAGTAGGGACGCCCGGCTACTGCGCCGACAGGCTGACCGAACTCAGAGAGCTGGGCGTGACGAAGTTCGGCATAGTGGGGCCGGACTTTGCCACAAGAAACGCTGAGGCCAGGGTGGCCGCGGCGCGGTTCACGGACGACGTGTTGCCGCTGTTGCGTCGCTAGCGGTTCAACAGCTTTGTAAGGTAATGCCGCCAATACATCCGGGGGAAATCCTCAATGAAGAGTTTCTGATTCCGATGAACCTTATGTCGCATAATCTCGCTAACTCCATCGGGGTTAGCGAGGGCTTGATTCAGCGTATAGTCAACGATCAAGAACCTATATCAAGCGAGATTGCCTTGCTTTTCTCGCGTTTCTTCGGAACCTCCGCGGAGCTGTGGATGGGCCTGCAAAGCCAATACGACCTAGACATGGCGGAAGACCGTCTCGCGGAGAAGCTGGGACACGGTGGTGGCTTACCAGTGGCAAGGACGTTAGGGTAGCGCGCAGTCGCGCCTCGTGCGGCTTTGCGGTTCCCTGCCGAAGCTAAAGCCTGCGCCGCCCAAGCCGAACTGCGGGAGCGGCTACGCCTTAGAGGGTGTGTGGCAAATCCCTTCTCCCTCTGGGAGAGGGAGAGGGTGAGGGCGCCTCCCTGTTTTCTCAGGAAACGATGGTTTGCGTCATCGTATCCCGGTTATTGGATTAGGACGAATCCCCCCCTCATTTTTCCCGACTTGTAAGCAGATATTGCCGTTTGTTTTTCCGCTTGGGAATAGTCCCGCATCAAGTCTATTGGAAGTGAATCCGCCACCGAGGTTAGCCCTCCTGTCAAGGAGCTTTTCCCGTCCCCCTCGTTCAGATTCCCAGCCGTTCATACAGCTCCGGGTTGGCGCAGTGCGCTAGGCGCTGGCCGCTCAGGCCGTTGATCAGGTTCCGGGCGGCCATGATGCTCATGGCCCGGCGGGACAGCACCGACGCGCTCCCGATGTGCGGCGTGATGGTCACGTTGTCCATGTACATCAGCGGGTGGTCGTCGGGTATAGGCTCAGGATCAACCACGTCCAGGCCCGCGCCGCCGATCCAGCCCTCGCGCAGGGCTTGGCAGAGGGCGTCGGTGTCCACCACCGGCCCCCGCGATATGTTGACCAGTATAGCCGTGGACTTCATTTTCCGCAGGGCATCGGCGTTGATCAGGTGGCGCGTCTCCGGCGTCAGCGGGCAGTGCAGCGAAACGTAGTCCGACTGTGACAGCAGTTCGTCCAGCGGCGCATATGTCAGGCCAAGCTGGGCCTCGGCGGCGGGCCGCCGGTTGCGGGAGTGGTACAGGACGCGCATATCGAAGCCTTGGGCGCGCCGGGCCACCTCCAGCCCAATCTGCCCCAGGCCCACGATGCCGAGGGTGCTGCTCTGCACCTCGTTCCCCAGCCAGTAGTTGGGATGGAAGGCCAGCTCCCAGTTGTTGCCGCGCACCCACTTGTCGCTCTCGACGACGCGGCGGGCGGCTGACAGCAGCAGGGCGAAGGCATGGTCGGCCACGGCTTTGGACAGGATTCCCGGCGTGCTGCCCAGCAGGATGCCCCGTCGGGTGCATTCGGGAACGTCCACGTTGTCCAGCCCGGCGGCGAGCTGGCTGATGACCCGCAGCCTGGGCGCGGAGTCCAGCAGGGCGGCGTCCACCCGGTCCATGATGTTGATCAGCACACCCTCGGCGTCGGCCAGCTTGGATCGCAACTGTTCCGCGCTGGGCGGAGGGTCGTCGGGCCACACCTCCATGTCGGTGGCCTCGCCAATCAGGGCGATAGCATCGGGGTGCATCATGCGGCTGACAAATGCCCGCGGCTGGCTCATGGTCAATCTCCCACAAAGGCGTCGTCGCGCATTGTAGCGAATGCGTCTGTCCTGTGCCAGAATTGTTGCCTGATTCAGACAATTGCGGCAAAACCGGATGATGAGAGGATCGTATGGCCTTGTTTCTGAACGAGCAGGAAGTGGCTCAACTTTTGCCTATGGATGAATGTATAGAAGCTCTGGACCGGGCCTTTGCCCACGCCGGGGCCGGACAGGTGGACAACAAGGCACGGTCGCGCATCCGTATGCCCGGCGGCTTCTTTCACTTCATGGCGGCAGCCGACGGCGGGCAGGGGGTGTTCGGCTACAAGGCCTATCCGTCTTTCGCCGGGCCGGGCGGAGCCAAGATGATGGTAATGCTCTACGACTACGAATCGGGGCAACTGCTGTCGTGCATGGAAGCGGGAAGACTGGGCCAGATTCGCACCGGCGCGGCCAGTGGCCTGGCGACCCGCTACATGGCCCGCCTCGACGCCGCGACGGTGGCGGTCATCGGCTCCGGCTTCCAGGCGCGGACGCAGTTGGAAGCGGTCTGCGCCGTGCGGGAAATCAAGCAGGCCAGGGTTTTCAGCCGCCGCCAGGAACGCCGCGAGGACTTCGCCCGGCGCAGCAGCGAAAGGTTGGGCGTGGCAGTGCAGGCGGTGGACAGCGCCCAGGAATGCGTCGAAGGGGCCGACATAGTCATCGCCATCACATCGGCCCGCGAGCCGGTGGTGCTGGGCGAGTGGCTGGCGGAAGGCGCGCACGTCAACGCCGCCGGCGGCAACCACTGGCAGCGCCGCGAGATTGACGAAGCGGCAGTGCTGCGCTCGGAGTTGATAGTGGTGGACGACCTGGAGCAGGCAAAGGTCGAGTGCGGAGACCTGATGTGGCTGGAAGCGCGGGGCAGCTTCCGCTGGAGCATGGCCCACGAACTGCGCGACGTGGTTGCAGGCCGGACGCCGGGGCGGGTGTCGCAGGAAGGGGTGACGCTGTTCGAGTCCATGGGTGTGGCACTGGAGGACATCGCCGCCGCCGACCTGGTCTGCCGCAAGGCCATGGAGCAGGGCATCGGGGTGGAGTTGCCGTTCTAGGGGGCTGTGTGCAACGCTAACCACTCCTCCTGAGCTTGTCGAAGGGTGAACGGTTGGGCTTCCCGGTTTCCTGTGCTAATCTGGCGGCAGCCCGGACTTCAAGACTTGACCGGAGCGCAGCTATCATGGTTGCCAAGCGTACCACTACCCCGGCTGGCAAACACCCGCCTTCCGAAGACGCGCTCGACGATCTGACTATCGAGTATCCCGATTCGGACGGCGAACCCATGGCGGAAAATGATCACCAACTGACCGCAATGCTCGACGCCATTTCCGCCCTGCGGGAGTGGTTCGACGATCGGGATGACGTGTACGCCGGCGGCGATATGCTCATCTACTTCAGGATGAACGACAACGAGACGCGGGTCGCGCCCGATGTGTTCGTGGTCTTCGGAACCGAAAAGCGCAAGCGCAACTCCTGGATTACATGGCGGGAGGGCAAGGCCCCCGACATCGTGATGGAACTGGCGGCGGGAAGCACCTGGCGGCGGGATATGCGGGAGAAGCGGGACATATACGCCGAAATGGGAGTGACTGAATACTGGCGGTTTGACCCCGCCAGCAATTACTTCATTCCTCCCCTGGTTGGCGAGAGTTTGGCAGACGGCGAGTACAGCGCGATAGAGCTGACCACCGGCACGGAAGGCATTCTGCAGGGACACAGTAGCGTGCTTGGGCTGGATATCTGCGTCCTGCCCGACGGTAATATGCGCTTCTACGACCCGGCCAGCAGGCAATGGCTCCGCACTCACGGTGAAAGCGAGGCTGCCCTGCGAGCGTCCGAGGCGGCGCGGGAGGCGGCGGAACAGGAACTGCATATGCTGCGGGAAGAGTTGCAACGCTACCAGCAGGGCAGCGCCTGACTGGTCCGTGTTTACAAAGCGCCCATCGCAACCCATTCTCCTGAGCTTGTCGAAGGGTGAACGGTTGGGCTTCCCGGTTTCCTGTGCTAATCTGGCGACAGCCCGGACTTCAAGACTTGACCGGAGCGCAGCTATTATGGTTGCCAAGCGTACCACTACCCCGGCTGACAAACACCCGCCTTCCGAAGACGCGCTCGACGATCTGACTATCGAGTATCCCGATTCGGACGGCGAACCCATGGCGGAAAATGATCACCAACTGACCGCGATGCTCGACGCCATTTCCACCCTGCGGGAGTGGTTCGACGACCGGGATGACGTGTACGCCGGCGGCGATATGCTCATCTACTACAGGATGAACGACAACGAGACCCGCGTTGCGCCCGATGTGTTCGTGGTCTTCGGAACCGAAAAGCGCAAGCGCAACTCCTGGATCACATGGCGGGAGGGCAAGGCCCCCGACATCGTGATGGAACTGGCGTCGGGAAGCACCTGGCAGCGGGATATGCGGGAGAAGCGGGACATCTACGCCGAAATGGGAGTGACCGAATACTGGCGGTTTGACCCCGCCAGCAATTACTTCATTCCTCCCCTGATTGGCGAGAGTTTGGCAGACGGCGAGTACAGCGCGATAGAGCTGACCACCGGCACGGAAGGCATTCTGCAGGGACACAGTAGCGTGCTTGGGCTGGATATCTGCGTCCTGCCCGACGGTAATATGCGCTTCTACGACCCGGTCAGCAGGCAATGGCTCCGCACTCACCACGAGGAAGCAGAGGCCCGGCAGGCAGCGGAACAGGAACTGCGTATGCTGCGGGAAGAGTTGCAGCGCTACCAGCAGGGCGGCGCCTGACCAGTCCCCCTGGCCGCGCAGCCTGACGGAAAGTTTCAGGCCGCCTGGATTTACCCCGGCGGCCCGTTGGTTCGTGGGGAATCCTGGCTGCGTTACCCGGTCTCAGCCGACGGTTCGGTCGAGCGGCTGCGAGACCGGGGCGCAGGGATGCGCTGCGACGCTTCCACCTGTCCCCTCAGCTTCCGGTTCTCGTCTTCCAGGTCGTCTATCCGGTCTTCCAGCCCAATCACCCGCTCGAACAGGCGGTCAATCTGGCCGCGCGACGGCATATTGAGCGCCTTCAGCATGGCGTCCTGCTGGGGTTCCGATGCGTTGGCCATCCGCTGCTGCCAGACCAGGGTCTGCTCCATGTACCTGCCCAGCATATTGGCGAAGCTCTCGCTTCCCATCACTTCGGCAAAGGTCTTGGCCATGCCCTCCAGTTGTTCCGACCATTGCTTCTGCGCGTTGATGAAGACCTCCGGCCCCGGTGTTCCTGCCGTCATGGCCTGCTGCGCCTGCTCGGCCCAGGTGTTATAGAACTGCTGCCACATCTGCTGAATGTCGTTGTTGAAGAAGGGCGGGGCGGACTGCCCAAAGGGATTGAAGCCGGGCATGGCGCCGAAGCCGGGCATCTGTCCAGCCCCCGGCATCTGCCCGAACCCCGGCATCGCGCCGCCGGGGGCCGCGCCGAAGAACGGCGCCCAGAAGGCATTGCTCGTCGAGCCTGCGGCCTGCGCCCAGGCCTCGGTGGATTTCTGGAACATCTCCCGCCACTGGTCGAAGGGATTGGCGGCGTTGTCTTGCGTGGTCATCGGCTGCTCCTTACTCCCCTGACCGTGCGGATACCCACTCGTCTATCTTGGGCCAGAGGGTCTGGTGGGCCTGGCGGCCGGAGAATACTGATATATGGCCGCCGGGCAGTTCCACGTATTCTTTGTCCTCGCTGGATACCGCGTCCATCAGGCTGCGGGCGCACGGGGCCGGCACGATGAAGTCCTGGTTCGCGGCCACCACCAGCAGCGGCTGCGCGATGCGCGAGAGGTCCACCCGCCGCCCGTTGAGCACCAGTTCGCCGTTTATCAGGCTGTTCCGGGCATACATATCCTGGGAAAGCTGCTGGAAGAAACGCCCGGGCATACCGATGAAGTCATTGGCCCAGCGGCTCATCGCCTTGTAGCCGTCCGAATAGCCCGGCCGGTTGATGTTGGCCCACAGGCCGGAGAGCGCCTGCGCTTCCAGGGTGGGCCGCAGCATCTTGAAGCCGGTGTTCATCAGGCTGGCGGGCAGGCCGTTGTACCGCTGCACAATCAGCTCCGCGGGGAAATGCGGGTCGTTCAGCCAGGTGCGGAACAGCCCTCCCTCCTCGAAGTTGATGGGAGCGACAACAGCGACAAAGTTGCGTACCGGCGCATCCGGGTTGAGCGCCAGGTAGCAGGCGCTGATGGTGCCGCCCAGGCACAGACCGTTCAGCGTAATGTCCGTAGCGCCGGAGGTCTCCATTGCCCGGTCTATCGCGCGCGGGAGGATTTTGAAGACCGCTTCCTCGAAGCCCAGTTCCTTGTCCTCTTCGGCAATCTCACCCCAGTCCAGCAGGTAGACGTCGTGGCCGTTGTCCACCAGGTATTCAATCATGCTGGCGCCCGGCATCAGGTCCAGGACATAGGGGCGGCTGATGCCCAGCCACGGCACTATCAGGTACGGCGAGGGATGAGCGACCGGTGTTTCGAGGGAATGGTAGCGGTAGAGGCGGGTCTTCCCGCGCTTCCAGATGATTTCCCGGTGAGTGAGGGACATGGGCGGGTCGGCGGGGTTCACCACGAAGGCGTCCACCATTGCCTGCGCCCGCTCCATATTCTTTTGTGCTTCTTCCTGGAACCTGGCAGCGAACTCGGTCGAGTTGACCACAAGCAGCTCCTCTAGCTCTTCATTCCTTTGGCGTTTTCCATGGACCAGTCCATCAGGGCCTCGCCGTACTCGGCGGCGCTCTTCACTGCTTCCTGACCGCGCTCGGCCATCTTGGCGTTGCTTTCCAGCACGGCCTGGGCGGCTGCGTTTCGACGGGCCTCAGCGCCGGAGAAGTAGTCCATCCAGCCCTTGGTCCAAGCCTGGTAGAAAGCCATCTCGCCCTCGATGAGCTTGCTGACGGACTCCTTGGCTTCGGGACCGAAAGGCGTTGCGCCGGGCTTGGGGATGGCGGTCACGCTCTGCATCACGCTGGCCAGGTTCTCGCCGCGAGCGCGGGCGTGGCTCACAACCTGCTCGACGGCCTTGCCGTACTCGTCGCGTTCCGTCTGGGCCGCGTCGGTAAGCATCTTGACCGCCGCCGTGGTCTGCGCGATGCCCGCATCGGCTACTGCGAAGCCGCTGGCGACTGCCTTGTTGTAAGCCTGCATCAGTTCCTCGGGACTCTTGGATGCCTTGTCTGCCATGGGAAGTATCCTCCTGAGATTATTCGCTTTCCTGGGTTCCCTGTTCTTTCTGAGAGGCAGGGCCGTCCCCGGCCTTTGTTGTAGGTGGCGTCATGCCGAAGGCTTGCGAGTACAGGTCAAAAAAGCCGTTGATCATGCGCTGGTAGCCCGAAACAACCTCAGTCCAGCCCAGCAGCATTTCCTCGCCCGCATTAGTGATGCTGTAGACGCGGCGGGCCGGCCCGCTGTCGCCAGCCTCCCACTCCGAGGTCACTAGGCCCTGGCTTTCCAGCCGCCGCAGCTCCCGGTACAGGGTTGCGTGGTCAACGCCGGAGAAGCCCATGCGTTCAAGCTGCTGAAGGATGAGGTAGCCGTGCAGGTTCCACTGCTTCAGCACCAGCAGCACCCAAGGGGTCATGAAATTCTTGGGCAGCCTCTGGCTACCGAATGTTCCGGTGTCTTCCATATATGTACATTTTACACATATATGTAGAGAACGCAAGTATTTATGGCCAGGCAATCGCGTTTTAACTTCCGCCCGCCCGGAAACCGTCATTCCGGTGAAAAGCCGGCCCCGCACCGGAGTAGGGGGCCGGAATTCATAACCCTTTGTCTTCGGAAAGTTGGCCTGCCCCGGAACGCTATCTGTCTTTCCTGGGCATGGCTTCTGCTCTTGGGCCGGTGTTTTGATGACACTTGGTCATTGTTTAAGAAACAGGCAAAGATATACACTGGAATTGCGCCGCTTCGGATAGCCGGGGACGGGAGCAAACAGAATTGCAGGAGCCGATAAACGATATGCCGGAAGTCACATCACACCCACCCGGTGCGCCCTCTTGGGCCGAATTGGACACCACCGATGAGGTGGGCGCACTCTCCTTCTACAGCGCCCTGTTCGGCTGGGCCGACGACCCCCAGGAAATCACCCCCGGCTGGTTCTATCATATGCAGCGGCTCAACGGCTTGGAGGCGGCATCCATCTACCTTCAGAGCGATGAGGAACTCAGCCAGAACGTGCCGCCCCATTGGAACATCTACTTCACCGTCAACAATGTGGACGAGACCGTCGAAGCCGTGGGGCAGAACGGGGGCGCGATAGTCTTCGGCCCGATGGACGTCTTCGAGGCCGGGCGCATGGCCATGTGCCAGGACCCCCAGGGGGCTTTCTTCGCCATCTGGCAGGCCAAGCAACACATCGGCTGCCGGATTAAGGACGAGGCTGGCGCGATGACCTGGAACGAGCTTGTGACCACCGACCGCGAGGCCGGCATCGAGTTTTACGTCAAGACCCTGGGCATGGAGCGCGGCGAGGTCTTGGGGTCTATGGAGTACACTTTCCTCAATGCTGGCGGGAGCGGCGTGGCTGGCGTGATGCAGATTACCCCGGAAATGGGGGAATTTCCGCCCCACTGGAGCGTGTACTTCGCGGTTGACGACACCGACGCCGCCGTAGCCAAGGCCCAGTCCCTCGGAGCCGCGGTCTACGTTCCGGCCACCGACATTGTGCCCTTTGAAGGGCAGCCGCCCGTCGGGCGCTTCGCCTCTCTGGCCGACCCGCAGGGCGCGCCGTTCAGCATCTTCCAGGACATGATTCCCCGAGGTTAGCGCAGGCAGTCCCCGCGCCGCCGAAAATTCCCGCACTGAAGCAACCAAAATATACAGGAGCCGACAAACAATATGCCGGAAGTCACTTCACACGCCCCTGGGGCGCCGTCCTGGTTCGAGCTTTCCACCACCGACGAAAGCGGCGCTCTTTCCTTCTACTCCGCCCTGTTCGGGTGGGAGAACGAGCCGCACGAGATCGGACCGAACTGGAACTACAATATGCAGAAGGTCCAAGGGCAGTACGCCTGCTCCATCTACCAGCAGGGCGAAGAAGAGCGCAGCCAGAACGTGCCGCCCCACTGGAACACCTACTTCAGCGTCAACAGCGCCGACGCAACCGCAGAAACCATCAAGCAGAACGGCGGCAACGTGGTCTTGGAACCGATGGATGTGTTCGAGGCCGGGCGGATGGCGTTCTGCCAGGACCCGCAGGGAGCTTTCTTCGCCATCTGGGAGGCCAAGCAGCACATCGGGGCAGGCATCAAGCAGGAGGTCGGCGCGATGTGCTGGAACGAACTGCTGACCACCGACCGCAACGCCGCCATTGACTTCTACATTGCAGCCCTGGGCGTGGAGCGCGGCGAGGTAATGGCGCCCATGGAATACGCCATGCTCAGGGCCGGAGAAACCGAGGTCGCGGGCATAATGCAGATTACCCCCGAAATGGGCCAGTTCCCGCCTCACTGGACCGTGTACTTCGGAGTGGAAAACGTGGACGCCGCCGTGGAAAAGGCCCAGTCCCTGGGTGGAACCGTCTACGTTCCGGGCACGGACATTGTGCCGGTGGAAGGCCAGCCGCCCATCGGGCGCTTCGCCGCCCTGGGCGACCCGCAGGGCGCTCCCTTCAGCGTCTTCCAGCCCATCGGCTAAACGCCCCCGCGGCCGGGACTTTAGCTCCCCATCAAACGCCCCTTTTCGCAACGAGAAGCGGGATATAGGAAACCACCCTTCCCACCCTCTCCCTCATGGGAGAGGGAATTTTCGTTTTTGCGCTGCAACAGGTACAATCACGCCGCGATCATTCTCAACCAACCAGCAACGGGAGGCAGCATGACCAGCGCCACCACCCTGAAGGAACTGCAAGATTCCGCCCTGGAGCACCTGTGGGTCTACCTGCGGGAGCCCAGCGACATGGCCGAAAAGGGCGAACCCACCGTCTACGTGTCCGGCGAGGGCGTCCGGGTGACCGACTCCAACGGCAACACCTCCATAGACGCCATGTCCGGCCTGTGGCTCAAGAACGTCGGCTACGGACGGAAGGAAATCGCCGACGCCGCCTACGAGCAGATGCTCAAGCTGACCTATATGCCCATGGGCACCACCACCGAGCCGACCATCCGGCTGGCCGAGAAGGTGGCGCAGCTCACCCCCGGCGACTTGTCCCGCTCCTTCTTCACCAGCGGCGGCTCGGAGTCCATCGAGACGGCCATCAAGCTGGCCCGCGCCTACTTCAAGCGCGTGGGCGAGCCGGGCCGCATCAAGTTCATCAGCCGCAAGGACTCCTACCACGGCGCCACCGCGGGAGCCATGGCCCTGGGCGGCAACCATCTCTATCCCCGGGCAGACTACGAACCCCTGATGCCGGGCACCTTCCACGTCCCGCAGCCCAACTTCTACCGCTGCGAGTTCAACAGCCAGACGCCGGAAGAGTGCGGCGAGCGCAATGTGAAAGCCATAGAGGACGTCATCAAGTTCCAGGGCCCCGAGACCGTGGCCGCGGTGTTCGCCGAGCCGGTGTCCAGCCCCATGGGCGCGGTGGTTCCGCCGGACAACTATTGGCCCATGCTCCGTGAGGTGTGCGACAAGTACGGCGTCCTGCTCATTGCCGACGAAGTCATCACCGGGTTCGGGCGCACGGGCAAGATGTTCGCCTGCGAGCACTGGGGGGTAACCCCAGACATGATGACCGTGGCCAAGGGCATCACCAGCGGCTACATCCCCATGGGCGGCACCATCACACGGAAGGAAATCGCCGACGCCTTCGTGGGCAGCCAGCGGGTCAGCTTCCGCCACGTCATCACCTTCGGAGGGCATCCGGTGGCGGCGGCCGCGGCCCTGCGCAACATCCAGATAATGGAAGACGAGGACCTGGTCGGCAACTCGGCCCGCATGGGCGCCTACCTGCTCGACGGCCTCAAGGAACTGCAAGAGAAGCACCAGATGATCGGCGACGTGCGCGGCCTCGGCCTGATGTGCGGCCTGGAGCTGGTGAAAGACCGCGAAACGAAGGAGACCTACCCCGCCGAGGCCGGGTTGGGCAACCGCCTGACGGCCGGGTTCCAGGCCAACGGCCTGCACCTGAGAGGCAGCGACAACATGAACGTCGCCCCGCCCCTCTGCGTGACCTCCGGGGAGATAGACGAAATCATCACCAGCATGGACCGGGTGTTCACCGAGGTTGCGCGAGACCTGGGGTAGAGCCGCCCCGAAACTTCACCTTCACCCTAATCCCTCTCCCTCAAGGGAGAGGGATTTCCCTTATCGAGAACGGCAGATAAACGCCAGAAGAACGTGGAGAACCGGCTAACGCGCTGGCATAGTGGAAACGTCATAGAGCGCAATAAGCGAGTCGTCAGTGACCAGCGTCAGCTCCTCGACCTGCGCCTGCGCAATCAGCATACGGTCAAAGGGATCGCGATGGTGGAGATGCAGTCCGGCGGCCAGCTCGGCGTGGCGGAAGGTGACGCGAAGTTCCGTGAAGGCATACCTTGCTACTGTGCTTCCAAAACTATTTCAAGATCAGGGACAGGAGGAAGTCTTCCGGAAGTAAGTTTGATGGCAATTTCCCAGATGCTTACTGCACCAACATAGACTTCGTTGCTAAGGTCGTTGATGTCGTTGAAGGTATTGGGCCGTAGGCGTCTGCCTCCTTCCGCAACCCATAGCAGAGCATGTGTATCTAAAAGGAGTCGTTGGACCATTTACCTTCGAATGCCTCAATTATTTCTTGAGAGGTTTCGGGGAGTTCCGGCGCAGTCCAGGGCCGGTCCTTGTCCAAACCTATCCCCCGAGTACCGTTCAATTCGTTGACAGGTGATCCGTCCGGGTGGGCTATCAGCTTGAGGTATGGCTTGCCCCTGTTGGTGATGATGATTTCCTCACTTTCAAGCCAAGCCAGTTTTCCAAGATAGTCGAGCAGACCCACTGCCTGCCGCAGTTCTATTTCCACAAAAATAGACCTCGATTTTTCATCTGCAGCATCATTCTACATCCCGCCGAACTACATCGCCTCGAAAATCCCGGCCAAGCGGCGGACGCGGTCGGGGTCCACCGGGTTGGCGACATGGCCCTCGCGCTTGAGGCTGGTGCCAACTATTGCGCCGTCGGCGTGAGTCAGGATACGCCAGACGTTGGACTCATTAATGCCGCTGCCAATCAGGACAAAGCCGTCGGGAACGGCCCGGCGCACCACAGACACGTCGAAGCCGTTGGTGGGCTGTCCCGTGGCCGGGCCGGAGACAATCAGGCCGTCGGCCAGGGCGCGGCGGGTGGTCTCCTGGGCCACCAGGCCGATGTCGCTCTGGCCCACCGGGGCGGCGTGCTTGACCAGCACGTCGGCCAGAATCTGTACGTCGGAGTTGAGAGAGCGGCGTCTTCGGGTGGTCTCATGGGCTTCACCCTCGACGATGCCTTCGTCGGTGGCCATGACGCCGTAATGCACGTTGACCCGGATGAACTCTGCGCCTGTTGCCACGGCAACCGCCAGCGCCGAGATCGCGTCGTTGCGCAGCATATTTATGCCGACGGGCAGAGAAACCGCAGCCCGCACGTGCTCCACCGCCAGGGTCATGGCGGACACCGTTTCCGGCTCCACGCGCCCGGTGCGAAAGGGGGCATCGCCGAAGTTCTCGACGATGATGCCGTGGGCGCCGTTGTCCTGAAGAATCCCCGCCTCCATCTTGGCGCGGTTCAGTACGGACTTGAGGTTGCCGTTCCACCGTGGCGATCCTGGCAACGGCAACAGATGCACCACGCCGATGAGTACCTTGCCGGGGCCAAACAATTCCCGCGCCATAAGTCAGTCTGCCACTTTTAGTATTCGGTTAATGGTTTCTTCGATGGCCGCCATGTCTTTACCGGTTACTCTACCGATTTTTCGTTCAAGAAACGAGCGATTTACAGTCACCATGATTCCCATAGTCGCAGACAATCGCCTGAGCCCAGCGTTCCGCCAGTCAGCAATCAAATAAGCTCCTGCCATGAGCCGTTGAGTGTTGCCGGTGAATGGGAATACGATGACTTCTTGTCTGCTGCGGTGGTAGGCGGCAGTGCTGACTATGACCGATGGCCGCCTCTTACTCCCTGATCCGTCAGTAAACGGAATCTCGACCACGAATATATCCCCACGCCTATAGCTCGTCGTACTCGTCATCCAGTTCGTTGTCCCACACTTTGGCCAGTACTCCGTCGCTCCAGGCTAACAGAGCATCCCGGGCGGACTGATCGCTGGGATGCAGCGCAGCGTCCAGGTCCTGTCGCCGGAATCTAACCTGACTGGCCCCTGGCACCTGATAGCTGG
This sequence comes from Dehalococcoidia bacterium, assembly GCA_965232885.1. GTDB lineage: Bacteria > Chloroflexota > Dehalococcoidia > Lucifugimonadales > UBA3495 > VXOI01. The sequence continues at coordinate 1,431,424 of CBDDQX010000001.1, read as the reverse complement.
GAAGCAGTTCTTCCCGCACCATCCGCTGAATTGCCTGGAACGGCACTCGCAAGTAGTCGGATGCTTCAGCAGCGGTGAACCACTGCTGAGGTTCATTCACCATTAGCCCATACTCTCCGCCGCAGCGAACACATTTGAGGCTGGCCATTGTTCGCATCCTGTCAACGAGCTTAACCTTACCCTAGTGATGATACACGATTTGACGGCCAATCAGAACGTAAAAGTCGGGGTAGTTTATGACATAACGCAAGGGGTTGTTCACTGCCAGCGTGCTAAAATTACGGCGATGACTGGTGGGGAGGGACACTGACTAATGCCGCAGGATTTCATACACGTCAAGGGCGCGCGGGAGCACAACCTCAAGAACGTCGAGATAACGGTGCCCCGCGACAAGCTGGTGGTTATCACCGGCGTTTCCGGTTCGGGCAAGAGTTCCCTGGCTTTCGACACCATCTACGCCGAAGGGCAGCGGCGCTACGTGGAATCGCTGTCGGCCTACGCCCGGCAGTTCCTGGGCCGGATGGACAAGCCTGATGTGGACTACATCGAGGGGCTTTCCCCGGCCATCTCCATTGACCAGAAGGGTGTTTCCCACAACCCTCGTTCCACTGTCGGAACGGTCACCGAGATTTATGACTACCTGCGCCTGCTGTTCGCCCGCGTGGGCGTGCCGCACTGCCCGAAATGCGACAGCCCGGTGGCGCGGCAGACGGTCTCGCAGATTGTTGACTCCATAATGTCGCTGGAAGAGGGCAGCCGCATAACTCTGCTGGCCCCCAAGGTGCGGCGTAAGAAGGGCGAGCACAAGGACGTCTTCGAGACGGCCCGCAAGGCCGGATTCGTCCGCATCCGCGTCAACGGCGAGATTCGGATGCTGGACGAGATAGACAACCTGAACCTCAACAAGCAGAAGTGGCACTACATCGAGCTGGTGGTTGACCGCCTCATCGTCCGCCCCGATACGGAGCTTGCCCGGGTGGCCGAGTCGGTGGAGACCTGCCTGCGGGAAGGCGAAGGAGTGGTGGAGGTCTTGCGAGAGCCAACGGCAGAGTCCGAAGGCGAGACGCTGGTGTTCTCGGAGCAGTTCGCCTGCGCCAAATGCAACGTCAGCCTGCCGGAGATCGAGCCTCGAACCTTCAGCTTCAACAGTCCTCACGGAGCTTGCGCGGAGTGCAGCGGCCTGGGCTACAAGCTGGCCGTTGACCCAGAGCTGGTCATCCCCAACAAGAACCTGACGCTGGCGCAGGGAGCAATAACCCCCTGGGTGAAAGTGGGCACCTCCGGCGCGTGGTATATCAGCCTGATGGAGGCGGTGGCGGAGTCCAATGGGTTCTCGGCTACGGCGCCGGTGCGGGAGCTGGACCAGGAGCATATTGACCTGATCCTCTACGGCAACGGTAACCAGAAGGTGACGGTGAACCACCGCACCCACCGTGGCCGCAGCTACAGTTGGGACACTAATTTCGAGGGCGTGATCCCCAACCTGGAGCGACGCTACAAGACCACTGAGTCGGACTATGCGCGCGGTCAGATCGAGCGGTATATGTCAGCGCGGCCCTGCCGCTCCTGCGGGGGCAAGAGGCTGCGGCCCGAAGCTCTCTCGGTGCGGGTCTGCGGTCTGGGCATTATGGACGTGTGCGCCAAGAACATCGGATCAGCCGCGGGCTGGGTGGAGCAGATTGACCCGGACTCGGAATACAACCTCAACGGCGTCAGCTCCGTTGCCCACAGCGCCAATGGCAGTACGGGCAGCAACGGACACCGAAGCGGCAGACGCAACGGAGCGAAGAACGGCAGGAAGGCGGCATCGAAGAACGGGGCGGCAGAACAGCAGGTGCTCTCGACGCGGGACAAGACCATCGCCAACCAGGTGCTGAAGGAAATTGACGGGCGGTTGAAGTTCCTCATTGGCATCGGGCTGGACTACGTTACGATGGACCGCACGGCGCAGACGCTGTCGGGCGGCGAAGCCCAGCGGGTTCGGCTGGCGACGCAGATTGGGTCGGGGCTGACCGGGGTGCTGTATGTGTGCGACGAGCCGACTGTGGGCCTGCACCCCCACGACGACCAGCGCCTGATCAGCACCCTGAGCCGCCTGCGCGACATGGGAAACACGGTGCTGGTGGTGGAGCACGACGAGGCGATGATGCGGGCCGCCGACTTCATCGCTGACCTGGGCCCTCGGGCGGGCGAGCACGGCGGGCAGGTGGTGGCAGTTGGAACGGTGGATGAGATCGAGAACTCGGAGGACTCGCTGACCGGACAGTACCTCAGCGGCCGCAAGCGGGTGCCGGTTCCGGAAACGCGGCGCGAGGGCAACGGGCATTCCCTGACGGTGACGGGGGCGCGGGAGAACAACCTTTGCGGCATAGACGTTGAGTTTCCGCTAGGCCGGCTGGTGTGCATCACTGGAGTCTCCGGCTCCGGGAAGAGCAGCCTGGTCTACGAAATCCTGTACAAGAAGCTGAACCAGAGGATCAACAACGGGCGCGACCTGCCCGGCGACCACGATGACCTGCTGGGCGTTGAGGCCGTGGACAAGGTGGTCAAGATTGACCAGTCGCCCATCGGCAGGACGCCGCGCAGCAATCCTGCAACCTATACCGGCGCGTTTACGCCGATACGGGAGCTGTTCGCCAACCTGCCGGAGTCGCGGGTGCGCGGCTACAAGCCGGGGCGGTTCTCCTTCAACGTCAAGGGCGGCCGCTGCGAAGCCTGTCAGGGCGAGGGCTACAACCAGATTGAAATGCAGTTCCTGCCTGATGTCACCGTTCCCTGCGAAATCTGCCACGGCCTGCGCTACAACCGCGAGGCGCTGGAAGTGACGATGCGGGGCAAGCACATCGCCGACGTGCTGAACATGACGGTGGACACCGCGCTGGAGTTCTTCGTCAACTTCCCGCGCATCCGGCCCAAGCTGGAGACGCTGCGGGACGTGGGCCTGGGTTACATTCGGCTGGGCCAACCGGCCACCACCCTGTCGGGCGGAGAGGCGCAGCGGGTGAAGCTGGCGACGGAACTGTCGAAGCGGGCCACCGGGAAGACCGTCTACCTGCTGGACGAGCCGACGACCGGGCTGTCCTTCGAGGACTGCGCCGCGCTGCTGGGCGTGCTGCACCGGCTGGTGGACTCGGGCAACACGGTGATTCTCATCGAGCACAACATAGACGTGATGAAGAACGCCGACTGGCTGATAGACCTGGGCCCCGGCGCGGGCGACAGAGGCGGACAACTCATCGCCACCGGCACGCCGGAGGAGCTGGCGGAGCACCCGGCCAGCGTGACGGCCCCGTACCTGAAGGCGGCGCTGGAGGGCCGGGCGCTCGTCGTCGGTGGAGCGGCAACCGAGGCCGCCGAGCTGGCGGGGGTGCGGTAGGGCGCGGATAAAATGGCGTGGACTTGGGACCCGAATAAAGATCGCGAAAACCAACGCAAGCACCGTGTTAGCTTCGAGACTGCTCTATTGGTATTTGACGATTCAGAAAGAGCCGCAAGAGAAGATGACTACCAGTACGAAGAGCGCTGGCAAACTATCGGAACAGCCGAGGAAGTGCTTATAATTGTCATCCACACGTTGCAGACTAGAGACGGTGAACCGGGACGGATTATCAGTGCCCGACAAGCACTCCCATACGAAAGAAGAATATATCGAGAGGGGACGTGGTCAAATTAACTGAGAAACAGAAAAGAGAGCTAGAAGCTCTGAGAAATATGCCTGACGATGAAATCGACTACTCAGATATTCCACCAATCACCGATTGGTCGGGGTTCAGGATGGGGCTGTTTTACCGCCCGAAGTGGAAGGATTTTAGCCTGAAGCTGGACGAATATATTACGGACTGGTTTGAAGGCGGACTTACGGATGGAGAGTCGTTGGGAGAAACTGTCAACAAGGCACTCTCTTCCGAAATGTACCGCATCAAATTCCCCTTGAGAGTACCGAAGGTAGAGGAACTTGTGCAGCGAATTAAAGAGTCGCCGGAGAAAGCGGCTGAACTGTCCGGGTGGGAAGGGGATCAAATTAAAGCCATGCACAATATGCCGGTGGAAGAGGTGGCCCATTCCAGCTTACCACTGAAGCCGGCAGGCCATTCCAAGCTCAAGATTGATGCGTCCCACCGCTCGGTCACAAGGGACATAAGCCTCAAGCTGGACGAAAACGTCGTTGATTGGTACGAGTGGTATGAGGAAGGAAAGTCGAGGGACGAGGTTCTTAGCAAAGCGCTGATGGCACACATCCACCGCTTCCAGTTCCTCACGAATGCACAACAGGACTAGGAAGCTGTCCGGTCATCCAATGAGGAAAGATAGTCGCTCACCAACTGTCCAGCTACGACTTGCCGTTATTCGCCAAGGCCCTCTCAACTCGAGAGGGCCTTTCCTTTTACAGCTTCAACAGGCCGGTCAGCGTTTTCGGGCCGCCCTGGGGGCCTACTACGGCTAGGCGAAGCTGCTCCTGCCGGAACAGCCGCGTTGCTAGGGCGGATATGTCGGCGGGGGTTACGGCCTTGAGGCGGTCTACGATTTCCTCGACCGGGCAGAGCTGGTCCTGGAGAAGCTGCTGGGAACCCATCCACGACGCCACGGCGCGGCTATCCTCCATGCGGAGCAGCAGGCGTCCTAGAGCGTACTCACGGGCCTTGTTCAACTCCCGTTCCTCGGCTTCCTCGCGCATACCGTCGAGCTGGCGCATAACGGCGCGGACAGCGTCGTTGGTCTTGCGCGGCTCGACGCCGCAGTAAATCACCATCGAGCCGCAGTCGCGGAAGTGGTTGATGGAGCTGCTGACGTCATAGGCCAGGCTGTGGTCTTCACGCAGGTTGAGAAACAGCCGACTGCTCATTCCGTCGCCGAGCATGACATTGAGCAGCGAGAGAGCGTAGCGGTCGGGGTCATTCAGCGACAGCCCGGGGAGAGCCAGGCACAGGTGAGACTGGTCGGAGCGGCGGCGTTCAACCTTGACCACAGGCCCCACAACCGCATTTTCGGCGACCGGCTCCCAATCCAGCGCGCCTTGGGGACGCCAGCTATGAGTGGCGTCTTCCAGCAGGTTGACCACCTCGTCGTGTTCAATGTTGCCTGCCACGGCGACCACGGCGTTGGCCGGGTTGTACTGGCGGGTCATGTACTCGCGGATGGTTTCCTGTCCGATGGCATCCACAGTGTCGGGGGTGCCGCCCACGTCGCGGCCCATGGCCTGGTCCGGCCAGAGCGCTTCGTCTATCAGGAGGTCAACACGGTAGGAAGGGTTATCGTAGGTCATCCGCAACTCTTCCTGTATAACCTCGCGCTCCTTCTCGACTTCCTCCGGGTCCAGCAGCGGGTTGATCAGCATATCTAGCAGCACGGAGAAGGCGGTGCGGAAATGGGGGCGGGCCACCTTGCACCAGAAGACTGTGACCTCGCGGTCGGTGCTGGCGTTCATTATGCCGCCCACGCCCTCGATGGCTTCGCTCACGTCCCTGGCTGTGGGCCATCTTTCGGTGCCCTTGAAGGGAAGGTGCTCGATGAAGTGGGAGACCCCGGCCAGTTCAGGCGATTCGTATCTGGAGCCTGCGCCGACGAATATGGCGATGGAAACGGACTGGGTATGCGCCATCATTGAGGTGACAACGCGCAACTGGTTGCCGAGAACCGAGCGCTGGAACATTCTAACTCCGTGAAGATGATGATTCGGTGGTATTCGTTGAGTTGATAGGAAGGGAATCATTGGTTGCCCTGGCTTCCGAGCCTTTCTTCCAGTTCGCGGACACGGGCTTCAGCCTGCAGGCGGGCTTCACGTTCTCTGATGAGGGCCTCCTGTTCTTCGCGGGCTTCTCCCTGCGCCCTGATGCGGGCCTCCTGTTCTTCACGGGCTTCTTCCTGCGCCCTGATGCGGGCCTCTCGTTCTTCGCGGGCTTCCTCCTGTGCCCTGATGCGGGCCTTCCTCTCGTCCGCGAAGGTCGCAATCTGCCGCCCGGTTGCCGAGTCGTGCCATCGCAGTCGTCCATTCTCCCACCGCAGCAGCAGGTTCAGGACTTGGCTGCAACCTTGCAGAACCCAGTCAGACACTTCCTCGACGGGTATGGGCTGATACCGTCCGTCCTCTGTCAGGCGGTCGCCAGCCAGCCGAGTCCGGTGAAAGGCGCCCGTTTCGTCAAACCGCCAGTACTCGGGAATACCGAGGGCGGCGTAGTCCTTGCGCTTGTCCACGACGTCCACCTGACCAGTACGGCGGGAAGCGATTTCCAGCACAAAATCCGGCGGCTTGCCCTGCTCCGAGATGACGTAGGCGTTGCTCCGGCGGTAAGCGGCCGGATTGACATTAAAGGCAATGAGCAGGTCGGGATACCGCACCCCGGTCAGGTCGCGGGTATGAACCCTGGTGAGGTAATGCTCACCGGCCACCAAGGTAGTCTCCGGGTTGCCGAAGTGCTGTATCAGGTGATGAACGCTGCCGGTAACGCTCAAGTTGTCGAAGTTGGTCATCTTGTCTTCCGGGTGTTCCGGCGGGTCCGGCAAGCGAAACTTCTTGGCGCTCTTGGCGGTAGTCATTCCGGACCTCCTTTTCCGGGCGGATTCTGGTAAATGGCGTAGCCAGAAGACGGGGCGCACCGCGGTGCGCCCCTGCGTATCGGCCAGGCGGGCAGCGCGTCTAGCTTTCCAGCCAGTCTATGTCGCCGAACTGGTCGGCGGGGTGGGACTTGGAAGCGTAGACGGCCTCGCGGCGCTTGGCCTCGGCGATGGTAGTGTCGTCGCCGTGGCCGGGGTATACCTGCGTGTCGTCGGGCAGGGTCAGCAGCTTGGAGCGGACGCTATCTAGCAGGGTCGCCAGCGCCTCGGGGTTGCGGCTCTTGCCCGGGCCGCCGGGGAAGAGGGTGTCGCCGGAGAACAGGTGCTTACCGACCAGGAAGCAGCTTGCGCCGTCGGTGTGGCCGGGGGTCTCGAGCACCTTCAATTCCTGGTTGCCGAACTGGATGACCTGACCATCGGCCAGCTCCATTTCAGGAGCTTTGGGCAGCGGGCCCTTGTCGGCGGTGGTGATGCCGACGGGCGCGTCGAGGCTGCCGGTGATTTCGTCGAATCCCAGCAGGTGGTCCTGGTGGTTGTGGGTAATCAGAATGGCCTTGATGTTGACTCCTCCCACTTCATTGAGAAGAAGTTCCGGCTCGGCGGGAGTGTCTATCAGGATACCCTCGTTGGTCTCTGGACAGGACACGATGTAGCCGTTGTTGTTGAAGGGGCCCATGTTGACCTTGACGATGCGAACTTCGCCATCGTAATGCAGCGCCATAATTTCTCCTCCGGCAATGCGATGTTGGGCATGGATTGGGATGTTCCGTCGGGGTATATTCTAGCAGAGGGCGCCGGAATCCGCCGAGGTGTCAACGGGCCGCCGCCTGCGGCGTCTGCGGCGGCGCGGCGCGGGGCGCTCATCCGGCGGGTCGCCGTCATCGTTCGCGGGTTCGGCGACCGTAGCGCCAGACCCGGAGGGTGAAGAACGGGTTTCCGTTGTGTCCTCGTCGGTGGGCGGCGGGCCGTGCTGGGCGCGGTGGGCGGCCCACTGGATCTGGGTTATCAGTGTCAGCAGCAGACCGGGCACGAAGAAGAACAGGTTGATGATCTGCCGGTTGCCTTCGTCGTCCGCCTGCACCCATCGCACGGTAAAGACCACGCTGGCGATGAGGAAGAACCAGGCAATGCCGCCTATCAGGATGCCAAAGAAGCCTTCGGCCTTGTGCCACGGAGAACGCAGGGTAAGGATGGACCAGACAGGCGGAAAGATGATGAAAGCGTAATGTATCTCCGGCCGGTAGAACCAGGGCCGGGGGTATTCCGAAATGTCTCTAATGTTACGCTTGCGTCGGGAAGCCATAAGCAATCGCGGTTATTAACCTTCGGAATTTCTCAAAGTGTGGCGGCCTGGATTCCCGCTTTCGCGGGAATGACGGGCCGGGACCGTGAGCGGCAACGGTTTAATTCCGGGCCAGCAGCAGTTGGAATTCGATTTCGGGAATCACCCGCTGCTGCCGGATGGAAGCTACGGCATATTCGGTGCAGAGCCGGGCGAAGCCGGAATACTCGAAGATGTTGCGGCCCATGATGACCAGGGGCACCTCGCGCGAGAAGTCCACCTCCAAATGGCCGCCGTTGTCATCGTCAATGCGCAGTTCAATCTCGTGCCCGGTCAGGTCTTCGATTTTTTCCTGTATGCGGTCAATAAACTGCTGGTCGTTCAAGGGATTTGCTCCTGTATCTCAGCGCTTGGCGTTGGCGCGGCGGACCCGGAAGGCTGCGCCATCCTTCTGCTTGCTGGCCCACTTCAGGTATCCGGCGAAGCCAGGGTCGTCCCGCAGCCGCTCGATGGAGTTCAACTCGTTGGCCAAAGTCTTCTCTGAGAACATGGCGTGCAACTGCCGGTGGCAGGTGGGGCAGAGGCGGGCCTTGGGGCCGTACTTCCCGCCCCGGGAGCGCGGCACCAAGTGATGCTCGGTGAAACGCACCGACTCCCGCAGGCATAACTCACAGACCGGCGGCGCCTCGTAGCTCCCGGTCCGTTCTTTCTTGTTGTCCTGGCTCCTAGTTCGGACCAATTTCCCGGATTTGCCCTCACCTTGACCCTCTCCCAGTCTGTGAGAGGGGATTATTTCCAGGTTCTACGTCTGCTGCCCGCCGTCCGGATTATCTGCCTCCGGGTTTTCCAGGAAGCGCCAGCCGGGCAGGTCCACCTTCCACTCGCCGTCCTCCATGAGCATAGGCAGGATGAGGCCGTTCATGGCCCGGCCGCGGCGCACCTCGGTGTTGTCTTCGGTAATGCCGAAGGGCAGGAAGGCGAAGGCGTGCTCGTCGTCAATGTAGCTGGTGGGCGAGATGCCGAGGTCGGTCAAGTCTTCCAGAGGCCAGAGGCTCAGCACCGTGGTGCGGAAGTCTTCCAGCATCGCTGCCCGCATGGGATGTTCGCGGTTGTATCCGGCACGGTAAGCCTGCTGCATATCTATATGATGGCGAGTGGCCCATACGCCCATACGCATACCGCGAGTTTCCTTGGACAGCATGGCCCAGGCGAGATTCATATCCCCGTCCCTCACCGCCTCGGCAAAAACGCCGGCCCGGTTGCCGCATTCGTCTGGGAAGGGACTGCGCTTTTCGCCTGGTATGGGCATGGATGGCCTCGAAAGTAGCTGATTTTTGCCTTTCCCGGAGTAGTTCGTCTGAATCAGGATTCAAGGATGCTCGGGGTTGAGACGACTATTCTGCCAATCCTGAAATCCTGATTTAGACAGTTTACACAAGCCCAGCATCCGAAGGCAGGGGTTCGGGCCTACCAGCCGATGGCGTAGCCGTCGCGGCGAGGGTCGGCTGCGCCCTGTAACACGTAAGACTCGGGAGCGCCGGTTTCGGCATCCACCTGTATCATCATCTCGCTGCCGGACGCGCCCCAGCCGTGCATTACCTCCAGAGTATGACCGCGTTGCCGCAGTCCGTCCAGCGTTTCGGCGGGGAAGCGGGACTCGACATAGAGCAGGTTGTCGCACTCGTGGGGGATGTTGGACTCTGTGGGGCTGTGAGTGTTGCGCCAGCGCGGGGCCTCGACCGCCTCGGAGACGGTCATGCCGAAGTCGAGGACATGGGTAATGACCTGCATATTGGTCTGTACCTGCGTATCCGCTCCGGGGGTGCCGCAGACCAGCGCCAGGCCCCCGTGGCCGGCGTCGCCCACTGGATTTGATTTGCCCGCCCCGCTTGATTCGGATATAGAGCCGCCGTTCTGGAAGGCGCGCTGCGATTCTCCGGCGTCGCGGAAGACCATTATCGGGTTCATGGTGTGGCGCACCCGCTTGCCCGGCTGCAGGCAGTCCACATGGTCGGGGTCGAGATGCCAGTAGGTCATGCGGTTGTTCAGCAGAATGCCTGTCTCGCCTGCCACGATGCTGGAGCCCAGCGAACTCTGGATGCTCTGGAGCTGACAGACAGCGTTGCCCCAGCGGTCAACGACCACGAAACAGGTGGTGTCTTCCTCTGGAATTGCTAACGCTGGCTGCATGGCTCCTGTTGCCGCCTTGGCCTTGGGCCGTCGGCTGTAATTGGCGGGCTGGTAGCTCCACGGGTCGCCGTGGCCCACCTCGGCGGCGGCGCGCGCCGGGTCTATGAGCCGGGATCGCTCGGCGGCGTACTGTTTGGACAGCATACCGGCGGTAGGAACATCCACCCAGTCGGGGTCAGCCATGTAGGCCTCGCGGTCGGCAAAGGCCAGCTTCTTGGCCTCGACCATCAGGTGGATGCTCTCAGGGGTGTTGCAGCCCATGCCAATAAGGTCGAACTGCTCGACGATATTCAGCTCCTGCAACAGCACGTGGCCGCTGGAGTTGGGCGGAGCTTCATAGACCGTATGGCCGTGGTAGGTGGTGGATATGGGCGCTTCCCAGCGGGAGCGGCAGTCGGCGAGGTCTTTCATCGTCAGCAGGCCGCCCTGTTCTTCGCTGAACTTGACGATGTCGCGGGCCGTCTCGCCCTCGTAGAAAGCGTCGCGTCCGCCGTCTACTATGGCCTGGAAGGTGCGGGCCAGGCCGGGCTGGCGGAGAATCTGCCCCGGCTGCATCGGCACGCCTCCGGAGGCGAAGATGGCTTGGGAGTCGGGAAACTCCTGTATCAAGCGGTCACCGGCGATAACGCGCGAGAGAACGTTGGTGACGGGGAACCCGTTCTCGGACAAATCTATGGCGGCGTCGAAGACTTCGGCCCGCGACAGCGTGCCGTACCTGGCGTGAGCAGCCATCCAGCCATCCACCAGCCCCGGCACGGAGACCGACAGGATACCTTGGGTGGGGATGCCGTTCCTGCGATACATATCAGGGTCGGCGGCGTAGGGCGCGGCGCCGGTGGCGTTGCAGACCTCGACGGTTCCGGCCTGCCGGTTGTATATCATGATAAAGCCGTCGCCGCCGATGCCCGACATATTCGGTTCAACGACATTGAGGGCGGCGGCGGTGGCGATGGCGGCGTCAACGGCATTGCCGCCCCGCTGGAGCGCAGCCATGCCAGCCTGCGCGGCGAGGGGATGCCCGGCGCACACCATCCCGTTGCGCCCCATGACGACGGGGCGGTTGGACTCGAAGCTGACGCCGTGAGGGGTGTGTGGCATCGGGGTGCCTCCTTTGGGGGTGTTATCGTAAAGGCCATTGCCTGTTCAGGTAATTGAAAAGACTTGAGCCGCAGTCTATGCGGCGCACCAATCGTTTCTGATTTCTATAGGTTACCTGTCTCCTTTGGAGGACATTGAGTTCGTCTCTAGGTACCCTGCCACTATAAACCAGAATGGGGTGCCATTCAGTTGCCCAAGAACCCAGCCGCAACGCGACGGCCAAGTTCAGACCGCCTTGAATCTGCTCAATGGCTGTAGCAATGTCGGCGCTTCGTCCTCCCTTGAACTCAACCGCACAAAGGAAATTCTTGCCCAAGTTTCCCACGATGATTCTGTCGCACAGCCTGCCTTGCCAATCGTGATTCGACTGGTAATTGGTACCGTGGAGCGCTATCAGGTTTGAGCGGTCCAGTCCTCTCACATCAAGGGAGCAGCGATTTTCTTCATACTAATCGGTGATACAGCAACTTTGATGTTCTCCGAGTACCCTGTTTAGGGCGGATTCCTGGGTCATCTGAGCCTGGCATCCTCGAGATCTAAGGCTTGATGGTAAAGCAGTTCCGACACGGGAAGAAATTCCTCGTCTTCGATGCCAACATCCGAGCCCACGGGCAGCGGGTATGTCACCGCCCCGCCCAGGTCCGGATTCATGCGGAAGCCGTAGGCGCTTACCTGGTCCGGCTGGAGACACTCTTCCGGTCCCAGTTCCAGAGACTTCCAGGTTTCCTCGCTGGCGTTACTCATTCTGATCAGGTTGTTTATTTGTCCCACAAAATCACCGCTGTGGGTCGTAATGAGTACCTGCACCCCGGCGTTCACCAGACGCGCGATGCCCCGGGCCAACTGCAACTGCGCCGCCGGATGCAGGTGGGACTCCGGCTCCTCGAGAATGAGCAGGTCACCGGGGCGCACCAGGTATTTCAGGAACAAGATCAGCGGGGCCAGTTCCGAGACCATGGAGGAAGTTTGGTCTATGGTGAATTTGCCTGCTACCGTTTGGTAGGAGATTTCCGGTAATGGCAGGCCAGCGGATTCGTCCAGGTCGATACCACCGCGCAATACTTCGCTTTCAATGAATTTGATCGCTCCGCCCAAGCCTCTGTATTCCCGGCCAACGGCCATACGCTTGTCTAAGCTTATGAGATTGCTGAGAAAGTCGGCTATATTTCCGGGCAGAGCAGCCCCGCCCGTCCTTGGTGGCCGGCCAGTCAGTGATGAGCGGCGAACCAACGAGCCGGAGATTACTTTGTATGTTTGCGCCATACCGGAACGTGATGCCGGCAGGTAAAAGCTCTGTGGTGGAAGTCCGGCAAAAAAAGGCTCAGATACTGAATCCACCATCATCAGAAAAGGCAGTGCTGCGCGAGGGTAAAGTCTGTCCGAGCTTTTGTCATCCAACGAAGGCTGCAAAAATGGCTGTTGTAAAGAAGCGGTAGAAATGTCGAATTCCAGCGAGGAATGTTTAACATCAGCCAACCGGACGACCATTTTCAAGGACGGCTCATCTCTATGAAAAGTGATGCAAAAGTCGTCCTGATTTGCTCCTTTTCTAACAAAAGATGACGGTTCTCCGTAATTGTGCTCAATTGTATCAGTAGTGTTACCTGCGACCGAGTCGAACAACATACGGACTGAACCCTCTAGTTCCACTCGTAAGTCATCGGACATCTCGGATACGTAGGTCTCCCTGCCGTGAAGCGCTTCTTCCGGCAACCCGGATGCCCACTTTAGAACCGCAGCGGCAGCATCGGAACCCTCATTGCGCACGGCTAGGGTTCTACCTGAATCCCCGCGCCAGAAGAGTTGCTTTCCTCGTTCTTCGGTTCGTCCGCGGTATGTATATGACTCGTGGTTAATTTCCTCAAACGCCCGCATCACCGCGTACACCGCCGTTGCCATATACGACTTGCCGGTGTTGCTGGGACCGACGAATATGGTGAGCGGCTTCAGGTCTACCGAGCCTTCTGCCATGGGGCCAAAGTTTTTTACGGAGATGGTCAGCATGGGCTTTCCTGCAGGGTGGCGTCAGGCTGGAGTTCTCTGCGATTATCGGCGGGCGTATGTTGGAGCGTCAAGGAATGGAGGTGGCCCTACGGGAGGCTCAAGGCCAGCGGATTGGGTTAGTGTCACGCCGATACGAAGAGAGGCCCCGGTTGGCGGGGCCTCTCGTTCTGCTCGGGTTTAACGGTTCGGCCTAGTGGCCGCCGCAGCCGCCTCCGCCACAACCGCAACCACCGCCGCCGGCTCCACAGCCGCAACCCGAACCGCAGCCGCCGGCCTGGGCGAACATCGGGTTGTTGATGACAAAGCCGACCTGCCCGCCGAAGTTCTCCACGTAGTCAATGGTGGCTTCTTCGAGGAAAGGAGCGCTGTCAGAGTCCATCAAGAACTTGACGCCCTCCAGATTCAGCTCTGTGTCGTCAGCCTGGCTCTCGTTCTCCATGGTAAGCATATACTGGAGGCCGCCGGTCTCCGCCGGGATGGCGATGACCCGCAGGGCGCCCTCCTGCTCACCCTGTTCTACCATAACTTCCCTGAGCTTCTCGATAGCGAGCGTCGTTACTTCCATAATACCAGTGCGCTCCTTCTTTTTTGTTCTCTAACCAAGGCGCAGGCCGCGCCGGAACACGCAAAATTTGCCATGCCCTGTGACGCTAACACAATCGGCGGTAATTTGCCAGTGCGCATAACCTTGGATGGCACTGTGGATGGCGCTGTCTCTCAGCTTGACATTGACCGGGTTATGTAACAGAATCGGATTGCTTTTAGGCTATTTTTGCGGCATCCAATAATGCGCTTTGCCGCTTCCGCACGCTCCGGTATCGGCAGGAGCGCGACACTCACTGAAAGCGAGGTACATGGAATGACTCTGGCAGCAGTGGGCAACAAGTCAACCGTACAAGTATCCGGCACGCCTGTCGAAGTATTCTCCGGAGGATCCGGGCCTCCTCTTCTCTTCCTGCATGGCGGCGGCGGGTTCGGCACTTTCGATCCGACCAGCGGCCCTATCGCGGAGCGGTGTACGGTCTACGCCCCATCACTCCCCGGTTTCTTCGGCACCCCCAGGCCCGGCTGGGTCTACTCCGTTACCGATGTGGCCCACTTTGTTCTCGAGTTGGCCAATGAGCTGGAACTGGACAACTACGTGCTGGCCGGTCACTCCATCGGAGGCTGGACCGCTGCGGAGATGGCGGCCATGGGCGGCAGCGACATCGAGGGCCTCATACTCATCAACGCCGCCGGCATCCGGCCTGAGAACTCGGAAATCGCCGAGGTCTTCATGGTGGGCGGCGCCACTCGCCTGCAACTCGCGTTCCACAATCCGGAGCAGGTGCCGAACTACGACCACTTCACCCGCGAGTTGACACCGGCAGAGGCAGCAGTTGACCATTCCAACCGGGAGATGCTGTCCCGCCTGGCCTGGAAACCCTACCTGCACAATCCCAGCCTGCCTCACTACCTGTCCAAGGTGGAGGCCCGCACGCTGATAGTCTGGGGAGCCAACGACGCGATAATCCCCCTGGAGTGCGGAGAGATTTACCGGGGTTCCATCCCCGGCTCCAGGCTCTCGGTCATTGACAATTGCGGCCACAGCCCGCAGATGGAGAAGCCCGACGAGTTCAACGCGGTGGTGGCCGACTTCCTCGATAGGCTGTAAGCCGGCCAGCGGTCTTCCAGCTAGGCTTCTTGGCATCGCAAGGGCGGGTTTGAAACCCGCCCTTTATATCACTGTCCAGAGAACGAACCTTCTTAGCTCTATGCTAATATTGGAATTGAAATGAGCCGCCGCCGGAGACGGGAACGCCGGTGGTTGAGGCATCACGTAATAGCCGCACCCATTGGGGTCGGGTTAATAACCGCCGGATTAGCCTGGCTGGGGCAAACCGAGGTTGAAGGACAAACTTCATCAGTAACATATCTGAAATCAGCGGCCAGTATGGCGTACCTGTCGACGGCGGCATATGCCTTCATAGCCGCTTTACTGGAAGGAGGTATCAGCATGGGTTTGTGGGCGCTGGACGAACGCAGGGACCGTCTTGAAAGGGCTAAGGCCGAGGGACTTGAGGAAGGACGTGAGCAAGGACGTGAGCAAGGGAGGAAGGAAGGCAGGACGACAGCCGTGAATGAATACGAGGACAAACTGGCGGCTGCCAGAGAGCGGGCGAGGGCCGAAGGTGTAGATCTCGACAAGTACCTCAACCTGTAACCTGTCGACGGTGGCATACGCCTTCATAGCCGCTTTACTGGAAGGAGGTATCAGCATGGGTTTGTGGGCGCTGGACGAACGCAGGGACCGTCTTGAAAGGGCTAAGGCCGAGGGACTTGAGGAAGGACGTGAAGAAGGACGTGAGCAAGGGAGGAAGGAAGGCAGGACGACAGCCGTGAATGAATACGAGGACAAACTGGCGGCTGCCAGAGAGCGGGCGAGGGCCGAAGGTATAGATATCGACAAGTACCTCAAACCATAATCAGGACTTCATACGGCAAACTACAATTCCTTCTCCCCTCAAGGAGAGGGAATTTTTGTAGAATACCTCACAATCCCACACGCACCGGAGGCGCAATGCCGGACGCTACTCTGAAAATCGAGAACGCGCGTTACATCATCACCATGGACCGCGAGCGGCGCATCATCCGCGACGGTACGGTGGTTATCGAAGGCAGCCGCATCGCGCGGGTGGGCAAGTCGGCTGATTTGGCTGGCGTTGACGCCGGACGGGTCATTGACGCCGACGGTATGGTTCTGGCGCCGGGGCTGGTCAACGGGCATATGCACGTCAGCTACGCCCACGCCACCCGGGGCATCTTCCCCGACAGCCTCGGCTCCGACTACCTGCCCAACGTGTTCCGGTTGCAGGCTGAGATGACCGCCGAAGAGGAGTACCTGACCTCGCTGCTGGGCATCACCGAGTTGCTCAAGTACGGCACTACCACCTTCATAGACCCCGGCAGCACCAAGTTCCTCGATGCCGGACTGCGGGCCTACGAGCAGTCGGGCTGCCGCATCATGGTCGGCGCCCATGTGACCGACCAGCCCAACCCGATCAACCTGCCAGTCTACGAAACCGGCGAGGCCATCTCCATCGTGGAGCGGGTCATCCGCGACTACGATGGCGCACTGGACGGACGGGTACGCGCCTGGGCCATGCCCTTTGCTCCCAGCGCCGCCACGCCCCGGCTGCTGAAGGAGTCCAAGCGGCTGGCCGACGATAACGGCGTCTCGCTGACGCTGCACTTCAACAACAGCCGCGCCTACGTGGAGTCCTGCCTGCGCGAACATGGAATGCGCCCCACCCAATACCTGCAGAGCATCGGCGTTCTGGGCGAGAACGTTGTAATGTCTCACACCCTCGGCCTCGACCAGTCGGAGGTGGAAGCGCTGGCCCGCACCGGGACGAAGGTTGTGGCAGTGCCCACGGCGGCGGTCAAGTCCGGTTACGGCATGACCTCCGATGGCCTGCTGCCCGAGATGCTGGAGGCGGGCATTACCGTCGGCATCGGCACCGATGCAGGCAACAACTCCAACCTCGTCGAAACCAACCGCGCTATGTATCTCATCGCCGTGCTGTACAAGGACGCCCGCCGCAGCACCACCGCCATCACCGCCGAAACCGCGCTGGAGCTGGCGACCATCGGCGGCGCGCAAACTCTGGGGCTGGGCGATGAAATCGGCTCCATCGAACCGGGCAAGAAGGCCGACCTGGCGCTGTACGATACGCGGCGCGCCGAGTGGGCCACGCTCTTCAACCCGGTCAACAGCCTGGTCTACAATGCCGACGGACGCAGCGTCCACACTGTCCTCGTTGACGGCCGGGTGGTGGTGGAGAACCACACGCCGATGTTCGTGGACGAGCAGGCCCTCATCGCCGAGGTGCAGGCCATCGGCGAGAGTATGCTGGCCCGTACCGGCCTGTCTTTCCCTCAACCCTGGCCGGTGGTCTGAACTTGGGTTTTCAACGCAGAGAGCGCGGAGAAACCGCAGAGGGCGCAGATGATTGTGAATGCCGATATAATCTCTGCGTCCTTTGCGTGTCCTCTGCGTACTCTGCGTTGAAAAACGGAGGTCTTTAGTGTCACAGCTAGTCCTGATTCACGGCCCAGGCGCGGGCGGGTGCGCCGCTTCTTACCGCTACCAGATGCAGCGCTTTCCCGGCGCGCTCGCTCCGGACCTGCCCGGCCACCTGGAAGGCGAGTCCTTCGAGGACGTCGCCGACTACACTAACTGGCTGCATGGCTGGCTTCGCGAGCGTGGACACACCGGCGGTCTGGTGCTGGCGGGCTTCACCCTCGGCGCCTGTGTGGCCCTGGATTATGCCCTCACCTGGCCCGACGAAGTGGACGGCCTGTTGCTGATGACCGTGGCCATGCGCCCGAAGGAACGCGCGCCGGGTAGCCTGGAGTTCCGCCTGAACGCCGCCAAGGGCGGGGAGCCGATGCAGAAGTGGCTCGACGCAATGGAGCATATGCTACTGTTCGTAGAGCCGGACCTGGCGGCTGACCTGATGGAGTGCCATCGCAAGGTCGGCCCCATCTCGCAGCACAACGATCTGCTCACCATAGACAAGTTCGACGCCCGCGACCGCATCCACAAGCTGAAAGCGCCGCTGACCCTTGTGCGCGGCGTTGACGACCCCATGCAACCCGACGAGTACGAACTGGAAATCCACGAAGCCGTCCCCTGCTCCCGCTACATCAAGCTGGAGCAGGCCGGCCACTTCCCCCACTGCGAGCACCCCGATGACGTTAATGCAGCGCTGGCCGAATTATTAACCACAGAGCGCACAGGGAACACAGAGGAAATATAATCAAAGCATCTCTGTGAACTCTGTGGTTAATCCTCCGTGGAGGTATGGAAGATGCCCGGTCCGTTGGAAGGCGTAAGGGTGGCCGACTTTACTGAGATCATTGCCGGGCCATTGGCCGGGCGCATCCTGGCCGAACAGGGAGCGGACGTCATCAAAATCGAGCCGCCCTGGGGAGAACCCTGGCGTCTGACCCAGCGGTTCACGCCACCAGGGTCTTCAAAGCCCGAAAGCCGTACCTTCATGACCTACAACCGGGGCAAACGCAGCCTGCCTCTGGACCTCACCAAGCCGGAAGCGCAGGAAATACTGTCGCGGCTGGCGCAGCGTATAGACGTCGTGCTGGTGAACTACCGCCCCGACGTGGCGCAGAAGCTGGGCGTGGACTACGAGAGGCTGTCGGCCATCAACCCCCGGCTGGTCTACTGCGAGCTCACGGCCTACGGGCGACGGGGGCCGGACGCCCACCGCCCCGGCTACGACATGATTATCCAAGCCATGACCGGCATGATAGCATCAGAGACCAAGACGGTGGACGACGTGCCGTCGTGGGTCTGGTCCAGTCCACTCATAGACACAGCGTCAGGCATCGCCATGGCCGGGTCGGTCAGCGCTGCCCTCTACGCCCGCGAGCGCACCGGCGTGGGCCAGAAGATTGAGACTACCCTGCTGGGGCAGGCCCTCAACCTCATGGGAGCCCGCTTCCTGCACGTTGAGAGACTGGACAAGGAAACGAGGGAAAAGACGTTGCGGGACATCCGGGAACGGCGCGAATCCGGAGCGTCCTTTGACGATCTGGTGCAACTGTCGCCTGGCAGTCGCCGCCGGGAGCATCACGGCAACATCTACTACCGCGTCTATATGGCCGCCGACGGGCCCATCGGCGTCGGCTGCCTCAGCCAGCCATTGCGGGAGCGGCTGCTGGAAACCCTGGACCTCACCGATGAGTCCATGTCTCCCGACTGGGATCCCAACAGGCCGGAATCGCTGGAGTATACCCGCAACCTGGAGCGCCACGCCGAGGAAATCTTCCTCAGCAAGCCCAGCGCTGAGTGGCTGCATATTCTCGAGGAGCGCAACATTCCGGCCGGGCCGGTGCGCTTCATAGAGGAGATGTTCGACGATCCACAGGTGGTGTCCAACGAGTTGGTGGACGAGTTCACCCACGTGGAGGAAGGCAAGGTCAGGATGGTTGGCCCCTATGCCCGATTCAGCGGCACTCCGTCGCCCCACGCGCCCCCGTCCCCTGCGCTCGGCCAACACAGCCCTGAGATACTGGAGTGGCTGGGCTACACTGCGGAGGAGGTTCAGCGGCTGCGGGAGGATAAGACAGTAACGTGAGCTGTTTCCTCCCGTCCACCTTGGAGCAACGCTAATGTCCGAATCTCCGCCGCCAGACTACGGTTCTCTCAACTTCAGCGACCTTTGGGAAATACTGCGTCTTCCGGTTTTACTTGCCGTAGCCGCCATTGCCGCAACCTGGCTTGTCTGGTATTTTACAAGTGCGTCCTGCTCACCGGAGCTGGCGGAAACAACCGGCTGCAACCAAGGGCAGGTTGCGCGATACATCAATCTCGACATCTTGAACAAGATGATGACTCACACCGTTATCGCCGGCGGGGGTGGCGGTATCTGGAGCTACGCGATGATCACCAGGCAGCGAAAGGCCATCGAGGCTCTCGAACAACAGTTGGCCGAAGAGAGGCAAAAGGCATCTGAGGAGCGGCAAAAGTCCGCCGAAGAACGGGAGCGGTTCACCGCCATTCTCGCTGAGGAACAGAGGAAGTCCGCTGAAGAACGGGCAATGGCTGCTGAGGAACGCGAAAAGGCTGCCGAAGAACGCAGACAATTACTCGCTCTCGTTGAGAGCCTTCAGGAACAGCATAACGGCAGCAACGGGCCTTCGGGGCAAGAGTAGTAAGGTTGAGCCATGATCACCAGGCAGCTCAAGGCCATCGAGGCTCTCGAACAACAGTTGGCCGAGGAGCGGCAAAAGCCCACCGAAGAACGGGAGCTGTTCGCCGCCATTATCGCTGAAGAACAGAGGAAGGCTGCCGAAGAACGCAGGCAGTTACTCGCTCTTGTTGAGAGCATTCGGGAGCGGCATAACGGCAGCAACGGGCAGTCTCAGCAGTAAGGGCCGGCTTTCCTCCTTTCGACTACCATCCTCAGAACATCAAGCCCGCGCTTCCCTATCGCCTTGACCACCCTATTCTCCCACCCCTATGATTCCGGCATCGTATTGGGGGTGGAGCAGATGGACCGCGCAGATATTCCCTTCCTGACCGTGGCCCAACTGGGCGAACTGATTCGCAGCGGCGAAGTGTCACCGGTAGAAGCGACCGAAGCGTACCTGGAGCGCGTAAACGCGCTCAATGGTGACATACGCGCTTACCTGACGGTCACCGGCGACCTAGCAAGGCAGGCAGCCCGGGACGCAGAGGCGGAGATTGCCAGCGGTAACTATCGCGGTCCTCTCCACGGCGTTCCGGTGGCAGTCAAGGACCAGATATACACCCAGGGAATCCGCACCACTGGCGGCTCTCCGGTATTCAACGAGTTTGTGCCGGAATTTGACGCCACGGTTATCGCCCGCCTGAAAGAAGCCGGGGCGGTGTTGCTGGGCAAGCTGAACATGACGGAGTTCGCCACCACCGGACTGTCACACCAGTTCGATCCGCCTCGCAACCCGTGGGCCCACGACCGCTCCAGCGGAGGCTCCAGCAGCGGCAGCGGGGCCGCCACCGCCGCGTTCATGTGCGCCGCTGCCCTGGGCGAGGACACTGGCGGCTCGGTGCGATTTCCTGCCGCCTGGTGCGGGCTGGCCGGGCTGCGCCCCACCTGGGGGCTGATCAGCCGTTTTGGGGTAATGCCGGGCGTGCGCTCCATGGACACCATCGGCTCGTTGGGCCGAACCGTCGAAGACTGCGCCATTGTGCTACAAGCCATCGCCGGTCACGACCCGCAAGACCGTATGACACATCAGGAGCCGATTCCCGATTACCGTTCGAGCCTGACCGGGGACGTAAGCGGTTTGCGGATCGGCATTCTGCGAGAGGTGATTTATCACAGCTCGGTGGACGGAGAGATGGGCAAGTCAATCTTCGAAGCGGGCAACGTTCTGTCCAAGTTGGGAGCCAACGTTGAGGAGGTTTCTGTCCCAATGGCGGCCCACGCCGGTCCCATCAACGGCGGCATCCGCGTGGAAGCGCCAACGACCTATCGCAACCTGCTCCTCCAGCGTCCGCAGGACATCGCCCACGATAACCGCATCGGCTACATGGTAAACGCCATCCTGCCTTCAACCTATTACTACAAGGCCGTGCAATTAAGGACGCTTCTTCGCGCCCAGGTACTCCGGACGCTGGAAGACGTGGACCTGCTACTGCTGCCCACGGTCGGGGTTCCGGCACAGCCGTTGACCACTGACCCACAAATCACGGGGCCGGAAAACGTCAACCGCACTCCATACCTGCTAACCACCGTACCCAGCCTGGCCAACATTCCCGCCCTTTCGGTGCCCTGCGGCTTCAGCGCCGGGGGCCTGCCCCTGAGCCTGCAAATCGCCGGACGCCCATTCGACGATGCCACGGTCCTCCGCGCGGGTCATGCCTACGAGCAGGCCACCAAGTGGCACACCCGCCGCCCGCCGGTGTAGGACCAGGCTATTGCAAATACCTGGGTATTCTCGACACGCACGGGTAATGACGGTCTGTTGCTGGGCAACGGAGAATTATCAGCGCCTGTTGAGAATACCAATACCTGTGGTAAATTGACTCGCCATATTCACGCTACTAAACTCGATTTAGTTCCCCTCATTTTGACCAGGCAAGCTACGCCCGGAGATTACCGATGAATTTCGGAATGTTTACTGACTTCCATGTCCGCAACGGAGCCTCGCAGGCCGAAGCCTTCGACGAGTCCTTCGCCCAGATTACCGAGGCCGAGCAGATGGGCTTCGACACTGTATGGCTGGCCGAGCATCACTTCAGCCCCGAGCGGGCCGTGCTGGCCTCGCCGATGGTCATCGCCAGCGCCATTGCCGCCCGAACCGAGCGCATCCGCACCGGCCTGGCCGTGCAGGTGCTGCCGCTGACCAACCCCCTGCGCGTCGCCGAGGAGGCGGCCACGGTGGACCACATCAGCAAGGGGCGCTTCGACTTTGGCATTGGACGAAGCGGACTGACCCGCTACTACCAAGGCTACAACGTGCCCTATTCCGAGAGCCGCCCCCGCTTTCTGGAAGCGCTGGAAATCATCATGAAGGCGTGGAAGGAAAAGAGCCTGACCCACGAAGGCGAATACCACTCATTCCACGATGTGACCGTGACTCCCAAGCCCTACCAGCAGCCATACCCGCCGGTGCGCGTGGCGGTGGCCGGGGAGGACACCTTCCCGCTGGTGGGCGCGATGGGGCACCCCATCTTCATCAGCGCCAACACCGGGCGCGAGGCGTTGAAGGAGCGGCTGGCCGCTTACCGGGAAAAGCTAGCGGCATCGGAGGCAAACGGAGCGCCCGACATCGCCATCCGGGTGCCGGTGTACTGCGCCGAGACTAGGGAGAAGGCCCACGAGGACCCACGGATCAGTGCGCTGGGAGCCATCCAGTACGCCGTAACCGAGCTGATCCAGACCGCCGCCAACCCGGAGATAGCCGAGCGGATGCGCCGCATCGCCGCCGCGCCCTACGAGCAGGTGCTGGAGGAACGAGTGCTCTTCGGCACTCCCGCCGAGATTGTCGATGCTTTCAAGGAATACCAGGAGGAGCTGGGCGTGACCGGCGTGGTGATGGAGGTCAATTACGGCGGCCAGATTCCCCAAGAGCGGATCAACAACTCGCTGCGCCTCATCAGCGACGAGGTGATGCCGGAGTTCAAGTAGGGGTGAGTGAGATCGAAGTTTTCAAGACGGGAAGATTTATTGACATCTTCTTTGAATCACTTTAATGATCTCTGCTAGACTTACCATAGCTTTTGAAGGAGGAAAATCATATGGAAAAGTCAGATATTCTCCTCCAGGTTTCTGAGGGGATGGCGTCTGGGGAATATTTGCTCCTTTTGGGAGCAGGATCGAGCGTTGGGGTTATAGGAGGTAATGGCAGATCATTGCCAACGGGAATTGGACTACGAGACGCTCTGGTCGATGAGTTTAAAATTGATATAATGGAAGAGGAACTAACTCTAGCACAAGTTTACAGCTATCTTCTGCTTAACCATCGTCAGGAAGTCAACTACTTCCTCCGTGAGTGGTTCTGCAACTGCAAACCAAACTGGCAACGTCTGCTCGCAGAGTTCAATTTCAAGCGAATTTGGACTTTAAACATCGATAATGTCATTGAAACGGCCTACAGGGACGTAGGAAGACCTTTAGAATCTTTGACGTGGAATGAGCGATACTCTGAACGCAATGTTTCAACCAATCAACAAATAATCCATTTACATGGAATTGCTGAACGCCTCTCGGAAGAAGAGGAAAACGAAGGAGTTCTGGTATTTTCCCTATCTGAATATGCCCGTGAGGTAGCAAATCCGCGAGCTTGGCACAAGGTATTTCATGACGAGCTCGCCAGTAAACCGTTTGTGGTCATAGGGGCTCAACTTACTGAGGAGATTGACCTCATTCAAGCACTGGAACGGGGTAGTACTGCTCGAGCATCAACTGGATACCCCTCGATCCTAGTTGTACCACGGATTTCCGAAATTCGCCGTACACAAATCGAAGCATATGGATTCGTAGTGATCGAAAGTGACGGTGAATCATTCGTTAGAGAACTGCTCGATATATACTGGGAAACCATAAGCGATCTAACAGGTCTGAGCGGGCCAACCACACCGGGCTTAATGAAATTTCAGCAGCAATTCATTGATTTACGCACATTTACGCCAAAGAACATTAATGCTGATGACTTCTATAGCGGATATCATCCAACATGGAATACGATTCTCGCGGATGATGACGCTATCTTGGACAAGACAGAACAACTATCAACAAAGATAGTGAGGCTTGCCACCAGTGAAGAAACGTATCAAAAAATTGTGTTCCTTACAGGCAACCCAGGGTCGGGAAAATCCACTGGCCTATTGCGCATTGCTGACAAATTAAAGGGAGCAGGCATCCGTCCTTACCTGTTCAGAGCTGACGAATACATAGACGTCGAAGCTACTATCGAGTGGCTTAGGGCAGTTCCTCGCACCGTCCTATTGTTTGACGACTTTGCTGATCATTCCATAACTCTCCAGCGCCTATCTGCCCAATGCAATTCAGAATCAGTGAGAATGCTACTGGTTGCTGCCGACCGTCCAGCTAGGCGAACGATGGTAAGCAATCTAATTGAGGAGAGATATTTGAGGATGTCTGAGGCGCAATGGTACGGGAGACTCAGTGATGATGACATCAACCGAGTGATTGCCAAACTGCACGAGCGTGGCCGCCTGGGAAAGATAACTCGCTGGAATGAGCAACAGCAGTATCGCTACTTCAGCCAAGCTGCTGAGCGTAGTCTATTCGACGCAATGGCCAATTTAGAAGGTGGGCAGGGGTTTCGAGAAAGAGTAGAGGGCGTATATAAGACACTGCAAACAGACGAATTACGAAATCTCTATACTGCTTCATGTATTTGCTACGATCAGTCAATTCCGTTGCCTACAGCCATCGGTGCTGACTTCGCAGGAGTCGCTCCAAAAGACATGGCGGACTTAATAGAGCATCAATGTCGTGGCGTTCTTGTATTGACTAGGACTGGTATAAGACCTCCTCACCGGATGACTGCCAGCTTAGTTCTCCGCGCACTTCAACGCGACGTTAAGGCAGATACCTCTCTGGCGCTAGCCAAAGCCCTAGCGCCACATATCGATGAACGGGCCATGCGGTCTGGAACTAGAGAATATAGAATAGTGCGCCATTTGATGCATCATGAGACAGTAATGAGCAATTCTGGAGAGCAATCCGGGAGAGCTTGGTACGAAAACCTTCGTCAATATTATGACTGGAATGGGCGGTACTGGGATCAGAGGGCATTATTCGAGTCTGCGTATGGACAACACGAAACGGCCCGCTCCTTTGCGGAACGGTCAATCCAGGTCCATCCCCACTCTTTTGGATATAACACTTTGGGAACAGTCTTACTAAGGATGGCCATTCGTTATGGTTCTGTCGAGACCTTGATCGAAGGCATCAAGAATCTCGATGCTACCAAGAGCTTCCAGGGTTGGGGAGAGCGAGAACATCCCTTTACAACCTTTTTCTCTTCACTAATACGGTATGCCTCAGAATGGGGTTTAGCAGAAATTCCGCAGAAAATACGAAACGATTGGTCTGATTGGTATGCAGAGGCTCAGTCATCCACTCTTTTTTCGACACTAAGCAGCCGCCAGCAACTCATTGGCTGGCAACGCCAATGGGTGCAACTAGCGAATTCATTGCCAGGGTGAGAATGAATTCCATCTATCAAGCCCTCCCCCTCAGCTCACCGGCCCGCCCAGCGGGGTCAGGGGACCTTGGCATTCCATGAATTGGCCGTAGCCGGGTTGCTGCTCCAGCTTGCCGTCGTTTAGGAGGACCTGGCCGCGCAGCAGGGTCATATACGGGCGGCCGGTGATTTCCCAGCCCTCGAACAGGGTGTAGCCGGCGTTGCTCATGTGGTCGCCGGAGGTTATTACCCGGTCGACGCCGGGGTCGAGAATGAGCAGGTCGGCGTCGGCGCCGGGCTGGATTACGCCCTTGCGGGGGTACAGGCCGAAAATCCGCGCCGGGTTCTCGGCCATTATCCGGGCCAGCCAGGTGATGGGCATACCGCGCTTGACCACGCCCTCGCTGTACATGAGGGGCGCCAGCGTCTCGATGCCGGGCGACCCGAAGGGCACCGACGCACCGTCGGGGGTGACGAAGATGTTGTCCCAGCCGGGCTTCTTCAACTCCTCCGGATGTGGCGAGTGGTCGCTGGACACTATAGAGATATGCCCCCGTTGCAGACCGGCCCACAGGGCATCGCGGTCGGGGCCGTCCTCAGGGCGAAGGGGCGGGCCGATCTTGGCCAGCGGGCCGACGCGGGCCATCTCGGCGTCAGACAGCAGCAGGTACTGGGGGCAGGTCTCGGTCCAGATGGGCTGGCCCATCGCCTGGGCCTGCTTGATGCGCTCTAGGCCGAGGTCGGTGCTGAGGTGGACGACGTAGGTGGGGCAGCGGGTGGCGCCGGCCATGGCGATGGCGCGGTTGATGGCTTCCTCCTCGGCCCAGTCGGGGCAGGCTACGGGAAAGAACTCCGGGTGGGTGTGTCCGTCGGCGATGAGCTTGTTCTCCAGGTACTCGATGATGTTGCCGCTCTCGCAGTGGAGTTGCAGCACACCGCCACCGCGTGCGACCATCTCCATCGCTTCGCAGATGTAGTCGTCGTCGCACATCCGGCCTGGGCGCTTCTTGTAGGTCATGAACATCTTGAAGGACTTGAAGCCCATGTCCATGGCCTCGGGCAGGGAGCGCAGGATGGACGGGCGGTTCTGCAGGATGAAGTGGAAGCCGAAGTCCACCACGGCGGAGGCGTTGATCTCCTCGCGGATGCGGTTGCCGGCCTGGGGCAGCGACTCGTCGCCGTCGAGGGTGTAGTTGCCGAAGGGTATGAGCGTGGTCATGCCAGCGTGGGCTGCCGCCAGCGCGCCCAAGGCGTAGTCGTCGTGGCCGTCCAGATGGACGTGGGCGTCTATCAGCCCCGGCAGCACGAATTTGCCCTCGGCGTCTATGACGCGGTCGGCGGGCGGTAGCAGGTGTTCGGGGGCCACCGCCACAATCTTCTCGCCCTGAATCGCCACGGCGGCGTCAAGGACCTGCGACGACGTGACTACCTGCCCGCCGCGAACTATGGTGTCAACTCTCGGTTCTGCCATGATCAACCTCCGTGGATTCGCCATCTGTATTGCGGCGAGTGTAGCGGTGGGGTGTTGGATTTTCAATGGACTATACTACTGAAGATCATCTTCCAGCAGGTGTTGTAGACCTAAGGGTAATCTTGTAATTTGAACAGCAAATGGAACCAGCAATTGACCTTAACGATGTAATCGGATTCCAATGGGATGACGGCAACGCCAGAAAGAGCGAGGAGCGGCACGGGGTAAGTCAAGCCGAAGCCGAACAAATCTTTGCTGACGACCGTCTCTTGTTCGACCGCGACACCCGCCATAGTCAGTCTGAACAGCGGTATAATGCCCTTGGACGCAGCACGAGCGGGCGATTACTCCACGTTACCTTTACTGTGAGGAATGAAGGCACAATTATCAGAATAATATCCGCTCGCGACATGAATCGGAAGGAGCGAAATCGCTATGCCCAAGAAACTTAAGCCGATTCCGAAATTCGCCAACGAAGACGAAGAGCGTCGCTTCTGGGAAACGCACGACTCTTTTGACTATGTGGATTGGGACAATGCCGTCCGTGTTCGCCTTTCCAATCTGAAGTTTTCACACGATACTAGGCATGAGCAGGCAACGCCAGCGGGTGATAAGGCCGCAGATTAAATGCGCTGTGGGCTTACACTCGCCGCAAAACACTTGAGGAGGACGCGCCCTTATGGAGCTTCAGGACAAGATTGCGGTGGTTACCGGCGCGGGGCGCGGCATGGGCCGGGCCATCTCGTTGCAACTGGCCGAGGGCGGCGCAAACGTGGCCGTGGCCGACATCAACGCCGAGAACGTCGAGGAGACCAGTATCGCGGTGAAGGCGCTGGGCCGCGAGAGTCTGCCCATCCACGCCGACATGGGCAGCGTGGCCGACATTGACCGCATGATCACGCAGGCCAAGGACGCCTTCGGCCGCATAGACATCATCGTCAACAACGCTGGCGTAACCCGATACCTGTACGTGATGGACGTGGAGGAAGAGGACTGGGACCGCATCCACCGGGTCAACGCCAAGGGCGTGTTCTTCGGGATGCAGCGGGCGGCCCGGGAGATGATCGCTCAGGGCGATGGCGGGCGCATCGTCAACATTGCGTCCATCGCGGGCAAGGGATACTCAGGCACCTCCAACGCTGCCTACGCCGCCAGCAAGGGCGCGGTGCTGGCGATGACCATGATCGCCGCCCACCAACTGGGTCAGCACGACATCAACGTAAACGCCATCTGTCCCGGCTCGACCCTGACGGAGATGGGGGCGGAGACCATGCGGGGGCGCGCCGAAGCATCCGGCGTTACCATCGCGGAGCTGGAGGCGGCCCGCGACTCCCGGATACCAATCGGACGGTCGAACACGCCCGAGGACATCGCGGCAATGGCCCGCTTCTTGTCAGGACCCGGCGCCCGCAACATCACGGGCCAGGCGTTCAACGTGGACGGCGGCCTGGTGATGCACTAGGCGGGAACGCCCAAAGGGTCTAGAATCAAGACATGGAACTGACTGTAAGACTGTTCGCCCTGTACCGTGAACGGGCCGGGGTACGCGAATTTTCGCTGGAACTCCCCATCGGCGCCACCGTCGCCGACCTGACCGACGCCGTGCGGCTGCTCTACCCGCGACTGGCGCCGCCGGAAGTGAAGATCGTGGTCGCGGTGAATACCGACTATGCCGAGCCGGAAGACGTTCTTAACTCCGGCGACGACGTTTACCTCATCCCGCCGGTGAGCGGGGGGTAGCCTAGACTATGCGCGAGGGTAGCATGATTGAGTTGACCGCCCAGCCTCTTGACCCGGAAAAGTTCACCAACGCCGTCCGCGCCGGCACCAACGGTGCTGTAGTCACCTTCCTCGGAACTACCCGCGACAACTTCGAGGGCAAGCGGGTGCTGACGCTGGAGTACGAAGCCTTCGATGAGATGGCGGTCAAGAAGCTGGAAGAGG
Organism: Dehalococcoidia bacterium; assembly: GCA_965232885.1. Classification (GTDB taxonomy): domain Bacteria; phylum Chloroflexota; class Dehalococcoidia; order Lucifugimonadales; family UBA3495; genus VXOI01. Next base: position 1,402,676 of record CBDDQX010000001.1, on the reverse strand, counting down.
TGCGGCAGGAAATGATGGCCGAGTTCGGTCTGGACGACGTCGCCATCGGCCACCGCACCGGCGCCGTGGCCATCGGCGAGATCAGCCTAGTGGTGGCCGTAGGCTCGCCTCACCGCAAAGAGGGTTTCTACGCCTGTCACAAGGCGGTTGACCGCATCAAGGAGGTCGTCCCCATCTGGAAGAAGGAAGTCTACGAAGACGGCTCGCGCTGGGTGGCCTGCGAGGACCACGAGTTCACCCACGAGCACGAGGCGGCGCTGGAGGGGAGCAGGTAAGGAGCTATCTTGGCTGGTTGTCTCTCGCCGGTTTCATCTCGTAGCTATAGCTGTATCATTCTTGGCGGTTCTGGATATCCTCAATGAGCCGAGCAACTTCAGCTAATTCTTCATCCGAAAGTTCCTGTAAAGCTGTTGCCAAAAGTGGTGGCTCAACTACTTCGTCAAATTCGTCCTGCTCTTCATCGTAAAGGCTGCCGGCGAGAGATTCTTGCTCTTTTCTGGCCACGCTTTCATCAATAGAGTCGGGATGTCCGTTTGGATCGGATAGCCGGAACAGCTCCTCTTCGTCATCTCCGCTGAGATACATGGACGGAATGCTCATGCCGCTCTCCGCTGTTCAATAAGGGCGGCATAATAATCCCTGATGACGTGGTTATGAATTATTTGACTTCGCTTGTCTCTCTGATAGGCTTGCTCCCACGGTGAACCTGCTGCGTGGGTCATGCGAGATAACCGAATGCCGTCAAGTTGGCCGTACTGCCGCCAAATAACCTTGATAATTCGCTCTTCCAGTTCAGTAAACACTGCTGGCTTGTCTAGAATCTGCTGCGTGACCATGTCACCGCCATACTGCTTGAGCGCATGGTAGAGGGACCTGATAACAGGGCCGTACTGCCAAGATTCCACAGCATCTTGAAATAGTGGCCCGTGTCCCAATCCCAGTTTCCAGGCGTGGCAAAAGTAGGCGAGCTTTTGAACCTGCATTGGCGTGATAGGTGTCTCATCCGACAATGACAAGTGGATAATTCTGTCAGCAACAGCCAAGGCACTATGGTGGGTTCCCATGTTGCACCTCATACCGTATTTGGTATGGCAAGATTGTACTATCTAGCCTCGGATTCGTCCAAATCTTCGGCAAACATCCGCTCCAGCTCGTCGGCGGGCGGGGTGAGGGCGGCGCGGACGGCGTACCCCACGGTTTCCGCGCCAATGAGCCGCATTCCCTCCGGGGCTTCCACGCCGTTCAGCGCGGCGGACGGCAGAATGCAACGCGCGATGCCGAGGCGGGCGGCCTCGTTGACCCGGCGCTGGGTTTGCGGGACGGTCCTCAGCTCTGCGCTGAGACCCACTTCGCCGAAGGCGGCGGCAGGCGGCAGCGGGGCATTGCGGTAGCAGGACGCCACCGCGAGGATGATGGCTAGGTCAGCCGCCGGCTCCGTGGCGCGGAAGCCCCCGGCCACGTTGACAATCACATCCTGCCCAGCCAGCTCCAGCCCAGCCCGCCGCGTCGCCACGGCCGTCAGCATTATCAAGCGGTTGTAGTCCACGCCATTGGCCACCCGGCGCGGGGCCGGAAGCTGCGAGAAATTGGTCAGCGCCTGCACTTCCAGCAGCAAGGCGCGGCTGCCCTCCAGCACCGGGGTTACGATTGACCCTATCTGATCCCCGGCGCGTTGCGAGAGAAGAGTGCGGGATGGGTCGGAAACGTCATCCAGTCCCCGCTCAGTCATCTGGAACACGCCTGCCTCGTCGGTGGAGCCGAAGCGGTTCTTGGCCGCCCTCAGCACCCGGAAGCCGCCGGACTCCTGCGATTCCAGGTGCAGCACCACGTCCACCATGTGCTCCAGCACCCGCGGGCCAGCCAGCGCGCCGTCCTTGGTCATGTGGCCTGAGATGAACACCGGCTTGTCCTGCGCCTTGGCCCAGCGCAACAGCCGCAACCCGCATTCCCGCACCTGTCCCACACTGCCTGGGCCTGACGACTCGCTGTCGCAGTGCAGGGTCTGGATGGAGTCCACTATTACGATTCCCGGCTGCTTTTGTTCCAACTGCTCCAGGATAGCGTCAACGTCGGTCTCAGCCAGGAGCAGGATGCCACGTCCGTCAATACCCATGCGGTCGGAGCGCAGCTTCACCTGCATCGGCGATTCTTCGCCAGTGACGTAAAGCGCCGGCCCAGCCATACGTGCCGCGCCCAGCACGGGAGAGGACGCCAGCGAGTGGGCCAGTTGCAGCAGCAGGGTGGACTTGCCAACGCCCGGCTCGCCGGTCAGCAAGGCCACCGAGCCGGGAACGACTCCCCCGCCGAGAACGCGGTTGAGCTCAGGCGACGGCAGCGTGATTCGAGGCAGGGAGTCGGCGGACAGTTCGGACAGTTCCAGCGTATCGCCGCCGGTCGCGCCGATCCAGCCGGTACGCCGCGACTGCGCTGGCGTGGCCGCCGGGGCAGCCGCGCCCTCAATCAGTGGCCGGGTGGACTGGCAGTGAGGGCTGGGGCAAAAGCCCATCCACTTGACGCTCTCATGTCCGCACTCCCGGCAGATGTAAACTGTCCTGCGCCTCTCGGCAACCTTCGCCATGCTGTTCGCTCCTGGCAGGGAATCATCGCTACGGCCATTATACGGGCGCGGGTTATGACCTGTCGGCGGGCAACTGTCAGCAAAATTCCTCACGCCTACGGCTATTGAGGGCTGCCTGCTTCTCCCATATAATCGCAATCCACCTGATGTCAGACTCCGGGGGTGAAGGAGGAACATGACAATCACAAACAGGTCCGAACTTCGCGCGGCCTACCGGGAACCGAACGAACGGGCGCATCAGAAGGTGCTGGGGAAACTGGATAAACACTGCCGCGACTTCATCGCAATGTCGCCCCTCTGCATCGTCAGTTCCTTCGGGGCCGACGGCTTGGCGGACACCTCGCCCAGGGGCGATCCGCCCGGGTTCGTGACGACGCCGGACGACAAGACGCTGCTTATCCCCGACCGGCCGGGGAATAATCAAGTAGACTCCTTGCAGAACGTCATGACCAACCCGCAGGTGGGACTGCTGTTCCTGGTGCCGGGCATGAACGAAACGCTGCGGGTGAGCGGCAGAGCGGAGATTGTGACCGATGAGGAATTGCTGGCGCCCATGTCGGTAAAAGGGCGTCCTCCCCTCTCCGTCCTGCGCGTCACCGTGGAGGAAGCATTCCTGCATTGCGGACGGGCCTTGATCCGCTCTCGGGTCTGGGATCCCGGGGCCCAGATTGACCGCAGCAGCTACCCTACGTATGGGCAGGTGCTGGCAGACCAGATCAAGGGAGCCAAGGCTGAGGAAATTGACGCATCGGAAGACGAAGCCAACCGCGAGCGGCTCTACTAGGTAGTGTTGACATTTGCGATACTGCTGCCCCTCAATCCCAAACCGTCATTCCCGCTTTCGCGGGAATCCAGAGGTTTACTCTGAAACGAAATTGACTATTGGCTAGGCTGGCCCTGGATTCCCGCTTTCGCGGGAATGACGGATAAATGTCAACAGACCCTAGTAGTCGAGCAGAGTTGTATTGATGGATAATAGGTATAATCAAGTGAGAAAAATAAGCAGATGAGGGGAGTGGGTGATGGAGAAGAAGTACCGGGTCAAGCTGAGTGCGGAGGAGCGGGAGGAATTGAAAGCAATGGTTTCCAAGGGGAGTTGTGCCGCGTACAAGCAGACCCATGCCCGCATCCTGCTGTTGGGCGACGAAGGGCAAGAGGGAGGGGCTATGAAGGATGCAGAGATTGCCCGGGCCCTCCAGGTCGGCCGTGCGACGGTGGAGCGGGTAAGGCGCCGCTGTGTGGAGGAGGGTTTGGAACGGGCATTGGGGCGCAAGGAGCAACTGAACCGCCAGCGGAAGCGGTTGGACGGTGCGGGGGAAGCCCATCTGATTGCCCTGGCCTGCGGGGAACCGCCCGAGGGACGGGCCAGTTGGACGCTGCAATTGCTGGCCGATGGACTGGTGGAAAGGGAGATAGTGGAGAGCATCAGCCATGAAACAGTGCGCCAGACTCTGAAAAAAACCAACTTAAGCCTTGGCTGAAAGAGTGTTGGTGCGTCCCTCCGCAAGGCAGCGCCGAGTTTGTCTGCGCCATGGAGGACGTGCTGGAAGTCTATCAGCGCCAGTATGGGGACAACGAGGTCCTGGTCTGCCTGGATGAGACCAGCAAGCAGCAGGTGAAAGAGACGCGCCAGCCGCGACCGGCCCAGCCCGGGGCGGTGGGCTCCTACGATTACGAATACGAACGCAACGGAGTGAGCAACCTGTTCATGTTGTTCGCACCGCTGGAGGGGTGGCGCCGGGTGGCAGTGACGGACCGGCGTACCAAAGTCGATTGGGCGCAGGTGGTCAAGCAACTGGTGGACGAGGACTACCCGGACAAAGACCGTATCGTACTGGTGATGGACAATCTGAACACGCATCACCCCAGTTCATTGTATGAGGCCTTTGAACCTGCCGAGGCCCGGCGCATCGCGGAGCGGCTGGAAATTCACTACACGCCCAAGCACGGCAGTTGGCTGGATATGGCCGAGATTGAAATCGGGGTGTTGTCCCGCCAATGCCTGAACCGTCGCATTCCGGATCAAACAACTCTAAGGCGGGAAGTGGCAGCGTGGCAGGACCGGCGCAACCAGGACAGGATACGAGTGGACTGGCGCTTTACCACCGCAGACGCTCGCCTAAAATTGAAGTCTCTATATCCATCAGTCCAAAACTGATGGCCTACTAGGGTGTGTTTACAAACCGCAAATAGGGCGGAATTAACCTGCAAAATCCCCTCTCCCTTGAGGGAGAGGGTTAGGGTGAGGGTGAAATCCTGGCATCAAACAACCGCGCCGATACCCAAATATCTTTGCCGGTAGAGTTTGTAAACACGCCCTAGGCTCGCACGCTTTCCGCTGGAACAAAGCTAAGGCCCCCGTCTTCGGGGGCCTTGACTTGCATTGGTGATGATAACCGGCGGCTAGTCGGCGGGGGCTGGTTCTTCTTCCATCACCGGGTCGGCGTCGGCGATAGCCTTGGCCGAGATCTTGATTTCGCCTTCCTCCACGTCTATCAGCGCGATGTCTCCGGCGCCCAAGCGTCCGCTCAGGATATCGTCGGACAGCCGGTCTTCCACCTCGTTCTGTATCAGGCGGCGCAGAGGGCGGGCGCCCAACACCGGGTCGAAGCCGTTCTCGCCCAGATATACCTTGGCCGCTTCGGTCAACTCCAGGTCAACCTGCTTGTCCTCCAGCTCGCCACGGACCTGGTTCATCATCAGGTCCACGATGGACAGAATCTCTTCCTGGGCCAACTGGTGGAACACCACCGTGGAGTCAATGCGGTTGAGGAACTCCGGGCGGAAGAAGCGGCGCACTTCCTCCATCACCTTGTCCTTCATCCGCTCGTAGGCGCTCTGGTCGGTGCGGGCGTTGTCGGACTTCACCGCGAAGCCCACTGAGGTCTCCCGCTTGATGAGGTCTGAGCCCAGGTTGCTGGTCATAACCAGGATGGAGTTACGGAAGTCCACCTTCCGGCCCCGGGCGTCGGTCAACGTGCCTGCATCGAAAATCTGGAGCAGGATATTAAAGACCTCCGGGTGCGCCTTCTCGATTTCATCCAGCAGCACGGCGCAGTAGTTCTTGCGGCGAACGCCCTCGGTGAGCTGGCCGCCCTCGTCATAGCCCACGTATCCGGGAGGGGCGCCGATGAGGCGGGCGACGGTATGCCGCTCCTGGAACTCCGACATATCCAGCCGGATCATGTTGTCTTCGTGGCCGAACATGAACTCGGCCAGCGTCCGCACCAGCTCGGTCTTGCCGACTCCGGTGGGGCCAAGGAACATGAACACGCCGATGGGGCGCCGGGGGTCCTTCAGACCGGCACGGGCGCGGCGCACCGACTTGGAGATGCTGAGGATGGCTTCGTCCTGGCCGATGATGCGCTTGTGCAGTTCGGCTTCCATCTGGAGCAGTCGCTCGGTTTCCTCTTTGGCCATACGCTGCACCGGGACGCCGGTCCACATACTGACAACTTCCGCGATGTCATCGTCGGTGACGATGGTGCGCTCCTTGCCCTTGCCTTCCTGCCATTCGCTGCGCAGCTCGTCCAAGTCCTGGCGTTGGCGCAGTTCGCGGTCGCGCAGTTCAGCCGCCGCCTCGTAGCGCTGCTCGGCAATGGCTTCGTCCTTCTCGCGGCTGACCTCTTCCAGCACACGCATGGCGTCGGTGACCGACGAAGGCGTGACACTGCCGCGCAGCCGAACCCGGGAACCGGCCTCGTCTATCAGGTCAATGGCCTTGTCGGGCAGGAAGCGGTCCGAGATGAACCGGGCGGCCAGGTTGGCGGCGCTATTGATGGCGTCGTCAGTGTAGGTGACGTTGTGGTGGTCCTCGTAGCGCTCCTTGACGGCGTTGAGAATCCCCACAGTCTCGTCGGTAGAGGGCTCTTCCACCCGGACGGGCTGGAGGCGGCGCTCCAGGGCCGGGTCGCGCTCGACGTACTTGCGGTAGTCGTCCAGGGTGGTCGCGCCGATGCACTGCAACTCGCCGCGGGCCAAGGACGGCTTGAGGATGTTCGAGGCGTCCACGGCGCCCTCGGCAGCGCCAGCGCCGACGAGGGTGTGAATTTCGTCAATGAAAAGCACACAGTTGCCGGAGCTCTTGATTTCCTCTATGACCTTCTTCAGGCGCTCCTCGAACTCGCCCCGGTACTTGGTTCCGGCGACGAGGGAGCCCATGTCGAGGGTCACCAGGCGCTTGTTCTGCAGGGTGTCGGGCACCTCGCCCTTGGCGATCATCTGGGCCATGGCCTCGACGATGGCGGTCTTGCCCACGCCCGGCTCGCCAACCAGCACCGGGTTGTTCTTGGTGCGGCGGCTGAGAATCTGGATGACCCGCTGGAGCTCCTGGTCGCGGCCATGCACCGGGTCCAGCTTTTCGGTCCGGGCGGCCTGGGTAAGGTCAACGCCCAAGTTGTCGAGGGTGGGTGTCTTGGTGTTGGTCCGGCTGGACTGCTGGCCTTGGCCGGAGGTATGGCTCAGGATGCGGTGGGTTTCCGTCCGCACCTTGTCCAGGGTCACGCCCAAGCTCTCCAGCACCCCGGCAGCCACGCCCTCGCCCTCCCGCAGGAGGCCGATGAGCAGGTGCTCGGTGCCGATGTAGGTGTGGTTCATGCGGCGGGCTTCGTCCACCGCCAGCTCCACCACCTTCTTGGCGCGGGGTGTCAGGCCGATTTCACCCTGGGCCGGCTTTTCGCCGCGGCCGATGATGAATTCAACTGCCGAACGCACCTTCGAGAGGTCGACGGACAGGCTGGACAGCACCCGGGCCGCCACCCCCTCCGTCTCGCGGACAAGACCGAGGAGTATGTGCTCAGTCCCGATATAGTTGTGGTTGAAGCGCTGGGCCTCTTCTTGGGCCAGCGACAAAACCCGCCGCGCTCGCTCCGAAAACTTCTCGAATCTGCTGCCCATAATTCCGCTCCTGGCCTGTGGGGAGTTGTCATGTAGGTTCCGGTGACGAGGGAAAGCGTCCGCAAATTCTGCGCGCCGCGGCCCCAAACGAAAGCACAATTATATTGAGACATCCGTAGGGTGTAAAGGCGCGAAGAGTGCGGGAGTCTCCCGATACCTGCCGTTTCTGGGCCGGGGTTAACAACTGAGGAGGGGGGGATGCAGTCCGGTACACCCGGGCCGCCACGCCCGACCTGCCGTCAGCCACTGCCGTGGTTGGCCGCGCCAAGCTCGTCCCGGTTCAGAGAGGTCTTAAATGAAATACCCCCGGCGGTGACCTATTTTCCCACCCAGTCGCCCAAGCAGTATCGTCGGCGCTGAGGCGTTTCACTTCCGTGTTCGGGATGGGAACGGGTGGGGCCGCCTCGCTCAAACCACCAGGGAGCATTCGTGCGATAGTATGCACCATTTTTCACAATCGCGCAAGGGGTTTGGCCGGGTTCCTAAAAATTCCTGAATTTTCGCTTCAAATCCTCTCTCCCGCCGTGGGAGAATTAGGATGGAGACGTTCCCTAGCGAGTGTCCTTGCCGCTGCTAGGGTGTGTTTACAAACCGCAAATAGGGCGGAATTAACCTGCAAAATCCCCTCTCCCTTGAGGGAGAGGGTTAGGGTGAGGGTGAAATCCTGGCATCAAACAACCGCGCCGATACCCAAATATCTTTGCCGGTAGAGTTCGTAAACACGCTCTAGTTTCCGATGCCAAGGGCCTTCATAATTTTCCGGGAACCGCCGTGTACTGACGGTTCCCGGCACCAATGCTCCCGCAACCGGGCGACAGCATCAGTTGCGTTGCTGTCTTGGCCCAAGCCGAGCATTTCCAGCGCGGCTTCATCAATTCGCTGGCGGTTTTCATCCCGGAAAGCATAGGATACCGGCTCCAGGAGCAAGGCAGACAGTTTGCCGAAATGCTTTTGCGCGATGGTCCGGGCCCGCTCGCCGGACTCCCCGGCAGCAGCGAAGTCCGGCGCCGGGAACCCGGCCAATGCCTTTATCTGCATCGTAGCGCGGCCCTGCTGCGTAGTCTGGGAATAGGCAGTACGCAACATTAGTCCGGGCGTGCTGTTAAGCCAAATTAGAAGAGCCGATTTAACTCCTTCGTTATCTGACCGCAAGGCCGTCCAGGCCCTTCCTCCCATTGCCGGTTTGTCAGTCCGGACCGCGGCCAAGGATTGGGAGGTCATGCGGAGATTTCTCGAAATGAACAGGTCGCTCCTTTGAGACAGCATCCGGTCGGCATTGGCGTCATCAACGGGCGTCCCGTCATGGGTGGGCGCGGTCATTATAGCGCGTTGCGTCTCTGAGTCGGCTGCCCAAAGCGCCGGGTACGTTGGCAGTTCACCAGGAGCGATTTCGTCGAAAGCGAACGCGCCAATCTCTTCACCGGCCCCTCTGACGTGCCCAATCAGGTGATGTGTTGGGCCAATACCGACTACTTGGTACAGCGTGGTGAAGCCGAGACTGAAATTCCAAGTTTTCCGGTCACTGGGAGAATAGAGGCGGCCCTGCATAAGCTCGGCGATAGCGGCTGCCAAGTGGTGATTCGACATTCCGACGGCGAACCACGGAAAGCCGGGCTTGGGCGAGGCAACGCGGGTCCAGTTCCCAATAGTTCGTCCGCCTTCGTGGATGACATCGCTGTTTCTCCCGGATTGGTCTATGCCGCCAATCCACTTGGCGTACCATGAAGCGGCGGCGGCAGACTCGGGAGGACGGCTAAGGTTGACGCAGGTTATTCGGGAAGGCTCATTCCGCCCTTCACTGCCCGCAGGTTCATCCCGTTTGGTGGCAATCAGCAACATCTCGTTCATGTGGGTGTCGGCGGACATCATCGCGCCCGTATCGGACGAGAAGGCGATGGCGGTTACACGGTGATACTCCCGCTCAATGGTTCGGCGGAATCCTTCCCACGAGTCGGCATGGGCCGCAGTGAGCGGCAAGACGGAGGCGAATACGCCGCCCCATTTCAGCTTGCGATGGGCCAACGCGGAAAAGTCGGCCCCCAGCCCGGCCTGGCCGTCAGTAATTTCGTCGCCGTTGCGCCGCAACCGGGCGCGGATGCTGGTCAGCCGCTTTACGCTGCGCTGTCGCTGTTCTTCGTCAATTCCGGCAACGTCAAACAGCTTCCGGTCGCCGCGGGCCCGGGAATAGGGAGGGTTCTGGATAACCAGGTCCTGGCTGGTGTCCGGAACTCCGATAACGATGGCTTCCGCCTTCCCGGAGACGGCGGAACGGGCCAACTGCCCCACAACATCGGTTATCTGATTCCCGGCCAGCAGTTCCAAGGACCCGGTCTTGCCTCCGGCCACGCTAACAGCAGCGATGTTAGTGCGTTGGTAATGCGTCTGAATTTCAGCGGCAGACAGGCCGGAAGCAGTCATGTGGCTTGCCATCATATTGATGTCCAAGCCGGTAATAGCCCTTTCCATCATTACCCGGTGCAAGTCCTCCGACGCTCCGCCTGCCGCTTCGTGGCGGCGGCGTATATGGCCGTAGGTTGCGCGAAGGAGCGCTCCGGTGCCGCAGGCCAAATCGGCTGCCCGCAGGGCTTCCGCCGCTTCCGGCGAGGCCCAGTCGGATACGGAAATACGGTCTACGGCCAATCGAGCCAGCAGTTCCGCAGTTTCGGACAGCGTGTAATGGGCGGCTGTCTCTTCCCGGTCATCCAGGAGCTTGGGGAACAGTTCGCCGGTGAAATCCACCCGGTTTCCCAAGCGGAGCGCATCCACTTGCTCCGCAAATTGCGTAAGCCGCCGCAATGCGTCCGACCCGGCTTGCGCCGGTATGCGGTCGTCCAGCGCGGCCCGGGCGGTGTGGAATATGGCGCCGTAGTTCACTCCAAGGATTTTGCTCCACTCAGTCCGGAAATCCGCCGCCGTTATTACGCCTCCCAAACCGGCGCTGCGCATCTGAGCGATAGTATTCACCTGTTGGGCGCGAATCTCACTGGACTTTTCAGCCAAAAGATTGTGAAGCCTTATGGAGGTCAGCCAGATACAGCAGGCCAGCCGCAAACCCTGCTTTTCGTCACTCTGGCCCAGCCGGGCCGCTATGTCTTTGGCAGCGCCGGGAGGCAAGCCATTGAATAATGTCTCGGCAAGATTCTTGATTTGCCTGGCAACGGAATCCGCCGTTTGGGAAACGAGCATTGGCGGTGCGGCGGCGTATTCGCACAGGTCGGCCAAATCATCCAGTGTGCCGGTGACTTGGCCGCTTGCCGGCCAAGTATGAACATCTTCATCCCGCAGAGTTACCTCGCCTTCATCGCCCTGGACGTTGGCCGACAGGATAGCGTACTGCAATTCGACGCCGCCGGGTTGCGCCAGCCGTTGGCGCAGTTGGTCATTGGACCAATGGCGAATTTCGCCCGGCACACCCACGGCGATGGCCGAGCGCACCGGAAGCAATGTCCCCGCCACCTGCCGGCCCAGCTTCTTCCGGGCGTCGCCAAAGGCCGGTTGGTTGAACTCCACTTCAATAATGATCGGGTAGATGTCCGGCGGCGCAACCAGAATATCAGGACGTTCGCGCTCGGCATTGACCAGCACTCCTTGCCGTTCAGCGATAACATAGTCCCGATTTTCACGCCAAACCCGGCGGCAGTTTCGGAGGGCATCGGCCAGAGCCTCGTTGAAGGTCTGTTCGTGCATTCGGCCAAGGGCAGGGGCAGCCATCTTCCACGAACCTCCCGATTCCAGACGGAGTGGAAATTCAGCAGCGGGTTGCGCGATCCTAAGTCCGGCAAGTCCCGGCAGGCTTGCCGGAATAGACAAATACTATGACCCCTGAAACTCCGTCCAGGCTATGTCCAACTGCCTGATTGCTGTGCGCAGGGTTCCTCTCTTCAGGTCCAGGCTGACCCAGTCAGGGAGTGTGGCGTTTTTTCGCGCTCGGGGGTTGAACCGCCTTCTATGAGAGCCGCGGCTCCGGGCCGGAACTTCGTAGCATCCCAGCCTTGACAGCTTGCGGGCAGCCTCCCGGTACTTCACGGAGCCGGAACGGTGACCACAGCCTCTACGCACAGCGGGCTGATGGTGTCGTCCACGTGAATACCCGGCGGCATGGGACGCTCCTCGTCCTCGTAGATTTCAAGAACTACCGCAAAGGTATCTTCCGCGTTGGCGAGGCATTCAGAGATAGTGTCTCCCTAGGTAATTAGTTCCGGCAACAGGGGCGAGCTAACGGTGTACCCCCTTCCGGCTGTGGCTCCAAGACCAAAGGAATCCTTGCTATCATCGGGCAACCCCAAAAGCCTGAATCAGTTTCACAGCAAATCCCCCGGTTCCTCCACCTGCGCCGTGGACACCAGCGTCACGCCCCAGCCAGCCATCCAGGCCGAGTGACGCCCGTCGCCGCCCGCTACCACTACCACGACGTCATTGGCCGAGCGCACGATGGGAACCATCACGTCGTCGTTGGACTCGTCAATCCAGGCCGGCCAGGTGCGGTTGCCATAGTGGGCCACGCCGCGAAGCTGGCGCACCGGCATACGGGCGTTGTGGAATACGAAGTCCTTGACGTCGGCTTTCGACAGCCCCGACGCGGCGACCTCTGCGGCGTGCTCGGGGCACAGCACCAGGATGACCTGCCCGCCGGTGGCCTGTTGGTAGTAGTTGGCGATACCGACGGCTTTCATGTTGCCGACGATGGTGCCAAGGACGCCAAAGCCGGTGCCGGAGGTGCTTTCCATGATGCGGTAGACCCCTAGTATGCCCGCGATGGTGACCGTGCTGTCCTCGGGCGCGTAGCCCTTCTCGACGTGCAGCGGCTCCCACGGACTGCGGGCCTCGTTCTCGGCGAAGCAGAAGCTGTACCGCCCCGGCGAGCTGAGGGTGGCTTTGTCCATGTCCCCCGGCGTCAGCCCGGCCACGTTGCGGACGATGAGCCGCAGGGCGCGGCCGATGGCGGCGTTGGCCCGGAACCCGGGGCCGAAGCACCCGGCGTCGGCCTGGATGCCCAGCTTGGGCGCCACGGGGCCATTGACGATCATCACCTGGTTCGCGCCCCCGGTGGTGGCCGCCGTGCCCGCCAGGTTGAAGCCGTCGCTCATGGCCGCCCGGACCGCCGCGACCACGACGGGGAAATGCTCCGGCTTGCAGCCGGCCATGACGGCGTTAATCGCCAGCTTCTCCAGCGTGGCCCGCGAGTTGCTGGGCTGCATCACGCCCAGGGAGCGCTGCGGGTCGGCGTCAACCGCGGCCAGCATCGCCCGCACGGCGTCCTCAGTGGGCGGCACGACGGGCAGCCCATCGGTCCAGCCCTGCTCCCAGAAGTAATCCTGCATGGCGGCAAACCCGGCAGGCACCCGCTCGCGCCGTGATTGGAGGTGGGGGGTGGTCATGGGTGGCTCCTGGAGTTCTTAGAAAGGCTTACTATTGTCGGACGGAATTATTTGATATTCGTTGCTTTAACATTTCATTTAGACGTGTCCTCCAGAGATCAAAGTCATACCAACCGCACCCTTCGCATCCCTTTGGGTCTCTTTTGTCTTCGGGTTCCCACTTATCAGTGCCTGCGTAGAAAAAAGATATGCCAAAGGGCGCGCCACGCACACCAGTTTCAAGACATACTTCACAGGCTCTGCTCTTAAGTAGATTGTGGCTTACACTCCCGTTTGACTTTTTTAGTAGCTGGAAAGTGGCGCGAATATCATCGTCACTCATTTCTGCATATTTGGTTTGGGTTTCCTGTGTCTTTTGGTTCCAGCGTACCATTGGGAGTTTATGGTCAATGGTGAGTTGGTTAAGTGGCCTCTCGGTGCCTTCTACAATATCGCGAGACCCCAGCAAATCAACAACTCGTCTAGCGAATCTAGGTGACATGGAGCGAGCGTAAATTGCAGTCAAAAATTTACCTTGCCAGCGGTCATGTCTCGTCGTCCGTTCGCAACGTTGACAATTGCGATTGGTGCTTTCAATCTGCATACCCGGGCGGCTCTTGTTCCCACGTTGCAGGCCTTGAATCCCGGAGCCGCCTGCAATCTGAGTTATCCCTGTGTGCCCGTACTCACATTCTCTACAGTGCCACTTTCGATCCCGCAGTACCTGATACACTTGATACACTTTGGTTTTCGAGTCAAGAAGTTTCTCAAAATCAGTCTGCTTACTCACAATGCCCTCTGTCCGCGAATTCGTGCGCAAGCCAAGTCAAAAATCTCGGGGGCTTTTTCATAGGCCAAAGATCTTCTTTTGTGCCGTTTAGCTGCGATTACTGTTGTGGCACTTCCGGCAAAGGGGTCGAAAACTAAATCCCCTTCGTTACTGAATAGCTGGACAAATTCTTCTATCAAAGGCAACGGCTTTTGAGTAGGGTGGATACGCTGCTGGGGAGAAGGCGACTTGCACTGAAATACGTTGTGAACCACACTTCCATTGAACTTAGTACCGGGTCTTTTTCCAACTACCAACGCTTCCCATGCGTTTATTGGCTTGTACTTATGATTGAAGGGAACGGGGTTGGTCTTATGCCACACCAGAGTTCCTACTGAATTAAATTTGTGCGACCTTAGTGCGTTCGAATACTCACCAATTTGAGCCTGGGCGCAGAATATGACTGCCCACCCGCCAACTTTGGGAAGTACAATATCAGTCCATTCTCCCGGATCAATCGCTCTATCCCAGTCGCCGAAGTCGCCTTTTGGCATTATGAAATCCGTACCATTTTTTCGTAGTCTTCGCGGAACCTGATCTTCACAGGTGTAAGGGTTACTGATACCGTATGGAGGGTCAGTGAGTAATAAATCAATAGATCTGTCCGCCAGTAACTTAGCACATTCCACTCCGTCGTCAAGCCAGAACTCATAACCTTCTCCGTCGAGCACTGTGTCCTGGAAAATCTCGAATTGTTCTTGGGTGCCTTCCAGTAGTTCGGAAATTCTGGCTGAAATACCCTCAGGGGTTTGTGCTGACACAATGCATGCATCGCCGTCAAGTACCAAGTTTCCTACGGCGCATTGACGGCCATTTCTGGCTTTGGTTGTTAGACCAATGTTCCATGTCTGAGAAACACTGTCGTATTCAGGAGCAGAATGAATGATAAGTTTCCGTTCAGTGGGAAGGTTCCTAGATACCCATTCGTTAGCTGCCGCCTTTATTTTGATTTTCTGCGCCGTGGTAAGAGTGTTCATCAAAGTGCCCTCAGTTGACGGGTCTCAGTCTCGGCGGCCGCTTACCTGCGAATGCCAATCACCGGAACTGGATAATGTCGGGCCGTAGATTACCTAAAGGCTTTCAATAGTGTCAACAAGGTAGCGTCAGTTCGGAGGAATCAAGGTGGATTATCCTATTCCGTTACGGATTCCCCCGAATCTTCCTCATGTACTCTTCCGTGGTCAGGCCGCTGGTGAGGTCGGGGATGCTTCCCATCAGCTCTGATACAGTAGAAGGCTTGCTGTCTGATGAGCCGTGGGCTTGGCTGCTCAGTCCCTACTCCCCCGTCAGCAGCCCAACTATCTCCGGGGCGTAGTCGTGGGCCATTTGTTGGACGTCTGCCACCGGGCGGCTGGCAAGGGGGCTGGGGAGGACTACGATGCGGACGCCGGGCATTCCCAGCGAGGCGGCGCGGAGGTTGGCCGCGCGGGTGAAGCTGCTGGTGATGACGCTGACCGAGGGCTTTCCCTTGGATTCGGTGAATACCGTGTCGTGGAGACCCCACGCCGTGCAGGAGCCTCAATCGGCGATGGCGTGGATGATGGCGTCGCATTCCTGTAGCAGGGCCTCCAGCTTGCCGTCGGGGTGGGCCGCGCTGTAGGTGGCCTTGCGGGCGTAGACCACCTTCTTCACGCCATAGTCGTTCAGCAGGGTCTGCTCCAGTTCCTGCATAAAGGTGTCGGCGTGGTACTTGCGGTTCTCCAGCAGGCCGACGACCTTGCCCTCCAGCCCGGAAAGGGAGCCGGTCAGCCCGATTTCCTCCGGCACGTCCTCGGCGACGGGAACCAGGATTTCCACCGTTCGCTCTGCAGTAGTCATAACACGCTCCTAACTTCTGCTGAATCAGTCAGCAGCCTCGGCGTCGCCGACTTCCGGCGGGAATGTCACGGGCTTGCCGTACAGGGCTGCATCCAGCATCCATTCCAGCTTCGACACTCGCTTCTCCAAGGCATTAAACTGCCTTTCCAGCAAAATAACCTGTTCCTGTAGCCGGTCGAATTTGTTTTCCAGCCGGTCGAATTTATCTTCCAATCGGTCCATGCGCGCTTCCAGCCGGTCAATCCGCCGACTGAGTATGTTGAAAAGGAATATCATCAGCCCGGACAGGACACCGATAGTGGAAACGCCCATGCCGATAATTGCGTAGAATTCCGGTGACATTCTCGCCTCCTTTATCCTCTAGCCGCCCATCTGGAGGAACTTGCCCTCCGTCTTGATGGCCGGGGCTATGACCATCTCGGCCTTGTGCAGGTCGCGGATGGTGTAGGCGCCGCACATCCCCATGCCGGCCTTCAGCGCGCCGACGAAGTTCTGGGTGCCGTCGGTCTTGGAGGTGGGGCCGTAGAGAATCTGCCTCAGCGGGGCCTTGGTGCCCACCTTGACGCGGGTGCCACGGGGCAGCTCCGGGTGGGGGTTGGCCATGCCCCAGTTGAATCCCCGTCCGGGAGCTTCTTCGGCCTGGGCGAAGGGAGTGCCCAGCATCACGCCGTCGGCGCCGCTGACAATGGACTTGCAGATGTCGCCGCCGGTGCGTATGCCGCCGTCGGTGATGACGGAAACGTAGCGGCCAGTCTTGCGGAAGTAGTCCTGCCGGGCGGCGGCGCATTCCAGGGTGGCGGATACCTGCGGCACACCCACGCCCACAACCTCGCGGGTGGTGCAGGCGGCGCCGGGGCCAACGCCCACCAGCACGCCGTCAATGCCCGTTTCCATAAGTTCCAGGGCTACGTCGTAGGACACGCAGTTGCCCACCACCACCGGCACCTTGATGGTCTCAATCAGCTCGGAGAAGATGAGGCCCCGGTAGCTGTTGGATACGTGCCGCGCCGTGGTGACGGTGGACTGAACCACAATGATGTCGGCCCCGGCTTCGACTGCAACCGGAGACATCCGTTTGGTGGTCTGGGGCGTAAAAGAAACGGCGCACACCGCGCCGGACTTCTTGATTTCGTGGACCTGGGCCGCCAGAAGGTCTTCCTTCACCGGCTCGGTGTAGACCTGCTGGAGGAACTCCGTCACCTCTTCCTGGGGCGTGGCGATGATGTCTTCCAGCACCGTGTAGGGGTCGTCGTAGCGGGAGTACAGACCCTCGCCGTTCAGCACCGCCAGCCCGCCCAGTTCGTGCATCCGTCCGGCGAAGCGGGGCGAAACCGCGCCGTCCATGGCCGAGGCCATGATGGGAATCTCGAAGTCCAGATCGCCGATGGTCATCTTGGTGGAGGTGAGTTCGGGGTTGATGGTCACCTGACCGGGAACGATGGCAACTTCGTCGAAACCGTAGGAGCGCTCCAGCTCCTTAAATAGCCTTCTCCCCATCGCAGACCCCCTTAAAATTCAGCATTACGGAGTCCAATTGTTTAACTCACGATTTAATCAGCTTTGCCTCTCAAAAGTCAACGCGGATTCGGCCTGAAAGCGGCCTGATCCGGGCCGTTTGCCGTCAGGCGCCGTTAAACCTGATAGACGGATGCTGAAAGCGCTCCATTTCTTTTGCGAACTGATTCCGGCAGTATATTGACGATTACAGGCAACCAATAGTAGAATTTCGTAAAGTCATCGGAGGGGTGAGCGTCATGGTTCAGCAGGCGGAGTTTACTCAAGTTCAAGAAGTTTCCGAGGGTTCCCTGGTATGCCCGCACCACTGGGTGATTCAGGCAGCGGACGGCCCGACCAGCGGCGGCGTCTGCCGAATCTGCGGCGAAACGCGCGAGTTCAAGAACTACGTGGAAACCGCCACCTGGGGAGACACCCGCCTGATGCCCAACCCTGCCCCGGTGAGCCAGCAAGCCATTCTGTCCTCTGATGACTCCTGGGACGACGAATAGCCCATCCCCCGCCGGACCGGGCGGGTTCCAGAACTGAGAGACGCAAGGGCGGGCCGCCAACCCGCCCTTTTTAT
Source organism: Dehalococcoidia bacterium (assembly GCA_965232885.1). GTDB lineage: Bacteria > Chloroflexota > Dehalococcoidia > Lucifugimonadales > UBA3495 > VXOI01. The sequence goes on along the minus strand of CBDDQX010000001.1, from coordinate 1,385,118 downwards.
TTTGCGCCCTGCACAGGCTCTCTGAAAGCGGGGGATGCCTGAAAGCCGGATTTGCTGTCATTTCACGCTATGGGCAGCCCCGCCGTCAGCGTATAATCTTCCTATCCCCATCCCACCGCGAGGCCCGCTATGACCACCAAGCAAACTGCCCCGCCGGTATACGCTCAAGAGAAGTACGCACCGGAAGACCAATTCCCGGAACGGCCCCCAAGGTACGATATGCAGAACGCCCTCTATCGAGAGCGCCCGGGGCACATTACTGCTCTCGCCCGGCACTTCGGCTCACCGGACACTACCCTGGTCTTGGGAGAGATACCGGTGCGCCAAACCTTCCGGCGGGGTCTGAAACGGCGAATGCTGCGCTACCCCGACCTGATAGTGGCTTTCGGCGTGGACAGCGCCGAGGTTATAGCCCGGCATGGTTATGCTATTGACGATCAGGGCAAACCTCCGGACTTCGTCCTGGAGATCGCGTCGCCCAGCACCGCCCTCAACGACTACACACGCAAACAGGTGGACTACGCCGCCTACAGCATCCCGGAGTACTGGCGGTTCGACTCCACGGACGGCGACCGCTACCCCGCCGGGTTGGCTGGCGACCGGCTGGCGGAGGGCGAATACCAACCCATCACCATTCACCGGACGGCGGAGGGCCATTATTGGGGTCATAGCGCCGCGCTGAATCTGGACTTGTGCTGGGAAGGCGGTCAACTGCGCTGGTGGGACCCGGTGGCGCAACGCTACCTCCGCACCCATGACGACGAGGCCGAGGGGCGCATAGCCGCCGAGGCCCAGCGGGACTCCGAACACCAGGCCCGCATAGCCGCTGAAGCTGACGCCGCCGAAGCCCAGGCCCGCCTCCGGCAGTTGGAGGAGGAACTCCACCGCCGCTCCCAATAACCCCGGTGATGTTTCCCGATAGCCCTGTTTTCGGAATGGCATAATTGTTATGTCATGTATGTTGTAGCCATTTCTTAGACCTCTCCCAATATCTGGTGGTTGGGCCGTAAAACGGTTGACATATCCCCCTATGACGGCCCATATAATAAGACTTCCCTACGGGCCATAAACCCGGCTCCGCACGGCGGTTATTTCTCTCCTTCGGAGGCTACCCCAGTTGGCCTTTACCCATCTCCACGTTCACACCGAATACAGTATGCTCGACGGCATCAGCCGCATCCCGGAACTGGTCGCCCGCACCGGCGAGCTGGGCATGGATGCGCTGGCCATCACCGACCACGGCACATTCTACGGAGTGGTGGATTTCTACTCAGCCTGCCGCGACGCCAACATCAAGCCAATCATCGGCTGCGAGGTATACGTCGCCCACAACAGCAGGCACGACAAGAACCCCAGTGAGCGCAGCCCGGCCCACTTGGTGCTGCTGGCCCGCGACAACACCGGCTACCGCAACCTGATGCAGTTGGTGACCAAGGCCCACGTCGAAGGTTTCTACAACCGCCCCCGCATAGACAAGGGATTGCTGGAGGAATACGGCTCCGGTCTTGTCTGCCTCTCCGGTTGTCCATCCGCAGAGGTTCCCCGCCTCCTGGCCGATGGCCGCTACGATGACGCCGTCCGCGCCGCGGGCTGGTATCGCGAGCTGTTCGGCGACGGGTATTTCCTCGAACTGCAGCAACACGCCCACGTACCCGGCCTGGACGAGATAAACGAGGGCCTGCTGCGTCTCGGCGAAGACTTGAAACTTCCGCTGGTGGCCACCAACGACGCCCATTACGTTCACCAGCATCAGTCGGGCTTGCAGGACGTATACATCTGCATCCAAACGGGCACAACGGTCAAGGACGAGAAACGCCTGCGCATGGAGGATGACTCCTACTACATTAAAAGCCCGCAGGAAATGGAGCAGCTTTTCGCTGGCCTGCCCGCCGGCGTTCGCAGCAGCGCGTTGGGCAACACCGGCCTGATTGCCGATATGTGCGACGTGTCGCTGGATTTCGGCCAGACCCACCTGCCCCGCTACGAGACTCCCAACGGAATGGACGCCGACGAATACCTGGCCCAAGTCTGCGAGACCGGCTTCCGGCAGCGCTATCCCAATGCCACACCCGAGGCCGAAGAGCGTCTGCGCTACGAGCTTGAGGTCATTCGCTACACCAAGTTCGCCAACTACTTCCTCGTGGTGTGGGACATCATCAGGTTCGTGCGCCAGCGCGAAATCCTCTTCGGCGTCCGGGGCAGCGCGGCGGCCAGCGTTGTCCTCTACTGCCTTGGCATCACAGACGTGGACCCCCTGGAATACCGCCTCGTCTTCGAGCGTTTCCTCAACATGGAACGCAAGGAAATGCCCGACATAGACATGGACTTCCAGGACGACCGGCGCGACGAGGTGCTGCACTACGTCATAGAAAAGTACGGCAGCGACCGGGTGGCCCAGATAATCACCTTCGGAACCCTGGGAGCCAAGGCCGCTCTGCGCGACGTGGGCCGCGCCCTGGGCATGAGCTACGGCGATGTGGACCGCATCGCCCGCATGGTGCCCTTCAAGGCACGGGGCCTGGCAGACGCCCTGGAGGTCAGCCCTGAACTGAGGGCCGCCTATGACAGCACGGAAGCCGTTCACGCCCTAGTGGACCAGGCGCAGGGGCTGGAGGGGCTGGTCCATCACGTCAGCACCCACGCTGCCGGGGTTCTCATCGCAGACGAGCCGCTGACCGAGACCGTTCCGCTGCAGCGCCCGGCCCGGGGCGAGGAATCCAGCCCGGTGATGATGACCCAGTTCAGCATGGACCCCGTAGCCCATCTCGGTCTGCTGAAGATGGACTTCCTCGGCCTCACCAGCCTTACCATCCTTGACCAGGCCGTGAAGCTGGTGCGGCAGAGCCAGGGCGTCGAGATAGACCTCCAGACACTGCCGCTGGACGACGGGAAAACCTTCGAACTGCTGTCCTCGGGCAACACCACCGACGTGTTCCAACTGGAAAGCGCCGGTATGCAGCGCTATATCGAAAAGCTCAAGCCATCCAACATCGGCGACATCGCCGCCATGATTGCCCTCTACCGGCCGGGGCCGATGGAGAACATTGACCGTTTCATTGACTCCAAGCACGGCAGGACGGCGGTCACCTACCCGCACCCCAGCCTGAAGGAGCTGTTGGACGAGACCTACGGCATCATCGTCTACCAGGACCAGGTGCTGCTCATATTGCAGCAGTTCGCCGGCTACTCCCTCGGCGCAGCCGACATCGTGCGCAAGGCGATGGGCAAGAAGATCGCCTCGCTGATGGCCGAGGAACGCGACAACTTCGTGGCCGGCGCCACTGGCAAGGGCTTCGACCAGGCCCTGGCGGTGCAGATATTTGATCTCATCGAGCCCTTCGCCGGTTATGCCTTCAACAAGGCCCACAGCGTCAGCTACGCCCTCATTTCCTATTGGACGGGCTACTTCAAGGCCCACCACCCGGTGGAATACATGGCGGCGGTGCTGAACGCCCGGCTGGACAACACCGACAAGACCATCAGCTCCATCAACGAATGCTTCCGGCTGGGCATTCCCATCTGGTTGCCCGATGTGAACCGCTCCGAGGAATTCTTCTCGATAGACCACGACGAAGAGGGTACACCGGGGCTGCGCTTCGGACTGGCCGCCATCAAGACTGTGGGCGAGGGCGCGGTGAAGCCGCTGGTGGAGGAGCGAAAAGAGAACGGCCCCTACGCATCCATAGACGATTTCTGCAACCGGGCCGGAGCCGCTAACCTGAACCGGCGCACCCTGGAGAGCATGGTCAAGGCCGGCGCCTTTGATTCCCTGGGGGCACGGGGCGCGATGCTGTTCGCCCTCGACCGCATCGTCGCCACGGCGCAGCGAGAAGCCCAGATGCGCAGCAGCGGCCAGAGCAGCCTGTTCGGGGGCGCTTCGGCAAGCTCAGGACAGTCGGGCGGCGCGGTGCGGGAAGAGCCGGGGATCGCCCTGGGCAACAACGACTCCTCCCCGGAAGAAAAAGCCGGGTGGGAGCGGGAACTGCTGGGCGTGGCCCTTTCCCACAACCCGCTGATGGCCCTGAGCAGCGCAGCCGGGGAGGCCAACGCCGTGGTATCCCTGGAACATATCAGCGAGGAAATGCAGGGGCAGCCCGTTACCGTTCTTGGCATCGTCTCCACCGTCACCGAGCGGGCCAGGCGCGATGGACAACGATTCTTCATCGTGGCGCTGGATATGCTGGGCGGACAGTTGGAGGTCATCATCTGGCCCGAATCGCTGCAACGCACCGAAGAAGTATGGCACCCCGGCCGCACCCTTCGTGTCGCCGGCAAGGTGAGGCTGCGCGGGGAACAGGTGGAACTGGTTTGCGACGACGCCGAGGAATATGTAGCCGACCGTCCCTCCACCCTGGCTGCCGCGCCCGCCATTCCCGCGAAGGCGGGAACCCAACCGGCTCGCGCCAACGGAAACGGCTACGGCAATGGGAGCGGGCCGCATCCCAAGGCCAACAACGGAAACGGGAATGGCAACGGACATAGCAACGGCAACGGGTATGCCGCAAGCAAGACCAACGGCAACGGTCACAGCAATGGAAATGGCGGCAACGGCAGCTCAACGCCGCCGGCCGGCTCTCCCGGCGGCTCGGGCCGCCTGGTCCGGTTGATAGTGACCGAAGACGAACAGAAACACGACGCCAACACTCTGCGCGAAGTCATCGGCGTGATGCTGGAGTACCCGGGGCGGGACCGGGTGAACCTGGAAATCCGCACGGCAGGCCGCCGGGTGCTGCTGGATATGCCAGTGGTCAGCACCGGTTACTGCGACGACCTGCGGGACCGGGTGGAAGACATCCTCGGCCCCGACACGGTCGCCGTGAGCCAGGAAATGTCACTGGGCGTCTGACATTCTGTGGACTGCCACAAGTTCCAGGCTACTTGGACATCAGGACGATTGCAAAGCCGGTTCGCCCTTAATTTTGTCTGAATCAGGATTCACGGGATTAAAGGATTATCAGGATTGGAACGGGTATCCTGGAAATCCTAAAATCCGGCAAATCCTGATTCAGACAACGGCTTTGCAATCCTCTTGACTTGGAAACAAGGAATCACCGGACTGCTGCATACAGCAAATGCCAACACGCCCTGGCTCGCCTCAATTTGATAGTCGTTGGGGAGCTAATTCCTGCCTCAAAAGGATAATTCCTTAGTGATTAGTGTCAATCTTATCAATCCAATCTGAATTTCTACGAATACAGGCAATAACTTGACAGTATTCGACGATATACGCTCAATATGAAGATTGTCTCTCCGAGTACTGGCTATTCAATCCCATTGCGGAGGTTGACCGCCCCTACAGCCGATGCTAGACTGCCCCAAAATTCAGACAGACGAGTAGCTTACGCCCGCCAAAGCGGGCATCCGAACGACCTGTACGGAAGAGAAGATGACTTATTACTCTACACGGCCTCCGGTCGGGCCTTCACCTTTGGCCGAGCGCCGGATACGAAACCGAGAATGTCACGCCCTCCCCTGCGAGCCATAACGCTCTCCTTCAATCGAGACTGATAGGGGCCTCTCTTCCCGCCTTCTGAGCTTGTCAAATAACCCCTCTCGCTCCTAACCACTGCCCAGCGCATTTGTGCGTTTGCGGCAACTTCACCAACACTGTCAAGTACGGGGAGAGTCTGCGCCATACTCTGGCCCTTATAGAGGGAAGAATTCCATACAAGCCCTTTTTATGTCAACGGATTCGGTTGCGAGTTTTCAGCATTTTGCTGTAGCGGCGCCGAACCCAGGAAGAAACCAACCCGCCGTTTCACGGCACACCCATACTAGGAGGGAACCATGCGCGAAGTACTGCGATCCAAGATTCACCGGGCCTGGGTTACTGAAGCCAACCCTGACTACGTCGGCAGCATCGTCATTGACGAAGCTCTGATGGAAAAGGTTGACCTCTGGGATAACGAGAAGGTGCTGGTCTGCGACGTAGACAACGGCAGCCGGTTCGAGACCTACGTAATCCCCGGCGAACGCGGCCGCGGCGACATTGCCGTGCAGGGCGCGGCTGCCCGTCTCACCGGCGAGGGCCACTGCCTGATCATCATGTCCTTCGAGGTCACCGACACCCCCATCGAGCCCAAGATGATTCTGGTTGACCAAGACAACCGATTCGCGGAATACCTGGAGGGCGTCAAGCATGTCGAGCCGGTTCACTGAGCAGGAGACCGAATCCTACTACGACGCTGAGGACGAGATATACCGTGCCGTCTGGGATGAGGATGGCAGCGTCCACTGGGGCTACTTCGATGAGACCACTGGCACTGACTTCCTGAAGGGCTGCGCCAATCTCGACCGCATCATGGTCGAGAAAGGCGGTATAGGAGTCGGTACCCGGGTCCTGGACTTGGGCTGCGGAAACGGCACCACGGCCATTTGGCTGGCCCGCCACACCGGTTGCCATGCCACTGGCATAGACTTGAGCGGCGTGCGGATTGACAACGCCAAGGCGTCGCGGGAGCGACAGGAGCCTGCTCTGCGTGACCGGCTGGCCTTCGAGAAGGCCTCGGCCACCGAGTTGCCCTTCTCCGATGGACAGTTCAGCCGCGTCTGGAGCCAAGCCGTCATCTATCATGTGCCGGACAAGCGCTCCGTGCTCAAGGAAGTCCATCGGGTGCTGGAGGACGGCGGGATTTTCGTCTTCGATGACCTGATCAAGCCGAAACAGGAAGTCAGCCCGGAGTCGCAGCGGTTCGTATACGACCGGCTTCTCTACGATACCGAGTTCAGCTTCGAGTCCTACCAGGACGCGCTGAAAGCCCAGGGGTTCGAGTTGCTGGAAGCCCAGGACATCTCCAGCCACCTGCGCCAGTCGTATCTCTGCCTGGCTGACCGCACTCCCAAGGGAGACACCGGCGAACACGCCGAGCACTACGAATGGCTTACCACGGCCTACCTGGAAACGGCGAGGGCAGTGGAAAAGGACGAACTGGGTTGGGGTCTGTACATCTGCCGTAAGTAGCCCCGCCATCTTTAACATAGCAAGGAAATCAGCCGAATTCCCTCTCCCCGAAAAGGAGAGGGAATTTGAAATGGAGTCATTTTATGGCAATGGAAGAAAGCCACAGACGAGTGCAGTGGGTATACGGCTCTACCACGAACCAGGAACTGGAAGAACGCTATGACCAGTGGGCTGTCGAGTACGACAGGGACCTGGCTGACGACTTCGCCTGGAACGCGCCCGACAACGGCGCGCGGGTCCTCGCCGGATTGGTCCCCGCCGACGCCAACGTCCTCGACGCCGGAGCAGGCACCGGCCTCGCCGGAATCTGCCTGGCCGCCGCCGGGTTCACCAGAATGGCGGCAATGGACATCTCGCAGGGAATGTTGGACGTCGCCAAGGAAAAGAATGTCTATAGCTCATTCCACCAGATGGTGATGGGCGAGACTCTGGGCTTCGAGACCGGCGAGTTTGATGCCGTCATCAGCATCGGCGTCTTCACGCTGGGACACGCCCCTATCAGTTCCTTCGACGAGCTGGTGCGGGTGACCAAGCCCGGCGGCTATGTCGTGTTCAGCCTACGGACCGACATGGTGGACGACGGCTACCAGGACTACTTCAACAAACTGGAATCCGCCGGACAGTGGATGCTGGCCCAGGTCACCGACCCCTTCCAGCCCATGCCCAAAGGCGAGCCGGAAGTCTTCCACCAGATCTGGGCCTTCCAGGTGGCCTAGCAAGTCCGAACTCGTTCAGTGCGCGTAAATAGAGCGCGGGGATTCAGTCTTCCGCGCTTTCTTCATCTGACACCGGGAAGCCTGTGAATTGTTCCCTCTTCCTCAAGGGAGAGGGAGAAACGCCTCGCAGACCGGAGAGTTAGCGATATGCGGTTTCCTTGGGCCAACATCGCGCTCATCGCACTGTTCACTGTCGAGCTGGTGACGGGCTACCTGGGCCTGACCCACAACAACCCGGAGTGGATCGCGGCCATGCACATCCACCGCATAACCGGCTTCTCCATCCTAGCCCTCTTCCTGTGGAAGTCCCGCAACATCCTCGGTTCCTTTCGCACCCGTCAGAACTGGAAGACCCACCTTGAGACCATGCTGGCCTCCACCGCCCTGCTGGCGGGATTGCTCATAGTCCTGGGGCTGGGGCTGGCTTGGAGTCACTTCGGCCCATACAGCTTCCTGGGCTTTTCCGGAACCACCATCCACCTCAACCTGGCCCTGCTGCTGATACCGCTGCTGGTGTGGCACTCGCTGCGCCACAAGATCAGCTTCCGTATGCGCTACGTGGCCGGGCGGCGCAACTTCCTGCGCTTCGGCGGTGTGGCCGTGGCCGGGCTGGCGCTGTGGCAGATAACGGACCGGCTGAACATCTTGGCAGGCGGGCCCGTGGCCGACCGGCGCTTCACCGGCTCGCACCCGGAGGACGGCCCCGACTTTCCGGTGACCATGTGGCTCAACGACCGCACCCCCGGCGTCAACGCCGACAGATGGAGACTTCGGGTAAACGGACACGTGGAAAACCCGTATGAGATGGACTTAGCAGAACTGCAATCCTGGAACAGCCAGCTTACTGCGACCCTGGACTGCACCGGCGGCTGGTACACGACGCGGCAGTGGGAAGGCGCGCCGGTGCCGGAACTGCTGGCCCGCGCCCGCCCCAAACCCGGCGCGGGCAGCATCACCATCCGCTCGCGCACCGGCTATTACCGGCGCTACTCGATGGCCGAGGCCGAACGCGCCCTGCTGGCCAGCCGGGTAGGGGGCGCGCCGCTCAGCCCCGGCCACGGCTTCCCGGCCCGCATGGTGGAACCCCACAAGCGCGGCTACGACTGGGTGAAGTGGGTGGACGAGATAACCGTCAACGACACGAGCAAGTTCTGGCAGCCCCCGCTGCCGCTAACGTGAGTGAGGCTAAACAACCGGGAAAAGCGGAAGGTCGCAGGGAATCAGATTTCCAACTTGCGGTATTCCCCAGGTTGCATCTGGTCAAGCATTTCCTGGACTTCTGCGGTCTTCTGCCGGACATTGGGCCACAAGTTGTCCATCAAGACAAGTATGGCTATTCTTCGCCTTGTCAAGTTCTGCTGATGACTGATGCTCTGGTCTGCGGTAATGAACACCTCGTAATTGTTCCCTTCCGCCTCGTTAAGGAGCGATCCGTTGCTCAACGTTTCCCAACCCATTTCTGTGGCAGTATCTATTTGGTGACCGGACAAATAGCGCCTCAAGGGAGCCGGGACATTATGGTCAAAGAGAATTCTCACACCTTCACTTGCTTGCCTAGGAATTCAATCTCGTGTTGGAGAACCTCTTCGATTTGAGACAATCCCACACCGGGAAACCACTCAACGAACTCATGCACCGTCACGCCGGCTTTCAGGTGGTTAAAGAGGCTCGCAATTGACACTCGGGTGCCGGTAAACACCCAAGCGCCACCCATCTTCTCTGGATGGCTTTCAACAGCCGAGCATTTCTCCCAATCTGCCATCGGTAGACCTCATTTTCTAGCCTTGTTTTACTTTCCGCTCTCTACTCGTCCAGAAACTCCAGTATCACCTGCGCCAGTTCCTCGGGCTTGTGGTAGCCGATGTCGTGGACGGTCTCCGGGATCCAGTGGGCGCGTCCGTTGGACAACGCGGCCTCGGCGGCGCCCACCATACGGCGGCGCAGTTGGGCGAAATCGCTGTTGGCCCGCTCCGGCAGCGGCCCGGCGGCAATCAGCAGGGCCGGGCATTGCACCTGCGGAAGGGTGTGCGAGCACGGGTCGTCCCACATCGCGCGGATGACCTGGGCCTGGTTCTGGGGGCGCAGTATGTCCTGTATCTGCCCGTTCTCGTCCTCGTAGACCATAGTCTGTACGATGCGCTCTATCTCGCTGTTCCAGAATCCCGCCATCTGCTCACGCAGCCGACTGAGGAACTCCTCGCGGTTGCCCGTGACGTTGCGAGGGCGAAGGCGATCGGAGAAGGCTTCCCATGTCGGTTCAGGGAACAGTCTCCCATCGAGAAAGCCGCCGTCAATCATCACGACGCGCCGCACCCGGTCAGGGTGATGGTATGCCAGGTTGCTGACCACGTGGCCGCCCCAAGAGTGCCCCAACGCCGCTACGGGATGAGCGAAGCCGGGAATCTCGCCGCTCACGTGGTCCAGCAGCGCCGCCAAGTCACCGGACAGCGAATGCCAGTCGTAGCCGGAAGCAGCCTGGGTGGTCTGCCCGTGTCCTCGCTGGTCGGGAGCGATGATGCGGTAGCGCTCCCGCAGCAATCGCGCGACAATGTCGTACCAGTGGGCCGACGACGCCAGCCCGTGCAGGGCCAGCATCGGCTCGCCGTCGCCGCCCCAGTCCAGGTATCGCATATCCAGCCCGTTGACCCTGGCCCACTTCTCCGTTGGTCTGGCCGTGTTGTTGTCTGCCAACTCACTCTCTCCTGAAAGGGTTAACCATTACAACCAGGTGGGTTTAGCTCCGCGCCTGGCTGCCCGCCAGTTCTTCTTCCGTTTCTGTATTTACGCCATACTTGACCAAGACGGCTTCCACGAAGGGTTTAAGAACGTATTCGGCATTGTCTATATGAATCGCCACCGCCGAGCATTGCTCATCAGGCTCGTCCTTGTCGTAGTGGACGATGATGTTATCCGCCATTTCTGCGCCGACTACTCCCGCCCGCCCACTGTCTATAAATAAGCTGTCGCGTTCCGAGTTATATTCCACGCGCGCCGGGGGCGGCGACTTCCATATCGGATATTTCGCCGCCGCCTCGAGAGCCGCCTTACGTTTCAGTCTCGCTTCCCGGTCCTGGTCGGATTCCGGTTCGCACCATATTCCGCGCTTCGCCAGGATCGCGTCGGCAAAGGGCCTCAGCAAGAGCTCAGCACTGTCAATATGAATCGCCACTACTAACGATGGTTCATTGTCTTCGTACTTATCGTAGTGGACGGTGATGTCTGCCGCGAATTCCTCACCGGCGGCGCTTTTCTGTCCGCTCCAGATAAACAGGATATGCAATTCAGGGTAGTATTCCACTATCGCGGGAGACTTAGATTCACGTGCCGGATGATTTACGGTATGTTCCACGGTCTCCCTCCATATTCCCTTTCCAAGTTCTTGTTATGGAAGGCTGTAAGAAATGCCCAGTCTCTGTATCTCCAACGAACACTACCGTGATCCATTGTCGGGATTCCGGTACCCGGCCGACCAGTACGGTGCGTAGTTCCCGTTCTTGAGTATACACTTCGCTGCTGTGATAAGGATTGGCGATTATTTCCATAATCCACTCGGAAAGGACGTCGCCATGCCGTTCCAGTGCGGTATCCCCGTGCCCCGCCACTTTGGGCAACAACTCGAACGCCAGCCGCAGCCTGGCCCGCTCCTCATCCGTCATCCCACTGGAGCCGGGGCCACCGGAGCCGGGGCCATCGGTACTCAACTCCGCGCTGCCTGCTCCAGCTCCATCTGCAACAGCTTCGCCTTGACGCCGAGGCCGCCACCGCCGTAGCCGCCCAGGCCGCCGTCGCTGGAAATGACCCGGTGGCAGGGGATAATCAGCGAGAAGCGGTTGCGGGCCATGGCCTGGCCGGCGGCCCGCAACGCCAGCGGGTTGCCCGCCTCTGCCGCCAGCCAGCGGTAGCTGCGGGTCTCCCCGGGCGGAATGGTGCGGCAGGCGCTCCACGCGGCGCGGAAGAAGGGGGGTGTCCCGTCCAGATCCAGCTCTATGCTGTCCAGCGCCTCCAGGTCGCCCTCGCTGTACCGGGCCAGGCGGTCAACTATGTCGCTGAAATGGGCCGGGTCGTGCTCTGCCTGCTCGGCATCGTCCCCCAAGTCTTCCATCACTTCCTGCGGAGTGGGCTTGAGGGTGGCGCGGCGCAGCCCTTTTTCTCCGGACACCAATCCAATCCACCCGGAGGGCAACTGCTGTATGTGGTACTTGAGGGCTGTCATGGGGCCTCCGATGCCAAGGCATTTCCGATTCTACAAAACCCTCGTCCGCCGCAGGAGGGAAAGCCGCAGCAGGGGATACCGCAGGCCAAGCCAGGCGTCGGTCAGTCGCGCCCCTTCTCTGGCGTTCACGGTCCTGGCTCCGTATCGGGCGCGGACGTAGGAATCCACTATAGCGTCCACCGATTCCCGGTGGGCGGGCAGTCTGCGTCCCAACTGCTGCCCGAACTGGTAGGGAGTTCGGGGATCACCGCCGGTAAGACCTCCGAAGGCAGCAAGTTCCCTCAGCCGTCTGTAGGCTGTTATCGGGTCTCCGGTCGCGGACAGGTAGCGGCGATGCCCCCACCGGCCCGCCATTCCCAGCGCCGTTGCGGATGCCAGCGCCACTATCGCCCACATCCATGGCGCAGGCCCTCCGCCTTCGCCCACACCGCCCGTCAGACTGCCGTCGCCGGGCAGTGGTTCCAGCGGCACACCGCATTCCAGGTCGAACTCGTCTATGCAATCGAAGTCTAATCCACCGATAAAAGGCCCATCGAACTCCGACCCGGCAACGCCGCCAGGCGCCATCACCACTGGCAACGCCGCGCCCGGGGTCGGCTCGAAGGGTATCCAGTCATAACCCGGGAAATACACTTCCACCCAACCGTGACTGTGGCTGTCGGTAACGGCATAGCTGCCCTCTGCCTCTATCGGGTCGCCGGTGGTGTAGCCCACCGCCAGCCGGGCCGGAATCCCCACCGAGCGCAGCATTACCGCCATGGCAGAGGCGAAGTATTCGCTGTATCCCTGCTTCTGCTCAAACAGGAAGTGGTCCACACCGTCGGCGTCAAAGGGCGGCGGCTCGATTTCCAGGTTATACGGAAGAGTCTTCAGGTAGGCTTCCACCGCCAGGGCCTTGTCGTAGGGATTTTCCGAGTCGGCAGTGAGGGACACGGCCAGGTCCTTAACCCGCTGCGGCAGATCCCTGGTCAACTGGGTGTAGCGGGTTGCCACGTGCAGCGGGTAATCGGCGCCAGCGGCCCGCAACTGTTCCGGCTCCGCCGCCGAGACCGACGCGGTCACATAGTAGGGCTCACGGGCCGGAAACTCGCCATCACGGGCACGGACGGACAGCACGTCGGGTGCGGCAATGGGCGCGTCTTCGTCTATGGATATATTGACGCCGGAGGGCAGTGGAAGCCCGTTGACACGGTTCCTGACGGGTATTTCCCGGCTCATCGGGTCTACCTGTATGGATTCCAGCAGCGAACGAGTCCGTTCGTTGGCCAGACCGGACACCAGTATGCCGGACGTCGAAGGCTGTGGGACCATGGAGACCTCGACCTCCGCGTCCCGGTCCACTCCCACAACGCGGCCCCCGGAGAACATAACCGGCGATGAGTAGAGGGGAATCACGGTGTACCCAACCTGCACCCGTTCCTGGCTACCGTGGGGAGTTGGCAGGGCAGGCAACTGCTCCACGCGCACATACTCGGTGTCTTCGGATATCCACCCCTTGTTTGTGTAGGTATTATAGGTACGGGCTTTCCAGTAAAGCGGCGCCGGCGAGTCCACCTGCAACACCTGGGTGGTGGCCGGGTTGATGGTTCCCTGGAAAGCCATCACTTCGTCCCACACCCGGAAGCCGATGGGACGGCGGGCAGGAAGCCCGGCGAACAGACGGTTGAAGTCATCCTCGAAGCCGGTCAGCGGCTTCCGCATGGACTCGTATGCGCCGGTTACAGGAGACCAGTTGCCGCCCACGGGAATCAGAAAGGCCACCGCCAAGACTGCCAGGGTCAGGAAGAAGCTGTCGGACAGGGTCAGAGAGCGCAGTCCCTCGTCGTACCGGATGCCCCGGCGGTCCCACTCGGCCTGCCGTCGCACCGCCTGCACCCGGGCCACCAGCAGAAGGGCCGTAAAAAGGTACAGCGCCAAGTGGAGATTTGTATGCGGGGGAAGGAAGGTCAGATTGGAAAGCAGCCCCAACCCGCCCAGCACGAACACTCCCCAGAAGTTGCGATGCCGCAGGAACAGCCAGGCGCCCAGGAACCCGGTGACCCAGGACGCCACGGACAGGCCAAAGGAGAAGGGAACTTTGTCTATGTTTATCGAGCCGTTGTCAGCCGCCTCCACCCATAGGCTCAGCCGTTCCCAAAGCGCGCCCGGGCCTCCCAGCGACTCACCGTCGAAGGCGAATCCTGAGATTTGCCAGATGACTGTAAGAGCGCCCACCGCCAGCCCAGGCAGTATCGCCAGCCACCACCACACAGGCAGCCGGGAGAACACAAAGGCCGTGAGCATACCCAGGAGCAGCAGGCCCACCAGGTTGGGCGTTGGGGCCCAGTCGGCCCGCTCTACCGACATGACCACGACGCACAGGTTGGCCACAAGCAGCAGCAGCGCCATCCAGCCATCCGTGGGCCGCAGCCGGGCCAGAAGCCGTCCGGCCGCCTCCTGGGTGGTATCGCCGTCCCAAGCCCAAGACAGGGTGCGCCTTGCCGCTTCCCCTCCGGTCATGTCCCCTCCGCTGCCGCTGTCGCCTCATCCTGCGACACTGTGGCCCCATCCTGCGCTATTGCCGTCTTATCCTGAGACGTTGTCCTGTCATCCTGAGCTTGTCGAAGGGCCTCTCCTTCCAGGCTCTCGCGGTTTACCGGGCGGGCCAGCGCCTCGTCCAGCCGCCCACCCTGGCTGGCGACGTAGACTGGGACCAGCTCCGCGGCCGCTGCGTCAACTACCGGCGTCACCGTGCGGCGGCTGCCGTAGGATGCCGGGTCAACCAGCGCAGCGGCGACGGTGACATTCAGCCGCTTGAGGTCCAGCAGGGCGGCAATCCAGGATGGATCGCTGTTGGGAGTGATGACTGTGACGGAATGGAAGTGATTCAGGTGCGGACGCATCCCGTAAAGAAACTCCGGCAGCGTTGCGGCGTTGGCTGCTTTCGCGCCGGCCAGGGTTTCCATTATCCGGTTCAGGTGGTCGGGGCCGCTGTCGGGACGCAGCAGGCCTCCGCTTTCGCCGTTGACCGCCAGCCCTACCGGCAGCCCCAGCTCCATCAGCCTTTGCGCCAGCGACGCCGCAGCGGTTACCGCCAGCTCTTCGGTATTGTCCCCCGGGTTTGCCGCAGCGGCTTCATTACGGACTGAAGGGTAATGGTGCGACGGGCGGTGCAGGTCCAGCAGCAGCCAGAACTGGGCGGCCAAGCCAGCGTCGAACTCCTTCACCATCGGCATATTCATCCTGGCCGTGTAGGGCCAGTGGATGCGGCGGTAGGCATCGCCGGGTCTCCAGGGCCGCAGCGACGCCACGTCGGTGGTTACCTGGTCGTAGTAGCGGGTGAGCCGACTATCTGCGGGCAGTCCGGCAAACCGGGAGTCCAGGTTGGGCAGCGGCTCGGTGGCCGGGTAGACGATATAGGTGTGCGGGTCGTAGAAGTGGCGGCCCATGCGAAACAGGCCGAAGGGGTCCTGGCTGACCACCCGCACTTGTCCGCCCTCAAACAACCCCCGCCTGGCCAGGTAGGTGTCAATGCGCCAGCTTCTCACCTGCTGCCGGTCCAGGGACAGCCCTCGACCGCCGGGTTCAAGCGCGGAGCCCGCCGCCTCGGTAACCTCCAGCCACGACTTGGGCAGCCAGGTATGGTTGGTCACGGTAACCCGTCCTTCCAGGTAGCCGCCCACCTGCCCCCGGTCGCCCGTCCGCGACACGCGCACCTCCAGCCCGCGCAAAGACAGCCAAGCCCACACGCCCCCGATGGCGATGATGAACAACACCACGTACAGCAGCCTGAAGAAGAAAGGAAACCCGGTCCCGATGGCATAGAAGAGCACCACCAGGAAAAGCGCCAGCAACCCAATAGTACGCTTGTTGGCAGTAAACATCCTTTTCCTGCCAAGCTCCTTCCGAAGGGGCCTAGGGGGTAATTACGGCAAGGCCGTGGCTATGGAGGCGGCAGGCGAAACCTGACACTCCCGTCTTCGTCGTGGTAGTGGGAAAGCATAGCGTCGGCCAGCCGACGGATTTCCGCTCTGGTAGCCTCGCTTTCCGAGCGGATCAACTCACGCATCTCTTCCCGCAATTGACGGTTGTCTTCACGCATCTCTTCCCGCAATTGACGGTTGTCTTCACGCATCTCTTCCCGCAATTGCTTGCTGTCTTCGCGGAAGTCCTTATTATCGTTGAGCAGCATTTCGAAACCTTGCTCCAGCCTTCCCAGACGGTCGGAAATTCTGAAATTTATGCTTATGAAGGCTATAAGCAAGGCAACACCAGCGCCAATGCTTGCAGCGACTATAGTCGCGGTTATGGCGTCCATTATCCCAAGCTCCTCACGCCGTGGATTCACCCGGCTTATGATACACTAAATTCGCTCATTTGCCCCCGATTCCAAACCTGCCGAGGAATACGTGCAGCAGACAGATTCCGCTCCCGCAGCAGCCAGGGCCATCGTTGACAATGTTTCCAAGGTAATCGTCGGCAAGACGGCGGTTATCGAGCAGACCCTGGCCGCTCTCATCGCCCAGGGACACATACTGGTCGAGGACGTGCCCGGCGTTGGCAAGACCATGCTGGCCAAGAGCCTGGCTGCCTCGCTGGGATGCGAGTTCAAGCGCATCCAGTTCACCCCCGACCTGCTGCCCAGCGACATCACTGGCATCTCCATCTACAACCAGAGCAACGGGCAGTTCGAGTTCCGCCCCGGCCCGGTTATGGCCCAGGTGGTGCTGGCCGACGAAATCAACCGCGCCACTCCCAAGACCCAATCGGCCCTGCTGGAAGCGATGGAAGAATGGCAGATGTCGGTGGACGGCACCACCCACCAACTTGGTCACCCCTTCATAGTTCTGGCGACTCAGAACCCCATTGAGTACGAGGGCACCTTCCCCCTGCCGGAAGCGCAGCTCGACCGCTTCCTGATTCGCGTAAGTCTGGGCTATCCCGACTTCGCCGAAGAGCTGGCGGTAATCGAGCGCCAAGAGCAGATTCATCCCATCGAGAACCTGGAGGCCGTGGCGTCTCCCCAAGACGTGGTAAGGCTTCAGGCGGCGGCCCGCGATGTCTACGTCGACGGGCTGGTGCGAGAGTACATCGTCAGCCTGGCCGAGGCCACCCGCAACCACCAGGACGTAGCCTTGGGCGCCTCGCCCCGCGCCTCGCTGGGAATGTTCCGCATGGCCCGCGCCTATGCCTTGGTGCAGGACCGCGACTACGTAATCCCCGACGACGTTCAGGCCCTGGCCCATGGAGTCCTGAGCCATCGCGTCATCCTGTCTCCGGCAGCGCGTATGCGCCGCCTCCAGCCCCACGAGGTCATAGACCGTCTGCTGGAAACCGTCCCCATCCCCGGCGCCGCCCGCTAAGCCTCACCCCGGAGCGCACAGAGACCACAGAGAGTATAGGTATCTGCATTGAAATCTCTGTGCGCTCCGGGGCGAATACATCCGCTGCGTCTGTGTGTGCGTAGTATCATCAGCAAAAGGGAGAGCGTGAGTTGATGCAGCGCCGATACCGTTTTCTAGTCCCCGGACTGGCAGCATTGGCCGTCGTAGTTGCGCTGCTGGCGGTTGCCGCCTGCGGCGGCGAAGACGCCACCCAAGCTCCCCTGCCGTCCACGGCTACTTCCACGCCCCAAGCGGAAGCCGCGGAGCCGACAGTAGAACCCTCTCCCACAGCAGCCCCAACGGCCACGCCCGAACCCACGGCCACCGCAATGCCGCCGGAACCCACAACCACACCTGTACCCGAGGCGACGCAAGAGCCTGCGGCCACTGCTACACCGGAGCCTGCCGCAACAGCCACGCCGGAGCCAACCGCTACGCTCGAACCCACGGCCACTCCGGTGCCCCTCCCGCCGTGCGAGGGCAATCGAGGCGGTGCGCTGGGCGACTGCGCACCGGAGTTCGCGGGCACCCAGGAATGGATAAACACCGAGCCGCTCACCATGGAAAGACTGCGCGGCAAGGTGGTGCTCATTGACTTCTGGACCTACTCTTGCATCAACTGCATCCGCACCCTGCCCTTCATGCGGGAGTGGCACGACCGCTACGCCGACGAGGGTCTGGTAATCGTGGGGGTGCACACGCCGGAGTTCGAGTTCGAGAAGCTGTACGACAACGTGGTGCAGGCCACCAAGGACGAGATGGTGGCCTGGCCGGTGGTGCAGGACAACGAGTTCACCGTATGGCGCAGCTACTCCAACCGCTATTGGCCCGCCAAATATCTGGTGGACCAGCACGGGGTGATCCGGTATAGGCACTTCGGCGAGGGCAAATACGCCGAGACCGAAGAGTGGATACGGCAACTGCTGGAAGAGGTGGGAGCAGAGACACAGGCGTTCACCCAACCCCTGCCTTCCGACCAGAAGCGGGACACCGCCTCCGTTCAGGGCCAGACGCCGGAGCTGTTTGCCGGGTGGAATTTCACAGTATCGCAAAGGCGTGGCGGCATCGGCCAGGGCGAAACATACATGGAAGCAGCCAGGACCTCCATCGAAAGCGAAGAGCATGAAGCTGTCGTTGCCGATTTCCAGGTTCCCAGTTCAGTGACCACTGACGCTATCTACTTCCAGGGTGCATGGGCCATAGGGCCGGAGAGCGCCCGCCACGCTCAGCCGGACCCGGAGTACAAAGACTTTGTGCTCTTGGTCTATTCAGCCCGCTCGGTCAACACCGTGCTTACCTCCGATTCCGGCGAGCCTTACAAGGTTGTGGTCACGGTAAACAACGAATATCTGACCGAAGAAAACAAGGGCGACGATATTGTCATTGGCGAAGGCGGAGAGAGCTACCTGATGGTCACGGAACCCAAAGCCTACAAAATCATCGAACATCCTGAATGGCAGAAGCACCAGATATTGCAGATGTATTCAGATTCCGAGGACTTCGGTCTGTTTTCCTTCACTTTCGGATCCTACGAGGACGGCTTCTAAATGATACGGCTAGTCTTTATATTCGCGGCGGCAATGCTGGCCATCGCCATAGCCTGCGGCAGCGACCCGACGGCCACCCCGGCCCCCACGGCGGCGCCCGACCCGACGGAGACCGGAGCCCAGTCCCAGCAGGCCGAGGCGCAACAGCCCACGGCAACGCAGCCGCCCGCGGCAATGGCCGAACCACCCCAGCCCTGCGAGGGTTCCCGCGGCGGGGCGGTGGGCAACTGCGCCCCTGAGTTCGCTGGCACCCAGGAATGGATTAACAGCGAACCCCTTTCCATGGCGGGATTGCTGGGCAAAGTGGTTCTGATTGATTTCTGGACCTACACCTGCGTCAACTGCATTCGCACCTTGCCCTTCCTCCAGGAATGGCACGAGCGGTATGCCGACGACGGGCTGGTCATCGTAGGAGTCCACACGCCGGAGTTCGAGTTCGAGAAGGTGTTCGACAACGTGGTGCAGGCCACCCAGGACGAAGGCGTGGCCTGGCCCGTGGTGCAGGACAACGAGTTCAGCGTCTGGCGCAGCTACTCCAACCGCTACTGGCCGGCCAAGTACCTGATTGACCGCAACGGCGTTATCCAGTACCGCCACTTCGGCGAGGGCAAGTACGCCGAGACCGAAGAGTGGATCCGCGAACTGTTGGAAGAGGATGGCATGGCCGCCATTGACTACGGCCTGTCGCTGCCCGAAGACCAACAGCGGGACGATAACTTCCGCCTCGGCATGGACGTGACGCGCGAGCTGTTCGCCGGCTGGAAGTTCAGCGCCCAACAAGGACGCGGCGGCATCGGCCAGGGCGACGAATACCTGGAAGCGGCCCGCGCCTCCTTTAATGGGGACGACGCACTCCCGGTGGTGGCCCAATTTGAGGCGCCCGGCAAGCTGGAACCGAACCTGATTTACTTCAACGGCCCTTGGGCCATCGGCCCTGAGAGCGCCCGCCACGCTGAGGACACTACCCACTTAGACCACTACCTGTCCTTGGTCTACTCCGCCCGGTCGGTCAACGCCGTTTTGACCTCCGAGTCAGGAGAACCCTACCAGGTGCAGATTACCGTCAACGGCGAATACCTTACGGACGAAAACCGGGGCGACGATATAATCATAGGCGACGATGGAGTTTCCTATCTCCAGGTCACCGAACCCAAGCTATACAAGATTGTCGAACATGGCGACTGGCAGGGAGAACAGGAATTGAGGATGGCCTCCATGTCCGACGACTTCGGCCTCTACTCCTTCACCTTCGGAGTCTATGAGGACGGTTACTGATGACTAGACCCATCTTTAACGCCGTCATTCCCGCGAAAGCGGGAATGCACCTCCTTCTGACAGCGGCGCTACTGTTGTTGCTGGCGGTAGCCTGCGGTTCCGACCCGGCCGCAACGCCCATTCCCCCTCAGCCGACGGCAATGCCGCAACCGACAAGCGCGCCCTCAGCGACAGCGGGGCAACAGCCTGCGGCGACACAGGTAACGGAAGGGCATCAGCCCACCGCTCCGGTTGCGTCTGCAACCTCAACCTCGCAGGCCCAGGCTGCTGCCTCCGGCACGGCCCCGCAGCCGACGGGCGCGCCCGGCGATTCGGCCTCCAGCGAAGCCGCCTCCGAACCGCTGGACCTGAACGTCATCATGGCGACTACGGTACTGGAAGTGGGAGAACAAAGGGTGGCCTTCCTGCTCACTACGCCGACGGGCCTGGTCAAGGGAGGCAACGAGGTGTCAATCACGCCCGTCTACCTGCCCGACAACTCCGCTGGCGAGAGCATCACCACCCGCTTCCACCAGTGGCCCTACGGCGTGCGCGGAGCCTTCGCCGCCGAGGTTGACTTCGACCGCCCCGGCCAGTGGCGGCTGGACATTTCCGCCGAAGGCCCCGACCGCGGCCACGCCATGCAGGAAATCGAGATTCTCGAGGAATCGTCCGTGCCTTTCATCGGCGCAGTCGGCCCGCTCAGCGAGAACAAGACTCTGTCCTCCGTCGGAGACATCACGCTGTTGACCACCGACTACGACGCCGACCCGTCGCTGTACGAGGTCACCATACGCGAGGCGGTGGAAAGCCCGTTGCCCGCCGTCGTGGTCTTCGCTTCTCCCGCCTTCTGCACCACCGCCACCTGCGGCCCGCAGGTTGACGCCGTGTCGGAACTGCGGGAAAGCTACGCAGGACAGGCCCACTTCATCCACGTCGAAATATACGACAACCCCGACGAAATCCAGGGTGACCTCGACCGCGCCGAAATCGCTCCCACAGTGGACGAGTGGGGCCTGACCGCCATCCCCCACTGGTTCAACGAGTCCTGGACCTTTGTCCTCGACGCAGAGGGCCGTATCCAGGGCCGCTTCGAGGGCTTCGCCACCGTCGTCGAGCTGGAGGAATCCCTCCAGTCAACCCTGAACTAAACACAGAGCCCAATAAGCCTTGCTTTCCTTCATTAACCGCTGTGGTCTCTGTGTTGAATAATATCCCGGTCTGCCTTAGCATAACTCTATGTCTGATAGTCCAATTCACCTTGAAGTAAACGGCCAGCCTCACGACCTGACAGCGCCAAGCCACCGCACCCTGCTGGACGTGCTGCGCGAGGACCTGGACCTCACCGGCTCCAAGCGCGGCTGCGACCGGGGTGAGTGCGGCTCCTGCACCGTGCTGCTGAACGGCAAGCCGGTCTACTCCTGCATCACCCTTCTGGCCCAGGTTCGAGGCCGCAGCGTCGTTACCGTGGAGGGCCTGGCAAACGACGGACAGCTCGATACCGTGCAGCAGGCGTTCCTCGACGAAGACGGAGGCCAGTGCGGCTACTGCACCCCCGGCTTCCTGATGTCGGCCCGCGCCCTGCTGGACGCCAACCCCCGCCCCACCGACGCCGAAATCCGCGAAGCCCTCTCCGGCAACCTCTGCCGCTGCAACGCCTACGGACGCATCCTCCAGTCCGTCCGCACCGCCGCCGAACGCGGCTAGTCATGCCGCTAGTACGCTCTCCGCTGCCTGTATAATGGCATCATCCTGTTTTTATCGCCCCTCGAATGAGGCACGCCATGACGACCAAGCCAGTTACACCGCCGGACTCCCGCAGGCTTCCGCCCCTGCCTGACCCGCCGAGGAAATGGGATATGCAGGAATTCCTTCATTACGACCGTCCCGCCGTGGCCAACACCCTAGCCCGCCATCTCGATGCGCTGCGCGAGGACGCCACCACGTTTGTCGCCGGAAGGGGCTATCTGTGTCGCCAACGCAGCGACCTTCCCCGGTGTCCTTACCCTGATATGGTGGTCGCCTTTGGCGTGGACGCCGCCAGCATCGGAGAAACCAACGGCTATGCTATTAGCGAAGCGGGCAAGCCCCCCGATCTTGTGCTGGAAATCGCCTCGGAACACACCGCGCGGCGGGACTATATCACCAAACGGCCCATATACGCCGGATTGGGCGTAACCGAGTACTGGCGCTACGACCACACCGGAGGCCGACAGTATGACGCGGCCTTGGCCGGAGACCGTCTGACGGCGGAGGGCGTCTACCGCCCCATAGAGCTAACCACCGAAGCCAACGGGGTAATCTGGGGATACAGCGAAGCGCTATCGCTGTCGGTCTGCTGGGTGGAACGGCATCTGCGTTTCTGGGACAGGAGGCAGCGCCGCTACCTGCCCAACCCGTCGGAAATGGCCGCTGAACTGGAAAGCGAGCGCCAATCTCGCATCGCCGCCGAAATCCAGACAGCCCGATCCGAAGCCCGCGCACGGGAACTGGAAGAAGAACTCCATCGCCTCCGGGGCGAATAGCCGGACGATGCGCCCAAGCGCAGTTGACGCGCCTCTGCCCCGCCCATAAACTCCGATGCAATGTCCGAAATTCGTACCCGCCCAGGAGGTCTCCAGCATGGCAACAGTCCAATCCCAGCCGCAGGCCGCCGCCCAGATGGGCGCAGCCGCCCGCCGCTTCCTCGACAGTCTCACCGCCGAGCAGAAGGGCAAGGCCACCTTCGAGTACATGGACGGCGAGCGGATGTACTGGTACTACCCGCCCATCAACCGCCACGGCCTCGCCTTGCGCGACATGGACGCCAACCAGCGCGAGCTGGCCTTCGCCCTGCTGGCCTCGGGGCTGACTCCCCGCTCCTACGAGCAATGCCGCCAGATAATCGAGCACGAGGACGTTCTTGGCCCGCTGGAAAAAGAGATGGGCATGATCACCTTCGTGCGCGACGTCGAACTCTACTACTTCACCGTCTTTGGCGAACCCGGCCCCAAGGAACCCTGGGGCTGGCGCATTGAGGGCCATCACGTCTCCCTGCACTTCAGCATCATGGGCGACAACGTCATCTCTGTCACCCCCTTCTTCTTCGGCGCCAACCCCGCCGAGGTGCGCAAGGGCCCCAAGCAGGGCTTGCGCATCCTAGGCGACCGCGAAGACCTCGCCTTCCAGCTAATGGAGAGCCTGGACGAACAGCAACAGTCCACCGCAACCATCTACGACGAAGCGCCGCTGGACATCCTCACCTACAACAGCACCAAGGTATCCTTCCCCTTCCGTCCGCAGGGATTGGCGGCGGCTGACATGACCGGCGCGCAGAAGGAGACGCTGCTGAACCTCGTCGCCCTCTACGTTGGGCAGGTGCGCACCGACCTGGCCGAGCAGAAGCTGGCCGCCATCCGCGAAGGGGGACTCGACCACTTCCACCTTGCCTGGGCCGGGCCGGTGTCCAAGAGTGACGCCCACTACTACCGCATCCACGGGGGCAACTTCGTGGTGGAGTTCGACAACCGGCAGGACGGCGCAAACCACATCCATTCCGTCTGGCGCGACATCGAAAACGACTTCGCCGCCGACGTCCTCCGCGAGCACCTGCGCCTGTTCCACGTACTCTAAACGGGGAGTTATCAACGCAGAGGGCGCAAAGAACGCGCAGAGGACGCAGAGAGTTGAATAATAAACTCTGCGTCCTCTGTGTAACCTCTGCATCCTCTGCGTTGAAAAAATCACTATGACTCTGAACGTTGCCGGAACCAGCGTCGTCCGCCGTGACCTGGAAGTGAAGCTCACTGGCGAGGCTCGCTACACCGCCGACCTCAAGCTGTCTGGGATGCTGCACGCTGCCATCCTCCGCAGCCCGCACCCCCACGCCGACGTTCTCAGCGTGGACACTGCCGAGGCCCTGCGCTTGCCAGGAGTCCGCGCCGTGGTCACGCCCTTCACCCCCACCCATCCCTCCCCCTCAGGGGGAGGGCAAGAAACAAGCATCCCCTCACCCACAAGGGGAGGGCCGGGGTGGGGGCGTCTCGCGCCGGACATGAGCATCCTGGACACCCGTGTCCGCTTCGTAGGCGACGAGGTGGCCGCCGTAGCCGCCGACGACCCCGACACCGCGAGGGCTGCGCTGGAACTCATCCACGTCGAATACGCCGTGCTGCCTCACTACATGACCCCCGAAGCGGCGCTGGCTCCCAGCGCTGTTGCCATCCACCCCGGCGGCAACCTGGCCCTCGGCGAGGTGATGTCGCTGGAGCGTGGCAGCGTCGCCGAAGGATTCGCCGCCGCCGACGTGGTGCTGGAAGACGACTTCGAGATACCAACCCACTCGGCAGCGCCGCTGGAACCCCGCGCGGCCCTCGCTTCGTGGGGCGAAGACGAGAACACGGACCTCACCGTCTGGAAGACCACCCGCGGCGTCCACGTGGACCGCGACGCCCTGGCCGGGGCCCTCGGCCTGTCCTCCCATCGCGTTCGCGTCGTTGGACCCTTCCTTGGAGCGGGCTACGGCAACAAAGATGAGACCCGGCTGGCGGGCATTGCGGCAGCGCTCTCCCGGGAAGCGGGCCGTCCGGTACGCCTGGAATACTCCCGCGAAGACGAGTTCATCGCCGGGCGAGTGCGCCACGCCGCCAAGATACGCATCCACGCCGGGTTCAAGGCCGACGGCAGCATCACCGCCATCGAGGCCAGCGCCCTGCTCGACACCGGGGCCTATCTCGCCTCCGGGGCAGGCGTGGCTCGTCGCACGGGGCAGGGCATTCTGTACCTCTACCAATGCGCCAACGCGAAGTACGAAGCCCGCCTGGCCTACACCAATCGCCCCACCGCCGGGTCATATCGCGCCCTCGGCGCGCCGCAGGGCCACTTTGCCCTGGAAAGCCTGATGGACCGGGCCGCTGAGCATTTCGGCATGGACCCGCTGGACTTCCGCATGATGAATCATGTTCTCCCCGAGGGACAGCCCGGCCAGCGCGTTTCACCGCCGGACCAGGTCATAGACAGCCAGCCGTTGGAAGGAGGCATCCCCTTCTCCAGCAACGGCCTGCGCCAGTGCCTCGAGCTGGGATCGGAAGCCTTCGGCTGGCGCGATTACCGTCCGGAACAGCCCGAAGATCCAGCCTTGAAGCACGGGCGCGGCATGTCCATCATGATCTACCGCGGCGGCCCCGGCTCGCCCTCAGCCGCCGAAGTCCGCGTGGAGAAGTCCGGCGCAATCAAGCTGATAACGGGCCTGATGGACGTTGGCGAAGGCGCAACCACGGTGTTGCCCCAGATCACCGCCGAGATTCTCGGCGCGGAATATGAGCAGGTCGAAGCGGTGTTCGCCGACAGCCGCGGCACCCCTGATGCCCCCATAACCGCCGGCTCCACGGCCACCTTCTCCACCGGCACCGCCGTGGTGCAGGCCGCCAACGAAGTTCGCGAATCGCTGATGGAGATTGCGTCGGCGGGCCTCGAGGTTCCGGTATACGACCTCGACGCCGCGCAGGGGTGGGTCTACGTCAAGTCCGACCCCTCCCGCCGCATGGCCCTGGCCGAAGTCGCCAGCAGGATGGACGGCGACGAGCTATCGGCCACGGCGTCCATCATTCCCGGAAGCCCCAACCACATCGTCAACTCCTTCGGCGCTCACTTTGTTGAGGTCGAGGTGGACACCGACACCGGACGGGTGCGTATCTTGCGCTACGTCGCCGCTCACGACTCCGGTCGCATCATCAACCCCCGCGCCGCGCTGAACCAGGCCGAGGGCGCCGTCAGCCAGATGCTCGGCTTCGCCCTGTCCGAGGAGATGGTAACCGACACCGCCACCGGGGTAACCCTCAACCCCGGATACCTGGAGCACAAGTCCCCCACCATCCAGGACTACCCCGACATCAAGGTAATCTTCGCCGACATCGTGGACCCCGTAGGCCCCCTCGGAGCCAAGGGCCTTGGCGAAGTCCCCACCGTAGGTCCGGCCCCCGCCATAGCCAACGCCATCTACAACGCCACCGGCGTCCGCCTCCGCCGCACCCCCTTCACCCCCGACCGCGTGCTGGCGGCGCTGGAAGGCGTAGGAAACTGAGCTTTAACGCAAGCTCCGAAGGAACATCGTAAAATGACTACCCTATGACGAATGTATCGCAGCAAGCCGCCCACAACATTGGAGAGGTACGTCATGGCAACCACAGTCCAGGACAGCGCTATGTCCGAGTGCCTCGTTATCCGGGATATGCTTCGGAGCATCGCGGAAAAAGAGATACAGCGGAACAAACCCAATGCAGCCCCGCAGATTGAGCCAACAGAGCATAGCAGCGAGGAAAGGGGATGGCTGGAGTTTGTAGCCGACAAAGTATCCAGACTGCCCTGGTACGACGCCAACCTTCCGGACGGCAGAACCCCTCCCCAGCCGAAAGTTGCGGTGGAAATGGTAACCCTGCTCGCGGCAGTTATGGACAATGGCGCTATACACCCCAGCAGCGTCAATACTACCTGGGCAGGTGGAGTCGCCGTGGAGTGGCATATCGGCGGGATCGACCTGGAAATCGCTTGTCAGCCTGATGGGAGCGCCGAATATAGCTTCGAAGACCAGCACGGAGCGGAGTATGAAGGGCCTGCATGGGATAACTTAGCTTTACTCCGGCAGCTCGCCGGGAAGTTGCCAGCAAGCCGCCAGCCGATGACATAGAGGATGACCTCTCATAGGTATGAAGTCCCGATAAGCGATACTGATATCTTAATGAGAAGGGTCAGGCATACTGAGACTACCCTGCACGAGGACGAAGGAATCAGAAGGCCATCAAGCGACGCTTTTATGCAAGGAGGACCTGAAGGAGACGTATCCGTTTACCGGGCATCCGAAACGACGCCGGAGCGAATTACGAGAGACTACCCGGAAATGTACGTCGCACTGGTCGAGGTAGGTGTTATACGCTCTTTGGGGCTTGAAGTTGAAAGGGATCTTAGCGACGAAGAGTCGGGGCACTGCAACATCACCGGCCGCAAGACTCGCAGTAAGGCAAGAGCAATAGCCCGCAACTGCCGGTGGGCGGCAGGATTTGCGCCAATGTAGTTTGTGAAGCTGTAACTTCCTTATGTCCTCAAACAGGAGCCGTCTGCCCATACCTCCTTCCAAGTACACCCTTCCAAGTACACCGAATCCTAGAAGCTGTCGGCGTTGTGCCTTACCTTTACATCGCGCCTGCCTGGAGGCGAGTATAATCAGTACAGCTAACCAGACAGACCGGCAACACTCCATCCCCACCACGGAGGCGCAGCATGACCACTGCCAGGAACTCCCGGCCACGCCGCCGGTTTCGTCTGCCCGACCCCCCGGAACGTCTACCGGACGAAAAAATGACCAGCGCCAAGCACCTCCACGAACCTGGCAATACTCATCATCTCGCCCAGCACTTCGGAAACCCCGAAAGCACACTGGTCGCCGCCGAGCGCTACATCACCATGTTGCCGGATCTCTTGCCCAGCGGCTCCGGCCGCAGGTATCCCGACCTCCTCATTGCCTTCAATGTTGACCCAATCTCCTACTACGAAAGCAACGGCTACATCATCTCCGAGCAGGGCAAGCCGCCCGACTTCGTGCTGGAGATCGCCTCCGCCAGCACCGGAGACGAAGACACCGGACCGAAACGCCTCGATTACCAGGCTCTGGGCATCACCGAATACTGGCGTTTCGATGAAACCGGAGACCACCACGGCGCCAGGCTGGCTGGCGACCGGTTGATAGAAGGGCGTTACCATCCCGTTCCTGTCGAGGAGATCAGCGGCGGAATCCTGCAAGGCTACAGCCAGGTTCTGGATCTGCGCGTCCGCTGGGAGCGGGGACAACTGAAGTGGCACGACCCCGCAACCGGGCAACATATCCTCACCTATCAGGACCAACTCCTCCGCGCTGACAGCGAGCGCATCCGCGCCGATAGCGCCGAAGCTCGCGTACAGGAACTGGAAGCGGAACTCCACCGGATCAGGGGCCACTAACCCACCCCAGGAGCACCCTCGCAATGCCCACCTTCCAATACATCGAAGCGGAGTCCGTAGACCAGGCCGTGGCGCTGCTGGCCCAGCCGGGCGCGGTGGCCATCGGCGGCGGCACCGACCTGCTGCCCCAGGTTAAGGATGGCATCGTCGCTGCTGAACGTTTGGTCGGACTCGCCGCCATCCCCGGTATGTCCGCGATAGCCAAGACTGCCGACGGATTAGCCATCGGCGCAGCGGCCACCATCGCCGACGTTGCGGCCCATCCCGTCGTGCGCCGCCGCTACACTGCGCTGGCCGAGGCGGCAGGGGGCTTGGCCACACCCCAGATTCGCAACGAAGGCACCATCGGTGGCAATCTGAATCAGCGTCCCCGCTGCTGGTACTATCGTAGCCCACTCATCCCCTGTCTCAAAAAGGGCGGCGACCGCTGCTATGCCCTGGCTGGCAACACCCGGTTGCTGTGCGTCACCGGCGGCGACCGGTGCTACATCGTGCACCCGTCCGACACCGCCGTGGCCCTCAGCGCGCTGGACGCGCGACTGGAGACCGCCGGGCCCAACGGCGGACGGGAGCTGGCTATGGGGGAGTTCTTCGCTGGCCCGGGCCGTGATATGCTCCACGAGAACGTACTGGAACCCGGTGAACTGCTGACCCGCATAGTTCTACCTGCCAACGCGCCTGAGCGCAGCGTCTACCTGAAGGTGCGAGAGCGGGAGGCAGGCGATTTCGCCCTCGTCAGCGTCGCCGCTGCCTTGTCATTGAATGCCGCAGGCGCGGGGGATGCCGCAGGCGCGGGCGCGACCATCCGCCATGCCCGCATCGCCATCGGCGGCGTATCCCCCGTTCCATACCGTGCCGCCGAGGTCGAGGACTACCTCGTCAGCCGCCCGGCCAGTGACGTTGACCCCGCCGAAGCCGCCGCCCTCGCCCTGCCCAACACCAGGCCGCTGCCCCAGAACGGCTACAAGCTCCCCATGGCCCGCAACACCATCAAGCGGGCCCTAACGCTGCTGCTGGGAAATGACTAGAGCGTGTTTACGAACTCTACCGGCAAAGATATTTGGGTATCGGCGCGGTTGTTTGATGCCAGGATTTCACCCTCACCCTAACCCTCTCCCTCAAGGGAGAGGGGATTTTGCAGGTTAATTCCGCCCTATTTGCGGTTTGTAAACACACCCTAGGGCGTGTTGACATTTGGACTGCCGTATAATCACAGCACGTCAAGTATAACCATACCTTCGGATCAATGGGACAAGATACTGCAATTCCTGCGGGATTGCCCTGACGTGTATGTCGGCTCCCCGGGCGAGTGCAAGCGATTTGTCGAGGCTGTGCTGTGGGTGGACCGCTCCGGGGCGCAGTGGCGGCTGTCACTATCGCAGAGTATTTTCGAGGTTTGACAAGCTGGACAGCCGTTACCTGGGCTTTCTGCAATTCGCCGCCGCCCTCATTTGGCTGCGATGAAATGCCAACACTATCTAGTAGTCGAGCAGAGTTGGTCTAATTGGTAGACTCAGAGACTTGGATGTCGATGATATTCTGAGTCAGGGAAGACGTTGTTGTGAGGTGCGGTATGGTCAGGTAGAAATTCGCTGTCCGGCTGACGCGGGAGGAGCGCAACCAACTGGAGCATATGGTCCGGGCAGGGAAGGGTTCCGCCAGGGTTATTAACCGGGCACGCATCCTGCTCAAGACCGCCGAGGGCTGGACGGCGCCCAAGGCGGCCCAGGCCCTGGATGTGGCCGATTCCAGCGTATACCGCATCAAGCGGCGCTTCAGCATCCATGACGCCAGAGCCAAACTCCATCGTCTCTACCCCGTCAATTCCTGACTTGTAGTGCCCCACCTTGAAGCGCTCCGGCCTCACGCCGGTCAATTTCCATCCGGCCTTGATGTGCGTGGCCCCCTTGGTGATGAAGGAACCGGCATGGGTGACCACCGGGATGCGCGGCATCACGGGATTGACATCGTTCCAAGTCCCGTTGCCGGTGCTGCTCACCGCGCGGACGCGAACCTCGATGGTAAACTTCGCGTTGGTGGATATCGTCGGGAAGCCCGTCCAAGAGGCTGCGTTGACCGGGCGGCACTCGACCTCGTAGTCGCTCATCGCTGGGTTGCCCTTGTGAGCTGGCGCAGTTTTACAGTCCGGCCTGGCTCAACTCCTCCTTCAGTGCGGGCAACCGGCGATGGCGCTCTTGCAATTCGGCAATGAAGCCGGTCCACTCCGGTTCCCGGGACAGATGCCGGTACAGGTCCCGCACCCTGGTCAGGTATGCACACGCCTGCCGGTAGTTGTCCCGCCCGCGGGCTTCGATTAGTCTCTCCGCCTGTTGCCGGTAGATGTCGAGGGCAGCCTGGGGGTGTGTCTCTGAAGCTGCCTCGGCCACCCGGATCAACTGGTCCACGGCGCGAAGAGCCCCGGGCCTTCTCCGGTTCACCGAGATCAAGGCCAGGTCTATCTCGCCTTCGTCCAGGTAAACGTCGGTCAACAGGCCGTATTCACCGGCGGCAGACCAGCGGTCCAGCAACTGCGGACGAGATTCCCGCCAGACGCCAAGGGCCAGGGACAACTCCCGCACCTCCTGATACCCGGTGAGATGGGGGCGTCGTTCGAGCAGGAGACCGGCCAGCGCCAGAACTTCGGCCAGTTCCCCTCTTTCCCTGTGCCGGTCCTTGAGCCATTCCACCAAGCGATTGTCCCGGCTGGTCTCAATCCTCTTGTACAGCAACGGCTCCACCATGCGTACACAGCCATGTTTGCGGAAAATGTCCGCTAGGATCAGCAGGTCGTAATCCCCGGCCAAGCCGACCTCGGCTATCGCATCATCCAAACGGCCCAGCGTTAGCAGGCGGTCCACCAACTCGGCCAGAAGACCCCACTCGCGACATATCCCCAAGAATGAGTCGTCGTCCCGGTGGGCCATATCCAGGTCCAGGAGGAAGCGGCCATAAACCCTCCGGTGATAGCCGTCGCTCCAGCGTTCGCCCGAGGGCATGGCAGCCCGCACCCAGCCGGCTATGGTGGCCTTCTCCTCGTCGGTGGCGTGTTCCAGAATGAGGTCCGGCGCGGCCTCTCCCAGACCGACTCCGCCAAAGTCTACGTCAAAGCGATATATGTCAAAGAGGGTTTGCAGGCAGCTTTCCCTGACTCCAGCATCGTCTTCCCGGCCAGCCAGGCAATTCCCCAGCCCTTCTACGCACCGGCCCACCACTTTCGCCAGTTGACCGTCTTCGTCCGGCATCATCTCGTAATGTTCCAGCACACCCTGAGCCACCGTCCGGTACACGATACTCGCACCAGCGCAGTCGGCTGATGCCAGAAATCCGTCACCGGATCTCAGGGTAATGCCGATATCCCTGGCAATCCTCTGCGGCGCCATCCAATCATCACCGCCGCGTCGAAAGGCGGAGGATACTTGGCGACGGTAGATTTCCGGGTTGACCGGAGCGCTCCCACGGTTCCCCTCCGGGAAGTCCATCTCCAACAAAGTTTCCAGGTCGGGTTCGAGCTGCAACATCCGCTTGATAATGGCAATCAGTTCGGACTTGCTGCGCTGCTCCAGACCAGTGTCCAGTTCTACCTCCTCCCGGAAGGCATCGGGCTGCTCAAGCCAGGCAAGCAGAAGCGCTCCGACGTGCTTGCAACGCCCGTCGCCACCTACGGGACAGGAACAGTGAGCCTCATCAATGCCGCCGACGCCGAAGGCAACGCGCAACCGGTAAGGCTGCGGCATGGAGCCTTGACACCAGCTCCTGACGGCGTTGCCTTGGCGGCGCGGGTCTATGATTGCGTCGCTTTCGAAATAGCTGCGGCCGAGATGGAGATTCCGTGGCCCAACCCATTCGGATATGACGCCCCCGCTTGCTGCCGGGATGGTATTTGACATGACTTCCCACCGGTACAGGCGTTGGCTTGGGATACTCCGGAGTTGCCCGATGATGGAATCGGATTTGGCCACCGCAGCGGGGAACTCCGCTGATTAACCTTGTAATAGTCCCCTCTCCCTCCGTTGGGAGGGTTAGGTGTTAAGGTGAGGGCGACCTCGCAACTGATTAAGTCCTGTTTCGAGATAGTTTCTTAAGCCCCGAAAAGCCTCAGCGCGCCTTGTTCCGGGATTTTGCCGCTGAACAACTCGGGGTGAATCATCTCGGCCATGATTTCGAGGCCCGTCACCAAGCGCGGGCCGGAACGGCTGGTGTAGGCGCTGGCGTCCACCACGTAGACGCGGTCGTTGCGGACGGCGGGCAGGTCCTTCCAGCCCTCGCGCCCGGCCAGGATGGGAACGTCTTCCAAGCCGCGCTTGACGTCGAAGCCGCAGGGCATCATCACGATGATGTCTGGCTGGCGCTCGACAACCTCGTCCCATTCCAGCTTGAATGTGCCGGTGTCCTTATCGCCGAAGGTGTTGCTGCCGCCGGCCATATCAACCATCTCCGGCACCCAGTGGCCGCCGCACATCAGCGGGTCGGCCCATTCCACGTGCAGCACGCTGGGCTTGGTGTCGGCGTCGGCGGCGCGGGCGGTTACCGCCTCGATGCGGGCTTCCATATCGGAGGCTATTTCGTTGGCCTTGTCTTCTGTGCCGGTGGCGCGGCCCAACATTCGGATGTTCTCGATGATGTCGCCCAAAAGCTGAGGGTCGAGGGAAATGACCTCGGGCTGCTTGGGCAGGCTCAGGCTCACCTCGGCGACCTGCCGAGAGGAAATGGCTCAAACCTCGCAGATGGCTTGGGTGATGAGCAGGTCGGGCTCTGCGGCCTGTAGCACCTCTTCGTCAATCTCGTAGATGCCCAGCCCCTGCTCCAGACGCTCGGAGATGACGCGGCTGATTTCCCCGCTGGTGGGCTGCTGGCCGTGAAACACGCTGCGGACGACCCACGGTTTGTTGCGGGCATCAGGCGGGTAGTCGCACTCGTGGGTCACGCCCTTCAGACTGTCTTGCAGCCCCAACTGGTAGACAATCTCGGTGGCGCTGGGCAAAAACGAGCAGATGTTCATGCCAAATCTCCGATTTTAATTCAACACAGAGAACACAGAGATTTTTCTATATTTCTTAAATGTCTCTCTGTGGCCTCTGTGCGCTCTGTGGGTAATCCTAACTAGCGCTTCTTCTCGCTGTTGGAAGTCAGACCTACGGTGGTGTCAGCGGTCGCCACGGCGACCGAACCGTAGAGGGGTCAACGGCGTTTCCAGGTTTCCACCAGCTCGTGGGCCTGGTCGTCGTCCACGCCCCACATCGTGAAGTGAATGCGAATGGCGTCGTACAGGGTGAGGTCGCCCGGCGTCTTGTCCGGGTCGCGGTAGGACTCAATGTCCACTTCCATCCAGTCGAGGGGGATGTCCTCGCTGTTGGCGATGCGCTCGACCATGTTGACGGCGCAGGCGGTGATGCCGGAGAAGAACAGCTCCCCAGCTCCGATCTCGTCGCCGCCGGGATCGTCGGCCACCCAGTGATGATTGCGGGCGTTGCAGATGGCGCGGCCCAGGGTGCCGGTGCTGTAGCTCTTTGCCTTGTAGGCCAGGGTCAGTTCAGCCATGATCCCTCCCTTCTAGTTTCGGATTCCTCGACGGCTTAGTGATGGGGATGGGTTTCACCCCCACCCTAACCCTCCCCCTCAGGGGGAGGGGATTGATTCAGCGTGCTAATCGGCGACGCGGTAGGCGACGCACTCGACGATTTCGATGGCCAGCGGCTTTTGGGCGAGGCCGGTTGTGCCGATGACGGCCCGGCAGGGCGAGTTGGAGATGAACTCCCGGTATACTTCGTTGAACTCGCTCCACAGGTCCATATTGGTCAGGAAGACTATCATCTTTATCGCCCGCCCGTAGTGGGTGCGGGCGGCGGTCAGGATGGTCTCCACGTGACGGAAGCAGGCGCGGTACTGCTCCTTGTAAGTCTCGCCAACGGGGTTGCCGTCGAAGTCGGACGAGGTGGTGCCCCGGCAGTAGACCTTGACCGCGCGCACCTTGAGCATACGGGTCAGGTCTTCCTCGAAGTAGTCGCCGTACAGGCCGGTGCGGTGGGAAACGGAATCGGTGGCGTTATGCCGCCCGTCGGCGATGATCAGGTCCAGCAGACGGTCGCGCTCGGCGAAAGGCAGAGCCTGAGCTTCCTCGATGCTCATGGCGTCCAGGTCGGCGAGGGTGAGGGATGCGCTTCCGGTCTGGGTCATTGAGAGCGTTCCTTTCGGTTGAGGTGCGGATGGATTCCCGCCTGCGCGGGAATGACGGTTCGGACGATGGCTTATATTAGTCTCCACTGCACAGGGGCGCAAGCAAAGCGGCGATTTTGACATACTCGAAAACGGCCACGTAAGATGACTGCAAAAGACTGACCTAGTGGAGAGCGCAATGGTAACGATACCTGAGCTGAAGGAAAAGTACGAAGGTCTGGATATGCAGCTTCCGGCCAAGAGCGAGGAGACCATAGACCCGGACTGCCTGCTGACCTTCGAGTACGAATACCCGGAGCGGGACACCGAGGTGGTGATAGACACCGACGAGTTCACCGCCGTCTGCCCTTGGACCGGCCTGCCCGACACCGGCGAACTGGTTATCAGCTATGTCCCATCCCGCAGTTGCATCGAACTTAAGTCCCTGAAATACTACCTGCTGTCCTACCGCGATGTGGGCATCGTGCAGGAACACGCCGCCAACCGCATCCTCAACGACCTGGTTGGTTGTTGCAGCCCGCGCAGCATGAAAATCAAACTGGACTACAAGATACGCGGCGGCCTGCACACGGTAGTGTCGGTGGAACACCTGGGGGAGTAGGCACGGCGCGGCGAAGCGGTCATCAGGGGGATTTTGCATTCGTTTGGCTGCCAGATTGTTGACAACTTGCGCGCGGAGTGATACAAAATATAGAAGCCTGCGCCCCAACAAGAGGTATCCGCTGAAGGCGGGCGCCGATGACTGTTGGAAGCTCAGGCCTTTTATTTTGGTCTCCAATGCCGGACGTGGAATTTTAGGTTAAGTTCTCCTGATTGACCTCCAGGCAGGCCAATCCAGTATTCTGGAGAAAAACTGGGTACACCAAGAGACTCTTTGGCATGTTGGATTAACGCAAGTTTGTTTCGATTGGTTGGATGTACCAAGTCCCCGGTTACTATTCCCAGCAATACATCGCACACTTGACCCAGTTGATAGTCAGGCAAACCGGTATTGACTCTACGCACGTATTTAATACGAGGCAGAGGCTGCACAGGTCCCGTCACCATAAGTGGCGTGCCAAATCTCTGTGAGATGTGCTGGACGAAATCATCACCTGGTGCCTCAGTTAACGAGTCCGCCAGCAATACCGCGTTCTCAACGCCTTGGAGATTATTTTCCAGTAATAACTCTGCCAGTCTGCTGTATGAACGCGCTTTAGCAAGACCCCTTGGTGCTCCTCTCCCTCCAAACTCGCCCCACGAAAACCCCCGCAATGAAGTGTCTATGACTAGACAACGAAACCAACCTGGCTGGCTGATGAACAAATCAATGATTTCTTTGCACAGTTCGGACGTAAATTTGTCTCCACTTCGAGAATACTTGACATCAGAAAAAGAATGCCCCGGAGCTAGCTGGCGGTATTTTGCTTTTATGGCTTCTACATGGCTATTGGCCGGCCCATCGTCAGGAATGAACAATGCCCCCAGGCACATATACCTGGCTCTGAGATCATAGGATTCGTCGAGGTAAATCAGCATTCAGGAATTGCCGGGCAACCGGCCCTACCCTCTCCGCAGCAGCGTGGTCAGTTCGCCGATGTCCTCCAGCTCCTCCAGCCGCTCCACCGCGTCCATCACCTTTCGCGTGCCCTCTTCACCCAGGGCATCCCCGGCCAGGAAGGCAAACTTATCCCGCAGTTCCTCGGGCGACGCGGGGTTGCGGTGGTCGCCGTGGTGCGCCACCACCGACTCGCTCAGAGTTCGGCCGTTGTGGAGCGACACGGTGACGCGGGCGGCAGGGTAATCGTAGCGGCGCAGATCCATCTCCGGGTCGGCGGACACCGACACCCGCTGCGCCAGGGACAGGGTAGCCTCGTCGGTCAGCTTGTCTTGGTAGAAGGCCGTGATGTCGGTCGCGCCTAATGTGACAGCGGCGGCCACGGCGTAGGGCAGAGAGAACTTGGCGGCCAGCATATTGGGCGGCGCCGGGTCGGTCATTATCGTTGCCAGCGGCGGCGCAAGCACGTCAATCCGGTCAACGTCGTCGGCGGCAAAGGACTCGCGGCGCAAAATGTTTTGCATCCCGTCCAGCGCCGGGTGGTTGTACAGGCAGCAGGCGTGCAGCTTGAAATAGTTCTGCTGGATGCGCAGTTGCCCAGGTCCGCCCAACCCGTCGGACACCGCATCGGGGTTGAATCCCCGGCCCAATAACGAGCCGTACACATCAGACGGGGCGTCCTTGAGGCCGGTGAAGCCGCAGAGGGCCAGGTTGGCCGCCATGATGCCCTGCATCGCCGAGCGGCCCGGATACAGGTTGCGCACGGTGGCGCCCTCGATACATGGAGTCCAGGTGTTGGCCGGGCTCATTGATACGGAAATGTTCAGCGCCTCGCGGGTGTGCTCCGGGCCGAGGGACAGCAGCCGGGCGGTAGCGGCGGCGGCTCCGATGGTCCCCCACGTACCGTGGGAGTGCACCTCGGAACTCACGACAGTTCCGGCGCCGATGCGCGAGGTGGTCTCGTAACCGACGATCACGCTCTCCAGGAACTGGCGTCCGCTGGCCCCGATTTCCTCGGCCACGGCCAGCGCCGGAGGGATTACGTGAATGGCCGCATGGCCCCCGCCCAAGCGGTTGCCCTCGTCCATCTCCAGGGCCACGCCGGACGTCCCGTTGGCCAGGGCAGCGAAGGTCGCAGTAGTGGGCCGGGAGTGGCCGAGGATGCTGGACGGACCTTTGCCGCCCATCCTGGCTGCCATCTTGGCAAGATTTCGGTTCTCGGGCAGGCGGCTGCCCGCCAGGATAGCCCCCAGAGTGTCCAGCGTTACCGTGCGGGCGGCGTCCACAGCTTCCGCGCTCAGGCTGTCCAGCCGGGTCTCGCTGACGAAACGGGCCAGCCGCTCCAGGTATTCGGGATAATCAGACATATCGCACTTCTCCGATGCGGTCGAGGGCGGTCTTTCCGCCCGCTGCCGGTTTGCCTTGTCTGCCGGATGCCAGCATAATGCTCACCACTATGTGCGACAAGCGGAAACTGTCATACGGTTTCCTGGAAAACCTGCGCAGGCCCATGCCTCTTGGGGAGAAGCTGCGGCTGGCGCTGAGCAACAACCTGACCAAGATTCGCCGGCTGAGAGGCTGTTGCGGCAACTACGGCCACCCCGGTTGTTGACTGGGCGAAGTCGAGCCGCCGGACGGCGGACACCAGGACCATCCGCACTGAGCTAACAAGGGGAGGGATGTCAAAACCCGGCCCGCACAGGCGGTTACATTTACTGATAAGCGAATGAATTGCTAAACCAACCGTCATTCCCGCTTTCGCGGGAATGACGGTTAGGGTGGCGAGAATGTTTAGCTAGCGATTCACTCATCAGTAATAAAGTTACACTCAGGCAATCAAAGTTACATTTCGGTAAAATTCTGACGCTGCGTCCTACCTGAGCTTGACAGCCTTCCGGCTTGCGGCTTACCTTTCTTCAATAGTTTGCTGGCGCTTGGAGCGCTTCCGCGTTGCAATCCTCTGATTGTCTCTCGCTTTTCGTCCGCCATTCCCACTACAGGAGGCTGCTGTGACCACCGAACAAGCCCTTGTATCAGACCTGCGGCAGAGCAGCACGCGCCCGCTGCTGGAGGTGCAGGACCTCCAGACCCACTTCTTCACCCGCCGGGGGGTAGTCCGGGCGGTCAACGGCGTCAGCTTCAATCTCATGCCCGGCGAGACCCTGGGGTTGGTGGGGGAGTCCGGGTCTGGGAAGACCATCACTTGCCTGTCGCTGCTGCGGCTGCTGCCTAGGGGCGCGCGCATTGTCGGCGGACAGGTGCTGTTCCAGGGACAGAACACCCTGGACCTGTCCGAGAGGGAGATGGAGCGGCTGCGGGGCGTCCGGATGGGAATGATCCTGCAGAACTCCATGGCGGCCCTCGACCCGGTATTCTCCATCGGCACGCAGATAGCCGAGCCGCTGGCAGTGCATTCCGGGTTAAGCTGGAAGGCTGCGATGGAACGCAGCGTTGACTTGCTGCGAATGGTGAAGATTACGGCGCCTCACCTGCGGGTGCGCAACTACCCCCACGAGATGAGCGGCGGGATGCGTCAGCGGGCCTCCAGCGCCGCCTCCATCGGCCCCTATCCCGATCTGCTCATCGCCGACGAACCCACCACGGCTCTGGACGTAACCACCCAGCGGCAATACCTGGAGCTGCTGAAGGAACTGCAACAGCAGACGGGGATGGCGCTGATTTTCATCACTCACGACATCAGTATCGTGGGGAACCTGTGCGACAACCTGGCGGTGTTCTACGGCGGGCTGGTGGTGGAGTACGGCCCCAAGGATCAGGTGCTGAACCACCCCACGCATCCCTACACCGAGGCCCTGCTGGAGGCCCTTCCAGTGCTGGGCGAGAAGCGGGAGCGGCTGCGCACCATCCAGGGGGATCCTCCCAACGCCGGCAACCTGCCCCAAGGCTGCCCTTTCCATCCCCGCTGCGACAAGGTGATGGACCGGTGCCGCGACGGCGGGCCCCCTCCCATCTTCACCCCCGGCAACCTGCAGAGGACACGGTGCTGGCTGTCGGAGTGAACCTTTGACATTACCAATGCGATTACCCAACTCTCATCGAGCCGTGGTTGAACCGGCGAAGATTACTGAGTATCTGCTTTCAATCGACAGTCCGCGGGGACGGAGTAAGGCAGGATTCTTTCTCAGATTTGGCTTCAGCCCAGATAATTGGCAAGCCTTTGCCAATGCCCTGAAGATTCAAGGGGCGGCCCATGAGGTCGTCAGGATAGATGAAACCGTCTACGGGCCGCGCTATCACGTAGATGGTATTATCGAAACACCGGATGGGCGCAATCCCCGGATAAAGACGGTCTGGCAGATTGATACGGGAACCGATTACCCTCGATTAGTTACAGCGCGTCCACTCACACCACGCAGGAGGCGAAATGACGCTTAAAGAACATAATCAAATTGTACTTACCTCTGACGTTGCCGGAGACGAAGGCGAAGAACTAAAGCCCGGCGATGTCGGAGTCATCATACACATTCATCCAGGGGGTGAAGCCTTTGTGGCAGAGTTCTTCACCCTTGATGGCGATACGGCGGCCATTGCCACCGTCCTGTCTTCCCAGGCGCGGCCAGTGTCGGACAAAGACATCGTTCATGCCCGGCCTTTGGAAATTGCCGCATAGACGCATATACGTTAGCAACGCCGATAATTCGGAGTAAATATGCAAGCCAACGCCACAGCAGGCGACGTAATCATCGAGTCCCGCAACGCCGTCAGACACTTCATCATCAAGACGGGGCTGATGAACAGCCGAACCGCAGGGGTGGTCAGGGCCGTTGACGACGTTTCCTTCACCATCCACGAAGGCGAGACCTTTGCTCTGGTGGGAGAGTCGGGCTGTGGCAAGAGCACCATGGCCAACCTCATTCTGAAGTTGCTCGACCCCTCCTCCGGCGAGATTCTGTACCGGGGCGCTTCCTTGGCGGAGATGTCGGGCCAGGACATCCGGGAATACCGGCGGAATGTTCAGGCTGTGCTTCAGGACCCCTACGGGGCTCTGAATCCCCGGATGCGGGTGGGGCACATCATTGGCGAGCCGCTGGAGGTGCATGGCGTCGGCAGGAACGACCGGGAAGAACGAGTGGCCGAAGCGCTGCGTTCCGTCGGCCTGCCGACGTGGGTTCAGTCCCAGTTTCCCCATGAGTTCAGCGGCGGGCAGCGCCAGCGCATCGGCGTGGCCCGCGCCCTGACGCTGAACCCTGACCTGATAGTGCTGGATGAACCCGTGTCGTCGCTGGACGTGTCTATCCGGTCCCAGGTGCTGAACCTGCTGAAGGATATCCAGGACGAGCGGAGAATCTCCTACATCCTCATTTCCCATGACCTGGCGTCGGTGGAGCACATGAGCCACACCATCGGCGTGATGTACCTCGGGAAGCTGGTGGAGCTGGGCGACGCCGAGCTGACCTGCTCCTATCCCCAGCACCCCTATACCGCGTCGCTGGTGGCCGCCGCCACCCCGCCCGGCACGACGCCCAACTGGCCTATTCCCATAGTGGGCGAGGTGCCCAGCGCCCTGGAAACGCCCAGCGGCTGCTCCTTCCACCCCCGCTGTCCCTACGCCATGCCGGTATGCAGCCAGGAAACGCCTGAGCTGGCCCCCACTGAGGACGGACGGATGGTGGCCTGCCACCTTTACCCCGAAGAAATCAAGAAGATAGACAAGCAGGCTCCGGTTGCGGTTGCATCATCGGCCGCTGCCGGGCCGGTATAGTCTGAACTGTAATTTGTGTGATTATTGGATGGGCATGATTCGGGAATATAGAACTCCAGAGAATCATGTGTATCCTTAAATCACAAAAATCACAGTTCAGACAATCTCTCTATTGAGGACAAGCATGAGTCTTTCCGGCAAATCCGCCATTGTCACCGGCTCGGCATCCGGCATCGGGCGAGAGATAGCTCTTACGCTGGCTGCTGACGGCGCATCCGTAACCGTCGCCGACCGCAACCTTGAGGGCGCAGAGGCAGTTGCGAGTCTGATTACGGAATCCGGCGGCGCGGCGCGAGCCGCTCTAGTGGACGTTACCGACAGTGGGCAGGTGGATGACTTGGTGGCGTCCGCGGTCGCGGCTTACAGTTCGGTGGACATACTGGTGAACGTGGCGGGATTCGGCTTCAATTCCCCCATCGTTGATATGCGGGAAGAGGACTGGGACCTGGTGCTGGGCGTGAACCTGAAGGGGCAATTCCTCTGCGCCAGGGCCGTTGCCCGCCGGATGATACAGCAGGGCAACGGCGGGCGCATCGTCAACATCGCCTCCACCGCCGCCAACAACGCTCGCTATGCTGGAGGCGCATACTGCGCGGCAAAGGCCGGGGTGGTGCAGCTCACCAAGGTGCTGGCGCTGGAATTGGGAGAGCATGGCATCACCGTCAATGCCGTGGGGCCGGGCTTCACCGAGACCCCGGCCACCGTGGAGTCGTCGGACGAATACCGCAACAATTTCTTGGCGCAGGTGCCGGCGGGCCGGTCGGGGCACACCTCGGACATAGCCAACGCCGTCCTGTTCCTGGCGTCGCCCTCGGCGGAATACATCAACGGCCAGGCCATCTACGTTGACGGCGGCTACTAGGCGGGCAAGCTCACCGTGCGGGGCTGACAGCAAGGCCCGTGCCCCCAGGACCTCTTACTGATGCGGGAGATAATCAGGTAAACAATTCGTCATTCCGGCGAAAAGCCTGCCCCGTACTCCGATACGGAGCCGGAATGACAGGGAGATTCGGTAATTTATTCACGCATCGGCAATAGTTCCCTCGCCCTTGTTACCCTCCTGAATTCGGCAGTGTTGAGACCTTAATGTAAACGTGAAATTACGGTTTAGTTACATCTTTGTTAAATGGATTTCGTAATCCATTTGAAATGTTGACAGATTTAGGGGCGCATTGTAGCGTTACCTCGTTATAAATTGGGAGGAACGAAAAGTGAGACGTCTGCTCGCGCATAAGCTATCCCTGCCTCTCTTACTGGTTATCCTGATGACGGGCGCGCTGGTCGCCTGCGGCAGCGCAGAAGAACCGACCTCGACCCCTGCGCCCACAGCAGCGCCGGTTGCAACAGCAGCCCCGGCTGCAACACAAGCTCCTACTGCAACAACGGCCCCGGCATCTCCCGGCGCAACCTCCGCGCCCGGCGCGACGGCCCGGGTCATCCCCACCGTGGCGCCCACCGAAGCTGTTGCGGAAGCCAGCAAGACTTGGCCCAGCGCTTATCCCAAGGCCGGTGAAAATGGCGTCCCCGCCGACGTGGGCAAGTTCACCGTGGCCATGGATAGCTGGGGAAGCAGTGACCTGAACCCCTGGGCGGCAACTCAGGTTAACTTCCTGGGGGATTACTATAACCTGCGCCTGATGATGCAGGATCCCAACGGTGTTCTGGCCCCGGCCTGGGCCTTGTCTTTTGAGCAAACCCTGGACGGCCTTACCTTCCACCTTAACCCTGATGCCCGCTTCCAGGACGGAACACCGGCCGACGGAGAAGCGCTAAAGGCGAACCTTCTCGGGTTCCGGGGTGATTACGTGGAGCAGGCCGGCTATGACGCCCCATTGTGGAATAGCGCCAAGGCCGAGGAACTCACGGCTGACGTCGAGGTAATCAGCCCGACGGAGGTCTTTGTCAAGACCGACGGCGGCAAGCCCACCTGGATGTGGAATCTGGGCGGCAACGGGTATCACCTGTACTGGTACGGCAATCCTACGCGCCTTCTGGCCGGCCCTGAAGCCTACCTGGAAGACGCCGCCGGCGGCGGTCCCTTCTCCATCGCTGAGTGGGAGCCTAACAACCGTATTTTGTACAATCGGTGGGATGATTTCTGGGCCGATTACGAACATTGGCGCAAACCCCAGTTCAGCCAGATGGAGTTCCTGACGGTTTCCGACCCGGCAGCCCGGTTCGCCCTGCTGGCCAGTGAGCAGGTGGACGCGGTGTACAACCTGCCTTGGGCTCTGGCCAAAGACCTGGACAAGTCCGAAGACCTGGGTGTCCGGGGCGTGAATCCCGGAAACGGTAGTACCTGGACTCAGACCTACCAGGCCAACGGTATGCTGGCCATGACCTTCGGCTGTCCCATTCATTTGCGCGAGGCGGGCAAACCGGCCGGTCGCGTAGACGAGGGCGGCGTGGATATTCCTGAATGGACGACTCCCGACGTCTGTGTAGACCACCCGACGCTGGATGAGCGGGTGCGGCGCGCTCTTAACCTGGCGATAGACAAGGCCGCCGTTTCCGCTGGGCCGCACTTCGGGTTCTCCAAGCCCATCGGCTCCATCTTCCACGCCGGCTCCTTCGGTTCCCGGCTGGATGAGCGAGTCTACAACGTCTCCGAATATAACCCTGACGAAGCCAAGCGGCTGCTGGCCGAGGCCGGTTATGCCGACGGCTTCGATATGAGCGGGCACTTCGGCCAGTTCGCCGGGCGTCCCGGTATCCCAGAGATGGCCGACGCCATTTCCAGCTACTGGAACGATATCGGCGTGACCATGACCTGGCAGGAACACGACCCGTCCGACTATGTGCGCGGCTTCCGGGCTGGCATCTTCGCCCAGATTCCGGTGAACCTCCAGACCTGGGGACGGCAGGACCACTCCGGCGTGCAGATTAGCTGGTATCACGCCACCAGCGGCTACGTCGGCAT
The DNA here is from genome assembly GCA_965232885.1 of Dehalococcoidia bacterium. Classification (GTDB taxonomy): domain Bacteria; phylum Chloroflexota; class Dehalococcoidia; order Lucifugimonadales; family UBA3495; genus VXOI01. The sequence goes on along the minus strand of CBDDQX010000001.1, from coordinate 1,341,739 downwards.
CTACAACGACCGTATCGAGGAACTGTACTTCGACGCCACGGGCGCCGAAACCCACGAGGAAATGATTCCGTTCCTTCACGAACTGGAGGACGAGGTACTGGCGACAGAGGAGACCTTCCCGTTGTACGGCATGACCCTGGTCAACGCCTACACCGACCGGGTGCTCTCCCACCCCACGGTGGAGTTCACCCCGCACTTCAAGCACTATGACTTGGTGGTGCTGAGAGACTAGGAAGCCATCTCAAGAGTTCCCTCCCCCTGAGGGGGAGGGTTAGGGTGGGGGTGAAGTCCCATAGTGCCGGACACCATAGCAAGAGCTCGCAAGCTCAGAAAACAGCCAACAGACGCCGAGAGTACCCTGTGGCGGTTCCTTCGTGGCCGCCAAATGATCGGCTACAAGTTCCGCAGGCAAGCGCCGGTCGGCAAGTATATCGTTGACTTCCTATGCTACCGGCCGCGGCTGGCGGTAGAACTGGACGGTGGGCAGCATCAGGAACAGGCCGACTATGATAATGAGCGCACTAGGTGGTTGGAATCGCAGGGATTCAAGGTCATTAGATTCTGGAATAATCAGGTGCTGGAAGAAACTGACGCTGTGGAGGAGGCGATTCTGGCCGCGTTGCAAGAATTGTCTTAATCAAGAGCATTCACCCCCACCCTAACCCTCCCCCTCAGGAGGAGGGAACACTCACCCCATCGTAACCCGCCCCTACCGAGCGAATAGGAATCAGTAATCGGGGAGTCCGACTTGGGCAGTTACATCATCAGACGCGTGTTTGCGGGCGTCATCACGATGATTCTCATCACGCTGGCCGTGTTCATCCTGCTACGGCTGGGCGGAGGGAATCCGGTGGAGTATATGCTGCCGCCGGAGGCTACCCAGGCGGACATAGAAAAGCTGACTGCCGCATACGGCTTCGACAGGAGCATCTGGGTGCAGTTGGGCATCTACTACCAGAATCTTTTACAAGGCGACCTGGGGGATGCTCTGCAATGGGACCATCAGCCGGTGGTTGACGTGGTGCTGGACCGGATGCCTGCCACATTGCAGCTAACCGCCGTGGCAATGGCCTTTGCCGTAATCATGGGAGTAATCATCGGCGCGGTTTCGGCGGCCCGGCCAGACTCGATATTTGACCGGGTAGGCAAAGTGGTGGCAATAACCGGCCAGTCCATGCCCGTATTCTGGGTAGGACTGCTTCTGATAGTGCTGTTCTCGGTGAAATTGGGATGGCTGCAGAGCGCCGGAGGGTTCGACCGGATCGGGCCAAAAGCCATAATCATGCCCGCAGCGTCCCTGGCCTTCTTCCTGATAGCGTCCCACATGAGAATCGTCCGCTCCACGATGCTGGAAGTGCTGGAATCGGACTATATCAAGATGATACGCGCCAAGGGTTTGCCCACCCGGCTGGTCATCTGGAAGCACGCCTTCAAGAACGCTTCCATCCCGGTGTTCACCCTGTTTTTCGTGAATTTCGCCGCTCTGATTGGCGGCGCGGTGGTTACCGAGACCATCTTCAGTTGGCCGGGGGTAGGCCATCTCCTGGTTGGCGCCCTCATCGCCCGGGACTACCCGGTGACGCAGGGCGTAATCTTCTTCGTCGCGGCCATCATAGTTTTCGTCAACATCTTCGTAGATGTAATGTATGCGTGGCTTGACCCGCGCATCCGGTTGGCCTAAGCGGTATGGGATTGGCAGAGTAGCTGAATGGAAGCGAGAGACACCGTAGGCGTAATTTCCCGTCCTGCCCCGTCCGCGTTGGACAGGATTGTCGGCCCGTTACGAGCCACAAACAGTGCTCTCCGGGGATCCCCCAAGCTCTCGGTGTTCTTCCTCACCATCTGCATAATCATAGCTATCCTCCCCGTAAGCTGGACAACTCCCCATGACTCCATAGAAATCAGTCCGGCGGAATTGCTGCAGACCCCCGCGTTTTCCGAGCACCTCCTCGGCACGGACAATCAGGGGCGGGACGTTCTCAGCCGACTGATCCACGGCGGACAGAGCTCGGTGAGGGTGGCCGTGGCCGCCGTTCTGTTGGCAGGCTTGCTGGGCACCCTGATAGCCCTTATCGCCGGCGTGCTCCGGGGTTGGGTCGACCGTCTGCTGATGCAGATTACCGACGCCTTCCTGTCTCTCCCCTACCTTATGGTGGCGCTGACGGTGGTCACTCTTCTAGGGCCCAGCATCATCAACCTGATCATCGTCATCGGGTTCCTACGCTGGATGGGGTTCGCTAGGGTATTGCGGGGCGAGGTGTTGCGGCTGATGGAGATGGACTTCGTGCGGCTGGCCAATGTGGCAGGCTCCAGCCGCCCCCGCATAATGCTGCGCCACGTCTTCCCCAACATCATAAACACCCTGCTGGTGCTGGCCACGCTTGAGGTGGGGCTGGCCGTCATCCTAGAGGCGTCGCTCAGCTTCCTGGGGCTGGGCGTGCAGCGTCCCATACCGTCGTGGGGCAATATGCTGCGGGACGCCCAGCAGTTCCTGTTTTACCCCGGCGCATGGTGGTTCCCGCTGATACCGGGCATAGCCATCACATTCCTGGTGATGTCCTGCAACCTGACCGGCGACTGGCTGCGCGACCGCACCGACCCAACGCGACGGCAATTGTAGGAGAACGAGACAGGCGCCTAAGCCGGGGCAGATTCGGCCATCCCGGGTATGCGGCCTTCACCCGGTCATTTGTGAAGAAGATAGCGGCTGTCCCGGGTCAAGGGATGCTCCGCTGTGCGATGCCCCTGCCGGGAAACAGTCCGGTTGGAAGAAGGGAATCCGAGGCAGTCAGAATCGGGAAAGCAGTTCCGGCTACGGTACATGGTGGCTGGGGATGGAGGATTCGAACCTCCGCTGCCTGATCCAGAGTCAGGTGTCCTACCGCTAGACTAATCCCCATCAAACAAGCGCCTGCTGCGGAATGACGCAGGCGACTCCTTATTATGGTATGGGCGGGCAATTGCGGTGTCAAGCCCGTGGCGCGCGCAGGACGCTTGCGAAATTGTGTGTTCCAGGGCGTGTTTACACGCACTGAGACTCTGCCTGGCCTGCCTCGCCAGCCCATTTTGCCAGCGCCTTTCGCGGGTCTCCAATCTCTTCCAGGCAGGTGTAGTAGTACATTCTCCACTCCGTCTCCGGCATCCCGGTGAACAGCATGAGGTTGAGCGGGTATTGCTCGCTGTCGGCGCATCGCCGGAAGTCGTCCCGGAACAGGAACGTAGGTTTTCCCAAAGCTATGGCAGCGCCCAGCTCCACCATCACGCCCTCGTCTGGCGGAGTCCCGTTCACCACTGCGAATGTGGCGTCCGACTCCCTCACGTCACGGAGGTCTGCCTGCCCGACTCGATAGGCCCACCCCTGTTTGGAAAAGTCTATCTGATTGTTACGGGCGAACGGCTCCCACACTTCCAGCCCCAACGCTTCCAGCTCACGCACGATTTCCGGGATGAGGAGCCTTCTCTGTTGCTCCGAGAACCCGTAGGGATTGGCTAGGTAGATGGTCTTCATGCCTGGCTTGCCCCCCTGCTCTTCTCGCGGATAACCTGCCGCATCATCGGTTCACTCCTTCACGCACGGCAACGGAATGCGGGTTGCTGTCTGATGCCGGTCCTTCTAGCTGATTCCGGCTCTCCTGCCGGGTTGCTCTGAGAAGGCGAAGATACTGTCGCCGGTCATTTGACCCGGCGGGATGCTGGTATCTACACTATAGCCAATTGCAACCCGGAAGGTGAAGCGCATGGCCTTCAAGCTGGTTATCTGCCCTCCCAACTACCAGGAACACTGGGCTGAATTGCTGCGGCAGGAGATTCCTGACATTGACGTTCACCTCTGCCCCACGGTGGGCGAGGCTATGGAGGTCATTGGAGACGCGGACGCCGCCTTCGGCGACATCGTGCCGGAACTGCTGGAGCGGGCGGAGAAGCTGAGGTGGGTTGCCTGTCCCCAGGCCGGCCCGCGAGCGGGTTACTACACTCAAGAACTGATCAACACCAACGTCACCGTCACCAACACCCGCGAAATATACAACGACCACATCAGCGCGCACATAATGGCCTTCCTGCTGGCCTTCGCCCGCGGGTTCCAGGTCTACATCCCCCAGCAGGTGGAAGGCGTTTGGCGGCAAGGCTACCAGACTATCTACCTGCCGGAAGCCACAGCGGTCGTGGTCGGCGTCGGCGGCATCGGCGGCGAGACCGCCCGGCTGTGCGCCGAGTTCGGCATGACGGTGCTGGGCGTTGACCCTCGCCTGCCGGAGCCAACGCCGGGGCTTGCCGAACTGCACCGTCCCGGCGCCCTGCCGGACGTGCTGCCGAGGGCTGATTTTGTGCTGGTCACCGTCCCGGAAACGCCGGAGACGCAGGGGATGTTCACCCGCGCGCAGTTCCGGGCGATGAAAGAGACTGCCTTCTTCATCAACATCGGACGCGGCGCGACGACGGTGCTGGACGACCTGGTGGAGGCGCTGCGGGCGGGTGAGATTGCCGGGGCCGGGCTGGACGTGTTCCAGGTGGAGCCGCTGCCTGCGGGACATCCGTTGTGGACAGCGCCGGGAGTGCTGATAACACCCCACGTCGCCGGGGTCGGGCCGTACCTGGACGACCGGCGCACCGAGCTTTTCGTGGACAACTGCAAGCGGTTCAACGAGGGGCGACCGCTGCGCAACGTGGTGGACAAGGCCAATTGGTTCTAGGGTCGGGCTACAACAGCCTCAAGCGGCGTAAGTCATCCATCGTCCAGCGGGCTTGTTCTTCTATTATGTACTTGAGAATCTCGATTGAGAACGTATCGCCCAGGCGACTATAGGCTACAGTAACTCGCCTGCCATCTTCGTGATAATAGTGCTGATGGCTGCCTTTCTGCCGACGTGGTCTAAACCCGTCTCTGCGCAAGGCCCGAACCATCCTCTGGGCTGTTATTGAGCGCAATCCGGAGAAATTGATCTCGTTCATAGGGTCACAGTTATCCGTTCCCCCGTTGGGAAGTCCCTCTCATCCTCCGATTGCGGGATATACTCTCCGAGTTCGATCATGGTCTCAATGACCATCTCCAACACTTCGTAGATGTTCTTGTAAGCCTCTTCTTTAGTGCCGCCGCCGGTAGCCGCGCCCTTGCTTACCAGAGTAGGACAGCAAGCAAACCATTCGTCTTCGTCGGGTTTCACCAGCACGTGAAAACGGTAAGTTTCCCGTAGGTGCGCCGGTCTCGGGGGTGGTTTCAGCTTTGGCTCTATGACGATGCAAATCTGGTTTTCTTCGAGCGGGGCAGCATCTTCGGTTTCCTCGGGAATGGGCAGGCCCGAATCTATCATGCTCCCTGTAACTAGCTCAAGTGTTTTTATGATGCTTTCGCGCGCTTTCTCCCAAGTTTGCCCCCAAGTAAAAGCGCCTTGTCCCTCCAGATCTGGGCAGAAGGCAGACCAGCCGTCCCAGCCGTCTTCGTCAGGTTCAAACTCTACTCGAAGCCGATATGTCTTCATATTTCTTTGCAAGCTCCGGGATGGAATTGTGATTAGCCCGATCCGGCCACTCCGGAATATATGAAGTGGCCGAATTGTATCACCACGAAACCGCCCGCCGTCCCTAATCCCGCAGGGCGGCGGCGCGCTCGGCGGCGTTGTTGCCGGCGAGACGGCCGAAGACCATGCCCGCGGCGAGGCCGGAGCCGCCGGGGTAGTTGTGGTAGAAGAGGCCGCCGACCATCTCGCCCGCTGCGTAGAGGCCGGGTATCGGCTCGAGGCTGGTGTTGAGCACGCGGCCCCGGTTGTCTATGCGGACGCCGCCGAAGGTGAAGGATATGCCGCAGGTGACGGCATAGCCGAGGTAGGGCGGCGTGTCTATCGGCTGGGCCCAGTTGGTCTTGTCGGGGTTCAGCCCCACGGTGCGGCGACCGTCCTTGACCGTCGGGTTGTAGGGAATCTCGGTCTGGACGGCCGCGTTGTACTTCTTGATTTCGGCGGCGAGACCGTCAGGGTCTACGTCCAGCCTTCGGGCCAGTTCCTCGATGGTGTCGGCCTGGGCCATGGTGACCTGGGGGATGTGGTACTCGTCGCGGAGCAGGTGCTTCACCTTGTCGTCGAATATCTGGAAGGCGACGCCCTGGGGTTGGGTCAGGAGAGCGCGCCCGTAGGTGACGTAGGTGTAGTTGCGGAAGTCGTAGCCCTCGTCGAGGAAGCGCTCGCCGTTGAGATTGACGATGACGCCGAAGGGGTAGGAGTGCTTCTGGTACAGCTCGGTGATGGTGCGGTCGCCGTAGGCCGGGGCGTTGAGGTCCCAGGCCACGGCGTGGCAACTGCTCCAGTGGCCGTGGGGCATGGCCCCGGCCTCCAGCGCCATGCGGATGCCGTCGCCGGTGTTGTAGGGGATGCCGCGCACCTTGACCAGTTCCCAGCCGGGTCCGAGGTAGCGGCAGCGCATCTCGGAATTGGCCTCGAAGCCGCCAGCCGCCAGGACGACGGAGTTGCCGTAGATGTCCTCGTGGCCGTGGGGCCCCAGCACCCGCACGCCGTTGACGTGGCCCTTGTCGTCGCGCAAGAGGCTGACGGCCTGGGTGGAATAGAGGATGTCTATGCCTTCGGCGCGGCAGACGTCGAACTGCTGGTCGGAGAGGCCCTTGCCCGCGCCGACGGCCTCGACCAAGAGGCCGCCCCAGAAGCGGAACTTGCCGGTGGTGTCGTCCTTGAAGGCTTGGCGGCCGTAGGATAGGACGAAGCGGACACCCTTGGAGTTCAGCCAACGCATGGTGGGAAGGGACTGGCTGACGAGGATCTGGGCCAGCTCGGGATCGCTGTTGCCTTGGGTGACGCGCATCATGTCGTCGTAGAACTGGTCTTCGGTGTAGCTGCCGACGTCCACCGATTCCTCTTCGGTGGGCGACATATCGGGGATGACGGTCTTGATGTCGTCCAGCCCGTCGAAGGCGAAGCGGATGATGCCGCCGGTGAAGTAGGTGTTGCCGCCCCGGAAGTACTCCGGGGCCTTCTCCACCACGAGCACCGAGGGGCAGCTCTCACGGGCGGCGATGGCGGCTGACAGCGCGGCGTTCCCCGCGCCGACCACGATAACGTCATAAGGGTTGGGCATTGTAGTAGCCTCCTGTGTTATGTTGAGGTTGACCCAACTATTCGTCCTATAATAAGCCCGCAGGCGGAAGTTGGGAAATGAGAGGATGGAGAAAGGGCCGCAGGAGCAGACGGTAATGGTTACGGCAATGAACATAGCGGCGCTTACGGGGGAATACCGGACCGAATTCAGCATCACCGGGCCGATGCAGGATGAAAACTCTCTCTTCGGGCGAGTCTGCGATTTTGTCCGAGACTGCTTCGAGAGGCTACCGGGCGATAGGGAGCCGTTGGAAGAATCCGGAGAGTTTGAGGAGCTGGCTTACCAACGATTTCAGATAGAGCTGCCCCACGGTCGCAACCCAAACTTTCAACTGCGCCTCGATGTCAAGCTCTCCACTAGAGGCGGGCCGGTAGCAGTGGGGGTTCAATCCGCTTTCATGGAAACGGACGCAGCGCCGCCGCCGGAGTTAGTCTCTGGACCGCCGCGGCTCGTGCTGGATCTTTTTGGGGCGTTTGAGTGCTATTACCGCGCCGACCGCCTGTCCTCTGCTCCCGTCCGCGTTGCCTCAGACGCCGCTGCTGAGTTTGCCAACCGAATCTTTAATCCTGACCGGCGGATTCCCATAGTAGCTGTCTCGGAGAACTAGCGGCGCCTGGCGCCTGCCAACCCCAACTGGCTGCGACAGCTTCTGGCAGGCGTGGCGGAGGTTGTAACCTACAATGGCGATGCGGCAGACGAACTCCGGCGTCACGTCGGTTTTGAACTGGCCTGCTTCAACGGCGCGATGCGTATTTATCAGCCCGGCTGTAGCCGCGATGACCGCCGGGAACAGCACAAGTTTTGGATGCCGGCTGATGCGGGCGCTTTGCTTCGCCGACCAGCGGGAATAGTAGTCCGGGAATTTGCCCGTTACCTCCCTGAGTTTACTGAAATTCAGGGGTTTGAGAACGTCCGCGCTCAGGCGCAACAGCGGCGTATGGCGGAATTGGCCGCCGAAAGGCTTGCCCTGCCTTTGCGCCAACGGGTAAGGGAACTCGAAGACGAAATAGAATCCCTAAGCCAGCAGTTACAGGAACAGGAAAGGGATGCCGCCGATGGAGAAACGGAGCTGCATAACCTGCACCAACAGCTTGTAAGCCGGGATTCGGAACTCGATTCCCTTCGCAATCAGTTGGAACAGGCGATACATCGTGAGGCGGCTTATGAGCCGGAAATCGCCCGTCTGAACCGGCAGCAGGCCGAGCGCGACCACCGCATAGAATCCCTGCGCCAGCAGCTTGAATCCGCTATCAGCCAGGCTGGCGCCGGACAGTCCGAAGTAGCCCAACTGCATAACCAGCTACTGGAGCGGGACGCTCAGGTTGAGTCGCTGCGCCAGGAACTGGACAAAGCCGCGCATAGGGAAACCGAAGCAGCGCAGGGATTTGAGTTGCTCCACCTCCAGATTAAGGAGAGTGATGAGCAGGTTGAGTCGCTGCGGCAGCAATTGGAAGATGCCGACGGGCAGGCAGGCATCAGCCAAGCGGCTATTGCTCAGCTCGAATCCAGCTTGCAGGAACGTGACGACGAACTCGGCGTTCTCCGCGCCCAGCTTGAGGACGCCCGCAACCGCAGCGAGGAAAGCGCCTCTCTAATCAAAGACCTGACCGAGGGCCTAAAAGCCCGAGATACCGATATAGCAAATTTACGGCTGCTGTTGGAGGGGGTCGAGGAAGGCACAACAGACTCCAAAGGGATTATTGACGAACTGCACCGCGAATTACAGGAACGCGAAGATGATGCCAGAGCGATAAGCGCCCTGTTAGAAGACGCCCGCGTCCGCGCCGAAGCTGCCGAGAATGTAGCGGCGGAATTACGTCGGGAACTGGACCTGCGCCCCTCAGAACAGGCAGACATTAGCAACATCATTCAGGAATCGCGAGGGAATGTAGCGGAGGCACGAACTGAGGTGCCCGCGGTCAACGGTGCTGTTTCTGAACTGCTCCCGAAAATAGAAGTGCAAAATGGTGAAATTGCCGAATTGCAGCAACAGCTAGATAATGCACATGAAGAAGCACTCAATAATGAAATTCACATTGAAGAATTGGAACGAAAACTTGAGCAGAACGAACGAGAGTTTCGTAGTTTCAAATATAGTTTCCAATACGAGCATCACCCAGAAGTGGCTGAGCACGAATACTACGAAGATCTGCCAATGTTCAACAGTATCGAAGATGCGGTTCTCGTTGCCGATCAACACTTCAGCAGCTTGCGGTTCCTGAATTCTGCCTTTGACTCCGCTGAGGGCTATCCATACCGACGCCCGAGCAGAGTGTATGACGCTTTCAAGTCATTGCAGGAACTAGGTAGTGTTGACATTTGGACTGCGGTACAATTGCGGCATGTCAAGTATAACCATACCTCCAGACCAATGGGATAAAATACTGCAATTCCTGCGGGATTGCCCTGACGTGTATGTCGGCGCCCCGGATGAATGCAAGCGGTTTGTCGAGGCCGTGTTGTGGATGAACCGCTCCGGGGCGCAGTGGCGCCTGCTGCCCGCCGAATACGGCAATTGGAACACCGTGTACAAACGCTTCGCCCGCTGGTGCGGCCGTCGCCTCTGGGAGCGAATGCACCAGCATTTCAGTGCGGAACCGGACCTGGAGTACTTGATAATCGACAGTACGGTGGTGCGGGCGCACCAATGTGCCGGGGGAGCCCCGGGAAAAAGGGGGGGCAATCAGCGCAAGCCCTGGGCCGGAGCCGGGGCGGGTTCAGCACGAAGGTTCATGTGAGCGTGGACGGACTGGGCAACCCTCTGCGGTTCATTTTAACGCCCGGTCAGCAGCATGACATCACTCAGGGGCCGGCGCTGCTCTGCGGGTATCCGGGTGAATATGTGATTGCAGACAAAGGATATGACTCGCAGGATTTTATCCGTCAGGTTGCCGGGAGCGGTATGGAGGCGGTGATACCGCCCCGGTCCAACCGCAAGGAGCCACGGGAATATGACAAGCACTTGTACCGGGAACGCCACGTTGTAGAGTGCTTCATTGGCAAGATCAAGCACTACCGCCGGGTATTTTCGAGGTTTGACAAGCTGGACAGCCGCTACCTGGGCTTTCTGCAATTCGCCGCTGTCCTCATTTGGCTGCGCTGAAATGTCAACACTACCTAGCCGTCGCTCGCAGTCAAGGCCGGCTATGCAAAACTCCCGAAGATCGGATGCGGGAGCGAGGATGCAACTATTCATCCAACGAAAGCGAACCGACTATGAACAGACTTGGCCAGACTCGCTGGATCGGGGGGTACGAGATGCAAGAACACATCAAAATCGGCAGTGGCACCGCCAACGAACAACACTACCTACGCATTCACTTCTGCTGGGAAGCTGAATCTGGTCAGTACATTGTCGGACACGTGGGCGAGCATCTGCCTATCGTCAGCAGCTAAGGAGCCACGCCATGCCGACACGCTGCGCTTGGGCCGCTGCACTGCTGTTGCTGCCTTGGGGCGTACACTAGCCATTGGTGAGGAGGTACGAAAATGACCACGCAAAAAACGCTGCTTACCGCCGAGGAGTTCTACTTCTTCTGCTGCCGGAACGATGGATGCTATGAGCTGGTGGACGGCGAGATTCTTGAACTTCCGTATTCCAACGACGAGCAGGGGGAGATTGTCGTCAACGTAGGCACCGCGTTCAAAGGCTACTCCCGGCAGCGCGGCGTAGGGGAGGCGCGGGTGGAGACGGGCTACCGGCTGCGCACCGGGCCGGACACGGTGCGCGGCCCGGACGTGTCGTTCGTCCTGCACCCCCGCGTAGAGGGACGGGGTAGCGGCTTCCCCGTCGGCGCGCCGGATATTGCGGTGGAGGTAGTATCACCCTCCGATACCGCCGCGGAGATTGCCCGCAAGGTGGCTGAATACCTGGCGGCCGGTTCGCAGAGGGTCTGGGTGGTCTATCCATCGTCACGCCGGGTGGTTGTCCACCGCGATGACGGCTCCGTTCTTTCCTTCAACGGCGATGACGTGATAACCGACGAAGAGCTGATGCCCGGATTCTCTCTCCCCCTGTCCGAGATTTTCGAGTAGCCAACCGAAAGCGGTTGCAAAGAGGCAGTGCATTGTCATCGGTCACACGCTGCGCCTGGGCCACCACGCCCCTCGGCATCGCCTATCACGACGCTGAGTGGGGCGTGCCGCTGCATGATGACCGGCGGCTGTTCGAGTTCCTGGTCCTGGAAGGGGCGCAGGCAGGGCTGTCGTGGGAGCTGATTCTGCAGAAGCGCGACGCATATCGAGTTGCGTTCGACGGGTTTGATCCCGTGCTGGTGGCCGGGTACGGCGACGGCCAAGTGGCGGAACTGCTGGCGAACCCCGGCATCGTGCGCAACCGGCTGAAAGTGGCGGCGGCCATCGGCAACGCCCGCGCCTTCCTCGACGCTCAGCGGGAGTTCGGCAGCTTCGACACCTACATCTGGGGCTTCGTGGACGGCAGCCCGGTCAGGAACGCTTGGCAGTCGCTGGCTGACATACCGGCCAAGACGCCGCAGTCGGAGGCGATGAGCAAGGAACTGCGGCGGCGCGGCTTCCGGTTCGTCGGCCCGACTATCTGCTACGCCTTCATGCAGGCCACCGGCATGGTCAACGACCACACCACCGGCTGCTTCCGCTACGGCGAGGTGGGGTGACGCGCCCTGATAGTGGCATGATAGTATCAGCATCAGTTGCCTTTATCGGCCGGCTGACCGGACGTAATGTATTGCCCCGCGCGTCCCTTGCCATTAAGATACCCTCAACGGCTCAGGCAGCTCTTACAGACCTTAGCGGGAGAAGAAGCGGCGCGGCCTGAGCGCAAAAAGTATTTTCAGGGAGAAACGATTAACATGAAAGCGGCCAGACTTGTCGGCCCCAAGCTCTTCGAGTTGTTGGAAGCGGAAACACCCACGGCCCAGGACGGGGAATGCCTGGTCAAGCTGGAGCGCGTGTCGGTCTGCGGCAGCGACATCCGCCACGGCTTCGCCGTCAACCCGGAAGAGTACTACCCTGCGCCCATCGGTCATCCGTGCCATGAGCTGGCCGGCACTATCGTGGATAGCCGCACCGACGCCTACCACGAAGGCCAGCGCGTCATCGTCATTCCGCCGCGCGGCTCCGCCGGACTGGTGGAATACATGGTGTCCGACCCCGGCCGGATGATTCTACTTCCCGACGAAGGTTCGCTGGACGACTGGATCATGTGCCAGCCCTCGGGCACCGTGCTGTATTCCTGCCAGCAGATGCCCAACCTGCTGGGCAAGAATGTCGTGGTGATGGGACAGGGCAGCATCGGCCTCAGCTTCACTATGATCACTTCCCGGATTGGCGCCCGCAATGTCATCGCCGTTGACCTGCTGGACTACCGGCTGGAGGCATCCAAGATATTTGGCTCCACCCACCAGCTCAACCCCGAAAAGGACAACCTGGAGGAAGCGGTGGCCGAGATAACCGGCGGAGCCGGCGCCGACGTGGTGGTAGAGGCCGCAGGCTATGCCGACACCTTCAATATGTGCTTCCGGCTGGTTCGCCAGAACGGCACCTGCATCATCTTCGGCATCCAGGAAGAGGAATTCATTCCCTTGGAACACAACTGGCTGATGGACAAGCAGCCGAGAATCATCCCCACCACCGGGGCCCGCAGCGGCGATCCCATCAGCCACATCCAGGAAATCGTGGCCCTGCGGCAGCGCGGATGGTGCGACCCGGCCCCGCTGGTGACCCATCGCATGGGGTTCTCCGACGTGCAGAGGGCCTACGATATGTACGACCAGCGCGATGACAACATCATCAAGGTGGTGATGGACCTGAGCAACTAGCAGACATACTTCCTCTCCCGCGCCCACCCTTACCCTAACCCTCCCCCTGTGGGAGAGGTCATTTCAGGAAGGGTGAGGGTTAGGGCAGGGTGAATCCCCGTAGCTGACAAGCATAGCTCCCCAATGTGACGTGGGTGGTGGTGTGTGAGGCCGGGAGAAGAAATCAGACTGGTTAAAGAGAATCTGGCGTTTGCGTTGGCGTTCTGGAGAGCCGCCGCCGCGGGTAACTTGTCGTACAGAGCATTCGGGATGCCCGGAGCCGGCGGCTCGAGATCCGGTCGGCAAAATGGGGATCCTTGGGATTCAGGGCCGGAGCTTCCCGCTAATCTGACCCGGGGCGCGGCAAACCAGATGCGGGCCGCTTTCGCGCTGTCGGCGTTGCAGGCCAGGCGCAGTTTGACCGTCGCCTTTCCCGGCGAGCCCATAGAACAGGAACTACCCGAGCTTCGCACCGCTCTTTCCGTGATGCACCTCATATGCCTCGCGGTGCGGCGGTCTATCATACAGCCGGTTTGGGAGTGCCCTCCGCCCTATCGTCGCCTGTTCCACATCCGCCGGTTGGGGTTCACCCTGAACGCCACGGGCATCGGAGGACGTCCCTTGAATTGGGACGACTTCGGAGGGTTGGACAACTATATTGGTCTGCTTGAGTACTGCGCCGCCAGCGCCGACTCCATAGGCGACAATGTTTCCGCCCAAGGGCGCGTTGTTTTGCCCGCCCACTTGTCGGCCCTGGACTTTGAAGACATCATCGGGCCGCTTCCTGTGGAGTCCGATGAATCCGGCGAGCCTTCCGAAACTCCGCCCGTAAGCCTCCCGGCAGACTATAACGGTGGCGTCCCGCCCCCCAACCGTGTACCCAGCACGCCTGCCCGGCCGGTTGAAGCTGCGCTTCCGCCGCCAGCCAGCGAGCCGCCTGCCTATCATTCCACCAGCGCCACGAGCGCGCCCCCGGCCATAGTCGCGCCAAACTTCGGCAGCAATCCGGTAGACCGCTTCGTTACCGAGCGCTGCGATACCGGGGAGGGAAAGCGGATACTCGCCGGAGACCTGTACGCCGGTTTCCTTGAGTGGCGTAGCGACGCCGGGCAGGAGCCCATATCGCAACGCGCCTTCGGGATGCGCCTGACCGCCCTGGGCCTGAGGCGCAAGCGGCGCGGCCACGGCAAGCACTGGTGGGAAGGCATCCGCCTGGCTGACGCGGCAATTTGACGGCGCCACAAGCCTTCATTTCAAAAGATGTGGGCAACCCTTGTGGTTGCCCCGGTTGCCAGTCAAGATTCGCCGCGCGCCCTCAGCGGGCGGCTTGAACCGGCTGATGCGCGCGCAGGAAATCCCGCGCCTGTTCTATGGTCTTTGCCTTGAGGTCTGCTTCTTCCTTCCAAGGGTAGGGCGTCACCTCGGCCTTGGGCGCCAATTCCACCATATCCATGGCCGCTTCCAGAGAGTGGGCCGGCGTGTCGTCGGGCATTACCAGCAACGGAGTCTGGCACGCGCGCGCGAAGTCCCGCGACACGCTGTACATGAAGTCCGGCTGGACCCGGTACAGATTGTGCAGGTACTGCTCGATAGTCTCCATGGTCAGTTCGGGCCGCTGAGCCATCAGGTCAGGGCCCCAGGAATCGCGTCCCATGTCGTACATGGCGTCCGGCGTCTTGGATGCGTGGCCCACCGGCTGGCAGAGCACTGCCGCCAGCACCCGCTCGGGAGCGCGCTCAATCAGCTTCATCGCAAACGGCCCGCCGATACAGTAGCCGATGAACAGGAACTCCTGAATGCCCAAGTGATCCATCAACCCCAACTGGTCGTCGGCGAAGGCTCCCCACGGGTCGTTGACCTGCACCGGCCCGGTGGACTCCCCGCCAATGGCGTTGCGCTGGTCCATGGTGATGACACGGAAGTCGTTCTTGAAGACTTCCATAGAGTCGAACACCTGGCCGGGCCAGTTCTCCACCTTGGAATTCAACCCGCCGCCGGGGGTGGCCAGAAGCGGGAACCCGGAGCCAACTTCTTCGTATCGTATGGTGACATCTCCCCTAGTGTAATAAGGCATAGCAGTCCCTCCTTGGCAAATTCAGTACTGGTCTTCTGCGGCAATTGTAACTGCCGAGCCAACTGAAATCGAGTGCTGCCGCGATGCGCACAGGGCAATCGCGTTTTAACCGGAGTCAACTTTTTTGTGGAAGTCAACCGTCATTCCCGCGAAAGCGGGAATCCATAGGTTGCCGGGAGAGATGGATTTTCCGAAACCCAGCAGTATGGATTCCCGCTCCCCGTTTTCACGAGGACAAGCTTCGCGGGAATGACGGGTATGGGAGGCTCTAAGATTAAAACGCGATTGCCCTGGCGATGCGCAGGGTTGCTTGAGAGGGGGGAATCGCGGTATAGTACAATCAGTTTTTGAGATTCGTTAGGCGGATGTTGCGACTCCGCCCCGGTGGCTGGCCCGAGCGGCCCGAGTGCCTGAAACGCCCGCCGTTCCCCTCCGCAAACGTCACAGTGAGCGGATTACGGAGATTGAGCTTATGTTGACGCAGCAGGAGTTGGTAGAGCGGATGAGGGAGTGGGCCGTCCGGGTCACCCCGCAACGCTTGGCTATTGCTGAAGTAGTCCTGAATTCGCAGGACCATCCCACGGTGCAACAGATTTACGAGCGGGTACGGGGACATTTCCCTTCGATGACCCTGGCAACCATTTACTCGACCCTGAGCGTGTTGCAAAAGAGCGGGCTGATTCAGGAACTGCCCTTTCAGCGAATGTCCCGCTACGAGCCCAACATGGAGCCGCATGTCAACCTGGTTTGCATCGAGTGCGAAAACGTGATTGACGCCGATACCGCCAGCGAAGTGCATGACATGGTGGTGAGCCTGCGCAACAGCATCTCCGAAAGCACCGACTTCGAGGTGGGCTGGCAGCGGGTGGACTTCTACGGCCTCTGCCCGCGCTGCTCCGCCGCCAAGCGCCGGGGCGAACTGGCGGAGGTCTAGCCCTTCATACAACGATAGCTCTTGCCAAGTTTGAGGGATAATATGCGACCGGCCGGTGCGATTCACTGGCCGGTTTCGCTTTGTGGGGTACGCTCCAAGGTCTTTTAATTCTCCCTCTCTCTCAAGGGAGAGGGTTGGGGTGAGGGTGAAATCCTGACATCAGCTTTGCCTACAGCGCAGAGACGCCCCCACCCCCCGTTTTCGCGGGGGCAGGATCTAACCCTTCCTCGGAAGCAGAAGAGATTAGCATGGAGGTTCCACCGATGATTAACGGTGTGGTGGGCGTCACGTTATGGACCGATGATCTGGATAAAATGTTTCGCTTCTACAACGACGTGCTGCAACTTCCCCTGCATTCCCGGCACCCCGACTTCATCGCCTTCGAGCTGGGGCGGGGCGGGGTGGGTGGGGACGTTCCCATGCGGTTCAACATCGGGCTGCATGACCGTGTCTCAGGGGCATCGAAAGATTCCTACCGTTTCATGCCTCACTTGGGAGTAGACGACATTCACGCCGTAGCTTCCCGGCTGGCCGACGCCGGGGTGGAGTTCATACGGCAGCCGGAACAGGAAAGCTGGGGCGGCTGGGTCGCCACCTTCCGTGACCCGGACGGCAATACGCTCCAACTGCTGCAACTGGTATAAAGGCAGCATCCGTGTTGCCGATAACGGAAAGGAGGGACGCTGCATTTCTGGCGATATGCCTGCTTGGCATCTCCGTTGCCCTCGTGCTGGCAGGAGCGGCCAGCGATGCAATAGCCCGGCATCTCGTCCAGATCGTTCCGCTAGTTGCCGTGGCGGTTCTTGTGCTCGCACGAAGCGCCTGGGCTGCCTATCTGGTTGTAGGGCTATGCGCTTTCTGGGCCGTTATGATGGGTTTGGTATGGCTGAACCTTCTGGGGGTGTCCGGCGTCGCTGTCGGGACATACTACTCTCTTGGCGAAATCCTGTTGACCGTTGCTATTGCGGTATTTTCAGTCTTGGGCATACTAAAGGGCATTATCGCAGGCAGCCAGGTTCCCACTCCGCCCATAGCGGCCTTGATTGCCATTGCTTTTGTGGTTCAGGGTGTCGTTATGTCGGTCAGCATTCGGTTTCTGGACTGAAATTCAGAGAATAACGACCCATTGAGGAGGCCCAGTAATGACCCAATCGAATAAAGCAGAAAGAGCAGCCCGTTATCTGTTCGACGCTCACCGGGACCGGCAGCCTTACCAGCCGCTGCCCGGCGACATATCACCCGCCACCATCGAAGAAGCCTACGATATGCAGGAAGCGTTCCAGTCATTGCTGGCCCCGGAGCGCGGGGCCGTCGTGGGCTACAAGATCGCTCTGACTACGCCCGTAATGCAACGGATGGTCGGCTTCGACGCTCCCTGCGCCGGCGCGGTTTTCGAGAGCGTTGTGCATCACTCTCCGGCTGCGGTGAGGGCCGCCGATTATGTCCGGCTAGGGGCGGAATGCGAGGTGGCGGCGCGCCTGCAATCGGGCCTGCCCGCCAGCGGCGCCCCCTACGGACGGGAAGCCGCAGCGGCGGCGGTGGGCGCGTTGATGCCCGCCTTCGAGCTGGTGGACGACCGGGGCGCCGATTACAGCAATCTGTACTTCCTAGGCGTAGCCGCAGACAACGCCTGGAACGCCGGCGTGGTGCTGGGGCCGGAAAGAACGGATTGGCAGACTCTGGACCTGGAAAACGCCAGCGGCGCAATGACCATCAACGGCGAGCCTGCGGGCGAAGGCTACGGACGCGACGTGCTGGGCCACCCGCTGGATGCGCTGGCGTGGCTGGCCAACACCCTCGCCGGGCGCGGCAAGGAACTGAAAGCCGGGATGCTGGTGATGACAGGCAGCATAGTAAGCACCAAGTTCCTCAACCCCGGCGACGAAGCCGCCTTCACCTTTGAGGGCCTGGGGGACATAAGCCTGAGCGTGGGATAGATGCCGGGTCTCAATAGTGGCAAAAGATACCCATCTGGTTGTGCAGGCCGCAGTGAAAATACGGAGATACAATCACATGAAGCCAACCCGGACTTCACTCCTTGTGCTCATCGCAGTCGCTGTCATGCTGGTGAGCGTTCCGTTCATAGCCTCTGCGCAATCTGACCGTCCCAACAGGTTCTCAGGAAATGCCTTTATTGATGGACAGAAGGCTCCTGCTGGCACGTTGGTAGAAGCATTGTCTGGTGAGACTGTGGTGGGAACAACGAGAGTCCAAGCGCGTTCTGCAAGCATCAACTACGTTCTGGATGTTACTCGACCGCAGGGAAGCCTGGCGCTCACTTTTAAGGTGGGAGGGTATCTTGCTGGAGAGACCTCCACTTGGCAGGATGGAAGTATTACATTTCCCTTCAACCTGAACGCATCCGGCGGCGGCGCCACACCCAATGTTCCGCCTCACGCTTTCAGTGGGTTGGCGACTGTTGACGGAAAGACAGCGAAGGGCGGGATTAACATCACTGCCCTCATAGAAGGGGAGCAGATTACCGCCACATTCACGTCCAATGACGGGAAATATAAGCTCCTGGTACAACAGGGAACGCAGAGCTTCATCGGAAAGAGAGTAACTTTCACTATTGACCAAGCCACCGCCAGCCAATCGGCCTTCTGGCGGCAAGGCGGCGTTGACTTGCTCGACCTCAGCGCATGGAGCGGCCCCCGTCCGGTTGCCATAGCGTTTTCGACTCTCATCAGCGACGGCAGCCTGGTCTCCGTGTGGAGGTTCCACAACGAAACCAAGTCATGGAGCTTGTTCGACCCCCGCCCGGAAGCGGCGCTGCTGAGCGACCTCACCGAAGTGAACAGCGGCGACGTCCTTTGGGTCGAAGTGTCGGAGCAAAGCAGTTTTCAAGGCAGAACGTTATACAAAGGCTGGAATCTTGTTGCCTTGCGTTAATCGGGTTGGCGTCATCCCGCCGCCGCTTCCGCCGGGTCGAACCTGCGCAGGCCGGGTATGCGGTCGAAGTCCTGGTCGGCGCTGACGATGCCTTCCAGTCCGTGTTCGATTACCACGGCGGCGTGAATGGCGTCGCGGGATGAGAGGTTGCGAGTTTCTGACATCAAGCGCATCGCCGTCGTGATTTCGGCGGCGGTGATGGGAATGACTTCGGAGAAAAGATTCAACAACCTTTCAGTAACGGCCAATCCTTTTTCCCTTTCCCCACGACTGGAATAGACGTGAAGGACTTCCTGTAGAGATTCGGTGTCAATAGCATATTCTTCAGGCCAAGCGTCAATGGAATCCATGATTTTCCTGCAGGGATCATGGTAGATGTGTTCTCTGCCTTCGGAATAGATGATGACGTTAGCGTCCAAGAGTCTCATTGCGAAGACTCTGAATCTTGACCCATGGATTTCAGAACCTGCCAGGCCCTGTCTTTCTCCATCCACTTCTTTAGTTCCGCCCAATCTGCTCCCCAATCAATGGGTTCCTGAGACCGAAGCCATCGCGCTGCCTCATGGCGCTTCTTCGCTTCCTCGTTCAGGTGAGCACGGAACACACTCTTGTACACCAGCTTTTCAATGCTCCACTTGGTCCCAGTTGACAATTCCTCGAGGATCGCGTATTCCTCGTCATCAAAGAAAACTTCTACACAATGTTTCCTTTCCGGCATATCACTCCCCCGGTCCAGCATTTACAGATTAACTGTAACAGAGACCCCGCTGGCCGACTACACAATCAGCATGGCGTCGCCGAAACTGTAGAAGCGGTACTGTAAGCGGACGGCTTCGGCGTACACGTCCAGCATCATCCGGCGGCCTGCGTCTTCCGGGTCGCCTGCGCCTTGCTGGGCGAAGGCGGAGACGAGCATCAGCAGCGTGGAGCGGGGCAGGTGGAAGTTGGTGAGCCATGGCGTCCACGGCGCGGAAACGGTGGCCGGGCAGGATGTATATGCTGGCGTCGCCTTTCGTCGGCTCAAACCCGGCGCGCCCCTCCCTCGCGGCGTCTGCGGCCACCTGCTCCAGCACGCGCACGCTGGTGGTGCCGACGGCGATGGTGCGGCGTCCCCCGGCGCGGGCGCGGTTCAGGGCATCGGCGGTCTCGGCCTCCAGCGAGTACCGCTCGGTGTGGATGAGATGCTCCGACGGGTCTTCTCCCTGCACCGGACGGAAGGTGTCCAACCCCACGTGCAGCGTTACGAAGGCAGTCTCCACTCCGGCGTCGCGGATGTGTGAGAGCAGCTCCGGCGTGAAGTGCAGCCCGGCGGTGGGCGCGGCGGCGCTGCCGGGCTGGCGGGCATAGACCGTCTGGTAGCGTTCCGGGTCGTCCAGGCGGCTGCGAATGTAGGGGGGCAGCGGAGTGTGGCCCATGCCTTCAATTGCCTCTTCCGATGACAGCCGCACCGCCTTGATGCCGTTGGGCCGCGACTCCAGGATTTCGACGGTCAGCGGCGCACTCCCACCCCTGCCCTCCCCCTGAGGGAGAGGGAGAAGGCGTTCACCGTCGGGCGGGGTGATGGTTACGGTCGCGCCGGGCCGCAGGCGCCGCCCCGGACGGGCTAGGGCTTCCCACACTCCCTCGGCTTCCCGGCGCAGCAGCAGGAACTCCACCCGCCCGCCGTTGTCGTCACGAACTCCGAAGAGACGGGCGGGGATAACGCGGCTCTGGTTGAAGACCATCAGATCACCGGGGCGCAGGTACTCCAGGATGTCGGTGAAGCGCCGGTGCCGTGTGCTGCCCGTAGCCCGGTCCAGGACGAGCAGGCGCGATGAATCGCGCGGTTCGGCCGGGGTCTGGGCAATCAACTCCGGTGGCAGCGGATAGTCGAAGTCGCTGGTGCGCATTCAGCCGTTCCCACTCCTTACCCGAAGCCAAGATTTCACCCTAACCTGTTCCTTCTCCCTGAGGGAGAAGGAACAGGTTATCGCCCGTGGATGCTGATGCGGGCGGCGGTCAGGGTGTTCCTCAGCAGCATGGCAATGGTCATTGGGCCGACGCCGCCGGGTACGGGCGTGATGGCTGCGGCCTTCCGAGAGACCCCCTCGAAGTCAACATCGCCCACCAGCCGGTAGCCTCGGCGCGCCGAGGCGTCGGGCACCCGGTTGATGCCCACGTCAATCACCACCGCGCCCTCTTTCACCATATCCGCAGTTATCGCGGCGGGCTGTCCGATGGCTGCCACCACTACGTCTGCGGAGCGGGTCACTCCGGACAGGTCACGGGTGCGGGTGTGGCAGACTGTGACCGTGGCGTTGCCGCCGCGGGCGCGCTGCATCAGCAGGGCGGCCAGCGGCTTGCCCACGATTTCGCTGCGTCCACAGATGGCCACGTTGGCGCCCTCGGGGTCGTGGCCGTTGCGGACCAGCAGCTCGACAACGCCGGAGGGGGTGCAGGGCGCAAAGTCGGGCCTACCTTGCAACAGCTTTCCCAGGTTGTAGGGATGGATGCCGTCAACGTCCTTGTCCGGGTTGATGGCCTCGATGACCCTGTGGTGGTTGATTCCACCGGGAAGGGGAAGTTGCACCAGTATGCCGTGAACGCGAGGGTCTTCGTTGTAATTTTGGACGCTGGAAAGGATTTCGCCCTCAGTGGCCGTGGCCGGGAGATGGGCCGCGTCGCTGAACAGCCCTGCCTGCTCGCAGGCGCGGCGCTTGTTCCTGACGTAGACCGCCGACGCCGGGTCGTCACCGACAAGCACGACGGCCAGCCCGGGGATTACGCCGTGCTTCTCCTGCATCTCGACGACGCCGACAGCAACCTCGGCGCGTATCTCCGCCGCCAGGCCGGTCCCGGACAGAATCTCGGCCGCCAAGAATTACTCTCCTTCCGCTAATTAGCCGAATTGTATCATGCCAATCAGCCACCCACGCTTGGTTCTCGCCCTTTCCGTCGCTCGGGCATGACGCAAGCTGCCGGGTGTTTGCCGTATAATGCCGTTTACTGCAACACTGCGCCGCGAGGCCCGCTGTGACTTCCAGAGAAACTGCCCGGTTGCCATCCGCTCCACCGGCGCAATTCCGGAAACGGTCCTCACAGACCGTCAACCATCCAGCCTTGTACCCCGTTGGCGCATGGAATTATACTGGCTTCACTTCCTGATGAGAGACGGCGTATGCGTATCTGCTCTCTGCTACCCAGCGCGACCGAGATTGTCTTCGCCCTCGGCCTGGGCGATGACTTGGTGGGTGTTTCCTATGCCTGCGACTACCCGGAAGATGCGGCATCGCGTCCGGTGGTCAGCCACAGCCTGCGAAACATCAAGCACCTGGACAGCGGCGAGATAGACGCCCTGGTGCAGCAGGCCCGCGCCAATAGCAACCCGATGTACTGGATAGACGAGGAATTGCTGGCCCGCCTGCGCCCTGACCTGATAATAACCCAGGAACTCTGCGAGGTCTGCGCCATCGCCAGCGGTTCGGTCTTCGAGACGGCGGCCAAGGCCCTGGACTACGAGCCTCACATACTGACCATCCGCCCCGACGGGCTGGACGACATCCTGCAGAACGTCTGCAACATCGCCGACGCTGCCGGCGTGTCTCAGCGCGGACGTGAGTTGCGTGAGTCGCTGGAGGCACGGGTGAAGCGGGTGACGGATGGCGTCCTTCGAAAAGCGCAAGATGATGAGTCCGGCAAACGCCCGAGGGTGGTTTGCCTGGACTGGCTGGACCCGCTACGCAACACCGGGCAGTGGCTGCCGGAGATTTCGGAAATGGCAGGCGGGGAAGAAGGTCTGGCCATTCCCAGGGGCCACTCCCGCGAGATGTCTTGGGACGAGGTGCGGGAATACGCGCCGGAGTATTTGATGATCATGCCCTGCGCCTTCGGCCCGGAACGCTCCCGGCAAGAAGCGCAGGACAAGCTGACCGTACTGCCCGGATGGGAAGACCTCCCCGCAGTCCGCGACGGGCGGGCTTTCGTGTTCGACGGACGCATCCCCAGCCGTCACGGCCCGCGGGTGGTGGACGTGCTGGAAGGACTGGCAGAGGCGCTGCACCCGCAGCGGTTTGCGGGGCTGGCGCCGGAGGGCGTTTTCGACCCGGAACCCTTTTTCTGACCACAGAGATCACGGAGATTGTTAATGATTATTCTGAAATTCCTCCGTGTTCTCTGTGGTTAACTAAACCCGGCAAATCCAACCGCATCATTGAGGCGTATAGGGGCTATGAATACAGCGCTGTCGGCACTGAAAGAGGGCCAGAGCCGCACTTGGCTTGTGACGGCGGTGGTGGCGGTGGCGGCATTGGCCGTGGCAGTCGGCGGCGCTTTGGCGGTCGGCAGCGGCGGCGGGATAGACCCCATCAACCTGTTCGTGGAAGGCAGGCTGTCGGGGAACTCGCAGGAGTTCCTGGGCGGCCTGATTGGCGGCACGGCGCTCTTCGCCTTCGCCGCCGGGATGGCCTCTGCGGTCAACCCCTGCGGGTTCGCCATGCTCCCGGCATACCTGGGGCTGTATCTCGGCTCCAACCTGTCCGAGGAGGAGCGGCCGGGGCCGGTGGCGGCAGTGTTGCGGGGCTTGGTGGTGGGCGGCGCGGTGTCTGCCGGGTTTATCCTGCTTTTCGGAGTCGTGGGCGGCGCGGTGGGGTTGTCGGCGTCGTTCATCAGCGACCTGCTGCCTTGGCTGGGACTGATAATCGGCGCGGCGCTGGTGGGAACCGGAGCGTGGATGGTGGCGGGCGGCAAGCTGTATACCGGCATCGCAGCCCGCGCCGCCGACCGCTTGGGGAACCCCAACACCGTAAGCATCAAGAGCTTTTTCACCTTCGGAGTCTCCTACGGCACGGCGTCTCTGAGCTGCACGTTACCCATATTTATCGCCGTGGTAGGCATCGGAAGCGCCTCAAGTTCTCTTCTGCAAGTAGTGGGCAACTTCTTCCTCTACGCCTTCGGCATGGGGCTGGTCATCATGGTGATGACGCTGGGGATGGCGATTTTCAAGGGGGCCATGGTGCGCTTGATGCGCCGCGCCTTGCCCTACGTTCAACCCATCGCATCCGCTTTCATGGTTATCGCCGGAGCCTATATCGTCTTCTACTGGTTGACAGTTGGGCGAGATAACCTTCTTTAGCCGGAACCGCCGGCATATTTCCCTTCTGGGTTTCGTTGCGGCTTTGCTGAGCTTGCTGGCGGTTGCCTGCGGGAGTGGCGACGCTACACCAACGGTTGCGCCAATCGTCAGGTTTGCGGACGTCACTGCGGCGCCGGCGACCGGAGAAGCTGCTGACACAGATTCCAGGGAGACGCCGCAGCCTGCCACATCGGCCCCGTCGGCTACCGAGGCTGCGCCACCAGCGACGGCAACAGCAATGCCGAAACCCACCGATACCTCGCCGGCGAGTGAAGAGACGGACGGTTCGTCACCCGCGCCTATGGTGGACACCGACCCCGGCTACGAAGACGCCCTTGATGCAGCCAGATTCAGAACCGGCGGGTGGAAGACCGACTTCAGCCTTCATACCGTCCCCTACGATGAGTTCCTGTCCGGCGGCGTTCCCCGCGATGGCATACCGCCGCTGGACGCCCCGCAGTTCGAGAGCATCGCCGACGCCGACTCGTGGCTGGAGGACGTGCAGCCGGTGGTGTCGCTGGAAATCAACGGCCAGGCGCGAGCTTACCCGCTGGCGATCCTGACCTGGCACGAAATAGCCAACGACTCTGTGGGCGGTGTGCCGGTGTCGGTCACCTTCTGCCCGCTGTGCAACTCGGCGGTGGCCTTCGACCGGAGGGTCGGCGGCGCCACGCTGGATTTCGGCGTGTCGGGAAACCTTCGCAATAGCGACCTGGTGATGTGGGACCGGCAGACGGAAAGCTGGTGGCAGCAGTTGACCGGCGAGGGTATTGTCGGAGCCTACGCCGGATACCGGCTGGAGCTTGTACCTGCGCAGTTAATATCGTGGGGAGACTTCAAGGCCGCCTTCCCTGACGCCGACGTGCTGTCCCGCGAGACGGGCCACTCGCGGGACTACGGGCGCAACCCCTATTCCGGCTACGACCGCGTTGACCAGTCGCCCTTCCTGTTCAATGGGGAACCCGACGGCCGCCTGTTGCCTATGGAGCGGGTGGCTGCGCTGACCCTGGACGGCCAACCACTGGCCTTTCCCTTCATGGCGCTGGAGCAGGAGGGGGCGGTCAACTACGATGCCAACGGGCATAGCATCGTGGTGCTGTTCCAGCCCGGCACTGCCTCGGCGCTGGACCAGTCGCGCATCGCGGAGTCGCGGGATGTCGGCTCCACCGGCGTGTTCGAGTCGGAGCTGGACGGGCAGATGTTGACCTTCCGTGTGGGGCCGGACGGCTTTGCAGACGATCAGACCGGCTCCGTTTGGAACGTGCTGGGGCAGGCCGTGTCGGGACCGTTGGCCGGAAAGTCGCTGGCGCCCATCGTCCACGGGAACCACTTCTGGTTTGCCTGGGCCGCCTTCGCGCCGGAAACGGAGGTTTACGGGGGGAGATAAGGGCCGAAGTCTACGGCCCGGTGAGCAAGTCCTGAACCTGCTTCCCCAAGGCTTGGGCTACTGCGGTAAGCGTCTTGAGTCTGGGTGTCTGTTCGCCGTTTTCCAGCCTGACCAGGGTAACCCGTCCAATATCTGCGGAGCGGGCCAGGGCCTCTTGAGTAAACCCGGCGGACTCCCGTAACTGACGGATGCGCTCCCCAAGGGTATGTCTCCCTTGTCTTGCTATTGCCTCGACTGTCGGCCGGTAGGATTGGTCGCAGTAGTGGCGAGCGAAATCCCAAGGCAGCTCGACCTGTTGGCCTTCATCAGTAAGGATAATCGCCTCATAAGGGTTGGGCAGCTCAAGGGTGGACACGCCGAAGTGTCCCTTTATCTCTGGCATAGCGGCAAAGGGAACCAGCCCCCGGCATCCGTCGGCGAAAATCAGTTCGATGCCGTCCTCCAGCAAAGCGGCAGACAGCATCATCCGGTGGGCGTTTTTTACTAGCACAGCGTTCATTTGCTATCTCCCATGAATTCTATCCCATGTAGCCCTGATGTCCTCAGCATATTTGGCGTATGCTATCAGTATGTCTCTAAAGTCGCCGGGCGGGGGACTGTCCATGTAACTTCCTCCATTTAACTCTATCCGGCATACATCTTCGTTACCCACCCATACATGGACATGGGGAGGCTCAAAGTCATTTTCCCTAGTATTTACCACGAAACGAAACTGCCCATTCCCTAGTATTTACCACGAAACGAAACTGCCCATCTATCGCCACTGTTGGCACTGGCAATCTCCATATATAAAAATTATATGTACTTAATGTATCATATAGCGATACAATAACCAAGGGGAGGTTTCAGTCTGACCGCTGGCATAGCCGCCTTTTCCCTCTTGACGACTATGTACAGAATGCCTGCATCCGCCAGAAGCAGTCGGCTGGACAGTGTTTCTGGGGCAAAGTAGAATCCCCTTGCTTCTCCAGACTGAATTTCACGAAACGGTTGTCCAATAGAAGCTGTTGGGGAGTCTCTAATGCGCCTGTGGGTGAACGAACCTGGCCTCCGCGAGTCGTGGCCCGGGGCCAAGCACGGCGGCGCAACCATTGCCAGGTGGTCGGTTGATCCGGATGGCCTTCCCCGGGAAAAGTGCGCCCGTGAAGGCATTGAAGCCCTTGCGGGTTTTCTCATCTCCCGCGATGCCCTCGACATCAGCAGCTCTCCCGATGAAATGTTCTGCGCCTGCGTGGAGATGTATCACTCGGCCACCAGCACGGATGGCGATATTGGGGACTACATCGGCGTATACTTTCGAGTGGTGGAATTCAAGGACGCCACCTATCCGATGGTGGGCAAAAGGTCCTTCAAGATGCTGATGCAGCCTTTGAGTGACGGCAACGTCATCGCCCGGTGGAATGCGGTTGACCGCAGTGGGGCCGGGGATTCAATCAGCGATACCGGAGCGATGGTTGACGATATCAGCACCCGCTCCAGCGTCTGCAAACCGCTGGCCCTCGGCGCCATCCCGGAGCAGGACGATGGAGACGCCAGTTTGCCTTCGTTCTTGGTTCTGAGAGACCCGGGAGCGGGCTGGCAGATATGGAGGCGTTTCTCCCCCACTACGTCCGAAGGCCGTTATGCAGTCAACGGCGGGCTTCGGGAAGAAGCCTATACTATGGTGTACCCTCTCATAGACGCTGAAACCAGTTGGCGCTTTCGTGTGCGCGACCTCCCCGAGGGTGGGATACGAGTACAAGCGGTTCAAGGCGCACAGGGTTAGAATAGGGCAATTACTCTTCAGTCCAGCCCAGGCCCGCGCGGCCTGAGAGCATACGCAGCCTGACACCATAAATAGGAGTTGGTCATGGCCAATCCACGCGCCGAATTCTCGCCCATCTTTCACCGCCCGCCGCTGAAGCTGCCCAACAACGCCCGCGTCGCCGTATGGCCTGTAATCAACGTGGAGGAGTGGGACATCAACGAGCCGATGGCCCGCACCGTGTTGCCCACGCCCCAGGGCGTCACAACCATCCCCGACATCCCCAACTTCGGCTGGTTCGACTACGGCCTGCGGGTGGGGTTCTGGCGGTTCAAGCAGGTGCTGGACAAGTACGGCATCCGGGCCACGGTCAGTCTCAACGCCTCGGTGTGCCTGAGCTATCCCATGCTGGTGGAGGAGTGTACGAAGTCGGGCTGGGAGATGCTGGCCCACGGCTTCATCCAGCGGGTCATCAACCGGGAGCCGGACGAGCGGGCCGTCATCCGCCGCACCATAGACACCATCGCCGAGGCCACCGGCACGGCCCCGCGCGGCTGGATGGGCCCGGGCCTGGCCGAGACCTTCGACACCCCGGACGTGCTGGCGGAGGAGGGCATCGAGTACATCGCCGACTGGTGCAACGACGACCAGCCCTACGAGATGATTGTCAAGTCGGGCCGCATGGTGGCTCTGCCCTACACCGTGGAGTTGAACGACATCCCCATCTACCTGATCCAGAACCACCGCTCGCCGGAGCTGTTCGAGCGGGCCAAGGACCACTTCGACACGCTGTACCGCGAGGGGGCCGACAGCGCGCGGGTGATGTGCATCTCGACGCACCCCTACATCACCGGCGCGGCCCACCGCATCAAGTACTACGACGCCATCTTCGAGTACATGAGCCGCTTCGAGGGCGTGGTCTTCATGACCGGCAGCGAAATCCTCGACTGGTACAACGACGCTGCGGGGAACGGGAAGTAAGACCCTGCCCCGGCGGCCTGCGCCAGCGAATCCGCATCCTTCGGAAATCACGAGGCACCCTGGCTTGAGGCAGGTTGCTAGGGTTCACCCGCGATGCCCACCTGCACGATGCGCGCCCGAACAATCCCTGAAACTCCAACGTACTGAAATATCGCGCCATCGAACTCCCTGGGAGTAGGGGCCTGCACTACTACGGTGGCAGTGCCCTCGCTTGCCGTTCCCGCCAGTAGCTGGGCGAAGGGCGCTGCCTGCGTGTCTGCCCCGGGGTCGGTCGGGAACTTGAATTGAGGGCGGGATGGCTTCCGAACTCGATGTTTCCGTCGGCGTCCGTTACGAAGACCTCGTCAATGCTGGTTGTTTCCGTTACATCCAGCAGAACCGCATTGACGCTTTCCGCGGATGCTCCGGCTTGCGCTGCCGCAGCCACATAGTGCGCCACCATCTTGGCCGTGGCGACCATCAGGCTGGCGCGGGTATTCAACAGTTCGTTCACTCTGGCGTCGCCGGGCATTGTAGGTTCTCTCCTGTCATATAGGTTCTCTCCTGTCATATATGCATAAACATCGTCACAGGCATGATAGCACGCAGTCGGCAACCGGAGTTCAGTCGCAAACGGCGGACGGAGCCTGTTACCGGCAGCGGTATTTCAGGCTGATACAATATTCAGACTGGCAGGGGTCAACAACAGCCCAAAGCAAGAGAATCGAGAGTATGGAATCACACAGTCACGATACCAACAAGTACGCCGAACTCAGCAGATGGTGCATCGGCGAGGCCGACAACTATCTGCGGCGGCGCAACAACATCCAAGCATCCGAAAAAGGCTGGGGCGCGGCGGCTCAAGCCCTGAAAGCCATCGCCGAAGAGCGGGGCTGGAACCACAACAGCCACGGTCTGATAGTGGACATCGCCCAGCAAGTTGCTGACGAACAGGGCCGTCCCGACTTGGTCGGACTGTTCGGAACAGCTCAAGCGCTGCACGTCAACTTTTACGAGAACTGGCTAAGCTCGGACACCCTAGCGATTTACCTGAGCAACGTCAAAGCGCTTTTGCCGGAGTTGGAGCGCATCCGCACCGAGCCGCCGCCCACGACCTTCGCCCCCGAGACCCGCGACCAGCGCAACCGCTGGCGGCGGCTGACGCGGGATATTACATAACTTTAGTCGCTGAAAAATGTGCCCGTGCCACTTGATAAATTGTGCGCTTTTGGGGCTTGATATGAGGAAAAGTTGATTCCAGAAAACTCAAATCAAGTACCGGAGGGGCGCAGACGATGACCTACCAATCGGGTATCATCACCACCATTGCGGGCACTGGCGAACGTGGATACGCAGGCGATGGAGGCCCGGCAGCGGAGGCGCTGCTACCATTTCTGTTGAGAGAAGGGCTGGGGTCCTGAACAACCACGGTGGCAGTGCCTTCGCTTGCCGTTCCCGCCAGTAGCTGGGCGAAGGGCGCTGCCTGCGTGTCTGACTCCGGGGCCGGTCGGGAACTTGAAGCTGAGGGCGGGGTGGCTTCCGAACTCGATGTTTCCGTCGGCGTCCGTTACGAAGACCTCTTCAATGCCGGTTGTCTCCGTTACATCCAGCAGAACCGCATTGACGCTTTCCGCGGATGCTCCGGATTGCGCTGCCGCAGCCACATAGTGCGCCACCATCTTGGCCGTGGCGACCATCAGGCTGGCGCGGGTATTCAACAGTTCTTCACTCTGGCGTCGCCGGGCATTGGAGGTTCTCTCCTGTCATGTACGCATAAAAATCGTCACAGGCATGATAGCACGCAGTCGGCAACCGGAGTTCAGTCGCAAACGGCGGACGGAGCCTGTTACCGGCAGCGGTATTTCAGGCTGATACAATATTCAGACTGGCAGGGGTCAACAACAGCCCAAAGCAAGAGAATCGAGAGTATGGAATCACACAGTCACGATACCAACAAGTACGCCGAACTCAGCAGATGGTGCATCGGCGAGGCCGACAACTATCTGCGGCGGCGCAACAACATCCAGGCATCCGAACAAGGCTGGGGCACGGTGGCTCAAGCCCTGAAAGCCATCGCTGACCGGTGCTTGCACACGCCATTTCGAGCTGAGAAGACAGGGCGGCTGGAATGCGTGTCTGCACCAGCGGGGAAATACCCGGTCGGGCCACTTGAATCTATAGGGACGACGATGTTCTCTGGCTGGAACTCGATGTTTCCTTCGGCGTCCGTTACGAAACGACCTCTATCAATGGCGGTATTGTCTCCGTTGACATCCCAGCCACGGACGTTTCCGGGATTCTATTGATGCGGCTTTCTGAGGAACTGTTCCCGGCTTTGACAGGCTGAGCCGTGGAGCAGCCACATAGTGCGCAACGGTGAATTCCCTGGCCGTGGCGATCCTTTATATCCCGGAAGAGGATGTGCGTGGGTATTCGCAACAGTTCTTCACTGCCCTGGACGGTCGCCGGAACTGTTTCCGGAGGTGTACCGTATCCTGTCATGTACGCATAAAAATCGTCACAGGCATGATAGCACGCAGTCGGCAACCGGAGTTCAGTCGCAAACGGCGGACGGAGCCTGTTACCGGCAGCGGTATTTCAGGCTGATACAATATTCAGACTGGCAGGGGTCAACAACAGCCCAAAGCAAGAGAATCGAGAGTATGGAATCACAACAGTCACGATACCAACAAGTACGCCGAACCTCAGCAGATGGTGCATCGGCGAGGCCGACAACTATCTGCGGCGGCGCAACAACATCCAGGCATCCGAAAAAGGCTGGGGCGCGGCGGCTCAAGCCCTGAAAGCCATCGCTGAGGAGCGGTGCTTGCACACGGCATTTCGAGATGAGAAGACAGAGAACAAGGGAGGCTTGGAATGGTATCCAACACCAGCGACGAAAGGAAATACCCGGTCCGGCCAATAATCTATACGGACGACGATGTTCTCTGGCTGGAAAACGGTCTGCCTTGTCCCATTGGAAACGACCTGTATCCTGGCTGTATTGTCTTCTTTGACTCCCAGCCACGGAGCGTTTCCGGGATTCTAATTGATGCGGCCTCTGAGCAACTGTTGCCGGCTTTGACAGGCAGAGCCGTGGAGCAGCCCGGAGATGACAACGGTGAATTCCCTGCCCCTGAAATCCTTTATATCCCGGAAGAGGATGTGCTTTGGCTTCGCAACGGGTTTCCTGCCCTGGACGGTATGGAACTGTTTCCGGGGTGTACCGTATTCCTTGAAGGACAGCGGGGGAATGTTTCAGGCATCCGGTTCGATTCGGCAAAAGAGATGCTGCTACCATTTCTGTTGAGAGGAGGGCTGGGGTCCTGAACAACCACGGTGGCAGTGCCCTCGCTTGCCGTTCCCGCCAGTAGCTGGGCGAAGGGCGCTGCCTGCGTGTCTGCCCCGGGGCCGGTCGGGGACTTGAAGCTGAGGGCGGGATGACTTCCGAACTCGATGTTTCCGTCGGCGTCCGTTACGAAGACCTCTTCAATGCCGGTTGTCTCCGTTACATCCAGCAGAACCGCATTGACGCTTTCTGAGGATGCTCCCGATTGCGCTGCCGCAGCCACATAGTGCGCCACCATCTTGGCCGTGGCGACCATCAGGCTGGCGTGGGTATTCAACAGTTCGTTCACTAGTTCGTTCACTCTGGCGTCGCCGGGCATTGTAGGTTCTCTCCTGTCATATACGCATAAAAATCGTCACAGGCATGATAGCACGCAGTCGGCAACCGGAGTTCAGTCGCAAACGGCGGACGGAGCCTGTTACCGGCAGCGGTATTTCAGGCTGATACAATATTCAGACTGGCAGGGGTCAACAACAGCCCAAAGCAAGAGAATCGAGAGTATGGAATCACACAGTCACGATACCAACAAGTACGCCGAACTCAGCAGATGGTGCATCGGCGAGGCCGACAACTATCTGCGGCGGCGCAACAACATCCAGGCATCCGAAAAAGGCTGGGGCGCGGCGGCTCAAGCCCTGAAAGCCATCGCCGAAGAGCGGGGTTGGAACCACGGTAGCCACGGCCTGATAGTGGACATTGCCAAGCAGGTCGCCGACGAACAGGGGCGCCAGGAACTGGTCAGTTTGTTTGGAACTGCCCAAGCCTTGCACACCAACTTCTACGAAAACTGGCTGGCTACCGACGTCATCGAGATTTATTTGAACGACGTAAAAACACTGCTCCCCGAACTGGAGCGCATCCGCACCGAGCCGCCGCCCACGACCTTCACCCCCGAGACCCGAGACCAGCACAACCGCTGGCGGCGGCTGACGCGGGATATTACATAACTCTAGTCGCTGAAAAGTGTGCCCGTGCCACTTGATAAATTGTGCGCTTTTGGGGCTTGATATGAGGAAAAGTTGATTTCAGAAAACTCAAATCAAGTACCGGAGGGGCGCAGACGATGACCTACCAATCGGGTATCATCACCACCATTGCGGGCACCGGCGAACGTGGATACGCAGGCGATGGAGGCCCGGCAGCGGAGGCGCTGCTCAGCGAGCCGTTCATGTGCGCCTTCGACGCAGCGGGAAACCTGTACGTGGCCGAGGCGATGAATCATTGCGTGCGGCGCGTTGACGCAGCAACCGGCGTCATCACAACCATCGCTGGGACCGGCGCCGAGGGATATTCCGGCGACGGAGGCGCGGCAACAGCGGCCACGTTCAACCAGCCCTATTCGTTGCAGGTTGACGCCAACGGCGATGTGTATGTCGTTGACCGGCTCAACTACGTCATCCGCAGAATTGACGCCGCCACCGGCATCATCAGCACCGTGGCCGGTACGGGCGAGCCAGGCTACGGCGGTGACGGCGGGCCGGGAACGGAGGCGCAGTTCCGGGAACCCAACGACTGCTTCATTGACAGAAGAGCCGGCGACGGGCGCGGCGCACTGCTCATCGCCGACGTTCAAGACCAGCGCATCCGCCGCCTGGACTTGGCGTCGGGCGTCATCACCACCTTCGCGGGCAATGGCGAGAAGGTGCGCGGCGGCGACGGATTGCCTGCAACGGAGGCCAGCATATTGGGTGCGCGAGCGGTGTGCATGGACGGCGCGGGCAACACCTACATCGCCGAGCGCGAGGGCAACGGTGTCCGCAAGGTGGACGCCAACGGCGTGATGTCCACACTGGCGGGAACCGGCGAGTTCGGATACGGCGGCGACGGCAGCCCGGCTTTCATATCCACTTGGGGCGGCCCCAAGGCCATTCGCTGCGACCGCGCTGGCAATGTTCTGGTGGTTGACACTGAGAACCACGCCATCCGCCGCATAGATGCCGCCACCAGCCACGTGCTCACCATCGCCGGCGGGCGGCTGGGCAGTGAGGGCGACGGCGGTCTGGCCGACGAGGCAGGCATGGACCGCCCCCACGGGGTGGAGTTGGACGCCAACGGCAACATATACATCGCTGACAGCAACAACCACCGGGTGCGCGTGGTGGGGGTGTAACCCCGGAATTGTCTGAATCAGGATTTACCGGATTAAAGGATTTTCAGGATGGTGTCTGTTTGTCCTGCTAGGGCGTGTTGACAAACCGTAAATAGTGCGGAATTAACCTGCAAAATCCCCTCTCCCTTGAGGGAGAGGGTGAAATCCTGGCATCAAACAACCGCGCCGATACCCAAATATCTTTGCCGATAGAGTTTGTAAACACGCTCTAGTAGTCGAGCAGAGTTGTATTGATGGATAATAGGTATAATCAAGTGAGAAAAATAAGCAGATGAGGGGAGTGGGTGATGGAGAAGAAGTACCGGGTCAAGCTGAGTGCGGAGGAGCGGGAGGAATTGAAAGCAATGGTTTCCAAGGGGAGTTGTGCCGCGTACAAGCAGACCCATGCCCGCATCCTGCTGTTGGGCGACGAAGGGCAAGAGGGAGGGGCTATGAAGGATGCAGAGATTGCCCGGGCCCTCCAGGTCGGCCGTGCGACGGTGGAGCGGGTAAGGCGCCGCTGTGTGGAGGAGGGTTTGGAACGGGCATTGGGGCGCAAGGAGCAACTGAACCGCCAGCGGAAGCGGTTGGACGGTGCGGGGGAAGCCCATCTGATTGCCCTGGCCTGCGGGGAACCGCCCGAGGGACGGGCCAGTTGGACGCTGCAATTGCTGGCCGATGGACTGGTGGAAAGGGAGATAGTGGAGAGCATCAGCCATGAAACAGTGCGCCAGACTCTGAAAAAAACCAACTTAAGCCTTGGCTGAAAGAGTGTTGGTGCGTCCCTCCGCAAGGCAGCGCCGAGTTTGTCTGCGCCATGGAGGACGTGCTGGAAGTCTATCAGCGCCAGTATGGGGACAACGAGGTCCTGGTCTGCCTGGATGAGACCAGCAAGCAGCAGGTGAAAGAGACGCGCCAGCCGCGACCGGCCCAGCCCGGGGCGGTGGGCTCCTACGATTACGAATACGAACGCAACGGAGTGAGCAACCTGTTCATGTTGTTCGCACCGCTGGAGGGGTGGCGCCGGGTGGCAGTGACGGACCGGCGTACCAAAGTCGATTGGGCGCAGGTGGTCAAGCAACTGGTGGACGAGGACTACCCGGACAAAGACCGTATCGTACTGGTGATGGACAATCTGAACACGCATCACCCCAGTTCATTGTATGAGGCCTTTGAACCTGCCGAGGCCCGGCGCATCGCGGAGCGGCTGGAAATTCACTACACGCCCAAGCACGGCAGTTGGCTGGATATGGCCGAGATTGAAATCGGGGTGTTGTCCCGCCAATGCCTGAACCGTCGCATTCCGGATCAAACAACTCTAAGGCGGGAAGTGGCAGCGTGGCAGGACCGGCGCAACCAGGACAGGATACGAGTGGACTGGCGCTTTACCACCGCAGACGCTCGCCTAAAATTGAAGTCTCTATATCCATCAGTCCAAAACTGATGGCCTACTAGGGCGTGTTGACATTTGCAATATACAGCAGTCCGGTAACTCCTTCCCGTCATTCCGGCGAAAATCCTGCCCCGCACTCCGATACGGGGCCGGAATCCGGAAGCATCGCCAGCCGGTTCTGTTTTTCTCCCATTGGAAACCCTGGAATCCGCCTTTCGCCGGAATAACGGGAAAATGTCAACAGAACCTGATCTTTCCGTCCTGAAAATCCTGATCCAGACAATCCTGCCTAACACTTGGCGGGCATGTGCTGCTGATACCAGCCGAGGGTGTGGCGCATCACCTCTGAGAAGGCCGGCTCTTCGTAGACCTCGTAGTGGCCTGCTCCCTTCAGCATGACCAGCTTCTTGGGTTCGCCGGCGTGGGCGTATAGCTGCTCAGACTCTTCCGGCGGCACGAGGCGGTCCTGGTCGCTGGTGATGAACAGCGCCGGCCGGGGCGCGATGTGGCCCACCACCCACTCCGGGTTGAAGCCCAGGGTGTCGTCAATGTACTCGACGGGAATGGTCATCACGGCGTTGGGGTTGTTGGCCCGCTGCGCCGCGGCGAGGGCGGCGGACTGGCGGTCGGGCAACAGGATTTCGCCCCGCTCCACCATCTCCGACTTGCCGGTCATCACGCGCTGTACGCGGTCGGACTTGGAGTGGTCGAGCAGGTCGAACCACTCATCCATGCGGCGGACGCGGCTCATCCAGCGGGCGCCGTTGCCGATGCCCACGACGCTGACCACGCACTTTACGCGCTGGTCAATGGCGGCAGTCCAGACGACGGTGGCTCCGCCGTAGCTGGTGCCGTAGATGCCGATGCGGTCCTCGTCCACCTCCGGCTGCTCGCCGAGGAAGGTCATAGCCGCCTGCACGTCGGAGACCCGGCTGTGGGGAGCCAGCCGCAGCGGCGAGACGCCCTCGCTCTGTCCCCAGCCCTTGTAATCGAAGGTCATTACCACATAGCCCGCCTCGTTCAGCACCCGGGCATTGTCGGGCAGGTAAAGGTCCTTGACCCCGGTGTAGCCGTGGCAGAGCAACACCGCTGCGCGCCGTTCTCCCTGGGGCAGGCCGTCGGGGGTGTATACATCGCCCTGCAGCTTGAATCCTTCACTGTAAAACTCAACCGCTCGCTTCATCAGCTATCTCCTTTCCGTCTGGATCAGGATTTACCGGATTAAAGGATTTTCAGGATGATAACTTGATTATCCTGTTAATCTTTCCATCCTGAAAACCCTGATTCAGACAAGATAATATCAGTCATACAGTCCTTCCGTAGCCGTCAGCCGCTCGCTCATTTCCCACAGACGGGCCGCCAAGTCCGTGTCGTAACTCAAATCGGAGGATGGCACGGCTCGGCAGTCCACGAAAAACCTGCCGGTAACGCCCTCCACTTCGGGCGATGAGGCCAGGTATACCGGCGTCTCCGCGCCCTTGCCAGCGTCCACCCCGCGAGCACCGATGAAGAAGTTTACGGCTCGGCCCAGCAGACCGTTGTTGCGGGCGATGTTGGTCTGCACCAGTCCGGGGTGCAAGGCGTTGACTGTGATGTTGGTTCCTTCCAGTCGCCACGCCAGTTCGTAGGTGAACAGTATGTTGCAGAGCTTGGAGCGTCCGTAGGCCCGGTAGCCCCGGCCGGCTCCGGGCTTGGGCAGGTCTTCCAGCAGGAACTTTCCCGGCGACCAGTGGGCACTGGAAGACATGTTGATGATGCGGGCCGGAGCCGATTGGCGCAGCCGTTCCAGCAACAGGTTGGTCAGCAGGAAATAGCCGATGTGGTTCAGGGCAAAGGTCATCTCGAGACCGTCAACGCTGCGCCTGTTGGACAAGAAGATGGCCCCGGCGTTGTTCAGCAGCACGTCCAGCCGGGGCAGTAGCTCCAGCGCCTCGGCAGCCACGCGGCGTACCTCCCGCTGCGACGAAAGGTCGGCCAGCAAGCTCTCCACGGCGGGGTTGCCGGTCTCGGCGATGATGCTCTGCGCGGCGTCGCCGGTCTTGGCGGCGTTGCGGCCAACGATGACCACCCTCGCGCCCATGCGGGCCAGTTCGCGGGCAGCAACGTAGCCGATGCCGTCGCTGCCGCCCGTAATCAGACAGTTCTTTCCTTGCATAATGAGGGGCATAATGAGGGATTTTATCGCAGGTGACGTTGGGGTGGTAGAATTGGGGCGACGATTGATATTGTCAGAATCAGTATTAAAGGATTTTTCAGGATGGCATCTCGATTATCCTGTTAATCTTTTCATCCTGAAAATCCTGATTCAGACAAACGCCAGGAGTAAAAATATGAGCGGCAGCATCACTTTTGGGTGCAGCTTGAGCGTGGAAGACTATTGGGACGTTCCGGCCTTTGCCCGGCGGGCCGAGGATCTGGGATTCCAACGGGTCACCATGGGCGAGCACGTGATGGACGGCAACCCGCCGCGCCCCACGGTGCTGAACCTGCCAGCCATGGCCGCCGCCGCAGGAGCCACCCGCAACATACGGGTAATGACCGGCATCGTCATTGCTCCGCTCTACCATCCGGTGATGCTGGCCAAGATGGTCGCCAGCGTTGACCAGGTTTCGGGAGGGCGGCTGGACTTCGGCATCGGCATCAGCGGGCAGCGGGGCACGCAGGTCGAGTTCGAGGCCCTGAGTATTCCCGCGAACACCCGGGGACGACGCACCGACGAGATGCTGGAAGTGATGAAGCGGCTCTGGACCGAGGAACACGTTTCCCACAGCGGACGTTTCTTCGAGTTTCAGGATGTTACCCTGCTGCCCCAGCCCGCGCAGAAACCATACCCGCCCCTCTGGGTGTCGGGACGCAGCGAGGCCGCCATGCGGCGCGCCGCGCTGCACGGCGACGGCTGGTATCCCTACCTGTTCACCAACCGCCGCATCAAGCACAGCAACGAGATGGTGCGCCAGTTCGCCGCCGAAGCGGGCCGGGAACTGGACGGTTTTCACTGGGGCCTGAACCAGCCCACGGCAATCTCGACCGATGGAGACGAGGCGATGGGGCTGGCAGTGCGCAACGTGGGTGAGCGTTATGTCACTCCGGAGCGCAGCGCCGAGGACATCGCCAGGGCCCTCTGCGTCGCCGGAACGCCCGACGACTGCGCCCGGGCTATGGAGGCCAAGATCGAGGCAGGGGTGGAGCACGTCAATCTCGGCTTCCTGTCCCCCGGCGCCGACGGCCTGTACCGCCAGATGGAGCTGTTCGCCGAGCGCGTAATGCCGCGGTTTAATTAAACACAGAGCGCACAGAGCACACGGAGACAAGCTAGAGACAATAAAAAATCTCCGTGACCTCTGTGCGCTCTGTGTTTAATATATAAGGAGGGAGAGCCATGCCAGACTCGGTTTCGCTCAAGGTGGAAACCAACGTGGCCGCCACTATGCGTGACGGAACCACCCTCTATGCCGACGTGTACCGGCCCGACGGCCCCGGCCCGTTCCCTACCATCCTGCAACGCACGCCTTACGACAAGACGGCGGCGCTGGCTTCGCAGATGCTCGACCCGATGAAGGCGGCCAAGGCCGGGTTCGCCCTGATTATCCAGGACACCCGTGGGCGCTTCACCTCCGGCGGGGAGTTCAACTGCTTCGTTGACGACATCAACGACGGCTACGACACCGTGGAGTGGGCCGCTTCCCAACCGTGGTCCAGCGGCAGGGTGGGCATGATCGGCGCGTCATACGTCGGCGCGACCCAGTGGCTGTGCGCCACCACGCGCCCGCCGCACTTGGCCGCCATCGCTCCCAACGTCACCGCCTCCAACTACCACAACGGCTGGACCTACCAGGGCGGAGCCTTCGAGCTGGGCTTCAACGCCTCGTGGACTCTCCTTCAACTGACCCTGGCTAACTTCAAGACCCACTCCGGCGCCAAGAGCATCCCCCAAGCCCGGCAGGCGGAGCTGGTCAAGTCCGTGGACGGCATGACCGACGCCTTCCTTCACCTGCCCCTGAAGAATATGCCGCAACTGAGCGGCGGGCTGGCCGACTACTACTTCGACTGGCTGGCGCATCCCAGCTTCGATGACTACTGGAAGAAACTGTGCATCGAAGACCAGCACTCCAACATCGCCACCCCGGCCCTGAACATTGGCGGCTGGTACGACATCTTCCTGGGCGGCACCATCCGCAACTACCTGGGGATGCGCAAGAACGCGGCCACCGAGGAAGCCCGGAACGGCCAGAAGCTCATCATCGGGCCGTGGCAGCACAGCTCGCGGGGCGGCAGCATGGCAGGCAGCCACTACTTCGGCGTGGCCGCGGACGCTATGGCTCTGGGGCTGGACGAGATACACCTGCGATGGTTCCAGCACTGGCTCAAGGGCGAAGATACGGGGATGCTGGACGAGCCGCCGGTCAAGATTTTCGTGATGGGCGACGACGTGTGGCGCGACGAGAACGAATGGCCGCTGGCCCGCGCCCAAACCACCAGCTATTACCTTCACAGCGGCGGCAATGCCAACACCCTGCACGGCGACGGCAGCCTCAGCCCCGAAGCGCCGTCCGGCGAGCCGCCCGACGTCTTCCTGTACAACCCGGCCAATCCGGCGCCGACGCGGGGCGGGCAGCTCTGCTGCAACCCCTACTTCGCCACCAGCGGGGCCTTCGACCAGAACGAGATAGAAGCGCGTTCCGACGTGCTGGTCTACTCGACACCGGTCCTGGAGCGGGACGTGGAGGTTACCGGGCTTGTCACGGTGACGCTTTGGGCTGCCACGTCGGCCACCGACACGGACTTTACCGCCAAGCTGGTGGACGTGTGCGAGGACGGCTGCGCCCGCAACCTGACCGACGGCATCATCCGCGCCCGCTACCGGGATTCGATGTCGGAACCGTCGCTGGTGGAGCCGGGCCGCGCTTACTGCTACACCATAGACCTGTGGGCCACCAGCAACGTGTTCAAGGCGGGGCATCGCATCCGGCTGGAGGTCTCCAGCAGCAACTTCCCCCGCTTCGACCGCAACACCAACACCGGAGGAGTCATCGCCGCCGACACGGAGCTGAAGCCCGCCGTCCAGACCATCCTGCACGATGCGGCCCATCCGTCCCACGTGTCGCTGCCCATCGTGCCGCGCTAGCGCAGTTTGCTAACCACAGAGAACACAGAGGGCACAGAGAAAATAATAGAAAAATCTCTGTGTTCTCTGTGGTTAAACTTAGGAGCAATATGCCCCACGAAACGCCTTTCGACCCGTCCGCGCCGCCCGACCTGCTGCGGGACTGGTACGTCAACGAGATATGGGGCCGCAAGGCCACCGACGACGATGCGCTGTTCGAGGTGATGAGCTTGCAGGTGTTCCAGGCGGGGCTGACCTGGAAGATGATTCTGGATAAGCGCGACGCCTTCCGCCAAGCCTTCGCTGGCTGGAAGATAGACGCCGTGGCCGACTTCGGACCGGAGGACGTGGAGCGGCTGCGGCAGGACGGGGGCATCATTCGCAACCGGCTGAAGATCGAAGGGGTTATAGAGAATGCCCGGCGGGTGCAGGCCATTCGGGACGGGTATGGCGGCTTTTGCCACTGGTTCTACGAGGCGCTGGAGGGCGACGAGTACCCCCATTTGGCGAAGGAACTGCGCCGCGCCTTCAAGTTCATGGGGCCGGAGATCGCGCGGATGTGGCTGATGGCCTCGGGGCGCATCACTAGGGAAGAGGGCGACAAATACCGGCCCGGCAACGCCAACTGACGTATCGGAGGCCGTCATGTGCCGCAGCATCAAAGTGTTGCGAAACCCTGAATCGCCCGCTACGGATGCGGAGATAGAGGCAGCGGCGTTGCAGTTCGTCCGCAAGATAAGCGGCTACCGCCAGCCCTCGAAGGCCAATGCGGTAGCCTTCGACCAAGCGGTTGCGGAGATTGCCGAAGCGTCCCGGCGCCTGTTGTCGCAGCTTGCGATGAAGAGATCCGGGTGAAAGGACCTCGGCTGGTTATCCTTGCAGCCTAGAGCGTGTTTACAAACTCTACCGGCAAAGATATTTGGGTATCGGCGCGGTTGTTTGATGCCAGGATTTCACCCTCTCCCTCGAGGGAGAGGGTGAGGGTGAGGGTGAGGGTGAGGGGATTTTGCAGGTTAATTCCGTCCTATTTGCGGTTTGTAAACACACCCTAGGGATCTTGCATTGATGGACAAATGAGACAACCCACGGCGAACACACAGCATTGGGAAGACTGTCCCAAGTCCCCGGCGAATGCCGGGGACTTGGACTTCAGGGGGCAAGTTCAAGAGACCCAAGGCATTCCTGAATCTGCGGTATGTCCAACAGCTTGTCTATAACCACCGACAGCATCAGGCCGGGCGGCGCGCAGTCGGCCAACTCTCTGGTGGCGTCCGCTAGAAAGCTGTGAATCTCCGATGACGCCTCGCGGTAAGCGGTTTCCCACTCGGTGTCCGGCTGGGAGAAACCGTGCCCGCCATTGCCGCTGGCGGGTTCTTCAGGTTCGTTGACCAGACGGCCCGCTATGACGATTCTGCTACCCGCAACTTGAATCGAGTAATCCAAATCCAATGGGCCCGTGTATCTGCCCTCGCCTTGGGGACAGCGACTTTCAAAGTTGGCCGCGGCCCACTGACGCACCGCCTTTTCAGACACGCAAGGCCCGGCAAAACCGGAATCCGAGGATTTAGACCTGATTACGCAGGCTGTGAGTACGTGGACATAGGAGGGAATCTGCCATAGGAAATCAGCTTCCGAGAACGCCAGCGCTTGAATTATCTGCCGCTCATTCATCGGACAGCCTCCATGAACTTCTCGCGGGAAGCATACACTTTGTAGATGTTTCGTTGGTGAAAGCTACTCGGCGATATGAACACCGCCGCCAGTATTCTGGTATCAAGGAAGCCAACGATCAGAGCTTGATTTTGTCCGTGATCACCCCCTGCCGATGAAGGGCATCTTGGTGGCCATTATGGTCATGAACTGCACGTTGGTGTCGAGGGGCAGGTTGGCTATGTAGACCACTGTTTCGGCCACGTGAGCCACGTCGAAGCGGGGTTCAGGGCGAACTTCCCCGGTGGGCTGGAGGATGCCCCTCTCCATGGCGGCGGTCATGTCGGTGGCCGCGTTGCCGATGTCTATCTGGCTGCAGGCGATGTTGTACTTGCGCCCGTCGAGGGAGGTGGCCTTGGTCAGGCCCATCACGCCGTGCTTGGTGGCGGTGTAAGGGGCGCTGTTGGGGCGGGGAACATAAGCCGATATGGAGCCGTTGTTGATGATGCGCCCGCCCATGGGGTCCTGGTTCTTCATTATCCTGATGGCTTCCTGGGTACAAAGGAAGGTGCCGGTGAGGTTGGCGTTGACCACCGACATCCACTGCTCGAAGGTCAGGTCTTCCATGTTGACCGGCGGTGAGCCGCTGCCCGCGTTGTTGAACAGTACATCCAGCCGCCCGCCGAAGGCTTCCTTGGCGCGGGCGAACAGCTCGCCAACCGATTCCGGACTTCCCACGTCGGTGGCGACGGCGATGGCGCGCTCACTATGCTCTTCGGCCTCCCCTATGGACGCCTCCAGGGTTTCAATCCTGCGCCCGGCCAGGGCCACGGAGTAGCCGTCGCGCAGCAGGGCCAGCGCCGACGCCCGACCCACGCCGGACCCGGCGCCGGTGACTATGGCAACCCGTCCCAATGAGTTCATGCTTTTGCCTCCATACCTGTCTTTGCTGCCAGTTTAACCCCGGCGGGGCCAATGTGGTAATTGTCTGAATCAGCAACTGCTCCGAAATTCTAGGAAACCGGCCTACCCTGTCCGGTGCCCACGCTCGGCGCGCCGCCCAACGTGTTATGATTCCGGGGATGTTGCT
This sequence comes from Dehalococcoidia bacterium, assembly GCA_965232885.1. Lineage (GTDB taxonomy): Bacteria > Chloroflexota > Dehalococcoidia > Lucifugimonadales > UBA3495 > VXOI01. The sequence continues at coordinate 1,299,085 of CBDDQX010000001.1, read as the reverse complement.
ACTGATTAGGGCGGAACAGCTCTCCGGGGGTGAAGATTTGCGCCCGGCAAACGGCCCACACCTCGAACCCGCAGCCATTTGCCGGAGCATTTCCGCCTGATGGCGTCCCTTGCCGCCCTGCGGCACCGTTTCATCGGCATCTATCCGGGCTGGTGGGTTGTTGGGGCTTGCTGCTTCCTCGCCCTGTTTCCGGGGGCTATCTTCTCCTACGGCTTTCCCGTCTTCTACATCCCCATCCGCGAAGAGTTGATGCTCACCGACACCCAGGTCTCGCTCATCTTCGCCCTGTCACGGGGCGAAGCCGGGGTCGGCGGGCCGCTGGTTGGCTGGATGGTGGACAAGTTCGACTCCCGGCCCATTGTGCTGGTGTTCGGGCTGATGGCCGGTGTGGGGCTGATATTTCTTGCCGGCGTGGACGGGTATTGGGTTTTCGTGCTGGTCTACGTCGGCGTGGTCTCAGTGGGCAACAACAGCGGCTTCGGACAGACCTTCCTGGCAGTGACCAACCGATGGTTCGTACGTCGGCGCGCCGTGGGGATGACCCTGGTCATCACCTGCTATACCGCCGGCGGGGCCATGCTGATTCCGGTGCTGTCGCGGGGCGTAGAGGCCATCGGATGGCGCGACGTGATGCTCTACACCGGCATCTTCGTGGCCGTGGTGGTCGTTCCCTTCGCCATGCTCATCCGCCGCTCACCTGAGAGCATGGGCATTGACCTAGCCGAGGCGGGAGAGGCAGTGGACCAGTCATTGCCCGCTTCCTCAGCGCAAGCATCGGGGCGGGACTTCACGGTGCGGGAAGCCCTGCGAACTCCCACATACTGGTTCATCCTCGTAGCCAGCGCCTTGCGTATTTCGGTCACCAGCGGCGTACTGGTTCACGCCATCCCGATCATGGTGTGGAAGGGGACTTCGGAACAGACCGGGGCCGATGTGATGGCGCTGCTGTTCTTCGTTTCGATTCCGGCCCGTCTGCTCATCGGTATATCCGGGTTGAAGCTGCCGGGACAGGGAGTGCTGGGGGTTGGCATGGGCGTGGGCGCCGTATCCCTGCTGGCCCTGAACCTGGTGCCCAATCTCTGGATCGTCTTTCCCTTCATCGCGGGAATGGCGGTACTGGAAGGGGCGTCGGTGTTGAACTGGGTGCTGGTGGGGAACATATTCGGGCGGCGCAGCTTCGCCACGCTGACCGGCATCATCTCGGTGTTTTACAGCGCGGGGATGATGCTTTCGCCGCTGTTCCTGGGCTGGATGGTGGACCGGACGGGCGGCTACACCGAGTCTCTGCTGATACTGACTGTGCTGTATGGCGTCAGCGCCGCCTTGTTTGCCATCGCCCGTGTGCCGCGCACTACCCCCCGGCCAGCCACGCAGAGCTAGGTGTTTGGATGGAGAGCGCGTGGCGAAGGGAGTGGGACAACAGCGGTCAGCGACCACCGGGAGGTCGTATTCTCTGGAGCAGGCCCTTGTCGTCGCACGGAAGCTGCTTCCGTAACCGGAATCGGCTTGCGCTGCCGCATAGTGGACGGAGGGGTATGGCACGGGCAGAGGGGAACGCACAGTTACTCGAAAATCTCAGACAGAGGCAAGGAGAACCCCGGCAGCAGTTCCTCGTCGGTAATCACGTCGTTGCCGGTGTAGGTTATGGTGGTTCCGTCGGGGTGGTGGATGATTACGCGGCGAGTGGCTATGCGGGTGGCGGGGTAGACCACCCAGACCCGTTGCGACCCAGCGGCCAGATACTCGTCTACTTTGCGCTCAATCTCAGCAGCAGTGTTGGACGGCGAAACCACCTCGACGGCTATGTCGGGGGCGTTAGGCACAAACCGGCGCGTCAGCATAACCCCTGGCCCGCGAGGCAATAGCATGAAGGATATGTCGGGGCCGCGCACCGTGTCGGGGTTCTGCTCCAGCCGGTAGCCAGTCTCTACTCTCGTCCGCCCGATACCACGCCGACGGGAGTAGTTATTAAAGGCTGTATCAACGTTGCTGGCAATTTCACCGTGTTCGTCGTTTGCCGGAGCCAATTCAATCACTTCTCCCCGAACCAGTTCATAACGCCCATCGTTTTTGCAGCAGAAGTCGAAGAACTGGTCGGCGGTCAGCAGGGTTTTCTGGGTGGACATCCGCATTCCTCCGCTACTCGAAAATCTCGGACAGGGGCAGGGAGAAGCCGGGCAGCAAGTCTTCGTCGGTAATCACGTCGCCGCCGCTGTACGTTATTGTGGTTCCGTCGGGGTGATGGATGATTACGCGGCGGGTGGCTGTGCGGGTGGCAGAGTAGACCACCCAGACACGCTGTGAACCGGCGGCCAGGTATTCGCCTATCTTGCGCTCTATCTCAGCGGCGGTGTTGGAAGGGGAAACGACCTCGACGGCAATGTCGGGCGCGCCGGTGACGAAACCTGTGCTAGGGACTTCTCTTTCGCTCCGGGATCGAAGTCTGAAAGATACGTCCGGCCCCCGAACTGTGTCAGGGTCGTGATGAAGCCAGTAGCCGGTTTCCACTCTAGCCCAACCCGCACCGCGTGGCCGGGAGTAGTTGTTAAATGCTGTAACTATGTATCCGGCGACAGCTCCATGTTGATCGTTTACCGGCGACAATTCAAACACTTCTCCCCGAACCAGTTCATAACGCCCGTCGTTCTTGCAGCAGAAGTCGAAGAACTGGTCGGCGGTGAGCAGTGTTTTCTGGGTGGACATTCGCTTATCTCCGCTACTCGAAAATCTCGGACAGGGGCAGGGAGAAGCCGGGCAGCAGGTCTTCGTCGGTTATCACGTCGTTGCCGGTGTAGGTTATGGTGGTTCCGTCGGGGTGATGGATGATTACGTGGCGAGTGGCTATGCGGGTGGCGGGGTAGACCACCCAGACCCGCTGCGAGCCGGCGGCCAGATACTCGTCTACTTTGCGTTCCACTTGCGCCGCGCTGTTTGAAGGCGAAACCACCTCAACGGCGATGTCGGGCGAACCGGCAAGAAATCCCGTGCTCTGCCGTCTTCTTTCTCTCGGCACCAGATGGAAAGATACATCAGGGCCGCGCACGGTATCCGGCCCGGTAAGCAAGATGTAGCCAGCTTCCACGCCTGCCTGTCCGAATCCGTACCTGCGGGAATAGTTGTTAAACGCGGTGCTGACATTGACGGCGATTCCTGAGTGTTCATCGTTTACCGGCGACAATTCAAACACTTCTCCCCGAACCAGTTCATAACGCCCGTCGTTCTTGCAGCAGAAGTCGAAGAACTGGTCGGCGGTGAGCAGTGTTTTCTGGGTGGACATTCGCTTATCTCCGCTACTCGAAAATCTCGGACAGGGGCAGGGAGAAGCCGGGCAGCAAGTCTTCGTCGGTTATCACGTCGTCGCCAGTGTAGGTGAAGGTGGTTCCGTCGGGGTGGTGGATGATTACGCGCCGGTTGGCGGAGTAGACCACCCAGACACGCTGTGAACCGGCGGCCAGGTATTCGCCTATCTTGCGCTCTATCTCAGCGGCAGTGTTGGAAGGGGAAACGACCTCGACGGCGATATCAGGCGCACCGGGCACGAATCCGTCATCGTATTCATCCGAGTCGTTCAGGACGAAAGACACATCGGGGGCCCGCACGGTATCCGGCCATTGCCGCACTATGTAGCCAACTTCCACTTCGGCATAGCCAATGCCTCGTTGCCGGGAGTAGAGGTTAAACGCGGTGCCGATGTTAATGGCAGTTCTGCCGTGCCTTCGTCTAGCTGGAGACAATTTCACCACCTCGCCGTCCACCAGTTCATAACGCCCGTCGTTCTTGCAGCAAAAGTCGAAGAACTGGTCGGCGGTGAGCAGTGTTTTCTGGGTGGACATTCGCTTATCTCCGCTACTCGAAAATCTCTGACAGGGGCAGGGAGAAGCCGGGCAGCAGTTCCTCGTCGGTAATCACGTCGTCGCGGGTGTAGGTGAAGGTGGTTCCGTCGGGGTGGTGGATGATTACGCGCCGGTTGGCGGAGTAGACCACCCAGACACGCTGTGAACCGGCGGCCAGGTATTCGCCTATCTTGCGCTCTATCTCAGCGGCAGTGTTGGAAGGGGAAACGACCTCGACGGCGATATCAGGCGCACCGGGCACGAATCCGTCATCGTATTCATCCGAGTCGTTCAGGACGAAAGACACATCGGGGGCCCGCACGGTATCCGGCCATTGCCGCACTATGTAGCCAACTTCCACTTCGGCATAGCCAATGCCTCGTTGCCGGGAGTAGAGGTTAAACGCGGTGCCGATGTTAATGGCAGTTCTGCCGTGCCTTCGTCTAGCTGGAGACAATTTCACCACCTCGCCGTCCACCAGTTCATAGCGACCGTCGTTCTTGCAGCAGAAGTCGAAGAACTGGTCGGCGGTCAGCAGGGTTTTCTGGGTGGACATCCGCATTCCTCCGCTACTCGAAAATCTCGGACAGGGGCAGGGAGAAGCCGGGCAGCAGGTCTTCGTCGGTTATCACGTCGTCGCCGGTGTAGGTGAAAGTGGTTCCGTCGGGGTGATGGATGATTACGCGGCGGGTGGCTGTGCGGGTGGCGGGGTAGACCACCCAGACACGCTGTGAACCGGCGGCCAGATACTCGTCTACTTTGCGTTCCACTTGCGCCGCGCTGTTCGAAGGCGAAACCACCTCAACGGCGATGTCGGGGGCGCCAGTCACGAAGCGACGGGTCAGCGTAACGCCCGACCCGCGGGGCAGCAGGACAAAGGATACATCAGGGCCGCGCACCGTGTCGGGGTTCTGCTCCAACCGGTAACCAGTTTCCGATCGCGTCCTTCCCAGGCCACGCCTGCGGGAGTAGATATTGAACGCGGTGCTAATGTTGACTGATATTTCGCCATGTTGATCGTTTGCCGGAGCCAACTCAATCACTTCTCCCCGAACCAGTTCATAACGCCCGTCGTTCTTGCAGCAGAAGTCGAAGAACTGGTCGGCGGTCAGCAGGGTTTTCTGGGTGGACATCCGCATTCCTCCGCTACTCGAAAATCTCAGACAGGGGCAGGGAGAAGCCGGGCAGCAGGTCTTCGTCGGTAATCACGTCGCCGCCGGTGTAGGTGAAGGTGGTTCCGTCGGGGTGGTGGATGATTACCCGGCGAGTGGCTATGCGGGTGGCGGGGTAGACCACCCAGACACGCTGCGAACCGGCGGCCAGGTATTCGCCTGTCTTGCGCTCTATTTCGGCGACGGTGTTGGAAGGGGAAACGACCTCGACGGCAATGTCGGGCGTACCGGCAAGGAAACCAACGCGCTGCCGCCTTCCGCTGCGCGGCAACAGACGGAAAGACACATCGGGACCGCGCACGGTGTCCGGGTTGGAAAACAATATGTAGCCAGTTTCCACTCCCGTCCGGCCGAATCCATACTGGCGGGAGTGGATATTAAAGGCAGTGCCGATGTTGACGGCGATCTCTGAGTGTTCATCGTTTACCGGCGACAACTCAATCACTTCTCCCCGAACCAGTTCATAACGCCCATCGTTTTTGCAGCAGAAGTCGAAGAACTGGTCGGCGGTGAGCAGTGTTTTCTGAGTGGACATCGGATCCTGTCCTCGTGGGCGGCTTGCGGATACTTGCCATTGTAACCGATTGGCAGGCTGCCGCTATGCTTCGCCGACCCACCAGTGGGGCAGCACTGCGAGACGCTCCGATCCCAGTTCCTGGCATAGCGCTTCGTATTCGGCGCGGCGCGCGCCTTGCCAGCGGATTGACTCGGGCGCTGCGTCTATCGGCACGTCGCGCCGGAGAGTGGCAAGTTGGCGGTAGAGCAGGGCGTTGTCGAATTCCCGGGACAAGATTTCCTGCAAGGCCGCCGCGCCGCGCACGGAAACGCCCCAAGGCTCATCCCTGGGGATGATGTCCAGGTGGCCGTAGTGTGACAGCAGGGCGGCAGAGGTCTTGGCTCCCCAACGGGGCAGGCCGGGTATGCCGTCGGCGGTATCGCCGGTGAGGGCCAGCAGGTCGGGGATGGATTTCGGGGGGACGCCATACTTGGCGATTACGGCGTCTTCGCCGAAGGTTTGGTTGCGTCTCCGGTCGAGGCAGACTACGCGCTCTCCCTCGACAAGCTGGGCCAGATCTTTATCAGGCGAGCAGATTATGATGCGCTCCACGGCAGTATCCTGGCGAAGCTGTTCCATTGCCGTGGCGATGGCGTCGTCGGCCTCGAATTCCACCATGGGCCAGACGCAGACGCCCAGGGCCGCCACCGCCCGTTTCGCCAGCTCGAACTGGGCCAGCAGCTCCGGCTGAGTTCCCTCTCCGGTCTTGTAGCCCGGGAACAGTTCGTTGCGGAAGGAAGGTATCACGCTATCGAAGGCGCAGCCGATGTGTGTAATCTCGTTTTCTCGGATCAGGCGCAACAGAGTTTGTATCAGGCCGTGGACCGCTCCCACCGGTTGCCCTGCCGGAGACAGGAGAGGGGGCATAGCGAAATAGGCGCGGAACAGTTCGTAGGTCCCATCAACCAGGTAGACTTCCAAGGTGTTTTCTCTCTTATTGCGTTTATGGCAGGGGTTACGGGTTCGCCCTCACCCTAACCCTCTCACAGAGGGGGAGGGAATTATATCCAACCGGGTAAGTTCTGGATGGATTCAGCATAGAGCGCAGTTGTGCACCTGGCGCAGTAGCGTTCATGCGATGGATAAGCAGAGGGGCGGGTTTGCCCCGCCCCTGATGCCTCGGGAGCTACTCGTCCAGGTATACGAATCTGAGCCTGGGGATTACCAGGGGCGACAGTGGCAGTCCCTTGACGTAGGGCTTGATGAGGTAGTTCTCCCCGTTGGAATGCCAGATGGGAACCCAGGGAGCGCCGTCGAGTATCTGCTGCTCGGCCTGGTGATAGAGCTCGAAGCGGGCGTCCTGGTCGGGCTCCACGCGGGCTTGTTCCAGCAGCGCATCCAACTCCGGGTCGCTGTAGTGCGTGTGGTTGTTGCTGCTCTCACTGTGGAACAGTCCATCCAGGAAGTTTTCCGGGTCGGGGTAGTCGGCGACCCAGCCCAGCCCGCCGAAAATCTGGAACCGCCTGTCCTGCAGGTCCTGGAGGTAGGTGGCCCACTCTGTTTGCAGCACATCCATGGTGATGCCCAACTGTTCTTCCCAACCGAAAAGAATGGCCTCAACGACCGGGCTGACCGACGACCCGAAGGATCCCGGCAGGGTGATGGTAATTGGCGGGTAGTTGGCCGTGTCACTGCCGTACTTGGATTCCGCCAGCAACTGCCTGGCCTTCTCTACATCATATTCGTAGGAATCCAGGTCTGGGTTGTAGCCGGGGAAGCCCGGCGGCAGTATGCCCTTGGCGGGGACTACCGCGTTGTCCAGAAGCACTTCAGACAGAGTATCCCGGTCTATGGCATGGTTGAGGGCCAAGCGGACGTTCACGTCGTCGAAGGGCGGCTCACTGGAGTTCATGCCGATGTAGATCGTGTCGAACAGCGGCGGCCCTTGGTGGAACTGGTTATGCAGTGGCTCGGTGGGATCTTGCAGCCTTTCCATCAAGGCCAGGCCGACCTGCCCGAAGTGAAGCTCATCGTTTTCATACATCAGCATCCCGTCGCCGCCAGCCAGGTTGAACTCAACAGCATCCAGGTTCGGCGAGCCAAGGTGATAGTCATCGAATCGTTCCAAGCGAATCAGCACGCCGGGCTCGTAATCCGACAGCATGAAGGGGCCGGTGCCGTTGGGGGACTTTATCCATTCCCTTCCCGTCTCGACGTTGGCGCGGTCAACCACGAAAGAGGTTGGATAGGTAAGTTTTGATAGAAAGTAGGCCTTGGCCGAATCGGTTTCCACCCGCAGCGTCTCCTCATCAATGACAGTAACGCCGGAGATGGAATCAGTCGCGCCTTCCAGCTTGTCCATCACCCCCACGATGTCGCCAAGGAATATGTCAACGGCGGGGGATTCCGTGGCCGGGTCGGAGGCCCGCTCAAAGGAGTATTGGAAGTCGGAAGCGGTTACCTTGCGCCCGTCATGGAAGGTGGCATTGGGATTCAGCCGGAAGGTATACCCTCTGCCATCCGGGTCGACGTCCCAATCCTCCGTGATGTCAGCAACAATAGCCAGTTTCGGGTCAATGGTAAGCAGTCCACCGAACACTTCCAGGATGTAACGGGATGATGTTACGTCTCCGGTCTGGTGCGGGTCGAGGGTGGGCGGGTCGCTGCCCAGCAGCTTCAGCACGCCTCCCTGGTAGGCCGGTGTGGGTACGAGTGTCGCCGTCGGCAGAGGGACCAGCGTTGATGTGGGAGCCGGTGGGGCTGTCGGCGCCTCTGAGCCGCAGGCAACCAGTGCGCCGGTAACCAGCAGCGCCGCCAACAGCGTAATGATTCTCATTTTTTGTGCCTCCCTGACAGCTTGTTTTGCGATGATAAGCGCCGGAGCGTTGCGGACCTTGGTCATGGACAGGACCTGGAACCCTTCCTGAGCGGTTCCGGGCAGATTACCTATCATGCACACCACCAACTGTGGTGGCTGTTCAACAGAATATCAGCACAGTTTGTCTGTTGTCATTCCGGCCCAGCCCCATTATTGGGGTATAATCAGCCAAGGCAGGGACACCCCCCCACCCCAACGCTCCCCCGGATGGAGCGGGAGTTGGGCCTATTCGACAAGCTCAGGAGGGGCCATCGTGAAAGAGATATTGCTGGACTACACGAAGCAGTGCGGCGATGAGCCGGAGAAAGGCCATAACCGCTGGCATCCCGACATCCCGCCCGCCGCCCGCGCCGACGAGGGCGAGGAAGTGGTGATGCAGACCCGCAACGCCTTCGATGGTCAGATTACGCCCAACACCCAGCCACCGGATTTGTTGCAGACCGACCTGGGCTTGGTTCATCCCCTGACTGGCCCGGTGTACGTCAACGGCGCGGAGCCGGGCGACCTGCTGGAAGTAACCGTGTTAAACATCCAGCCTGCCTCGTGGGGCTTCACCACCATCCTGCCCGGATTCGGTTTCCTGCGCGACCTGTACACCGAGCCGTTCATCTGCCACTGGGAGATGCGCGACGGCTTCGCCCAGTCGGAGCAGCTTCCCGGCGTGCGAGTTCCCGAAGCCTCGTTCATGGGCACCATCGGGGTAGCCCCGTCGCGGGCGCTGAGGCAGGAGATACTGCTGCGGGAGGACGAGCTGCTGCGCCGGGGCGGCATGGTAGTCGGCCCGACCCCGTCCGGCGCAGTGCCAGCCCAGGAACCATTCGCCTCCGAGGGGCTGCGAACCATCCCGCCGCGCGAGCACGGGGGCAACGTGGACATCAAGCAACTGACCGCCGGAACGCGCCTGCTGCTGCCGGTGTTCACCGAGGGTGCGCTGTTCTCGGCCGGCGACGCGCATTACGCCCAAGGGGATTCAGAGTGCTGCGGCACTGCCATCGAGATGGACTGCACCCTGCACGTCAGCTTCCGGGTGCTCAAGGGCCAGGCCGCCAGCCGGGGCATCAACTTCCCCTACTTCGAGCGGGATGACTATTTCACCAGCCCGGAGATGGCCGCGCCGCGACGCTTCATCGCGTCTACCGGAATGTGCATCGCCGATGGCCGAAACGAATCGGAGAACGGGACTCTGGCCTCCCGCCAGGCCCTGCTGAACATGATCCACCTGCTGATGGAACGGGGCTGGAGCCGCGAGCAAGCGTACTGCATTTGCAGCGTGGCCGTGGACCTGAAGGTCAGCGAAGTGGTGGACGTCCCGAACTTCGTGGTGTCAGCGTTCCTGCCGCTGGATATTTTCGTGGGGTAGGGGTGAATTTGCTGCTTTCTTTAGAGGTGAGAGAGAAGTTCCCTCACCTCTAAAGTTTATTCTGTAGAAAATTGAGTAACATAGACCACTTGGTTTTCCAACCCACCCAAGCGTCCCGATGCAAAATCTATAATTCCACGGACGGCAACTCCTATCGAGTAACCCTCTCGAATGATGATCACGCCGGGCATAAGCATCCCTTCTCGGACCCTTGCGTAAGCAAGTGGTTTCATCGTCTTCTGATCTTTGGTCAAAACCACCCTGCCACTTTCAGCAGCCCACTGGAGAATATCAGGATCAGGGGTATGAGCAAGACCTACGTCGCTGACGTGCAGTACGTCAGCGTTGGGCAAATGCAGAATCAACCCTTCGATAAGAGCACGGGAAATATGTTCGTCGGCCAAGAATTTCATTTTTCGTCGTAGAATCGGTGCTTGGGCCTCTCGGTCAGATATGCTTCGTAGTTTTCTTTGGGCGTGATACCGGATTCTACTAACCTTTCCCCGATATCTTCGGCCCGCTTGTCGCTCTCCCGCAGGTAAGCGTGAACATCCTGTTCATTTCGCAGGTAGAAGGCGATTACCAAATAAATGTCAGATAACTTCAACCAGGGATATGTGTCTCCAATCATTTCTGCGGTGTAGCCCATCCGGTAATAAGTAACGATGTCCTCAAGCGCAATCCGAGAATTATGCAGACGCACAATCATGCCCCCCTCGGCCCAGCGCAAGGGTACCGGTAGTGGCGAAAAGTCCAACTCGGTTTCCAAGGGTCTCATGTCATATGGGCGGGCGTTGGTGTCAGTCATGCTGCCCTCACAGTAGTTCCTTCATTGCGTTCCAGTATACCCCCGGCTCCGCTGCGCACCAACCTACCCGCCCTGCTGGACATAAGGTATACTTGCCGCAGATTCGACTAACGCATCTGAACAGGAAGGAGATACTCATGCAGTTTGGGCTGTTATATGAAATGCAGCGTCCTTATGACGACGAAATTGACTGGCATTCGCTATACCAGGAAACGCTGGCACAGTGTGAGCTGGCCGACCAGGTTGGCTTCGACAACCTGTGGTTCGTGGAACACCACTTCCTGTATGGCTTCTCCGGCTCGCCCTGCCCAGAGGTGATGTTCGGCGCGCTGTCGCAGCGCACCAAGAACATCCGCATCGGGTTCGGCGTGTCCATTCTGCCCAATCATCACCCCGTCCGCATCGCCGAGCGGGCAGCGATGGTGGACCAGTTGACCAACGGGCGGGTGGAGTTCGGCACCGGCCGCTCCAACGCCTACGAGCAGTTGGGCCAGGGCATTGACCCCCGCGAGACGCGCGACCGCTGGGATGAGGCCATCAACATGATTCCCCAGATCTGGCAGACCTCGGGGGAGTTCTCCTGGGAAGGCAACTTCTGGAACGTGCCGCCCCGCCGGGTGCTGCCCCAGCCCTACCAGAAACCGCATCCGAGGATGTACCTGGCCTGCACCCAGACCGAGAGCTTCCGCCTGGCGGCCCAGAAGGGAATCGGCGTGCTGTCGTCGGCCTCCTACGCCGTGGATGTGCTGGCCGAGCACGTCAAGGTGTACCGCGACGCCATCAAGGACGCCGATCCTGTGGGCGCCGAGATCAACGACTTCTGGGGCAACAACGTTCATTCCTTTTGCGCCAAGGACGACCAGGCGGCCAAGGAGCTGTGCGCCGAGTCCATGAAGACCTTCTTCGGCCCGGACAAGCCCTACATTGCCGGCCGGATCAACGCCTACGAGGAACTGCTGGAGGCGTGGGGCGGCGTGCCGGAGCACCTGAAGGCCGACTTCGGTCGCTGGCTCCGCCAGTCCGATGAGGAGCACCAGGCCCAGGCCGCCGAGGCCGGCATATCGCTGGACAGCGGACCCGGCGCAGCCCGTGCCGCCGTGGCCCAGCTTGACGCCAACCTACTCGCTGACCGGGGCGTCATCATTGCCGGCAACCCGGAGAGCTGCATCAACACCATCAAGACCTACGAGGATATCGGCGTAGACCAGGTCATGCTCATCATGCAGACCGAGACCATCTCCCACGACAAGGTGATGGAATCCATCGAGCTGTATGGCAAGGAAGTCATACCGGCCTTCCGCAACGGCGGCAACGGCAAGTAAACCCACCATCGGAATCAGGACGAATTCGGCCCCCGCCAACCACAGTTGACCGGGGGCCGAAACTTTGCCATGACGAACGACACTCCCCACTACGGTCAATTTTCGCTGGAGTTCTACCGGGAGCGCGCATCGGAATACGCGGACCTGCGGCAGGTGTTTGCCAATCGCTCACACCCTGAATTTCGGGAGGACCGAGACCTGTACCGTCGGCTGGCGGAGCTGGCCTCCCCAGGTCCGGGGCTGGATGCCGGCTGTGGTCCCGGCGCGCTGGAAATGTCGTACCTGTCCGATCTGGGGTTCGAGATGTTCGGGCTGGACGCCGTGGCGGAGAACATCCAAGTTGCCCGCAGCCTGCGCCCGGAGTTAGCCGACAGGTTGCGAGTAGCCAACATTCGGGAGCCGTTGCCTTTTGACCACTCCAGCTTCGAGGTCGTGCTGTGCAATGCAGTCATTCAGCACATCCCGCGCGACACGGTGTTCGCCAACGTGCTGCCCGAGTTCGCCCGTGTGCTGCGGACCGGCGGCGTGCTGCAGTTGATGTTCAAGCCGGGCCTCGGCGTGGAGACTGCGGTTGACGGGGCCTACGGCATCGCGGGGGTGCCCCGCAGCTTCCAGCTTTACGATGAGAGCGAACTGCTGGAGTCCCTGGCAGCTCTTGGCTTAAGCCTTATCGAGCAGGGGCCTGAGGGAGAGTTGGGAGGCCTGCTCTACTTCGACGACAACAAGCCGATGCGCCATTGCGTCTTCTGGGCGCGGAAATACGGAGCAAAGGGCGAACCACCCCAATCATAGCAACCGAGCATGGCACGGCAGCGGATCAAGCTACGCTACTGACCGGATTGCAGGGAGCGCAACTGCTCGCGCAGCCTTTCGTTCTCGGCCTCGAGTTGTTGCCTGGTGGTTTCCGACTCTTGCAGCGCGGTCTCTGCCGCCAGCCGTGCTTCCTCGCTCTCGCGGGGCGTCAGGAGCCACTGTCCACTGGCCGGGTCGTACAGGCGCAGTTCCAAGCCCGGCAGCACGTAGATGTCGAGTCCCAGTACTGAACTCCGGCCCCATAGCCTGTCCTCGCTATCTTTTTCCAGCGGCAGCTCCCGGTACTGGCCCTCCACCAGCGTTTCGCCCACCAACTCCGGGGTTAAGTGTTCGCCAGTGGGATCGAACCGCCAGTATTCCGTAACTCCCATACCGGCATATATGGCCCGCTTCTCGTCTGCGTCCCTCTGCCAGGTGCTGGGCGATGCCACTTCCATCACAAAGTCCGGCGTCTTGCCTTCCCGCCACACTATCCAGGAATCCCGCAGATGTTTGCCAGTGGCTCCGAACACCACGAAAACGTCCGGCGCTACCCGAGTGGCGTTGTCATTCATTCGGTAGTACACCAGCAGATCACCAGCGACGAAAACGTCTGGCTGGTGAATGAAATGATTTGCCAGAGCCGAAACGGTGTCGGTCATAGCCACGTACTGCCACTGGTTCTCAGACATTGGTTCGCCGTCCGAGGAAGGATACTCGATGCTCAGGTCGTCTATCTCGTCGCCGCTTGGCAAGCCCGCCGCGGCCTGTCGCGATTGGTTTGCCGCTGTCCGGGTGTCTTTGGTGACCATTGCGTTGTCCTCCCGGCAAGGTTAATGCAGTGCCCGGCCCGGTGCGGGTTGGAGTCGTGTTTTTCCCTACCCGCCCTTGGCTCCGGCGATGTCGCGGCGCATGAAGAGCACGATGGCAGCCGCTGCCAGAATTACGGTGTAGACGGTGACGATAATGAAGCCGTGGGCCATGTCGGAGATGCCTCCAATCGTGGCGATGTTGGCTTCCTGTTCAGGGTCCAGTCTGATCCAGGCTCCCACATTTGGGCCAAGCAGAAAGGCGAATACTTTGTCGGACCAGCTGAAGATAGACAGAACAGGAGTAAGGATAGCCGTCTCGGCGATGTAGTAGCCGAGAGACAAGCCGATGCCGACCCCGTTGGAGGAAGCCAGCACTACAAACAGCAGGGCCAGCGCAATGTAGGGCAGGAAGCTGTAAACCATCCTGCCGTAAAGCGCCAGGAGGTTCAGCCACGAAATATCACCGTAGCCTTCGCTGGAATCCGGGGGTGTCAGGACGGCTTCGGCGATAAGGCTGCTAATGGCTATGGTCACCGACAGGACTATCAGCAGGCCGGCCACAAACAGCGCCACGACCGCGACTTTGGACGTTAGAAACGGCCAGCGGCCGGCTCCCCGGCTCAGCACCGGGCGCAGGGTGCCCCAGCCGTATTCGCCGCCCATCACGGCGGCGGCCAGAATCACCGCAATGAACGGCCCGAAGAATGAGGAAACCCCCAGCCCGTTGGCGATGCTTTCCGTCGGCGACTGATAAGACAGGTCATCGCCCAGGGTCACGGCCAGCCAGAAAACGAGTTGGCCTATCGCCAGTACAAAACCCAAGAGAATCCAGGGCACCCAGCGGCGGCGCAGCTTGAACCACTCCCAGCGGGTCAGCAGGGCCACCTGCATCGCCATCGTCATCACGCCACCTCGCTTCGCGCCGCCGCTTCGTCGGTAACGTCGAGGAAGTACTGCTCCAGGGACATCTGCGCCGAGGTCATCTCCGCGACGTAGACTTCGTTGCGGCTGAGGGCGGCGGTAATTTCCCAGGAACGGTCAGGAGTCACTCCGGCCACCAGGTAGCCGTTGTCGGCGCTCACGCTGTCCACCCACGCAAGAGCGTTGAGGATTTCCCAGGCCTTGCGGTCGTCGGTGGTGCGGAGGCGCACTTGGGGCTGTCCGCGTTCCTGCAACAGTTCGGCAACGTCGCCTTGAGCGATGAGCCGTCCGTGGGACAGGATGGCCACGCTGTCGCAGACCTGCTCCACTTCGTTGAGCAAGTGGCTGGAGAGTATGACGGTGCGGTTCTCGCTGGCCAAGCCGCGAATCAGCTCGCGCACCTCGGCCATTCCGGCCGGGTCCATGCCGTTGGTTGGCTCGTCCAGCACCAGCAGTTCCGGGTCGCCCAGCAGCGTGTAGGCCAGTCCCAACCGCTGCTTCATGCCCAGGGAATAGGTCTGGAACTTGTCGCCGCCGCGTCCGCCCAGCCCCACCTGCTCCAGCAGGAAGTCCAGTTCCGCGGGGTCGCCACGACCGGAGATGCCCTGGAAATAGGCGAGGTTGTTGCGTCCCGACAGGTAAGGATAGAAAGTTGGGGTTTCGATGAGAGCGCCGATGCGGTGCAATTGCCGGTCCAGCTCGCCGTTTTCCGGTGGTGTGTCGAACAGGGTGAAGCTGCCTCCGGTGGGCCGCACCAGCCCCAGTAGCATACTCATAAGTGTGGTCTTGCCGGAGCCGTTGGGCCCCAGCAGCCCGAAGATGCGGCCCCGTGGCACGTTCAGGGACAGGCCGTCCACCGCCAGCGTCCGCCCGTATCGCTTGGTAAGACCGTCGGTTTGTATCACCGTGTCGTCCATTCCCGCCTCCGTATTCCTGATTCCAGAATACGCCCGCTCAGGGTTCAACACAAGGCGGAGAATGCCCTCCGTGTCCCGTTTGCCTGCAACCGCCCGTCTGCCAATTGAAGTATAATTGCGGCGTGGAGTAGTGGACTGTACAGGAAATTCTGCAAGCAGGCGGGTCCATTGCCATCATGCTTGCCGTATTGGGGGGCGCCGCAACTGCTGTCCAGTTACTTCGATCTCAGGGCGCGCCGCCTGGACTGGCTGGAAAACGAATCCAACGCTGAGCGCCGCCACCATGAAATGCTGGAAGAAAGCAGGGAGGAACGCAGGGAAGAGCGGCGGCGGGAAGAAGAGCGCCGACGCCAGTAAGAGGAGCGCCGACGCCAAGATGCGGAGCTTGCGGAGCGCAGGCATCACGAATTGATGGCCCTGCTGGTTACCGTTATGGGCAACCGCGGTGGGCAGAACGAAGACCAGAACGAACTCATCCGCACTCTTCAGCAGACGGTGGCGGAGCTTCAGTCCGAAAACGCCAGGCTGCGCCAGCAGAACGGCAACCCCGATACTTCGAACTAAACGTTAATATCCATATAACGAAACGGAGGCAGCGATGCAACTGGGAGCCATCTTTCCGCAGACCGAAATCGGAGCCGACCCGGCCGGGGTGCGCGACTTCGCCCAAGCCGCCGAGGATTTGGGCTATGAGCACCTGCTGGTATTCGACCACGTGCTGGGCGCCGACGCCAGCAAGCGCGAATCATGGGAGCGTCCCTACAGTTCGGTGGATATGTTCCACGAACCCTTTGTGCTGTTCGGATACCTGGGGGCCATCACCCAGAAGCTGGAGTTCGTCACCGGCGTCCTGATTCTGAGCCAGCGACAGACCGCGCTGGTAGCCAAGCAGGCAGCCGAGGTGGACGTGCTGACCGGCGGACGCCTGCGCCTAGGCATCGGCGTCGGCTGGAACGACGTGGAATACGAGGGGCTTAACGAGAACTTCGGCAACCGGGGCCGCCGCTCCGCCGAGCAGATTGAAGTCATGCGCCTGCTATGGACCCAAGATGTGGTGGACTACCACGGGCGCTACCACGACATCACCCACGCAGGCATCAACCCCCGGCCGGCGAAGTCCATCCCGGTCTGGTTCGGCGGCGGCGCTCCCCAGGTGGTGCGGCGCATCGGGCGCATGGGCGACGGCTGGTTCCCCCAGTTCCAGCCCGACGGCGAGGGCGCCGAGCGCATCGCCGAGATGCGCCAGATAGCGGTGAACGCCGGGCGCAACCCGGACGACATCGGCATCGAGGGCCGCATCGGCATCGCCACCGACGCGCAGGACGACTGGGGCAAGCTGGCCGAGGCGTGGACCAGCGTGGGCGCAACCCACCTGTCGGTCAACACCATGCGCGCCGGACTGAAGGGCCCCGACCAGCACATCGAGGCGATACGGCGGTTCAAGGAGACGGTGTCGGGGTAGAGCTGAGTTCCCTTTTACCGCCCCGTTGATATCGAGTAAGAGATTCCCTTTTGGGCGTGGCACAGCCCTTGCGCCGTGCCACGCTACATGTTGCAATACAACTATGGAGTTCAGGCACTCGGGGTTGCGTAGGTACTGGGAAAGGAACGATGCCAGCCGTATCAACCCGGCTCATATAGACCGGATTTCCCGCATTCTGGACAATTTGGATTCTGCCACCAGACCAAGCCATATGGACTTTCCAGGATACGGACTGCACCAGCTAGGCGGAAACCGACGCGGGGTTTGGAGTGTTCGCGTAAGCGGCAATTGGCGCATTACCTTTCGTTTTTCCAAAGGGCAAGCTGTAGACGTAGACCTTGAGGATTATCACTAGAGAGGGAACTTATGACTGCCAGAAATCCAACCCATCCAGGAGCTAGCCTCCGGGAATTTGCTTCTGAAATGGGATGGAGCGTCAATAAATTCGCCGATAAGCTCGACGTAAACCTTGAAACCGCAGCACAATTGCTTGACGGCCAGTGCGGTATATCCCCCTTCGTGGCGTTGGCACTGGAGCGCATTGGCTGGAGCGACGCCGAATTCTGGATGCGCCGCCAAGCGAAATATGACCTTGCCCAAGCCCGCCGGGAAATGGAGGCCAAAGCTGGGGTCGGAAACTAGCCTGCCGAATACACGATACAATAGCAGGTTGTGAGGGTTTGCCGAGTTGCCCCACTCGCTATGACAACGGGAGGGCGCTGCTGCTTTTGCCGCCGCCGATGGCGATTACGCCCGTGGCGTTGAATCCGGCGATGGCGACGACGCCCACGGCATTCACGCCCCCCATAGCTACCAGTCCCACAGCATTGACGCCGCCGATGGCGACCAGGCCCATGGAGTTGATGGGGCCGAAGCTCACCAGACCCATGGCGTTCAGCAGACTCAACGCCGCTATGCCGAAAGAATTCCAGACCCCCGCTGCTACAATGCCGATGGCGTTCTGGCCTACGGCAATGACGCCGATGGCGCTCTGGCCTACGGCAATGACACCGATGTGAGACCATCCGAGGATAGGTAATTTCTGCTGGGTCGTGTTTTCCGCCATTCTGTCTCCCGACTTCCTCGTCGAAATTCCGGAGCCCTAGTCTCGGAACAGCCCCGCCACTCGGTCGAGGATCCGGTTGCCGACTTCATACTTGGTCAGCAGGGGCAGTTCCTCGACGTTCATGTCGCGGTCTATCAGCGTGACGCGGTTGGTGTCGGCGCCGAAGCCGCTGCCCTCGCTGGTGATGTCGTTGGCGGCGATGAGGTCGAGGGACTTCGACGTCACCTTGACGGCGGCGTTGGCGACTAGGTTCTCGCTCTCGGCGGCGAACCCCACTCGGACAAAATTCCCCTGCGCCGTCGCCAGAATGTCCACGGTCTTGGCCAGTGGAATATTCAGCTCGTCGTCTGATTTCTTGATTTTCTGGTCGGCAGTCGTCAGCGGTCTGTAATCGGCTACTGCAGCGGCCATAATCAACGCATCAGCTCCCTTGATCCTGGCCAGCACCGCGTCGCACATCTGCTGCGCTGTGTTTACTGGGACCACGTCCACCAGCGGCGGATTGGGCAGCCCCTTGGCGGCAGACACCAGCACCACGCTTGCGCCGCGGTCGCGGGCGGCCTCGGCGACGGCGTAGCCCATCTTGCCGGAGGAGTGATTGGTGATGACGCGCACCGGGTCTATCGGCTCGGCGGTGCCGCCGGCGCTGACCACGATGGTGCGGCCTGACAGGTCGCCGTGGCGGCCGAGGGTGTAGGCGATGTATCCCAGCAGTTCCGGCGTTTCCAGCAGACGCCCCCAGCCAGTCAGCCCGGAGGCCAGCCGTCCCCGGCCAGGGCCGGCGATGACCGCTCCGCGCTGGCGCAACCGCTCCAGGTTCTCCTGCGTTGCCGGGTGCTCGAACATATCGGCGTCCATCGCCGGGGCGACCATCAACGGGGCCTTGGACGCCACAACGGTCGTCGTCAGCGGGTCGTCGGCCATGCCCGTCGCCAGCTTGGCTATGGTGTGGACGGTGGCGGGCGCGACCACGATAACGCCGGCCTGACGCGCCAGCTCCACGTGTTCCACAGCATACTCGGAGCTGACGTCGAAGGCGTCGGTGACCACCGGGCGATGGGTGAGGCTGCGGAAGGCCAGGGGCGTAATGAACTGTGTCGCCCCGTGGGTCATTATGGTGTCCACCAGCGCCCCGGCCTGCGTCAGCTTGCTGGCCAGGTCGAGGGCCTTATAGCAGGCGATGCTGCCGGTTACTCCGAGAACCACGCGCTTGCCGCTTAACACGCCACTACCTCCCCTTGAGGTTTTTCATCGCAGAGGGCGCAGAGGTTACGCAAAGGACGCAGAGAATTGTTTTATAGCCGTTAACCTCTGCGCTCTCTGCGTTTAATCCGGGTTCTGATTGAGGCGGTATATGTGGCGCAGGCCGATGAGAGTCAGGTTGGGGTTGATGTGGTCGAAGACGCCAGTCTCGCGGGAGATGACGTCGGCCAACCCGCCGGTGGCGACCACGGTGGCAAACCCGCCCAGCTCGCCCTTGATGCGCCCGACCAGACCCTTCACCAGTTCGGCGTAGCCCAGCACCAGCCCGGCCTGCAAGGCTGCCGTCGTGTTCTGACCGATGGCGGAGGGTGGCGGTGTCAGCTCAATCCGCCGCAACTGCGAAGTGTTCAGAAACAGGGCCTCTGCGGCGACACTGATGCCGGGCGCTATGGCCCCGCCGAGATACACGCCATCCGGCGAAATCACGTCGAACACGGTGGCGGTGCCGAAGTCCACGATAATCGCCGGGAAGCCGTACAACTCCTTGGCCGCCACAGCGTCGGCGATGCGGTCGGCCCCGACGTCGCGGGGGTTATCATAGGCAATCTGCAGCCCGGTGCGCACTGCGCCGGTTACCGTCAGAGGCTGGACGCCGAAGTAGTTGGAAGCCACTTCCTCGAATATGCCGGTCAGCGGGGGAACCACGCTGCACATGGAAACTTCGGTGATTTCCTCACGCTGAATGCCGTTCAACTGGAGCAGACTGGTCAGCAACAGGCCGTACTCGTCGGGCGAGCGGCGTGAATCGGTGGCAACCCGCATGGTCGAGGACAGCCCCGAATCGCTGAACACGCCGAGGGTCACCATGGTGTTGCCAATGTCGAGGGCAAGAAGCATTGCTGTTCCCGGGGCAAGGCGAATCCGTAACGCAGGAAATTATAAGACAGGGCGTGAAGCGGTACAACCTAAGCTGCTGGTTATGCAGTGTCTTTCAATTCTCCCTATCCCTTGAGGGAGAGGGTTGGGGTGAGGGTGAAATCTAGGCGTCAGAGCTTTGCTCACAGCAGAGAGACGTCCTCACCCCTCGCTTTCGCAGGGGCGGCTCTACTCCCCGGAGGGAAAGGGAACTATTGAAAGCCCCTGGGTGAAAGAGCGCACCCTGACTATTAGGGGCTGTTGACATTTATCCGTCATTCCCGCGAAAGCGGGAATCCAGAGGTTTACGCCGAAACGAAATTGACTATTGGCTAGGT
Source organism: Dehalococcoidia bacterium (assembly GCA_965232885.1). Taxonomy (GTDB): domain Bacteria; phylum Chloroflexota; class Dehalococcoidia; order Lucifugimonadales; family UBA3495; genus VXOI01. The sequence continues at coordinate 1,278,769 of CBDDQX010000001.1, read as the reverse complement.
TTGCCCTGGATTCCCGCTTTCGCGGGAATGACGGTTTGGGATTTCAGGGCAGCAGTATCACAAATGTCAACACTACCTAGCTGGGATGGAGCCAGTTTTCTATCGCAATACCGGGGATTCTACGAAAGTGGCGCACGTTGCCAGTGACTACGATGAAGCCGTTGCTAAGGGCGATGGAGCCAATGCGCAAATCAGATTCATGTAGAGGGGTTCCTGCGCTTTCCAGTTCAGCCCTTGCTTGTGCGAAATGTCGGGCTGCCGATTCATCAAAAGGAAGCACGGAATGGACTTGCCTGAGAGTCACCGTAATTCGATTGAGCAGGGCCACGCCCTGCCGTCTCAGACGTAGGGCGCCATAAAGCAATTCGGCAAGGGTGATGCTGGATATATACTTCTGTTCAAGAGGTATCGAGTCGAATTTGGTGAGGAGGACTGGCGAAGGCCGCCGTGCGGTCAAGCCGCTGATTGTGTCGGTATCCAGCAGATACATTAGTCCTCGAAGGCTGAATGGCCCCGGCTTGACCAGTAAATCATGTCAATCCAGTCTTTGTAATTCTCATCCGTCCAATCATCGGAGCTTACTTTTTCCAGTTCGGACAGCAGGGCGTCGGCGCGTTCTTGAGGTATCGGTTCGGGCATACGCTCAATCAGCTTTAGCTCTGGGATGCCTACAATGGCAGCCAGCGGCTTTCCGTCGTGTTCTATGATGTAGCGTGCGCCGCTCTCTGATGCCGCCTTCGCCAAGGCCCGCAGGTTCAGTTCCGCCTGATTGACGCTTACCCGTTGGCTGAATTCATCCATAATGCCCCCTCGACAGTGGGGTTGGTGGAGACAAGTACCTCAAGTCTATCATTTCCTGGCGCCCGCTACCGAATTACTCCGGGGCAAGACTATATAGAGTATAATCACAGTCGAGCGCGTCCCTTCGACTGCGCTCAGTGTAGGCCCAGGTGGGCGCGATATTAGGACTGACGGGATGTTGCGGGAATGAGTAGCAAGTTTCTGGAACGGCTGGATGAGATTCGGGAGGGCGCACCGCCCCAGTTGGGGTTCGGCCCGCGCCGCGCCGAAAAGACACCCGGGTTGGCGCTGATAGTGCTGGCGGAAGGCAAGGATAGCGTCGTTGCGGCCAGTGGACTGTCCCCCGACGCGATAATCGTAACCGGGACGGCGGCAGTGGACGCCAGCGAAGTCGGAGAAGCGGCCGGGAGCGTGCGCTGGGGAGCGCGGGCGGCGTCATTGTCCGTCGAGTCCGCTGCGGCCTGGCGCGAAGCTGGCGCCGACCCTATTGTTTTTTCGCTGTCGGATACGGCCTTGGGCGCCGTTACTTCCAAGGACGCAGCGCGGGTCCTGGCAGTAGACGCTGGGCTGTCGCCCGAAGAACTGCGCGACATCAACCCCTTGCCGGTGGATGCCGTGCTGGTGTCGCTGCCCGGAAACCCGGCCGGATGGACGCTGCAGGACTTGTCGGCAGTGGCCCGCGTCAGCGGGCGCGTGAGCAAGCATATGCTGGTCGAGATTTCCGGCGCTCCCGACGGCGATACTCTGGAGTCGCTGCGCAACGCGGGCGTGGCGGGCTTGGTCATAGGGCTGTCGGTGGGTGAAGACGCCATAAGAGAGTTGAGGGAAGGGCTGCTGAATATGCCGCGCCCCGGCGCCGACCGCCGCAGCCGTTCCAACGCCATCCTGCCCGGCTCGGTCTATGCCGCTCGCCGTCCCGCCCCGGCCGAAGACGACCCGGACGACGACGATTAGCAGGCATAGGTTCCCTCTCCATGGGGAGTTAGCAATCAAAAGTTCCCTCTCCCCTTGGGAGAGGGTGAGGGTGAGGGCATCCCATGACCGATGACTGGCCCCAAGATGAAGGCCCGGAGAGTTCGCGCGACGATGGCCAACACGAACACGTCCACGAGTTGCACGAGCATTACGGCGTGCTGCCCGCCGACGGTGTCGAGGACCTGACCGACAAGCTGACCGGGTATATGTACGAAATAGAGCTGGGCGGCCTGTCGGACATCATGGGACAGGTCCTGGACGACTTCGCCGAACAGTCGGGCGGAATGCCGGAAGACCTAAAGTCGCGCGACGCCTTCGAGCAGATTTCCCGCAGCCAGCTCGCCGTGACGCTGGCCTACCAATTGGGCCGGCTGGAAGGCCGCTCGCCGCAGCTCGTCGAAAATCTGGTAGCCCGCGCCATCGAGTCATACGGGTTTCTGCCGGTGGATGAGTCGGAGCAGGTCACCGACGGCGACATGGATAACCCCAAGGTGCAGGTCTACCCGCGAGTCCGGCGGATGAAATACGTGGAGCCTCAGATAATCCAGATACAGGGTTTGGGCGAAACCCCACCCGCCGACGGGGACGAGGGTTAAACGCCGAGCACGCCGAGAGCGCAGAGCAAAATAAAGAAAGACTCGGCGTTCTCTGCGCACTTGGCGTTTACTGATGAGTGAATGAATTGCTAAACCATCCGTCATTCCTGCGAAGGCAGGAATCCAATGCGAAGGCTCCGGTATTCGTTCTTACGAATTAGCCCTCTGGATTCCTGCCTTCGCAGGAATGACGGGTTGCCGCTGGAATGTTTAGCTAAGGAACCTCTGAACAACGTCATTCCGGACTTGATCCGGAATCCAGAAGGACTGTCCGTAGATTCCGGCTTTCGCCGGAATGACGGTCTCGCAACGCGGACGGTGACTTATTCAGAGATTCCCTAACGATTCACTGATCAGTAATTTTATGTCAACGGGGGATGACCGATGACCACTACCGCACCCGCCTATGACCTGCTCCTCACCGGCGGAACGTTGCTGGACCCGGCGCAGGGCATCAACGACCGCCGCGACGTGGCCTTCAAGGACGGCGTTGTCGCCGCCGTGGCCGAGCGCATTGACGCCGCCCAGGCGGCCGCCACCGTGGACGTGTCTGGCAAGCTGGTTACGCCGGGGCTGATTGACCTGCACGGCCATTTCTACCACGGCGGCAACCCCACGTCGGTGAACCCCGACGAAATCTGCTTGTCCTCCGGGACCACCACCGGCGTTGACGCGGGCAGCGCGGGGTTCCTGAACTACCAGGCCATGCGCGACTACGTGTTTCCGGCCCACCGCACCCGGCTGCTGGCCTTCCTGCACGTTGGCGCCGTGGGGCTGGCGGTCAACCGGGTGCTGGGCGGCGGGTTGCACGATATGCGTGTAATAGACGTTGACCAGACCGCCGAGCACATCAAGCAGAACCCCGGCTTCTGCTTCGGCGTCAAGGTGCGGATGCACGTCAATGCCGTGGCCTACTGGAACGCCCACGAGGCCATGCAGGCGGCCCGCGCCGTCGCCGACCAGTCCGGCACCCGCCTGATGGTCCACGTCAGCGGCACGCCCATACCGCTGCCGGACGTGCTGGAGTTCCTCGGTCCTGGAGACATCTCCACCCACGCCTTCAACGGCCACCCGGAGCATATACTTGACCGCAACATGAAGATACGCCCGGAGGTGAAGGCCGCCGTTGACCGGGGGGTCATCATGGACCTGGCCCACGCGGGGGTCCACTGCGACGTCGAAGTAACCCGCGCCGCGCTGGAGCAGGGCCTCGCGCCGCATACCATCAGCACCGATATTCACGTTCCGCCGCCCGAACGCACCGTCTACCAGATGCATGACCTGGTGAGCAAGATGCACGCCATGGGGATGCCGCTGGACGACGCCATCGCCGCCTCCACCAGCACGCCCGCCAAGGTGCTGGGATTACAGGACAGCATCGGCTCGCTGGCTCCCGGAATGTGCGGCGACGCCGCCGTCTTCGACCAGCGGGAGGGCCACTTCGTCTGGATGGACTCGGCGGGCAACCTGCAGCGAGGCGCCATGCGCCTCGACACATTCGCCGCCGTTCGCGCCGGTCAGATGGCATGGCGCGAAGGCCAGCTTGTCGAGATGGGCAACTGTTAGGGCAAGTTCCCTCTCCCTCTGGGAGAGGGTTAGGGTGAGGGCTTCCCCGGGTTGGGCGTGGCGCTGACGGTAACCGGAGGGTGGCCGGTGAGTTGGAAGACGAACTCAACCGGCTCGCCTTCCGGGAAGAGTGAACGTTCCACCGCGACCATAATCATCGGCGCAAACAGATAGGGATACTCGCGGCCCTGCGGGTTTTCGTCCAGTTCCATCTGAACCAGGGCCCGGTTGCCTTCCACATCCAAATCCGCCACCGACAGTGGATCGCCCCGCGCCGGACGCCAGACGTAGTAGGCGGCCAGCAATGCCGCGCTGTCGAACTCGATGCGGCCCAGACTGGTGGAGTTGCCGTAGCTCCTCTTGCTGATGAACCCGTCCTCGAAAGCGTCGAGCTCCTCTTGGCTGACTATTACGAAGGGCCTGAGTTCCGCGGCGAAGGGGCCGGCCTCTTCCCAGTCCAGCGGCGACACCCATCCGCTGTTGACGTAGCGGAAGACGGGAACGCCACCTTGTACGGAGGCCGCCGTTGCGCCGCCACCGTTGCCGCCCCAGGCCATCAGCGACGCGATGCCAAGAGCCAGCAGCAACACCGCTGCCGTCATTTGCAGCGACGGCATTTGCGGCAGCGGGCGGGGCGACGCCGGGGTTGTATGTTCCTCAAACGAATCCATAACGCGCCGTCTATGATACCAAATCCGGCCCCGGCCGTTGCGAAATGGTAGAATCGGGCCGGACAGTTTCCAATTGCAAGGCAGGATGTTCCAATGCCCTATACTGCAGACATCAGCCGGACCAACCCGGCTTGCTTCCTGTTCCTCTCGGAACCCGGGCCTTTCCAAATCTGCATTAAGTGCAGGGGCCAGTTTGCATAACATGAGTGGTAAAATGTTTGGCGTCGCATCTGCCCTTTAGCGGTAATTACAGAAATTAGCCGCCATACGGATAGGAGAGTACATCAATGCCCTACACCGCCGACATCAGCCGAACCAACCCGGCCTGCTTCCTGTTCCTCATTGACCAGTCGGGGTCAATGACCCAGGCTTTAGCAGGACAGCCGGGGCAACGCAAGATGGACCAAACGGCGGACGCCATCAACCGTATTCTCGAAGAGTTGGCGCAACGGTGCTCTAAAGGAACCGACATCTACGATTATTTTCACATCGGCGTCATCGGCTACAACACCGACGGGCGAGGGCATCCCATCATCACCAGTATCTTGCCAGGCACCACTCCAGAACAACCTTTCCTGCTAATCAGCCAGGTGGCGGGTGTAGCAGAGGTTGAGGATCGGCAGGTGAAAGAGAGCGACGGTGCTGGCGGACTGGTAGAAGTCACGCAGCGGGTTCGGGTGTGGCTTCGGCCTTATGCCGAATACGGCACGCCCATGTGCCAAGCGCTGGACGTTGCGTCGCCAGCCATTGAGGACTGGACTGCCCAACATACCGAGTCCTTCCCGCCCATCATCATCAACGTCACCGACGGTGCGGCTGGTGACGGCGATCCTGAAGAGCAGGCTCACAGGCTGACTAATCTCCATACCGAAGACGGCAATGCACTGCTTTTCAACATTCACCTTTCCCATGTCAACGCCTTGCCTATTGAATACCCTGACAGCGATGAGTTCCTTCCCCAGAATGACGATTACGCTCTGTCGATGTTCCGTTATGTCCTCAATCCTGCCGGAATCCTTCCGTAACGAGGCTGACAGTCTGGGCATTGAGGTCAGAGAGAGGTCTCGGGGATACGTGTTCAACGCCAATATGGAGTCCTTGGTGCAATTCCTGATCCTTGGCACCCGCCCTGCACCCAACCTGCAATAGCCCAAAACTGTACGGGCAGGAAATTCAATGGGACCTAAGCCACCACGGAAATTCGAGACGGCCAAGTCAGGCAACCGACTGGGAGAGTGCGAAGACGCTTCTTGGGCTTCCTATCCCTACAACGGCGGTCTGCCTGCCCGGATATCCGTCTGCGACGGTGCTAGCGAATCCGCCTTCGCCAGGGAATGGGCGCAAATCCTCTCGGAAGCCTTTGTTCACAGGCCCATGGACCTGTCCTCTCTGGATAACCATTCCTTGGCCCGGTGGTTATCTTCTTCTCAAGAGAGATGGAACCGGGCAGTTCCGTGGGAGCGCATACCTTGGCACGGCGAGGCCAAGACCCGAGCCGGGGCCATGTCAACTCTGCTGGGCCTTGAGATTGACCAGACCGCCAACAGCGCAGGCGCACATCCCTGGCGGGCCGTGGCCGTTGGCGACTGTTGCCTGTTCGTAGTACGGGAAGATGAGCTTGCGGTCTCCTTTCCGATGGATGATGCCTCACAGTTCAGTAACACCCCACCACTGGTATGTAGCAATCCCACCAACAACGCCCGGCTTTGGAACAGCATTCACCAGCTCAGCGGGGAGTGCCGCCCGGGGGACGTAATTATTCTGGCCTCCGACGCCCTGGCCTGCTGGATACTGCAAGAGCGAGAATCCGGCGGCAGGCCGTGGGAAACCTTGCAGGCGATAGGTTCGGACGCGGAGTGGAAAACGTGGGTGCAGGCCCGCCGCAGCTATCGCTCGATGAGGAACGACGATACCACCATGATTACCATCAGTGTCCAATAGGCGGCGAGGTGCGTTAAGCTATGCCGTGGCCTGCCCTTACTGATTTCACCAGCGCCATCTACAACCCCAAAGGTTGCTTTAAGGACCCGGACTTGGTTCAAGGGGAAGTTGAGCTTCACCCGACCTGGGGTACACCCCTGGTCTACGCTGGCACTTTCGCTTCCGTATACCCCGTAAAATGCGGCCTAGGCGAGAAGTACGCGGTGCGCTGTTTCACCAATGAAGTGAGCGATCAGCAAGAACGGTATAAACAGTTGACCGATTATCTGGAGCGAGAGAAACCGCAGGGATTCGTCGAGTTTGAATACCAAGCGCAGGGCATCAAAGTCAGAGGGGAATGGTATCCCATTGTCAAAATGGAATGGGTCGAAGGCGAGGGGCTGGACAAGCATGTCCAAAATGCCTTGACCCATTCCACAGCTATCAAAAATCTGGTGGACAAATGGAGAGAAACGGCAAAAGAATTGCATAGGCGAGACATAGCCCATAACGATTTGCAGCATGGCAACGTTATGGTGCGGCAAGACGGCTCCATACGGCTGGTAGACTACGACGCGTTTTTTCTGCCCCAATACCGGGGGCGGAACAGCCCGGAAATCGGCCACAATCACTATCAGCATCCGCTAAGAACGGTGAGAGACTACGCCGATTATGTAGACAATTTTCCTGCCCTCGTAATCTACCTCAGCCTGCTGGCCATTGCCGCCGACACAAGCCTGTGGAAGAAATTCAATGACGGCAAAAACTTGATCTTTGAAGAAAAGGATTTCGCCAACCCGGCCAAATCCAAGTGTTTCAGCGCTCTGAAGAAGAGCCCGGACCCTACCGTCCGTCAATTGGCCGCATATCTGGAGGAATGTTGCGCCCGCCCTGTGTCCGAAGTGCCTACCCTGGAGGAAATTCTGAAATCAAGGCAACCTCCTAAGCCACCAGGGGCATACCCGCAGACACCATCGGAAAAAATCGACCCTTACGAATTCGTTCGCTTCTGTCACAGCCTGAACGGAAGGACATTGAAGACACTGTCACTGGGCAACGAATTCAGTGTAGAAGCGGATATGAACAATTATGCTCTGATAGTTACTCCCTTATCATCTAATACGCCCAGGAATTGCCCTGTATCGGAAGTGCAGGCATTTCTCGATCATTTCCAAAATACTCAATCTTGGAGTACCGGAGCTTATACCTCGCGAACTCGCAATCCTTCCTACCTTCTGGCAATTTTGGACCTTTATCTTAAGCGAAGTCCACCAGCTCAAGATGATCTGACGAGGAAACTGCACGAGACTGAAAAGGCGCTTGCGAAAGCCAGGGCAGAAGCAGACAAGTACTGCGATGAGCTTCAGCGAGCTCAACGTCGACTGAAAGAGGCACTCTATGAAGCAGCCAAAGCTAAATCTGAAACTGAAAGGTACCAGAAGTCCTTTGAGGAAGCTGCAAGAGATACATCCGAGTTGCTGAACCTTCTAAACCAACTGCGGGCAGAGCATAGTCAGGCTATCACAGAAAAAACCGAAGCTGACAAGAAACTTCGAGAAGTTCAAGCGAAACTCGTTGCCGCTCAGCGTAAGGCTGCCGCAGACAAAGACAGAGCTGATAGGGAACTCAGGGAAGCCCACAAGCAACTCGCTGCTGCTCAACACCAGGCTACCGCAGATAAAGCTAAGACTGACAAGTTGCTCCAGGACACCCAAGCGCAACTCAATGCAGCCAGGAACCAATCAGCAAAGAGACTCCAAGACGAGCGAGAGGCCCGGAAGCGAGCCGAGTCGGATAAATCGGAAATGGAAGAGAAACTTCAAGCCGATTTGGTAAAGGGATGGTACACTGCTCGAATCGAATCAACAGACCATCCTTTTCGAGTTCGTGATTTAGGGAATGGGGAAACTGAACATTTTCTGGAAGCGCAATATACGATCCCTGCATTTTCTGTAACCGTATCGGGAGAGTATACACCCGAGAAGATATCTCATGTCCTGATTCCTCTGGCGCGAGCCCTAAATATCCCTGAGGTAGTCAGGGATGATGCTGCTAAAGCCTCCTGGAGAAAGTATCTCCCGCAAAAGAGGAGAGCTTCCGACTATACTCCTCTTCCTCGTATGGACGTCTTGAAGGTATTAGCACAACTCACTGGCAAAGTTGTTCGAGTGTCTATTTCCGAAAAGGAAAGGCCAGCAGGTGAAGAGTCTAAACCGAAACTTTGGCAAGTTGACGATGTAGGTATATGGAAACATTTCCTCCCACCGATTGATGCTTCTATGTCAATACAGTTGGCGGAAAACGGAAACAAGTTCAGCTTCAGGAAATTGCGCGGAATACTACCTGATTAGAGAGGAGAGTCATCTCTCCTCGGCATCGCAGATGCCGACATGGAGGCATACGAACGGCAAAGAGAAGCCATCTTGGGCAGCTTCAATGAAAAAGAGTAATCCGTCCGAAAGCCTTGCAATATAACGAGAGGCGAAAGAGAACGGCCCCGGTTGGTGGGGCCGTTCTCTTTTGTGGCTAAACAGAGGGTGGCAGTAGCTGTACGGGGGCAGCGGGTTAGCCGGGGTTGTGGCGGGTCACCAACTCGGCAACGCGGGGGTCTATGTTGCCGATTTCGACACCGCCGTCCAGCCGGGCCACGCCCAAGTGGGCATCCCGCTGGATTTCTTCCCAGTCCGGCTCCAACTCATACTGGTCCCGAAGCTCGTCGAACAGACTGTCGAGCGAATCTTTATCAAACATGGCGATTATACAGCATCCTCCTTTTCCGAAAATTGCGCCTGTGGGTGTGTCTGCGCGCCTTTCGCCGTTCACCATCAAGGCAGCGCCGCGCGGCTCCTGCGGGGGCAAAGCCGCATACATAGCGGGCATTAGTCTACCCAATTACCAGTCTGCTGACAAGTACGATTTCAACGGGCGTTATTTCCGGTTCATGGGGCGCCGCTCCGGCGTTGCTGGTAGTAGTAGAACAGTCCGATGGCCAGCGGGATGGCGATGATAACCGCGCCCGTTGCTCCCACCATCGTCCACGGGCCTAGTCCCAGGATTTCGTCCATCCGGTCCTTGAGCCAGTGAATCAGCTCCGGGTCGGCCGCGTCGCCCTGGTGTAGCAGAAACAGGCGGAATGCCTGGACGACGTCAGGCATCAACCACAAACGCCGCGCGTGGCTGTTGATACCGGGCCGAGTACTTCTTCTCGCGGATGGTGAAGGCCGACAGGGCCGCCAGCGCCAGCAGCGAGCCTACGATGGCGAAAGGCACGGTGTAGGAGCCGGTGACGTCGTAGAGCCACCCGGCCAGGGTCACGCTGACGAAGCCGCCTATCTGGTGGAACATGAAGGTGATGCCGGAAATGGTGCCCATCGCCCGCAGCCCGTAGACCTCGGCGGTCAGCGAAGAGGTCAGCGGCAGGGTGGCGATCCAGGAGAACCCGGCGACGCAGGCGAAGATCCACAACCCCGCAGTGGACATACCAATGAGGGGAGTAACCAGCAACATCAGATAGGCCAGTCCTCGCATCGTGTAGACCAGGGTCAGCCAGTTCTTGGTGCCGCCGATCTTGTCGGACAGGAAACCCGCGGATGTGGCTCCCACGATGTTCAGGCCGCTCATCACGGCGAAAATCAATGCCGCCGTGCCGCGGTCCATCCCCCGGTCTTCGGCGTAGGGTATGAAATGGATCGAGAGTATGAATGTGGTCGCGCCGCAGACGAAATAGGCGCCGGACATCTGCCAGAAGGGCCACGACCGCAGGGAGTCCCGCCACGATGTTGACTCCAGGGGACCCGGAGTACGCTCCGGGCGGCGGGCGGCGGCTTCCTCGGACAGCTCGGCATCACCGTCGGGACGCAGGTTCATCTCCGCCGGGTTCTCGCGTATGAACAGCCAGGTCAGGGGCAGGGACATCAGCACTACGCCGCCCAATCCGACCCAGGCGATGCGCCAGCCGGCGGCGTCCATGAGATAGACGGCGAAAGGCACCATCACAAGGCCGCCGATGGATAGGGCCGTGGAGTTGATGCCGATGACCGTGCCCCTCAGTCTGACGAACCAGCGGGACAGCAGCGCGGAGGTGTTGGTCAGGGACAGTCCGCTCTGGGCAACGGAAGCCAGGATGCCGAATACGAAAACGAAGAACAGAAAGTTGAAAGTCCAGTATAGCGATATGGTCACCAGCCCCAATGCGAGCACCGACAAGAGGATGAGGTTTCGACCGCCGGTGCGGTCGAAAAGCTGACCCATAAAGGGCTGAATGAAGCCATTCAGCAAAATTCCCAAGCCTGCCGCAAAGGAAATGGTGAGCCTGTTCCACTCGAACTCGTCGCTCATCGGCGTAACGAATGCGCCGAACCCGTTGCGCGCTCCGACGGCCGCAAACCCGACAAACACCGACGCCGCTACGACGTACCATCCGAAAAACAATGGACGCCGGGTGGGTTCATTCGCATTCATACGCAATCACCGTTGGAGGGGCTGATGGACTTCCGTGGAACGGACTTCCATCATACCACCACCGGGAACGGGCCACCACGGGGAACGGGCGTCGCCTGCTGCGCCGCCCCAGCCAGTGACACCGCCGCGTTGACAGGTCTTGCGACGTGTGCATAGACTCGATTGCAAGTTGAAATAACGCTGCCCATTCGTCCTGAGCTGGTCGAAGGATGAACGGTCGGGTATTGAAGAACTTCTGGGGACGCACCCTGTTGGGTGCGTCCCTTTTTGTTTGCGGCGCCCGGCGGGAATTGCCCGGTGGGGATTGGAGGAAACAATGCAGTTGGATTCGGAGGCGGGGATGACGGTGGTCAAGTGGAACGCCATCGGCGTGGCGGCCGGGGCGTCTCCCCCGACAAGCGCGGAAGAGCGAGCAGCGGGGCGGGTGACGTTCGTGCTGTCTACGGATGAAGTGGACCGGCACGGGGACGTGGTGTCGGCGGACGGGTGGCGCCTGGAGGCGTACCGGGAGAACCCGGTACTGCTGTGGGCGCACGACTACCGGCATCCGGCCATTGGACGAGCGGTGTCGGTGTGGAGCGAGCCGCACCGGCTGCTGGCGAAGGTGGAATTCGCGCCCAGCGCCTTCGCGCAGGAAGTGGCGGCGCTGTATGCGTCGGGGTTCCAGTGGGGCGTGTCGGTGGGGTTCCGGCCCATCCGCTGGGAGGAACGGCGGGACTCGCGCAGCGGGGCCTTGGTGGGGCTGCGCTACCTGGAACAGGAACTGCTGGAGGTGAGCGCGGTGCCGGTGCCCGCGAACCGCAGCGCCCTGCGGCGCGGGGTGGAGGAGGCCGACGGGATGGCCGCGCTGCTGGCGGAGCTGAGGGCGGCGCGCATGGGGGACGTTTGCACGGAGAGTTAGCAGAGAGGACGCAGAGGGCGAGGAGACTGGGTTGAGGGGAGCGTTCACCGGGGTTTGGATTCCCGCCTGCGCGGGAATGACGGTATCGAATAACCATACTTATCGGATAGCGAGGATGTATGACCACTGAAAACGGAAACATTTCCACGGCCAGCCTGGAGCTGGTGAAGCGGGAGCTGGGCGGCATCCGCGAGTTCTACGAGCAGCGCATGAACGCCGAGATTCCGCCGCTGCGGGAGGAAGTGGAGCGGATGGGGGCGCAGCTCACCAAGCTGCAGGACGCCCGACGGCAGGGCGAGAGGGCGTCGCTGCTACATCAGTATGGCGGCGACCGTTCGCGGGCGCTGTTCGGCAAGTATGCCGGGATGGACCACCTGGACCTGGCCTGCGCCCGCTCCCTGCTGTCGGCGCAGTTGCGTGAGCCGTCGGGGTCAAGCCCGCGGATGCTGGAGGACTGGCAGTCGAACCTGAAGGCGGCCATGGACTCCACCACCGCCGGGTCGGGCGACGAGCTGGTGGACACGCAGGAAGCGCGGGCCCTGTGGGACGACGTGAACCTGGAAACGGCCATCGCGCCGCTGTTCAACGCGGTGCAGATGCCCAGCAATCCCTTCCGGATTCCGCTGCAACTGGGCGACGTCAACTGGTATCCGGGCACGGAGAACACGGCGGTGACGGGCAGCGCGCCCGCCACAGCCCGGCAGACGATGACGGCGCACGAGCTGGTGGCCGAGGTGCCGTGGTCCTACGACCTGGACGAGGACTCGGTGATCGCCATGATGGACGAACTGCGCCGGAGCCTGTTGCGCAACGCCCACGAGGTGATTGACGACGTAATCCTCAACGGCGACACCACGCTCCAGAACAACATCAACGCCGACGGGGCGACCATCGCCGCCGCCACCGCCGGGTCGGGCCACTTCCTCATCGGGTTCGACGGGCTGCTGCACCTGCCGTTGGTGGACAACGCGGCGATGGGCAACAACCACAACGCGGCGGTGAGCGCCGATATGTTCAATGAGATTCGCGGCAAGCTGGGCAAGTACGGCGTGCGACCATCCGACCTGGCATACGTCACCGACGTGGGGACGTTCATCAAGTCGCTGACCGTGGACAGCTTCCGCACGCTGGACAAGTTCGGGCCGCAGGCGACGGTGCTGACCGGACAGCTCGGCGCGGTGGAGGGCATCCCGGTCATCGTGTCGGAGCAGATGCGGCCAGCGGACGCCGACGGGAAGGTGACCAGCGGCGGGAACGCCAACAGCAAGGGCCGGCTGCTCATCGTCAACCGCTCGCAGTGGCGGGTGGGCTTCAAGCGCGAGCTGACCATCGAAACGGTGCGCGACGCCCAGAAGCGGCAGAACATCATGGTGGTGAGCTTCCGTATCGCGCTGCAAGAGCGCAGCGGCTCGCGGGCGTCGGCGACGCACACGGCCTTGCAGTACAACATCACCGGGGTCTAATTCAACGCAGAGAACGCAGAGGTTCCGCAAAGGGCGCAGAGCATTATCTGGGAAACCTCAGCGTCCTCTGCGAGTTCTCTGTGTCCTCTGCGTTGAAAACTTATCTTTAGGAGAGGCGAAGTGATTCAACCGAAAGACGGGCGGGAAGGCCGCTTCTCGCGGACTTGGGCAGTGGTGGCGGGCCTGGGCATCGTGGCGGTGTTCGGCATCGAGACGTATGCGCTGTCACAGGGCATCAACGGGTCGGCGCTGACGGCGTCGCTGGCCGCCATCGCCGCGCTGGGCGGGGCGGGCCTGGGGCACTGCGTCCGACCTGGAAGCGTGAAGCGAAGCGGAACCCCCAAGCGGACGCCACACGGGGAGCGATGACCACGCGACGCAACCGGCCCCAGAGCAAGTCCAGCGTCAGGCCGAGGCAACGGGTGTATGAGCCGCTGCTGCAAGCCTACGATTCCAACACCTCCAACACCAGGGAGACGCTGGTCGCGCCCAGCAAGGGCAAGCGGCTTCGGATTCTGCGGGTGCGGGTGATACAGGAGACGGCGGACGGGCGGCGGCTGTACGAGGTCTACTTCGGCAACGGGGCAACCATCGCCGCCGGGCCGGACAAGGCGGTGGATACGCTGGACGTGCCGGAGCTGGGCGAGGACTCGACGCGCGTATTTCCCCGCGACGAGGGGCCGCGCGGGCTGCGGGATGAGCCCCTGAGCGGACGCTGGAGCGGGAAACCGCCGTCCACCGTCCACAAGATAATGGTCGAGTATACCGAGGAGAGCTAGGAGCGTCGCATGACCACTCGACAATCGCACAGGACGCCGCTGCGTCGGCGGCCCTTCAGTCTGAAGACAGTCGAGGTTACGCCAGGCAACCGGCGGGGCCGCCTTACCATCCTGACGCCGACGAAGGGATACCGCATACGGCTGGTGCGGGTGAAGGTGGTCCAGCCGGAAGAGGACGGGCGGCATTTGTGCGAAATCTACTTCGGGACGGCAGGGAACCTGATTACCGAGCCGTCGCGGGCGGTGGACGTCCTCGCGGTGCCGGACGGTGGCACGGCCTCCACCCGCGCTTACCCCAGGGACCAGGGGCCGCGAGGGAAGCGCGGCGAGCCGCTCAGCCTGCGCTGGCGGGGACGGCGGCCTTCCACCGCCCACAAGGTCATCATCGAGTACACCGAGGAGAGTTGAGGCCGTTCCCTGCCCGCCTCGGATAGGCAGAATCGGACAAAATCGGGCACAAGAACAGGGGATAGAGGGGGAAGATGGCTCGAGAAGCCTACCGGTCACTCTACGGCGACCTCACCAAGCTGAAGGACGATAGCGTCCTGAAGGACCCGGCGGCCGGGCCGGACGATGACAATGAGCTGTTCGAGCTGCTGCTGGCAGTGTCGGACTGGATTGACCACTACTGTAACCGACACTTCTACCCCCGCGCCGAGACGCTGCTGTTCGACGGCTCCGGCGGCGACCGGCTGCTGACGCCGGACCTGATTTCGGTCGCCGAGCTGGCGGAATGTGACGCCAACGGACAGGTCTTCGGCAAGGTGTGGGAGTCCGGGGACTACCGGCTGCTGCCATACAACGCCGCGCCGCTGCTGCCGTGGGGCCACCCATACGGAGCGGTCCTGAGCTTGTCGAAGGGACGGGCGCACACGGGACGGGGCGACGGATTCTCGGCAGGGCAGGGGAACTTCCGGTTGACCGGAGTGTGGGGCTATCGCCTGTTCGCCGAGGCGTCGGGGGCGACGCTGTCCGCGCCGGTTGCCGCCAACGCAGCGATTATGACCGTCAGTGACGGCTCGCAGTTCCGCGTGGGCCAGACCGTGTTGCTGGGGGCCGACGGCAAGGACGCTGCCTCGGCGGAGCAGGCGCTGGTCACAGGGGTTGAGGGCAACGACCTGGCGGTATCGAGGGGTCTGAACGGCAGCGCCACGGCAGATCACGATTCCGGCGGCGGAGTGAGCATACTGCGGTGGCCCGCGTCGGTGGAGCGGGCGGCGCTGATACAGGCCGCGCGCATCTGGACCCGCGCCGCCGACTTCGAGCCGTTCTACGTGGACGCCGACGTGGATACCGACGTCAGGCTGCTACTGGAGCCATACCGCCGGACGCCGGGTTGACAGGCGATGGCCGTGGGGTGAGGCGGCCGCAACCAGGGCAAGCGCGATAACGGTGGCTTAATGCCGGAAATCTCAGTGATTTCCGGCATTTTTGTCGTATCCCAGCAGGTCATATCTGACTGTTGACCCCTACCGGAATGGTTTCTACAATACGTCAACTCATGTCCTCTGGAGGGTATATGTCCGACTTCGCCTTGAAGGTGGGTGGCGTTGAGATAGTCGCCCTCTCCGACATGAACCTGCCCTTTCCCATGCCGCTCACACAACTGTTCCCCACCGCCCCGGCGGAGGCGTGGGAGCCGTACAAGACGCTCTATCCCGACGCCTTCGAGCAAGACCATATGCTAATCGAGATCGGGTGCTACCTGGTGCGCTCCGAGGGACAGACCATCCTTATAGACACGGGGTACGGCGAAGGCCCCATCGAGGCCATCGGCGGGCGGAAGGGCGAGCTGATGGACGACCTGGCGGCCAAGGGCATCAATCCCGCAGAGGTCAACACCGTCTTCCTGTCGCACCTGCATTCCGACCACGTGGGCTGGAACGTGGTGGAACGGAACGGCAGGCTGGAAGCGGCCTTCCCCAACGCGCGATACGTGGCGCACCAGTCCGACCTGGACCACTTCCGCAGGGCGGACATACAGGCAGCTTCCACCTTTCCCTTCATGGAGCGGTGCATGGAGTCCATCGCCGACATGGGCCTGCTCGATACGCTGACGGCGGACACCGACCTGACCGGCGAGGTGCGGGCGCTGCATACCCCCGGTCATACGCCCGGCCACATGAGCATCCTGGTGTCGTCGCAGGGAGAAGAGGCGCTGATCCAGGGCGACGTGCTGGTGCATCCGGCCCAGGTGACGGAGGACGACTGGAACTGCCACTTCGACCACGACTGGCCGGTGTCAACCGATACGCGCCGGAAGATGCTGGAAGACGTGGAGGCCAAGGGGACGGCGGTGGTGTCGTGCCACTTCCCCGCGCCTGGCTTCGGTACGGTGGTGCGGCGCGAGGGCAGGCGCTACTGGCAAGTGGGTCTGGGCTAGAATCACACAGGTTTCCCGCGAGGTGAGACGTGGCGACAGACTTGACACAGAGCATACTGGACAGCGTTGACCGCGAGGAGATGCTGCGACTGGCCCAGGAACTCATCAAGATTCCCAGCTTCAAGACGGAAGAGAGCGACGTGGCCCGCTTCCTGGGAGAATACCTGGAGCAGCGCGGCTACGAGGTGCAGTTGCAGGAAGTGGAGCCGGGACGCTTCCAGACCGTCGTCACGCTGAGGGGCAGCGGCGGCGGAAAGTCGCTGATGCTGAACGGCCACATAGATATTGACCCGCTGGCCATGGGCTGGAAGCGGGACCCGTGGACGCCCAGCATCGAGGGCGACTTCATCTTCGGGGCCGGCATACGCAACATGAAGAGCGGCGTGTCGTCGCTGATTACGGCGGCGGAGGCGGTGCGGAAGTCGGGCGTGACGCTGGATGGGGACCTGGTGCTGGCCTGCGTGGTGGGCGAGCTGCAAGGAGGCGTGGGCACCACCTACCTCACCCGCAACGGGCCGCTGACCGACATGGCAGTGGTGCCGGAACCCTTCGGCGCGCAGAACATCCTCACGGTGCACGCCGGGGTGCTGGAGATGGCGGTGCATGTTCTGGGCAACTCGCGGCACATCAGCCGGAAGGAAGAGGCCGTGGACGCCATCGCCAAGATGTGCCAGGCCGTCCCCGCCATTGACGGGGTGGAGTTCACCTACACGCCCCGCGAAGACCTGCCGGGACTGCCACGGATTAACGTGGGCGCAATCATCGGCGGGCGGGGCCGCGACTACGATATGCGCGGGCCCAATTTCGTCTCCGACTTCTGCACCGTCCTGGTGGACGTCCGCTTCCTGCCCGGCATGACCTCCGCGTCGGTCAAGGCCGACATCGAGCGGGCCTTGGACGCCGTCAAGGCGGACGACCCGGACTTCCAGTACGAGATTGAGATGCCGCCCGACCCGAAGTACCGGGTGTTCACTGTGGTGATGGAGCCTTTCGACCTGCCGAAGGACGAGTACATCCTCGACTGTGTGCTGCGGCAATACCGCACAGTCACGGGCGGGCGGGAGCCGGACGGCGTGGGAACGGTGCTGCCCGGTTCCTATACCGGCGACGACACCTGCCACCTGTGGGCCGCGGGCGTGCCGTGCCTGCTGTACGGCCCCGGCGGCGGGTCGGAATCGGCGGACATCCCGGACGAGTTCAGCCGCATCAGCGACATGGAACAGGTCGCCAAAGTGCTGGCCCTCACGGCGCTGGATGTCTGTAGCCTGCCGAAGCAAGCGGCTGGGATGGATTGATGCTTTGTCGTCGCGGCGGCAGCAACACCCGTAACCTTTCGTTATACTCGTTGACATCCTTGTTGATTTTACTGTCACAGGCGCCGGTAAAACCGGAAGACGCCGCAACGAGGACATGGAATTTCCCGCGCGAAAGGGTTGACTAACAGGTATGTAAACCTTAATATCCTGCGGTTTAATGGGGCAATTATGGTCGCGTGTCCCGCCAGTTGATTGTGCTGGCAAGGTATATTGCCGTACTCAGAAGCTGCGGCGAAAGAAGGTTAATGCCCGCGAGGAGGAAAAGGGAAGATAATGGAGATACACAGACTGTTTAACATCCGGCTGCTACTGCCGCTGGCAGTCATGGCCCTGCTGGTCATCGGGGTTGCCTGCGGCTCGGACGACGAGCCTGCGGCGACCAGCGCGCCGGCTGCCACCAGTGCGCCGACAGCGACTGGGGCTGCTGCGCCCGCGCCCACTGAAGCATCCGCTCCTGCGGCCACCAACACTCCGATACCGCAGGCGGCGCAAGCCACGGTCCGCCCAACTAACACCCCGGCTCCCACCGCGACTCCCCGGGTAGCCGCGACCCCGACGCCGAGCGCCGGACCCCAATACGGCGGAATGCTCAGAATGTCCGCCTACGCCGACACCAGGGACTGGGATCCGTTGGGTTCCGCATCGCTGTCGAGTGTGATTTCCTACTCGCAGATGTATAACCAGTTGGTCCAGTATGACACTGTAGACACAGCCGACATAACGGGCGACTTAGCCGAAAATTGGGAAGTCAGCAGCGACGGGAAGACGTATGTTTTCCACCTTCGCGACGGGATGCAGTGGACCGATGGCGAGCCTATCACCGCCAGTGACGTGATCACCACAATGACGCGGTACGCCAACCCATGCAACCCCACAGGGCGTTCTGGACTCTGGCGCAACTACACCGTCAAGATGGAAGTGGTGGACCTGGCCGACAAGGCCGACTGCACCCCCACCAACCAAGACGACGTTCTGCGCGCCATTGACGATAAGACCGTTGAGTTCAACTTGCAGTTCGCGTCAGGCGCATTCATCAAGTTCTTGGCCATTGACTACGCCAAGGTCCTGCCGGGGCACCTGATTGATGCAGGCGTAGACATGAACGATCCGCGGGCCATCCTGGAGAACAATGCCTTCTCCGGCCCCTTCGTTTTGGAAGAATACCAGGAAGGCGACTACTACTACGTCAACAAGAACGACAATTACTTCAAGGACGGACGTCCATTCGTTGACCGCATCGAGCACTACATAATCACTGATACCGGGACACTGCAGGCCCAATTCGAGTCCCGTTCGCTGGATATGGCCAACGGCGGTTTCACCAATTTGGTTCCCAAGCAGTATTTCGAACTGGAAGAAAACACGGACGGCGACTACGTGGCGCACCCCATTGCCGCAGGCACCAACTGGGGCTTGATGATCAACGTCAAGAAGCCCATGTTCCAGGACCCCAGGGTTCGCGAGGCCATCCACCTGACCATTGACCGGCAGGAGATGGACGACCGCGCCTTCGACAACTCGGGCGGCAGCTACTGCCCGCTCATGGGTCTCGCCTACAGCAACGAAGAGTGCAACACCTGGCCCGGCATTCGGCCCAAGGATACTCCCGAAGGTCAGCAGGACCTCGCGGATGCCAAGGCGCTGATGGCCGAGGCCGGCTACGCTGACGGCTTTGAGGTTACGTACACCGCCCGTCAGGTGGGCAACTACCCCGACCAGTGCGCCATTGTCAAGCAGCAACTCGAGGCCAACCTTGGCATCACGGGCAACATTGAGACACTGCCGAGCGCTGCGGGCTACAGCAAGTACAGCACCGCCCGCGCGGAAGACGCCGAGGGAGACTGGGAACTCAGTTGTCAGGGTGAAGGCATGGTGGTATACGACGCCGACGCAGTGTACGGCGGTGTGTACCTGAAGGGCGGCACCCGCAACTACACCGACTGGGAAAACCCGATGGTGAACGATTGGTTCGAGCAGCAGAAAGTTGAGCTGGACCCCGAGGCCCGGCGCGAAATCAACAAGGAAGCCGAGCTCTGGCTGAATGAATTCTCGGACAACCACTGGGTAACTTTCCAGTTGGGTCAGTTGTATTGGCTGGTGCACAAGGACGTGAAGGGCTTCAACGCTCCCACAACCGTTCAGTACCAGTTCAAGCACGAAGACTTGTGGCTGGACCGGTAGGTTAATCTTCGGCCCGTATCCAACATCTTGCCAAAGAGTCGAATCCGGCGAAGGTGGAACAGGGGTGACCTCACAGGCCACCCCTGTTAACCGCTAATAACGCAGGGCAAAGTTTATGCGACAGTATGCTCTGAAGCGCATCGCGCTAATAGTTCCCACGGTGTTGCTGGTGACCATCATCGTGTTCGCCGTGATGCGATTGATCCCGGGCGACCCGGCGCTGGTCATCCTCAGTGATGGCGACGCATCGTTCACCCAAGAGGAACTCGATGCGCTGCGCAAGGAGCTGGGAACCGACCGCCCGATACCGGTGCAGTACGTAGAATGGATCGGCGGGCTGGCCCAAGGTGACCTGGGTGACTCAATCTGGCGCAAGGGACGTCCGGTCTGGGACCTGTTGGGCCCGCGAGTGCCTCGCACCCTGCAATTGGCCCTCATGGCCATCATCATAGCCGTGGGCATAGCAGTGCCGCTGGGAGTCCTATCGGCGATAAAACCCGACAGCGCCCTGGACTTCATTTCCCGAGTGATTACGCTGGTGGGAATCTCGCTGCCAACGTTCTTCGCCGGGGTGCTGGTGGTTTTATTGTTATCCCGAGCCTTCGGCTGGCTCCCTCCATTAGGATACGTTGAGCTTTGGGAAGACCCTTGGACGAACATCCGGCAAATGTTCCTTCCCGCCTTGGTGCTCGGTTTCTACGATATGGCATTCATCGCGCGAGTGACACGTTCCTCGATGATGGAAATCATCCGCGAGGACTATATGCGGACGGCGCGAGCCAAGGGACTGGCCGAGCAGGTAGTCTTGGTGAGGCACGGGCTCAAGAACGCGGTGTTGCCCATCCTGACCATTTCAGGCTGGCAGTTCGGAAGGCTCTTCGGAGGCACCGTAATCATAGAGAGCATCTTCCGCATACCCGGCATTGGCACCCTGCTCATCGAAACCGTGTTTCAAAGGGACTTCCCGACCATCCAGGCCATCATCGTGGTCATTGCGCTGTCCATAGTGGTCATCAACCTGCTGGTGGACCTGCTATATGGCTGGCTGGACCCGCGCATCCGCTACGCCTAAACCTGCGCCGGACCACAGACGCAATAACGGAGAACTATCGGAATGGCTGTTTACAATACGCCACAAACGGTGAGTGAAGCCGCCGCTGACTCCCAATTGCTGGGCCTTCGTCCGCGCCAAGGTTTCTTGCGGAATCTTCTTGGCTTCGCGAAGAGGAAGCCTGTATCGGCGGTCAGCGGGGCGATTATCCTGGTGACGATATTGCTGGCGGTGCTCAGCTATGCTTTTCCGGGGATCCTGCCGCATGACCCGCTGGAATTCCCCCATGATAAGTATCAGCCCCCACTGGCATCCGGGTTGATGGGCAGCGATCACCTGGGGCGGGACGAGTTCAGCCGCATAATCGCAGGCACTCAGGTCTCCATCTACGTTGGCCTGCTGAGTGTGGGCATAGGCGTAACGCTGGGCACGTTTATAGGTATTTTGAGCGCCTATGTCGGCGGCGTGTTTGACCTGGCGATCCAGCGCGTCGTGGACTCCATGATGGCTTTTCCGCCCATCATCCTGGCCCTGGGACTGGTAGCTGCGGTTGGCGGCTCCGCCAACAACATCATCGTGGCGCTGGTGGTGATCTTATTGCCGGGAACCATTCGTGTGATCCGCTCGCAGGTGCTGAGCATCAAGGAAATGGACTATACCCTGTCGGCAACAGCCATCGGGGCCGGGTCCATCCGCATAATGCTGCGCCATATCCTGCCCAATGTGCTGGCAAATTACATTGTGCTGGGCACAATCACCCTGGGTTTTGCCATAATCATTGAGGCTTCCCTGTCCTTCTTGGGCGTTGGCATTCCGCCGGATGTGCCAACCTGGGGCACGATGCTGACGCAGGGAGCGGATGAAATTCGAATAGCCTGGTGGTTGGCCGTGTTCCCTGGCGTCGCCATTTCCATCGTTGTATTCTCCATCAACTTCCTGGGCGACGGGCTGCGGGACGTGCTGGACCCGAGGTTGCGCGGCCGCTAGTTTTCCCCGCATCGAATGCTTCGCAGGGGCGCGTGACACGCGCCCCTGCTTCATTTTTCTGACGAATCCTTGTAACTCGCCTGCGCTAATCTGGCAAGGGGCAACGCCTTGCGGTTATACTTCTATGTATCGGCCCGTCCCGAAACCGGGCTGGAAATTCGCTTTACGGAGGTCGTGGATACCGGTTTGAAGACTAAAGTATTTATCCCATTGGCTATTTTATCGGCCATGCTGTTGCTCTTGGTGGCCGCGTGTAGCGGCGAGAACGTTGAGGTCGAGGTAACCCGGATAGTGGAAGTGACGCCCGAGGGCGGCATGATGATGGAGGAGCAGGAAAACCGCCTTCAGACCGTGAAGGACCGGGGCACCCTCATCTGCGCCAGCCGTAACGACGTTCCAGGCTACGGTTTCCTCGACGCCGCCGGTAACAACGTCGGCTTCGACATTGACCTCTGCCGCGCCGTGGCGACCGCGGTTCTCGGCGACCCCAACGCCATCGAAATCCGGCTGATCACCGCCGCCGAGCGCGGGCCGACGATCCAGTCGGGCGAGGTTGACCTGCTGGTGCGCACCGTGACCTGGACCACCTCCCGCGACGCAGGCTGGGGCAACTACGTCCAGACCATGTTCTATGACGGACAGGGGTTCATGGTTCCCAACGACCTGGGAGTCAGCAGCGCCATGGAACTATCCGGCGCGAGCGTCTGCGTGACGCAGGGCACCACTACCGAGCTGAACCTCCAGGACTTCTCCAACCAAAATAACCTGAACCTCGAGGTGCTTACCTTTGAGGACACCGACGCAGTGGTGGCGGCCTACGACCAGGGCCAGTGCGACTCCTTCACCAATGACAATTCGCAGTTGGCCGCTCTGCGGACCGCTCTGTCGAACCCGTCCGACCATGCCATTCTGCCCAACACCATCTCCGAGGAGCCGCTGGGCCCGGTGGTTCCCCACGGCGATGACCAGTGGTTCGACATCGTGAAGACCGTAATGGGCATCCTCATCTACGGCGAAGCCTTTAATGTCACTTCCGGCAGCGTTCCAAGCGCCGCCACCGGCGACACCAAGGTGGACCGGCTGCTGGGCTTCGAGGGCTCCTTCGGGCAGGAGGACCTGGGCCTGAGCAATACCGTAGCCCAGGACGTGCTCCGGGCCATGGGCAACTACGGCGAGGTTTACGAGCGCAACCTTGGGCCTCTGGGACTGGCCCGCGAAGGCGGACGCAACGCCCTGTGGGCCGACGCCCCATGCACGAACTGCCCCAAGGGCGGGCAAATCTACGCCGCGCCGCTGCGGTAATCACTCTTCCATCGCACCGGATCACTCAAAGGGGGCGGGTTCATCACCTGCCCCCTTTGCTTCTGTGGGCCGGCGCGCCATCATGCTACCGGCGGTTGCCGCACCGGGCGGCGTACCAGCAGCATAAGGGCCGCCGACAAGGCGAGGAAGCCGGACGAGAACAGTATCAGCAGGGTGTAGCTGCCCGTGAAGTCGTAGATGAGCGGCCCCACAAGCTGCCCCAAACCCAGTCCGCCAGCCTCGAAGGGTCGCATCGTTCCGGCAATGGCCCCGTAGGAATCGCGGCCAAAGTAGTCGGCCAGCAGGACGTATCTCAGGACTTCCAGACCGCTGTGGAACAGGCCCCACAGCGCTCCGAAGGCATAGGCCGCGAGGAGTGTATCCACCCTCAGCAGCGCCAGGGCCGCCGCAGCAGACAAGGCCAATGCCGCCGCTATGCACCACTTGGCCGTCAGCCGCGCCGCCAACTGCCCCCATACCAGGCTGCTCAAGGCCAGGAAGGTGCTGACGCTGAGTACGCCGGCAGCCTGCGGAGTGGAGAGCGAGGCGGCCTCGCGAAGGTAGGGCACGAGGCTGAACCCCAGGCCGGACGTGGCGGCAACCTCAATGAGAGTGACAGCGGCCATCACCCAGAAGGCTTGAGTCCGCAGCGCCTCCCTTGCGGTCGAGCTGACCGTCCCCTCTCCGCGCGAGGGAGGGCGTCCTCCGCCGCTTGCGGAAGCGGCCCCTGCGCCGGACGTCTCTGCGCCAGCGGGGTTCGGCGGCGCGCCGTCGGGCAACAGACCGATGTCCTCGGGACGCCGCCGCATGATGATGAGCATCGGCACGGCGAGGGCCAGGCTGAAGATTCCGAGGTAGCGAAAGGCCGTTCGCCAGTCGGCAAATACGGCAATGACCGAAAATGCCTGGATAATCAGCGCGCCGCTGAGGGGACGGTAGATGCCGGTCAGGGCGAGGGCGATGTTCCGGCGGCGGTTGAAGAAGTTGACGGCCATGGTCCGGGGAACAACGCCAATGAGAAAGGGCTGTCAGCCAGCCCGCCCGATGACCGCCGCAATGAAGAACTGCCAGGCGGCGTGCGCTCCGCCAATGGCAAACATGGAAAGCCCCAGGACGATCAGGCCGGCGGGCATCAGCCAGCGGGGGCCGTACCGGTCGGCCAGCCTTCCGGCAAAGGGAGCGAAGAAGCCAGACATCCAGACCCCGCAACTGGCGGCCAGCCCGATGCTGGTGCGGGACCAGTGGGTGTCCTCCAGGATGTAAGGTTGCACGCCACCCAGCACCACGCCCGCGATGGCCGTCGCCACGAACGCTCCGGCGCCCGACAGCCCGAGGACCAGCCAGCCATAGTAAAAGGGCGTGGGGGGGCGCCAGTTCAGTAGAGCGGAAATAGCGGAAGCCATAGGAATGCCCTTTATATCAGACTGGCAGTGTTCTCACAACAACCGCCGGAGAGACGGTAGCGTTCAGATTTAGGTGGCTTCGTAAACCGTCATTCCCGCGAAAGCGGGAATCCATACGGCTTGCTTCCATACAACCGGCGTACAACCAAGAGCCTAGATTCCCGTTTTCACGGGAATGATCGGGGCGCACAATGCCGGTTCAATTACTGATGCGTGAATGAATTGCTAAACCATCCGTCATTCCTGCGAAGGCAGGAATCCAGTGCGCGAACCCCGGTACTCGCTCTGTACGAATTGGCCCTCTGGATTCCTGCCTTCGCAGGAATGACGGGTATTTCCCGCCGGAATGTTTAGCTAACGATTCACTCATTAGTAGAATGCGTTTACCCTGGATAAACCGGGACGATGGCAAAGTCTCGAAGAATCCGCTGGTGGTGAGACTGTCGAACCGCCAACGGATTCCGGATTATCCGTCCTTCGACAAGCTCAAGACTAACGGAGTAGGTTCCCCAGGCGCTTTGCAATCGTCCTGCCCCGGAGGGAGAGAGAACTATCAAAAGGCGCTGGAGCCGCCTTGCAAGAACCTTAACATCCTGACGGGGGTATGTTAAATTTGTGGCGGTTATCCGGCCTGTCGCAGCGGGGTTGCATGGCTCAATCGAGGGGAATTCTCACCTACCAGGGCGTTGAGGTGTGGCGGCACACCAAGGTCCTCCAGTGGACCTTGCAGATTGCGTCCAGCATCGTGGTCGTGGCGCTGGTGGCCTGGTTCTTCACCAACATCGCCAACGCGGTGCAGGACCGTGATATTCCCCACGGCTTTGGCTTCCTTGACCGGGCCTACCAAACCCCCATAGGCCAGCACTTCATCCCCTACGAATCGTCGGACTCCTACGCCTACGCCCTGGGAGTGGCAATAACCAATACCGTCGTCGTTTCCATCGTGGGCGTGATACTGGCCACGGCGCTGGGCATCTTCATCGGCGTGGCGCGGCTGTCCAGCAACTGGCTGGTGTCCAAGCTGGCGACTGTCTACATCGAGTTCTTCCGCAACGTGCCGCTGCTAATTCAGCTCTTCTTCTGGTTCTACATCATACTGGCCCTGCCGCCGGTGCGGGAGGGCCATGTCATCGGCGGCGGGCTGTACATCAACAACGCGGGCTTCACCATACCCTTCCCGCAAGCCGCAGGTTTGGGGCCTTCGCTGGCGTGGGCATTGCTGGGAGCAGGCTCGATCATCGCCGGTTGGGCGGTTTACAAATTCCTGCTCGCCCGTGAGTTCCGAACCGGGCAGCCGTCCTATCCTCTTATGCGCGGAGCGGCCACGGTTGTGCTGCTGGGGATCATAACCTGGGTTGTGGTGAGCCTGGCCGTCGGCGACTCACCGTACTACATTTCGTCGCCGGAGCCGCAGGGCCGGTTCGGGCGAATCGCCGGCGGGTTCACCGCGCAGGCTGGGCTGGTGGCGTTGCTGGTTGGGCTGGTGGCCTACACCGCCTCATTTATCGCCGAAATCGTGCGGGCGGGCATCCAGTCAGTGCGAAGGGGACAGATAGAAGCCTCCCGCGCTCTGGGCCTGACACCCATAGAAACATTGCGTTACGTTACCTTTCCTCAAGCGCTGCGGGTGATTATACCGCCGCTAATCAGCCAGTTCCTGAACCTGACCAAGAACAGCAGCCTGGCCGGCGCCATCGGCTACGCTGACCTGACCGCCGTGGCCAAGACCATGACACAATTGGCCCCGGCGGTGTCCATCTACATCCTGATAATGGCGGCCTACCTGGCGATGAGCCTGACCTACTCCCTCATTGGAAACCTGTACAACCGCTACATCCGGTTCACCGGGGGTTAGCGGTGGCAGAAGCGACTCAGCCCCACCCCAACCCTCCCCCGCAGGGGGAGGGAATAACCCGGTTGCCGCCTCCCCGGACGGAGGTTGGTGTCATTGGGTGGCTGTGGGCAAACTTGTTCAATTCCCGGCTCAACACCGTTCTGACGGTCATATCTCTGGCCGTCATAGTATCGGCGTTGTGGTTCGGGCTGAAGTGGATATTCACCGGAGCCGACTGGACGGTCATTAGGGCTCTGGGCGGGCTGTTGGCAATCGGGCCGTACAACAATGAGCAGGCTTGCCCCGGCCAGAATTGCTTCTGGAGGCCGCAGATAGCCCTGCTGATGGTTACGGCGCTGTTGGGCATGGCGTGGGGCATGGCGGGCGGGGGCACGGCACGGCGAATCGCCATAGGCGCGGCGGTAATCTTGACCCTGTTTGCCTTCCTGCCCTACGACTTGGAGCGAATGGGATGGGACGTGCGGTTGCTGCTTCTAGCCAACGTTCCGGCCACGCTAACTGGGTGGCTGATAGCGCGCTATGCCGGAATATCGGGGCGGACCATCGCCATCTGCGCTGTGGCCGTCTTCCTGATTACGCTGGTCCTGTTGCGGGGAGTTCCGGGGGTTCCGGGTCTGCAGCCGGTGAGCACGCTCCACTGGGGCGGGCTGATGCTGAACGTGCTGCTGGCTACGGTAGGAATTACTCTGAGTTTCCCCATTGGCATTGCCTTGGCCTTGGGACGGCGCAGCAACCTCCCGGTGGTCAAGCTGCTGTGCGTGGTGTTCATCGAGATCTTTCGCGGTGTGCCGCTGATTACGCTGCTGTTCATGTCCCAAGTGCTGGTGCCGCTGGCGTTCCCGGAGGACTTCGACACCAACTCGCTGTTCCGGGCTGCCGTTATCATCACGCTGTTCAGCGCGGCCTACACGGCGGAGAATATCCGCGGCGGTTTGCAGGCGCTCCACCCAGGACAGGCGGAGGCGGCGCGGGCATTGGGATTGCCGGCGTGGCAAACGACCCTGTTCATTTCGCTGCCTCAAGCCATCCGCAACGTGATTCCCGCCATCGTGGGCCAGTTCATCGCCCTGTTCAAGGACACCACCCTGGTTACCATCATAGGGATGCTGGATATATTGGAATTCAGCCGGGCCTTCATCCAGGGCAACACTGAGTATCTGGATGACACCCACGAGGTGTTTATCTTCATAGCGGTGGTGTTCTGGATATTCTGCTACACCATGTCCTACGTCAGCCAGAGGGTGGAGGAACACTTGGGCGTGGGACGGAGGTAATCTACATGGCTCAAGAAATTCAGGAAACGATAGCCAACGAAGGCCCGATGATAGTGGCGCGGGACGTGCACAAGTGGTTCGGCAGCTTCCATGTGCTGCGGGGCGTCACCACTTCGGTAGACCGGGGGCAGAAGGTGGTCATCGTCGGCCCGTCGGGGTCGGGGAAATCTACGTTTATCCGCACCATCAACCGGCTGGAAGAACACCAGCGGGGGGACATCATCGTCGAAGGCGTGCCGATGACGCAGGACGTGCGGAACATTGACGCCATCCGCCGCGACGTGGGGATGGTGTTCCAGCAGTTCAACCTGTTTCCGCATTTGTCGGTGATGCAGAACATCACCCTGGCTCCCATCAAGGTGCGGAAATGGAAGCGCAGCGAAGCCGAAGACGTGGCGATGGAGCTTCTGGAGCGGGTCGGCATCCCCGAGCAGGCGGACAAGCATCCCGGCGAACTGTCCGGCGGTCAGCAGCAGCGGGTAGCCATAGCACGGGCGCTGGCCATGCGGCCCAACATCATGCTGTTCGACGAGCCGACCTCGGCCTTGGACCCGGAGATGATCCGGGAAGTGCTGGACGTGATGCGGGACCTGGCCGAATCCGGCATGACGATGATGATTGTGACTCACGAGATCGGCTTCGCCACAGAAGTTGCCGACCGCATTGTGATGTTCGACGAAGGAGTCATCATTGAGGACGCCCCGCCGGGCGATTTCTTCAACAACCCGCAGCAGGAGCGCACCAGGACTTTCCTGAGCCAGATACTTTCCTGAGCGAGGGGAATTGTCAGAATCAGGATTTCCAGGATTTTAAGATTTTCAGGATGGACATTGCTCAATCCTGAGCATCCTTTAATCCGGCAAATCCTGATTCTGACTAAAGAGGGCTTACAGGACGGCGCCGAGGAGGTCGAGGGCGGCTTGAGCAGCGCCGCGCTTGGTGGCGTCGCGGTCGCCGTCAATGTGGACTTCCACGGCGGTGTCTTCGCCGTCCTTGACCGAGAGGCCGACCCAGAACGTGCCGATGGGGAGGCCGGAGCGCCCGGCAGCGGGGCCGGTGACGCCGGTGGTGGAGATGGCGTAGTCGGTTCCGGTGAGTTCGCGCACGCCGCGGGCCATGCCGACGGCCATCTCGCGGCTGACGGTGCCGTGGTTGGGAGCGACCTCGTCGGGCACGCCGAGGACGGACTCTTTCAGTCCGCCAGTGTAGGCGATGACGCCCCCGGGGAAGTAGCGGGAGCTTCCGGGGACTGCGCCCAGCATATAGCCCACCAAGCCGCAGGTGCAGGCTTCGGCTACGGATACGGTCTTGCCGGCTTCGGTCAGCTTCGCGGCGATTTCTTCAACTTGCATAGTTCGATTCCTGATTTCTGAGCTTCATCGGACAATAGGCGCGGTTACTCACTAGCGCGTATTCGCGCTTCCCGAATTTCCTCCATCGCCACAGCAGCCCGCACTAACGCATTGGCGGCTCTGTCGATATGCGAAATTACCAGGTCATTGGACGCTCTTACATTTTTTAGGGAATCACTCGCTGATTCTATGCTGTTAGTTGCCGTTTTCAGAGCGTCCGCCGCGATATCTAATCTGACAACTGCTTCATCGGTTCCATTGGATATACCTTGAGTTGCAGAGCTCATCGCTCGCAGAGAGGCCTCCGCGTCGCTAAGCGCTTGGATGGCGCGAGCTTCAGGGCTAGTGGGCAAAGTAGCCACGGTGTTCACCTGCCAAGAGTTTCTTTAGTTACAGTTGTACTGTAGCAGAGTGAGGAATAATCCTCAATTCCAGCAGGCGCCCTCTCCAGGGCTAGAGGGGCACTCCGGCGCTGCGCCTAAACGTCCAGCATCTTGTCGGGGGTCATCAGCTCCATGATCTCGATGCGGTTGCCTTCGGTGAGCTCGCGGACCTGAGCGCCGACGGAGAGGGCGTCCTGGGGCAGTTGGTGTCCTCCGCGCATGGGAGACATCAGCGCCTCGTCGGTCCACTCCAGCACCACGGTGTCGGGGTCAGTGGGAGTGGTGTAGCCGTTGAAGTAGACCCGGAATTCGCTGCGCTGTCCGGCTTCGTGGTAGATCTGCGCCTGCTTCTGGACCAGGCTGGCAACACGGCGGGCCTCGCCGGGCTTGCATTTCCAGATTCGCCTCAGTAAGTACATTGAGCAGTCTCCAAGTTAGGGTAATTGACGGCAACCGAGCCGACTTGGGTTATCTTAACCGATTTTCCCTGGCGGGCGGGTGCTTTGGCTGCGCGCCTCTTGTAGCGGCGACGGCAATCCGGTTTGCTTATACGTCCAGCATCTTGTCGGGGGTCATCAGCTCCATGATCTCGATGCGATTGCCTTCCGTCAGTTGGCCCACCTGGCCGCCGATGTCCCTGACAGCCTGCGGTATCTGGACGCCGGCGCGCATTGTTGACCTGAGGACCTCATCGGTCCACTCGAGGACCACGGTATCGGGGTCTGTGGGAGTGGTGTAGCCGTTGAAGTAAACCCGGCATTCGCTGCGCAGGCCAGCTTCCTGGAAAGCATCGGCCTGCTTCCGCACCAGGCTGGCGACGCGGCGGGCCTCGCCGGGTTTGCACTTGAAGATACGCCTCAGCAAGTACATTTCCTTTTCTCCAGACGCAAAATATCGTCGGCAGCCAGCCGACGGCACTATCATACTCGATTTCCATGGGCACGGGGACGTTAATGCTTTCGCAGGAGGGCCAGAAACTCGCGGTTTCCAGCGTCGCCGGTGATGGGCGAAGGGATGGTGTCCAGCAACTCCACGCCGTCGCGGGCCGCCAGCCACTGCTCCACGCGCATCAGGATGTCTTCGCGCAGGGCGTCATCGCGGATAACGCCGCGCTGTCCGACCTCGCCGCGGCGGGCCTCAAACTGGGGCTTGACCAAGGCAACGACGTATCCGCCAGCTTTCAGGTGGGTGAGCGGCTGGGGCAAGGCCAGAGTCAACGAGATGAACGAAACATCAATAACCAGGATGTCCGCTGGCTCCGGCAGGTCGAAGGGGAGGCGGGCGTTCAGCTTCTCGAAGCAGACGACCCGCGGATCCTGGCGCAGGGTATAGGCCAACTGGCCGTGGCCCACGTCAATGGCGTAGACGCGGGATGCGCCGCGCTGGAGCAGGCAGTCAGTGAAGCCGCCAGTGGATGCGCCAACGTCCAGAGCAACCAGGCCGGACGGGTCGAGGGCGAAGTGGTCAAGAGCGTGGGCCAGCTTGACGCCGCCGCGGCTGACGTAGGGCAGCCGTCCGCGGACTTCGACTTCGGCATCGTTTGCCAAGAGCGCGCCGGGCTTGGATACGCGGCCCGAGGGGATGAACACCATGCCCTCCATGATGAGGGCCTGGGCGCGTTCACGGGACTCGGCGAGGCCGCGCTCCACCAGCAGCAGGTCGGCGCGCGTTTTGTTGCTTGCTTTAACCGTGGCTTTCACCCCCACTCCCGCTTTCTCGGAGGCGGGATCTGACCCTCCCCTTCAAGGGGGAGGGATTGTTCCGGTTGCTCAGACTACCGGCCCACAAAGTTGGGACGGCGCTTTTCGAGGAAGGAGCGGTAGCCCTCCTGGTAGTCCTCTGTGTCGAACTGGGTCAAGGGGAGGGCGTTTTCCTCGTCGGTGAGGTCGGCCAGCACGGGCTTGGCCTGCACCTGGCGCAAGGTGAGCTTGTTGACAGCGTGAGACAAGGGGGCCAGAGCGGCGATTTCCTTGGCGAGCTTGTAGGTGGCGTCGTGGAGGTCTTCGGGCGGCACTACCTGGTTGACGAGGCCGATGCGCAGGGCCTCGTGGGCGTCGAGCAACCGTCCCGACAGCAGGATGTAAAGGGCGTTGCCCTTGCCCACCAAGTCCACCAAGCCGCGCATCTCGCGGTGGCCAATGGTTATGCCGAGGCGGGCCACCGGAATACCCAAGCGGCTGCCCTCGGCGGCGACGCGGAGGTCGGTGGCGACAGCCATCTCACAGCCCCCGCCGGCGGCGAAACCCTCGATCATGGAGATGGTGGGTGTGCCCATCTCGGCAAAGGCTTCCAGCAGACCGTTTACGGCGTCGTTATAGCCCTTGCCCTTGACAGAGTCGGAACGGTGCTTGTGGAAGTCGGCAATGTCCGCCCCTGCGGAAAAGGCCTCACCGCCCGCGCCAGTGATGATGACACAGCGGACCTCATTATCGGCGTCGAGACGGCGCATCAAAGCGGCCATCTCGTGCCACATATCGAAGCTGATGGCGTTGCGCTGCGCTGGCCGGTTGATGGTGACGGTGGCCAGCGGCGGCTGGCGGTCAAGGAGAATGTAGTCGTTCAAGGCTGGTGTTCCTGTTTCTCTTGTATAGATTAGTAGTCGGTTGCCTTCCGTCTCAAAATTGTCCCTAATGACAATACTGCGCCAGGTGTAGTCGCGGAACTCCAAAGAGTCCACGGCGAGGTTCGGTTTATTGATCCAAGATGGCCGCCCGCCGCTGCTCCAACTGACTCTCGGCCTCCTCCCGCGCCGCCACAAGCTGGTCCTGGCGGCTCTTCAGGGACAGGAACGGGGCAACAGCGCTTCCTGGGGCAACTGCCTCGTCTCAAGGGGCCTGGCAGAGGTTCTCCAACCGGGCGTCCACGTCGGATAGCGCGCAGTTCTGTCCGTCAGTCTCCGCGCAACCGGCGCAGTTCCTCTTTCAACGCCCGGTTGCGCGCCTCAACCTCCTGGTTGCGCGCCTCGACCTCCCGGTTGCGCGCCTCGAGCTGGGCGCGCGTTGCCCGTTCGCTTTCGGCGCGGGCTTCGGCCTCGATACGGCCCCGGCGCTCGTCCTCCAGCGTTGCGATGGGCTGGCCCGTGGCCGGGTCGTGCCACGCCAACCGGCCCTCCTCCCACCGCAGGTTCAGGTTCAACGCCCGGCTGTAGCCCTGCAATACCCCGCCGGGCAACTCCTCGATCTCCAACGGCTCGTACCTGCCTTCCACCAGCCGGTCCCCGGCCAGCTTCGCCCCGTGGTACTGCCCCGTCTCGTCGAAGCGCCAATACTCCGGGATGCCCAAGGCGGCGTAGAAGTCTCTTTTAGGCCCCACGTCTGTCTCCCCGGTGCTCTCCGACGCCACCTCAAGCACGAAGTCCGGCGGCTTTCCCTGCTCCGAAACGATGTACCCGTTGCTGGCCTTGTAGGCCGCCGGGTCCACGCCAAAGGCCACCAGCAGGTCGGGATACCGGGCGCGGCGCTTGTTGAAATCAGTGTCCGGGACGATCCAGTGGTCTGCGCCCACCAGGGTGCTCTCGTGATTCCCCAAGTGCACGCGCAAGTCGTTGGACAGGCCCCGGTGGAAGAGTTGGTCGTATTGAGTCACTTCATCAGGCTCGCGGTCGGGTATGTCGGGCAGCCGGAACCGGCCCGGGGCTTCTGGAGTCTTGCTGCTGGTGTTGGCGGTGGTCATGCCGAACCTCGGTGGGCCTAGCGTGGAATTGCAGTGGGTTATGGGTTTGCCGGTTGACGACATTATACTCTCGCCTGCTCCGGGCTGGATAGGCCGCCCCCTGCTCCAGAGCGTGTTTACAAACTCTACCGGCAAAGATATTTGGGTATCGGCGCGGTTGTTTGATGCCAAGATTTCACCCTCACCCTGCCCTCTCCCTCAAGGGAGAGGGCAGGGCGATTGCGTCTTAATGATGAGTGAATGAATTACTAAACCATCCGTCATTCCTGCGAAGGCAGGAATCCAGTGCGAAAGCCCCAGTATTCGCTCTGTACGAACTAGCCCTCTGGATTCCTGCCTTCGCAGGAATGACGGGTTTGCCGCTGGAATGACAGGTTTGCCGCTGGAATGACGGGTTTGCCGCTGGAATGACGGGTTTGCCGCTGGAATGACGGGTTTGCCGCTGGAATGACGGGTTTGCCGTAGGAATGACGGGTTTGCCGCAGGAATGTTTAGCTGACGATTCACTCATCAGTAATATCAGGGCCGTCCCATACCCGTCATTCCCGCGAAAGCGGGAATCCATACTGCCGGGTTTCGGAAAATCCATCCCTCCCGGAAACCGTGGATTCCCGCTTTCGCGGGAATGACGGTTGACTGGCGCAGAAAAAGGTTGTCTTCGGTTAAGACGCGATTGTCCTGACCCAACAATACCGTCGCTCGCAAGGTGTTGTCGTGTCCACCTAAAATGCCACAGCCCCCTTTCGGGGGCTGTGGCATTTCTCCATCGTGTGGGTCGAAGGAGCGAGATCACTTATTGGTGAGGTAGCCCACCGCGTAGTCGCTCCTGAAGTTGACGGAGCCGTTGACCGGGTTCTTGAGCGTGACGGAGATCTTGTTCCGGTGTTCTACCGGAGCCCACGGGTCTATGTGCACGTCGAGAATGGCCTGGCGTTTCCCAGGGGCGAACTCGATGGTGCCCTCCAGCCCGCCATCGTCGTCATAGAAGTCCGGTCCGGGTATGAGATTCCAGGATCCAGTATCTATTAGGTAATCCACACTGACCGTGTCCGTCCAGGCTTCGCTCAGGGTGATCACGAATTCGAGCTTTCCTCCTGCTTTCGCTTTGTCTAGGGGGTACTCAATCTTGATGACAGGTCCCGGCGAAGGGTCGTCGTCCCTGACGGTGATGGTCTGTGAAGCCGAGCCGACAATCTCGATGGCGCTGTTCGGCTGCACGGTGACCGTAAACGATCCATTGGATTCGTGGACCTGGTCGGCTATGGGATAGATGATGAACCCAGTGCCGCCCGCCTGGGCCGGGATGCTCAGGCGCTTGGTGTGAGCCGGGATTCCGAAGTCACCCGTGGAGGTCACCTCCACTTCGATTGTCAGGTCAAAGTCCGACAGCGGATTCACGCTGAGGTTGAACTTGGCTGAGCCGTCCTCGTCGATCCAGTTGCGGCCGGGCCCGGAGAGACGGACCTTTGCCAGGTCGTTGTCAACGACGGTGAGGCTGGCCTCATAGGGGTCTCCCAGGGTGTAGCCGTTCCCTGGCTTGATGAAGGAAGATGCGGTGACGTCGTGTTCGTCAAAGTCGTTGTCATCGGTGATCACGGTGTAGGTATGCGTCGCCCCGGTCATCGTTTCCGTCCGGGGTAGATTGAAGAGACCCGGCACGTTGAAGCCGATGCTGACGTCGAGGGTCTGGCCGCTCGGCACCGCCGGCGTCGCGGTGATCGTGAAGCTGGCGTGTTCGCCTTCGGTGACGTCGGCGCCGGCGGCGAGGGTGAGCACCGGGTCGCCGGAGGGCGTCACTTCGTCATCGGCCACGTTGACGGTCGCGACGTACGGTGTGCCCACCTGGTAGCCGATGCCGGTGTTGAGCGTCGCCTTGACCGTGCCATCCGGCTCGTCAAAAGCGTCGTCGGTCGTGCCCAGGCTGTACGTCTTGGAGCCGCTGTCCGGGATGTAAACGGTCTTGCTGCCAGCGGTCACGCCATAGTCGCCCGTGGCCGCAACCGCCAGGTTCACCGTCACGCCGTTGGATACCGGCGGGTTGGAGGTGAGGGTGAAGGACGCGTCGGAGCCTTCCGTCACGTCACCGACGGGCGTAATGGTAACTACGGGACCGTCGTCGTCGAGCACGTCCACCCTGGCGGAGGACGGCGAGCCCACGTCGTAACCGGTGTTGTCCTTGACCGTCGCGGTGATCGAGCCGAGGCCGAACGCCGCATAGTGGCTGTTATCAGTCGTACTGACCGTAAACGACGCGGAGCCGGTGGTCGGGACGCTGACGGTTTGAACGCCGGCGGTCACGCCCGTTACCTCTGAGGACGGCGCAACGTTTACTTTCACCGAGAGCGCCTGGTACGGCCACGGCGAGGCGGAAAGGGTGTAGGTCGCGGCTTCCCCTTCCGTGACGGCAGATCCGCCGGAGATGCTCACGTAGGGAGTATCGTTGTCTATGATGGTGATGGTCGAGGAAGCCGGACTGCCGACGTCGTAGTCGTTGCCCGCCTGGACCGTCGCGGTGACGGTGCCGTTCGCTTCGTCGAACTGGTCGTTGATGAACGGCAGGGTGAATTCTATGCTGCCATTGTTCTGCGGCGGGACGACCACGGTGTGCGCGCCGGTTTCAATGCCATAATCACCCGTGGCCGCGACGTTCAGGTTGACGGTGATCGCATCCTGAGGCACTGGGCTGGCGCTAACCTTGAAAGTCAACGTCAGAGCATCCTCACCGACATTTGAGCCGTACCGCGGGGTGACGGTGACTTGGGGAGTGGGGTTGTCGTTGTCCGACACGACGACCGAGCTGTAGGTGGCCGACCGGTCCAGGCGGTACCCGTCGGTGAGGTTGGGGGTATCGAGCACGGCGGTGATCATGCCGCGAGGCTCCGCGGTGGAATCATCGTCCGTGTTTATGTTCAGCGTACCCGTCGTATAGCCGCTGGGTATGGTGACCACCCTGGACCCGGTCTGGCCGATGGCGGCGACGCTCCCCTGGGGCGGATACTCGTACACGGTGACGGGAATCTGCAGATTGGACGAGGGGGCGCGGGCTATCGTGACGGTGAACACCGCGCTCTGTCCCTCGGTCACGTCGTCCTGGGACGAAATGCCTACCCTGGGGGGATGATTCTGCTGCGCTTGAGCATCCTCACCCCCCCCCCCCACAGCAACACCAAGGCTATTGCGAGCAGGCCCATGACGATGAGCCAACGGCTCCTATTCAACTTCAACGTGTGTATCAAAGTACCACCCCCTGAAAGGTTTCGGTATCCCACCCGGACGGGCCAATGCCTTTCCGGGTTCGGGTTGAGCGCCTCCGGTCTGGACAGTTTGACAATGCCTGATGGTGAACGACCAGTACCGGCACAATACGTTCATGCGCGGCCACAGCAACCTGTGGATACAGTCCATGCGATTATAAATGGTATCATATCCGCAGCTAGCGCAGTCAAGTCTAATCGTCAGGGCAATCGCGTTTTAATTGAACCGCCGCCCTCTTCTTCGTGGAGGAAGTATCTCCGGCAAGCATGGAGAGGCCGTCATTCAGGGCAGGCGGAAATTAATGATGAGTGAATGAATTACTAAACCATCCGTCATTCCTGCGAAGGCAGGAATCCAGAGGGCCAATTCGTACAGAGCGAGTACCGGGGTTCGCGCACTGGATTCCTGCCTTCGCAGGAATGACGGGTTTGCCGCAGGAATGACGGGTTTGCCGCAGGAATGACGGGTTTGCCGCAGGAATGTTTAGCTGACGATTCACTCATCAGTAAAACGCGATTGCCCCGGCCTAGTCGTCGTCCACGATGGTCATGGTTCCCACGGCCGCGGGGGTGAACCACTCTCCGGGGAGGAACGCCTCCACCGCGAAGTACTCGTCCGGCTCCTTCTTGTCGTCCTGCTCCAGCCAGACCTCTCCCGTCAGCTCGGTTACGCCCGGCTCGAACACCATCACCCCGGCCATGGTCTGGTAGTCGGATGAATTCGCCCAGTCGGGCATGTGGTAGGCGGGCCCGGTGTACCAGGTCACCTCGAATTCCTCAGTCAAGGCATGGGAGAGGAGTATCCGGAACTCCACCACGCCGCCCTCCGTTGCCGAGGCGTCCTCCACGGTGACGCTTAGCTCAACTTCCGGTTCCGGGGCGTCGTCATCGTCCGCCACGCTGACCGTGGCCGCTCCCTGGGATGAGGACACCGTGTAGTCGCTGCCAGTGTTCACGGTAGCCGTTACCGAGCCATCGGCCTCGTCCGCCCCGTCGTTGGTGGTGCCCACCGTCAGGGTAAAGCTGCCCGTGGTGGGTATGGTCACCGTCCGCTGGCCGGTGGTGGCTCCGTAGTCGCCGCTGGCAGAGACCGTAACGCTCACGTCCAGGTTGGCCGCCGGGGCCGGGCTCGCGGTGATGGTGAAGCTGGCGTTCCCGCCCTCGGTAACCCCGTTGCCAGCGGTGACGCTCACCTCCGGCGTGGCCGGTGGCGGCGGATCGTCGTCATCCGCGACGCTGACCGTGGCCGCGCCTTGGGCCGCGGACACCGTGTAGCCGCTGCCAGTGTTCACGGTAGCCGTTACCGAGCCATCGGCCTCGTCCGCTCCGTCGTTAGTCGTGCCGACGGTGAGCGTGGCGCTGCCCGCGGGCGGGATGGTCACCGTCCGCTGGCCGGTGGTTGCGCCGTAGTTACCGCTCTGCGAGACCGTGACGCTCACGTCCAGGTTGGCCGTCGGCGCCGGGCTCGCGGTGATGGTGAAGCTGGCGTTCCCGCCCTCCGTTACCCCGTTGCCGGCGGTGACGCTCACCTCCGGCGTGGCCGGCGGCGGCGGATCGTCGTCATCCGCGACGCTGACCGTGGCCGCGCCTTGGGCCTCGGACACCGTGTAGCCGCTGCCGGTGTTCACGGTAGCCGTTACCGAGCCATCGGCCTCGTCCGCCCCGTCGTTGGTCGTGCCTACGGTGAGGGTGGCGCTGCCCGCGGGCGGGATGGTCACCGTCCGCTGGCCCGTGGTGGCTCCGTAGTCGCCGCTCTGCGACACCGTGACGCTCACGTCCAGGTTGGCCGCCGGCGCCGGGCTCGCGGTGATGGTGAAGCTGGCGTTCCCGCCCTCGGTAACCCCGCTGCCAGCGGTGACGCTCACCTCCGGCGTGGCCGGTGGCGGCGGATCGTCGTCATCCGCGACGCTGACCGTGGCCGCGCCTTGGGACGCGGACACCGTGTAGCCGTTGCCAGTGTTCACGGTAGCCGTTACCGAGCCGTCGGCCTCGTCCGCCCAGTCGTTGGTGGTGCCCACCGTCAGGGTAAAGCTGCCCGTGGTCAGGATGGTCACCGTCCGCTGGCCGGTGGCCGCGCCGTAGTCGCCGCTCTGCGACACCGTGACGCTCACGTCCAGGTTGGCCGCCGGGGCCGGGCTGGCGGTGATAGTGAAGCTGGCGTCGCCGCCCTCGGTCACCCCGGAGCCGGCGGTGACGCTCACCTCCGGCGTGGCCGGCGGCGGCGGATTGTCGTCATCCGCGACGCTGACCGTGGCCGCGCCTTGGGACGCGGACACCGTGTAGTCGCTGCCAGTGTTCACGGTAGCCGTTACCGAGCCATCGGCCTCGTCCGCTCCGTCGTCGGTGGTGCCCACCGTCAGGGTAAAGCTGCCCGTGGTCGGGATGGTCACCGTCTGCTGGCCGGTGGCCGCGCCGTAGTCGCCGCTCTGCGACACCGTGACGCTCACGTCCAGGTTGGCCGCCGGGGCCGGGCTGGCCGTGATGGTGAAGCTGGCGTCGCCGCCCTCGGTCACCCCGGAGCCGGCGCTGACGCTCACCTCCGGCTGGGGCGGGGGTGGCGGCTGATTGTCGCCGGTCGGCGTCCAGTTCTCCCGGCGCTCGATCTCATCGCACCAGGGATCCCAATCGTCGGACGCGCCGAGGGCAGCGGCCACCTGGCGGCACTGGGCCGAGGTGTACCCGCCAGATTCTCCCTTGATGCCCTTGAGTAGCTTGTCCAGCCGTTCAGCCGCCGCCGCGATTGTCGTTACCATGTCTGCGTCAGGGGTAAAGACGTCTGCGTCAGGGGTAAAAACGTCGGCGGGCGCGTCGTCATCGTCCGCCACGCTGACCGTGGCCGCGCCCTGGGACGCCGACACCGTGTAACCAGCGTCGGAGGCAGGGGTATCCAGCGTCGCCGTCACCGACCCGTCGGCCTCGTCTGCGTCGTCATTGACAGTGATCAACGTCAGCGTGGCGAGGCCCGCGCTGGTGATGGTCATGCTCTGCTGGCCCGTGAGCGCGCCGTAGTCTCCGCTCTGCGATACTGTAAAGTTCACGTACAGGATGCCCGCCGGGGCCGGGCTCGCCCTGAAGGTGAAGGTGACGCGGTCGCCCTCGGTAACCCCGCTGCCAGCAGTGACGCTCACCTCCGGTTCCGGCGGGTCGTCGTCGTCCAGGACGTTGACCGTGGCCGCGCCCTGGGTCGCCGACACCGTGTAGCCAGCGTTGGCAGCCGGGGTATCCAGCGTCGCCGTCACCGACCCGTCGGCCTCGTCTGCGTCGTCATTGGCAGTGCGAAACGTCAGCGTGGCGAGGCCCGCGCTGGTGATGTTCGCGGTCTGCTGGCCCGTGATCACCGCGCCGTAGTCTCCGCTCTGCGATACTGTAAAGTTCACGTACAGGATGCCCGCCGGGGCCGGGCTCGCCTTGAAGATTAAGGTGACGCGGCCGCCCTCGGTGATACTGTCGTGAAGAGCCGTGATCCTCACCTCCGGCACGTCGTCGTCCGCGACGGTTACCGTGGCCGCGCCCTGGGTCGCCGACACCGTGTAGCCAGCGTTGGCGGCCGGGGTATCCAGCGTCGCCGTTACCGACCCGTCGGCCTCGTCCGCTCCGTCGTTGGTGGTGCCGACGGTGAGCGTGGCGCTGCCCGCGGTGGGGATGGTCACGGTCTGCTGGCCCGTGGCCGCGCCATACTCTCCGCTCTGCGATACCGTGACGCTCACGTCCAGGTCGGCCGCCGGGGCCGGGCTGGCGGTGATGGTGAAAGTGGCGTCGCCGCCCTCGGTTACCCCGCTGCCAGCGGTGACGCTCACCTCCGGACCCGGTTCATCGTTGTCCAGGACGTTGACCGTGGCCGCGCCCTGGGTCGCCGACACCGTGTAGCCAGCGTTGGCGGCCGGGGTATCCAGCGTCGCCGTCACCGACCCGTCGGCCTCGTCCGCGTCGTCATTGGCAGTGCGAAACGACAGCGTGGCGACGCCCGCGGTGGGGATGGTCGCGGTCTGCTGGCCCGTGATCGCCGCGCCGTAGTCTCCGCTCTCCGATACCGTAAATCTCACGGACAGGCTGGCCGCCGGGGCCGGGCTCGCCCTGAAGATTAAGGTGATGCGGCCGCCCTCGGTGATACTGTCTTGAAAAGCCGTGATGCTCACCTCCGGCTTCGGGTCGTCATCGTCAGACACGCTGACCGTGGCCGCGCCTTGGGCCGCCGACACCGTGTAGCCAGCGTCGGTGGCCGGAGCATCCAGCGTCGCCGTCACCGACCCGTCGGCCTCGTCCGCTCCGTCGTTGGTGGTGCCGACGGTGAGCGTGGCGCTGCCCGCGGTGGGGATGGTCACGGTCTGCTGGCCCGTAGCCGCGCCGTAGTCTCCGCTCTGCGATACCGTAACGCTCACGTCCAGGTCGGCCGCCGGGGCCGGGCTGGCCGTTACGGTGAAGCTGGCGTCGCCGCCCTCGGTTATCCCGCTGCCAGCCGTGATGCTGACTATCGGCATGGGCGGGGTCACCGTGACAGCCACCGTGCGCCTGGCCTTCGGTCCGTCGCTGGCGCCTTGCGCCTCAA
Source organism: Dehalococcoidia bacterium (assembly GCA_965232885.1). Classification (GTDB taxonomy): domain Bacteria; phylum Chloroflexota; class Dehalococcoidia; order Lucifugimonadales; family UBA3495; genus VXOI01. The sequence goes on along the minus strand of CBDDQX010000001.1, from coordinate 1,237,677 downwards.
CGAGCACGCGGTAGACATTGTCCTCGTCGGCATCTTGGGGGTTGTCGAAATCGGGCGCGGAAGCGAAGCTCAGTACGCCGGCGGCGCTGATTGAGAAGCGCCCGGCGTCCTGCCCGGACAGCGTCCAGGTCACCGGGGTGGTCAGCTGATGCGGCGTGAACGTCGCCACCGGCTCCGTTCCACCGGTGGTGTACGAGACTGCGTCGGGACCGCTCACTTGCGGTGTGGTCACCTGGAGGATGTGGTCCTTGCCTGGCCCGTTGGAGGTCGTGATGTAGAGCGCGCCGTCCGGCCCCATGACCGGGGAGCGCAGGCGTCCGTAGTGTTGATCGAGTTCCGGCACGAGGACTTCGCTGAGCAGGGTTCCGCTACTGTCGAACTCGAAGACTTTCAGGTACTTCTCCTTCAGCAACGCGACGGCCAGTCGTCCGTTCCACGCGCCCCAGCCCTCGCCGTCGAGGAACACCGCGCCGCTCGGCGCGATTGCCGGGTACCAGGACTGCCACTTGGCCTCGATCGCCTCTGGGAAGGCTTGCAGGTCCGTCATCGGAACGTCCTCGTTGTACGGCGGCCCCGGGTTCCAGCCATAGTTGCCGCCGCTGGTGAGGAGATTGATCTCGTCGTCGCGATCTGGACCGTGTTCCACCGTCCATACCTGGTTTGTCCCTGGCCGGAACGCGAGCCCCTGCGGGTTCCGATGCCCGTAGGTGTAGATCCGGCTGTCGGACGGAGCGGTGAACGGGTTGTCGGGCGCGCCCGCTCCTGTCTGGGCGTCAACGCGCAGCACTTTCCCGGCGAGGGAGGTGAGGTCCTGCGGCGAGCCCGCGATGGCCCCGTCGCCCGTCGTAATCCACAGGTAATCGTCCGGGCCGAAACGGATTCGGCAGCCGCCGTGTCGCCCCTCCTGAGTCAATGGAATACCGCTGACCAACGGCTCGTCCAAGCGGACGGCCTCGCTGTAGTCATTCTTCATATCCCACTTGATGACTTGCGCCTCCGGGCCGTTATCACCGTTGACGGCCATACAGGTGTAGAAGCGTCCGAAGGTCGCGTCGCCGTCGCCCTGGGCGCTGGCGACGCTGAAGGAAGGATCGACGGCGATGCCCATCAGGCCGACTTCGCGAGTGATGAAAATGTCGGAAACGTCTGCCTCGACCTGCTGCATCTGCCCGTCGGTACTTCTGCTGTAAATTCTGCCCCCTCGCTCCGTGATCAGCATCGTGCCTTCCGGAGTGAACGCGATGTCCCAGGGAACGCTCAGGCCGGAGACCAGCGGACGCACGGTCAATTCGGGCAGGGCGGCGGTCGCGGCAGTAATCCGTGTGGCGGAAGTCCACACTGCCGACTTGTCGAGACTCCATGCGTGACCGGCGCTGCGTCTGTCGCTGTATCTGACACTGACCCTGAGGTACTTCCCGACGTGCGCGCTGTCCGGCGTGAACGTTGCTATCTCGGAAGCCTCTCTCGTGAAGTGGCCGGGAAGCCCCGTTTTGACATTGGTGAACCGGGCCCCGTCCGTCGAGACGCTCCATTCCCAGATAATCCCCTGGTCTGGACGCATCCCGCCGTCGGGGTCAGCGAGCCGCGCCCGGATGACTGTACCGGCGCGAAGCGTCGTCGGGGCTACGGAGAGGACACCCGGCTCTTCGACGTCCAAAACGGAGATTGTTACGGGAATGGTGTCTGTGCCATTGTCGTGCTGGATTTCGACACTGACCGCATAACTGTCGCGTACTTCATAGTCCAGCAGCTCGGCGGTTCGCAGTTGACCGCTGGCGCTGTCGACGCTGAAGCTGTCGGCGTCCGCGCCTGACAGGGTATGGGTCAGAATGCCGACGAGGTTGGCATTGGGCACCGGTTCACCGACGGCCGTACCCACCGGCTGATTCTCCGGAATTTGATAGTTCACGCTCGACGCATGAACCGCGCCGGACGCAGGCCAAATCAATAAGGCCAATAGCATCAGACCGGCCAGAGCCAGTCCGGCTCCAGCCATTCGTAGCCATGTCGGCGGTAGATTCGGGGGATTGGAACTGCGGCTTGCGCGATTGTTTTGGGTTATAAGAGCCCGGCGCAGAGCAGACGCTCTGCCGGGCTGTGAGTAGGCTGGAATGCTTTCGTCCATACTTTCCATAAAGTCGGTCATATTTCCTTTGTCTGCCCGGGGCGTTTGCCCCCACCGGCGTATTTGGGGCGCTCTCGTTGATTTGACTCGGACTGCGGATTGATGCGCGGAATATACCGTGCATATTGATTACACTATATTGATTGCAATTGCAATGAATTTCTAAGATGTTATTTTAGAGTTACTGATTTGTCAAGATTTTATTGTATACGGCAGTTCCGAGACTGTATCGCGTGGTACAATGGGCTAGGCAAACGGTACGAAGCGAACGCCCCGGGCAGACAGGAGCGCCGGTTTTCACCCGGTTGCCCCTGGGTGGCAGCGGCAACTTGCTCAGGAGAGAACTAGCTCAGGAGAGTCAGGAGAGAGGGTTAGGGCGCGTGGGCTGGCGATGGAGCGCCACACCGCGAAAACCGGCAGCCCGCCTCCAGTCAGCGGCAACGGCATTAGGTGAATGAAGAATGGAGCAGACCCACGGCACAGGTTCGGAACTGCCCAACTTGGATGAATTGTTGAACCTGCCGCCGCTGCAGGCAGTGGACCTGGGGAGGGTCGCGGAGGGTTTTCTCGAAAAGGCTCTCTCGGACTGGGAAATCACTTCCGTGGAGTTGCGGGTTCTGTCCGTCTGCGCAGCGAATCCTGGAACCACTGCCGTTGAAATCTCCCGCGTCATCCCGGTGGATCCCCCGGCCGTCAGCCGTGTGGTGCATCAGCTTTCTCAGCGGGGACTGCTGTCAAGGCGCCGGTCCCGAACCGACCGGCGGGAGGTGCGGCTTCGCGCCACCCCCAGCGGACTGGCGTTGCTCACCGACTGCCAGCCTCTCCTGGAGCAGGCCGCAGCCGATTTCCTGGCAGACTTGAACGAGGCTCAGGCGCGTTCCTTCCTCCGCGCCGTCGCAACCCTGCTCTCCGCCAACTCTTGATCCCCAGCCGCCCCTTACCCCGGGCGCGGCAGGGTCAGGGACAAACGGCAACGACCCGGCCGAACGCGATGGCGGCATATGACCCAGGGTGCTCTTTCCAATCCGCCAGGGCCGTGGCCAGCCGGACGAATTCATCCTGCGTCGCCGCCCCGTAGCTCGTCGCCGCTTCCGTCAGCTCGGGGGACAGGAACCACACTGTGACCAGGTTGTAGAATCTCTCCACACCGGCGGGCCCGGCGTAGATTTCATAGGTGGGGGACATGTCCATGCCGGTGAACCCCGACTCTTCCAGACGAACATGGATGTCTTTGCCTATCTGAGGATATCCGTCGTCCGACGCCAGGAGACCAGAGAACATCTCCCATCCCCGGTCCAGGACCTTGTTGGACGGATATACAAAGGAGGTTTCGACGATCATCTCCCGGCAATGCACGATGCCGCCAGGCTTCAGTACCCGGCGCACTTCTGAAAGAACAGCGGAGGTGTCGGGAACGTAGGCCAGAATATCGCAACAGTTGACGGCATCGAAGAAGTCATCGTCGAAGGGCAGGCGCGCCACGTCGGCAACCTCAAACGTTGCGCTGGCGATGCCGAACTCCGCCGCCAGTCCCCGGCACAGCTCCACTTGCGTCGGCTCTATGTCTATGCCGTACAGTTCCCCGGGCGCCACCGCTCGGGACAAGGCCAACGAGATGTGTCCCGGTCCGCAACCCAGGTCCAGGACGCGGAAACCCGGTTCCAGACGAGGTTCCAGGAAAGCGATGGCCTCTTCCACTCGCACCTCCGACAAGAACCGGAGGTACTCCTCCCCGTATCCCATTGTGTAGTCCGGTGTCGAACTGAACCTGCCTGGCGTTGACATGCAACCTGCCTCACATGGCCTGCGGAAAAATCGCAACTCCCACCTAGCAAGCAGACGGCAATCTGGAGCGCCGCAGTAATATACACTATTCCCCGGAACCTGTGCAGTAGCCGGGGCCGGCCACGCCCGCCGCAAGCTCCGCCTGCGTTGACACCCGCCCCATGGCTAATCACAATGGCGCAACCGACACGCACCGGGAGGATCCCATGACCAGCCTCCGTTACACCCCGCCGGCTCCAGCCGATCCGCTGGCCTACCGCCTGCCCGACATACCGGAGAAGCATCCTGACGATATGACCAGCTCGAAACAACTTGCCAAGGGCGGCAATCAGGGCCGCCTGGAATTCCACTTGGGCAATCCCGAAACCACCATCGTATCCGGCGACCGGTACATCTGCGCCGCGCCGGGCGCGCCCATTCGCTACCCGGACCTGCTGGTGGCCTTCGACGCCGCCCCGGAGCTGTACGAGGCCAACAACGGCTATATCGTGTCGTTCCAGGGCAAGCCGCCGGACCTGGCGCTGGAGATCGCGTCGCGGCACACCGGCCACATAGACGTTGGGGTGAAGGTGGATTTCTACGCTGGCCTGGGGGTGCGGGAGTACTGGCGCTTTGACGAGACGGGCGAGTTTCACGGAACCCGGCTGGCTGGCGACCGGCTGGTGAATGGGCAGTACCAGCCCATTACAGTGGATGAGTTGCTTGGCGGCGAGCTGCGGGGATACAGCGAGGTTCTGGGGCTGCGCTTCTGCTGGCGGCAGGGCAAGCTGGACTGGTACGACCCCGACGCCGGGGACTACATCCCCAGCCTGGAGAGCGAGCGGCAGCGGGCCGACGCCGAGCGCGAACTGCGGCGGCAGGCTGAGGAGCGCATCCGCCGACTGGAAGCGGAACTGAACCAGCGCGAATGATCACGCCATCCGGCGCCGGAAATTACGCTTCTCGATCGTAGTTAGAGCAAGCCCGGTCCCGGATCAATCGAGCGCCGTTGGGATTCGCCAAACCGCACACCGCCAAACCGTCATTCCGGCGAAAGCGGGAATCCAGAGGTTGACGGGAGAGATGGATTTTCCGAAACCCGACAGTATGGATTCCCGCTCCCCGTTTCCACGAGGACAAGCTTCGAGGGAATGACGGTTGACTGGCACAGAAGAAGGTTGTCTTCGGTTAAGACGCAATTGCCCGGGCCGGCCACGCCCGCCGCAAGCTCCGCCTGCGTTGACACCCACCCCATGGCTGATCACAATGGCGCAACCGACACGGGCGCAACCGACACGCACCTGGAGGATCCCATGACCAGCCTCCGTTACACCCCGCCGGCTCCAGCCGATCCGCTGGCCTACCGCCTGCCCGACATACCGGAGAAGCATCCTGACGATATGACCAGCTTCAAGCACCTCGCCGAAAACGGCAACGTGGGCCGCATCAAGACCCATCTGGGCCACCCCGAGACCACCATCGTGTCCGGAGAGCGCTACATCTGCGCCGCGCCGGGCGCGCCCATTCGCTACCCGGACCTGCTGGTGGCCTTCGACGCCGCCCCGGAGCTGTACGAGGCCAACAACGGCTACGTGGTGTCGTTCCAGGGCAAGCCGCCGGACCTGGCGCTGGAAATCGCCTCCCGCCGCACCGGGCATATTGACGTTGGGGTGAAGGTGGATTTCTACGCCGGCCTGGGGGTGCGGGAGTACTGGCGCTTTGACGAGACGGGCGAGTTTCACGGAACCCGGCTGGCTGGCGACCGGCTGGTGAATGGGCAGTACCAGCCCATTACAGTGGATGAGTTGCCTGGCGGCGAGCTGCGGGGATACAGCGAGGTTCTGGGGCTGCGCTTCTGCTGGCGGCAGGGCAAGCTGGACTGGTACGACCCCGACGCCGGGGACTACATCCCCAGCCTGGAGAGCGAGCGGCAGCGGGCAGACGCCGAGCGCGAACTGCGGCGGCAGGCTGAGGAGCGCATCCGCCGGCTGGAAGCGGAACTGAACCAGCGCGAATGATCACGCCATCCGGCGCCGGAAATTACGCTTCTCGATCGTCGTTAGAGCAAGCTCGGTCCCGGATCAATCGAGCGCCGTTGGGATTCACCAAACCGCACACCGCCAAACCGTCATTCCGGCCTTGAGCCGGAATCTACGGCGGCAACTTGGAGCCATCTGCCCGCAGGAATATGATTCCAGGTTGCCTCCGTTGTCCGTTTATCGGATACCCTAGCTGCCCCGCAACCGGCTCAGTTCCTCTTCCAACTCCCGGTTTCGGGCCTCGGCGGTGTCGGCGCGGGCGCGCTCGTCCTCCAGCGTTGCGATGGGTTGCCCTGTGGCCGGGTCGTGCCACACCAAACGGCCTTCCTCCCACCGCAGGCGCAGGTTCAGTGCCCGGCTGTAACCCTGCAACGCCCCGCCGGGCAACTCCTCTATCTCCACCGGCTCGTACCGCCCTGCAACCAGCACGTCCCCGGCCAGCTTCGCCCCGTGGTACTCACCCGTCTCGTCAAACCGCCAGTATTCCCGGATGCCCAGCGCGGCGTAGTAGTCCCTTTTCGGCCCCACGTCAATCTCCCCGGTGCTCTCGGAGGCCACCTCCAGCACGAAGTCCGGAGGCTTCCCCTGCTCCGTAACGATGTACCCGTTGCTGGCTTTGTAGGCCGCCGGGTCCACGCCAAAGGCCACCAGCAGGTCGGGGTAGCGGGCGCGGCGCTTGTCGAAGTCAGCGGTGAGAACGACCCAACGGTCAGCCTCCACCAGAGTGGTCTGCGGGTTGCCCAGGTGTTGCGCCAGGTAGTGGGCGCTGCCGGTCTTGGTAATCTGGTCGTATTGCGTCACTTCATCAGGCTCGCGGTCGGGTATGTCGGGCAGACGGAAAGGCTTCTGGACTTGGGGGGTCTTGCCGGTGGTGTTGGCGGTGGTCATGCCGAACCTCGGTGGGTCAGGGAAACTCTGAACAACGTCATTCCGAACTCGATCCGGAATCCAGAAAGTACGTCCATAGATTCCGGCCTTCGCCGGAATGACGGTGTCGCCGCGCCGATAGTGACTTATTCAGAGGTTCCCTAGCGCGGAATTGTGGTTGGCCATGGGCCTGTTGGTTGAGGCATTATACCAGCGTCGAGGCGAGTCTTGACAGGCCGGGCCGATGCTGAACAGGCCATGGGTACTGGGCAGCGCCCGCTACATACCCCTGTCAGCCCATCAAGGGGGAAGGGATTTTTGAGATAGTTTCTTAATGCCCCCGCAACCGGCTCAGTTCTTCTTCCAACTCCCGGTTGCGGGCCTCGGCGGTGTCGGCCCTGTCCTCAGCCTGAACACGGCCTTCACGTTCACGCAGGCGCGCCTGCCGCTCGTCCTCCAGCGTTGCGATGGGTTGCCCCGTGGCCGGGTCGTGCCACACCAAACGTCCCTCCTCCCACCGCAGGCGCAGGTTCAGCGCCCGGCTGTAACCCTGCAACACCCCGCCGGGCAAATCCTCTATCTCCACCGGCTCGTACCCCCCTGCAACCAGCACGTCCCCGGCCAGCTTCGCCCCGTGGTACTCCCCGGTCTCGTCAAACCGCCAGTATTCCCGGATGCCCAGCGCGGCGTAGTAGTCCCTCTTGGGCCCCACGTCAATCTCCCCGGTGCTCTCGGAGGCCACCTCCAGCACGAAGTCCGGCGGCTTCCCCTGCTCCGTAACGATGTACCCGTTGCCGGCCTTGTAGGCCGCCGGGTCCACGCCAAAGGCCACCAGCAGGTCGGGGTAGCGGGCGCGGCGCTTGTCGAAGTCAGCGGTGAGAACGACCCAACGGTCAGCCTCCACCAGAGTGGTCTGCGGGTTGCCCAGGTGTTGCGCCAGGTAGTGGGCGCTGCCGGTCTTGGTAATCTGGTCGTATTGCGTCACTTCATCAGGCTCGCGGTCGGGTATGTCGGGCAGCCGGAAAGTCTGCGGGGCTTGGGGGGTCTTGCCGGTGGTGTTGGCGGTGGTCATGCCGAACCTCGGTGGGTCTAGGGAAACTCTGAACACCGTCATTCCGAACTCGATCCGGAATCCAGAAAGTACGTCCATAGATTCCGGCCTTCGCCGGAATGACGGTGTTGCCGCGCCGATAGTGACTTACTCAGAGGTTCCCTAGCGCGGAATTGTGGTTGGCCATGGGCCTGTTGGCTGAGGGATTATACCAGCGTCGCGGCGAGTCTTGACAGGCTGGGCCGATGCTGAACAGGCCAATGGCTACGACCATAATAGTTGATAACCTTGATTATAGCTGATAACCTTATCGTGCGTTAATGTTGCGTTAATGTGATGTACGCGGCGGTGTGCCGAAGGACAGGTGCGGCGATGATTGACTTGATGAAACGAACCCTGTTGGGTACTGGGCAGCCCCCCCCCCCCTGACAGGGGTAGGTAAGCGGTGTTACGGGGGCGCATGATGGGTGATCTCCAAGCCTTTCTTGGGTTCTGGCCAGGGTTCGGGCAGCAGCCAGACGCGGCTCCAGAGGCGTCCTTTGAGCAGCAACCGCCTAAGCCAGTCGATGCCGTAGCGGATCACGCTGACGGTGCGCGCTGGACGGCTCCGAGGGTTCCGGTGATTGGGAGCCAGCGCTTTGGGCGGCGTCCGCAGATTGCCTGGGGCGATCCGGCGGTCCTGGGCGTCTTCCACCCTGGTGCCGTAGGCCAGGGCCAGCAGTGTGGCCACCGACAGCACCAGCCAGTGGCGGGAGATGCGGGTCGGGTCGGTGCGCCGGGTCTTGTCCCACTTCCAGCCCAGGCTCTTGATGGCCTTGAAGCCCAGCTCGATCCAGAAGCGCAGGGCGTACCAACTCACCCCAACCTCCTCTGGGGGCAGGTCGGTGAGGATGATCCAGGGTTCTTCCTGCTCGGCGTACCAGACGGCCAGCAGGGTGCAACGACGCTTTGCGGTGGGCTGGCCGAAAGCGGTGCCGCTGCCCACCCAGGCCGTGTCGGGAACGGAGACGAAGGCGCGGGCGGGCAATCGTTGGCCGCCGTCGGCGCAGAAGGTGATGTTGTTCCGATACCGCATGTAGGGGTGCCAGCCTTGAGCGCGGATCTGCTGCCACAGCTTGGGGCTGGATATGCCCCGGTCGCAAAGCACGATGACGGTCATTTCCGCTGGAACCGCCGGAGCCAGTTCCTGGAGCAGTTCCACAATCGGATCCATCCAGGAGCCTTTCTGGGTGGCGCGGTGGATGCGCCAGGCCACGGGAATGGCGCAACTGCGGTACACGACGCTGATGACGATGGCCGTGGTCTGGTCCCCTTTGAGCGTGGGGTCAATCGCCAGGGCCAGAGGGCCGGAATGCCACCAGGCGAGGACCCATTTCAGCAACGGCGCAAAGCAGAGCGTAACGTCCAGTTGGGTCTGGCAGGGACTTGTCCGGTCGCTGCCGTCGTAGAGCCACTCCCGGAGGTACTGGCGGAGGTTGTTCCATCTGCCCCAGGGCGAGAGAGCCGAGGCCACAGCGTTCTGACAGGCGCTGCCTGCCAGGATGGCTCCGCAAACCCACAGCACCAGGCCAGTCAATTGTGGCTGGGAGAGGTGAGGTAAATGCGTTTCAATCGTTTTTTGCATCTGATAGCATTCCCTGGGAAGGCGCATCGCGGATCTCCTACATCTGGTCGTATCACAACCAAGATGCCGGAGGCTGATGCGCCTTCCCAAGTTACGGCGCAAGCCAGTTTTAGCCGTTACCTACCCCTGTCAGCCCCCCCCCCCCCCTGACAGGGGTAGGTAAGCGGTGTTACGGGGGCGCATGATGGGTGATCTCCAAGCCTTTCTTGGGTTCTGGCCAGGGTTCGGGCAGCAGCCAGACGCGGCTCCAGAGGCGTCCTTTGAGCAGCAACCGCCTAAGCCAGTCGATGCCGTAGCGGATCACGCTGACGGTGCGCGCTGGACGGCTCCGAGGGTTCCGGTGATTGGGAGCCAGCGCTTTGGGCGGCGTCCGCAGATTGCCTGGGGCGATCCGGCGGTCCTGGGCGTCTTCCACCCTGGTGCCGTAGGCCAGGGCCAGCAGTGTGGCCACCGACAGCACCAGCCAGTGGCGGGAGATGCGGGTCGGGTCGGTGCGCCGGGTCTTGTCCCACTTCCAGCCCAGGCTCTTGATGGCCTTGAAGCCCAGCTCGATCCAGAAGCGCAGGGCGTACCAACTCACCCCAACCTCCTCTGGGGGCAGGTCGGTGAGGATGATCCAGGGTTCTTCCTGCTCGGCGTACCAGACGGCCAGCAGGGTGCAACGACGCTTTGCGGTGGGCTGGCCGAAAGCGGTGCCGCTGCCCACCCAGGCCGTGTCGGGAACGGAGACGAAGGCGCGGGCGGGCAATCGTTGGCCGCCGTCGGCGCAGAAGGTGATGTTGTTCCGATACCGCATGTAGGGGTGCCAGCCTTGAGCGCGGATCTGCTGCCACAGCTTGGGGCTGGATATGCCCCGGTCGCAAAGCACGATGACGGTCATTTCCGCTGGAACCGCCGGAGCCAGTTCCTGGAGCAGTTCCACAATCGGATCCATCCAGGAGCCTTTCTGGGTGGCGCGGTGGATGCGCCAGGCCACGGGAATGGCGCAACTGCGGTACACGACGCTGATGACGATGGCCGTGGTCTGGTCCCCTTTGAGCGTGGGGTCAATCGCCAGGGCCAGAGGGCCGGAATGCCACCAGGCGAGGACCCATTTCAGCAACGGCGCAAAGCAGAGCGTAACGTCCAGTTGGGTCTGGCAGGGACTTGTCCGGTCGCTGCCGTCGTAGAGCCACTCCCGGAGGTACTGGCGGAGGTTGTTCCATCTGCCCCAGGGCGAGAGAGCCGAGGCCACAGCGTTCTGACAGGCGCTGCCTGCCAGGATGGCTCCGCAAACCCACAGCACCAGGCCAGTCAATTGTGGCTGGGAGAGGTGAGGTAAATGCGTTTCAATCGTTTTTTGCATCTGATAGCATTCCCTGGGAAGGCGCATCGCGGATCTCCTACATCTGGTCGTATCACAACCAAGATGCCGGAGGCTGATGCGCCTTCCCAAGTTACGGCGCAAGCCAGTTTTAGCCGTTACCTACCCCTGTCAGCCCCCCCCCCCCCCCCCCCCCCGACTCTGGGGGTTCTGTGATGAGGCCGCGATACTGGATGCGGCTGGGCTTGCTGGCGGCGATTGCGCTGGCGGTGGCGCTGGTTGCCGGGATTCCGACCGGGGCGCAGGCGCAGACGCCGACCACGGCGCTGGTCAGCAACCTCGGCCAGGCCGACGGCGTTACTCAAGGATATGGACGCGACCAAACCCAGGCGTTCACCACGGGCGACAACGCTGCGGGATACATCCTGGACAGCGTTGACATCGAGATCGCCGCGCTTTCCGATTCTGCGATCTTTTCGTCGAAGACGACGGCCGCCATCCACAGCGATTCCAGCGGGGCGCCCGGCGCGCAGGTCGACGCCCTGATCAACCCCGCCTACCAGGCGACGTCCACCGACCGCAACTTCAACTTCCCCGGGGGCTTCCGGCTTGCGGCGAACACCACCTACTGGCTCGTGCTGGACAGCGACGGCACCGCGCAAGGCACCAACTCACTCCGACTCACGGCATCGCTCAGCGAGGACGCCGGGGGCGCGAGCGGCTTCAGCATCGCCGACAACAGCAGGTGGCGGCTTGCCAGCAGCACCGGCGGTTGGGGCTCGAATTCTTCTTCGCTGAAGATCCGCATCAACGGCAGGGAGGCTCATCCGAGGCTGGTCAGCAACCTGGGCCAGATTCACGGCAACACCAGTCCATTGGATCACGACTATGCCCACTCGTTCACGACGGGCAGCAACACCGACGGATACACCCTGAACAGCGTTGACGTCACGTTCGCCAGCCTTTCCGACTCTGCGCTCTTTTCGTCGAAGCTGACGGCCTCCATCCGCAGCGATTCCAGCGGGGCGCCCGGCGCGCAGGTCGCCCCCCTGACCAACCCCGCCTACCGGGCGACGACCTCTAACCGCGACTACCACTTCGCGGGGCCCGACGGGGGCGTTCATCTTGACCCGGGCACCACCTACTGGCTCTTGATGGACATCACCGGCACTGTCAACGGCACCAACAATTCCATCCGCAACACGACGTCGAACAGCGAGGACGCCGGGGGCGCGAGCGGCTTCAGCATCGCTGACAAAAGAGAGCGCCGGGTCGCCACCAGCACCACCAACACCTGGATTGAGGTGGGTCAAAAGATAAAGTTTGGCGTCAACGGCAGCGAGAATCCGCCGCCGCCGGGACTGGTCAGCAACCTCGGCCAGGCCGACGGAACTTTTCTCGGACTGGTTCCGAACGACCGCGCCCAGGCGTTCACCACGGGCGACAACAGCACGGGATACACCCTGGACAGCGTTGACATCGAGTTCACCGCGCTTTCCGATGCTGCGATCTTTTCGTCGAAGATGACGACCGCCATCCACAGCGATTCCAGCGGCGCGCCCGGCGCGGCCGTAGCTACCCTGACCAACCCCGCCTACCAGGCGACGTCCACCGACCTCACCCTCAACTTCCCCGGGAGCCTCCAGCTTGCGGCGAACACCACGTACTGGCTCGTGATGGACAGCGACGGCAGCCTGCAAGGCAACAACCGAGTCCGCAACACGGCATCGGACAGCGAGGACGCCGGGGGCGCGAGCGGCTTCAGCATCGCCGACACCAGCGCGTCCCGGAGCGCCACCAACACCGGCAACACTTGGACCACGGTGAATGAATCGGCGAAGATGCGCGTCAACGGCAGCGCGAATGCGCCTCCGCCGCCTCCGCCGCCGCCGCAGGGGCCGCCGCGCGCGGTGTTCAGCGCCACGTGGATGAAGGTCGACGAGCCCTCGGCTTGCAGCAGCGACACTACGGAGCAGTTCGGCGCGATCCACGACCGCGATCGGGCGATGTACACGGTGCGGCTCAGCTCCGATCCGGGCGGCGACGCGACCGTGATGGTCCTGGACCCGTCGGATTCGCGGTCGGGCTTCAACCGCTACGCCGGGAACTGGGGCCGGGTGACGAACCAGCCGGTCGGGGATACGAGCGCGGTCACCGGCCGCTCGAACAGCGGCACACTGCTCGATTTCGATTCGTCGAACTGGGAGGACCCGCAGACGATCAGGCTCAACATCCACTGCGCCGACCACGACCCGCACACGTGGAACGATATCTGGCACAAGGTCACATATCCGGGCGATTTCGTGCGCGTCGTCGGTGCAGCTTCGACGAAAATAGTCGACAACTCGCGCTGGCAGGTGACGCGGATCCGGGTGGTGGACGCCAGCGTGCCCGCGCAACCGGCCGACCTGTCCGTTGCCAGCGCCTACGCCGGCACGCTGACGGCGTCGTTGAACGGGAGCTGGTCCAAGCGCTGCGAATCGACCGATCCGCTCGGCTGCGAGTGGGGCTTCGGCGTCGAGTGGGACTGGACGACCAGCGCCCATCCCAACGACATCTGGGACGCGGAGCGGCGCTTCTGGGGGTTCCGCTTCAAGGCCGAGAGCGGCGAGGACAGCGACACGTATGCCTCCTACGTACCGCAACCTACCTCGGAGGACATGATCCGGCCCGATAAGGTCGTCAAATGGACGCAGCAACGCAACGATTCGTCCTACCAGTGGGGCGTCTACCCGAGCGGGCTGTACACGACGGTCGGCTCGACGACGAACCCGGGCAACCCGGTTTACCGGATCACGGTCACCCCGGTCACCATCCGCGGCCAGGAAGTGCCGGGCGAGGCGGACACCCTGTGCGTCCAGCTGCAGTCCCGGCTCGCGACGGTACCGCAGAACAAGCAAGCCGTCGTGGTCGATTGCGACACGATGTTCACCGCCCCGATAGGGCTATTCAGCCCCCCCATCATGCACCTGCGCGCGCTGGTGCTGCCCGCGCTGACGATCACGAGCGACGCCGTCGCGGTCAACGAGGGCGAGCGGGTCACGTTCACGATCACGGCCGGCAACCCGGTCGAGGTCGATACCATCGTCCACGTGAGCCTGGCCGAGGATCTGGGCGACAGCCCCGACCGCATCGGCCGTCATCAGTTGAGCACGGTGACGATCCGCGCCGGCGAGCGTTCGGCCACGTGGACGGCAACGACCCTGGCCGACGAGGTCGAACGGGGCGACGGCAGCGCGGTCGCGACGATCCTGCACGGCGACGGCTACACGCTGGGCGAGCCCTTCAGCGTCAGCGTCGCGCTCACCGACGCTGACGCTTCGGCGACGCCGGAGCTCAGCATTACCGCCGGCAGCGGCGTCACCGAGGGCGGAGACGCCACCTTCACCATCACCGCCAACCCGGCCCCGGCGGCCGACCTGGACGTGAGCGTCACAGTGTCGCAGAGCGGCGACTACGGCGCGACTACGGGCCAGCAAACGGTGACCATCCCCACCACGGGCAGCGCCACCCTGACGGTGAGCACAACCAACGATGACGCCGACGAAACCAACGGGTCGGTAACGGCGACGCTGGACACGCCGGCCGCCGACGCTGGCTACACGGTGTCGGCGACCCAGGGCGCGGCCACGGTCAACGTGGCGGACGATGACGACGCAACGCCAACGACGGGCTACACCGTCGATCCGCAGCTCGTGGCCAACGTGAAGTTGTATATGGCGGAGACGTACCACGGCGCGGAGCACGTGAACCGCTGGCAGCGCGTGCTGGTGGCGTTCGGCGAGCTCGACGCGGCCGGCGTCAGCGGCAGCGCCATGTCCGCCGCCGAGGCGCAGGGTTATGCGGACCGGGGCTGGCCGCGCTGGGTTCCGGTCGTCGCCGAGCTAACCGCGCTGGAGGCGTCGCAACAGGACACGCTGACCACGCCGGAGGTGAGCATCACCGCCGGAGGTGGCATCACCGAGGGCGGCGACGCCAGCTTCACCGTCACGGCCAGCCCGGCGCCGGCGGCGGATCTGGACGTGAGCGTAACGGTGTCGCAGAGCGGGGACTACGGCGCAACCACCGGCCAGCAGACGGTGACCATCCCGACCACGGGCAGCGTCACCCTGACGGTTGGCACAACCAACGACGGGGCGAACGAAGCCGACGGCTCGGTGACGGCGACGCTGGACACACCGGCCGCCGACGCCGGCTACACGGTGTCGGCAAGCCAGGGCGCGGCCACGGTCAGCGTCGCGGACGATGACGTGCCGGAGATCTCGATCAGCGCCGGGAACGGCGTAACCGAGGGCGGCGACGCCACCTTTACCGTGACGGCCAGCCCGGTTCCGGCGGCCAACCTGGACGTGAGCGTTACGGTGTCGCAGAGCGGCGACTACGGCGCGGCCACCGGCCAGCAGACGGTGACCATCCCCACCACGGGCAGCTTTACCCTGACGGTGGGCACGACCAACGACGGGGCGGACGAGGCCGATGGGTCGGTAACGGCGACGCTGGATACCCCGGCCGCCGACGCTGGATACACGGTGTCGGCAACCCAGGGCGCGGCCACGGTAAGCGTCGCGGACGACGACGTGCCGGAAATCTCGATCAGCGCCGGGAACGGCGTGACCGAGGGCGGCGACGCTACTTTCACCATCACCGCCAGCACGGCCCCGGCGGCCTTGGACGTGAGCGTTACGGTGTCGCAGAGCGGCGACTACGGCGCGGCCACCGGC
The DNA here is from genome assembly GCA_965232885.1 of Dehalococcoidia bacterium. Lineage (GTDB taxonomy): Bacteria > Chloroflexota > Dehalococcoidia > Lucifugimonadales > UBA3495 > VXOI01. Next base: position 1,222,183 of record CBDDQX010000001.1, on the reverse strand, counting down.
CAGCAGACGGTAACCATCCCCACCACGGGCAGCGTCACCCTGACGGTGAGCACCACCAACGACGGCGCGGACGAGGCCGACGGGTCGGTGACGGCCACGGTGAATACCGGCAGCGGCTACACGGTGTCGGCGAGCCAGGGCGCGGCCACGGTCAGCGTCGCGGACGACGACGTGCCGGAAATCTCGATCAGCGCCGGGAACAGCGTAACCGAGGGCGGCGACGCCACCTTCACCATCACCGCCAGCCCGGTTCCGGCGGCTAACCTGGACGTGAGCGTTACGGTGTCGCAGAGCGGCGACTACGGCGCGGCCACCGGCCAGCGGACGGTGACCATCCCGCCCGCGGGCAGCGCCACCCTGACGGTGGGAACGACCAACGACGACGCGGACGAGGCCGACGGCTCGGTAACGGCCACGGTCAACACTGGCAGCGGCTACACGGTGTCGGCGACCCAGGGCGCGGCCACGGTCAGCGTCGCGGACGACGACGATGCGACGGTGGTTTCGGTAATCGAACCGAAGGACGAATTCACCGTCACCGTGGAGGACGCCTCGGGCATGGAGGGCGACGTGGTGGTGTTCCGGATACTGCTCTCTCATGCCTTGACTGAGGAATTCGAGGTGAACTGGTACGCCGGGCCCGCCTACCACGTGCTGGACAACCGGGCGCATTCAGGCGACTACCAGACCATGTCCGATGTGATGGTGTTCGCTCCGGGCGTAACCGAGCTGACGGGAGTGGTCTGGCTGAATGATGACAGCGAGGACGAGCCGGACGAGTACTTCGCCGTGGAGGCGTTCCTTCCCGGCGAGTGGTTTACCCCCGCGGCCGTAGGCACCATGACCATCGTGGACGACGACTAGCCCGGCGGCGCCGGACAACCAGCAGGCGGAGGGGGCCGGGCGGCAATGCCGTCCGGCCCCCTCTCGATCTCACACATACCCGTTTGGTCTTTTACCCCGACTACTGATAAGTGAATGAATTGCTAAACCATTCGTCATTCCCGCGAAAGCGGGAATCCAGTGCGAAAGCTCTGGTATTCTCTCTGTACGAATTGGCCCTCTGGATTCCTGCCTTCGCAGGAATGACGGGTATCTGCCGCCGGAATGTTTAGCTAAAGATTCACGCATCAGTAAGAGGGTGTTTCTAAAGTTCCCTCTCCCTCTGGGAGAGGGTTAGGGTGAGGGCGTCCCTATTGCGGTCCGGCTTTGCTGCTATCGGAAAACCCTTTAGTCTTCCCCTGAAAATCATGCTTTTACGCTAATGGGGCTGGCAGTTCCAAGTCTCCGGCAATCTCCTCCAACTGCTCCACGGCGGCCCGAAGGTCTTCCAGGATTTCATTGGCGATGACGTCGGGCGGAGGCAGGTCTGCGGTGTCCTCCATGCTCTCGTCGCGGAGCCAGAAGATGTCCAGGTTGGCCTTGTCGCGCTTGACCAGCTCGTCGTAGGTGAAGCGGCGGAAGCGTTCCGTCTCCTCGCGCCGGTGGCGGTTCTCCGGGTTGTAGCAGGCCACGAAGTCGTCCAGGTCGGCGCGGGTCAGGGGGTTGGCCTTCAGGGTGAAGCGGCGGTTGGTGCGCAGGTCGTAGATCCACAGGTCCCGCGTCCACGGCGTGTCGCTGGCCGGTTTGCGGTCGAAGAACAGCACGTTGGCCTTGACGCCCTGGGCGTAGAAGATGCCCGTGGGCATCCGCAGCAGGGTGTGGACGTCGCACTCGGCCAGCAGGCGGCGGCGCACCGTCTCCCCGGCGCCGCCCTCGAACAGCACGTTGTCGGGTACCACGATGGCCGCCCGTCCGGTGTTCTTCAGCAGCGTGCGGACGTGCTGCAGGAAGTTGAGCTGCTTGTTGCTGGTGGCGGCCCAGAAGTCGGGCCGCTCCACCGTCAGCGTCTCCCGCTCCGTCTCGCCCTCGCTGTTGACGAAGGTCAGGGACGACTTGCGGCCGAAAGGCGGGTTGGTCAGCACCAGATCGTAGTTGACGCCGGGATGGGCCCGCAGGCTGTCGTCCACTTCGATGTTGGTCTCGTCGCCGCCGATGCCGTGGAGGTACAGGTTCATGGCGCAGAGCCGCGCCGCGCTGTCCACGATCTCCCAGCCGTGCAGGGCGTCGCGCTGCAGCCGCTCCCGCTGGTCCCGGTCCATGGACGGGTGGCGGGCGACGATGTAGTCATGGGCCGCCAGTAGGAAACCGCCGGTGCCGCAGGCGGGGTCGCAGACGGTGTCGTCGGGGCCGGGGCGCATCACGTCCACGATGGCCCGGATGAGCGGGCGCGGCGTGAAGTATTGCCCCGCGCCGGTCTTCACGTCCTGGGCGTTGCGCTCCAGCAGCGACTCGTAGGCGTCGCCCTTCACGTCGGCGCTGAGTTGCAGCCAGTCCTCGCTGTCTATCAGCTCCCGCACCAGCCGGGTCAGCATGGCCGGTTCCTGGATGCGGTTCTGGGCCTTGCGGAAGATGACGCCCAGAGTGCCTTCCTTACGGCCGAGGGTTTCCAGGGTGGCGCGGTAATGAGCCTCCAGGGCGGCCCCGTCGCGGGCCAGCAGGTCGGGCCAGCGGAAGCCCTCGGGGATGAGCGGCGGCTGGTAGTCCGGCAACAGGGTGTAGGGCGGGCGGCTGCGCTCGTCCATCATCTTGAGGAAGATGAGGTAGGTGAGCTGCTCCAGGTAGTCGCCGTAGGACAGCCCGGCGTCCCGCAGGATGTGGCAGTAGTTCCAGAGCTTCTGCCCGATGTCCACCGATGTCGTCATGCCGTCGCCTGTTGAGCATCGAAAATCAGGGCGCGGACATCGAACACGAACCCCGGCAGTTCGGGGTCGCCGGTCAACTGTTCCGGGTCGTCCAGCGTGACGGGTTCGGCGCCGGGGCGGTAGATATGCGCTTGCCGCCGGAAGGGATCAATGAGCCAGCCCAGCCGCCCGCCGTGGGTGATGTACTCTGCCATCTTGCGCCGGGCCGCTATCGGGCGGTCGTTGCGCGACATCACCTCCACCACAAAGTGGGGGCAGAAACGCAGCAGCCAAGTCTCCCCCGAAGGCGCGTAGTCCGCCAGTTGCTCCGGGGACAGCCAGGCGGCATCGGGAGCGTAGCGCGCTCCGTTCGGCAGTTCGACGCCCAGCCGCGAGCCGTGGGCCTCACCGCCATACTCACGGGCCCAGAGGCCCAGCTCCAGGAACACGGCCCCTTCCGATAGAGATCCCTCTTTGCTCTGCATAGTCGATATCAGCAACCTTCCCTCTGCATCCAACTCCAGCTTGCCCACCGTATCTTTGTTGGCCTGGTTGAACTGGATCAGCCATTCGTTAAGCCGATCGCCAACGAAGCCGGCCTCGGCCAATACTTCCAGCACCGGCCCGAACTCCAGGCAGATTGGGAGGGATAGGGGGTCCCTTTCGAGGCGGGCCTCATCAGACGCCGCCGGGTTATGCACATCGGGTTTGGCAACCATTTCGCTCACCATCCTTAGCTGCCAGTATGCCACAACTTACTCCGTTGCTCTCTTCCTGCCGCGTCCGGACTTACCCTTGCTGGCAGACGACGCTTGCGCTTCCGCCTCGCGCTCGGCCCGGATGCGCTCCAGCAGTACGGACGCCGGCTCGTCGCCGGGGTCCTGGGGGACCAGCCTGCCGGAGAACGCCTGCTTGAGGATGCTCTGCCGCAGCCGCTCCGCCCGGGCCAGGCTGGCCTCCACCGTCGCCTCCGCCTGCTGCGCCACCGACAGCCGCCGCTCCACCTCCGCCACGATGCGTCGCTGTTCGGCCAGCGGCGGGAGGGGGATTGTCATGGCGGCCAAGTCCTGTTGGTTCACCTTATATATACCGGCAGTTGTCCTCGCACTCGTTTCGACCTGAGCGCGTACAACATAGGAATTCCACACAAGCGAAAAGTATTGCTTTAGGACGAACTCGTTCAACCGAAACCGAATCATAGTGTCTGGGAACGCCACAGCAGATTCCACTTCTCGTACCAAGCCCCCAATTCCAACAAGGCGTATTGAGCCACTTCCCCGTGAGACGAAGAAATCTCCTTTTTGAATTAGAAATGGCTCTGCTTGTTGGGCTGTCCACTTGCCGATCTTGTGTTCGGTCTCGTCAATTTCACCTTCTCGAAGCGCTGTCAGGCGTAAAACAGGGAATCCTTCGCCCACAGTCTTAACTGATCGTCCGTTTGCCAACGGTTCCACTATAAGACGCTCCACCGTCGCCCACACCCAGCCCTCGGGCAGTGTCGGCAGCGCGGACGTGTCAGGGGCGGAGGGTTCCCGGTACTTGCCCCGCCGCTTCTCCTGCGACTCCCAGCGCACGCGGCGCTCGGCCAGGATGCGTTCCAGCAGGACGTCGGCGGGCTCGTACTCGCGGCCCTCGGAGCGGGCCAGCTCCGCCTCGGTGGGGACCAGGCGGCCCTCGCAGGCGTCCTTGAGGACGCTGGCCCGGTAGCGCTTCAGGTTGGCCTGCGCACGGCGGAGGGCGGCAACGGAGGCGTCGAGGCGGGTGAACTGCGTCTCAATTTCGGCTACGATGCGGTGCTGCTCGGGAAGGGGCGGGAGGGGGAGGGTTACTTCGTTAACGAATGATCGAATAATTCCGCCTTGCGCCGACCCTCGAAAGCAAGCCCGTATCTGAGCTTGGGAAGGTTCACCCCAAAGGCAGTAGAATAGCCAACGAGGGGTTATTCCGGCAGTAAGTGGCCTACAAATGAATACGTGCTCATTGACAACTATTGGCCTCCCATCAGAACTATCGCTGAAATATGCCGTCTTGCCGGTAGTTGCCCCGTCTTTAACCACTAACACATCACCGGGTTGAAGGCGACCGGTTGTCATGGTTTCATAGAATTTCTTGGGTACAAACCGAGGAATAGAGGTATCAATCCCACCAGTGCTATCCATGTGTTCCGCGCTAATGCTGAGAACACCGGATGTATCTTTCACTGCTCCTCCCTTGGGGCGCTTTCCTGTTTCAACGCAAGACAGAACCTCCGCAATGGCAACAGTCGCCCAGCCTGCGGGAAGGTCTAGTTGGGTCATCCGCCGGTCTCGGTGGCGGCCTGCTGCGGCACATTGAGCGTTGGGACGGCCACCTCTACCTCCACGGCGGAGTAGTTGGGCTGGGGGATGCTGTCGCCATCCTCAGTCATGCCTTCGACGTGGAAGTTGGCGGCCTCTTCAATAAGGTTATGGGTTTCCTCAAAGGTGTCGGCGGCGGCGATGCAACCGGGCAGGTCCGGCAGGTGCGCGGCATAGCCGTTGCCGGTCTTGGCGATTATCGCTACATATTTCATGGATTGCTTCCTCAATCCCTACCCGATTGGCGGGAGGGGTCTGACATGGCCCTCCAGCCAGTCCTTCAATTCGGCGAACCGGAAGGAATTGGTGTCGAACAGGCGCATGAAATGGTCATAGGCTTCCCGACTGTCGCAGTCTATGTAGTGGCCGTTCTGCATCAGAAAGGCCGCCGTCACGAAAAAGGCCACCCGCTTGTTGCCGTCTATGAAGGGGTGGTTCATGGCCAGGCTTTCCATCATCGCGGCAGCTTCCTCGATGATACTGTCGTAGTACCCCATTTGTGGGCGGAAAAGCCCCGACTCCAACGCTCCCATATCCCGCAGGCCATGGGAGCCACCGAACTGTTCGATGAGGTCTTCGTGGACCGCAAGGATTTCCTGTATGGCCGGAAAGTTGCTGCTCATTGGGCCAAAAGTTCCGCCAGCAGCCGGTTCCGCTCAAGGCTGGCTTGGTAGTGGGCCATGAACTCCGGGCGCACGTTCTCATTTGTCTTGCTTTCGATGTAGCTGGCCATAGCCTCTTCCAAGACGGCTTGAAACTGTCTGCCTTCCTTGCGGGCAATCCCGCGCATCCCCTCCAGCAACTCCGGGGCTGCCTGGCTGGAGAACTTTTGCCGCGTTGCAACCATCGCCAATTCCTCCTAGTAGTGTTATTCCATTATCGCGCGTTACAACGGAAGTTTCAAGAAACGTCTTGACAGAGACAGATGAATGCTCTTTCACCCTAAACCCTCTCTCAAGGGAGAGGGTTAGCCAGGCTCTACCCCGCCAGCGCCAGGTTCAGCTCCTCCAGCAGCGGGGCCAGCCCGTCGCCGAAGACGGCGTAAGCGCGGCCGATGCCGCCCCGCTGGACGAAGGGGGCGTGTTGGAGGTCGGCGGGTTCGATGCTGACGCTGCCCGCGATGTGGTCTTTGATGTCCTCCAGCCACTGGCGCTGCTCGCCGGTGAACTCCCGCCCGGCGATTTCCTGCGTATCCAGCCAGCCCCGGTATCTCTCTTCCACCTGCTCGGCGAAGGGAGCCAGTTCGCCCTCATGCCCTACGGCGTAGCGCACCAGCGACACGATGTCGGCCAGCACCCTTTGGCCGGAGCCGCGCACCCGCGACTGGTCAAGCTGCCGGTAGGCGTCCCACAGCCGCGGCGGAGTCCAGGATCGTGGCGGGCTTTGCAGGGCTTCGGCCAGCGCCCGGATGTCGCCGAGGCTCAGGCGCTGCCGGTAGGGACGCTGGTAGAGGACTTGCAGTGCGGTGATTTCGTCGCGGTGCTCCTCGATGTACTCGCGGAAGGAGCGAGTGAGCTCGTCGGCCTCGGCGCCGGAGAACTCCGCCCGTATCACGGTGTCCTGCGACACCGTGTCGATGGTCTGCTCGTAGGCCCGGTGGATGTCTATCAGCCGCTGCCGCAGCTCCGGGTTGGCGACGAAGGGCCTGGCTGCCGCCCCAAGCAGCTCCTTTTCGGCATAGGCGATGGCTTCCTCCGGCGGGTCGTCCTGTCCGGTGGCCTCCTGCGCTGCTTTCAGCGCCTCGTCAGGGTCTGTGGCATTCACCAGCTTCGATACCAGTTCTTTCAGCGTCGCGCCGTCGGCCACCGACTCCACCGCCTGCCGGTCCTGGGGCGATAGCCGCCGGTCCAGCCGGGCCAGGCGGCTGGCCAGCGACGACAGCGTGTCCGGTTCCCGGTTTCCCATGGCCACCAGGTCCAGCAGCTTGTCGAAGGGCACCGACGGGTGGCGGTCCAGCGAGTAGGACTCGCCCAGCTCGCTCTCGGTGACGCCTACGGCGTCCACGACGACGAAGCACTCCTTATCTCTGGCGTCGGGCGTAACGGAGTTGAACTCGGTTTGCGAGATGGTACGGACGCCGCGACCCTTCATCTGCTCGAAGAAGTTGCGGCTGCGCACGTTGCGCATGAAGAACACGATCTCGACCGGCTTGATGTCGGTGCCGGTGGCGATCATGTCCACGGTCACCACGATGCGGGGGTTGAAGCTGTTGCGGAACTGCGTGATGAGGTCCTCGGGCTTGGCCCCGGTGGTGCGGTAGGTGATCTTCTGGCAGAAGTCGTTGCCCTTGCCGAACTCCTCCCGCACGATGTTCACGATGTCGTCGGCGTGGCTGTCGTCCTTGGCGAAGATGATGGTCTTGGGCACGTGCTCCCGGCCGGGGAAAATCTCGGTGGTGACCCTGTCGCGGAAGGTTTGGACCACGGTGCGAATCTGGTCAACTGCCACCACGTCGCGGTCCAGTTGCCTGGGAGAGTAGGGCAGTTCCTCCTCCAGTTCTTCCCAGCGTATCTTGCGGGTGCGGCGGTCTCGCCGGTCTACGTTCATACCGGCCTCGATGGTGGAGCCTTCCTCCGTAATCTTCGTTTCAATGCGATAAACGTTGTAGGGGACGTTGACACCGTCGACGACCGCCTGCTGGTGGTTGTACTCCATGACCAGGTTCTGGTTGAAGAAGCCCATGGTCTGCTTGGACGGCGTTGCCGTGAGTCCGATGAGGAAGGCGTCGAAGTACTCCAGCGCCTGCCGCCACAGGTCGTAGATGGAGCGGTGGCACTCGTCGGTGATGATGAAGTCGAACTGCTCGATGGGGAAGTTACGGCTGTACTCCACAGTCTGCGGCGATGACCGGGTGGCCGCCACGTCGTAACCGGACGCCTCCTCCAACTCCGGGTCCAGTTCCTCGCCCCGCAGCATGGAGTACACCCGCTGGATGGTGGAGATGCAGACCTTGCTAACCGGGTCGATGCTGTTCGATTGCAGGAGCTGGACGTTGTAGAGTTCGGTGAACTTGCGCCCGTCGCCGGGGACGGTGAAGCCCTGGAACTCCCGCAGCGTCTGCCGGCCCAGGTTGCTGCGGTCAACGAGGAACAGCACCCGCCTCGCACCGGCATACCGGATGAGGCGGTACACTTGGTTGCAGGCCATGAAGGTCTTGCCGCTGCCGGTCGCCATCTGCACCAGCGAGCGCGGGCGGGCCTCGGCCAGCGACCGCTCCAGGTTCCGGATGGCCTCCGCCTGCACCGTCCAGAGGTTGGAGTCGTCCAGCGGCGGCATTGTGGTCAGAAGGCGGCGGAGGCTGTGTCCGATTCGATAGCCGGTTTCACCGGAATCCGCAATCAGTTGCGGCGCATCTGCCCGTGTTTCCTTGGGGGAGTCGGACGCGCCCAACCACTCCGCCAGCGTCTCAGGCGTGTGAAAGGCGAAGACGTTCCGGCTGCGTGGTTGGAGGTCCAGTCCGTTGGTGAACCTGGTTTCGGCGCCCGTACTCTCGTACAGGAACGGAAGGGGCTGGATGTAGCGGGGCAGGTCGTCCGGCAAGCCCGTCCCGTATTTGGCCGACTGTGCCTCCACGCCGGTCAGGGTGCGGCCCTCGGGCTTGGCCTCGACCACGCCGGCCGCCCCGCCATCCACGTACAGAAGGTAGTCGGCGGTGCCGTGGCCGTGCAGCAACGGAACCTCCCGCACCGCCACTCCCCTGCCCGCGTGTACGTTCAGGGCGGCAACATCTTGCACCGCCCATCCCGCCTGTTTCAGCAGACGGTCAATGTTGGTCCTTGCTTGTTGTTCTGGTGTAGCCACGACTGGACGCTCGGGTCCCAGAGTTTCTCGTTTGGCCTCCGCCAAGTCTGGCCCGCAACACAGGCCAAATACAGAAGAGCATAATCATTATTGCATGAATTACCCACAGAAGGCAGTGGGTAACGTCCGTTGCGGGCGGCCTGACGGAACAAATCTCCTGATTTTGCCAGCTATCAGCGCTTCAACCATTTCCAGGAAAGACAAGCGGTTATGCTGGGTCTGGATGCGTCCCCACAGGTCCTTCCAGTCCGGTTTCAGTTCCGCGATGTGAGCGGGATATTCTTCCAGCCACCGTTTGATAGAATTTGCTGAGACACCTGTCAAACGGTGAGCCGCATCAATGTCGTATATCCCTTGAGTTCGCCAGCGTCCTAGGGTGTGTTTACAAACCGCAAATAGGGCGGAATTAACCTGCAAAATCCCCTCTCCCTTGAGGGTGAGGGTGAGGGTGCAATCCTGGCATCAAACAACCGCGCCGATACCCAAATATCTTTGCCGGTAGAGTTTGTAAACACGCTCTAGCTCTTCTATCGTGTCAAGCATAGCCGCTCCCATGACTGTGGGCATAAGGCGCCGGAGAAATGCTCTTTCCCGGCGCCTTACGCCCTAAACCCTGCGTCCCTAGTAGTACACCGCGGCGCCGGTGCCGCCGCCAGCGGCTATGACCTCGCCGGTCACGGCCCAGGCCTTGTCCGATGACAGGTAGCAGGTCAGGTAGCCGATCTCCGAGCCGTCCACCATGCGGCAGATGTGGTTGCCGCGCGGCGAGTCCGGGGCGAAGTCGTGCGCTTCCACCTCGCCGACCGAAATACCCAACTGCGCGGCCCGGGCTTCCAGCAGACCCGGCGTGCGCTCGGTGCGGGTGGTGCCGGGGTGGATGCAGTTGACGGTGATCCCGAAGCGGCCCAACTGGATGGACAGCGTCTTGGTCATGTGCACCATGGAGACGTTGCGCGCGCCGCCGCTCAGGTTGCCGGCGGTGCGACCGTTGCCGCCACTGATGTTGACGATGCGGCCCCAGCCCTGCTCCTTCAGGAAGGGAATGGCCGCCCGCGAGCAGCGCAGCGCGCCGACGTACTTAACGTCGAAGTCACTGATGAGGGAATCCTCGTTGACGGTGTCAATGGGGCCTATTGCATCCGCGGAGCCGCCGGGCAGCGACGCGCTGTTGACCAGGATGTGCAGTCCGCCCAGCCGCTCGGCAGCCTCGGCCATCACCCGGTTTACCTGCTCAGTGTCAGTAGCGTCCATTGCGATGGGAATGATGTTGCGCCCAGTCGCTTCAGCAATTTCCTGGGCCGACGTCTCCAGGTCCGCCATGGTGCGAGATGCAATTACCACGTCGCACCCTTCCCGCGCCAGTTCCAGCGCTATGGCCTTGCCGATACCGCGGCTGGCTCCTCCCACGAATGCTTTCTTGTCCGCGAGTCCAAAGTCCATAGTGTCACCTCTTTTCAGTTGGGGAAATTGGATTGAGGAGCAGGAAGAGGAGGCGCATCCGCAGGAGCGTCCTCCAGCCAGTCCTCGGCAATGAGTTCGGTTATGCCGGTGTCCAGCGCCACGTAGTAGACGTTGGGTGTTCCGGCCTCCAGTTCCAGCTTGGTGCCCGTCCAGTCGTCGGTCATCTGCGGCGCGATGACTCCCAGCGTGCCTCTGATGCTCTCAGGTGGCTGCCGGTGCCTGCCGCCGCCTCTCGCGCGAATCCTGACGCGCTGGTCAACTTGAAAGCGATAGGGAGTTACCATAGGCGCAATGCTCCTGCAAACGATGGCAAGGGCATTATATCCGAATCCTGACAGGGCTTACGCAACTGGCTACAATTCCTTCTCCCCTTGGGAGAGGGTTAGGGTGGAGGCGAACCTCTCAATAGCGTGACTCCCACCATGTATATCCTGTCCATCCATGTCATTTAAGCCGTCACCCGCAGGTTGCTAGGGTGTGTTTACAAACCGCAAATAGGGCGGAATTAACCTGCAAAATCCCCTCTCCCTTGAGGGAGAGGGTTAGGGTGAGGGTGAAATCCTGGCATCAAACAACCGCGCCGATACCCAAATATCTTTGCCGGTAGAGTTTGTCAACACGCTCTAACATGGATGGACAGGATATACAGGATGAACGAGTGGGGGACACCCTGGCCTTGCCCTACAGGACTAGGGAGCTTGTGTGCTACCCGCTGAACCCCGACTCCCGACGCCATTGCAGGTAGTCGGCCAGCCCGGCGCGAAGGTTGTACTCCGGCTGCCAGCCCAGGTCTTGCCGCAGCCGGTGGCCGGACAGCGGCCCCCGGGACGGTACGGCGGCTCTGGCCCGGGCCGCCGCGGCGTCGGCGGCGCTGACTGGCCGCGAGCCGCTTCTTGGGACCAGGTCTGAAATTTCGTCCAGGATTTCGCGGTAGGTTATCCAGACGCCGGTGGTCAGGTTGTAAAGGTCATGGGGGAGTTCGGGCGCGTCGAGAATCGCCTGCAGTCCGCGGGCGGTATCCACCGAGTAGGTGTAGTCCCGGCCTTCCTCCGGGTCGAATGAGTCGCTCTCCACCAGCAGCGGCTCTCCGCGCACCGCCTGTCCGGTCCACTGGTACAGGGCCGACATCACGGCGCGGTGTCCGGTGACCCGCTCCATGGGGCCGTAGGGAGTGCTGAGGCGCACGCTGACGGTCTGGAATCCGTAAAGCTCGCCGTAGCGCCGGGTGATGAGCTCACCAGCGTACTTGGTGATGCCGTACAGGGAATCGGGAGCGGCGGGCATATCCTCGCTGTAGGTCTGGTCGGTTCCTGCCGCCAACCCGTAGGCCGCGCCGGAACTGACGTAGACGAACCGGCGCGCCGGGGCTATCCGGGCCAGTTCCAGCACGTTGGCCAGCCCTTCGACATTGATGCCGATGACGTCGCGCCCACGCTCGACCTCCAGGGCCTGCTGGTTCACGGTATAGGTGGCGGCGTGGATAATCTTGTCCAGTCCGTGGTTGTTGGCCAGCCTTGCCACTGCCTCCGCATCCCGAATATCGCCCTGAACGAAGGCGATGCTGTCTTCCCATTCGCCCACAAAGCTCCGCACCAAGTCGTCCGGAGGGGCGACATCGTAGCTGACCACCTCGTGCCCGGCCCGGGCCAGTTCCCGGACGATGTTTGCTCCGACGAATCCGGTTCCCCCGGTGACCAGAGTAGCCATATTCACGCCCTCCGATTCCAAATCCCGGCCCGCGGGCCGCGCCCAATTGTAGCACCTGCAACGTTCACCGCTTCCGGCGCCGGAAGCGCAGACAAGGCGCATCCGAAGGCGGACCGAAAGCGTTCCGGCGAGAACAGCAGCGAGATAGCGATGTTGACTTGACACGCGACGCCGGGCGGGCCTACGATTTGAGTGTGGCCTTGAAGCCGCATCGGCGGCCGGCTCCAGTGGGGACATAGCTCAATTGGGAGAGCGCGGCGTTCGCAATGCCGAGGTTGGGGGTTCGATCCCCCCTGTCTCCACCAACATCAATCGCACTGGCCCCTGTAGCTCAGAGGATAGAGCGGCAGCGTCCTAAGTTGCGCGTCGGGGGTTCGAGTCCCTCCAGGGGTACCACCTTCCCAGTCTTCGTCCCCGGCAGCCGCGCTTTTACCGCTGGCTGCCATTTGACATTGGGGCTGCCAGTCGCATTCCGTAGAGCAGTTGCGGAGTCATCCTATCCCGCTTCTCCATGACCTTGCCTGAGCGTTCTTCGCTTCGCCTACCGTGGCCTATTGAATCAGGCTCCACTGTTTTTTCGGCAGCGCATACCGGGTGGCCAAGCACCCTTTCCGGCGTGTTGCAGCACTGAGCTTCGATACTTTTGAGGGAATCAGATATATAAATTCAGTATGTCCTGTTGTATTATGTCTTCGTAGCTAAGGAACCGTTTTGTGTGTAACCAGTCCTTCTCTAGCTGGTCGAGCCGGACGGCTGAAGAAAGTGGGACCAAATGAAGAATTGAACGCCAGGCAGTCCCGGCGTCGTGGGCAATAATCCGTGAACACAGGCGATACCGCATGGCTTCTCGCGTCAACCACTCTGGTTTTGTTCATGACCGTTCCGGGGCTGGCCGTTTACTACGGCGGATTGGTGCGGGCCAAGAACGTGCTTTCCGTGGCGTTGCAGTGCTTCTCCATCGCCGCCGTGGTCGGCGTCTTGTGGATGATACTGGGCTACAGCCTGTCATTTGGGGACTCATACTTCGGATTCATCGGCAACCTGGAACACGTCTTCCTCTGGAACATCAGGGCGGACTCTCTCCGAGGCAGCATCCCGGAGATGCTGTTCGTGATGTTCGAGTTGACCTTCGCCATCATAACCCCGGCGGTAATGGTGGGTTGCTACGTGGAGCGCACCAAGTATCACGCCGTAATAGTGATGAGTGTGCTCTGGGCGCTGCTGGTGTATGTGCCGGTGTGCCATTGGGTGTGGAGCGACGAGGGTTGGCTGAAGCAGATGGGGGCGATGGATTTCGCCGGGGGCCTGGTGGTCCACACCACCGCCGGCGTGGCCGCTTTGGTCATAGTGAGCCAACTGGGGCGGAGACGGGGCTTCCCATACGAGTTGCAGCCCCCGCACAACCCGGGACTGGTCGCCACGGGCGTCGGTATGCTGTGGGTCGGCTGGTTCGGATTCAACGGCGGCAGCTTCCTGGTAGCCGACGGCAATGCAGCCATGGCGCTGGCTTCCACCCACTTCGCCGCCTGCAGCGCCTCCATCATCTGGGGGGCGCTGGACTGGATACGCTTCCGCAAGCCTTCACTGTTCGGGACCGTCACCGGAGTGATTGCGGGGCTGGCCGCAGTAACGCCCGCCGCCGGTTATGTCGGCCCAACGGGCGCTTTTATCCTAGGGGCCGCGGGCAGCGCGGTCTGTTTCTTTACAGTCAACATAATAAAGATTAAGCTAAACCTCGACGATTCTCTGGACGTGTTCTGCGTCCACGGACTCGGCGGCATCACCGGCACCCTGCTGGTAGCGTTCCTCTGCGTTGATACGATGGGCGGCACGGGCGTCTTCCTGGAAAACGGGAGTGTGCTGGGGCAATTCGGGGTGCAGGCCCTGGCCGCTGCCGCCACGGCAGCCTGGACGGCAGTGGTGACATTTATAATCGTGAAGGTCACCGGCTGGATGTTCGGCGGAATCCGGGTTGACTTCGAGGATGAATTGCTGGGTTTGGACTTGGCAACTCACGGAGAGAAAGGGTACGATTTCTAAAATAATACAAAATCAAGCGTAGCCCGCCACGCAAAACACGGCGGCATAGCGATATCAAATGGTAAAATCAGGCTACTATTTCGGAGGATGAGGGACGATGGAAGTCACCACTGAAAGAGACGGAGAGACTCTTATCGCCAAGACCGACGGAAGAGTTGACGGCACCAACGCGACCGAATTCCAGGACGCTTTGAAAAACGCCATCAACACCGGCAACGACAAGGCAGTGATCCTGGACTTTGAGGATCTTTCATACATAAGCAGCGCCGGACTGCGCGTTATCCTGCTCACCGCCAAGGATATGCGCTCGGCCAATGTCAAGTTCGCCGTCTGCTCGCTCTCCAAGCCGGTTCACGACGTGTTCACCATCAGCGGGTTCGATCAGATTATTGACATCCACGAAACCCAGTCCGCTGCCCGGTCGGCAGTCAGGGGATAATTGCGGCGGACAGGCGGCACAGCGCGCGGATTTAGCACGCGAAACCCAGCCGGACGAACACCAGAATTGAGTCTGTAGGTAGAGTCGGGACGATGCAAGACGCGGTGCAAGATTCATATAAAATTCTGGTCGTGGATGACGAACCCGACCTGGAGCCGCTGATCCTGCAAAGGATGCGGCGCAATATCCGCTCCGGCCGCTACTCCTTCGTCTTCGCGGGCAACGGCGTGGAGGCCCTGGAGCGGCTGACCAGAGAGCCGGACATAGACATGGTCGTCTCCGACATCAATATGCCGCAGATGGACGGCCTCACCCTGCTGGAGCAGATACCCAAGGTGGACCCCAACGTGCGCTCGGTAATCATCTCGGCCTATGGCGATATGCGGAACATCCGCACCGCCATGAACCGGGGAGCCTTCGACTTCGTTACCAAACCGCTGGACTTTGAAGACCTCCAGATTACCATTGACCGCACGTTGCAGCACATGGCCGAGTGGAAGGAAGCCTTGCTATCCCGCGACAAGCTGGTGGCGTTGCAAAACGAGCTGAACGTCGCCAGCCAGATGCAGCAGAGTATCCTTCCGACCACCTTTCCGGACACTCCCGAATTTCAGGCGTACGGCAATATGGCCCCCGCCCGCAACGTGGGCGGCGACTTCTACGACCTTGTGAGTATGGATAACGGGCGGCTCGGCCTGGCCGTCGCCGACGTTTCCGACAAGGGTGTTCCCGCAGCCTTGTTCATGATGTCCAGCCGCACCTTGCTGAAAGGGTCGGCCATCGGAATGGGAGACCCCGGCGCCGTGCTGTCGGAGGTCAACACCCTGTTGACCGAAAACAATGAGACGATGATGTTCGTTACCCTGGTGTATGGAGTCTACGACCCGGAATCGGGGAAGCTGACGTATGCCAACGGCGGACACTGCAATCCGCTGGTTGTCCACCCGGACGGCAGTTCCACGGAACTCCCCCAGACCAACGGCGTAGCGCTGGGGATTATGCCGGATCTTGAATACCGCGAGGATATCGCAACCCTGAACCCCGGGGATACCCTCATCCTGTATACCGACGGCGTTTCCGAAGCCATGAATGCCGACGGCGAAGAGTTTGGTGTGGAGCGGCTGCAGCAGGTCTTCGTTGACCGGCCGCCCACCGGCGCCCGCATGGCCAATGAAGCCGTCTTGCAAGCAGTCGCGGACTTCGCCGGGGGCACCCCGCAGTCCGACGATGTCACTTGCCTTGTCCTTTACAGATTGCCGAGGCAATAATGAGCGAGACAGTTTCCCTGAAATTTGAGCCTGCCTCCGGCTCAAGCCAGGATGAAGTGCTGCAATTCATAACCAGCGAAGTGGAAGGGCTAGGCGAGAGAGAGGATTGGCCGGTCGGACTAGTTTTCAAAGTTAACCTGGTGCTGGAAGAGGTAGGCATCAACATCCTCTCCTACGGCGGGGAGAGCGGTGGCCAGTGGCCCGCGTTTGAAATCGTGATTACTTCGGATGACGACTCCCTGCGAATTGAGGTCTCCGACGAAGGCCGCCCCTTTGACCCCTTCCAGGACGCTCCGATACCGTCTATCGACGCCGATATTGAGGATCGGGGCATTGGCGGCCTCGGCATACACTTGGTGAAGACCATGATGGATGATACATCCTATCAACACTCCGAGGGCAAGAACCGGCTGACCATGGTCACCAAGAAAGAGTAACCCGGGAAAGAGTAGCCGGGAAAAGTATCCGGCCAGTCTAACTTCGCAGGACACGCAATCTCTTCGGGAGCGCTGAACCGCCAGATACTTTCGCTTCATACCTATAATTGACCGGGCCTATATTGACCGGGCCTATGCTGCTCGGGCCGAATCGTCCCCACGTGGCGCAGCGGCCCTCGGGCAGGATGAAGCAATGGCGATGTGGAGAGGCTGAATGAAGGGCCAGGTTTTTGTTGCCACACTGCTCCGCCATGTGCGAAGCGCCTCTATCTTCGTGCTGCTCTGCGCAGTGGCTTTGGCTCTTCTTGTTTCCTGCGGCTCCGAGGATCCCGCTTCCACCGTAGCGCCGGCTTCCACTTTCACTCCCACTCCGGAAGAAGCCTTGCCGGACTCTTCCGGTACGTCAGACACCTCCGGCGTAACGCCCGACCACATCGTCTTCGGGCAATCGGCTGCCTTCACCGGCCCCGCCAGGGAACTTGGCATAAATATGCGGTTGGGCATCCAGGCGGCCTTCGAAGAAGCCAACCGGGCGGGCGGCGTCCACGGGCGGCAATTGTCGCTGGTGTCGCTGGATGACACTTACGAGCCTGAGCTTGCCGCCACCAATACCAGAGAGCTGATACAGGACGAAGAAGTCTTCGCGCTCATAGGCGAGGTTGGCACCCCTACCTCCCGCTCCGCCACCCCGGTGGCAGCCGACGCCAACATTCCCTTTGTTGCTCCTTTCACCGGCGCGGCCTTCCTGCGGGACGTGGACACATGGGACAACATCATCAACCTGCGCGCCTCCTATAACGACGAAACCGAGGCGATGGTGAAGCGCTTCACCGAGGACCTGGGCATCGAACGAATCGGGGTGCTGTACCAGGACGATTCCTTCGGCCGGGCCGGATACAACGGCGCGCTGGCCGCCTTGGCGCGGCGCGGCATGGAGCCGGTCTCCGTGGGCCTCTACCCCCGCAATACCACGGCAGTAAAGACGGCCCTGCTCGACCTGAGCGAAGGACGTCCTCAAGGCATCATCATGGTGGGGGCCTACAACCCCATCGGCGAGTTCATTCTTTGGGCCAAAGAGAGCAAGCTGCTGGATGATGCCAAACATGAGGCCAAGTTCATAGCCATTTCCTTCGTCGGCTCCAACGCCCTGGCCGAAAAACTGGGGCCGGAAGGAGAGGGCGTCTACGTCACCCAGGTAGTTCCATTCCCCACCGATACCTCTCTGCCCGTCGTCTCTTCCTACCTCGAAGCCCTTGCCGCTTTCGATGCCGATGCGGTTCCGGGTTTTGTGTCCTTCGAGGGCTACCTGGCCGGGCGTCTGGCCATTGCCGGTGTGGAGAGCTGCGGAAGGGACGTAAGCCGGAGCTGCTTCATGGACAGCCTGCTGCACAGCAGCAACATGGACATCGGCGGATTCCCGGTGAGTTACTCGGATGATGACAACCAAGGCTCCGATACAGTGTTTCTGACCGTAATCGGGGCCGACGGGCAGTATCGTCCCATCGAAAATTTAAGCGATACCGAGAACTGACGGACTCGCGGACGCCCCTACCCCCCTCTCCCTTCGGGACAGGCTCTAACCCTGCCCCGAAGGGAGAGGGAACTATTAAAGGACGCTGGCGACTGATGAACTTTATGAAACGCCTGCTGGCCCTCCGCTCTCGCATTTCCACTCAACTATACGCTGCCTTTGGCGTGGCGGTGGCCTTCACTGTGGCCGCCAGTCTCGTCGCCTGGTTCAGTCTGGACCGGGTGGGAGACGCTCAGGCCAGGGTCAACGAAGGCAGCGTGCCGGAGTTGGAAGCCGCCTTCGGAGTGGCCGAGTACAGCAGCGGACTGGTGGCCGCGGCCCCGCGCCTGACCACCGCATCCACTCCTGCCGAAGTCGCCGACGTGTGGACGGAGATATACGGCGCCAAGCAGAACTTCGAGGCGCAACTGGAGAACCTGGAGGAGGCCGACCCGGCAAAGGCCGATAGCATTAGCGACCACGTCAAAACTCTGGAAGACAACGTCGAAACCATCCGCGACAACATGGGAACGGTGTTTTTCCTGAACCGGCGTTCCGACGCTCTCCTGGATGAAATGGTGGCCCTGCGGCTGGAACTGGATCAAGCCCTGGTTTCAGCCGTTGACGACGGGCTGTTCTTCATTCTCACCGGGCGGAGCGAACTGGGGGATTTCGTGGCGCCTTACGCGGTGCACTTCTCGGAATCGGAGTTCGGCACCTACCGCCACCTGACAGCCCTGCAGGCCGATACCAATATAGCCCTCCAGCAGCTCTCCAGCGTATTCAGCATTTTCGACCCGGCTCTGGTGGAAGCCCAGGAGGAACGGTTCGAGTCCTCCATCGCCAGCATAGACCGCAATCTTGCCGCCCTTAACAACTCAGACCTGGAAGAGAATCTCACGCCTCTGTACAACAGGCTGAAAAATCTGGGGCAAGGCGAAGGCGGCGTATTTGTCACGCTGCAATCGAAGTTGGAGTTGGCCGACTCGCAAAGTGAGTTTCTGTACCTCAGCCGCGAGCAGTCCGCCATCCTGCTGGCAGAGGTAGACGGTCTGGTCGCAGCCGCCGGACTGTCCGCCGACGAAGCCACGCAGGCATCCTCCCAGGCCATCGCGACGGGCCTCTCGGCCCTGCTGGCCATCAGCGTCATCAGCGTCGGCGGCGCGTTGCTCATTAGCTGGCTGTACATCGGCCGTGTCCTCCTGCGCCGCATCAATACGCTCTCCGGGCGGATGCGTGACATGGCCGCGGGCCGGTTGGAAGAAGAGGTTGTGGTGGAAGGGAGCGACGAGTTGGCGGATATGGCCGCGGCCCTGGAAATCTTCCGCCATAATTCCCTGGAAGCCATCCGCCTCAACTTGGTAGAAGAACTGAACCGGCAACTGGAGAACCAGACCGCCGAACTGGAAGGCAAGAACGTCGAACTGGAATCAGTCCTCTCTGAACTGGAGAGCAAGAACTCTGAACTGGAAGTAGTGCTGGCCGACCTGCAAAAGGCGCAGGACCAGATTGTCATGCGCGAGAAGCTGGCAGCGCTGGGCGAGGTCACCGCTGGCGTGGCCCACGAAATCCGCAATCCCCTCAACTTCGTCAAGAACTTCTCCGAGGCTTCCGGGGAGCTGCTGGTCGAGATGCGGGAAGTGCTCGAAGAAGGCGGCGACAGCCCCGACGTTGGCCTGATTTCGGAAATATCCAACGACCTCACGGACAACATGGGCCGCATCGTAAACAACTGCGAACGGGCCAACCGCATCGTCCAGGATATGCTGGCCATGGGGCGCGGCTCCACCAACTGGCAGGAGATAGACCTGAACACCCTGCTGGTGGAGCACTCCATGCTCGCCTATCACAGCGCCAGGGCCACCGACACCGAGTTCCAGCTAACCGTAGAGCAGGAACTGGATGACTCCATCGGCCAAATCCAGGCCATCCCCCAAGACCTCAGCCGCACCTTCCTCAACATCGTCAGCAATGCCTGCCAAGCCACCGACGAAAGACGCCGCACACTGGCCGAGCAGGGCATCGGCTTCCAGGGATACCAGCCCACCGTGCGGCTCAAGACCGTAGACATGGGCGATGACGTGGAGATACGCATCCGCGACAACGGCGTCGGAATGCCCGAAGATGTGGCCGAAAAGATATTCAACCCCTTCTTCACCACCAAGCCCGCGAATCAGGGGACCGGCCTCGGCCTCGCCATCACCAGCGACATCATCCGGCAGCACGGCGGAAGCATACGGGTGGAATCGGAAATGGGAAGCCACACCGAAATGATTATCGTCATTCCCAAGAGCCCGCCCGAGGAAATCAGGGAAGCCTACGGCGCGACAACCGCCGGAGCCCGTTAGCGGCGGCCCTTTATTTTCCCTCTCGCCCTGAGCTTGCCGCAGGGAGGGATAGGGAACTATTACAAGGCCGGCCCGTTAGCCGCGCGGCAATGGGGGCGGTGTATAATGCAGATGGGTGTCCTGACAGATGTGGCGCGATTCCGGTCCGGGCAGCGCCTGCCCTGAGCTTGCCGTAGGGAGCGATCATCGTGGACTTTGACAGCTACGGGCTAGACCCGTCCATCTATGATGAGATGTTTCTGCCGGACGGCCAGCCCCGGGAACACGCCCAGCGTCTTCACGATGCGTTGAGCCGCCTCTCTTCCGAAGACCTGGCCAGCATACAGGGCCGCGTCACCCGAACCTTTTACAACGAAAGCATCTCCTTCACCGTCTACGGCGACGCCGAGGCCGAAGAGCGCATTATTCCGGTTGACGCCATCCCCCGCGTGGTTTCCGCTTCCGACTGGCGGGAACTGGACGCCGGACTGACCCAGAGAATCCGCGCCCTGAACTATTTCCTCGAAGACGTATACGGCGAAGCCCGCATCATTGACGACGGCGTCATCCCTGAAGACATGGTGCGGGGGTGCCCTCAGTACCGGGAGGAAATGCGCGACTTCTCGCCGCCCCACGGCACTTGGGTCGCCGTCTGCGGCACCGACATCGTCCGCACCAACGACGGGTTTCGAGTGCTGGAAGACAACCTCCGCGTTCCCTCGGGCGTGTCCTACATGATCGCCAACAGGAAGGCGGCCAAAGTCACCCTTCCCCGCATCTACCGCAGCTCGCGGGTGCAGGAGGTGGAAGGCTACGGCACCGCCCTGCAAGCCACCCTTCAGGAACTGGCCCCCGGAGGGAAGCGCAATCCCACCATTGCCCTGCTCACGCCTGGCGTTTACAACTCCGCCTTCTATGAGCATATGTTCCTCGCCCGTGAAATCGGCGCAGAACTGGTGGAGGGCCAGGACCTGGTAATACGCGACGGCTACGTGTATATGCGCACCACCGACGGGCTGCAGCAGGTGGACGTAATCTACCGCCGCGTTGACGACGACTTCCTCGACCCCCTGGTGTTCCGGCCCGACTCGCTGCTGGGCGTCCGCGGGCTGATAGACGCGGCGCAGTTGGGCAATGTGACGCTGGCCAACGCTCCCGGAACCGGCGTAGCCGACGACAAGAGCGTCTATGTCTACGTGCCCGACATGATTCGCTATTACCTGGGCGAAGAGCCGCTGCTCCAGAACGTGGAGACCTATCTCTGCCGCCGCCCCGAAGACCTGGAATACACGCTGGACAACCTGGCCAACCTGGTGGTAAAGCGGGTCGGCGAGTCGGGCGGGTACGGCATGATAATCGGCCCCCATGCCACGCAGGAAGAGCGCGACGAGTACGCCAAGGGGCTGCGGGCCGACCCGGCCGGATTCGTCGCTCAGCCGGTGCTGGCCTTGTCGCGTTCTCCTTGCCTCATAGACGGCGCCTTCGAGCCGCGCCATGTGGACCTGCGGCCCTTCGTCCTCACCGGACGCCGCACCCGCATCGTCCCCGGGGCTTTCTGCCGCGTGGCCCTGCGCCGGGGCAGCCTGGTGGTCAACTCAAGTCAGGGCGGCGGCGGCAAAGACCTCTGGGTGGTGGACGACAGCCCGGAAGACGCTGAACCTTCGTAGGGGGCACAGCCGCGCGCCCCCATATATACACGCTAGGCTAATGCCTGACCAGGAGCGAGCCATGCTTTCCCGCAGCGCACAGAGCCTCTACTGGATGGGCCGCTACCTGGAGCGGGCCGGACATCTATGCAGCCTGCTCCGGCTGCAATCGGAAGCCCTGGTGGACCGCCCGGTCCGGGAGATTCACTTCGGCTGGAACCGGATCTACGGCAGCGTCCAACGGGAGCCGCCCGGCGGCCGGGTGGAACTGTTCGGCGATGAAGAGTTCGCTCTGGCCGACTCCTTCGCGCTGGCCGACGACCTGACCTTCGAGCGCTCCAATCCCTGCTCGGTCCTGAGTTGCTTCTCCTCGGGCCGGGAAAATGCCCGCCAGCAGCGCCACTGCATCAGCCCGGAAGTCTGGACCTGCCTCAACACCACCTACCTGAAGTTGCAGCAGCAGGACCTGGCCGAAATCTGGCGCGAGGAACCACGCAGCTTCTACGCTGGGGCCGAGACCGAAATCAATACCTTCAGCGGCTTGGCGGAATCCACCATGTATCACGATGAAGGGTGGAACTTCCTGCAACTGGGCCGCAACGTGGAGCGGGCCCAGTGCGCCTCTTCGCTGCTGCTGGCTCAAATTGACATCAGCAATTCCGGGGACGAAGTCTACGAGACGGACTGGACTTCCCTGTTGCGCGTTTTCCATGCCCTTGAGGTATACAACCACGTATACAGCGCCGAAGTAGTGCCCGGCCAGGTGCTGGACTTGCTGGTCAGCGACCCTCTGCTGCCCAACTCCCTTGCCCGCTCCATCAACCTGGTGTCGGAAGAAATAGAGACCGTCGGGCGGGGCCCGCGACGCCACTCCAACCGGGCCGTCCACCGCCTCACCGGACGCCTGACCTCGCTGATAAACAACGAGTGGCCCGACAGGGAAGACCGGGAAGAACTGCTCCGCGAATTCGACGAGTACTGCGGCGAACTCCACTTCCTGATAACGGCGGCCTACTTCGAGTACCCCATCCAACAGCAAGACCCCGCGCGAAGGCGCTAACCCCGGCAGAAAACCGACACCCTCTCCCAACAGGAGAGGGTGTTTAGCATAAGGCCATCCTCCCCGAAGGGACGAAGGGAACCTACAACTGTCTCAGCTTCGGGTCGAGCCGGTCGCGCAGCCAGTCGCCCAGCAGGTTCAGGGCCAGAACTGTTAGCATGATGGCAAGGCCGGGGAAAAGGGATACCCACCAATAGGTGACTATAACCTCTCTGCCATCGGCCACCATTAGCCCCCAGGCAGGTTCAGGCCGCTGAATCCCGACGCCGAGGAAACTCAGAGATGCTTCGAGAAGTATCACGAAACCGATTTGCAGTGTCGCCAGGACGATGATTGTGTTTATCACGTTGGGCACAATGTGGCGGGTAATGATGCGATAATCCGAGGCCCCTGTAACCCGTGCGCGGGAGATATAGTCTTGCTCCCGGATACTGAGCACCTCACCCCTTATCTGACGCGCGTAGTAAGCCCATAGTATGTAACCGATCACGATCAATACGGTAGTTAATCCGGCGCCTATGGCCGCGGCCAGAACAAGGGCAAACAGAATGCTAGGTATCGAAAGAGTTATATCCACCAAACGCATGATCACCAAGTCGTACTTGCCGCCGAAATATCCAGCGACCAGCCCCAAGGCGACCCCGATGAATCCGCCTAACGCTATCCCGATCAGTGAAACCTTCACTGAGACGCGCGATCCGTGGATGATGCGGCTCAGGACGTCCCTTCCAAGCCGATCAGTACCCAGAATGTGCTCACTCGTGCCGCCGTTCCATACCGGGGGCAGGTAGCGCTTCGGAAGTCCCCCATCCCTGGGGCCGTGGGGGGCTATCTGGTTAGCAAAGATCGCGGGAACTACCAACAGGGCCAGGATCAATATGATCGGAGTCAAGGGCAACTGTCGCATCCCGGCCACGTTGGACACCAACCGTCTTGGCGTGTACCAGGGCTTCTCTGGGGTTAAGAGCACGTCCATTTGCTCTCTCTTCTTTGGTATGCGGGCTGACGTTTATGTCGAGTAGCGAATCCGTGGGTCCAAGTATGCGTAAAGGATATCCACGATTAGATTGCACAGCACGAATATGCCGGTAAAAACAATGATCACCGCCTGCAATACCGGGAAATCCCGATTGCGCACGGCTTCAATGGCCAGCAACCCTGTACCAGGCCACTGGAACACCTGCTCGGTAATCACAGAACCCGTCAACAGGATTCCGGCGATAACGCCATAGTAAGTAAGAGGTCCTATGGCGGCGTTCCGAAGGCAATGTTTCCAGACCACCTTACCTTCCGGCAGGCCCTTAATTCGAGCCAATTTGACGTACTCCGAGTCCAGCACGTCGAGCATAGAAGAACGCAGCAGCCGCATTACTGCCGCCACTTGGAACCAGCCGAGGGCGATTGCGGGCATTATCATGTGTTTGAAGGAGCCGGTTCCCGACGCGGGCAGCCATCCTAACAGGACTGCGAAAACCCACATCAACATCAGCCCCAGCCAGAATGACGGTACAGACTGACCCAGCAAGGCAATAATCTTGCCAAAGTGGTCAATCGGAGTGTCTTTTTTGACCGCGGCCAATACACCAATCGGCACCGCGATAATAGTGCTTATCGCTAGGGAGAAGAGAGCTAACTGAAAAGTGGCTGGCAACCGCTCGGCCACCAGTTCCATTGCCGAATCCGGTTTTACCAGAGAGTCGCCCAAGTCACCTTGCAGTGCATTTAGGACGAACTTCCAATACTGGACCACTATCGGCTTGTCGAATCCCCATCGCTCGTTCAGCCGGTTGTACTGTTCCTCGGTGGCATCCTCCGGTAACAATATATCCAGGGGATTCCCTGAGAGCCGTCCCATGCCGAATACCAGAAAGCTTACCACCAGCAAGGTGATGAGACTGTGCAGAACACGAATGAAGAGGTAACGGCGCATGGCAATGGATTTCCAAACGGCTCCGTACGGGAGCATTATTTTATCAGTAGGTGGTGGTGAGAACCAGTGCCGCCAACTATCTCAAGAGACCTGCGGGCGGCACATCAATTCGGCTGACTCAAGGGACAGACGGCTTACTCCCTGACGCCACGGATCAAGTGAATATGGTCAAGGGAAGTCGGTGTCTGCCCGGAGAACACGTACTCGGAGATAATCTCCGGGTCAACGGTCAGTTCGTAGAAGATTTGGGCAATGGGTACGCTGATGTAGTTGTCAAAGGCGAAGTTGCCCATCTTGCGCGCTATTTCCTCACGCTCTGCCAAGTCGACAGTAGCCTTTAGCTCCTGATACATGGCTTCAAGCTCGTTGTACATCGCGGCGTGAGTGACACCTTCATCGGCATAGAAGACCCTCACCGCTTCCTGGGTTGTTCGGATCGGCAGGTTCCTGCTCATCCACATCTTTTCCCAAGCCTTCTTGGCCACCAAGTCCGGGCGGAGGGCCGTGTATTCCATCTCCTGGAGATTGACCTCAATTCCCACCGCATCCAGATCCAATTGAATCGCCTCGGCAATTTGCGATAACTCCGGGTTCCCCGAGAAGTTCATAGTCGGGAAGGTGATTTCAATGTCCCCGTCACCGTAGCCCGCGTCAGCCAAAAGCTGTTTAGCCCGCTCCGGATCAAATCCGTAATTGGCCTCGAATTCCTCTTCGAATCTCGGGTCCCATCCTTCATGGCCGGGAGTCCATCCGTAGACGTATACCGGCGTCGCGCTTCCTTTGTAAATGAACTCCATGATGTTCTCGCGGTTGACTGCCCGGTTGATTGCTTCCCGGACGCGGATGTCTTCGAATGGTTGGTCCGGCCTGTACGCTTCGTCTCCGGTGAGGAAGTATTGGCCCAGCATAAAAGAGACTGTTTGGATAGTGGGTTGCTGCGAGCTTATGACACGCATTCCACGATTGGCTGCCTCAGCCTGAAGGTCGCGGCTCAGGTTGGCGATATGGGCGTCACCAGCCAGCAGCACCGCCATGCGGGTGGCATCCTCAGTGATGAACTTAAGCTCGAATTCCGGGAAATCGGGAGTGGCCCCATCCCAGTGCGTGGTCTCGGCAAGCTCGTAGGAAACTCCGAGACCGGGCTTCCGCTCCAAGTACTGATAGTGACCTGTCCCGGCGGGGCGGTCATCAATCGCATCCAAACCTTCCGCATCGAACTGTGCTTTGCTCATGATGTAAAGATCGCCGGCGGTCCGCGAAAATAACCGCAACCCATCCAAGAAGGGGGTTTCGAAATCAAAGGCAACTTTGTAGTCACCATCGGCTTCGACTGCGACCGTTCTCCAGATGGGGCTCACGGTGGAAACCGAATCATCCGAAGAGAGCAGGGAATGCACCCAGACCACGTCGGTGGAAGTAAACTCTCCATTTCCGAAATGGAACTGCACTCCCTCGCGAAGGTCGAATTCCCATCGGGTGAAGTCGTCATTAAACGACCAACCAACTGCCAATCCGGGACCGGCCGCGCCAGTGGTTGGATCATTTCGCAAAAGCGTATCCGCGAATGGCACGTGCTGTTGCAATAACGACCAAGGCCCTTCCCATATCCGGTTGGTTTCTTGCAACACGGGCATTGCCGCGATTGCCCGCTGCACCTTGAGCTGCCCGACCGGGGCAGGGGCCTGAGTGGGCGTGGGAACGGGGGTCGCTGTAGCCATCGAACCGCCGCCACCGCCAGTTGGCGTTGCCGTTGGCCGGAAGGTGGTAAGAGTCGCGGTGGGTTGAGGCGCTGCGGCCTCTGTCGGCTGCACGGTGGCCGACTGCGCTGCGGGCGCTGTGGTTGACTGTGCCGCTGGTACGGAAGTAGCCGCTGAATCTTCGCCTCCGCAGGAGACGATAATCGTAATAAATATACCTAGTAACCATAGCGGATTGAAAATAAATTTTCCGGCTTTTTGGAATGATTGCATTATATTATTCCCCTAAACTAATTAGAAATTCGTCTGCACGAGCCCAAACCGTAGGAATTCTAGATTGAATGTCTGCTATTGTCAAGCAGGAAGCTCTAACTGCGATTCATATCAAAATAACACAATATGCACTATTAGCGTCGACTTAGAGCTTAATTTAAGATAATTTCGTAATATAATAGCCATATCCTATCTTGAGAATCCATCCAGAACCTTTGGCCTCGTGAAACGTGCGACCCGGCAGAAAACCGACACCCTCTCCTGTTGGGAGAGGGTGTCGGTTCTAGGGTATCTTTCTCTTCGGGGTTCTTCTAGAGCTGTCTCAGCCTTGGATCGAGCCGGTCACGCAGCCAGTCGCCCAGCAGGTTGAAGCCGAACACCGTCAGCATTATCGCCAGCCCCGGCCAGAGCGCCACCCACCAAGCGATGATGATCACCTCCCGTCCGTCGGCCACCATCAGGCCCCAGGCCGGGGCGGGCCGTGAGAGCCCGACTCCCAGGAAGGACAGCCCCGCTTCCAGCAGGATGACGAATCCCACCTGCAGCGTAGCCAGAACAATCAGAGTATTAGTGATGTTGGGCAGGATATGCCGGGTCATGATGCGGATATGGGATGCCCCGGAGACCCTGGCTCTCGCAATGTAGTCCTGTTGGCGGACGGTCAGCGTGTCCCCTCGAACTTGGCGGCAATAAATTGACCATAGCAGCGAGGCGACCACCAAAATCACCGTCTGAAAGCTTGGTTCCAGAGCGGTTGCAAGGGACAAAGCCAACAGCACAGGCGGAATCGACAGGGACACGTCTACGAGGCGCATGATAACGGCGTCAACGCGACCACCGAAATAGCCGGAAATAATGCCAAGGGTCGTGCCTATGGTACCGGCGATGGCTATCCCGATTGCGGATATTGTGATGGAGATCCGTGAACCGTGAATAATCCGGCTCAACATATCCCGTCCGACCTT
Organism: Dehalococcoidia bacterium; assembly: GCA_965232885.1. Taxonomy (GTDB): domain Bacteria; phylum Chloroflexota; class Dehalococcoidia; order Lucifugimonadales; family UBA3495; genus VXOI01. Next base: position 1,194,563 of record CBDDQX010000001.1, on the reverse strand, counting down.
GTCGGTGCCCAGCACGTATTCCCAACTGCCGCCGGCAAAGACCGGGGGCTCCAGGCGTCCCCTGACTCCTCCCGGAGCCTCCAAAGGCTCGTAAGGGGCGATCACGTCAGCAAATATCGCTGGAATCACCAGCACCAGTAGCAGGATTATCGTTGCGAACTTAGGCAGCCTTCCAGCGCGACGTAACAGTTCGAACACACGGGCGGTGACGGAAGGTGCTCTAACCAGTATGGGAGCCGATTGTTCCGCGGGCGACGGCGATTCTGCTGCCATTAATCGATCGACCGGTCCTTACTTAGGGTTTCGCTTACGCGTAACGAATCCGGGGATCCAGGTATGCGTAGAGAATGTCCACAACCATGCTGGAAACAATGAACAGGCCGGAGAATACCAGCACCAGCGCCTGGATCAGTTCGAAGTCCCGCGACAAGACCGCCTGGAAGGCCATAAGGCCGGTGCCTGGCCAATTGAATACCGTCTCCGTAGTGACCGAACCCGTCAGAGTGACGGCAGCTATCACGCCGAAATAGGTCAAAGGTGTGAGCGCGGCATTCCTGAAGCAATGTTTCCACAGCACCTTCCATTCTGGTATGCCCTTTATCCGGGCCAGCTTCACATACTCGCTGTCCAGGGTCTCCAGCATTGCGGAGCGTACCAGGCGGGTAATTGCAGCAATCTGAAATGATCCCAGGGTGATAGCCGGCATGATGAAATTCTTTACGCCGCCGGTTCCACTGGTGGGGAGCCAACCCAGATTGACTGCAAAAATCCACATCATCATCAGGCCTAGCCAGAAGTTCGGCACCGATTGTCCCAGTAACGCAAAAATTTTTGCTGAACCGTCGAAAATCGTGTCTCGTTTTACCGCGCTCAAGACTCCCAAGGGGATACCAATTGAGAGTGCGAGGAGCAAGGACACTCCCGCGAGATATATCGTGGCCGGCAGGCGTTTCACAACGGCGCCGCCAGCCCCGAGGTCGGGATACTTGATGGAAGACCCCAGATCGCCCTGGAGCGCATTACCAATATATATCCCGTACTGGACTACCACAGGCCTGTCCAGGCCCAAGCGTTCCCGGAAGGCCACCAGGTCCTCCTTGCTGGCGTCCATGCCAAGAACCATGGTCGCAGGGTCACCGGTTAACCGGCCGATGGCGAAGACGATGACAGTCACAATCCAAAGGGCCAAAAGGCCCTGTCCAATTCTTACCAGTATGAATCGTTGCATATCCTGTACCGAAACCTCGCTGGCACAACATTGGCGGGAACCGAGGTGTCCGGTTCCCGCCTATTAGGTTTGGATTACCTAACCAACGCCCTGCGACTTCAGCAAGTTACTCGCATCGGTCTGTGCCAACCGGACACGCCCTGATGTTGTGCTCGTGGGTTGGGTGAGCCGACCCCACTCCAGGGTATTGCCAACCGGAGATGAACTCAGGGTCAATCGTCATGTCGAAGGTGATTTGGAACAGCGGCACCATCGCATAATTGTCGAATATGAAGTCTCCACCGGTGCGGGCGCAAGCTTCACGCTCGTCGGCATCCACGGATTGCTGGAGGCAGTAGTAGCTTTCGTTCAGGACGTCGTCCTCGAACCCGTAGAGGAATCCGTGGGGCTCGGATGCATAGAAGACACGCAACCCTTCCTGACTGGTCCGTATCGGCGTATTCCGGCCGATGAGGAATTTCTCGTAGACGTCGTGTTCAGTAATCCTTTCCAACCAGACGCCGAAGTCCCACTCCTGAATCTTGGTGGAGAACCCTGCGGCCTCCCACATGGTGGACATGATTTCAAGGAGCTGAGGAATCTCAGGATTGCCCGGGATAACCGTGGACCAGCTCTCTATTTCGACCTCACCGGGGGCGTAGCCGGCTTCGGCCAGAAGCTCGATGGAGCGCTCGGGGTCGTAGCCGTAATTGTCGTCGAATTCATCCACCCAGCGCTGGCTCCAACCTTCGGTGAACGGCGCATACAGGGGCACCACCACCGGGGTGGCCCGATTGTCGTAAATCTCTTCAATGATGGCATCGCGGTCTATGGCCCGGTTTATAGCTTCCCGTACGCGGACGTCGTGCCAGGGAATATCCGGTCCCTTGAACGGGTTTATACCATCCGGATAGGGTTCCAGATTGGAGTTCACCGTGCTGTTGTAGATGCCGCCAAACATGCCGTAGTTCTGGTTGTTCTCATTGTTGGAAGAGACTATCTTCATCCCGGCCTGAAGCGCTTGCGGTTGCACTTCCCTAGCCAAGTCCGCTCCCTGGACTTCTCCTGCCAACAGTTGAGACAGGCGGGTGAACTGCTCGGAGGCCCAGACCCACTCCAACTCTTGGAAGTCCGGGTCTTCCCCGTTCCAGTGGTCTCCCTCGATCTTTTCGTACCAGATCGATTCGCCCAGCCTCCGGCCTCCATACTGGTAGGAACCGGTGCCGGCCGGCATATCATCGTAGGCGGCCGGGACTCCGCCGCCGGCGTCCCATTGGGCCTTGCTCTGAATTACCAAGTCGCCAGCCAGGCGTGAGAAGAGACGCAGACCGTCAACCATGGGAGGGTCGAATGCGAACTCGATCGTGTGGTCGTCAATGATATTGGGCGTACCGGTCACCCAGAGGCCCTTGAAGTTCCCGGCGGCCTCTTCCTGAGTCTGAAGCATGTGGGTGTGGGCCACATCAGCGGAGGTGAATTCACCATAGCCGAAGTGCCACTGGACCCCTTCCGCAAGCTCAAATTTCCAATTCCTGAACCCGTTGGACATTTCCCAGCTCGTTGCGAGCAGTGGCCTGGGTTCCGATGTTACCTCGTCGTTTTGCAGTAAGCTCTCTCCGTAGGGTTCATGCTGGAGCAGGATCGGCCAAGCAGCCGTCCAGATGTAGTTGTTTTCCGTTAGAGGCGGAGGGTTCGAAATACGTACCCGGTTGATCTTGGCCTCTACGGATGGCTCAGGTTCCATGGCCGCTGTCGGTGCAGCCGTCGGGACCACCGTAGGAGTGGCGTCAGATACAGGCCGGGCGGCAGGTGCTCTGGTGGTTGGAGTTACCTGTGGCGCAGCCGGGGCAGTCGTTGCAGCAGGAGCGGCGCCCGAGGCCGGCGCGGCAGTGGGCGCGGCTGTTGGCTCTGCGGCAGGGGCCGACGTAGCTGTTGGATCTTCCCCTCCGCAGGCTACGATAATCGTCACCAGTATCCCTAGCAACCACAGAGGATTGAAAATAAAGCGCCTGACCTTTCGGAATGATTCCATTCTCTCGCGCCTCTATACAAATTAGTAATCCGGCCCATCCGAGCCGAATTACCACGATTCTAGGTTGCGTGACCATGGTTGTCAAGGAGAGCGCCAGGCCAGGACGATGCCAAAGCACGTTCCAACTAACTCTGATCTACGGAAAACGCATCGTTGAAATGCCGCCTTCCATGCACTACAATATCTATATTACGCAGGAGCGTAGCTCAGTCTGGCCAGAGCGCTGGTCTCCAAAACCAGTGGTCGCGGGTTCGAATCCTGCCGCTCCTGCCACTTACGGACAAACTCCCAGGCCCCGGACTGCTCCGGGGCTTTTTCATTTGTGAGTCGTCTTGCCTGAAACGCCGGTTTGAATCCTTTACCTTCACCGAATACAATTAGGGCGACAGCAACACTCATAAATAAGAGCAATGTCCGGGATGGAGGGGGCAATGACCAGCACAAAGCGCGACCCGGTCCTGATTGTGGTGCAGTTGACCGGGGGCAACGATTACATGAACACGGTGGTGCCTTACGCCGACCCGCTCTACCGGGACAACCGGCCAACCGTCAGCGTGGCGGAAGAGAGCGTGTTGCCCATAAACGGCCACTATGGCTTCAATCCCGTGCTCGCGCCGCTCAAGGAACTGTATGACGACGGGCGAGTTGCCGTAATCAACGGCATCGGATACCCCAACCCCAACCGGTCCCACTTCCGGGCCATGGACATCTGGCACACCTGCGAGCCTGAGCGCGTCGCCACTGAGGGTTGGCTGGGCCGGGTCATCCGCGACCTGGACCCGCAGGCCGGGAACGTGCTGACCGGCGTCAACTTCGGGCGCGGACTGCCCCGGGCCATGGCCTTGACGGGCGTGCCGGTGGCCTCCGTCGGCTCGCTGGAGAACCACGGCTTCCTGACCGGCATAACCGACGAGGAACGCAGGACCCGGGCGCTGGACGTCTTCGCCCGTATGTATGCCCCGGCCATCGGCGCCGGCCCGGCGCTGGACTACCTGGGCCGCACCGGCTCGGACGCCCTCAAGGGAGCCGACATTCTCAGGACCGCCACGGCGGGCTACACCTCCACCGTCGAATACGCCGAGACGCCCATCGCCCGCAGCCTGAAGGGCATCGCGCAGACCCACCTGGCCGGGCTGGGAACCCGCGTCTTCTACACCGCCCAGGCGGGTTACGACACCCACTCGGGCCAGATGCCGGTGCAGACGCAACTGCTGGGAGAGCTGTCGCAGGGCATCAACGACTTCTTCGCCGACCTGCGCGAACATGATGCGTCGGCAGAGGCGCTGATGCTGGTGTTCACCGAGTTCGGAAGGCGGGTCAAGGACAACGGCTCCGGCACCGACCACGGTTCCGGCGGCGCGGCCTTCGTCATCGGCGACGCCGTGGCCGGCGGGATGCACGGCGTCTACCCTTCGTTGAAGGAAGAGGCTCTGCTGGACGGCGATCTGCACTTCCAGGTTGACTTCCGCAGCGTCTACGCCACCCTCGCAGAGAAGTGGATGGGACTGGACGCCCAGCCCGTCGTGGGCGGCAACTTCGAGAAGCTGGACTTCATATAGCTTTTCAACGCAGAGCGCTCATAGGACACAGAGATAATTCAAGAAAACCCGATAAGGTCTCTGCGGCCCTCGGCGCTCTCTGCGTTGAATCAAAACGGGAGTGATGGCGTGAAAGTTGGCATTGGGTTGCCCGGCAACGTTCCGGGCACGAAGGGTGAAATCATTCTGGAATGGGCCAGGCGGGCCGACGAAGGTCCGTTCTCCAGCGTTGGAGTAATTGACCGCTTGGTCTACGACAACTACGAGCCCCTGGTGATGCTGGCCGCCGCGGCGGGAGCCACCAGCCGGGTGCGGTTGCTCACCGGGGTGCTGCTGGCGCCTCTGCGCAACCCGGGAGTGCTGGCCAAGCAGGCCGCCAGCCTCGACGCCCTTTCCGGCGGGCGGCTGACCCTGGGCGTGGGCGTAGGCCGGCGTCCCGACGATTATGAAGCAGCTCCCGCTGACTACCGGCAGCGCGGGCGGCAGATGAACCGGACCCTGGCTACCATGCGCCGCATCTGGAGTGGTGGCGCAGTTGGAGACGGCATCGGGCCGATGGGACCCTCTCCGGTGCAGTCCGGCGGGCCGGAGGTGCTGATTGGCGCGGGAACGCCCCAAGCCGTCCGCCGCGTGGGAAAGTACGCCGACGGCTTTATTGCAGCCGCATCCAACCCTCACGGAGTACAGGAATTGTACTCGGTGGCCGTCCAGTCGTGGGAGGCGGAAGGCCGCTCAGGCGCGCCACGCCTGGCCGGTGTGGCATCCTACGCTCTCGGCCCGGATGCCGCTGACAAGGTGGGCGGCTACATTCGCCACTACTATTCCTTCCTGGGCGACACGGCGGAGCAGATGGCCCGGAACGCTATCTCCACCCCCGAGGCCGTCAAGGACACCATACGGGACATGGAGAGCATCGGAATGGACGAGGTGGTCTTTCTGCCCAGCGTGGCCGACTTGGACCAGTTGGAACGGCTGGCGGACATCATCTAGGGATTTTGCAGGGCGCAGGTTCGCGCCTCTGAACAGGATTATTGAGGCATTGTAGAAATGTTTGATACAGACGAATTTGTCGCATCCTGCCGCGAAGCGTTGCAGGAACATACGCCGGAGCTGGCGGTGAAGGAGCTGCTCAGTTCCGTTATCGCCAAGCCGGGGGAGATTGAGGCTACCCTGGGAACTCCGGGAGAGGGCGGCATCACCACGCTACACCGGTCGGACGAGCTGACCATCATCAATGTTATCTGGCCTCCGGGGATGACGATCTATCCGCACGACCACCAGCTTTGGGCAGTGATCGGGCTGTATGGCGGGCAGGAGGACAATACCTTCTACCGCCGCAACCGCGAGGGAGACGGTCTGGAGCGGGCCGGATTCCGTGAGCTTCAATCGCAGGATGCCGTCAATCTGGGCCGCGACGCCATTCACGCGGTCCGCAACCCGCGGCAGATGTACACCGGGGCCATACACATCTATGGCGGCGACTTCTTCGCCCAGCCCCGCAGCGAATGGGCAGACGAGTCATCGCCGGAAGCCCCGTACAGCGTCGAAGGCGCGATGCGGGCCTTCACAGAAGCCAACGAGAACTGGCTGGCTCAGCAAGCGGGGTAAAGGGGTACTGCCGCATCGGATAGAGCGATAACATAGAGCGGTACCGAAGCAGGCGGGGTAATTCTCCGCCTGTCTTCTTATTGTCAATCGGAATAAGTAGTTAGGGGCTTAACGCCATTGTACATTATCGCGGAATCCCTGGAAAGCGAGGCTGTTGAGTGTGCCTTCCGGCCACTGTCGGAGTCTGGAACCGCTTGCCGTCCAGGATGTCGTCAACGGTCAGCAGTTGGAGCCGGGGATACTCAATACCCAGAATATCTAGACTTCCGGCCTCTGCCATAAAGCGAGTGAAATTCCGGGCTTGCCGTTCTGCCGGGGGGTGCAGGACTATCAGTCCCGCCATTAGAGCCGAGTCGTGTTCCAGCACGCCAGCGAGCGAACGCACATCCGCGATGTTGACGTTTCGCCCACCCTTGACCTCGATCACCATCGATTGCAGTTCCTGGGTGTGGGGAACGGCAAAGTACAGCCGGCCGTCAACCCCACCGTCCGCAGCTCGCCGTGTGGTAACAAAGCCGTCCGATTGCTCCACCGCCCACTTCTGGAAGTGATAGGGGTCTCGCCGCCATAGGTCTTGCGCCCCTTCCACTGTCCGGGGTACACCCTCGATCACGAAATCCTGCCCTTCCACCAGCCCCAGGCGCTGCTCCAGCCGCACACTGGCAACCCGCTTGACCGCGTGAATCGCTATGTCTATGCCGATCCACTTCCGCCCCAGGTTGTGCGCCGCCTCGAGCGTCGTGGCGCAACCGCAGAAGGGGTCGACCACGGTGTCGCCAGGGTCTGAACTGGCCGATATGATGCGCTCCAGCAGGGCCAGGGGCTTCTGTGTGGCGTAGCCCATATCTTGACTGCCCAGCGCCGGCGGAATGTCCCAAATGATGTCTTGGGCTGGTACGCCCGCAGCTTCGCTCAAGTATTGCTTGAACCTGGGAGTGTTGCCTCTAGGCGGCCAGTAAATCAACCCCGCATCATCAAGTGCATCCAGACGTTCCGTCAGGGACAGCGCATCGTAATCAGCGGGTGCATCTACGAATGATGGGAATTGCGGTACCGCCCAATGCCTTCCTACGTCCGTTGGGTTTATACCGCGCCAGGGTTGGCCTGATTCGCCCTGCCTAGTTCCAGGTCCGGTAAGCCCACTGGATTGAAACGCGCCATGTTCATCTGAATGCCGGTAAGCCCGCTTCACATATTCCGGGTCATAATCCGTATAGACCCGGTTCCACTTGTAATGCTCGCTTTTCGAGTACATCAAAATCGTGTCGTGAATCGGACCCCAACGCCTTGCCGCATTGTGCGCCGACGTGCGCCGCCAAATGACCTCATTCTGGAAATTGTCGTGTCCGAACACCGAGTCCAACAGCGCCTTGATATAGTGGCTGGCCGTGGGGTCACAGTGGAGGTAGAGGCTACCCGTGGGTTTCAGCAAGCGGTGCATCACCAACAGCCGTTGAGCCATATAGGACAGGTAGGCCAGAAGGCGGGGCTGCGTTCCTCGAAGAGCTTGCATCCACAGCCGCCAGAACTCGGTAATAGCGTCGTCTATGCCAGCCTCTCGCATCAATACCGGCATAGTGCGAATGGCCCGCTCCCGCTCGTCGTCCAGTTCCCACATATCGCAGAAGGCTTCCACCTGGTCCGGCAGTGGGCGCCCGGTTTCGTCCTTGTAGATCGCGTTGTAGTTGCGGTTGGAATTAAAGGGCGGGTCGAGGTAAATCAGGTCAACCCACTGCGACGGCCATTCGGCCATTATGGTGAGATTGTCGCCGTAATAGAGGCGATTCACGTCCGTCAGGCCAGTGGTCATTACGCCACCGCGCCCTTGAGGAACGCTCCGAAGGTATCGTCACTGCCCCGGCTGTTGTACTTGTAGCAGGATTCCACCGCGTAGGCCAGGGCGTAGTTATCGCTGTAATGGTGGTGAGTGCCGTACCAAGCCCGCTTGAGCAACCCCCAGAAGCCCTCAATGGTGTTGGTGTGAATCAGACCGTCAACATATTGGAGCGCGTGCTGAATCACCGCGTGGTTCATCGTGCGGCCTATCTGGTTGTATCCCGCGAATTCGTCAGTTACCAGCAGGGTTCCATCCTTGGCAACGTTGCGCTCCAGGAACGACGCCAGAGTCTTGCCGTCCACTTTCCGCGAGGGTTCGGCCACAACTTTGCCACCGCGCTCAACAGCCCCGATAACAGGGAGTTTGTCGGTGCCGCGCCCACGCTTTGAGGGAGTATCGTCCTCGCGCTTGTTGCTCTTGCGGGGCTTGCCGCCGACATAAGCCTCGTCGGCCTCTACGATTCCGGCCAGTAGTCCGCCGTCCTTTTCCACCATCGCCCGGCGTATTCGCATACCGACGTACCAAGCTGTCTTCTGGTTTAGGTCCAGATCGCGGCTCAACTGGTGAGAGGAAACCGACTTCTTGGCGTTCAGGATGATGGCAATACCGAGGAACCACTTTTGCAAGGGGACCTTCGTCTTCTCAAAGATGGTGCCCGACAGCACGTTGAAACTGGACTTGCAATCGTGGCAGTTCCACCGCCCAACGCGATGGCCATCGGCCTTGCGGGCTACGCTGACGGAACCGCAGAGTGGACAGGCCGGGGTATAGAGCCAGCGGACGTTCTCCAGGTGCTCTATGCAAGCCTCGTGTGTCGGCCACTTCTGGAAAACCTTTATCAAGTCCATCGTCTTGCGCCTCTCAGTTGATGCCTGTAGTCTACCGAGAAGCACTTGACTTGTCAAGCCCCTAACTACTTATTCCGTTGTCAATTAGGGTGCCTCCGGCTACTCGTCTGAGGGTGGGGCCGGACGCGGCTCGGTGAAAGCCCGACCTTCGCTTTCGGCGTCCGCCTTGCGCTGTTCCCATTCTTCCAGATTCCTCCGCCAGTCCTGCCAGATCTTGCGTTCTTGGGCGCGGCCCCTTTCCTCGGCTTCCTTTCTCCACTGCTTTCTGGCCCACTCGGCTAACATAGGCACACCTTCTACCAATATGAATGCCATCGCAATGGCGACAAGAGTTAGTCTTCCTAAGCCTTCTCCTACAATTACCAATCTTTCAATCCATTTCTCATCTGAGAACTCCGTCGCTATTGTCAGCGCCAGAGCAAACGAGAACAGTGACGAGAAAACCAGGAGAAAGGCGAGTACGCGGGTAGCCGATGGCATATTACTTTCCTGAATGTTAGCACAGGGTAAAGCGCCGAGGTAATTCCGCGCTATGCGAACCCCAGTCGCGCCTCCTTCATGCTGACGTAGCGGTGGGCGCTGCCGATTACCAGGTGGTCGAGCAATTCCATGCCGAGGAGCTTGCCGGCTTCCACTAGGTCGCGGGTGATGGAGACATCGGCCCCGCTGGGTGTGGGGTCGCCGGAAGGGTGGTTGTGGACAACGATGATGGACGTGGCGTTGGCGCGGATGCCGGGGCGGAACACTTCGGCGGGGCGGACTACGGAGCTGTTAACGTTGCCGATGTAGATTTCCTCGACGCCCATGACCTCGTTGCGGGTGTTGAGGAGCAGGACGCGGAGGTGCTCTTGCTCGAGGGCCGACATCTCAGCAGATAGCAGGTTGACGGCGTCCTCCGGGCAGTTGATGGTGGCGCGCTCCTCCGGCGAGAGGGATACGAAGCGGCGGCCAAGCTCCAGGGCAGCGAGGATCTGGCAAGTCTTGGCTTCGCTGAGGCCCTTCTCGGCGCAGAGCTCCGCGTAGGTGGCCTTTCCCAAACCGCGCAGGCCGTCGAAGCGGGAGAGCAGTCGCGACGACTGGGAAATGACGTTCTCGCCCGCCGAGCCGGTCCGCAGCAGGATGGCGATGAGTTCGGTGTTGCTAAGGTGGCGGGGGCCGTAGGTGGCAAGGCGTTCTCGGGGGCGTTCCTCGCTGGGCATCTCGCGGACCGTCGGGCCTGCGCCGGTCCGGTTGACCGCCGCCTCTGTTGACGTTGCCATGTTGCCACCCCCTGTCCAATTCCGCTGCTGCTATTTCAACGCAACAACAGGCCCGCGGACAAGGGGCAAGTGTCAGGAAATTGAAGCGAGAGGGACTAGGGACTGCAAAATAGGGCGGAATTAACCTGCAAAATCCCCTCTCCCTTGAGGGAGAGGGTGAGGGTGAAATCCTGGCATCAAACAACCGCGCCGATACCCAAATATCTTTGCCGGTAGAGTTTGTAAACACGCTCTAGAACTTGGAGAAGTTGCCTTCGTCTCGGGTTATGAACTCGAGGACGGCGGGTTCGCCAGCGGCGTTGGCGGTGAGGCCACGGTTGATGGCGGGGATGATGTCGTCGGGTTCGGTTATTTTCTCGGCGTATGCGCCCATGGCGGCGGCGACCTCTGAGAACTGCCCTCCAAGGGTCTTGACGTTGTACTTCTGGATGGCAGTGGGGAACCGGCTGTCGTCGTAGATGGACATGTAAGAGTTGTTGATGACCACCGTGAGGATGGGAATGTCGCAGCGGACTGCCGTTTCCACGTCGAGGCCGACAGTGCTGAAGGCCAGGTCGCCCATGACGTTGATTACCTGCTTGTCGGGGAAGGCCATCTTGGCGCCCATGGCGAGGCCGAGGCTGTAGCCGAGCTGGGTGGACTTGCCCCAGCCGATGAAGCTGCGCGGCTTGCGGGCCTCCCAGAAGGGCGACATGTACTCACGGGCACTGCCGGACTCGTGGGTGACGATGCTGTTGTCGAGGTCTACGGTGTGCATGAGGTCCCAGACCACCCGGTAGGGGTTCATGGGCTTCTCGTTGGAGGTGAGCCTGGGCATCCACTGGGCGAGCCACGCTTCCTTGACGGAACGGATGTCGGCCTGGAGGGCGTGATTGACGGGGCGGGGGCCGCCGGCGCGGTCTTTCAGCGCGTCCAGCAGTTGCCGCAGCACCAGCTTGGCGTCGCCGAGCATGGGGTACTCGCAACGGAACTCGCGGCCAATGGCGTCTTCGTCGTTGGTCAGGTGGATGAAGGTCTTGTTGTCGGCGATGGGTACGGCAAAGAAGCTCTTGGTCAGGCTGGCTCCCACGCCGAAAACCGTATCTGCGCCGTGGAGGTACTTGTTGACCATGGCCGTGGTGCTGGGGCCGCCTGCGCCGAGGGCCAAAGGGTGATTCTCGGGGAAGGCGCTCTTGCCGGGCAGGGTGGTCATGACCGGAGCTTGCAGGAACTCGGCCAGCTCGACCAACTCGTCGGTGGCCTCCGCGTAGAGGACGCCTTGACCGGCCTGGATGACCGGACGCTCGGCAGCGAGCAGCGCGGCGGCGGCGCGGCTGACATCGGACGGATCGGCCTGCTGCTTGACGGACCGGGGCGTCTCGTAGTCGAAGAGTTCCTCGGGCAGCTCGGCGGTGGCGACATCGGCGGGGATTTCCAGCAGGACCGGGCCGGGGCGTCCGCTGCGCAGCTTGGTGAAGGCGCGGCGCATCATGGAGGGGATGCGCTCCACCATATTGAACTCATCAGCCCACTTGGTGATGGTCTCGTAGCTGCGGGCAGGGTAGAAGTTGGGATGGACTCCGCGCTTGTCGCGGGCCATACCGGCGGGGAGCAGGAGGATGGGGACGGACTCGGAGTAGGCTTGAGCTACGCCTCCGAAGCCGTTTTCAGCGCCGGGGCCGTTTTGCATCATAAAGACGCCGATCTTATGTCCGTTGGTGGCGCGGGAGTAGCCATCCACCATGTGGATGCCGGTGATCTCCTGACGGAAAATCATCGGGCGGATTCCAGCGATGGCGGCGGCCTCCAGTAATGGCTGATAGGGCACACAGGCGACAAACTCCACGCCCTCCATCCGCAGTATGTTGGCGATAGCGGTAACTCCGTCCATTTGTATGCCTCTCCGCTGATTATTGCTTGCGTCGCGCGAAATTTGTATTCGGTAGCGCGTGGATTATGACTGGGCCGGATCATCCGATGGCGTGGGTATCCTGCCATCACCTTCCAGCCGCTCGGTAAGCCGCTCAATTAGGGAGAGCAACTGCCTGCGCTCCTCGGCGGCCTGCGCCCGTTCTTCGGCGGCCTTTTCCAACACCTCGGCCAACTGCCTTTCAGCGGCCTCTCTAGCCCTGCGCTCCCTAGTAATCACGGCATAACTCCATATCCCCCCGCCGCCAGCGGCTATGGCGGCGTGAGTGACTGCCTTGTTTAGAATCTCTAGGTTGACGTACCCCGCGATGCGGGAGGGGTTGCACCCGGTGGATTGGAACAGTTCTTGGGAGCATGATCCACTCGTAAAATACCAGACCAGCCAAGTGACGGCAATGGCGGCCAGGGCGAAAGAAATCGGAAGGCTAAGTATCTCCCACAGGTCGCGGACAGTTAACCGGTCATAGCCAGACATGGGGTATTCCGACATACAGACGCTGCTCCAAGTTTCAGAGGCGAGTTTCGATTGGCATGAAAATACGTGTTCAGGTGAGGTCCGCGCCCGTTATCTACCTGCCGTTCCTACTCCCCGCTGAAGCTCCAGGCGGTGTAGCGCTGGGGGGTCAGCTTGATGGCCGGGTTGCCATCGAGCTCCATCTGCCGGTACTGGGCGTACTTTTCGCGGAGCAAAGCAACGGCCTGCGCCGCTTCCTGCTCGTCGCCGTTCAGCAGTTCGGCCCGGCAGGATACGAGGATGTAGCGGAGGGAGCGCCAGTCTTCTTCGTAATGGTCAACGACAAGAGACGCCTGGGGGTTGGCGAGAATGTTGCGGACGCGGCGAAGGCGGGTGAGTTCGGCAGTCTTGGGCTTCTGGTCAAGAACGATGTAGATGGCTTCGCCGCCATATCCCAAGTCCGCATAGGCGAAGCAGACAGGGATTGCATGGGGACGACCGTCGGCGTCGGCGGTGGCGAGACGGGCGACGCGGGCGTCGGCGAGGAAGCGGGCTTGGGATTCGGTCAGCGGAGGCATGGTACCTCGGTGGCGAAGTCCGTTGAAGGTCCGACTGGTTCAGCACCAACGGATATTGCAAGCCTAGTCGCCAGGGTAGAGGCGCATGGGGTCGTCGAGGAACTCCAGGTTTTCCAGCTCGGTGTGGGCGGCGTCGGACATGGCTGAGTCGCCGTCCCGCACACAGTCAATGAGGGCACGGCGAGCCAGTGCGCCGCCTATCTTGCCTAGGGAAACAATGCAGGCCATTCGCACTTCAGAGTCGTCGTCCTCCCGTAGCAGTTCCACCAACTGGGGCACGGCGTCCTCATGGGCCAACTCTCCGCAGGCATTTGCGGCTTCGTAGCGCACAGCAGGGTCGGGGTTTTCCAGTTCCTCCAGCAACGTGGACAACCATTCCGGCTCGCCGGTGCGGCCTATGGCGTAGATAGCGCTGGAGCGCAAATCCTCTTCGTCACCGTCGTAAGCCCAGCGGATGTAGTCCTGGACTTCCTCGGTGTTGAAGGGCGCTACGGCTTCCAGGCAGCGACGGCGCACCTCCAGGTCTTCTATTTCGTCTTCAAGGAAATCCATCAGTATGCGGTATACGAGCTCGCTGTCCTGGGCCTGCAACTTGCCTTCTTGAGCCAGCACGGGAAACTTGCCCAAGGCTACGGCGGCGGTGGCGCGCACCTGCGGCCCGCGCTCAGAACGCAACAGCCCGACCAGCTCGAAGATGAGCCAGCGGTCTTCCAGCTCCCAGAGGCCCTCCACGCCAAGCTGAATCATGCGGTCGTCGTCGTCCTTGAGGCACTGGCGGAAGATAGCAGTGAAGTCCAGCTCCAGGTTTTCTTCGGCCTGCTGCACCATCACGGCCACGACTTCGCAACGGCGGTCTTGGTTCAGGGTATCGCAGACCTGGATGAATTCGTCCAGCTCGCCGGGCGACGGGTCGGACGCCTCGTGAAAAGGGGCGTCGCTGAGCGGCGCGCTCGGGTCGGCAATGGTTTCTATGAGCTCTTGGAAGGACATGGTTACATTAGTGTAGCACGGGTTGTCTGAACTGTGATTTTTGTGATTATGGGATGGTTATGATTGTGGGGTGTTCCGGCTGCGGTTTGGTACGGCGCAGAGCGGGATTGCCAGAATCATAATTTTCAGGATTGGGGATGTGCCGAATTTGGCATAGCACGGCGCAGGCCGGCTACGGCCAGAGGCAGGGCGTCCAGCAGGTCGGAGGCGGCCAGGCCAGCCTGGCCGATACGGGCGGTAATGCTCTGCCCGGCGGCGGCATGGAGGTAGACGCCAACTGCAGCAGCAACGGGCGGCGGGCAGCCCTGGGCCAGCAGCGAGACTATGACGCCGCTCAGCACGTCACCCGTGCCGCCGGTGGCGAGACCGGGGTTGGCGCAGGGTGCAATGCGGACAGGCTCGCCAGGACTGGCGATGACGGTGTTCGCGCCTTTGAGGACGAGGGTAACGCCCCATCGCCCGGCCCACTCGCGGGCGACTCCCTCGCGGTGGGCCTGAATTTCGGCAACGGGCAGGCCGGTGAGGGTGGACATCTCGCCGGGATGCGGCGTGAGCACCAGAGGGGCTTTAACCTGGTTATGCCAGTCTTCGATTGCGGAAAGGTTGTTCAGGCCGTCGGCGTCAATCAGCATCGGCAGCCCAGCGAGTCTGCCCTGGGTCGTAGCCAGCAGCAGGCGCAGGAACCCGGTGGTTCCCTCGGACCAGCCCATGCCGCAGCCCACCAATGCCGCCGTGAAGCGGCGGTCAGCCTGGCTTATGACAGCGGCTGCGGATGGGAGTACGCGGCCAAAGTGGTCTTCGGGGAGCGGCAGGTGGATGGCTTCGGCGCCCTTGGCGGCGGCGATAGGGTAGACCCCCTCGGGGCTGGCCAGGGTGGTCAGCCCGGCGCCGGTACGCACCGATGCCTGGGACGCCAGCCATGCTGCGCCGACGTAGTGGCGGGAGCCAGCGACGATCAGGGCGTGGCCGTAAGTACCCTTGTGGGAATCGAGGGTACGGGACGGCAGTTGGGACGCCACCCATTGAGAGGTGAGCATCTCGACGTCAACGGCCCGCTCTTCGGGCAGGCCGGGAGGGACGCCGATGTCCAGCACTCGCAGGCGGCCTGCGCATTCGGCGCCGGGGAAGCGCAGCAGCCCGGCCTTGGGGTAGCCGAGGGCGAGGGTTACGTCAAAGCGGGCGCAGGCAGGGTCAATCTCGCCCGTGTCCGCGTTAAGGCCGGTGGGCAGGTCGAGGGCCAGGAGTAGAGGTGACCGTTCGGCAGGCTCAGGGTGACCCCGCTGAGAACGAATGCGTTGCAGGGCGAGCATGACGTCACGCACCGGGCCGTCGAGCGGTCGGGAGCGTCCGGTGCCAAGGATGGCGTCAATGACGAGGCGAGAGCGGCGGACCAGGCGATGGAGGGTAGCGTTGTCGGGGGAACAGAGGATTTCGACGCCGTATTGGCGGGCTAGGCCGAGCTTGGGGTCGGATTCGGGACGTTGGGTGAAAAGACAACAGGTAACATCGGCTCCCCAGCGGCGGAGGTGGCGGGCAGCCACGAGGCCGTCTGCGCCGTTGTTGCCGGGGCCGACGAGGACGGCGATGCGGGCGCCGGCTGCGCCGCCAAGTTCGTCGCGGGCGGCTTGGGCCACAGCGAGGCCAGCGTTCTCCATGAGGGTGTCAAGGGTGACACCGGAACGGTCCGACGCCTGCTCGATGGCAGTCATCTGGGTGGCGGTTACGACTTTCACGAGGGCAGTCAGGGAGCGTTCCTGGAAGCATCGCCGAAGACGGCTTCGACTACTTCCGGGGGCAATTCGACGCCGTGTTGCTCAAATACTTTTAGTATGCGCTCGCGTTCTTTTCGGATAGTCTTTTCTCTGATTTCAGCCTTCTTGGCTTCCCTGATTGCTTTGGCGCTTTCAAACATTTTTCTCGCCCATTCGGATTTCACAGAGGCAGTCAGGCGGCGTTTTCCGGCCCATTTCCGAAGACGGCTTGGGCTACTTCCGGGGACAGTTCGACGCCATGTTGTTCCAGCAACTTACGTATCCGTTGGTTTTCCTCTTGGGTGCCCTCTCTTATGGCTTTTTCTCTGATTTCAGCCTTCTTAGCCTCTCTGATGGCCTTAGCGCTTTCAAACATTTTCCTCACCCAGTCGAACAGAAATGCCAGCGGAACTATGAAAGACCAGTATAGGTCTACGGTTGCTTTCTCAAACCACTGGTACAGCCAGAAATCGCTTCCATCGAACGATCTGAGGACTGCCAGACAGGCAATGCCGGTAATGGTAAACCCTGCCGCCTGCCATCCGACGCCGCGGTTTGCCAGGGCTTCCGGCAGTGGGGGCTGCGCTTCTCTCATTATACTCGCAATGGGTTAATCGGGGTCTTCGCGGCGGGTTACCACGAAGGCCACGGCGTTGTCCCGGGAGTCGGACATGCTGACGGAGATCTCGAGGACGCCGAGGCGTTCGGCGCGGGACTTGGCGCGCCCGTGGAGCAGGATGCTGGGAGCGCCGCTGGGGGCTCGGGCGACTTCGATGTCCTTCCAGCCGACACCGCGAACACCGGTGCCGAGGGCCTTCATGGTGGCCTCCTTGGCGGCAAAGCGGGATGCCAGCTTGGACGGACGGCCACGGCAGTATTCCAGTTCGCCGGGGGTGTAGACGCGGCGCAGGAAGCGGTCCCCGTATCGCTCCAGCGTGCGGGCTATCCGGCTGATTTCGATTATGTCTACGCCGGTGGACAGCATGGGGTCTCACCCCCACCCTAACCCTCCCCTTGAGGGCAGGGAATTTGTGGGAACCCCTCCCGGAGGGAGAGGGGACTAAGAGCATCCGCTATCCCGGGATGTGCCCGGGGATGGCGAGGCGGTCGAGGATTTTGGATACGGAGTAGCTGCGGTTCAGGACGTAGAAGTGGACTCCGGGAACGCCAGCAGCCCACAGCTCTTCCACCTGCCTGGCGGCGTACTCGATGCCCAGCTCGCGGACGGCTTCGTCGTCTTCGCCCAGGCTTTCCAGTTCAGCGTCGAGGCCGGGCGGAATTTTGGAACCGCAGAGGGCGGTGAAGCGACGAATCTGTGGGGCGCTGAGCACCGGCAGGATTCCGGGAATCACCGGCACGCCGATGCCGGCGGCGGCGGCCCGGTCGGCGAAGGCGAAGTAGTCGTCGTTGTCGAAGAATAGCTGGGTGATGAGGAAGTCTGCGCCGTTGTCCACCTTGAGCTTGGCGTACTGGAGGTCGCGCTCCAGGCTTTCGGCCTCGGTGTGGCCTTCCGGGTAGCAGGCGGCGGCGATGCCGAAGTTGTAGTTGGCCCGGATGTGGGTGACGAGCTCGGAGGCGTGGCTGAAGCCGCCTTCGGTGACGGTGAACTGCTGTTCGCCGCGCGGAGGGTCGCCGCGCAGGGCGATGACGTTTTCGATGCCCGCTTCATCCAGGCGCTGGAGAACGTCGTCCAATTCCTCGACGGTCTGCCCGGCGCAGGTGAGGTGGGCCATGACCTCCACGTCCGCCGACTGCTTGGCGCTGATGGTTATTTCCTCGGTGAAGTGGCGGGTCGAGCCGCCCGCGCCGTAGGTGACCGAGATGAAGTCGGGGCAGTAGGCGGTCAGCTCGTTCACGGTATCCAGCACGCCGGGGATGTTGTCGGCGGCGCGCGGCGGGAAAAACTCGAATGATATTGTGCGCCCCTCATGGAGCATTTCGCGTATTTTCAAAACCTGTTTCCTGTATCTTCTGTCCTTGATGGGTTGTCTGAATATCCACACTCTTGGGAGACGCCCTCACCCTAACCCTCTCCCAGAGGGGGAGGGAATTACCGGGGTCGCGGCTAGAACTGCGGGGCGCGCTTCTCGACGAAAGCCTGAACGCCCTCGGCGGGGTGGCCGGAGGTGGCGACGTACTGGGCGAAGGCCATCTGCTCTACGGACGAGCCATCGCGGATGGTGAGGTCGCGGCCTTGGTGGGTGACCTGCTTGATCCAGCCGAGGCCGGGGCGGCTCTTGCCGCGCAGGGGGGCTACCAGCTTCTCCAGTTCCTCGTCCAGTTCTTCCAGCGGGGCTGAGCGCAGGGCGAGGCCCCACTCGACGGCCTCGGGGCCGTTGAGCCAGCGGCCAGTGGTCAGCAATTCCATCGCCCGCTGCGGGCCCACGAGGCGGGGCAGGCGGATGGTGGAGCCGCCGCCGGGCATCAGGCCGAAGTTGACGTGCTGGTCGCCGATGCGGGCGTCGTCGGCCACGAGGGCCATGTCGCAGGCCATCATTAGTTCCAAGCCGCCAGCGAGAGCGAAGCCGTGAACCACGGCTATCACGGGGATGGGCAGGTCTTCCACCTGGAAGATCACTTCGTTGATGTCCCGCAGGTAATCGCGCAGGGACTCCGGCCTCTGGAAGGCGTCCTGAAAATACTTGAGGTCGGCCCCGGCGCAGAAGCACCGGCCCTCGCCTCGCAGCACCATCGCCTTCACCGAATCATCCCCGGCCACGTCGGTAAGGGCCGAGGACAGGTCGTCGCACAGCTCGCGGCCCAAGGCGTTCATGGCGTCGGGGCGGTTGAGGCGGATGGTAGCGATCCCTTCTTCTTTTGTCAGCTTGATATTGGCGTATTCCAAAACAACTCCGGTGTTTGTTTGATATGCCCTATACTATACCCGACTCGGCGGCCTTCGCGCTCATAGGGAGATATTTGGACGGCCCGAACAGCGGCACAATCAGTGTGCGGGTGCAGCCCCGGGCGTCCCGCGACCGGGTGCTGGGGATGCGCGACGGGACCCTGCGTGTGAGCGTCACCGCGCCGCCTCACGACGGGAAAGCCAACGCCGCGCTGCTGGAACTGCTGACGTAAACGCTGGGCGTCGCCAAGTCGCGGCTGCGCATAGTGCGGGGCCTCTCGTCGCGGAACAAGGCGGTGGCTGTTGAGGGGCTGACGTCCGGGGAAGTCCGGC
This sequence comes from Dehalococcoidia bacterium, assembly GCA_965232885.1. Lineage (GTDB taxonomy): Bacteria > Chloroflexota > Dehalococcoidia > Lucifugimonadales > UBA3495 > VXOI01. The sequence continues at coordinate 1,175,375 of CBDDQX010000001.1, read as the reverse complement.
GTATGCTGGAAACCGTGACTCCGGGGTAAACACTCCCACCCCCGCTTTCGCAGAGCAGGCTCTAACCCTCCCCAAAGAGAGGGAGTCTTGGGAAAGGCCCGAATATGCAGTATATGAACTTTAGCTGGGTGCTGGACAACGAGCTGGGCGGGGCGCAAGGCCCTGCCGGAGTGGGGGACCTGTTCTACCTGTACCGGCAGGGCGTGCGGGCGATGATACGGATGGAGGAACGGACCATCCCGTCCGACGCCGGCGGCGCCTTGGACATTGTGGATATGTTCGAGCCGGTGCCGGACTTCACGCCTCCAGAACAGGAGCAGATTGACCGGATGGTGGAGTTCATTGACGCGCAGACCAGCGTGGGACGTCCGGTGGCGGTGTCGTGCTACGCTGGCATCGGGCGTACCGGCACGGTGCTGGCGTGTCACCTGGTGCGCAAGGGCGCGTGGCCGGGCGACGCCGTTGAGGAAGTGCGGCGCCTGCGCCCAGGTTCCATCCAGACGCCGGAGCAGGAGGCCGCGGTCTACGAATACGCCAGACGTTGGGCCGTAGGGCGCAATTCCGCCGGATGACGGGGGATTTATCAGCGTCCGTCCTTCGACAAGCTCAGGACTAACGGTCTGGGCGAATTGGCAACTCAGATAAGACCTTATCGTCGTGCCTACTTCCCTAACTAAGGAGCTTTTGCATGGCTGATGCACCGACACCTTTGGACATACCTGCCGATGTTCTCGCAGAGGTCTACCGGCAGGCCCGCAGAGCGTTCCCGTTTGAGTGCTGTGGCTGGCTCGCCGGCCCCGCGAACAGCCCGGCGGTCAATGCCGTCCGAAGCTGCGAGAACGCTCAGGATGCGGGCGCCCACCCCACCCAGGCAGAGCGCGGCGCCGAAACCGCCTACGTCATCACCGGCAGCGATTTGCTGGCCCTGAACCACAGCTTGGATAGTGAAGCGCCCGCCAAGGTTATCTACCACTCCCACCCCAATGGCCGGGCCTACTTCTCGCCGACCGACCGGGAAGTCGCCACCAGCCCCTGGGGTGATGGCCCTGCCTACCCGGTGCAGCAGCTTGTGGTGGGGATAACGGAAACCCGGGTGGAAGAGGCGGCGCTGTTTGCCTGGTCGGATGAGGAAGAGGGGTTCGCACAAATAGCCAGCTACGCGGGCGGGGCGGTGTAGCGGCTACCGGCCTTCGCCCAAGGAGGCGAGGGCCTCCGCGTCGGCGATGTAGTCTATGGTCTCGCGGATGCGGCGCTCGGTTTCATCTACAGGCTCGCACAGCCCCATATAAAAGCACTGTCCGTGCAACCAACCCTGGCGGGTATAATACCTCCCCACGATGGGTCTGGCACGCCGGTCTGCTCCAGAAAGCATCTGTAGTTGCGCCGAGGTTTCTGGGGTCCTTTCCGGTTCTGCTCCAGTCCTTGCGAGAATCAGGGCGTTAGTGGCGCGCAGGGTGGCGCACCATGCCTTTTCCGCCGCATCCCGGATGTCTCCGGCTGCCCAGCGTTCTAGGGCGTCCTCATACATTGCGTGAGCATCGGCGAAAATTTCTCTTACCCTGTCAGTCGCTAACATAGCGCCCTCTCAACCTGTAGTTGCGTCTTTGGTTTATTTTACGCCCGGGAAAGCGAGGGCCTCCGCGTCTGCGATGTAGTCTATGGTCTCTCGGATGCGGCGCTCTATTTCGTCTTGATGTGTAAGTATCCCAGAATAGAAGCAATCTCCGTGTAGACGCTGCTGGCGAGAGTAATAGCGTCCAACAAGACTACTTGCCGCTGGTTCCTGGCGAGCTAATCTGTCCAAGCGCCCGGACGTCTCCGGTGTTTTTTCCGGTTCTTCGCCTGTTCGCGCAAGGATGAGGGCGTTGGTGGCGCGCAGGGTGGCGCACCATGCCTTTTCCGCGGAGTCTCGGACGTCGCCCGCGGCCCAACGCTCCAGCGCACTGTCGTACATTGCGTGAGCGTCGGCGAAAATCTCTCTTACTCTGTCAGTGACTACCATAACATCAACTCGACCTACAGTGGCGCCTTTGGTTTATTTTACGACCGGGAAGGCGAGGGTCTCCGCGTCGGCGATGTAGTCTATGGTCTCGCGGATGCGGCGCTCGGTATCACGAGATGCGCATCTGCCATCATAGAAACATTCACCGTGCAGGTGCCCTATTCTGGTGTAGTACCTTCCTACCAAATTCTCGATTGCGCTGCTTTGCTCTCCCAGCAAGCGTATACCTGATGACGTCATCCCAGTGGTCTCAGGCTCATTGCCGGTGCGCGCCAGAATCAAGGCATCAGTGGCGCGCTTGGTGGCGCACCATGCCTTTTCCGCGGAGTCTCGGACGTCGCCCGCGGCCCAACGCTCCAGCGCACTGTCGTACATCACGCGAGCGTCGGCGAACAGTTCTTGTATACGGTCGGTTGTTAGCACAGAGCCACCTCAACCTACAGCTGAGCTGTGTTCTATTTTACGCCTGCCTGCCGTGTGTTTGGAGGCCCGGTAGCCCCGGCCATGCTACGCCAGCATGAAGACGAGGACGCTGGCAGCTATGTAGAGGCCGATGAGCGTCACACCCTCATAGGTGAAGTACTTGTTGGGCCGCCCTCGTCCCCGGGTAATTACGGCCACAATCACAACCGCCGTCATCAGCATCGCTATCACAGCGGTCAGAGAATGAATGGAAGCAATGTGGTCCGGGCTCCACAGGGGAGCGCCAACCAGGGCGACGTCATCCATGAACAGGATGAACCCCATGTTGAACAGGTTGCTGCCCAGCACGCCGGTGATGGCCAGCTCCGGGGCGTTGATGCGTATGGCGGCAAAGCAGGCGGCTAACTCTGGCAGCGAGGTGCTGAAGGCCAGGAATTGAGTGCCGACGAAGCTGGCCTCCCAGCCCATTTCGTGCGCGATTTCATCTCCGGCGTAACCGAGGGCTATCGCCGCTCCGATTACGCAAGACGCCGACAGAAGGTAGATCACAAATGATCGCACCAGGCTGTCGTTGGCGTATTGCTCCTCTTCATCCTCCTCCGATGCGACGGCCACTGCGTAGTCTCCGTCGTTCCGGGGGCGTTGCTCGAACCTGTATATCGAATACATAGCGAGCAAGAACACACCGAGTATCAGGACGGAAACCGGGCTAAGAGTCCACGAGTCCATAGCGTCGGTGTAACTGTGAATCAGCATACCGATGGCGGCCAGGGAGATGACGGCGACTCCCAGCGCTCCGATCATCACCGTGGCGATGCTGACCCTGGAAAGTATTGGCCCGTTGCGCCAGAACAGGTCAAGCAGGCCGATTATCAGCAGGTTGAACAGGTTGCTGCCAAAAGCGTCGCCCACTGCCAAATCCGGCTCGTCCCGCCAAGTGATGGTGCTGACGCCGGTGCCCAGCTCGGGCAGCGACGTTGCCGTGGCCAAGAGAACGACCCCGATGAAAGCGCGGCCCAGACCGGTCTTGAAGGCGATGACGTCGGCTGACTTGGCCAGGAAGTTGGAGGCTATCAGGATGACAACCGCAGTTCCGGCCAGCAGGAGCCACAAGAGGGCGAGGTGCATACAAATCCTACTTCAACGGGATAGACGGTATCGGCTTGGTGGTGCAGTTACGAACATGGATACACAGGATATACAGGATTAGGCAAACAAAATCAAAAATCCTGTCCATCCTGTAAATCCATGTCAGTTTTGTCAGGCGATAGCCTCGATGATGCGGTCGCCCATCTCGACAGTGCCTACGGAGCTGCCGCCGCCCGCTATGTCGGCGGTGCGCAGGCCGGACTCCAGCGTCTGCTCCACCGCCCGTTCCATGGCGGCGGCCTCTTCGGTGAGACCGAGGGAGTAGCGGACCATCATGGCGGCGCTCAGGATGGAGCCGATGGGGTTGGCGATGCCCTTGCCAGCGATGTCGGGAGCGGTGCCGTGGATGGGTTCGTACATCCCGACGGAGGGCCGGCCTTCCACCGGGACGCCGGCCAGGCTGGCCGAGGGCAGCAGGCCCATGGAAGCGGCCAGCACCGACGCTTCATCGGTCAGAATGTCGCCGAAGGTGTTCTCTGCGACTATCACGTCGAAGCGGGAAGGCTGCTGGATGAGCTGCATGGCGCAGGCGTCCACCAGCACGTGCTCCAACTCGACGTCGGGGTATTCCTCGCCGAGGCGCGTGGCGACGGTGCGCCAGAGCCGGGAGCATTCGAGGACGTTGGCCTTGTCCACCGAGGTCAGCTTCTTGCGCCGCCCGCGGGCCAGCTCGAAGCCGACGCGGAGGACGCGCTCAATCTCGCCCTCGGTGTAGCGCATGGTGTCCTCGGCGATGATGCCGCCGGGCGTCTGGCGGCGTCCGCGCGGCTCGGCGTAATACAGGCCGCCGGTCAGCTCGCGCACCACCACCATGTCCACGCCCTCCAACGCACTCGCCTTGAGAGGGCTGGCGTCGGCCAACCAGGGGTAGACCTTGACCGGGCGGATGTTGGCGAATACGCCCATGTGGGCGCGAATGTCCAGCAGGCCCTGCTCCGGGCGGACGGCGGCGTTGGGGTCGTCCCACTTGGGGCCGCCCACTGCGCCAAAGAGCACGGCGTCGTTGTCGCCGGACATGGCGCGCACGTCGTCGGTGAAGGGTATGCCGTGCTTGTCTATGGATATGCCGCCGATGTCGCCATAGGACAGGCTGAAGCTGTGTCCGAAGGCGCGGCCCACGGCCTCCAGCGCGCGGACGCCCTGGTCCGTCACCTCGGGGCCGATGCCGTCGCCGCCCATGACTGCAATCTTGAACTCCAAGATACCCCTCCTGAGTGCTACGCGAAAACCGGCAACAGTATACAGCGTTGCGGTAACGCGGGGTAGGGGCGGCTGAACGGAGCGCTAGTACGATTGCAAAGTCATTGCCGCCCAAATTGTCTGAATCAGGATTCACAGGATTAAAGGATTTGCAGGATTAGGGTGTGTTTACAAACCGCAAATAGGGCGGAATTAACCTGCAAAATCCCCTCTCCCTTGAGGGAGAGGGTTAGGATGAGGGTGAAATCCTGGCATCAAACAACCGCGCCGATACCCACATATCTTTGCCGGTAGAGTTTGTAAACACGCTCTAGATCCCAATCAGCGTAATCCTGAAATCAAACGAATCACAGTTCAGGCCAGGGAGGGTTCCCAACAGGTAGGGGCAACCCTCGTGGTTGCCCAGAGGCCCCGGAACGTCCCGGAGCCTCGTGTACGTAGTGATGAAAGTCCCGGCGGGATAGGGTAGTATACCCCCCATCAACCCGCCCGGAGAGGTGAGCCGTGCCTTCCCTGGAGTTCAAGGGCAAACAGATTGTCTACGCCCACCACCTCACCATCCCCTACCGCCCGCTGGTTCCCGACCCGGACAAGTCGCTGAACCCCCCTGAGCTTGCTGAAGGGCAGGCCGACGACAACCTCATCATCCACGGCGACAACCTCAAGGCGCTGAAAGCCCTCCTGCCCCGATACGCCGGCCGCGTCAAGTGCATCTACATAGACCCGCCCTACAACACCGGCAACGAGGGCTGGGCCTACAACGACAAGGTGAACAGCCCCCTGATGCGGGAGTGGCTGAACCAGACAGTTGATAGCGAGGACCTGGAGCGCCACGACAAGTGGCTCTGCATGATGTGGCCCCGCCTACAGCTGCTAAAAGAGTTACTAGCAGAAGATGGCGTGATTTTCATTTCTATTGACGACAACGAGCAACACCACCTGCGGATGTTAATGGGTGATGTTTTCGGCGATGACAACTTCTTCGCCGTCCTCACGCGGAGGGCAATGCACACTGTCCGAAACTCTAGCAAGGACTTCAACCTGAACGCCGACTATGTTTTGGCGTATGCAAAGGAGAAGTCTTGGTTTGGCGAACACAAGAGCCGTTACATCCGGCATATCACCGACAAGTCTGACAATTACCCACACGATGATGGTGATGGCCGTGGCAAGTACAAGTTCGACCCTATTCACGCTAGAAACTATTACGAGCCATACACAGTTACTTTTGCTAACGGGGTTGAATGGACTGCTCCAGAAGGTAGGTACCCCAGCTATTCCAAGGGGCGGTTGCGCGAAATGGAGGCGGACAATCGCCTCGATTTCTCGGTCAATGAGCCGAGAGCCAAGCGTTACTTGAATGAGGTCCAAGAAGGCCAGCCACCAGATGCTTTCTTATCACCGGAGTTTGTTGGATTCAACGCCGAAGGTACACGGGAACTTCGCGACATTTTTGGTCAAGGCGGAGTTTTTTCGCAGCCAAAGCCGACTAAGTTGATCAAGTTCCTATTGGAGATTCTGCGCAGCAAGGATGCCATAGTGCTCGACTCTTTCGCTGGCAGCGGCACCACGGCCCACGCCGTCCTGGCCCTGAACAAGGCGGACGGTGGCAACCGCAAATTCATCCTGGTGGAGTGCGAGGACTACACGGACAGCATCACCGCCGAGCGGGTCCGCCTCGTCATCAACGGCGTGCCAGAAGCGAAAGACGCAGCGTTGCAGGAAGGCTTGGGCGGTTCCTTCACCTACTGCACCTTGGGCGACCCCATTGACATGGAAAAGATGCTGACCGGCGAGGTGCTACCGGAATATCCGGCGCTGGCCGCCTACCTTCTGCATATCTCGGCGGGCATCTCCGCCGGAGAAGCCGTCTTGGAGCAGCAAGATGATGATGGCTTGTATTACACCGACGGCCAGATGGCCTACTACCTGCTGTACAAGCCGGACTTGGAATATCTGTCCAGCAACGAGGCCATGCTGGACGAACAGCACGCCAAACGTATCAGAGAAGCCAACCGGCTCCACGGAAGGAAGGCCAGAGTTTTCGGGGCGGGCAAGTATATTGGCCAGCGAGAACTTACGGACATGGGCATCACCTTTTGCCAGTTGCCCTACGAAATGCACCGGATGGGGCAGTAAGGACGCGGCATGGAACTGAAAGACTATCAAGCCAATGCCCTGGAAGCCTTTGGTCGCTGGCTGGACGCGCTGTCCGAGGCACAAGCACAGTCGGACACCGTTATCACGGCATTGCAGGACGTTGGCGCAGACATTCCCGAGGACATAGGTAACTACCCCAAGACCGCTTGGCAGAAATTGTCTCAATCGGGTGGCGTCCCGGAAACTGCAGGCGCTTATGTTGACCGCACCGATGAAGCGAGGCGTCCCATCCCGCACGTCTGCTTCAAGATTCCCACCGGCGGGGGCAAGACGCTGCTGGCCGCCGCCGCCCTGGAGCGACTCCGGCGGCAGACCGGCCTGGTCCTCTGGATAACGCCAACCAACGCCATCTACGAGCAGACTAAAGCCGCCCTGAAAAACAAGGAGCATCCCTACCGGCAGCTATTGGAAATAGCCAGCGGCGGGCGCGTCAAGCTCATGGAGAAGGACGACCCCTTCACCCGCTCCGACGCCGCCAGCTACCTGTGCGTGATGCTGCTGAGCCTGCCCGCAGCCAACCGGCAGAAGGGCCGGGAATTCCTGCGGATGTTCCGGGATTCGGGGCGCTATCCCACGTTCTTTCCCGACAACGACGACCCGCTCGGCGACGGCAAGCTGCTGCGCGACTGCCCGGACCTGGAGCGCACGTGTGTCAACCCGGACTGTGCCGCGAAACAAGACAAGCGAAATCAGTGCAGGTGCGGGAAGCAGTGGTTGACCGGCCCGGTCAAGCACAGCCTGTTCAACGTGTTCAAGATGCTGCGTCCCGTGGTGGTGCTGGACGAGGCGCACAAGGCATACGGCGCCAAGAAACAGGAATCCAACCAGGAATTCGCCCGCGCCGTCAGCCGCCTCGACCCCAGCCTGGTCATCGAACTGTCGGCGACACCCAACCGGGGAATCAGCAACCTGCTGGTTGACATCTCCGGCCCGGAACTGAAAAGGGCGCAGATGATAAAGGCGCCGGTTCAGGTAACCTCGTACCCGACCGCCGACTGGCGGAACACATTGAGCGAAGCGGCGGACCGGCTGAACACCCTGGAAGCAGAGGCGCGTTCTCTTCAAAACAGCGGCGGCGACTACATACGCCCCATCGCTGTGGTGCGCGTGGAGCGGACCGGCAACGACCAGCAGGACACGGACCATATCCACGCCGAGGACGTTCGCAGGTTCTTGATAACCAACCTGGCCGTTCCTGAAAACGCCGTGCGAGTAAAGTCCAGCTACAACGACGAATTACGCGGCGAAAACCTGCTGTCGGATTTCTCGCCAGTGCGCTGGATTATCACCAAGAACGCGCTGATGGAAGGCTGGGACTGCTCTTTCGCCTACGTTCTGGTGATGTTGGACAACACTCAGGCCCAGCGCGCCATAACCCAACTGGTAGGCCGGGTGCTGCGTCAGCCCCACGCCCGCAAGACCGGACAGGAAGCCCTTGACCACTGCTATGTCTATTGCTGGAACACCGATGTAAGGGTTGCGGTAGACCAGGTCAAGAATGGGCTGGAGCAGGAAGGCTTGAGCGGCCTGGGGGACGAAGTGATTGGAGCGTCCGCAGACTCGCGGAGGGTTACGATAGAACGCCGGAACGGATTTCGCGGCCATAACATATTTCTGCCGCTGGTGCTGCACCAGGACGGTGACGCATGGGTGGAACTGGACTATCAGCGCCACATTCTGCCCCGCATTGATTGGGCCACCATCAAGGAACCGGACCCGCAAGGCTCTTTGGCTGACCCGGCCAAGCGTCAAACGGCGTCGGTGGACGTTGGCGACACACTGCCGGTTTTCCACGAATCCCAAGAACTGGACATTGATAAAACCGTCAACGTGTCATTTTTTGCCCGCCAACTGTCCGATATAACCCCCAATGCGTGGCAGGCGTCCCGAATCGCCAGGCAATGGGTGGAGCGACAGCGCACGGCCGGGGAAAGCGACGACCATATCTATGACCGGCGTTCCTATTTGGCCTACGCCCTGCGAGAGTCCGTCAAGGATCAAGTAGAGGAACGCGCTGAGCGGATTTTCCGCGACAAGCTGCGCCAGCGAGAAATCCGCTTTGACCTGGAGACGGGTCAACCCAACTTCCAGATGAAGGAATCCTACGAGATTTCGGTGCCGGAAGACTCCGGCCTGATGACAGGCAACAACGGGCATCAGTTGCGGTTCAATCTGTTCGAGCCGGTATACACGCAACAGTTCGATAGCGCGCTGGAGCGGAATTTCGCCCGTTACCTTGACGAACAGAAGGCGTTGCAGTGGTGGCACCGCATAGCCGTGCGTCAACACGGAGATTACTACCTACGGGGCTGGAAACAAGAACGCATCTGGCCGGATTTCATCGCCATGGCCGGAAACACCGACGGCAAACCGCACGTTCTGGTATTCGAGACCAAAGGCGAACATCTCAAGGGCAACGACGACACTGAATATAAGAGCAAAGTGCTTGAAACCCTGGAAAGCGCCTTCAATGCCGGAACTATGAAAATCAGCGACGGCCCGGCCAAAGGAACCTTCCGCCTCGTGTTCAACGATGTTGAGTTCCCTCAAGCCCTAGCCAACCTGCAAGGCGCTTACAAAGCCTAGGTAGTGTTGACATTTGTGATACTGCTGCCCTGCAATCCCAAACCGTCATTCCCGCGAAAGCGGGAATCCAGGGCCAGCCTAGCCAATAGTCAATTTCGTTTCGGCGTAAACCTCTGGATTCCCGCTTTCGCGGGAATGACGGATAAATGTCAACAAACCCTAGCCGCTTGGAGTTTCTGCCCGGCAATCAGAGGTAGAGGGGTGTCAGTCTGTCAGCCACTCCGGGCCGGCGTACTGTTGCAGCAGGGCGGCGTAGTGGCGAACTTTAGCCAGGCTGTGGGGAGTGGCGGCGTCAATCAAGCGGTCGAGGGCGTCAGCAGTGTCAATGGTGGGCATGGAGACTTGCAACAGGGGTATGTCGCGCTCGCGGGCTTCGGCCTTGACGTATTCGGTGGGTTCGCCGGGGCCGGTGAGCACCAGGCAGTTCGTCTGCGGGAGCATACTAGCCAACTGGATGTCGGGGCGCTGGGCGCGGGTGATGACGGCCTGGTTATTGTAGCGTCCGTAGTAGGTGGGGCCGTTGTCCATTATGTTGCCGCCAATGAGGAAACGCTCCACCAGCGCATCGGCGTTCACCGGCTCCAGGGTCCAGACGGCGTCCAGGTGCTCGCCTATCTGGGCCACCGTGGGGGCGAGCATAACGCGGCTTTCGGGGATGACCAGCGCTGCCACCTCGGCCCAGGACTCCGCCTCTCCCTCGGAGACAATGTTACGGCGATACCGGGGCACGGCGTTGACCACCAGCCAGTCCAGTCGTGCGCCCCAGTGTCCGGCGGCCTCGTCCGCCGCCACTCCCCAGTCCTGCTCCGGGGCGTAGGAGTGCACCTCAATGACACGGGCGGCGACGGCGGCGGCCAGTTCCGCCGCAGGCGAGTTGGCGACGGCTTCGATAACGACGGTATCATGCTGCCGGCGCAGCTCCGCGATGGATGCAGCGGCCTCTTCCACGCCGCCGTCCGGCGGGCGCGGCGCCGGGCCAACGGCGATGCCGAGGGCATCGGCCAGGACGCCAGCAGCGAAGATCTGGTCGGCGTCGGCGCCGGGAGTCGGCGAGAAGGGCTTGCAGTAAGCCGCAGAGCGTCCGGCGTCGCGCAGACGTACCAGCAGGCCATAGGCGAGGCTGGTCTTGCCAACGCCGGAACCACCGGCTATGAGGAGGGTGGGCATGATAGCTGTGTATCTCTCAGTTACCGTCTAGCCTACACGCCCACGTCCAAGAACTCTATGTCCTCGGGGTCGAAGCCCTTGGGGAACGTGGTTGTGTGGTCCCATTTGGCTAGGGTGAAGTCGGCGCGGTGGAGACTGGCCTGGTCGAAGTTGGCTCCGGTCATGTTGGTGGCGATCCACATGGAGTCGCGGATCATGGCGCGGGTGAAGTCCGCTCCCTTCATGCTGCACCGCGAGAGGTCGGCCCCGTTCATATTGGTGGATACGAAGACGGCCCCGGTCAGGTCGGCGTTGCGGAGGTCGGCCTCGATCATGTTGGACTGGCTGAAGTCGGTCCGGTGAAGGTTCGCGCCTATCAGATTCACCCGGTTCATGCGGCAGTGGCGCACCACCGCGTCTTCGAGGTTGGCGCCTTTGAGGTCGGCCCAGAACAGGTTGACGTTGGTCAGGTTGGCCGAAGCCAGGTTCGCGCCGGACAGGGCAGCGCGGCCCAGGTCGGCCTTCTCCAGGTTGGCTTGAGACAGGTCAGCATCGGTGAGGCTGGCGCGGGAAAGCAACGCGCCGGACAGGTCGGTCTGGCACAGGTTGACTTCGCGCAGGTCTGCGCCGCGCAGGTCAAGCTCGACATCGGGGTTGGCGGCGCGCCATTGGGAAACGGCGACAGCCCCGGCCCGCACGATTTCCACGTGTTGAGGGTCAGACAAGGTGTTCCTCCATCCAAGCGCAACCGCTCGTCCTTGGACAAGCTCAGGATGAGCGGTTACGCCTCGTATGAGCGACCTAGGCGTCTTCGAGGTCGAACAGCTTTTCGGCTATGGTCATCTTGAGTTCGTTGACCTTGCCGAGGTCGGGGAAGCCGCCGTCGGTCTTGCGGTCGAAAATGACCTCGCCATCGAGGTAAACCTCAAGGCGTCCCCGGTCTGAGGGGGTCATCTTGATGGCGACGTCGCCGGGTGCGTCGGACTTGAAGAATTCCGTCGCCAGCCACGTGGCGACCGGGAAGTAGCCTCAAGCAACGCAGTATACGATTTCTGCTTCAACCTTGCCGTGTTCGGAGCCTGGCATATCTCTTCTCTCGCTTTGATTTGGGATTCGCAGCGACGGTCTACTCTGCCGCTGCCAGATTCTCAGCGTCTTGAATGTAGGAGTCGGTGGCCAGGATGAGCTCAGTCATCTCCGCTTCCGGCTCACAATTACCATCATAGAAACAATTGACGTGCAGCAGTTCGGAGCGGGTGTTGTATTGGCATTGAAACCTATCAATTCCCGGGGCGTTGCTGCTCAATCGCAGGAGAGCGCGCCGTGCCCCGCCCGCAGACTGGGGTTCGCGTCCGGTCCGTGCTAGTACCATTGCGTCGGTAGACCGTTTGGTGGCTGCCCACGCTTTTTCCGCCGCGTTGCGAATTCTGTCTTGGGCAAGCATTTCCAGCGCGTCACTATACAGGACTCGCGCATCAGAAAAGAGTTCGGTTACCCGGTCGGTAGTGGTTGCCATCGGCTGCTCTTCAATCTCGCCTGTTATGGTTTAGTCTTGATTCGATACTCTGTGGAAAAAGGCGTCAATGTCTTCATCCGAAACGCCTTTGCTTCGCATGAACTGCTTGACCGCTTCCCTCTCCGCCTCAACCATATCCTTGGCTATGTCCTTGGCTATGTCCTTGGCCATATCCTTGGCTATGTCCTTGGCTATATTCTTGGCGCGCCGCTCGACCGCGTTATGTAGACTTTGCTCAATTCCTGCTGTCAGTATGCTCATAAACCACCAGTCCTTCAGCCTGTCTATCAGATAGCCTATCAGCCGCCCCGCCCAGTACATCAGGGAGAATACGATGGGAGCGGCCATCGTGGTTCGGATCACCACACCTACCCCACCGTCCATTCGCTCCGTCGGCCCAAAGTCGGGAAGGAACAGGGCTATGACCGTACTCAGGGCCAATGCCCAGAGATTTCCCGTCAGGTGCCAGTAGGATTGAGGCATTGGCTGAACTTCAGGAACGGCGCGCTACTTGATCACCGCCGTGCCAATCCCCACCGCTGTGCGGTCGCCGTTCTGGTTTTCGCAGTACAGGTTGACGGTCACGTGAGCGCCGTCTTCGGCCTGCTCCTGCACCGCGACCTCCCCGGTGACGGTGATGGTGTCGCCGCCCTTGACCGGGCGCAGGAACTTCAGGTTGACGCTGCCGGTGTGGTTGAAGACCTCCGGCCCGAAGAAGCGTCGCAGGCTCTCGGCGGCGAAGGCCACGGACATCCGTCCCGAGGCGATGGGGTAGGTGGTGCCGAGGCGCTGTTGGGCCAGTTCAGGGTCGTTATGGATGTTCTGGCGGTCCAGGATGCCGCAGTTCTCGAACTGGTTGATGGTGTCCTGGGTCACACTCTTGGTGACTGAAGGTATCTGCTGACCCGGCTCTATGCCGTCTAGCTTTGCGGATGCCATTTCTTGCCCACCTCGTCCGGCTTTTTCATCTGGTAGGTGCGGAGCTTTTCCAGCAGCCGCCCGTCTTCATCCATGGCGGTCGCCTCGATGACCATGTAGGGTTTGTCCCGGCGCAGGTACTTGTCGGCGATGCGTCCGGTGACGCGAATCTTCTTGCCCGGGATGGGCGGGTTGAAAAACTCGACTTCATTGCCCGCGTTGACACCGCCGGTCTGGTCGTCGTAGACCATCGCGAAGGCGGTGGCGTCATGCTTCACCGCCAGCGTGGGAAACACGGCGTCAGGGTCGTCAATGGACGCCCTGAAGTTGTCTAGCATTTCCTGGGTGAGGGTGTATTCATAGGATCCCAGCTCCTCACCGATTTCGATCTTGTCGTAGTCGAAAATCCTGACTTCGGGATCGGGCATTTCCCGCTCCTTGAATGTGCTTTGTCCAGCTTCGATTAGTTGGCTATACCATACTTATTTTGCATTATGCCGTCAACGCTGAGTCTGCGCCACCGCAGGCCAATGCTATAATCTGCATCAGCCTCCCTGCGACAAGCTCAGGATGGCGGGAGCGGTTAACCTGGTATTTTATGCAGTCGGCCCTCCGCTGGGCCGATGAGTGGCGGTGTAGCGATGGACCTTCTTTTCGAGCGCGGAGACCACGGCAGCCCGTCGGGGCACGCCCTGTTGTATTTCAAGGTAGATACGGAACCGGATAAGGTCTACGCCAGCTATATAGTTACGCTGCCCATCAAGGCGGACCTGACCAAGTATGTGCCTCCGTTTTTAGCATCCCACTTGGGGGCGCTGCCGCTCAACGACCTGTCGGCCTTCGCCATGCCGCCGGTGCCGGAGCCGGTGGATGGCTATGAGGTGCTGGAACGCCTGAGCCAACAGCGGGGCGACGACCTGGTTTACGGCGGTAATATGTTCTCCTTCGACCTGCCCCGAATGATGGAGTCGGTGTCGGAAGCGGTAAACAGCTATGGCGAACTGTACACCGCTGCGGGCAAGTCCGCCGCCCCCGCCGGAGAGGTCGCCGCGCTGCCCGAAGACCAGCCTTCCCTGGGAGAACCGGAGGAATTGCTGGATGCGTCATTCAACGTCAACGACGTGTTGTTCAGCTTTATGAGCGAGGGCGACAAGCTGAGCGAGCTGGCGCGGCTGCTGGGGCAACTGCGCTTCGCCGTCGAGGGGGCCGACCGGGCCGCAGCGGACGAGGCAGGCGAGGAAATCCGGGCACTGGCCCGCCACCTGCCGGAAGAGTTCCAGGTGTCCAACCTGCTGGCAGTGGCGCAGGACACGTCCGAACGCAGTTCCGAGCTGGCCAAGCTGTACCTCGACCGTTGCTTCCGCCTGTCCGCCGGCGACGCCGGCCAAGCCGCGGAACTGGAGGCGCAGATACGGCGGCTACAAGGGGAATAGAAAGGAAAGGCGTCAGTTGTAAATGGATATCTCGTTGATACTGTTGGACATACCACAAGGCGTAATCACCTTTGCGGCGGCAATCCTCGCCGCCCTGGTTACGGTTTTAGTTGCAGGTTTCGGATTCATGCTATCGGTTCATGGCCGTGTGAAGGCCGTGGAAACCCTGGTGACACCCAATGATGCAGAGCGAATGAAGACCACGAATGCCCGAATGGAAATACTATGGGACTGGTATATTCAGTGGACAAGAAATTTGAGAGCGATGGGCGCGCCGGAGAATCCGATGAAGCAGGAGCGATGGAACGAATTAGCTGACAAGTTGCATCAGCAAGAGATTTCGGACGACGAAGCTGAGGAATTTCTCGCTGCTCTTCTCAAGCGCGAGGAACAAGCCAGAGAGGAAAAGGATCTGGCAGCTCTTGCTATTCTCGGCCCGGGCATTCTCCTCACCAAGTGGCAGCTCAAGGAAAAGGAACTCCGGGAACAGAAGTAGGTGCGCCTCTCCCATCTTCGACTGAGCAACTTCCGCAATCTGGCCGAGGTGGAGCTGGAGGTGCCGCCGGGCGTCTCGGTCTACTTCGGGCAGAACGCGCAAGGGAAGACGGGGCTGGTGGAGGCGGTATACCTGCTGGCCATCGCCCGCTCCTTCCGCGCTGAGAACGAGCGCGAGCTGGTCAACTTCGACGCAGCCCGGGAGGGCGGGCAGGCCCTCATAGACGGGCTGGTGGAAGACGACAGCCCGGATTCTCCAGAAAGCAACGCTCCCAGCAGGCACCGCGTCATCATAGGCTACCGCGCTTCCCCCTCAACCGCCGCCAGCGGGCCGGGTTACCGTATCCAAAAGGAGATACGGGTCAACCGGATTCGCCGCACCGCCACGTCGCTGGTGGGCCTCGTCCACGCTGTCCTGTTCAGCGTGCAAGACATCGCGCTGGTGCAGGGGCCGCCCTCGGCCCGACGACGCTTCCTTGACATTCTCATTTCGCAGGCCGACCCTCTGTACCTGCAGGGACTGCAGCGTTACCAGCGGGTGCTGCAGCAGCGCAATCGCCTGCTGCGGCTGCGACGCGATGGCCGGGCCAGGCCCGATGAGATGGAGTTCTGGGACGATGAGCTGGTGCGGGAAGGGGCCTGGCTGACCTGGCGTCGGCACGAGGTGATGAAAATATTGACGCCCGCCTGCGTCCGCCATCACCATGATCTCGGCGGGGAGGGTGAAACGCTGGAATTGCGCTACCGGCCCAGCGTGCCACTCTCCACGAACGCCGACGGCATGGCGGGCAGCTACCACGAAATCCTGCAAACCGTCGCTTCCCGCGAGCGGGCCACGGCGGCCACGGCAGCCGGCCCGCACCGCGACGATTTCGACATCATCGTGAACGGCGTGGACATGGGCGCTTTCGCCTCCCGCGGGCAGGCCCGCACGCTGTCCCTGTCGCTACGCTTGGCAGAGGCGGAGACGCTGTCGGCAGTGCGAGGCACACGGCCCCTGCTGCTGCTGGACGACGCTCTGTCGGAGATGGACGCCGACCGCCGCCGCCGGGTTCTGGAGAAGGCGGCAGACTACCCGCAGGTGATGATAACGACTACCGACGTTGAGCAAGTATCGGAGTTCTTTGGCTCGTCCGCCGCATATTTCAGGGTGGACGGGGGTGCCATTACTCCCTGCGATCTGCGCGAAACCGGCTAGGCTTTCCCGAGTCGATCAGCCGGCGCCGATGGCCAGGTCATGGAGCTTCAGGACCGTCTTCCAGTTTCGCATGGTGCTAGTGGCGGCAAGCGTGGAATCGAAGTAGGCGTTGGTGAGCTTGGTGCGCGCCATCCCGTTCGGGCAGTGGAGATATACCTCGCAGCCAACGGCGGCGAACTTGTCGGGTGGCGAACGGTCGGGGTCCAGCGCGGCGACGTTTGCAGGGTTGGGTAAGTCGGACAGGAAGGCGACGTGGAGCTTGTTAGGCTCGTCGGTGTGATTCGCGAAGGGGTTGGCCTCCACGATGGCCCTGAACTCATGGGCCGTGCGGGTCACCACCGGAATCTGGAGGCCAAAGCGGTCCGAGATGGACGCGCTGATGAGAGACGGGATTTCTTTCTGCAACTCCGGATCTCCGCGAAACAGGACGTTCCCGCTCTGGATGTATGTACGGACATCGCTGAAACCCGCGTCTGTGAACATTGCGGCGAGATCCTTCATCGGCAGCTTGTTCTTGCCTCCGACGTTGATCCCTCGCAGGAGTGCCACGTTGACGCCTCTCAGATCTCTTTCGGTAGTAGTGGGCATATTGGTCTCTTCACCATTGCATCCGGCATAGGCCAATCGGGTACAGAAAGGCGTTCCAAGCCGGATAGCAGCCAGGAATTTTCCGGTTTGTAATGCTATGGGGGCGCTCATTCTACTACAGTTGGGAGTGCGACCGCTTTCCTCCAAATCTATGCCCATTACCCTGTGTCAAGTGGTAGTATTGCGGGTAGTCCCATCCCACGCTGCCCGGCGGTGAACCATGCCCGTTTCCCAGGAAGTTCTGGACGAGATTGCCCTTACCCGCGCCGAGTATGACCTGATTGTGGAGCGCCTCAGCCGCGAGCCCAACGCCGTCGAGCTGGGGATGTTCGGCGCACTGTGGAGCGAACACTGCGGCTATAAGCATTCGCGTCCCCTGTTGCGGATGTTCAGCCACACCTCGCCGGTGGTGCTGTCGGAGACCGGGGCGGAGAATGCGGGAGCGGTGGACATCGGCGACGGGCTGGCCGTGGTGTTCAAGGTGGAGTCGCACAATCACCCCTCGGCGGTGGAGCCGTTCCAGGGCGCGGCCACCGGCGTCGGCGGCATCGTGCGCGACATACTGGCCATGGGCGCGCGTCCCATCGCGCTGCTCAACTCCCTGCGGTTCGGGCCGATTGACGAGGAGGGGTATCCTTCGGCAAGTTCAAGCTCTGCGGATTCACCCTCACCCCAACCCTCTCCCTCAAGGGAGAGGGAGATAGCGACGAACCGGCATCTGTTCGGCGGGGTTGTGCGCGGCATTTCTTGGTACGGCAACTGCATCGGCGTTCCCGACGTGGGCGGCGAAATCTACTTCGATCCGTCCTATTCCCACAATCCGCTGGTCAACGCAATGTGCGCCGGGCTGATAGAGAAGGACAGGCTGGCATCGGCGGCGGCGCGGGTTCCCGGGAGCGTGCTGCTGCTGGCCGGGGCGGACACCGGACGCGACGGCATTCACGGCGCGTCGGGCTTGGCGTCGCGTACCTTCGAGGAAGAAGCGGAGCTGCGGCCCACGGTGCAGGTGGGCAATCCTTTCCTGGAAAAGGTGCTCATCGAAGCCTGCCTCGAAGCGCTGGACACCGGGGCGGTGCTGGCGATACAGGACCTGGGGGCCGCCGGGCTTACCAGCGCGTCCATCGAGTCGGCGGCGCGGGCCGGGCGCGGCGTTCGCATAGACCTGTCGCAAGTGCATCGCCGCGAGACGGGCATGAGCGCCTACGAGGTGATGCTGTCGGAGTCGCAGGAGCGAATGCTGCTGGTGACCCTGCCGGAGCGCGTGGAAGAGGTTAAGGCGGTATTCGAGCGCTGGGACGTGGAGTGCCGCGAAATCGGACAGGTTATCGCCGAGCCGGAGGCGCAGATTTTCGACGGCCCGGAACCTGTGGCGCATCTGCCCATTCGCCCCTTGTCCGAGGCCCCGGCCTACCGGCTGGAAGGCCAGCCGCCAGAGGAAGACCTGGCTCGTCGCCGGATGCCGCTGTCCGACCTGCCGCTGCCTGAGTGCGGCCCGGCGGAAACGCTGCTGCGGCTGCTGGCGTCGCCCAACGTCGCCAGCAAGCGCGCCGTCTACCGGCAGTACGACCACCAAGTGCAGACCAACACGGTCTCCGGGCCGGGCGGCAGCGACGCGGCGGTGCTGCGGGTCAAGGGCACCGGCAAGGCCATCGCCTTCGCGGTCGACGGCAACGGGCGGCACTGCTTTCTCGACCCATATGTGGGCGGGCAGATAGCCGTGGCCGAGGTCTGCCGCAACCTGTCCTGCACCGGGGCGCGTCCGCTGGCGCTCACCGACTGCCTGAACTTCGGCAATCCGCTGCGCCCCGACATTTACTACCAACTGGAGGAGTGCATCCGGGGCATGGCCTTGGCCAGCGAGACCTTCAACGCCCCGGTGGTCAGCGGCAACGTCAGCCTGTTCAACGAAACGCAAGGCCAGGCCGTCCACCCGACGCCAGTGGTCGGGGCGCTGGGCTTGCTGGACGACGCTGCCAAGACCGTCGGCGCAGGCTTCCCGGCGGAAGGGCTGGCAGTGGCGCTGCTGGGCCCCGGCCTCGACGCTGCCACGGCCCAGGACCTGGCGGGCAGCGAGTACCTCCAGGCAATGCACGGCCTCACCGCCGGGCAGCCCAGCATAGACCTGGACCTGGAGCGGCGGGCGCAGGAAGTCTGCCGACAAGCCATTGCCGAGGGGCTGGTCCGCTCGGCCCACGACTGCTCCGACGGCGGGCTGGCGGTGGCGCTGGCCGAGTCCTGCATCCTGGGCGGCGTCGGGTTCCGCGTCAATCTGGACGCTGTCCGCTGGGACGCGGCGCTGTTCGGCGAGAAGCAGTCCCGCATCGTCATATCTCTGGATCCCGCAAACCTGTCGGCGCTGGCGAACCTGGCCCGCTCGCGGGGGGTGCCGCTGCTGTCGCTGGGACGCACCAGCGGCGACCGGTTCATCCTCCGCATCGGCGACGGGGCCACCAACGACGGCTCCAACGGCGGCCCGCCCGCCATAGACCTGCCGGTGGAGCGCATCAGCGATGTCTGGACTCGGCCCCTTGAAATGATTGGAGGGGAGGCCGCCGGTGACTAGCGCGTCCCTTCGGCCGGGCTCAGAACAGGCGCTGCGCGTGATGTACCTGACCCCCTACTACCGCCCTTACCTGGGCGGCATAGAGCGCGCCATCGAGGAGCTTTCCCACCAGATACAGCAGTCGCCGCAGGTCGAGGCCGTGGGCGTCCTCACCACCAAGTATTCCTTCCCCCGCGTGGCCCAGCCGGACTGGGCCGACCGCGAAACGCTGCCCGACGGCGTAGAAGTGTACCGGCTGCCCGGCTTTCCCCGCTGGTCGCCGCCGCTTTACTCGGTGCCGCTGGTCTGGTTCTCGCCGGGCCGGGTGCGGGAGTACCTGAACGAGTTCCGGCCCAACGTGATTCACTTCGTCGGCGACGGCTGGTTCTGGGGGCATTACTGGGCGCGGATTCACTGGGGGAAGCAGGCGCGGTTCGTGTTCACGCCGTCCTTCCACACGCTGCCCTTGGCGCGCTGGTGGCTGGCCCCCATCAACGCTGCCCTCTGCCGCACGGTTGACGACATCGTGCCCCTCACGAAGCAGGAAGCGCGGGGTCTGGGCCGCGCCTACCTGGCGCAGCGACGCAAGCAAACCATCATCGGCTGGGGCGCGCCGCTGCCCGACCCGGACGCGATGGAGGCCGTCCGGCTGGAGGTTGATGTTGATAAGGAACACACCGACGTTGGAGTTCCGCATCCGCCCGGACAACCCGCTTCCCGGAACGGAAATAGCGGCAGCGGGTCACTGACCATCCTGTGCGTCGGGAGGCTGGGACGGCACAAGGCGCAGTTGTGGCTGCTGGACGTGTACCGCGAGGCGCGGAGCCGCTTCAACAAGCCGGTGCGCCTGGCGCTGGTGGGCCGCGACGAAGGCGACGCCGATGCCATCGCCGCGTATGTCGAGGAACATGGTTTGCAGGACGAGGTGGTGGTAACCGGCGAGGTGTCCGACAGCGAACTGGCCCGCTGGTACGCCCGCGCCGACCTGTTCGCGCTATTCTCGCACTACGAAGCCTTCGGGCTGGTGTTCTTCGAGGCGATGGCCTACGGCGCGCCGGTGCTGTCCCACGACGTTGGCTCCAACCGCGAGCTGCTGCATACCGGCGCAGTGGTAACGCCCCGCTTCGACCGGCAGGCCGCCGTCGCCCGCCTAACCGAGCTGGTCAACGACGACGCCACGCGCCGCCAGCTAGGCCAAGCCGCCCGCGACTACGCCCTGGCCGAGTTCACCTGGCCGGCGGTGGCGGAGAAGTACCTGGCGGTATACCGCGGCGGGTGAGGGGGTTGGGTTGGCTAAATCTGGTTAAAAATCTGCTGACATCTGCCCATTGAAGCTTGTATGGGAACTGTGCTATCTATGGAGACCGTATCTCCAATAGGTATCAAGGTTATGAAAATGGATGATAGCATGATCCGCACATATCCGAATTGCCATTACTGCAATACAGAGCTTGACCCGCAGTACGACTATCACTGCATTATGTGCGACCGCGCGGCTTGCGATGGTTGCAGTCAGGCTTGTAGCTTGTGTGATGACATTATCACCTGTTCTCGGTGCATACTGGAACACGAGCAAACCCATGATTCAGAGACCTCCTGTTAGAAATTCGTAAGGAGCCTGCCTTGATTGACAACGAGTCTGTCACGAACCCACAGATGGCTCAGGAAGGATTGCGGCATATAGAAAACGCCATCCTCGAATTGCTTTACCGCAACCCACAAGGTCTGCGAAATGTGCAAATTGCAAATATGTTGGGCCTCTTCTCTGATTTTCGAGGGGAGCAAAGAAATTTCTTAACATACGCCGTGTTGGGCAGGTTACTTGCACAAGGGCGAATTCTTCGGAATCAGGAAACAAAGGCCTACGCAATAAAGAATGCCGACACAGCGGTTCAAGACGGTGCTCAGGCAGGATTACAGCTTTTGCAGGAATCTGTTCTGAAATTACTGGAGGAAAATCCACAAGGTCTGCGGAACGTCGAAATTGCGAATTTGCTGAACTTGAACTCGGATTTTCAAGGACGTCAAAGGAACCGTTTGACTCATGCGGTATTAGGTGGCCTGATAGCACAGGGAAGAATATCGTGGGATGAGAAAACCAAGATTTTCACCGTATCTTAAGCCTCGGGAGAGTCGTTCGTCAGGTGGGCATCACACGCAACGGGATTCCGGTTCCGCCTGCACCGCAGGGATTTACCGGACAAGCCTGACATGGTGTTTCCACTATATCGGGGTTGCCGGGCAATTTCCTGACGTGCAGCCGGTAACGGAATCCTGCGGCCCATACTGTCCGCCTCACGTACAACTCTGGCCGCGTATTGCGACTGCGGACGCGAGACATCACCCGCGAGCGAGTTTCGGGAGAAACGGAATCGGTCATGCCATCACCAAAATATCACCATTGATTATCTCACTTCCGCGTTCTCTCCCCCCGCAACCCCCGCCACAGGATAACTCCCATCAGGGTCAGGAACGACAGGATGATGATGGAGTAGGCTGCCATCATCACCCAACGGAAGACCGGGTGAGATCCCAGGTCGAAGCCAGCCCACTCGTACACATCCATCACGACAAGCAGCACACAGGAGAATACTGCCAGAAATATGAAGTAGATGATCCCGTTCCGCACTGAGTGGCTACTGCCTGCCCATGCGCCTGAATGCCAAACCGACAAAGCCAACGGCAACGCCGAACACTACCAACGCTACATCAGCCTCTCCAAGGTTGGATGACGGGACAGCCCGCGCTAAAAGAATCGCCGCTATCCCGAGAAATGCAGTGCCTAAGTCCGCGAACGATGGGCTGAGCCATCTGATTACCCGGTCAATCCTCTCGCGCAATAGCGGCATCAAATATCCAGCCACGACCCTATCAGGGCAAAGGCAAGCAAGGCCAACGAGACTACGGTCATAACATAGGCGCCCAGCAACACCGAATCGTAGGTTTCGCTCTTTGCTAGATTGAGGGCGCCCAAGTCGAGTTGGTGACCTATGACCAAAACCCAGCAGCCGACAACAAACAGCAGCACCAAAAAGGCGAAAACCAAGCGCCTAGTAGTTATGTCCATCTCAAACGCTCCCGCCCAGGCTGCCGCGACGGGCGGCGGCTTCCCTCATTTTAGCACGCACCGGCCGGTGCGTTGACGCTCTCGCCCCTATCCCCTAAACTGATGCTGGCACAAACTATCTTGCCGGGGATTGACCGTTCCGGTATTCCCCTTGAAGCATCAAGCCATCCCGCCGACTGGCAGGGAGGCGATGCCAGGAACGAAAAGGCGCAAGTGCATGGTTGAACCGACTATTCGCGGCGGCGACGTCGCTCTGTTCATAGACTGGGAAAACTTCAAGATCAGCCTCGCCGCCGGCAATCGCACCCCCAATCTCTCATCCCTGAAGGAAGAGATTTCCGAGCATGGCCGGGTGGTGGTGGCCAAGGCTTACGCCGACTGGGTGACCCGCGCGCCCGAACTGCGCGGGGCCAGCCAGTTCAACAACGACCCGCCCTCCCTGTACGCCGCTGGCATCGAGCCGGTCTTCGTCCCCACCCGAGTCCCTTCGACCCAGGCGTCTTCCGCCAACGGGATGCGGACCTATCGGGTCAAGAACAGCGTTGACGTCAAGATGACCGCCGACTGTATCGAGTGCGCCCACTCCTACCCCAACATCGGCACCTTCGTGCTGGTGTCGGGCGATTCCGACTTCCTGCACGTGGTCAACGCCCTGCGCACCATGGGCAAGCGGGTGGTCATCATTGGCGTGTCGTGGAGCACCTCCCGCCGCCTGGCCGACCAGGTGGACTCTCTGGTGCTATACGACAAGGACGTTGACCCGCTGGCCCCGCAGCCGGCGGTACTGCCCCATGTGCAGCCAACGCAGCAGGTCCGCGCCGCCCAGACCGAAGACGCGCCGGAGCTGACCCAGGTCATCCGGGCCATCGAGGAAATCATCCGCGATGACCGCGCCGCCGGGGGCAACCCGCTGCTGACCTCCATCAAGCAGCGGCTGATGCGCCGCTACCCGGGCTTCGACGAGAAGAAACTGGGCTTTTCGGGCTTCAAGAAGCTGATGGCCCGCGCCGCTGAGGACGGCAACATCAAGCTGATTCACGCCGGTCTCGTGGATTGGGCCATCATGGCCGACGAGGAAACGCCGGAAAGCGCCACCGAGGAAACACCCGCCGACGTCGCTACCGCCAGGCCCGGCCGACGCCGGGGCGGCCGGCGCCGGGGCGGGCAGCGCGACGCCGACAACGAAGAGGAAACTGCGGAAACTTCGCCGGAAGAAGACGAAGAGTCTGCCGCCGCTGCCGATGCCGCGTTCGCCGAGTCGCCGGAGGAGACAGCCGCCACGGACTTCGACGCGCCCGCGGTTACGCAAAATGTTGAGGCAGACCTTGTGGTTGGCCTGTCGGCTGAGGTTGATACCGGGGAATCCTCCGAGACCGGGGATACGGCAGAGACTCCAACCCCCGGCGATTCCGGGGTGGCGGAGGAAGCCGCTCCCGTGCCGGAGGACCTTTTCGCCAACGATGAAGAACTGGCCGGTGCGGTGCGGGAGGCTCTGGCCGCCGTCAGCCTGCCCACCGAGCCGGAGGACGGGCAGAACCCGGAGCGGGTATCCGACCTCGTCGTCATGGCCGACACGCTGGAACACCGCCAAGGAACAGGCCACGTGGCTTTCAACTTCCTGGTGGCAGAAATCTGCGGCGCGCTGGAGCAGGGCCTGGAGGCCGGAAACACGGAAATCGCCCAGCGGTGGGGCAGCGCCAACTCCCGCGATTACGTTGGCAAGATGCTGCGCGGCCTGACGGAAGGCGACTTATTCCGCCGCACGGTGTATTCGTGGCGGGAGGAAGACACCGGACGCCGACGCCAGCGCCGCACCTTCAACCTGAACCGCGACAACGAGCTGGTTGGACGCTTGCTGACGGCCCGCCTCGGCTCCGCCGCCAACGGCACACCGCCCGCTGAGCCTGGCGGGAACGATGGTCCGGCGCCCGTCGCTCCCACGTCTGATGCTCCAGCAACGTCCGGCGAAGCGGCCGAACCGGAGCCGCAGCCGGAACAGGAAGAGGCGATAGTCACTGACGGCGCATCAGAGCCGCAGTCCGGCATGGAGGAGCAACCCGACGCCGGGGAAGGGCAGCCCAGCGCTGGGGAGCAACAACCCGACGCCGGGGAACAGTCCGCCGTCGAGACCGTCGCCGAGGCTTCCGAGCCGCCGGCCCCGCCAGTAGAGGACGATCTGGACGAGGTATACGACGAGCCGCAGCCTCGCAACGTCCGCCGCCGCCCCTTCACCAGCCGCCTCCTGCGAAGCTGAGGGGCGTTGAAACCTTTCACAAAGCGCCTTCACATACGCTGGCAGCAACTCGGAGAGGACAACCAACCGAGGCCGCTTCCATTGTTGACTGCCAGGGTGCAGAGAATAGCATCCTGCGTAACGGAAAGGCGGGACTACTGGCGTGAAGACCAGAATGGACAAAGTGGCAGAAGAAGTCGCCCTGACAGTCCTCCCGGAGGCCGCCTTTGCCGCAGAGTCGCCCCCCAACTAGAGATGCTCAAAGAGGCATTTCAGTCAGGATGGCCAACCCCGGATAGCCGGATGCCTATGAACGACGCCATAGACGCAGCCGCTCTGGCAGTCAGCAGTTGTACCGGCCATGATGAGGACAGTTGGATAGCCGCCATATCCCCAGCTTGGGAGCAGGCGGTGAAGGAAGCCCGTCGGGGAATACTTCAATATCGCCCGAAGCCGAACTGAAAAGCCACAAGCAGGCTACTCACAGAGGAACCACGAAGCTCCTGCGGATGCTGTGAAAAGACACAGAGGGCGGGCGCACTTCTGCGTGTCCCTGTGCGTTTCCCCAGAATATCCCCACGTTTTCAGAAGTCCAGGATCAGGGTGGACCAGCCGAAGTCCCTCGCGCCGAGGCCCTCGGCGGTGTAGGGGTGGTAGTACTCGCGGAAGCCGGACTTGGCGATGCACTCCTTGCTTTTCTCAACCAGCGGCTCGCTCAGCTCCGGGTAGCCGTGGCCGCGCAGGGAGTGGGACAGGAAGTAGTTGGTGTTAATCCACGACGGGCCGCGCCAGATGAAGCCGCCGGGGTTGCCGGGCATGAACTTGGGGTCCGAAGCTGGCACCGAAGGCAGCGGGTATGGCGTCCAGAAGTGCTCCGGCGGGCGCACCCACCTTTCAACCAGCGTCTCGACTTGGTGCCGGGGCAGGTCGGCCATTATCAGCGGCATCAATGAGCTGATAGTGACGGTCTTCAGCGGCTTCTCGTCCACGCCCGACAGGTCGAAGAAGGCCCCGGCTTCCTCGTCCCAGCACTTCTCCAACAGCGCGTTCAGTGTCTTGTCGGCCTCGCGGTTGAACTCGGCGGCCTCCTGTGAGTCCTCTCCAGCGGCTTCGACGTGGAGCCGGGCCAGGGCGCGCATGGAGAAGCAATAGATCGAGTTGACCAGCACGTCCTCGACGTGGAATATGTCGGCGGCCAGCACGGCATGGTCGTCGTGGCGCAGCGGCTCGTAAGCCTCGTACACCTTGCGCAGGGCGGTGATGAAGCCTCGGTTGGAGAGTTCCTCCAAGCCAAGGATTTCGTCGTACTTCGGGGAGCAGTCGGTGCCCGCTTCTTCGGGCTGGATGGAAGCGATGAGGCCATCGTTGTCAGGGTCGCGGGCCTCGCGCAGGTAGCGGTAGTAGCGGGTCAGGATTGGGAGCGCTTCCCGCAGGAACTCCTCATCGCCGGTCGCCCGGTACACCCGCGCCACGGCGTAGGCGATGATGGGGGGCTGGATGGTGGCGCTGTAGTAGGGCTCGGTCATGCCGACGATGTTGCGGCTGAGGAAGTCGGGCTGCTTCTCCATCTCCCAGAAGATGATGTGGGGGATGAAGCCGCTGGGCTGGGCGCCGCTCATCAGCGAACGCATTTCCTTCTTGGCCTGCTCCGGGTCGAGGTGCAGCAGCGCGATGGCGTGGAAGCAGGAGTCCCAGAACCACTGGAAGGGGTATCCGGTCAGCGAGGGGCAGACGAAGCTGAATTCCTTGCCGTTCCAGTCGGCCACGCCCTCCCGCAGATTGGACAGCAGGATGCGGCGCGCTCCCTCTTCCAGTTGCTCGCGGGAAATGGCGCTCTCCATGGGCGGCCTCCTCGGGGTCGTTTTGGTTGTGTCGTTGGCGGAGCTTCCTTAAAACGGAGCCGGTTCACTCTCAGCAGCGAAGGGATTTATAACGCGGATACCATCGTAGTCCTGACTGGCGCTCATGTCCTCGGAATACACGGCGTCGCACCCGCTCTGCTTTGCAGCAGCCAATATCAGGCAGTCCCAGTAGGACAGGCGGAAGAGTTCCCGGTACTGTATTGCCATGTCAAACGTTTCCAGGGTGAGGGGTTGCACATGGTGGCGCTTGAGATCTCCGATGACTGCCACGGCCTCGTTGTGAGTGAGGGCGCCACTACGAGTTGGACGGGTCACTTGGAAATAGAATTCGCCCAACACCTGCACCGACAGGGACAGATGTCCCTTATTCTGTGCAAACAATTCCCTCGATACACGCCTTTTTGAGATGTCCTCGGGGTGAGGGCTAACAGCGTAAAGCGGAATGTTAGTATCAACGAAACGCATTGCGGTCGTATAATTCCTCGCGGGTCAGGTTCTCTCTAGGGTTGATGCCACCGCCCCTGGCGAATATGGCCTCGATTATCTCGCCCAAGGATTTCTCAGACTCTTCTTTACCTGTTACTGTCGGACGCTCTGCCTCCCTGTCCAAGTCTGTCAAGCTAGCGAGGTAATCTCTGACCAGCGCTGAGACCGAAGTCCCTTTCGTGGCAGCCCACTCCTTAGCGACGCGGTAGGTCTCATCATCCAACGATACGGTGATCTTCTTCATAGTTTCACGATTTCACGTTCATGGTGTATTGGAGTATAGGCACCTGGCGGGGGCTTGGCAATTCGGCGAGGAAACCTTATCAGGCTTAGTTCAGAGTGGCACCTTCCCCCAGCAATTGCGCCTCGAACCACCGCCGCGCCGCCTGCCAGCCAGCTTCCGCCTCGCCACGCAAGCGGCGGGCTTCTTGGTGGCGATATTGTACTTCGGTGGCTATGATCTCCTGTGTTTCCATGCTGGGTACGGGTACAGTGATGTTTCCCAACTCCGTTTCGGTGATGGCCGGGTAGTTTCCTCCGCTGGCCCGCTGAATCATCTGGTCAAGGGAGAACTGCGACCGCAGGACGGACCACAGGTAGTCACGTCGTACATGAAACGCAACGTCACGGATAATGGCAAACCCAGTAGAGGCAACACATTCCTCGAACTCTGCGCCGAGGTAGGCGATGGAACCGTGATTGGGGCGGGTTAAGCTAACGATGATGTCGTCCGCCTGCACCTTCATTCGCGCCCGGCTCGGAGCTTTGTCCGTAGGTACTTCATTAAATTGGGCCTCGCCTGTCTTCGGATTAACCGTGCTTATCTCGATGTACCGGAATGTTGGGTTGTCGTGATTTTCCGGGCGCCAGATTTCCTTGGAGAAAGCGGCGATGCTGCCCAACGATTCGCTATGAATTTCTGAAAGCGCATCCTGGATTCGCGCAAATTTTGGCAAATGAAAGTACGGGTCAACGCGCTTACCTACGCTTTGACTGCCTACCGCAAAGACCTGACGAGAGTCAACGCTTGGCAAATTTATGCCTAAAACGTCCAGCAGGAAATCATCCACCCCGGCCAGCAGCGCGTCTGCCTCCACCAGCTTCGCCTTGCGCTCGGCGCGGGCAGCTTCTATTTCCAGAACCAGCTCTTCACGCTGCGCCGGAGGTGGCAAAGGAATGCGGACGCTGGCCAAAGTCGCCGTGTTTATGCCAGCTTGATTGTTAAAATTTGTGGCAAGATGAGCGAAGTATTGCTGCTCTTGCAGCATATTCAGAACCGCGGCGACAAATTCCGGCTCTATACCCTTGCGAACTCGTAGCCTTGTCACGTGGTTTGAGCAGACCGCCGGGGTTGTTTCACGAAATACCGCCGATTTTCCTACCCATGCTGAACTATTGGTATTATTGAACAGCACCTCTTCATTCTGAAGATAATCACGGATGGAAATATCGTCAATACGAATGCCGTAAGCATCGGATAGGTCAATTTCACCATCCGGTAAAATCTGTGTTGGCCGGATTTGTGGCACTGAATCATCCTCTGGTTCAGCCCGGCTTGCTTTTCCTGCTGCGAACCCGCTTATAAGCGGGCTGGTGATGATTTCGGAAATCAACGCGGTATCTGGCAGTTGACTGATGCGATTACTCAAGTCAGAGTATTCAGAATTGTAAATGTCAACATCATATCTGCTCCCTTTGACCTCGCCCCGCCGTACCGCAAAGCATTGCGATTCGGCGGGGCCTACGCGAAAAAAGGCGTTGGATCTCGCTGGAACTCCTGCCACTGTCCAGCGATGCCGGTGCCGGGGATGACTTCGCGGCGGCGCTCGCTCCAGCCGGATTCTCTGGGGCTGGGACTGCTCCATTGGTAGTAAACGCGGTAGTCGAACAGGTCGCAGCTTTGGATTTCGATTTTTTCCTTGCCCTGTTCCTCGTGTTCTACCGTGGTGATGAAAGTCTTGCGCCCGGTGGCGTCGTAACCGATGTTTTCGGTCAAGGCCATGAATATGGCGTCGTCATCCGGTACGGTCTCCCCATCGCTCAGGCGGCGCAGAAAGACGATGCTGGCCTTTACGCCGGCGTCATAATGCTGGAAGGCGAACTGGGGCAGGCTGACCACTGCCAGCAGTTGGAAGCGGTTCAGCAGCCAGTCGCGGACGCCTTGCAGTGATGAGTTGGTGAGGATGCCGTCGGGGAGCACCACGGCAGCGCGGCCCGTTCCCGGCTTCAGGAAGGAGTGAATACGCTCCAGAAACGCGATTTCCGTCTTGATGCTGGCGCGGCTGTTCACGGCCCTTGCGCCCCGTTTTGCCCCACCATTATCCCCTTCTCCGGTTATCTCTTCGCGGAGGGGGTTATTCTTGCCTAGGTAGCGCATCAGATCGAACTGTTCGAGGTATCCGTCGCCCTTCTCGGTGCGGCGGATGGTGGCCCCAAAGGGTGGGTTTGTGAGAATGAGGTCAAACTTGCCCTCCGCCAGTCCACCGTGCTTGAATTCCAGATTTCTCAGGAAGTCCAGGGCGTCATGGCCGACGATGTTGGTGTGGCCGTCGTCGTGGATAATCATATTCATCTTGGCGACGCGGGCCAATTCATCGTTGACTTCGATGCCGAACAAGTTGTGTTCGGCGAAATCGTGCCAGTACCGGAAATGGTCAATAGCTTGCCCGGTGTTCGTTTCGTGTTGCGGAAACCGGCGGTCGGCTTCGCGGCGCACGTGGTCGAGGGCGTAGAGCAGGAAACCGCCGGAACCGCAGGCGGGGTCGAGTATCAGGTCGTTCCGCTTGGGGTCCAGCATCTCAACGGCAAAGGCAATCAATTCGCGGGGCGTGAAGTATTGCCCGAAGTCGCCCTTGAAGAAGCCGCCCATAAACTCCTCAAAGGCGACTCCTTTGGTGTCCAGTTCCGTGCGGTCAAGGGAAATGCCCTCCAGATGCTCCACGCACTGCGCCAAGACGGGCGGGTCTACTTCGATGCTTTCGGTGAATACGTCCGGTTCCTGCTCCCTTTCGTCTTCGTACAGATTGTGGATGCGCCGGGCCAGTGCGACGGCAGTCTCCCCATCGCGGCGCTGGAAAGCGTAGGGCTTGCCGTTTTCGCGGTCGGGGTTCTTTTCGTCCAAGTGTTTGATGAAAACGATTTTGGAGAACTCGCCAAAGGCGGCGATGGGGCTGCGGCGTCCGCCCTCCCACAGGGTTTGATGGCACTTGCGGATGGCGGCCCGCAGCTCCTCGCGGGGGATGGCGGCCAGGTCTTTGCCCGGCTCGTTCTTGTAGAAGCGCCATTCGGGGGGCTGGCCGTAGCGCACTGGGATGTCGGTAAGGTGGTTGCGGTCGCGCTCCATAGGTGGGAATCTGTCGAAACGCAACAAGCGGCGGGTGAGGCCGGCAACCACGCCACAGTAGCCCGCTCCCAACCCGGAACGGTAGCCGCAAGCCTGCTCGATGGACTGCTCAAAGGCGGCGTCCGAGAAATCGGAGCGCTTGCATTCGAAAACGGAATAAGTAGTTAGGGGCTTGACAAGTCAAGTGCTTCTCGGTAGACTACAGGCATCAACTGAGAGGCGCAAGACGATGGACTTGATAAAGGTTTTCCAGAAGTGGCCGACACACGAGGCTTGCATAGAGCACCTGGAGAACGTCCGCTGGCTCTATACCCCGGCCTGTCCACTCTGCGGTTCCGTCAGCGTAGCCCGCAAGGCCGATGGCCATCGCGTTGGGCGGTGGAACTGCCACGATTGCAAGTCCAGTTTCAACGTGCTGTCGGGCACCATCTTTGAGAAGACGAAGGTCCCCTTGCAAAAGTGGTTCCTCGGTATTGCCATCATCCTGAACGCCAAGAAGTCGGTTTCCTCTCACCAGTTGAGCCGCGATCTGGACCTAAACCAGAAGACAGCTTGGTACGTCGGTATGCGAATACGCCGGGCGATGGTGGAAAAGGACGGCGGACTACTGGCCGGAATCGTAGAGGCCGACGAAGCCTATGTCGGTGGCAAGCCCCGCAAGAGCAACAAACGCGACGACGACACTCCCTCAAAGCGTGGGCGCGGTACCGACAAGCTACCGGTCATCGGGGCCGTTGAGCGTGGCGGTAAGGTTGTGGCCGAACCCTCTCGCAAGGTGGACGGCAAGACGTTGGCGGCGTTCCTGGAGCGCAATGTAGCGAAGGAAGGGACCCTGCTGGTAACGGACGAATTCGCGGGCTACAACCGGATAGGCAAAACAATGAATCACGCGGTGATTCAGCACGCGCTCCAGTACGTGGACGGGCTGATTCACACCAACACCATTGAGGGCTTCTGGGGCTTGCTCAAGCGGGCTTGGTACGGCACTCACCACCATTACAGCGATGACTACGCCCTGGCCTACGCGGTGGAATCCTGCTACAAGTACAACAGCCGGGGCAGTGACGATACCTTCGGAGCGTTCCTCAAAGGCGCGGTGGCGTAATGACTACCGGCCTGATGGACGTGAATCGCCTCTATTACGGCGACAATCTCACCATAATGGCCGAATGGCCGTCGCAGTGGGTTGACCTGATTTACCTCGACCCGCCCTTTAACTCCAACCGCAATTACAACGCAATCTACAAGGACGAAACCGGACGGCCCTTGCCGGACCAGGTAGAGGCGTTCTGCGATATGTGGGAGCTGGACGATGAGCGGGAGCGGGCCATCCGCACTATGCCGGTATTGATGCGAGAGGCTGGCATAGACGACGCTATAACCGAGTTCTGGCGGCTGTGGATGCAAGCTCTTCGAGGAACGCAGCCCCGCCTTCTGGCCTACCTGTCCTATATGGCTCAAAGGCTGTTGGTGATGCACCGCTTGCTGAAACCCACGGGTAGCCTGTACCTCCACTGCGACCCCACGGCCAGCCACTATATCAAGGCGCTGTTGGACTCAGTGTTCGGACACGACAATTTCCAGAATGAGATCACTTGGCAACGGACTACCGCCCATAGCGATGCAAAGCGGTATGGAGCGAACACCGACACAATCCTGTTCTACGGCAAGAGCGAGTATTTTAAGTTCAACCCACAATTTCAGCCCTATGGAGATGATTACAAAGGCCGATTCCGGCGAAAGGATGATGACGGGCGGTTGTGGACGGACGGCGACTTAACGGCCAAAGGATTGACCGGGGGCGGCTACGAATATGAATACAAAGGCAAGAATGAACTATGGCGGGTGCCTCTTGAGACGATGGAGAGGTTGGATGGCGAAGGGCGGTTGCATTTCACCAATAGGGGCGGCATTAGAATCAAGCGATACCTAGACGAATTGCCGGGGCGTCCTGTCCAAGCCTTATGGGACGATATTCCACCGATTAACTCTCAGGCGGCAGAGCGAATGGGCTACGCCACTCAAAAGCCGCTAGCCCTGCTGGAGCGCATCATATCGGCCAGCTCCAACCCCGGTGACGTGGTGCTGGACCCATTCTGCGGTTGCGCCACGACGGTAGAGGCGGCGCACAACCTAGGCCGGAAGTGGATAGGGATAGACATCGCCATTCACGCCGTCAAGCGGGTTGCCAGTGTGCGGCTGGAGCAGCGCTTGGGGTTGATAGAGGGGCAGGATTACATCGTCGAGGGCGTACCCAGGACAGTGGAAGGGGCGCAAGACCTATGGCGGCGAGACCCCTACCACTTCCAGAAGTGGGCGGTTGAGCAATCAGACGGCTTTGTCACCACGCGGCGGTCTGCGGACGGCGGGGTTGACGGACGGCTGTACTTTGCTGTGCCCCACGAGCGAGACCTGCAATCAATGGTGATCGAGGTCAAGGGAGGGCGCAATGTCAACATCGCAGACGTGCGCTCGCTTGCTGGTGTGCTGGACCACGATTCGGCTCTTATAGCTGGCCTGATAGTCCTGCATCCCCCAGCGGAGCGGCAAGCTCGGAACTTCACCCGCTTTATGGCAGAGGCCGGAAGTCTAGATATTCTGGGTATTGAGTATCCCCGGCTCCAACTGCTGACCGTTGACGACATCCTGGACGGCAAGCGGTTCCAGACTCCGACAGTGGCCGGAAGGCACACTCAACAGCCTCGCTTTCCAGGGATTCCGCGATAATGTACAATGGCGTTAAGCCCCTAACTACTTATTCCGAACGCAAAAGCAGAGCTGTGACGAACCTCGAAATTGTTGACAATTCAATTTCTCCGCTCTACCGTGGAATTGCGGTCTCTAGTGGAGCGCGGATAAGGAGAAGAGAAAATGGCAGCGATATCTGAATCCCCAGCCTCCAAGGCTGATGTCGAAGCTCTCCGCTCGGAATTGCGAGATCACTTTTCCACGAAGGAATATGTCCTCCGTGTCAATCTGACTACGGCTGCCTTGATTGTGGCCGCAACAGCCGTAATAGTGCGATTCTTGGGATAAGGAGAAGATAGAATGCCTCGAACTAGCAAGCCGCGAGGCAGGCCGGGGCGTCCTCTAGCTCCCCGGATCAACGCCACGGCAGAGGAAGTGGCCCGATACGTTCTGAGCAGGCCGCCTCCCAGCGTTGATGTCCAGGAGCAGGAGTACGCCTGTCTGACGTGCAAGAAGCCCGTATGCTTTCCTGCGATCCTCTACGAGGACGGGAATTGCGAGAGCTGTACGAGGAGGGCATAATGGCGACGCTGGAGGAACGGGTCGAAGCTTTGGAAACAACTACTCGCACCCACGATGCGATGCTTAACCTTCTAATCTCCGTTGGCGAACGTCAATTGACAATGTTGGAAGGCCAGCGCGAAATGCTGGATGAAATTCGTAGGGACTCTCAGCAAACCCAGCGATTGTGGGTTCGGCTTGCCCAGCGGCACGGCTGGTTAGATGATGATGATCTACGCTCCGAATAACCAGCGTACGAGAGCTGTACGAGGTAAAGGTAATCCGACAGTTCAAAGCCCCGGAGCAATCCGGGGCTTTGTTTGGAACCGGGCCTTTGGCTAAAATTGGATATAATTCCCTTTCATAAAGGGGGGACAAAGGGGGATTTTCGTACCCGGCAGGGACCCGGAAACCATGCCCCAACCTTTCCTGCGACTTTGCACAAGCCCTGGGTACGCCTGATTCCGAGGTTTTGCCAAATACGGAAAGTGTGGCATACTTAAGGATATAGCTTTGCAACCGGCGGGCATCTGGTCAATCGGTGCCCACCGGCATCGGGAGTCAGTATGCCGTTTCCCAAGAGTCCGCGGGAAATCTATGAGGAGAATCCCCTGGAAGAGGTTATCTGCCAGTTTAGGTTCCCTGCGGTTCTGAAAATTTCTGCTACTGCTCCTGCTGATTTCCAAGAAGCTATTCGTGACGATTATCCTTGGTATGAGGAGCAGGCTGGGGGGGCCGGTCTACCCAGGGAAATTATCGATTTGCTTCCTTCAGGTATCCCGGTTCCCGGATTGCCGCGACAGCCGGAGTACCAGTTCTTCACCGAGGATCGCGGTAGATCGATTACTCTAGG
This sequence comes from Dehalococcoidia bacterium, assembly GCA_965232885.1. GTDB lineage: Bacteria > Chloroflexota > Dehalococcoidia > Lucifugimonadales > UBA3495 > VXOI01. The sequence goes on along the minus strand of CBDDQX010000001.1, from coordinate 1,140,926 downwards.
TCAAGAATTTATTGCAGTCGCTGAGAACAATTACCAGGATTGGGCGAGTTTCCGAAAAGAGATAGAGCAGGCTGAAAGAGTCCTTCGTGAGATATACACGCCGTCGTTTTATACCCACGTAGGACTAAGATACAGGGATGTGTTGAACAGAGAAAAACACGAACTAAGGGAAATCCCCTGGGAAAAACTGCTGAATCCGGCTTTCATTGGTATTTTGGGAGATGGTCGGCTTTCCGGTGCTGTCCAAGAATCTCAAGCCCGGACATTGCTAAGAATTCCTGACGTAGACAACGGATTCGTTCTGATTGAGCATGGGCTGGCTGCCAGAGAACAAGAAGAACAGCCGGTTTACTTGATTGACTCCGATTTTTTCACAAACAAAAGGTGTGAGTCGCATGATGCCTTACAGTCGCTTGACAGATTCAACAAGTGGGGGGGGCACCTTTTCCGCTGGGCGGCACAGGATAAACTACGCACAGCACTTCGGCCAAGAACCGATGTATGACTCTAAACATCATGACGGAACTTTGATTCTCGATTCTTTTGGATTCGAGAGGGATGAGTTTCCACGTCTGAACCAAATTGATCCCTCCAAACACCGTACCGAACTTTCTTTTTCGTGGAGTGGAACTCGGAGCCTGACGACACCAGACAAGAAAAGACTGGTAGCTTGTATGGCCGCATTCCTGATGCCGTCAGAAGGGGTTGATGAGAACTTGGAGTCAACCCTTGAAATACTGAGGTTCTATTGCGAACAAGCTGGGTATGATGCCCTTTCCCTCAATTCCACCCCAACTCCGGTTACAGGCGTGATTGGCGAAGTTACGCAACGGCCGCCAATGGTGCTTACTGATTGCTGAACGCGACGTTTGGCTATCAGCACGCCAATCAAGGCGGGCGGTTGATGCAAGGCGAGATTCTCCTTGAAATTCGAGAATTTCGCCCTCCTAATGATGCCTCCGTTCTTGCGGCCGGTGAAGGAGGTACATTCTTGTCGGTAGTTCACTCAAGAGCTATTGTCATCACCCCGGACTGCGACTTGCTCAGTGACTATTCGGTTAGGGAAAACCCTCCGAACAACGAAAGTCAAAGGCAAGGAAGACTATTGGAACATATTCAGCTTTGCGACGTATTCGTTGAGCAAGAAATCAGGCCCAACCGTAACCTTACTAGAGACCTGTGGAGGCGGATTCGAGGGAATCAAGACGAACGTTATCATACGTTCCCATCAGTAGATGAGCCTGATATCAGTGGGACAAGTCACGTAGAGTATTTTCTGGATTTTAAGAGAATGTTCACGATGCCAACTGAGTTTTTGTATCACCTGATTGAGTCCGGCAAAACGCAACGACTTGGCACAGTCCCTCCAGTATGGATTCATCAGTTAATCCAGCGATATTTCGCCTTCCACAGTCGGGTAGGGGTTCCTGATCCGGCTGACGCTCACAGGTAGCCTCAAGTTTTCCAGTATACCCCCGGCTCCGCTGTCAGGGCTTGTGCAAAGTCGCGGGAAAGGTTGTGGCATGGTTTCCGGGTCCCTGCCCGGGTACGAAAATCCCCCTTTATGAAAGGGGGAGAGACTTTCCCAGACGTATGCGGGCGAGACGTCCGCGTTCCAATGCTTGACTTTGCACAAGCCCTGGTAACGTAACAGCTCAGGGTTGGGAGACCTATGGGACTCTTGACCCAACATTGAGTGGCATCCAGATACGAAACTCTCCCGGTAAGGATATGAGACCCACTCAACCCTGAACAGTTACATCCGCCTGGTTCGGCAGTCGTGTCTGGAGCTCCTGGGACTTTGAGTTGTATTGCCATCTGTGTCAACACAGGACGATTGCGAAGTCGCTGAGAATCCGATGACGGTAAGCCTGTCGAACTGTCAACGGATTCTGGATTACCCGTTCTTCTACATACTCATGACCAACGGAGCAGGTTCCTTACGTACTTTGCAATCGTCCTGTGTGTCAACATGGCCGCCCTTGCCTTGCCTGCTGTCCAGGGGCTATCATCCGAATCAAGGTGAAATAGGGCAACAGGCTTTTCTTGCGGGGGCGTTTTGACTACTTTCAATATCAGTGAACCGGCCCCCGGCAGTGCGCTGGCGGCATTTGGGGCCAGGGAATTCGTCAGCCGGCTGCAAGCGATTGTCGGCGAGCCTAACGTAGTGTTTCATCCTGATGACCTGCTGGTCTTCGAGTACGACGGCTCCATCGACCGGGGAATGCCCCGGGCCGTGGTTTTTCTGACGAACACCCACGAGGTTAGCCGGGTGATGGCACTCTGCTACGAGGCCAACGTGCCAGTGGTGGGGCGTGGTTCCGGCACCGGCCTCAGCGGCGGCGCGATTTCGCATCCTGACGGCATACAGATTGCCTTCACGCGGATGAACCACATCCTGGAAGTGGACCAGGAGAACCGCCACGCCGTGGTGGAGCCGGGGGTCATCAACCTGGACCTCGACACCCATGTCCGCCGTTTCGGGATGCGCTACGCGCCGGACCCGTCGAGCCAGCGGGCCTGTAGCTTGGGCGGCAACATTGCCGAGAACGCCGGGGGGCCGCACTGCCTGGCATACGGCACCACCACCAACCACGTGCTGGGCATGGAAGTGGTGCTGGAAGACGGCGCCATTGTCAACTTGGGCAGCCTGGCCCGCGAGACGCCGGGGTACGACCTGCGGGGCGTATTCACCGGCTCGGAAGGAACCTTTGGCATCGCCACCCGCATCATGGTGCGGCTGCTGCCTGTGCCGGAAGCAGTCAAGACCTATCTGGGCATATTTCCGGATGTGGAATCGGCCTGCACTGCCGTTTCCACCGTCATCGGCCATGGCATTGTACCGGCGGCGCTGGAAATGATAGACGCTCTGAGCATACGGGCGGTTCAGAACGTGTCGGACGCCGGGTATCCCGACGATGCGGGGGCGGTGCTGCTGATTGAACTGGAAGGGCTGTCGGACGAGGTTGACGAGATAGGACTGGAGGTGGAGGCCTCGCTGTGGGACACCGGGGCGTCTCAGGTGAAGGCCGCTGCCGAAGCCGCTGAACGCGAGCAGCTCTGGAAGGGACGCAAGGGCGCCTTGGGGGCGTTGGGCAGCCTGGCTCCCAACTACTACCTGGTGGATGGCGTGGTGCCGCGCACGCAACTGGCGGCAGTGCTGCGCCAAGTGGCCGAGGTGGGCCGCAAGCACGGCATCGAAATCGCCAACGTGTTCCATGCGGGCGACGGCAACCTGCATCCCTGCCTGCTGTTCGACGAGCGGGAACCGGGCGCGCTGGAGAAAATCACAGTGGCGGGAGCGGAGGTGCTGGAGGTCTGCGTCGCCGCAGGAGGCACGCTCACGGGCGAGCACGGCGTCGGACTGGAAAAGAAGGAACAGATGCCGCTGGTCTACACCGAGGAGGACATGGCGGTGATGCGGAAGGTTCGGGAGGCGTTTGCCCCGCACAACAACATCAATCCCGGCAAGATCTTCCCCGACGGCCACCGCCACCACGCCGGAGCCCACCGCTCTGCGCCAGGGATGTATGCGTAGGTAACCCAATAGTGCTAGAGCGTGTTTACAAACTCTACCGGCAAAGATATTTGGGTATCGGTGCGGTTGTTTGATGCCAGGATTTCACCCTCACCCTCAAGGGAGAGGGGATTTTGCAGGTTAATTCCGCCCTATTTGCGGTTTGTAAACACACCCTAGGACGATTGAAGGCGAAATAATTTCCCATAACGAAGAGGAAGTACGGGGCCACTCGGCCCAAGCGCAAGAGTTCCTGGAGAAAGGCAGGAATTATTTGTCTGAAGACGACCTCCAGCAGGCGTCGGAAAAGGGCTGGGGGGCCGCCGCGCACATGGCTAAAGCCGTCGCGTTGACCCAGGGCTGGCAGTATACCAGGCATAGCCATTTTCATCGCATTATGAATCGGGCGGGGCGGCTGACCGGTAATACCCGCTTGCCCTTCCTGCACGGCAGGGCGGAAATCTTGCACATCAACTATTATGAACTGAAAGAGGACCTGGACGCCGGGCAAATTGGACAAGACTTGGAGAGTGTCGGGGAGATGCTGGATATTCTGGCCCCACTGACCGTTCCGAAATTCGGGCAATAGCGCTTCCAAGGGGTCGTGTTACCATATACACGCTGGCATGGGAAAACGGCAAGATGATTGAGGTATCGCAGATAAACGCATGACCACCGTTAACGACTTTACCGACATCCTGCGCATCATCCGCGAGCAGCCCGAATGGGCCGATGCCCTGCGCTCCGCGCTGCTGGGCAAGGACGTGCTTGAAATGCCGCAGAGGTTGGCTGTGTTGACGGCTGCCTTCACAGAGTTTGCGGAGGCCGCCAATAAGCGATTCGCTACGCTGGAAAGCGACGTGGCGGAGTTGAAGGTCGGCCAAGCCCGGCTGGAAGGCGCCGTTTCCCGTCTGGAAGGCACTGTTTCCCGTCTGGAAGGCACAGTTTCCCAGATGCAGGGCGATATCGGTAATTTGCGAGGCGTCAGCTACGAGACAAGCCTCGGAAGGAAGGTTGACAGCATCTTGGCTCAACGCCTTCGTCTCAGGGGTGTTCGGCTTATAAAGGGATCCTTGGCGGGTAACAATACCATGTACCTGGACCTGATAGATGCTGCTGCAGACAGGGGAGACATCACAGAGCAGGAACGTGGGGAAATCAATGAAACAGATTTTATACTGCGAGGTCGAAATCGCATTGATCAATCCACTGTGTTTGTAGTAGTGGAAGCCTCCGTTACTGCTGGCGACAGCGACATCGACCGGGCAGCGGAGAGGTCCGAAATACTGCGGCGAGCCACTGGAGAGACAAGTATAGCCACAGTGGTCAGCGCCCAAGTGGACAGCCCCAGGCAACGGCTGGCTGAGGAGCGCAACGTAATCCTCATCGCCGTTCGCGAGTAGGCGTGGGCTGATGACCACCTCCATTGCCGACGGTCTCAGTAGCATCCTTCCGCAGCGGGCGTTTCCGTCCAGCGAGAAGTACGACGGGTATGCCATTGACGGGTTGTCCCCCATGGGCGTGGTCATGCCGGAGGACCGGCATCAGGTGGCGGAGGTGATGCGGTGGGCGGCGGCGAACGGTGTCACCGTGTTCCCCCGTGGCGGCGGCACCAAGCTGGCGCTGGGCAACCTGCCGGAGAGCGTGGGCTTGGCGCTGGACTTGTCGCGCCTCAACCGGATCATTGATTACCAGCCTGGGGACTTGACCGTAACGGTGGAGGCCGGTATTACTCTGGATGCCCTGCAACTGGAGCTGGTGGCGGCCCGCCAGTTCGTGCCCTTGGAGTCGCCCGTGCCGGGCCGCGCCACGGTGGGTGGGGCGCTGTCCACCGCCAGCATTGGCGCTATGGCCCACGCCTACGGGCCGCCCCGCGACTGGCTCATCGGCATCGGCGTCGTGGGAGCCGACGGCACGGAGACCAAAGCCGGCGGCCGGGTGGTCAAGAACGTCACGGGCTACGACCTGAACAAGCTATACACCGGCTCGCTGGGAACCTTGGGAGTCATTGTCGAGGCATCTTTCAAGGTGTCACCCCTGCAAATGCAAGAGCGTATGCTGGCGGCATCTTTCCCCACGATGCAGGAGGCCATCTCCGCCGGACGGGAACTCTTGAGCAGCCCGGCGGGGCCGATGAGCTATTTGTCGGTTACGCGAGCACTGGCACGGCATCTGCTTTCCACTCAGCAGGCTGCGCTGCTCAGCCGGGATCTCGGCGAGCGTATAGGCGGCTTGGGGCTGTGCTTCTTCTCGGGCAGGGATGCGGCGGTGCGTCGGCGGCTGGAAGAAACGTCGGCGGGGTTGCTTGCTGCCGGCGCCAACGAAGTGTCCCGCGCCGACGCCGACGCAGCGCTGGCCGCCCGCCGCTGGGCCACTGACCTGGGTTGGCGCGATGATTTCGTGCCCACGCTGGCCCTGAAGCTGTCTGCTCCCCGTCGGGTGATACCATCTCTCGCGGCTGACTGCCTGCGCATCGGTCAGCGTGGGACGCCTCCGGAGGTGCTGGCTGACCCCGGATTCGGTATAGTGCGGGTGTTCTTCCGGGACGATTCCGGCGATGATGGGGTCGTGCAGGTGATTGAGGACATCCGGGAGATTGCCCGCCAGCACGGAGGCGCGGCGATGGTAGAAGTGTGTCCTCCGCATATCAAGGTTGGACTTGATGTGTGGGGAGAGGAACCCGGCAGCATGGCGATAATGCGTCGCATCAAGGAACGGTTCGACCCGCAGCGCCTGCTGAATCGCGGCCGGTTCATGGGGCGGTTGTAAATCCGCATTTCTGTCGTTCATATCAAACGTAAGGCACTGACTGATGACTACGCCCGAAACGGACGCCCCCGAAGCTGCCTCGACCGATTTGTCGCCCCACCCTTCGTTATCGGCTTTATTCGCCGGTTTCGCCGGGCCGGACACGCCAGCCGAAGCCGATATGTACCGTTGCGTTCATTGCGGGCTGTGCTTGAGCTCCTGCCCCACCTACACCGTGACCGGGCTGGAAATGGAGTCGCCCCGGGGCCGCATCGCGCTGATGAAAGCAGTCAACGAAGGGCGGGCGGAGATCAGCGAGCGCATCGTTTCCCACTGGGAGGCGTGCCTGAACTGCCGCGCCTGTGAGGCGGTGTGCCCTTCGGGCGTGCCATACGGCCGGATGATGGAGCGCACCCGCGCCCAGATTCGCACGCACCAGCGTCAGTCGCCGGGTATGAAGCGCATGACCCGCTGGTTCCTGCGGGCCGCGCTGCCCCGTCCGGGTTTGATGAGGCTTGGCGCGCGCCTCCTTCGGGTGTACCAGCAGTTGGGAGTGCAGGCGGTTGTCCGCCGCACTGGCCTGCTGCGCCTTATGCCCGGTAACCTGGGGCAGCTTGAATCTCAGTTGCCCAAGATGAGCGGAAGTTTCTTCGGGCCGTCTAACCGGACGTATCGGCCAGCCGGGGGTGAACCCACCACGAAGGTGGCCCTGCTATCGGGATGCGTGATGCCGCTGATGCAGGGCCCGACGATGGAGGCGGCGGTGCGGACTCTGACCCGCAACGGTTGCGAGGTGACGGTTCCGCCAAGGCAGGGCTGCTGCGGCGCTCTGAACCTGCACGCCGGTGATTTGGAAACCGGGCGGGCAATGGCCAGAAAGAACATTGACTCCTTTCTGTCCAGCGGTGCGGACTGTATCGTCACCTGCTCCGCTGGCTGCGGTTCGACCATGAAGGAGTACGAGGAACTGCTCAAGGACGACGAGGAGTACGCCGCCAAGGCCCGGCAGGCCAGCGAGATGACGCAGGACATAACGGAATTTCTGGCGGAGTTGCCATTCCGCCCGCCCGCCGCCAACCTGCCACGAACGGTGACCTACCAGGACCCGTGCCACTTGGCCCACGCCCAGCGCATTTCGGCAGCGCCAAGGGCGATATTGCGGGGCATTCCCGGCGTCACTCTCCTGGAGATGGAGAACCCGGCCATGTGCTGCGGCGGAGCGGGCGTCTACTCGGCGGTTCAGCCGTCCCTGTCTCGCCGCATCCTGGGCCGGAAGCTGGACGCCATCGCCGATACCGGGGCCAGCGAGGTCGTCACCGCCAACCCGGGCTGTATGCTGCAACTGGAGCAGGGCCTGCGAGCCGCCGGTGAGTCCACGCCGGTGCGCCACGTGGTGGACATTCTGGACGAAGCGTACCAGCTTGAAGAATCATAAGCAGCTTTTACACGCACTTGGCGAAACCTGCCCATCTTGGGCTTGTCAGCAGGATGGGCAGGTTTCGCCAGTCTCTCCCTTGAACGGCCCTTGAGCCCCGAGAAGGATTATCCTTCGACAAGCCCAGGATGAATGGGCAGGACGGGCACTATGCTACCCTTGCTTGTCGGCAAAGGCGGCGAGGGACTTTTGGGCTGCTGCCAAGCTAGAACCGTAGGCCACCTCATAACCGTTTGCGTTGAGTATCGCTTCCAGGGCAGACAGCAGGGCGAGCACGTTGCGGTCGCGGGCCGAGTCGCCCATCAGGCCGATGCGCCAGGCCTTGCCGCGAAACTCGCCCAGCCCGCCGCCGATCTCAATGTCGTAATCCCTGAGCAGTGAACCGCGAACCGTGGCATCGTCTACCCCGTCCGGAATGCTCACGGTGGTCAGCGGGTTGAGGCGGTGGTCCGGGTCGGCCAGCAGTTCCAGTCCCAGTGCCTCGAGGCCAGAGCGGAGGGCGGCGGCGGCGCGGGCGTGACGGTTGATGCGGTTTTCGATGCCCTCCTCCATCATCATCCGCAGCGCCTCGCGCAGCGCATAGGTCATGGAGATGGGAGCGGTGTGATGGTAGCTGCGCGAAAGCCCCCAGTAGCTTTCCAGGTCCTGCAGGTTGAAGTAGAAGCTCTGTACCATGCTTTCCCTGGTCTTCACCACCTGCATGGCGTTTTCGCTGAGGGTGATGGGCGCCAGCCCCGGAGGAGCGCCGAGGCACTTCTGAGTGCCGCTGTAACAGACGTCAATGCCCCATTCGTCCACCCGCATATCGTGGCCGCCCAGCGACGTTACTGCGTCAACGATGGACAGCGCGCCGTGACGCCGGATGACGTCCAGTATTTCCGGCAGCGGCGTCAGCACGCCGGTGGATGTCTCGGCGTGCACCACACCCACGGCCTTGACCCCGGAGTGCTTCGACAACTCGTCCTCAAGGGCCTGCGGGTCAACCGGACGGCCCCAGGGAGTATCAACCTCGAACACATTTGCGCCGCACCGCTCGGCGATGTTGCCCAGCCGGATGCCGAAATACCCGTTGCGGCAGACGACCATGGTGTCGCCGGGCTCCAGGATGTTGGCGCAGGCGGTCTCCATGGCTCCGGTGCCGGTAGCAGACACCGGCATGGTCATCACGTTGGAAGTGTGGTAGACCTCCCGCAGCATATCGCCGATGTCGTTCATCACCTGGAAGAAATCGGGGTCCAGATGCCCAATGACAGGAACGGTCATCGCCTGCAACACGCGGGGATGCACCGAGCTGGGGCCGGGGCCCAGCAGCAAACGGGCGCTGGGCTGAAGTTCGTTGAGGTATGAAGCGGTCATGTTTGTCCTCCGTAGACTAAAACGCCCGTCATTCCCATAGAACGGGAATGACGGGGAGAGTGGGCAGCATTAAAGGGTTCGCTCTGTCTCTCGATTTTCACAGAGTTGTCAGGCATAAGGCAAGGTCATCTGGTCAGCGCGCCAGCCCGGTGAGCGGGTGCAGGATTTCCAGCAACTCCACGACTGTTTCCAAGTCTTCCCTGATGGCGTTGGCGTCCAGGTGCCTTTTGCGCTTGTAATAGTTTTGATGGAGTTCGTTGGGAACGCCACGAAGCTCTCTGATTCGGGGATTATTGGCCAACCGGCCGGCTTGAAGCATTACCTGGCTAAAATCGGCGTGATTGCCGTATTGCCAGCCTTGGGCCACCGCAACGGCTTTTGCCATGTGCGCCGCGGCTCCCCAGCCTTTTTCCGACGCCTGATGCAGATTCCCGGCAGCCAGGAAATCCCAAGCCATACCCAAGAACTCGCGGGCTTGAGTTTCGTAATCGGACACTTCTTCATGGTTGTGGCCGGGCGTGGTCATACGGCTCGCTCCGAGGCAAGTCACAAGATAGTGCTGAAACTTTGCGCCTCCCCCTCCCGTAAAAAGAGAAGAGGATAATTACACGACGGCAGAGGCCCCGCCATCCAGGTTGACCGCGATGCCGGTCAGGTAGCTGGCGCGTTCGGAGGACAGGAAGGCGATGACATCGCCCGCCTCTTCCGGCTCGCCTACGCGGCCCAGGGGCACCGAGCGGCCAACGGCAAGCTGGTCGTAGAAGTCGTCTACGCTGAGGTCCGGGTTGTTCTGGACACGGGCATCGTAGCGCTTCTGGTGCTGGCCGCTCTTGATGAGGCCGATGCACACGGTCGAGACCAGGATATTGTCCTTGGCGAGGTCTTTGGACAGCCCCTTGGTAATGGCGATACCGGCTGCGCGGGAGATGGATGTGGGCATGGACGCCGGTCCCGGCGTGCGCCCGCCGAGGTTGGTGACGTTGATGATGCGCCCGCCGCCGACTTTCCGCATTTCCGGTATGGACTCCTGGATCAGCCGCACCGCGCCCCATACCTTCAGCTCGAAGTCAAACTCCCAGTCTTCGTGGGAGACTTCCTCGAAGGACTTAGCCATGGATGTGCCGGCGTTGTTGACCAGGATGTCCAGCCGCCCGTACTGGTTCAGGGTGCGCTCGACAATGCTGCGGGCGCTGTCGGGATCGGTTACGTCGGCGGAGATGGGCAGCACCTGGCCTTCGGTGGCCGACTTGATGTCCTGTGTCGCCTCTTCCAGCACGTCGGGCCGCCGGGCGACGATTACCACCGACGCGCCTTCCTGGGCCATGCTGAGGGCAGCGGCCTTGCCGATGCCGTCGCTTCCGCCGGTGATGATGGCAACCTTATCCCGCAGTCCCAAGTCCATAACGCACCCTCCAGCTTGTACTGTTACGAATTTCGATAATGTGAGGGAAATTATATCACACGAACACCTGAGTCAAGGCAGGTGGGGAACCACCTTGTCCATCAGCAGGCGCACCGAATTCATCTGCAGGTCGTGGGGGATGCGGCGGCCCGAGTTGTGCTCGAAGACTATGTGGGACAGTTGCAGGCTTTCCGTCAGTTGGAGCAGCCGGTCGAGCACGGACTCCGGGGTGCCGACGACAACCTTGTCGCGAACCCAGTCGTCGTAGGTCATGCCTTGGATGTGGTCGGACTCGGCCTGCCAGTTGCCGGTGGTGCCGACGCGGTCCGCGCTGGCGGCGACGCGCTGCCACAGGCCCGTCATCTGGGTCTGCATACTCTCTCGAGGTTCCTCATAAGCCTGTTCCTGCGTTTCCGCGACGTAGACCGGAAGGCGGACGCCAACGCTGCCCTTGCCGGGGTGTCCGGCGTCCTTCCACGCCTTCTGGTAGGCGTTTACGTGCTCGGCGAGGTCGTCAAGGGCGAACACCCGCGACGGGTTGACGAACAGCGGGTATCCCATGCGTCCAATGATTGGGAAGGTTTCGGCGGATGTCACGCCTATCCGAACCGGCGGGTGAGGCTTCTGGTAGGGCTTGGGCCGCACTGCCAGGTCGTGGCACTGGTAATGTTCGCCCTCGAAGGAGAACTGATCCGTGGTCCAGGCCTTGAGGATGATCTCCAGGTATTCCTCAAACCGTCCCCGGCTCTCCGGGTAGGGCGACAGGAAAGCGTCGTGATGCTCGGGGAAGGTGCCCCGCCCGATGCCGAAATCCAGCCGGCCCTGGCATATATGGTCCAGGGTGGCGATTTCCTCGGCGATGCGTATAGGGTTGCCCAAGGGCAGGAGCAGCACGCCCAGGCCGATGCGGATGCGTTCGGTGCGGCCAGCGATGGCCGTGGCCACCATGACGGGCGACGACAGGACGCTGAAGGGGATGAAGTGGTACTCGGCCAGCCATACCGACTCCACTCCCAGCCGCTCGGCCTCTTGGGCAACCTGGAACCCCTGCTGAAAAGCTTGCTGGTCGGTAACGTCGTCGAGGGCCGGGAACTCCAGAAACAGTCCGGTGTGCATGATGCCTCCCGTTGTGTAAAGCGGACTGGCAAGGGCCGGATGTGCCGGATGTGATGGAAGGAGCGCCTGCTAGGGCGAAGTCATGTCGAAATCGGTATCTCTTCCGGCATGGTCTCTGACTTCGTACCAGTGAACAACGTCTGACTCGATCAACTCTTGCACCGCGCGATCATTCCTGACGCTGGCGATGACCGGTTGTGCCGGTCTCCCGGTGAAGCTGGTAATAAGTTCGGCGTTTCGTATGGCGCGGCCGGTGTCCCTGGTGTCAGCTTTATACGAAATTTCTATCACAATGTAAGATGCGCTGCCGGTTTCATCGGCGCCTTCAATTACCAAGTCGGCGTTGCGGAAGCTGCGATGCACATTCACGGGGAGATTGTTACCAGCCATACGGTGTAGGTTTTCTAAAGTAAGAACGCGGACGAATTCCAACTCAAAATCGCCAGCTATCCAGCGGGTATCGTTGAAAGGCTGTCTAAAGATGCGGGCACGGACAGCTTCCCTCCACGATGGGTTGTCGTCCAAGGCTTTGAGGAAGTCGTCTACGGTGTTGATAGTGGTCATTCCTGTCTACGCTCCGGGGGAGTGACCTGATTGTATCGCAGCCCGGCTGCATGGGCAAAGCTCATCGTGTTGATAAGCATGGTCTTTGGATTCTTCGTCTGAACTGTGATTCATGGGATTGATGGATTACCTCGATTCGGAAAATCATGGCAATCATAAAATCAAATAAATCACAGTTCAGACAATTACTCCGAGGACCGAATGACCCTCTCGTTGACAGGCGAAGGTTTTACAGATCGATGTTCTCCGCCTCGGCTACGATGCCGATGTCCTTGTCGCCCCGGCCGCTCAGGCAGACGATGATGATGCTGTCCTGAGGCAGCGTAGGAGCGAGTTGCGCCGCGCCGTAGATGGCGTGGGCGGACTCGAGGGCGGGGATTATACCCTCGGTGCGGCAGAGTAGGTGGAAGCCTTCGAGGGCCTGCGGGTCGGTGACCTCGCGGTACTCGGCGCGGCCTGAATCCTTGAGGTGGCTGTGCTCGGGACCGACGCCGGGATAGTCCAGCCCCGCAGAAATGCTGTGGGCCGGGCTGACCTGTCCGTCCTCGTCCTGCAGCAGGTAGGTCATAGCGCCGTGCAGGACGCCGGGGCGTCCGGCGGTGAGGGTGGCGGAGTGTTCTCCGCTGTCCAAGCCCTTGCCGCCTGCTTCCAGGCCGACGAGCCGGACATCCTCGTCGGGTACGAATGGGTGGAAGGTTCCCATGGCGTTGCTGCCGCCGCCGACGCAGGCCATGACGTAGTCGGGCAAGCGGCCCTCGGCGGCGAGAATCTGCGCTCGTGCCTCGCGCCCGATGACGCTCTGGAAGTCTCGCACCATCAGCGGATAGGGGTGGGGCCCGACCACGCTGCCTATGAGGTAGTGGGTGGTTTCGACGTTGGTGACCCAGTCGCGGATGGCCTCGTTGATGGCATCTTTCAGCGTCCGGGTGCCGGATTCAACGCTGATTACCTCGGCTTCCAGCAGTCTCATGCGGTAGACGTTGAGGGACTGGCGGCGGATGTCTTCCTCCCCCATGTAGACGATGCACTGCAACCCCAGCATGGCGCAGGCGGTGGCCGAGGCGACGCCGTGCTGCCCGGCGCCGGTCTCGGCGATGATGCGCCGCTTGCCCATGTGCTGGGCAAGAAGGGCCTGGCCGAGGGCGTTGTTTATCTTGTGGGCGCCGGTGTGGGCCAGGTCTTCGCGCTTCAGGTATATCTTTGCGCCGCCCAGGTGCCGGGACAGGTTTTCGGCGTGGTAGAGCGGGGTGGGACGGCCCACGTAGTTCGTCAGAAGGTGGGTCAGGTTGGACTGGAAGTCCTCATCGTACTTTACGCTGTTATAGGCAGCCTCCAGCTCGGCCACGGCCGCCATCAGCGTTTCGGGAATGAACTTGCCGCCGAAGTCTCCGAAGTGGCCGCGGTAGTCGGGAAATACTGCCTCCGGTTGAGTCGCCATCGTTCTCCGTCCGACAATGAAGATTGCTTAGTTTCTGTGTCAGGGATGTGCTGTCATTGGTGGAAGTGGGTAGTTCTCAATCCTGCTCTTGGGATTTCAGGCGTTCCTCCAGTTCCCGGACACGGGCTTCAGCGGCGATACGGGTATCGCGCTCCTCGTCGACCTGGGCTTCAGCGGCGATACGGGCCTCCTGCTCCTCGTCGAAGGTCATCAGGTGTTGGCCTGCCGCAGGATCGTACCAGCGCAGTTTCCCGTGATCCCAGCAGGGAGCCAGGCCGAGGACTGCGCTGTGTCCGTGGAAGTGTTGCGGTTCAACCTCGACTATCTCTATAGGGAGGTAGGCTCCCTCAGCCAGCCGGTCACCGGCCAGCGGCGCGTCATATCGTTGGCCGCCGGTAGGGTCGAACCGCCAGTATTCCGGTATGCCGAAGTTGGCGTAGTCCCGCCGCTTGTCGGTATAGTCGTTCTCTGCCGTCCTGACGGACGCTATTTCCAGCACGAAGTCGGGGGGCTTGCCCTGGTTCCTGATGGAGTAGCCGTTCTGCCCCACGAGCAAAGGCCGGTCCACTTGGAAGGCGATGAGCAGGTCGGGGACGCGATGACCCGCCTGCTGGCTGGGAGACCACCGCACAGGCACTTCGCTGAGAATGACGGTCGAGTCGTCGTTGCCCAAGCGTCGGCGCAAGGCAGGCTGGTGGCCGTCGTCGTACAGGTAGAGGGCGTTCTGCATATCGTCTCTGGGAGGAAAGTCAGGGAACTTCTCCAGCGTTCCGGCGTCTTCGGCGTACTGGCTCAGTCTGCTGGTCATGGCGTTCCTCGTTATTATGCTTCCGGGTAGGCTGCCGTCATTGTAAGTCGAAAGTGTCAACGGGATGGCGTTTCAGGCCGAGCCGGTCAGGGCGGCGTCGGCGTGCCGCGCGTTTTCGACGAAACGTTGAATCTTGCGGCGGTCCTTCTTGCCGATGGTCTCGACGCCGCTGGATACGTCCACTCCCCACGGCCTTACCATGCTGATGGCGCGGCCCACGTTGGCCGGAGTAAGGCCCCCGGCCAGCAGGAAGGAGACGCCACGGCTGGATAGGGACGATGCGACTTCGAGGTTGAACGATTGGCCGGTGCCGCCCTGTATGCCCTCGACCAGCCGGTCCAGCGTAACCAGGCAACCGGCGTTGGCGTATTCTCGTGCCCGTTCCGCCAGTTGCGGCACGTCGTCCGGGGCGCGGTAGGACGCCGGTACATGGACGACCTTGATGACCTCGCAGTCCACCCCGGCGGCGTATTCCACGCTCTCCTGCCCGCATAGCTGCACGGTGTCGAGGGCGCAGTGGGCGATGACCTTGTTGACCTCTTCCAACGGCTGGTCGGCGAAGAGTCCGGCGATGCGGGGAGCTGGGCCGTCAAGGGCGCGCACGGCGTCTACAATGTCCTTGGCGTCGCCGGGCGTTATGCGGCGGTGGCGTTCCGGCACGAAGACCATACCGATGAAGTCGGCTCCGGCCTCTGCCGCCACGCAGGCGTCTGCCTGGTTGCCGATGCCACAAATCTTGACTCGGATCATGTCTGGGACGCCCCACCCTTTCTCTCCCTCTGAGGGAGAGAAGATTTTGATGGTTCGGGCTGACCGGACAGCTCGCGGACTTTGGCTGCAACGTCGGGTGCAGTGACGATGGCCTCTCCGACGAGGACAGCGTTGACCCGGTAGGCGTTGAGGAGCCGCAGGTCGCCGGGGGTGAAGATACCGCTCTCGCTGACCACCACCTTGCCTCGGGGAACCTGGGAGGCCAGTCGCTCGGTGACCGCCAGATCGGTGGTGAAAGTATGCAGGTCGCGGTTGTTGATGCCAATAATTTCCGATCCCGCCTCCACTGCCGTTTCCAGTTCTCCTTCATCGTGGACTTCCACTAGGCACTGCATCGAGAGCGACTGCGCCGTTTCCAGCAGTTCCTTCAGCAGCGGCGGCCCCAAGATGGCGACGATGAGCAGGATGCCATCGGCTCCGGCGGCGCGAGCCTCGTATACCTGGTAAGGGTCGAAGATGAAGTCCTTGCGCAGGACAGGCGCGCCTGCCGAGGCTCCGGTCTGCTTGATGGCGGACAGGTGGGCCAGCTCCCCTTGAAATCGGGGGTCGGTAAGGCACGATACCGCCGCCGCGCCGTTGGCGACGTAGGTCCCGGCCAGCCGCACCGGGTCAAAGTCCGGCGACAGCAGCCCGCGCGACGGCGACGCCTTCTTGACTTCGGCTATCAGCCGTATGCCATCGCCGGTGAGGGCGCTGGATAAATGTATGGGGCGCGGCTGTTCCGACGCCGCCTGCTGTACGGCGGCGAGGGGCGCAACACGCTGGGCGTCGGCCAGTTCGTCGCGCTTGGCGGCTACGATTTTGTCCAGGATGCTGGGCATATCAGGCAACGGTCACCTCTTCCTGGAGCAGGACGCTCTGCATGATCCCGAGAATAAACTCCCGAGCCTTTTCGATTTCCAAGCCCATTGGCAGTTCATTCTTGTCATAGTAAACGGTTAGCTCGTGGTTCCGGCGGCAGAAGTCAGATGCCCCGTCGCCAAACTTCACGGTGAGAGTGTCGCTGCCTGCGTGGTATTTGAATCGCAAATCTGCGTCTCCCTTCGGGGCTGCGCGCACTGGCGCGTCTCGCTCCTTGGTGTAGGGAATCTTGGAGACGTGCGGGTTGGTTACCTCATTGCCAGTGACCAGGCTGGCGTTGGCAAACATCACGAACAGCTTTGCGTCCAGAATCTCCAGGGACAAGGGCCTGCCGTCCTTTCCGTGACGGACGATAACGCCCTCGCTGTCTTCCCCGTAGCCGTAAGCCTCTTCCGATACATTCACTGTCAGAATACCGACTTCCGGGCTGTAGCTAAATTTCATACTGCTTCCTAGAGCCGATGTATGCGGTGATTATAACCAATCCTGCGTCCTCTTCCTCGAACAGTACCCGCAACAGATGGCGGTCGTCTATGGGAGACTGGGCAAACATCCGGCTGTCGCGGGCAGGCAGCACCTGATTGGGGCGCATCAGTATCGCCCTAGCAAGGTCTTCATCTACGTCGAATCCCATCTCCCTTTCTCTCTCAAGCCTGCGAAGGGCATGGTCAGTGATTCTGATAGGGCGCTCGTTCACTCCGCGTTGCTCAGTTCCACCAGCGCCTCCAGCCGCTGCCTTGCGGAGCCGCTGTCTATGGCTTGGGCCGCGGCCTGAATGCCGTCGTGAATGCTGTCGGCTGTGCCCGCGGCCAGCAACACGCCGGCAGTGTTGAGCAGCACGGCGTCGCGGATGGGGCCGCCTTCGCCTGCCAACAGGCGGCGCATGATGGTGGCGTTGGTTTCGGGGTCGCCGCCGCGCAGGTCTGCTATATTCCAGCGTCCGAGGCCGGTGTCGTCGGGGCGGAAGGTCCAGCTTTCGACTTGGCCGTCGCGGAGTTCCCAGACTGTGGTATCGCCGTCGAGGGCGATTTCGTCCAGACCGCCTGCGCCGTGGACCACGAGACTGCGTTCAGAGCCAAGGAGTCGCATCACGTCGGCGACCTTCTCGCCCAGCTCGGGGTAGGCGACGCCGATTAGCTGCCTCTGCGCCGCGGCAGGATTGGTCAGCGGGCCGAGGATGTTGAAGACGGTGCGGATGCCTATCTCCCGGCGCACCGGCCCGGCGTGGCGCATGGAGGGATGGAAGGCTTGGGCGAACATGAAGCCGATGCCGCCCTCGTTTATGCACCGCTCCACGCCCTCGGGGGGCAGTTCGATGCGGACGCCGAGGGCTTCCAGCACGTCGGCTGCGCCGCAACTGCCGGAGGCGGCGCGGTTGCCATGCTTGGCGATGCGGACGCCGGCACCGGCGGCCACCAGCGCGGCGGCGGTGGAGATGTTGAAGGTGTTGGAGCCGTCGCCGCCGGTGCCGACGGAGTCCACCACCGTGCCGCTGACGCGAACCTTGAGGGAGAACTCGCGCATGACGGTGGCCATGCCCGCGATTTCCTCGGTGGACTCGCCCTTGAGGCGCAGGGCGGTCAGGAAGGAGCCGAGCTGGGCCGGTGTCGCCTCGCCCTGCATTATCTGGCGCATGACTGCTGCCGCTTCGTCCATGTTCAGGGACTGGCCGGAGACGACTGCGTCGATTGCTTCACGAATGTCCACGGTTTGTTGCTCCGTATTAAGGAAGATGGGGTTGGCGAAGCAGCAACTATTGAAAGTCTGATTCAGTAGCGGTTTGTCCTCCGCCCCTTACTTCCAAGATCCTTACTTCATCTCCAACTAGCCTGTATTTGACCAAGTGGTTTCTTACGATCAACTCTCGGATGCCCTGCGAACGGAAACCTGGCACCATGCGACCCATTTCTGGAAAACTAGAAAGGAGTTGTACTGCCCCATGAATTCGGTCTCCAATAACGGCACCGTATTAAGGAGAGAACCTAGACGCATCAAATTCGATTCTGCGCAGATATTCCAACGCATCCGGGGTCCGGATTATTTCCGCCATTCGATCATTCGCTGCCGCACTTCTTCTTGAGAGATTTCCTTTCCTTCTGCAATTTGCTTATCTCCCCGAAGGACTCGATGGAGGATGTAAATCCGGTCCATCGCTTCGTCAATCGTCTCCTCATCCGTAGCCTCGTCAGGGAGTTCCTGCATGAGACGAACGATCTCGTCCTTTATAGTCATTTCGGTTTCCTCACCCTTCAGGTTTCCAAGATCACCCTAGAGCGTGTTTACAAACTCTACCGGCAAAGATATTTGGGTATCGGCGCGGTTGTTTGATGCCAGGATTTCACCCTCACCCTAACCCTCTCCCTCAAGGGAGAGGGGATTTTGCAGGTTAATTCCGCCCTATTTGCGGTTTGTAAACACACCCTAGCAACTGACGAATCCGTCTCCTGGCTTCTTCGTGGGATAGCGCTTCCCCTCTATCAAGCTGCTCCAAGCCTCCTCGTACCTTGTACAGAACTATAAGCCTCTCGATGGCATCTTCGATAGTGGCATCCTCTGGCAGCCTTTCCAGCAGCGTCAGTATTTCTTCTTTGGCGGTCATTTGGGTTGCTCTTTGCCGTGGGCGGCCACCTTGTCGAGATAGTTTTGCAGCAGGGCCTTGCCGTCGGGGGTCATTATGGATTCCGGGTGGAACTGGATGCCCTCGACCGGATACTCCTTGTGGCGCAGGGCCATGATGAGACCGTTTTCGCTGTGGGCAGTGACTTCCAGCGTGTCTGGCACCGTCTCGGGGTAGACCACCAGCGAATGGTAGCGGATGGCCTCGAAGGGGTTGGGCAGGCCGTTCAGCACGCCGGCCCCCTTGTGGTGGATCATCGAGGTCTTGCCGTGGCGTATTTCCCCGGCCCGGTCAACCCGCGCGCCGTAGACGTAGCCGATGCACTGGTGGCCGAGGCATACGCCGAGGGTCGGGATTCGCGGCCCGAAGCGGCGGATGACGTCGTTGGATATGCCGGCCTCCATCGGCGTGCAGGGTCCGGGGGAGATGACGATACCGTCGGGGGCCATGTCCTCAATTTCGTCCACGGTTATCTTGTCGTTGCGATGGGTGTCCACCTCGGCGCCCAGCTCACGAAGGTACTGGTAGAGGTTGTAGGTGAAACTGTCGTAGTTATCTATTAGCAGCAGCATGGCGGCTCCTGAAAAATTGTTTTCAACGCAGAGAGCGCAGAGATTCCCGCAGAGGGCGCAGAGAATTCTCTCACTTCCACGATATTCCCTGTGTTCTCGGCGCATCCTCTGTGCCCTCTGCGTTGGAAATCCCGGCTAGAACAGTTCGACGAACTCCAGCCAGTTGCCGTCCGGGTCGCGGGCATAGCACGCTTTGCGGGAGAGGTTGCCGCTCTCGTCGAACATGGAGGCGGGCGGGTTGTTGTATTGCAGGCCCTTATCGCGGGTGTCTTCGTAGAAGCGGGCCAGGTCCTCGACGAAGAAGGCCAGGTGGGCCGCGCCGAGGTCGTTGCGCTGGAGGGTGTTGGGGCCGCTGTCCGGTGCGAGGTACTGGATGAGCTCGAGCTGGTGTCCCTCGCCCATGTCTACGAAGCCGCCCTTGATATGGGCGTTGGGGAAGGCAAGCACCTGCTCGACGAACTCGCCCTGCCGCTCGGTGCGCCCGGCGATGCACATTCCCAGGATTTCCGAGTAGAAGCGGACGGATTCCTCAATATCTCGGACTACAAACCCTGTGTGGAAGAATGATTTCAGCATTGCTTTCCTCCTCGATTTTCTTAACTTGCTACCGTCATTCCCGCGAAGGCGGGAATCCAGTTCCTCTGTTCTCCTGCGATCTTGCCTCACCGTAGCCGCTCTGGACTCCCGCCTTCGCGGGAATGACGGTTTGCGGGAGAGGGGACTAAATCAGAACCCCATTTCGGCCATGTCTATGGCGCGCATCAGGGCGTTGGACTTGTGACGGGTTTCCTGGTATTCGTCCTCGGCCACACTGTCGGCGACGATGCCGCCGCCGGCCTGCACATACATGACGCCGTCCTTGTAGACCCCGGTGCGCAGGACGAGGGCGGTGTCCATGTTGCCGGAGTAGCTGAAGTATCCCACCGCGCCGCCGTAGGGGCCGCGCCTTTCGCCTTCGATTTCGGTGATTATCTCCATGGCCCGAATCTTCGGCGCGCCGGAGACAGTGCCAGCAGGGAAGCAGGAGCGCAGGGCGTCATAGGGAGTCAGGTCCTCTCGCAATTGTCCCTCGACGTGGGAGACAAGGTGCATGACGTGAGAGAAGCGCTCGACTTCCATCATCTTCGTGACCTCGACGGTGCCGGGGTCGCTGACGCGGCCGATGTCGTTGCGGCCCAGGTCCAGCAGCATGACGTGTTCGGCGCGTTGCTTCTCGCTCCCCTTCAGCTCGGCCTCGTTGGCGTCGTCTTCCCCTGGGGTTGCGCCCCTGGGCCGGGTGCCGGCGATGGGATGGGTGGAGGCGATGCCGTTCTCCACCTTGACCACCGATTCAATGGCCGCCCCGACAATCTGGAAGCCGTCGAGGTCCAGGTAGTACATGTAAGGCGAGGGGTTGACACTGCGCAGGGCGCGATAAATCTGGAAGGGATGCGCACCGGTCTGACGGGAGAACCGCTGCGAATTGACCACCTGGATGATGTCGCCAGCGTAGACGTACTCGACACACTTCTCGATAGCGTCGGCGTAGCCGTCAACGCTGTAGTTGGACTCGACGGCGCTGGGAGGGACATCAGACCCCCGCTGCAACTCGCTGGGCAGCGACAGCGGCTGGGAAAGCAAGTGAACGACTTCCTCGATGCGCTCAACGGCCTCGGCATAGGCCCGGTCTATGTCTCCGTCGAGGCGGGCGTGGGAGACTACCTTGATGTCGTGGCGCAGGTGGTCGAAGACCAGGATGGTGTCGCTGAACATGAACACCGACTCGGGCACGCCCTGGGGGTCGGCAGGGGCGGCCTGCACTCGCGGCTCGAAGTAGCGGATGGCGTCGTAGGCGATGTAGCCCACCGCGCCGCCGTGGAAGCCGGGCAGTCCGTCCACGGGGACGAGCCTGTGCTTCGACATCTCCTCTTCCACCGGGATGAGAGGGTCAATTTCACCGGCGGACTCGTTGGGGCCGGAGGTGATGACCTTGTAGGGGTTGGCGCCGATGAAGCTGTAACGGCCCAGCCGCTCGCCGCCCTCGACGCTTTCCAGCAGGTAGGAGTAAGGGCCGCGGGCGACCTTCAGGTAGGCCGACACAGGAGTCTCGAGGTCGGCGTGAATCGAGCGGTAGACGGGGGTGAGGTTGCCCTCGCGCGCCCTTGCCTTGACCTGTGCCAGTGTGGGGTAGTACATAATCGCGCTCCAAACAAAAAGACCCGTCCATCAAGGGACGAGTCTGCATCGTGTTGCCACCCTTCATTCTCCGGAACTGGCTCAAAGTAGACAGCCATGACCGAAATCTCAACCGGCGGGGGGACCTGGAGTCTAATCAGTCCCATGCCGCGGGCCTTTAACGGCGCCCTGACCGGCGCGGCCTAGACCATCGTCATCGGGACGTTGGGATCGGCCTGCGGCTCCGGGGTCCATTCAGTCTTCTGCGCTGGGCGCCGGCTTTCACCAAACCCGGCTCGCTTTTTGCCCCGCTGGAAGCCTACTACTCCCCTTCACAGCCTTTGGAGTATTCAATTGTCTGCCTATGCAGGTTACGGCAGCCGGGGCGGGCGTGTCAAGCGGGTGTGTGGGCTATATCGAGGGAAGTCCGTACTGACGTCCCTGTCGTCCAAGACATGCTAAACAGACGCAACTCGAATCGGTAGAGAGATGCGAAAGACCGTGAACTGCACCACCTTCACGATCAAATTTGGACGCAATCCTGTCGAAATCTCTCGTCAGTCCACCATGATATCGTCCGTATACTGCGTTGGCGCAGAAGTCGGCATATTGCAACATTCGCGTATCTTTCGCCGGTGCGAAATAGGGAACGTCGGTAACGTTGCGCAACGGACGCCATCTGGTCCCAGACTGTTGCAATCTCCTGGCTTGCAATGAGATAGCCTTTTCGTTTTTTGAGTTGAACGCTGAACCGGAAGCAGCCAGAACGACCAATCCTCTTTGCTCTTCACGATTCTCTTGCGACGCAACCCTGTTTACCCTGCTGAGGTACAGATCAAACCGATTTGTCAGTTCTTCGAATGCCCTGTCTGAAGGTTCTTCTCCGCTAACAGAAGCATAAGCCTTTTCGACTGCGCAACCAAACAGCACTGCCCGGCGTTCTCTGATAATTTCAAAGACCTTACCCTTAATGTCTAGGCGCTGATTCCTGCTGAGCTGATTCCAAGAGTGTGGAAGAGTTTGATTTTCCGGTGCCCGAAGCTGACTGACATGAAAGAATACCGGTTCGGTTTCATAAGGGAAGTAATCCTGCTGGAGCTTCTCCATATCTTGCATGAACCAGTATATTTCTCTCTCAAACACAGCAAGGCCAGCTAACACAAAGTAGCTGGCCTGTTCGTGGGCGCCAGATTCATCCAAATAGAGAATGTGCATCTCAAAAAAAGAGCAGTCGACCGGGGCAAGCCCGTCGGACTTAGCTAGCAGCCCTGCCTAGTGGCGCCGACTGAATTACAGGGTAGCAAGTGAGTTGGCAAGTGTCAACGGCGATCCACGAAAATTGGTCCGTAGAAAGTTTACACCGTTGCCTCCCCCAGGCCGCCGTGCTCCGCTGGCAGGGCCTCGTCCTCGCCGGGCCAGGGCGGCGTGGTGTGGCAGAGGAAGCGCAGGGGGACGTTTGGGCCGGCGGCGAACTGGAACCGCCAGCCGGTGGGGATGACCAGCGCATCGCCGGGCGAAACGGCCTGCGGCGGCGCGGATGCAGGGTCGGCATCCTGTGGGCAGCGCCAGACATGGCCCTCGCCCTCCAGGATGTACCAGATTTCCTCGACGGTGCGGTGGTAGACCGGGCGGGAGACCTGCCCAGCCGGGAGCGTCACCTCCACCATGCTGCTCTTGGTGGCGCGTTGGCGTTCGTCGGCCAGCAGGCGTATCTCCGAGCCGTCGGGGGCGGTGGCGTCGGGCTGGGCGGCCCGGCGCGATATTGTCGGCAGTGGAGAGTTGCCCGTTGTGTCCCAGGATTCGGTCTGGTCAGCCTTTTCATTCATATCCTCTACCTCATTTCAGCCAACTGTGGCAGTAAGTCCTTCACCGACGACACTCCAGTAAGGCAGGGCGAAGGCGAACAGCACCCCCACGGCCACTAGGGTCATTATGACGCCGATGCGCAGTACCTCCGGGGGGGAGATGTCGGCCCGCTGGTAGATGAACACGGCGCCGGCTGCCGCGGCCGGGTAGAACACCACGGAATCGCCGATGATGACCACCGCCAGGCCGCAGACCAGCGGGTTCAGCCCCAGCGACGTGCCGGTGGACATTGCCACCGGGATGATGAAAGCCAGGTAGCCCGCGATATTGGGCATCACGAACCGCACCACCGCCGCAGAGCCCGCCATCGCCAGCATCAATAGCCACGGCGAGTGGGCAATGCCGCCCGCCGCCGATACCAGCGTGCTGGCAAACCATTCTGCCGCTCCGCTCTGCACCAGCGCGCTGGACAGGGACAGGGATGTGGCGATGATGAAGAAGTTGCTCCAGCCCAGGTTCTGCTCCAGGTCCCGCCAGGACAGCAGCCCGATGCCGGGTAGCAGCATAGCCACCATGGCGATTAGCGCGGGCACCGCGGGCGAGAGGCTGTGGGCGAAATCGGTGAACCAAAGCAGCGCCACACCTATCGCAATCAGGCCTGCCCTCACCTCGCCAGAGGCCAAAGGCACGGGGCCCGGCTGCCTTTCCGTGTCGTCCCCGGCTGCCGGGGATACCGAAAAGCCGGAACGATAGAGCAGGAAAACGGCCGCTCCGCCGACGACAAGAATCAGCCAGAAGGGCAGGGCCATCAGCACAAACCAGCGGGTCCACGAGAAGTCGGCGATGAGCGATGAGGCCACCACCGGCGTGATTCCTCCCGCGAGCAGGGCGGTTGACCCCAGGCGATTGAGAGACCCCATCGCCATCATCACCCCTTTGTTCAGCGGGTGCGTC
This sequence comes from Dehalococcoidia bacterium, assembly GCA_965232885.1. Lineage (GTDB taxonomy): Bacteria > Chloroflexota > Dehalococcoidia > Lucifugimonadales > UBA3495 > VXOI01. Next base: position 1,116,807 of record CBDDQX010000001.1, on the reverse strand, counting down.
CTGTCGATATTCCAACGCTCCATCACCTCCTCGTAAACGTGCACCAGTATCGCTCCTCGAGTCGAAGCCGAGGGCAATGCGAAGGTGAGGGCGGCGAAGGAAACCAGCATCTGGACATAGAGGGCCCGGGGGCTGCCCTTGGCCAAGCGAATCAGATAGCCGGCCATGCGGTTGGCCAGCCCTGACTGTTGTACGCCCAAGCCCAGGGTGAGCACGCCCAGCAGGAAGTAGGGCACTGGCTGGGAGAAGCCGTACAGTCCCGCCTGTATGTCCGGCACTGCCCGGAGGAGGGTGAGCAGCAGGACGGCCGCCATGCCGGTGACCGCCAGCGGCAAGGCGCCGGTGGTCCACAGCCCCACGGCCAGTGCCATGACGGCCAGCGACCGCCGCCCTTCCTCGGTGAGGCCGTCAGGGGTGGCGACAAGCATCACCACGGCGAAGGCCAGCAACGGCAGGGCAAACTTCATCACGGCGACACCGTGACGGTCGCCAAGGACTCTCAGCCTGCTTGGTGATTCGTGTGTCGTCGTTTCAGAGTCGGTGGACAGGAATCGACCTCCGGGAGGGACCAATGGCTACCCATTGGGTGGCGTCGAACTCGCTAATGGGAAGACCCCCGGCGCGCCGCCCCGGGGGTCGTGGCTGCGTCGGCGTATGATGTCGCGGATCAGGTCGCGGCGGGCTTGCGCCCCTTGCGCGAGAGGAAGTCGCTGAAACCTTCTTCTACAGTGAGGCCACGGAAGCGGCCCTGACGGCCTTCGATCTCAGTCCAGAACTGCTCTTCCAGCGAGTTGCCGGTGTGCTCGATGAGGAGCTGCTTGATGTTGTTGACGCCCTCTGGCCGGTTCTTGGCGATGCCGGCGGCTACCTCGATGGTCTTGTCCATCAGCTGTTCCGACGGCACCAGGTGGTTGAGCAGGCCGATGTGATAAGCCTCGTCGGCAAAGACCTCGCGCCCGCTGTACAGCAGCTCTTTCGCCTTGCCCCAGCCGACCAGGGTAGGCAGGCTCCAGGTGGCGTTGAGCTGGCCGTAGTTGACGGCGAGGAAGCGGAAGCTGCTCTTCTCGCAGCCGATGAGGAAGTCGATGCTGGTGGCCATGACGGTGCCCCCGCCGTAGCAGAGGCCGTTGATGGCCCCGATGATGGGCTTGCTGCTGGTGGCCATGTGCCAGGTGTAGTTGGCGCGCTCAGCGGCGCCCGCATCGCGCTGCTCTTGGGTGAACTCGCGGTTCTCATGGATGTCGGCGCCAGCGGAGAAGGCCCGCTCGCCCGCGCCGGTGATGATGACCGCGCCGATGCCGTCGTCGGCCTCGGCTTCTGTGATGAACTCGTCAAGCTCGCGGACGAGCTGCAGGTTGAGGGCGTTCAGCACCTCGGGGCGGTTCAGGGTGACGATGGCGACCCGGTCCACTTGGTCTATGGAGATTGCGTCGAAGGCCATGACTGCGAAGACTCCTTTGCCATCCGCCGCAAATGGCGGGGCGTGCGTGTGCATCAGTGTTGCCCAGAGTTTAGCGGGGAGCGGGCCAGCGCACAACCGAGGGGTAACAGCGGCAGGGAATGCTAACGTCCGAGCGATGCGCCGAGTCACTCCGGGCGGCGTCGGAACAGGACATGGATAGCGAAGGCGCGGCGGTCAGCGGCGGGGGTATTCTCGAGGGTAATTACGCTGTCCTCGACCTCGGTAATGAGCTGTATGACCCGATCCCGGTCAAAAGTTGCGTTAGGGGAATAGTCGGCTTGTTGGCGCTGCCTCTGCATAAAAACGAATCTTCGCCCGAAGTCTTGGATTTCCGATGGAAAGGCACTCATGGCAGATCGGTTATCGCATTGGTTTCTAGCGTGCCCGTGTTCCAGCGCCCGGTAGGTCTGTATCCATGACGATTCGGTTCTGACTGAGCCGGCCAGCCGGTCAGCGCAACAATAGGCGAGAGCGTGAAACAGCGCGTAGTAGGCAGCGCTGACGGCTCGGCGCAACTCAGCCTGGCGGGGCCGGCCCCGGTTTCCGCCCACCGCGCCGGACGCCAGTTGCCTAGCGATTCTGATCAGGTGGCGGGGATTCACGGAATTTGCTCCTTGTAGACGCTTTTCCACTCGGATTTTGAGATGAAGGAATGGCCGGGGGTGCTGGGCAATTCGCCTTCAGGCAGGCAGTCAAGCAAGCGGCCCTCTATCCCATTGGTCCATCTCGGGTCCAACTTCTTCTGGTCGCCGTCGAAAATAATATAGATGTGAATGAATTCGTCGCCCCACCAGTCCAGTTCGGGGTTTGCGATTATCGGGTCGAAGACGAACTCGTCCTTGAACCGCCCCTCCAGGTCCTTCTTGACGAAGTCCTCCACCCTTTCGACAAGTTCCGGCGACGTCGTGGGTCTCTTACCGAAGTATGAGAACGACTCGTGCATTGACGGCCTCCCTCGCTTTGGAGCGCCTCTTCTTCGCAACGTTGCGAACAGACAGATTACAATCCCAAAATCAAGCCTACCAAGATTGCGGGGATTATGTACAGTCTGGTACAAGGGCAATGCTCATTGCCTGACACCCGCCCATTCCGCATCCTCGTCCTCTGCACCGGCAACCGCGCCCGCTCGCAGATGGCGCGCGGCTGGTGCGACATATCGGCGGCGAGCGGGTGGCAGTATTTCGCCGCGTCTGCGACGAGATTGGCGCGTACAGCCGCAAGCTGCTGGACTCGTTGTATAGTGACGTAGCGTAGCGTAAATCTGCGGAAAGGAGCCAAGCCATGAAGACAGTCCGCATCTACCAGACCGGCGGGCCGGAGGTGCTGAACTACGAAGACGCGCCGGAGCCGTCGCCCGGGCCGGGGCAGGCGCTGGTGGAGGTCAAGTCCATCGGCGTCAACTACACCGACGTTTCCAGCCGCAAGGGCACCAACCCGCCCGACGCCTTCCCCTGGACGCCGGGGCGTGAGGCCGCCGGAGTGGTGACCGCCATCGGCGATGGCGTAACCGAGGTTGCCGTCGGCGACCGGGTGGCCTACGCCATGCACACCGGCTCCTACTCGCAGTACCACGCGGTGCCCTCGTGGCTGCTGGTGCGCATCCCCGACGGGATGTCCTTCGCCAACGCCGCGGCCACCATGCTGCAGGGGATGACGGCGCACTTCCTTGTCTACGGCATCGTCCATCTCGGCGCGGGCGACCGTGTGCTGGTACACGCCGGGGCCGGCGGCATGGGCTTGTGGCTCATCCAGATGCTCAAGAACATCGGCGTGGAAGTGTTCACTACCGTCTCCACTGAGGAGAAGGCGGAGCTGGCCAAGGGCGCGGGCGCGGAACACACCATCATCTACACGCAGCAGGACTTCGAGGCGGAGGTCCGCAACGCCACTGATGGCAAGGGCGTGAAGATGGTGATGGACGCCGTGGGCGCGACCACCTTCGACGCCGGGATGCGAATTTTGGGACGCCGGGGCGTCATGGCTCTGTACGGGCAGGCCGGCGGCGCCGTGGGGCAGGTGGACAGCGGGGTGCTTCGCAACGGCTCGCTGTCTCTCGTCCGGCCCAGCCTGGGCGACTACACCGCCACCCGCGACGAGCTGCTGCAACGCGCCGACGACGTGCTGCGCTGGGTGCAGTCGGGCGAGGTCAAGCTGTATGTCGGGCTGGAACTGCCCCTGTCGGAAGCGCGGGAAGCCCATCGCAGGCTGGAGGGCCGGGAGACGACGGGGAAGATACTGCTGACGCCGTAGCGCCGATGGGATGCAACCATTGTCAGCCCCTCTTGGATGTCACCTGTTTGACAGCCGGTAACATTCTGCGTAGGGTTGAAAGGCCGGTAACATTCTGCGTAGGGTTGAAAGTATGAAAGCGACTTTCGACATAGACGAAAAGGTTATGCAGCGGCTGCATGGCGTTGCTAAACGCCGGGGAACAACTGCGTCGGCCTTGGTGGAGGCAGCCATCAAGGAAGCGATCAAGGACGTACCCGACGCAGGGTCGCCGGCCGAGACTGAACTTCGGCCACTGCCCTCATGGCCGATGGGCAAACCGCTAGTGGACATTTCTAACCGAGAGGAACTCTACGACGCGATGGAGGACTGGGATAAAATGCGCGAACTCTACGGCTGGACAGCCAAGGAATAACCAGTGGTCTTTGACTCCAATGTGTTGATCCATGCCGTAAACGAAGATTCCGAAGTACACAACCTTTGCTCGGAACGCTTGGAAGAAGCGAGTCTCGGCGTCTCCTCCTCCCTTCTCACTTGGAACATATGCTACGAGTTTCTGCGTGTCAGCACACACCGGAATATATTGCCGGCACCGTTAACACCGGACAGAGCCTTGCAATTCCTTAGTACATTGCTGGAGTCACCTGGTTTCAGTGTGTTGCGTCCCACGGAACGCCATCAAACAGTGCTGGCGCAAACGTTGGCAGAAGTACCGAACTTACACGGCAACGTAATGCACGACTTGCATACCGCGGTGCTGATGCGGGAGAACCATGTGGACCTGATTTGCACCTTCGACCGGGATTTCCTCCGTTTTCCTTTCCTGACGGTTGTTGACCCACTGCGTTAGAGTTCCGCAAGTGCGCCCCTACTGCGCGACCCAGCCGCCGTCTATGACCAGCTCGCTCCCCGTCACGAACGAGGCTTCGTCGGAGGCCAGATACAGCACCCCATACGCCACGTCTATGGCCTCGCCGTAGCGGCCCAGGGGTATGCGCGAAGTCATCAGTTCCTGCACCGCCGGGTCGGAGCGGCGGCCCTCGGTCATCGGCGTGACGATGGGGCCGGGATGCACCGAGTTGCACCGGATGCCGTCGGCGGCGTACTGGATGGCCGTTGACTTGGTGAGCAGCCGCACCGCGCCCTTGGATGCAATGTACTGCGGGCTGGACTCGCGCATCGCCACGATTCCAAGCTGCGACGAGATGTTGATGATGGAGCCGCCGCCGGACCGCTGCATCGCCGGGATGGCGTGTTTCGTGCCGAGGAATACTCCCTTGGCGTTGACCGACATCACGCGATCCCACTCCTCGACGGTCGTGTCCTCGATGCCTCCGACGGCGCTGACACCGGCGTTGTTGACCAGTATGTCCAGCCTGCCGTAGCGTTCTTCGGCCAGGGCCACCGCCTGACGCCAGTCGTCCTCGCTGGTGACGTCCAGCCGCGCGAATATGGCCCCGCCGCCTGGTATGGACGCAGCAACGTCCTCTCCTTCCTCCAGCACGTCGCCGATGACCACCTTCGCGCCCTCCCGGGCGAACAACAGGGCTTCCTCGGCGCCCATCCCACGAGCGCCGCCGCTGATCAACGCAACCTTCCCTTCGAGACGCATAATCTATCCCCCATCAGAGATTTCTCAACGCAATGACGCAGAGACGCAAAGATTTAGTTGAAAGGAAATTTCCTTTGCGCCATTGCGTCTTTGCGTCAAAAACCGCCCCTAATACCGTGTCTGCTGGCTCATGGGCGAGTAGGTGCCGGGATGGACGGCGCACAGCCCGGCGTCCACTGGCAGCACGATGCCAGTGATCCAGCGGGCCTCGTCGCTGGCCAGGAACAGCGCGGCATAGCCGATGTCCCAGCCGGTGCCCTCCACCTGCATCGGGGCCGAATTGCGGCGGTACTGGCGCAGGTCATCGTCCATGCGCGGCGCGACCATCGGCGTGTAGACCAGGCCAGGCGCGATGGCGTTGACGCGGATGTTGTCCTGGGCGTGGTCGGCGGCCATGGATATGGTGAGGCCGATGACGCCGGCCTTGGATGCGGTGTAGGGCGTGCTCATGTGGGCCCGCAGCCCGGCGATGGACGAGATGTTGATGATGGAGCCGCCGCCGGTCTGCATCATGCGCGGTATGACGGCCTTGGCCGCCAGCACCATCGTCTTGACGTTGACCGTCATCACGCGGTCCCAGTCCTCTTCGCTGACTTCGACCACGGTGCCGCGTTGCGATATGCCAACGTTGTTGTCGAGGATGTCCACCCGTCCGTAGCGGTCAATGGCGGTCTGGGCCATGCGCTCGCAGTCGTCCAGCCGGGTCATGTCGCCCTGGAAGGTGGACGCCTCGCCGCCTTCAGACGTGATGATTTCCAGCGTTTCCTGGGCGCGGGCCTCTGCTTGGTCCACCAGCAGCACCTTAGCGCCCTCGCGGGCCATCAGAATCGCTGCCGCCTTGCCGTTGCCGATGCCCTCGCCGCTGGACCCGGCCCCGGTGATAATCGCCACTTTGCCTTCAAGCCTGGGGGGACGCTCTGCCATGGGGTCAACTCCTGACATTTGCTAGTTGTAACTACGGCTGCGCCGTCCGTCGGCGCGCCGCCGCACAGGTACAATCGGGGATAGAGCGCCGCGTTGTCAAGGGTGGTGATTATGTATACGATTGAATCCACCCATTCCCGGGAGAATTTATTGTGACTACGCTCGTTTCCAGCCAAACCTACCTGAGCCGCGCTCTGGCTGACGGCCACGCCGAAATCACTGGCGAGGGCCGCAACGAGCGCATACGCTACATCGCCGCCGGGCGTTCCGAGCGGTGGAGCGACCCGGAAGAGAAGGTTCGCGCTGAACTATGGGCCGAGCTAATTTACAAGTATGAATACTCGCCGGAACGCATCCGCTTCGAGGTGAACGTTCCCCGGCGGTTGCCCAACGACTACGCCGACTTGGTAATCTACAACGACGATGAACTGAAGGATCCTTACTTCGTTTTCGAACGGAATAAGTAGTTAGGGGCTTAACGCCATTGTACATTATCGCGGAATCCCTGGAAAGCGAGGCTGTTGAGTGTGCCTTCCGGCCACTGTCGGAGTCTGGAACCGCTTGCCGTCCAGGATGTCGTCAACGGTCAGCAGTTGGAGCCGGGGATACTCAATACCCAGAATATCTAGACTTCCGGCCTCTGCCATAAAGCGGGTGAAGTTCCGAGCTTGCCGCTCCGCTGGGGGATGCAGGACTATCAGGCCAGCTATAAGAGCCGAATCGTGGTCCAGCACACCAGCAAGCGAGCGCACGTCTGCGATGTTGACATTGCGCCCTCCCTTGACCTCGATCACCATTGATTGCAGGTCTCGCTCGTGGGGCACAGCAAAGTACAGCCGTCCGTCAACCCCGCCGTCCGCAGACCGCCGCGTGGTGACAAAGCCGTCTGATTGCTCAACCGCCCACTTCTGGAAGTGGTAGGGGTCTCGCCGCCATAGGTCTTGCGCCCCTTCCACTGTCCTGGGTACGCCCTCGACGATGTAATCCTGCCCCTCTATCAACCCCAAGCGCTGCTCCAGCCGCACACTGGCAACCCGCTTGACGGCGTGAATGGCGATGTCTATCCCTATCCACTTCCGGCCTAGGTTGTGCGCCGCCTCTACCGTCGTGGCGCAACCGCAGAATGGGTCCAGCACCACGTCACCGGGGTTGGAGCTGGCCGATATGATGCGCTCCAGCAGGGCTAGCGGCTTTTGAGTGGCGTAGCCCATTCGCTCTGCCGCCTGAGAGTTAATCGGTGGAATATCGTCCCATAAGGCTTGGACAGGACGCCCCGGCAATTCGTCTAGGTATCGCTTGATTCTAATGCCGCCCCTATTGGTGAAATGCAACCGCCCTTCGCCATCCAACCTCTCCATCGTCTCAAGAGGCACCCGCCATAGTTCATTCTTGCCTTTGTATTCATATTCGTAGCCGCCCCCGGTCAATCCTTTGGCCGTTAAGTCGCCGTCCGTCCACAACCGCCCGTCATCATCCTTTCGCCGGAATCGGCCTTTGTAATCATCTCCATAGGGCTGAAATTGTGGGTTGAACTTAAAATACTCGCTCTTGCCGTAGAACAGGATTGTGTCGGTGTTCGCTCCATACCGCTTTGCATCGCTATGGGCGGTAGTCCGTTGCCAAGTGATCTCATTCTGGAAATTGTCGTGTCCGAACACTGAGTCCAACAGCGCCTTGATATAGTGGCTGGCCGTGGGGTCGCAGTGGAGGTACAGGCTACCCGTGGGTTTCAGCAAGCGGTGCATCACCAACAGCCTTTGAGCCATATAGGACAGGTAGGCCAGAAGGCGGGGCTGCGTTCCTCGAAGAGCTTGCATCCACAGCCGCCAGAACTCGGTTATAGCGTCGTCTATGCCAGCCTCTCGCATCAATACCGGCATAGTGCGGATGGCCCGCTCCCGCTCATCGTCCAGCTCCCACATATCGCAGAACGCCTCTACCTGGTCCGGCAAGGGCCGTCCGGTTTCGTCCTTGTAGATTGCGTTGTAATTGCGGTTGGAGTTAAAGGGCGGGTCGAGGTAAATCAGGTCAACCCACTGCGACGGCCATTCGGCCATTATGGTGAGATTGTCGCCGTAATAGAGGCGATTCACGTCCATCAGGCCGGTAGTCATTACGCCACCGCGCCTTTGAGGAACGCTCCGAAGGTATCGTCACTGCCCCGGCTGTTGTACTTGTAGCAGGATTCCACCGCGTAGGCCAGGGCGTAGTCATCGCTGTAATGGTGGTGAGTGCCGTACCAAGCCCGCTTGAGCAACCCCCAGAAGCCCTCAATGGTGTTGGTGTGAATCAGCCCGTCCACGTACTGGAGCGCGTGCTGAATCACCGCGTGATTCATTGTTTTGCCTATCCGGTTGTAGCCCGCGAATTCGTCCGTTACCAGCAGGGTCCCTTCCTTCGCTACATTGCGCTCCAGGAACGCCGCCAACGTCTTGCCGTCCACCTTGCGAGAGGGTTCGGCCACAACCTTACCGCCACGCTCAACGGCCCCGATGACCGGTAGCTTGTCGGTACCGCGCCCACGCTTTGAGGGAGTGTCGTCGTCGCGTTTGTTGCTCTTGCGGGGCTTGCCACCGACATAGGCTTCGTCGGCCTCTACGATTCCGGCCAGTAGTCCGCCGTCCTTTTCCACCATCGCCCGGCGTATTCGCATACCGACGTACCAAGCTGTCTTCTGGTTTAGGTCCAGATCGCGGCTCAACTGGTGAGAGGAAACCGACTTCTTGGCGTTCAGGATGATGGCAATACCGAGGAACCACTTTTGCAAGGGGACCTTCGTCTTCTCAAAGATGGTGCCCGACAGCACGTTGAAACTGGACTTGCAATCGTGGCAGTTCCACCGCCCAACGCGATGGCCATCGGCCTTGCGGGCTACGCTGACGGAACCGCAGAGTGGACAGGCCGGGGTATAGAGCCAGCGGACGTTCTCCAGGTGCTCTATGCAAGCCTCGTGTGTCGGCCACTTCTGGAAAACCTTTATCAAGTCCATCGTCTTGCGCCTCTCAGTTGATGCCTGTAGTCTACCGAGAAGCACTTGACTTGTCAAGCCCCTAACTACTTATTCCGTTTTCGGTTGACGGATTCCAGCTTCTCCCTTAGCATTCTATTTGCCACAGTAGGTTCTATCAACTCGTATCTGGTCGAATTTCAGCGACAGGGACGGCCCTCGTGCCTCCTTGTCGGCCTTGGTATGGGTTGGCCTACTGTGGCAGGTAGCCTACTCTGTCGCGCAAGGAGGCCCCACTGAATGCTATACGCAGGCTGAAACAAGGAATCGCTGGATTCGCTATCGGCGTAGTAGTCACGTTGATAATCCTCACCACACTTACCTGGCTAACCGAAGAACCATCTGCAGCAGCGCAATCCCCCTCCACGGCCACACCTCCCCCGACCTCCACTCCTGGCCCCTCTCCAACTCCCCGGCCACCATCTACTCCCCGGCCACCGACTCCGACGCCTGATCCTACGAAGGAAATGAACAAGTCGATTGAGGCCGCAGCCTACATCATCAACTGGGAATACAAGACGGATTTCTGGTATCTCTGCGACGATTACGATTTAGAGAGACGAATTGATGATTGGGAGGACGATCTAACCCGATTCGAACTCCGGGCCACTGATGTAGACTATCAAGGGACGGCAAAGTGGCACGACGAGATACGGGGCTTAGCGGAGGAACTGGAAACGCTGGTGCGGCTGATTGACCGCCGGTGCCTGGAATAGCCAAAGGCCCCGGAGACTATCCGGGGCCTTTCCTCTATCTGGTTATTATCGGCATTGGATACGGTGATCCAGGAGTTGGATATGGGCTAGTTGGTTTGATCTCCATGCAATCAACCCTCCTTTCCAGGAAGGCAGTTGCAACAAGAGAGTAGACGCATTACACTGCGTTGGTGACCTCTCTGGGATTGTTGTAACTGTCTTCCCAGGGAAATCTGAGGCTCTTCTGACGCCGAATCAGAGGGGCCTCTTCGTTTGTGACAATACACCACATATTGTAGGCGGTCAATCGCCCTACGCTATCAAGTCCTGATAACGCATCCGCTTGCCGTCCGCGCCCTGGGCCATTGTTGCCATCTGGTCTCCGGTATCCAAGGGGCGGTTGTTGTGGCGGCCCGAAAACTCCGCGTTGTAGCTATCCAAGTGCTTGACCGAGACGTGGTGATAGATACCGTCCAGCCCGCGCTTGAATAGCGCCCAATGGCTCTCCATTCCGTTGGTGTGGGCCATCGCCCGGACATACTCCCCGGCGCCGTGCTTGACGGCCTCGTGGCGGCGTGGGAGGCCGTGATAGGCCGATGCTTCGTCAGTGTAGACCGTAGCCCCTGCGGTTGTGTGGCGGAGGACGAAATCCTGGAGCGTGGTCTTGTCGGTACGCTCTACGACCTCGGTGTTGATCCGGCCCGTGTTCCGGTCCCGGACTCCTGCAACTGCCGTCTTTCCAACGGTGCCACGACCGGAGCGGAGCTTCTTGGATTCGTGCTTGTTCTTCTCCAGACCGCCGACGTAGGTTTCATCAACTTCGACTGCCCCGGCGAACTTGTCGGCCTCTCCGTTCCACATCTGGCGAATCCGGTGGCCCATATACCAAGCCGCCTTCTGTCCTATCCCCAAGTCTCGGTGTAGCTTCATTGAACTGACGCCCTTGAGGCTGGTGGTGAATAGGTAGAAAGCGATGGCCCACTTGGAGAGTGGGATATTGGAGCTATGGAGTAGGGTTCCCGTCTTGACGCTGAAGTGCTTCCGGCAATCACGGCAGCGGTAGGGCTGGGGCTTGCGATTGGCAATGGAGGCGACATTGACGCTCTGGCAATGAGGGCAGACCGGGCCGTCGGGCCAGCGTTGCTCAATGAACCACGCTTCGGCCTTTTCTTCGGTATCGAACATCTTGACGGCTTCGATGAGGGAGATACCCTTGCGGTAGCTCTTGCCGGGGCCGGATTGCGTGGTCATTTCAGCCTCAAACGCTAGCTGATTTATACCACTATTTTAGCCAATTTCGGATTGGCCGTCAAGCAGTTTTGGCTAAAATTGGATATAATTCCCTTATGAAAGGGGGAGAGTCTTTCCCAGACGTATGTGGGCGAGACGTCCGCATTCCAATGCTTGACTTTGCACAAGCCCTGTTACGTTACATCCGACATTTCCCTTTGCGTTGCCGGAGTGGTATCATTCATTGTTGCTTGAAAACCATCGGGAGAATTACTCTTTATGACTACCAGCGTGGCGCAATTGGAGCTTCAGCCCAGGGAGCTGATGGGTAAGAAAGTAGGCCGGCTGCGGCGGGCCGGCATCATTCCGGTACATCTATACGGACCGGGAATCGAGTCGCGATCCCTGCAGTGCGGCGCGAGGCAATTGATAACAATACTGGCTTCCGCCGGCGCAAGTTCGCCTATTTCGGTGACCATTGAAGGCGAAGCGGGCAGCCACTTGGCCTTTGCCAGGGAAATTCAGTGGGACCCTACCCGCGACACCGTGTTGCATGTAGACCTGCTGGCCACCGACGTATCCCGCACGGTCACGGCCCAGGTGAACGTGGCCCTGACCGGCACTGCGCCCGGAGCTGTGCGCAGCGGCGGCAATGTGGTCCAGCTTCTCCTGTCTATCGAGGTATCAGCCCTCCCGCTGGACATGCCCGCCCAGGCCGATGTTGACCTGTCCATGATGGACAGCGTGGAAAGCATCATACGGGCGGGCGACATTTCGCTCCCCTCAGGCGCAACGCTACTGACCGACCCTGAGGAAATGGTGGCCCGCATTGACGTCCCCCGAGATGCAGTGGCCGTCGAAGCGGAAGAGACGGAAGCAACGACGGCTGAGGCCGAGGAATAACCCCGATTCCGCTTCTCCCTCTCCCTTGAGAGAGGGCTGGAGTGAGGGTGAAATCCTTCTCACCGGGAAATATGGCCGCAACCGAACCCTGTATTATGTAGAGGAGAGGGTCGCTATGCACTTGGTATACATAGGACAGTCGGCCAAGACCGAAAACGGCTCTGGCGACCCTGATAATCCCTTCGAGGTCGTCGCCGGCCTGATGCTCCACGAAACCCGGGTCACCGCGGTCAACGGGGAATTCGACGCCCTCTGTCGGCGGCACTTCGGTTCACCTCTGGGCGAGGACGAGGCTCCGCAGGTCATCCGGCCGCTGGAACTCTTCGAAGGGCTGGAATACTATTCGTCCTGGACGCCCGAAAAGCGCTCCCAAATGATCCAGGACTGCCTCGACATACTCATCCGGAGAGAATCGCCGGTTCTGTCCGCCTTCCTCAACAACCAGACCTTTGCCGATGCGCGAACGGGCGCTTCCTCTCCCGCCGCCCTCCTGTGGACGGACCCCATCGGCCCGGTGATGAGCCGTTTTCTGTTCGCGTTGAGTATGTACCTCGACGAAATGAACATGGCAACGCTCAATCACGACCAGATAATGTCAGGCTCGTTCCCGGTAACCCAGTTCGCCATGATACTGACCCAAGAGGGCACCAACATCCAGCAACGTATGATGACCGACTTCCTGCACTCTGAAGATGGCGTTGACGCCACCGGCCTCCACGAGAACATCTGCCTCCTCAACGCCCAGGACTCCCCCGCGATGCAGCTCGCCAACCTCTGCGCCTTCTTCACCCTGCGCTGGCTCCAGGTCCCCGAGAACCCCAACCCCTTCTTCGAGACCCTACGCGACAACAAGGTAATCCAGGTGCTCTACCCGGTGTCGTTGTGAGCGCCGCGGGGCGGTGAATATGTCCAGCGGGCAGGCTATGCGCTAAGATGGACTATGAACAGACGGAGGGAAAGCTGGTACGGGAGAATCCGGCGCCTGTTTATTGAGACCCTTATCTTCCTGGCGCCCGCCCGCTGGAGGATGATAGGGAGGCTATCTGGAGCGTACCCAATCCGCTCCGAGTCCTTTACTTCCCCTTGTTCACCGGGATCAGCATCGTCATTGCCGCAGACATCGCCAGGGAAGTGAAGGCAGCCCTTCCCGATGCCTCTTGGGCAACACTGACAAGGGAAGCCGCGTCGGAATTCGCGCCCGCCGGAATCGGCATAGCTATCGCCACGCTTGCCGCCTTGCGCCACGCTTGCCGCCTTGCAAGGAGTTGCAACTGTCATGGCTATTTATCAGTACATCACCAACCGCTTCACCTTACCAGTGATTGAGAGACACTTGGCTCAAGGCCGCGAGGAAGGCAGGGAAGAAGGCATCGAGGAAGGCCGCACTGAAGCTAATCAAAAATGGCAGGCATGGAACCAGCGCAGGATGGATGCCGCCGCCAATGACCTGCCTTTCAACGAACCGCCACCCGGTACAGAGTAATTGGGGGCGACACTAACCTCCAAGCTAGGCTGCCCGTGGCGCATGGGCAGTTTCGCCCGTTCTAAATCCCGTCCCCTCGCCTTTACAACCGGCCTGTCCGTTGCTAGAATCAGCCCAAGTCGGGAGGGTCGCGCTCCGCGCTGGCTCTCCTATACTGTTTGCCTCTGCCGGAGGGTTCTGCGATGCCTCAGCCCACTTACCTCACCCGTGAGGGTCTGAAGAAGTTGCAGGATGAGCTAACTCAACTGAGCACCGTCCGCAGACGCGAGATTGCCGAGCGGTTCCAGCAGTCCCGCGAGCGCGGCGGCACCGTCAGCAACGCCGAGTACGAGGAAGCCAACAACGAACGTTCTTTCAACGAAGGTCGCATCCAGGCGTTGGAAAACATGATCAACAACGCCGTGATTATTGATGACGAACACGTTGAGCGGGACGCCGTGGTGGTCGGCGCAACGGTCACCGTCCGCAACCCGCAGGGACGGCCCCTCACTTACACCATCACTGGCAGCGCAGAGGCCGACCCGGCCCAAGGCAAAGTCTCCAACGTATCCCCCATCGGCAAGAGCCTGCTGGGCAAAAAAGTGGGCGAAATCGCAGAAGTAAGCGCCCCGTCGGGCAAGATAAAGCTGGAAATCATCTCCATTGAGTAAAGTCTAACCAGCCTCCTCTCCCTCCGGGGAGGGTTGGAGTGGGGCGTCTCCAAATTCAGCTATGCAAGATTCCTTCGTAGCCAATCGGGAAGCCAAGCTGGGCCGCATCCGCGAGCGGGGCATAGACCCCTACCCGCCCCGTTACCGGCGCACCTGTGACAACGCCGCCGCCGTGGCCCTGTTCGAGGCCGTCGAAGCCGATTCCCGCCCCGCTACTGACGGCGAGGGCCTCTCCCTCGCCGGACGCATCGTCGCTCTGCGAAACATGGGCCGCTCTGCCTTCCTCGACCTGCAGGATGCCTCTGGCTCCATCCAGGCCATGCTGCGCAGGAACAATCTGGGCGACGACTTCGAGTTGCTGCGCGACCTGGACATCGGCGATCACCTGGGAGTCAAAGGCAACCTCATCCGCACCCGCGCCGGCGAAGTCACAATAGACGCCACCAGCGCGACCATCATCGCCAAGGGGATGCGCCCTCTGCCCGAGAAGTACCACGGCCTGCGCGACACTGAGACCCGTTACCGCCAGCGCTACCTCGACCTCATCGCCAACCGCGAGAACATGGATGTGTTCCGGCTCCGCAGCAATGTCATCAGCGGCATCCGCCGCTTTCTTGACGAGCGCGGCTTCCTGGAAGTCGATACCCCGGTGCTGGTGCCGGTGGCCGCCGGCGCCCACGCCCGTCCCTTCATCACCCACCACAACGCCCTTGACGAGCAACTCTACCTCCGCATCGCCACCGAGCTTTACCTAAAGCGCCTGATAGTCGGCGGCTTCGACAAGGTGTACGAGATTGGCCGCGTCTTCCGCAACGAAGGCATAGACCAGGACCACAACCCTGAGTTCACCTTGCTCGAAAGCTACGAAGCCTACGCCGACTACAACGACGTCATGGAGATGGTGGAGCAGATGGTCTCCCGCCTGGCCATGGACGCGACGGGTTCGGCGCAGGTGACTGTTGGCGAGCAGGTCATAGACTTCACGCCCCCCTGGCGCCGGGTGTCGTTCCGTGAGGAACTGCAACGGCGCAGCGGCATAGACTTGGACGCCTGCCCTGTATCCGATGAGGGGACGGCCGAACTGCAACGCCGCGCCCGCGCGCTGGGCGTGGACACCGGCATCCGCGAAAGCCGGGGCCGCATCATAGACAAGCTGCTGTCGGACTTGGTGGAGCCGCACTTGGTACAGCCGACGTTCCTGCTGGACCACCCGGAGGAGATGTCGCCGCTGGCCAAGGCCAAGCCCGGCGCGCCAGGCTATGTGGAGCGATTCGAGGCCTTCGCCTGCGGCATGGAGATTGCCAATTCCTACACCGAGTTGAACGACCCCCAAGTACAACGGGAGCGGTTCGAGGGACAGGAGGAAATTCGTCGCCTCTATCAGGACGAGGAAGTGGACCGGATGGATGAGGACTTCCTCACGGCAATGGAGTACGGAATGCCTCCAACCGGCGGCCTCGGCATCGGCATTGACCGGTTGGTCATGCTCCTGTCCGGCCAGAGCACCATCCGCGATGTGGTGCTGTTCCCGCAGATGCGGCGCCAAGTAAGGATAGCAGGTGAAGCAAACTTTGGCTCCGAACTGCTGCAAGCTGAGGCGACTATAAGCGTTGGAGACGCAACACATTCGCCCGACTCGCCCAGTACTGCTACGTAGCGTCAGCGCCCGCGCTACCGTGTCGCGTATATTGGGGTGGCCGGTGATCCATTACTTGCCCAACGGGCGTTACTCTTGGGTGCCTCCGTTTCGGCTGGAGCCGTTTACCGGTGAGCGGATGATAGCAATGGCCTCAGGCGGAATCTCTATGCCCCTCTCTACCAGCTCCCGCTCGATCCTGGTTCGCTCATCCTCGCGTCCTAATTCAAGTCCTTCCTCTCGCCCTTCTTCGCGCCCTTCCTCTCGTCCTTCCTCGCGTCCTAATTCAAGTCCTTCCTCTCTACCTAGCTCCAGCCCTTCTTTGCGGAATCTTTCTCGGTCTTTCTTTATTTGCGCCAATGCCCAGAACATTCTCCCTGTCCTCTCAATCACAACGATAGCCGCTGCGTAGCAGGCGGCGCCCATTGGCATTAACTGACCGGCCAGCCCAAGATTATCCCGGATTCCCCATTGCCAAGCTCCGGCACTTAGCGAAAGAAGCCATGTAACCAGAATCGCGCCGAACGGAGCAAACGCCAGGTGCAGCTTGAACCATCTCTCTTCCACAGGAGTATTATAGCGCGCTGACACGATGAGATGGGTGTTGGAACTATACGAAGGCAAGGGGCTGCTGTGTAATATAATAGTTTGCCAGTGCTACTTCATTACCGCGTAGCACAAGACCAAACCAAGGGTTGAAACGAATGATTGCCATTGAACAGGTGCGTCGCGAACCCGACGCCATTCGCAAGGCGATGCAGTCCCGCGGCGAGCCGGACCCGGTGGACGAGCTACTGGAACTGGACGCCGCCTGGCGCCGCAACCGCACGCAGGCCGACGAGATACGCAACCGCCGCAACCAGGTCAACCGCGAAATCGGACACGCCAGGTCCTCCGGCCAACCACCGGCATCCGAAGTCATCGAGGAAATGCGCACTTTGGGCCGCCAGGTGGACGAACTGGAAGCTGGTGCCCAGACCACTGAAGAACGCATACGAGAGCTCCTTCTGGGACTGCCCAACCTGCCTCTGGCCGAGGTTCCCGTTGGTAGCGACTCGGAAGATAATCACATCTACCGGCAGGAGGGAGAACCGGAGGACCTGGGCTTCGAGGGCCTGCCTCACTGGGAGCTGGGAGAGCGGCTGGGCATCATAGACTTCCAGCGCGGCGCCAAGCTGTCGGGCAGCCGCTTCTACACCACCAGCGGCGCCGGGGCCAAGCTGGAACGCGCCCTCATCTCCTGGATGCTGGACCTTCACACACGCGAACACGGCTACACCGAGATGGCTCTGCCCGCGGTGGTGCGCCGCGACGTCATGGAAGGCTCCGGCAACCTGCCCAAGTTCGCCGACAACCTCTATCACGACGAAGAGGACGACCTCTGGCTCATCCCCACCGCCGAAGTGCCCATCACCAACTTGTACCGCGACGAAATTATTCCGCCGGGCCGGTTGCCGTTGTACTATGTGGCCCAGACCCCCTGCTTCCGGCGCGAAAAAACGGCAGCAGGACGCGACACTCGGGGGATCAAGCGGGTGCACCAGTTCAACAAGGTGGAGATGTACCAGTTTGTCGAGCCGGAAACCTCCGCTATGGAACTGGAGCGACTGCTGGGCCATGCCGAGGAGGTCTGCCGCCGCTTGGGATTCTCTTGGCGTGTTCTGGAGCTCTGCACCGGAGACATGGGCTTCGCCGCCGCCAAGACCTATGACATCGAAGTCTGGGCTGCCGGCTGCCAAGAGTGGCTGGAAGTCAGTTCCTGCTCCAACTGCACCGACTTCCAGGCCCGCCGGGCCAACATACGCTACCGGCCGGAGCAGGGATCGCGTCCCCAGTGGCCGCACACCCTCAACGGCTCCGGCCTAGCCCTGCCCCGTGTCATCATCACCATACTGGAGAACAATCAGCAGCCCGACGGCTCCATCGTCATCCCGGAAGTCCTGCGTCCCTACACCGGCTTCGACCGCATCGAAGCGCCATAGCCTGCCCACAGCCGGAGGTTCAGCCCCGGAGGTTCAGTTCAGCAATGGAGATGATTGAACACGTCAAGACGGCGCAGAAGGCCCGCACCCTGCTGTTCGACGCCTACGTGGAGTTCCTCGACGGCGACTGGAAATTTTTCTATGCCGTTCTGGACAGGCTGTCAGAGGAAAAAACGAGCCATATCTGATTTCCAGTTTCTCTGCCTTGCAGATGTTTCGGGACAATGTTGAATACGATTTCATGGAGGACTTCCAGATCAAGAGCGCCCGCCCCCGTGCCCGCAAATTCATTGAGCACATTCTGGCGATGCAGGAAACGTTATCAGATGACAGAGCAGGGTGCTGACCTATGCGAGCTGAAGAACACTTTCAACCCGCGACCGCCCGCTGGTGCATCGCTTCGTGCATCGCGTGCTCTCGTTGCCTGAGTTGAACCTTCCATCCTCGTAGTACGCAGCAATACACAAGCCACTCTAGTGAAACAACCCCGCCCGTAAAGGAGGCAACCCTATGTCAGGAATCTGGCCCGGCGAAACTCAATGCGTGGCTATGCTGGGGTTCGACGTTGACGGCGTGTCGTCCTGGCTGAACCGCGACCCCAACTACATCAATCATCCCAGCCTGATGTCCATGGCCGAGTACGGCCCGGCAGTGGCTACGCCCCGCATCCTGGATATGCTCGACGCCCACAACGTCCCGGCCAGCTTCTACGTGCCGGGCTACGTGGCCGAGACCCACCCCGACCTGGTGAAGGAAATCGCCGCTCGCGGGCAGGAAGTCGCTCACCACGGCTATATGCACGAGCCGCCCTCCACCCTCACCCACGAGCAGGAGGACGACGTCCTCAAGCGGGGCATAGACATCCTCGGCGGCCTCACCGGGGAGCGTCCCTTGGGCTATCGCTCGCCTAGCTGGGAGCTGAGCGAGCACTCCCTGGACCTGCTGGCTGGCCACGGGTTCCTATACGACAGCAGCCTGATGGGCGACGACGCGCCCTACATCGAGACCGCGCCGCAGTCGGGCAAGAAACTGGTGGAAATCCCCATCCACTGGCTGCTGGACGACGCCCCCAACTTCGTCTATGCGCCGGTGGCCAACCGCCTCGGCCCCATGCGCAACCCCGACGAAGTCTACGGAACCTGGGCCGCCGAGTTCGAGGGCCTTTACCGCTATGGCCGCGCCTTCGTCCTCACCATGCACCCGCAGTACATCGGACGCCCCGGCCGCCTGCTCATGCTGGAGCGCCTCATAGAGCACATCAAGACCTACCCCAACGTCCAGTTCATGCGCGCGCTAGATGCCGCGCGGCTGTTCGCGCCGGCGGAGTGAGTGAGGAAGATTCCCGCATTCCCGCCGTTGCCAATCAACCACGCTGTTGATAAAATTTAGGCTACAAATTTTATCAACAGCGTGGTTTACTAAAGAACTTTTATTAGCGGCAGACTCATGCAACGCGAGAACGTAGGTCAATACGAAATTACTCTGACCAGCGGCGAGGAAGTTCGGGCCTTTGTCCCCAACCCTCTGCCGCCGGAACCTGCCCTCGACTTGGTAGCATTACAGTCATCGCATTCCAGGGCGCTGGTGTCGCTGGGCCGGTTGGACGGCTTGGCTCGACTGCTGCCAAATCCAGATTTGTTCCTGTATTCCTATGTCCGAAAGGAAGCCGTGCTTTCTTCACAAATCGAAGGCACTCAGTCATCCATATCGGACCTGCTGCAATTCGAGCTGCACCAAACACCCGGAGTTCCCATAGACGACGTGGTAGAGGTTTCCAACTACGTCCGGGCAATGGATCATGGATTGCGCCGATTGCATGACGACGACTTTCCTCTATGCAACCGTCTGCTCCGCGAAATCCATGCCGAGTTGCTATCGCGAGGGCGCGGCAGCAACAAAACGCCCGGCGAGTTCCGCCTTTCGCAGGTTTGGATTGGCGGCAGTCGTCCCGGAAACGCCCACTTTGTCCCGCCGCCTCCCGGCTCCGTACCCGACTGCATGGGACAACTGGAACAATTTCTGAACTCGGAATACTCCGGGATTGACCCTCTGCTACGCGCCGGGTTGGCGCACTTGCAGTTCGAAACCGTCCATCCGTTCCTTGACGGCAATGGGCGGGTAGGACGGCTGTTGATTGCTCTGTTGCTGAATCACGATGGGCTGTTGCGTCAGCCAATGCTGTACCTGAGTCTGTACTTCAAACAAAACCGTTCGGAATACTACGATCTGTTGGACATCGTTCGCCAAACCGGCGATTGGGAAGCCTGGCTCAACTTCTTCCTTGAAGGGGTCGCCCAAACGTCGGAAGCCGCGGTAGCCACTGCGGAACGTCTGTTGGACTTGTTCGCCGAAGACGAGGGCAAAATACAACAGCAAGGACGCCGGGCTGGTTCAGCGTTGCGAGTGCACCAAGCTCTGAAAGAGCGTCCCATAATATCGTTGCGAGACGTCGCCGAACGCACTGGCCTTACGCTTCCAACGGCAGGTGCGGGAATGCAGTTACTGGCAGACCTGGGCATCGTCCGTGAAATAACTGGCCGGGAACGTAACCGCGTATACGCATACCAGCAGTACATCGACATTCTCTCCGAAGGCACCGAACCCCTTTAGCCTTGCCAACGCCGCCGGGCGCGTTTAGCATAGGCCCATCTCGCGGGAGGATGTGTTATGGCCAAGGTTCACGATATGGGCGGGCGGCCCAACGGCGATCCCATTGACCAGAACGAGCACGTGCTGATGGACTGGGAACGGCGCATTGACTCCATTCGCGGCGTGCTGGGCGACAAGGGGCTCGTGGGCGTGGACGAACTGCGCCGGGCCATCGAGGGCCTGCCCCCGGAACGCTACGAGTCGCTCAGCTATTACGAGCGGTGGGCCGCGGCCGTCGAGGCCCTGCTCATCGAGAAGGGCGTGCTCACCGCCGCCGAGCTGGACGCCACAATGGCCCGTCAAGAAAGTAATTCCCCTCTCCCGGAGGGAGAGGGTTAGGATGAGGGCGTACTTCTTATGACCACGACAGCACAGACCGCCTTCAACAACGGCGACATGGTGAAGGTACGCACTGGCAACCCGCCTACCCACTACCGCACGCCGGTATACGTGCAAGGCAAGACCGGGCGGGTGGTGGCCCTCTGCGGCATCTACCCTGATCCCGAATCGCTGGCCCACGGCGGAGACGGCACTTCCCACAAGCCCCTCTACCGCGTTGAGTTCCCCCAGACCGCCTTGTGGGATGACTACAACGGACCAGCCACCGACCGTTTGCAGGTGGACATCTACGAGCAGTGGCTGGAGCGCGCCAGCCCTTAAAGTCCATCTCCCCTGGCGGGTGAGGGAGAGACCGCAAGACAAAGAAAACCACCGGGTCAGGAGACGATGATGAGCGAAATAGACCACGGCGACCACACTCACCCTGGAATGGACACAGAAGAGCTTGGCTACCACGCTCGCCGCGTCCGCGCCATGGAGACGTTGCTGGCCGAAAAGGGAGTCCTGACGTTGGCGGAAGTGCAACGCAACGTGGACAACGTGGAGTCGCGCTCTCCCGCCGACGGCGCCCGCGTCGTGGCGAAGGCATGGACCAACCCGGAGTACAAGGCCAGGCTGCTGTCGGAGCCGGAGGCGGCGCTGGCCGAGATGGGCTACGAGCTTCCCGACCCGACACCCAAGCTGGGCGTGGTGGAGAACACCGGCGACGTGCATCACCTGGTGGTCTGCACCCTCTGTTCCTGCTATCCGCGCGCCCTGTTGGGCCGCCCGCCGGATTGGTACAAGAGCTTCGCCTACCGCTCGCGGGCCGTCATTGATCCGCGCGGCGTCCTCCGGGAATTCGGCACCGAGGTCAGCGACGAAACGGAGGTGGTCGTTCTGGACAGTACCGCCGACCTGCGCTACTTGGTGCTGCCCCAGCAACCGGCAGGAACCGAAGGCATGAGCGAGGAGGAACTGGCCGCGCTGGTAACCCGCGACTCTATGATCGGCGTCTCCCGCGCCCTCTCCCCGGAGCTAGTCGCCGCGGACGACTAACTCCGCTTTTAACCACAGAGGGCACAGAGAATAGGAAATTATGCTGAAAAATCTCTGTGGACTCTGTGGTTAATCCATCAGCCCTTCCACCAGCGCCTCGACTTGCGATACGCCCGCGTCATCGCCCATGCCCAGCTTCAGCGGCGTGATGGAGACGTAGTTGTTTCTCAAGGTCACGATGTCGGAGTCTTCGGCTTGGGTATGGTTGCCAGGGCGGTTGCGCGCTATCCGGTAATGCTTCCCGTCGCTGTCTGTGACTTCCAGCCGTACAGACTCGCGATAGGAAAGACCGCCCAGCCGGGTGGCCCGTATGCCTTTCACCAACTCCGGCGCGACATTGGGGACGTTCAGGTTCAGGAACAAAGGCTGGCCTTCCCGCTTCGACAAGCGGCGGGCCAGCCCTTCCAGCAGCGGCCCGGCCACGTCGTAGCGCGGCGCGGTGACCGACCCCACGGACACGGCGATGGTGGAGTATCCCCGGTTGAAACCCTGCACCGCGCCCCCAACCGTGCCCGACACCATCACGTCCCACCCGCAGTTGGAGCCGGAGTTGATGCCGGACACCACCAGGTCCACTGCGCCCACCAGCGTCTCCAGCGCCAGGATGCAGCAGTCGCCGGGGGTGCCTGCGGCGGAGTAGGCGGTCACGGGATACAATTCGTCCTCTCCCTCACTTCGGGCGAGGGTTGGCGCCTGTCCTGAGCCCGCCGAAGGAGTGAGGGCCTCCTGGAACTCCGCGTCGGGAGTCCACGGTGTCACCTTCACCGGCGAGTGCAGCGTCAGGGACGCGCCGACGCCGCTCTGCTCTTTGGCCGGGGCCACCACGAACACCTCGCCAACCCGCCTCAGCCCGCGCACCGCCGCCCACAACCCCGCCGATCCTATGCCGTCATCGTTGATTACCAGTATTTTCATTCGTCACCCACGAGAAAATGTTGAGAATGGTTAGGTTGTAGGCAGCGGATTACCGCCGAACCACCCGACCCATTTGTGCGCCATCAAGCCGGCGTATATCAGGATAATCAAGACTCCGACGGCTACGGAAAGCCATTGGTCAAACAGGCGCCTCTCGGTGTCTGGAAACACTAGCAGATACTCGTCGGTTTCCTCCCCTCTCGTTTTCTCCAGTTTATGGGCGTCCCGCTCGCGGTCAAGGTCAATGGAATATATCATCAGGAAAATGATCACCGATGAAACCAGCATGGCGAATAAGTCAATCAGGAGGCGTATCCAGCCTTCCGGCTCGGTGGGCTTGGTGAAGACGGTCAGAAAAATTGTAATCCCGGCGAAAACCAGCAACGCGAATATCTCGCCCAGTACCGGAGAAACCTGCTTGGAGCGAACCAGCGTGTCCAGTTCGGCCTCCGTATCGTTAAGCGTCTGGCGGTCGGAGTCATCCGACGCGGTCGCGTCGGCAATGTATTTCCGGGTTTTGATATAGTGCTCTTTTAGTTTGGCCTGGTTATTGGTTTCATCAATGTCCATTATGCATTGCCGCACTTCGCCGTCTATGACGCCTCGTCTGACCAGCCGGTCCAGCTTCCTCAAAATGCTGAATGTGCGATTCTCTTCATCGCCGGTGCGAGTCACCAGCCGCGCCACCCGAAAAGCCAGGAGGAGAGTAAATACCGTGGCGGCCATGGCTATGGAGCCGAAGTAACCGTCTCCCGACCAGGTCCAGTTGGGAATGCGTAGCCAGCCCAGCAGGTCTTCTCTGAAATACACCAGCGTCCCGCAGCCCCCCAAGGCGAGGATTAAAGCCTCGAAGCTCCACCGGACTTCGGCCTCGAAATTGATGAGCAAGTTGGCGACCACTATTGCGGTGACGCCAATAATCAGATAATCCACCCGCGAGACGCCAGCCATTCCAAACAGCAGGAGAAACAGGATTGCAACCACTGGAATGGCGTAGCCCAGTGCGTTAAAGCCAATGTCGTCGTCGGCCATATTGGCTTTCCGCCATATGATGCCAGCCATTCCATTGACAACCAGGCCGCCCAGGAAGGCCATCCCCAGAACTTCCATATCCAGCGTTTCGCGCCTTGACAACCCCAAGATTATACCCACCACGGCGGCGCCAAAGCTGCTTATCAGGAACGAGACCAGCACAAAGAACATTGCAGGGGAACTGCCCAGGCCGGTTATACTGCCGGACAACTGATTGCCCAGCCTCCTTCCCCAGTCAATGCCGAACGCCTTCAGGTTCCCCAGGGCCATGGCCCCGGCCACCATGACAAGTCCGGTAACCAGACGGGACACGTTGCCAAGCTGCCCGATTTCCCCCGATTGACTGAACACGATGAAAGCGAACCCAATGATGCCAAGGCTTACCAGCAAAATCAGGGAAAGCGCCGTTTTCCCGTTTTGGAAATGTCTGATGTTTTCCCGTAGCAACAATGCAGAAAGAATGAGGAAGAAGATGGGCCACGACTGGAACACAATCGTCGCCATGGTAATGTCAATATATTGCAGGGCCCAGGCGAAAAGAGCGTACTCGCAATTGCCGAGTATGGTCAGCAAGAGTCGCCAGTCTATAAAATCCCCCGGAATTTTCCAGTTGACCAGCGGAATTCGCAGTTCATCAACGCGAAGGTGCAGGTTGATTACAGGAAACCGCCAGTCTACCGCTTTTGTTTCCGATGTGGACAGATAATACTTGAACCTGCCCCAGTTATATTTGTTGAGCCATAGCGGCAGGTAAAAGGCAATGAGGATCCCGACACAGCCAACAGCCACCCCGGCGCGCCATGCAGCCACAAAGAAGAAGGGTAGCTTCTCGCCACCAATATACTCGATTACAGCAGGTATCAACGCGTAGGAAACTACTGCGATAAGTATGTAGCCTAATGCTATGCGATTACCACCGGCGCCGGCGGTACTCTCTGAAGGGGTTGTCAGGTCGGTGGGCACAGCAAGCAACCTCCTCACGAATCACTGGATAAAGTCACACGGTCAAGACCAACCTCCGGGCGGTCTGCTGAATCGCAGGCATTGCTTTTCCACAGGCAACGCGAACGGAGCGAAGGCCATGCCCTCCGTGATATCGGGCGGCCTCCGCTCCGTCTCTGCCTGGTGTAGTCCCTAATGGTGGGCCAAGCCCACGGCGTGGTAGAGCGCGTGCTTCAGCTCCACTCCGGCCATGCTGCGCCGGTAGTCGGCGGAGGCGAACACGTCGCCCAGCAGGTCGTTGCCCAGGTCCCCGCCCACTAGGGCCGTGGCCTCGGCGATGGAATCGAGGGTAAGCTCCGACCCGGACAGCGCGGCCTCCACTGCGGGCGAGCGGGTCGGCTTGGGCGTCAGTCCTCCGACGGCCACCCTTGCGGCAGTGCATCGCGGCGCGTGGCCGTGCCCGTGGTTGTGGCCATGGTCATGATCGTGACCGTGATCATGCCCGTGGCCATGTCCGTCCCCATCGCCTTCCCCGCTTCCTTCCAGAGTCACCACCGCCGCCGCGCCCACCACTGCGAAGGACGTGGCGGGGTGGGCCATCTTGGCGTATTCGGCCACCTGGTTGGCCGCCAGCGCCGGAACGCTGACGCCGGTCAGCACCTCGTCGGCTCTCAACGCTGTCTCGAACGGCCCCAGGAAGAAGTCGTCCGCCGCCACGGTGCGCGAGCCGGGCGGCCCCTGCAGGTTGAAGCTGGCCCCCAACGCCGTCAGCACCGTGGGCAGGTCGGAGGCCGGGTCGGCGTGGGAAACGTTGCCGCCGATGGTGCCCCGGTTGCGGACGGCAGGGTCGCCGACGCCGCTGGCTGCTTCGGCCAGGATGCCGCAGTTGGCTTGGACTTCCGCCGATGTGGCAATCTCGTAGTGGGTGGTTAGCGCGCCGATGCTGACGACGCCGTCGCTGACGCTGATTCCCCGCAGCCCGGCGATGCCGCCGATGTCCACCACCCGCGAGGGGCGGGCCAGCCGCAGCTTCATCAGGGGCAACAGGCTGTGGCCGCCGGCGATTATCTTGGCCTCGGGGTCTCCCTGCAGGATGCCGATGGCCTCGGCCACCGACCCCGCCTTGCTGTATTCAAACTGGGCTGGATACATTGCTCATCTCCTGTACCCTTTCTTTTCAACGCAGAGTTCGCCGAGAGTCGCGCAGAGGCCGCAGAGGGTTCGGGTCATTAACATATTCTCCGCGCTCTCTGCGCCGTCCTCTGCGGTCTCTGCGTTGAAATTTCTTTACGCCTTGGCGTCCTGGATGGCTTGCCAGACCCGCTCCGGGGTCAGCGGCATCTCCAGCCGGGTTACCCCCAGCGGCCTGAGCGCGTCTATGACCGCGTTGTAGATGGTGACGGTGGAGGCTATGGTGCCGGTCTCGCCGATGCCCTTGACGCCCAGCGGGTTGTGGGGCGACGGCGTTTCCGACGACAGCGTTTCGATGTCGGGCACCATGTGGGCCTTGGGCAGCGCGTAGTCCTGCATCGAGCCGGTGAGCAGTTGCCCGCCGTCGTCGTAGACCGCTCCTTCCCAAAGGGCCTGTCCGGCCCCTTGCACCACACCGCCGTGCACCTGGCCCTCGACAATCATCGGGTTGATCTGCGGGCCGCAGTCGTCCACCGCCACGTAGCGGCGCAACTCGATGTGGCCGTTGTCCGGGTCCACGTCCACCACGGCCACGTGAGCGCCGAAGGGGTAGACGAAGTTGGGCGGATCGTAGAAGGCTGAAGCCTCCAGGCCAGGCTCCATGCCCTCGGGCATATTCCAAGCCACGTTGGCCATCAGCGCGATTTCCTGGATGGACTTGCTCTGGTCGGGCGCGCCGCGCACGAAGAACTGCCCGTCGGCGTACTCGATGTCGGCCTCAGCGGCCTCCAGCAGGTGGGCGGCCAAGGCGCGGGCCTTGTCCTTGATCTTGTTCAGCCCCAGCAACAGAGCGCCCGCGCCGACTGCCGTGGTGCGGCTGCCGTAAGTGCCCCAGCCCATGGGCGTGTTCCCGGTGTCGCCGTGGACTATATCAACGTCCTCAACCGGCACGCCCAGCGTATCGGAAACGACTTGGGCGAAGGTGGTCTCCTCGCCCTGCCCGTGGGGAGAGACGCCGACGTAGGCGTTGACCTTGCCCGACGGGTGGAAGCGCACCACCGCGCTCTCCCACAACCCGCCGCCGAATCCCACGGCGCCCGCCACCTGGGACGGACCAAGACCGCAGATTTCGCAGTAGGTGGAGACGCCGATGCCGGTGTAGTGGCCGTGCTCCCTAGAGTGGGCCTGCTCCGCCCGCAGGTCGGCGTAGCCCACGTGGTCGAGAACCATGTCCAGCGCAGCCTCGTAGTCCCCGCTGTCGTAGGTCAGGCCCGCACAAACGTCGTGGCCGTTCTCGAACTTGGGAATCAGGTTGAGCCGTCGCACTTCCGCCGGGTCCTTGCCCACCTCGGCGGCGACCAGGTCTATCAGCCGCTCCAGCAGGAAGGTGGCCTCGGGGCGTCCCGCGCCGCGATAGGCGTCAACCGGCGTGGCGTTGGTGAACACGCCGTAGATGTCAGCCTTGGTGCCTTGCAGGTCGTAGGGGCCGCTGTACATCAGCCCGTGCAGGATGGTTGGCACTCCCGGCGCGGCGGTGGACAGGTAAGCGCCCATGCCAGCGTGCACCACCGACCGGACGCCGGTAATCTTGCCGTCGCTGGTGGCGGCCATCTCCACCTGTTCGATATGGTCGCGCCCGTGGATGGTGGCCTGAAAGTTCTCGGAGCGGGTCTCCGTCCACTTCACCGGGCGGTTCAGCTTCATGGCGCAGAAGGCGGTAATCATCTCGTCGGCGTAGACCGGTATCTTGCTGCCGAACCCGCCCCCGACTTCGGTGGCGATGACCCGTATCTTGTGTTCCGGCACGCCGGTAATCAGCGAGGACAGGAACCGGGCGATGTGCGGGTTCTGGCTGGTGCTCCAGAGAGTCAGCTCGCCCATGGAACCCAGCCAGTTGGCCAGCGCCGAGCGCGGCTCCATGGCGTTGGGCACCAGGCGCTGCTGGATAATGGTATCGCTGACGACAACGTCGGCCCCCTCAAAGGCGGCGTCAGGGTCGCCCCCGACGGCCACCCAGTGGAAGGCCTGGTTGTTGGGGGCGTCCTCATGCAACTGCGGCGCGCCCGCTTCCATCGCCGCCACCGGGCTGATCACGGCGGGCAGCGGCTCGTAGCTGACGTTGATAAGTTCCAGCGCGTCCTCGGCCTGGTAGCGGCTCTCAGCCACCACCACGGCCACCGCGTCGCCCTGGTAGCGGACAACGTCCTTGGCTATGGCGGGGTGGGCCACAGGCTTTACGTCGGACTCCGGCGGAATCCAGGCGCAGGGGATGGGGGCCAGCGCGCCCTCGGTGTCCGCGCCGGTGTAGACCGCGATCACGCCCGAAGCGGCAGCAGCGGCTGAGGTATCTATGCCAGTGATGCGGGCGTGGGCATGGGGGCTGCGCAGAATGGCGGCATGCACCATGCCCGGCAGCGTTACGTCGTCGGTGTAGGTCGCCCCGCCGGTGATGAGGCGCGGGTCCTCGCGGCGGCGGATGCCTGAGCCGAAAATTCTGGTTGTCATTGCATACTCCTGGATTCCCGCTTTCGCGGGAATGACGGGTTGGGCATCGCCTAGCTTCCCTTGGCCTCGGCGGCAGCGAGCACCGCCTGGACGATGTTGTGGTAGCCGGTGCAGCGGCAGATATTGCCTTCCAGCCCGTCGCGGATTTCCTGCGACGTGGGGTTGGGGTTGCGCTCCAGCAGCTCGACGGCGGTCATTATCATGCCGGCGGTGCAATAGCCGCACTGCAAGCCATGCTTGTTCCAGAAGGCTTCCTGGACCGCGTGGAGCTCGCCGTCGGCGGCCAGCCCCTCTATGGTGGTGATGTCGGCGCCGTCGGCCTGGACCGCCAAGGCGGTGCAGGATTTGACGGTGGAGCCGTTCATACGCACGACACAGGAGCCGCACTGGCTGGTGTCGCATCCGATCTTGGTTCCGGTCAGCCCCAGGTTCTCGCGCAGAAAATGCACCAGCAGCAGACGCGGCTCAACGTCCGCTGACCGGGACTGCCCGTTGACAGTCATCTGAATGTTCAATGCAGCACCCCTCCGAAGTAGGTTCGGCGGCCTGAGCCGAATGGCCGCAGTATAATGTTGCCCCAATACAACGGTCAACGCGATTCGCCAACGTAGCTGCCCGGCAAAGGACAGCGTGATACACTGTCTTGGCTCGCAAACGCGCCAGTGAGAACCCTTGAACCAGCCAGAACATCCTCTGCCCATGCGCTCCTACCGCCTGATATTCTCGACCCCGGACAGGGACGGCAACGAGGTGAGGCTGACCGAGTCGCAGTGGCGCGGGCATATTCTCGACAAGCGTCCCGATATGGAGCCATACATCGAGGAAATCCAAGATGTGATTCGCAACCCTGAGATTGTAAGACTCGGAGATGACGACGATTATCGTCTTGCGCGTTCGGGCGTGATAGTCAGTATGCCCAGCCTATATTTGAGAGTTGTCGTAATTTATTCCGACGAGGTCACAGGCAGACGGCTTGGCAGCGTGCGAACAGCGCATTTGAGCAGGCGTCCTCCTGTAGGGAAGGATATAACATGAGCCCGCATGAAACTTTCACCGACGAGGAATTTGACCGATGCTTGCTTAAAGCCAACACAGACTGGAGGAAACGGCTTTGCAAGGAATCCCGACGCATCCATTACGACTACGAATCCGACATTCTTCATCTAAAGTTCGGCACATCTGGCTTCACTATCCTGCATTGGCTAGATACTGACGAGGACGGATTCGAATGGGTTGTTGAGTACGACAGCCTACATATCGTAGGTGTGGAAGTCATGCCCTTCCGTAAGCGTTACGCGCCGCGCTACCCCGATTTGCAAGCGGCCTACGATGCCATGTGCCGGGATTGGGGCGAAGGCGACTGGTTCATCAACCTCCTGCCACAGGCCAAGACCAAAGGAGCCAGCTCGGCAGCCGCCTTCGCCGACACCCTGCTGGAGTGCGCCCGCGACCCCGTTCCTGTCCCTGACTAACCGGAAAACCTGTTCCCGCTTATACTTAATCTTGAAATCCAACCCGCTAAGGTGACGCTAATGTTCCCGAAATCCGTGTTCCCTGACACCGCCGAAATCAACGCCGACGGTCACCTGGTCATCGGAGGATGTACCGCCCAGGCCCTCGCCGACGAGTATGGCACCCCGGTCTACGTGCTGGACGAGGCGACCATTCGAGCCAAGTGCCGCGCCTTCGTGAGCGAGTTCAGCCAGCGCGCCCCCGGCGCCAGGGTGGCCTACGCCTGCAAGGCATATATTAATCCTGCCCTCGCCCGCGTGCTGAACGAGGAGGGACTGGGCTTCGACGTGGTATCCGGCGGCGAGTTGGCCACCATCGCCAACGCCGGAGCGCCGCTGGACGACGTGTACTTCCATGGCAACAACAAGACGCCGCAGGAACTGGAGGAAGCGATCGCCCAGGACATCGGCTGGGTGGTGGTGGACAGCTTCCACGAGCTGGAACTGCTGGACCACCTGGCGGGCGAGGCCGACAAGACGCAGGACATCCTGCTGCGGGTGTCGCCTGGCATAGATCCGCACACCCACGTCTACACCACCACGGGCATTCTGGACTCCAAGTTCGGCTTCTCCATCCAGACAGGCCACGCAGCCATCGCCGTGCGGCAGGCCCTGGCCGCGAAGAACCTGAACCTGCGCGGCCTGCACTTCCACCTCGGCTCGCCGGTGTTCGAGCTGGAGCCATACCGCGTCGCCACTGAACTGGTGCTGCGCTTCGCCGCCGAGTTCCGGGAGGAAGGCTTGCAGATGCAGCACTTCAGCCCCGGCGGAGGGTTCGCCGTGGCCTACACCCGCGGCCAGCAGCCTCCGTCGGTGGCCGACTATGCAGAGACCATCTGCTCAGCCATGACCGCCACCTGCGCCGACCTGGGTATGGAGCTGCCGACGCTGGTGGTGGAGCCGGGACGCTCCATCATCGGGCCCGCCGGGGTCGCCATCTACCGCGTCGGGGCCATCAAGGACATCCCCGGCGTCCGCAAGTTCGTCAGCGTGGACGGCGGCATGGGCGACAACATCCGTCCCGCCCTCTACGAAGCGGAGTACGAGGTGGTGGTGGCCAACAAGGCCAACGCCGAGCCGTCGGAAACGGTGACCATCGCTGGCAAATACTGCGAGTCGGGCGACCTGCTGGCCCAGGGCGTCGCGTTGCCGGAAATAGAGTCCGGCGACCTGCTGGCTATCCCGGTGTCCGGGGC
The DNA here is from genome assembly GCA_965232885.1 of Dehalococcoidia bacterium. Taxonomy (GTDB): domain Bacteria; phylum Chloroflexota; class Dehalococcoidia; order Lucifugimonadales; family UBA3495; genus VXOI01. The sequence goes on along the minus strand of CBDDQX010000001.1, from coordinate 1,085,736 downwards.
TTACTGTCCATCCATGGCCAGCAACTACAACCTAAACCCCCGCCCGCCCATGGTGCTGGCCGCCAACGGCAGCAGCCGTCTCATCCGCCGCCGCGAGAGCTACCAGGACCTGATGTACTGCGACGTTGTTTAGTGGGATTAAACGCCGAGCGCGCAGAGAGCGCCAAGAGTCTCGATAAATTACCGAGAAACCTCTGCATACTCGGCGAGCCCGGCGTTTAATATACTTCCATGCCGTGGAAAACCTTGGGCCAAGACCACCTCATCGCCCGCTTGCGGCCTGCGCTGGAGCAGGGGCGGGAGTCTCACGCCTACCTGCTCACCGGCCCGCCCCGCGTGGGCAAGATGGCGCTGGCGCGGGAGGTGGCCCAGGCCGTCAACTGCCTCCATGGCCCCGGCTCGCCCTGCGGCGTCTGTGTCCAGTGCCAGCGCATAGCCGACGGACTGCACGCCGACGTGCGCGTGGTGGACATTGAGTTCACCCGCCGGGTGGAGGGACGGGAGAACGTCACCGCCATCACCATCAACGCCATCCGCGAACTGGAGCACACCATCAACCTCAACCCCTTCGAGGGCGCACGCACGGTGATCATCATTGACGGCGCGGCCACGATGGGCCCGGAGGCGGCCAACGCCCTGCTGAAGACCCTGGAGGAACCGCCGCCGGGAGTGCTGTTCCTGCTGCTGTCCGAAGACGAAGACGCCCTGCTCTCCACCATACGCTCTCGCTGCCAGACTCTGCCCCTGCTGCCCATGTCGCGGCGCGATATGCTGGACTACCTTACGCAGCAGCGCGGCGCAACCGATGCCGACGCCGATATGCTCTACCGCCTGTCGCGGGGCTGTCTCGGTTGGGCGCTGCGGGCACTGGAGGACCCGCAACTGCTGGAACAGCGACAGGCCGACCTGGAGCGTATGCGCGAGGCCGCGGGAGCTGGGCTGGACGCGCGGTTCGCCTACGCCAACGAGGTCGCTTCCTTGTTCGGCTCCAACCGCCCGGCGGCGCGGGAACTGCTGTCCCTGTGGCTGCGGTGGTGGCGCGACCTGCTGCTGGTGAAGGAAGGGGCCGACGAATACCTGCACAACTCCGACCAAGCCGACGCCCTCCGCGCCCACGCCGCCACCCTCACCACCGCGCAGATAGCCGCCTTCATTCGCCGCCTGCTCGACACCATGTCCGCCCTCGACGCCAATGTAAGCCCGCGGCTGGCAATGGAGACGCTGATGCTGAACGTGGAGTAGGCTCGGCGACTACTCCGGCTCAATGAAGCTGTCGGGAATGGGGTGCCAGTAGACATGGCCGGGCGCTATCAGCGGGGCCAGTTCACGGTCGTTTCGGACACTGACTACTGCGGCGTGGGCCGGTGCGCCAGTGAATCGCGTCAGGAAGGAGGCGTTTCTCAGGGCGCGGTCCGTATCACGCCTGTCAGAGGTGTACGACGCCTCCACGGCGATGTAGTGGGTAGAACCATCAAGCTCCGCTATGATTACCACATCGGCGTCCCGGAAACTTCTCAGTTCGTTGGTGGGTATGTCGCCACCAGCGGCTTTATGAGCAAGTCGCGCCAGTTCAGCTCGCGTCATTGTGCCAATGTACTCCATCCCCATATCCAGGGCTATGCCGGGGGCATGGTCAGTGGCCGCCAGCCGGGCAAGCCACCCTTTGAACTGGGCCGAGTCATTAGTAATCCTGTCCACGCGGTCAACGAGGCGTTCGTTTAGCTCCCTCTGCCCGGCGTTGAATAGTCTCATCTCCGAGTTGAACTGCTTTTGCTCTGCTATGAAGCCGGCCACCATGGCATTGAACTGTTTTTGCTCTTCGTTGAACTGCTTTTGCTCTGCTATGAAGCCGGCCACCATGGCATTGAACTGCTTTTGCTCTGCTATGAAACCGGATACCTGCTCAACGAAGGCGTCGAACTTGGCCGGGAGTTGCAAATGCTCGTCGCCCAGAATCTGGGCGCGGATTGCCACTCTCCACTCCGGGTTTTCCGAGAGGGCGCGGAGGAAATCTTCCTGGCTGTTGATGATGGTCATGGATGTTCACTCAAGGGTTGTTACATACGCATATCAATTGTAGCACCGCAATCGCCCTGTTTTGACGCTGAAATATCCCGCCCTGCCTGCTAACATACCAGCGTTATGTTGTCCAGCCTTTTTGCAGCCATCAGCCTTGGCCCTCGTCTGGCGCACCGGACGCCCTTCTTCTACGGCTGGGTCATCCTGTTTTCTGCGGCCAGCACCCAGGTGGTGCGGAATTCCGCCGCCAGTCTGACCATTGCCGTGTTCATATTCCCGCTGTCCGAGGAATTCGGCTGGAGTCGGGCCCTGATTGCCGGCGCGGCCAGCCTCGGTGGTCTGGCTGCTTCCTTCGCTTCTCCTATGGTGGGGTGGCTGGTGGACCGCTACGGGGCCCGACTGGTGCTGTTCTCCAGCGTCGTCGTACTGGGCATATCCACCGTCTCGCTGGCCTGGGCCACCGTTCCCATCGCCTTCTACGTCGCCTATGGCGTGGGGCGGGTCATATTTTCCAGCCCGGTGCAGATTGGCTCCTCGGTGGTGGTGTCGCGCTGGTTCATACGGATGCGCGGACGGGCCACCGGCATACTGTTCTGGTCCCACTCTATCGGCCTGGTGGCCTTCCCTCTCATCGCCTCTGTCATAATCGGCGTCAGCGGGTGGCGGGAAGCCTGGATTGTCCTCGGCATCATGGTATGGGCCATCGCGCTGCTGCCCACGGGTCTGCTCCTGGTGCAGCAGCCGGAGGACGTGGGCCTGCAACCGGACGGCGACCCGCCCATTCCCGCCAGCACCGCGCCAGATGGATACGGGGCCGAAGCCGCCTCCAGCCCAGCCGCCGAAGAGCCGGTGTGGACGCTGCGGGAGGCGATGCGAACGCCCGCGCTCTGGATGTTCGCCACCGCCACCGGGTCGGTGTTCCTGGTGCAGGCGGGAGTCAACACTCACCTGGCCGCCTACCTGCGAGACCAGGGATTGAGCGCCGCCTTCGCCGGGTTCGGCATCAGCCTGAATGCGGCGTTCCTGGGTCTGGGCAGTCTCTTCTGGGGGTGGCTGACCGAGCGCGTGCCGCCGCGTTACGTGATGGCGGCAATAGCCGTAATCGTGGGCGGTTCCTCGGCGCTGTTCATAATCGCCGATTCCACGGTAGAGGTGCTTGCGTATTCCACCCTGTTCGGCTTCGGCGTGGGCGGGCTGCTATCCGTTCCTCCGGTGGCTTACGCCGACTACTACGGACGCCGCTCGCTGGGGGTGATACGCGGCGTAACCGAGCCATTGACCAGCTTCGGCCAAGCCATCGGCGCGGTGCTGGCCGGGGTGGTCTTCGACCTTACCGGCAGCTACCAACTGGCCTTCGCCACCTTCGCCATCCTCAGCGGACTGGCGATGATGCTGGTGCTGTTCGCCCGCCCGCCGAGGAGGGCGGCTCCTGGCTGACGCCTAAGAGGTTGGTGCTTACCATGCCTTTGTCAAGTACCGACGAGCCTTTGACAGACTTGTTGGCTCAACCCCAATGCGGATTGGTTAGTACTACAGTCGCAGATTCACTGGAACAGCACTTTTAGACTCTCAATCAGCTTGGATTCATCTATAGTATACGCCCGAACCGAAGCTAAGCTCGATGGCCTTCAGTTCCCTCCGGCGGTATAGATGGTCATCTGCGACTGTAGTACTAGGGTGTGTTTACAAACCGCAAATAGAGCGGAATTAACCTGCAAAATCCCCTCTCCCTTGAGGGAGAGGGTGAGGGTGAAATCCTGGCATCAAACAACCGCGCCGATACCCAAATATCTTTGCCGGTAGAGTTTGTAAACACGCTCTAGGGAACTTACCGCAACTTATGCGTTCAGGCCTTTACTTGGGTAGTGGATACGCCACCGTTGCCCTTCTCTGGCGTCTTCAATGTCCCAACCACCATTTGGTTGGTTGCCCAGTCCTTGGCCGCCACCCGCAACGGCCTGAGTTCCAGGCAGAAACAGGTCAGCATATTCCAAGTCAACGCCCACAATCGTTGCTGTATGCCGCACTGTCAAACTGGCCCACTATCCTGACTCCAGGCTGACTGCTTAACCTGGCATGTAGCAGTTATCAGTTCACTGCCGGACAACCCCACTCCGTGCCATTCCCCTATTCCGCTGGGTACGGCTTCAGAATAGTTCCTCGCGCGTTGTCGCATATCAGATTGAAAATCTGTGTGAATTTTGGTTCAGGAAGGTGTTGACGCCCAGCAACCACTATGCTAGTTTACTCTATCTTTTGCGATACAAATCGTTGCATTAGAAACTATCATAATGCAAAGTATTGTCAGCGCAAAGAAATAAACTGTTACATGGAGGTCTCGCCGCAGGATAGCCATCTTGTCGGAACCCCTGCAGGACAGGAAGAAAGTACAACGTAAGGTGAAAGCGATGAAATTCCAAAATTCCGTCCGGCTGCCCGCTTTGGGCAACGCGCGAATTCTAATTGGCGTCGTTTCGCTCCTGGCGCTCATCGCCGGGGCGCTAGTCAGCTTACCGCAGGTGGAGGCCAGCGAATTCGCCGCTCCAAAGGTAAAAAACATCACCCACGATTCCGCCATTGTTTCCTGGGAGCAGCCGGGAGACGCTCTACCCTGCATACCGTACATTGACAACGAGCCAACGCAGGGGGAGTCCCTGGATCACCTGAATGGTCGAGACCGGTTCCAGGTCACTGGCCTCTATTCTGAGAGCCAATACGATGTCAAGATCATATGCCCCGTATTGGTCCCATTTGGGGGCGAAGACAACCCCAAAATCAGCTCAGCCGCTACATTTACCACCGGCGAGTTTCCCAATGATACTGATCACGCCGACCTTCTGGAACGAAAGCCTAAAAACGGCAACTTGATGCTGGCCTGGAAGGGTCATACCCAGTTTTCCCGCTGCGACATCTTCCTCAATGGGGGATACTTGGTGAAAACTACCAGTGGCGTCAATAGGTACCGGGTGGCCGATATAGAACCCGGTATGTACCACACGTACGAAGTTGTGTGTTTGGTGGTGGACCGTCATGGGAAGGCTCTCAAGCTCGTAGAGGGAGAGCCACGTACCTACGCAGTGCCTTTGCCTCCGGCAACCAATCTCAGGGCCAAGAAAATACTCGAGAATTCCTTCAGGGTGCTCTGGAACTGGCCGCAGGGCGCCACTGCTTGTGGTGTCTTCGTGACTGGGCCGGACGGCTCTTATGTCCACAGAATTCTTACCACAAATCCAAAGCTCAACTTGGACTCTCTCGATGGAGGAACCGAGTACAAGGTTGAGGTGGGGTGCAGAGATAGCAACAACGACTTTTACTCCTGGTCCGAACCACTGTTCGTCACCACCGCTCCAGCGCCGGGCGCGTTGACAGGATTGCGCTTGGTGAAAGTCTCGGACACCAGCGCCAGATTCGCTTGGGATGCCGTTGAGGGAGCCGACAAGTATGTATACAGTGTCATATCTGCCGGTAAACAATGCAGCGACATGACCCCCCGGGACTACTCCACCCCCAAGCAGCGCTTGACGTTCAGGCCTTTGCTGCCAGATCAGTCATTCGTGTTCTGCGTCAAGGCGATCAGTGAAGAGGGTTCCGACCTGAGCCGTACCGCTTCGCTGGCGTTCACCACCGCTGACTTCGACGACGGGTCGTAACCAGTACCCTTCCACAGAAATTACTCCCCGGCAAAGGGGGGACGGGACGGGTGGCTACCCTGTCTCGTCCCCCCTTCCTTTCGCCCAATATATCCCCAAACCGTCTCCGTCAACTCCCATCACCAAGAGGACAACCATCAGGGCAGAAAGCCAGTCCACCAATTTACCGATGGGAGATGCCCAGTCTTCCTGGTCTTTGCTTATGCTCGCCGCTGGCAGGTGATATGCTACCGGGCCTGCAAGACCGATCTGGCCATGGAAAGCCCCCGCCTCCAGTTCCAAGAGAACCGGCTCAAGATGTTGTTCATGGTCAGCCTACTTTACTCTTTCCCGCTGTCTTTGCTGAATCCCCGACTCCAGCCCTGGGTGGAAGATATACCGCGAAACTGGCGCCATAGAACCGGGAAGCGGTACCACAACACCGCTTCCCTGAATCAGGTCAACTTTATCTGCCCTTTGGCTTGCCTACCTTCCTACCTTCTCCATCTGTCCTACCTTCTCCATCTGTTCCCAAAATTCGGGATGACTCATGTTTGGGGTGAGACAGCGAACTTCACTCCAGGTTCCACGGGATGTAGGGCTTCCAGACCTCCAGTATTGTGCGGTTCTGGAGGATGAGGTAGGGGTTGGGGTCGGGGGCGCGGGGGGTGGTGCGCAGCTTCATCCGGGCTTCGACCGGGGTGTGACCGGCCTTGCGCAGGTTGCAGCGGCTGCACGCGGTTACCACGTTCTCCCAGGTGTGGGCCCCGTTCTGGCGGCGGGGGATGACGTGATCCAGGGTCAGGTCCTGCGCCTTCTTGCCGCAATACTGGCAGGTGAAGCGGTCGCGCAGGAACACTTCCTTCTTCGACAGCTTGCGGGGCAGGAAGGGGCGCTTGACCAGGTAGACGAGGCGGATGATGGCCGGGGCTTCAATTTCGCCCGAAACGGTGTGGAGACTGCCGTCGTGCTGCTCCAGCAGTTCCGCCTTGCCCTTGTCCACCATCACGATGGCCCGGCGGACGGAGCAGACGTTGACCGGCACGTAGTTCAGATTAAGCACCAGCACCGGAGCGCGAATCAGTATGCGGGGGTCGGGCCGCTCCAGGACATCTCCCTGATGCGCGGCCACGCCGTTAGCCGGGGCAACCTGAGTCTTCTCAACCACTCTGGCCAATACTCGCGCCTCCCGGTCCGACTGATGGCAATGTCGCAGTTCTAAAACGCCGGGTTGTACGCCTGAATCCTCACCAACACCTTCTTTTCACTAACCGTTCCTTCGCCCATTATAGCGCAAACACCAGCGCGCCTCTCCACTCACGTTCTACGGCAGAGCAATCGCGTCTTAACCGGAGTCAACTTTTTTGTGGAAGTCAACCGTCATTCCCGCGAAAGCGGGAATGACGGGTATGGGAGGCTCTGAGATTAAGACGCGATTGCCCTGCATCCGCCACGAGTCCAGGGTCTCTTGGCTATTGGCCGAACCGCTGGTCTTGAACCTGCCGAAGGTTGCCACAAACGGATTCGGCAAGCCAGCAATGCGGCGGCCTGTGATATGATTCTGTGCTGTCATGTCTCTAGCGTTGCAGGTGGAAGAACTGGTCAAGCGGTACGGTGATGTCGTCGCCGTTGACCATCTTTCCTTTTCCGTCGCGCGGGGAGAGATTTTCGGACTGCTGGGGCCTAACGGAGCAGGCAAGACCACCACGCTGGAAATCATTGAAGGGCTGCAACGGCCCGATGCCGGTCGGGTGACAGTGCTCGGGCTGGACGGCGCAACTCGAAGCCGCGAGATAAAAGACCGCACCGGCGTCCAGTTGCAGGCATCCTCCTACTACGAATACCTGACCCTCAGCGAAATTCTATCCCTCCTGGGCAGCTTCTATGCCCGTCGCCTGCCGCCGATGGAACTCCTGGAACTGGTGGGGCTGGCAGAAAAGGCCCGACGCCGCATCCGGCAGCTTTCCGGCGGCGAGCAACAGCGCTTCGCACTGGCCGCCAGCCTGGTCAACGACCCGGAGCTGGTCATACTCGACGAGCCGACCACCGGCCTCGACCCCGTATCCCGTCGCGACCTGTGGTCCCTGGTGGGCCAGGTGCGCGAGCGGGGCGCGACGGTCATCGTAACCACCCACTACATGGAAGAGGCAGAGGCGCATTGCGACCGGCTGGCCATCATCAACCACGGCCGGCTGCTGGCCTCGGGAGCGCCCCGCGAGCTCATCAACCGCACAGTGTCCCAACAAGGCGGGGCATCCTACGCCGTCAAGCTGGTGACAACAGCGCCGCTGACCGGGCCGCAACTGGCCGCTCTGGGCCATCTCGTCGAAGCAGCCCCCATCGTCAATGAAAATACCTGCCTTTTGCGGCTGCACAATGACCCTGCCCGTCTTCAGAATCTTCTGGACGAGGTTGGGCGCAGCGGCATAGTCCTAGAGCAACTGGAAATCACTCCCGTGACCCTGGAAGACATTTTCATCGAACTGACCCGTAACTGAACCTAAGCCCCAACCGTCATTCCCGCTTTCGCGGGAATCCAGAGGCTCGACCAACGAACTGTATCAGTCTCTAACAATGGGATAGATTCCCGCTTTCGCGGGAACAAGAGGCCGGCCTGAGTAACTTCGGAGGCACCGCTTGCTGGCAATTACCTTGGCCAATCTGAAGATGATGGCGCGCAACCGGCAGGGGCTGTTCTGGGCCCTCGCCTTTCCCTTGCTGCTGGTAGTGGTCTTCGGCCTCTTCGACTTTCGCGGCGTCACCCCCACCGGGCTGGCGATTGCCGACTTCTCGGGCGGCCCCAGGGCCGGGCTGCTGCGCGAACATCTGAACGGGATTGCCTTCCTGGAACCCGATGAACTGGACCTGGGCGAAGCCGGAGCTTTGGAGGAGGCCCGCCAAAGGCTGCCCGACGGCGACCTGGGCTACCTGCTGATTATACCTCCAGGGCTGGACGACCCGGCAGCGGAGAACCGCGCCGGGGCCGTGGAGCCGGTGACGCTGGTCTATGCTACCCGCAACCCGGAGCGCAACCAGCTCGTGGAGGGCGCAGTGCACAGCCTGGTCATCGGGCTTCGCTCCGGCGGCCAGTCAGTGTTGCCGGAGCGAATGGTGACGTCGGAGGTAATCGAAGCGCCGGAGGTGGACTACTTCGACACTGTGCTGCTGGGCCTGCTGGGCTTGGGCATTATGACCAACAGCATCATCTCCATCGCCGTGCGCATAAGCGCCTACCGCAACCAGGCTGTACTGAAGAGGCTGCTGGTCACCCCATTGCCGGTGTGGAAGTTCTTTGCTGGCGAGATTATCGCCCACCTGTTGCTGGCACTGGCGCAGGCCCTCATCATCCTGGCTGTGGGAGTCTTCGCGTTCGGGGGCGACATCCACGGCAGCCCGGTCTTGATTCAGATAGCATGGGTACTGATAATCGTTCTGCTGGGGACGGTGGTGTTCCTGAACATCGGCTTCATTCTGTCGGCTTGGGCCCGCAGCCCGGCGGCGGCGTCCGGGATGGGCAACGCCGTGGCCCTGCCGATGATGTTCCTGGCCGGCGCCTTCTTCTCCACTTCCTCGCTGCCCTGGCTGCTGCCCTATGCCGCGCTGGCCCTGCCCCTAACCCCAATGCTGGACGCCCTGCGCGAGGTCGCCATCAACAGCGCTCCCCTGTGGGAAACCTGGCCGCAACTGGCATCCCTGGCCGCTTGGGCCGCAGCCACCGCGCTGGTAGCCGTGCGCGTCTTCCGGTTCAGCTAGGGGTATAATGTCTATACTCCCCATTACACAGGTGAGGGCGATGGTAGCAACCGGCAGTGTGAAAGAGATATTCGACGACGCTAGAGCGCAACACCAAGCAGCGCTGGAACGTCTGGCGGCTGGTGACATACGCGACGCTGCCGAGAAGGCATGGTGCGCCACCAAGCGGGCCACCGATGCCCTGATACTGGCCCGCACAGGGGAGGAGCCGGGCCCCACAGCACTAACATCCAATGAGTTAGATGCACTGGCCAGAGAAGACAGCAGGGTCCAGTCGCTACTAGGCCGTTACTACAGCCGTATCAGCCAGTTGCACGGGGCAGTGTTTTTACGTTGGGAACTGCAACCCGGAAACCGAGCGGCGCATCCGGGAAACCGCTGACTACATCGCCGATGCAGAGTCGTTAGCCTAGGGTGTGTTTACAAACCGCAAATAGGGCGGAATTAACCTGCAAAATCCCCTCTCCCTTGAGGGAGAGGGTTAGGGTGAGGGTGAAATCCTGGCATCAAACAACCGCGCCGATACCCAAATATCTTTGCCGGTAGAGTTTGTCAACACGCTCTAGCAGGCCACTTGAGGCTTAGACAGGAAAGGCAGAATGGTAGCAGTCAATAGAGTAACAGAGATATTCGACGACGCCAGAGCGCAACACCAAGCAGCGCTGGAACGTCTGGCGGCTGGTGACATACGCGACGCTGCCGAGAAGGCATGGTGCGCCACCAAGCGGGCCACCGATGCCATGATACTGGCCCGCACAGGACGAGAGCCTGAAAGTTCGACAGAGACTTCTTCAAGATTGCGTCAATTATCCGGCAATGATGCCGGGATTCGCAGTTTTAGCCTGGTCAGCCGCTATTACACCCGGCAAGGACATCTGCACGGAGATTGTTTCTACTGTGGCCTTTGCGAGCCGGTAGATGACACCGAGCGACGCATACGGGAGACGGCAGACTACATCCGCGACGCAGAGGCGTTGGCATAGCCCATACGCCTCTTCCTTCAGTCCCGCAATCCGGTGGCTATCAACCGTCCTTCCCGCTCTTCGTAGCGAACCTCAATCGTCTGGCCTAGGACCTGGTGCAGGCGCAGATGGGCGCCGTTCTTCTCCAGCGGGCCTTCGGTGGTGAACGCCCAGAGGCGGCCATCGCCGTCGCGGATGCGCAGGGTTTCTATCTCAGCCAAATCGCGGTCTACTGCCTCCACGATGACGCCCCTCACCATGCCCTGCTCCCCGTCGCAGGCCGTCAGGTGAACGCAGAGGGCGCAGAGAACGGCGCAGAGGATGCACAGCCTTATCTTGTTTCTTAATGAGTTCTCTGCGCTCTCTGGTTGTCCTTTGTGCCATCTGCGTTTAATTGAGGGTCTCCAGCAGCGCCGACTCGATGGATGCGGACGGAGTAAACGCCTCGAACTTGGCCCGGACAATGCCCTCGGCATCCACGACGAAGGTCCACGGCTCGGTGGGCAGGCCCCATTCCCTGACCGCATCGGCGATGTCGTCCTTTCCGGGACGCTTGCCATCTCCGTACAGATGAGGGTCCTTGTAGACCTCGACGTGGATGAAGTTGGCCCGGTCGCCGTACCGGCTCTGCAAGTCGCTCACCTGCTCCAATTGTGGGCCGCAGGTTCCGGTAGTGCAGTAGCGCGGCGTCGAAAAGGCCACCACGAAAGGCTTTGCCTCGGCGATGGCGTCATGTATCGAAATGCCGTAGAGGGCCAGGTCAGGTTCGCTGGCAGTGGTGATGTACGTAATGTCGGCAACGCCGGACGCTACCGGCGTGATGCTGGCTGGCGCAGGAGAGCCGAGGGCCGGGGTGTCGCTGGTTTCCTTCACCGTGAAGGCCGAATTGGCAACGACCTGCTGTCCGTCCGGGGTGGTGAATTCCGTCTCCAACTCCCAGGTTCCGGCAACATCAAAGTCGGGATACACCGAGAATACCCCTGCTGAGAAAGGCCACGCCTCAAAGCTGGCCGTTAGCGACTGCCGGGCCTCTCGCGCCTCGCTGTTGGGCGGCAGGTAGTAGGTGCGCACCGTGGCGCTCTCGGCTTCCAATGGCGGCCCCTCGCGGGTCACCACTCCGAAAGCAAGCCGGTCCTTCCCCACTGCCAAATCACTGGTCAGCACCACCGCGGCGAACTCCGGCCCGCCGAACTCCTCCGTCGGCGGCACAATGACGCCCCCGGATTCCGAACCGCCGCAGGCTATTGAAATAATGATCAAACACAGAGCGCACAGAGTCCACAGAGACGGGATACGCCACCATCCCAACCCTCCCCTAAAGGGAGAGGGAAATGAGAAAAATCTCTGTGCCCTCTGTGCGCTCTGTGTTGAAAACTCAGTAGTTGATGGCACGGACTGCGCCGCCTTCTACCGCAATTGTCTGGCCAGTGATGGCCCCGGCGCGGGTGGACACCATGAACAGCACCAGGTCGGCGATGTCATCCGGCTCCACCATGCGCCCGATGGGGATTCCCGCGATGGCGCGGGCCTCGGCTTCCGCCACGGTGATGCCGGCGTCGCTGGCCTGGCGCTCCAGTATCATGGTCTGGCGGGGCGTGCGGGTGGTGCCGGGGTGGATGCAGTTGACCAGGATGCCGTCGCCGGCCACCTGGTCGGCCAGGTTCTTCGCCATGTTGGACACCGAGGCGTTGGTGACGCCGTTGCTGTTGGTCAGCGGGTTGGAGTACCGCGCCGCCATGCCGCCGATGTTGATGATGCGCCCGCCCCCGCGCTGCTTCATGTGAGGGATGCACTCGCGGGCGCAGCGGACGTAGCCCATTATCTTGACGTTGATGTGGTTCAGCCAGTCCTCGTCGGCCAGCTCCATGAAGGGGGCGGCGGTGGAGTTGACGGCGTTGTTAATCAGGATGTCCACGCCCCCCAGCTCGGCGACGGTGGCAGCGACCAGGTTCTTGATGTCGTCAGGCTCGCCGGTGTCGGCCCGCACCGCCAGGGCGCGCCGTCCTGTGCGGGCGCGGATGTCGGCAGCGGCGTCCTCCAGCTCCTCAACGCCGCGGGCGCAGATGGCGACGTCCACACCCTCCTGCGCCAGGGCCAGCGCGGTAGCCCGCCCGATGCCCTTGCTGCCGCCGGTCACGATGGCAATCTTGCCTTCCAATCCCAGGTCCATGTGGCGCTCCTTCGTAAATGTGGGCTTTCTAGGGAATCAGTCCCACCAGAACCAGAGGAACCGCTGGAACTCCACGACCCTGACGCACGACGTTCAGCAAATCTCGCTCATAGTACGGCACACCGGATGACATTTCCTCTTCGAGGGCCTTCATGGGGAGAATTTCTATCCCAACATCAATGGTATCCGAAACATATAAACTTAGGTGCTTGACGAAAAGGTCATGAGCCACAAACGAATATTTGCCGAACTGTACTTCAACCGCGACACGTTCTTTCACGAAATCGGTTTGGTTATAGGACATAATGGGCTTACGATTGACTTCTCTTATAGCCTCTCTCTGTACTTCAGCGGATTCTCTGTAAATGCGTCTGAGGAGAGGCTCATCATCTGTTACCCAGAACGTATTACGCCGTTCGCCCCATCCCAGTTTCTTGAAACGCTCTTTGAATGCCGAGTTCATGTCCTTCGGGGAATACAACAACTTTCCTTGCTTCGTCTTCTCAGCAGATACCTTGGTCTTGCACTTTTCAGCGTCTACATCTGCGATTACGTTTTTGACTTCCTCCCACACCTCCTTTCGGTGCACAATAAGATACTCTTCTCCATTCATATGAGAGTAGCTCGCGGAAATACGCATCAGTGGCCTCCTTTGGGAAGGCTCGGATCGTATATCGGCGTACCCATAGGTCGCGTGCGGAGCTTACCAGCCCGCAGGCGGCGGACACGCTCATGAGCGATGTCAACGTACTCTTGCTCAATGTCGCAACCGTATCCCTTGCGTCCGTGCATGATGGCTGCGACTATTGTAGATCCTACACCCATATAAGGATCAAATACGCAGTCCCCTTCGTCTGTCATGGACAGCACCAGCCTTTCCACAAGTTCGACTGGAAACTGGGACGGGTGGATGGTTTTTTCAGGATGGTTGCTCTTAACGTTTGGAAATTCCCAAACATCGCTGGGATTCTTTCCTTTGGGATTGCAGGACAGCTTCCCTGCGTTTGGGCCTCGGAAATGTTTCTTACCCTGGTATTTTTGAGGAACTCTTATCGGGTCCAGATGCCAAGTGTAGTCATCGCCTTTGGTCCACCAGTTGATGGTTTCGTACCGCCCTGACAATCTTTTGGTACAGTGCAGTCCATGACCAAAGTGCCATACGATACGGTTTCGCAATTTCAGGCCATGCTTCAGGAACAAAGGGTATAAGAGTGAATCCAGAGGAACTATCTCACTGTTGTAAACGTAGTTGCCTACCTGCCAGCAGATAGAGCCTCGAGAATCCACCAACCTTACGCACTCGTCTATCACTTGTGTTTGCTTGGACAGGTATTCGTCCAATGTCAATTTATCTTGTTGGAATTTACCCAAATTGTAGGGTGGCGACGTAGCGATAAGTTTGAACTTGCCATCCGGCAGCGTATGCATGAATTCCATGTTGTCAGTGCAGGCAAGAACCGCATCCTCATCGTGTCCCGTTAGCTCCTCGCAGGCGGTGGCCTCAACGCCGCGCGAGACTGCGGTATCATGGTGCTGTTCGGGGAATCTGAGCAAGTTTTCAGTGGGATTCAGCATTGGCACTTATCCTGCTCTTTGAATGGGCCAGTAGGCACAGTACAACCTAAAGGGAATCTTTGCTGCTGTCTATGGGCTAGTGTCAGGTATTTTCTAAACTCGCTGGCTACCCCGGCACGCAGCAGGCCACCAGCCCGGACACGTCTGCCGCGCTTTCGATGCCGGAGGCTGCGGCCACCAGCGCCTCCAGCTTGGCGGCGGGCCAGTCCATCTGCGGGAAGAGGGGGCTGATACGGGCCGCTACCGTGGCGAAGTCCCACTTCAGTTCGTCGCCGGTGAATTCGTCGCTGAACTCATCGCCGGAGCGGGTGCGCACGGTGATGCGCGGGGCGAAGGATCCCCGGTTGCGCTGCCCTACGACTTCCACCCGCTCTTGCAACTCCATCACCTGACGGTCGAAATCCGCGGAATCTATGCCTGGGTCGAGACGCTGGCGTAGCGGCGGATAGCTGCCGTGGGTCCAGGTATAGGCGGTGAAGTAGTGGGTGCTGCCCACGCCGGGCATCCGGCGGTCGGTGTTGGGGAAGGCCGGCGACGGGTAGGTCGTTTCCAGCCAGTTCATCTCCACCACGATGCCTGCCACTTCCTCGGGCGCGATGTCGTGGGCAGCGCGCATCCGGGTGGTCAGCTCGATGACCGGACAGTTGTAGCCCGCCGTGGGGTATATCTTGGGCGTAACGTGGAGCAGTTCCCAGCGTTCGCCCAGGCCCTCGACAGTGGCGGCCAAGTCCGTTGTCCCCGGCCCTCCCCACTCTCCATCCGGGTCCGGGGGCGGGTTTGAGGAGAAGGTGTATGGCAACTCGCCCCGGTTGTTGCCGACGAAGGCGTTGTAGAAACCGGCATCACCCTCCAAGCAGGTCTCGGAGCCTCGCAGGTTTTCGCGGGCCAGCAGCGCGGCCATGATGCCGCTGCGGGTGGCGTTGGGCTCGTGGTACAGCATCTCGCGCCCGCTCACCCGAGGCCCCTCGGTGGTGCCCCCGGCGAAGGTGCAGGCCAGCGCCAGCGCGGTCACCGTCTGGTCTTCGTCCAGCCCCAGCAGCTTGGCGGTGGTCACAGCCGCGCCCAGCGTGCCGTATACCGGGCTGCACCGGAAACCTCGCGCCTGGGTAGCGGGGATGAAGTCCCCCGCGATACGGGCCTCCACCTCGTAGCCTGCCGCCATGGCGGTCAGCAGGTCCGCGCCGCTTGCGCCGGACAGCTCTGCCGTGGCCAGGGCCGCCGGGATGATGCAGGGGCCGGGGTGAATCAGCATCCGGTAGGAATCGGTCTGGTTGGTGGCGTGCATCAGCTTGCTGTTGGCGAAGGCCGCGCCGCTGCGGGACGCCCGCGCGCCGTCGGCCAGCACGGTCGCGCCGTTGGGGTTGGCCTCCTCTTCCTTCACCAGCTCAATGGCGGCCTTGCCGTGGGCCGTCTGTGCGCCGACCAGCGATACGAAGCTGGCGTGCAGCAGGGACGCCTTCAGCTTGTCCACCACGGGGGCGGGCAGTTGCGAGTAGTCAAGTCCGGCCACGAAACGGGCATAAGTGCGGGCGAGGGCTTCGGGCATGACGCTTTCTCCGGGTGGTGATTTGCGTTAGCGTCGCATCAGGGTTATGAACCGGCCTTCCTGGTTGAAGTGATGATCGCTGGTCAATATGAGTGTTATGCCGAGCTCGTCCATAGTGTTCATGGATATGCAATCTACCAGACTATAACCCTTGTCCATGCGGCTGCGGTACAGCTCGAAACCTTTGGCGAAAGTTTCGGCGGTTTGGGCGAATACCGTAATATCAGGGTCCCGGTAAATTTCTTCTATCACCCGGACTCCAACCAGTCGTGTATATTGGTTCCCTGATACGCTGTCGAGGAATTCGGTAAGAACCTCTTGCGTGGTAACCAAATCTAGCGGATGTCCTAGCCGCCCCTCCGCGTCCAGCGCTGCCTGATGCCACTGGTCTTGCCGGAAATACCGGCCTTGCCAGAATGAAGTATCAGCGAAGGCTCGCGGCATCACTTACTCCCGGTAACATTGACCATGCCGGTGTGCGAGGTGCCGGTCAACCAAATCAGTGGGCATTTTTTCCCATATCTCTTTCGGGAAACTGGCAATAAAGGCATCAGCTCTCTCCGTGAAGGTGGGCGCGTTGGGGTCTGTCTCGCCCTGCTCCCACCGGGCGACGGCCATGATGATGCGGTCAGCCTTGACGACGCGCTCCAGGGCGCCGCTGCGGGTGAACTCTCCCACGCCCGAGACCTTGATGAGCCATTCCTCCGGGTTTTGCGCCACTTGAAAAACCCGGCCCTTAGTCTCTTCGGTGTAGGGAGCCTTCACCCGCAGGCCATCGTCCGTCGCTATGGTGAACGTGCTCCGCCCGGTATCTATCTGAGTTACTGCGCCGGTGATTTCCACTTGGCACAGGTACGATTTATTGTTCATTTCGCGCTCCGCGTTCCGCTCTCCTATGTCAAGTCGCGCAGGTAGGGGCGGAGAGCCAGTTTGAGTATTGCCAGCAACCCCACCGCGCCGATGATGCTGAAGAAGATGAGGATGTCGAACTCGCGGCTGGCCATTCCCAGGGCGGTTCCGGCGGCAGGCGGATGCTCCGTGTTGGTGATGGCCATCAGCAATACGGCTGCGCCCATGGCCAGGGCATAGCTCAGGTTTCTGACGTACTCCCAGTCTGTGAGGAATGCCTCCGCCGGCCCCACCAGCAGGATGACCGAAAATATCGAACCCAGCACCAGCGCCACTCCATGCCCCCCGACCACGGAGCGGACGCTGACCGTGCGGCTGGACGGGTTTATGAAGATACCGACGACGCTGGAAGCGAGACCTGCGGCGATGGCGGCGGAAGACAGCGAGTCAACGAAGGTCAGGATGGCAAGCATGACCAGCGTAGCCAGCACTGCCTGCAAGCCGAATCGTATAGGGGCGCCGACAAACCCCGGGTCTCGCCAGACCCACTTATCGCCGGTCTCCGGGTCACGCCCCGACATCAGCCGCAGCAGAATCAGGTTGTAGTCAAGCTGCCGCTGGACTTGGCGCAGCCGCATACCGGACAGCAGTATCGCGACCATCCGGCCGCGTCTGGTCCGACGCCTCCGGCGGCCCCGGAAAATCACGCGCTACAGGTTCCGCACCCAGTCAAGCCAGACTCGGGCGCAGGAAGTGGGCAGGATGTGCTGCACGAACCCAGTCACGCCGGGGAACACCACCCGCTCGCCGTTGGGAAACAGGTCGGCGGCTCCGCGGAAGTCTCCCAGCACCTCCTCGCGCAGACTGGCCGCCGCCAGCACGAGCACCGGCGTTTGCACATTCTTCAGCAGCGGACCGAGGTCGCCGCCCGCGTTGGACTGGAACCCGTGAACCACATCTGCCGGGGTGGCCTTCATCTGGTCGGCATACCATTTGACATAGGCGGGCGGAACCAGGTCCGGGTCCAGCCTCCGTCCTATGGAGTCGTCCACCCACGCCGAGATGCCCTCCCTGGCGATGAGCTCGGCGCTCTCCTGGTGGTGGGAGTCGAAGCTGGTTGGCGAAGTGCAGACAGTCAGCGAGAGCAGCCGGTCCTGGTGGCGCGTGGAGTAGTTCATCGAAATGGAGCCGCCCACCGTCTCGCCAATCAGGTGGAAGCGTTCCAACTCCATCTTGTCCACGAAATCTTCCAGGTCGTTGGTGAAGTTATCCAACGTCCAGGGGTATCCCGCGGCTGGCACCTCCGACTGTCCCATTCCCCGCATATCGAAGCGAATGACCCGGTAATGGCGGGCTAGAGTAGGAAGCCACCCGTACCACATCCTGTGATTCTTTGCCATCCCGTGGTGCATCACTACTGTTTCCGGCTCCTCCCACGGGTCAGTAAAATCGTCCACTGTGTAGAACAGTTCCAATCCGTCTTTCAGTTGAACTTTCATGCTTCCTCCGGGGTTTACCCTGGGTGGTGAGAGGTCCGTTGCAGTTGGTTCAGTTGTGTTCGGCAGACCCAAGTCCCTTCTCCACGAATACCGAGCGAGCCACTCGCATCGCAGTGCGAGAGTTGGTGTAGCTTCCGTAAAAGATCAGTTGGAAGAAGACTTCCATGATTTCCTGGGGCGTCGCCCCCACGTGGAGAGCACCTTCAATGAGCCTGCGAATCTGGCGGTCGTACTGTCCCTGGACGGTCATGGCGGAGAGACTGCACAGTGCCCGGCTCTTGGGGTCCAGGCCCGGCCGGGCGTGGATTGCGCCCCAGTGATACTCTTCGATGAACTTCTGGGCTTCCATTTCCAGCGAGTTGGGATCGTCCACCGGGTAGAGGGGCGGCTCGCCCATCTGCTCGTCATAGATGCGAAGGCCGTTCTGGTGCAGTTCCTCCACCGTGCGGGTGGTGTCGTAGACGTGGGTGGGGGTATATTCGATGCCCTGTTCTTCGTAAATATCCTTCGCCAGCTTCATCGCGGATTCCACCGACGGGATGCCTACCAGGAAGGTCATCTGGATGATGACTTCAACTATCTGGTCCGGAGTTACGCCCAAGTTCAGGCTGCGTTCTATGTTACGGCGCAGCAGGGGCATCTGCCCCAGAGCAGTAAGGGCAGCGACGGTGACAATGCTGCGGCTGTGGGTATCCAGGCCAGGCCGGGTCCATACGGAACCCCACAACGCTTCGTCAACGATGCGCTTCAGATCGGGGGCAAGCTGGTCTATGCCCGGCAAGCTGTAGTGACCGGGATTGCCCCCGGCCAATCGCCTGCGCATTTCCAGGCCTCGATTGAAACGGTCTTCCAAAGTCTCCAACGTTTTCCCTCCGTATATCCTTGGTTAATCGAGGATGAAAGTGATGGCTTGCCGGGAGATCACCCCAACTCTATCCCTAATTAGGGATAGAGAATTTCAATGCCTTAAACCCTCCCAGGTGGGGAGAGAATTATCAAGCGTGGCTACTTGGCCGCCGTCATCACCTCTTCGGCGAAGCGGGTCATGCGCTCCTCGGTTTCGGCGTGGCGGGAACTGCGGAAGTCGAATATCAGGTGTGTTACTCCCACTTCCTCGTAGGCGTGGATGTCCTGCAGCACCGCGTCGGACGCGCCCGAAAAGCGCCGGCGGCTACCGGCTCCGCTGTCTCCTGAGACTGGGGTGGCGGCATCGTAAAGCGGGGCCTTCATCGAGACCTGAATCTCTCCGGGGTCGCGCCCGGCTCTCTCGGCGTGGCGGCGCAGGTAGACCAGGTTTTCCGCCAGTTCCTCCGGCTCCAGCGGCGCGGCGGGAATGGCGCCCACGGGATGCCAGGCATTGCCCAGGCGCGCCGCGCGGCGCAGGGCGGCCCGGCTCTGCCCTCCGATCCAGATGGGCGGGTGAGGCGTCTGCGCCGGTTTCGGCAGGAAGATGATGTCGGAGAACCGGACGTGCTTGCCCTCAAAGCTGGGGTTTTCGGCAGTCCAAAGCTCGATAAACGCCTGCAGGTACTCGTCGGTGGCTGCGCCCCGCTCGGCGAAGGGAGGCGCGTCCAGCAGCTCGAACTCTTCTTCCATCCAGCCCACTCCCGCGCCCACGATGAGCCGACCCTTGGACAGCATATCCAGCGTCGCCAGCATCTTGGCGCAGAGCAGCGGGTTGCGGTAGGGCACAATCATCACGCTGGTGACCAAGCGGATGTTCCGGGTCACACCGGCCAGGTAGGCCAGCGTGGTAATCTGCTCCGGCCACTCGCCGGCGCCGGAGTTGCCCCCGGCCAGGATGCTGCCAGTGACGCTGTAAGGGTAGACCGACTCGACCTGGCGGGGCATCAGTATATGGTCGGGCGCGACCATGCAGTAGAAGCCCAGCCGGTCGCCGAGTTGGGCGATGCTGGCCAGGGCGTCGGGCATTGCCCCTTCCCCGCTGTTGGGCAGATAGAAACCGAACTCCACAGCTTGCCTCCGGCAGCCTAATTTCGACTCCGATTTTAGCATATCAGACAGTCGCTTTTTACAGGTAGCGTTGCAATTCAGGTGGTCAGGCTCGCCAAGTCATTGCCAAAGGCGTAGGTACAGGTTTGAAACCTGCCCCTACGGATGGTCAAACCACCTGAAATGGAACGCTACCCCCTTTACCTCACGGACGGCCTTTCTCCTTTCCTGAAAGAGCCCGTTCTTGAAAGCCCGTTCTTGAAAGAAAGAAGCAACCCGTTATTTTTGATAGTAGTTACGCAGTTGAGAGTTACGTCCTCACCCTCTCCCAGAAGGAGAGGGAATTGTAGGGAACTGCGTAACTACTATTTGAAAAGGTGAGCTTTCCTCCCGACTCCCTGCGCTACAATAGGCTGGATGCTGGCAGACGAAACCGGCTGGCAATCGCAATAGTTGAGGTGGCTGACATGGCGTTGCAGGAATTTATCCGTGAGTCTTTCGAGGTCAACTGGGAATGGCTGGAGCGTTACCTGGACGGACTGACGCAGGAAGAAATCGAGTTCCGGCCCAACGAACAGTGCCACTCCATCGGGTTCGTTGTCTGGCACTACGGGCGGGCGCTGGATATGTGGACGCAGTCGCTGGCCCGCAGGCAGCCGCAGTTGTACGAGCGGGAATGGGCCGAGCGGCTGAGCATGAAGCCGGAGGCGATGGACGTAGGGTTCGGCTACACCGCCGAGGACCTAAACAACTGGCGCTGCCCCGACAAGGCCCTGCTGGTGGAGTACGCCGCCGCCGCCCGCGACAATCTGCTGGGCTTCCTCAGCGAGCACGACGACGCTGCGCTGACCACCACCACGATGACCAACCGGCAGGGCAACGAGATCACGCTGGCGACGATGTTCCGTATGCTTGTCTGGGAGGTCAACCAGCACGGCGGACAGGCGGGCTACCTTCGCGGACTGCAACGCGGGCTGGGACAGTAGGAAGCAGCGCGATGCCTGCGGCGGAGTAACGTTCCGATTCAGGTGGTTTGCGCCCCTACGGTACAACCAGATGATACTCCCAAACTTGACCACCCAATTCGTAACGCTGCCCTGCAGCGGCTAGGCGTTGTCGCGGCGGCGTAGTTCCTCTTCCAGTTCTCGGATTCGGGCCTCGGCGGCGCGGCGGGCAGCGCGTTCCTCCAGGTCGGTGGTCAGGTAGCGTTGTACCACTGGATCCCAGAAGCGCAACAGCCCGTCTTCCCAGCACAGGTCCAGGTTCAGCGCCGGGCTATGCCCCCGGTAGTGCCCTTCTTCCGTCCGGTGAACCGGGAGGGGTTGATACCGTCCATCCACCAGAACATCCCCTGCCAGCGGCGTTTCGTACCAGCCGCCCGTATTATCGAAGCGCCAGTACTCGGCGACGCCCATATTGGCGTAGGCATTCCTCTTGTGCCCTTCATCGCGTTCGTGGGTAGTCTCGGAGGCTACTTCCAGTACGAAGTCGGGCGGCTTGCCCTGCTCGGGAACGAGGTAGCCGTTACGGGCGCGGGCGGCAGCGGCATTGGCGTTCAGGGCGATGAGCATATCGGGAAACAGGATGTCATCGTAGCTCCTGGTGGGCCGCAGGCCCGCCGCAGTCTCGCTGAGGATTACGGTAGTGTCCAGGTTGCCCAAGTGGTCGGCCAGAGCCGGCGGGTAGGCTGGGAAATTCACGTAGTGGTAGGTGGTCATATCCAAGTCACAGGGCCGGGGGTCCGGAAACCTGATGAATTCCGGCGAGCCCGGCGCCGGGGCCACAGCGGGCTTGGGAGTAGTCATAAGGGCCTCCGGCGGGCGGGAGTAATATGCCATGCTTTGCTTCGGCAAGACGAATATATCATAACACCGGGATAATGAAGCCGCGGCAATTTCTCGGCAATGTCTGCTGTAATAGCGCGGGCTGGGACAGTAGAGGAGAGGCGTCGGCAGGGATATTTACCCGCTAATTATATTCGTCACATACACCTCTTCCCTGCATCGTTTCGATGCCATGATATGCCCGAATCAGGCTGGTATATTGCCTGCAAGTAGCGTTAATTCGGCAGCAATACGATTGCTCGCGCAACTATGTCAACCTTGACACCCCTTGCGGCCATCGGTAGACTCGCAGATTGTTAAAAGACCGTTAACGAGGGTTGACCCGTCCTGTAGCAAGCTCAGGACACGCCCTCCGGCAAGCTGAAGATTGAGGATTGCGCCCAGGGGGTTTTTCGTGTCTACCACGCCGTCATTTTTGACCGAAGAAATGCGCGAGATGGCCATCGGAACTGTGAGCGAGCCCAGAACCTTGGAGGTCGAGAAGGGCGCTATTATCAAGTTCGCAGAGGCTATCGGCGACGAAAACCCGGTGTACAACGACGAAGCCGCCGCCCGCGCCTCGCAGTACGGTGGACTTATCGCGCCGCCGACTTTCCTGCGCTCGGCGGTGGCCGCCCGTCCTGATTTGCCCTTTGATGTGCCCTTCGAGCGAGTGCTGGACGGCGGCAGCGACTGGGAATACTTCGAGCCGGTGCGCCCCGGAGACCGCATCACCGCCGTCTCCCGCATCGAGGACATCACCGAGCGCAACGGCAGCATCGGCCTGATGCTCATTCAGACCATCGTCATCACCTACACCAACCAGTTCGACCAGGTGGTGGCGACCCAGACCAACACGTCCATTCGCTACTGACCTCTCCCCCACCCCCCAGCCTCCCCTTTCCGGGGGAGGGAATTATGCGCCCGGAGGTTAAACGATGACCGCGCAGATAGTTTGGGATGACATTGACGAAGGAACGGAGATTCCTCCCGTAGTGCGCCACCCCTCCTCCCAACAACTGGTTAAATACGCTGGCGCATCCGGCGACTACTACCAGATTCACTACGACAAGGACTTCGCCCAAAGCACCGGGCTGGAGGACATCATCCTTCACGGCGCGTTGAAGAACGCCTTCCTCGGCTCTCTGGTCACCGACTGGATGGGCCCGCGCGGCAATCTGCGCAAACTCTCCTGCCAGTACCGGGGTATGGACATTCCCGGCCGGCCCATAACCGCCCGGGGAGTGGTGACCGGCAAGCACGAAGACGCCGGGGAATACTTGGTTGACTGCGAAATCTGGCTGGAGAACGAAGAGGGCCAGCGCACCACCCCCGGCCGCGCCACGGTGTCGTTGCCCAAGAGCTAGGGACAGACGCATCATCCGCCACTCCCGCCTCCGCGGGAATCCAGGGCGTTTCGGCAGAGCAAAACCTCTATCTGCCAAGGTATAGTGGATTCCCGCTTTCGCGGGAATGACCGGTACAGGACATCCATATTCTCAGGGAGAAGGAACATTGGTTGATTCATTAGTGGACAAGGTGGCAATCGTCACCGGATCAGGGCGAGGTATCGGCCGCGGCATTGCAATGGAAATGGCCGCGGAAGGCGCGAAAGTGGTCATCGTTGACCCCGGCGTCAATGTTGACGGCAGCGGACAGGACCACTCGATAGCCGCGCAGGTGGCTGAGGAAATTCGGGCCGGCGGCGGTCAGGCCGTGCCGTGCATGGAGTCGGTGACCACCATGGAGGGCGGCGAGAAAATCATCCAGACCGCCGTGGACAACTTCGGCAGGCTGGACATCGTGGTCACCTGCGCCGGCATCCTGCGCGACCGCATGGTCTTCAACATGACCGAGCAGGAGTGGGATGACGTCATCGCCGTACACCTCAAGGGCACCTTCACCGTGGTGAAGCACGCCTGCATCCTGTTCCGGCAGCAACGCTCCGGCCGCATCATCACCTTCTCATCGGAGTCAGGGCTGGTCGGCAACTCCGGCCAAGCCAACTACGGCGCGGCCAAGTCCGGCATCGCAGGCTTCACCAAGGTCGTCGCCAAGGACATGGGACGCTACGGGGTCACTGCCAACGCCATAGCCCCCCGCGCCAACACCCGCATGATTGGCGACATACCCGACAGCGCCGCCGAGATTCGGGCCCGCAGCGGCGTCGCCGCCATTCCGGGCGAAGAAACGCTGACCGAACTGGACCCCACCCACATCGCGCCTTTCATTTGCTACCTCGCCAGCGACTACGCCCACAACGTCAACGGCCAGACCTTCCTGGTCTACGGCGACACTGTATCGCTGATGTCCCAGCCGAGGCCGGAGCGCTCCATCTACGAGCCGACCGGCCACTGGGACATGGAAACACTGGCCCCATTGGCCCGCGAGGTACTCACTGCCGGCATCGCCAACCCGGCCCCTGCCGCCCCGCCGCGGGAGTAGGATGGCAGGGAAACGTTAACAGGGAGAATTCATACGTGGTAACGCCGGAAGAACGCATAACCCGTCTTGAGGCGATTCAGGAAACCAACACCCAGCAGTTGGGGTTGGCATTATCCCGGCTCGAACAGGTAGTTAACTTGATCGAGTCAGCCCGCAAAGAAACCCGGGAGATGGATGAGTCAGCCCGCAAAGAAACCCGGGAGATGGATGAGTCAGCCCGCAAAGAAGCCCGGGAGATGAATGAGGCAACGCGCAAAGAAGCCCGGGAGGCCAACGAATTAGCTCGTAGAGAAGCCCGGGAAATGGTTGAATCGGCTCGGAAAGACGCGCGAAACCTACTCATAGCAGGTTTCAGCATAGGGGCTGTTTTGTTCACTGGCTTTGGCGCCGGGACCATCACATTGCTGTTCAGAGTGCTGGAAAGGCTTCCCGCATAGACAGCAGGAGCACATGGCAGCATTGGCAGAGCATTTCACTGGCACCTGGCGGCTGCTGGCCTGTGAAGGGCAGTGGTCGGACGGGCGCATCAGCAAACCCTATGGTGAGAAGCCAGGTGGATTGCTGATGTACGACGGACGGGGCAACTTCTCCGGCCAGATTATGGCGCGGGAACGCCCGGCCTTCACAACCGGCAACCTGCTCAAGGGCAGCGACGCCGAGGTTCGGGCCGCCTTCGAGGGATACGTGGCCTACTACGGCAGCTACACGGTGAACGAGACCGAAGGTCTGATGATTCATCAGGTGGAAGGAAGTTTCTTCCCCAACTGGATAGGGGAGCGCCAAGTACGAAAATTTGAGTTTACCGGCGACGGGCGGCTCCAATTGAGCACCCTGCCCATCAAGGGATCCCGCGCCGACCTCACCGTCGTCCTGCTCTGGGAGCGGGCCTCATAATTGCAATCCAGAACACACACACAAAGGAATTAGGGAATGGCAAACCTGCTGAATGACAAGGTGGCGATAGTAACCGGGGCTGGGCGCGGCATCGGGCGCGGCGTTGCCCGACTGATGGCCGAGGAAGGCGCAAAAGTGGTGGTCTGCGATCTGGGCGTCAATGTTGACGGTTCGGGGGCAGATGTGTCGGTGGCCGATTCCGTGGTGGCCGAGATCCGCGAGGCTGGCGGCGAGGCCGTCGCCTGCACCGAGAACGTCGCCAGCATGGATGGCGGCGAGAAGATTGTCCAGACCGCCCTCGACAGTTTCGGCAAGCTGGACATCGTAGTCACCGTCGCGGGCATCCTGCGCGACCGCATGGTCTTCAACATGAGCGAGCAGGAATGGGACGACGTCATCGCCGTCCATCTCAAGGGCACATTCTCGGTGGTCAAGAA
Organism: Dehalococcoidia bacterium; assembly: GCA_965232885.1. Lineage (GTDB taxonomy): Bacteria > Chloroflexota > Dehalococcoidia > Lucifugimonadales > UBA3495 > VXOI01. The sequence continues at coordinate 1,060,182 of CBDDQX010000001.1, read as the reverse complement.
CGCCTCCGTGCTGTTCCGCCAGCAGCGTTCCGGGCGCATCATCACCTTCAGTTCCACCTCTGGGCTGTACGGCAACTCAGGGCAGGCCAACTACGGCGCGGCCAAGGACGGCATTGCCGGATTCACCCGCGTGGTAGCCCGCGACATGGGCCGCTACGGGGTCACTGCAAACGCCATCTCGCCCAGCGCCGCCACCCGCATGACCACCAGCATCCCAGACGAAGCCCGCGAGCTGCGCGCCGCCCGCGGCATCGGCACCGGCGCCAGCGTCACCCTGCGCGGAGAGGCCGACGACATCGCCCCGATGGTCGCCTGGCTCGCCTCGGATGAAGCTCAGCATGTCAACGGCCACGTCTTCCACGTCACTGAGGGCCTGATAAACCTGCTCAACGAGCCGGAGCCGGTCAAGACCATCCAGAAGGAAGGCAAGTGGACCGTCGAGGAATTTGCCCGCGTCTTCCCCGCCACCATCGGCCTGGAGCTGTACAACCCGGCTCCCAGCCAGGTGCGGGAGTAGGAGCTTCACTGTAAGGGATAGGACAGCATGACCACCGAAGCAACTCAAGATCCACAACCTGCCACACCGCAGGAGATGGCCGCCAGCGACGTGCGAGAGATCTATCGTTCCTTGGGCAACCTGGAGCGGGGTCAAGCGGAAATCAAGGAGCGGCTTGATCGCCAAGACCAGCGGTTTGACCGCCAAGATGAGCGCAGCGACCGGCAGTTCGCTGAGGTTAATCGGCGCATTGACCGCCTGACGTACACTATCATCGGCGGTATAGTTGCCTTGGGCGTCGCGCTTATCTTGCAAAATGTTTTTGGCGGGTAGCTACCCGTGTTTCACTTCTAACTTGCACTCACTCTCTCATAATCAAACTCCAAATCAGAGAGCAGATATGTTTAAGAACTTCTCCGCTTCCTACGCCGGACACGTGGTTGACGACAACCTGGGCTTCGAGGGGACGCCAGCCAACGACCGCTGGTATTCCAATGAGAAGCTGGCCGAGACTTACGACTGGGCCTTGGAAATCGCCCAGCACCTGGAAGCCAACGGCTACCACGAGTTCTGGATGGCCGAGCATCACTTCCAGCCGGAAGGGTACGAGGGCATCCCCAACCTGCTGATGCTGGGCCTGTACCTGGCGACGCAGACCAAGACCCTCAAGTATGGCTGCGGCTTCAACATCACCCCCATGTGGCACCCGCTGCGCCTGGCCGAAGACTTCGCCATGGCCGACATTCTCAGCAAGGGCCGCATCATCTTCGGAGTGGGCCGTGGCTACCACACCCGCGAGGTCGAGACCTTCGGCGCGCCGATGCGCGACTCCGACGCCAACCGCGAGCTGTTCGAGGAGCAGGTCGAGGTCATGGTCAAGGCTTTCAACGAAGACTCCTTCTCCCACCAGGGTAAGCACTTCCAGATTCCCGCCCGCGTCCCCTACCGGGGCTACGAGCTGGAGAAGCTGACCCTGGTGCCGCGCCCCCTGAACCGTCCCGTCGAGATCTGGCAGCCGCTGGTCAGCGGCAACCCGCGCGGCGTGGAGTTCATGGCGAAGACCGGCATCAAGCCCCTGCTGGCCAACACCCCCGAACCCACCTTGGGCGACCGGATGCGGATGTACCAGCAGGCGCAACTGGACGCAGGGCGCGAGACGCAGTTGGGCGAAAACGCCGCCCTGGGCTTCCGTATGTTCTTCGCCGAAACTAAGGAAAAGGCCATCGAGAAGGCCAGGCCCTACTACGAGGAGGCCATGAAGTTCGCCGCCCCTCTGGGCCTGATGGCGCTGAGCCAGGACCAGATTGACGCCGTGGCCGCCGGCGGGCGCGGGGGCGTCAAGCTGCCCACTCTCGAGGAAGCCGTCGAGGGCGGCGGCTGGATCTGCGGCCCGGCCGAGTCCGCCGTCGAGGCATTGAAGAAGGCCGAAGAGAACTACCCGGGCGTGGAGCGGGTCAACATCGGCTCCGTCATGGGTATGCCGCTGGAGGTCTTCAAGGACCAGCTCAGCATCTTCGCCGAAGAGGTGATGCCCGCCTTCAAGGGCTAACCACCGGCCTCTGCCCCTGGTTTTTTTACGCAGAGGGCGCGGAGGAACGCAGAGGGGACAATCCCCGAATCTCTGCGTTCCTCCGCGCCCTCTGCGTTTAACTGTTTTCCTGGCTGACGAATTACGTAGGCTTGTAACAAATACGCAATTTATCCGCAATCATTTTGCAACTTATTCGTAACCCCTTTGCAATTTCCACGCAACGGACGCGAAACACCGTGCGGCTATGGTGACAAAAATCGTTGGGAGGGGCAGCCGCATGAAAGAAGTGATTGCAGTCATTCGTCCCGAGAAGTGGCAGGCAACGCTGGACGCAGCCGGAGCATTGGGCCTGACCGAGTACACCCAGATGCGCGTGATGGGCAGGGGACGACAGCGCGGCCTCCGCTATATGCGGCCAGTCAACGGCAGCGACGATGGCGTGATGCAGTTCCTCCCCAAGCGGATGTTGGCCTGGCTGGTTCCCGACGAACTGGCTGGCTGGCTGGTCAGCAGTCTGATCAACGTAAACAAGTCCGATAATTACGGCGACGGGAAGGTATTTGTTTGTCCTGTTGCCGTTCTTCGACAGGCCCAGGATGAGCAGGGCACAGAGGAATCCGAATCGGTAATGGTGGAGGCGTAAGTCATGGCGCATCGTCCCGGAGTCAACTATCCCAAGTTCAAAGACCAGTTTGCGGCCATGGACTTCGAGTCCGACATACTGCCTGTGCTGTCTCTATATCCCATGCCGGAGCAGAAGGCTCTGGAAGACTGGGAAATGAAGCTGACAGACATCCGGGGCAAGACGGTATCGGCCACTTGGGAAGACCTGAAGAAGCTGCCCAAGGTCGAGGAACCGACTCCGCTGGTCTGCCAGATATTCAACTGGTCCGAAACCCCGCTGGTCACCGGCGTCCGCCTCCCTGTGCTGCTGGAAGCGATGGGGATGGACCTGACCGGCTCCCGCTACCTCTCTTTCTACTCCGGCGACGGTATGTACTTCGAGAGCCTGCCCCTGGCGCTGGCCCGCGACCCTCGTGTGCTGGTGGTCTACGGCATAGAGGGCGAACGGCTACCCCACGAGCTGGGCGGCCCGGTGCGTCTGTGGGTGCCGTTCCTGCAGGGCTACAAGAGCGTCAAGTGGCTCACCAACGTCCGCGGCTTCGTGCGCGACCCTCATGGCATCAAGAGGCTGCTGGGCCAGAGCAAGACCTCGGTGCTCGGCGCGCCAGGCCAGGAAAAAGCCCATATCGTGGTAGCCCGCGTCGGCAGCGGCGTCGCCTCCGTGGAGATTTAGGGCACTGTCTCCTCTCCCTCAGGGGGAGGGTTAACGTGAGGCGTTCTCCTGATTTCGTGCGTACCGAACTGTCATTCCCGCCTTCGCGGGAATCCACGCGGTTATGCGGAAATGAGCGTTGATATAGCAAAGGTCTCTAGATTCCCGCCTTCGCGGGAATGACGCAAGGTTTGTTCATTCCGGGGGCAGTGATGAATATCGGGGTAGACCCGCAAACCCACAAGGCAACCAGCATACGGCTCTTCAGCTTTGGGCGACCGCATATGCGGGTGTTCCACATGAGTTGGATGGCCTTCTTCCTGGCTTTCTTCGGCTGGTTCGGCATCGCGCCGATGATGGCCCTCGTCCGGGACGACCTGCAACTGACCAAGACCGAAGTCGGCAACACCGTCATCGCCTCTGTGGCGGTGACCATCGTGGCCCGGCTGGTGGTGGGCTGGCTGTGCGACCGCATCGGCCCCCGCATAACCTATTCGGGGCTGCTGATTATCGGCTCTATCCCGGTGATGAGCATCGGCCTGGCCACCAACTATGAGTCCTTCCTGCTCTTCCGGCTGGCCATCGGCGTCATCGGGGCATCCTTCGTCATCACGCAGTATCACACTTCGGTGATGTTCGCCCCAACGTGGTGGGAACCGCCAACGCCACCACGGCCGGATGGGGCAACATGGGCGGCGGCGTCACCCAGATGGCCATGCCGCTGGCGCTGGGCGTAATCGTCGCCCTCGGAGCAACCGACGTCATCGGCTGGCGCATCGCCATGGTGATACCGGGCATCGCCCTGTTCCTCATGGGCATCGCCTACTTCAAGTTCACCCAGGACTCGCCCTCGGAACAGATAGCGGAAGAACGGGCCAAAGAGCCTCCGGGCGCCCGGACCCGCGCCTTCCTGGAGGCGGCCAAGGACTACCGCGTCTGGGCGTTGTTCCTCATCTACGGGGCCTGCTTCGGCGTCGAGTTGACCATGAACAACATCGCCGCCCTCTATTACCACGACCGCTTCGGTCTTGGTGTCGGGCTGGCCGGGCTGATTGCGGGGTTGTTCGGCCTGATGAACCTCTTCGCCCGCACCCTCGGCGGCATCGTGGGCGACAAGGTGGGCATCCGCTTCGGACTTCGGGGCCGGACGCTGTTCCTCGGCGGCGTCCTGCTGCTGGAGGGCATCGCCCTGGCCGTCTTCTCGCGGATGGAAATACTTCCCGCTGCCATCGCCGCGATGCTGGTGTTCAGCCTGTTTGTGCAGATGGCCGAGGGAGCAACCTTTTCCGTGGTGCCTTTCATCAACCAGAAAGCTCTGGGCGCCGTGGCCGGCATTGTAGGCGCGGGCGGCAACGCCGGAGCCGTAGCAGCCGGATTCCTGTTCCGAATGGAGTCCCTCAGCACCGAGATGGCATTGCTCTACCTAGGCGCCATCGTAACCGTGGCCTCCTCGCTGGTCTTGGTGGTGCGCTTCTCCCCGGAGCGCGAGACCGAAGAGCGCCGGGTGATGGAACGGGCGCTGGGACGCGGCACGCTGGCCATTGCCCCGGCCTACGCCAAGCGCGTGCCGATGGCCCTTTACAGCGAGGCTTAAGTAGTCTGGCCCCCCCTCCTTCAGGGGGAGGGTTAGAGCCTGTCCCGCGAAAGCGGGGGTGAGGGCGTCCCATCCTCCAGCGTAAGAGAAGCACAGGAGAACAACGTGACGACTGCAACTAAAACCGGCAACCCGGTGGAGCGCATCAAGGACGAAAAGCCGGGGCTGGACATCCTCGACGAGATCCACGAGATGGCGGCGCAGCATGGGGGCTGGGAGACCATCGAGCCCGGAGACCGGGAGCGGCTCAAGTGGATCGGAACCTTCTTCCGAAAGCCCACACCCGGGCGCTTCATGATGCGCCTCCGCATCACCAACGGGCGCCTGACCGCGCCTCAGCTCGCCTGCCTTGCCCACCTGTCCCACAAGCTGGGCAGCGGCGTAATGGACCTCACCACCCGCCAGCAGATTGAGTTGCGCGACGTCCAGATACGGGACGTTCCTGAAATCCTGGACGCCCTGCGCGATGTTGACCTGTCCTCTCTCCAAACGGGGATGGACAACATCCGGGGCGCCAACACCTGCGCCCTGTCGGGGCTGACGCCCAACGAACTGTTCGACGCAGCCCCGGTAGGCGAGGAATTCACACGGATGTTCCTGGGCAACCGGGAGTACACCAATCTGCCTCGCAAGCTGAACGTCGCGTTCACGGGCTGCCTGGAGAACTGCATCCACGCCGAGACCCAGGACATCGCAATGACGCCCGCGACAGGCCCGGACGGCATCCCGGGGTTCAACGTCGCCGTCGGCGGCAAGATGGGGTCAGGCGGCATGACCATCGCCCAGCCCCTGGACGTGTTCGTGCAACCGGAAGACGCGGCGAGACTGGCTGCGGCCATCACCCTGCTGTTCCGCGACGAAGGCTCGCGGGAAAAACGTACCCGCGCCCGCCTGGCCTTCCTGCTGGACGACTGGGGGGCCGAAAAGTTCCGCGAGCGGTTGAAGGAACGCTGGGGCGCGGCCCTGCTGCCAGCGGGCCGGGACGTCCGGCAAGGCAACCACGCCGACCACTTGGGCGTGAACCCGCAGCGGCAGGAAGGGCTGTACTCCGTCGGGCTGTGCGTTCCGTCCGGGCGCACCTGCGCCGACGACATGACCGAGCTGGCCCGTCTGGCCGCTGCCTACGGCTCCGGCGCAATCAGGCTCACCGTGGGGCAGAACGCAATCATCGCCGACACGCCGGAGACCAACTTGCCCGCGCTGCTGGCCGAGCCGCTGCTGTCTCGCCTGTCGCCGGAGGCTAGTCCTTTCGCGCGAGGGCTAGTGAGCTGCACGGGCAACGATTACTGCAACCTGGGCCTGATAGAGACTAAGAGCGTCAGCCAGCGGGTGGCGGCGGCCCTGGACACCTGCTATCCCCAGACACTGGACAAGAGCGGAACGCCGCTGCGGATGTACTGGTCCGGCTGCCCCGCCGGCTGCGGCAACCACCATGCCGCCGACATCGGCTTCCAGGGCGGCAAGACACGGTTCGAGGGAGAGGTGGTGGATGCGGTGACCATCTTCGCCGGAGGACGCACCGGCCCAAACGCCCGTCCGGCGGAGAAGCTGATGGAGCAGGTGCCGGTGTCAACGCTGGGAGATGTGCTGCCAGCAATTGTCGAAAAACTGAGCGACCCGGGGTTTACCGGGATAGATTCCGCTTCAATCCCCCCAGTATCGGGCGTTGACTACGAAGCATAACAAGAAGCGCAGGAGGAGCAGCTATGAAAATGGTCCGTGCAGTCATTCGACCAGAGAAGGAAGTTGCGGTGGCCGCCGCCCTAGCCAACGAGGGCTTCCCGGCGATGACCAAGTGGGACGTACTAGGCCGCGGCAAGCAGCAGGGCGTCCAAGTCGGCGACCATTTCTACGACGAACTGGCCAAGTGTATGTTCATGGTGGTGGTTGAGGACGACCAGGTGGAGATGGTGACCAGTGCCATACAGACCGCCGCATACTCCGGCTTCCCAGGCGATGGCCGCACCTTTGTGACGGATGTGGAATCGTCCTACACTCTGCGCACGGGCGAGTCCGGGCTGTAACGGAAACAGCGGCTAGGCCGGCGCCATTGCCCGGTTGTTGATGGCGTGCCAGGAAACGGATTCTCTGTCGACGGAATTGACAACGTCGGCGGTTCTTTCGCAACCGACGACTACGGCGTAACACTTGCTCGAGGTCAGCAACCGCAGAAACCCGGCATTGCGGACGGCCCGGTAGACGTCATCCCTGTTGGCGGTATAGGAAATTTCCGCGGCGATGTAATGCTTGTTTCTGCCTTCGTCGTGGGCTTCGATAATCAGGTCGGCCTCGGCAAAGCTGAGCCTCTCGTTTTCCTCCACGTCGAAATCCGGCAGCCTGTTCAACCTGTTGGCCAAGACACGGGTTTCTTCATGGGTAAGAACATGAAACTCCGACAGCCCTAGTAGTCGAGCAGAGTTGTATTGATGGATAATAGGTATAATCAAGTGAGAAAAATAAGCAGATGAGGGGAGTGGGTGATGGAGAAGAAGTACCGGGTCAAGCTGAGTGCGGAGGAGCGGGAGGAATTGAAAGCAATGGTTTCCAAGGGGAGTTGTGCCGCGTACAAGCAGACCCATGCCCGCATCCTGCTGTTGGGCGACGAAGGGCAAGAGGGAGGGGCTATGAAGGATGCAGAGATTGCCCGGGCCCTCCAGGTCGGCCGTGCGACGGTGGAGCGGGTAAGGCGCCGCTGTGTGGAGGAGGGTTTGGAACGGGCATTGGGGCGCAAGGAGCAACTGAACCGCCAGCGGAAGCGGTTGGACGGTGCGGGGGAAGCCCATCTGATTGCCCTGGCCTGCGGGGAACCGCCCGAGGGACGGGCCAGTTGGACGCTGCAATTGCTGGCCGATGGACTGGTGGAAAGGGAGATAGTGGAGAGCATCAGCCATGAAACAGTGCGCCAGACTCTGAAAAAAACCAACTTAAGCCTTGGCTGAAAGAGTGTTGGTGCGTCCCTCCGCAAGGCAGCGCCGAGTTTGTCTGCGCCATGGAGGACGTGCTGGAAGTCTATCAGCGCCAGTATGGGGACAACGAGGTCCTGGTCTGCCTGGATGAGACCAGCAAGCAGCAGGTGAAAGAGACGCGCCAGCCGCGACCGGCCCAGCCCGGGGCGGTGGGCTCCTACGATTACGAATACGAACGCAACGGAGTGAGCAACCTGTTCATGTTGTTCGCACCGCTGGAGGGGTGGCGCCGGGTGGCAGTGACGGACCGGCGTACCAAAGTCGATTGGGCGCAGGTGGTCAAGCAACTGGTGGACGAGGACTACCCGGACAAAGACCGTATCGTACTGGTGATGGACAATCTGAACACGCATCACCCCAGTTCATTGTATGAGGCCTTTGAACCTGCCGAGGCCCGGCGCATCGCGGAGCGGCTGGAAATTCACTACACGCCCAAGCACGGCAGTTGGCTGGATATGGCCGAGATTGAAATCGGGGTGTTGTCCCGCCAATGCCTGAACCGTCGCATTCCGGATCAAACAACTCTAAGGCGGGAAGTGGCAGCGTGGCAGGACCGGCGCAACCAGGACAGGATACGAGTGGACTGGCGCTTTACCACCGCAGACGCTCGCCTAAAATTGAAGTCTCTATATCCATCAGTCCAAAACTGATGGCCTACTAGCCTTCTTGCAATGCTCCTGGTTCGTTGCAAAGCCACGGCCCTCACGTCGAACCCCTTTAGTTGGCCCACGTCGTCCGTCAGCCCGCCCACTCGTTCAGTTAGCCAACCCACTTGTTGTGTCAGCCCACCCACTTGTTCAGTTAGCCAACCCACTTGTTGTGTCAGCCCGCCCACTTGTTCAGTTAGCCGGCTGATGTCTTCCGTTACTTTGGCGTTGAACTGCCTTTGCTCGGCCATAAACTGCCTGGTTTCGTCTATGAAGCCGACAAGCAGGTTCGCTAATTCGTCAATGCGGTCTGGTTGGCTGTTGCCGTTCACGGTCATGGTTGCAGTTTCTCTCCCATCCCTCGGTGTCCCTCAGAAATTGTATCACAGGGATAGAGACAGCCGCAGACCGCAGTTGCCTTGTCTCAGCCCTCGTCCCGCATTGGAATCGTGCCCCAGGTCAGCGCGTCGGCGTCTGTGGCGAGGCCTTGTTCGCGGGCCAGTCCGCGGATGCTCAATAGGGTGGCGTTGACCTCCGGGGTCAGGAACACCCATTCGGGCTCTTCGGGGAACCAGTAGGGAGAGTTGATTCTGACCACCTTCTTTTCCCCATCGTTCAAGTAGATACCGAACCTGGATGCCTGTTGTTGCATTGCTTACTCCTCATTCCTTTGCTTTAATTTGCACTCCTCCGCTTTCGCGGGGCAGGCTCTAAACCTCTCCCTCTAGCGAGGGGGGTTTTCGGCTTTAGTCGAAGGGTCATAGACGCCTCGAAATTCCGGGGGCAGTTGCAGGGCCACCCGCTCCATGACCGTCCGCAACATCCCCTGCATCACCGGGCGGGGGATGCGTCCCTCGATTGTAGGCAGCGTGAAGGGCGGGCCGATGCTGGCAGTGAGACGGCACAGCGGCGCGGGCATTCGCCAGGCCCGCATCTTCTGGGTGCCGGTCACCCCTACGGGCAGAATCGGGGCCTGCGACTTGAGGGCCAGGTAGACCACTCCCAGTTGCGACTCCTGCAACGAATGGCTCTTGCTGCGGGTACCCTCCGGGAACACAACCACCGTCCGGTCCTGGTCCAGTAGTCCCAGCAACGTCCTCATAGTCTCGGTGCTGGCCGTCGTTCGGTCATAGGGGAACACATGAAACCCGCGCATCAGGAAATTGCCAATGGGGTTGGCGAACAGTTCCCTCTTACCCAGGAAGTACAGCGGACGAGGGATAGCCGCCACCAGCAGCGGCGGGTCGGTGAAGGCCAAGTGATTGCAGACCAGAATCAACGGGCCATGAGGCGGTACGTTCTCCTCGCCGATGACTTCCATCCGCCCGAAGGAGCCGAAACAGAAGCGGGCCAGAGGCCGGCCCAGACGGTAGAGCAGGGTGGCGCTTTCGCCCTTCGGCTGGCTCAGGGACATCAGCAGCCTTCCATCTTCCGCATGATGGCGTTCACCGTTTCCTCAATGCTCAGGCTGCTGCTGTCCAACGGCCAGGCGTCGGCGGCGGGGCGTAGCGGCGAGTCGTCGCGGGAAGAGTCTATAACGTCGCGGGCTTCGATTTCGCTCTGCACTGTCGCCAGCTCGATTTCCTGTCCGCGCTCCCGCATTTCCCGCCAGCGGCGCAGGGCGCGCTGCTCCGCCGAGGCGGTAAGGAAAACCTTCAGCCCGGCGTCCGGCAGTACCACGGTGCCGATGTCGCGGCCAATCATCACAATGCCGCTGACGGTGGCTGCCAGTTCGGCGATTTCCCGCTGCTGGTCCACGAGGGCCCGGCGGACCGCCGAATGCTTTGAGACGTTGGACACGTTATTATCAACCCGGGACTCGTAGAGTTCCGGCCCAAGTCGGCTTCCCGCAGTTTCCACCGGCCTGCTCACGTCGTCGGAAGACACGCCGTCGGCCAAGCGAATGGGATGCGCCCGGGCCAGCTCGCCCAAGCCGTCGGCGTCTTCGGGAGAGACGCCCCGCTCCAGGGCCAGCCAGGTGACGGCGCGATACATGACGCCCGTGTCGAGGAAACGCCACCCCAACTGCTGGGCCAGCCGCCGCCCGACTACCGTCTTACCCGATGCCGAAGGCCCATCTATGGCGATGTCGTGAATCATGCGCAGGATTATAACATCGAGGAGGACTCCCCCATCCCAATTTTCCCCTAGGGGGAGAGGGTGTTTGCTGTTTCTTGCGGGCACGATGGTTATGGCGCTGCTGCTGGCGCTGGCCCGCGTCTACGATGCCTTCCCCGGCGACGAGTGGGCGCTGCTGGAACTCCGGCAGTGGCGGGTAGATTGGCTGAACGCTGCCATCACCACCATGTACGTGGTTTGGTTGGGCGGTCTCTTTGGGCTGCCTTACGTTCCCATCGGGATAGTGATATTCGCGGGATTGCGGAATCGGCGCGACGGGGTGTTTCTGGCTGCGTGCGGCGTCCTGCCGCTGGCGCTGAATCTGAGGCTGAAGGAAGTGGCCGCTAGGCCCCGGCCAGACGAGGCTCTGGCCCTGGTCGAAGGGACGGGCTACGGCTTCCCCAGCAGCCACGCGGTCTTTGCCATCGCCTTCTACGGGGCGTTGCTTTACCTGCTTGGCCGTTGGGACGTTTTCCCTGTCCGACCGTGGTTTCGACGGCTGGGCCAGGGCGCGCTGGCGCTGTTGGTACTGGCCGTCGGGGCCTCCCGCGTTTACGTGGGAGTGCACTGGCCCAGCGACGTCATAGGCGGCTTTCTGTTCGGGGGGTTGTGCCTCGCCGCGCTGGCAATGGCGCGCCAGTGGGTTCAGGATAGGCATTAGACCAATACATGGTTACGATTACCACTATTATTCTCTAGGTTGTGTTTACAAACCGCAAATAGGGCGGAATTAACCTGCAAAATCCCCTCTCCCTTGAGGGAGAGGGTTAGGGTGAGGGTGAAATCCTGGCATCAAACAACCGCGCCGATACCCAAATATCTTTGCCGGTAGAGTTTGTAAACACACCCTAGGCTGGTTTCGTTGCCGCCGTGCTAGACTGGAAGCGTGAACTGGGTTGACACACTATCGTTGGCGGTCTGGGCATCCGGCGCGCTGTTGGGTTACGCGGCCGGAATGGCCAGGGTGTTCCTTCCATTCATTTTCGTGGTGGCCGGTATCTCCATGTCCAGCGCTCTGGGCCTTCTGATTGGTCCCCTGGTCTTCTTTTTCGTGGAGGACACAGCAAGACAGGATGTGGCCGGGTTCTTTCTGGTCTTCGCCGCAATGCTGTTTCTGGGGCTGTTCGTTACCCTTTCGATATGGGCCGTTATGTCCATGGCGACGCCCCTGATGTCGGTTCTTCCCATGGGCAGGCAGATAAACCGGGCAGGCGGCCTGCTGATGGGATCCTTAGCCAGCCTGGTTTTGCTGGCTGTCATTCTCATTGGCTTGCAACAGTACCCTGTGGCCTCCGTCGGCCAAGGGCTCGCCGAGTCTTCCTTCGCCTCCAGGCCGGTACACTGGCTGGACCATTACCTCCCGGCATTGGAGATTTCCCCGTAGTAGCTCGAAGGAGAATAACGGAAAGGACTATCCCTGCTTCCATGTCAGTCCACTGATAAGGTACCCTTGCGGCTGCGCTCAACTCAATTCACCGAGGGCGGAATTGATGGACTACAAACAGAAATTCAGCGGCGTCTCCGGCGAAGCCGTGGAGAGAGCTACCGGCAGAGATTGGGATGAATGGCTGGCCTTTCTGGACGGGTTGGGCGCACGGAGCATGAACCACAAGGAGATCGTCGCCCTCATCGCCGGGCCGGGCGAATTGAGCAACGGCTGGTGGCAGCAGTCGGTAGCCGTGGGGTACGAGCAGGCTCGCGGCCTCAGAGTCATCGGCCAGACGTCCGGGGCGGGTTTCCAGATTGGCGTCCAGAAGACATTGCCGGTTTCTGTGGACAAGGCATGGTCCCTGCTGGTCGAAGGGCAGGGAAGGGACGCCTGGCTGGGAAAAACAGGCCCGATGAAGTTCCGCAAGGGCGAAACATATACCGCGCCGGATGGCAGGTGGGGAGAAGTCCGGTCCGCAGTCGCCGGGCAACGCATTCGCGTGACCTGGTGCAGTCCTGAACTGGAGCAGCCGTCCACCTTGCAGGTCTATCTTCTGCCGTCGGGAGAAAATACATCAGTCAGGTTTCATCAGGAACGATTGTCCAACATGGACGAGCGGGAACGAATGCGGACTCACTGGCGGGAGACGCTGGAAAGGTTGCTGGCACTGACTCGCCAACCGGAACCCGGTGATTGACAGTCGGCGCCGGATGGGGCATTATAGGCTGTAGGTTTCTCTTGCTTTACAATCGAATAATTCGACGCTGCGAGTGCCCTTCACAGGGTTGAACGAGGAAGCTGGTCAAAGTCCAGCGCTGTCCCGCAACGGTAGGCTCCGGTTGAATCTGGGAATCGGAGCGAGCCCGGTCCACGGCTCTCAGCGATGTTTCGGCCTTCGAGGAAAGGCGTCGGCATGACTCGTCACTTGGACAAGCTCAAGACGATGCAATGCGCTCTGCCCTCACTCGGGGCAGGGCTTTTTTGTTGGGTGAGAGCGCCCCTGAATTCCGCTTTCGCATGGATGCCGAGTCTGGAATTGCAGAATTAAAACCGAATACAGGAGTATATCAGTGACCCACGCGCGATACCTGTTGCCCTTTATTGCCATCCTGACCATATTGGCCGCCGGGCTGTTGGCCTGCGGCTCGGAGCCTACGGCTGTGCCGCCAACGCCGGAGACTATCATAGTCACTGCCACCCCCGGCCCGACGACCCCGCCCGCCCCGACTTCCGAACCGATGATCGTTACGGCCACGCCCGGCCCCACGTCAACACCGCTGCCGCCGGTAACGGTAATCGTCACCGCAGCCCCTGAGCCGACTCCGACGCCTCAACCACGCAAGGTTGTGGTGACCGGGACAGGAAGCAAGGTAGTCGAGCTGGACAGCCCGCCGGAGCGCATGGTGGTCTACGACGGCGCGGCGGTGGAGATGCTCTTCGCCATCGGCGAGGGAGACCGCATCGCCGGCACCCACGAATACGTCACTTATCCGCCGGAGACGGAGAGCATCACCAAGGTCGGCGACGCCTTCAACATGGACATCGAGGCCATCGTGGCCCTGGAACCGGACTTGGTCTACGTGTTCTATGACCGCTTCAACGCCGACCTGGAGCGGGCCGGGTTGAAGGTGCTGTACATCAAGAGCCTGTCTCACGGCTTCACCGACGTTTCCGACCAAATACGGATGTGGGGCGCAATAACTGGCGCGACTGAAGAAGCCAACCGGGTCGCTGACGATTTCGACGCCCGCGTAGCCGCCGTCCGGGAAAAGATAGAGTCGGTGGAGGAATCCCAGACCATCTACTCCCACGGCTTCCAGTGGTGGTCTCCGGGAAGGAACACGCTGATCAATGACGTGTTTGAGCTTCTGAAACTGGAGAACATCGCCGACTTCGATGGATACCAGCAGATCAGCCCGGAGGCGGTGGTAGCCGCCGACCCGGACATCATCATGGGAGATCCGGCCTCCGTGGCCGCAGAGCCGGCCTTGGCCGGGCTGCACGGCGCGGAAGAGCACCATATTTTCAACCTCAGCCCTGGCAACACATTCAGCGTCGCCGGGCCAAGGTTCATGGACGCCGTGGAGGAAATGGCCGCTTGGGTGTACCCCGACCTGTTCCCCTAGTCTGAACTGCGAATCGTGTGGTTGTCATGATGCCCGGGGTTTATTCGTGGAAATCTCGAAATTCAGGCGAATCCCGGTTCAGGCGTTATCAGGAGTTGGGAGATGGAAGCAACGCTGCCGATTATCCGAGAGTTGACCACCCTGGGCGACGCCCTGATGTGGATCGTCGGACCGGGAAGCATGGTTAGCGAAAACAACTCCCGCGGCATCGGGGAGCCGGAGGTCAGCGGAGCCAGCATCACGGTAAAGGCCGACAACTGGCATTTTCACCTCGACGGGAACTCCGTGGGCGGCATCCAGTTCGTGGAGACCTACGGCGCTCTGTCTGCCCATTACGTGCGTTTCTCCGATCTCCAGGGCGAGACACTGCTGCGGGCCTACCTGCCCAAGCCGGGAGTGGACGGCGCCGGCGGAGCGCCCGTGGAGGGAAATCCCTCGTTCGAGGAAATGCGGACGCGCTACGAGGGAACCGAGGGCATCGAGTATGTTCGGCGGGAAGTGCGCTCGCAATTCTCGTAGAGAGCGACCGAATCACCAGAAAGGCCAAGAGTTCGTATTAGTGGCTGGAATACGGCTGAAAGGAAGGAGATCCCTGGATTCCCGCTTTCGCGGGAATGACGGTAGTGCGCAGCTTGACGGCGCGGCGCGGGACGATGGCGCAGTCCGGGAACGCGGGGCGCTGAGCCCCGGCCGGGCGGCTGCCGGACTGGTGGGCTTGCGCTATCCGTGGTGGCGGATTGTCCTGGGGCTGGCTGCGCTGGCCCTGGCGGCCATCTTCGCCGCCAGCCTGGGATCGGTCCACGTGCCCTTCGGCTCGGTGGTGGAGATTATGGCGGCGCGGTTGCCGGGCGTCGAACTGTCGACGGACATACCGGCGGCGTGGGACACCATCCTATGGCAGTTGCGGCTGCCGAGAGTGGCGCAGGCCGCCGTGGTGGGCGCGGCGCTGGCGATGTCGGGGGCTGCATATCAGGGGCTGTTCAAGAACCCGCTGGCCGACCCGTACCTGGTGGGCGTTGCGTCGGGGGCTGGCCTAGGCGCGGTGGTGGTGCTGCTCACAGGCATACCGATGTATCTGGCCGGAGTGAGCCTGCTGCCCGTCGCCGCGTTTGCCGGAGGCAGCGGCGCGGTAGTGATGGCCTACTCCATCGCCCGCAACTCGCAGGGAACGCCGACGACCACGCTGATATTGGCGGGGGTGGCCATCGCATCGCTGACGGGAGCGGTGTCCAGCCTGCTGATAATGCGGAGCGACCCGGAACTGCGCCCGGTGCTCTCGTGGCTGCTGGGCAGCTTCATATCCTCGGAGTGGAAGGAAAGCGCTATCGTACTGGCCTACGCCGTGCCCGGCATCGTGGTGCTGCTGGGATTCGGGCGGGTGCTGAACGTGCTGCAACTGAGCGAGGATCACGCCGCGATGCTGGGCGTGCCGGTGGAGAAGGTCAAGCTGCTGCTCATCGCGGCGGCCACGCTGGTCACGGCGGCGGCGGTGTCGTTCTCCGGTCTCATCGGGTTCGTCGGACTGGTGGCCCCCCACGCCGTGCGGCTGGTCTGGGGGCCGGACTACCGCTTCCTGCTGCCGATGTCGGCCATCGTCGGGGCGACGTTCCTGGTGCTGGCGGACCTGGTGGCCCGGACTATTGTGTCGCCCGGTGAGCTGCCGGTGGGCGTAGTCACCGCCTTCTGCGGGGCTCCTTTCTTCCTGTATCTTCTGCGGCGCAGACGCTTGGGGACTTCGTAGATATGTGGAAGAGGACAAACGGACACTCCATCGCCGAACTGCCTCGCAACGGGCATGATGGTTCCATTTATCCCGGTCTTGCCGAAGGTCATCCTGAATCTGCCGAAGGACGAACTAACGCACCGGGCATCCTGGCCAAGGGCGTGTTCGCGGCATACGGCGAGCGGCAAGTGCTGAACGGGCTGGAACTGGAGGTCTCTCGCGGGACGGTGACAGCGCTGGCCGGGCCGAATGGCGTGGGGAAGTCCACGTTGCTCAGGGCCGTTGCCGGGGCTTTGCGTCCGAGCCGGGGCGAGATTCGCGTGATGGGAGCCGACGTATATGCCATGAGCGGGAAGGAACGGGCTCGGCTGGTGGCAATGGTGCCGCAGAACCCGGACCTGCCCCGGGGCACGACGGCGCTGGAGGTCACGCTGATGGGACGCAACCCGCACCTGGGGCTGCTGGCATGGGAATCCTCCGACGACGTGGACATCGCGATGGAGTCGCTGCAAATGACCAGCGCCGAGGAACTGGCGGAGCGGCCGGTGCACCAGCTATCCGGCGGCGAGCGGCAACGGGTCGCCATCGCCATGGCGCTGGCGCAACAGACGCCGGTAATCCTGCTGGACGAGCCGACGGCGAACCTGGACCTGGCCTATCAACCGGCCATCATGCGGCTGCTGCGGGAGCTGGCGGAGGCGGGCAAGACGGTGGTGACGGCAGTGCACGACCTGACGCTGGCGGGACAGTTCTGCGACAGCGTGGCGCTGGTGGGCGAGGGCAGGGTGCTGGCGTCCGGCCCGCCGGAAACGACGCTGACGCCGGAGGCCATACGGCAGGTCTACGGGGCGGAAACGCTGGTGCTGCAGCACCCGGAAACAGGCAAGCCCATCGTCGTGTCCAGATGAATGCCATTTCCGCCGGATGAGGGATCCGCGGGGGATTTCCCTCATCCGGCTCTCAGGCCGCCTTCCCTTGCGGGGGTCAGGGCTGAAGTGAGGCTCCTCCCTTCACCAAGCCCATAACGCCCCGCAGGCGGAGGCGGCACACTACAACCGGAATCACCCGCGCTTATTGCCGACGGGATTCCCGGTCTAGGTCTTCAAGCTCTTCGAGGATTTCCGGGGGAATATCAACTTTTTTCTCCAGCAGTTTCCTTATCACCTCATCTTTGCCTTCCTGCCGGCCTTCCTGCCGACCTCTTTCTATGTCCTTCTCTCGTTGCGCTAATGCCCAGAACATTCTGCCTACCCTCTCAATCAACAGGATGAGCGAGGCTTGCTGGCCTCTCACCTAATGTTGAGAGGGATCCTGGTCTAGGTCTTCAAGCTCTTTGAGGATTTCCGGAGGAATATCAACCTTTTTCTCCAGCAGTTTCCTTATGACCTCATCTTTGCCTTTCTGCCGACCTTCCTCCCGACCTTCCTGCCGACCTCTTTCTATGTCCTTCTCTCGTTGCGCTAATGCCCAGAACATTCTGCCTACCCTCTCAATCAACAGGATGAGCGAGGCTTGCTGGCCTCTCACCTAATGTTGAGAGGGATCCTGGTCTAGGTCTTCAAGCTCTTTGAGGATTTCCGGAGGAATATCAACCTTTTTCTCCAGCAGTTTCCTTATGACCTCATCTTTGCCTTTCTGCCGACCTTCCTCCCGACCTTCCTCCCGACCTTCCTCCCGACCTTTCTGCCGACCTCTTTCTATGTCCTTCTCTCGTTGCGCTAATGCCCAGAACATTCTGCCTACCCTCTCAATCAACAGGATGAGCGAGCCGTATACCACTGCGCCTAGCGGCACAATCTGGCCCATCTGCGCTGCGTTTTCCCGATTGCTCCACCATTGCCAGCCGTCGCCTCCCAACAGCCAGAGCGCCCAGGTTACGGCCAGAGCGCCCAGGTTACGGCCAGCGCGCCAAGGGGCGCCAGGGCCAAGTGGAGCTGGAGCCAGTTCTCTTGAAGCCATTTCACTGGTACATTTTAGCACTCAAGAAACTCTCAGCGTTTTTGAGATTACATCCCCTGCGCTAGTTCATTGACAGGCGGCGCAGGGGAGTCTGCTTGCTGCCGTCCAGGTTCAGAGTTTCGCCGCCCAGCTTGAGGGTTTCCATCACGCAGTCCCAGACTTTGTGAGCCCGGTGGGCGTCTTCGGGCCAGAAATCCATGGTGATGAAGGCGTAGACGCCGGGGCCTCTGGACAGACTCATGCGTGAGTGGGCCAGGCGGTCTTCACCGGGGTCGTGGAAGTCCACTTCCAGCCAAGCCATTTCCATGTCGTCTCGCCAGGAATGCTGGAACTGCCCCCGGTTCGTAATTCCCCTGGTGTCTCCGTCCAGAGCGCTGTCCTCCAGCAGCTTGGCCAGCGGCAGGCCGCTCCAGTCGATGGGCAGGCCGGTGTCCGGGTAACGAAGTGGCGGGTATATGATGGAAAATTCGAGGCGCATATCTGCATCGGCTTCCTTCGGCTTGTCGAAGAACCGTATGGAGCCGCCCTCGGGGTGCGGACTGATTGTCCATTCGCCGGGAACCTCGAACTGCGCCTTGCCCCGGTCGGCGACGAAAACCTTGTTGCCGGGACGGGCCGTCCACTGGTGGTTCTTGGGCAACCCGTAGCTTTGCTGCTGCCACTTTCTCTTCTTTTTCTTAGGCATTACGAACCGGTCCCCCGTTAGCTCTTGGGAGCATTTTACACGCTTAGACACCCCGGTGTTTAGATTGACAATTACGCTGGGGCGATGATACGTTTTTCGTCGGCTGTTTGAGGATTGGGGCGCTTGTCAGGCTAGAAGCGTTCCGCCGCAATATGGCTACCCCTCCTAACAGTGCCGTGAATGGGCCGGGCAGCCCGCACGGCCTGAGCCGTATCAAAGTCACCCCAGTCAGGAGCATCTGCCGTCGGCTGTCTCATGGGTCTTCACTGCATTTCTTCGCCCGAGCCGCACTTTCCTCCCGCCCGTCTGATACCGGACGGAGGCCCGGCATTTCACCACAAGCTCCACTGCGGTCTCCGGCGGGGGGCCGGGTGCGAGGCAAGCACATGGTAGTAGCCGTCGGCGGCAGGTTCCGGGCGGACAGCCTGGGGGCGGACGGATGGTTCCGGGTGCTGGCCTGGGTCACGTTGGCGTCGGTCTACGGGATGCTGATCTTGGGCGGCGTGGTGCGGGTCACCGAGTCGGGGCTGGGCTGCGGAGACGACTGGCCGCTGTGCGCCGGGCAATGGCTGCCTCCCCTGGAAAGCAAGGCCATCATTGAATACGCCCACCGCGTCGCAGCTTCGTTCCTGGTAGGGCCACTCATCGTGGCGACGTTTATCGGGGCCTGGCTGCGCTACCGGCGGGAGCCTTGGATAATCTGGCCCGCGGCAGCGGCAGTCGTCCTGGTCATCATCCAGGCCCTGCTGGGCGGCCTCACAGTTACTACCGAGCTTTCGGGGCACGTCGTTATGACGCACCTGGCTGTGGCGGAACTGACGTTGGCCTGCTGCGTCCTGCTGGCGGTGATGGCGCACCGGGGCGGGATGCGCGACGGCCCGGCGCCTTGGGCCGTGGGGAAGACGCGGCTGTTCCCTCCGCTGGCGCTGGCGGCGGCAGCGGCGCTGTTCCTGTTGCTGCTTTCGGGTTCATATCTTACGAATACCGCTTCGGCTACCTGGGCCTGCAACCAGTGGCCGCTGTGCACCAACGAATGGGGCGGGGTGTTTCCCGGCGGCAAGCTGGCCCTGATTCACATGGCGCACCGTTACGTGGCGCTGATTGCCGGACTGTTTATAATCTACGCACTTCATCTCGGATTCCGGCGCCCGTCGAGAGGCTCAGGACAACGGCAGCCGCCCGTGATACGATTGCTGTCTATGGCGGCGCTGGCGTTGTTCGCCGCCCAGACGCTGGCCGGGGCTGGCGTGATATGGGCCGGGTTCGGGAGCGACGTGGAGTTGCGGGCGCTGCATCTCGCCCTGGCCTCCGGGGTCTGGGGCGTAGTCGCCGCGCTGGCAGTATTGGCTTACTCGCGGGAATCTAGCGCATCGGCAGGAACCTCTGGATTTCCGCTTTCGCGGGAATGACGGGTATCCGGCTCAGGATAGAAATGACTGACCAAGCCGGACATATAGAGATAGAAGAAGCTGGACTGGAAGCCGCCGCGCTTACCGGCGCGGAATCGGGCAGGCAGGCGAGGAGCGGCCCGCTGGGGCTGGTGGCGGACTACGTGGCGCTGACCAAGCCGCCCATCATCTCGCTGCTGCTGGTGACCGCCATCGGTGGAATGTTCCTGGCGGCGCGAGGAGTGCCCGACCTGCTGACGCTGTTGCTGGTGTGCGTCGGCGGCGCTCTGGGGGCTGGCGGAGCCAACGCCATCAACCACTATCTCGACCAGGACATTGACGCGCTGATGACGCGGACGGCGCAGCGCCCCGTTCCGGGGAATCGCGTCCGCCCTTTCATGGCGCTGGCCTTCGGCATCGCGCTGAACATAGCGGCCTTCGGGGTCCTGTTCTACTGGGTGAACTGGCTGGCCGCTGTTCTGACGCTGGCTGCATCCCTGTTCTACGTACTGGTATACACCGGCTGGCTCAAGCGCAGCACGCCGCAGAACATCGTCATTGGCGGCGCGGCGGGCAGCATTCCGCCGGCGGTGGGCTGGGTCGCGGTCACCGGCACCTTCGACCTGCCGGCGCTGTATATGTTCGCTATTGTATTCTTCTGGACGCCGCCCCACTTCTGGGCGCTGTCGCTGCTGATCCAGAAGGACTACGAGCGGGCCGGAGTGCCGATGCTGCCGGTGGTGGCCGGAACGCAGAAGACAGTGGAGAACATCTTCGCCTACTCGCTGGTGCTGGTGGCGCTGACGCTGGTGTTCGCCGCAACCGGAGCGGTGGGCGGAATCTACCTGGGAGCGGCGGCGGTACTCGGGGCCGTGTTCGTATGGGTGGCCTGGCGGTTGTTCCGGGCGCAGACCAGGCAGAAAGCCCGCAACCTGTATCTGTATTCGCTGCTGTACCTGGCCCTGCTGTTCGGGGCGATGATGGCCGACGGGGTCTACCGGGTGCTGTAACTCTGAGGGTGTGGGACTATAAGGCTAGGAGTTACGCAATTGGGAAACCGCCCTCACCCTAACCCTCTACCAAGAGGGAGCGGGAATCGCAGTCAAATGCGTAAGTTCTATCAAGTTTCCACCCCCTCAATGGTGAAGGGATTTTCACGGTAGTTACTCAGTATCCCCGCAGGCGCCGGAGTTGCTCGCGCAGTTCCTCGGCTTCCGCTTCGGCAGCGGCGGCCCGCTCCTCAGCAGCGCGGCGCGAGTCTGCTAACGCGATATACGACTCCAGACGCTGGCCTGTCTCCGGGTCGTAGAAGAACAACCAACCTCTGCCTCGGAAATCCGGCTCCCAAGACAGGCGCAAGCCTAAGGCCGGGCTGTAACCGAGGACAGAGCCGTCTGCCTCGTAGCTTAGCTCGAACCTCTGGTAGCGGCCGTCCACTAGGCGTTCGCCAATCATCGGCTCTCCGTAGTAGTCGCTGCCGGAAGCATCGAAGCGCCAGTATTCGCCGATACCGAGCATCTGGTAGATTTCCCGCTTGTTGCCCATGTCGTTCTCGGCGGTGGATTCCGAGGCAATTTCCAAGACGAAGTCGGGGAGCTTGCCCGCTTCCCAGGGCAGATACAGCCGTCTGTCGCGGATAGCCTCGGCATCTACGCCAAAAGCCACATAGCAGTCGGGGCCTATGCGCACGTTCAGGTTGTTGCGGTCGTAGCAAATGAAGGTATTGCTGCTGATAAAGACGTCCCTGCGGCCGGGGATTATGGCGAGATGGTTGCGCAGCAGGTACATGAACTCATCGATGGTAGGTTCCTGGTACATAGCGTCGGGTAGAGGCTCCCGTTTGTTGGGGTCGAATTCCAAGCCGATGTAGATGTCGCGGTCTTCCCGCTGGTAGGGAATCATCTGGTACTTGGGTTTGGTGGTCATGGCGGCTTCTCCGCTAGGGTGGCGGCGTCCGGTTTCCTGTGGTCTGCTAAGGGGTTACTCCGATGGTAGCACAAGCGGGAGTGGCGAGGTCACGGGTTCAGGGGCGAGAAAAAGGGTGTCACGGCCCTCAAATTCGATTGACAGCTACAATACCCTATGTTAATCTTTCGCGCGGCAAGTGAAAAAAGCACATACTCCAGTTGGCAGCGCTTTAGGGGAGTCTACCTATGGGGTTGTTGCCCAGGAAGAGGGCAGGTTCCCCACCGGAACCCACACCTGACGAAATCACCCACCGGCCCACTTCGCAACGAAACCGGCTGATCAGGCTGGCCGTTTTCGGAGCGGCAGCGGCTCTTTTCCTGCTGACCGCGGCCTGTAGCCAAGGATTCCAGTCCACTTGGGATCCCGTCGGCCCAGTGGCGGACAAGCAGCTTCAACTGTTCAACGTCCTGTTATGGACGATGGTTGTCGTCTTCGTATTGGTCGAAGGCGCGTTGGTGTATATCGTAATCCGCTATCGCCGACGGCCAGGCCAGCCGCGGCCACCTCAGATTCACGGCCATACCGCGCTGGAAGTCACGTGGACGATCATTCCCACCGCGCTGATTCTCGGCCTCGGCATCTGGTCCGTGTTCACCCTTTTCGAGCTGGACCAGCCGCCCACCGACCAGGGCGACATACTGGAGGTCACCGTAACCGGCCACCAGTGGTACTTCGAGTTCGAGTACCCCGACGCGGACGGCAACGGCAAGCGCATCAGCACCGCCAACGAGCTTCGCATTCCGGTTGACCGGCCCGTCTCGTTCATCCTGGAAAGCGACGACGTGCTGCATAGCTTCTGGGTACCCAAGCTGGGCGGAAAAGTGGACGTGGTGCCGTCGAGGCAGAATACGCTGTGGCTGATGGCCGACTCGGACATGATAGATCAGCCGCTGCCGGCGACCTACTACGGCCAGTGCGCCGAGCTTTGCGGCGTGGCCCATGCCCAGATGCGCTTCCGCGTGACCGTGATGACTGAGGAAGACTACCAATCCTGGGTCGCCAACTACAGCCCGCCGCAGGCTCTTACTCCGCGCGCCCAGCAGGGCCAGACGCAGTTCCAGATTCATTGTGCGCTGTGTCACACCATCAACGGGCCGGAGATCGAGTCGGTGGCCCAGTCGCGTATTGACAGCTTCCTCACAGGCGGCGACGCAGTGGCGGTTCCCGGTCCGAACCTGACCGACCTGCGCACCCGCCAGACCCTGGCCGCTGGCATCACCGACCTGTCGGTGGAGAACCTGCGGGCCTGGATCAAGAACCCCGACGACATCAAGCCTGGCAACTTGATGTATGAAAAAGCTGCTTTCTACGGGGACGGCGGCGATGCCACCTTGACCGACGAACAAGTAGACTCTCTGATTGAGTATCTGCTGAACCTGCGGTAGACTGAATCAGGGAAGCCCGGGCACGGTAATCCAACACGATAACGGCTCTCTGGAACGGCAAGTTATGGCTACAATAACCGAGGTACTAGCCCGCCCGACATACGGCGCTTCAGGCATTTGGAGCTGGATAACCACGGTTGACCATAAGCGCATTGGCGTGATGTATGGCGCAACCGCGTTCATCTTCATGCTGCTTTCCGGCATTGAAGCTGGCGTGATACGCACGCAGCTTGCCACGCCCGACACCGACCTGATAGGCCCTGGCCGTTTCAACCAGATGTTCACCATGCACGCCACGGTGATGATCTTCATGGTCATCATGCCGATGGGCGTTGCCTTCTTCAACTTCGTGGTGCCCTTGGCCATCGGCGCCCGCGACGTGGCCTTCCCCCGGCTCAACGCGCTGTCCTACTGGATATTCCTGTTCGGCGCGATCCTGATGCACTTCAGCTTCATCGTTGACCAGGTGCCGGACGCCGGGTGGTTCTCCTACGCTAACCTGACTGAGCGCCCCTTCAGCGAGAATCTGGGGCTGGACTTCTGGGCCATCGGTCTGCTGATACTCGGCACGTCGTCGGTGGCTGGCGGTCTTAACTTCGTCGTCACCATTATCAACCTGCGCGCGCCGGGCATGTCGCTGATGCGTATGCCCGTGTTCGTGTGGATGACGCTGATAACGTCCATCCTGCTGATCCTGGCCATGCCGGTCATCACCGTCGGGCTGATTGAGCTGGTGATGGACCGGAACTTCGGAACGCACTTCTTCAACCCCACGGGCGGCGGCGACCCGATACTCTGGCAACACCTGTTCTGGGTCTTCGGGCATCCCGAGGTGTACATTCTGATTCTGCCGCCAATGGGAATCGTGTCGGAGATTCTGCCGACCTTCTCCAAGAAGCCGCTGTTCGGCTATCCCTTCGTGATATTCTCCGGCATCGTCATTGGCATCATGGGCTGGGCAGTGTGGAGCCACCACATGTTCACCGTGGGGCTGGGGCCCATAGCCAACTCGGTGTTCACCATCACCACCATGCTCATCGCGGTGCCCACCGGCGTGAAGATATTCAACTGGCTGGGAACGATGTGGAAGGGCAGCATCGAGTTGACTACTCCGATGATGTATGCCTTGGGCTTCGTGTTCCTGTTCATCATCGGCGGACTGAGCGGCGTGTCGCACGCGGTGTCGCCGTCGGACTTCCAGCAGCAGGACACTTATTACATAGTCGCCCACATCCACTACGTGCTGTTCGGCGGCTCCATCATGGGCATCTTCGCAGGCATCTACTACTGGTGGCCGAAGCTGACCGGAAAGATGCTGAATGAGACTCTGGGCAAGATAAACTTCTGGCTGGTGTTCATCGGAATGAACATCACCTTCTTCCCCATGCACTTTGTGGGGCTGAACGGAATGCCGCGCCGGATATACACCTACGCCGAAGAGTTCGGCTGGGGAACGCTGAACCTGCTGTCCACCGTCGGCTACTTCGTAATCCTTATCGGGATACTGGTATTCATCTACGCCGTCTGGCAGAACCGCAACGCCCGCCGGGTCAGCCACGATCCGTGGGACGCTCCGGGCGTGGAATGGACCATCGCCTCGCCGCCGCCGGCCTACAACTTCGCCGAGGTGCCTCACATTGTTGGGCGCGACCACTACTGGATCCTGAAGGAAGAGGCCAGGGAAGCCGGCAACCCGATCACCGAGCCGGAACCGGCGGTTGATCCCAGCACCATACACATGCCCAGCCCGTCCTACTGGCCCATCATCACCGCTGCTGGCGTGGGGCTGATCGGCGGCGGACTTCTGTCGCACTATGGCGTCAGCTTCCTGGGCGGACTGATAGCATTCATCGGCGTCATCGGCTGGAGCAACGAGCCGCCAGCACCCGAGGAAGGACACTAGGAGAGACGGTCCACTCTGTTCCCTCCCCATATTAGGGGGGAGGGTTAGGGTGGGGGTATAAGGCATAGGAGACGGGGACTTTGGCCCACGCACCTGAAACGGCCCATCACGAACCGGCTCACGGCCATGGACACGGCCATGCGGCGCACGACGCCGGGGGCCACCATGAGCCGGTCGGCCACGATTACACCACCACCGGCCTGAACCACCGGAAGATGCTGATGTGGGTGTTCCTGGGGTCGGACTGCCTGTTCTTCGGCTCCCTGATTGCCACCTACATGGTGTACCGCGGGCAGAGCCTGAGCGGGCCCTACCCCGTGGACATCATTGATATTCCGATTACCACCATCAGCACCTTCGTGTTGCTGTGCAGCAGTTTTGCGATGGTGCGGGCATTGGCGGCCACCAATGAGAACAACCAGAGGGGCATAAAACTCTGGCTGTTGGCGACAGCAATCCTGGGCGCCATATTCATCGGGTTCCAGGTCTACGAGTTCAACCTGTTCAAGAACGAAGGGCTGACCCTAGGCCAGAACCTGTTCGGCGCTACCTTCTTCACGCTGACAGGATTCCACGGAGCCCACGTAACCTTGGGCATCATCTGGCTGCTGGCGCTGTTTGTGATTTCCTTCAAGGGACGCCTGCATCCCGGGACTGCCCTGGACGTGGAAATCTGCGGGCTCTACTGGCACTTCGTAGACATCGTCTGGATCGTAATCTTTACCTTGCTGTACCTGGTGGGCGGATTTGACGCCGGCCCGGCGGCTCCCGGTCATTAGAGAGACCGCATCTTCACAGGCCCGGCCTTCCTGGCGCCGGCTTCCGAGACCTGGAGAACTCCCCAGATGGCCATATCGCACGAAACTGAACACAGCGGCGGAGGGCACCCGTCCCTCAAGCAGTACGTCTTTATTGCGATACTGCTGTTTGCTATCACCATCGTTGAGTTCGTCCTCATCCTGGACTCAGTGGGCTTACGGGAAGCGTCGCCCATATGGACGACGATTATCCTGTTCCTCCTCTCCGGTATCAAGTTTGTCATCGTCATCCTGTTCTATATGCACCTGAAGTTCGACAACAAGTTTTTCTTCTGGGTGTTCATAGCAGGGATGGTGCTGGCGGTGATGGTGGGGCTGGCGCTCATGGGCCTGTTCACCGCAGTGAAACCCACGCTGGGAGGAGAGCCGCGCCTTCCCGACGTGGCCGCGCCTTGCGTCTTTGACCACGATCTGGGAGCTCACGGGGAGAATGTCTGCCCTGACCCGACTCCGCAGCCAACCTCGACACCGGCGCCCACCATAGCGGCGCTGGCGATCACCGCGCCGGTAGCCGTGGCCGCCACCGGAGACGGGAGTGGCGCAGGCAGCGGAGAGCCGAGCGCAGCCGAGGGCCAACGGCTGGCCAATGAAGTGTACGGCTGCAACGCCTGCCACTCCACCGACGGCACGGTGCTGGTGGGACCGTCATGGCAGGGCATCTACGGCAGCCAGGAAGCGCTGGAAGGCGGCGGCTCCGCTACGGTGGACGACGACTACATCCGGGAGTCCATTCACGACCCCGCCGCTCAACTGGTGGAGGGATTCGGCAATTTGATGCCCGTCCTGGGCCTGACCGACCCGGAGATAGACTCCATCATCGAGTACATCAAGTCGCTGAATTAAGACGCAAGACAGGTAAGGCGGCACAAAGACGGGGGCAGGCTTTCAGGCCTGCCCCTGCTTGATTCTTCCTGCATCGAGTAATGAAAGCAGTTCTGATTGTCTCGTTTGCCCTTTTACCTCGGCCTTAGTATCATTCTGAAACAGTGTGTAGCCATGCATCAACCAAGCTCCGAAGGGCGGGACGATTTGGAAGAGTCGAATTTCCCGCCTTTCAATGAGAAGGGATTCTTAGGCGAACTCTGGGAATTTATATGGCTGCCGCTGGTATTTGCCGGTATCGCTTTCGGTATAAGCTGGGCAATCTGGTATGGCACTACCGAACCATGTACGGAGGGGCTGGCTGAAAAGACTAATTGCAGCCTGTCCACGCTTGCCCAGTACGTCAACTTGGATGCCTTGACTAAAATGTTCGCCAACGCCGCCATCGCAGGCGGGGCGGGAACCGTCTGGAGTTACATCATGTTCACCAGAGAACGCAGAGAGAAAGAAGCTCTCCAACGGCGTTTGGATGATATGCAAAGGCAGGCTAATGAAGAACGCAGGCAAGCCAATGAGACTATCCAACGTCTGACTGAGCAAATTGTGCGGCTTACAGAAGAGGCGAGTAACGGCAATCAGACAAGTTCCGGCTAATGCCCGCTCTGCGTTCAAGTCCCTCTTTGCCCTTCTATGCGGGCCGGTAGCCCTCCACGAAACCGTCGCGTATCGGCTCGATGATACCCTCGCCCATGCGGCGGGCGGCGATAGACAGCCCCTGCTGCGCGAATTTCAGGTCCCGCGCCATAATGTCCTGCGGGGTGGCTTGCGCCATCTTTCGCGCGTATTCGGCCAGAAACTCGTCCATCTCGGCCCGGCCGTCGGCCATCCCGGACATTATCCGGTACATCGGCATTGTGCGAACGAAGTTGTGGACTTCCTCGCGGGTGTAGTCCGGGTGGCGGGAAACCAGCAGAGAAACGCCGAAGTCTATCAGGGTGCAGTCGCCATCGTCAGAGACGATGAGGTGGGAGCGGCCCTCCGGGTCGGCCAGCGTGGCATCGTTGTAGTAAATCCCTGCATCATGAAGCCGGCGCAACATCCCGCCCAAGTTCAGGCCAACGGCTCGCATAGCGTCTTCATCGCGCCGTTCCGGGGGCAGGTCGGTGAAGAAATTACCCTCGGCGAACTGCTCGGTCAGATAGCCGGGCAGCGACGGGAGCTGCGCCGGGCCAACTCTGACCTCGGCGGCGGCGCGGGCAATCTCATCCTCTCTGGTGTTCTGGAAGGGCTTGATTACTATGGCTTCTGTGCCGGAGCGTAGTATTGCTGCAGGCCCGCGCGTCCGACCGGTAATGCGGATCTGGGGAATCGTACCGCCCTGTTCCCGCCACTCCAGCACCGGCGGGAAGAAGGCATACTGCGCCAGCCTTACCACCCACGGGTCATCTGACACACGGCTGAACAGGCCCGGCTCAAGGTCGCTCAACTTCCAGAACGGCTGCATCCACTCGGGCGGCAATGTTCCCATCACTCCCACGAATTCCGCTGGCGGAGGCGGGGGAGGCGGCGCGATGGCCCGGTGAATCTGCGCCAGTTCCAATTCGGAGTAGTAGAAGGGAGTCTCAGCCATGGCTCACTGGGTCTCCAGTTGGTGGATGCCGTCGGCGTCCAGCGTCAGGTCGCGGACTCGGACGACGGCATCGAGGTTTATCTTGCCGTAGATGTGGGGGTAGATTTCGCCGGAACGGCTGGGCTCGCGCTTCACCTCCGCATTCAGGCGGATGACGTCCACGTCGAGTACCTGTAGGCCAGTCACGCCGGGGTAAAGTCGCCCGGCGACGCGAAGGGTCTGTGCCTCGTCCCCTGAGCAGTGGATGAACCCCTCATCGGCCAGACTGGGGGCCTCATACTCGCCCGCGGCCTGGGCCACAGCCCACGCTTCCGGGGTTGTCAGGTGGTATATAACGGTCAAGGTTTCGCTCCGCAAATAGTGTAACTGGATTGTACACCACTCTTCCGGGGGCTTCGTGTTACTATGGAAGCATAACCTGAGAGGTAAGGGGCAGCATGAAAGGCGAGATTCACGAGGGACCGGGGCTGACGTATCTGACGGTGCTGCCCGACGACTACGACCCGGACGTATCCTACCCGCTGGTAATAATGCTCCACGGCTTCGGAGCGAATATGCATGACCTGGCGGGGCTTGCCCCGGCCATCAACCCCACCGGATACGTCTATGCCTGCCCCAACGCCCCCATTCCGTTCAACTTGGGGTTGGGCCACGCCGGTTTCGGCTGGATGACGCCCCGCGGCGGTTCGACCCCCGAGGAAGTAGCCAACTCAGAATCGCTGCTGGCCGGATTCTTCGAGGAGGTTCTGGGACGTTTCAACGTGGAGCAAGGCAACTGTCTGCTGCTGGGCTTTTCGCAGGGCGGGGGAATGACCTACCGCTGCGGTCTGGGACGGGCCGACACCTTCGCCGGACTGGCCGCGCTGAGCGCCACGCTGCCCGGGGCCGAGGAACTGGACCACCGCTTGCCTACCGAGCGCACCCAGCCAATTTTCGTGGCCCATGGACGCTACGACCAGATGATTGCCGAGTCCACGGCCCACGCGGCCAAGGACTACCTGGAGAACGCAGGATACTCCCCTGAGTTTCACGTATACGATATGGGGCACGAAATCAGCGGCGAGGTAATCCGCGACCTGGTGGCGTGGATGAACTCCGTGCTGCCGCCACGGGGAACGGTGGGGTAGAACCGAAAGGTAAAAGTTTCGGCGCAACTCGTTGCTGGTGGGCTTGTCGAATCATCAACCAACGGCCCTTAGACAGGCTCAGGGCCAACGGTACGGCGTTGGCCGGATGCTCTAGGCTTCCTCTTCGCCTTCCTTCCAGGATATGACTCGGTCAACGGAAATAGTGATCAGCGTCAGCCGTTCGTCACCCAGCAATTCGTCGGCAAACTCCGCGCCGCGCTCCGGGCCTTCGTAGAGAATGCAGGTTCGGCGGACCATGTTTTCCAGCCCGTCGGCGGCGATGGCGGCCCTTCCTTCCAGAGTCACGAATTCATAGGGATGATCGGGGGTGCATACGCACAGGGCGGCGGCGGGGTTGCGCCGAATGTTGCGGACCTTGATTGCGCTGGCATCGGCCATCACCAGTGCCCGCCCCTCATCCCACAGGAACCACACCGGCGCAACATGAGGGGTTCCCGACGCACGCAGCGTCACCAGTTGGGCTGTCCGCGGTTGGGCCAGAAATGCGTCTATCTCTTCCTTGGTGAGCTTCGCCATGATACTTCCCTCCGTCGCATTTCCCTGGTTAGCGTCCTACTGAGCCAACTTCGCACGTCCAGCCTATTGAGCAATAAAACCGGGCCGTTCAGCGAGCTACGCCTCGCCCGTTTCCGATGTAGGCATAGGCGACGTTACGATGCGCGGCGTCGGACTCGAACTGCGCGGTGGAAGACTCCCCCACCACTGCCGGCCTGACCTCGCGGTCCAGTGCCGCAGTCAGCAGGGCTGCCTTGTCTATGGCGCGGTCGCTGTCGTCAAGGCCCAGGGTATAGGAAACCTCGACGGCATATATCACCGCCGCTCCGCCGGAATCGGTGCCTTCCAGCAGAAAGTCTATACTCCCGGCTCTGATGAATTCGTCTTCGGTCAATCTCCCCGCGTGCCTGTTGTGGCCAATGTAATGCTGCAACTCAATGTCGGGGTAGATGCGAAGCAGGTGGCCGCCGCACAGGCGCCGGAAAACGCTCCTGGCCCGGCGCTCAACTACCAACTCGGTCTGCCAGCCCTTCATCACTCCCATGTCTCGCTGCATAGTAGTCATGTCTCGCTGCAACACAGCGATGTCGGACTTCATGGTGGCCTGTTCTGCTTTGATTTCTTCTACATCGTTAACTACTTTCTCTAAAACATTGATGATCTGCTCCACAAGACGCTCAATGCGTTCGAGGCGGTCGCTGTCTGAGTCTCTGAGGGTAGTCATTTCGGTAACACCAGCCTGATATGGTTCGCAGGAACAGGCCCACTTCGCTAGTTCCTAGCAATGACCTTACAGTTGCAGCCGCGCTCCGTCAATGGCCTTCGGTCACTAAAGGGCGATTGCCTTGGTAAACCGCCTTGACGCCGCATACCCGTTGCCCCATGCTGGAATGCGGAGAGTTCGCGAGGGCAGTGCGTTGCCGCTCCCGGCGGCGCGACATAAACGTAAATTTTGCTTTCCCTGGAACGGATTCAGAGTCCCATGTTTCCGATGCTCCCGCCTTTTTCCTTCCTTGAACAAAGATCTGGTGTCTTCTTGCTGGCTGCGCTCGTAGCGGTGGCATCCATCCTCTTGGCTGCTGGCTGTGTGGCAGAGCCAACGGAAACGCCCACTGTCCCGCCCGCGCCTGCGTCCGTGCCACCGTCCACGCCGACATTCGTGCCGACATCCGCGCCTACGCCCATACTCACACCCCAACCGCTGGTGTCCCTGCCTGCTGACGAGGCTCCCCACGATGCGCCCATAGAGTGGTGGTACTTCAACGGGATGCTGAGGGATGATGCTGGGGGTGAATACAGCTATCATTATGTCACGTTCCAAACGCAGGGAGCGCCCGGGGTTACGCCCCACCTGTTGCAGGCTACGCTGGGAGACCACGGGCGAGGCGTCCACTATGCGGCCGAGAGGGGGGCGCTGTTGCCGGAGCAGCCCGAGGCCCGGAGTGTGGACGCGGAAACGGGCGGCTGGCGTATGTCGGCCGGTCCCAAAGGCTATGATATGCGCTTTCACTTCGACGAAGGCGAAGGCGCAGTCAGGCTGGAACTGCGGGCAGTCCCCCGGCGGGAGCCAGTGCTGCACGGCGGAACCGGGCTGGTTCATCTAGGCCCCGAGGCAGGCTCCACCTATTACTACTCGCGCACACGCCTGCACGTGACCGGCTGGATCGAGGACGCCGAGGGCCGCCGCCCGGTGGTTGGCCCCGGCTGGATGGACCATCAGTGGGGGGAAATCGCCGACACGAGCATCGGTTGGGACTGGGCCAGCATTCAGTTCGATGACGGCGCCGACCTGATGGTTGCAGTGGTGTGGCATAACGAGGGGCGCCGGCGGCTGTCGGGACACGGCACCTACCTGGACCCGGACGGCGCAGTGACGTACCTTGAGGATGATGACGTCTCAATCACAGCGCAAGGCTCGTGGACGAGCGCCGAGACCGGAATCGAGTACCCCATGGGATGGCAGGTGGAAGTTGAGGCATTGGCTCTGAATTTGGACCTGACGCCCTATCTGAAGCAGGCAGAGTCCACCGGCGATATTCTCGGAGTAGCCTACTGGGAGGGTGCGGTGTCCGTCGCCGGAGAACGCGCAGGCCAGCCCACGACCGGCTGGGGTTTCGTGGAACTGGTGGGTTACGACCCTCGCCAACTGGAAGTGACGGCGCCTGCGCCAACGCGGTAATACATGGCGGAAAGACCTGGGGCAGAAAGCAGGGCAATCGCGTTTTAACTTCCGCCCGCCCGGAAACCGTCATTCCGGCGAAAAGCCGGCCCCGTACTCCGGTACGGAGCCGGAATCCATAACCCCTTGTTTTCGGAAAGTTGGTCTGCCCAGGACGCCCTGGATTCCGGCTTTCGCCGGAATGATGGTCTCTCCCTGCTTGTCGCAGATACTTCCTCAGCAAGTCTGCGGTGAATCGATTAAAACGCGATTGCCCTGGGGCAGAAAGCGATTCGATTGACTTATCCTTGCGACGGGATATACCTTGAATATAGAGATATTTAAGGGAATATAAAGGTGTTTAAGGAAGACGAACTTGATGCGGAGCGAATCCCGCAGCCGCAACCGGAGCAGGCCGGGGCAAGGCGCGTCACCGCCCTAACCATGCAGCAACAGGGCGAGTAACAGACTCTGCGCCACGCCCGATGTTGTCGGCGCAGTACCATCGCGCTCAGTAGCAGCGCGTTCCCCGGAGATGTACTTCAATGCCTGAAACCTCTGACTTCCTGACCGCCAGCAACCTCCGCAAGTCCTTCGGAGGGTTGCAGGCAGTGGATGGAGTTTCTTTTAGCATCGGCAAGCAGGAGATTTTCGGTCTGCTTGGGCCCAACGGGGCGGGCAAGACCACGACAATACGGATGCTTTCCACCGTGCTGGCCCCGGACGACGGAGACGTGGTCATCGGCGGGCATTCGGTGACTCGGGAGAGTGACACGGTACGCAAGCTGGTGGGCGTCTGCCCCCAGGAGCTGGCGCTGTACCCCGAGCTTTCGGCGACCGACAACCTGGTGTTCTTCGGGCGCATGGCCGGGCTCAGCGGACGGGAGGCCAAGAGCGAGGCAGCGAAGCACCTGGAATCTGTGGGCCTCACCGAGCGGGCCCGCGACAAGGTGGACAAGTTCTCCGGTGGCATGAAGCGGCGCGTCAACCTGGCCGTGGCCCTGATGAGCCGTCCGCAACTGCTCTTCCTCGACGAGCCGACGGTGGGCATTGACCCACAGTCGCGCAGCCACATCTTCGATACCGTGGAGAGCCTGCGCGACGAAGGCATGACCGTCCTCTACACCACCCACTACATGGAGGAAGCCG
The DNA here is from genome assembly GCA_965232885.1 of Dehalococcoidia bacterium. Lineage (GTDB taxonomy): Bacteria > Chloroflexota > Dehalococcoidia > Lucifugimonadales > UBA3495 > VXOI01. The sequence continues at coordinate 1,026,768 of CBDDQX010000001.1, read as the reverse complement.
ACCGCCTCTGCAACCGGCTGGGCATCATGGACAACGGACAACTCATCCGCCTGGGCAGTCCGCAGGAATTGAAGGCGGAGATAGGCGACCCTGCCGAGGTGACCTTGGAAACCGTATTCCTGGAACTGACAGGCCGTAGCCTGCGAGACTAGCTTTTTCAACGCAGAGAGCGCAGAGAGAACACAGAGGAATTAGAGATTAAGGCATCCCCTCTGCGTTCTCCGCGTCATCTCTGTGTCCTCTGCGTTGAGAATCGTCTACAGAAAAGGAGACTCAGAGGATGCGTTTTTAACCCGCAATGTTGCGCCCACTTTACATCGCCCTGCTGGAACTCAAACTGTTCCTGAACAACCGGGGCGAACTGGCTTTCAGCATCGCGTTGCCCATCCTGCTGTTCGCGCTGATGTATGGAGCGCTGAGCAACGACAGCGAGATATACACCCCGGCCAGCGTGGTGGACCTGGACGGCGGAGTCCACGCCCGCGAACTGGTGACACGGCTGGACTCGCTGCCCGAGGTGGAGGTGGAGGAGCGCACCGAGGCCGACGCCAACGGCGCGCTGGACCGCTCGGCCATCCTGTTCGCCGTGGTCATCCCCGACGGGTTCAGCGAAGCGCTGGAGGCGGGAAAGCCAGCGCCGCTGGTCTTCCGGCAGCGCGGCAACGGCGGCGATACTGGTCAGATTGTCGCCGCCATCGTCCGGGGTATCGCCCGAGACATGGCCGCCAGCTCGCGGGTAAGGGTACAGACGCAACGCGCGCTGGCCGACTCCGGGGCACAGCCGGAGGGTATTGAGTCCGAGGTGCAAACGCAACTGGCTTCGCTGCGCGCCAGCCCGCCGGTAGTGGCGGAGGTGCGACGGCCCGGCCAGGAGCCGGGAGACGAAGCGGGCGACAACCTGTTTGCCCGGCTTCTTCCGGGGCTGATAGTGATGTTCGTCATGTTCTCGGTAACGCTGGCGGCGCAGTCGCTGGTGGAGGAACGGCGCACCGGCACCCTGGAACGGCTGATGACCACGCGGCTGGGCGTGAACCAGCTATTTGCGGGCAAGTTCCTTTCCGGCGTGGCGCGGGCGATGTTCCAGACGGTGCTCATGCTGTCGCTGGCTTTCATCGTGTTCCGTCCTGGCGGGCCGCTGGCCTTTGTGGAGTTGCTGGCCTTCACGCTGCTGGCTTCCGCCGCCTTCACCGGCGTGTCGCTGGTCATCGGCGCGGTGGCTCGCACCCGCAACCAGGCAGCATGGGCTGCCGTTTTCTTCACCCTGCTGATGGTGGTCTTCGGCGGCACTTTCTTCGAGATAACCGAAGGCACTCTGCTGGACGCCATCTCCAAGGCCACTATCAACTCCTATGCCATCGAGGCCATGCAAAACATCATCGCCAGAGGCGAGCGCCTGGGTCAACAATGGCTGGAAATGGCGGTGATGGCCAGCGTCGCAGTGGTGGGCCTGACCATCGCGCGCCTGCTGTTTCGCATCACGCCGGAGGGGCGGTAGAGAGATATGAACACCGTCGCGCGTCAATCGCTACTGCTGGCCTGGAAGGACACACGCATTTTCTTCCGGGACCGGGCTGCGCTGGCCTTCGCCTTCCTTCTGCCCTTCGTTTTCGTCATCGGCTTTTCCCTGGCCTTGCAGGGAGTTGGGCCGGATAACGAGCCGCTGAAGTTTGTCGTGACGACCCAGGAAGCAGACTCCAGCCTTAGCCACTTGACCATTACTGCGATTGTAGATTCGGCCGAGGGCAACGTGGTGGGCATGGACTACGAGGAAGCTGTGGCTGCGATGGAGGCCGGGGAAATAGACGGTTTCGTAGTCTTCCCGCCCGACTTCAGTTCGCGCCTGGCGTCGGGCGAAACGGCGGCGCTGGCAGTGGTCATAGGCGAAATTTCGCCCATAGAGGAAGCATCCCTGCGGGGTTTCGCGCAGGAAATCGCCTCACAGTTCTCGGAGGCCCAGGCCACGCTCTCCGCGGTCATGGCCCTCGGCGGCCCGCAGGAGGCCGCCGCCGTTATGTCGGAGCTGCTGTCGGACGTCAGCGGCCCGGCCGTGGACGTCCGGGTGGAGCAGGTGGGCGACATCGAGCCGTTCAACGCCTCCAACTTCGCACTGCCGGGCTACCTCACGATGTTCATATTTTTCACCGCGGCCATGGGGGCGGAAGCCTTGGCCCGCGAGCGGCAGACCCACACGCTGGAGCGGCTGATGGCCAACGGCGCGCGCCGCGAGTCGCTGATAATCGGCAAGTTCCTGGCCGGGGGTATCATCGGCGTGGTGCAGGTGGCGGTGATGTGGACCGTCGGGGCGCTGGCCTTCAACATAGACCTGGGGGCGTCCCCGGTCGCCGTGGTGTTGCTGTCGCTGCTGATGGTGGTGGCCTCGGCGGCCTTCGGGGTGATGCTGGCCAGCTTCGTCGGCAGCGTGCGGACAGCGTCGGCGGCCGGGGTGCTGACGTCGCTGGTGCTGGCGCCTATCGGCGGGAGCTGGTGGCCGCTGTTCATCACGCCGCCGTTCATGCAGTCGCTGGCCCGCATCACGCCCCACGGCTGGGCCAACGGCGGCTTGAACAAGCTGATGCTCTTCGGCGCAGAGTTCTCCGACGTGGCGCCGGAGATGGCGGCGTTGGCGGTGTTCGCCGCCGTGTTCCTGACCATCGCGCTATGGCGCTTCCGCCTGGCCCCGCAGGGGTAGGGCTTTTGGTATGCTGTAGTGGCTCTTCTTGGATGACGCACCACTGAGGCGTAATAGCTGATGCTTGACTACGGCGGCTTCCACAGGTCGCTGAAGAACCTGGAATTGCAGAACGATAACCGAAAGAAATTGCCGTCTGAACAGCCGCAGTATATTCGGGAAGCGCTGGATGAATCGGTCATTCAGAGATTTGAGGTTTGCTACGATACCTTATTGAAGGCTTTGAGACGCTATTTGATTGACGAAGTGCGCTTGCCTTCCTTCCCCCCATCTCCTAGACCTATCTTCCGGCTCGCTGGGGAAAACGAAGTGTTGGACTCTCCGGTGGAAAGGTGGATGGAGTATGTGGACTTGCAAGTCGAAACAACCCATGATTACAGCAACGAGAAGGCTGCTGCCGTTCTGGAGCGAGTGGACGATTTCATAACTGACGCCATCGGCCTATATCAGACCATGACGGGAGAAGAGTGGGAATGACGAAGGAAATCATCCTGCCGCCCGAACAATTGCAGTTGGTGTTGAGCCTCGCACAGAAGCACCTGCCCGGAGTCGAGATATGGGCTTACGGCTCCCGTGTCCGGGGCAACCCCCGCCGCTACTCGGACCTGGATCTGGTGGCCTTCACTGCGCCGGGACAGTCGGCGCAAGCCAACGACCTGCGGGAAGCCTTTGAGGAAAGCAACCTGCCCATTCGCGTAGACCTGTTCCTGTGGGATGAAATCCCCGATTCCTTCCACCGGCAGATCGAGAAGGAATACGCCGTGCTGCAAGGGCCGGGTAGTAGTGTGGCTAGGGCAGATTAAGACTTATCTTTGGAACTGTGCCTAAAGGCGCCAAAGTTGCGACAGCAGGAAGGGTTGTTTATCATCTTGGTGGCGGATTCAGCAATGCGGGCGAGAGAGAGTGGCTTCTGACGAAATCAAGATTTGGGCTATGGACGGTTCCGGGGGCGCTACTCCATTGTCATCTGCTGCGCAAACGGAGTCTGAGAAGCTGCTGGAGAAGACGATTGTCAAGCACCCGGACATGCTGATGCCGGGTCTGACGCTAGTGGGACGCCAGACACCCACCGAGGACGGGCCGCTGGATTTGCTGGGCGTGGACGATGACGGGCGGTTGGTGGTGTTCGAACTGAAGCGGGGTACGCTATCGCGCGACGCCGTGGCCCAAGTCATTGACTACGCATCTTCGTTGGAGTCCATGGACGATGCCGAGCTTGCGCGCCGCATTTCCGGTCGCGCCAACGCAGTTGCCGGTATTGACGATTTCGAGCAATGGTATGAGCGACAATATGGACAGGACGGACAGGACTTGAGCAGCCTGAAGCCTGTACGCATGGTGCTGGTCGGCTTGGGCGTTGACGATGCTACTGCACGAATGGTGCGGTTTCTTGCCGACCGGGGCGTTGATATATCGTTGCTGACATTTCACGGATACGCCTACGATGGCAAGACGCTACTGGCCCGGCAGATGCAGTCGGAACCGAAACCTAATCCGTCCCCCAGAAGACCCGGGCTCCGAGAACGACGGGAAAGGCTGGAGCAGCATATCGGCCAACATAGCGCTGAACGTCCGGAAGCTAGGGAATTATGGAACGCCGTGCTGGAAATGTTCCGTGAGAATCTCCGAGGTCCGAGGGAGAGGCCAACCGGAGGCAGGGGCGAACCGGCCAAACACAGGCTCCGCCTGCGAATGCCAGGTCGAGGGAGGTACCTGGCGGCAATTCAGCTAGGCCCCTTTGGTCCCCATCCCGGGTTAGTGAGCGCAATTTTCCGCCCCGCATCGGTGCGGCTACGCCCGTGCGATTTTACTCAACTCCGGCGGGATATTCCCTCATATTTGACTCGGCCCCGCAACAGCCCCGAAAGGGAAACGGCAGCGATTGAAATCGAGTTCCCATTCGATTCCCTAGCCGAGTGGGAGAAGCATAAGGATAAGTTGGCATCGGTAACTCGTTCATTATACGAAGCGCACTTAGCTGCCGGAGATGGTGCGCTACCCGCGGAAGAGGACGACGAATAATGGACTCCACCAACCTCCGCACTCCCCTCTATGACACCCACGTTGCCGCCGGGGGCCGGATGGTGCCCTTCGGCGGGTGGGATATGCCGGTGCAGTATCCCACGGGCATCATCGCCGAAGTCCGCGCGGTGCGGACGCGCGCCGGGATATTCGACGTATCTCACATGGGCCGGGTATACATCTCCGGCCCGTCCGCGACCGCCTTCCTCGACCGGGCGCTGACCGGCTCCGCCTCGACCCTGGAAACGGGACGCGCGCGCTACTGCATGATCTGCAACGAGCGCGGCGGGGTTATTGACGACACCATCTTCTACCGCCTGCCCCCGGAAAAAGACGGCGAAGACCGCTACCTGCTCATACCCAACGCCGGCAACCGCCACCGGGTGCTGGACTGGTTCGGCCTTGTGATGGGGCAGCGGTTCCCCGAAGGCGTGACCCTGAACGACCAGACGATGCAGACCTCGCTGCTGGCCTGCCAGGGGCCTGCCGCCCGGCGAATAGCCCATGAACTGGCGAACGGCGGACTCTCCGGCCTTCGCCCCTTTGCATGGACCGAAGCGCAGATGTGCGGAGCATCCGTGCTGGTGGGGCGCACCGGCTACACCGGGGAAGACGGCGTGGAAATCATGGCCCCGGCCGCAGCGGCCCCGGCCATCTGGCAGGCGCTGACCGATGCGGGAGCCGCACCCTGCGGCCTGGGAGCCAGGGACGTGCTGCGAACCGAGGCGGGCTTGCCCCTGCACGGCCACGAGCTGGACGAGGCCACCACACCGGTTGAGGCGAGGCTGGAGCGGTTCGTTGATTTCGACAAGGACTTCATAGGGCGCGACGCCCTCCTGAATCAGCAATACAACGGCACGCGCTTCACACTGGTGGGCCTGCAAATGCCGGGCCGCTCGGCGCCGCGGGCCGACTACGCCCTCTCCGTGCTGGGATTTCCGGCGGGCCAGGTGACCAGCGGCTGCTATTCCCCCACTCTTGACACCAGTCTGGGGATGGGCTACGTTTTCCCGGAATACTCACGCCCGGGAACCGTCCTCGAAATGGACAAACGGGGCCACATCGAAGAGATTACCGTCACCACCCTTCCTCATTACCGCCGTCTCCGGCGGCCAAGATCCAGCCCTTCCACATAGGCTGCGCCACTCATTCCGGCCTTTGCCGCAAGGAGCATTCAATCCCCATGAGTCCCACAGACCGCAGTTACACCCAAGAACACGAGTGGATCATCGTCGAAGACGCCGCCGCCCGCCGCGCGCTGGTCGGCATCACCGACTTCGCCCAGGACCAGTTGGGCGACATCGTATACTTCGAGCTGCCCAAGGTGGGCGATAACCTGACCCACCTCGGCAAGATGGGCGAGGTGGAATCGGTGAAGGCCGTCTCCGACCTGTTCTCGCCAGTGAGCGGCGAGGTCATCGAGGTCAATTCCGGCTTGGCTGGCCAGCCCGAGCTGACCAACACCGACCCCTTCGGCGAAGGCTGGCTGCTCCGTGTGACCATGTCTGACCCGTCGGAACTGGACACGCTGATGTCGGCGGAAGAATACGACGCCTACATCGCCGGGCTGCACTGATGAGCAGCGGCAGCGCCGGAAGCGGCAACGGGCACTTTCAGTCCCACTACATCCCCAACACGCCCGAGGAGCAGGCTGGAATGCTGGCCTCCCTGGGCGTTTCGTCCATTGACGACCTGTTCGCCGACATTCCGGCGGAACACCGCAACCCCCAACTGCGCCTGCCCGACCCGATGCCCGAGCTGGAGATACAACGGGAGTTGGGCGCGCTGGCCGGCCGCAACCGCCCGCTGGGCAGCGGGCCGTCGTTCCTGGGGGCCGGTTCCTACCATCACTTCATACCTGCCATCGTCAAGTCGCTGGTAACCCGCGGCGAGTTCATCACCGCCTACACCCCCTATCAGGCCGAGGCCAGCCAGGGCACGTTGCAGGTCATCTACGAGTTCCAGACGCTCATCTGCAACCTCTACGGTATGGAAGTCGCCAACGCCGGTATGTATGAAGGCGCAACCAGCCTGGCCGAGGCCGCGCTGATGGCCTGCCGCGTAACCCGGCGCGAGCGAGTGGCGGTGCTGGACACCGTGTCGCCAGCCTACCTGGCGGTCATCGAAGCCTACTGCCTTCCGCAGAACCTGGAGGTGGCGACGGTCAGCGACGCCGCATCGGGCGTCAACGATGCCACCGCCTGCCTGGTTACGCAGTACCCCAACTTCTACGGCGGCATCGAAGACCTGGGAGCGCAGGTGGACACGGCCCACAACGCCGGGGCGCTGTCCGTGGTGTCCTGCGACCCCATCGCCGTCGGGATGTTCCAGCCGCCGGGCCACTATGGAGCCGACATCGTGACCGGCGAGGGACAACCACTGGGGATTCCGCCCAGCTACGGCGGCCCATACGTGGGTCTGTTCGCCACCAAGCAGGAATACATCCGGCAGATGCCCAGCCGCCTGTCGGGCCGCACTGTGGACCGCAACGGCGAGACGGGCTACGTGCTGACGCTGCAAACGCGGGAGCAGCACATCCGCCGCGAGCGGGCCACGTCCAACATCTGCACCAACGAGGCGCTGTACGCCCTCGCCTCCACCATCTACCTCGCCGCGCTGGGCAAGTCGGGCCTGCGGCAGGTGGCCGAGCTGTGCTACCAGAAGTCGCAGTACGCCGCGTCGCAGATAGCAGCGCTGCCCGGATATTCAGTCGCTAACAACGGCCCCTTCTTCCGCGAGTTCGTGGCGCAGTGCCCACAGCCGCCCGCTGAAATCAACCGCCGGTTGATGCAGCAGAACATCCTCGGCGGCCTCGACGTAAGCGACCGCTACCCCAACGGGATCCTCTTCTGCGTGACCGAAATGAACACCAAGGACGAGATAGACCAGTTGGCGGCGGCGTTGGCGTAGAAGGCGCGCTATCCTGAGCTTCCCCGAAGGAGATTTCCTCTCCTCCCTAGAATGACAAGATTGTCCAGACCAACCGTGAGGAACGCCATGACCAGCAGACTGCGCCAAAGCGCGGACAATGCCACTCATGCCGCGACGCTGGAAAAGTTCCCGGACTTCCCCCCCAGGGATGATATGCAGAACTCCCTGCACCTTGATGACGATGCCCACCAGGCAATCCTGCGCCAGCGCCTGGGCAACTACGACTCCACCATAGTGCTGGGCGAGATTCCGGTCAGGTGGGCGCCGAGCCAGCAGGAGGGGCACCGCATCCCCGACCTGCTGGTCGCCTTCAACGTCAACCGGGCGCGGGCGGTGGAGCAGAACGGCTACTCGATACGTGACCAAGGCAAACCGCCGGACCTGGTGCTGGAGGTGGCCTCGGAGTCTACCGGAGACAATGACATCGGCTACAAGCGGCGGGACTACGCCAACTTCGGTATACCCGAATACTGGCGGTACGACCCCACCGGCGGCGCCCGCCACGGCGCTCCGTTGGGCGGCGACCGGCTGACGGGCGGAACCTACGAGCCGGTGGAGATAGTGGAAGTCGGCCCGGAGCATTTCCACGGGCACAGCGTGGTTCTCGGTCTGGACGCTTGCTGGGACCACGGCCAACTGCGCTGGTATGATCCGGCAACCGGGCAACACCTGATGACGTTCCGGGAGGAAATGGACGCCCGTATGGCAGCCGAGGCCCGCGCCAACGCCGAGCGCGACGCCCGCAATTCAGCCGAGGCCCGCGTCAATGCCGAGCGCGACGCCCGCAATTCAGCCGAGGCCCGCGTCCGGGAACTGGAGGAGCAACTAAAGGCCCGGGAGGAAGGCTGAGTTCCAAGACCGTCATCTAACTGACGAGGACAAAGGCTGCCTATTGAAATAGAGAGCGGGAGCTGCCGTGCTCGACGGAAATGAACACACCGGAGGAGATTGAGCAGTTAGCGGCGGCGTTGTCAGAAGCGTAGGAGCCCGCATTCTGGCCGCTCCGGCCAATGCTGTCACCACCCGTTTGTCGTATACTGTGGCCCTGCGGCTATTTCTCATCTGGGCAGGACTGCTATGACCACCAGACAAACCACCTCACCGTACTCCCCACGGGTTGAGCAATACCCGGAAAGACCGCCGAGGAACAATGTGCAGAACTCTGTGATTCTCGACGACCCTGCCTGGCAAGCCGCCTTGGCGCGGCACTACGGAGCGACGGGCGTCACTTTGGTCATGAGCGAGATGCCCATAGTCTGGACTTTCAGCCAGCGAACAGGCCAGCTATATCCCGACCTGCTCATCGCCTTCGACGTGGACCGCGACGCCGCCGTCGCTCGGCGGTGCTTCGCCTTGGATGAAAGAGAGAAAGCGCCGGATTTCGTATTGGAAGTGGCCTCGGAGAGCACTGCCCCCAACGACTACGAAAACAAACCGCAGGGATACGCCTCCTTTGGCGTGGCGGAGTACTGGCGTTTTGACCCCACCGGCGGCGATTACTATCCAGCTCCCCTGGCCGGCGACCGGCTGGTGGGCGGCGAGTACCAACCTATAAGCATCGTCAAGGTGGACGAAGAGCGGTATTGGGGCCACAGCGACACACTGAACTTGGACTTGTGCTGGGAACACGGTCAATTGCGCTGGTACGATCCGGCATCGCAGCGTTACATCGCGAACTACCACGATCAGGCCGACGCACGCGCCGCAGCCGAAGCTCAACTCAGCGTAACCGAAGCTCAACTCGGCGCAACTGAGGCGGAACTTGACAATGAGCGTCAGGCCCGCCTCGCGGCTGAGGCCCGCGTCCGGGAACTGGAGAAAGACCTTGGAAGCCCAAGCGAAGGCCGATAGGGCGGGTATTTCGGAATTGCCCCACCCATACGGAGGCGAAGAAATGCGTCAAGGCGGAAACCGGGATACTTCCAAACTCTTGATGGAGCGCAGCGTGCCCGGGCGGGCCGGAGCCGTGCTGCCGGCGTCCGACGTGCCGCCGCAGCCGCTGCCCGACGCGGCCCTGCTGCGCGACGACCTGCCCTTGCCGGAGCTATCCGAGCCGGAGGTGGTGCAGTATTTCACCGGCCTCAGCCAGCGTAACTTCTCCATAGACACGCATTTCTACCCGCTGGGCAGTTGTACCATGAAGTACAACCCCAAGATAAACGACGAGACCGCCTTCCTGCCCGGGTTTGCGGGCATCCACCCGATGCAGCCCGCCGAGCAGTCGCAGGGCGCGCTGGAGCTGCTATCCCGGTTTCAGGGGTTCTTGGGCGAAATTACCGGCCTTCCCGCCGTCAGCCTGGCCACCCTGGCCGGGGCCCACGGCGAACTGGCCGGTATGCTGATGGTCAAGGCATACCTGAACGCCCAGGGACAGACCGGGCGCACCAAGGTCGCCATCCCCGACAGTGCCCACGGCACCAACCCGGCGTCCGCGGCGATGGCCGGGTTCCAGGTGGTGGAGCTGGCGTCGGACAGCCAGGGCAACGTGGACCTCGAGGCGCTGCACGACGTGGCCGACGACAGCCTCGCGGGCGTGATGATAACTCTGCCCAGCACCTTGGGACTGTTCGACACCAACATCGTCGAGGTCTGCCGCATCGTTCACGAGGCGGGCGGGCTGGTGTACGGCGACGGCGCCAACATGAACGCCCTGCTGGGACGGGTGAAGCTGGGCGACCTGGGCTTCGACGTTTGCCACCTGAACCTGCACAAGACCTTCAGCACGCCCCACGGCGGCGGCGGGCCGGGCGCTGGTCCCGTCTGCGCCACGGAGCGGCTTGCGCCGTACTTGGCCGCGCCGGTGGTGACCGGGTCGGAGAGCGACGGCTACGCTTTGGCGACGCCGGAGCACAGCATCGGCAAACTGGCCGGGTTCCACGGCAACTTCGGCGTGCTGGTGCGGGCCTACACCTACATCCGCACCTTGGGCGCAGCGGGCGTCCGCTCCATCAGCGGCAACGCGGTGCTGAACGCCAACTACATGATGAACGCCCTGCGCGACGTCTACCATCTGCCCTACGACCGCACCTGTATGCACGAAGCGGTGTTCTCCGCCGACTGGCAGAAAGCGCGGGGCGCGGGCGGACTGGAAATCGCCAAGCGGCTGCTGGACTACGGCTTCCACGCCCCGACGATGTACTTCCCGCTGATAGTCCCCGAGTGCCTGATGATCGAGCCCACCGAGTCGGAAACGCAGGAAACCATTGACGACTTCGTGGCAGCCCTCAAGCAGATCAACGTGGAGATAGACGAAGACCCCGACCTCGTCCGCAACGCCCCCCACACCACGCCGGTGGCCCGCTTGGACGAAGCCCAAGCCGCCCGCCGCCCCAACCTGCGCTGGACGGCGGAGGGTTAGGGGGCAGAAAGTTCTGTGATGCGGTGAGGGCCCGGTCGAGGCTGGGAGCGTTGCGGCGCGCGGCTTCGGGGTTCCAATGTAACGACGCGAAATCGCCTACTGCATCATTGTAGCCCGGGCCTGTGCGGTGGGTTCCGATCCCTTGAGCGGGTGCTATTGCTTCACGCAGACCGCGATTTCGTGAGTGAGCGGCCAGTTGGACAAGTGTCCTCTTTGGATCGGCAAGACTCTCCGGATTTCGGGTTACGGTGTTGGCAGCGATTCCCAACCACCTTGCAATCCCTTCCCGATCCGCCATTATCCACGACTCGATTTCTAGTACAGCAATGCGGATGAGCAGATTGGGCGCGATGGCTGTCAACCCTCCGATCAAGCGGCCAACCCTGTTAGCGGCACAATCTTGGAGCCTATCCAAATCGGCCACGACCAGCACCGGATTCTCGTAAAGCGCGATTTGATTCAAGTCTCGCATTCGCCGTCTGATATAGCCGATGCCCTGACGTCCGACTACTTCTCTAACCCTGACTCCCGGCAAGTAGTCAATTACCAGCCGTGTAGTTACGGCCTCTGTTAGGGTGTCTTCAACGGCTAGGGTAATCATCGGGCTACAGGGAAAGCCCCAAGTGCAAAGGGAGCTGCTTTCCTTGTTCGCGGAAAGGCGCAACCACACCAGGCATAACCCCTGCTTCAAGTACCTTGCGTCTCCCTGGGTCTTCGGCTAGAGGTTTCACTATAGAGCCATTTTTTGCGGGAGTTATGCAAAGCACTTCCCATCCGTCTATACCCTGATCGCAAAGCAAATCAGGGCTGTGTGTGGTGAGAATAACTTGTCGGCGCTCACTATGCCGCTCATCGCCCCTTCGCCGTCTGACGGGAACGCTCAAGCGATAAATCAGACCCGCAAGACGCAACACAATATCCCTGTTCAAGGAAATCTCCGGTTCTTCCAACAACAGTGGACCTCCTCGTTCCAGTAGCGACCAGAACAGTCCAATCAGCCTGAGAGTCCCGTCAGAAAGCTGATCCTCCGTCTGGGAAACGTCATGGGCTCGCCAATTATCGAAGCGAACTCTCAGATGGGGCTGCCCGGTCGTTGAGTCTCTCTCAAAAGTGATTTCCTGCAACTGCGGCACGATATGTGAAAGGGAACCAGCAATTTTCCTGAGCCGACTCTGTCGCGTGTTGCTGTTGGTGTTGGCTATCCTTTCCAAAAACCCTTGTCCAAACGGGTCATTTTCTAGGCGGTTGCCGCCTATTTCGGCACCGTGACGCACCAGTTGAGGCACTAGGTGCAGGTACGTAATTTCGTCGAAGAACTCGGCCACCGATCGGAATTGGCGGTTGGCGTTAACTTGCTCAAGGGCAGTCTCAGTAAGGAGTTCTGAATCATCCTTATCGTCCTGAGTGGGACGGTGCAGGATGATTTGTCCGTTATGCTCAACCACTTCTTCTTGAACCAGGGTTCTGTGATTGCCAGAACGCTCCACGTTGAATGACAGTCTGTAAACCCACTCCACGGGTTCACCTGAATCGTGACTAAGGTGAGCTTCTATGCCTACACCGCCACCCGCGTGGGCCGATAGACTGCGTATCTGCCGGAATCCGCCTCTCTTTCCCAAGGCCGCCTGAAGTCCACCGCCCTCGCGCTTGGCGACGTCGCGGAGGAAGCGAATGGCGTCGAGCAAGTTGGACTTGCCCGACGCATTGGGGCCGATGATAAACGCGCGGTCGCGCAGCGGGACATCAACATCGGTAAAATTACGCCAGTTTGTCAGCTTCAAGCGTGTGATAATCACGGGCCCCTCCGCTTTGAAGGCTCGGTGGTATCCATATCAGCTATGATACTACCCCGTCCGCCGTTCCTCCTCCAGCAACGCGGCGAGCAGCTCCTCGTCGACGCGCACCTCCACGCCGGCGCGCTCCTCCTGCAGCAGCATGGCGACCCGGGAGTCGCGGTGGCCCCAGCCCCGGTTCAGGGCCTCGGTCATCTCCTGGAGAGTCAACTGGGCCAGGCGCATGGGCACGTCGTACTCGCGGCCCACCGACAGGGCCAGGTCCACGTCCTTGCGGGCCAGGCGGAGGGCGAAATCGGGCGGGTCGAACTTGCCGGGCAGCAGGTGCTCGGCCAGGCCCTCGAAGGTGCCGCGCCGTCCCTGGGCGCCCTTGCGGACCGCCTGCCACAGGGCCAGCGGCTCCACCCCGGCCTTCACGCCCATGGTGAACACCTCGGCCAGCGCCGCCTGCACGATGTAGCCGGTGCAGTTGTGCACCAGCTTGGCGATGGCCCCGCAGCCGATGGGGCCGACGTAGTAGGCCTTGTCGCCGATGCTGTCCAGCACCGGCTTGCAGCGGTCGAAAACGTCCTTGTCGCCGCCGACCCAGATGGCGAGGTTGCGGGATGCCGCGCCCCGGGGCCCGCCGCTGACCGGCGCGTCGAGCACGTGGATACCACGGGCGGCGGCCTGCTCGTGGATGCGGCGGATGAGTGTAGGGGTGCTGGTGCTGAGATCGAAGTAGACCTTGCCCTCGCTCATGCCCTCGAGGATGCCGTCATCGCCCAGACCCACCGCCTCGACCTCGGTCGGCCCGGGCAACGAGGTGAAGACGATTTCCGACGCTTCGGCCACCTCTCGCGGCGAGTCGGCCCAGTCGGCGCCGGCTTCCAGGTGCCGGGTGGCCGACTCGCGCCGGATGTCGTGGACCACCATCTCGTTGCCGCCCTGCAGGCAGTTGTAGGCCATGCTGGCCCCCATAGTTCCCAGTCCAATGAATCCTACTTTCATGGTTCGCCCCCGGTGATGTTTTGGAGTTTGGCTTCTATCATACTGTATGAAAGACAATAGGGAAGAAAGTTGTCTTATACTAGAGCCATGAACTCGAATGAGCTCCGCAGATGGTTCCAGGCGCGGGTTGCGCCTTCCATTCGCACCGGGAGGGAGCGGTCACGTAACAGTCCGGTTGGGCAACCGCAAGGCGCAACTGCCAATGCACGGCGGACGCAAGGAACTAGGTAGCGGACTGGTTGCAAAAATAAAGAAAGACTTGGGGCTGGAATGATGCTCGCTTATCCGATACATCTTGAACCGGACGATAATGACACACTCCTCGCTACATCCCCAGACTTTCCTGAGCTCACCACTTTCGGGGATGACAGGGAGGAGGCCTTGGCCCGCGCTGTTGACGCTTTGGAGGAGGCGATCGCCGCGCGTATGTATGACCGCGATGACATTCCTCCGCCATCGCAAGGCGCGGATTGTGCTGTGCTTCCGGCGCTTATTGCCGCCAAAGTGATGCTGTATCAGGGGATGCGGGACCGGGGTATAGGAAAATCCGAACTGGCGCGACGCCTGGGCTGGACTTTGACGCAGCTAGACAAGGTCATGGACATCAATCATCGCTCACGACTGGACGATATGGACGCCGCTCTGCGGGCTGTGGGCCAACAGTTGACGGTAATGGCGCTGGCCGACTGAACCGCCCCTAAAGCCGCCGGTTGGAGACCACCGGCTCCGTCGCCAGCAGGCTGCGGAGGCTGGACAGGTCGGGCAAGCCCAGGATGGCGGAGAGGCCGTTGTCCAGGGCGCGGCGGGCGGGGCATTCGTGCATCTCCGGCAGCCGCTGAAACTCCGTCTCCGCCAGTTCGTCGAACAGGCTGGAGAGGGCTTGCAGTTGCTCCGGTGTCAGAGCGCGCGGGTCGAGAACGGGCAGGGCTGCCAGCTCCCCTTTCTTCAACGCCACCCAACCGCCGCGTGTGCTGGTGCGGCGGGTGAGTATGGTCAGGATGCCCAAGCTGCCGTTAAGCCATAGCGCGAGGATCTTGTCCCAATCCTGGTTGTTCGTCTTGACCGGCCACCACACGTTAGACAAGACCGGACGGCCTGTGTGCATTGCGATGACACGCGCCGTGTTGAGCCACAGCCGCTCGGCAATCAGCAGTTGGCCTGCTTGTTGCCACAGATGATCACCATAGCCAGACCTTTGGCCACCCTTTGGCGTCACCAATGGCACCAGATAGGAGTCAGGAGTATGCGCAACTATCGAACGTCGTTTTTCTGTATCGTGATCTTCAACGAACGGGTAGGCAGTAACAGAATTGGTATGCTCAAAGCCGTCAACAATCCTTCGCCGGTCGGGGCCGATCTGTCCCAAATCATTTAGTCGACAGAAGGAGATTTCTGCTGATGCTGTCTCTCCAGGTAGTGCAACATTACCATCGTCCAACAAGCGCATAGCAACGCGCAACACGTCTGAGCGGGCGAATTGTACGCCAGCCCATTGCTTGCGGGAAAGGCTGGCTTCCGGCATAGAGACCAGTTCGCCGATATGCTGGCCGTTTATTTCCAGCAACGCCGTTCCAGGTTCCTCCAGCAGCGCCGGGGCGGTCTCGCCGATGGCTTGGGCCGTGCTATGGGCGTCAATCACGCCAGCGGGGTTTTGCCAGAGATTGGCAAAGACAGTGCGCCGCTCTCCGTTGCTTTTCCCGTTCTGCTCCGGGCGGCGGGTAGCGATTATCAAGGCTTCGGAAAGATCGGTACTGTCGGAAAAATTCCAGCGCAACGGGTCGTGGGAGGTGATGACCATATCCAGCGCGAAATCCCGCTGAATGAGGGCGCGGGTCTGCTCCCACGACGGGCCAGTGCATACCGTAGCGGGCAGCACCAAGGCCAACCTGCCCTCGCCGGGCCGAAGTTTGGGCGCGGCGGCGGCTACGAAGGCCGCTCCCAGCCCTGCGGTAGCCGAGGCCTGGCGAGCCCTCAGCCGCAGGGACAGTTCGTCTTGTAGCTTGCGGCGCTCTGCCTGCGGCAGACTGCCGAACAGCAGGTTGCCGCCCACGGACCGGGTGAAGGGAGGGTTCATAATCGCCAGGTCCAGACCGGGGAGGGTGGCGGAATCGCCCTGGGCTACTCCGTTGACACCACTACCTGACACTCTTTCGGCGTCTTGAGAAGCTATACCCAACGTTTCGGGCGACAGGGCAAACTGCACCACTGCCTCCGATGTTCCCAAGAACTCCAGTGAACCTAATTTCACGTCCGAACCTTCCGCGCCCAAGGGCATAACGTACAGGTTCATCCGGTCGAACTGGATATCCGGGTTGAGCATGGCCAGG
The DNA here is from genome assembly GCA_965232885.1 of Dehalococcoidia bacterium. Lineage (GTDB taxonomy): Bacteria > Chloroflexota > Dehalococcoidia > Lucifugimonadales > UBA3495 > VXOI01. The sequence goes on along the minus strand of CBDDQX010000001.1, from coordinate 1,010,658 downwards.
CTGGTGGCGGCGAAGTGGATGGCGGATAGCTGCACATCGTAGCCGTGGATGGCTTGCTCCACCATCGCTTTGTGCAGGGCCGGGGCGTTCTGCCCCCCGGCGGACTCGTGACGGCGCTGGGCCTCGGAGGCCACGGCCATCAGTAGTGTGCCAGTGCCGCAGGCCAGGTCGGCCACGTTGAGGGACGCGGGAAATTCGTGGTCGTTCCAGTCCACGCCCGGAGGCCAGCCCTCGAACACTAGCCTCGCCAGCATGGTGGCCGCCGGAACGGAGGTGTAATATGCGCCAGTGAACTTGGCGTCAGTCAAGAGGGTATGGAACAGACGCCCCGACAGGTCGTGCCCTTCGAGCCAGCGGGTATCCTCCATCGCCTGAATCAGCGTGTTCATGGCGGGTTCATAAATTTCGCGCCGTCCGTAGTCCAGCACCTCGGCAATCTGCCCGGCTATCTCGAAAACCGGCACGTAGTCAATGTCGTCGCAGATGGCCTGCCAAGCCCGCCGGATGCCCTGCAGTCCGTCGCGCCACGATTCCCGCACCGATGACACGTCCGGGTTGTCGCTGGTAAGGCGCTCATGAAAAGCGAGGGCATTGAACAGTACCAGGCAACCGATTTGTAGCGCGGCCTCTTGGTCTTTTTCTTGGTCGGTTTTAGCAATGATGTTGGATACCAGCCGAGCGACACGCCGATGCCGGCGTATGGCTGCGGACGCTTTTTCCAGGGCATAACCGACTACTCCGGCAGCGGCGGCAACCCGGTCCGTTCCTTCCAGTTCCAAGGGAAGAAGCCGCAACTGGTCGGCCATATCAGCCACGGAGCCGAAACGCTCCGGCCAGCCGGGCGTCGCGTTGCCGCGAGAGCCATGGAGCCGCCAGCTCAGATCTGCGGCGAAGGACAAGGCTTCCTGGATGTCATCCTCGATCTGCATCAGGTCGGGGTACACAACGCCCAACACGCCGATGGCCTCTGGGAATTGCGCCAAGCGCCGATTGAGTTGCTCGTCCAGCAACGCGGCTGAGCTTTCCCACTTGCATTCCAGCAGAACCAGTTCGCCGCCGCGCAACTCGATTCGCACATCGGGGGTGCCTTCCCGGCTGCGCCGCTCTGCCCTGGCGGACAAGCCATACCGCCGCAGTTCCTGCGCCAGCAGCGTGTTCACCACTTCTTCGCGGGCCGTTCCCCGCCTTCTTCGCCGGGTGCTCATAGGCGGATTATAATATACACAACCCGCCCCGGCCTGCGCTCTCGCCAGAGTCTTTGCAAAGCATTGTCTGAATCAGGATTCACCGGATTTGAGGATTTTCAGGATACTCTTCTAATCCTGTCCATCCTTCAATCCTGAAAATCCTGATTCAGACAGAGAATTTGCATCGTCCTGCTACAATATCCAGCGGCATAGACCAAGTAAACCGAAACGCTACCAGAGGGCCAGTATATGTCGGAAAGGCTATGGACCTACGAGGCGGTGGAGCCGGGGCAGTGCGGCGCCGAGACGGTGGTGACCATCACCACCGGGAACATCGCCGGGTACGCGCAGGCGGCGCTGAACGGCGACCCGCGGTACGAGGGCGCTGGCGCGACGCTGGCGATGCCGACTATGGTCCTGGCCTACGCTCCGCTGCTCCGCGAGGAAATCGCCGAGGCCAACGGGTTCATCGCGCAGGAGCAGTCGAAGACGGCGCGGCGGCAGACCCCCTTCGCCAAGTGCGAGATACGCTGGCATAAGCCCGTCTGCGACGGCGACACCATCACTGGCGTCCGCGGCGTGCTGGAGAAGTACGAGCGGCGGGGCAGCCGCTTCGTCACCTTCCGGGTCGGCGGCATCAACCAGCGGGGCGAGACGGCGGTGGAGTACGACTACACCTGCATCTTCGATTACGCCGGCGGCCAGCGGGAGATCCCGGCGGAACGCCCTGACCCTAACCCTCTCTCAGAGGGAGAGAGAACACGGCGTCCTTCGACAGGCTCCGGCCCAACGGGGAGTAAAAAGCTGCTGGACTACGATTCGGCGGTGGAAGGGAAGGCGCTGGCGGAGTTGAACATTACCGAGAGCCAGGAAATCATCAACAACCGGAGCGCCTTCCGGCTGGCGGGGCGTCCCAACGAGAGCAACATCCACACCGACGAGGAGTTCGCCCGGCAGAACATCTTCGGCGGAACGGTCAACTCCGGCCCGGCCACCATGTCCTACGTGGACCAGATGCTACAACTGTCGTTCCCGCCGGAAGCCTTCTACCACGGCGGCAGCCTGCTGATGCGGGCCATAACGCCCTTCCGCAGCGGAGACACGGTGACCTTTGCCGGGGAAGTGACAGGGAGGCGGCGTGAGGGAGACCGGGGAATCGTGGAGTGCCGCGTCCGTGGCTCCAACCAGCGCGGCGAGCTGGTCTGCCTGGCCGACGCGGCCCTGGCGGTGGCTTAGGCGGGCACCTTGCTAGGGTGGGGTATCTCCATTGTTTCGGCCCACGCTGATGGTTCCGGCAACGGCTCCCCGTTCCGTCCCTTTGCCGCCAGATAGTCGGCGACGGCCAGCCTGAAATTCCGCTGAACTTCCTCGACCGAATCGCCGGTAACCTCATCGCATTCATGCGCGAAGTCCGGTACATAGGCAGCGTAATTCTTGAGGCCCTTCTCGTAGACGACGACATATTCCTGACCCGCCGCTTCCAGCGTCTCGATCCTGGCGGTGGGTTCGGGGATAGGGTGTCCATCCAACAGCATACCCTCAAGGTGGAACTCGAGCGCCTCCCGGATCATCTCCCGCATCTTTTCGGGAGTGTCCGCAACGGATATGCAACCGAGTACGTCCGGAGAGAACGCGCAGTAGTTGTCGGGGGCTTTCTCGATGATTACAGTGTACTTCATGGCCATATATCCTTGGGTAATTCCGCCTGCTTCAGGATGCTGCTCCATGTACTTTGTCGGAGGTCTTCGCCCAGCTTTCCGGGGATAGTAACCGTTTGCGTCTTGACCGGATGGTGAAACTGCCGGTGGCTACCCTTGGTTCTCACGTGATACCACCCGTCATCTTGCACGATTCGGATTGCTTCCCTGACTTTTGGCGGCACAGTATCAAGACCCCGGCTACGGAAGTATTACACGCCATTCACCGGCGGATTCAACAGCGCGTCAAACCCGCCGGCAACGGCTGCAAGGGTGCGAGCCTATCCCCGAACCCTGCCGTAGACGCGCTCCGGCTCCACCAGGACGATTACCCCATCCTGCTTGACCATCGCGTCGTCGTATTCCTCCCAGTCGGGGTGGTCGCCGTGGGCGCTACAGGCGCGAAATACCTCGCGCAGCTCGACGCGCATGGTCTCGGCGTCGGTGTCGTGGTAGCTCATCGTCTCCGCCGTGCCCTCGACGCAGACGCAGCTCCGCCAGTCCTCGCTTACCGCCATGACGGTGCAGCGCTTGTCGCGTTGCAGGTTGCGCACCTTCACCGAGCTGCCGTACACAATGACGTAGGCCGCCTTGCCCTTGTAGGCCCCGCAGACCACGATGCTGGTGTGGCCCGCGCCGTTGCGCCGGTATGTGGTGATAACCCCCCGCTTGTTGTTGTTGACGAAATTCTCGTAGTCCTGAAATTCCACTTCGACACCTCCGGGCAGTTGCCCGCAATTATTGGCGTCACTGGTATAACATAGTCGGGATTCTTGCGAAAGCACGGAATCGCAGAAAAGTCCCCTCTCCCAGAGGGGGAGGGCTAGGGTGAGGGCATGGAATACCGGGAATTGGGCGCGACCGGCGTGATGATACCCGAGGTCGGCTTGGGCACATGGAAGTACCGGGGTGGGCCGGAACCATTGCGGCGCGGCATTGAGCTGGGCGCGAACCTGATAGACACCGCCGAGATGTACCGTACCGAGGACGCCGTCGGCCAAGCCATCCGCGGCATCCACGACCGGGTGTTCGTCGCCACCAAGGTGCTGGGCAGCAACCTGCGCTACGACGACGTGCTGCGGGCCGCGGAAAAGAGCCTGGCCCTGCTGGACGACCCTGTGATAGACCTGTACCAGATTCATTGGCCCAGCCACAGCGTTCCCATCAGCGAGACGATGCGGGCGATGGAGACGCTGGTAGATCGGGGAATGGTGCGCTACATCGGCGTCAGCAACTTCTCGGTGCCGGATATGCGCGAGGCCCAAGCCGCTATGTCCAAATACCCCATAGTCTGCAACCAGGTGCTGTATAACCTGAAGCGGCGGGGTATCGAGCGGGACACAATCCCCTACTGCGAAGAGAACCATATCACTGTGATGGCCTACACTCCGCTGGCCGACGGGTCGCTGGCGTCGCGCCCCCGGCTGCGGGCCGGGCGCGAGTGGGAAGCGCTGGAATCCGTAGCCCGGGAGGTGGGCAAGACCCCGGCGCAGGTGGCCCTCAACTGGTGCCTGACCCGCGCCCCGGTGGTGGTCATACCCAAGACCAACAGCGTAGCGCGGACGGAGGAGAATTGCGGGGCGTCGGGCTGGCGGCTGGCGCCCGCGCAGGTGGCGAGGCTGGAGGCGGCGTTCCCGGGGTAGGTCAGGAGCGAATCAAATGGTCGGCGTCTATATCTGCTGATGGAACTGCCCTCCATACCCTCGCGAGGGAGGCAGACCAACCCGCTCCAGTATCAGTTGGGCGATTTTCATACCTTGGCTCAGCTCAATGGCAAAGGGGCCTATATTGTTCATTTCCAAGTAGAGGTTGCCGGAGAAACCCGCAATGACGGTTGGCGCCGTGACGTGTACGGACAGTCCGAATCGGGCCAATGAACTTTTGCCTTCTATTCGAGCAGCCAGATGATTGGGCAATGTGACGTGATCCAAGGTTTTTCCTATAATCAAGCGGTGCGGCTCCAGCCGGTACGGGCCTGATGCGAGCGATTTGTGCTCTCCATGGATGTTCAAGAGGTGCATCACTTCAACATCATCGTCTGTGGGAACGATGGTCACACCCTGAACCCTCTGCAAGGGCAAGAGGATGAGGTCGGGATGCAACAGCAGATCAACCACCGAACTGTCTATCCGCTGATCGTTGATAGGAATAGGCGGGTCAAACACTAGCCGTTCCGCCGCTATTTCAGCCTTAATTTCGACGTCGGACAGTACCATCCTATCTCTCGGCCAGTTCGGACTCTACAACAATCTTTTCCAGTTCAACTTCTTCGGCCGAAAAGGTAGTGCGCCCGAAGTTTGTCGGAGGAAAAGTAACTACGATTTTCCCTTCGTATTCGCCTATTAGAGCGGCAAGTACGGTTCCCCGTTCTTCGTTGACTATTCTCAGAGGGACGAAGGCGGGCTGGTTCCGGTCATTCAAGTGAAACCATACCTGTGCTTCTTGCGGGGTTGGGAAAGGGTCTTTGTGCATCTTGGAGTAACTGAGCTCCGCCATAACCGGCTCGACATAATAATGTGTCCGCGGTTGCTCCGGCCTCAATTGTCCTTTCTTCATCTGCAATTTCTCTCTGCCTGTGGATATTCCGTAATAGGGGTTCCGGGGTTTCTTAGCGCCGACATTATCGTATCCTATGGGAGTTCCCGTCTATAACCTGCTGTCATCAGAGAATCTGCTCCTCTAGCCTTGCTCCCGCCCGCGCCGCTCCGGGATCAGCGCGAAGGGTATTGCCGCCAGAGCGATTATGGCGGCGGCGCGGAAGAAGTTGCGGAACACCGTCAAACCCGCCGTGTTCAGGTCCCCGGCGTACTGCTCCAGCCGCGCGGCGTGGGCATCGGCGGTCTCGCCGGGCTGGAGAATGGGGAACTCGAGGCCCGATGTCAGCACCTGGAAGTGCTCGACGCCCCAGGCCGACATCGCCGCCAGCCCCAGCGTCATGCCCATCATCCGCGACACCGTGACCAGAGACGCCCCGGTGGCGCGGTAGTCCTCGCCCACCGCCGACAGCGCCCGGTGCAGTATCGGGGCAATGACCAGCCCGAAGCCTACGCCTGCCAACAGCAGTTGCAGGGTCAGTTCCGGGTCGTCTACGCCCAGGTCCCAGCGGGAGCAGAGGAACAGGCCCGCCGCCACCATCAGCAGCCCGGCCACCGTCAGAGTCCGCGCCCCCAGCAGGGCGGCCCCGCGGCCGGAGCGCAGGTTGCCCGAGCGCAGGTTGTATGACAAAAGCCAGCCACCGGCCACCGACGCCAGCGGTATCACTCCGGTCATGCGCAGCAGCCACATCGCGCCAGTGAAGGGCTCCTTCTGCATCACCGTGTCCGCCGTCAGTGGCACTGTAACCATCGCCAGGATGAGCGAGACTCCCACCAGCGCCTGCGTGAGGTTGGACAAGATAAAGTTCCGGGAACTCAGGAACACATGGGCCAGCAACGGCTGCCACACGCGCCGCTCCACCACCAGCAGCATCCCGAACATCCCCAAACCCGAGGCAGCCAGCACGAATGGCACGGGCGAATCGAGGGTGAAGAGCTCTTTGCGCGCGAGGGCCAGCGACAGCAGCAGCAACGCCGCAATCAGCAACATCCCGCCCAAGTAGTCCACCCGCGCTGTTTCCTCTCCCTCTGGGAGACGGTTAGGGTGAGGGCGTCCCCGGCGGAGAGGAATCAGTTGAGAGCCCGGCAGCCACATCAGGGCGGTGAACACCATCGCCGCCTGAGGCACGTTGAGCCAGAATATCCAGCGCCAACCGGACAACTCGACGATGGCGCCGCCGTAGGCCGGGCCCAGCATCGAGCCTGCCTCGGCAGCGCCGCCGACCACACCCAGAGCCAGCGCGCGGCGTTCCGGCGGGACCATCGTGGTGGCCAAGGCCATGCCGATGGGAACCGTCCCGCCGCCTCCGATGGCCTGGATCACCCTTGCCCCGATCATGAACTCGAAGCTCTGCGATATGGCGACCAGGCTGGTGCCGATGCAGAACACTATCAGCGAGGCCTGGTAGACTCGGGGGTAGCCGTACACGTCGCCCAACCGGCCGATGAGGGGCATCGCCACAGTGTAGCCCAGCAGGTAGGAAGTGATAATCCAGGAAACCCGGTCAAGCTCGGTGATGGGGATTTTCAGGTCCAGCATCACGCTGGGCAGCGCGGTAACCACCACCGTCTGGTCCAGGGCAGCGATGAAGGCCCCCAACCCGGTGATGGCGAGGATGGCCCACGTGGAGCGCACTCGCCCCGCGTCTGCCTTTGCAGTCACGGGGAATCAGCTAAATTTCCCATCCCGTAAGATACAGAATGGAGAATAGAATTTTCCAACGCAGAGGGCGGAGAGAATGACGCATAGGGCACAGAGGATTCAGAATCGTCAGCAATATCGCTGCGTCCTTTGCGAGTTCTCTGCGTCCTCTGCGTTGGAAAAAGCGTTATCCGCATTACGCCTCTGGGGATGGATTGGCTCAGAATCCCGGCGGAGGTTCTATGTTCACTGGCTCGTTGATGGCGTCCAGGGTCAGTACCCGCGTCGCGTCGGGAAAGTCGTCATTGGTGACTTGGCCGGTAATGGTGGCTTGGCGAAGGGTGCCGCTCTCCTGTTCCAGCCACATTTCCAGCGCGACCGGATAGCCCTCGTCTGCGCCTGGCACCAGTTCCAGCAGGTCTTCCGACAAGATGCTGCCGCGTATGTGGTATACGTCCCGTTCGCTCAGGGTGGACTTGCCCAGCAGCTCCGGCGTCTGCACTGCCTCCACGATTCCCGCCAGCGTCCCGCCGATAGTCAGCAGATTGATGGGTATAGCCTCGGCGGGCACTTCGGCCCATTGGCCGGTGATGGGGTTGGTCATGTATGACACGCCGTCAATGCTGGCCATACCCATCTCCACGTAAAGGCTTCCGACCTGGGCTTCCACGGTGACGTCGAACCTGCCGGGAACCATGACGCTGCCGTAGGCCCGGTTCATCTCGATGCCGGGCGTGAGCACCGTTGCGCCGACGGTCTGGTCGAGAACGAAGGACACCGACTCCAACTCCAGGAGCCTCTCCACAGTGCGGCGCAGTTCCGCCTTGGGGTCAACGGGCGTGGGAGAAGGCGCAGGAGTGGCGGCGGGATCACCGGAGCAGGCTGCCAGCAGCGCAATCAGGGGCAGCAGGGCCAGTACAGACAAGGCCGCCCTCACTCTGATCCTCGCCCATAGGGAGAGGGAATTGCCGGAGCGGCGTTTCAGTTCCAGGACCACACCGCAGCCTTGCCTGATGCGATTCTGAGGGCCTCGCCGGTGCCAGCGTCAACGACGTATATCTGGCCGCCGGAAGGGCTGCTGCCGTTGCGCCTGCCGGACTCATGGCCCTCGTTACCGGCTACTAGCAGGGCCGAGCCGTCGGGCGACCACAGGGAGTGGGAGTAAGCGTACTGGTCAAAGAAGCTAAGGTAGGTAAAAAACTCCCCGGTCGGACTGAACCGGAACAGGAGGCGCGGCTCTCCTCCTCCGACAGGAGAAACCGATAGCTCCATTTCACGGCTGGCCGGGTTCACGCCAATCCAGGCTATCTGGTCTCCGGAGGGCGACCAGAAGAAGGCTAGGTGATCATCCTCCACCAGCACGGAACCAGACGAGCCATCGGCTGGCACCAGGGACAAGCGGTTGAAAAGAGGCGAGCCAAGGCTGGACTGTTCTGAAACAGCGATGGCCGAGCCGTCGGGCGACCAAGCGAAGGCGGTCATGGCCCTGGTTTCCATCAACAAGCGGGGAGGCTGCATCCAGTCGAAGGGGGGATGCCCGACCGCGCGAACGAACACGCCGTGTACCTCGCCTTCGGTAGCGGCATAGGCCAACTGACTTCCGTCGGGCGACAGGGCCGGGGCGCGGAAACCGACAGCGTCCACTTCCAGGTAAGCCTGGGAGCCGTCCGGCGACGGTTCGGTGAGCATCAGGCGATCGCCGGTGTGCACTGCCAGCAGCCCGGCCGCCCATTGGTAATACAGCGGCGCGCCGACAACCAGCGGGGCCGCTTCAATGTCCCCTTGGTAGTCTCTCACGAAGAGGGCCAGACCTTCACGGGTGGGAGCCAGGAAGCTCAGGTAGCGGCCGTCGGGAGACCAGTAGATGTAATGGGCCGCTCCGTCGGCCACCGGAGCAGGAACATCATTCTCGTAGGCCGGCGCCATCCTACCTGATGGCAGTTCAAGCAACTGCACCGACAGACCCGGTGTCTGCCCAACTAAGGACACGCGCGAAACGGCGAGCTTCGTTCCGTCCGGCGACCAGGTTGGCCAACTGTACGAATCGCCTCGCTCCAGCGCCTGGGCCAGAACCCCGGCCCGCACGTCGCCAGTCAGCCTCTCCTCTCCCGTGCCATCGGGGTTGACCAGCAGCAGGTCGCCACTGTTGTCAATGTACGCTATGCGGTTCACCATAGGGTTTCCATTTCCGTCATCTTCGGCTTGCCCAAGGAGTTCACTTGTGCTGTCCGGCGCCGGTTGCGGCTGGCCGCAGCCCAGAAGCGCTGCCAGGGTCAGGGCAGCGGCAAGACCAAACAACAACCTGATTCCTGGCATAATGCCCTTTCCCACAACCACGGCTCGTCAGGCGGCTGGTCAATCATAACAAACTTGTCGCTGCCAAAGGCGTGGATAACCTGCAACAAAGCGTTGGCAGAGGCGTTGCGTTGCGTACACAGGAGCAGCATGACTGTTGTCACGTATTCCGGCCAGGCTGAGTACCTCCCAGCGACGTCAAGAATCTCAAGGGGCGCATCTAGCGAAGCAAACGGTTTGTCCACGAAACCGGGGGTTATCTCCGTGCTAAAATACATCCCGAACAGTAACATCAGATTGGAAGTAAGCTTAGATGCGAGGCTTGCCGCAAGTTATCCACCATATCAACCTGCTTATTACTGCTGTTATTTTACAATACATTTTAATCAGTTAGAGATTATCAAATAAACCTAATAAACGAGCGTGGAACCAATATGATAGACACAGTCAGGTTGAATATCAGGGCCGGAAGCGGGGGCAATGGCTGTGCCAGCTTCCTGCGTGAAAAGTACCGGCCCAAGGGCGGCCCCAATGGGGGAGATGGCGGAGACGGGGGCAACGCCTACTTGGTGGGCGACCCTTCATACAACACTCTTTTGCATATAAAGTTCAACAGCACCGTCTACTGCGAATCCGGCAGCCACGGTAAAGGGAAAAACAAGCGGGGCGCCAACGGCAAGGACACCTACGTCCCGGTCCCCATCGGCACCGTAGTTTGGCAGATGAACCGCGACGGCTCCCGCGACTTCCTGACCGACATACGCAGCAACACACCCTTCCTGGTTGGGCGGGGCGGCCGCGGCGGATGGGGAAACTCACGGTTTGCCACCTCCACCAACCAGGAGCCGGTGCTTTCCGAACGGGGTGAGAAGGGAGATGCCGCCGTCCTTTTCCTGGAACTGAAGTTGCTGGCCGATGTGGGATTGCTGGCAAGGCCGAACGCTGGCAAGTCTACCCTGATTTCCCGGTGCTCGGCAGCCAAGGCAAAGGTGGCCGACTACCCCTTCACCACTGTGGAGCCGGTGCTTGGGGTGGTTCGTTCCGGCAGAAATGACTTCGTTATGATGGAAATTCCGGGCCTGCTGGAAGGAGCGCACAAGGGGGTGGGCCTCGGCCACCAGTTCCTGCGCCACGCTGAACGGGCCCGGCTCTATGTTCATCTGATAGACGGACTCTCTGAAGACCCGGCCGCTGACTACCGCATGGTGCACGACGAGCTTCTGCACTTCAACCCTGAACTGGCAGGCAAGCGTCAAATGGTGGTGGTGAACAAGCTGGACGTGACCGAGGTGAGGGAGCAACAGCCGGAAATTTCTGCCAGCCTGAAAGCCGCGGCCCAGAGTTTCGATGAGGTGTCATCAGGCGATGCTGGCGAAGTGATGTTCATATCGGCAGCGACGGGCGAGGGCATTGACGCCATGCTTGCCCGCATCGTTGGTATTCTGGAAGATATGCCCAAGGATGATCCCCCTGATGATGGCTTATCGGTTGCTTCCGGCCCTTCACCGCGGCCATCGCGCGTGCCGGAGTCTGTCCGCGTGGAAGATGGCGTATATGTCATAGATTCTGAGCGACTGGAGCGGTTGAGCGCGTTGGCCGACACGCGAGACCAGCGGGTGCTGCTGCAACTGTGGCGCGAGATGCGCCGCTCCGGTTTGGCCCATAGGCTGGTTGAAGAGGGCATCGAGGTGGGCGACACTATCCGCATCGGCGAAGTAGAAGTGGAATGGTTCTGACCGGAAATTCCCTCTCCTGCAATGAGAGGGTTAGGGTGAGGACGTAAACCAAATGGATCTAACCAGCGTGGGCATCCTGGGCGGCACCTTCGACCCGGTTCACCGGGGGCATCTTGAGATAGCCCGCATTGCTGTGAAAGAAGCAGACCTGGAGCGGGTGGTATTCATTCCGGCCGGGCAGCCCCGTCTGAAGTCGGGCGAACCTTCCGCTTCTCCCGGTCAGCGTCTGGAGATGCTGAGCCTGGCCGTAGACGGCGCTCGGGGATTTGATGTATCGGACATTGAATTGAGGCGACCAGGCCCGACCCTGACCGTTGATACGTTGCAGCAATTGCGGGAGGAACTGGGCGACGGCGTAGAGCTGTGCTTCATCCTGGGCGTGGACGTGCTGTCCCGCTTCGACCAGTGGCTGGAGCCGGAGCGTGTTGTGGAACTCGCGCGGCTGCTGGCGGTGAGCCGTCCTGGTTACTCAGCGTTCGACTGGCAGGAGTTCTATTCCCGCAACCCCTACGCCGAAGGCCGGGTGGACTGCCTGGACTCCGCCGCGATAGACGTCAGCGCCAGCGAACTGCGCGCCCGCATAGCTGCTGGCGCGTCCGTAAGCGGCCTGCTGCCCGCGGCGGTGGAGGCGTATATTCGCGACAATGGGCTTTACCGGGCATAATAAGGAGTTGAGGATGGTTATTGATTCATCTGCCGGAAAATCTGGGCAGTCTGAAGCAGCCCATGTTCGTTTGCTGGAAGAATCCGGAGCGTTGCTGTTCGGCGAATTCACGCTTTCTTCTGGCAAGAAATCAGACTACTACTTCGACTCAAAGAAGCTCACACTTGATCCTGCGGGAGCCCGGTTTGTCGCCCGCCAGCTTGTGGAGCAGCTTGACACCGAGAACATTCGATATGTGGGCGGCGTAGCCTATGGCGCGATTCCTATAGTTTCCCACATTGTGATGCTGACAGGGCTGCGGGAAGACAAGCCGATACGCGCGTTCTACCACCGCAAGGACTCCAAGGAACACGGAACCGGCGCAGCCGCTGAGGGGCAGTTCCCGCCGCAGGGCGAGCCGGTGGCTATCGTCGAGGATGTCGTGACCACCGGAGGATCGCTGCTGCAGTCCATAAGCCACGCGGAGGAGAGCGGCTACAACGTGACCCACGCCATTACACTGGTGGACCGTGACGAAGGCGGGCGGGAGGCCATAGAAGCGGCGGGCTACAAATTCTGGTCGCTGTTCCGGGTGGAGCTCAAGGAAGGCAAGCCGCGTTTCATATACAACGGGGTATGAGCCCGGAAGACAGCGCTTACTGTCTGGCGTCCAAGCGTGTTAGCTGGCCGGGCCAACCGAGTAGCTTCCTGTCCGACGTTATAAGCTGGTGACCTTCCAGGGCGGTAGCTAGGATGATACGGTCGGCCGGGTCGCCGTGTATATCGGGCAGAGCGCCTGCGCGGGCGGCAATTTCGCCGTTTACCGGAATCTCGATGTACCCTTGACCCAGCAGTACACGACGCCAGCTAAGAACATCATCAGGAAATCTTATTCTCCCTTTGTCCCTCAACATCGCTGTTTCCCAGAACGTGATTGCTGAAATTGCTAACTGGTTCGAGAGCCAAGCCTGTTCAATAGTTTCTCTCGCCCTTGAGCCTAGTTGGGGGTCTCCCAGCCTATGCCAAAGAGCGGCTTGCGTGTCCAGCAGTATCAAGGCAAGTCTTCCCAACGCTTGGCTGTCTCGGCGTCCCAGTCCACGTCAAGAAAGGCGTCGTCCAGGTCACCAATGATTTCGTATTTGCCCCGGTCAAGTCCAAACGGGGACTTGGGCCTGTCTTGATAGGGAATCTGCTCTGACGCGGGTTTGTAAGGCGTCAACTTGGCGACGGGCTTGCCGTTCCTGGTGATTACGATTTCCTCACCGCTTTCGGCCACTTCGTCCATGAGTTTCAGGCACTTCGCCTTGAACTCGGACGCTGGGACAGTCCTGTTGGCGGAGGGTGTTTCGCTGTCCGTTGACATATATGGCTCCTAGCTGAAGTCCTGGCCGGGGCCGAAGAGCTTGGGAGTATCCTCGACAGTGGCGGTTCCCGACGCCGGGGCCTGCAGCTCCAGGGTCTGGCCCGGCTCGGCGGCGGCGGTGCGGACGTAGCCCAGGCCGCGCAGTTGTCCCCCTGGCGTCCGGTATAGCGAGGTCACGGTGCCCGCGGTCCTGCCCTCGTGGGCCAGCGATGCTTCAACGGCAGCCTCGGCGCCTTCCGAAAACCGGAGCACCGCCAGGTACTTCTGAACGCGGTCATAGCTGTCCAGCCGGGCGATGACTTCCTGCCCTATGTAGCAGCCCTTGGTGAAGTCAATTGCCCCGATTAGCCCGGCCTCCAACGGGTTGTATGGCTCCCCCATCTCGCTGCCGAAGGCAGGATCCCCGCTGCGGACGCGCAGTGTCTCCCACTGGCTGGCATCAGCCATGACGGCCCCCGCCTCGGTCAGTGCGCTGGTGACAGCGTCTGCCGCATTGCCGGACACAATCAGCAGGCGACAGGACAGGTTCCCCACCGGGCGGCTGACTGCGATTGCTTCTGCCCCGCCGATACTGACGGTGGCCACAGGATAAGTTCTGCCGGGAAGGTAGCCCGGTTCGTCTTTGCGCAGGCCGAGAGCGGCGTCTGCCCCAACTCCGGCGAGAGCGACGACGGCGGTGGTTTGGGAAACATCATCCACCTGCAGGTCTTCCATAATGGTGTACTTGTCCAGCCATTCTATTACTGGCTGTTGCTGGCCCGGGCTGGTGAGCAGCAGAACGTGGTCTCCGGTGTGGACGACGCACAGCAGGTCCACGATACGGCCCCGGTCGGTGGTAAGGACAGTGGGCGCCCAGTGGCCCGGCTCCAGGTGGTCAACCTTGTTGGTGGAAAGCCGGTTGAGCAGGTCCAGCGTATCCTCCCCCGTGGTCCTGAGGCAGCCGTAATTGGTGTGATGGACGAGCAGTCCGCCGGGGGATTCTGTCGCAATGTTGCTGACTTGTTGTGGCAGAGTCATTGAATGCTCCGTGTTGGGGGTGTCTGGTGGATTCCCCTTGCCAGAGGGGCGGGAAGCGCGCTTAGCGGATTGCTTTTGCACAGGTCAAACCGTAAGCGCCGCCTTCATCCGGTGAAGACGGCGCTTTGCATCCCGGTCTATGCTCTTCCGGCAGCGCCGGAGCGGGGCTGTTACACGCTGAAGGACGTGCCGCAGCCGCAAGCCTTCTTGGCGTTGGGGTTGTCGAAGACGAAGCCCTTGCCGTTCAGCCCGTCAGAGAAGTCGAGTTGCGTGCCGACCAGGTAGATGTAGCTCTTCTTGTCTACGATTACCTTGACGCCGTACTGCTCGACCACCTTGTCGCTGTCGGTTTGCTCGCCGGAGATCTTCAGGTCGTAGGTGAGGCCGGAGCACCCGCCGCCCTTGACGGCAACACGCACACCCACATCGTCTTCCTGCCCTTCCTTCTCGGCGAAGTACCTGATTTTCTCGGCGGCCTTCTCGGTGATCTCCACCGTTAATTCAACGCCGTCTCTGGTGATTGGCATAATCCCTCCGGGCCTGTCAATCAGACGCCAACAAACATCGCCGCCACAATACGGGCGGGCAACTTCATTCTATTCCTGGTACGGGACGGGCGTCAAGGCGGCCCGGCAATCGCCTGCGCTTGGAGCCAGGACGCGCCAGATACGGGTTGACATACTAAGAAAATGATTCTATTATGCCGCATATTCTGAAATTTTGCTGAAATATTAATCTCAATTAGCGAAGGTAAAAGATGAATCTGCTTAAAATAATTTCGATTTTCGTAATCGCACTGACAATCACCCTGGCGGCCTGCGGCAGCGCCGAGCAGCCAACGGAAGCGCCAACATCTGCCGCAGCGCCAGCGCCCACGGCAGCGCAGGCTTCCGGCTCTGCATCATCCACCTCCCCGCCTGCCGCTCCCACGGCAGTGCCCACGCCTCCACAAATGGTAGTGACTGCGGTCGTGCCAACCCGGGGCGTGGTAGAGGCCACTGAGGGTGAAAAGCCTTGGGCCAAGTTCGTCGATCAAGGAATACCAGGCGGCGTACTGCGCAATGCAGAGGCGGTGCTACCAGATCATTGGGATCTGCACCAGTCCTGTTGTAACCCAGGCCCGGCCGCCTCGCGAGACCTGTTCAACAATCTGCTTATTTATGACCCCACTGACCAATTGACCATTGTCGGTGACCTGGCCAAAAGTTGGGAGTGGTCCGACGATGGCCTAACCCTGACCTTCAAACTCTGGGAGAATGCCCAGTGGTCAGACGGACAGCCAGTCACCTCCGATGACGTGGTGTTCAGCCTGAACCGCATGATTGAAAAGGACGTTTCCCGCCCCAGGGTGAAAAACATTACCCCTTATTACGATGGCTCTGAGGCGATTGATCCCAACACCGTTGCCGTAAAAACCAAGTTCCCCACGCCTGCCGCCTTTCTGCCCTTCCTGGCTGTGGACTTCATGTCCATCCAACCCAAGCATGTGCTGGAGGGAAGGGATGACGCAGAAGAGTTCTTTGACGACCCGGAAAACATCGTAGGGTCCGGCGCCTTCCTGTACATTCCCGGCAGCTTGGAGATAGGGCAGGGATGGGAGTTTGAGCGCAACCCCAATTACTTCAAAGACGGGTTGCCCTTCGTTGACGGCAAACGCACCTTTGTCATCACAGACAAGGACCGCTTCGTTACGGCCTTTATGACTAACCAGATTGACGTTGTTCATCGCGGGTCTCTCCTCCCGCTGACGGACATGGTGTCCTTCAAGAACAACTGGGAGTCCCAAGGACTGGGAGTGGTCTATCCCCCCGGATTCACCCTCCAGGGATTGGTCAACATGAAGTGGACGGCTCCGCCCTTCGAGGATCCCAAAGTTCGGCGGGCCATTTTCCTGGCCATTGACCGGAAGGAACTGGTCGACATAGACAAGCTGGGTTTCGCCAGGATGGGGCAGCCGTTCTTCCCCGGTTCTCCATGGGCATCCAGCGACGAGACGGTGGCCACATGGCCCGGCTTCCGTTACGTGGACGAGAGCGGCGAGCTTTACTTGGGTGACCCCATCGGCGTGGATGGACTGACCAAGCATCCCGATGATATTGCCGAGGCCAAGCGTCTGATGGCGGAGGCCGGACATGCCGACGGCTTCTCGGCCAACTACCACACCTACACAGCCAACAGGAACGTGCCGGTGATTCTGAAGCAGCAGTTGAAGGACGTTCTGAACATAGACCTGGAAATCAAGATCACCGACACCGCCGCCACTATCGCCGCAGAACAGGAACAGGACTTCAGCCACTTTGTCAGCGTACACAACGGGCCCAATATCGTTGACCCTGATGACCTGCTGAGCGGCGTGTACCTATCGGGAGCGCCGCGCAACCCCCTGGATTTCGAAGACCCGGAGATACGGGCCATCTTCGAAAAGCAGAAGAGCGAGCCCGATCTGGCCAAGCGGCAGGCCCTCATACGGGAAGCCGAAGCCATCATCCTGAAGGGCGAACACCATATGATCCAGTATTACTGGTACGGCGATCCCCGGTGGATTGTGCCCAACCGGGTGAAGAATTACGTGCCCAGGCAGACCGTGCAGTACGGTATGGGCGTTGAGCATCTCTGGCTGGAAGAGTAGGCATCACTTGGATTTGTGCCGGATTCCCCGATTGAGCATTCGGTTGGGGAATCCGGCCTTTGCGCAAATGGACCACCCGACAGGCAGGTTCCGGAGCCATAACGCGGATACGGATATATGACTGGCTATATCTTTCAACGGCTGGCCCTGTTTCTTCCAACACTAATCCTCGCTTCTTTCCTGGCATTCGCCGTCATGCGCATACTGCCGGGAGATCCTGCTATCGCGATGCTGGGCGGAGCCGAAGGGAGTTTCACTCAAGAAGACCTGGATCTGGTTCGGGAGAAACTGGGAACCAACCGCCCTCTCCATGTCCAGTACGGAACCTGGATCGGCGACCTGTTTACGGGCGACCTGAACGAATCCTACTTCCTTCACGTTCCCGTAGCAGAGTTGATGAAGGACCGCTTCCCGGTCAGCACCCAGTTGGCCGTTATGGCGCTGATCCTCTCCTACCTCGTGGCTATTCCCTTGGGAGTGCTGTCGGCGGTCAAGCAGGACACCCTGTTCGATCACGCCGCCAAGATATTCACCATCGCCGGCGTAGCCTTGCCCACCTTCTGGGTGGGCATCCTGATGCTCTTCGTCCTGGGATATTACTTCAACTGGGTGCCCCCGCTGGATTACGCCGACCTGTGGGAGGATCCGGCTACCAATCTAACGCAGATGATTTTCCCCGCTTTGGCCTTAGGCTACTTCAACACCGCCTTCGCCGCCCGGCTCACCCGCTCCACGATGCTGGAGGTGATGCACGAGGACTACATCCGCACCGCCCGCTCCAAAGGGTTGAAGGAACTGTCTGTCATCGGGCGCCATGCCATCAAGAACGCCTTTTTGCCGGTGGTAACCATCATCGGATTCCAGTTGGGCCGCCTTTTCGGTGGAGCGGTGGTTATAGAGGCCATCTTCGTCGTTCCAGGGGTGGGAACGCTTCTGGTGCAGAGTGTTCTTGTCAGGGACTATCCCGTGGTGCAGGCCGTAATCCTGATGATCGCCTTGGCCGTACTGGCGCTCAACCTCGCCGTTGACCTGCTGTACGGTTGGCTGAACCCCAGAATCAGGTACGCATAGGGAAATACACTTCCAGTCAGCAAATCGGATGTTCAGGAGTTCCGATGCTTAAAGGGTTGCCACAGGAGGCAGCGGAAACCCAGCAGGCCATAAAACTGCCGTGGTACTCCCGCGTCCTGTCCGGCGTTGTGAGCTTCTCCCGCCGTAAACCTCTCGGAGCCATAGGCGGCGGTATACTGCTCATCCTGGTGCTCATTGCCGTTCTCGCCCCATTGATATCCCCCCAAGATCCTTATGAAATCCGGGGGGGCTCGATACTACAACCCCCGGGGGGAGAGTTGTGGCTGGGCGGTGATTCACTGGGGAGGGACGTGCTGAGCCGCCTTTTCTATGGCGGGCGCATCTCACTGTACGTTGGCTTGGTGAGCATCGCCATCGGCATCACCGCCGGGTCCTTCCTGGGGGCGGTCAGCGCCTACTTCGGCGGCAAGATTGACTTGGTGGTGCAACGGTTTGTAGACGCCTTCATCGCCTTTCCCGGCATCATTCTCGGGCTGGCGATAATGGCGGTGCTGGGATCATCGGTGAACAACATCATCATCGCCCTAGTGTTGGTGCTGGCTCCCAGCGCCATCCGCACCGTGCGTTCCCAAGCCTTGGCAGTCAAGGAGATGGACTACGTTCTGGCGGCCAGATCCCTGGGCGCCGGAGACCTGCGCATCATCGTCAGGCATATCATCCCCAACTGCATGGCCATCTTCATCATCCTGTTCACCCTGAACCTGGGCTACGCCATCATCGTAGAAGCGACGCTGACCTTCCTCGGCGTGGGTGTCCCGCCGGACGTCCCCAGTTGGGGCGGAATGCTGGCGGAAGGCGGCATCGCCTACATCAGGGATGCCCCCTGGCTGGCCATTGCCCCCGGCGTGGCTCTCTCGCTGGCCGTCTTTGGCGTCAACCTGCTGGGGGATGCGCTGCGCGACGTGCTGGACCCCCGGCTGCGGGGCAGTTAGCCGTTCATCCCGCAGGTCAGTTCTCGCATTGCCCTCTCCCTCACCGGGAGAGGGAGCTTTTTGCCGCGCCTGACTTGCCGGAACGCGCCGAAGCGGTATTGGGCTTCCTGAAGCCACCACCCTTGCCTTGTGCCTAGTTATGTCGCAACCTATAATTGCGCGACAGGCATTCCTGTTATGTATCCTTACGGCGCAAGGCGGGGTTAAGCCCTTTTGCGCCGACACCCCAACCTTTCCCGACGGAGATGACCCTGTGGCCACCATGACCAAACCCGCCAAGACCAAGCACCGCAGCGCCGAGATAACCCACGACCCGCAGCGAGCTCCCGCCCGAGCCATGCTGATGGCCATGGGCATCACCCACGAAGACATGGAAAAGCCCTTCGTCGCCATCGCCAACCTGGCCAGCGACGTCACACCCTGCAACGTCCACCTCAGCCGCTTCGCCAACGGCGCCAAGGAGGGGATTCGCGCGGGCCACAACGGAAACGGCGGCGTGCCCTTCGAGTTCGGCACCATCACCGTCAGCGACGGCATATCCATGGGAACCGAGGGCATGAAGACCTCGCTGGTCAGCCGCGAGGTCATCGCCGACTCCATCGAGCTGGTCACCTTCGGCGAGCGCATGGACGGCCTCATCACCATCGCCGGATGCGACAAGAATATGCCCGGCTGCATGATGGCCCTGGCCCGGCTCAACGTGCCGGGCATCTTCATGTACGGCGGCTCCATCATGCCCGGCCAACTGGCTGGCCGGGACGTGACGATCCAGGACGTGTTCGAGGCCGTGGGCGGCTATGCCAAGGGCGACGTCAGCCTGGACCAGCTACGGGAACTGGAATGCGTTGCTTGCCCCGGCGAGGGTTCCTGCGGCGGCCTGTTCACCGCCAATACCATGTCCACTGCCATCGAGGTCATGGGGATGTCGCTGCCAGGCGACGCTTCGTTGCCCGCCATTGACCCGCGCAAGCTGGGCGAGGCCCGCGACGCGGGACGCGCCGTATTAAGGTTGCTGGAAGAGGACGTGCGCCCCCGCGACATCATGACCAAGCAGGCTTTCGAGAACGCCATCACCGTCGGCGTGGCCATGGGCGGCTCGACCAACATCGTGCTGCACCTGCTGGCTATCGCCAACGAAGCCGGGGTGCCTCTGGGCCTGGAGGACTTCGAGCGCATCAGCGCCAGCACGCCCTACATCGCCGACATGAAACCCGCAGGCCGCTACGTGATGGCCGACCTGTCGCGCTACGGCGGCATAGCGCTGGTGATGAAGCGGCTGCTGAACGCGGGCCTGCTCCACGGCGACGCCATGACGGTCACCGGCAAGACCGTGGCGGAGAACCTGGAAGGCATCTCCGTCGTTGACGACCAGCCCATCATCAGCCAGGTAGACACGCCTCGCAGCCCGACGGGCGGCCTGGCCATCCTGCGCGGCAACCTGGCCCCGGACGGCGCAGTCATCAAGGTGGCCGGCCACCAAGAGAAAGTGTACCGGGGCCCAGCCCGTGTCTTCGACCAGGAGGGAGCCGCCTTCCGGGCCATCCAAGGCGGCCAGGTCAAGGCCGGGGACATCGTAATCATCCGCTACGAAGGCCCCAAGGGCGGACCGGGAATGCAGGAGATGCTGGCGGTAACATCCGCCATAGTCGGCCAGGGCTTGGGCGACGACGTGGCGCTGGTCACCGACGGGCGCTTCTCCGGCGCAAGCCATGGGCCGATGGTGGGCCACGTAGCACCCGAGGCAGCGGTGGGCGGCCCCATTGCCCTACTGCAGGAGGGCGACGAGGTTGTCTTGGACATCCCGGCCCGTCAGCTCAACGTCATGCTGACCGAGGAGGAACTGACCGACCGCCGCGCCAACTGGCAGCCCCTGCCGCCCAACTACACCACCGGCGCCCTCGCCAAGTACGCCAAGCTGGCGTCGTCCGCGTCCGAGGGCGCAGTGACGCGGTAGGGGTAGTGCCCAAATCAAATCCGTACATCAGTCCGGCGGGCTATCTTTCATAAAGATCTAGCCCGCCCACAATGATGGAGTCAAGAGCGATGACTACCGATATACGGACGGGATACTCGCAGGACGACGTTATAGAGTACATTCAGTCGGAGGAAGAAGACCAAGACGCCGGGACTCCTGTATATCAGATCCGGTCTTACCCATCGGACCCAGATTTGGAAACGCTGCATTTAAGGTGGAAGCGGGGGGACATCATTATCCCTGAGTTCCAGCGAGGATATGTCTGGAAGCCAGCACAAGCCAGCAGACTGATCGAGTCTTTTCTGATGGGCCTGCCAGTGCCGGGTATCTTTGTGTTCGTTCAAGAACATCATAGAAACCAAAGCAATCCCGTACAATTGGTCATTGACGGCCAGCAGAGGCTCCGCAGTGTTTTCGGATTTTTCGAGGGTAAAATGCCTACTAGTGAGCGGCCTTTTCGTCTAACTGGGGTAGACGAAAGGTGGGTTGGCAAAGGATACAGCGACTTGGAACATTGGGAACAAAGAATACTGCTCACATCCATTCTCAGGGTGGTCAACATCGAACAACGGGAACCGCGAAATGACAGCTCTAGCATCTACCAAATCTTCGAGCGGTTGAATACCGGAGGAACGGCCCTTACTCCTCAAGAGATACGGAACAGTTCTTATCATGGCCCTTTCAACAATATGCTGTTGGAGGTTAACAAGGACTCATATTGGAGGGGCATTTTTGGTACTCCGCAACCGGACAGCAGAATGCGAGACGTGGAATTGATTGCACGGTTTTTTGCATTATATGAAGGTCATGCGTCCTACACAGAACCAATGAAAAAATTCATCAGTGACTACATGGGAGAGCATCAATGGGACTCTAATCTCAAAGATGCTCAGCGCATTTTCCTGGATTGTGTCCGCCGTGTTTCCGATTCCTTGAGCGACCGTCCGTTCCACGTCCGACGAGGCCTGAATGTCGCTGCGTACGACTCGGTGATGGTAGCTTTCGCGCAATCAGGGGATATTCCATACGACATCAAGGAGCGATACGAAGAACTGAAAATTCATACTGACTTCATCGACGCGACGACATCCGGGACGACAGCGCTCGCTGCCGTAAGGCAACGGCTGGAATTAGCAAAGAGGATTCTGTTTGGATAATGCCTCAAGACGCTTACGTGGTTGACAGGTGCTCCGAAATCGAGGAAATGCTTCAATACGCTACCGAAAAATCGAAGGATGACGCTAGATTGGGTGGTCATCTGGCCGGATATATTAGCGTTTTAATCTCTGGGGTCGTCGAGGATTGCATAGAACACTTAGTCGTCCAGAGGGCGAGGATGTCAGGGGACGTGCAACTACAGGAGTTTGTCCGAAATTCCATTGGTCGCCTGTTTAGGAATCCTCAGTCAAGCGACATCGCGGACGTATTAAGAAATTTCAGTCTCGAATATAGATTATCTTATCAAGAATCATTAAATGAAGAAGATCGTGAAGCGCTAAATAGCATCATAAAAAATCGAATGTCTTTATCACACGAGGGCTTATCGCAATCCCACTTTACCGTAACCGAAGTCAGTAGCTACTTCGACCATGTACAGAAAATTCTCGGGGTTGTGGAAGGAATCCTAGTTGCCGGGAGTCAGTCGGAGCCATCAGACTCCCAACATCCAAGCACATAGCCAATTAGAGTCCCGGCCCAACCGAACCCAAACCACGTCAGGAGTACATACCATGACAACGGATTATGGAAACATAGGCCATCCGGCGGCACAGAGGAAGCCGGCAAAGTCAGCATCGCTTCCAAGATAATGTTGGTAGGCGCGTATGACGGTCTCATTCACTCTAATTCTCTGATTCATACCGCTGTAATACCGTGGTATGATTGGCCCGCAAGGTGTGGGAGGAACAACATGGCCAAGATAGCGATCAGTCTCCCGGATGAAGTGTTGGAGGCGGTAGAGAAGGAACGACTGGGCCACAGCAAAGTTTTGAGCCGCAGCGAGTTCATCAAGAGAGCAGTGCAACAGTATCTTCGAACCGAATCTGAAAAGAGCCTGGAGGAGCAATACGTTCGAGGCTATCTCGACTATCCCGAGACCACCAAAGAATCCGGATGGCTGGATGCGGCTGCTGCTGAAGTGTTTGCTAACAACCCGTGGAGACAAGAGGGGCAGGATTGAGGCGTGGCGAAGTGTGGTGGGCAGAGTTCCCCGGCCTCGCGGGGCGTTGCCCGGCGGTGCTCCTTTCGCGTGATTCGGCATACGCAGTCAGGTTGTCCGTCACCGTAGCCCCGGTAACCACTCGTATCAGGGGAATCCCCGTTGAAGTCTCCTTGGGACCCGACGACGGGTTGCCCATGGAGAGCGTGGCAAACTTGGACGATATAACCACAATCCGCAAAGCCAGTCTAGACAGCAGAATCACAACTCTCAGCAGCGAGAAACTCCAGGCTGTTGAACAGGCCCTGCGGTTCGCTTTGGGGCTGGCCATCTAGAGTCAGTTCATGCGCTCAGGCCGTGCGGGTCCTTTGCCCCGATCCGGCCGCCGGTTTAACCAACATTCCGAACAGGAGAAAGGCACCATGACAACGGATTACGGAACAGAGGCCATCCGGCGGCACCGGGAAAGCCGCGGCAAAGTCAGCATCAATTCCAAGATGACGGTGGAAACGCTGGAGGAACTGTCCATCGCCTACACCCCTGGCGTGGCATCGGTGTGCATGGCGATTCACGCCGATCCGGCCGAGTCTTATAATCTGACCAACCGGGGCAACACCATCGCCGTGGTAACCGACGGCTCGGCGGTGCTGGGCCTCGGCAACATCGGCGCCGAAGCGGCCATGCCTGTTATGGAAGGCAAGTCCATCCTCTTCAAGAATCTGGCCGGCGTTGACGCCTATCCCATCTGTGTCTCCTCCCAGGACCCTGACGAGATTATCAGGACGGTGCGGGCCATCGCGCCCAGTCTCGGCGGCGTCAACCTCGAAGACATCGCCGCGCCCAAGTGCTTCGACATCGAGGACGCCCTGCAGGACCTGGGCATCCCGGTGTTCCACGACGACCAGCACGGCACGGCCATCGCCGTCCTGGCCGCAGTCATCAACGGTCTGGCCGTCACCGGGCGCAAGATAGAGGACTCTTCCTTCGTGTTCGCCGGGGCAGGAGCGGGTGGAATCGCCTCCGCCAAGCTGTTGCTGGACTATGGCGCAAAGAACATCATCCTTGTCGACAGCGTAGGCATCATCCACCGGGGACGCACCGACCTGACGCCCGTCAAGTCCTCGATGCTGGATACCACCAACCCGGAGAATCGCACCGGCGGCATCGCCGAGGCCATGCGCGGAGCCGACGTTTTCATCGGCTTGGCCGTGGCCGACATGGTGACGCCCGAGATGGTGTCGTCAATGGCCAAGGACTCCGTAGTCTTCGCCATGGCCAACCCCGTCCCGGAAATCATGCCCGATCTGGCCGAGGCCGCCGGCGCCGCTGTTGTGGGCACGGGCCGCAGCGACTTCCCCAACCAGATCAACAACAGCCTGGTCTTCCCGGGCGTGTTCCGCGGTGCGCTGGATGCCAAGTCCTCCCGCATCACCACCAGCATGAAGCTGGCGGCGGGCCAGGCTCTGGCGGCCCTGATACCGGAGCCTACGCCGGAACGGGTCATCCCGTGGTCTCTCGACCGCGCCGTCTCTGCCGCGGTGGCCAAGGCCTGCGCCGACGCCTGGGCCGCCCACGGCGCGGAGGGCTAGGCTGGCGCCGCTACAATCAGCAAAAGTTCAGCGCGGGCTTGGTTGCTTTCAATCCCAGCCCGCGCTGTACGGCCTCAGAAGCCATGTAGAAGCAGGGAAAAGCGGGGCGATTCAGAGCAGACGGGTTAGATAGATGTGGCGGGAGGTAGGGGAGTTGCCTGGCAGGGGCAGGTTCAGAGGAGCTTGTCCAAGGCGATTATTAGTCCGACGCCGGCGACGATGAGACCGCCCATGCGCAACGTGATTCGCAGTTCCATCGCCTGCATTTCTGACCGCAGGCCGTTTATGTCTTGCTTGGTCTCAGCGCGGGCGTCTGCTATGTCTTGCTTGGTCTCAGCGCGGGCGTCTGCCAAGTCTTGCTTGGTCTGAGCGCGGACCTCTGCCAGGTCTTGCTTGGTCTGAGCGCGGACCTCGACCAAGTCTTGCTTGGTGGCGACGTTTCCGATGATGGCAGTGCCTACCGTGGCAACCACGGCTTCGGCCTGGGCTTCTTCGAAGCCGGCTTCCTGGAGTTCCTTTACGGCTTTGTGGGTGTCGAACAGAAGGGCGGCCATGAAAGTCCATTCGCCTTGTCAGAGTGGGCACATAGGAATGTCTAACCAAAATATACTTGATGCCATAAGCGAGTGTAAAGTAACCGGCATCCTGCGACAGGGCCTTCCAATTATCCCTCGCGTCCTGAGCTTGCCGAAGGGAGAGATGAGCGGGCCGGGATGATTCGGTCAAGAAAGGGGAGGGTAGTTAGATAGAAGAGGAGAAGACGGGGAATCAGAGGAGCTTGTCCAAGGCGATTATCAGTCCGACGCCGGCGACGATGAGACCGCCCATGCGCAACGTGATTCGCAGTTCCATCGCCTGCATCTCTGACCTCAGGTCGCTGCCTAGTGTCTGTATATCAGACTTGGATGCGTTGCGGGCCTCGACCACGTCTTGCTTGGTGGCGACATTTCCGATGATGGCAGTGCCTACCGTGGCAACCACGGCTTCGGCCTGGGCTTCTTCGAAGCCGGCTTCCTGGAGTTCCTTTACGGCTTTGTGCGTGTCGAACAGAAGGGCAGCCATGAAAGTCCATTCGCCTAATCAGAGTGGGTACATAGGGATGCCTAATCGCAATATACTTGATGCCACAAGCGAGTGTAAAGTAACCCGCATCCTGCGAACAAAGTTTTTAATTCTCCCTCTCCCTTGTGGGAGGGGGAACTTTGAAGAAGGAGTACCGTCCATGGCAGACGAATCGGTCAAGTTTCATGTGTCCGGCGCGGTGGGAGTCATCACCCTGGATAATCCCGAAACCCGCAACGCCCTCACTCCAGAGATGATCGGCGAGCTGGGCCGGGCGATAGAAGGCTGCGCGTCTCCCAACGTGCGGGCGGTGCTGCTTACAGGCGCGGGCGGCGCGTTCTGCGCCGGAGCTAATGTCCGGCAGCTAGTGGCGACGCTGGATGAGAAAGGCCCGGAGGGAATTTCGCAGGCCATCCGGGAACTGGCCGACGCGCTGCACAATCAGGTGGTGCTGCCCCTGCGCCGCCTGCCCAAGCCGGTGGTGGCGGGAATCAACGGAGCGGCGGCGGGCGCGGGCTTCAGCCTGGCCCTGGCCGCGGACCTGCGGGTGGCCGCACAGAACGCCCGCTTCCTGATGGCCTACGCCAACATCGGCGCACCCGCCGATGGCGGCTCCACCTGGCTGCTGCCGCGTTTGCTCGGAGCAGGGCGGGCGATGGAGCTGTACTTGGCCAGCCAGCCCATAGGCGCGCCCCGCGCCCTGGAGCTGGGGCTGGTGTCCCAGGTGTGCTCCGACGAAGAGCTGGACCGCCACGCGCTGGAGACCGCCACCCGTCTGGCCGGCGGCCCTACCATTGCCTACGGTCGCGTCAAGGAACTGTACGAACGCTCGTGGGACTCCACGCTGGAGTCGCAGCTTGACGCGGAAACCGAGTCCTTCGCCAGGACGGCCCTCAGCCGCGACTTCCAGGAGGGAATCAAAGCCTTCGCCGACCGCCGTCAACCCTGGTTCCAGGGGGTCTAAAGGAACCGGTCGCATCTCTGGCTTCCGACATTACGAGACGGTCGCGTCGACGGCGCGAATAATTTCTTTTGGCGCGAATTCGAAAACACGCATTTCGATTGACCTGGCCGGAGTAGCCCCCATGGATCGCTTGGCGCATTATATCGGCAGTTTCCAAGCTGACTGATTGTTCCCAGCAGCAGGTACACACCTCGGCGAGGATACTCTCCACCAGCACGCATTCGCCTTCGCCAGAGCGGCCTTGACCGGCGGATGGCTGGCCGGGTACTCGCGGATGGCGAGCAGGCGAGGCATCGAGGCTTTCGCAAACCGGACCGCCTGGCGTTATTGGAGATTGAAGACTTCGACGGCGTTTCCGCCCACCAGTCTTGCCTGGTCCTCTGCCGGGAAGGTTTGCAGTTGCCGGTACAGCGTTGACTGTGCGTCCAGCCCTATGGACCTTATGTGAGGAAAGTCGGAACCCCACAGCACCCTGTCTGTCCCTACGTGGGGTATGGCGAACTCTGCCGCCGTATCATCAATGAAGCCGTGATACACGCGGGTCTTCATGTACTCGCTGGCTTTCATCTTGAGCTTGGGCAGGTTCAGCCGGGGAGCCACGTCTTCGATCTGGTCCAGCCTGGCCATGAATCCTGGTATCCAAGACACCTCAAACTCGCTGCAAAGCACCTTCAGGTTGGGAAAGCGGTCCAGGATGCCGCCGTAGATGAAATCGTTGGCCAGAACCGTTTGCGCTTCGATGAACAGGTCTATCCATAGCCCAGGATTAGCCGAGGTTTCCTCCGGGGTCTGCCCGAATCGGGCAAGGAAGAGGGCGTCTACAACCCTGCCAGTGAGGATGTGCAGGGTAATTGGAACACCGGCCTCCTCCGCCGCTGCCCAGAATTTGTCATAGCCCGGGTCCCGGTATGGCGGGCATCCCTCCGGTGCCTGGCAGTTGATCATTGGCCCCTTGAGGCCCCTGTTCAGGGTTCTTTTCAGTTCCTCCACGGCCCAATCAACGTCGTGCATGGGTATCACACTGACGCCGACAAGCCGCTGAGGGGCGTAGGACGCAAACTCGGCCATCCAGTCGTTGAAGACCTCCGAGCAGGCATGAAGCACCGGCGCGTCGGGATTGCGCATCACTCCCAGCATGGTGGTGGGGTTCATCACTTCCGCGTCAATACCAGCTTCCATCTGCCACTTGACCCGTACCTCGGGATCGTAGCCGACGGCCCCCAGACCCCTTTCTTCGGCCTCGTATGCGGCTGCCTCGGTCTCGCTGGAAAGCGGTATCCGCACTCGCTGCACCGGGGAACCGAGATACCCGGAATAGAAGAAGCTGCCCTTCTCGCCCTTATATTCGTCCAGAAGGCGAGGTGTGCGTTCTCCGAATTTCGGCCCCAGCGCGTTCCACCACAAGTCGGGCGGTTCCATGACATGAGAATCAGCCGAAATCAGCTTCTGGTAGCTGGAAGTAGTCATTTTCTCGTGCTCCATTACTGAATTGTCCCAGGAGTTGCTCAGGCAGATGCCTTCTACGAGAGCCGCGCTTTGCGCCTAGTGCATTGGAGCAAGAGCGGCAGTATGAGTTCCGACGCCTTTTCCAAGGTAAACCCCACAGGGTCTCCTTCCGTGTCAAGATGAGCTACGCAGTATTCGATAACATTTTCGCTGTAACTCACCGGCTCGCTGTTGTGGAAAGATAGGGTGTCTGTCTCTTCGCAGTAGGCAATCGTCAAGTCTTCCCCTTCTAGGTCAGGCTTCGCAAACTGACCGGGGCGCAGGTACGACAAAAACAAGTCCGCAGCGTCGAGGAACTCAAAGCCAATACACAGTCCCTTGGTGTCAAAGTCCGCCATCAGGTCATAGGCAATAGTCGCCGACTCTTCGTAACCTCTTTTTGTAGACAGCGAGAGTATGTCAAATTCCCTATCGTAGGTATAGGGCGTATGCTTTTTTATCATACTCTCTTTCTCTTCTACGCTCGTTTCTGTCCGGCATAGCCGAAACTACAACATAGGGGATATTGGTCTCGTCCACAATTACCTTGAGATAATTTCCTCTGTCTCCAAATTCGGGAACCCATCGCCAATAAACAACGCGACCGAACCTCCCCTCCCTGTAAATTCCGGGGCCTCTATCGTTTCACTGATGCGGTCAACAGTAACCAGACCGGTTCTGTTTGGGTGGTCACGCCAGACATGCTCAGCAACTTTGTACACCCGGCCTTCGATATTGAAAGTCATTTTACCGCAGTTGCGCCACCGTCACCCCCTCGCCGCCGGGGCCTTCGCCTTCGTTGGCGGTCTCGACCAGCGGATGGTCGGCCAGGTACTCGCGGATGGCGCGCCGCAGGGCGCCGGTGCCCTTGCCGTGGATGATGCGCAGCAGCGATGCGCCGTCCAGGGCCGCGTCGTTGAGAGCGGTGTCCACGCGGGCGAGGGCCTCGTCCACCCGCAGGCCGCGCAGGTCCATCTCCGGGTCGGGACGCCGCGGCGCGGAGGGCCGGTTGGCCGCCCGGTCCAGGTAGACTCCCTGTCGCGCGGCGGTCGGGTGCCCTTCGGCCAGCCTCTGCAACTGGTAGACCGGAATCTTGGCCCGCATGGTTCCCAGCAGGACTTCCACCCGCTGCGCCTGCTCCGGATTCCCTCCTTCGCGGGAGTGGCGGGCGGAGCCGCCGGGCGGGGTGATGACCTCCACTGGCTGGCTGATACCGCGCACATACACCCGGTCGCCGCTCTTGAGCCGTTCCTGCCAGGGGGTGCGCTGGATCTCGATTGGCTGCCAGTTGGGGGCGTCCAGCTCCTGCTGCACTTCGCGCAGGTCGCGCTGGCTCTCCCGCAGGCCGTCCCGGCTCTCCCGGCCGGAGGATGGCGCGCGGATGTGCCCGGCAGCGGGTTGGACTGCGACAGCGGAGCTGACCACCAGGTCCATTGACCGCTCGGCCCGTTGCAGGCGGTCCACGATATCGGCGGTCTGCAATTGCAGCTCGCGGCGGGCTTCCTCCACCAGTTCGGTCTTGGTGGCCTCCACCGAAGATAGCTGCTCTTTCAACTGCTGTTGCAACTTACCTGCGGCGAGGCGAGACGATTCCGCCTCTTCCTTCAATTGCTCCACGGTTTGGCGTTCCTGCTGCAACTCCCGCAGCAGCGTCTCTGTGGCCTGCTCCACCGGCGACACCCCGGCGCTGGCGTCCTCGATGATTTCCTGGGGCAGACCCAGCCGGGCGGCGATGGTCAGCGCATAGCTGCGGCCTGGCAGTCCCACCGTTAGCTGGTAGGTGGGCTCCAGCGTCGCCGGGTCCAAGTCAACGCTGGCGTTGACCATCCCGGGGTGTTCCTGCACGGTGCGGGCCACCCCGCGCTGGTGAGTTGTGCCGACCAGGAACACGCCCATGCGCTGGAAGTGGCGCAGAACCGCGCTGGCCAGGGCGGCTCCTTCCTCAGGGTCGGTGCTGGTGCCCAACTCGTCCACCAACACCAGCGACCGCCCGGTGGCCTGCCGCATGATGCCCAGCAGGTTGGTGATGTGGGAGCTGAACGTAGAAAGGGATTCCTGGATGCTCTGCTGGTCTCCGATGTCGGCATAGATGCCGTCGAACCCGGGGAAGCGAGCCTCTTCGGCTGGGATGTGCAGCCCGGCGTGGGCCATCATCGCCAGCAGGCCCACAGTCTTCAGCGCCACGGTCTTGCCGCCGGCGTTGGGCCCGGTGATGAGCAGCACTCCTCTCTCCGAATCCAGCGACAGGGTGATGGGCACCACGTCGCCGCCCTTCGCCTGGCCCAGGAGCAGCGGATGGCGGGCGCGACTGAGGAGTAGCCGGCGCTGCGCCTCCTGTTCTCCGTAGGGGCGCCCCTCGTGGGCACCCACAAGGGGCGGCGCCCCATCGTCCTCGATAACCGGCGGAGTGGCCCGCAGAGCGGCCGAGTAACTGGCCTTGGCCACGTCGAGGTCCAGCCGGGCCACGATGTCCAGCGCCAGCAGCAGGTCTTCGCCGGTGTCGCCGACGCGGTTGGTGAGTTGCCGCAGCACCCGCTCGACCTCGCGCTCCTCGGCCAGCCGGGCTTCCCGCCAGCGATTGCCCATATCCACGGCGGCCATCGGCTCGACGAACACCGTCGCGCCACTGTCCGACACGTCGTGGACGATGCCAGGGACGCGGTAGCGCATCTCGGTCTTGATGAGCAGCACCATGCGTCCGTTGCGCTGGGTGATGAGCGGCTCCTGAACCACTTCCGATCGCTGGAACCGGCGCAGATTGCGCTCCATGATTTCGTTCAGGCGGTTCTGGGCCTGCCGCGACTCGGCCCGCAGACGCCCCAGCAGCGGACTGGCGTAGTCCAGCACCTCCCCGGCCGGGCTGATGGCAGCCCCGATTTCGCTATCCAGATGGCCCAGCTCCGGTATATTGCTGGCCAGGCTGGACAGCAGAGGAAGTTCGTCTCCTGAGCGGTTCGACGGGCGGCTGAGTTCGTCGCGGTCGTAGCGTGCGGCGCGGGCGAAGGCGCGAACGGCGTACAACTCCTCGCCACGCAGCAGGCCGCCCAGCATAGCGCGGTGAATCAGCTCGGTGATGTCGTTCTCCGGCCCGAACTCCAGCGACCCGCCGCCGTCAACAAAACGCCGGGTCTCGGTGGTCTCCTGCTGACGGGTCGCCACTTCCAGCAGGTCGTCCGAAGGCTCCAGCGCCGCCACCTTCTCCCGCCCCAGCTCCGTGCGGCAGTACGACCCCACCTGCGCCAGCACCTGGTCAAACTCCAGCAACCGCCCGGCCTGCTCAAAACCGCCCAGTGTCATCCAACAATCTCCATATTTACATAAGAATTAAACGCAGAGAGCGCAGAGGACACACAGAGAACGCGGAGTTTTCTCCATTCGACTATACCTCCGCTCTCTGTGTGTCCTCTGCGTCCTCTGCGTTGAAATCAATGGTCCACACCCGGCTTTCGGTCAGCATCGCGGCGACCTGCGGCAGAGTATCGCGTTTCGGGTCGCGGATGTTGAGCCGCCGGTTCAGCGTGATGGGCTGCAGCGCGGCCAAGGCCGGGCATTCCTTGAGCAGCCCGTTCAGCGTGAACCGCTCGCCGCCCAGGACCAGGTAGTCGAGCCGGGCCACCGGGGGCAACAGGTGGGCGCGGGTCTCCTCGCATACCTTGTTGTAAAGCCGCTTTATCTGCCCATCACGCACCCGCGTGTAGCGCAACTGCGATGTCCCGCCGGCGTGATGCTTGCCCTTGACGTAACGCGAATCGGTCTTGGAGTCCAGCAGCTTTCCGCCGCGAAAGACGGCTACGGAAAAGCGCCCCAGCCGCACCAGCACCACGCCCACGTCGAAGTCCGCTTCCATAATCGCCCGCAGCGGCTCATCGTCCCAGTCCATGGCCAGAAAGGTCTCTGTGACCGGGAAGGGCGGCGCAATCAGCAGTCCGCGTCCGCCAGCCCGCAGGCCCACCAGCCCGCAACCGGCCAGCGCCACCCGCTCGCCGAATTCAGCGATGGGTTCTGCCCACCCGGTTGCGGCCATCGCTGCCGGATCGGGGCTGTCGCCCGGCGCCAGGTACAGCGAGGACGCATCCGCTCCGGCGTCCGCGGCCAACTCGCCCAAGATTCGCCGCAACCCCGCGGCAGATACTGTCGCGGCGGTCAGCTTGGCTTCACTCTTTGTGCCCATTGCCATCGGAAGGCGGGGGGTCGTCGGGATTCCAATCAGATATTCCGGTCTGCCGCTGACGTTCCAGCCACGCTTCCCACTCTTGTTTTTCGTCCGTTCGGCCCTTTCGATACCGCTCGCTGAGCAGCGGCTTCATAGCCACTTCCAGCGTCTTTTGCAGTATGGACATTGCTCTTGTTCCTCCATCCTGTATCAGCACGACGGCGGCCAGGGCGATGGCCGCATTCTCCGCTGATAGCCCCCTGCCGAATCTGACAGCCAGTACCGTGTTCATTTCCGCCGTCAAGCCGTCCAGTATCCCATTGTCCGTAGCGGCTTCAGCCAGCAAAACTACGGCCAGGGCGATTTTCACTCCAGTCAGGCCCGCTGGCATGAGCCGGGAGACCCATCGCCATACTCCACGCCGCTCGGGGGATGTATCCCGGAGCAACAACTCATTGATTCTGACTGCGAGGTTCATCTGTAAAGCTGATATGCCTCGATTGTAACATTTGCTGCCGGAGGAGTTGCCCATGCGCCAGCGCACTATTGTAGACTGTCAACAACAAACTGCCGTCATTTGGAGAAGCGCTTGAGTCCCGAAGAAAGAGAATCCATCCTGAAACGGCGCGACGCCGCGCTGGCACGCCTCGACGAAGGCCATCAGATTCTGCTGCAATCATTGGAAGGGCTGGACGCCGAGGAAGCCTTTCTCGCTCAGCGCTGGTCGGTGCGCGACGTGTTGCTGCACCTGGACTCGGAACGTTACGTGGATGCGCTGGAGAAGATAGCCCGGGGCGAGATGGATATGCTGCCGCCCTTCTCCAGCCGCGAGGAGCATTTCCGGCAGGAACTGGAGAGCCAAGAAGCCACCCACCGGCGGTTTCGCGCCCTGCTCACCGAGCTGACGCCGGAGCAGTTGTCTCGCCCGGCAACTCCGCCGAACCCATCCAACTCCTTCCCCGGCCTGACCTTGCTGGAACTGCTGGAACGCTCGTCGGGGCACGAGGCGAGCCACGCCCGGCAGATTGACCTCACCCGCCAGTACATCGCCGCCTTTCGCTCCCAGGAACGCGCGCTGAACATCGCCGCCCTCGGTGACGGTGACCCGGCCCAACTGTCGCCACAGGTCAAAGACCTGCTGAACATGGCTGACTACGTGGTGGGTGAAGCGGATGCCCTGGCCGCCGTTTCCTCATACGTGCGCGGCGTTCACCTGACCATGCACCCAGGCAACCGCGAGGAGCTGGTGAACCGCGCCGCCCGCGAGACGCGAGAGGGCCTGTGGGCCATCGTTTGCGTCATGGGCGACGGGAGCGACGAGAACGAGACGGTGGCCCTGGCCCGCCAGCACGCCGACGCGGTGGCAGTACACAAGCCGCTGGCGTAGTTGTCTGAACTGTGATTTTTGTGATTAGCGGATTTTCGTGATTCGCATCCCTAATCCCGAGAATCCTGATCCAGACAATGTGGCTTATTTTTCCTCCTTGCTTGTAATACAATGCCGCGTATACCCGCCGGGTTATGACAGGGATTCGCGGCGGGAGGGAGGACTGACGGCATGGTTATCGCTAACGTTAACTCGCTGGTTGACACGGACCGGGGACTGATAAGCCCCAAGATATTCAGCGAACAGGACATCTACCAGGAAGAACTCGAGCAGATTTTCGCCCGTTGCTGGCTCTTCCTCGGCCACGAGACGCAGATTCCCAAACCCGGCGATTTCTTCACCACCTATATGGGCGAGGACCCGGTGCTGGTCACCCGCGACCGGCAGGGCAAGGTCAACGCCTTTCTGAACACATCTGCCGCCACCGGGGCAACCGCCTCTGCCGCGCCGACGACGGCAACGCCGGAACGTTCATCTGCGCCTACCACGGCTGGGCCTACGGGGCCGACGGCAACCTCCAGGCCGTTCCCAACCTGCAGGACGCCTACTACAACGAGTTGGACCAGTCCAAGTGGCGCCTCATCCCCGTCGCCCAACTCGACAGCTACAAGGGCCTGATCTTCGCCACCTTCGACCCCACCGCGCCGCCGCTGCTGGACTACCTCGGCCCCATGACCTGGTATCTGGACACCCTGTTCGACCGGCGTGAGGGCGGCAGTGAAGTTGTCGGCGGCGTCCACAAGTGGGTGGTGCCCTGCAACTGGAAGATGCCCGCCGAGAACTTCATCGGCGACGCCTACCATGTGCAATGGTCCCACTTGTCCCCCATCAAGGCTGGCTTCAGCGTGGGCGTCACCGCCCAGCCGAAGATGAAGGGCGGGCCGGTGTCCATGGGCAACGGGCACGGGATGATTGCCGTGGGCGCGGACCAGTCCGGGGCGCCGATGCAGATTCTCAAGGACTATGAGGATGAAACCCGCGAAGAACTGGAAGCCCGCCTCGGCCCCCGCGCCGCAATGCTGAACCCGGTGGTGGGCACCGTGTTCCCCAACTTCTCGGTGGTGCGCGGAAGCTCCCACGCCTTCCGGGTCTGGCACCCCAAGGGGCCGAACAGCGTCGAAATCTGGTCGTGGGCCTTTTCCGACGTGGCTGCGCCGCCCGAGGTGAAGGAGGCCGTCCGCCTGAGCGCCATCTGGGGCTTCGGTCCCTCGGGCACCTTCGAGCAGGACGACATGGACAACTGGCAGGAATGCACCGTCACCAGCCGGGGCGTGGTGGCCCGCCGCCAGATGCTCAACTACCAGATGGGCCTCGGCCACGAGAACTACAATGCGGACTACGAGGCCGTGATAGCCGACAACCGGTACAGCGACAGCAACCAACGCCGGTTCTACCAGCGCTGGAGCGAGCTGATGGCCGCGAAAAGCTGGACTGATTTGTAGGGAAACCAGGGGCGGGAGCAAGAAAGGAGAGTCCGATTCTTCCGCTCCTCGCTTTTCCGTACTCCCTTTCGGAAATCAACAGAGGTTCCAAGTAACAACTATGCAATACGCAAGGTTCATAGCGGCGTTCCTGGTCTACACTATCATTGACGTGGCGTGGAACCTCTCTCCCCCGGCCCGGAGTATGTACGAAAGTTTCTACGAAGCCAGCGGCCACGACGCGCTGCTGGACCAATTCGGCAGGCCGCTGGACGAGTTGGGCGGCACGGTGCTGCTGGCCGCGCTGGTGTTCTTCCTGCTGATTGGCTTGGCCAACAGCGTCCTCGCCATCGAACCTGCCTTGCGGGAAGAAAGCCTGCTGAAAGCGGCGAGAAACAGCTTCCTGTTCGGTTGCGCGGCCTATGCCACCTATGTAGTGCCAATATACATGATGACCGAGACGTGGCCCGGAGCGCTGGTGCCCATTGACATTCTCATCGGCGGAGTGCTGAGCCTAATCACGTCATCGGCCATCACCTATGTGGCTCTGCGGCTGCGCCGACGCAACGGCTGAAATCGTATGAATCAGAATTGCGCCGGAGTCAGAATTGAATGATGGCCGGGATGAATTGACTTCAACCCGCAAATCCCAATGATCACGAAAACCTCAGTTCAGGCAAATAGCCAATCCCAGGCCAGGAGTTTCTTATGGCTACGATGCAAATGGCCTCCCTCGTGGACACTGACAACGGCGTCATCAATCCCCGCATATTCAGCGACGAGGAAATCTATCGGCAGGAGCTGGAGCAGATTTTCGCCCGTTGCTGGCTGTTGCTCTGCCACGAAACGCAGATTCCCAACCCCGGCGACTTCCTGACCACCTACATGGGCGAGGACCCAGTGCTGGTAGCGCGCGACCGGACCGGCAAGGTGGGCGCCTTCCTGAACATCTGCCGCCACCGGGGCAACCGGCTCTGCCGCGCCGACTCCGGCAACGCCGCAGCCTTCATTTGCGCCTACCACGGCTGGGCCTTCGGCGCCGACGGCAAGCTGCAAGCCGTCCCCAACCTGCAGGACGCTTACTACAACGAGCTGGACCAGTCCAAGTGGGGCCTCGTCCCGGTGGCGCAACTCGACACCTACAAGGGGCTGGTATTCGCCACCTTCGACCCCAACGCGCCGCCGCTGTTGGACTACCTAGGCCCCACCACCTGGTATCTGGACGTCTTCTTCGACCGGAGAGAGGGTGGGGTCGAGGTCGTCGGCGGCATCCACAAGTGGCAGATTCCCGCCAACTGGAAGATGCCGGCAGAGAACTTCTGCGGAGACGGGTATCACACCGGCTGGAGCCATCTGTCCGCGGTTACCAGCGGGTTTGGCGGCAGCTTCCGCTCGCGTCCCTCCCGCGAAGGCGCGGTCGTCTCGCCCGCCAACGGCCACTGCATCGTGGGCCTCGGCCCGGACGACCCTTCCGACCCGGCGGTGCCCGAAATCATCGCCTACGAGGACTCGATACGCGACGAGGTTGCTCGACGCATGGGGGAGCGCCTGCGCCTGATTCGCCCTCACGCTGGCACCATCTTCCCCAACCTTTCCCTGCTTCGCAGCATTTCCCGCACCTTCCGAATCTGGCAGCCCAAGGGTCCCGGCAAGACTGAGATCCAAGCATCGGTATTCGTGGACAAGGCTGCGCCCCCCGAGGTCAAGGAGGCCTTCCGAATCACTGCCATTCGCACTTTCGGGCCGTCCGGCGTGTTCGAGCAGGACGACATGGATAATTGGGAAGGTTGTAGCATGGCGGGCCGCGGTGTTGTTTCCCGTCGGCATGAACTCAACATTGCTATGGGCCTCGGCCACGCCAGTTACGACGAAGAACTGGGCGGCGTCGCCAGCGACTACCGCCTCAGCGAGAACAATCACCGCGCCTTCTACCATCGCTGGAGCCAGCTAATGGACTCCAACGACTGGCCGGCTTAGCCTGACCCTGATGTTATTCCCTCCCCCTTGAGGGGGATAGTTAGAGCCTGTCCCCGCGAAAGCGGGGGGTGGGGTGAAAACCCGCCACTCCACACTCTCATAAAGGAACCCAATCATGCGTGACGACACCATACGCGAAGTCGAGCAGTTCCTGTACCGGGAGGCGCGGCTGCTCGACAACCGCAGTTTCCGCGAATGGCTGGAACTGCTGACCGACGACTTGCGCTACTGGATGCCGGTGCGGTACAACCGTTACCCGGCCAACAGCAAGGCCATCTCCATCCTGGACGGCTCCCGCTATGAGGAGGGCGATCTGTCCAAGGAGGACGAGCTGGCGATAATGGACGAAGACAAGGACTCCCTCACCCGCCGCATAGACCGGCTGGACTCCGGCATGGCATGGGCAGAAGACCCCCCGTCGCGCACCCGTCACTTCGTTTCCAACATCGAGGTCGAGCCGGGAAACCGCGATTCGGAGCTTCGGGTCTACTCCAACTTTGTCATGTACCGGACTCGAGGCGAGACCGAGCAGGATTTCTACGTCGGCAGCCGGGAGGACGTGCTGCGCCGGGAGAACGGCCAGCTCAAGGTGGCCTACCGCAAGATAGTCCTTGACCAGACCGTGCTGCTGGCCAAGAACGTCAGCAACTTCTTCTGATGTTAAGGTAGCGTTCTGAATTAGATGGCATGACCGCCAATAATCCGTCATTCCTGCCATCCAGCCCGTCATTCCCGCGAAAGCGGGAATCCAGTGGGCTTTGCTCCCGTCAGCCATTATCTGGATCAGGATTCAAGAGGATGCTCAGGACTAGGACAATTATCCTGGAAATCCTGATTCAGACAATTACATTGCAATCATCTTGCCTCTGACAATGGGAAATTGCCCGCCGCCCACCCTTTTGCTACACTAGCGCAGTACGGTGCCGTTTACCTATGTAAACCCGACAGCTCAGGAATGCCGCTCCAAGGAGATATGAGATGATTTACGAAGTTCGTACCTATACCCTCAAGCCAGGTAGCGTGGCAACCTTTGAGGAAAACTTTGCCAAGGCGCTGCCCCACCGGCTGCAATACTCCCCCCTGGCTGCCTTCTGGCACACCGAAATCGGCCCCCTGAACCAGGTCATCCACGTCTGGCCCTATGAGAGCCTTGACGAGCGCACCCGCATCCGCGCCGAGGCCGCCCAGGACCCCAACTGGCCGCCCGCCAACGACCCGGACATGTACGTCAACATGGAGTCCGAGATCTTCATCCCCGCGCCCTTCATGCGTCCGTTGGGTGAAGACCAGTCCTTGGGCAACATCTACGAGATGCGCTCCTACACCTACAAGACGGGTTCGATGGGCGAGGTGCTCAAGCGCTGGGAGGCCGCCGTCCCCCACCGCGAGGAATACTCCCCGCTGGCCGCCGCCTGGTACACCGAGCTGGGCGGGCTGAACAAGTGGGTTCACATCTGGCCCTACGGCGACCTCGAAGAGCGCAACCGCATCCGCGAAGAGGCGGTGAAGTCCCCGCACTGGCCGCCGCCCACCCGCGAGTTCCTGATGAGCCAGGAAAACAAGATAATGGTGCCGGCCTCCTTCTCCCCCACCCACTAGGCCGACGTTTCAACACAGAGGGCGCGGAGGTTATGCAGAGGGCGCAGAGCATTAGGGCATTGTCCGATA
Source organism: Dehalococcoidia bacterium (assembly GCA_965232885.1). Classification (GTDB taxonomy): domain Bacteria; phylum Chloroflexota; class Dehalococcoidia; order Lucifugimonadales; family UBA3495; genus VXOI01. Next base: position 971,992 of record CBDDQX010000001.1, on the reverse strand, counting down.
ACCTCTGCGTCCTCTGCGCACTCTCTGCGACCTTTGCGTTAAAAACACCCCGGGGACATACTGCCATGAACGCCCTGGAGCAACAACTGCAGGACCTGGTGACCGCCAACCGCATCCTCGCCCGCGAGGAAGTGGTGGACGCCTTCGGCCACGTCAGCATCCGCCACCCGGAGCGCCCCGTCCGCTACATCCTGTCGCAGTCCCGCGCGCCCGAGCTGGTGGACACCCCCGACCTGATGGAGTACACGCTGGAGGGCGAACCGCTGGACCAGCAGGGCCGCACCATGTATTCCGAGCGCCCCATCCATGGCGGCGTCTACGAAGCGCGCCCCGACGTTATGGCCGTGGTGCACAACCACTCGCCCGCGGTGCTGCCCTTCGGCGTGACCGGACAGCCCCTGCGCCCCATGTTCCACCTCGCCGCCATCATCGGCGGGCAGTTGCCGGTGTGGGACATCCGCGACAACTTCCAGGACACCAGCCTGCTGGTCACCACCATGGAGCAGGGCCGCGACCTGGCCGCCACTCTCGGCGATGGCCGCGCCGCCCTGATGCGGGGTCACGGCTGCGTCGTCGCCGGCAGCACGCTCAAGGAAGCGGTGATGGCCTCGGTCTATCTCCAGGTCAACGCCCGCCTGCTGCTCCAGTCCCTGCCCCTGGGCGAGGTGAAATACCTCTCGCCCGGTGAAATCGAGCTGATGTCGCAGAGCCAGGTCAGGCCAACGTCCCTGGCTCGCGCCTGGGAATACTGGGCCGCCCGCGCCAGCCGTGCGCCATAGGTGATATATGACCGACGCCGAACCGGAGATAGTCGAGGAAATCCGCGCTGCCAACCAGCGCTTCTACGACGCCTTCAACACCTTGGACATCATGCGCATGGACGAGGTCTGGGAGAATTCCGGCCGCGCCCTCTGCGTTCATCCCGGCTGGACACCCATCGTGGGCTGGCAGACCATCCGCGAAAGCTGGGAGCGCATTTTCGACAACGCCAACCTGATGCAGTTCTCGGTGCGCTACCTTAACGTCGTCGTTCAGGGCGACTTCGGCTGTGTCACCTGCGTCGAAGGCGTCACCAGTGTGGTGCAGGGCCGGGCCGCCAACTTCTCCACCTTCGCCACCAACATCTTCGCCCGTCATCCCGACGGCTGGAAGATGATCGCTCACCACGCCTCACCCGGTGGGTAATCCTCCGTCCAACTCTGCGTCTTCCACCGTCATTCCCGCTTTCGCAGGAATCTAGAATCACTTGCATAAGCCAGCCTTACTATCTGCATAAGCCTCTGGATTCCCGCTTTCGCGGGAATGACGGGCGGGTACGTCCTGATACAATATATTCAAGACATTTAGCATTGGCTTACTCACAGAGGCATCACTATGGCTGCCAGCCCTTCCGCTCTGACAAGAACTGAGAAAAACCTCTGGAACGCTATCGTCTCAGAGGCCCTTGCCAACCTGAAATACAACGCCTATGCCCAGCGGGCCATGCAGGAGGGTCACCCCGAGGTGGCTCAGATTTTCCAGGAAGTGGCTGGCGCCGAGACCGTCCACGGCATCAACCATCTGCGCGTCTCCGGCGACATGGCATCCACCGTCGAGAACCTGCGGGCCATCATCGAAGGCGAGGCCCAGGAAGCCGCCACCATCTACCCCCGGATGATCCAGGAGGCCCTGGCCGAGGGCAACCAGGCGGCCGCCGACTCCTTCACCATGGCCATGGAACGGGAGCGCCGCCACCTGGAAGCATTCACCGAGGCGCTCCAGGGTCTCGAAGCCAAGCTCGACGCCCAACCCAACGAGACCCGCCCAGCCACAGTACCGGAAATTCCCATCATGCCTGCCAGCGTGGCGGCGGCGTCTTCCTCTCCTGTTCCCGACGGTTCATCCGAAGCCGCCGCCGCTGCCGGTCGCGCCTTCGACCGCGAGACCTACAACACCGCCGCCGCCGAGGTAGACACCGAGCGTTGGCGCGTCGCCCGTCTTGGACGCCTCCGCGAGGTAGTATTCGGCGCTCAGGACGGCCTGCTCAGCATCGTGGCCCTGGTCACCAGCGTCGCTGTCGCCGTGGAAAGCCAGACCACCGTGGTAATCGCGGGGCTGGCCGGGGCGCTGCCGGGCATGATCTCCATGGCTACCGGAGCACTGCTCGGCTCCCGCGCCGAGCGGGACGTCCAGCGCGCCGAGATCCAGCGGGAAGCCAGAGAACTGGACACCAACCCCGCCGAGGAGCTGGCCGAGCTGGTGGTGCTGTTCCAGCGCGAGGGCATGACATACCACGAAGCGCGCCAGATGGCCGACGAAATATCCCAAGACCGGGACCTGTGGCTGAAAACTCTTGTGGAAAAGGAACTGGGCATCAGCACCGAGGAGACCACCAACCCGATCAAGGACGCCCTGGTGATGGGCGCGGCCTTCATCACCGGAGCCGCGATTCCGCTGGCGCCCCACTTCTTCATGACCGGCGGCCAAGCTATCGCGGTATCCGTCGGCGCGACCCTGGCCGGACTGTTCACGCTGGGGCTGGTCAAGGGCCGGATGGTAGAGCGCTCCCCGTTGCTCCAGGGTCTGGAAATCCTGGGCATAGGCACGCTATCCGCGGGGTTAGGCTACGCCCTCGGCGAACTGATACCGAGGCTGTTCACGTAGGCAAACCCGGGGTGTGATATTCGAGTGGGCGCGTTGCCAACACAATTGGGCGTGGCCAAAGAGGTAGACGCTGATGGCGCTGGTATGGCAGCCGCTCAGTCTCGTAGCGCTCACTGCGGCGGTGTACATCGGGCTAAAGTTCCCTGACGTTGACCAGCGACTTGGCTTCCTGCTCCACCGTTCCATCATCACACACGGCCCATTCCTGCCCTTGGTGGCATTTGCATTCGCTCTTGGAGACAACCCCGTCCAACGCCGGTTGGGAGCGGGAATCGGCATCGGGTTTGCCGTCCATATGGCCTTCGACCTATTCCCTAGCGGCTGGCAGGGGTACGCTCTGATCAGCTTGCCCTTATATGGCTGGACTCCCTCCGTCTTTTCTTGGGTCTGGATTTCAGCCACAATGCTTATCTGCTTCAGCCTGGCCGTCAGGTTGTGCCGAAATATTATCGACGTTTTCATCCTGCTGGTTGCCACCATAGCGGCGTTCGCCTTCGTCGCTCCCGGCGAAAATGCCCTTTGGCGTCCACTACTGGTGACCGCAGCTTCCGTCTTGGTCTGCTACTGGATGATTGGCCCGGATGAAGAGGCAGCCAGATCAGGAAAAAATCAGGGTTAGAATAAAAGAATAAGCCGCTCATCTTCCTGCAAGATTGGACAAGACTAGGCGGGCGGGTTTCACCGGGCGAGTGGCCGTCACCCATCTCCCCGCAGGCGTTGCAGATCTTCCTCCAGCCTGCGTATGGTGGCGGCCTGCTCGCTGAGCTCGTTCTCGGCTGCAATCCGCCTTTCCCGCTCGGCAACCCGCAGCTCCCGCTCGGCCTGCGCTTCCGCCTGCGCCTGCATTTTCGCCCGTTCCTGTTCCTCGAACTCGGCAACGAAGTCCTCAAGATCGTGGTCGTAAACCACCAGCCGCTTGTCCTTCACTGCCAGGCTGACGCCCAGCGCCGGGCTGTACCCCATTATGCAGCCTTCCGGACCGGGGGAAATTTCCAGGGGCTGATACTTTCCGGCCACCAGTATTTCCCCCACCAACGGCACCGCGTATAGCGGCCGCTGGTTGGGGTCAATGAGGTCGGTCGGATCATAGCGCCAGTATTCCGTAACGCCCATCCTGGCGTATATGTCCCGCTTCGCCGTTTCGTCGTTCCTTGCCGTTGATGGCGACGCCACTTCCAGCACGAAGTCGGGCGGCTTTCCCTGTATCCACGTCCGGTATATGCTCCGGTATTTCAGCGTTTCCGGGTCAATCCCCACGGCAAAATAGTAGTCCGGCGATACCCGGATGTTGAGATTGCTGGGGTCGTAGCAGACGATGGTATTGCTACTGTCAAACAGGGGCAGCCCCGGATTTCTGGCCCGGGCGCGACTGGACAGCACAGCTAGGAGACCCCTTAAAATCGGCTCTTGAAGCATGGCGTCAGGCATCGGGTCCGGTTCGAACGGGTCGTACTCCAGGCTCGCATAATCTATTGGCTCGTCTATTACCGGTTGCTGTTGGGCTGGCTTGGCAGTGGTCATTTGTGGTCTCCGATGGCGCTGTCTCCTTTATCTACAACGGGGTTTGCCGCTGAAATTTCACCTTCACCCTATCCCTCTCCCTCGAGGGAGAGGGAATTGGGGGACAGTCTCGATTATAGCACCGGCGCTATCCGCCAATCCCCTCCGCGCGGTCCAGGTGCGCCCGCGCTGCCGCCAGGAAGTCGGGGGGGTTGTCGCCCTGCACCAAGTGGCCGGCGTTGGCGATGGTGATTGTCTTGCAGTCTGCAATCTCGCGGCCCATGCGTTGCAGGGTCTCGTCGGAGAAGATGTCGCTACGGTCGCCCCGCGTCACCAGCGCGGGGCAGTCTATGCGGCGCCAGCACTCCCAAAGCTGCTCCGGAGACCACGGGCCGTCCTGCCGCCCCCGCTCGCGAATCACCCGGTCGTACTTCCAGGTCCACTTGCCGTCGGCCCCTTGGCGTATGCTGTACTTCAGGGCCCCCAGCACCTGCTCGCGGGTGCGGCCCGTATACTCCTGGATGCGGTCCGCGAACTCGTCTAGAGTATCGAGGTTGTCAGGCAGTTTCTGGAACCGCTGAATACGCTGCCGTCCCCGCGTTATCGTCTCCGGGCCAGTGTCAACGATGGTCAGCGACCGCAGCGCCCCGGGGTGACGCGAGGCCCACACGAAGCTGTTGCGACCGCCCATCGAGTGGCCCATGAGGTGGAACTTCCTGCCGTCCAGTCCCAGCGCCGGTACGATGGCGTCGAGGTCAGTCACCATCGAGTCCAGCGTGTAGTCGCCGTCAGATGCCCAGTCGCTGTCGCCGTGTCCCCGCTGGTCCAGAGCCAGCACGTGGTAGTCGGGCGAGAGGGGTAGACTGATGAAGTCCCAGCTATGCGCCTGCTGCGACACGCCGTGCAGCATCAGCACCGTGGGGTTGGCCGGATTCCCCCACTGAAGATAGTGGAAACGGAGGCCGTTGGCGTCAACGAACCTGTCTTCGGGTTCGTTCTCTTCGACGAATGGCACGCCCATACGTCGCGCCGCCTCGTGCAGCGAAAGTCCCAGGGAATGTGACGCCATGCTGCCCCTCCACTGCCGTCATTCCGGCCCAAAATAACAGATTCAATGATACCTGCGCTGTCAATTCATTCGGATGATGTCCTCTAGCAGCCGTCTTTCGCGCCCCTTCTTCTAAACCGGAACACTGGACCATTGCCGGGACGATTGCAAAGTCAGGAGGATAGGCCGCAGAGGCGGCGATGGGTTGCGCCGCTGGCGGATTTCCTTTAACCTTTTGGCGGCTTGGATTGACTCGGGCGCCCTAGGGCGACGGGTCAACCCTGCTGACGATTTTCCGAAATGGAGGGGCATGATGTTCAACCCCATCGGGCGCTTCAAGCCTGCGGTAGCCAAGGCCCACTGCGACATTCCCTGCGGTATATATGATCCCATCTCGGCCAAGATCGCGGCGCAGACCGTGCAGAAGATGGTCTTGCGGATGCAGAACCTGGAGCATCCGGCGCCCGGTTCCGACATGTCTGCGCACCAGGCCTTCGCCAACACCTTCAACCGCTACGTGCAGGTGAAGGAAGAGCACGCCGAAAAGTGCAAGGAAGAGCTGCGCATCCTCTGGGCCGACTACGCTTGGCCCAACACCGACGCCGGCGAGATTGCCGCCAAGTTCAACGCCGCTCTCAAGCTGGCCGGCCAGTGCAAGCAGACTGTCAGCATGGAGAACGCCGAGAACCTGGTGTCCGCCTGCGACGACATCGCCGCCGCCTTCTGGGCCACCAAGAACCAGGAATACAGCGACCCCCTGGCCGCCGCCCGCTACGGCGCGTAGAAACAGATCTCCTCTCCCAGAAGGTGAGAGCAAGGGTGTCTCCGGCTAAAATGTAGGGGCGGGTTTCAAACCATCTGTTCCAACAAATTGATTGACAAGGAGGGGAAGAAAAGGTTAATAGGGTCTAAGGAATAGGACAGGCTGTGACAGATGGGAGGAGAGGGATGGAGTTGGAAGCAAGCCTGGGCAATGTGGAAGAGTTTCTGCAGCAATGCCTGGAGGGGATGGAACCGGACCACCGGGAACGTGGGGCCGGCCGGCCCCGGGTGTTGCCCGCTATGGCCTTGTGGGCTGGGCTTTTGGTATGTGTGCTGCGAGGATTTCCCAGTCAATTGGCCCTGTGGCGCCTGTTAAGCCGGAAGCAGTTGTGGTGTTACCCTCGTTTTCCAGTGACCGGCCAGGCAGTGTACAACCGGCTGCAAAGGGGTGGAACCCAAGCTCTGGAGAGCATCTTCGGGGAAATAAGCCGAATCTTGGTCCAACGGCTGGCTCGCTGGAGGGCGCCGGACCATGCTCCCTTTGCCACTGAGGTAGTCTGCATAGATGAGAGCACCCTGGACCAGATAGCCCGCAAGCTGGCTGGCCTGCGGGTCCTGCCGCCGGGAGATCCGGGCCTGATTCCCGGCAAGTTGAGTGGACTCTTTGACCTGCGTAGCCAGCAGTGGCGCAAGGTGCTCTTTCAACCCAAGGCCCAACAGAACGAGAAGGTGCTGGCCCGGGAGTTGGTGGCGGAGTTGCCGCCAGGATCCCTAGTGGTGGCCGGCCTGGGGTACTTCGGCTTTGCTTGGTTCGACTGGCTTACCGGGCAGCACTACTATTGGCTGAGCCGGTTGCGCCAGAAGACCAGCTATCAGGTGATTCACACCTACTACCACCGGGGTGATACCTTTGACGGCATCATCTGGTTGGGATCCCATAGAGCGGACCGGGCCAGGTACGCGGTACGCTTGGTGACTTTCCGTCAGGGGAACATCCAGCATCGCTACATCACCAATGTCCACAATCCCCGTACCTTCCCCATGCCGGACATGGCCCATGCCGGACATGGCCAAGGTCTATGCTCAGCGCTGGGACATAGAGTTGGCCTTCAAGATGCTGAAACGGTATCTGAAGTTGCACTTGATCTGGTCGGCCAAAAAGGTGGTGATTCAGCAACAAATATGGGCAACCCTGATTGTCGCCCAAGTGCTTCAGGGACTGCGCTTGGAGATAGCCTATAAGGCTGGAGTGGAACCCAACGAGGTGTCCATGCCCCTGCTGGTGGAATACGCGCCTATGTACGCCTACGATGGGGAGAACCCAGTGGAGGCCTTTGTCCAGCACGGCCGGGAACTGCGGTTCATCCGGCCCTCCCGCAGAAACCGTATCAGCACAGCGGAACTACCCCAAGAAGAGTTCCTGCCGCTGCCCCCAGACCTGGAACTGACAAGAACACCCCGCTACGCTCAACGTAAAGCGTACCGGACCAAATCCTCTACCCATCACTGAATTTGTTGGAACAGATGGTTTCAAACCCGCCCCTACGGTCTTTTGTGTTAGCCCTCGCCTGCGAGATTAGCTGCCTTCAACGGCGGCCGGGCCTTCCGCAACCTTGACCTCGAACTGCTTGGACTTCTTGGCCTCGGCCTTGGGCAGGGAGATGGTCAGCACGCCGTGCTCGTAGCGTGGTTCCGCCTTGTCCTGGGCCACAGTGTCGGGCAGACGCAGGGAGCGATGGAAGGAGCCGCTGCGGCGCTCGCGCATCAGGTAGTTGCCCTCGGCGTTCTCGAAGTGGGAGGCCGTCTCGCCGCGGATGGTCAGGACATTGTCCTCGATGGACACCTGGATGTTCTCCGGGGATACGCCGGGCAGAGACGCGCGGACTACGAAGTCGTCGCCGTCGGCCACCACGTCCAGCGGGGCGGCCCAAGCCTCGATGCCGTTGTGGTCATCACCGCCGCTGGTGCCAAAACGCCGCCACATCCGGTCCATGTTGTCCTGCATCTGCCGTAGTTCGCTGAAGGGGCTGAAATGGTTTCTTCGCTGCAACATCATCGGTTTTCTCCTCGTGTATCTCAATTCATAGGTTTCCATGACCGCCATCACCCCCCTGCTTTCGCGGGGTCAGTCTCTAACCCTATCCCAGAGGGAGAGGGGACTTGTCCGCTACTTTAGAAGTAGTAGCGGACGCCAGCACTGGGGACGCGGTAGGACACCGCGGGCCGGGGGATGCGCTCCCACTTCCTGGCCTCTTCCAGTATCTCGGAGACCTGCTCGGCTACCTTGACGCTCAACTCTGCCGCGTTGGCTTCCGCCGTTGCCGTGGGCCTGTTCTGCAACTCTGCCGCTGCCATCTCGTTCCTCCGTGTTAGCTGTATGAAAAGACTATATCAGTTGATATGAGTTGTGTCAATTACTTTATCAAATATATGAGATAGATGAGTTATTTCAGATAATTAAGAGGATACGTAATTTGACACACGCCTTCTCAAAAGGTATAAAACAGGAAAGTCGGAAGCGTCCGGCGCAGAGGCCGGTGGTGACAATGCAGCAAACGCAGGGGATATACCTTATAAGCGTGGTGGCCGAGAGGCTGGACATGCACCCGCAGACGCTGCGCAAGTACGAGCGTGCTGGATTCGTCGTGCCGTTGCGGATGGGAGCGCTCCGCACCTACTCCGACGAGGACGTAGCCCGGCTGCGGCTGATAAAGCACTTTGTGGACGGAATGGGCCTGAACCTGTCGGGCGTGCAACTGGCGTTGAAGATGACCTCTGAGCTGCTGGCCCTGCGCCGGGAGACGGCATCAGCCGGGGCTACGCTGGAGCGCATAGACGGGATGCTGGCGGCTCTGGGGGTGCGCGTGGTGCAACGCCCGGAACCGGAGCCGGGGGCGGGCGAAAGCTGGTTCAACGTGAACCCGGGCGAGGCGGTGGAGTTCGATACGAGGGCGGGTTAGGTCTGCTGGCGGGCGATGCTGTCCATGAACTCCGGGGTCATCTCGAAACGGTCGTCGGCTTTCCGCCATAACTCAGAGGCGTAGCTGGGTGATGGACCGTGGATAAGCGACGTATTGATTCCTTCTTCTTGAGCCGCTTCAAAGGCAGGAATCAGGTCGCTGTCGCCAGAAACCACTGCGGCGTGAGTAATCTGGTGCTTGGCCGACAGCAGGGCGAAATCCAGCCCCAAGAGCAGGTCGACGCCTTTCTGCTGGAATATGGGTTGTCCGCTCGAATCACGGCCCCTTAACACCAAACGGCCTAATCGTACTTCAAAGCGGCGGAAGTTGTTGAGCGCAGCAAAAAACCTTTGTTCACGGCTCATACGCTCTCTTTCTTCCAGAGTAGGCTCGTTTGACTGATAAGGGAGGCAAGCGTAATAGTAGGTTCGCAATAGGTCTAACGGCTCTGCTGTATCATCAGCTATCAGACGATGAATCTCGTTCCTGAATTTATCATAGTCAATCCATTTGTCAAAAGTGTCTCGAGCCAGCGCATTTGAGTAACCTGCATCTATGAATATGGCTAGTCTTGCCATTGTTGTATCTCTGGAAGCACAAAAATTTTAGGAGACCGGGAATTTCCCGATCTCCTGTCATCCGGATTTTAACCTGACGTCCCTATACCGTCAAAGCGGGGGAGACGCCAGGGGGTCTTTGATATTCAGCCTAGCTTGGCGACTTGCCTTTGTCAACAGGTGAATTTGCCTTTTCGACGGCAAACGCAGCTATCCCAGCGCCGCCAGCGCTTCCTTCACCCGCTCGATGGTGGCGTCTATGTCGGCCTCGGTGTGGGCAGTGGAGACGAAGCCGGCCTTGAACTACGACGGCGCGGTGTAGACGCCGCGCTCAAGCAGGGCGCGAATACGTGATGCTCCGCCCTCTTCTCCTCTGATTTGGTAATTTTACTGTTCATTCGGTCACTCCCGTTGCCAGCGGGCCACGTCCTTGGCGAAGTAGCTGATGATGATGTCGGCGCCGGCCCGCTTGATGCCGGTGAGCAGCTCGGTGGTCACCGGCCGCTCGTCTACCCAGCCCTGTTGGGACGCAGCCTTGACCATGGAATACTCGCCGCTGACGTTGTAGGCGGCCAGGGGGTGGTTGAAGCGCTCGCGGGCCTCGCGGATGACGTCCATGTAGGCCATGGCGGGCTTGACCATCACGATGTCCGCGCCCTCGGCGATGTCGCTCTCTATCTCGCGCATGGCCATACGTGAATTGGCCGGATCCATCTGATAAGTTTTGCGGTCGCCGAATTGGGGCGTAGACCCGGCAGCTACACGGAAGGGGCCGTAGAAAGCCGAGGCGTACTTGGCGGCGTATCCCATTATCGGCGTGTCATCGTAGCCGTTGGCGTTGAGGGTTTGCCGGATGGCCCACACTTGGCCGTCCATCATCGCCGACGGCGCGGGCAGGTCGGCCCCGGCCTGCACGTGGGAGAGAGCGGTGCGGGCCAGCAGTTCCAGGGTGGCGTCGTTGTCAATGCGCCCGTTGTCTATAACGCCGCAATGCCCATGGTCGGTGTACTCGCACATACAGACATCTGTGGACACCAGCATCTCAGGGTGGTCGCGCTTGATGACGCGCACCGCCTCCTGCACGATGCCCTCCGGGTCGTAGCCCTCCAGACCCAGCGGGTCCTTTTCGGCGGGCAGGCCGAAGAGCAGCACGCCGCCGATGCCCAGTTCCGCCGCCTCGCCCACTTCCTCGGACATCACGTCCAGCGACACCTGGTAGCAGCCCGGCATCGGTTCGATGGGTTCGCGCACACCATTGCCGTGCATGACGAACATGGGGTAGATGAACTCCTTGGGCGAGAGACGCGTCTCCCGCGCCAGGTTCCGCAGCGGGTCCGAACCGCGCAGTCGGCGCAGGCGGGTTTCGGGATAGGCGTTGTAACCGGTCATGGTCTACTCCTTTTGTCTGCCTGAATCAGGATTTTCAGGGTGTAAAACTCTATCCTGCTAATCCTCTAATCCTGATTCGGACAGTGTTGCGAAATGACTTGTCAATGCAGCCGCCAAACCCTCGACGGTATGCTCGCTGGCCTCGATGTCCACCCGCAAGCCCAACTCGCGGGCGGTGCCAGCGGTCACCGGGCCGATGCAGGCGATGAGGCTGCCGGACAGTGCATCCTTGTCGCCGTCCAGCAAAGACAGCAGGTTGCGGACGGTGGACGAGCTGGTGAAAGTAACGATGTCTATGCCCCCGGCGAAGGCGTCCCTCGCCCGCTGCGCCGCGTCCGGCGGCGTCACAGTGCGGTAGGCGGTCACACGCTCGACGTTTGCGCCGAGGCCAGTCAGCCCGTCGGCCAGTTCGTCGCGGCCAATGTCGGCGGCGGGCAGCAGGACGGACATGCCGTCCCATTCGTAAGCCGCCAGCTCTTCCAGCGCCGCCGACGATATGGAGCGCGACGGCGTGAAGTCGGGGCGGATGCCACGCCGCTCCAGCGCGACGGCGGTGGCCGGGCCTATTGCCCCGACGCGGGTCGCACCGAAGGCGCGGGCGTCCTTGCCTTGCGTGTCCAGCCGCTGGAACACGGAGTCCACGGCGTTGACGCTGGCGAAGATGACCCAATCGAAGGACGACAGGCGCGAGACGGCATCATCCAACGGCGCGAAGTCCTCGGGTGGTGCGATGGCAATGGCGGGCAGCTCCACTGGGATGGCCCCGGCATCTTCCAGCAGCTCGCACATCCGCGACGCCTGGGTACGGGAGCGGGTGACCAGCACTCGTTTGCCGAACAGGGGACGGCGGTCGAACCAGGCCAGTTCCTCGCGCAGATTCACCACCTCGCCAATGACAGCCACCACCGGCGCGGCCAGCCCGGCGGCGCGGCCCTTCCCGGCGGCGGTCGTTAGCGTTCCGGTAACCGTTTTCTGGCGGTTCCAGGTGCCCCACTGCACCAGGGCAACCGGCGTATCCGAGGGAAGCCCGGCCCGTTGCAGGGCTTCCAGAATCTTCTCGATGGAGGCCCAGCCCATCAGCGTCATCAGGGTGCCGCCGTGGGACGCCAGCGAGCGAGCCAACTCTTCCCAGTGCACTGAAGATTCAGGCTTGGACGGGTCCTCGCTGCCGCTGACCACGGTGAACCCGGTGGCGATGCCCCGGTGGGTGACCGGAATGCCGGCATAGGCCGGTGCGGCAATGGCCGACGTCACCCCCCCGGCACCACCTCGAAGGGGATGCCGCAGCGGGCCAGAGCCAAGGCTTCCTCGCCGCCGCGCCCGAAGACGAAGGGATCGCCGCCCTTGAGCCGCGCCACGCGCAGCCCGGCCCGCGCCCGCTCCACCAGCAGCGCATTGATGCCGTCCTGCGTCAACTCCTGCTGCCCCCGCGCCTTGCCAGCGAACACCCGCTCGGCGGAGGGCGGCGCGTAGTCCAGCAGCGACGGGTGGGCCAGCCGGTCATAGACGACGACGTCTGCCCGCTCCAACGCCTCGCGGCCCTTCACGGTCAGCAGCCCCGGGTCTCCGGGCCCCGCGCCTATGAGGTAAACCTTGCCGGCCTTGGCAGTCATCTAAGGCTGTTCCTGCCAAGGGTCTCTGCCGGTGAGTTCAGTGATGCGCCGGAATATCCGCTGAACGTCGCTCTCAACCTGCCGGTAAAGTTCGTTGTGGTCTCCTAGCGATTCGTCCGGCTCATAGTATCTTTCTGAACCGCCATATTCGTTGAGTTGCTTCAGGGGGGATTCCAGCCTTTGCGTAAATCCGTGGCCTGCCTGACGCATATCCCTTTCTATGGCGAGCAAGTCGTGGAGACGGCGGTAGCGTCGCCCGCTGGCGGAAATCAGAGCCTTCATTGCGTGTTCCAAGGCTTGCTGCGCCTGCTGCCCAACGATGATGTCTATCTCTTGGTCTTCGATGGAGCGACGCATTGAACGCAAATGCGCCCTAGCGTGGCGGCATCGCTGATTTGTCACCGTCCATTCGCTGGAACGGTCTCCATCCTCGATGCTGGCAGATTCCCCTCCCATATTTATCCCTTCTTCCGCCGCTATTGCCGTTACGTGGTTGTGGCTGCGCCGCATCCGGTCGAATTCCTCGGGCGAAAACCAGATTAGATCAACGCCAATGGGACTTCCGTACAGGGCCGCCGCCGTTGCCTTGGCGCTATCTTTCACCTTTGCCCGCAGTTGGTAGTCTTTCGGGCTGGAATGGATGAGCAGCAGGTCTATGTCGGAGTCCTCCCGGTAGTCCCCCCGGGCACGGGAGCCGAAGAGGATGACGTCCTCCGCCCCGGTTTCGCGCAGCACGGCTTGGCCGACGGCCAGCGCCTTCGCGTCGTACTTGACGGCTGCGGTCGTCATCACAAGTTCTCCGTCGCCGGTGGCCCCTGCGGTTGCCTCGCGCCTTCCAGCAGGTCGGCTCCACCGCGCTCGGCTACGGCAAGGTAGGCGTCCCCGGCGAGTTGCCTGGGGTCGTGCTTCAGGCCGTCCACCTTGGCGGAGAAGACCCGGGAACCTTCGGGGTTGCTCAGGAATACGGTCATCAGCAGCTCGTGGCCCATGCAGCGGGCGTAGGCTCCGACTGGCAAGGAGCAACCCCCGCCCAGCGTCTCCAGGAAGGCCCGCTCGGCGGTCACCTCGAACCGGGTGGCCGGGTGCTCGATGGACTCCAGGATGTCCAGCATCCGCCGGTCGTCGGCCCGCACCTCCACCGCCAGCGCACCCTGTCCCGGCGGCGGCACGAAGCGCTGGGGCGACAGGTAGGCGGCCACCCGGTCCTCCATACCCAGGCGGGCCAGCCCGGCGGCGGCCAGCACCGCCCCGTCGGCCTCGTCCCCGTCGGCCTTGCGCAGGCGGGTTTCCACGTTGCCCCGGATGGGAACCACCTCGACGCCGGGCACGTAGCGGCGCAACTGCGCCGCCCGTCGCGGGCTGCTGGTGCCGATGCGCGCGCCCTGCGGAAGTTGCTCCGGCGGGCAGTTCCAGCGGTTCACCAGAACGTCACGGGGGTCCTTGCGCTCCAGAATCGCGCCCAGCGTGAGGCCGTCGGGCAACTTTGTGGGCAGGTCCTTGAGGCTGTGGACGGCCATGTCCAAGTCCCCCGACAGCAGACGTTCTTCCAGTTGATTCACGAACACCCCCAAGCCCATGCCTGCCAGCGGCGAGGTCTGGTTGGCGTCTCCGCTGGTGCGCACCACCACAACCTCGAACTCCAGGTCCGCGTGGTGCGCCTTGAGCTGCGCGATGGCCTCGTCATCCTGTATCAGCGCCAAGGGACTGCCCCGGCTGCCGACCCGGATAGGGCGGTTGGTGGTCATGGGTGATACCCGGCCCTGGAAAACTGGCATCCTTCGGCACGGCAGGCGGTGAAGTCGTCGCACAGGCCCCTTCCCCCGCTTTCGTCGGAGAGTTGGCCCGTGAGCCCGGCAATCAGCGTTTCGGCGGCTTCGGCGTCCCTTCCGTCCTGCGCCATGGCCAGCAACTCGCTGGTGATGCAGCACTGCCAGCGCTGCGGGTCAATGCTGGTCAGCAGCCCTTCCTCCCGCAGATGGGAGCGGGCCACGGCCATCACGCCGGACAGGTCGGCCCATGCCAGGTCCTCGGAGTCCTGTAGCGACTCCCGCAGCTTGCGGGCCAGAGCCGGCGACACCCCACCGGTGGAGATGGCCAGCGTAACCGGGCCGCGCTGCACGATGGACGGCGCGATGAAGCTGCAATTGGGCGGGTCATCCACCGCGTTGAGCATTACGCCCCGCTCGTTCGCTTCCTCGAAGATGCGCCGGTTGACCTCTCGCACATTGGTGGCGGCGATGGCGATGAACGCCCCCGCCAGGTCGCCGGGGCGATACACCCGCTCCTCCCAGCGCACAGAGCCGTCGGCGACGAACTGCCGGATGCCGGGCGTGGCGTCGGGGCTGACAACGCGAATCTCAGCGCCGGAGTCCAGCAGCCGGGCAATCTTGCCTTCGGCCACGGCCCCGCCGCCGATGATGACGCAACGACGCCCCCGCAGGTTCAGGTACACAGGGTAATAGGAGGTCATTCGCTCTCGCTCATAACTCCCTCTCCCTTTGGGAGAGGGTTGGGGTGAGGGCGTTGCCGGGGTGAGGAAACGCCCTTGGAAACTACCTTGAAACAGGCGGGAACAGGCGGGAACAGGCTGCCCGCCCAATCCGTCATTCCCGCAAAGGCGGGAAGCCAAACCACCGCTGCATCCAGGCCGACAATCGGACGACTTGGAAGGTTTTTAGATAGGCACTTAGTCAGAGGTAGCCAGCGGGGCCATTTCTTCAAATTCTTCTTCGTCCAATTCCGCAGAGTCCAAGTCCATTAGGGACTCCGACTCCAGGTATTCGTCGTAATCGGGGACGAAGTAGCGCACCCTTGTCTTCTTATATTCCCGCGTGCTGTACAGGGCCAGCCGGTCGGTGATTCCGGTGGCATCCGAAATCTCGTTGCTGTACTGCTCGCAGCCTTCCGGCGTGGTGGCGTGAACCATCGTGAAATGAGAATAGGGCCAGTCGGGGAAGGTGGGCCGCTCGTAGCAGTGGGTAACCGCCTTGTGTCCCGCCATAATCATCCCCACTTCCTCGGAGCGTTCCGGAGGCACCTGCCAAACGATCATGGCGTTGGAGCGGAAACCGGAGCGCCGGTGATGCAGCACCGCGCTGTACCGGCGCATGATCCGGCGTTCCTGGAAGTTCTCGCAGAGGGCGAACAGCTCACTGGTGGTGATGCCCAGGTTCTCGGCGATGGGGTCGAACGGGCGGGGAACCAGCGGCAGGTCTTCCTGCATCCCGCGGATGGCATCCTTTTCCCACTCGGTCACCGGCTGCGGCTTGTTCCAGCTATCCGCCTCGGCCTTGTCGAACCCGTCGGGGCTGAAGTTGTACGACGACCCCTGCTGCTTCACCATATCGAAGTTCACGCCGATCTTGAAGAAGCGGATGGTGGGCATGATGCGCGATTCCATCGCCCCGGTCTTGAGGCCCATGTGGTTGGCGGTAGCCTCCAGGTCGTGTTCCGGCGGCACGGCCAGCGTGAACCACAGGTTGTAGTACGAGCCTTCCCGCGCGTAGTTGTGACTGACCCCGGGATGCCGGTTGATTTCCATGGCCGCCCGGTGCAGCTTCTCCGGCTCGTAGGCCATGGCGACCAGCGTGGTCTTGTAGCCCAGCCGCCTCGTGTCGAAAATGGCGCTTATCTGGCGCAGGACGTTCTGGCGCTTCAGCTCGGTAAGGCGGGCCAGCACGTCGTCCTCGGTCGTTTCCAGTTGCTCCGCCAGGTCCAGGTAGGGCTGCTCCACCATGGGGAATGGGGCTTGGATCAGGTTGAGCAGCTTGCGGTCTGTCATATCCATAGTCGAATCCTCTCTCACCCCGTGTTATTCCCTCATCTCGCCCCGTCATTCCCGCGAAAGCGGGAATCCGCGGCGCTCTAGCCCATAGTGACGATGCTGTTGTTGAACTGTATAGATTCCCGCTTTCGCGGGAATGACGGGTAGGCCGGTATAAGGCTGGGTTTCATCGCTAACCGCCCAACCCGGCTAACCGCCCGATCCGGCAGCGCGCTGGTAGGAAGTGCAGACCCCGGCCAGCACCCTGTCGGAGGTTTCGAGAATGCGCGACCACGAAGCGGCGGGCGCGCTGTCCAAGACCATAGTGCGGAAGAAAATGAACGCCTCCACCGTGTCGGTCAACGTCACGTCCCGCTCCACCATTTCAGAGCCGTACTCCTGCCCCAGCATTCGGGCCTCGTCCAGAAGTTCCTGCCTGCGGCGGCGCCGTCCTGATTCTTGCAGCAGCAGGGAAAGGAGCCGACGCCCGAAAAGTCGCATCCGGTCATTCCCTTCCGCCTCGGTGGCCTGGAACCACGGTTGTTGATGGACGCTGTCCTGGGTCAGCCTGCGACGTATGCGACGAAGAGCGGGGCCTTCGCCGGAATCGTCGCGGGCCGGTTCCGGCGAAGGACGCCGTGTTGCGGTCAGCGATTCCACGTCCTGGCGCAGGAAGCGGCGATGCCCGCCCGGCGTCCGGTAGACGCGCAGGTGGCCCGCGTCGGCCCACTGGCGCAGCGTGGTATCGCTGACGTCCAGCATCCGGCAGGCATCCCGCAGCGAAAGCCACTCGCCATCGCCCGGAAGTTGATTCTCGGACAGATTCTGCTTGACCAATATACCGGAAACACCCCAGTAAATCTGTAAAAATCTATAATAAACCCAACTATTATCTCCCGCCAGCGACGAAAATCCTAGCACACCGGCCGTTGCAGGTCAAACGAGCGCAATTCCCCGGTTCGGTTGAGATAGAACAGGCGCCAAACGTAGGGGCGGGTTTGAGCCCGCCCCTGCGCCATTGGTTCCCTGTTGTGGCGGGAAATCCCTACCCTGGGATTTCGTCGTAGTAGTGTTCCTCGGAGATGACCCGGTTCCGGCGGAACGACTCGATCTCCTCCTCGCTGTAATCCAGGATGCCGGACAGCACTTCCTCGTTGTGCTCCCCCACCTGCGGCGTACTCCCCACGTTCACCGGCGTCCGCGAGAAGTGCCAGTAGTCCCCGGACACCGCTATCTCACCAGCCAGAAAGTCCGGCACCTCCACCATCGCCCGACGCTCCCACGGGTGCGGGTCCTCCGCTGCCTGCGGTATCGTGTTCACCGGCGCGGCAACAACGTCATGCTCCGTGAAGTGCGCTATCGCCTGCTCCATGGTCTTCTCCGCCAGCAGCTCTCGCACCGCCTCGTTCACCAGCCCCGCGTTCGCCAGCCTCTCGTGCCTCGTGTTGAACCGCGGGTCCTCCAGCCAGTCGGGCCTCCCCAAAGCGTTGCACACCCTATGCCAGTGGTGCTGGTCTCCAGCCGACACCAGCACCCAGCCCTCCTTGCAGGGATAGATGCCAGAGGGCGGCGCCGTGGTGTCGCCCCGCTTCGGCGCTATCTTCGTCCCGTGATATGCCGTTATCGGTATCTCGGTCATGGAGTAGCCGGTGTCGGCCAGGCAGACGTCCATGCTCTGCCCCAGACCCGACACCTCCCGCTCGTGCAATGCCGACAGCGCCCCTATCGCCGCGTGCAGGGCCGTGATCCGGTCTATGATCGGCACCCCCGTCCGTATCGGCGGCATCCCCTCCTCGCCGGTGACCATGGTGATGCCCGACATGGTCTGCCCGATGGGGTCGTAGCCGATGTTGTCCTTATACGGCCCGAACTGTCCGTAGGCCGAGACGTTGACCATGATGATGCGCGGGTTCAGCTCCTTCAGCGTCTCGTAGCCGAAGCCCATGTTCTCGATGGTGCCGGGGCGGAAGTTCTGCACCACAATGTCGGATACCTTGACCAGTTCCCGCAGCACTTCCTTGCCCTCCTCCTTGCGGAGGTCAATGGAGAGGGACTTCTTGCCGGAGTTGTACTGCACCCAGTAGGAAGACTGCTTCTTGACCCAGGGGCCGTGGTAACGGGTCTCCTCGCCGCCGAGGCGCTCGACCTTGATGACCTCGGCGCCCATGCGGGCGAGAACCTGGGCGCAGCGGGGGCCTGCCTGGTGCCGCCCCAGGTCTATGACGCGAACGTTCTCCAGGGGATGGTTCAGTCCTGCCATGTCGCACTCCTAATGCCCGGCCCACGCCCCTATGACGGGTACGCCCGCCGGACTGCCGTCGCTTTCCGGCATTCTACGGCCCAATACCCCAGACGGCAAGACAGGAAAATCATGTGCGTATTTCGTAATACTCTTGTAAGTTTTGAGGATATAACATGAGGTCTCTCTCATAAATTCGACACTCAAAGGTAGTGATAAGGAGAAGCGATCATGTTCAAGCTGCGGGGCTGCCCCAAGTGCCACGGAGACCTCTACGCGAGTCAGGACATCTACGGCACATACTTGTCCTGCATCCAGTGCGGCCGGTATTTTGCCGTTGCCGAAGCGCCCGACCGGGGCATCCGGCCGGTGCCTGACGCTCAACCCGCCGGGCCTCCTGCGCTGGCAGAACTGGACCTGGCAGCCTAGCATTGGGGCTACATATTGGTCAATTTCTGAAATTATTTCGGAAATTTGCCCAAAACTGTTGACTGTTGCCGCGTTGCGGGATAGCTTTGCTGTACGGGAATTCCGGCCGATTAGATGGCCGCCCGTGCAGCATTATTTTTTCTTTTACCGACGCGGGTACTAAGGAGTTGGAGCAATGGTTTTGGAACAAGCGCAGGGGGCGCTGGCGGTGGAGGATGCGCCTGTCTGTCGGCACCACTGGGTTATCGAGCCTGCCAACGGACGCCACAGCATGGGTGAGTGCCGCAACTGCCACGAGGTGAGGTCTTTCGAGAACTCCATCTACGCCGGAGCGGACGAAGGCGAAGAGTAATTCCGGCGTGATGCTGCATATGTAGGGCGGGTTTCAAACCCGCCCCTGTTTGCTTTCAGTCACCCCAGGGCAACAACAAGGGCTGCCCCTACAGATTACAGGGTCTTTCGGTTCTCAAGGGAAGATAATAATATAAGGGGATGAACGAGAAAATAGGGAATCTAGGGGCCAAGCTGCTGGAAGCCTTTGAGAAAGTGCCGGACCCCCGCAATCCTTCGGGAAAACGCCATTCTCTGCCAGCCATCCTAACCTTGGCGGTCTGCGCCATGCTGACCAACTGCCACAGCCTCTACGCCATTCACCAATGGGGCCGGGAGCACGCCGAATTAGCCCCCCGGCTGGGCTTCAAAGGGGGCAACACCCCGGCTGTATCCACGCTGCACCAAGTGTTCAAACGATTGGATAAAGAGGCATTCGAGGAGGCGCTTCAAGGGTGGGCCCAAGGGGAATTGGGTGCCCGGAGGGAGGCGGTGGCCATTGACGGCAAGAGTCTGCGGGGGATTCATGGCGAGGAACTGCCCGGAGTGCATTGGTGGCGGTATACGCGCAACAACTGAGCCTGACTCTGGCCCAAAAGGGGGGTGGAGGAGAAAGAGGGGGAGTTGAGCGTGGCCCCGGGACTGCTGGCCCAGGTTGACCTGACCGGGCGGGTGGTGACTGGGGATGCCCTGTATGCCCAGAAGAACCTGAGCCGGCAGGTGGTGGAACAGGGCGGCGACTATTTCTGGGTGGTGAAGGACAACCAGCCGTTCCTGCGCAGCGCCATTGATCTGCTGTTCGCCGTGCCGCCCTGGGGCGAAGAGTTTGCCACCGCCACGGAGCAAGGGCGGCACGGCGACCGCTGGGAGCAGCGTAAGCTGCGGGCCGCCACCGCCCTGAATGATTATCTGGACTGGCCCTCGTTGCAACAAGTCTGTTGTGTGGAGCGGGAAGTGATCCGCAAGGGAATAACCAGAAAGGAGATGGCTTATGCCATCACCAGTCTGAGTCCCAGCGAAGCAGGGGCCCAAGAGCTGTTGCGCTTGTGGCGGGGACCGCTTGTGGCGGGGACATTGGGGAATTGAGAACCAACTGCACTACGTAAGGGACGTGACCATGAGGGAGGATGCTTCTCAAGTGAGGAGCGGCGCGGCGCCGGAGGTAATGGCGGCATTACGCAACACCGTACTGGGGCTGTTGCGCGGAACCGGAGCCACTAACATTGCGACGGCCTTACGCCACTATAGCTATAAACCCTTGGAGACCTTGGCCTTGCTCGGAATCCCCAGCTCTTGAGAACCGAAAGACCCTGCTACAGATTACAGAATTGCCACGGGATTGACCGGCGACCCGGTGCCGCCCACCACCCGCAGGGGGTTGATGGTGAGCATGAACTCGTAGCGTCCTTCCTCGGCGCAGGCTTCGGCCAGCGGCTGGAGCAGCGCGTTGTCCAGCAGCCCGATGCCGTAGGCGAAGATGGAGCCGTGCACCGCCCACGAGAGGTCATAGCCGTTGGGCGTGTGGTCCATCATGTCCCAACCCAGTAGGCAGATGTCCGACTCGCGCATGAACTTCAGGCAGCTCATGTGCAGGCCGGGCCGCTCCAGCGGATTGCTGCCCCAGATCGGGTTGCCGTCGGTATTCCAGGCTTCGCGCCCGCCGTAGACCAGCAGCGCGTCGCCGGGCCGCATCTCGACGCCCTGCTCGGCGGCGATGTCCTCCAGCTCCCACCCGTGAATCGGGGTGTCCATGGTGACGTAGGCCCCGCCCCGGTGCTTGGGCACGTCCAGCAGCACGCCCCGGGTGATGAGGCCCTCCTTCCAGTGATGCACCGCGCCCCACTGGGCGCCGTCCATCGTGATCTCATCGTCGGGGTTGCGCCCGTTCCACATCCCGTTTTCGTCCCAGACGTGACACAGGGCGTCCAGGTGCGTCGTCGCGGTGCCGTGGTAGGAGATGCCGTAATAGTCGGCAGAGAACCCGGCGGTCGGACTGCGGTAGACCTTCTTCATGTAGTGGATGGCCGGAGTCGGGTTGTTAGGCGCAGGAATGGACGGAAACTCGCGGCTGAGGGACACCGCCCGCCCCGACTTCACCAGCCCTGCCGCCTCGATGCGCTTCTCCGGCGTAATCATGTTGACCGCGCCCACCTGGTCGTCATCGCCCCAGCGGCCCCAGTTGCGGTCGTCCTTCAGGTATGCCAGCACTTCGTCCTTGGTGGGTATCCTGCGTTCCATCGGGAACCTCCTCATGTGTCGGCGGAATCATCCTGTCGTACTTAAAATAAGTTGCGACGCAGTGTAGAGTTCAGGAATTGTGATACCTGTTTCATCGGTTCTTCTTCAAGCACGAAATCCGCGATAAGCTTTTTCTCAAATCCGCCTCTTTTCGCTAGGTCCCATATTTTCCACATATTGCCGTTTGTGAGAATTGCGTACCCTTTGTTGGTTCCTTGGACGTAGCTGATCAGTTGGCGTTCATGGGCCAGAGTGTAAGCGTCAACTACTTTGGCCTCAAGCATGATGCACGGGTTCCCACTTCTTCCGAACAGAACGTAATCTATTTTGCCGTAGTTATTAAGATCCAACTCAAACGTTACTTGGTCTGGATTGCTGAGGTCCCACCCTAATGAGCGAAGTACTGGATCGATTAGCATATAGCGGGTGTTCATTTCATGGACAACCAGTGTGTCTTCGTAACGAACTTCGTTTTCTATAATTGCTACAGTGCGCTTGATAGCCTGTTCAACGTCTTTGAGCGGCATACTGACCTCCATAGATTGTGGCAATTATACACGATTCGGCCAACTCGCCTCCAAACGTCAGCGAAAGCTAA
Organism: Dehalococcoidia bacterium; assembly: GCA_965232885.1. Taxonomy (GTDB): domain Bacteria; phylum Chloroflexota; class Dehalococcoidia; order Lucifugimonadales; family UBA3495; genus VXOI01. The sequence continues at coordinate 949,923 of CBDDQX010000001.1, read as the reverse complement.
ACGAGTCTAGCGCAGCGTAACCTGCAACTGCTGGCACAATTACCCCGAAGGTTTGAGCAGAGGAGGCGGTGCGAAGTCTGGCCACGAGAGGGTAGGGTTGTAAAGCTAGGCGGGACATTGGAAGCGGTAGGGGTTCCCTAGCCTTTGATGGCGCTTTCCGCCAGGCAGTTGAAGAAGCGGTCCATCATGTTGCGGGATACGCTCTCCATCATACGCTGCCCCACGCGGGCCAGCAGGCCGCCCGCCTGACCGTCGCCGTCCACGCTGACGGTGGTGACGCCGCCGTCCTCGGTCAGCTCGAAGTCCATGATCCTGTAGTTGGTCTCCTCGTTGAGTTCTGCTAGTTCGTTCAGGAAGTTTCGGGGCGCTCCGCACCTGGGTGGTGTCTTCATGCTATGGTTCATTACCCGTTCTTCCGCGTTTCCGTGCCTTGATTCGTTATCTAAATGGCAGGTCACTGACATCGGTGTCGCGTTCGGAGCAATATTGTGCCGGTCTAAACCTGGGACAACCCCGTGCGACGTGTGTCATATGGTGTCTCTGTTAAGATGTCTGTCAATGAATCTGTTGACGTGTCCTACAGTCCGAACGGTACGAGACAGTGCGACGAGATGCGTAATCGCGGCAGGCCGGTATGTCCTGAGGGGTATCGGGTTACTCTCCGTCGTAGGCGTAATCCTTGTAGCACTGTATTACATATCCGCCCCCTTGTATAAATTCGGCTACTGGTTCACTGATAACAACATATTCCTTAGAGGGTGTTTCCGAAGAGGGTGTTTCCGAAGTTACTCAGGCAGGTGCCAGTCGCCGGAGCATGAGATGAGTCATGGCTATGTACACCCAAGACTCGGTGGTTTCGGGCAAGGCTTCGTAGTCCTTACTCAGCCGTCGGCGCCGGCCCAGCCAAGGTCCTTTCCACCACCCAGCGCCGGGGCAGCACCTCAAAGGTATGGCTGTCCTTGGGCCGTTGCACAATCTCCAGAACCCAACCGGAGAGGGACAGCACCCAGTCTGCCAACTTCCCCCGGTAGCCGCCGTCAGCCCAGATCAGACTCAGGCGGGGAAACCGTCCCAGCCAGCTTGCTGATGACCGGCTTGGCCCCGTCCCGGTCTTGGATATTGGCCGGATGCGCCACCACTGCCAGCGCCAAGCCCACGGTGTCTGCCGCTATATGCCGTTTGCGCCCCAGGGCCTTCCTGCCGGCGCCGTAGCCGCGAGGCCCCCCTTTTCCGTGGTCTTCACGCTCTGGCTGCCGATGATGGCGGCACTGGGCGTGGGATTTCTGCCTCCGGTTTCCCGGACCATGGGCCGCAGCGTATCATGGATCCGTTCCCAGGTTCCGTCCTCAGCCCACCGGCGGAAATACTTGTACAAGGTCTGCCAAGGGGGCAGATCGTGAGGAACCATTCACCAGGGACAGCCGGTTCGCAGGACATACAGGATGCCGTCAATCACTTCCCGCAAGTCCACGGTGCGGGGACGTCCTCCGGGCTTGGCCAACGGAAGTAGCGGAAACAGAATATCCCATTGTTCGCCGCTCAGTCCGCTGGAGTATGGCTTGCGATTCATCCAGGCAGTTTAGGGCAAACTCTCATACTTTGGAAACACCCTCTCAGGGCGGAGAGAATTGCGAAACTCCAGCTTCTGAAAATCGGCTACGGAATTCGATAAATCCGTAGCCGATTTCGTTGTAGGTTATATCTGTCAGAACCACAAAATCTAGCCATTAAGGTAGCTATAAGATACTTGATCTGGTATACTGGAACAATAGTTCCAATCGCAAATAATGAAGTCGCTGGGTCCACCTCTATTCGTACCTGGCGACTTCTAAACCACAGGGAAACGCGAGTTCCACGTGGCCTTACGGGATTGTACATCCTCTGTCAATTTGTCACAACCGCCTAAGAGCGGTTATGGTTTCCTGTCTGCAATTCTTGACAGCTTGGATGATCAGCTTCTCCTAGATACGCTGCAGCAGTACCGGCACACCGGACGTAAAGGTTATTCTATTCGTGCGATGTGGCGGGCGTGTCTCTCTAAATTTCTCTTGAAGATTCGCTTCAATAACCAACTCTTGGAGCGACTGCGTGGTAGCCGCAGACTTCGGGAAGTTTGTGGCTTCGATGATGATGTTCCTAGTGAAAGCTCCTTTAGCAGGTTTACCAGCCGTTTGGCTCACCATCAGAATTTGATCGAGCAATGTTTTTTTACTGCCAGCGATGAGATACGTGACCTTGTTCCCACGGTGAAGAGAAGAGAGGGTGCGCAGGACCAACCTCTGCCGCCTCTTGGCGCTGTTTTAGCTGTGGACAGTACTGTTTTTGAGTCCCACAGCAATGCGAATCGCAAGGTAGTTAGCGATCCCGACATCCGCTGGGGAATCAAGCATAGCTCACGGAGAAAATTGCGAAACTCAACTAGTAGGCCATCAGTTTTGGACTGATGGATATAGAGACTTCAATTTTAGGCGAGCGTCTGCGGTGGTAAAGCGCCAGTCCACTCGTATCCTGTCCTGGTTGCGCCGGTCCTGCCACGCTGCCACTTCCCGCCTTAGAGTTGTTTGATCCGGAATGCGACGGTTCAGGCATTGGCGGGACAACACCCCGATTTCAATCTCGGCCATATCCAGCCAACTGCCGTGCTTGGGCGTGTAGTGAATTTCCAGCCGCTCCGCGATGCGCCGGGCCTCGGCAGGTTCAAAGGCCTCATACAATGAACTGGGGTGATGCGTGTTCAGATTGTCCATCACCAGTACGATACGGTCTTTGTCCGGGTAGTCCTCGTCCACCAGTTGCTTGACCACCTGCGCCCAATCGACTTTGGTACGCCGGTCCGTCACTGCCACCCGGCGCCACCCCTCCAGCGGTGCGAACAACATGAACAGGTTGCTCACTCCGTTGCGTTCGTATTCGTAATCGTAGGAGCCCACCGCCCCGGGCTGGGCCGGTCGCGGCTGGCGCGTCTCTTTCACCTGCTGCTTGCTGGTCTCATCCAGGCAGACCAGGACCTCGTTGTCCCCATACTGGCGCTGATAGACTTCCAGCACGTCCTCCATGGCGCAGACAAACTCGGCGCTGCCTTGCGGAGGGACGCACCAACACTCTTTCAGCCAAGGCTTAAGTTGGTTTTTTTCAGAGTCTGGCGCACTGTTTCATGGCTGATGCTCTCCACTATCTCCCTTTCCACCAGTCCATCGGCCAGCAATTGCAGCGTCCAACTGGCCCGTCCCTCGGGCGGTTCCCCGCAGGCCAGGGCAATCAGATGGGCTTCCCCCGCACCGTCCAACCGCTTCCGCTGGCGGTTCAGTTGCTCCTTGCGCCCCAATGCCCGTTCCAAACCCTCCTCCACACAGCGGCGCCTTACCCGCTCCACCGTCGCACGGCCGACCTGGAGGGCCCGGGCAATCTCTGCATCCTTCATAGCCCCTCCCTCTTGCCCTTCGTCGCCCAACAGCAGGATGCGGGCATGGGTCTGCTTGTACGCGGCACAACTCCCCTTGGAAACCATTGCTTTCAATTCCTCCCGCTCCTCCGCACTCAGCTTGACCCGGTACTTCTTCTCCATCACCCACTCCCCTCATCTGCTTATTTTTCTCACTTGATTATACCTATTATCCATCAATACAACTCTGCTCGACTACTAGGCTGAACGGCGGTAGCGAATACCACCGTTTTCGTTGCTGATTTCGTTATCGCGTATATCTGCCTGCTGACACTTTCCCGTAGCGGCAAGCCTGCCCAAATTGGTATAATGGAGCAATAGGGTAAGCAGTAAATAGCGAAACCGCCACTAGCTCTTTCACTTCTAGCGGCGGCTTCTAAACCACCCGGAAATGTAGGTTCCAAGTGGTCTCGCAAGAGTTTACACTCCCTGTCAAGCCCCTGCAACCGCCCAAGAGCGGCTACGGTTTCCTTGCCGCCATCCTCGACGGCCTGGACGACCAGCCCATCCTCGACGCACTCCAGCAGTACCGCCGCACCGGACGCAAAGGCCATCCCCTGCGGGCTATGTGGAGGGCTTACATCGCCAAGTTCCTCCTCAAGATTCGCTTCAACAATCAACTCCTGGAACGGTTGCGCGGCAGCCGCAGGCTCCGGGAGGTCTGCGGATTCGGCGACGATGTTCCCAGCGAAAGCGCGCTGAGCCGCTTCGCCAACCGCCTGGCCGACCACCAGGGCCTGGTTGAGCAATGCCTGGTCAACGCCACAGAGGAATTGCGAGGGCTTGTTCCCGCCGTGAAGAAGCGGGAGGAAGGACAGGACCAGCCGCTGCCGCCGCTGGGCGCGGTGCTGGCCGTGGACTCCACCCTGTTCGAGACCTACAGCAATCCCAACCGCAAGGTGGTCAGCGACCCCGACGCCCGCTGGGGACTCAAGCACAGCGCCAAGCCCAAAGAGGGCAAGCAGGAATGGTGCTTCGGCTACAAGATGCACCTGATTTCCGACGCCACCCACGGCGTTCCCCTGGCCTTCACCATCACCCCGGCCAACGAGAGCGACTCCACCGAACTGCCCGCCGCATTGCGCAAGACCCTGGCGGCCTACCCGTGGCTGGAACCGGGGTGCCTGCTGGCCGACCGGGGCTACGACAGCCTCGCCAACCATCAGTTTCTGACCGGATTGGACATCATCCCGGTGATTCACATACGGAAGCCCACGGCTGCGGACGGGCTGTACGACGGCATCTACACCGCCGAGGGCAAGCCGGCCTGCATGGGGCAGCAGCCGATGGAGTACGTCCGCACGGACCCTGAGACCGGGGCGCACCTGTTCCGGTGTCAGCCCGGCGGCTGCCCGTTGAAGACGGAAGGCGCGAAGGCGGTGCGCCACTGCGACAGCGAAGTTTGGGAGGAGCCGGAGGCCAACCTGCGGGTGCTGGGGCCTTTGCCCCGGTTCACGGACGCCTGGAAACGCCTCTACCGGCAACGGATGAGCATCGAGCGGATATACCGCAGCCTGAAGCACTCGCGGGGGTTGGAAGGCCACTGCGTCCGGGGGATGCGGAAGATTACGCTCCACGCCACGCTGTCGGCGCTGACCTACCAGGCTACGGCGCTGGCCCGGCTCAAGGCGAAGGACTTCGACGGGATGCGGCAGATGATTGTGAAGGTGGTCTAGCCTGACTAAGGGCGGTCTCGCAGTTGCAACTTGCGGGATCAGAGCGGTAGCATTGCCGTAGCCGGAGCAAAAACACAACATCCCCGCTATTACCAGTAGCGAGGATGTGCTCGTGGCGACTGGACGGAGCAGCCTTCCGATACGCGCATTGGGATTTTACCAATGTCGCAAATTGCCTGCAATGGCCTCCGCCCAGGTTTTGGGCGGAGGCGTTTTCATGGATTTCAATATCACCCTGATATTCGCACTTCTGCACTCACGCCGATGTGAGTTCCATTTGCTCGTCCTAGAAGTCAAACCCTCCGCTAGTCCAGCCTTCTGGAAGACTTGGCTTGCCTCCTTGCTGTGGTATTTCGGTGTTGTCGTCGCGTACCCCTGGACGAACTGGAGCAATGAGACCCTTGTCTTCGTACAATTGCCACCCCTTGTTGTGCTCGTCGCTATGCTGGCACGGGAGTTCCGGCATCGCCAACGGAGGGCGAGTTGAGGCGCAGTCTACTTTGGCTCGCGGTCATCGGGGTAATTGTGATCGCCCCAGTACTGGCAGCCAAATATGACACTATATCCTGGGTTACGTCTGCCACTGACTCCACTGTGTCCAGTGCAAAGGAGAAGTACCAGGAAATTACGGCTAACCGGGCAATCAAAGGAGAAACCCTGGCAACTCTTGAACTGGAGATACACGCAGGCATCAACGTCGAGCGCGTCAACAACGACGGGGTTGCCCTGAAATGGGACAACGGGTTAGCGGAGATCGCCAGAGGACATAGCTACGATATGTCCATTGGCGACTATTACGGCCACGTCACACCAGAGGGGACAGGCCCCAATGATCGGTTACGTCTTGCTGGGCTTAGCTGTCAGAAGAGAACCCACTCTGGCATCGCGGAAAATATCACTGCCGTGTTGAGAGTAGGGTTCTTCTCTCCTGATGTTGACCAGATGGCGGCGAATGCCGTAGAAAGCTGGATGGGCAGCACCGGGCATCGGCAGAACCTACTAACCCGAAAATTCGGGTCCACTGGCATAGGAGCAGCCCTCGGAACTTGGGAAGGCCACGAAGCAGTTTATGTGACCCAAGTATTCTGCTAAGTTTGTGAACACTGCCTAACTCAAACAGCGAAATCAGCCGCCATGATTGCGATAATCGCAATCGATTCTGAGCCTCTGGGGTTTCGCAATTTTCTCCGTCACCGGGCAGACGGCGGCGAGGAATGGGCATTTGGTTATAAAATGCACTTGGTCTCTGACGGTGTTCATGGTGTTCCTCTTGGTTTCACAATTACGCCAGCTAATGTGCATGATAGTACTGAACTTCCTACCGTACTACGTAAAACGATGGGAACCTATCCTTGGCTTGAACCAGCAGTCATGCTAGCGGATAGAGGTTACGACAGCCTTACGAACCATCGAGTTTTAACGAAGTTGGGCATCATCCCTGTAATTCACATACGAAAGCCCACAGCCAAGGATGGCTTGTACGATGGTATATACAACGCCGAGGGCATCCCCACTTGCATGGGTGGACAAGCAATGGAGTATATCCGCACCGACTCGGAGACCGGGGCACACGGATTTCGGTGCCAACCCGTGGGGTGCCCATTAAAAGCTAATGGGACCAAGGCCATCCGGCATTGCGACACTGAAATTTGGGAGGCGCCGGACGCGAACCTGCGAGTGCTGGGACCGTTGCCCCGGTTTACGGAAGCATGGAAGCGATTATACCGACAAAGAATGAGCATTGAGAGGATTTATAGAAGTTTGAAATGGTCGCGCGGTCTTGAACACCACTGTGTGCGAGGGATGAAGAAAATCGGGTTGTTGGTAACTATGTCGGCGCTCAGCTTCCAGGCGACAGTGCTGGCCCGGCTCAAAGCCGGAGATTTTGACGGGATGCGGAAGATGCAGGTGAAGCTGGTTTAACCCGATGGGCGGCAACGCAGAACCACTACCATCTGTAGAAATGGTTGCGCTATTCCGACTTGATCGGGCCAGCGGTAACCCGCTGGCCCGAATGATCTAATGGGTACCGTTTGCTTTTAGTGGATTCCCTCGCGCGCTCCGTCTGTTTGTGAGCGATTCCCACTAAAAGCAAACGGTACCGTCCAGCACATCCTCCATGTAGGCCACAAACATGTGGGCCACAAAGTCGGCGCTCACCTTGGGAATGCGCCACTGCTTCTTCTGCCACGGCTTGAGGACGTTTTTTTCAAGTGCAGCCGCACCGCCTCGTGGGACAAGGACTCCACCACTCCCAACTCCACCATCCGGTCCGCCAGCAGCCGCAGATTCCAGTGGTCGTGGCCCTCGGGCGCCGGACTGCAGGCCAAGGCGATGAGGTGGGCCTCCTCCAAGTGTTCCAGCTTCCGGTACCGGCGGGCCTGGCCTCGGTCCTTTAGTGCCCTTCCAACCCATCTTCGGCCCAATCTTCGGCAAAGCGTCGCTTGAGCCGGAACACCGTGCCCTCAGACACGTCCAGGACCTGAGCCACCTTGGGCGCCGACCAACCCTCGTCGGTCTTGAGCAGGATGCGGACCCTGTTGATAACCCTGGCGGAACCCTTTCCCGCCCGGACCATGTGCTCCAGTTGGTTGCGCTCCTCCGGCATCAGCCGAACCGCATATTTCTCCCTGACCACACCATCACCTCACAGCAACACATTCTACACAGCAACACGTTCTACCAACAGATTAGCATTACCAGTCAACCACCCGTGAAACACTCAAAACAAGCTTGACAAGGCGCTAGTTCACTCCAGAGGAGGAACGGTTTAATTTGCAGCGGCGCAGCATATGCGTCTCGCAGACAGACGCCCGATGGCGGGTGAGGGCTACCATAGCGTCGAAATCCTGCGTCTGAAACGATTATATATGTGCATTTCTTGCTACTACGAAAACAGACTGCCATCCGTCCGCCAGAAAGTTGACAATTATGCTCTAGATTTGCTAGATTCCGTGCGCCGAATTGCCTACAGGCAAGGGATTAGGCACATCTTTTTCATTAGGGGTCTGCGATGCTTCCTTTTAGACCTCGGAACCTGTTATTGCTGATTGTGGTGATCACTGCGCTAGCCTTGGTTGCCATCGCCTGTGGTGGAGACGACGCAACCGAAGAGCCGGCCGCTACGACTGTCCCTGCCGCTGGGCCCACCAGCGCACCAGCTCCCACGGTGGCGCCCACTGACGCACCATCAGGCCCACAGCCGACGCCGACGACGGCGACGGGAGCCTTCCGGGCAACGCCGACGCCGGCCGGGCCCGCATTGCCCACGGCTGCACCGACGGAGTCGCCGACTATGATGGCCGGCGAAGCCAAGGTCGAGACCCTCGTCATTTCTGTTGACCCGTCCGCCGGTGAGACCAACCTGCCCTGGGCTGGCACGGTAGACCACCACCAGCAGATGGACCTTGTCATGGAAGTGCTGGTGGACATAGAGCCCACCACCAACGTCTGGGTACCCGAGCTGGCCAAGTCCTGGGAACTCAGCCCTGATGGCACTGAGTGGACCTTCCAACTCGAAGAGGGCGTGATGTTCCATGAGGGCTGGGGCGAGTTCACCGCCGATGACGTCTTCCACAGTGTCCAGATGTACCAGCGCGATGACGCCATCCTCGCCTATGCCACCGATTGGAGGGAGATTGACCTAGATGCTTCCACCAGAGTAAGCGACCACGAGATTGTCATCAAGCTGAAGAACCCCAACCCTGACTATCTGTTCTACATCGCGCCCAGCGGCGGCGGTCTGATGATGAGCAAGGCCCAGTACGATTCTGGCGGCGATGAGGCCGTCGAACAAGACATGATCGGCACCGGTCCCTACCGCTACACCGGCCGCGAGTTCGGCGTCAACGTAACCTACGAACGCCTCGACGACCACTGGCGCAGGGGCGGCAAGGACGGTCTGGCTCCGCCCAGCTTCGAGAAGGTCGACCTCCGCTGGATCCGCGAGGTTGCTTCCCGCAATGCCGGCCTGATCAGCAGTGAGATTCACCTCACCGAGCTCACCCGCGACCTCGCCGACGCTGCTGTCGCCGATCATGGCATGAAGGTTATCCAGAGCAACTTCCCCGGCAACCAGCTCAACGGCATTTTCCAGGGCTTGCACGCCGTGGAAGCGGGTAGCTTCGTCCCGCCCTTCGCAACCGACTACCCGTATACCGATGTTCGCGTCCGCGAGGCCATGAACCGGGCCATCGACAAGGAGACTATCAAGAACACCCTATTCAGTGGCCGCGTCAGCACCAGTCCGCAGATCGGCTTCTACGAGAGCCTGCCTGGCTGGGACCCGCGCTGGCTTGAGGAGTATGACGAGCACTACGGCTACGATCCAGACCGGGCTAGGGAGCTTCTGGCCGAGGCCGGATACTCCGACGGCTTCGAGGTTCGCGGCATACTCATGAACGTCTTCGGCTTCCCTGAGTCGGCAGACTTCATGCAAGCCCTCGAGGTCTACTTCCGCGATGTCGGCATCGAGTTGAAACTTGAGGAGTGGGAGTTCTCCAACTACTTTTCCTCCTGGACGAACAAGGAGCCCGAGGCTTTCGGAATCTGGATATCCCCGCCCTCGTTCAAGACGGTTTACGCTCAGTTGAGCTTGTTTAACCGCTCCAGCGGCGCTATCCACTTCTACGAGACCCCGAAGCTGGATGAGCTCTTCGCCGAACTGTCAACGACCGTTGACGTGGACGATCGCGACCGTATCCAGAGGGATATGGGCAACATCCTCTATGATGAGTACGCCTACATGCCCTTCTTCTACATCTTCATCGAGTTCGTCGCCAACCCCGACATCATCGACAACTGGGAATTCCCCGGGTCCGACGGCGCAAACTACGGCCACTTTGATCTCATCACCGCCTGCTTGACCGAGGATCCCTGCTACAATTAGCCGGGCCACTGCACAGAGTCGGGTAGGCAAGGGGGCAGGCCGTCGGCCTGCCCCTCATTTCGTTGCCGCTCCTAATCCCATTCGACGCCCGCAACTCAAATCCCCAATCCCAATTTGCTGAAGCCGGAATCGCTCCATGAAACGCATAGGCCTCCTGCTAACCGCTGTCTTTGCGATAATCCTCCTGGCCCAGTTGGCCTGCGGCACTGGCCAGACGCCTGCTCCGCCAGCAACGTCAGCCGTTGCGCCGTCGCCCCAGCCTCCCACTGTTGTATCCGCCCCACAGTCCATTGTTCCGGCGACGGCTCCTTCGGACACCGCTCCGTCCGTTTACAGCGAGGCAACCAACCTAACCCAGGTCATTCCGCCGATGGAGACCCTCAGCCGCTTCAGCGTTGAGTGCCTCGAGTCCCGCCTCGACGAGCTCGAAGCCGGCGCAATGTTCACTCCCCTCCTCAAGGCCCTCGTCGAGTGCCTCACTCCCCAGGAACTAGCGGCAACCCGCACCTACATCCCCGTTGGCGGCGGTCCTATTCAGGAGTTGCCCTTCGAGTGCAACGAGGCCTGGTTCAATTCCATCGAGGCGATGTACGACTACTTCGACGCCGACCTGCCCGTGCGGCCCGACCCGTCCGCCGCCGTCGAAAGCCTCATCACCTTCCATGAGCAGGCGGAGCAGGCCGGTGCCGCCTTCCGCCACACCAGGGATAATGCCGTCATCAACCTAGGCGGTGGCGTCGCCGCCGGCGACTTCAACGGCGACGGTCATCTCGACCTCTATGCCACCAACTCCGCCGGTCCCAACGCACTACTCCGCAACAATGGCGACGGTACCTTCGCTGACGTCGCTGTCGAGGCTGGTATAGACGACCCCGAAGCCACCGGCTACGGCGCAGGCTGGGCCGACTATGACAACGACAGTGACCTGGACCTATATGTCGCCAACTTCGGCGACAGCAAGCTCTTCCGTAACGACGACGATGGTTCCTTCACCGACGTCACCACTGACTCTGGCGTCGCCGACCCGGACCGCGACCACCGTACTATGGGCGTAGCCTGGGGCGACTACGACCGCGACGGCTTCCTCGACCTTCTCATCGTCCGACACCTCATCGAAATCGGCGGCAAGCTCGCCCTCGACACTCCTGGCCTCGCCCGCGCCTCTCGACCCATGGCCCTCTTCCGCAACCAGGGCGACGGCACCTTCGCCAACGTCACCCACATCCTTAGCGATGACCTTCGCTACCCCAGCCCCATCAAGGGCGCTGGCTTCAAGCCTGCCTTTCTCGACTACGACAACGATGGCGACACCGACATTTACATCGTCAACGACTTCGGCTCCGCCAATTACCCCAACGTCCTCTGGCGCAATGACGGCGTGGGAACGGACGGCGACATCATCTTCACCGACGTGTCCCAAGATTCCGGCACGGCCCTCGAGATATTCGGCATGGGCCTCGCCGTCGGCGACTATGACAACGATGGCGACTTAGACCTCTTTATGACCGACATCGGTGAGGGAGAGTTCCTCGAAAACCAGGGCGACGGCACCTTCCTCAATCAGACCCGGTCAACCGGCACAGGCAGGGGTAGCATCCCTGCCAACTGGTTCGACGCTATGTCCGTTGGCTGGGGGACTGTCTTCGCCGACCTCGACAACGACGGCAGTCTCGACCTCTATACCGTCGCAGGCCAGATGGACAACGATCCCTGCTTCAACATGGAGCACCAGCCCAACGCCCTCTTTGCCAACATGGGCGATGGGACCTTCACTGACGTCTCCGCTGTCTCCGGAGCCGACGACCCCGGCACCGGCCGTGGCGTGGCCCACGGCGACTTCAACGGCGACGGCCTCCTCGACCTCTTTGTCGTCAACATGGGAACCCGCGATGGCGAATCAGGCTCTGCAAGGCTGTTCATCAACACCTCCACCAACGAATACAACTGGCTGGGTGTCGTTCTAAAAGGTGGAGAGCGCAACCGGTTCGGCATCGGCGCGAGGGTCAGCGTCACCGCGGGCGGCGTTACTCAAATCCGTGAAATGGGCGCCAGCCAGTCTCACATGTCAAGCTCGGTGGTACCCCTCCACTTCGGCTTGGGCAATGCCGAAACAGTTGATTCGGTCGAGGTGACCTGGCCCAGCGGTCACACCCAACTGCTTGAAGGCGTGGAGGCCAACCAGCAAGTTGTGATAGAGGAACCCACCGGCTAGCAGAGAATGAAAATCCCTCCCTTCAGGGGGAGGGATAGCATGTAACGTCCTGCTCAATCCCGTCCGAGTCAACGGCTGGGCCGCCGAATCGGCCTACTGATACCTGATCCTAGGATCAAGATAGGCGTACAGGATGTCCACGAACAGGTTGACCATGATGAACAGCACACTGAATATCAGTACCACTGCCTGCACCAGCGGATAGTCTCGGATGATGACCGCCTCGAACACAAGGTATCCGAGACCGGGCCACGCGAACACAGTTTCGACGGTAACGGAACCCACCAGCAGGCTACCTAGGATGATGCCGAAATACGTCAGCGGGGCAACCGCCGCGTTCCGCAGCACATGCTTCCAGATGACACGCCACTCGGCCAGCCCCTTGATACGCGCCAGCTTGACATACTCGCTGTCCAGCACGTCCAGCATCGCCGAGCGAATCAGCCGCATCAGTGCCGCCACCCAGAACAGGCCCAGCGCCACCGTCGGCAAGACGAACGACGACGGGTCACTCTTGCCGGAAGTCGGCACAAGGTCCAGCCTCACCGCGAAGATCCACATCAGCACCAGACCCACCCAAAACGGCGGCGCCGACTGCCCGATCAGTGCAATGGACTTGCCTATGGTGTCGAAGATCGTATTCCGGTGCACCGCCGACATAACGCCTAAAGGCACGGCCACCACTGTGGCAAGGGCAATGGCTAGAACGGCCAGAATGATCGTGTTGGGGAACCGGTCCCTGACCAAGTCGGTTACCGGCTGCCTCCACTTGAAGGAGTCCCCAAGGTCGCCTTGGAAGACGTTCCCCATGAACACGCCGTACTGTTCCGGCAGGGACTTGTCCAGCCCCCAATACGCTTCCATCAACTCCCGCTGCTCGTCTGTGGCCTCAAACGAAAGCAGCGTGTCCGTTGGGCTGCCGGTTATCCTAGCCAGCCCGAACACCAGGATACTTACGGCCCAGAGGGCTATGATCGCCCAACCAGCTCGGATGATGATGTATCTCTGCATTTGCTTGACAGCCCTTCGGCGCGAAAGTCAATCAGGTGGAAGCGCGCCCCGTTTGGGTACTCAGTTACTTCAGCTAGACTTGTCGTTGCTTTGGGTCCAGCTTGTCTCGCAGCCAGTCACCCATCAGGTTTGTTGCCATCACGACCAGCAGTATCGCAAGCCCTGGGAATAGCGACACCCACCAGGACGAGATGATCAGCTCCCGTCCGTCGGACACCATCAGTCCCCACGCCGGGTTTGGCCTTGGTATGCCGGCTCCGAGAAAACTCAGGCTTGCCTCCAGAATGATTACAAACCCTACCTGCAGTGTGGCCAGCACCACAAGGCTGTTGAACACATTCGGGAATACGTGCTTCAGCATTATCCGAGCGTCTGAAGAGCCAGCTACTCTCGCCCTGGCAATGAAGTCCTGCACGCGCACTGTAAGGGTCTCCCCTCGTGCTTGCCTGGCGTACTGGGCCCACAGGAAGATGATCAGCACCATCACGATAGTTTGATAACTGGCCCCCAAAGCGGTGACCAGTACCAACGCCATCAGGATGATCGGAATCGACAGCGAGATGTCCACCAACCGCATCAGCAGTGAGTCCACCCACCCGCCGAAATACCCGGCGACGATTCCCAGTGTCGCTCCGATAGCCCCGGAGATGAAAATCGCGATTCCGGCCACTATTACGGATATGCGGGAACCATAGATGATTCGGCTCAGGATGTCGCGTCCCAGTTTGTCGGTTCCCAGGAGATACTCACCTCGGCCACCCTCCTGCTTCACCTCCAGCAATTGGTCTCCGACTGCCACGTCTCTCTCCGGGTCCTGGCCTGCAGTCGAAATCAGCGTGGCTTGGCCGCCCTGGATTTGTTGCGTCGCCTCACCGACCGTGAACTGGTTTCCTCTATCCGTGATCCGGTCCACAACATCCCTTACCACGGTCTTCTCTCCTATCCAGACAGGAGGGAGCAACCTGGCGTTCAGGTCTCCGTCGAAAGGGTCATGAGGCGCTATCCAGTTGGCTCCAACCGCAGGCACCAACAGCAGAAGGAGGATTACCAATAGCGGAATGATGGGGTACCGGGCGACGTCCGAAAAGAACCTCTTCAGATTCGGAGGACTATACCACCTTCGTTCATTTAGGACTAAACTTTCTGCCAAATTGTTTGCCTCTGGTAGTACAGTTTCGGAAACAATGTGTGAATCGCTATCAGGAGTGCTGAAACTCTACCGATTATCGCTCGCAAATGTCAAGAAAACATCACCTTACTTCTCAAACTCGTTCCCAAAGGTTGCTTCCATTCTGGTTTTCAACCTCCCTCTACCCCAGAGACTTCTCAGTAACCGAATTTGCTGGACATCTGTAGGAGCGTAGTAAGAGACCGGAATGGTACCGTTTGCTTTTAGAGCCTATCCTAATAACCCAGCGGCTCTGAAAGTGATAAGAGCGCAGGCGAAATGCAGATAGGCGATGAAGTTCTAGGGGGGCTTGTCCCAGCGTATCAGGATGCGCCGAAAACGGTTCAGCCAGCCGTGCGTGCGCTCCACCACCCACCGGCGCGCCCTGAACCCAGCCTCCCGCTTGATGTCCTTCGCCTCTTCGCCGCGACTGAGGATGTGGGCGGTGAAGCCGAACTCCTCCAAGGCGCGGCGCACCTCGTCGAAGTCGTAGCCCTTGTCCAGGCACATGCCCTGGGGCTGCTCCAGAGTGGGCTCAGGACGCGCTATCACCATACTGTCCAGGGTCGGCCGCACCAGCTTCATGTCGTGGCGGTTGGCTCCGTCCACCGCTACACCCACCGGAATGCCCTGGGCCCCGGTCAAAAGGCTGCGCTTGACGCCCCGCTTACCGCGGCCGGTGGGATTGGCGCCGGTTTTTCCCCCCGCCCAGGGGCGCTTTGGTCATGGCCCCGTCCAGGCTCAGCCAACTCCAGTCGAGTCCCTTCAATTCGTCATAGCGTTCCAGCCCCACCCGCCACAGATCTAGGAACACCCCAGCGGCTACCCACTTCTGAAAGCGCAGATGCGCCGTGGACCCGGAGCGGATGTTTGTGGCGTCCAAGGCTTTCCACTGGCAGCCGGTGCGCAGCACGTAGAAGATGCCGTTGGCGCAGGCGCGGCCGGGAACCCGGGGCCTGCCGCCGCCGAACCGGTGGGTGTTCACGTACTCGGGGATCAGTGGCTCCAGCGCTTCCCAGAGTTCGCCGGAGATCTGGAAACCGCCGGTGGTGGGATTGGTCTTGGCAACAGGGCCAGTCCGTTTCGGTCGTGGCGGCTTGGGGTCTTTCGTTCTGCTCATTGCGCCAGTCTAACGACCGCCCCAGCTGGTTCGCCTTTACTGGCCTGACAAGTTTTCGATCACTTATTTAGGATATGCTCTAAGTGGAATCCCTCGCGCGCTCCGTCTGTTTTTGAGCGATTCCCACTAAAAGCAAACGGTACCCAATGGTCCATGCCCTGGATCTAACCGGATAAGCTTAAGGGTTTACCCTGTCTTGCGGTCTTTTGCTCCATAAGGCCATGTTATCACACTGCCCAGCGAGGGTGCTCTGACAGCGCAAGGATTTTGTCCGCCTTCCCCGCCTGTGGCATAATCGGGAAGCGAATTTGAGACACCTCATTTGAACCTCGAGGAGGGGCCGTATGCCCGGACTGATTACCACCAACAAGATCAACCACGTCACCACCATGGTCAAGGACACCGCCCGCGCCATGGAGTTCTACAACAACCTGCTGGGCATCAAGCAGATTGAGAGCCAGGTGGACAACCCGGAAATCACTTGGCTGCAACTGGAAAGCGGCATTATGGTGCATCTCATCGAGACGCAGGAAGCGCCGGCCAAGCCCGACCGCATCCACCACGCCTTCGAGGTCGAGGACTTCGAGGGCACCCGCTCCACCCTGGAGAACAATGGCTTTGAGATAGAGCGCGAGGGCGTGCGCTACGACGGACAGGCATTCCTGTTCATCCACGACCCCGACGGCAACCGCGTCGAGTTCTGCACGTCCTCCGGCTACGCCCCGGCCCCGCCGCGTCCGAGTAGTTGCTAGAGATTGTCTGAACTGTGATTCCTGTGATTGGCTTGATTGCCATGACTCTCGAATCAAAATCATGGCAATCATCGAAATCAAATAAATCACAGTTCAGACAGGGAGTAAGCTATGTTCGACAAGATACAGCACATCGGCTACCTGACATCCGATCTGGAAACTGCTGTCGGGTGGTTCGAGCGGTCATTTGGCGCGGTCAACGCGGGTGGCGGGCCGCTGTCGCCCAGCTACGCGGTGCCCAGCGGCGGACGCAACGCCTACCTGCGCTTTGGGCAGGCGGAGGCCGAGATTATCGAACCCGACGACAAATCAGCCGTCGGCAGCAAGATTCTGGATATGCACCACGTCGGCTACGTGGTGGAGAGCATCGAGCAGGCGGCGGAGGAACTGCGCGCCCGCGGCTTTGCCTTCGGCAGCGACGAACCATTCGTCAACGTGTTCGGGCACCAGGTCTTCTACCTGGACGCCGAGACCACCAACGGGACGCTGGTGCACCTGACGCAGCTCGCGCCGGTTACAGAAACCCCCTCTCCCTCCGGGGGAGGGTCGGGGTGGGGGCGTGAAGTGGAGCGCATCGTACACGCCGGCTACCTGGTGCGGGACCTGGAAGCGGCCATTGACTGGTACGTGCAGCGGTTCTCAGGCGCTCACGTTGGCGGGGGCGCGTCGCGGCGGGGCGGACGCAACGCCTTCGTCAATTTCGGCCAAGTGCAGGTGGAGCTGATCGAGCCGGGCGACCCGTCCGTTATCCCCGAGGGATTCCACGAGATGGACCACGTCGGTTACGCAGTGGGCGACATCCCCACCTGTATGCCTGAGTGTCAGCATCGCGGACTGAGCTTCATCGCCGACGCGCCCGCCACCAACTCCATTGGCCAGCAGGTGCTCTACTTCGACACCGACACCAGCCTCGGTTCGCGGATGCACCTGACGCGGCTGCCCGACTGACGCTGCGTCAGCCATATCATTCTGAATGGAGCGAAGAATCCAGTGCCCCGCAACATCATACTGGTGGGCTTCATGGCCTCGGGCAAGACCAGCGTGGGCCGGGCGCTGGCTGAGCGGACGGGCTGGACGCTGGTGGACGCCGACGACGTTATCGTAGCCTGCGCCGGCAAGCCCATCCACCGCATCTTCAGCGAGGATGGCGAACCGGCCTTCCGTGAGCTTGAGCGGCAGGTCATCGCCGACCTTTGCGCCGGGGAGCGGCAGGTCATCGCCTCGGGCGGCGGCGCCTTCGTTGACCCGCAGAACCGCGACGTGATGCTCGCGGGTGGGCGGGTGTTCTTCCTGTCCGCCAGCCCTGCCGAAATCCTGCGCCGCGTCCGCGAGGAGGACGCAGGCGGCCCCATCCGCCCGTTGCTGGCGGTCGAAGACCCGGAGGCGCGCATCGCAGAACTGCTGGCCCAGCGCACGCCTGCCTACGCGCACGCGCACCACACGGTGGAGACGGACAGGCTGACGGCGGAGGGTGTAGCGGCGGCGATCGGGGGCATGTGTGGGTTTGTTATATCCTAAAAACGATTCTCTTGAAGCTATGGTCTGATGCCGCCGACACTCATCATAAAGCCAGCGTTCACAACCATCTTCTCAAGTCTTATGCTAGATATTTATGGAGGAAGCCAATGGTAACTGGCGTATATGAATATAGGAAAAGAGGACGGTCCCTAGAAGAAAGGTTTTGGGAAAAAGTGCATACGTCCAGCGATCCTGATGATTGTTGGATATGGCAAGCTGCCAGAGATCATAAAGGGTATGGTTTGTTCAACGCCAAAGCGCTTGGCACCAATCGTGCTCAACGTGTGGCATATATTCTTGAATACGGCGAAATACCGGATGGGACTGCGCTGGATCATCAGTGCCAAAATCCACCATGCGTTAACCCGAAACACCTTCATCCGGCAACAACCAGCCAGAATTCATACCTTCGCTGGTCGCGCCCCCCTGCGCCCAAACCAGATACATCCAAGACGAAAAAGAAGTCGGTAGAGGACCGGTTTTGGGAAAAAGTGAACGGAATAAGTAGTTAGGGGCTTAACGCCATTGTACATTATCGCGGAATCCCTGGAAAGCGAGGCTGTTGAGTGTGCCTTCCGGCCACTGTCGGAGTCTGGAACCGCTTGCCGTCCAGGATGTCGTCAACGGTCAGCAGTTGGAGCCGGGGATACTCAATACCCAGAATATCTAGACTTCCGGCCTCTGCCATAAAGCGAGTGAAATTCCGGGCTTGCCGTTCTGCCGGGGGGTGCAGGACTATCAGTCCCGCCATTAGAGCCGAGTCGTGTTCCAGCACGCCAGCGAGCGAACGCACATCCGCGATGTTGACGTTTCGCCCACCCTTGACCTCGATCACCATCGATTGCAGTTCCTGGGTGTGGGGAACGGCAAAGTACAGCCGGCCGTCAACCCCACCGTCCGCAGCTCGCCGTGTGGTAACAAAGCCGTCCGATTGCTCCACCGCCCACTTCTGGAAGTGATAGGGGTCTCGCCGCCATAGGTCTTGCGCCCCTTCCACTGTCCGGGGTACACCCTCGATCACGAAATCCTGCCCTTCCACCAGCCCCAGGCGCTGCTCCAGCCGCACACTGGCAACCCGCTTGACCGCGTGAATCGCTATGTCTATGCCGATCCACTTCCGCCCCAGGTTGTGCGCCGCCTCGAGCGTCGTGGCGCAACCGCAGAAGGGGTCGACCACGGTGTCGCCAGGGTCTGAACTGGCCGATATGATGCGCTCCAGCAGGGCCAGGGGCTTCTGTGTGGCGTAGCCCATATCTTGACTGCCCAGCGCCGGCGGAATGTCCCAAATGATGTCTTGGGCTGGTACGCCCGCAGCTTCGCTCAAGTATTGCTTGAACCTGGGAGTGTTGCCTCTAGGCGGCCAGTAAATCAACCCCGCATCATCAAGTGCATCCAGACGTTCCGTCAGGGACAGCGCATCGTAATCAGCGGGTGCATCTACGAATGATGGGAATTGCGGTACCGCCCAATGCCTTCCTACGTCCGTTGGGTTTATACCGCGCCAGGGTTGGCCTGATTCGCCCTGCCTAGTTCCAGGTCCGGTAAGCCCACTGGATTGAAACGCGCCATGTTCATCTGAATGCCGGTAAGCCCGCTTCACATATTCCGGGTCATAATCCGTATAGACCCGGTTCCACTTGTAATGCTCGCTTTTCGAGTACATCAAAATCGTGTCGTGAATCGGACCCCAACGCCTTGCCGCATTGTGCGCCGACGTGCGCCGCCAAATGACCTCATTCTGGAAATTGTCGTGTCCGAACACCGAGTCCAACAGCGCCTTGATATAGTGGCTGGCCGTGGGGTCACAGTGGAGGTAGAGGCTACCCGTGGGTTTCAGCAAGCGGTGCATCACCAACAGCCGTTGAGCCATATAGGACAGGTAGGCCAGAAGGCGGGGCTGCGTTCCTCGAAGAGCTTGCATCCACAGCCGCCAGAACTCGGTAATAGCGTCGTCTATGCCAGCCTCTCGCATCAATACCGGCATAGTGCGAATGGCCCGCTCCCGCTCGTCGTCCAGTTCCCACATATCGCAGAAGGCTTCCACCTGGTCCGGCAGTGGGCGCCCGGTTTCGTCCTTGTAGATCGCGTTGTAGTTGCGGTTGGAATTAAAGGGCGGGTCGAGGTAAATCAGGTCAACCCACTGCGACGGCCATTCGGCCATTATGGTGAGATTGTCGCCGTAATAGAGGCGATTCACGTCCGTCAGGCCAGTGGTCATTACGCCACCGCGCCCTTGAGGAACGCTCCGAAGGTATCGTCACTGCCCCGGCTGTTGTACTTGTAGCAGGATTCCACCGCGTAGGCCAGGGCGTAGTTATCGCTGTAATGGTGGTGAGTGCCGTACCAAGCCCGCTTGAGCAACCCCCAGAAGCCCTCAATGGTGTTGGTGTGAATCAGACCGTCAACATATTGGAGCGCGTGCTGAATCACCGCGTGGTTCATCGTGCGGCCTATCTGGTTGTATCCCGCGAATTCGTCAGTTACCAGCAGGGTTCCATCCTTGGCAACGTTGCGCTCCAGGAACGACGCCAGAGTCTTGCCGTCCACTTTCCGCGAGGGTTCGGCCACAACTTTGCCACCGCGCTCAACAGCCCCGATAACAGGGAGTTTGTCGGTGCCGCGCCCACGCTTTGAGGGAGTATCGTCCTCGCGCTTGTTGCTCTTGCGGGGCTTGCCGCCGACATAAGCCTCGTCGGCCTCTACGATTCCGGCCAGTAGTCCGCCGTCCTTTTCCACCATCGCCCGGCGTATTCGCATACCGACGTACCAAGCTGTCTTCTGGTTTAGGTCCAGATCGCGGCTCAACTGGTGAGAGGAAACCGACTTCTTGGCGTTCAGGATGATGGCAATACCGAGGAACCACTTTTGCAAGGGGACCTTCGTCTTCTCAAAGATGGTGCCCGACAGCACGTTGAAACTGGACTTGCAATCGTGGCAGTTCCACCGCCCAACGCGATGGCCATCGGCCTTGCGGGCTACGCTGACGGAACCGCAGAGTGGACAGGCCGGGGTATAGAGCCAGCGGACGTTCTCCAGGTGCTCTATGCAAGCCTCGTGTGTCGGCCACTTCTGGAAAACCTTTATCAAGTCCATCGTCTTGCGCCTCTCAGTTGATGCCTGTAGTCTACCGAGAAGCACTTGACTTGTCAAGCCCCTAACTACTTATTCCGAAAGTGAATAAGTCCAGCGATCCTGATGCTTGTTGGACATGGAAAGGATATATTGGCAGTAATGGGTGTGGCATGTTCACGATGGGAAGACCCAAAAACCCGGAACCAGCATACAGGGTTGCTTTCAAGCTCAATGGTGGGGTCATTGCTGATGGAATGCAACTAGACCATCTTTGCCGAAATCGTGCCTGCGTAAAACCATCACATTTGGAGCCGGTAACTCCCTCCGAGAATCAACGCCGCCGTTTGGATCATCACCCAAGCGTATTCAAGTGCGGACATGAGGCGACACCAGACAATATTCGCGAAAACAGAACTGCTTGGGTTTGCAGGGAGTGCAACAACCAGTATGTGCGAGATAGGAACGCACGTATAAAAGGCTATACTCCCGTCCCACCAGGCGAGCGCACGCGCTGTCCTCAAGGACATCCTTATGACGAAGAGAACACTGGCTACTCCTACAAAGGCACGGCGAGACAAGGAAGATACTGCAAAGAATGCCGCAAACCCAGATGGCAAGAGTGGTACAAGAATAAGAAAGGTTATAATCCTCTTCCACCCCCCGGAGAACGGACGCATTGCCCGAAAGGGCACCCATACAACGATGCCAACACATACCGAGATAAAACGGGGAGGCGACATTGTAGAGAGTGCCGAAGTGCTAACAGCAAATCACGGCACGCAACCAAACGTAACCAAGCAAAATCACCAAACTCGTAAAGCAGTCATATACTGACAACCGGAGCAACACCATGACCGACCCCAACCTGGCCGCCACTGTGCACCACTCCGGCGGCTCCTACCCTGTCGTCGCGGGGTGGGACATCCTCGACAGCCTCGGCGAGCGGCTCGCGGACGTTGGCGTCCGGGGCGCAGCGTACATCATCACCGACGACAACGTGATGAATCCTTACGGGCGGCGGGTGCAGCGGGCGTTGCAGGCTGCCGGGATACCGGCGCACTGCTTCATCATCCCGTCGGGCGAGTCCAGCAAGAGCTTTGATCTGGCCCAAGCCATCTATGGTTGGCTGGCGGAGCGCAAGGCAGAGCGCGGCCACGCCATCGTCAGCGTCGGCGGCGGCGTGCCCGGCGATCTGGGCGGCTTCGTGGCCGCCACCTACCTGCGGGGCATGGCCTTCGTGCAGGTGCCCACCAGCATGGCCGCGATGGTGGATGCCTCCATCGGCGGCAAGGTCGCCATCAACCTGCCCCAAGCCAAGAACCTGGTCGGGGCCTTCTACCAGCCCAAGGGCGTCTTTGCCGACGCCTCCGCGCTGTCCACCCTGGGCAAGCGGGAGCTGGCCGAGGGGTGGGCCGAGGCTATCAAGCACGGCTTCATCCTCGACGCCGAACTGGTGGACGTGTTCGAGGAACACGCGGAGGCCCTGATGGACGTTGACCCCGAAGTCTCCACCGAGGTCATCCGCCGCA
This sequence comes from Dehalococcoidia bacterium, assembly GCA_965232885.1. GTDB lineage: Bacteria > Chloroflexota > Dehalococcoidia > Lucifugimonadales > UBA3495 > VXOI01. The sequence goes on along the minus strand of CBDDQX010000001.1, from coordinate 927,535 downwards.
GCATGGCCATCAAGGCCGAGGTGGTCAGCCAGGACGAGCGGGAGACGCTGGGCATACGCATCCTGCTTAACTACGGCCACACCATCGGCCACGCGCTGGAATCTTCCACCGAGTACGGCCGCTTCCTCCACGGCGAGGGCGTGTCGGTGGGCATGATGGGCGCGGCGCGGATGGCCGCCGAGATGGGCCTGATGTCGCCGGCCATCGTTGACCGGCAGCAGCGGCTGTTGGAACGCTTCAACCTGCCCGTCAGCGCCCCCGGAGTCCCCGCCGAGGACGTGCTGACGGCAATGTCGCTGGATAAGAAGGTGCAGTCGGGAACCAACCGCTGGGTGATGCTGGAAGACGTGGGCCGCTCCGTAGTGCGCCAGGACGTGCCGTGGGAGCTGGTGGAGCGCACGGTGCGGGAGCTGACGGGGTAGTAATGGGTTATCCTGACATGGTAGCTTCCGGAGGGTAGGCGAAAATGGATAACGTGGCGCCGATGGAGCCTTTTGAGCGTGATGCGGAGCCAGTTGCAGATTATCGCCGTCAGTCACGGATATTTCTGCAGCGGGCCAGGAATTTCCTGGCAGAGGGTGACCTGCATCAGGCTTCCGAAAAAGGTTGAGGGGCAGCGGCGTGGATGGCCAAAGCGGTGGCGGAAACATACGGCTGGAAATACAACAGGCACAATGAGTTTTTCAAGGTAATGCATCGGGCCAGACAATTGTCGGGAGATGGCAGGTTGCGAACACTGGCAGACACGGCCGGTACGCTGCATGGAAATTACTACGAACGTGAAATGTTTCTCTATGACAGCGCCATAGGAGAGGGGCTCGATGACATGGAACGCCTGCTGGACCTCCTGCAACCGCTGACGGAGGGAAGGTAGGGATGGAGGGGATACAGTGACATTGAACCTGGCATTGGAGTCTTCGCCAGATGGTATCGAAAGCTCCTCGTTAATCAGGAGGCCTTCTGAAGCGAGGCACAGCCTGTATGAACGTTTTGCGGATCGAATCAGGGTGGGAGACCATCTGAGTCGCAAGATAGTTTCCTATCAGGGAAACAAGAAAGCGCCGGGGTTTCGCTGGCTTAAGTATAAAGAAGGGTTTTCTGCAGGACTAGTAAGGAGCCTGTTGGAGCAAACGTCCGCTAAGAGCCTTCTTGACCCGTTTTCAGGAGCCGGAACCTCTCCTCTCACCGCAGGCGGCATGGGCATATCCGCAACGGGAATTGAGATTATGCCCATCGGTAACTTGGCGGCAAGAGCCATCACCGCTGCCGCCAACAACCTAGAACTAGATAGGTTGGCAAATGCGTCGGAAGCCTTGTTGGAAACAATTTCGCAGCTAGGCTATGATGATCGCTTCCTGTTCCCTCACGTCCCAATAACGATGCGCGCCTTTCCGGAAAATACCGAGAAGGACTTGGCGAAAGCCAGAGAATTCATCGCCAGCGTTTCCGACCCGATACTATCCCTGACCCTAACTTTGGCTTGTGTAAGCGTCCTTGAGGAAATTAGCTACACTAGGAAGGACGGGCAATTTCTACGTTGGGACCCGCAGTCTGGGCGCAACGTGAGCCGGAAACTGCATAAGCCATACGTGCCTACGCTTGAGGAATCTCTGCGCCGCCGCCTGACCGAGATAACCGCTGATGTTCCAGCACTCAAGCATAGATATGGCGGAGCAGCCACAGAATTCATTGACGGTTCAAGCCTGACCGAACTTCGCCGTTTGCCATCTGAGTCCTTTGACTGTGTTATAACTTCTCCTCCCTATGCCAACCGCTACGACTACACACGCACCTATGCCCTAGAACTAGCCTATCTGGGCTATAGCGCCGACGGATTCAAGGAACTACGCCAAGCTCTGCTGTCGGCAACGGTGGAAAACCGCTCCAAGCGGAAACTATTGGCTCATGAATACGGAGATTCTGTGCGCTTCTCCAACGCCGTCGCAATGGCCGACTCCCAAGAAGCCTTGCAGGAAGGACTGAACGTTCTCAAGGCAAATGTGGAGCAACTGAGCAACCGCAACGTCATCAGCCTAGTAGAGAACTACTTCACTGAGATGGCGCTGATAATCAGCGAACTCGGACGTCTGGTTACCTCAGGCGGCAGCGTGTTTATGGTAAATGACAACGTCCGCTATCACGGCGAGGAGATTCCGGTAGATATCATCCTATCAGACTTCGCCGAGCAATCTGGCTTCCGCTGCGAGGCTATCTGGACTCTGAAACAAGGCAAAGGCAATTCAAGTCAGCAGATGGGACGGTTTGGACGTCAGGAAATCCGCAAGTGCGTATACCACTGGAGAAAAACAGATGGTTGAGCGCGATATGCGCCTCGAGGAGGCCCGGCAGCGTGCCTTGATCATAACCGACCGGGTACGCGAGCGGTCCGATTTAGCTGCGCGTCGCGCCATCCAACAGTACGCGCCACAACTGGACTACGAAAACCAACTGGAGCAACTTGCCATCGCTCTCGAAGCATGGCAGCACCTCATGGAAGCAGGTATCGAGGCTAAACTGGTGTTCGCCCACCCGGATATACTGCGCGCTCACCCGGAAACTTCTTTGCACTATCGCGGGATAGCAACCCTGTCCTTAAAGCGCGTTCAGGCTATGGCTACCCAAGTCAAAAGCTGGGAGGAAGGGACATACCGCCGTCAACCTACCTTGGCTAGATGCCAAAATGTAGCTCGCGTCTACAACGCCGTCATATCGGTCATAATTACCGGAACCGACGGCTGGACTGTGGAAAACGGATATCGCAACGTTCTGGCAACCATCGGAATCACTGAAGATGGAGCCCTTCGCAACATAGTCGGACAGGAAGGGGAAGAAGCAATTAAAGGCCGCATATCGGACTGGCTGGAATTGAACGATGGCATCGCCACCAGGGTTGAAGGAGCGGTCACATATCTTGGCGGCGATGGCAATTTGAGGATGATTTACGGGGCAGAACCCGACATTAGCTTTGAGAGCAGGGCAGGTAATGGCGAGTGGCAAATAGTGGCGACTATCGAGGTGAAAAGCGGTACCGACCCGGCAGGTGCCCTCGAACGCCTCGGCGCGATGCAGCGCAGTTTTGCTGCAACCCCTGCCCGGGCTCAGAATTTTGCTGTGCTTGGCGTGGTGACTCCAGAAATGCGAAGGCGATTAAACGAGATGACTGTAGCGCGTGATTTCTCACTTTATCGAATCCTGAACGATATGGATGCTTGGAATGATTTTGTTCAAGAAATCTTCCACCATACGCTGCGCATAGTCTAGCGCCCTTGCGACTCATCCCCACGCCTCCTTGCCCGCGCCATCAGACCCAGGAGCAGCAGGCACATGCCCCCTCCACTGCCCAGCAGTACCACTGAGGCTGCGACCGACAGAAAGCCCGCCCCCGGCACCGCCTGCGACACTTCCTCCAGCGCCACTGCCACCGCTCCGGTCAGTATCAACAGGCCGTAGAGAAAGCGGATGCGCGACGGCTCTACGCTGCGGGTCGCGCTGGCCCCCAACTGCGAGCCGATGGACGCCGCCGCCAGCATCAGGACCGCCATCGTCGGGTCCACACGGTCGGAGAGGGCATAGGCGAAACTCCCCACCGAGCCGGTGATGATTATCTGGAACAGGTCGGTGCCGATGGCTATGGTGGTGGGTATGCCCAACACGAAGATGAGCACCGGCATCAGGATGAACCCGCCGCCCGCGCCCAGCATTCCGGCAATGAAGCCTATCCCGAATCCGATGCCTACCGGCACGAAGACCGATATGCGCTCTATTCCCGACACCGGCAGGGATACGTAGGTGGTGAATCCTCCGACTCCCGGTATGCCAATCCAGTGCGGTGGGATTCTCAGGGAGCGCACCCGGTGGGTGAGGCCGGCGGTGGAAACGTCCTCCTCGCCGTCGGCTCCCCGGCGGCGGGTGCGCCAGTAGTCGTAGAGGATGAACAGCCCCAAGGCTGACAGGAAGCCGACATAGATATAGCGGATGACTGGCCCGGCGATGCCAGCGACCTCCAGCGCAGAGTTCACCCACTCTGCCAGGAATATGGCCGGGATGGTGCCGGTCACCATCAACGCGCCCAGCTTGAAGTCCACGTTGCCCAGGTTGCGGTGCTTCAAGGTGTTGATGATGGACGTTCCCATCACCAGGGTCAGGCCGGTGCCCACGGCGTAAACCGGCGGCACCCCGAACACCAGCAGGCCGCCAGTGATGAGGAACCCGCCGCCCACGCCGAAGAACCCGCCCAGCATCCCCACTATGAGGCCGAGGAACACCAGCAGGGCCGGGTGAACGACAACGTCGGCGTTAGGGAAGTACATCTTTCCCTTCCGCTGACGGCCTGCCTTTCAGCCCTTGCCGCAGAACCGCCGCCGCGCGGAAGAAAGTCCCCCAGAAGAACGTCAGCGACAGGGCGGCGGCGGCCACCACGGCCAGCACGAACAAGGCCCATAGCAAAGGCTGGCCGGAACTGAGGCTTGTCAGAAACTCGTTCATGTCCCCGCTAGGCTATACTGCATTGAGATTGGGGGATGATAACAGGGCAATAGCATATGGACAAAAATCCCCTCTCCAGGTCAATCGCGTCTCAGTCTAATCAGCCTTGCCGGTGACCGTCATTCCCGCGAAAGCGGGAATCCATACAGTCTTGCGACCGGGATGTCAGCAGTTGCCAGGATACCCGGATTCCCGCTTTCGCGGGAATGACAGGTGAATTAGCCCTAAGACTTCACGACGAGATTGCCCCTTATCCCTGTTACCTCAAGGGAGAGAGTGAACTCCCTGCCTCAAACAATGCTTCCATTGCGCGATTCCACTGCTGCTTGAGTTTGCAAACACGCCCTGGCGACGTTCCCTATGGAGCGCACAAGCGGTCCAGCGCCGGAGTTCCCTTGAACTCTTCCCGCTCCCGCGCCAGTTGACACGGCGTCCAACCGCCACCGTCCTCAGCCTCTATGTCGGCGCCCCGATCAGCAGCAGCGCCGCTACCTCCGGGTTGTCATTAAGCAATGCTGCAGAATGCAGCGGTGTCCTGCCTTCCTCGCTCCCGGCTTCAATGTCGGCTCCCCGGTCCAGCAGCAGCGCCGCCACCTCCGGGTTGGCATTAGACCTTGCTGCCCAATACAGCGGCGTGCTGCCGTAATCGTCCTTGTCCTTGATGTCGGCGCCCCGGTCCAGCAGCAGCGCCGCCACCTCCGGGTCGCCGTTCAACGCGGAGGCCAAATGCAAAGGTGTTAGACCGCTGACCGACAGGCCCGAAGGCACATGAATTTGCACCGTGGCCGTAGCATTCACGTCCGCCCCTTTGTCAAGGAATTCTTCGACATCCCACCAGTTCCCGGCGATTACTGCCTCGTGCAACGGCCCTCCTTCGGCAAGAACAGCCCATCCTTGGGAGCGAATTGCAGGCGCGGGTGTCGGCGCAACAGTTGTGGGCGCAGCTAGGGTTGCTGTGGGGGCGTCCGCCGGGTTGTCCTGGCAGGCGGCGATGAGGAGCATCAGAGCCGCTGCTATTCCGGCGAGCAGCGCTTTCTTGATGCCCATACATCTTCCCTCTGGCGTCAACCAGGGTTCTCCATTGAAACAGGCCGGGAAACAGGCAGGGCAGACGTCCGACCAATCTGGCGCCTTCTTTCGGGCTGCCTAGATATACTGGACAGCCACAGGGCATAATAAAGCAAATCCAGTCCATCGGATAGCTGAAATGATCACCACTGCCTTCTCATTCCAACTGGAACATACCGATAGCGGAACAGGGGGTGTTGGCGGTCCGGTCCGCGCCGGGGAGATTCGCACGCCCCACGGCTCCGCGCCCACGCCGCTGTTCATGCCGGTGGCGACCCAGGCCACGGTCAAGGGACTCACGCCGGAGGAGGTGTCCGAGGTTGGCGGGCAGGTGGTGTTGAGCAACGCATACCACCTGTACCTGCGGCCCGGCGTCGGGACGGTGAACTCGCTCGGCGGGCTGCACGGCTTCATGCGCTGGAACGGCCCAATCCTCACCGACAGCGGCGGCTTCCAGGCCTTTAGCATGGGGTCGCTCCGCAAGGTCAACGACGAGGGCATACGCTTCCGCTCGCACCTGGACGGCAGCGAGCATCACTTCACGCCGGAGCTGGCGACGATGAACCAAGTGGGCCTGGGCGCGGACATCATAATGTGCTTCGACCAGTGCATCGCCTACGGGGCCAGCGAGAAAGAGGTGCGCCTGGCCATGGAGCGGACGCACCGCTGGGCCGCCGAGTGTCACCGCGTACACCGCGATTCGGGCGCGTGGCCGGGGCAGGCGCTGTTCGGCATCGTGCAGGGCGGCACTTTCCCGCAGTTCAGGGACGAATCATCGGAAGCGATAGTGTCCATACCCTTCGACGGCTACGCCGTGGGTGGCCTGGCCGTGGGCGAGAACAAGGAGCAGCTATACGGCTTCACCGAGCAGGTGACTTCGCATTTGCCGAAGGACAAGCCCCGCTACCTGATGGGTGTCGGCTCCCCCGAGGACCTGGTGGAGGGTGTGGCGCGCGGAATAGATATGTTCGATTGCGCCCTGCCCACCCGCGTGGCCCGCAACGGCGCGATGTTCACCCCCGACGGGCGGATAGACGTCAGCAAGAAGCGCTATGCCGGACAGTCCGGGCCGGTGGACGAAGAATGCGACTGCTACGCCTGCGCCAACTACTCCGCCGCCTACATCCATCACCTGTTCCGCGCCCGTGAGATTCTGGGCTTGCGGTTGGCTTCGGCCCACAACCTGCGCTTCGTGCTGCGGCTGATGGAGCGGATACGCGAGGCGATACTGGAAGACCGTTTTGGCAGCTTCCGCCGCCGGTTCCTCGACCGCTACCGCCCCACCAACGAGGCGGCCCGCCAGGAACACAAGCTCCGCTGGCTGCAAGAGCGGGGGTGAATCAAACGCCGAGTGCGCCGAGGCCGCCGGGTTTTTCAGTTTCTGTCTCGGCGAACTTGGCGCACTCGGCGTTTAACTGAAGTCAGGGTCAGCGGCCGCCGGCCACGGCTGGCACGATGCTAACCTCGTCGCCGGTGCTGGTGGTGGTGTCCAGACCGTCCAGGAATCGAACGTCCTCACCGTTCAGGTAGATGTTGACGAAGTAGCGCAATTCGCCTTCCTCGTCCAGCAGGCGGTCCTTGAAGCCGGGGTATGCGCCTTCCAGCTCTTCAACCATCGCACCCAAGTTGCCGGACTGCACTTCCACCTTGTCTTGCCCGTTGGTCATCCGCCGCAGCGGGGTGGGGATACGAACCACAACGCTCATTGGGGGAACTCCTGCCAGTGAGTTGGGAATATGGGATGCGAAAGACGGGAACCCGCCGGTTTCACCGATTTACAGCCCCAGAATTATAAATGCGACGGTTCAACCGCCGATGAACCGGCTGGCATATATCGACACCATCAACGCTCCGCCGATACCCATGATAGCGTAAAACAATCGGTCTACGCGCCGGTTAACTTCACGCAGGTCAGCCTTGAATTCAGCTCTTAGCTCTTGCTGCTCGGCCTTGAATTCGGCTCTTAGCTCTTGCTGCTCGGCCTTGAATTCGGCTCTTAACTCTTGCTGTTCGGCTTGAAATGTAACCTTCAACTGCTCCTGACCTTCCCTCAGTTGTCGTTGGCCTTCAAGCAGTGCGTTGGCGGTTCCTTCCAGCCTTCCTATGGCCCGCCATATTTCGGACAACTCGGAAGGAGAAGCCTCCGGCTCAGTGGGCATTGAAGCTGGATTTGTGCTAGTGGTCATAGGTTAACTCTTTCGGTATTCTAGCCCTGCAGCGCTGCCTCGAAGGACGTAATTGTGGGCTTGATGTTCAGGGGGTTGACCACCTCGTCCTCGACGGCTTCCTGGGTCTTGAGGCCGTTGCCGGTGATGTAGACTACCGTCAGCTCGTCCGGCCCGATAGCGCCCTTCTCCGCCAGGTGGGCGAGGGCCGACACGGTAACGCCGCCCGCCGTCTCGGTGAAGATGCCCTCGGTCTCGGCCAGTAGACGGATGCCGTTTACGATCCTGTCCTCCGGCACGGCGTAAGCCGAGCCGCCGGAATTGTTGATGACCCGCAGCGAATAGATGCCGTCGGCCGGGTTGCCGATGGCAAGCGACTTGGCGAGGCTGTCGGGCCGTACGGGCGTGATGCGGGCTTCGTCGTTGTCCCACGCGCTGACGATGGGCGAGCAGCCCACGGCCTGAGCCATGTGCATCCGCGTCGTTACGGCCGGGTGATGCACCGTATTTTGATCGGGACCGAAGGAGCTGGCCTCGACGCCATCCAGCAGACCCAGACAGGCAAGCTCATTGAAGCCCTTCCAGATCTTGGTGAACATCGCGCCGGAGGCAGACGGCACCACCACATGGTCGGGCACCCGCCAGCCAAGCTGCTCGGCGACCTCGTAGCCCAGGGTCTTGCTGCCCTCGGCATAGTAGGGGCGCATATTGATGTTTACGAAGGCCCACTTGTAGTCTTCGTTGTCAGCCAGTTCGCTGCACAGGCGGTTGACCTGGTCGTAGGTGCCGTCCACGGCCACCAGCGTCGGGCCGTAGATGGCTGCGCCGATAATCTTGCCGCGCTCCAGGTCGGAGGGGATGAACACCACGGCGCGCATTCCGGCGCGGGCGGCGTGGGCGGCGACGCTGCAAGCCAAGTTGCCGGTGGAGGCGCAGGAAATCGTCTCAAATCCGAATTCCACGGCCTTGGTGGCCGCCACGGATACTACGCGGTCCTTGAAGGAGAACGAAGGATTAACGCTGTCGTTCTTGATGTACAGGTTGTTGAGACCCAGCCTTTTGCCCAAGTTGTGGGCCTTGAGCAACGGCGTGTAACCCGCCATTATGTCCACTGGGTCGTCGCCCTCGGCAGGCAGCAGGTCGGCGTAACGCCAGATGCTCAACGGCCCGGCTTCGATGCGGTCGCGGCTGACCACTTCGGAGATGGTGGCATAGTCGTAGACCACTTCCAGCGGGCCGAAACAGAAATCGCAGACGTTGAGGGGGGCGGCGGGCTGTTCGCGCCCGCACTCGCGGCACTGGAGACCACTTACGAAAGCCACTAACCAGGTTCCTCCACCCCAGAGTAAGACAACAATCCTGCCCGCGGCAGGCAAGGGAAAACACCCGGCGCACATAGCCCCAAGCTGCCGCCGATGGTAGCAAAGGCCCCTATGCTTGTCAACCGAACTGCCAGCCAGCGGGCCAGGGTTATCGCATGAAAAGCTCCGCCCTGTGGCAATGGCCGTAACATCATTGAAACAATTGAAACATACGTATGGCGGGAGTAGAATGTGCCATTCCCTTCGTATTCATCACCCAGGCGGCGTTTGATGTTTGGACTCGGAATGAGGCCCGAGGGCTTGGTTATCGGAAACCGGCGTGTCCACTACGCCTTCGTAATCGTCGCGGTGGCGACTGTGATGTGGATGACCAGCTCCAGTATGCGTTTCGCCGTGGCGATCCTCGTCCCTGAGATGAAGGACCTGTTCGGCTGGAGCATAGGCTTTATTACCCTGGGCTTCACCATCCAGTGGCTGCTCTCCGCCGCCCTCAGTCCCGTCTGCGGCTGGCTCAGCGACCGCTACGGCGTGCGCCGTGTAATGTGGGGCGGAGCGCTCCTGTTCATGGCTGGCATGGTGCTGACAGGCATAATGACCCAGCTATGGGAGTTTTACCTCTACTTCGGCGTGTTGCTGGCCGCGGGCATGGCCTCATTCCAGGTGACCTTGGTTTCCGGCGTTACCCTCTGGTTCCGCAGGAACCTCGGCCTGATAATGGGCGTTTTGCAGGGACTCCAGGGCCTCGGCACGGGACTGGCCATCCTGATGGTGTACCTGCTTTTCGACAGATACGGTTGGCAGGTCACATTCTGGGTGCCCGGAATCGTAGGCGGAATCGTCCTTCTGAGCCTGACCAAGTGGTTCTACAACGAACCGGCCGACCGGGGCTTGACCCAGTGGGGCGCCCCTGCCAACGAGCCGGTGCGCCGCCTTCAGAACAACGCCGTCGCCAAGCTGCGCACCAACGTATTCCTGAAGCAGGTGCAGAAGACCTCCGCCTTCTGGAACCTGGCGACGATCCACGGCCTGGGGTGCGCCGGACACAACATCATACTGATCCTGCTGGTGGCCATCGCCATTGAGGACGGCATTTCCGACGGCTTGGCAGCCATGATCTACCTTAGCCTCACCGTGGTCAGCACCTTGACCCGTTTCGCCGTCCCCGTGCTGGCAGATATCATCGGCAGCAAGTGGGTGATGGGAGTCTGCTTCGGGTTGCAGACTCTTCCCATCCTGATCCTGTTCACCGCCGGGGACAGCGTTGGCCTCTACTTCCTGTTCGCCGTGCTTTTCGGCATCGGGATGGGTGGCGAGATGACCGCCTTCCCCATTATCAACCGCCAGTACTACGCCGACGCGCCCACCGCCACGGCCTACGGCTGGCAGATGATGGGCGCGGGCTTCGGCATGGCCCTCGGCCCAGTGGCCGCAGGCTTCCTGCGCGACATCACTGGCGCATACGTATGGCCCCTGTGGCTGTCCTTCGGTCTCAGCGTCCTGGCGGTTGTCGCCATCATGTTCCTGCCCAGCACCAAGCAACTCCAGTTGCCCGATTGGGAGGAAGCGCTTCCACCGGAGGCCAAGGGCAACGTGGCTCGCGCCCAAGCGACCGGCGATACGCCTGCCGCCGCTCCTTCCAGCGGGACCGCCCCTGCGGTCGGCGCAACGGGCGACGGGGACGGAGACTAGCCGCTGTCCTCGCAGGCGACCGATACGCTGCTGCCGGACGGTGAGGACTCGCCGTCCGGCCTGACTATATCCGCCACGGAGCTGGGCAGCTATGCCGGCTTCCGGTTCTGCGGACGCTGCGCCTGGATACGGCTGCGCGTCAAGCCCCTGCCCTGGCAGGGCTTCCCCGGGATTTTCAGCAGCATTGACCGCTACACCAAGCAGGTCGTAGTCAACCACCTGCGCCGCGAGGGGCGCCTGCCGCCGTGGATGGCCCCCGCCTTCTGCACGGACGGGGGCGACGCTGTCGGGCATCTCGACCCGCCGCACTGGTCCAGGTTCACGGCCACCGACGAGGCAACGGGCGTGACCCTGCGCGGCGAGGCCGATGCCATGTTCAGCCTAGCCGATGGCACCTGCGCCATCGTGGACTACAAGACATCACGATACAACCCGAAGAATCGCGGGCAACTGCGAGTCTACCGGGCGCAACTGAACGCCTATGCCTGGATCAGTCAACGCCTCAGTTTCCCTGCGGTATCCAAGGTGGCGCTGATCTACATGGAACCGGCCAGCGACTCCGAAACGGCGGAAATCCCGGAACTGGTGGACGACTCCGGTTTCGTTCTGGGCTTCCGCCCCAGGGTGGTCGAGGTGGAACTGGCCCCGGAGCGGCTGATACCGCCGCTGCTGCGCCAGGCCGCCCGCACCTACGCCATGCCGGAACCGCCACCGCCCCGCAACGGCTGCAAGGACTGCGCCGCGCTGGACGCGCTACGGAACGCGCTGGCGCGGTAGACGCCCGCACCCACCGCTTTCGCGAGGGCAGGCTCTAACCCCTCCCCCAAAGGGAGAGGGGGCTGTCACACGCCGTCTAAAGGACAGCCTTGACGTTCTTCAGGAAGTCCTCGCCGCCGATACGGAGCAGGCCCCACGCTGAGACGGTTACGAAGTTGGCGCCCTGCCTGACGAACTCGGCCACTCCGGCGGTGTCGGCGGGGCTGTTGCCGCCAACGCCGCAGCCCTTGCCGCCGGCCCGGACGCGGGGGATGACCTCGCTCATCACGCGGCGAACTTCAGCCGTTCCGGGGTTGCCCATGCTCTGCCCCAGGTCGGAGGCCGCGACGTGAAGCACGTCGGCCCCGGAAACCTGGAGGATGTCGTCGAGGTTGCCCACGGCTTCGATGTCCTCCACCATGGGGATTACCAGCACCTGGGAGTTGACCCAGGACGTCCCTTCTTCCCGGCCGACGCCGATGCCGTAGTCCTGGGCGCGGCCTCCGCCCATGCCCCGGTAGCCGTCGGGGTAGTAGCGGGCGGCGCGAGCGATGGCGGCGGCCTGCTCGCCGGTGTTGACGTGAGGCACGATGATTCCCTGCAAGCCACGGTCGAGGTAGCGCAGTATGGTCGCGTCGGCGTGGTCGGGAATGCGGGCGATGGGCGTGATGCCGAAGGACTCGGCGGCGCGGACCATGTGCTCCACCTGGTCGAGGTCGGCTGGCCCGTGTTCGCAGTCAATCATCACGAAGTCGTAACCGAGAGCGCCGAAGATCTCCACCATGTCGGGCGCGTAGCGGGTGACGATGGCTCCGAATGCGACTCCGCCCTCGTTGAGCTTGGCCTTGGTGGTGTTGGTTCGCATGATATTTCCTCATCGTCAAGAATGCCTTGTACTGCTTCTCAAGATGCAAAATTACTGATGCACAGGATTTCACCCTCGCCCCAGCCCCGCGCCTGCGGGGGAGCCTTTTGGGGCCTGCGCCGTTCGTCTCCCGGGTTTGTGCGCATCCTTGGGGCGGTCGCCACAGGGGCAACCGAGGTCCGGCGTATTGGAGCCGAAGCGTTGCGGCGTCGGCTTTAACGGCTCTATGTGGGTACGTTCGGCTGGGTGCCGTTCTGTTCGTCGTCCAGCCAACCGTAGCGCTGGGCTAGGCGGAGCCAGAGGAGGCGGGTGGTTGCCGCGTCCCGGGCCAGCTCCTCTAGCAGGCCAACGATTGCCTCTTGGTTGACTAGGAGGCGGTCAAGGAGTTGGTCTTGGTTTTCGGCGATGCCTGCGAGGCGGGCGATGGTTTGTTCGTGTCGCTCGGCAGTTGCTTCGAGGGAGGCTATTCTCTCTTCCTGTGGCTGTTGCACGAACTGCTATCCTTATTGGTAGCGCGCTGGGGCGTCTACCTAGGTTGGTGTAGTAGAGTCTGGGCTTTGGTGTAGGGGAAGTGTTTCTTGGTTCCTGTGGTATCAGTGTCTCTCCCTCCCCCTCAAGGGAAGGAGAGAATAGCCGGGGGAGAAGTTACAGCGAGCCGTCAATCACCATATCCAGAAGGGCGGGCTTGCCGGAGGCCACGGCCCGGTCCACGGCGGGCTTGATCTGAGACGGGTCGGTGATGCGCTCGCCGTGAACGCCCATGCTGTTGGCGATGGAGGCCATGTCAAAGGGCGTGGCGAAGTCGGAGTACATCAGCCTTCCGCCGGAGGTTTCGGGCAGCTCCAGGATTTCCTCCTGGTAGACGTTGAAGTTGACCTTGAGAACACGGTAGCTGCCGTTGTTGCAGATGACGAAGACGCAGGGGATGTTGTCGTTGGCCGCAGTCCAGAGGCCCTGAACGGTCATCATGGCGCTGCCGTCGCCGATGATGCCGAAGACCGGGCGGTCGGGGTAGGCGCACTGCGTCCCCATGGTCGCGCCGATGCCGCCGCCGATGGACTGGCCCCGCACGCCCCGCAGGTCGCCGCGTTCCTTGGCCTGAAAGTAGTGGCGCATCGTGCCCCGGTTGCTGATGGAGTCGTCCACGACGATGGCGTTGTCGGGCAGGGCGGCGGACAGCTCGCACATCATGCGGGCGGGGGTCATGGGCTTGTGGTCCCACTTCTCGGCCACGGATTCCTCGAAGGCTTGCCGCCTGCGCTGCTTCTCAGCCGCCACCGTCCGCTTGCGCTCCTCGATTTCCGGCATATCGCCCGGGGAGAGCCGTTCTTTCAGGGCCGCTGTCAGGTCGGTCAGAGCCAGACCGCAGTGGCCCACGATACCGACGTCGGTGGGTTCAGAGCGCCCGATCTTCGCGGCGTCGGAGTCTATGTGTATGAGCTTGGCTTCCGGGGGCAGGATTACGTCGCCCCAATAGAAAAGCTCCTCGAAGGGGTCGGAGCCAACGGCCAGCACGGTGTCAACCCGCTGGAGGGCGGCCCGCTGCGCCGATACCCGCAGGGAGAGAGGCCCCATGTATTGCGGATGCGCGGTGGGGAAGGCCACCTCTGCGCCCCGGGCCTGGTAGACGGGCAGGCCCATCAGCTCCGCCAGCTCCACGGCCTGGCCCGCGGCGCCGTCGTCGGAGAGACGGTCGCCCACCAGCATCAGGGGACGGCTGGAGTCCATCAGCAGGGAAGCGGCCTGCGCGATGCCGTCCGCGCTGGGGCGGTGATCGTCGTAGGCTGGGCGGGACGGCGCGATGTTCATTTCGGCCATCCCTTCCAATGCGTTGGAGGTGAAGCCGACGTAGACCGGCCCCTTGGGGTGAGTGTTGGCCTCGTTGAAGGCCCGGCGGATGACGCTGGGTATCTGGTCGGGTAGGGTCAACTCCACCGCCCACTTGGTCACGGGCCGGACGAGATTGGCGAGGTCGGTGATGGTCTCGTTGACCTTGCGGGCGTCGTAGTTGGCGGAAGTCACCACCATGGGGGTGCCGGTGTTCAGGGCGTCCAGCATCAGAGCGATGCCGTTGGCCAGCCCGCTGTCGACGTGGAGGCTGACGAAGGATGCCCGTCCGGTGGAGCGGGCGTAGGCTTCGCCCATCCCCACGGCGACGCTTTCCTGGAGGGTGAGGATGTAACGGAATTCCGGGTAATCGCCCAGCAGGTCAATTATCGGCCCCTCGCTGGTGCCGGGGTTGCCGAAGATGTAATCAACCCCCTCGGCCTTGAGCATTTCCAGCAGGGCTTGCTTGCCGGTCATCATCTGGGACATGGACGCCTCCCACGGTGCGCTGCTTGGTGGAACAAATTGAAAGCAGCCGGAATGTCAGGCCATTCTACAACAATCGGCAATCAGCAGGCCGGAACCCAAAAGACCGCAGGCGGAGCAGAGCCGCCATATCGTGGAGATATAGTAAAATTCATGTACCTGTTTGCAGCCGGGGAGCATATGACTACCAATAAGACAAAACTGCTGACCGCCGAAGACCTGCTGCGGCTCAGCAGCCAGGGGGTCAAGGGGGAACTCATAAATGGAGTGTTGCACGAAACCGTGGCAGTTGGAAAAGTTCATGCTCGCATAGCAATAAGAATGGGCGGTGAATTTGACCGCCATGCTCGGCGCCACCGACTGGGGCAAGTAGGCGGAACTGACGGCGGAGTTCTGATAGAACGGAACCCCGACACGGTGCGCGAGCCGGATGTCTATTTCGTGTCAGCGGAACGGCTGCCCCTGGACGACGATTCCGATGGCTATTTGGAAGTGATGCCTGAATTGGTAGTGGAAATCGTTTCCCCCAATGACAGGGAGCGGGATGTCGCGGAAAAGATAAGTATGTGGCTGGAACACGGCGTATCCATGGCGTTGGAAGTGCGTCCGGCGGAACGGACCATCGCCATACATCGCCCCGGCGTTCCTGCCGTAACGCTGACCGGCGAGGACGTGCTGGACGGCGGCGATGTGCTGCCGGGGTTCAGCCTGCCGCTGAGCGAGATTTTCGACGTCTGATTTTCTGACTAGGCGGGCAATATGGCTACAAATAAGACAAAACTGCTAACCGCTGAGGACCTGCTGCGGCTCAGCAGCCAGGGTGTCAAGGGCGAGCTTATCCGGGGGGTGTTACACGAGACTGTGTCAGTTGGAAAAGTTCACGCGCGTATTGCCATGATTCTAGGTGCTAAATTTGTAAACCACGTTGTGCCCAGACGGCTGGGACAAGTCGGGGGATCAGATGGCGGTGTCCTTGTGGAGCGTGACCCTGACACCGTTCGCGAACCCGACATCTATTACGTATCAGCAACGCGGTTGCCCCTTGATGACCAGTCGGATGGCTACTTGGAAGTTGTTCCGGAGTTGGTAGTGGAAATCGTCTCTCCCGGCGACTCTCCAAGAGAAGTGAATGAAAAGATACGGATGTGGCTGGAACACGGCGTATCCATGGCGTTGGAAGTGCGTCCGGCGGAACGGACCATCGCCATACATCGCCCCGGCGTTCCTACCGTAACGCTGACCGGCGAGGACGTGCTGGACGGCGGCGATGTGCTGCCGGGGTTCAGCCTGCCGCTGAGCGAGATTTTCGACCCGTAGCCGCTTCAGCAGGGAGTTTCGCCTTCATAGATGCCACCGGCAATTTGCAGCTCGCGCACATAACAGATGATATTTTCGATATCCTCATCCGAAACGCCGGGTTGCGCCGGCATGTGACCGAACTCCCAGTGATGGGAAATAACCCCGTTCTTCACGGCGTTTCGGAAGGATATGTCGGGGTGATGGCCGGGGTGATAGAGTTCGTGGACCAGCGGCGGCCCGGCCTGAGTACCAGCAGCCCCGGCCCCGTGGCACACCGAGCAGGTCCGGTTGAACAGGGCCTCTCCCTCCTGAGAAGCATTGGCTTGGCTGCTCCCGGAGTCTCCGCCGCCAGAGCAGGCCGCGGAAAGAGCCAGCACCGCAACGGCACTCAGCAAGATTCCCAGGAAACCGAGTTTTAACTTTCTGTTGAGCATGGCAGCACCCCCCGCGCCTACGTGCTGGCCCGCCCGCGCCGCAGCGACCGGCCCGGCAGCGCCCCGGTGTTCTCACCGCTGTCTATGACCACTTGGCCGTTGACTATCACGTAGTCTATGCCGACGGGATACTGCTTGGGGTTTTCCTTGGTGGCCAGGGCCTTGACGGTGTTGGGATTGAAGATGACGATGTCGGCCTTGAATCCGTCCCGAAGGATGCCCCGGTCTGGCAGTCCGAGACGCTGGGCAGGGAATGAGGTCATCTTGCGGATGGCTTCCGGCAGCTTCAGGTGCTGCTCGGCCCGCACGAACTCGGCCAGCACGATGGGGAAGCATCCGTAGCTGCGCGGGTTGGGATACTCGCCGAACAGTATTGCATCGCTGGCTATCATTCCCGCCGGGTGCGAGACGAAAGCATAGAGCGTCTGTGCGTTGGTGCCCAGCCCGACGGTCGAGATGCCCAGGTTCTCCTCCAGTAGCAGGTCGAACAGCGCGTCCTCCGGTTCTTGGCCACGCATCTCGGCGATGTCGGTGATGAGCCGGCCGTCGTACTGCTTGTTCTGCGGCTGGGTGAAGTTGGTCAGCCAGTTGTTCTCGAGCCGGTCGCGGGAAAGCTCGCGCTTCATCCGTTGGCGGTCGTCCTGATCGCGCAGGGCGTCCATCAGCCGCTCCGGCCCGCCGTCCTTGGCCCAGTGGGGCAGACCGATAGTGACCGTAGTGCCGGAGTAGGGGTAGGTGTAACAGTCGAAGGTGACGTCCATACCCTCGTCGCGGCCCCTCTCCACTAGCCCCAGGTAGTCGAGGTGGCTGCCGACGCCGGAAGCTCCCTGCCGGTAGTGGGTCAGGTGTACCGGACAATCGCCCAGCCGCCCGATTTCCAGCGCCTCCTCCCAAGGGGCCATCAGCCCCTGAGAACGCAGGCTGGCGCGGGTGTGGGTGTGGTAGTGGCCGCCCATTCGCGCCGCAACCCCGGCCAGGGCCCCCAGCTCCTCAGTCGAGGCGTAGGAGCCGGGCGGGTAGTCCAGGCCCGTAGAGAGACCCCAGGCCCCTTCCTCCATGGCCTCGCGGGTGACAGCCTTCATATCCTCCAACTCAACGGGAGTAGCCGGGCGGTCGTTCCACCCGACGCTCCATATACGGGCAGGCGAGTTGCCGAGAATGTAGGCCATGTTGATGGCGACGGAGTTGTCGTACTTGTCCAACAGTTCGGCCACGGTGAGCCAGTCGGCAGGCAGGGGAGGGTAGCCGTTCAGCCCGGAGTCTAGCCAAATGTAGCGTTCCAGCTCTTCGCGGGTCTTGAAGGGAGCGTGGGAGATGCCGTCAATGCCCACCAGTTCGGTGGTGACGCCCTGCCGCACCTTGGGGTCGTGGTGCGGCTCGCCCAGGATGGTCAGCCCGGCGTGGGAATGCAGGTCAACGAAGCCGGGACAGACCACGTAGCCGGTGGCGTCGATGGTCCTCGCCGCCTCCAGCTCCGACACGTCGCCCCGGTGGATGCTGACCCGGTCGCCCTCCACGGCGACAGCAGCGTAAAAGCCTGGGCTGCCAGTGCCGTCTATGACCAGGCCGTTGGTGATGAGCAAGTCAATCATAAGGGCCTCGCAGGTGTGGGTGTATTGGAGCGGCGAAATCGTCTGCCCATTATATCCGTAGAACACGGCTACTGGGCAACGTGGTTTGCCTACAGAGGCTTTGCACATTACACTTTTGAGTGGACGGCAATTTCGGCAGGGGAGGAGACATGGGTGGAGATTTCGTTCGAGAACCATCGGCTGGAAGCCCTCACCGGTTCGGAAAGATACCTCCGGCGGGAATATGGGGCCGCTATGTGCCGGACGGTTCTGCGGCGGTTGGGAACGCTTGCCGGAGCGCCTTCCCTGGAAGCAGCGCAATTGCGTCGTTCTCTACGCCTGCATGAACTCAGAGGCGTGCGAGCAGGGCAGTTCGCAGTGGATCTGGAAGGCGGTTACCGGCTTATACTCAGGCCCAATCATGACCCGATCCCACGAAGCCCGGATGGAGCTATTATTCTGTCTCAAGTGACAGCAATCATCATTATCGAAATAGTTGATTATCACTAATAGAGGCTTACCAATGACCATATCAACTTATCCATACAATCCTGATTACGCGGTTCCGCCGGGGTGGGTTCTGAGAGAAGAACTGGAAGTAATGGGATTGTCCCAAGCCGAGTTTGCCCAACAGTGTGACATTTCCGCTGAGCTGATTGGCGATATATTTATTGGCAAGGCCCCTATTGAATATCAGACAGCAGTAAAGTTCGAACGGGTACTGGGCGGGGGTACGGAAATATGGCTGAACATGGAAGCTACGTATCGCGACAAGCTGGCCGAGTTCTGCGACAACGCCGAGTTGGGGCAGTGGGCCAGACAGTTCCCGGTGAAGGAGTTGATAAAGCGGGGCGCAGTCAGCAAGCGCTCGCTGGACTCGGAGCGCATGGCCAGGATGATGTCATTCTACAACTTCTGGTCTCTGGAAGAGTGGGAAGATAGATACGGCCCAGAAATTGTGACTTATCGCAACTCGCCAGACTTCGAGAGCAACCGGCAGGCGGTGGCGGTGTGGCTGCGGCTAGGGGAAATTCAAGCCGAAGGGACAGAATGCCCCAAATACGTCAAATCGAAATTTAGAAAGTCGCTGAACAGCATCCGCGAGCTTACCGTATCCCGGCAAAGTTTGACGAAGTTATGGGAAGAAGCGCAAGGCTTGTGCCGTGAGTCGGGTGTGGCCTTGCTTGCCCTAGAACCGCTCCCGGGCGCAGCGGCCGGGGGCGCGGCCTGGTGGCTGCCGCCGGACAAGTATATGGGCATACCGGCCAAACCCGTCATCTTGCTGAACGCGCGGCACAAGACCGATGACAGCCTATGGCACAGCCTGTTCCACGCCGCGGCCCACATCCTGTTGCACGGCAAGAAGCGGGTCTTCGTTGACGCGATTCCCGGGGGAGCTGCCCGTGACCAATCGGGCCAATGCGAGCCGGAAACTCAGGCGGACCAGTGGGCGCAGGATTTCCTGATACCCCGCGCCGAGTGGGACAAATTCGTCGGAGCGTTTTCCGGAGGCACGGCAGAAGTCCGGCAATTCGCCGAAGAGCAAGGCATCGCCCCCGGCATCGTCGTGGGCCGCCTGCAACTGGAAGGGCTGCTCCCGTGGAGCAGCCGCCTCAATTCGCTTAAGCGAAAGCTGGAATGGACTGAACACTCGGCGTAGAGTCGAAATCCTAACAGGAGTTACGCAGTTGGCTACAATTCCCTCTCCTCTGGGAGAGGGTTAGGGTGAGGGCGGACATCTCTACTGCGTAACTCCTGTCTTAACCTTCGCGCCCCAGGGCTTGAATCACCCGCAGCGCCTTCTCCGCCGTCAGCGGTAGGCTGGTGATTGAGGCTCCGATGGCGTCCGTCACGGCGTTGGCTATAGCGGCGGCTACCGGGATGTTGGCGCTTTCGCCGATGCCCTTGCTGCGGTAGGGAGCCGGGCCGTTGTTGCCCTCTACCAGCACGGTGACCAGATCGGGTATGTCGGCGCTGGTGGGTATCTTGTAGTCGCCGAAGCTGAGAGTGGATATGTGGCCGTCCTCGGTCAGCAGTTCCTCCATCAGCGCATAGCCCAGGCCCTGGATGACGCCGCCTTCCACCTGCCCCTGGTGCATAAGCGGGTTCAGGATGGCCCCCACATCATGGGCAGTCACGAACCGTGTTACGGTTATCTGTCCGGTCTCTGGGTCAACCTCCACCTCGGCGGCCTGAGCGCAGAAAGAGGTAATGTCCGGCGGCTCGGAAGCGAACTCGTACTCTGCCTCGATGGTGCCGTCGCCGACATGGGCAACCACCTCGCCGATGTTGATGGTGCGGTAGTAGGCCGGGCGCAGCGGCGACGGGCCAACCACGACCCGCCCGCTCTGTAGTGAGACGTCTTCTTCCGGCGAGTCCAGCAGGGGCGCGGCCTCGCGGATCAGCTTGCGTTTCAACTCACGGGCGGCGCCCACCACGGCCTGCCCGGCGGTATAGGTCACCCGTGTGCCGCCGGAGCCGGAACTGAAGGGCATCTCCGAGGTGTCCATCAGTTCGATGTCCACCTCGTCCACCGGCACCGAAAGCTCCTGCGCCACCATCTGCCGCAGCACCGTGTGGGAGCCTGTTCCGGTGTCCCAGAAAGCCATGTGAAGCGTGGGCCGGCCTGATGAATTCATGCTTATCTTTGCAGCGAACCGGCCCACCCCCTGTGACAGGTCCGTAATGGCCAGACCCTTTCCGGTCAGCAGACCGGGTTTGCCGACCTTCGGAGTCTCCCACCCGGCGGCATCGGCGGCCCGGCGCAGCGTTTCCCCGGCGCGAATGTCCTGCCAGACATGGCCCACGGGGGATGCGTCGCCTTCGCGCAGCAGGTTCATCTGCCGGAACTGGTAGGGGTCAATGCCCATCTCGCGGGCGATGAGGTCGGTGTGCGCTTCCACCGCGAACACTACCTGCGGCTTGGCCGGGCTCCTCATGTGGCCCTTGGGAACGTTGTTGGTGTAGACCATATAGCTGTCTATGCGGGCGTGGGGGATGCGGTAGACGCCGCACAGGTGGTCTGCCCCGCGAAGATACACTGTCGGCTTGAAGGCCCCATAGCCTCCGCTGTCGAACACCACCCGCGCTTGCCTCGCCACCAGCGTCCCGTCGCGCTTCACGCCGCTCCTGATGGTCATAGTCGCTGGGTGGCGAGGGTTGGCAGCCATCAGTTCCTGGATGTAGTCCATCACCATCTTGACCGGACGCCCGGAGTGCAGCGACAAGTAGTAGCACAGCGGCACGTCCATGAACGAACCCTTGCCGCCGAAGTCGCCGCCAATGCTGCACGGGTGCAGCACGATGCGCTCCTCGTCCATCCCCCAGACGGCGGCCAGTTGTTCGCGCAGGGCGTAAGGGTCCTTGTTGTTGACCCACGCTTGCACCTGCCCTGACTCGTCGGCGCTGACCACGCAAGCGTGAGGTTCGATGTAGGCTTGGTGCATTAGCTGGGCGTTGAAGGTGTGCTCGAACACCAGGTCGGCCTCGGCGAAGCCTTGCTCCACATCGCCCTGCCCCCAGGCGATGTGAGCGAAGACGTTGTTGATGTCTGATTCCGGCTGGGGCAGTCCCTCATAGCCGGACATGTCCGGGTGGAGAGTCGGTGCGTCCGGTTCCATTGCATCATGGGCGTCGAAGACTGCGGGCAGTTCCTCATACTCAACGTCAATGAGCAGCAGAGCTTCCTCGACCGCTTCCTGGGTTTCGGCGGCCACCGCCGCCACCTTCTCGCCAACGAAGCGCACCACGTCGCGGGCCAGCACCGGCAAATCGCGCAGGCGCCGGCCCACCAGCGAGCCGGGCAGGTCGGCAGCGGTTATCACCGCGTGGACGCCCGGCACGGCCTTGGCCTGCTCTGTATCTATGCTGACGATGCGGGCGTGGGGGAAGGGCGAACGCAGCGCTTTGCCCCACAACATCCCCGGCAGAGTGACGTCGGCGGCGTAGACCGACTTCCCGGTAACCTTGTCCGGCCCCTCTCCGCGAACGACGGACTGGCCGATAGCGCGTGTGGTGGTCATGGTTTCTCCCGCATTGTGTTGTTCTGACTATCCGGACCGACCGGGCAATATGCCCCCGGCGCCTCGCGGCAGGTCCCAGTCCTCTTCCTGCAGGCCGCGCAGGTAGTCTATCTGGCCGTGGTGGTTGTTCTGGTGAACGATCATGTGGCGCAAGGCTCCCGCAACCGTCTGGCGAGGTTCGTTGGCGGTTATGTAAGCGTCCAGCCTGTCGCCGTCCAGCGAGCCGACGAACCGCAACGTGCGCTCGTTGACCGCTTTGAAGTATGACAGCAGCACGTGAGGGTCTGGGATGGCCAGGCCGCGCAGGCCCAGCCGGTCGCCGGGGTCTGGGGCGGTCATGGGTTGGCCGAACCGCTCAAACCAGCCGCCGGTCACCCACAGGTCGTTCTCGAAGCTCTCAGCGCCGCAGGAGATAGCTGTGACGCGGCTGTCCTCGTGTCGGCCCATGTGCCAGAGGATGAAGCCGATGTTGTTGGCAGTGGGCGCAGGCCGCCACAGCACCTGCTCCGACTCCAGCCCCTCGCAGGTAGCTTGGAGCCGTAGGTGGGTCTGGGCAAGGCAGTCAGCGATAAATTGCGTGGTGTTCATCAAATGCTTCCTGTAGTGATTCGTGATTCGCCAATATATCTTAATGCTCTAATGATCCCCGGCCGTGCAATCGCTCGCGCAGATTACCGTCGTTTGTTAGAAATCGGATAAAGGGACAGGAGTGCTGTTGTGCACTTCTTCCAGTTTCCTCCAGTTTTCGGACAATACCCGTATCATTCTACCGGCGGGCAATTGCCCGCCGGTAAGGAACACCAATTCCGATGTTGCCATTTATAATCGCCTGCAATTCCTCGGTTTCTTGAAGAACAGTCCTGTCTCTCGTCATTACGAGGGAGTCAGCTATCACACTTGCATCCGGCAACCACATCACATCCGGTTCGCCCAACCAACCCAAGTCACGGAAAGACAGAGCATCGAAGCCTGGATTTCGCAATCCTTCTGTAACTCGGGGGCCGATATTTTCATCGCAAATCATAATCAAACTGTGGCCAGAAAAGCATATCTAAGAGGGTGTCTCTACTTCGAGGTCTTCCAAGTCAAAGGCGTCTGCCACTTTCTGCATAGATTCCCCTGCTTCGAATAACTCCCTGATGTCCAGACCCTAACCCTTCTCCCTCTAATAGTCGGGGCGCCTCCTGAAATTCGCGGTTCGGAAACCAGCGGCGCATCCTTACCCAAGGGATACCAACGAGAAGCAAAGCCGTCTTCGTAATCCAGTTGTTCCAAAGCCTTGCCAGCAGAAATGGGCAACCTTTCAACATGAGCCGACAGGTTCTGGTGCTCAAAAGGAAACTGCGTTCCCCATTCGGCGGCGAGTCCATCGTGATATTTGCGCACTTTCCGATAGCTGCCGCCTTGGCTGGGCCGGACTGGATGAAATCAAGAACCGAGGCCGATTCCGACGTCACCCCGTCCTGCGGCATGGGGATAGTGTACGTCAGAACCGCCTCGTCCTCCACTATCTAAATGCCCTGCACGAAGTTGAGGATCAGGGCCTTCCGCTCGGGGAACGTCCCTTCCATCAGGAACTCCCGGAAGCCCGCCACGTACCCCTTTGATTTCCTTTGACGTGGGCAACTCCGCCCTTACCGGCTCTCCCGCCTTCTCGTCCTTGCTCTTGACCCCCAGACAGCGGTGCCGGTGTAGGCTTTGTTGGTCAGCAGGTAGTGGACAATGTTCTTCTGCCAGCGGCGTCCCCGGTTGGTGATGCCCAGGCCGTTCAGTTCCTTGCAGATTTCCTTCAGCCCGTTGCCCCTACGGGAACTCTCGAATATCTCCTTGACGACGGGGGCCGCCGCCGGGTCTACCTCCAGGGTGGGGCGGTCCTTCACCCCGTCGCTGACCTTGACGCGGGTGTACCCGAAGGGAGCGCGCGACGCCAGGAAGTAGCCCCGGGACGCCGCTTCCCGCATTCCCCGCTTTACCTCTTCGGCAAGATTTTCCGAGTAAAATTCGTCCACGGACTCGATGATGGCCTCCATCAGCTTGCCGGTGGGGGAGTCGTCGGCGTGCTCGGTGATGGAGACTACGCGGATGCCCTTGCGCCTGAGCATGGACTTGAAGGCCACGGCGTGCTCCCGCTTGCGGGTTAATCTCGAAAACTTCCAGACAAAAATCACCTGGAAAGGGGCCGTGGCCTTGCCGCCCTCGTCGATCATCTGGCGAACTGGGGCCGGTCGGCAATCCTGCCGCTCTCGGCCTCGTCCACGCACTCGCGAGCAATGGAGTAGCCGTTCTTCTCGGCGTAGTCCCGGAGGGCGCGCATCTAGGCGGCGACGGAGAGGTCCACGTCCTGGCGGTCGCTGGACACCCGGGCGTAGAGGGCCGCCGGGGGCAAGGGTTGTAACTGTTTCTTCATCTCTTACTCCTCTTGTTAGCTGTATCAGGTTTCAACTTGCCGACAACCGGACCCACGCAATCCCGTCAACGTGCTCGAAGTGGCTGTCGGCGGAAACCAGGTCTGCGCCCGTTTCCATGGCGTGGGCCGCAATCCAGACGTCGTTGGTCGGAATTGGCCGCCCCTTCGCCCTCAGCGCCGTCATTACCCGCGAGTACCGGTCCGCAGTCACCGGACCCACGGGAACGAAGGACACGTAGGGACGTTCGAGGAAGGATCGAAGTTCCGCCAGGTTCCGCTCGAAATGCGCTCCCTGCCGGAAGCCGTACAGCTGCTCGCCTACTACAACAGCCGAGAATAGCACCTCCTCGGCTCCTTGTATCAGATCTCTCATCTCGTGGCTGCCCCGCATGAACGCGGAGTAGGCGTTGGAATCCAGCAGAATCCTCATGACCACGCCGCCTCGTCCACCGTCCCGAAGACCTCAAGAGCCGCATCGAAACTCTCGGCTTCATCCTGGCTCCATGTGCCGAACAGGTCGTCCAACGAAGTGCCTATCGCGTTGGGATTACCATTGCTGTTGTCCGTCAGGCCGGCGCCCTTCCTGAGCAGCCTCAAGGCCGCCTGATTCAGGGAGATTCCCTCCTGCTTTGCCAGGCGGCGCATGATGGCATCCAGTTCGTCATCGAATCCTCTGACCGTAAGTTGGTTCATATCGTGTTCCTCTTGTGAATCATATATTGCGTCATAATGACTCAATATATCAATCGCCTCTGCGTGGGTCAAGAGCTGCCAGTCAATTCTCACGTCAGCAGGGAGCCACACCACCAGCACGGTGATTGTGATGCCCAGCCGGGCAGCCCAGCGCCTGACCCTCCGGTGGGCGGCCTGCTCCTCATGGTAGTCCGCTTCCAGCACAGCGTATTCTTCCCTGGCGTTCTCCGTCTCGCCCCGGGCCCAGTCTCTCCTGCTCCAACTGGTCGGCCTCATCGGACAGTTCCCCCACCGTGCGCTCCAGTCGTTCCACTCTGGTCATGGCCTGGCGCAGCAGCTCCCGGTCGCTGGGGCAGGAGGCCGGGCAGCTTCACGTGACCCTCCGGCCCTCTCTCACCACCTCCAGCTCTCCCTTGCGGATCATCCGGTCCAGGGCCGATAGCGAGACCTCCAACTCCCGCGCCGCCTCCCCTTTGTCCACCCAGTGGACCTCATCTTTCATGTGTCATACCTCGTCATGGGCTGATGCGTCATCGGCGGCAATGGCGATTGCATTTCTGCAATTGGGCCCATCTCTGTTTTAGCCTGGTTTCTCATAGTTCCCAAAGCACAAGTTTTGACCGGTCAGGGGGGAATCGCAGCGCAATTCCTACCTGAAACCGGCGAATATGACGCATCGCGGCATTCCGGTCAGCCTACGAAATTGGCCCCAGAGTGACAGTTTGAGCCCCCGGACAACAGAGCGGGGAGATAAAGCCGTGTCAGCAGGACTAACGTGTCTCCTGCCGACACATCCGTCGGCGCAGTCCGTCCCACCCGTAGGTTCCCAGTTCCCGCAGCGCCAGCGGCGGACGTTCGGTATCCCACAGGGGATGCCAGGACTTGCCCAGTGCTGTCATTCGCCGCGATCATTGGACCAGCGATCGCCAGGGACATTGACCCACCCCGGGCGCATGGCGATTTCGAGTAATAGCAGGTCCTGTTTGGCTGGTCAAGCACCTCCCTTGGCTTCCAGCAGCGCTCTGTGCGGTGAGAGTCGTTCCCGGTAGCTGCTGCCCTCGATGACGATCTGGTAGCTGGCATTGGCTAGGCGGTCCAGAGCGCTGTTGCCGAGAATGGGGTCTTCGAAGAGGCCTAGCCACTCGTCGACGGCCCGGTTGCTGGTGATCACGAAGCTGGAAGCCCGGTGCCGGTTGAGGATAAGCTCGTAGAGATCAGCCGACTGCTGGGCGGTGAACCGGTGCAGGCCCAGGTCGTCGAGGATCAGCAGGTCCGGCGACAGGAAGGTTCGGAAGGTGCGCTCCAGGGAGTTGTCGACTCTGGCCTGGTTCATGACCCTGAAGTAGTCGTCGGCGTGGCTGAAGCGGACGGTGTGGCCGGCACGGACGGCGGCGTAGCCCAGGGCCTGGGCCAGGAAGCTCTTGCCGACGCCGGCGGGACCCACCAGCAGGACGTGCTCGCGCCTGGCCAGGAATTCCAGGGAGAAGGCGGCGTCCAGCAGTCGGCGGTCCAGGGTTATCGACGCCGACCAGTCGAAGTCCTCCAGACGGCAGATCTCCTGGAATCCGGCCTGCTGCAGACGCATCTCGGTGCGCCGGTGGGCGCGGCGGTTCACCTCATCTGCCAGGATGATCTCCAGGAAGGAAGCGTAGTCCAGTTGCTCCCTGCGAGCCAGGGCGATGCGCTCGGGCAGGGTGGCGGCCATGGGTCCCAGCTGTAGCCGCTTGAGCAGCGGCGTGAGATCGGTGGTCATGGTCATGTCAGTCTCCTCATGCCGTGCGGCGGTATTGGTTGCTGTGAGAGAAGACGCTGCCGGGACGGGCGAAGCGGCCCTCGGGCAACGGCGTTGGCAATTCAGGCGTGGTCTCCTCTTCGAGGGCCTGCATCAGGATGCGCTCGACGCGGCGCACGTCGATGAGGTCGACGTCCAGGGCCCGGCGGCAAGCGGCGTCCAGGCGCTGGGCGGTGTAGCGCTGGCCGAGGCGCAGCAGCTTGTGCCCCTGCCTGACCTTGGCCCACGGCAACGGGCCGTCGAAGAGCCGGTGGGCAAATTCGCCCACCGCCGGCCCCAGCTCGGCAGCTTTGCTCCTGATGCCGTCCGGCGCTCTGGTGGTGTACGCCGAGAGCTCGGCCGGGTAATCATTGGGATCAGTGGCACGGCCGCCCCTGGGCTGACGAAGGTGAGTCTTGATCAACTGCCCTTGGTAATAGATGCGCACCAGCTTGCTGTCCACCTTGACTTCCACCTTCCGGCCGGGAGGACACAGGCTGGACGGCACCGAATACAGGGCCAAGCGGCACTGGATGTGATGGTCCTGATGCACCTTGGCATTGCGCCAGTCGGCGATCTCGTAGGGCTCGCCGTCCCAGGGAAGCAGGGCCTGACGCTCCTCGTCCCGGAAGACCACCAGGGGCTTGCGGCGAGTGGTGCCGTGGATGCGCAGCCCGGCCACGTCACGGCACCAGCGCCAGGCCTGCTCCCTGACGTCGGCCAGGTCCCGGAACTCGCCACCCTTGAAGAAACGCTCCCTGACGTAGGGCACGCCCCGCTCCACCTTGGGCTTGTCCTTGGGATGACGGGCCCGAGCAGCATCGGCGATGAAGCCCCGGTGCTGAGAGTATTCCAGGAAGCCCCTGGTGAAGGTGGGATGCAAGGGCTCGGCCACCGCCACTGCGGGAGGGCAATTGTCGATGACCAAGTATTTGGGGATGCCGCCGAAGAAGGCCCAGGCAGATTCCAGCCCGGCGATCACGTCCTCCAACGTCTGCCCGAAGGTGGGCCAGACGAAGCAGTGCCTGGAGTAGTCCAGCACCACGATCAGCGCCCACACCACGCGGCGGCGGCCGGTATCGGGGTCATGGACCAGCCCCATGCGGCCGAAGTCCACCTCCGCCACCTCGCCCGGCGGAGTGTCCTCCATGCGCACCGTGGTCCTGCTGCGTCTGCTCCAGTTGCGTTTCCGGATGAAGCGTCGCAGCGACGTGTAGGAAACCGCACAGCCCTGGGCCGCCAGCAACTCCTGGATGCGGGTCACCTGCAGCCGGTCCCCGGTGAGCCACCGGTAGATCTGGTCCCCCCAGGGGACCAGGCCATCTTCCACCGGAGTCTCCACCTTCCTCGGTCCAGCCCGGCTGATGCCCGCCAACCGGCTCAACTGGACCTCGTCGGGAGCCGGACCATCCTGCTCCAGTCCCGCCGCCATCGCCGCCGCCAGGTACTTGCGCACCGTCACCCGCGACAGCCCCGTCCCTACCCCTATCTGTCGCTGACTGCCTCCCGCCTGCCAGCGGCGTATTACCTCTTGTATTTCCACTCGGAGCACCTCCTTGTACGCCATCGCTGCACCTCGATACCGGAGTGCGGCAATGGTCGCCTTTGTGGCGCCCCAGGGTGGTCAAAGACCATGAAAATCTGGTCTATAGTCCTCGGCGATTTCGTCCTTTACTGGTACATAGTTCGTGGCGATTTACACCAGTACTCCCTTACAGGACAGAGCCTCCCTACTGGACACCAGGATGGGCAGCGACATGGTGGTCATCCGGGACGCCGTGCTGGCGTATGTCTCGGCCACCTCCTCGGTGTCCACCAAGAACAGCGTGGTCGGGAAGGGTGGCTGGTCATTGGCCGGCGCGTCGGAGCGGTAGTAGCTGGAGTAGGGGCGCAGGCGGGCGGCCACGCCCCTGGGATGGCGGGCGCGCAGTTCGTGCTCGAAGTAGAAGGGTAAGTGCAGGCCGCCGGTCAGCAGGTGCCCCACGGCGTCAGGCGCGATGGCGTCCTCGCCCCGGTTGAAGGCCCGGTCGGAGCGGGCGGTGGGCACCGACCATTGCAGTTCGCTGCCAGCGTCGGCCCGGGCCTCGGCGGCCAGCTCGGTACACCGAGGCCACGGCGTCCATGAGGTGGATGAGCAATGCCAGCCACTGTCGGGACGCGGGATAGGCCCCCACGAAGTCCGACGGCGCATCGTAGCCCAGGGCGTCGGCGGCTTCAGCGATGTCCCTACTCGTGAGGTAGTAGCGGTGGCTGGAGGGCAGGTGAGCCGTGCCGTGGCTGATCCGCTGGGCCAGGCCGGCGGCCAGCAGCCCTGACAGAGCGCGGTGTGCCGTCGCCAGCGGTTCGCCCAGGATCAGCGCCAGCTCCCCGTGTCGACGAACGGCAGCCGGGCCAGGGCGTCCAGGATGCGCTCTTGTGAGAATGCCATGCCTCCAGCGTAGCAGCCGGGGCCGCGGTCGTCAGCGGGCAAGTGTCAGTGATGTTGTCGAGGATTCGGAGCCTCCGTCAGGATGATGCTGCAAACGTCACCGACGGCCGCCGATCTCACTCCACATGGTCCTTTTGATACAATAGTAAAATCGCCTAAAAGACCTTGGCATGATCCACCACATCTGATATCAACCTGGAAATCATCCTTGCTTTCCATCGCCATCGTAATCGCCACCCACAACAGGCCGGAACTGCTGGCCGCACGCTCTCTTGCCTCCGTGTCCGAACAGACTCGTCGGCCCGATTACCTGATCGTGACAGACGACTCAGACTTGGAACTCAGGGCCGCCAACGCCAAAGCAGTAGCAGACCTGAACATCTGCGGCGCCAGAATCATCTATCTGGAGAACCAACGAACGTCCGGGGCATCCGGTGCTTGGAACACGGCTCTTTCCCGTTTGCAAGACCTCGACCCTGCGGCTTTCGTGGCGGTTCTGGACGACGATGATTCGTGGGAACCGACGTATCTGGAAAAGTGCGAACTGGCAGTTTTGGATGGCTCTTTGGATATGGTGGCTGCCGGTCTTGTCTTTCACCGCTCTCACGACTCGGAAGGAGACCTGCTGCTTCCGCCCGAGTACCTTGATGTCAGTGACCTACTTGTGCGCAACCCGCACATCCAGGGTTCCAACCTGTTCGTGCGTCTCCGCAAGCTGCTGGAGGCCGGCGGGTTCGATGAGGCTCTGACCAGCACAACGGACCGGGACATCTGTATCAGGCTGGCCGACATGGGGACCGTGAATTTCGGGGTTGTGAATGAGCGCCTCGTCCACCATTTCGCTGAAGATGGTCGGCCCCGGTTGTCCACGGCGGGAGGGCACGCCAAGCGTACGGGCCTGGCGTATTTCTACCGCAAGTACCGAGGCCGTATGTCCGTGGATCAGCATACCGCCTTCCTCGAGAGATGCTTGAGGCTGTTCGGTTGCGACCCCACGGCATCTCCTGAGATTTCGCTCCCTCAAATGCCGAACTCACCGGCGAGGGCCTCCTCTGGCAATCTAGTCATGGTCGCAGGCGCCATCACGTCACCGGAAACGGACTATACGGATCGGCTTCTTCACTCTCTGGAACGGAATATCGGAGTATGCGAGAACGTGACTCTGAAGGTGGTCCTTTTGGAAAATGGCGGTCCCAATGAGGCATCCCGGGAAGCTCTGAGATGTCTGGTGGACAATGCGCGGAATCGGGGCACCGATATTGTGTTCAGGACGCTGGAACAGCAGGAAGCCGATGTGGCCGCCGGCGTTTTCGATACATCTCCGGAGCAGTTGTCCGGGCGCAAGAGCATCGCGCTGAGCCGCACTATGCTTCAGCATTACCTGTTCCAGGAAGCAAAACCGCTTCCCGGGGCCGTGGCATGGATTCTGGACGACGACGTGACCCTTGAGAGTCTCGCCTACAGCTCCGACGGAACACCGCAGGTTGCTGACGTTGATTACGTTTCGGCTATCAGAGAATTAAGGAAATCCGGGGCAGGCGCAGTCCTTTGCGAGATCACCGGGGACCCTCCCCTGCCGGCATTGAGTTGCGTCCGCACTCAGTTGGTGGATCTGTATCACAACCTGCACCTCCTGTGCTCACTGTCCCCGAAATCCCAGTGGCCCGACCAGAATGCTGAAAACAGGCTGGCGCGACAAGATAGTACGGATTACTACTACGATCTCTCAAGCAGCGGAACCACCCAACTGGAGCGACCCTTCTGGTTCCACGCTGGAAGGGCGACGGCGACCGCAGGTGAGACATTCCGCGAAATGGTCGGGCTGCTGCCGGGAATTCTGTCCGGCGTACAGGTCTTCCGGCCCTTGGTGCAGGATGAGCAGGGTGAAATAGGTTCAACCCTATTTCCTTCCACGAACCGGGGTCCCGCCACCTTGGTATTCGACATTCAGGCCCTCCGCGACTTTCCCAATTCCGTTCCGGGCGTCAACGGGGTTGACCTTCGCCGAAGCGATATGGTGTGGAGCCTGCTGAACCGCCATGCCGGTGGCAGAGACATTCTCCAGTCTCGACTGCCAGTTCGGCAGGCCAGAAAGGCAAGCGCCACGGCTCAGATGGACTTCACCACGATGAAACTGGACCTGTTGGGGTTCGCCTTCTGTTCGTCGCTGAGAGACCTGTTGCAACAAAAGTCTGACCGGGGCAGGAGAGACGGCAAGCCCCCTTGGGACAGGGACGCGCTGTTGTTCACGGACCGGGAAATCGACGATGCGATAGAGTGGTGCCGGAAGTACCTCTACCAACGATTATCGGCCCTTGAGTTGAATTTCATCAGGATTATGGGCTTGGTCAGCGCGCTCAAACCCTTTTGCCAGACCGTCCCATCCGGTTGCCCGGGACCGTGGTGGCTTGATTCACAAGACTACTCGGATGAGACGGCAAGGTTAGCCCAATTCGTGATCGAGTTGGAATCAACATTTACCGACGAGCGGCTCGAAGAATTCAGGCGCTGCGCCGACAATTTCGACTACCAAGCCATCCGGAACTTTCTCCGAGAATTGCCCCGGATGGTTGGCCGATACCGAATGAATACCCCCCTGCCCATGGAGGAGTTGCGGCAGGTTGCGGAAGCCCACATTCAAGACGAGTTCGGGGTCGCCGGCCTGAACTGCCTGGGCATCGGAGAGGAAGGTGTAGCGCTAACCGACGGGAAACTGGTGTACAAGTATTTCCACTATTGGAAACCAGGGGACCGAGAGGAGCGGATCGGGTTCCTGCAATCGCTGGTGGGAAGGCTCTCCGGGTTCCGAACATTGCCGGACCTACTTGAAGTCCGCCGACAGGGAGATCGGGTAGTTGCCGTTTATCCCTACGAAGCGGGCAGCAAATACGAAGGCGGCCATTTGGAGGAGCTGCTCACCCTTCTAAAGGAGACCCGTGAGGCCGAAATAGCCTGCCGAAACATCCATCCTGACAACCTGCTGGTGACCTCTACCGGCCTCAAGTTCATTGATTACGGCTCGGACATTGTACCGTATGACAACGACCAGTTTGATCACATGTGCCGGCGGGCCTTTCTCTCATTCCGCTTTCATTTCCGCTCCGACCTGAAAACCCTGATGACCAGAGCGTTGACGGACTTCAATCTCCCCGAACTCGCCGGTTTTGATCACTTCAGAAGGGCGCTGACTCCCCGTAGTCTGGACGAACTCTACTACGAACCAATGACGGAATTGATTGCCGGTGAAAGACCGGAGGCGGTGCTGGACTACGGTTGCGGAGACGGAAGGCTGGCGGACAGGCTGGCCGGCATGAACATTCCGGTCACCGGTTATGATTCCGATCCTGACTGCATCGCCCGCTGCCTGGAAAAACCCGGCGCCACTTCCTACGGCGGGGCCGAACTGCTGGAGAAACTCCTCGATGAAAACATCAAGTTCGAAAACGTGGTCTGCGGCAGGGTCTTATGCACAATTGCCGAGAAAGCGGAGCTGCGGCGTGTCCTAGAGGATTTGCGCCGTCTGGTGTCCGAGTCGGGCAAGGTTATCATCTCGGTGTGCAATCCCTTGCATCTGTCCACGGAGGCCACGGAAATCTGGACCCGGCACCTTTCCCCTGGCTTCCGGTATGAGAACACATTCGTTTATGAAAAGGCCATTGCATCCAGCCAAAACCGAAGGAGCGAGGCGCATCACAGTGTAGCCGAATACAGGATAGCCTTCGCCGAGGGCGGTTTCCGAATCGAAGAGGTCATGGAGCTTGAAGGGACCGACACCAAGAACCTTCTTCCCGCTTCCGATCACCTGGTGTTTCAACTTGTTCCGCAGCCCGTCGCCGAGTACAAAGTCTCCCTGCTGATCAAAACGTGCCTGATGGAATGGCGCATGATCGAACGGCTGGTCCGGCACTTAGTCGGTCAGCTGGAAATTCCGTCGCGGTTTATCGAGAAAATAATCGTGGTGGATCCTTCGGAGGGGCCGTTCCTTCGTCAGTACGACTGCGTTGACCCCGAAGCCCATAGAAGGGCGATGGACCGTCTGCTGGCTGACGGCGTGGTGGACCGGGTTGTGTATGCTTCCGACGACCAGGAAATCATCCGTGCCACTTACCGGAAGTGGTTTGGCGATGAGTCGACCGAAACCCATTCGGTCGGTGGACAGCAACTGTTCGCCACCCTGTTCGGTTTCGATTCCTGCTCGGGGGATTACGTGCTGCAGGTGGACAGCGACCTGCTTATCGCCAGGACCGATACCACCCACGACTATCTGAGCGAGATGGTTGGCGTCCTTCGCGGTGACGACAGAGCCCTGTTTGTACCCCTGGGCATTTGCGGTCCCGGTTCCGTGCCTTACTCGCACGAGGGGCCGAATGGCGATTGGCGCGTGGAGGCGCGGGGCTGCCTCCTCGACCGGGAAAGGCTTCAGTCGGTCCTGCCCGTGGCCAACGGCCTGGAACAGGGCCGATTCACCCTGGCGTGGCACCGGGCCTTTGATGGGTTCATCGCCGCAACCGATTACCGATCCTACCGTGGGGGAGATCCCCGCACTGCGTTCATTCACGTGCCGAACGAGAGGAAAACGGACATTGACGGTTGGCTTGATGTCTTGGATTCGGTTGAACGGGGCCACATAACCTCCAGCCAGTCGGGGAGTGTGGAACTCACCGGAACCGCATGGGATTGGGCGGGACCAAAAAGGGAAGAACCCGTCGTTTTCGTGATGTGTGGACGCAACGTGGAACCCGCCAGGTTCAAGCGCTGCTTCGAGTCCCTAGTTGTCCAGACCAACGGTGATTGGGGCGCCGTCGTAGTGGACGACGCATCAACCAACGGTTTTGGCGACTATGCGGAGGTGTTATTCGCAGACTTTCGGGATAGGGTGACCTTGATTCACAACGAACGGCGGCGGGGAGGGCTGTACAACACTTGGAACGCCATCGCCAATTTTTGCGCCAATCCCAACTCTGTGATCATCACTCTGGACGCTGATGATGCCCTGATTGGCGACCGCGTCGTGGACCGCGTGCTTGAAGAGTACGAGGATGATGCTGTTGCCACGGTCGGCTCCATGCTGAGACTAGACAAGGAAGGACACTATCCTGTGAAGTTTGACAATCCCCGGCGGTGGGACAGCAACGTCTGGCAACATCTGAGAAGCTTTCGGAAGCGGCTATTCGACGCCATAGACGTTGAGGATCTCAAGATTAACGGCGAATGGATTGAAGTGGCTACCGACTGGGCCTTTATGGTTCCCATAATCGAAATGGCGTCGAGCCCGAAACACATCCCCGAGGTCCTGTACCTCTACGAACCGGCCGCGCCAAAGGATGACCAGGGCCGACGGGAAAGAGACTCGGTAATTGCCCAAATTTTGGCGAAGCCGCCCTACCCAAAGCTGACGTAACCCGATGAGCAATTTGACGGTTCTCGTTGGATTCTATAGGAGAACTTGGTCTCTATCCTGGATGCAATCATAGGGGCGCTTCACGGCCCCGTCCCTCCGTCATTCTCCGAACGTCCGGTCTCTATCAAATCTGAATGTACTATCGGCCTTCACCTTCCCTGCCTGATGAAGTCGGCAATCCGTTCGCCCATCATCATTACGGTTACGTTGATGTTGGCCCGAACACACTCGGGCATTATCGACGCGTCCACTACTCGCAGACATTCCGCTCCATGTACCTTGCCGTATTGGTCCACCACGGCCATGGGGTCTTCGGCTGGCCCCATCTTGGCCGTGCAGGAAACGTGGTGGCCGGTCCTCACCCACCGTTTTACCCATTGATCCAGAGTATCGTCTGACTCCAGGTCCGAGTCCTCGGGGTAAACCCTCTTCTCGATAATGGCGGCCATGGCCGGGTGGTCTTCCAACCCAACCACCATGCGGACGCCGTCCCGGCACCTGCGAAGGTCCTCTGTGCATTGCAGTAGGTTGTAGTTCAGACACGGGTGATCGCGATAGTCGCTGGAGCGCAACCTGACCTCTCCCTTGGACCGGGCCAGGTTCAACCCGAGATTGGCCCCCAAGCCTAGCGCCGACCCGTGCTGACCGCCTCTGCTTCTTTCTACGCCCGCAGAGGCATTCAGGTACACGATCATGTCGTTTTCCAGAGGCGAGTCCTCCGCCGTGTACCTCACCATCAATTGCGCCCCGGGCAGGAAGCTGCCCAACTCTACCTCAGGCCTGGTGGCCCACAGGATGTTGATCAGAGGATGGTCGGCCAGGTTGCGGCCTACTCCCGGCGCGCCGATAACCGTCTCAATGCCGTGTTCAGCCAGGTGGTCCGCCGGGCCGATACCCGAAAGCATCAGAATCTGGGGCGACCCGATTGCGCCGGCGCTGAGGATGATTTCTTCACCCTCGACCACGAAAATCTCGTCGCCGGATACGGCCTCTACACCCGTGGCCCGGGGCCGTTCCCCGGTGGTGTCGAACAATATCCGCTTCACCGTCGCGTCCGGCCGGATGGTCAGGTTCAGCCGATGGCGGGAGAGTCCCAGGAAACCGATGGCCGTGGACCACCGAATGCCGTTGAGATTGTTCAAGGGAATTGGTCCCACTCCCGTGGTACCGGGCGCGTTGTGGTCTTCACAATAGGGGTGCCCTCGGTCTCTCCATGCCTGGAACCAAACCCGATTCCCCTGCCGCCACTGCTCTTCTGGAAATCGGTGACAAATGATGGGCCCGCTGGAACCGTGAAAGTCCCCAGGGTCGTCTAGGTAAGTGGTATCGGTCTCCACCATGTTGAAGTAAGGCACCAGTTTCTGGAAACTCCACTCGTAGTTGCCCATGCCATACCAACCGTCATAGTCCTCAGGGATGCCGCGGAGAAAGATCTGTCCGTTGATGGCGCTGGAACCACCCGTCACCTTACCACGGGGAATTTCGATCTCGTTGTCCCCAGCGCCCCTGGCCCGGTACCGCCAGTTGTGGTCGCTGTCCCAAACACTCTTGGTGGACAAGTAGCCGTACTTGACCTCTTCGGGCAGGCTGTCTATGTCCGGATAGTCGGGGCCTGCCTCCAGCAGCAGCACCGAGGTGGCGGGGTCTTCCGAGAGCCTGGTAGCTAAGATGGCGCCAGCCGAACCGGCGCCAATCACAATGTAGTTGTACTTCACTGTTTGCCTCTGGTATGTGATGACATAGACGGAACTCGATTAGTCGTCGACGGAATGCTCCGCACTGAAACCAGTGCCTGCAACTGGAAATGCCACTGGGTGGCACGCGACTGATATGGGCTGGCGCTGGATATACATACGGCGCATAGCGGAAGTGAGGGTGGAAGTCGACGTCGGGGAGGGCACGCATTCCTAGCCGTCAGTTCCCCGCAGTCGGTGCAGCTCCTCCTTCCCCAACAGATTCGAAAGGCTCTGGCTTGCTAACATCGCCTCTACATCATCCTACTTAAATGACTTAGAGACCGCAAATTCCCACGAATGCTAAACCTCGGGAAAACTGTGTAAAGGATAAGAATCAAGCTGTCAATAACCCCATCCTTCAGCGCAGGGGTGAGGGAATTCCGGCGCCCCGCCGATGGGTCGTGAGGGCGCCGCTTGCCGGGATGGCTCAATATTCCGAGGGTTCGCCTGCCGGCGGCGGACCTGGTGCGGGCGCTCCGTTCAGTTCCGCCTCCCGTCTCAGGTGGGCGCGGGCGATCATGCGGGCCAGGATGCGCAGCCCCTCCTGTATCCTCTCCCGCTCACGGGCAGTGTACTGCGGGAATGTTCGCTTTGGGGACTTCCTGGCGGTTTTGGCGCATGTTGGCTCGCGTCATATTCCTCCGCTGTTTCCCGGTGTCCACTTCTCGCCGGACCTAGACCTTAGCGTCGAGTGTGATGAGTCCCTGCACCATCGGGCCTCTATAGATTGGTTCAGATATGAACCATGGTTCATGGGTGAACCACCCTATGAGACCTGCCGCCCGGCGGCCTCTCCGTGACGTCATAGACGTATACAGGGATTCGAGTTTGGGGGGCAGGGGACTCGGGCGGTCGTGTTCGTAGCTGAAATGGGGGAAATCGAGGGGTTGGGAAGCGGAATCAGGCAACACTTTCCGGGAAGGGCCGGTTCCAGGGGCATGGGGCAGGATCAGCTAGTGAGCAGGGCATTTAGGAACACGGGGATTCATGGGCCGGTGTGGCACGCCCCTACAGGACTTGGGGCATTTTGGAACATGAGCACGGAGGTGGCGCGGATGATGCGACAGGGATGGCCGAGGGGATGGCGCCCCAGCATCGAGAGCCTGCGGGAGCTGCGCCTGCGGGCCTTGCTCAACGACCTGGTGAAGGACGTGGGACCCGGGAGGTTGGCCGAGCAGTTCGGCGTTGACCGCAAGACGTTGTGGCGGTGGCAGCGGGCCGCCGAGTTGCCGCCGCGCTTGGCGGAGACATTGGAGCGGATGCTCTTGGAGCGGGCGGTGGCGGCGATGGCGGAGGTGAACGGCGACGGCAAAGGCGCTGAGGTAGACAATGCAGTGATAGACGCGCTGCGGCAGGAGTTCGCTCAGGAGATTCAGCGCCTGGACCGGCCGGGCCGGCGCAGGACGGCGGCAACGCCCCCGGCGGCGGCTCCACGAATGACCGGGCCGGGTCACAGCGGCGCTATGACGACGTGGTTACCCGGGAGCCGGCCGTCGGACGACGAGCAGGTATACGGCACGGCGTGGCCCCTGGTGGAGGAATGGCGGGAGTTGTTGTCAGGGCACCCGCCCCCAGTCCAGATCACCAGGATGATGTCGCGTTGCTCACAGGCATAGGCATCCCGCTGGAAATTCGAGTCCATCCGTCAACGTCAGGGGCCTTGCTCATGCTCCGCCTGGCACCCGAAGATAACGCTTGACACTGCTGAAACTAGTACTCAATCAAACTTGGTCTTGGAGTTGTGGCCGCGGGTCGGGTGGCAGTGCTAATCTGCTGGCAATAGGTGCTGTTGCGAGGTGGTGGTGTGGTCAGGGAGAAATTCGCAGTCCGGCTGATGCCGGAGGAGCGCAACCAACTGGAGCACATGGTCCGGGCGGGAAAGGGTTCCGCCAGGGTTATCAACCGGGCCCGCATCCTGCTCAAGACCGACGAGGGTTGGCCGGCGCCCAAGGTGGCCCAGGCCCTGGATGTGGCCCAGGGCACGGTGTTCAATGTCAAACGGCGCTTTGCCGAGGGCGGGCTGGACGGTGTGCTCAACGACCGGCCCCAGGCCCACCGGTACCGCAAAATGGATGACCGGGCCGAGGGCCGCCTGATTGCTTTGGCCTGCAGTCCGGCCCCGGAGGGCCACGACCACTGGAACCTGCGCCTGCTGGCAGACCGGATGGTGGAACTGGGGTTGGTTGAGTCCCTGTCGTACGAGACGGTGCGGCTGCACTTGAAAAAAACACAATCAAGCCGTGGCGGAAGAAACAGTGGTGCATTCCCGAGGTGAGCGCCGACTTCGTGGCGGACATGGAGGATGTCCTGGACCTCTACGCCGAACCCTACGACCCTCAGAGGCCGGTGGTCTGCTTCGACGAGACCTCCACCCAGTTGCTGTCCGACGCCCGGCCGCCCATCCCGGTAGAACCGGGACGTCCCAAGCGTGAGGACTACGAGTACCGGCGCGAGGGCACCCGCAACCTGTTCCTTTGCATCGAGCCCCTGGTGGGCTGGCGGCATGTGGCGGTAACGGAGCGGCGCACCGCGGTGGATTTCGCTCACCAGATGCGCTGGCTGGTGGATGAGGCCTATCCCGATGTGCCGGTGGTCCGGGTGGTATTGGACAACCTCAATACCCATCGCAAGGCGTCCTTGTACCAGGCCTTTCCGGCGGCGGAGGCGCGGCGCATAGCGCGGCGGCTGGAGTTCCATTACACCCCCAAGCACGGAAGCTGGCTGAACATGGCGGAGATCGAATTCAGTGTCATCTCCCGCGGCTGTCTCAAAAAGTGCCTCCCCGACGAGGAGTCCCTCTGCAGGGAGATTCACGTCCTGGAACAGGAACGAAACCAAGCTCAAGCCCGAATCAACTGGCACTTCGGCATCCAGGACGCCAGGACCAAGCTCCATCGCCTCTATCCCATCAAATCCTGACTTGATCTAGTACTAGCAGGCTGAGCAGTTCTAAATGGAGAATATCTTCGGCCGGGAGACGTCACCAACAGAGTTGCCCCATTCACTGCCAGTCTTCAGTGCCTGGGCTGCCAAGTGTCCGATATTTATGGGTGAAACGGCCATTCACCTTCACCGAAAACGGGGAAGGCCGGAAATCGCCGCAGTGCCCTGGCCGTGTTGTAAGGCAAAAGGCTCCACTCGCCGAAGACCAAGGAGTGCTTGTACGGAATGTCACAAGTAAGCAGGGCCAGATTCGTCCGGTGGGTGGCACGTAATTGTGCCACCACCCCAAAGAGGAGCGTCACAATCCGGTGATACCAAGACACGATCGGCTTTCTCGGAAAGAAATGGAGCCCGGAAACTTATTCCTTTTGTCCGAACAACTGTTCTGGTGGTGGGCCTAAGTGTACCGTATTGCGAACCTTCCGATGGGAAGTCGAGCTGTGCTGACCAGTTTTACAATACGCAGGGTTGGCATATAGGGATTGTATGCAATTCCACGTTTGAGCTGGGTGGGTCCCATTATGCCAGCCAATTTCTCGAAGCGGTTGTCGGACTCCGATCTTGCCCTCCGGCTTGGCTACGTATGCGTCGTGGCCAGCTGAGATGCTCCTGGTCTGGATTCAGCAAAGCAGATGTCAGACTTCAGAAAATTTGACGTCTGCCTGCCAATCTGTTCAAGGTTTACGGCCTTTCCTTGGAGGAAACATTCCCAGATTATCATCACCCGCCACCCAGCATTCAGCAGGGCTTCGATATTCCGCTTATCCCTGTTGACGTTCTCCCGAAACTTGTCAGTCCAGAAGTCCTGACGAGTTGCGGGAGTCGTCGTTGCTCGGCACCCGTGCCGGTGCCAGAAGCACCCATGAACAAAAATGGCGGCTCTGTATCGTGCCAGAACGATGTCAGGTTTTCCGGACAGGTCCTTCCTGTGCAATCTGTATCTGAATCCATTCGTCCAGAGCCACCCGCGGATCATCATCTCGGGAGTAGTGTCCTTCCCTTTGATCCTAGACATATTGAAGCTGCGCCTCTCTGGCGTATGAACGTCCATATACGAACTCCTGGTTCGTAGGATTCAGGACCCGACAAGGTTTGAAAAATCTATGTCCGGTTGACCCTGACGGGCATAGTACGATGAAAAACGCGCGACGATATCCTTGACGAAGGGAGGTGAAATCTGCACCTTCGGAGGAAGGTCAAATTTCTGCTTGATTTCATCCACTCCCATGGTGGACACCCTTCTGAAATTCAGGAAACCCAATGAAAAGAAATCGGTTTCCGGCAGACAGTGATAATACCTTGGCCCGTTATTCTCCAATGCCCTGACGAGGGTATCTTTTCTGTCCCGACCCAAGGCGCTCGGTGCATCGCTACCGAACCAATCGAACAGCACTTTGGGAGAAACTATCTCAACGAACAGTATCCTGTCTGTGTTTCTGGTCCCATCAGACCGGACCACAAGGTCGCAATCCGGGCTTAATACAGCGAATTGCTGATCGCTTTCCTTGTCATTCAGAATACTGCCGGTTCGAAGATTCTCGCTGGGAGGTGGGAAGAGATAGAATTCCTCGGGAAAGTATCGCTCTATATCCTCATCAATGAGCTGAATCAGATGATTCAGGGTGTGGCGAAGCAGCGCGTTTTCAGTTCTGGTAGAGTTGGCCTGACCGTATGCCTCCCATTTCTCTATCTGCGGGAGGATATTTCTCCAAAACACCGCACTCAATCTGGATTCAATGATTCCCCTGCCCCCCAGGATACGCGTAAGTCCCGTGTCATGTATTCGCCAGAATCGGTCCAGCAGGTCATCGTATCCGGCCCCAGGGTCTCCTTTCTTGAAAACTCCGATGTACAAGAATTCCGGGTCGGCGGAAGTGGGAGTCCCGGTGAGGATGGCTACCGGAAAACGGTACTGTCTCTCTTTGATTCTTTGGATGACCTGATTACCTTCGTCGCCGTCATCTCCGAGTCTGAGATCGATAATGGCGCCGTCAAAAGTATTGTCGAGTTTCCCGAAAGCTTCATCTACGTCCTTACATTCGACAAGCTCGACTTCTCTTTGTTTTTCATCCCGGTATCTCTCCACGGTGCTTCTGCACGTACCAATGTCCTGCGGGTCATCCTCTACAACAAGAAGCCTGATACTGTTCATTCGCCATTCTCCGCTACGGCTTGCAGTCTGAACCAAGCCCCGTTTTCAGACTCGAAAGCCTTCAATTCAAGACCATTGCGCGCTGCGGCCTCGCCTGCAATTGGGAGACCAAGTCCGGTGCCGGACGGCTTCGTGGAGAATTGAGGCTCAAATATGACCTCACTGGCAATCAGCCCGGGGTCTATCCCCGGCCCTGTATCACGGTAATCAATGTGCAGGAGGAATTTCCCATCCGTCACAACGTCGATGACTATCTTTCGCTCAGGGCTGTTCTTTTCGTTCATCCAGTAAAGGCTGTTGTCTATCAGGTTGGTGAAAATTGAATAAATATCCTGAGACCAGGCGGAAAACATGAAGCTGTCGGGGCAGGTGACGTGACTATCCACATTCTGTGATTTCATTTCCGATGAGAAAACCGATAGGGTTCCGCTTATCGTCTTCTTCAGGTCTACCGGGGTCTTCCGGGATCGTTTTCCCGCCGCCAGCGGGTCAAGGCGACCAAAAAGATTCACGAAGACTTCAGCATTATTGCCTATGCCATCACCGATGGATACGACCCTGTTGAGGTTTTCTCTGTTCCCGGTATTCAGGAAAGACTTATGCCAGTACCTGAGATTGGGTATCTCGTTCCTGAAGTAGTTAAGCGGCCGTCGGCCTTCGTGAAGAATCACGTTGATGATCTTCCCCAAAGTTGCCTGGCCCTGGTATATGGCAACCGCCTGGCGGATGTCATCGGCCACCCTGTTTTTCTCTTCTTCGTCCCGATTGATCATCTCCATAATTTCTTCGGTGGCTTCCTGTCCGACACCGGAGGTAAAGAGTCTTGACTGAACTTCCCGCCTTAATTCCTCAGAGGAGAAAAGGCTGTCCAGTTCACGCTCCAGCTTGGCCGCAGGTTGATTCAGACCTGTCTGTCTTCTGTATTGGAAGCGTCGCGATTCGAGTTCCCCGATGACCTGCTTGGCAATTTCCTTTAAGCGGTCAAAAGCTTTGTTCTCTCTCAATCCGTCCCTGGCACTCTTTTCTATCAGACCGGATTGCTCTTCCGACTGAATCTGTACAAATCCGATAACCTGATTGCTTCCGATACGGAGTGACGGATTCTGAACGCGCTGTTCGTTCAGCTTCAGCCAGTCAAAGTCCGGGTCGCCCAGCGGCCGTATGCGAAATCCGTTTCGGTAAACGCCGATGCCGTTGTATTCGTTAAGCAACTGCCTGGCTTGCAGGTTTCCGACATAGCTCCCGGAATCGTCCTTGAGGCCGCGTCCTATCAGCGAGTCAATGGACGCCTTATCCCGGTCATAGACACGAA
Organism: Dehalococcoidia bacterium; assembly: GCA_965232885.1. Taxonomy (GTDB): domain Bacteria; phylum Chloroflexota; class Dehalococcoidia; order Lucifugimonadales; family UBA3495; genus VXOI01. Next base: position 884,703 of record CBDDQX010000001.1, on the reverse strand, counting down.
TGTCCAGGAATAAGTCCCCGCATTCGGTGGGCTTGCCGAAGTCAAACGGAATGGTTTCGTCAGGAGCATTGCGTATCTTCTGCATCGAGTATTCTAGGTTGCCGGTGCCCTCTGAGTTGATATGTCCTGAAACTCTGTAATCGAAGAGGTCGAAGATAGGGTAAGGCTCAATGGTTTCGGTGATGTCATCCACTTCTGGAAAGCCACTGACCTTCAGATTTATGTGGAAATCATCATCGCTCAGAACCGTTCCCACAGGCGATTTGAGCCGCCTCAATTCAAAACGGAGTTTGTCGAATTGTCTCTGATTCCAATCGGTGAGCAGTGAATCTTCTCCGCTCATGGTCAGCCGGGTTCCGTGCGGTTCAGTCGTTTCTGAGGATTCAACCAGGATTTCAATGTCATCCAGATACTCGGATTTCTCGAAATCACTCCAGTCGATATAGACCTGCGTCTTCTCACCTTTAACCCAAACCGTCTCCAGAAACAAATCCCTGCCCAGCACGGATGCCGCGTACCGTCCTACTCCCTTACGTCCCTGCATGACTCTGCCAGAGGGACTCTTCCGCCTCTTGAGCTTGTCCGATGTTGATGGGACCATCCATTTATTGATAACGTCCTCTCTGGTCATGCCGTGTCCGTGGTCGCTGATAACAATGGAGTAGCCGCCTTGCTGTTGTACCTTGCCGAATTCAATACTCACATCCGGGGAATCAGCATCGTAGGCGTTCTTCACCAACTCTACTACCGCTGCATAGGAGTCCTGGATCAGGTCGCGCCCGATAGTGAGTACCAGCCGGCCAGCTGGTCTAATCTTATGTGTGCCGGTCTTGCTCATATCCAGACTTCCCTTAACTTTTCGGCTATTTTCCGGGCCAGCAGAACAGGTGCTGCATTGCCCACCTGCCGGAAGACGGGGGTTCGTGCCGGAACGCCGCTGGCGCTCTCGAAATAATAGTCATCCGGGAATGTCTGCAAACGTGCAGCCTCCCTGGGCGTGATCGAGCGGTTTTGTTCGATATCCGGGTGAATGTAATAGTTACCGTCCTTGGCAATGTGGGCGACTACAGTATGTGAATATGGAAGGTCGGATGCGACAACCTTGAACCTGTCACAGAAGGATTCCCTGTTCCTGTGAGTCTTCAGATGGTCAGGTAGGTCGTCGTATTTCAGCCGGACTCTTTCAGAGTTCCAGAGGCCGACTGCGATTCGGTAGATTTCGAGGTCCCGGTCTGTGTGCGGCCTCGCCTGATGCCACGTGACAGGGATGTCGCCGTTTCTGATGCCAGCTTCTTGCGCCCATACCCCATTGTCGGGATTGATACAACAGGGACCAGGACCACCACCTCCGGCAGTTAGGGCAGGCAAATCAGAGAATATCTCCTCTACTCTGGCTTCGGTGAGCCACTTCTCTGGCTCGGGATAGAAGCCTTCAGATTTGCCCAAGTGTCCGACCAAGAACACTCTTTTTCGGCTTTGCAGGACCCCGTAATCGTTGGCCGACAGAATCCTGTATTCGGTCTCATAACCATGTTCCGAGAAAAGACTACGCATCGCCTCGAAATGGCTTTTCCCATCACTGTCCTTGGCGGATAAAAGGCCAGCGACGTTCTCGAAAATGAAATATGCAGGCCTGTACTTCTTCAGGAAGCCAGCGTAATGACGATACAGATAGTTCCGCTCGTCGCACTTCATTCCACGTTTGTCGCGGGAGCGGCCGACAAGAGAATAAGCTTGGCAGGGCGGCCCTCCGATAATCAAGTCCAGCCTCCGGTTATTCAGCAGGTTGTCAATTTTGTGGAAGATACCTGGCAGCGTCTCACAGCCAACCTCTGCATTTATCACCGACTTTATAACCTGCTCCGGAACTTTCTGATAAAACTCTCTCCGGGTGAATTCACCGTTCAGGTAATCTGCGTACAGGTCGGAGCTGTCACGGCTCTTCAACCAGTGGTAGGCCATGCGTGTACGAAGGGTGAAGCAAGCACTCCGGTCACTCTCAACATGTGCAACTGGCTCGAATCCAGCTTGAATGAAGCCTTCGGACAGCCCTCCTCCTCCGGCGAACAGGTCAAGAAATTTCAAACTGCCATTCAATTTGAGACCATTCCTTATGCCCTGAGTGGGTACGATCTGTAGAATTCAGCAGTGCTGGTAGCCTGTACCTAAAGTAGCTGCCGTATCTTGGGCCCGGACCTGTCTTGGAGTCATAGCTGTTGGCGAAGAGTGCAAGGACCTCATACTCTATCAACCACTGAGTTCCCTTGCGTATAGCCTTCAGGCGCCTAGACCCGATGTTCCGGCGGACTGTTTCCTCGCTCACATTGAGATAGGAGGCCGCTTGGGGCACAGTAAATTCCTCTGGCATATTCAAGACTTCATCCTTAAAGAGGCATAGGAGTCAATGGTGTGGCGTAACACACCACCAACTCGGATGAGAAAGCCTTCCGAGATATTCGTAACTGTTCAGACTTGAGGGGACGATTTCCCGTGGCTGGGGCGGATAAGGCCTTGGATCAAAGCTAGATTGTCGGATCAGTGAGGTTTCCGGTCCGGAAGCTCCCCCGAAGTCTGAACAGTTACCCGGTATGGCGAACAGTTTTGTAAGGAGGGGGGAAGTATCGTTCATAGTTCTGCCAATCCGTCAAAAGTGGAGCCTGGTATCGCTGACCCATAGAATCCCTCCGTTTAGACTGCAAAACCCAATGCTATGGCTTGGTCGAGAATCTCGACGGCACGTTCAGCATCAGGTGCCTTTATGTTTCTACCTCTCTCGATGGCTCTGCCTATCCTGAGAGCAAGCTGCCGCTGATTGGGATCGATGGATTCCGTTTCTGCTGCCCACTCTGCGAGCATCTTCCAGCGTTCGGAACTCACGCTGACCAGCCGTTCAAGATTCCCCACATAGTCGGAGGATAGGTTAGAAATCGCTCGCTCTTGTTCGGCGCGGGCGGCGGAAGCCCCCAGTAACTCCTCTGTAATACGTGTCACGGGCCGACGGGAGGCGTCGGTGCGAACGGACTCCCAACACCGTTCAGACTTACACCACTCGGTAATGTTTCGAGCACTGGGTGGGTTGATGATGATCCTGTATACCTCGTGGGAAAGCTCGGCTATGGTGGTGCTCAGGTTCTCCGTCAGAGCCTGCTCACGCCATATCCGATCAAAGTCAATTCGCTGACTGGTTGCATTCGACAGAAGGGAGAGTGTGTATGCAACGATATTGGCCCTGTAACCACCAAAATTCTGCTGTTGGACGATTCGTTCCGCCGCTCGAAAGAGAATCGCTTTCCCCATAAGTCGCTCAAAGTAGGCGCGGTCAACGGCCATCTGATCCCGTCCGCTCAATCTGATCATAAAGTCGGAGAAATTCTTCTGGGCTCCCCGGCTGACTATGTGCGGCAGTTGGTCCCAAGTGTTCTCGAATTTTGCAAGGTCGGTCTTGGTAAAGCGTTGTCTTGTGGGATTCTCCGATGCGAATCCCCTACGTCTGGCCGGAGTAGTTTCCAAAGCCCTGGCGTCTTGGTACTGACCTCGAGCTCGCTCATAGAACCACTTTGTCTGCCTCTGAGTTCCATCCGCTGCCGGCGCCCACACGGTTCGGGAGAATTCCTCAATACGCACGTGAAACGGGTCATTAGCAGAGAAGTCAGCCTCGGAAATCCGATTCTGAGAATTGGCGTATCGGGAAACATTTCTAACCAGTTCGTCATGCACATCGCCGTTTTCAATCTCAATCAGCTTGGCTGCCACATATACATGGGACAGGTCAGCATGTCCGCGATTGGTGGCCAACAGAGAGGCGGTTGTCTGCCCGCCGTTCACGATTTGCAGCCCCTCCAACTTGGTGATGGCCTGGCTCCCGTTGGTGTAGCACAACTCAACGGCCTCAGCCGTTAGCGTGATTCCGTTGTTATACGCCAAGAACTTCTCGGGTTCTCTGGCGATGGTGTCCCTGATTCCGCGATTCACTTTTCCCCTAGCTTGTAGGAACGACCTGACGTTCCTCTCAAGCAACCTGGAACCAAAATCGGAATAAATGTTCCGCAAGATATGGCCGGGAATGAGTGTCAGGAACGCTCGATACCCATCCTGGGACGAATCAGCCGGTAGGCATGGAAGCGGTGCACCGAATCGTTCATTGAAGTCAATGGAGATTTCTTCCCTCTGACGACCAGACGTGCTGAGCCGGTGAAGCCTTACGACATCCCACAGAGAGTTCGATATGGCGACATCCCCGATCCTGTCCTGGGGCAGAGTCTCCACCGTGGTTCTACCATCCGTAATCACGCAAAGCCTGATTTGGGCGAGATTATTTCTGAACCCATAGATGTGTGCGGCCATGTCGAAGGCAGGCGAAGACTCCTCCAGTTCAACATACCTGCCGCTCAGACACCACTCCAAGAATGAACGAAGACGCCGGAAGGCCACATCCACCTGCTGTCTGGTGACGGTTGGGGGCGGCGCAATGTTGGTATGAATACTCAGGAACAGATCCACCCGCCCCTCATCTTCATCCACTCCATAACCGCTGACCTCAATGCCCCTGGCCCGGTGATAACAGACGAGAGGGTCTTCAAACTCCCCCGCCTCCGATAACATATCGAACGCGGTCTGAGTGAACGAGTCCGCCAGCATCAGGTCTCCGTCGTCAGATTCTGCAAGGGACAGCACATCCTGCCGGAGGTTTTCTGCGAATGATTCAATCGTGTTTTGACTGGTCATACCAACCCCCTCAGAAGGTCACTGGCGTTCTCCAAGTTCACTAGGAACGGAGAGCAGGAAGCTGTGGAAACCGAATACCTGACGTCCCCTATCCCTGACGGGAGGTCGCGGGATATGATCCTTGGGAATCCGTCCTCCACAAGAAAGGCACGGAATGAGCGAAGGCTGAAGCCAACGTCCGAATACATACTCTCATCGTTGGCCTCATAACCATAGAGTTCCAAGCGATTATCCAGCAAACGCAGGCAACCAGCCTCGGAAGCTACAGTTCGAGAAATTCCAACCATGCTTGGCAGTGTGTCCCCATACCCGACTCTGGAATCGAGGGATAATCCGACAAGCACAAGCGTGACATCATCCGGGGCTTCAAGTTGACGTTCGCTGGCTATCGGAAGGCGATCCAACACGTGGGCTGTGCTCGTCTTCACCTCGATACTGGTGTTCATCATCTGGAAGTCTTGGTCCGAGCCAAGCGGGCCACGCCAAGCGCGGACGGCTTCCGCCATGCCCATCACGGGAGCAACGATTTCTATGAGAACCCAGAGTTCGCCCCACAATCCCTGTTGCGCCTCCCGGCTCAAGCCCCGAGGAGCCAACCTGCGAAGTAACTGCTGCCAGTCGGACAACCTGGAGAAGAAGCGGGTCAATCCGGTCCTCTCATCCTGCGGTTCCTCAGCAGCGTCAACCAGGTCCCGTATCAATAGGTCGAAAATGTCCAGGTGCTGGGATTCAGTCAGTACGAGTTCAACCTCTGTCCGCTCACCGTCAAGGTTCCTGGGTGCCGTCCGCACGGTCAATCCCCGGGAGTCTTCCACATCTGGTTGCCCTTCGACTGAACCCGCAGCAACCCGGAGAATCAACATTCGGTTTCTTGAAGGCATATCCAAGCCGAGGAAGAAATCCCGGCGCCCGGCTGGTACGATGCGACGCTGCACCCTACCGGACACACCGGCGGTACGGGTGTCCTCTTCCAAACGCTCCCATACCTCAGCCAAGTTCAAAGTTCCAATTCCTCCTGCCAGTAGACGGAGTTAACGATATACTCAACCGGCGTATCTCTCTCGGCGGCGGGGAAGCTGATCGCAAAGCCCACAAATGGTAGCCCTTCATCATCTGTTTCAAGAAGCGGATACAGCAGCAGCAGCCCATTCCTAGGGTCGCGAGCGCGGCGGATATTGGGACCGTTGGGTCTCCTGGGCAAGCCGCGGTGTCGGCTGGTTTCGGGTTGCCCCTGATGCTGTCTCAAAGTCTGTTCCAGCGCCCGTTTTTCTTGGTCATCGGTAAGGTCGATCATCTCGTCCATTGGACTGACCAAGCGACGGATACGATATATGCTGGTCGCGTCCCAACTGTCCGCAAGATGAGAGGCCCTTGTGAGGGGACAGACCCGCCAGCCACCCACTTCTACGGACTCTCCGCTTGGATTGGATATGAGAGCTACGGTCCAACTGACCAGTCCTCCAAGATTGTTCTGGGAGCGTATGTATCTCGCAAGATAGTCGCCTCGCGCTTTTCGGGACGCCTGATGGACAGTTATCTCCTCCAGGAGGTCAGCAACACTTTCCCCGGGCACTGTCTTCCAAATTCGGTTGTTGGATTTGACGAGTTCCTGTGAACCCAGGGAGCGTATGAATCGCTCGAACCGTTCAAGATTGGCCCGATTCACGCCGGGCGTCCGCTCGAAGGCGATGGTCTCGCTGATGTCTGCGGAATACGATACCGTCATCCGCGTTCCGTTGCGCATCTTGTTGGCGGCGGTAATCACCAGTCCTGCCGGATGGCTTCTCACCCGGAGTCCGAAATCGCTGGGAGTCATGCCCCTGTCGGCCATCAGGTCAAACTCCTGCCGGAGTTCCTCCGTAGCCATCGTGATGTGGGTGTAAAAATCGCGCAACTCGCCGGTGGTGTAGAGCCGGCAGAGGTCCACATAGCCTGGCCGGTAACCGAACCATCGCCCCATCTGGAGGAGAGTGTCGTACATCCGTGAAGCACGGAGATAGTAACTTACGGAGAGTCCCTCCAGCGTCAATCCGCGGGACAGTTTGTCCCCACCAATGGCTATCGCACTCAAGCCCTCGGGGTGGTCCCAGTAATCCAGAGTATCCTTGGCCGCCCCGTTGATGACCTTGACCTGAATCTTCTGGGAAGATTCCACCAACCGGGCGCGCACGGACTCCCACGAGACGGCCTCACATCCCAGCGTAAGGTCGGGGTACAGGCCCCGCACGCCATTGGATGTTGGCTCGAAATCCTCCAGCCACACGGAGCGTAACTCTTCCAAAATTGGTGTTGACGAACCACCGTCTCCGTACCTGATCCGGTTCTGGAGATCCCTCAACTCGAAACTGACCAGTTCGGCGACCTGAATCTGAACGTTGACGAACCTGGTCACATGAATGAGCATTGAATTGTGCTGCCACTCCTGTCCCCTCGCGGCTCGAGCCGCGCAGGTCAGGATGAACGCCCTGATCGCTCTCGTCAGAGAACCCGGTAGTTCATCCACAGTCCAGTGGCTCCTGTGAACGCTGGGAATGTGTTCTTCGTGGTCGCCCACCCGACGGAAGAGTGGCAGCGGCGTAATCGCCCCCATATCATCATCAGGATCTTCGGGGAGGCCAAAGACCCTTGTCGGCCCAACGTGATTGCTGGGGACCGGAAGGTTGATCAGGAAATCACGGGGAAACAGGTCCCGTCCATACCTGGCCGCATCTTGGTCTGGGTAGATGAAGATGTTCGCAAACGGCGTGGCTGTGTATCCAACGTACACCTTTTTTTCAAATGCGTTCAGGAGTTCCCGTATCCGCCCGTTGATGACGGTGGGGTCCTCATCGTCGCCGGCGCCGACCGGGCGGGTGTTCACCGAAGCGAAGTCGGCCTCGTCATCAATCACGAGTGTTGGAATATCTGGAATGGCGTCATTGGGGTCCATAGAACTCAGCGATTTGGCCCACCGGGTGAGATTTCGCAGCACTGAGGCGTTTTTCTTGACGACCATAATCACCGGGTCGCCGCCCAATCTGACGTTGAATTGGTTGGCAACTCGGAGATTGAAATCGCCGGTTTCCTCGGCGTTGGTGGATGGAATTGCCCGGTGGAGCCGTTCTCCAAGCAGGGTTCCCACGCCAACTCTCTTGTTGCTGGAGTCAAGAGCCAGATTCAGGCGCGTGTCCCACCCCAGGAAACCCTCATCGAAACGCAACTGGGTCTGGGCTCTGAGGCTGTTGGTGGTGCCTGTCAGGATTACAACGAATTTGTAGCCAGCGTCCGCCGCCTTGCAGACCAATTCAATGTAGTTGGATGTCTTGCCGGATTGCACTTCTCCGACCACCATACCCCGCCGGTCCCAGGACCCCGGCCTACCTGGGTCCTCTATCAGTTCAAGAATCCGGTCTGTCAGGTCGTTGGACCTCTGAAGGGTTGCAAGCGCCCAACCCTTCTGCTCCTCCAGGAATCGCTGGTAACGTCGGGTGAAACCCCATTCGATTGACGCCCGCCTGCTCGCAAACCACGGAACGTGGTCGCTTTCTTCATCCGTGAGGGTTGAAGCCTGCCCGACCACGACGTTGAGGTTGGCCTCCAACTCCCTGGTGAGGGAGCCAACATCCACTTAAGATTCGGGGGCCTGGGCCTTCAGGGCTTGGATGGCGATTTCCGCAGTTCGCCTGACGCCAGCCTCATCAGGAATGTCCTGACCCCGAAGCAGGTTGAGGGCAATCACCCTAGCTGTTTCCAAGTCACCCAACCCGATTCTCCTTCAGCAGGTTCTCCACCGTTGGTTCAACCATTTCAAACCTTTCGCCGATTGCCTCGGTTGCTGCCAAACGTTTGAGGGCCTCACCGTGGGGCATTCCCGAATTGATGAAGGCGTTATAAAGCGCCCGAATCAAGCCGACTATCTCCTGCTCTTTGGCCGACTCAAAAGGCTGGCTTTGTGATTCGTCCCCCTCGGCCATATCCACCCAAATTTGTTGAACGGGAATGTATTCCTCGATCAGGCGCAGGATTCGCTGGAACTGCTGGGGTTCGATGGAGTCAGAACTAAGGGCTTCCCGAACAAGCGGATGCTCACGATTGACCACATACGACAGCTTGTTTCCCCTCACGTGCCTTTGCCAGACGAAAATGGGACTGGTACGGACACTCCGGGAGATGGTCTTGCCCCTATGCCTGTAAACTTCGACGGCCCGCTTTCGGGTTGCCCGGGCGATGCGCCTCAGATCGTCTTGAAGTGGCAGAGGCGGTCTGGCTCTGGACTTCCGGACGTCAATATCCCATTCGTGGTCAAACGAGTTCGGCAGGTCAACCCGGATGCGCGCGAGCTTGTAGTGTTCCTCCTTCTGGAACCCCAAGCCAAGCCAGTCGCCCGGCAGGAGGAGCCTGCGGTTTCGATAGACGTAGAAACCCTGATGAGCATTCCATCCCGATGGACCACTCGCAATACGATGCTTCTCAGACGACAGGCGAGAGTGATGGGGCAGCACAAAAGGGGTGACCGTGATGGGAGCCTCCGGGTCTCCCAACGTCTCGGATGACATCTGTTGAGTGGAGACGTCATCAGATAGGAAAGGGTCCCACCGCTCCACCTCTCGACCGTTGAGCCAGATGGAGACGCGGTTTCTCTGAGCCATAAAGCGGTGGAATACCATGGCTAAATGGTTTTCCAACAACCGGAGGGCGTCAAGGAATTGCCGCCGTGCTCGCGCATCGTTGGCGCCAACATCTCCAACCAAGCGGTCGAGTTTTCCCCAAACCACCAGGGTTCCGTGCCTCAGTTCGAGGAGGTCTTCAATACCGGGAACACCTTCCTCCAAATGCACCCGCAGCAGTTGCCAATCGCCTGCTGACACCAGGTGGTCGAGGTCCCAGCGTCTTATACTCACCCCGTTCCCGTCAGAGCAATGCGTCGCAACGGTCAGCGACCGCGCTTGGGAGATTGAGGCTGTCTTGAGGCCGAGGCCATATCTTCCGAGGTCAGACGGGGCCCGGTCCTCAGTCGGGCTTTGGGAACCGATTCTCATGGCAGCCAGCAGACCGGATTCGGACATACCGCAGCCGTCGTCGAGAATCGAGACCCAGGAATCCTCTCCTGCCCAATGGAAATTCAGCCAGATTTTTCTGGCACCGGCAGAAATGCTGTTGTCAATCAGGTCGGATACCGCGTCCGGAAGAGAATATCCTGTAGCTCTCAGGGACTCCATAAGAGTGTCAGCACGGGGAGCGACCAGATCAAAAGAGCCAGACAACATTACCTCCCTTGGGCATCTTGTCGATCCGGCAATGTTGGGATTGGACACCCACCAGACCTCGACATACAGCCGCTTCTCAGGCATATTTTACCATCATCAACCGACCCCCAGCCCTTTCGCAGGAAGGGACTCGGGAGCAATGCTCCTTCGCCAAAGCTGAGGAACTGCCAGAGGATACTCTGGTGAGGTAACTTGGGTATCCTGGCACAGCGGTTCAGTCGGCCTGTCAGTAGTATTCTCCGAAATGTCGCATGATCCACAGTCCTTCAGCTGGGATAGTGTCTGCAATGTACAACCTCACCAAATGAGTGCAGGATATGGTTCCAAGTGATGCCTGATACCCGTATAATCCCTTTAGTGCTGGAGTGCATGACATTCGCAATGCCCAATAATTCGCTCCGCAGGCGATTAGTTGCTGGTGTCTGCGGTGGAGACGTGAGACATGATTTGACCCCTCCTGGGGGCGAGGCTAAACTCTGATGTGAGGTCTTCCTGAGTTGACCGATCCAAGGGGCGGCCAGTGGGTTTGGTTGTGAAATTCTCCCAGTCCGTTCGGTTAATCTCTGCCCCCCTATGCCAATGGACCGACAGGCAGGAGCGCCCAAGATTCGCCTGACCGAATCACACCACGGAGAGCAACTCGATGAAAGCGGAGATAGAAATCCCCGATAATTTGGTCGCAGCATTGGACTTTATGGCCGAGTGCGATGGCCAAACACCCGATGAATACCTCCAAGAGCGGGTAATCCTCTACCTACAGGACTGGCTCTATCACATCAAGGACCCGAACCAAGGGGGCACTCGGTCAATCTGCGGACATATCGGTGGAGCCAACTTGGTTGCAGCCTTTGACACGCGGGAACAGCCCACCGATTCTATCTCGACTCTGCAGCGGTGTTCGGTGTGCTTGGACGTCTTGACTGAATCGCCGGGAACAGCATCCACTCTCGTGGATAACTAGCTCCCGAAGCAATGGCTGAATATTGCGCAACAGAAAAAGCCTGCATATATTAAGTTACCGGGGAGGCAATAGCAGATTCTGCGACCTCTTCCCTTGGCTTAGTTACCTAGTAGTCCATCGCTTTTGATTTGGCGGCTAAAGCAGGGGTCCGTTCGTGGTGAGCTTGTCCAACCATAAAGAGGCGGCCCCTCGACAGGCTCAGGGCGAACGGCAAATAAACCATCATTTCAATAGCGATGGACTACTAAACTAATGCCAGAGTGAAATACGCATTTGCTACAGTGACGCGGGTCCTACGCTGGCAGACTGGACCGCCAAGAGATGACGAATTCGAGCAAAAATGCACATTCCATCCCGGCTTTGGTTTAGTGTCCCGTGCCTGCCAAATCCTTTTTCCGTTTCGGCCCTGGGTAGGCACCGGTTCCCCGGCCAGGAATTCGGCCCAGGAAAAGAGGGACTGTTGCCTTTCGGCAGGTGACGCCGGCTGCGGCGCGAAGTGGTGAAGCAGCTCCGCCGCAGCCCCGCTTACGTCCTCAACGAGCCGAGGATGGGCTACTGCATGTCCGCCCCTGACGAACAAATGTCGGAGATTCGCCGGCGCAACTTGAGTGACCCGTGCGTTTCTCTCCCGCGACCGGTGTAATAGTAGCCTTCCAGCCGGTCGGGGACGGCGCTGACCAAAACCGTCGTGCCCCGAAACCGCTGCATCGTTCCGACGGACCCAGCTTCAGGGTCGTTGTCGAATAAGTAAGTCAGGACCAACCCCTCCGGCGATTTGGTGAGGGCGGAGGCGGTCATGCTCCAGGAATGGGACTCTGCGGCGTTCAGGCGCACCACTATCTTGGTCCAAGTCTGCTCAATCGTAACCGGCACCGGCTGCGTCTTCTTAAATCCGGTATAAGAACTGGCAATCGTTCCCGTCCAAGTGCCCCGCAAGTCCGGCACACTGACCAGCCGCAGGACTCTCAGAAACGGCCAACGCCAGAACCAGTTATCGAAAGCCCAATAGGAAACTCCGAAGACCAAGGCAATGGACGGAATTGGTAGCAGCCACTGCATGGGAAGGAGGTCGGAAGGTATGAGAGCGGCTGCAATCCCGGGCACCAAGGCGCTGGCCATGAAGAGGATTCTCACCACGAAGACGCGCTCCCGCGAGTCTACTGCATAATCGTGCATCCTGATTGTTACCAGTCCTCATACTGCTTGACCAACGCGTCTATCAGGGTTCTGGCATCCTTTACGTTCCACGAGTCGGGGCCGCCGTCAAACAGGGGAACCAGCTTATTCTGGTTGGAGAATCGCGACAGGTCATTTCTTTGCGGCAAATAGAGGGCCGATGAGTAGGCCGACTGGCACGAGCGTCCCAGCAGTCGGTCCGGCACGTTGTACAGCAAGCACTCTATTTTGGTACGACCGCGCCGTGGCCGGCGCCAGCCAGCATTCTTCCACGAGTTGGGTGTCATTATTCAGGGACATAAGGCCAGTGATATTCACAGTCATCCGGCCACTCTGAGTACCGTTGATGTGGACTTTTATCAGGTTTCGGTTGGCAGGTACAGCCCCATGCCTTCAGTCTGCTTGTAGCTGCGCTGGCCCGAATACTCCGTGTATGTCAGGTAGCGGACGGCCACCACCACGTCAATCGGAATTTCGGGCGACTCCATGACAAGTTTTAGGGTCTTCTTGCCTTCCTTTACCCTTGATGCTCCAAATCTGTCCGTAATGGCTCTGAGCACGTCCCTGCGGAACCGTCGCCAGCCGTACTCCGGCTCAAGGAAACTCTTTTGCAACAGTCTCTTCTGAGAATCAGGTAGGAGGGAACCGTCCCGTATGGGAATTGAAGTGAGTTCCACGACGACATCGACGTCGCTCTGACGCCGGAGGTGAGTGTTGTTCCGGTAAGAGCCTTGTAAATACGTCCTGAAACGAGCGTCTTCCGGCCAGTGGTGTCGTCCCAGGGTATTGCGAATGGCGGCGTGGGTAATCTTCGCCCCCTGGACCGTGCCCGGCTGGGCCCATATCTTGAGATGATTTTCCGGAATCGCCATTAAATCAGCCCCAGATTAGCACACAATGCAATATGCTTGATTGTCCCGCAATAGGAACGTTTCCCACGTCGAAGGAGCGAAGGCCCCAGAGTGCGGCAATGTGCTCAGGTTAGAGCAAATGAACCTGCTGTTCTGTGGTCATATTGCACCCCGGCAAATGTTACGGGTGCACTGGGCGACGCAGGTTGCATCAACATCAATAACTCGCTCTCGGTTATCGTGTAAGGTGCGCACACTGGCGTTACATACCATTATTGTCGGCAGCGGATGCCGGGGTTTCGGCCTGGTACTGCCTCGTCGGCAAATCCATCGGCAGTCGCACCGGTTACGGTGAGAAACGCTTACAATTGCACAGAACGGTGCTCTCTGGCTTGTATCAAAACGCGGCCACCACCCTCGACTTCCACGTACAGGCTGTGGCGGTCAAGCAATTGCATACCTACCAGAGGCGTGGTATCGGCAGCGTCGGCCTCAATGTACCTTGACTGGCCATCCCAAAGCACGGCAACGCCATAAACATCGTAGACTATCTCGCTGCCGTCGGCGAGAGTCGCCCTCCCTATGCTGACGAAGGGCAGTCCCAATTCCGCCACCACCTCAGGGGGCAAGGTCAGAAACCCGTTGAAGCCAGTATCGACGACTGCTTCAATTTCCCGGGTGTGTCCCGTCTGGCTGCGCACAGTGAGACTCACCGCGGCTTCGTAGGCAGCGTTCACCACGCCCTCGATCACTGGCCTCTCCGCAGGGGACGCCCCCCGAAGTGCCTTAGCGTTGGATACCCAACCCTTTCGCTCAAGACGTTGACCACACCCGGTCGCTTCTCCCTCAGGCGGTCCGTGGCCGAGATCACGTTGTTGCCGATGGCCCAATTGCCCGTATCCACGTCGATGGCCACGACCTCGCCGCGGTGGCCGTCTTCAACCTTTGAGCGGATGTCGCGGTCATATATTTCTTTGCCCAGACGGGCAATCTCCGCTTTCGGGCGGGTTGGTGCGTTCACTTTCATCACCCCTGTGAAGCCATTGCTTCGGTAGTCCACATCTTACACTGCCGGGCGATTCTCGGACAAACCGGGACACGCACGCGCAAGCAGATACGGTGGGGCGGGGCTTGTAGATAATGGAAGAGGCATACATGGGAATGCCGGGTAGGGCTGCTAATCACGGAGCCCTACCCTTTGACGCGCTGGCTGGTATCTCCATTCCGCTGTCTTTGCCCCGCGCCGAGTCTCCGATAGTAGGTAGCGGACTGCTGCCACAGGGAGGGATGCGCTATGCGCCACCCTGCTCACCCTGTTTCAACAGCGCCGAACAGCCCCGTTCATCCACGATGTGGTTCACCGACAAACGGCCCCGGCAGTCGTAGCCGGTGGTGTAGGCGAATTCGACCTCGGCGCCCCAGGGCACCCGCCCGCCGGTCCGAATCGTGTCGCCGCCCGGCCCGCCGGCGCCGCGAACCACAATCCCGTTGCGTCCGCCCTTCTTCCAGGCCAGCACCTTCAACTCCACCGGCGACACCAACTCGGCCGGCGACGGCGCGAACAGCACCTCGTGGAGGCCCCGGAGCACCTTGGCCGACGGCTTTCTCTGGCCGTTCATCACCTGGGACAGGTACCCGGTGCTGATGCACACCCGCCGGGCCACCTCGTTCTGCGAGATGCCGTGAGCATCCATCCTTTCCCACAGGACCTGCGGGTCGATGTCTGCTACTTCCGCGGTTTCGACCTTCACCGGGGCCTGCAACACCGCCTCCACCTGCTTCTGAACTTTGGGGCTGAGATTGCGGTGGCCGCGCGAGGCCTGGACCAGGTAGCCGTAGCTGATGCCCGACCGGTCCGCCACCTGCCGCAGTGTCAGACCCTGTTCCCGGGCCAGTTCCCGAATATAGGTGGTCTCGCCGCCCTGCACCACGCCGCCCTGGCGGTAGACAATGCCCTGGGGTGGGACCTCGCCCAGGACTGCCTCGATCTTGGCGGCCATGTTGGTGGTGAGAGGCTTGTTGCCCCTGGCGACCTGGGACAGGTGGGAGGGAGTTACACCCATCAGGGCAGCCAGTTCCCCGATGGTGAGGCCTCGCTCTCTGGCAGCTACGGCCAGGGGAGACTCGGCCCTGCGGGTGTTGACGGTAGGTTCGATTGCCGTGGTGTCGGTTTCGCCGGTGAAGTCGGCGAAAATGTCGTTGCCGTGGGGATTGGCGCTGGCGCTGGCGCTGGCGCTGATGCCGGTGCTGGTGTTGGTGTTGGTGTTGGTGTTGGTGTTGACTTTTTTGGCCTTCATGTCGTTTCCTCCGAAAGGCGGAAAGCGAGGCCAGCCCGAATGGACCGACCCCGCTCTCCGGTTCAAGATGCAGGTCTTTGGGTGCGGTCCATTCAGCCGCTTGGGTGTGCGCCGGGTGGCGCAACACGAAGAACGGGGCCGCCTCCCCGCTATAGGGAAGGACGACCCCGCTCGTGGGTGCCTATTCGATTGTCAGGTCAGGGGCGGCCCACGGAGCCGCCCCGGTTGCCGCCGCGCGCTACGGGCAGCGGGCTTGAGTTACCGCCGGTTCACGGGTTGCTCCAATCGGCCCGTGATCACCGGGAACCCGGGATGTTCGTTGTTGCTGTCGGTCACCTCCTCGATGAGGTTGTTGTTATGGTGGTCGCCGTGCTACCTGTTGCCAAAGGCGGCGGCGATTGGCATTGCTGCCTATCTGCCTGTCGCTTGGCCCTGATTCCCGCCGCCCGCTGCGCCAACTTGGAGACGTTGCCGGTGTCGGCCAGCGACGGCCACGGCGCGGTCATGGCCCTTGACGCCAGGACCTGCACCGGCCCACGCCATCCGGGGCAGGACGCAATGCGCCCAGGGCGAAGTGCCCGGGAGACCGCTGAATGGGGAGAAGGGGAATGGACACAGGCCGCCCCCGGATGGGCAGCAGCCCGCCGCGATGAAACAGGCAATGGGGAGAGGGAAAGAAAAGCGCGGTCCCGTCCGTGCCGATGCCGCAGATGGGCACAGGCAGCCGGGGAACCGCGGATGAGCGCGTGGCCGTCCCGTGCGATGGTCAGGCACGGTGTCAGCCAGCGACGGAGAGGCGCAGCGGGGCCGGGATGCGGCGCGTTTCAGGGTGAGGCCACACCAAGCGGGTAACGCTGCGCAGGGGCCATGGTGTGATGTGATGGGGACGAACGCAGTTCGGCTGGGTCATCTTAACGACGGCTGCGTTGCCAGGGAGAGCGTCCGGCCAGACGCTGCCGCGTTGCCTGAGCGCAACTCGACAATCGCGGCGGCGCTGCTGTTGAGCAACGGCGCCGAGACGCGGGGAAGCAGCCGGACGGCGATGCCAGTTCCAGTCGCCGACCCGAGGAAGCGGCCGAGGCGGGATTGCCGCATCAACCGCAGGTGTGAAGGGAAACTGCGAAGCGGGTCAGACGCTACGCGAATGAGACCGAAGGGGTAGGGGTTCCTGTACCTGTCTGCCACCTCCTGGGCAATGGTGAGAATGCCGATGTCCTGGTGCACCGCATCGAACCGGTCGCCGGAGGAGCAATGCTCGACCCCGGTTCCGCATCACGCAGCGGGCGGGCGCTTATCCTCGTTCAGGTCGCCGCCGGGAGAGCAGGGCTCGATCCCGAGTCAACGGTCCGGGTCGGGGATGGACCCTCCAGTTTTCTGGGCTGGAAACACTGGAAAAAGCCGGACAACGCATTCAATTATTCACGAGCTTTCCCGTCCTGGGAACCCCGAATCCCGCCCTATTGAGCCTTGTCCAACAAAGTGCTCGCAACTTACCAGCAGCGGAGTATCACGAACGGAACGGCGGTTCCCCTCACGTCCCCGGCGGCCTAATTCCGCCACAGGCCGAAGGTGAGCAGGCGCCGCAGCCTGAGCCGGTTCCGGTCCACCCTCACGTCGTCCAGGTACTGCGTGCGCCGCCGCACCTGCTCATCCCGGTCGCTCCAGTCCCAGGGCCGCGTGGCCGGGGGCAGGGTCAGCTCGTGCTCCTGGATCAGCTCGGTCTCCAGCTCCACCCGCCGCTGCCGGGCGTTCAGCACGTCCAGTGCGTCCCTGGCCCTCCCGCCATTGCACGATCACCGCCGTGACCGTGTCGCCGTACACCTGATTCTCGCCGGGTTCCGCCTCCGCCGTCACCAGGTGGGGGTACTTCCGCCGGGGCAGTTCCCCCACCGGCTGGGCCGCCGCGCCCGCCTGGGCCGATTTCGACTGCGCCGCGCTTGGCGCCGGTGTTCCGCCTGCCGTCTCCAACGCCGCCACCCGACGCTCCAACTGCGCCACCGCCCCGGTCCGTTCCTCGCAGGCCGCGTCCCCGTCCTGGCGCAGTTCCGACAGCCCCTCCCGCAGCAACCGCTCCAACTCCTTCAGTCCGTCCTCCAGCATCCCCAGCCGGCGCCGCTGGGTGGCCGCCGCCGACCCGCCCCCTCCAATAGGCGCCTTTCCAACGCTCCCACCAGCGTGGACCTCAGCCGCCGGCCATCCTCGAACCGGGTCAGAGTGCGGGGGCTCACTCCCAGGGTCTCCGCCGCCCGGGTCCTGCCCTGCGCCTCGATCATGTCCCCAAACACCGCCACCAGCCGCATCTCCCGCAGGCTGTCCACGCTCCGAGTGCCCTCCGGGTACTGCTCGCTCCCCGCCGTCGCATCGCTCTCCTCATTGGACAACTGTCCGATTTCGTTCGGGCCACTGTCCAATTACCCCCGCCATAGCCGGTGGACAACTGTCCGATTTCATACGTGGGACTGTCCAGGGACGGTGGAAGCTGCCCTGGAACCCAAGTGTTCGCTGAAACCGTCCAATAGGGGGTGATTTCCCACGATTTCAGGTTCAACCGGACAGGATTGGACACCTGTCCACCAACTCCAAATCCCTGTACACGGGTATGACATCTGACCGACCTGTCCAAATCCGGCGCCCCATATGGGATGACGCGCACGACACCGCTTATTGGGAATCACGCCCCTACCAGGCCAGTTGTCATCACGATGGGCCGAGGTCGCCGAGGGAGAGAGAGCGCCCCGGTCCCTGCCGTCACGCAGCCGACATCGGCGGGAGGAGACCCTCTCGGCGAGAGGCTGGCTTCCCCTGCTTGCCCGGCTGACGCCGGGAACCGACTTGCAGAAATACAAGTGGGCCGGAACCCGACCTTACCCGGGATCGCTTGCAAAACCCGCTCTCGTTCCCCGATTTGGCCCTGTTTCAGGTTCAAAAGGGTGGCGAGTTGTATTTCTACAACTGGTGGCAATTCCTGTACACGGGTATGACATCAGATCCAGCCTTCGCCAGGTTCCCGGAGAAATGATTTGGCCTGGGGATGCAAGGCGGACGGGCAGAGCGGCGTCGGTAGGAGGTTCACTGTATTCCCGGTCGGCACTGGCTTCCAGGTCAATGACACCGTGGACGTCATGGTAGTGTTGGTCGTCGTCGCCGCTGGCGCCGCGGAACTTCACCAGCGCGGCGCACACCCGCCCTGCATCGCGTCAGCCGACTGGCGGACGGCGGGATTTGGAGAACCCGCTCCACCAGCGCGTCGGGGTTCGAGCGGATACGAGGCTCGCTCAGCGCCGATGGGTGATGACCGGCGCGGGGCGAGGCCGGGTCTGACACGTCATCCGGCAAGGTAACGGCGGCGGCCTTCGTCGAGGTCAACCGGCCCGCGCTGCTTGCCGGGACCGGACTGGCGATTGGCTGCCCAAAAGGGAAATCCGTTCCGACCTTCCGGAACCGGCCCTTACCCGCAATCGCTTGCATACGGGGAAATTTGGGCTGATTTGTTCCATATGTTTTGAGTTCAAAAGGGGTCGAAATATGCCCAAATGGGAATCGGAGGGAATCCCTGTACACGGGTATGGCATCGAATCCGGCCCCGACCGGGCTTTCGAAGTTATGATTGCCCGGCGGTATGGGGGATCGTCAGGGTTGCGGCCCTGCGCCTGCTGGAAAGCGCCGGCGGGGAGATGGAACAGTTGACGCGCCGGGTTTGACCCATGGTGACGCGCTCGTTCACCATGGGATCAGACTGGTCAGCATCCCGGACCGTCTCACCCAGGCTATTGCTGGCGCTGGCCGGCACAGGCGACGGCCCGATGCCCGCAATAAGCCCAGGGCGGCCCGGGTGCCGTTGTAGTTGGGTGGATAACAGCGTTGCAATGGAGTGAAGCAGAGCAATGTTAATACTCATCCTTACCTTCCTGTTTCTATTCCTTGGAATACCGATGCTTTCAGCAGGGTTTTGGCTAATTGCAAAAGGGGATCAAGACCGGCTAAAGGTGACGGGAATGATAATAGCATTGCTGGGGTTGGCGCCTACCCTTTTGTGGCTGTTCTTCTTGATCTGGTGGCTGTTCTATTCCGAGGGTTAAGTGCCGCCTCCCAGAGGATAGCTGGTGTCTGTTTGGCCCAGTAATGCATACCATCGTGAACGAGACAATTGATAATTACCCACTCAATCACAACGGCGTCGCGGCCCGCCGCCCCTTGACGAGCAAGGAGGGACGGCGGATAATAATAGTAAGACAAACGAGTATTGCATCAGGCAAAAAAAGAGATTATGCCCCCACGCCGGAAATCCAGGACCATCACCTTCTCGCTGCCCCCGGAGATGTTCGAGGAAGTGCAGCGTGTGAAGCATGAGGAGGGCCGCGACATGAGCGAGTTGGTGCGCGAAGCCCTCCGTTTGTATATGGAAGAGCGGGAAATGCGCCGTGAGCAACGCCTGGAACGGCTGCGCTCCCGCCAGGCCAATCAGTCAGAGGAAGATGATCAAGGAGGACACAGCGATGAGTAAGCAGAATGACCTGACCCCGGCGGCCCTCTACGCTCGCGTTTCCAGCGACCGCCAGGACGTGGACCTCTCGGTGGCCGCACAGCTACGGGCGCTCCGCGACTACGCGGACAAGAACAGCTATCTGGCCGTCCGCGAGTACATCGACGAGGCCGAGAGCGGCAGGATCGCCGCCCGCCCCCAGTTCCGCAAGATGCTGGACGAGGCATCCAAGCAGGAAGCGCCTTTTAGAGAGATTCTCGTATGGAAATTTTCCAGATTCACCCGTAAGCGCGAGCACGCCGTCGCCTTCAAGTCCATGCTCCGCAAGAAAGGCATTCGGGTGGTCTCCATCACCGAGCACGCCGACGACACCCCCACCGGCAAGCTCATGGAGGCCATCATCGAAAGCGTGGACGAATTTTACTCGGAGAATTTGGCCCAGGAAGTGACGCGGGGAATGCGCGAGGCCGCATCCCGTGGCTTCTGGATGACCACCAACGCCCCCTACGGCTACCAGCGGGTCTATGTCCAGGACGGGGCCAAGAAGCGTCCCAGGCTGGAACTGAACCCGCCCCATGACGCCGTGGTCCGCCGCATCTTCGACCTCACCCTCCAGGGCAAGACCTCCCTGGACATCCTCAAGACCTTCAACGCCGAGGGCATCCCCTCCCCCAGCGGCAAGCAGTGGCGCAAGACCACCGTCCACAAGCTCCTCACCAACGAAGCCTACACCGGCACGCTGGTCTGGGGCCAGAAGGCCCGGGACGGTCAGGAGCCGGTACGGGTGGAAGACGCCTTCCCCGCCATCGTCTCCCAGCAGGAGTTCCAGCGGGTGAGGAAGCTGCTGGAAGCCCGCGCCCCCAGGGTCACCCACCCCCGACGCGCCGCCAGCCCCTACCTGCTCAGCGGCCTGGCCAAGTGCGAGACCTGCGGCAAGGCCCTCACCGCCGCCGAAGCCAAGAGCGGGAAGTACACCTACTACGTCTGCCAGTCCCTGCTCAAGCAGGGCAGCGGGACCTGCGACACCCCCAGGCTCAACGCCAAGTCCTTCGAGGACATCATCATCTCCAACCTCCGCGACAACATTCTCACCGAGTCCAACGTCCGCGACCTGGTGAAGCTGGTGGACGAGGAGATGGACGGGGTGGCCCGGGAACAGCGGCAAAACCTGGAGACCATCGAGGCCGAGTTGGAGGAGGTCAAGCGGAAACTGGACCGCATCTGGCACTTCGTGGAGAGCACCGACCTGGATATGGCCGACGCCTCGGAGCGCATCCTGGAACACCGCCACCGGCGGGAGCAACTGGAAGCCGCCGCCGAGGAAGCCCGGGCCGTCCTGTCCCAGAGGCGGGAGTTGCTGGACAGCGCCGACGTCATCGCCGCTTTTGCGAGCGAAATGAGCGAGTTCCTCAAGACCAGCGAACTCACCGAGACCAAAGCCTTCGTGCGGTCATTCGTAAAGGAGGTGCTGGTGCGGCCCGGCGGGGCGACGATTGTCTACTCGATCCCCACGCCGGAGGACAGTCCCATAGGGGGAGCGGACGCCGCCGAAATCGCCTTGAATGGCGGAGTTCGCAGTATTGGATACGGTGGTGGGCCCGGCTGGGATCGAACCAACGACCAGCCGGTTATGAGCCGGCTGCTCTACCACTGAGCTACGGGCCCTCTTGTCTAGCTTATGCCCGGCCCTTTCGCAGTGTCAAGGAAAAGAGCACAGGGCAAAGTCTTTCCAAAGCTGGGGCGAAGCACATCTTCCAGAGCACCCTGAGCTTGTCACCCTATCACTCTGAGCACATCACCCGGTCATCCTGAGCCTGCCGTAGATGCCCGCCCAAGCTGCCGATGGTTCGACAGGCCTACCATGAGCGGATAATATCTGACTTTGGAAAGGCTCCGCTGGGCAGTGCCCGGTTTTGGCCTCGCGGACTGCCCGCGCCTATCGTAGCCTGACGGCGGTGCCGTAGGCCAGGATCTCCGACATACCCTGGCTGATGGCGCTGGTAGTGTAGCGCACGTTGACCACCGCATCGGCGTTGAGGCTCCCGGCGTCTTCCAGCATCAGGCGCGTTGCTTCGGAGCGAGCCTCAGCCAGCATCTCGGAATAGACACCCACCTTTCCACCGACAACGCTCCGCAGGCCGGCCTGAATGTCACGGCCTATGTTTCTCGCCTGCACTATGTTTCCTGTCACTACTCCCAAAACCTCGGCGACTTCACGCCCAGGCACGTTCTCGGTAGTGCTGATTATCATCGTTATACTCCTTCGGTGTCTGCCAGGCAGCTCACATTAGCCCCAGTCGCTCGCGGTAGTCCGCGTCCCAGGCGGCTATGATGCCCCTCGCCAGCGCCTCCGGTTGCGGCACCACCGGCGACGGCTCCCCGGTGGTCGGCGCCGTGGCGATGACCACGTCCTCCACCAGTTGCCGGTATTGCTCGTCGGGCACGCCCAGCAGGTCCTTCAGGGCCAGCTCGTTGTGCTGCCCGAAGGCCGGCGACGGCCCCTGGATGCGCAGCGGGCTCTTGGAGAACTTGTAGGGACGGCTCAGGAACATCCGCTCGCCCAAGTTGCGCTCCGGCGGGTACTTCACTCGCTCCAGGAAGTTGCGGCTCCTGTAATGAGGGTCGTAGTGGATGTCCCGCCCCGTCAGCACCGGCCCAGACGGAATGCCCTCCGCCTGTAGCGCGTGCATCGTGTCGTACCGGTCGCGGGTCGCCGTCCACACCGAGATTATCTCATCCAGCGCGTCGTGGTTCTCCCGCCGCCCCAGCAGCGACCTGAAGCGCTCATCCGACGCCAAATCCGGCTGTCCCATCACTTGGCACAGCGACCGCCATTGCGCGTCGTCGCCCACCGACAGCGTAATCCAGTTGTCCTCGCCCGCCGCCGGGTAGCAGCCTTGCGGCGAACGCCACGGGTGGCGGTTGCCGATGCGCCCGCCCTCGCGCCCGTTGGCGATGGCGTCCAGGATGTATTCCGACAGGAACATCACGCCGGCTTGATACATGCCCATGTCCACCCACTGCCCCAACCCGGTGCGGGCGCGGTAGCGCAACGCCGCCCCGATGGCGAACAGCGCCGTCCAAGTCGAGAGGAAGTCCACGAAAGACGCCCCGGCCTTGGCCGGCCCGCCGCCCACGTATCCGGTCACCCAGCAGTGGCCGTGGGTGGCCTCCTGCGTCGTCGCCTGCGCCGGATAGCCCGAATACGGCCCGCCGCCGTGCCCATAGCCCGTGTTCGACACCAGGATCACGTCAGGCCGCAGCTTGCGCATGTTGGGGTAGTCCAGCCCCCAGCTCCGCATCACCCGCGGAGTGAAATTTTCCATTACCACGTCGGATACCATGACAAGCTCTTTGAACAGCTCCCGCCCCCGCTCATCGGTCATGTCCAGCGTGATGGACTGCTTGCCCCGGTGGATCAGGTTGTAGGTCGAAGGACGGTTCCACCAGTCCTCGCCCATGTCGTTCTCCGCGAACACGCCGGAATACCCGCCGGTGCGGGTAACGTCGGGCCGGCCAGGCCCCTCTACCTTGATGACCTCAGCGCCCATGTCTGCCAGAAGCCCCCCGGCATAGGGCAGAGCGAACACATAGGTGGAGTCCAGCACCCGTATCCCCTCCAGCGGCAGCCGCCCCCCTTTCCCCTCTCCCTCTGGGATAGGGTCAGAATGAAGACGCCTTGTCTCTTCTCCCTCCGGGCCAGGCTGAGGATACCTTATCCCCTCCCCTTGGTCAGGGTGGGGATACCTTGTCTCCCCCTGAGAAGGAGAACTAGGGTGGGGGCCTCTTATCCCCTCCCCCTGAGGGGGAGGGTTAGGGTGAGAATGAGGGTCAGCAGTAGTCATCAGATAGCATCCGTCTGCCGAAGCACAGTCAAGTCCTGGGGCGTCAGGCCCAGCCCGTCCACGTAAATCTCGCGGTTGTGCTGCCCCAGCGTGGGGGCCGGCATGGTGTACTGGTAGGGGGTAAGCGACAGGTTGAACAGCGCCGCCGGCACCCGTATCTTGCCAATTACCGGGTGGTCAACCTCGCGGTAGAAGTCCCGCGACTCCAGTTGCGGGCACTCGGCCAGTTCCGACGGCGTCTGCACCAGACCGAACAGCATCCGCGAGGTGGCGGCTTCGGTGAACAGGTCCCACTTGCCCCGCTCACTGATGGACTCCAGCACGATGCGGTCCAGCTCCTCGCCGTTGCGGTTGCGCTCGGCGGTGTCGGTGAACCGCTCCTCGTGTAGCCGGGGGTCGCGGAAGAAATTGGCGATGGTCTCCCAAGTCGCGCCGCCACCCGTCTGTACGATGATCCACCCGTCCTCGCAGGGCATCGGGTGGCCGAAGTTGCTGCCAGCAGGCCGGCGCCGGGGCTGGGTCGCTCCGATGAAGGGATACATCGTCTGCGTCGCCATCATCGTCGAGGCCACGCACTCGGTGACTGAGACGTCAATGTGCTGTCCCTCGCCGGTATTGCCCTGCATGAACAGGGCCATCGCCGTGGCCGCCGCGCCGTTCAGTCCGCCTTCGTACTGCGCCTGGAACCCGCCATGCTTCAACGGCTCCCGGTCCTGAAGGCCGCTGATGCTCATTATCAGCCCCATGGCGTAGCTGACGATTTCTTCCCCGGCATACTGGCTGTACGGCCCCGTCTGCCCGAAGGGAGTGACCGACGTCATCACCAGGCCGGGGTTGATGGCCTCCAACGCCTCGTATCCCAACCCCAAGCCGGCGAGGTAGCCCGGCCGGTAGCTCTCGACGACAACGTCCACGTGAGGAACCAGGTCGCGGAACAGCTCGCGGCCCGCCGCCGTCTCGAGGTTGATGGTGGCAGACTTCTTGTTCAGGTTCATCGCCAGAAAGAACAGGCTCTTTTCGGGATGCGGGTCATCGCCGAAGAAGGGCGGCATCCGGCGCAGGGCGGCCCCGGCGGGCGGCTCCAGCTTCAGCGCCTCGGCCCCGTAGTCGGCCAGCAGGCGGGCGCAGAAGGACCCGGCGATGTCCTCGCTCAGGTCCAGCACCTTCACCCCGTCCAGCGGCCCGTGGCCCATGGGAGGCGGGAACACAGCGTCATCGGTCAAGGCAAGCATCTCAAGAGGTCAGAATAGAGCAGTCAGAAGGCACAGGGGCGGCCATCAAACCGCCCCGCCGATTGTAGCGAAAGCCGCCAAGCGCGGCAATGCTTGCCAGCGGGAGGGATGGTCTTTGCAAAGTAGAGACATTCTTGATTTTGTCTGAATCAGGATTCCCAGGATTCAAGGATGCTCAGGATTGGGGGCCATCAGCGAAATCTCAAAATCACACGAATCACAGTTCAGACAGCGATTTTGCAATGTGGCCTGCCGGTTAAGCCGCGACAAATCCCGCTCGGCTGCGATAGTGTACTCAACCGTCCAGGCCAAGAGAGGCACGCAACTCAGCTTCCGTCAGTATGCGTTCCGTTTCAGCCGTCAGCAGGTTCGCTTCAATTCCGGCAGGGCAGCCGCGATGGCTTCCACTGTTGCCGCCAGCCCCTCGTAGACGGTTTCTACCGTTGCCGGGTTCTTCTTTAGCGAGTTTAGAGAAATGCTTTTTTGAGCCGGCAGCCCATACTCAGGAATCACGAAGAATAGCCATTGCTCAGGACAGCGGTGGTCAGCGATTTTGCGGTTCAATTCCGGGTGCCAAGCAAACAGGTAAATGTCGGCGTATCTAGCCTTTCCGGCGTGCCACCTTGATTCGTAGTCCCAATAGCCATTCCTCTGCGCAATGTCAAAGCTGCGGTTCTCTTGGGGGTCGTGGGTATTCCACGACTGCACCGCCGCCGACTGTTTTACTTCCAGACGGACTCCGTCATCACTTTCCAGATCCCAGGGGGCCCAGTCCCAATCACGGCTGACTAGACGCCAACGCTCATCGAGCGCCAAGGAAATCATGGCTTCAACGTAGTGCGCGCGATGAACATTGTTCATCAATAACTTCCGGTAATGCGCCTTGACAACATTTTCGATTATCTGCTCGTGTTGGGACGTTTTCATATCCGCTGTCTCAGGTATGAGCGAAGGCCCCGGCGAATTCGCCGGGGCCTTTTGTTTCGGTATTGGTAGCGGGGGTTGGACTCGAACCAACGACCTTCGGGTTATGAGCCCGACGAGCTGCCACTGCTCCACCCCGCGATGTTGTAGAGAACGCGACGATCTGAAAGTGTGCCTGTATTCCTGCATTCTTCCAGCATTCCCGCTGAGACGGGGATGCGCTGACAAGGTTTGAAGCTCATTGCGTGGGTCAAGCCGCTCGACTGGTTAGTACCGGTTTGCTGAAGTTGTTACCAACCTTACACATCCGGCCTATCAAGCAGATAGTCTCTCTGCAGTCTTACCCCCTAACTTAATAGGGGAGGGAGGCCTCATCTTGGGGGTAGCTTCGCGCTTAGATGCCTTCAGCGCTTATCAATACCAGACATGGCTACCCGGCGCTGCTCCTGGCGGAACAACCGGAACACCATAGGTCTGTCCCTTCCGGTCCTCTCGTACTAGGAAGAGGTTCCCTCAAGCCTCCTGCGCCCGCGGCGGATAGAGACCGAACTGTCTCACGACGTTCTGAACCCAACTCACGTACCCCTTTAACCGGCGAACAGCCGGACCCTTGGGACCGCCTTCAGCCCCAGGATGGGACGAGCCGACATCGAGGTGCCAAACCTCGCCGTCGATGTGAACTCTTGGGCGAGATAAGCCTGTTATCCCCGGGGTAGCTTTTATCCGATAAGCCACGGCCCTTCCACACGGTGCCGTAGGATCACTTTGCCCGACTTTCGTCCCTGCTCGACTTGTAGGTCTTACAGTCAAGCCCCCTTATGCCAATGCGTTCTGTGGACGATTTCCATCCGTCCTGAGGGGACCTTTGGGCGCCTCCGTTACCTTTTAGGAGGCAACCGCCCCAGTTAAACTGCCCACCAGGCACTGTCCCCGCTATGCAGGTTAGAACCAAAAACTGACAAGGGTGGTATTTCAACGATGGCTCCACCCTGACTGGCGTCAGGGCTTCTCAGCCTCCCACCTATCCTACACATGACAGCTCCCAGCCCAATACCAGGCTACAGTAAAGCTCCACGGGGTCTTTTTGTCCTGCCGCAGGTCGCCCGCGTCTTCACGGGCACCGTAATTTCACCGAGCCCTCCGTCGAGACAATGGCCAAGTCGTTCAACCATTCATGCGGGTCGGAACTTACCCGACAAGGGACTTCGCTACCTTAGGACCGTTAGAGTTACGGCCGCCGTTCACCGGGGCTTCAGTTCGCAGCTCTCACCGCTCCCCTTAACCTTCCGGCACTGGGCAGGCGTCAGCCTGTATACGTAGGGTTTCCCCTTAGCACAGACCTGTGTTTTTGTTAAACAGTCGCCCGGCCTTCTTCTCTGCGCCCCCAGAACGCTCCACCAGCTAGTGGCTTCACCCCCCGGGGGGCCCTTTCTCCCAAAGTTACAGGGCTCTTTTGTCTAGTTCCTTAACGGAGGTTATCTCGAACGCCTCGGGACTTTTATCCCAGCCCACCAGTGGCGGTTTGCGGTACGGTCGCCACAGTTCCATAACCACGAAGCTTTTCTGGTCGGTATGGCTTCAACAGGATTTCGTAACCCGTAGGTCCGATTTACTCAACCCTCAGCTTGGCGCCGGAGTGGATTTGCCTGCCCCGGCTCGCCTACGGAAGAGAACACACCATGTCCAATGGGCATGCCCTGCCTAGCCTCCCGCATCCCTCCTTGGTTTTAAAGCGAAAAAATGGCGGTGCAGGAATATTAACCTGCTGTCCATCGCCTTCGGCGCTTGCCTACGGCTTAGGACCGACTAACCCTACGCCGATAAACGTTGCGTAGGAAACCTTGGGCTTTCGGCGTCAGGGATTTTCACCCTGATTTACGCTACTCATTCCGGGATTCTCACTTCCCCGCGCTCCAGCAAGCCTCACGACTCACCTTCATCGCCCGAGGAACGCTCCCCTACCATGCCCAGGCGGTATTCAAGGACTCCAGACCGGCTTTCGCGGGCCTGCCTCCGGCGTCCGCCGCCCGAAGGCGGTTTCCACCATTGGCGGGCCGTTGTCGGCCAGACTTTTATCCTTGCACCTGTACATCCACGGCTTCGGCGGCAGACTTAAGCCCCGTTACATTTTCGGCGCCGGACCCCTCGACCAGTGAGCTATTACGCACTCTTTAAAGGGTGGCTGCTTCTAAGCCAACCTCCTGGTTGTCTGGGGAACCCAACTTCCTTTCCCACTTAGTCTGCGCTTGGGGGCCTTAGCCGGTGGTCTGGGCTGTTTCCCTTTCGACAATCGCACTTATCTGTGACTGTCTCACTCCCGGGCAACGGATAAACGGCATTGGTGGTTTGGTTGGGTTTGGTAAGCTCACGCCCCCTAGCCCATCCAGTGCCCTACCTCCGTCCACCTTACCCGAGGCTGCACCTAAATGCATTTCGGGGAGAACCAGCTATATCCGGGTTCGATTGGCATTTCACCTCTACCCACAGCTCATCCCAAGCTTTTGTACTAGCCACGAGTTCGGTCCTCCAGTCCGTTTTATCGAACCTTCAACCTGGCCATGGGTAGCTCACCCGGTTTCGGGTCTAATACATGGAACTAATCGCCCTATTCAGACTCGCTTTCGCTGCGGCTCCGGAACTACAGTTCCTTAACCTCGCTCCACACATTAAGTCCCCGGATCATTCTTCAATAGGCACGCCGCCACCCCGACGAATCGAGGCTACGACATTCTGTAGGCTTACGGTTTCAGATCTATTTCACTCCCCGCTAGGGGTTCTTTTCACCTTTCCCTCACGGTACTGGTACGCTATCGGTGACCAAGGGTATTTAGCCTTGGAGGGTGGTCCCCCCGGATTCCCACAAGGTTTCCCGTGCCCCGTGGTACTCAGGAAATTCGCCAAGAGTCCGCTTCTTTTCGCCTACGGGGCTATCACCCTCTATGGCAGTCCTTCCCAGGTTCATTCGACTAAAAAGCGGATTTGTAACTCCTGCGGACCTGATGAGGCGGTCCCAGGCGACTCCTACAACCCCGGTGCGACATAGGCCCTCATGCCGTTAGGTCACACCGGTTTAGGCTGTTCCCCGTTCGTTCGCCACTACTCAGGGAATCTCGGTTGATTTATTTTCCTCGGGGTACTTAGATGTTTCAGTTCCCCCACTTACCCCCTGCTAATGCAGGTTGACCGACTCAACACCGGTCAAGGTTTCCCCATTCGGGTATCCCCGGCTATGCCCGCTAGACGGCTCACCGAGGCTTAACGCAGCCTTGCCGCGCCCTTCATCGGCCCTTGGTCCCAAGGCATCCACCGTAAGCCCTTAATAACTTGACCCACGCAAGGAACTCCAAACCTTCCAAGGCTTGCGCCCCGGCAGCTTGCTGCGCCCGCCGCGATTACGGTAGCGCGCGGGCACAAATTGAAGTTTGCAGGATTCTCAGATCGCGTATTCTCTTGTTAATGTGCGGGCAAGAAAAAAGCGGGCCGGGGTTTTCCCCGAACCGCTGTTCAGGTATCCCTGTCAAGGTTGCCTATTTCAGGAGTCGTTCCCCATCAAACGGACTCCTCTCGTCTTGCTTGTCTGGAATTATAGGCTCCCCATCCAACCCCGTCAAGGGGCAATTTAGCCCAATTCCCGAATTAGTTTGAACTGTGATTCGTTTGATTGCCGTGATTTACCGAGCCGTGGGGGAACTCCCCGTCATTCCGGCGAAAGCCGGAATCCAGAGCCGTCAGGTGGAAAGGACGATACTGGCCGGGGCGCTCCCTGGATTCCCGCTTTCGCGGGAATGACGGATTGCTTACCTATCGGCTCACGCATCGCAATCACGGCAATCCCAAAATCAGAAAAATCACAGTTCAGACACCCGGCCTAAAACACACGGAAGGCCGGTTCCTGGCCCAGCAGCAGTTGTCCGCCGTCGGCCATGGTCGCTTGGCGCACGAAAGCGTGGGCCGCGACGGCGTGCGCATCCCGGAAGAAGCGGTCTATGGGCGACGAGTTGTATATAGAGGTGGCCCCGGCAGCCAGGTGGACCCGGTTCACGCACTCCACCGACGCCAGCACCGCGTGGGTGCAGGCAAGGCGCATCGCCGCCCTGAGTTCTCTCGGCAGTTCCTCTCCGGCCAGTATCGCCTCCCATGCCCGGGCTGTCGTGTCGTACAGGTAGGCGCGGGCGGAACTGACCGTCGCCTCCGCCATCCCCAGGTCGGCCTGCTTGTCGAATGCGCTGGCTACGGGACGCTGGTTGCGGCGGTCCACCTTGCCCCCGAACAGCTCCACCAGCGCGTCCACGGCTCCCCTGGCCGCCCCCAGGGCCACGGCCGAGAGCATTGGCACGTTGAACCCGGGGTAAACGTATCGCCGGTCGGGCAGAACAGCATCCTCCAGCAGGGAGTGTTTCTTCACGTAGTTGTCGGCTACGAACACGTCCTGCATGGTGTAATCAGTGCTGCCCGTACCCCGCAGGCCGGAGGTGTGCCAGGTATCGAGGATGACGCATTCGGAGGCGGGCAGGTGAAACACCCGCCACTCCGGCGCTCCGTTGGCGTCGCGGATGGGCCCGCTTTCGTCGTAAATCCAGGCTGCGGTGGGCATCCAGGTAGCGTGATGGCAGCCGCTGGCGAAGGGCCACTGCCCGCTGACCCGCCAGCCACCTTCGATACCCAGCGAGCGCACGGCCCGCCCGTGGGGCACCAGGGTCCCGGCAATGACCGTCGGCTGGATTTCGCCGGGCGACACTTCGGCGAATATCTCCCGGCGCACTTCCTCCGGCGCCATCCGCACTGTCCAGAAGGAGGCGGTGGCGAGAATCATGGCCACCCAACCCACCGACGGGCTGGCGGTGGACAGCGTTTCAATGACCCTGGCGGCAGTAACCGGGTCGGCATCCATCCCGCCGTGCTGCCGTCCGGTCAGCAGGTGGAAGAAACCGGCGGCATCCAGCCGCTGCGCCAGCCAGCCGGGTACTCGGCGCGCATCGTCCACCTCATCGGCGGCGGCGCGTATTTCGGGCAGCATGGCTTGAGCCGTGGCCAGCAGGTCGCGGGAGGTTGCGGTGCCAGTGCGCTGTTTTGCGATGCTCATACCTTCCTCCCTGCTGGCGCAGTCTACTCTTTACTTAGTCTGACCTTAGTCTGAACTGTGATTTTTCTGATTCGCGGGATTGCCATGATTTAATCACGGCAATCAATCAATCCCGCGAATCGCAGTTCAGACGAGCAAGGCGTTCCGGGGGCGGTGTCTATCGCCCCTTGAAGACGGCCGGGCGTTTCTCCAGGAAGGCCTGCACCGCTTCCTTGTGGTCTTCCGTCTTGCGGGCCTGGGCCTGGGCGACATGGGCCAGGTCTAGGCTTTCCTCGAAGTCCATATCCATGCTGCGGTGCACCAGGTACTTGATGAGAGCGTGCGACTGGGTCGGCCCGTGGGCCAGCCGGGTCGCCAGTTCCATGGCGGATTCCATCAATTGGTCATCCGGGGCCACCTTGCTGGCGATACCCAAACGGTAGGCCTCGTTGCCGTCAATGCGGTCGCCGGTGTACTGGAGCAGCAGTGTGTTGCTCATGCCAATAAGGCGGGGAAGCTGCCAGCAGGAGCCGTCGCCGGGTATCAGCCCCATGCGCGAGAACGCTTCGGAGAAGATGGCGCCCTCGCCGGCGATGCGAATGTCGCAGGCTAGGGCCACGCCCATGCCGACCCCCATCGCGTGGCCGTTGACCGCGGCGATGGAGGGTTTCTGCAGCTTGTGGATTCGCAAGGGCACCAGCGGCGCTCCACCGGCGTACTCCACCCGGTCGTCGCGGTTGGCGAAGCGGGACTCCATCTTGCCCCACGGCAGCGGCTCCGGTTCCGCGCCGGCCTGCTCCTCCTCTTCGATGCGCCGGTTGAAGTTGCGCACGTTGGCGCCGGAGCAGAAAGAGGGGGCAGTGCCGGTTACCAGCAGCACCCGGCAATCAGGGTCGTCCTCGAAGCGGTTCAACTCGGTCTGTATCTCCGCCGACATCTCCGGTCCCAAGGCATTGCGTGTCGGCGGGTCGTGCATGGTCAACACCAGCACGCCGTCACGGTTTTCAGTCTGGATGAACTCGTAGGCCATGTGCCATCACTCCACTAAGGTATGGAATTTCGATTCTTGAACCGGAGCGGCCCAACCCGCAAGAGGTAGCGCGTCCGCGCCACAGCCCATATAATCGCTATCGCATGAAGGGATAAACCCTTTTGCAGTTCCACTTTGAGGTTAGCACACGCCCCCAAGTCTAACAACACAGCGCAAAATCCCCTCTCCCAGAGGGGGAGGGTTAGGGTGGGGATGATACCCACCAGGAGGAAAAGCGTCATGCAACAAGGAACGATCACCAATCTACATATCGCCCGCGTCAAGGAGACACCATCCGACCCGGTGCAGGAAGCCACCGCCATCTCCGGCATGGGCCTGGAGGGCGACCGCAGTTGCCGCAAGGGCAATATGCGCCAGGTGCTCATCATGGACAACGAGACCCTGGGCGAGTTCGGCCTCGAGCCAGGCCGGATCAAGGAGAACATCACCGTCTCCGGCCTCGACCTGTCGCAGACCGTCGCGGGCAACGTGGTCTTCATCGGCGACGAGGTGACCATGGAGATTGTCGGCGAGTGCGAGCCGTGCCACAAGATGGACGCCATCCGCCAGGGCCTGCAAGCCGAACTGGACCACCGCCGCGGAATGCTGTGTACGGTAATCAACGGCGGTCCCATCAAGGTGGGCGACAACATCCGCGTCGAGCCGTAGCCGGAGTTACCACATATTGTGGAATGGAGGGTGTGGATAGGGTATGGTGAAGTCCTACACATTTCAGGTGAAACTGGAGCCTGACGGTGAGGGATGGCATATTTTCTTTCCCGATTGGGAGGAGATAGGCGCTTCTACATGGGGGGCCACCCAAGAGGAAGCGTTGAATCATATCCATGAAGTCCTCGAAATGATAATCGAGGAGTTTGCGGAAGAGGGAACCCCTCTCCCAGTTAGCGACAAGATGACTGTTTCAGAAGGTCCGACGGTAATGGTTACTGTGTGAGTAGCATTGATTACTCGCGGCTCATGTCGGTGACTGCTAGGGTTGTCGTGCGAGCATTAACTGCAGACGGTTTCCGTCAAGTCAGGCAAAGAGGCAGCCACCGGCGTTTCGTCCACGCTGACGGGCGACGGGTCACCGTCGCATACAGCCATCTAGGCGACACATTTGAAGTAAGGACTTTACGAAGCATAATTGAGCGGCAGGCCAAGTGGAACGCCGGCGACCTGACACGGCTGGGATTGCTCTAAGCCACACGGGATAACTCACCAGCTACATATCCGACGAGGACATAGACAATGGCAAACCTGTATTACGACAGCTCGCGGGGCGGGTTCTACTCGCAGCAGTCCGCCGACGCCATCTTCACCGGCGCGATGACCCGGCTCTACGGCTGGATTGCGCTGGGGGTGATAACCACCGGGGTAGTGGCCTGGATCAGCCACCAGGCAGGCATCCTGGAAAGCATCCTCGATAGCTTTGGGATGATCGGGTATTTCGTGGTGCTGGGCGTCTGGCTGGCCTGCATCTTCGGCCTGAGTTTCCTGGCGTCCCGGGTTCCTCCGGCAGTGGCCGGCGCGGGCTACCTCGCCTTCACCGCCATCACCGGCCTGATGATTTCCTACATCTTCTGGGCCTATACCGGCGACACCATCATCCTGGCCTTTGCTCTGACCACTGGCGTCTTCGCGGTGATGAGCGTCATTGGCTACACCACCAAGCGCGACCTGTCCGGTCTCGGCACGATGTGCTTCATCGGGCTGATTGGCGTGATCATCGCCGGGGTGGTCAACTGGTTCATCGGCTCCAATATGCTGTCGTGGATTATCACGCTAGTGGCCCTGCCCATATTCCTGGGGCTGACGGTCTACGAGACCAAGCAGGTAAAGGAGTTGGCGCAGGAAGCTGCCGCGCAGGGCGATGAGCGGGCCGCCAGCCAGGTCGCCATCATGGGCGCAGTGGGCCTGTACGTCTCCTTCCTCAACATATTCCTGATACTGCTCAGGATCCTGGACATCTTCGGCGGAGAGTGAACCTCCCAAGTTACTCACGGAGAACGAGTAGGGGCGCACAGACGTGCGCCCCTATGTTTTTGTCCACCATCTCAAAAATGGAGAGTTGTGATCTTTTGCCACCAGTACACTATGCCGCCAACCCTTTGATGTTGGCTACTGGTTGGATTGGAGGTAGTGGAGTTGCTCTCGCAGGCGACGGTTTTCTTCCTCGGCATTCTGCCTTGCCGTCTCTGCTTCCTGCCTTGCCGTCTCTGCTTCCTGCCTTGCCGTCTCCGCTTCCTGCCTCGCCGTCTCCGCTTCCTGATGGGCCGCGTAGCTCTCCTCTGGCGCGAGGAGCCACTGCCCTGCGTCCGGATCGTAGAGGCGCAACTCCAAGCCGGGGCGGACGCAGATTTCCAGCCCTAGCAGGGCGCTGTGTCCCCGCAGAATGCCGTCGGCATCCCTTTGCAAGGGCAGCGGACGGTATTCACCGTCTGCCAGTCTCTCTCCAATCAGTTCCGGGACGAAGAAATCTCCCCTGGGGTCGAAGCGCCAGTATTCGGTAACTCCCATGGCCGCGTAGATGTCCCGTTTGTCTCCGGCATCGCGTTCCCAGGTTCGCGGCGACGCCACCTCCAGCACGAAGTCCGGGACCTTGCCTTCCCGCCAAGTCAGCCAAGAATATCGCCGGTGGTTTCCGTTGGCCCCGAACACCACATAAACGTCCGGCGCCACCCGGGCGGAAACGTCGTTCATACGGTAGTAAACCAGCATATCGCTGGCTACGTATATGTCTGTGCGTCCCGCGTAGCGGTTGCGCAGGGTAAGCGCCGTGTCAGCCATGGCAATCCATTGCCAGTCGTTATCGGCCATGGGTTCTCCGTCCCCGGATGGGTATACGATGCTCAGGTCTTCTTCCTCGTCCGGGACGGGCGGGTGCTTGGCTGCCGGCGGAAATTTGGGCATGGTCATAGCCTTTGCGCTCCCGATTGGAAATAGCCTGAAATAGTTTAGCCGCCAGAGCCTGCGCGCCAGCCAAGCCGTGTTAGCCTGTGGAACCGTACTAGAGCGTGTTTACAAACCGCAAATAGGGCGGAATTAACCTGCAAAATCCCCTCTCCCTTGAGGGAGAGGGTTAGGGTGAGGGTGAAATCCTGGCATCAAACAACTGCGCCGATACCCAAATATCTTTGCCGGTAGAGTTTGTAAACACGCTCTAGGGCTGGCGGCCCGACATACCCAGCAGCCGATCCTGGATGCTGGCAGTAGGCGGAACCGGCGCCTCCGGTCCGCACTCACCGTTTTCCCTTGC
Organism: Dehalococcoidia bacterium; assembly: GCA_965232885.1. Taxonomy (GTDB): domain Bacteria; phylum Chloroflexota; class Dehalococcoidia; order Lucifugimonadales; family UBA3495; genus VXOI01. Next base: position 849,612 of record CBDDQX010000001.1, on the reverse strand, counting down.
CTTGTCAGCCGCCGGGGCGAGCACCTGGAAGCAGATTTCGGCAAGGCTGGTGTCAATGTCGCTGTTTTGTCCGGTTGCCTTCGCCAGATCCCACTTGTGAATAACCAGGTCGGCCATTGGGAACATGACGAATCTGCTGGCCGGAATGAAGCCAAACTCGGTTTCCAGCGGTTTGTCCAAGTCAATGGATTTGAGAGTCTGCATTAGCGGCCCAGTTACAGCCAGCAGCGCCGAAGCCGGACATTCCGGCAGGGCAGTGGTCAGACACGGCTCTGCGTAGTCAATACTTCGACCTTCCAGGAGCGCGAGCGTTCCTGACTGAATCGCCAAGTTGTGGTTTATCAACTGCGACACCGACCACTCAGTGCAAGGCGTAGGCAGAATATACTGGCTCTGATCGATACCGGCCATAATTGGCATGATCAGATCTATCGCCTGTTGATAAATTTCAGTGGAACCCCGACACGGCTGTGCCACTCACTCTCCTGTCCCACCCTGGACCCGGCAGTTGAATTCACGTCATCCCCCGAGCTACGCCTTCGTCGCCACCAGCGTACTGCGGACCAATTCGGCGACGTTGGTGACCTCAGGGATGTCTGCCCATGCCTGAACGGCCCGGTTCACATCGCTGTCGTTGAGCACCAGGGCAACGTTTTCCTCGAACTTGGCCCTTATGTTGTCGAAGCCCCACGGGTTCCCCTGGCTGCCGAGGATGTCGGCGCGGGACGTGGTGTGTTCCAGAACGCGGCCATCCTTCAGCGTGATTTTCACCTTCAGGCCGTCTTCGGAGTTGGTCAGCAGCTCCTCGGACTTGGCCATGACGCGGGTGCGCACCTTGTCCATGACCTCGCCCATGGTGGAGTCGTCAATCTTTTCCTGGGTGAAGGTGTCTATCTTGACCTCGCCGTCCACCAGCGCGGCGGCGACGTTGTACTTGGCGCTGAACTTGCCCTTGAGATCGTCGTCCGGCTCCTGGTAGAGCATGACCACCGAGAAGTAGGACTGGTCTATCTCAGCGTCGGCGACGTCGTCCACGGTGAAGTCGTTGTCACGCATCAAGCTGAACAGGCTGTCCAGCATGGCGTGGTTGCCGCCGCAACAGGGGTACTTCTTGATGATGAGCGCGTCCTGGGTGCGGAAGGGCTGGCCCAGGTTGTTTGCCATATCGTCCAGATCGTAGATTCCCGGCCCCAGGACGGTGCTGGCGAAGCCGAAGGGATGCTCCACCACCTGGTCGCCGGAGGTCAGACCGGCCTGGGCCAACTGGACGGCAGTGACGCCGTCGCGCCCGGTTAGGCCGGCGTGCAGCGGCTTGGTCATGGTGCCGAAGTTGTGGATCAGGCCGGAGGCCATAGACCCGGCGATGCCCAGCGCGGTGACCGTCTGTTCTTCGTCCAGCTTCAGCAGCTTGGCGCAGGCGGCGGCGCAGGCCAGTCGGCCGATGACGGCGGTGCTGTGGAAGCCGCGGTCCATCTGCTTGTACTTGGTGGTGTGCTGCAGGGCCAGGCCGACCTCGCAGCCGATGACGTAGGCTTCCAGCAAGTCGCGGCCGGTTGCGCCGGTCTGCTCGCCGATGGCCAGCAGGGCCGGGAAGATGGCGACAGTGGGATGGCCGAAGCCTCCGAAGTCGTCGTAGTCCAGGGCGTGGCCCATGGTGCCGTTGGCCAGGGCCGCGTTGGCCAGGGTGGTCTGATTGCCGCCGGACAGCACGGTGGCCTCGGGCACGGCGCCCTGGTCAGAGACGTATTTCTGGATTATCTGACCCACCGGCTGCACCGACCCGGCCAGGATCACGCCCAGCAGGTCGAAGCAGGACTCGTTGGCGACGCGGATGGCGTCGGGCGGAATGTCCTCGTAGTTGGTGTTGACAACCCATCGCGAGATGGTCTCGGTAGCGCCCATTGCGGTTCCCTCCCGTAGCGAATTGAAGCGGCCGGCTGCCGCGCTTTGCGGCCATTATATCCGCTTGGCGGGCAGGGGCAACTACTCAATTACGCTACCGGACGCCGCGATAGATCCAGCGGCGCGGGATCCCGTGATTCCGCCAGCCGCTGGCCGGGGCCCGAAGGTTCTAGGAAAGTCACCGAATCGTAAAAGTCGTCCAGCGCGACGAATACGCCGTTTTCCTCTGCCCACCGACGCATCCTCTGGTTGCAGGAATGGGACCAAGACAGAATTTCCACTCGCCAACCGCGATTGTGCATCCGTTCCAAAGTTCTGTGGAACCCTGCCCCTTCCGTATAACCAGCCCCATCTCCGGTCAGCAACGCCACAATACCTGGATTACCGTTGTAGTCCCAACCGTCCTCCAACATCCGCAACTGCAAGACGCGGTCGGGCATCTCTTGTTCGCCGGACTCGCTGCTGCCCCGGTTGAACAAATGAACTTCCACGCCCTGGCTTTCCAGCCGGTTCCATAACTGCCGCATCTCCGGGGGCACCGAGCCAGCGGCATAGGCCCTTTCAACAGGTCTGTCGGCGTGAGCCAGTCGCAACATATTTGCGAAGTTTATCCTGACCCGATACCGGGCATCAGGGCCATTGTTTCGCTCTTCGGCAAGACGTTGCGCTTCATGAAAGATGTTGGAGTTGTCCCAGTAAATGAAAACCTTGTCCATTGGAAATTCCTGTAAGTAAAATTTTGGAGGGGCTTGACGCCGATTGGCAAACAGTAAACTGGCAGCGCTTTCCAGTGTATCACAGCACACCTGCGCCACTATGCGGTGGCGCAGCGGCACACCTGCACATATGCGGTATAATCAGCATCATGTTAGCGTTTGAATTGCTGAAGCGGGGCTTCCACGGACTTGCAGTGCTGGCCAGCAGCTTCTACTTCCAGTGGGGCCTGATATATGCGCGCTGGGGGCAGACCAATCGCGCGCTGTGGTATTTCAGCCGGGCCGTGCGCATGAACCGCCGGGGGGACAGGGCTTACTTCCATCGCGGGCTGCTGTTCGCGGCAGTGGGACTGCCGGAGCGGGCCATCAGCGATTTCAGCGCAGCCATTGAGAACAACCCGGAGAACGTCAACGCCCGCATCTACCGCAGCACCATGTACGCCATCACCGGAAGGGACGAGCAGGCCCGGAGCGACCTGGAGCAGGCGGTGGCCCTGGGAGCGGACCGGGAGGAACTGGAAGAGCAACTGGACTATTCGAGGGCCAGGATGGGCCTTTAGGTACGAATCCGCCGCAGGAGGGGCGCTGCAAGTTGCCGGATGTTGGAAGCATACTGAAACGGATGATGCCAGGGGGCGTGGGCAAACCCGAGGCCGAGCGGCTGTATGACTACGGGGTTCGACAGCAACGGCGCGGGAACATAGAAGAAGCGGTTCGCGCCTATACCGACGCGCTGAATCTCGACCCGGAGCTGGGCCCGGCCTACAGCAATCGCAGCGCCGCCTACCTCAACCTGGGCAAGCCGGAGCTGGCCATTCCTGACGCCGACGAGGCCATCAAGCGATCGCCCCGGGTGGCGTTGGGCTACAGCATACGGGGCAATGCCCACCACGCGCTGGAAGAATATGACCAGGCGGTGCGCGACCACTCCCAGGCTCTGCGCATCAATCCCCGCTTCGCCGCGGCATACAGCGACAGAGGGGCGTCGCATCGGGCCGCCGGCCGCCTCGCCGCGGCCATAGACGATTTCAGCCAGGCCATCCGGCTGGAAAAACGCTTCCCTGTGCCGTACAACAACCGGGCCGACGCCTACATCGCCACCGGCGCCTTGGATCTGGCCGTCAAGGACCTGAACGAAGCCGTGAAGCTGGAGCCAACCTTCGCCGTGGCCTATGTGAACCGTGCTACGGCGCGTGCCATGATGGGACAGAGAGAGCAGGCTCAGCGCGACATCAACATCGCAGTGGGCCTCGGGCTGGACCGGAGGGCGCTGGAAGACATGATCAAGGAAGTGCGCCCTATGCGGCGACGGCGGGGGCGGGGGCGTTGAATCCAACGGGAGGTATCCCAGTGACCATAGAGGGACCCATGGCAACTATCATAGGCTCGGTGCTAGGCGCTCTAATCGTTGGCGGGGTAGCGTTGCTGATATGGGGCATCAGTACGCTGCTCAGATTCCATGATAGGTTAGTAAAAGTAGACGCCAGCCAGGAAAATCTGGCGGAAGACGTGGCGGAACTGAAAGTCGGCCAAGCGAAACTGGCGGAAGAGCAGGCGAAACTGGCTGTAGAGCAAGCTAAACAGGCAGTAGACCTGGCGCAACTGAAAGCCGGGCAGGATGAAATCCTGCGGCGCTTGGATGCCCTGTCATCTTGAGCTGCCATAGCCTGTGGCTGGACGGAACCAACGAGACCATATAACGGAGATGTAAAGCCCATTGAAGAGAAGTTATGCCCAACAACCGGCGTCTTCTGGAGCGCATTATCACCCGGCCGGACGTAATCGGCGGGAAGCATCATCCGTGACATGCGCATCTCAGTAGAAATGGTGTTGAGCCTGCTGAACCAGGGAGTTGTGCCGGAGGCCATCCTGGACGACTATCCCAGATTGGAAACGGACGGCATTCTCGCCTGCATCGCCTACGCCCACGCGGTAATAGCCGGAGACACCCTGGCTGCCGTTTCCGTTGCAGAAATTCCCTCCGCTGAGATAACAGGATAGAGCCATGAATATGGGCACTCCCGGATACCCAGAAAGCCTACCCCATTGGACCAACAAAGCTTTACTATCCCATAAACTCGAATCCCGTCGTAAGAAGCAGCAGGGATTCTGGTTATTTTTCAGAGAATGTTGCGGGAAATGCGAAGGTGGCGGATTCGTTGAGAATATCCTAGAGGGCGTGACTGGGGTAAGAAGCGAAGCCGACTATGAGAACTACCGCCCCGATATTCTGTTGGAGAGAGATGATAAACCGCCCATTTGGCTGGAAATAACCAACACCAGCCCACCGTCTCAGAAGAAGTTAGCCTATTGCGAGTCCCAAGGCATTGACGTTTTCGAATTGGGAGGCAGCCAGCATCCCATTGATAGCACAGTCATACGAGCTTATATCTCTCCCCACAATTGCCGGAAGCAAAAACGAGAGCGCCTTGCCAGTCTTTGGCAGAATATCGCCGATTTAGACGATCCATTAGTGGGCATCAAGGAGGACTTTCGCAGTCCCAAACGGCAGCGCCGGGAATTTGAGACTATGCTGGGTGATTCCGAGAAACGACGCCAAGATGTTGTCGAAGGTAAAGTACACTGTGCCAGGTGCGAAAACCCGTTTACTACCGACGGCAGCACCCTGAAAGTGTCATATATCGCGACTCACATACAGTACGGTGGTTGTGGGAATGTTCCCTTTTGCGACAAATGCAGCTTCGCCATCATAGGAGGTTGGGATGGAGTTTACCCAGATGATGCCGCTTCTTGGGGTCTAACCGAAGATTGTCCTGAGTGCAAACCAATTCTCGACGAACAGAACGAGAGTCTGTATAAGTCAAGCAAGATAAGAAGCGTTTGGATGCCTGAGTCATACGGTCACCGACTGGTACAGGAACCCGAAAAACGCACTCAATCATACATCGTTGGAGACCGGACAGTGAGCCGTGATGAATTGCAGTCCGTCTTGCTTATGTTCGAATATATCCTCAGCATCGTGGCAGCGGGGCGTCCATCGAACTTTGGATCCCATCAAATGACAGAGCGAGTGAAGGAGATTGGACGCGCCATCCAATTCGCTAATGGTATTCGAGACTGGGACTGGCTGGAGGGTATCGCCGAAAGCTATATTTCTGAAGACGAGACCCAATCCACAGGGGACAAATTCCTTTACCCCAAGCGATGGCCGGGGTGGCAAGAGTTCCCACCATGCCCTCTCAAATTTGTCTAATGTCTCTGCTTGAAATGATTTATTGTCCCAGTGTCTCCAGCCAGTGGCTTCAAAGACCATCCGTAATCTCTAGACTCTCATATCGAAATTGCAACGGAGAAACACCGCCATGCCAGGATTTGCCATCAACGCAGCGCGCCTTAACCGCACCCTGGACGAGCTGGGCAAGTTCGGGGAGACGCCGGAGGGGATGGACCGTCTGGCCTTCTCACCCGCAGACATCGAGAGCCGCGAGTACACCATCGGCCTGATGCGCGAGGCAGGACTGGAGGTGCGCATTGACACAGGCGGGAACATCATCGGACGGAAGGCCGGCTCCGACGATTCGCTGCCCGCCATCGCCCTCGGGTCGCACACCGACACGGTGCCGCTGGGGGGCAAGTACGACGGCGCGCTGGGCGTGATGGGGGCCATCGAGGTGGTCAAGACGCTGGCGGAGAACGGCCATGTCACCCGCCATCCCATCGAGGCTATCGTGTTCACCAACGAGGAGGGCACCCGCTTCCATCGCTGGCTCATCGGCAGCCGCGCCATGGCCGGGATGCTGGAGCCAGAGGACCTGGCGGCAGTGGACGCCGAGGGGGTGTCGCTGGCCGAGCGCATGGCCGACATCGGCGGCGACCTGTCGCGGGTGGATGAGGCGGCCCGCAAGCCCGGCGAACTGGCAGCCTATTTCGAGCTGCACATCGAGCAGGGGCCATACCTCTACCGCTCCGGCACGCCCATCGGGGTGGTCACGGGCATCACGGGGCGGGCCGTGTTCGAGCTGGATGTAAACGGGATGTCGAACCACGCCGGAACCACGCCCATGAGCGAGCGACGCGACGCGCTGGTGGCGGCCTCGAAGCTGGTGGTGCAGGTGCAGAAGATGGCCGCCGAGGACGAAATCTGCCGGGTAGCCACCGCCGGGGCGCTGGATGTGACGCCCAACGCCGTTAATGTCGTACCCGGACGGGCCACTGTTGGCGTGGAGTTCCGCGACCTGGAGATGGCGGCGCTGGAAGCCGCCGAGCGGGAGCTGACCCGCGTGGCCCGGCAGTCAGAGGAAGACGACCGGGTGGAAATCACCATAAACCGCCACCGCTTCACCGATCCGGTGCCCATCGTGCCCGGGATGCAGGACTGGGTGGGCGAGGCCGCCGAGCGGGCCGGATTCGCGTGGGAGCGGGTGCCCAGCGGGGCGGGCCACGACGCGCAGGCCATCGCCACCATCGCGCCGATGGCCATGCTGTTCGTGCCCAGCGTGGAGGGCATCAGCCACGCGATACAGGAATACTCGTCGCCCGAGGACTGCGCCAACGGGACGCAGGCGCTGCTGGAGCTGCTGCTGCTGGCGGACGAGCGGTTGTAATTCTCATTGTCGGAATCAGGATGAAAGGATTTACCGGATGAAACTCACCGGCAGTTATGAAATCAACGCCCCGCGGGAGAAGGTGTGGAATGCCATAACGGAGCCCGCTTCCTTGCAGGGCTGCATCCCCGGGTGCCAGCGCCTGGAGGACGTGGGCGACGGCAATTACGAGGCCAGCATCAGCGCGCAAATGGGGCCGGTTCGCGGGAACTTTTCCGCCAAGGTGTCCATCCGCGACTGGAACCCCCACGAGTCGTACCGTCTGATTGTGTCGGCCAACGGCGCTCCGGGGTTCGTCAACGGCGAGGCGTTTATCACGCTGACCGAGGACGGCAGCGTCACCACCGTCAACGTGGACGGCGACGGTCAGGCGGGCGGCCTGCTGGCCCGCGTGGGGCAGCGTATGATGGAGAGCGTATCCCGCAACATGATGGACCGCTTCTTCAACTGCCTGGCGGAATCCGCCACTAAAGGCTAGGGATCACTGACTCAGGCGCGCCTCATAGTCTCAGAGCAACTTATATAACTATAGCCCACCCCGCGAGGAGTTGCAGTAGCGGTGGGTAAGTCTAGCATTTTCTGGTACAGTTGCTCCGCCCCTCCAATAGTGGACCTCGTGGTCTAAAGCTGCATCGTCCAGCAATCTTATTTCCTGTCCACAAAGATGACAAACCCTGTTCGAGTCGAACATTTCTCGCTTTAGACTGCGAGAAAAAAACCGATGCCCGTCATTAGGCGAACCTTCCTTCATTACCAAAGATAACTGTTTCTCCCAAGTGTCGAAAGTGTATCTTATATTGTCGGAATTTTGATTTGCTCCTCCGACGCCACCTACCCAAGTATCGTCCCTTGTAATCAAGTCTAAGTAAGCCTCGTAGATGCCATCAGCATTTCTGGTGATCTGACCTAAGTCATACTTCGCAAAAGATGTTGCTACCGCTTGAAACACAGCAGCATTGACCCGAGGATTCCATTCCCCAACAGAAGCAGGTTCCCTTGTCTTGCCTGATTCTAACCGGAATCCTTGATCTCCAAACACTGTGAACGAGGCCTTCATACATTTCTGAAATACTCGACGATATTCAGCTATTTTTTCTTGTCGCGCGTTGCGATAATCATCCAGAAAATCGTTCAAGAATTTCTTCAGTCCACGCGTGTACTTAGAATGCGTGCGCTCATAGAAAGCTAGAAAACGCAATACTAAATACCTGTCATTCATCCTACGGCGTAATGCTTCGCTGTTCACGCATTTAACAAAGTCAGGATCTTCTGACAGATCTTTGATCAAATCATTTAAACTGCCTCGATAAATGCAGTTTCTGATTTCCATCTCATTTAATTTAGTTCCGCCTGTGTTTAGGCGTTCAAATACAACGAAATGAATATCGCTACCGCTACTGTGCGTTAGCTCGAAGGAGCGAAGGGTTGAATTACGTAGTTTTCGCTGGACTGATAGCTCCATATGGTACCGTTTGCTTTTAGTAGAATCCCTCGCGCGCTCCGTCTGTTTTTGAGTGATTCCCACTAAAAGCAAACGGTACCTGCCGTGGTAGTAGGTGCCTCCTCCACTCCGTCACAGCGTGCTTCCCAGCACCACCAGCGCCACCCCTGCCACTGTGACTCCGATGCCCAATACCAGCCAGCGGTTGACGTTCTCCTGCTGCTGCAGGAACAGCGCCGCCAGCAGCAGCGTGAACAGCGGGTTGGCCGATACTATGGGCGCGACAACCACCACCTCGGCCCTTTGCAACGCGAAGTAAGTGCAGTTGACCCCGGTGGCCGCCGCCAGTCCTGACAGCGCGGCGTACACCATGAAGCTCGGCGTGCGACGCAGTTCCCCTATGGACGCCGCCGCCTGCTTCGCCGCCACCGGGGCTACCAGCAGTATTCCGAAGAACAGGCTGATGGTGGCGACCACCAACGGCGAGGTGTAGTCAATGGTCAGTTGCCGCACCACCACGTTGGTAGTCCCGTAGCAACAGGCCGCCCCGAAGGCCAGCAGGTAGCCGATGAATGCTGCCCGGCGCACTCGCCCTTCGACTGGCTCAGGATGAGCGGCCGGGGAAGGTTGGGCGGCGGATGTCTGCCTGCCGCTTTCCAGGATGTTCTTGCCCAGCGCAGTTGCCAGCCCGGCCACCACGACCACGGTGCCCATCAGCACGACCCAGTGGGGACGCTCTCCGGTGATGGTGATGGCCAATATGGATGCGAACACCGCCGACGTTCCCACGATGGCCCCGGACCGCGCCGCTCCGATGCGCCCCACGGCCAGGTACGACAGGTTGCGCCCGCCCAGGAAGTTGAACGCCCCCAACATTACGCACCACGCCAGCACTATCAGCGGGAGCGCGATGAAGTCGCCGGAGGCAAAGATGACCGCCAATATCCCGGAGGCTGCGAAGCTGAAGCACAGCGAGTAGAAGGTCACTGGCATCGGGCCGACCCGCGACATAGCCAGCCGGGCGAAGATGGTGGCGCTGCCGAAGCCCATGATGGCCAGGAAGGAAAGCCCGATGGCTGTCACAATTGCCCTCCAACCGCAACGGCAGCGACGCCAGCCACCGTCACTATGGCGCCGACTGTCAGCCGCAAGGTTATCTGCTCCAGCCGCGCGATGAAGATGTGGGCCAGCAGTAGCGTCCACAGGGGGAAGGTGGCCAGGATGGGGGCGATGATTACCACGTCGGCCCGCTGCACGGCGAAGAGCTGGGCCACAATGGACACCGTGGTGCTCAGGCCGGAGAGCCAGATGAAGGCCATTGATCTCCGGTCAAACTCCCTGACAGCAGGACTTCGGACGGCGATAACGCCCACGGCCGGCACCACTATGAATATGGCCGCCAGCATTCCCAGCGCCGTAATGACCAGCGGCGAATCGTATACGCTCACGGCCTGCTTGGCCAATACTGTGCTTGCGCCCGTGGCTGCCCCGGCCATCAGGCCCGCAAGGCACCCGATGAGGTAACGGCGGTCGGTGCGCCAACCCTGGGTCAGCGAGTCTCCGCTGGCCAGCAGCAGCCCCAGCATCACGGCTACCGTTCCCACGGCTGCCAGGGGCGTCAGAGACTCGCCGGTGAAGGTAATGGCGAAGAACGCAGCGAAGGGCACCTGCGTCGAAATGAAGAGGGCTACACGGGATGCGCCGATGGTGCTGAGACCAATATAGGCCGTTGTGCGGCCCACGGCGAACTGCACCAGCCCGAAGGCTACGATCCACGGCAGCGCCGATTGGGGCACGCCGGAGAGGTCGTAGGGATATAGCGCGGCGGCAGCGATGGAGACGCTGACGAAGCCCGCCACGAGGGCGATGCCGATGACCGCGACGGGGTGAACTCCCGTCATTCCGGCCCGGCCCGAAACTGCGCTGCAGCCGAGACTGATGGCGGACAGCAGGGAGAGGGAGACGGCGGCCATCCAGGGGCCTAGGCCTGGGCCATGCTGTCAATGATTGACTGAAAGATCAGCGAGCCGTCCGCGCTGCCCAGCAGCTCCTCGCAGCTTCGCTCCGGGTGGGGCATCATGCCCAGCACGTTGCCCGCCGCGTTGATGATGCCCGCGATGTTGTTGGCCGAGCCGTTGGGGTTGGCGGCGCCGGTGGCCTGACCGTCGGCGTCGCAGTAGCGGAACAGCACCCGTCCTTCGCGCTCCAGCATATCCAGCGTCTCGGCGTCGGCGTAGTAGTTGCCTTCGCCGTGGGATATGGGCACCTGCAACCTCTGTCCGGCGTCGCAGGCGGAGGTGAAACGTGTATCTACCCGTTCCACGCGCAGGGTGGTCCACTGGCAACGGAACTCAAGCTGCCGGTTGGCCCGCAGCGCTCCCGGCAGCAGGCCGGACTCGCACAGAATCTGGAAGCCGTTGCAGATGCCGATGACCGTGCCGCCCGCTTGCGCGAAGCCGTACAGCGCGTCCATCACTGGCGAGAACCGGGCCATCGCCCCTGGCCGCAGGTAGTCGCCGTAGGAGAAACCGCCGGGCAGGATTACGCAGTCTAACCCGTCGAGGCTGACGTCCTTGTGCCAGACATATTCCGCATCCTGCCCCAGCACGCCGTTGACCGCGTGATGGCAGTCAACGTCGCTCCAGGTGCCGGGGAACCGAAGAATTCCGAATCGCATCGCTCTATGTTCCCTGCATTCCAAACTACTCCCTCTCTCTTAGTAAGGAGAGGCAAGGGATGAGAGTGAAACCCTGCTCGCCCATAACTTTGGTTACAGCCGAGAGACGCCCCCACCCTGACCCTCCCCCGGAGGGAGAGGGAACTGTCTTACCCCAGCGAGTCCAGAATCTCGCCCGCGAGGCGGTTGACCTCCGCGCCGTCGGCCTTGCCGCGGACCTGCGGCATCAGACGGCCCATGACCTTGCCCCGGTCGCGGGGGCCGGTGGCGCCCACGGCTTCGACGGTCTCCCGTATCAAGGCAACGATTTCGTCCTCGCTGAGTTGAGGCGGCAGATACTCCTCCAGCACAGCCAGCTCGGAGGCTTCCTTGTCGGCCAGCTCCGTGCGTCCACCGTCGCGGAAGGCCCTGACGCTCTCCCGGCGGTCATTGGCTTGCTTCGACGCCACTTCGATCATCGCCTGGTCGTCCAGCGTTTCCCTGCGTTCCTTCTCCACGGCCTGCACTGCGAACTTCAGGAAGCGCAGGGCGTCCACCCGACCTTGGTCGCGCTGACGCATCGAATCTCGTATGTCCTCTTCCAGCCTGTCTCTGAGCGTCATAATCAGGCCCCGCTCACAACTTAGTATTCGGAATCTTCCCTCTCCTTCCGGGAGAGGACTAGGGTGGGGACTTCCATCCCGCCTATTCTAACCCCTGTGGGGCCTGCGCGCTAATTCCGGGCAAGGTTCCGAGAGGCTCCCGGTGGGGGGTTGGGCCGCTGTTGAGCGCAGTGGTATAATCGGCGGCGGTTTGTTGATAGCTAGACTGGCTTTGGTCTTAAGGGTCGAGGTTTCCAGTGGCGCAGATACGCCAGTTCATATCATTCCTCCAGGAATACTCCCTGCCCCTCATCATCGGCGTTGTCGCCGGACTGGTGTGGGCCAACATTGACTTCGCCAGCCACCACGACCTGGTGGAGTTCGACTTCTGGAACTTCGGCAAAGGCCCGTTCCTGGACGACGGCCACGGCCACGACCTGAACGACTTCTACATCTTCGGCAAGCACGTAACCGTTCACTTCCTGGTTAACGAAGTGTTCATGGTCTTCTTCTTCGGCATTGCCGCCAAGGAGATTACCGAGTCAATCCTGCCCGGCGGCGCGCTGAATCCCCTTCCCAAGGCCATCAACCCCATCATGGGGACACTGGGCGGCGTGTTCGGGCCGGTGGGGCTGTTCATACTACTGGCGGTCATCTTCTACGGCGGCACCGATGACCTCGGCAGAATGATGTTCCCGGCCGAGGGTGTCCTCGGCGGCTGGGCCATTCCTACCGCCACCGACATCGCCCTGGCCTGGCTTGTGGCCCGCGTAATCTTCGGGGCCCGGCACGCGGCGGTGAACTTCCTGTTGCTGCTGGCGGTGGCCGACGACGCCATCGGCCTCGTGATCATCGCTGTGTTCTACTCGGAGAACGTGCAGCCTCTCTGGCTGCTGTTGACACTGGGCGGCATGGTCACGGCCTACGTCTTCCGGAGAGTCGGCATCACCTGGTGGCCGGTGTATATCCTGATTGCGGGCGGCATGAGCTGGGTGGGGCTGGTCAAGACAGGCGTCGAGCCGGCCCTTGCCCTGGTGGTTATCGTGCCCTTCCTGCCTGCGTTCCACGCCAGTGAACACGAAGGCGGGGAGCACAATGCTGGGTATGACTACGCCCACGACAGCGGCGGACACGGACACCAGGCCGGAACTTTGGAGCAGTTCGAGCATCACCTTAAGATGCCGGTGGACTTCGGGCTGTTCTTCTTCGCCTGGGCCAACGCGGGTGTCGCCTTCGGCAACATCAACTCCGTTACATTTATGATCCTGCTGTCGCTGATTGTGGGCAAGACAGTCGGCGTGTCGCTGTTCTCGTTCGTCATGTCCCGGGCCGGATTCCCATTGCCCGAGGGCATGAGCCTGCGGCACCTGATGGTGGCGGGCATGATTGCCGGCTTGGGGCTGACGGTGGCGCTGTTCGTGGCCAACAAGGCCTACTACGGGACGGACTTCCTCGACCCGGGCAAGATGGGCGCGGTGTTCAGTATAGTGGTCGCAGGACTGGCCTTCGTCTTCGCCCGCGTCATAGGTATCCGCCGCGACCCTGATTAGGGTAGGGAGCATGTCCAAAACGAACGCTCTCCAAATCCACCAGTGAGATGTAATGAGCTGGAGCCTGTTTGAGAAATACCTGAGTTCACCCGCAGAAGATTTGGAATTCAGCCCACGAGACCACGTTCCGTGGGCGGATTTCTTTCTGAATCCCCGGCGCCTCCGCGGAAGCGACTTTCTTATGCGGTGGAGCCAAGGAGTATGGAGTGAGAAAAGGGTCATTGACGGAGTAAATGCCACAAGCGAGTTCTATGCCTTAGCTTATGGGCCTAGCGGTGTCGCTCCAGAAGGTGTTCGTGAGGTTGAGCTCTACTTTGAGCGTTTGGAGCAGGCCGGACTTTCCCAAGCCAAGCGCCCGGATATTCTGATTTTTAGAAAATCCGATGAAACTAATATCAATGACATGGTTAAAGAACTCGGTGGACAGGCTGAACTGCCGTTTTCCTCCGAAGAAAATCCGCTCATGAAGGAACTGATATCGAAATCCCTTATAGCAGTCGAGTGTGAGAATAGTTTGTGGAGAGCAAAGCAAATGCCCCAATACGGTTCCGAACTGAGGCCTATGAAGCGATTGGGGAATAGACCAGCACTGCCGAAGAATGCCGTTCTACCAACTGTAATCCTGAAAGAAGAAGACAGGGAACGACTATTCACTTGGCAAGCTGAAGCTGGAGTGGGTATACATATATGGCACGTATTCTATGACACATCGTTTGGGCTTGAGCTGGACAAGTCTCAATCTCTGATAAACGAAGGGCTAATAGAAGCTACTGAACAAACATTCCAGGCTCCGGGTGGTGCTACAAGTAGAAAAACCATCTATAAGTTCTACTACCATTACTCCTATACGCTCGGCGATATGACTGAAGAACCAGAACTGGTAGCAGACTCTATAACTGACCCCAATGGTCATATATTGCCTTTCGTGAGATTTGAAGGAGGCAAGTTGCTCATCAGCGAAGATGCCTTGCGATTGCTGAGAGGTCTTTGATTAATGGGGCGTTCTGAGAGAGTTACTGTCAAGGGGATTGAAAGGGAAAATCTACGGGAGAAAGGTCAATTCTGGACCCCTGACTGGATCGCCGATGCTATGGTCAAGTATGCGCTATCCAGCGGCTCAGACCATTTGTTTGATCCTGCTGTGGGAACAGGGGCCTTTCTGCGCGCTGCCAAACGGATTGGCGGGGAATCGCTTAACCTCATGGGAACCGAAATATACCCGGATGTCTTGCAGCAAGCCCTTTATAAAGGGCTTGCAGAGACCGACTTACGAGCTGTTGATATTAGGGACTTCGTTATCGAACCCCCCCTTGGTCCCTTCAAAGCAATCGTCGCCAACCCTCCCTACATAAGGCATCATCGTCTGTCAGCCTGTATCAAAAGCGAACTCAGAAGAATCGCTGTTGACTCTGTGGGCACTGCTTTGGACGGTCGCGCTGGACTGCACATTTACTTCCTCATCCGTGCCCTTCGGGTGCTGGATTCCGGTGGCCGCCTGGCGTTCATTATGCCTTCAGACACCTGTGAGGGAGTCTTTTCTTCAACCCTCTGGAATTGGATTACCCATAATTACAGGCTAGATACCGTAATTACATTTGCTCCTGCGGCATCTCCCTTTCCAGGTGTAGACACTAACCCGATGGTCTTTATGATTGCCAATGAGACTCCCCGCGAAGAGTTTCAGTGGGCGAAATGCCACACACCCATCGCGAATGGTCTCAGGGATTGGATAAATTCGGGATTCAAGAATGCGGGAAACACCCTTGAAGTTCAGAAAAGGTCTCTTTCTGAGGGCCTCTCTACCGGGCTTTCAAGGCCGCAAAGAGCAAGCGACAAGGACGTGTTCACATTGGGCGAAGTTGCCCACGTAGTGCGTGGAATCGCCACCGGTGCGAATAAGTATTTTTTCCTGACTGCGAAAGGGGCGGATTCCTTGCGACTGCCCAGGGAATTTCTGATTCCTGCAGTTGGAAGGACACGAGATGTGCCAGGCAGCACTATTGATTGCGATACAATCAATGACCTTGAATCGAAGAATCGGCCAACCCTCTTGTTTTCGCCTGATGCACGCCCGTTGGAGGAGTTCCCTTCGTCTGTCCGCAAGTACCTATTGGAAGGGGAATCTGACGGGGTACATCTTCAGTCTCTAATTTCTACTAGGCGGCCTTGGTACAAGATGGAAACTCGCACGCCGCCACCCATACTATTCGCATATCTTGGCCGCCGCAATGCTAGGTTTATAAGGAACCTGGCCGGGGTGGTACCGCTGACCGGATTTCTGTGCGTTTACCCCAATGAAGATGCCCCTGATTTTATTGAACGGCTTTGGGATGTTTTGCAGGAACCGGAAACGATTGCCAATCTGTCGTTTGTCGGCAAGTCATATGGTTCGGGAGCTATCAAAGTGGAGCCTCGGGCATTGGAGAAACTGCCATTGAACGGCACCCTGCCAATTTTCGATTGCAACAAGCAAACTCAGCAAACAAAAATGCTGTGAAATTTACCAGTAGAGGTATAACAGATGATAGGCGTACTTACCCACCATTGGGCGAAGCCCGACAAGGTAGAGGAAGCAAAGGCGCTGCTGGATGGCAACGGCCTGGCGCAGAGCAAAGCCCCCGGCTTCGGCAGCCGCCAGACCCTGATCTCGTTGTCCGACTCTACCAAAATTTCCACGCTGGTAACCTGGGACAGCAACGATATCTATGATGCCTGGCGCGCCAGCCCGGAGCGAGCCGTCGCCATGGCGGGAGCCGAGGAACTGTGGGCTCAGCCCCCGCAGTCCGAGCGCTTCGACATGGTGGGGTAGTTTAGCCGCACTGAGCCGCCCGCTTCTCCGTGGGCAGGGAAGGGTGTGCTAAAATTTGGCCAGCGATGCATCCGTGCCCTCACCTGAGCCGAGGCTGCCACATGATTACGCCCATCCCGAAGAAAGCCCCAACAACAGATATGCTGCCCTACCGCAAGGGAGGGCCGATAGACTATGCTGCCCTCGACTTCAATCCTGACGAGTTCGATTGGCCTCCTGACCACATGGAACAGAACAGAGAGATTGCCGCCGTATTCGCGGTGCTGAACGCCCGGTTTGCCGACTTCCACGCCCGGCATGACGTTTTCATAGACATGGGCACCAACGTTTGCTATGACCCCAGCAACCTGAACGTCCGGGTTGCCCCCGATATATACGTCGCTTTCGGAGTGGACGAACTGTCCATTCGCCCCCGTAAGATATATCTGCCCTGGGAGGTGGGGAAGCCGCCGGACTGGGCGCTGGAAGTGGCATCGGAGAGCACAAGGCGGGTGGACCTCAACAGGAAGCCCGCCATTTACGAAAGAATCGGAGTGCCTGAATTCTGGCGCTTTGATGCCACCGGCGGCCGCTATTACCGGTTTGAGCTGAACGGCCTGCGCCTAGTGGACGGCCAGTACCAGCCCATAGAACTGACCACCGAACCCGATGGCATCCTCAAAGGATTCAGCGAGGTGCTGGGCCTCAGCTTGGCATGGGATGAAGGCTGGCCCCGCTTCTACGACCCGGCCACCGGGTCCTACCTGGAAGAGTGGCGCGATGACCGCCGCGCCCTGCGAGCCGAGCGCGAAGCGCGGGCCGCTGCTGAGGCAAACCTGGAATCGGAACGGGCAAGGATACGCCAACTGGAAGAAGAACTGTGCCGCCTCCGCCCTGACGGATAGGCGGACAGGAGGAGCGTCGCGTGAGTCGCAGAAGTATCTGGGCATGGGGACTGGAGCAGGACGAACCCACTGAGCAACAGGTGCGCGAAGCCGCCGCCCGGCTGTCGCAACGCTACGGCGTCAGTGTCGAGCCGGTGATGCCGCCCCGCGCGGAAGACCTGCAACTGCGCACCTCTCGCATCAGCCCTCCGTCGTCCCTCGCCGCCATCTGCGCCACCGGCGACCACGACCGCGCGGTGCATACCTACGGGCGCAGCTTCCGCGACCGCATCCGCGCCTACAACCTCCAGTTCCCCAACCCGCCCGACGTCGTGGCCCATCCCACGACCGAGGAAGAAGTGACGGCGGTGCTGGACTGGTGCTCATCCAACGGTTACGCTGCCATCCCCTACGGCGGCGGGAGCTCCACCGTGGCTGGATTCGAGCCTCCCGACGGATACGACGGCATCGTCACCATCGACCTGTCGGCGCTGGACCAGGTGCTGGAGGTGGACGACGTTTCCCGCGCGGCGCGAATCCAGGCCGGAGCCTACGGCCCAGGACTGGAGGCGCAGTTGCGTCCCCACGGCTTCACCCTGCGGCACTACCCGCAGAGCTTCGAATTCTCCTCGCTGGGCGGCTGGATCGCCACCCGCTCCGGCGGACACTACGCCACCAACCACACCCATATAGACGACTTCGTTGAGTCGGTGCGAATGGTAACGCCGACGGGAGTCTGGGAGTCGCGGCGGCTGCCCGGCAGCGGAGCCGGGCCCAGCCCCGACCGCATGGCCATCGGCAGCGAGGGCATCCTCGGCATCATCACCGAAGCGTGGATGCGTATACAGGCCCGCCCTCAGTACCGCGCCTCTGCCGGGGTGACTTACTCCAGCTTCATGGCCGGGTCCGAGGCTGCCCGCCGCGTGGCGCAGGCCAAGCTGTGGCCCGCCAACTGCCGCCTGCTGGACCCGGGGGAAGCGCAGGCAGCCGCCGGGATGGATGGCAGCCGCGCCCTGCTGATAATTGGCTTCGAGTCAGACCAGCTACCGCAGGACGATAATATACGCCAGGCCGTCGCCATCGCCCGCGACGCCGGTGGCAGCATCGCGGAAGAGGACATCAGGATTTCCGCGCCCGGCGACCGGGGCGAAGAATCATCCGGCGGCGACACCGGACGCCAGGGCGCTGTGGGCGCATGGCGCAACGCCTTCCTGGGCGCGCCCTACCAGCGCAATATCACCACCGGCCTCGGGCTTGTGGCCGAGACGCTGGAGACGGCCATCACCTGGGACCGCTGGCCCGCCATGGACGAGATGGTGCGCGGCGCGTTGCAGGATGCCTTGGATCGCGTCTGCGGCGGAGGCTCGGTTTCCTGCCGCTTCACCCACGTCTACCCCGACGGCCCGGCCCCCTACTACACCTGGGAGGGCATGGGACGGCGCGGCGCGGAACTGGAGATGTACGCCGAGATCAAGCAGGCCGCGTCGGACGCCATCATGGCCGCCGGCGGCACCATCACCCACCATCACGCCGTGGGGCGCCTGCACCGCCCGTGGTATGACCAGCAGCGCCCCGAACCCTTCGCAGAGGCCCTCCGCGCCGCCAAGCGCGCCCTCGACCCCAACGGCGTCCTCAACCCCGGCCTGCTGGTGGACGTGTAGCCTCAGTGAAAATCCTGTTTCTGGATGAGTCCGGCGATCACAACTTGACGGTGATTGACCCCAACTACCCCGTGTTTGTTCTAGGCGGAGTCATAGTTGACAAGGATTACGCCGAAGGCCCATTGACGGAAGCCTTTGACGGCTTCAAGGAGAGAATGTTCGGAAGAACCGACACCGTGCTGCACACAGCGGACATCGTTCGGAACAGAAACGGCTTCGAAGGATTGAACAACCCTCAATTCCGTGAGGCTTTCTACGAGAAGCTAAATTCTCTAGCAGGAGAACTGGATTATAAAGCAGTGGCTTGTGCCATCCGTAAAAATGACCATTTCCGTCATTATGGGGCCGCCGCTATTGACCTCTACCGTATTACCCTTCACAGGCTGTCGGAGCTTTTCTGCGACGAAATCGGAGAGGTGAGAAACGGGGGGATGATTGTCGCGGAAAGCCGCGATACGATACTTGACCAAGACTTGGAACATTCTTGGTCAAGTCTGCGGCGCCGAAACTCCGGATATTCGGGCGCAGAAATGATACGTGACCGGATTCGGTCATTGACTTTCCGGGACAAAAAGGAAAACATAGCGGGACTTCAGTTAGCTGACTTGGTAGTTTCTCCCATTGGGCGTCATCTCTTGGGCAAACCAGACAAGGATGATTGGCTAATCGTCGAACGGAAACTTCGGCGTGGCCTCAACGGGGAAATAGAAGGTTATGGTCTGGTCTCGTTGCCAAAGTAAAAGGGCGGCTCCCGCTACGCAGTTACCGCCCCTCGGCTCTCCCTCTACATCAGAGTTTGTCCTCGCTGGCGTGGGAAGGAAGTTTGCCTCGAACCCATGGTTGGGGACAGTGGCAATTTCCCCTCTCGGACCGAGAACCACTCAATGTGGAAGGAATAATTCAGCCCCCGCTACGCAGTAACCAAATCACAAATAAATGGTAAGAGGGAGTTGCCTGCGTGTCAACTCCTTTGGAATCCATAGTCGCCGAAAAGGAAAGATCATGCTTCAAACCCGCTTTACCGAACTGCTCGGCCTCGATTATCCGGTAATGTCTGCCCCAATGAGCAACCACAGCGGTGGACAGCTCGCCGCGGCGGTCACTCTGGCGGGCGGGCTGGGCGCATTCGGCGGCACCAACGACTTCGGCCCCGAATGGCTGCGCCAGCAGATTGCTGACGTTCGCGGCAGCACCGACCGGCCCTTTGGCGTAGGATTCATCACCCAGCTCATCGAGTACAACACCGCCAACATCGAAATAGCCCTTGAAGAACGGGTGCCAGTCTTTATCTTCTCCTTCGCCGACCCCGACCCGTGGGTGCGTCGCGCAAAAGATGTGGGAGCAGTCACAATCTGCCAGGTGCAATCCCTTGACTTGGCGCAACTATCGGTGGATTCCGGGGCCGATGTCCTGCTGGCTCAAGGCAACGAAGCCGGCGGCCACACCGGAGATATGAACCTGCTGCCACTACTCGTCGAGCTGGCGGAACGCTATCCTCATCTGCCGGTGCTGGCCGCCGGTGGCATCACCACGGGCCGTGCCTTGGCTGGAGCGATTGCCGCCGGAGCCGATGGAGCGTCCCTGGGCACGGCGATGCTGGCAACCCCGGAGGCCGTGGAGGTGCCTGAGTCGTTCAAGGAGAGGATAGTGCTGTCCGATGGCCAGGACACCACCTTCACCCGGGTCTACGACCTGCTTGGCGTCCGGCCCTGGCCGGAAAGGATAGCCGGGCGGGTCTACCGGAACCGGCTGGTGCGAGAGTGGGACGGCAGGGACGAAGAAATCCTGACGCACCGGGAGGAGCTGGCCTCGGACGTTGCCGCCGCCCGCGCCAACCAGGACACGGAACTGTCCGCGGTCTATATGGGCCAGGGAGCGGGACGTGTCACATCCATCCGGCCTGCCGGGGAAGTAGTCAGGGACATCTGTCAAGCGGCGGAAGGCATCCTGCGGGGACTGCCGGATAGAATATAGCGGCTGTCCCGGAAGCCCGCTCCTGGAAAGAGCGTAGCTGACGAGATAGCGCTCCGGTTTAGTTGGTATGCCCTCAACAATCCTTCAATCTTTTATTCACGGGAAAGCGGGATTCCAAGCCCCCGTCGCCATTCAATTGAACCACCCAAACCGGAACGCTAACCGCTGACGATTCCTGCTTTCGTGTGGCGGGGTTCTTTGATATACTAGGCAATTGTGTTGCCGGGCCCGAGAGGGGACGGTTTCCTTTTGCGCGAAGCGAACTATATCTGTGTTTAGTAAGGCGGTCAGGGAATGCCGGCATACGCCGTTATTGGTGGACAATGGGGCGACGAAGGCAAGGGCAAGGTCATTGATTACCTTGCGGGTGAGGTGGACAGCGTCGTCCGTTATGCTGGCGGCAACAACGCCGGACACACCGTGGTGAACGAGCAGGGGGAATTTCAACTCCACTTGGTGCCTTCCGGCATCTGCTGGCCCGACGTGGACGGTATCATCGGCAACGGGGTGGTGGTGGACCCCGACGTGCTGCTGGGCGAAATGGAGATGCTGCAAAAACGTGGCATAGACACCGATAAGCTGCACGTTAGCGAACGGGCGCACGTTATCATGCCTTACCACGTTATGCTGGACGCTCTGGAAGAGCAAGCGCGCGGCTCCGGCGCGATAGGCACTACTGGCCGCGGCATTGGGCCGGCTTACGTGGACAAGACGAGCCGCGACGGTATCCGAGTCGGCGACCTGCTGGATTGGGATTCTCTTGAGCCCAAGCTCAAAACGGTACTGGAGCGCAAAAATCAACTTATCACGAAAATTTACGACGGAGAAGCCTTGTCCCTGGAAGACGTTAAGGACAGGTGCCGCCGTTGGGCCGAACAGCTAGGCCCCTACGCCCGCCCCACGGAGCAGATTGTGCAGGACCGCCTGGCCGACGGGAAACGGGTGCTGCTGGAAGGCGCGCAGGGGACCTTGCTGGACCTGGACCACGGCTCGTATCCGTATGTCACTTCATCCTCGCCGTCCATCGGCGGCGCATGCACCGGCCTCGGCCTGAATCCCCAGGCTATAAAAGGGGTCCTGGGCGTGTTCAAGGCCTATTCCACCCGGGTTGGCAGTGGTCCCATGCCGTCGGAGATGGACGGCGCTACCGCTGAGAGGATACGCGAGATTGCCCAAGAGTACGGCACCACCACCGGACGGGCGCGGCGCATCGGTTGGTTTGACGGCGTGGCCGCCAAGTACAGCCAATTGGTCAACGGCTTCACCGGCTTGGTGCTGACCCGCCTCGACATACTGGACGGCTTCGAATCGGTGAAGATATGCATCGGATACCGGGCCAACGGGCAAGATGTCTCCCGCTTCCCGGCCAACACGTCCCTATTGTCCCGTTGCGAGCCGGTTTACGAGGAACTGCCGGGCTGGGATGAACCGACGGCCAGCGCCACCAAGTTGTGCCGTCTCCCGGCCAACGCTGTGACCTACGTCCGCCGCATCGAAGAGTTGGTTGGATGCAAGGTGCAGATAGTGTCCACGGGCCCCAGCCGCGCCGAGACAATCCAGCTCGGCCCGGTCTTCTAGGCCATGGAGCTTCCTCACGTGAGCACGATCTCCAACACTCAGGATTTCCTTCGCCTGCTGCGGGAAGACCCGGACTTTCGGGATGAAGCCCGAAGCCTGTTGCTGTCGCAGGATCTGATAGAGCTGCCCGAGCGGTTCGCCCGATTCGAGGCTTATGTCGAGCGACGATTAACCTCAATAGATGGCGACTTGGGCAGGCTTAAGGGCGCGGAATACGAACGCCGGGTTGGGAAGAGCTTCGCCAGCTACGCCAGTATGGCGTTTCGGGAACGTCATGACCGCAGAATGCGCCGGAGCCGGTTGCTTTACAGCAACATCCTCGGAAGAGACAGCGGGTTTGAGGAACTGATTGCTGATGCCGTTGACAACGGTTTGATTACCGACGATGAAAGGGCCGATTTGGAACAGGCCGACGCAGTGATGAGTGGACAGGATGAAGCCGCCACTGTCTACTTCGTGGGTGAATTTTCCATCACCGTCAACCATACCGATATAGACCGCGTCGTTGCCCGGGCCAACATCCTCAGCAAGGCTACCGGCTCGGATGCTTGGCCGATGGTCATTGGCGAAACAGTGCCTGAGCCACAGCAAGCTTGGGCAGAAGCTGAGCAAGTGGCTTTCAGAGAAGTCGAGCAGTAGCGACTTCACTCCGGTAGGCCATATGCGTAAAGAGAACGGCCCCGCCAGTGCGCGGGGCCGCTCTCTTTACGAAGCATATCTGTCCGGTGGTTACACCGGCAGGTCAATGTTGTACTGCGACATCACCTTGTCTATCTCGGCGGCGGCCTTCTCGGAGGCAGGCACTAGAGGCAGGCGCGGGTTGCCCACGTTGAAGCCGGCTTTGTTCACCCCGTACTTGACCGGAATGGGGTTGGACTCGACGAACAGCACCTTGAACATCGGCAGCATCCGCCGGTGCTCGGCTGCCGCGCCCTCGACATCGCCCTCCAGCAACAGACCCATCATGTGCTTGATCTGGTTGCCGATGAGGTGCGATGCTACGCTGACCACGCCGAACCCGCCCGTCGCCATGATGTAGAAGGTCTCGTTGTCATTGCCGCTCCACACCAGGAAGCCGGGCTTCGCGCCGTCTATGATGCGGGTTATCTGGTCCATGTCGCTGCCCGCTTCCTTGATGCCCACGATCCTTTCCAGCTCGCTGAGCCTGATGGTGGTTTCATGGCTCATGTTCAGGCTGGTGCGGCTAGTCACGTTGTACAGGATGGCCGGCAGGTTGGTGCTTTCGGAGATGGCCTTGAAATGCTGGTACAGGCCCTCCTGCGGGGGCTTGTTGTAGTAGGGCACCACCAGCAACATACCGTCCACTCCGGCCTTCTCGGCTTCCTGGCTTAGCTCGATGCTCTCGGCGGTGCTGTAGTTGCCGGTGCCGGCGATAACCGCGCCCCGCTCGCCCACAGCGTCCTTGACTTCGCCGAACAGACGTATCTTCTCCTCGATAGTGAGGGTCGGCGACTCGCCAGTAGTGCCTGAAACGATGACAGCGTCGCTGCCGGAGTCAAGAAGGGCGTTGGCAAGCCGCTTGGCCTGATCGTAGTCCACCTTCCCCTCGGCGTCGAACGGCGTGACCATCGCCGTGATAAGCCTGCCTATTTCAGCCATGATTGCCCTCCTGCAATTCTGTTTGTGGATTCCGGACGCTCTTCATTTTGCCCATTATACGCGCGGTTTGTTAGCCCGCAACCCTGTACCACATATAGCGGCGGCGCGTCTGTTCAGCCACGTCGTTTGCGCCCGTCCGCCCGCCAATCCCGAGAAGCCGCGCTACCTTCGTGAAGGCGGGAATCCAGGGATTCGCGCGTGGCGGCGAGCGTTGGCTGCTACGCTCTCCGCAATTCCGATTCGAGGATAGGCGGAGGCGTTAGACGCGGGCCTTGGCGGCGCGCGGCTTCAACCGTCCCCGCGCCGCCAGCTCCTCGGCTATCTGCAGGCTGTTGAGGGCCGCGCCCTTGCGCAGGTTGTCGGACACGATCCACATCGCTAGGCCGTTGGGGTTGGAGATGTCCTGCCGGATGCGTCCCACGAACACGTCGTCCTCGCCGGAAACATCCCAAGGCATGGGATACGCGCCGTTCGCCGGGTCGTCCAGCACGGTCAGTCCCGGCATCGCCGCCAACGCCTCGCGGGCCTCGCCTGCGGATACGGGCCGCTCGAACTCCAGGTGTACCGCCGCGCTGTGGGACACGTACACAGGCACGCGGACGCAGGTAGCGGAGATTTGCAGCTCCGGGTCGTGGAGAATCTTCTGCGACTCCTGCCGCATCTTCTGCTCTTCGTAGGTGTAGCCGGTGTCCATGAAGCGGTCTATCTGGGGAATCAGGTTGTAGGCTATCTGCCCCGGCTCGCTGTTCGTAGCGCTGTGGTCGGCGTCAACCA
This sequence comes from Dehalococcoidia bacterium, assembly GCA_965232885.1. GTDB lineage: Bacteria > Chloroflexota > Dehalococcoidia > Lucifugimonadales > UBA3495 > VXOI01. Next base: position 824,901 of record CBDDQX010000001.1, on the reverse strand, counting down.
GCCGCGCCGACTGCTCCCGCAGGTCGGCCACCAGCGATGCCCCGGCGCCGGAAACCGACTGGTAGGTGTCGGCGATGATGCGGCGGATGGGCGCAAGCTTGCGCAGGGGGTGGACAGCCATCACCAGCGGCGTGGTGGAGCAGTTGGGGATGGATATGATGCCTTCGTGCCACTCCACGTCTTCGCCGTTGACCTCGGGAACCACCAGCGGCACATTGGCCTCCATGCGGAAGGCCGAGCCGTCGTCAATGACCACCGCCCCGGCGGCCACGGCGTGGGGAGCCAGGTCGCGGCTGACGGCGGAGCTGGCCGAGATGAAGGCCACGTCCACGTCATCGAAGGAGTCCTTCGTGGCTTCTTCGACCACCAGTTCCTTGCCGCCGCCCCCTTTGTCAGACAGACGGATGCGCTTGCCGGCGGAGCGCTTGGACGCCATGAGCCGCAGACGACGGGGCGGCTTGGCGTAGCGCTGCTCCCCATACCGCTCCTGGATCAAGCGCAGGAACTCTGCGCCCACGGCTCCGGTAGCGCCAACAACGGCAATGGTCAAGTCTTCCACGGAAACACCTTCTCCCTTTGTTGAGATTTTGGAAACCGCTAAATTACTATATCAGAGGTGCGGGTTTCAGTGCCGTCGATTTGGAGAATACGGGGGTGAGAAGTTCGGCAGCCGGAGTAAGTAGTACACCGATGGGCATCTGGTAGTCCTCGGTAAAACAAACCGACAGGTCTTCCGCAAATTCCCTGTGTCCGAAGCCAGGTTCTCCATTGTTGATCCACAAGCAATCACTCATGTTTTCGTGATTGATTTCCAAGTTATCCAGATTGAGGAACTTCTCAAGTGAACCATGTTCTCCATGATGTATAACCAGAGCGTCCGATACAGGGGTTTCATGAGAGCAGAAGAACTGTCCCAGCAACTGGTAAGCTCCTGACACCATAACGGCAGACGGATACCACATATCGGCCTCAAAAAATACGGTCACCCAGCCTTTGGCGATGTCGCAGCTTCTGGGCGTGGGCCTACCATTCTTCAGCCACAGAGTATCGGTTTCTGGATCGTAGGAAATTTTCGGCTTTTCTATTCGTTTGTTTCTTTCTGATTCGGGCAGGTTATTCCAGAATTCCTCTTCAACCCGCAGGACTTTCCATCGCTCTTCCAGTTTCAGACGTTCATCTTTGGGCATACGCTGTAGAATTTCCCTAGATGAGACTGGCTTATATTCGTCCATCACTTATCCTAATAATCCGGCCAGATGGTCGTCAAACCTGGCGTCCGCTTCGCTGATTAGCCACTGATAAAACAGCCTTTCGTTGCTTCCTCTTTTATTTCCAGCGAGCAGCAGAACTGCTTGCCTCCTGGGGTCAAAAGCGAAGGCTACCCGCCAGAGTTCTCCGTTTGTGCGAAAGCGCAACTCTTTCATGTTGGGGTGGCGCGAATCCCTGAGAGTATCCGCGTGAGGCCGGCCTAACGATGGCCCTTGCTCACGCAACCTATCAATCTTGTCGTTAATCGCTCCCTGTACAGAGAAAGACAGGTCCCCATACTCCGCCGCGAAAGCAGGGTGAAAGAGTACTTCCCAATTCATCCGTTACAGTCCCAGCACGTTCTCCAGTCCCACCACCAGGCCGGGCTTTGCCGCGGCTTCACGGATGCAGCGGACGACGCCGGGCATGTAGCAGTCCCGGCCCAGGGTGTCGTGGCGCAGCGTGACGGTCTGCCCGGCTGCCCCGAAGATGACCTCGTGATGGGCGCTCCGGCCGGGAAGGCGGACGCTGTGTACGGTAACGCCGTTGATGTTGCCGCCCCGGGTCTCGGGCAGGTTCTCCTTCTCGGTAACGTTGCGCGTGAACTGCTTCTGCCCGGCCAGGCTGTTGGCAAGGGCCAGCGAGAAGCCGGACGGGGCATCTATCTTCATCTCGTGGTGCGACTCCACGATGTCCACGTAGTCGAAGAAGGGCGCGGCCTGCTCGGCCAGCTTCTTCAGCACGATTGCGCCCAGGGCGAAGTTGGGGGCTACGATGATTCCCACGCCGTTGTCGTTGGCTAAGGCGTCGAGCTGCGCGTGATGGTCGGCGTTCAGCCCGCTGGAGCCCAGCACCAGGTTGACCTTGCGGGCGGCGGCGGCGTGCGCCGCTGCCATGCAGACCGTGGAGTTGGTGAAGTCCACCATCGCGTCGGGGCGGGTGTCGTCCAGCATCTGCGTCAGGTCGGTGGACAAGGGTACGTCTCCGGATGGCGTAGACAGCACGCCCCCCCGGTCGGTGCCGCAGACCGCGCCCACCAGCTCCATATCGCTCTCGCGGCAGACGGCGGCGACAGTCTCGACACCCATCTTGCCGGTCGCCCCGTGTATCACGACTCGAATCGCAGCCATCTGTGCCTCCGTCCATGATGATTAAACAGGACAAGTAAATTACTGAGCCGTGGATGAATTGCTAAACCATCCCGTCATTTGTATGTTGCGAATGACAGGTATTTGGCAGGGTATGTTTGGCAAATTCCTCACGCATCAATAAAAGCGAAGAGCGCATAGGAAGACAAGCTCCCTGCGCTCTTTGCGTCCTTGCGTGGAAAACCCGTTAGCTGCGGGGGCCGGGGCCGCGATTGCCGCCGTCGAAGCGGCGTTCCTGGCCTGCGCCGGGGCCGCGTCCGCCGCCCATGGGGCGCCCGCCGCCGCCGCCGCCGTTGCGCCGTCCACCGCCGCCGTTTCCACCGCGCCCGCCGCCGAAGCCGCCGGGGCGGCCTCCCCGGTCGCCGCCGCGTCCGCCACGGTCAAAGGCCGGACGAGGGGAGTCGGGACGCGGCGCGGGCGGGCTGTCGTCGCCGAAGAGAGCGCGGCGAGACAGGTTCACCCGGCCTTGTGAGTCTATTTCGTGGATCATCACCGTGATTTCCTGACCCTCGGTCAGGTCCTCTTCCAAGTCGCCCAGGTCGCCGTTGCGTATGAGGCCGTCGCGGCCCGGCACCAGTTCGACAAAAGCGCCGAAGTTGGTCAGGCGCACCACCTTGCCAGTGAAGATGTCGCCCACTGCCAGCTCGCGGGTCAGGCTGTCCACCTTGGCGTGCGCCATCTCCAGCTTGGTCTGGTCAACGCCGCCGATGGTGACTGTGCCGTCGTCCTGCACGTCAATGTTGGTGCCCGTCTCTTCCTGGATGCCGCGAATGACCCGCCCGCCCGGGCCGATGAGCGCGCCAATCTTGTCGGGGTTGATCTTGAGCCGGATCATCTTTGGGGCGTGGGGGCTCATCTGCTGTTTGGATGCGGTGATGACCTCTGCCATCTTGCCCATGATGTGCAGCCGTCCGACGCGGGCCTGCTCCAGGGCCTCGGCCAGAATGTCCTGGGTCAGGCCGGTCCACTTGATGTCCATCTGCAGGGCGTTGACGCCGTTTTCAGTTCCGGCGACCTTGAAGTCCATGTCCCCAAGGAAGTCCTCGATGCCCTGGATGTCGCTGAGGATGGCGTACTGGCCGTCATCGTTGGTCACCAGCCCCATGGCGATGCCGGCCACCGGAGCCTTCACCGGAATGCCGGCGTCCATCAGCGCCAGCGAGGTGCCGCAGACGCTGCCCATGGAGGTGCTGCCGTTGGACGAGAGCACTTCCGACACCACGCGGATGGCATAGGGGAACTCGTCCTCAGAGGGTAGAGTGGGCAGGATGGCCCGCTCGGCCAGTGCGCCGTGCCCGATTTCGCGGCGGCCCGGAGACCCCACGCGGCGGGCTTCGCCAGTGGAGAAGGACGGGAAGTTGTAGTGGTGCATGAACCGTTTGGTGTTGTCAGGCCCCACGGTGTCGAGGGTCTGCTTCATCGCCATTGATCCCACGGTTACAGTGGAGAGCACCTGCGTCATGCCGCGGGTGAACAGGCCGGAGCCGTGAGTGCGGGGCAGGACTCCCACCTCGCAGGTGATGGGGCGAATCTCTTCCAGCGAGCGCCCGTCGGGGCGTATGTGCTGGTCCAGGATACGGCGGCGCACCTCGTCCCGCATCACGCTCTTGAAGCCCTCGGAGAGCGCCTTGTCGCCGAATTCTTCCGACAGCTTCTCCGATACCTCGTCGCGCAGAGCGTTTTCTTGGGCCTCCAGCGCTACCTTGTCCGGGTTCTCGCCCAGCGTGTCCGCCAGCCGGGACCCCACGACCTCGCGGATGCTGCTGTTGAGCTTCTCGGCGGCCTCTTTGTCGGTCTTGGCCTCCAGCTTGGGCTGGCCGACCTGGGCCACCAGCTCTTCGATGAGCGAGATAATCTCGGAGTTGGCTTCCTGGGCGCGGCGAATGGCCTCGAGGATGACTTCCTCAGACACTTCATTGCTGCCCGCTTCCACCATGATGATAGCGTCGCGGGTGCCGCCGATGACCATGCTCAGGGTGCTGTCGTCGCTTTCCTGGTAGGTGGGGTTGATGGTGTACTGCCCGTCGCGGTAGGCGATGCGGCAGGCGCTGACGGGACCGTCGAAGGGTATCTGCGAAATAGCGAGGGCCGCCGATGCGCCCACCATTGCCAGAATTTCCGGCGGATTCTCCTGGTCGGCGGAGAGAACCGTCAGCGTTATCTGCACGTCGTTGTGCAGGCTCTTGGGAAACAGCGGGCGGATGGACCGGTCGGTGAGTCTGGAGGCGAGGATGCCTTCCTGCCCGGGGCGGCCTTCGCGCCGGAAGAAGCTGCCTGGGATGCGCCCGGCGGCGTACAGCCTTTCTTCGTAGTCCACGGTCAAGGGCAGAAAGTCTATGTCCTCGGCGCGGGGGCGGTCCGACATGACGGCGGTTGCCAGGACGATGGACTCGCCGTAGCGGACGGTAACTGCGCCGTGGGCCTGGAAGGCGAGGCGGCCGGTTTCCAGCACCAGGGTTTCCCCGCCGATTTCGCGGTGGACAACTGTGGGAGTTGCAAGTTGAGTTGCCATAATAAAACGCATGACCTCACACAAAGGTGAGTTAGGCGGGAAGACAGCAGGGGAGGGGACGTGGCTAGACGTAAAACAGCCCCGATTAGGCGTCGGGGCTGGTGGAAACCGAGACTACCGGCGCAGGCCGAGCCTTGTTATGAGTGTCTGGTAGCGGTTGACATCTTCATTGCTCAGGTAGTTCAGCAGACGCCGCCGCCTGGAGACCATGCCCTGCAAGCCGCGGCGGGAGTGTACGTCTTTACGGTGGGTCCGCAGATGATCGGTGAGCCGTTTTATGTTCTCGGTAAGAACTGCTACCTGTATCTCGGCGGAACCGGTATCCCGGTCATTGATGCGGTATTCGCGGATGATATTTGTTTTGGTTTCACTGTCTAGCATTTGGTGCGTCTTCGCTTCTCTTGCTTCTTCTTTATCTAACTTCGAAGCCGATTCTATCACGGCGGGCCGGAGTTAGCAACCGCGTGGGCAGCGGAGGCAGGGTATTATAATAGTTTCCTCTCCCTCCGTTGAACATCCGTAGGGGCAGGTTTCAAGCCTGCCCCTACACATTCCGGAATGACTTGGCAGTCTTGACCGCCTAAATCGCAACGCTCCCTACTGGAACGCTGGGGGAGGGACTAACGGGCGAATGAGGCTATCCGTTCGCGGTGGAGGCGGCGCAGAGGAACGGATGGGACATCAATATCCCGTCCGTCCACCAGGAACAGCACTTGTTCCGCGATGTTTGTGGCGCGGTCAGCGATGCGCTCCAAGTCATGGGCCACCCAGAGCAGGTAAGTAGCCCGCTGGATGGTCTGCGGGTCCTCGATCATGTAGAGCAGCAGTTCGCGGTAGACCTGATCGTAGAGGTCGTCCACCTCATCGTCGGCGTCAACCACCGCCTGGGCCTTGGCCGTGTCGCGGCTCAGCAGCGCCCGGATGCTGTCGTGCAGCATGGCCGTGGCCTTTTCCGCCATGCGGGGGATGTCAATAAGGGGTTTCAGAGTCGGCTCGTTGCCCATCCGCAGACTAATCTTGCCAATGCCCTCGGCATAGTCGCCTATGCGCTCCAATTCAACGGCAATGTGGAGCAGGGCGATGATGGCGCGCAGGTCCTTGGCGACCGGCTGCTGAGTGGCAATGAGGTGGATACAGCGGTCCTCTATCTCGGACTGCTTGTTGTCAATGTAATCGTCGAAGTCAATGATCTGCTGCGAGGCTGCGAGATCCCGGTTCTTGAGGGATTCGACGGAGCGTTTGATGGTGTCGCTGACGAAGTCAGCAAGAGCCTCCACTTCCTCTTCCAAGCCTACCAGCTTCAGATCGAATTCTTCGCGGCGAGTGGGTACGGGCACGGCCTTCCTCCTCAGCACAAATGCCGACGGCCCGCTCAGTCGTTCAAACTCGGGTCCAAAAGGGGGTCCGCTGGCGCTGCGCCTCTAACAAACTCTCGTCCAAGAGTTCTAATTCCGCTCCCGGAGTAGGGGCAGAAGGCAGAGTATATCCGATGGCTTCGAACACTGTCAAGTCCGTATAGTATCCGCTGTAAACCTGCAACACCAACTGGTCGAAAAAGTCGGCGTGGGACGTCTCCACCGACCTCAGCGTCGCGTCCTTGGCCTCGTCGGAAAGCGCATCGAACCCGTCCGGCCCGCGCTCGGCTGCGGCGATTTCGATGTCCGCCAGTCCTTGTATGAACAGCCGGATCAGACCCGGCTCGCCCACTGCCACCGACTCCACGAAGCTGCCGACGCCCACCGAGCCTGCGCCGGGACGGTTATTCTCCGCCGGGATGATGCGGTCCAGCACGGAGTCCAGAAGTTGTCGTTGCGCCGGTGAAAAGACCTGTTGAGAAGTGCTCATGTGTTCCTCCATGATGCTGTCTGAATCAGGATTTACCAGATTCAAGGATTTTCAGGATTTTACAATTCAGCGTATCCCTTTCCTCTGAATCAGACTGCTTTGTCGTTGTATATTCGTTTGTGTTCCACACTTCTTGCTCCGAAATTGATCAGGAGACCTATGGGAAATCCGTATGCTACGACATAGTTCTTGGCCTGCGCTATATGAACGTTATCCAAAGCCGTTAGCGCTTTTAGCTCTACTACGACCCGATTGGCTACGATGAAATCAGCCCTTCGAGTTCCCACGACGATGCCGTCATAGTGTATAGGCTGCTCCACCTCTCGGGAGAAATCGAGACCGGCCCGTTCCATCTCGATGGCAAGGCACCGTTGATAGACGACCTCTTGGAATCCGTTCCCGAGCGTATTGTGCACTTTCATAGCGCAACCAATTATTCGGTAGGTCAATTCGTCTATTGCTATCCCGTTCCCTCCTTGTTGCCTGAAGCAGGGCTATCTAATCCTGCGAATCCTGTCATCCTGAAAATCCTGATTCAGACAAAGAATCGCTAGGAGCCAATACCTAGTGCAGCCTACCTCGGTATCACTGGCAGCGTCACATGGGACGGGTAGTCCGCCGTGTGCACGATGGTCTGCAACGCCGTTTCCAGCCGGGCGTCAACGCCGATGGCCGCGCCGGTGTTGGGGTTGCGGTCGAAGCGGGGGAAGTTGCTGCTGGAAATCTCCAGCCGCAGCCGGTGGCCCGCAAACAGCACGTGGCTGGTGGCCCACAGGTCTATCTCGTACTTGTAGATTCGTCCGGGGCGGATCGGCGACGGCTCCGCGACCGACGTGCGGAAGCGGGCGCGCACGATGCCATCCTGGAGGTTGTGGGCGTATCCGTCGGGCCGCACGTCCACCAGCTTGGCGGTGAAGTCGGTGTCCGTGGCGGTGCTGGCGGCGTACAGGGTGACGGTGATGGGGCCGGTCAGCTCCATGTCCCGCTCCAGCGGCTCGGAGGTGTAGACCAGCACGTCGTCGCGGCCCTCCACCTCCCGCTGGTCGGCGACGCCCTGGGGGATGATGAGCGTATTGCCGCCGCGGGTGGGAACCGGATCCGCGGGATCGTAGGTGTAGACGTCGTAAGGCTCCTCGGCGGGCGGTGAAGTGGACAGTGCGCCGTCGCCGTCGAGGGTGTTGGCGGAGCCGCCGGAGTGGATGTACCACTTGACGTAGTGGGTGCGGGCCAGGGGCCAGTCCTGCTCGGCCCGCCAGCGGTTCTCTCCCATGACGAAGATACTCACCGGCGGCTCGTCCATCAGGCCGGACTCGATGTCCTTCAGCCAGTAGTCGAACCAGCGCAGCAGGTGCTCGTGCAACTCGATGCGAGCCTCGGGGCCGAAGTCTATGTCGCCGGTATCGCCGGAGGTGGGCGCGGTGTAGGGGCGGATGTGCGCCCACGGGCCGACCAGCAATCGCTGGCTGCGACGGGCCTCAGCGGTGGCGGCGCGGTCGCGCAGGGCCTGGTAGCCGTTCAGCGCGCCTTCGAGGAAGATGTCGTACCACGAGCTGACGTGGAACATGGGCAGGGAGATTTTGTGGGCCTGGCGCATCAGGTTGATGCCGGACCAGTAGGGGCCGTCCTTTTCTTCGTCGAAATACTCGTGGAAGTATGGGGCGGTCTCCTTGAGCCGGTCAATCCAGTCGCGCAGGGGCAGGTGGCGGAACCAGGCGTCGGTCAGCGGCTGGGCGAAGTTGTCCGGGGGCAGGACGTACTTGTCCATCTGGGCCAGCAGGTCCTCACGACCGGCCCGAACCAGGGTGTTGCGTCCCTTGTGGATGGCGTAAGGCACCATCCAGCCCCACTCCATCGCGCCACCGGTGTGGTAGACCCAGCTCTGGTGGAAGTCGGCGGATGCCGACACCGGGGCCATGCAGGCCAGGTGCGGCGGACGAGGCCCGGCGGCGAGGGTGTACTGCGTCGCGCCGAGGTAGGACTGTCCGGTGGTGGCGACGCGCCCGTTGCACCAAGGCTGGCGGGCGGCCCATTCGACGGTATCGTAGCCGTCCTGGCCTTCCTGGAACAGCGGATCGTAGTTGTCGCCCTCGGAGTCGAAGCGGGCGCGGCAGTCCTGGCTGACCACCACGTAGCCGCGCTGGGGGAAGAACCAGATGGAGTGTTCCTGGTTGTCGGCGTAGCCGTCCTTGCCGTAGGGACCCCGCGTCACCAGCGCCGGGAAGCGGCCCGGCGTGTCGGGGCGATAGACGTCGGTGGCCAGACGCACCCCGTCGCGCATTGGCACCATCACGTTGCGCTCGCGGATGACCCGGTACTGTTCCGTGCTTGCCATATCCGGCCCCCTGTCCCCCTATGATAGTGGCGCGGGCCTAGTCTAGCACAACGGGAAGTGAGGGCAAACGCGGGGCGGGAATCTTGTAGGAGACAAGCTCGCTACTCCGAAGGTTAGGTTGGCTCCGAGGCGAACTCTCCATCCAACTCGTTTTCTTCACCGCTAAGTCCCTGTTCCATTAGCGCAATATAGCTTTGGTATCGAAACAATCGTCTATTGCCTATGGTAGACAATTCTTCTAAGATGCCCTGCTCTACGAACAGCCTAAGCAGGTTGTTGGCTGTAGGGAAGGACACTCCTAGAATATCGGCGACGTTATTGACCCATACGACGGGGAACTGAAACAGATGGTCAAGGAGTCTGAGGCCGTTTCCCGACCGTGGTTGAACCTTTTCTACTAAAAGCCGGTGTTCTTCCCTGAGTGTCAAAATTCGTTGGGCCGTTCGACCAGCAGCTTCCGCTACTCGCCAGATGGCGGTCAGGATGTACTTCAGCCACCCTTCTATGTCACCACTGTCTCTCGCCGACTGCAATCGGGCGTAATACTCGCTTTTATGTTCATTGATGAATTCGCTGAGGTAAAGCAATGGCCGCCTTAGTGTACCTTTCTCGCACAGGTAGAGCGTGATCATCAGGCGGCCCATCCGTCCGTTGCCGTCCCGAAACGGATGTATAGTCTCGAACTGGTAGTGCATCAATCCGGCTTTGACCAGATTAGGCGTCAGGTCTTCTTCTTGGATGTACCGCTCCAAATCGTCCAAGGTGTCTTCCATCACGTCTGGAGGAGGAGGGACGAAATCGGCGGTAAGGACATCGCTTCCAGGCGAACCAATCCAGTTCTGCCGCCTTCTGAACTCCCCTGGAGAAAACCTGCTGCCACGAACCCCTTGGAGCAACAGTTCGTGAGTTTCCTTGATTAACTCCAATCCCAAGGGTAATGAATTCAGACGATCGATGGCGTAGTTGGTGGCAAGCACATAGTTGCGAACCTCAGCGTGTTCAGCAGTTACAGTCCTGCCTTCCCAAGTCGCTTCCTGCTCTAGGAAGTCGCTCAACGACTCCTGCGATACTCCCTCCAATTGCGAGGTATGGACAGCTTCCTTTTGAACGTACATCCTAACGAACATATCGGGGCTCGGAATCATATCTGCCGACGAGTCAAGCCTTCCGATAGCTTGGTCGGCCATTGACAGGATATAAAGGAGTTCGTCGTCGTACCGCACCGGAGGATTGAAAGGCAGCCCGGCTGGATGAAATGCCCAAAAACCCTCGGGTTGCCGGATGTATTGCCCGGTTCTGGTGGATTGGGATTTGATGGACATCGGGACTTGCCTCTCCAGTTGGATTAAAGGAAACTTTAACCGGCGATAATTCCATTAAAGCATAAGCCCGCTTTTCTTTAATAGCCGTGGCTGCCATTAAAGTTATCTTTAATCAAAAACGCCTTCATTAAAGCAAGGGGCTGTTTTCTTTAATCGAATCAACCCGAATATAGCCAGGAGCGACAGAACATCATGCGGAGCAAGGACGAAGTGCGGGAGGCGGTGTGGTCGGCGATGGAGGAAGCGCGGGCCGCCCATACGCGCAAGCTGCACGACAAGATACCGCACTTCCGGGGGTGCGAGGCCGCCGCTGAGCGGGTGGGTGAGCTGGAGGCGTGGCGTAACGCCCGCGTTATCAAGGGCAACCCGGACAAGGCACAGCGGCCTCTGCGGCAGTTGGCGCTGGAGCAGGGCAAGACGCTGTACATGGCCGTGCCGCGGCTGCGGCAGGAGCAGTGTTTCGTCGAGCTGGATCCGTCCCGCATCTCTACCGGGGCCGTGGGTGCGTCGCCCTCCGAGGCTTCCACCATTTCCGGGGCCTTCCGGTGGGGACGGCCGGTGTACGTGGAGGAGATGCGGCCGGTGGACCTGGTCATTTCCGGTTCTGTGGCGGTGAACCGGATGGGAACGCGCGTGGGCAAGGGCGGCGGCTTCGCCGACCTGGAGTATGGGCTGGCCATCGCCGCCGGGGTGGTCTCGCCGGAGACGCCGGTGGTCAGCACGGTGCATCCCATGCAGGTGCTGGACGAGGAACTGCCCTATACCCGGCACGACGTGTTTCTGGACTACGTGGTGACCGCCGACGAGGTTATTGAGTGCGACGGCGATATGCCGCGACCGTCGGGTATCTACTGGGACGACCTGAGCCCGGCCAAGATCCGGCAGATTCCGCTGCTGAAGAAGCTGCAAGAGCAGGCGAAGGTTGCAGGCTGAGGCAACTCAGGAGAAGAGGGATGGGAATGCAGAGAGCGGCCCAAGCGTTAATCATAGGAGGGATGATCTCCCTCGCCGTTGGGTTAGTCATTTCCCTTCTGATTGGCTATGTGATCAGGGATGAAAGCATTGATTCCACAGCCGGTCTGCTGACTGTCAGCATTGGGACCAATGTGGCCGGCGTAATTTTCGGTGTCAGCTTCCCGTTGACTATCTTGGGAATTGTCTTGGCCTGGGTATCCCGACCGGAAGCGGAAGCCGCGGAATGGGAGGAAGATGAAGACGTGGAGGCGGGTGAAGGGTCATAACGACCCAATGACGGCGACCAGCTCCCGATCGCTGATGTCCATGATCACTATAAAGACGATGGCGCCGTCGCGCCAATCGTCCGAGCTTGGGAATAACCGGCCGCAGCCCCATCACCCTTAGCTGCAACAGGAATAAACGACATTATGACCACGCAAACGGCGCAGGCAGAGGGCAAAGAGGTAAACAAGGCCTGGTTTTACTTCGTGCTCTCCCTAGCCATTCTCAGCACCCAAACCGCCATAGTGATGGTTCCTGCGCTCCTGGTTGAGATTGCAACTGACCTTGAAGTTTCAGTGGCGGTCTCTGGGCAATTGAACACGGCGTCCTTCGCGGCATTGGCCGTTTCCATAGTCGCCGTGGGGCCGCTGGCCGATTCCTTCGGACGCCGCCCGGTGGCTCTCGCGGGGATACTGATGGTCCTGGTCTCGGTGCTAGGGTCGGCTTTCGCGCCGAATATGGAAGTATTCCTCGCGCTCAGGGTACTGGGCGGCCTGGGAGGAGGAACCATACCGCCCACATCGGTGGGGGTGGTGTCCGACGTCATCTCCCCGGCCAGAAGAGCACAGGCTGTCGGCGGCATCATGGGAACCGTCGTGCTGACCTCGGCCATCACCGTCCCGCTGGTGGCCCTGTTCGCAGACTGGTGGGGCTGGCGGTTCACCTTCGTGCTGGCGAGCTTGTTGCTGGCGACGGCATTACTCTTGAGCTGGTTCTGGTATCCGCGGGACAGTAGGGAGCGCAGTCGCGACCTAGTGTTCTTTGCCCGGTACTGGTCGCTGCTTTCCATGGGGTTTTTCCGGGTCGCCCTGACAGTAATTGTGACCCAGCGCCTGGCTTACTGGGGTCTGATCAGCTTCTTAGCCGCATATTTGATACAGACCTACGATTTGAGCGTGGGGTTCGTGGCCCTGCCCTTGCTGATTGCCGCCGCAGCGCAAGTGATAGGGAGCTACGCCGCCGGATTCGTGGCCACGAGAAGTTATCGCGTAGCACTGATGGCTATTACCACAGCCGTGGGGGGAGTCTGCGTGTTCCTCTTCTTCGGCGTAGATTTCGGGCTCTGGCCTGCGGTGGCCCTGGCAACGGCGGGGTCGGGATTGTTGAGCGTCTTAGCGCCAGTGATGGTCGCCGCCACGACGGAGTATTCGGGAGAATCCAAGTCTACGGGAGCCAGCACCATTGGTGTCGGCAACTTCGTGGGCGGAGTGCTTGGAGCCGGACTCTCCAGCGTTCTGCTGGCGATTGTGGGCTACCAAGGAGTCGGCTACCTGTGCCTTGCCCTGACCACCGGCAGCGCGCTGCTGCTCGCGGTGTTCGCCAGGCAGTTGCGGGTAAACACCGGGTGAGGAGCCCATTTCCGCTGGGCAAGTAAATCCTACGACGCAGCCGTACTTGCGCCAATCGCCCTAAGCCTGGGGACGACCAGCCACAGGCCGACGACTATCAGCCAGATGAGGAAGGCGATGCCGGTGATGCGGTGAACGACGGTGGCGGCGTCGAGCCAGATGAAGAGCATCGCGATTCCCAGCACCGCGCCCACGACGGCGGCGCCGCGCAGGATGCCGCCCATCCGCCACTGCACCGGGGCCAAGGCCACCAGCGCCAGCCCGGCCAGGGTGAAGCCCAGAGAGCCAGTGATCCAGCGGATAGAGAACAGGGCAATCTCGGCTCTTCCGGCGACGCCGGAAGTCAGCGCGGCCACTTCCTGCGGTTCCGGGGCCATAACAGCCAGCGCAACGGCGGATGCGCCAGACACCGCCGAGGCGATTCCCGACGCGGCCAGCATGAGCGCGGCAATTGCCATTGCTGGGGATTGATGCTCTCGCAGCGCCCGCCACAAAGGTAAACTGGCAATGAGCAAGGCAATTCCACCGGCGAGTCTGGCCGCTCCACCAGCGCCATAGGCCACGCTGGCCCCGCCGATTGCGTTCAGCTTCTCGGATGCTTCGAGTCGGGCGATCTCCGCGGCAGCAAGGGTCTGCGACTGGACGAAGGAGTCCGTAAATGGAGTAGCGTCGGCGTCGGCGGCCAAGCGGGCTGGCACCGATATGGCGGTGGCCAGAGCGGTCAGCAGCAGGAAGATTCCGGCGTTGCGGTAAGTTGACGTTGACATGCGATAGCGAAGCGCAGAGGGCTGGAGACGCCCTCGTTCTAACCCTCTCCCAGAGGGAGAGAGGATTGGGATGACAGAGGGTTATAAGAGTTTCCGTTAGCGCAGTTTATCATCAGGATGTCAGATGAGCAGGTTGTAGCCGATGGGCAGGGCCGTCCTGCCGGTGAGGGCGTTGGCTAGATCGGGGCCTCGGCCCTCGGCGACGGCTACGCCGGTGAGCACCTGGAGGGCGACCTGCGTTCCACTGGCGGGGGGCGTCGCCTCGACACCGAGAGCGCGGGCGAAGTCGCTGCCGTGGATGACCAGCTCCATGGTGCGTAGCTGGAGATAGTCCACCAAGCGCATACCGCCTTGGGGCGTGGCGAGGATGAAGTCGTCGTCCAGCTCATTGACCCTCTCGCGGGCCATGTTCAGGAAACCGCGCACCATCATCTGCGGATTGTCCATGATCTCCAGCCCGGCGGAGCGGCCCATCTCCGCCACCCGGTCCGGGTTCATGTTCTGGCGGACGTTGACGATCCACTGAGTCGTGGACTCGACGTCCACCTGAGGCGCAGGCGCGGGCTTTTCGGAGTAGCCGACGACGGTGTTGATGGAGCGGTAGGTGTGGCCCGCCAAATCGCGCAACGTCCACTGGCCGAGCGCGTGATTCTCCCAGGCATCAATGTCCACCCCGTCCACCAGCTTGGCGAAGAACTCGGCGGATTCCAGGTAGGCTTCTCGTATCTTGTCGCCGAAGGGAGTTCTGGTGCTCACATCGTCCTCCATGCTAGTGGCGATTGGGTCAGCCTGATAGTAAGGGGGCGTTGTGTCACCCCAAGATTTCACCCTCACCCTAGCCCTCTCCCTCAAGGGAGAGGGGATATTTTTGTAGTTATCTAAGGCTCGCCTACCAGGTTCTCGACCTCCAACGACTTCATAAGGCCGCTTATCTGTGCCCAAGTATCGTCCTCGACGAAGATGCCTTCGCTGCGGCGGCGCTGCTCCGTGCGGTGCTCGATTTCCCCGGGGTAGAGGACCTCGGTGAAGCCGGCGGCGGGCGGCGAGTCCTTGATGAACTCGACGAACTCGCCCATGTCCTTCTTGAACTCGTCCAGCGGGCGGAAGTGCTCCAGGTTGAAGGCGGCGATGAAACAGCCGTCGTTGTGGCGGCCCTCCGGGTCTATGCCGAAGCCGAGGCCGGTGAGCAGGCCGGAGAAGACCTCCACCATGAAGGAGAGAGCGTAGCCCTTATGTCCCTGGTCGACGCCGACGGGCAGGATTGCGCCGCCGGAGAAGTAGTCGTTGGGGTCGGTGGTCTGGTTGCCGTCGCGGTCCACGATCCAGCCTTGCGGGATGGACTCACGGCGGTTGCGGGCCAAGGCTATCTTGCCCAGCGCGACGGTGCTGGAGGCCATGTCCATCAGCACCGGGCCGTCGAGGTCACTGGGCATTCCGATGCAGATGGGGTTGGTGCCCAGCTTGCGGGCGCGTCCTCCGAAGGGGGCGACGTGCTTGGGCGCCGCGCCGGAGTCGGCGGTAATCAAGCCGATCATGCCCTCGGCGGCGGCCATGGTGGGGTAGTCGCCCAGCCGTCCGATGTGGCTCTGGCTGTGGACGGTAATGGCGGCTACGCCGTGGGTGCGGGCCTTGTCTATGGCCATGCGCATGGCGCGCTCGGTGACCACAAATCCGAAGCCCCAGTTGCCGTTGATGACGGCGGTGCAGGGGGCCTCGCGCTCGACTACGAAGGGAGCGCCGGGGACGATATGGCCGACGTCTATGCGCTCGGCATAGGTGGGAATCTGGATGACACCGTGAGAGTCGTGGCCGCACAGGTTGGCCTTGACCAAGTGGGTGGCTACCGTTTCGGCCTCGGCATCGGGCGTGCCCTTGGCGCGATAGATATGGTAGGCCACCTTCTCTAGATAATCGGCGGAAAAGACGGGCATAACAGGACCTCTGGCGGTGCGGTGAGTCGGGCCTGGATTCCCGCGGAAGCGGGAATGACGAAGAAGAAACCGCCCTAAGTCTAGCCTTGCCCCCGGCTATTGTCCAGAATGTGACGGCGTGCTACTCGTCTCCTGACAGCTCCCGTATGCGGTCAATAATAGCGACGACCGTGTCATGTACGATGGATACCAGCTCCACGCGGTCTGTGATGATGAGTACCGCCCCATGATAGCGGTACTCGACGGCATACTTGGTGAGCCAATACAATTGCTCCCCGGCGGGAGTGTCGATCTCCTCTGTATGCCTGCGGACGATGGCCGCCAGGCTGCCAATGTCGTGGGTGTTGGTGTATTGGTCGTCCAACGCCGAAATCCAGCCTTTCAGCGCGTTCTCCACAGTTTGCTGCGCGAAAAAGCCGATGGCTTCTTGGGATAGATTTATTTCAACCCCCCTTTCCAGGTCCGACAAATTCCGCTCCGCGTTGGCGATGCGCTGCTGTATATCGGGCCAGTTGGTAGGTTCTCCGTCTTCGTATCTGCCGCTCAAGCTCACTCCTTCCTGGTCTACGCCGTCGCGGAGGGCCTGACCGGCGACATGGTTCTTGGCGCGGCGCCAGTCGGCGAACTCGGCACCGGTATAGTTCAGCACGTCCACGCTAACCGGAGGGGTATAGATATCTTCAACCTTTTGGAATGCCGCTCTGGTGGCCCGGAAATATCCATCGTTGTCCAGCCGTTTGTCGCCAGTAATCACCATCAGGTCTATGTCGGAATCATCGTGGTAGTCCCCTCGGGCCCGGGAGCCGAACACGATGACCATTTGGGGCTGCACCGCCTGGTAGACAGCCATCGCCACCTCGCGGGCCTTGGGGTCGCAACCGCGCTGCCCCACGCCGGACACGGCAACGCGGGAACTGCGCTTCAGCCCCAGAGCATCCGCCACGCCGTTGGGCGCGCCTCCTGCTTGGTTGTTGCTGGCAATCCTGTCCGTAACCATCGCTGACCCTCGCCCGAGCGCGCCCGGCTATGCCGGAACAGACCGCCCCCTTTGCTTCCCGGAAACTTTGCTTCATTGTAAACCAAACCGCTGCTGGGCTGTTGTTGGGGGCGGGGGCGCGTGCTATCATTTATTGCAGAGTGCCCCTGTAGCTCAGTGGATAGAGTGCCGGCCTCCGGAGCCGGAGACGAGAGTTCGACCCTCTCCGGGGGTACCACGGCAAACCCTTCCTCCCTACTGTCCTACTGTCCTCTCTCGTTTTATCCGGGGCGTGGCCCAGCGGCAGGGCGCCTGGTTTGGGACCAGGAGGTCGGCAGTTCAAATCTGCCCGCCCCGACCATCTTTCTTTACTTCACCATGGCAAACTTCATGGGAAGGCAAGTATTAAACTTGACCACCAGTCATCCATGTCCGTAACATCAATTCTGTCCGGTAGCGTCTCAGCCACTACGGCGGACGGCCTCACCCGAACCCAGGGCAAGGTGCGATATGACCACGGAGAACACTCTTCAGAGAGCGGCCAGGTTCAGGCTTCCCGACCCGCCGCCGAGAGAATTGGACGAAGTGACCGCTTTTGAACAAATCTATGACGACGGCTATCTCCGTTACCTGGCGCTTCACTTCGGCAATCAGGATACTACCCTGGTGACCGCCGACCGGTGGATAGTGGCATCCCCGAACTCAAACCGCGCCCGCGCCAGGAGACCCGACCTGCTCATCGCCTTCAACGTCAACCCGGAGGACTACCGGGCCAGCAACGGCTACATCATATCCGAACAGGGCAAGCC
Source organism: Dehalococcoidia bacterium (assembly GCA_965232885.1). GTDB lineage: Bacteria > Chloroflexota > Dehalococcoidia > Lucifugimonadales > UBA3495 > VXOI01. The sequence continues at coordinate 807,423 of CBDDQX010000001.1, read as the reverse complement.
GCCCGACTTCGTGATGGAAATAGCCTCTGAGAGCACCGCCGACGCGGACACCGGCGTCAAAAGGGAGTACTACGCTGGCCTGTGCATCCCGGAGTACTGGCGCTTCGACGAGACCGGCGAGCATCACCACGCCCGGATGGCCGGAGATTTCCTGGAGGGAGACGCCTACCGGCCAGCGCCCATAGAAGAAGTGGCCCCGGAAGTCCTGCAAGGGTACAGTCCGGTGCTGAACCTCATCATAAGATGGGATCATGGACGGCTGGTCTGGGTTGACCCGGCCACGGAAAGGCCCATCCTGACCTACGAGGACCAGGAGAGCCGGGCCGACCAAGCCGAGGCGAAGGTTCGCACACTGGAAGAACAGATAAGCAGGCTGAGAGGGGAAGAACTCCTCTGAACCCGCCGGGGCATAAGGCCGGGCCAGCGGCAGGGCGCCTGGTTTGGGACCAGGAGGTCGGCAGTTCAAATCTGCCCGCCCCGACCATCTTTCTTTACTTCACCATGGCAAACTTCACGGAAGGGCAATCATCAAATTTGACCGCCAGTCACCCATGTCCGTAACATCAATTCTGTCCGGTAGCGTCTCAGCCACTACGGCGGACGGCCTCACCCGAACCCAGGGCAAGGTGCGATATGACCACGGAGAACACTCTTCAGAGAGCGGCCAGGTTCAGGCTTCCCGACCCGCCGCCGAGAGAATTGGACGAAGTGACCGCCTACGACCATGTCTACAAGTATGGCAGCCACCGCTACCTGGCCATACACTTCGGCAACCCGGAAACAACCCTGGTCGAATACGACCGGTGGATCGTGGAATCCCCGAATTCAAACAAGGCGCGGGCCAGGAGGCCCGACCTGCTCATCGCCTTCAACGTCAGCCCGGAGGACTACCGGGCCAGCAACGGCTACATCATATCCGAGCAAGGCAAACCGCCCGACTTTGTAATGGAAATAGCCTCGGCAAGCACCGCCGACGCAGACACCGGCGTCAAAAGGGAGTACTATGCTGCTTTGGGCATCCCGGAGTACTGGCGCTTTGACGAGACCGGCGAGCATCACCATGCCCGGATGGCCGGAGACATCCTGGAGGGAGACGCCTACCGGCCAGCGCCCATAGAAGAAGTGGCCCCGGGAGTCCTGCAAGGGTACAGTCCGGTGCTGAACCTCATCATAAGATGGGACCACGGACGGCTGGTCTGGGTGGACCCGGCCACGGAAAGGCCCATCCTGACCTACGAGGACCAGGAAAGCCGGGCCGATGAGGCCGAGGTCAGGGCAGATCAGGCAGAGGCCAGAGCTCGCAGATTGGAAGAGGAGCTTAAGCGCTTGAGAAGGGAGAACGGAACTGGAGCAAACGGACCGCAGTAGCCTTCTTGACACACTGAACCGGGTTTATCGTCGAACCGGGTTTATCGTCGGTTCAGTCTCCGTCCGGACTGCGCCGGAAGTCGAGGATGTACTCGAAGGTGGTGCCCATGGTGATGTAGTTGCTGGGCCAGCCGAAGATGCCCACCTTGTTCACTATGTTGGTGCGGTCCCAGATGATGGTGTTGCGGAACTCATAGCCAACACGTCGCAGAGCGTCAATCAAGGACAGGTGGATGGTGATTCGTTCGTCCTCCCACCACATATCGGGGACGTTGATGACGCAGTGTCCGCCGGGCCGCAGCAACGGCAACAGTCCGGCGTAAATCTCGGCCATCGCCTCAGAGTATTCCTCCAGCGGCATCGTGCCCAGGTCGCGGGCGTCCTGAGAATACTGTTCCACTTCGCCCAACTGTCCGTTATCCCGGTTGCGGCGGGACTTGTTCTTGCGTTTGCGGTTAAGCAGGTTGGCATAGGGCGGCGAGGTCGCTATGAGGGCCACAGATCCAGGAGCGAGGTAGGAGGGAATGTTTCTGGCGTCATCCTGAACCGCCACTTGGGCGGTCGCGCCAGGCAACCCCAACCTTTCGGCGGACAGACGCACATAGCTTTCCTGCAAGTCGAAGCCGACGGCGTTGCGGTTGGCGTCCTGCGCCGCAACAAGCGTGGTGCCGCTGCCAACGAAGGGGTCCAGCGCCAGCTCGCCTTCGTGGGTGAAGAGATCAATCACCCGGCGAGCCAGCGAGATGGGGAATGTCGCGGGATGGGCCTTCTTGTCGCGGACGTCGCGTCGTTCGTAATTAAACTGCCACACCCCCAACTGGCTCTTGATCCACTCCTTGGCGGTGAGGCAGTTGAGGTGATTATGCTTGCAGTCGCAGGTTTTTTCATAGCCGAGAGAGAGACTGTTGCGGTAGAAAGGGTCTGATTCCAGTATCAGAGACGGGAGAGATGGAGGTAGGGCAGTAGCAGCTACTGCTTCTTTAATGACCGTTTCCAGGGGCATTCTTTCGCTCCTGTCGTTTTCAAAGAACATTATGTGAACTATTGTTCGCTTTTGTTTCGCAATGCTATACGTAGGGACTCCCTGTGTCAATTGGGGTAACTGGAGCTTCGATTCTCCATCCGCTGATCAGGAATAGGAACGGCGAAAAATGACAGTGGGCACTGTCATGTCTCATATCGTCTATAATTGCGGGCGCAAACAGAAACCGGAGGGTTGAAATGCGGCTGGAAGGAAAGGTTGCCATCATCAGCGGCGGCGCTCGCGGCATGGGGGCCGAGGAAGCGCGCCTGTTCGCCCGGGAGGGCGCCAAGGTCGTTATCGGCGACGTGCTGGAGGACGACGGACGACGGGTGGAGGCGGAGGTCACCGAGGCCGGCGGGGAGTGCGTGTTCGTGCGGCTGGACGTGACCAGCGAGGACTCCTGGGCCGCAGCGGTGGCCGAGGCGGTGTCGCGCTTCGGCAAGCTGGACATCGTGGTCAACAACGCCGGCGTGGTGGCACGGGGAGTGCTGGAGGACACCAGCGTGGAGGAGTGGGACCGGGTGATGGACGTGAACGCCAAGGGGGTGTTCCTCGGCACCAAGTCCGCTATCCCCGAAATGCGGAAGGCCGGGGGCGGCTCCATCATCAACATCTCTTCGATGTCGGGGATGGTGGGGCAGAGCTACATCCAGCCGGTGTACAACGCATCCAAGGGCGCGGTGCGCATCTTCACCAAGTCGGCGGCCATCCAGTACGCCAGCGAAAACATCCGTGTCAACTCGGTTCATCCCGGGCCGATAGACACGCCGATGGCCGGGGACCGGCTGAACAACCCTGACCTGCAGCGCGAGGCCGATGAGCGTTCACCGCTGGGGCGGACGGCGCATCCCATCGAGGTGGCCTACGGAGTGCTGTACCTGGCGTCGGATGAGTCGTCCTTCGTGACTGGGGCGGAGCTGGTGATAGACGGCGGGGCGACGGCGCAGTAGGGCCTTACGGGGACGCTTTAGCGCAGCTCGATAATGCCGCGGTTGGGGTCCTGCTCGAAGGCCATGATCTCGGAGTAGTGGTCGAGGAGGAGGGCTTCGACTTCTCTGACTCGGCAGTTGCCTATCCGAACCAGAATGACTTTCGGTGGATGCCCGTGCTCCAGACTGAGTTGGCGGTAGTCGGAGTCCTTGGTCAAGACAGTCAGACCGTGGTTTCGTGCATACTCCCAAATGTAATGGGATTTATATCGTATTTTACCCACACACCGTTAAAGCAGGCACTCCTGCCAAAGACAATGGCATCCTCAAGCCCCGGAGGCCTTATAAACCGTCATTCCCGCGAAAGCGAGTATCCATGTTGCCGGGTTTCAGCTTATTTGCCGGAGCCGGGGGTCTCTGAATTCCCGCTTTCGCGGGAATGACGGGATTTTCCTGACGCTGGGTAAAATTCGATATAATTCCCTTTCCAAAGCGCTTGCCGGGTTCTATGGTGATAATCTTGGAGTAGTCCACCGGGATGTATTCAGACATAATCATCATGCTCCTGATCGAAAATCAGCTTCACTCAGATACTCGGCGCTAGAGCTCGCGGACCACATTAAATGCCTCTTCCGTCCAGGTGCGCCTAGGGGCACCAGCGCGAAGCGGCGCTTTCGGTCGGCGACGAAGGCTAGGCAGGCTTTGATGTCTTTCCCGGTCAAATCGGGGAAGTGATTCAATATCTCTTCCTCAGACATTCCGGCAGCAAGCTGCCCCAGGACGTCCCCCACGGTCACCGGGAGGTCGCGGATGCAGTGCTTTCCGTATCGCTTGCCGGGTTCGACGGTGATAATGTCGGTGAAGTCTATTGGGGTATAGCCGGCCATCGCTGGCATCCTCCTGCGGCGCGATGGTTCCATCTTAACATTGCCATGCCGGGCAAGAGCGCCCGGCGCATTTCCCATAAAGGAGCGAACCATGCAGGAACGGCCCCTTGACGGCAAGATAGCGATAGTCACCGGCGCGGCCAGCCCGATGGGACTGGGGCGGAACATGACCGAGGCCCTGGTGCGGGCCGGGGCGCGGGTTTCGATGATGGACGTGAACCCAGAGTGGCTGGGGCAGTCGTCCAACGACCTGCGAGAGATAGGAGGGGATGACTGCGTGATGACGCAGGTGGTGGATGTGACGTCGGTGCAGGAGGCGGAGGAAGCCGTGGCGCGGACCATCGCCGAGATGGGCGGGCTGCACATTCTGGTGAACAACGCCGGAATCGCGCCCCGCAATATGCTGCTGGGCGGCGACGCGCGGAACAATTTCTGGGAGGTTTCGGCTGGGGAGTGGGACCGGGTGATGGCGGTGAACGCAGGCGGGCCGTTCTACATGGCGCGGGCCGTGGTTCCGCACTTCCTGGCGCAGGGATGGGGGCGCATCATCGGCGTCACCACCAGCATGAACACGATGTACAACCCCGGCGGCACACCCTATGGCCCATCCAAGGCGGCCCACGAGGCGTTCATCGCCATGGCGTCCCGGGAGCTGGAAGGCACCGGCGTCACCGTCAACGTGCTGGTGCCGGGCGGGATGTCCAACACGAACCTGATTCCCGACGACGCCGCGCACCGCAGAGAGGGGATGATCCAGCCCGACGTGATGCGCGCGCCGGTGGTCTGGCTGGCGTCGGACGCCTCCGATGGCATCAGCGGGATGCGGTTTATCGGGTATTACTGGGACGAGTCGCTGCCGCTGGAGGAGCGCATCGAGCGGGCGGGAGCGCCGGCGGCGTGGCCGCAGTTGGGGGCGCAGGCAGTACGACCGGGGGAGTAGCGAGCTGTCGCTGGCGGTGCGAAGATAAATTTCCCTTGGGGCGATTTTCGAAAAGGGCAGGTACGAAACCTGCTCTTTTCGCTTGATTACGGCCCGGATTTGACGTTGACAGCCCTAATGCACGATGCTAATATCCCGTGCAACTTGCCCGACTTACAAGTTTCAAGTCGAAGAATACTGACTAATTTGAGAGTATTAGATAACGAAATTCCAGTTGTTGTTACGAAATCAGTAATTTTTATGGCGTAATCCAGCCTTCTTTGCCGGGCCGCATCTTGGATCATTTTGGAGGTCCAGCCGTGGGGTTCAGAAGAATCAGCAGCGTCAAGGTACTAATTTCACTCATTATGACTATGGCACTGGCCTTGATTGTCGCCTGCGGCGGCGCCGCCGATACAGAGGACACGGCAGGCGATACGGGGCCGACTTCAGCAGCGCCACAGGCTACCTCCGTCCCGGCCGTAACATCGGCGCCCGCTATGACATCCGCTCCGGCATCCACGCAAGCCCCTGCTGCGACGACCGCGCCTGCCAGCGGCGGCGCTCCGGCAGCTACTCCGGTGGCCCAACCCGCTGCCACCACCGCACCCGCCCCAGCAGCTTCGCACACGCCAACAGGTGAACTGCGAGTGGCGATGGCGACTTTCGGCAACGAGCGGTGGCTGGTCGGCGCATCCGCGGGCGCGGAGGATACAGCCTTCCATTCCATCCTCGAAAACCTGCTTACCCGCGACCCGAATACCGGGGACAACATCGGCGAGTTGGCGGAGTCGTGGGAGGTGCGGGATGGCGGCCTTGCCTGGGAGTTCAGGTTGCGTGAAGGCCCGCAGTGGCATAACGGCGAAGGGCCAGTGACCTCTGCCGATGTACAGTTCTCGTTTGAGCGGTACGCCGCCGAGGACAGCGCCAATTCCCGGGCCGGCGTGTTCCGCAAGATCGGGGGCTACGAGACTCCAGATCCACAGACCATTATCGTTAACTTCAAGGAGCCGGAAATTCTCTTTGGCGGCGACCTGAATTCGGGGATTCCCGGAGTCCAGTACATTTACCCCAAGGACTACAATGATCGTGTCGGAGACGAGGTTGCCGACGCGGAACCCATTGCATCCGGCCCCTACAAGCTGGCGAACCACGAACGCGGGGTTCGGATGGACTTCGAGGCGGTGCAGGGGCACTGGAAGCTTACTCCCGCCTTCGCCAACATGAGCTTTCTCAAGACGGTGGAGAACTCCACCCGCGTGGCCCAGCTGCGGGCAGGGACAGTGGACATTATTGACATCGGCGTGGACTTCGCCAACGAATTGAAGGCCGCAAATGTGGAGATCAAGTCTGTGCCCGGGTTCGCCACCGTGGGTATCACCCTGGGCGGACAGTGGGACACCAAGGACACCTACGACCCATCGGTGCCTTGGGCGCAACCAGACAAGGAACGTGCCTACAAGGTCCGCAAGGCTCTCGCCCTTGCCATTGATAAAGACACTGTCGTGGACGTGGCCTTAGGCGGTTTGGGTCGCGCCAATGTTTCCCTGCCTTTCTATTTCTCTGGCGAGCCGTGGACTCTGGACGAGTTCGCGCCCATCGGATACGACCCGGACGAGGCCCGCAGGCTGCTGGCCGAGGCCGGACACGATGGTTGCTGGGAGTTCACCATCAACTTGGTGCCGTGGCCTGGTCGCGCTTTCCTACCCGCGGTAGGGGAGGCAGTGGCAACCCAGTGGGAGGCCAACCTGGGCTGCAGGATTACCCGCCGGCCTCTTGACCGGGCAGTGTTCGCCACCGACTTCCGAGAGCGGACCTACCCAGGCGTGGCAATACCTTATGCCATGCCCTTCGTGGGACGGGAACCGTGGCAAATTCTGCGCCTGGTCGCCCACATTGACGGCACGGCCATGCTGGCCTACGAAGACCAGACGACCAGCAACTACTTGGACGAGCTGGGCTCCACTGCGGACTTCGACGAGCGGACAGTTCTGCTCCAGGAAATGGGCCGACACATGTATTCGCAACTGCCCCGTATAGAAATCGCCGAAGTGTTCGGAATTTTCGGTGTCGGCGAGATGGTCAAGACGTGGGCCACCGCCCCCGGCAATGGCTTCATACACAACACCGCCTACGTCAACCTGAACTGGGCTCCGCCGGGACAGCCGGTGACATTGGCCGAATAGTGGGGGTTTCGGAGGGCGCGGGGGAGTGCTGCGCCCTCCTCAATTCTGATATCCGCAAGGGAAGACTGGCGGCGCCATGACCCGTTACATCGCGCTACGGTTCCTTCAGGCCATCATCAGCCTGCTGGTGGTGATGACCATTGTCTTCATGCTTTCGCGGCTGTCCGGCGACCCGGTGCAGCTCCTGGCCGACATCAGCGCCAGCGAAGAGCAGATGGAGGCCATCCGCCGCGACCTGGGCCTGGACAGGCCATTGGCGGTGCAGTGGGGAACCTACGTCCGGGATATGTTCATATTCGACTTGGGTGAATCGGTAATCAGCCGCCAGCCGGTCCGGGAGCTCATCTGGCAGCGACTGCCCAACACTTTGCAACTGGGCTTCGCCGCCATGGCCATCAGCATCATCATCGGGCTGCCCATCGGCGTCTACGCGGCGGTAAACCGCGGCACGCGGTGGGACGGTATCGCCAGGTTGTTCGCCGTACTGGGCCAGTCCATGCCTTCCTTCTGGCTGGGGGTGCTGCTCATCCTCATCTTCGCCGTTATTCTCGGAGTGCTGCCCCCGGGCGGTAAGGAAAGCCCTGAAAGCATCATCCTGCCAGCTATTTCCATGGGATACCTGACCACCGCAGCAATAATGCGCCTGACTCGCTCCAGTATGCTGGACGTGATGAACGCGGAATACATAAAGCTCGCCCGCATCAAGGGACTGAGCGAGACCAAGGTCATCTGGAAGCACGCGCTGAAGAACTCCCTGATCCCGGTCATCACCTTCTCTGTGGTGTTGTTCACCCTGTTCCTGGGAGCTGCGGTGGTGACGGAAACGGTGTTCGCCTGGCCCGGGCTGGGCAGCCTGATACTGGACGGCGTGCGTACCCGCGACTATCCGCTGATACAGGGCGGGGTGGTGGTGTTCAGCGCCATATACATCCTGGCCAACCTGCTGGTGGACATCCTCTACGGGTACCTGGACCCGCGAATCCGCTTGGCTTGACCCAGCAAGGGAGTGCCCCGTGGCCGTAGTCGTTCTCGAACCGCCCCAGCGTAGACCAGGAGACTGGATTGGGTTTGCCTATAATGGTCTGCGCCAGTTGCCGTTGCTGCCTACGGCCATCCTGGTCCTGTTGCTGGTGACCGCCATCTTCGCCGACTTTATCGCTCCGCATTCGCCCACCCGGGGTGAATTGCGAGACAGCCTGAGTCCCCCTGTCTGGATGGGACAAAGCGTAGCCGAGACCCGGACAGTAGTGGAGGGGCGCGCCCTCGACTTTGTGACCCAGATCAGCTTAATCGAGGCGCAGCAGGAAATTGAAGAAGGCAAGACCCAGGTTGCCGGCGGCGGGGAATTGGTCCCTGGCGCTGAGCTGGAGTTTCTGCGGCCCGGCGGGTCCTGGACATACATCCTGGGCACCGACCTGCAGGGCCGCGACGTGCTGAGCCGCGTGATTCACGGCACTCGTCCCTCCTTGATTGTTTCCGTGGTTGCGATCCTGGTGGCTGGAAGTATCGGCACCACCATCGGCCTCATCGCCGGATTCCGGGGCGGGCTGGCCGACGCCATCCTGATGCGCCTGACCGACATCGTTCTGTCCATGCCGCTCATTCTCATCGCGGTGGTGGTGGCAGCCATCACTCAGCCTTCATTGCAGAACATCATCATTATCATCGGTCTGTTGCTGTGGCCCCGGTTTGCCCGGCAGGTGCGGGGCGAGGCGCTGGCTCTGAAGCAGCAGGACTTCGTGGCCCGGTCGGTGGTGGCGGGCAGCTCCGGTCTGCGGATCAGCATCAAGCACATCCTGCCCAACATCGTGCCTTCCCTGCTGGTGATTTCCACCCTGCAAGTAGGATACGTCATACTGCTGGAAGGCTCGCTGAGCTTCTTGGGCGTGGGCGTGCCGCCGCCGCAGCCAGCCTGGGGGCTGATGATCGCGGAAGGGCGTGGCCTGCTGCAGACGGCTTGGTGGACGGCGCTATTCCCCGGCATCGCCATGGCACTGACCGTGCTGGCCGTCAACCTGTTCGGCGACTGGCTGCGCGACAAGCTGGACCCGAGGCTGCGCCAGATTTAGCGGAGTTCGGGGTGATATAATGACGGCAATGACGGGATACAGCCTGTCTTTGTCGCCGCGTTTCATCTTGGAATTGGGGTTTTTGAGCAATGAGCACGGAAGCTATCACGGGGTTCACCGCCGCCGGAATCGCCCTGATAGGAATAGCCGTCGGAGCCCTTTTCGCCCTGCTTAATGTTATCCGGGCGGAAAGCCGCGGGCTGAGGACGGAATTGCGGGAGGAAATCGCAGTGCTGCGCACGGAAGTACGGGAGGAAATTGGAAGCCTGCGCACGGAAGTACGGGAGGAAATTGGAAGCCTGCGCGCGGAATTGCGCGAGGACAATGCCCGCCTGCGTGAAGAGCTATTGACGGAAATCCGCGAAGGAAATCAGCGTATACTTGAGGCATTGTATAACCACCGCCACGACCCGACCACTGGCGCAGTGGTCATTTATCCGCCGCAGGCCGCTGACTGACTACGCAGCCACCGGAGCCGGTTACGCAAATGCGGGAGGATATCGGAAAGAGGAAATAATCGGATTTCGTAATGTTATCAGGCGTTGATTATTAGTCTTGAATCAGTATTGACAACGCCCAATACAGCGGCTTAAATGGAAGTGTGAGTGAAGGGCAAGCGGCCATGTGTCTTCGCTTGCCCGATCTTCTATTGCCGGGCGGGGACGTCCGGGATAGAAAATTGCCCAGATACGGACATAACAGCCACGCAAGGCAAAGACTAGAACGTAGCCGATAAAAGGAGGAATGGATGTCGCATCACGCAGTGTCCCAGGAAGAAATCGCCTTGATGGCCCACTTGCTGCGGCGGGCAGGCTTCGGCGCCAGCCGCGACGAGATTGAAGCCAGGGCGCACCAGGGCTATGACTCGGTGGTTGATGAGTTGCTCAACCCCACCGATGACCCCGGCATTGATGAAGACCTGATGTATCGCGCCTATCCGTCGTATTTCGACAAGGCCGCTATCGAGACGGGTCAGACCGAAATCGTCTACCGGATGATTAACAACAAGCACCAGCTCAAGGAGAAGATGGCCCTCTTCTGGCACACCATCCTCTGCGCTGGCGACAACAAGGTAGACAACGCCCGCACCACCTCCATGCAGTACGACACCTTCCGCGAGAAGGGCATGGGCAACTTCAAGGAGATGCTCCTGTGGCTGTCCACCGACCCGGCGATGTTGTACTACCTGGACAACATCGAGAGCCACAAGACCGCGGTCAACGAGAACTACGGCCGCGAGTTGCTGGAGCTGTTCTCCCTGGGCGTCGGCATGGACAACGAGTTCAACTACACCGAGGACGACGTCAAAGCCTGCGCCCGCGCCTTCACCGGCTGGAACCTGGCCCCGACAATTCCGGTGTTCCCCTATGGCCGCACGCCCTTCGAGTTCCGCTTCGACCCCGCCGACCACGACTACAGTGAAAAGACCTTCCTGGGCGAGACGGGCAACTGGAACGGCGATGACATCGTTGAGATCATCTGCAAGCAGCCCGGCGCTGCCCGGTTCGTGGCCCGCAAGCTGTACGACTTCTTCGTCGCCGACGAGCCCCCGGTTCCGTCCTGGCGCTTGAGCGAGCCGCGCGACATGGACGCCATCAAGCAGTTGGAGCAGGCTTATTTCGACTCCGGCTACGAGATCAAGGCGATGCTGGAAGTCCTGTTCAAGAGCGACTTCTTCAAGGACGAGGGAGTCCGCTACATGAAGGTGAAGAGCCCGGCGGACGTGGTCATCGGCACCATGCGCATGGCTCAGGACCACACCGAGCCCAAGCCCGGCCTGTTCTTCGTGGCCATGGAGCCGAAGTACATGGGCATGGACTTGCTGAACCCGCCGACGGTGGAAGGCTGGCACATGGGCCGCGAGTGGATCAACAGCGGCTCCCTTATTGACCGCATCAACTTCGCCTCCAAGGTGCTGGGCGACACCACCATGCCCGGCGTGCAGTCCATGGTCAACCGGCTGATGGACCAGAGCGAGAACCTGACTGCCGAGCAGATGGTTGACGGCTGCCTCGACCTGGTTGGCCCGCTGACCATATCCGAGGAGACCCGTAGAGAGCTGGTGGGCCACGTGGCCCAGGGCGGCGACTTGCGCCACAACACCGAGGATGAGCAGGCAGACTTCGCCCGCCGTGTCGGCGAGACCTTCCAGATGATCGCCACCACCTCGGAGTTCCAGTTCGGCTAGGCGGCCAAGTAACCTGTCAACCGTTCGCCCTTCGACAAGCTCAGGGTGAACGGTTGAGACGGCTCTCCATTGGTGGCGAGCTTGCCGAGCCGCCAATGGTTGCAACAAAAGGCCAGTAAACAAAGATCGCAAACGAAACGGAGGAATAGCGATGGTATCCACCAGCAAGGATCCGGTCCTGGCTGTAGTCTCCCTGTCCGGCGGGAACGACGGGATGAACACGGTTATCCCCTACAGCAATCCCCGCTACCGGGACTATCGCCCGACCTTGGGCATCCCCGAAGAGATGATTGTCCCCCTGAACGACACCTTGGGCCTGCACCCGTCCATGGCTCCCCTGAAGAAATACTGGGACGAGGGCAAGCTGGCCATCATCCAGGGCGTCGGCTACCCCAACGGCAGCCTGTCGCACTTCCGCTCCATGGACATCTGGGCCACCTGTGAACCTGAGACCCTCGGCGTCGAGGGCTGGCTGGGCCGCGTGGTCAAGCAGCTTGACCCGAACAAGGAAAACGTGCTGACCGGCGTTAACTTCGGTCGCGGACTGCCCCGCGCCCTGGCCATGGAAGGCGTCCCTGTCGCCTCCGTGGGCGACCTGAACAGCTATGGCCTGCTCACCGAACTGGAACGGGAAGAGCAGCGCAACGAGGCCCTCGACCTCTTTGGCCGGATGTATGGCCCGGCCATCGGACGCGGCGCGGTGGAAGACTTCATCCGCAGCACCGGCGTCGAGGCCATGATGGGCGCCGACATTCTCGCCACTGCCCCCGGTATGTACCGCGGCGAGGAAGAGTATCTGCTGGGCAACATCGGTGGCTATATGCGCGACATGGTCCAGGTGCACAACGCCAACCTGGGCACCCGCGTGTTCTTCACCACGGCTCCCTACAACATCTTCGACACCCACGCCAACCAGGCTGTTGGCCAGTCCAACCTGCTGAATGACGTGGCCCGCAACGTTGACTCCTTCATGTCTGACCTGCGCCACCACGACATCAGCGACAACGTCGTAACGCTGCTCTACTCCGAGTTCGGCCGCCGCGCCATGGACAATGGCTCCGGCACCGACCACGGCACCGGCGGCGTGGCCTTCGTCATCGGCGAACAGGTGAAGGGCGGTCTCTACGGCGAGTACCCCTCGCTGGAGCCGGGCGACCTGGAAGACGGCGGCAACCTGCTGCACAACAACGACTTCCGCTCGACCTACGCCACCCTGCTGGAGAACTGGATGGGCATGGACTCCAAGTCCATTATTGGCGGCGCTTGGGAGAAGCACAGCTTCATCTAAACCATTGAACCAGGGCTCCCAGCCAGTTCAAGGAAGGAAAAGATGCCGGAAAGCGGGCGAGTCACCGCCTGCGTTCCGGCAGGTAAAAAAAGAGAGTACCAGTATGGTTGAAGAAAACGACGTATTCCAAGACTCTTCCCAAGAGGAGGGGCGGGGCGTCCTTCGGTTTATTCTGGACCTCATCAGGTCTGGAGTGACTGCCCTCAGGTCTGTGATAACCTCGGTTGTGGATACTGGCCGGAATCTGGTCAGTGCGCTGGTTGAATGGGTGCTAAGCGCCATCACTTCACTAGTCAGCTCCGTTGCCCAGCGTGTCATAACCAACATAGCCACAGAGGTGTAAGGCGCACCGACTGTGACAATACCAACCGCTTGTCCTGACCCTTCGGCAAACTCAGGGGAAGGATATGCGGTTCCCCGCAACCGAAACAACAAGGAGGCAAGCCGTGGCAAGTGTATTTCTCGGCATCAACGACCGGACGTACACCTACAAGTGGGTCGCCGGTCGCTCCGAGTTCCAGGGCACCGGGTTCCGCAACCCGATGGACTTCGTTTTCGGGCCGGACAAGGCGATGTACGTCGTGAACCGGTCCTACGAGTCCCGCTCCGACGGCACCCGCATCAACCTGTTCTACCTGGACGATGACGGCGCGGAACAGTACGTAACCGAGTTCGGCGGATACGGCGAAGGCCCCGGGCAGTTCATTTGGCCCATGTCCATCGCCCTGGACAGCGAAACCAACGTCTACGTGTCCGACGAATACCTGCACCGTATTACCATCTTCGACAAGGATGGCAACTACGTCAGCCACTGGGGCACTCACGGCTCCGGCGACGGCGAGCTGGACCGCCCTGCGGGCCTGGCCATCCGCGACGACGTGCTGTATGTGGTTGACAGCCGCAACAACCGGGTGCAGAAGTTCACCCTGGACGGCCAGTACATATCCCAGTTCGGCAGCTTCGGCAGCGGCCCCGGCGAACTGAATACCCCTTGGGGTATCGGTCTGGACAAGGAAGGGACCGTGTTCGTGGCCGACTGGCGCAACGACCGCATCCAGTCCTTCACCAGCGACGGCCAGTGGCTGGCCAGCTTCGGGCAGCCGGGCACCGGCGGCGATGCATCCATCGCCCGCGAACACGGTGGAATGCGCGTTGTCAACCAGCCGGTGGGCTTCTTCAACCGCCCGACCGGCGTGGCTGTGGACAATGACGGCGACATCTATGTGGCCGACTGGCTGAACAACCGGGTGCAGGTGCTGACCCCCGAGGGCCGGTTCATCACCGAGTTCACCGGCGACGCCGCCCTGTCCAAGCTCGGGGTCCAGAAGATCGAGTCCAACCCCGATATGGTCCGCCAGCGCAACGGCGTCCGCGACTTCACCCCGGAGAAGGTCCTCTGGGCTCCCGTGGCCGTGAAGGTGGACGACGAAGGCAATGTTTACATCGCCGACACCACCCGCCACCGCTTCCAGGTCTACCAGAAGAACACCGAGCCGGTTCTGGTCTAGTCCTGTAAGCTGCCTGGCGACAAGTCGCCTGGCATCAGAAACCACCGGGGCAGGCTTCAAGCCTGCCCCTCTTTATGGAGCGCCCATGACACAGAATCGCGAACAATCCGGCGGCACCCTGGCCCAGCAGATGTTCGGCTCGCAGGCGGGTGTCTACGCCGAAAGCAAGGTCCATATCAGCGACGACAGCCTGGAATCGGTACAGAAGCTGACCGACCCGGCCCTTCGACAAGCTCAGGGCGACGAGGCTGGCGGCGCGCCCTACCGCTGGGCCGTGGACATAGGCGCCGGGGCGGGCTTCACCGCCTTCGCCATGGCCGAAGTGTCCGAGCGGGTGATTGCCAGCGACATCACCCAGCCGATGTTGCGGCAGGCCGGGCGAATCAGCGGCGAGCGCGGACTGCCCAATGTTGGGCTGGTACAGAACGCCGCCGAGGCGCTGCCCTTCGCCGACGGGAGCCTCGACCTCATTACCAGCCGCAAGGCCGCCCATCACTTCCGCGACTTCGAGGCTGCTCTGGACGAGGCGCAGCGTACGCTGCGGCACGGAGGGTCGCTGGTGATGGCGGACACCGTAGCCCCGGAGGACGACGGCATCGCCCGGTGGCAGAACGAAATCGAACTGCGCCGCGACTTCAGCCACGTTGAAGACCGGAAGGTTTCTGTCATACGGCAGATGCTGGCAGACCGGTGTTTCGAGGTTGTGGGAAGCACAGACGAACGGGTATACCTGTGGTTCAACGACTGGGTGATGCGGACTAAGGTGCCGAAGGACGAGGTTGCCGCCCTGCGCCGGGAGTTCCAGGAAGGGCCGTCCGAAATCAAAGAGGCGTTCCAAGTAGGAGAACCGGAGGAGGATGGGGATTTTCTGTTCTCGTTTCCCGTGTGGGTGTTCCGGGCCGTGAAGGGGTGAGGCACTAAGAAGCTATCTCAAAAACTCCCTCCCCCTTGAAGGCGGAGGGCTTGGGTGGGGGTGATAAGGCAGTGGGAGACGCCTTCGCAAGAATGTCCGCTGGTTTTGAGATACTTCTAAATGCGGTTCACCCCAAATACTTGAGGATGAGGGTTAGCGCCGCAATTCCGACGCCGATACCGGTCATTGTCCAGCGAAGGCCGCGTATTTCTCCGCGCAACTCGGCGATATTCTCCTTGGTGGCCAGATGCGGGATTACACCTTCGATGCGGCTGACGCGTTCCTCAATGGTGACCATATAAATCCATGAACCTTGATATATTACCGAACCGCTCGGCCATTTGTACTGTGGCCCCGATTATATGGCACAATCTTCTTGATTTCTACTCTGACCATACCGGCCACTGCTCCAGCCGCCAGGCCATGTCCCAGAACTGATGCTCCAGGCGCAGGCTGGTGACATAGGCCGTCTCCATGGCGGCCTGCTCCGCCAGTGACGCCGCATTGCCCAGGCTGTCGGTCAGCGTCCGCAGGCGCTGCGCCAGGTCGCGGAACTCGTCAGACGAATACATCCCCACCCACTCGGCGTATAGCGGCGCGTGATCTGGGGCGCCCCGTTGGGCCAGGTGTTCGCCAATTTCCCAGTACCCCCACTGGCAGGGCAGCAGCGACGCTGCCAGTTCTCCGAAGCTGCCCTGTGACGCCACCCGCAGCAGGTAGCCGGTGTAGGCCACGGTGGTCGGCGCGGGCCGGGTAGCCTCCAGCTCCTCGCGGCTGATGCCGAACTGGGCGCAGTAGCCCCGGTGCAGATCCATCTCAGTGTTCAACGTCTCGTCCAGCAGCCCGGCGAACCACGACATTACGTCCAGTTCGGGTGCCCTGGCCGCCCCCAGCGCCAGCACTCGCGCGTAGTCGATCAGGTACACATAGTCTTGGGCCACGTAGAACTTGAACCGCTCCACGTCCAGGTCGCCCTGCCCGATGCCTACCACGAAGGGATGCTCCAAGATAGCCTGGCGGACGGGGAGCGCCCGCTCTTCGACCTCTTCGATGAAGCCCATCACCACCTCCTACTCGCTGCCCCGGTCGGGGCGTCGCCGGTGGCGGAATATCCCGGCCAGCGGAATGGACAGGCCGGGCAGTAGCGGAGTGGTCAGGGTGTCGCCGGCGTCCAGCACGGCCCGCTGGACGTACTCGCCACCCCGCAGTTCCAGTTGCGTGACGGTGTCATTGCGGGGGTCAACGGGCCAGTATTCCAGCACGCCCGCCTCGGCATATATCTGACGCTTGCGCACCAGGTCCCGGTTGCGGTCGGTGGAAAGTATCTCGACCACGATGTCGGGCGGGGCTTCAACTCGGCTGCGGCTCACTATGTCGCGATGTTCGTTGAGGATGATGACTATATCCGGTTCAGGAGCGCGTTGCAGTTCCCGCGACAGGACAGTGGTCATTTCGTGATAGAACTGAGCTGGTGGCTCATCGAACTTGTTCAGGTAATTTCGGATCTGCAAACCGAACTCGAATACCAGAAACTGATGATCGGGTGTACCAGATGCCATGATGTACAGCACTCCGTCGTCGAGTTCCCATTTACCGTCGGTCTCATCGAGAGACAGGAACTCGTCGAGGGACATACGCATTCCGGTGCGGTATTTTGTAGTAGTCATAGTCGGCTCCGAGCCTATGAGGTTCACTCATGGCAATGTGATTGTACCAGAGGGGTAATGATGGGGCGGTATTTGCCCGGCTCTTTCTGCGCTTAATCTGATGTAAGCATCCGCTTTCGCTGCGCCTAACAGTCGGCGTATAATGGCGGCAATCTCATAACGCCACGGAAGTGATTCCTATGGAAGTTGTTTTCACCCAGGACGTGCCCAACAAGGCCCGCGCCGGCGAGGTTCGGCGAGTACCCGATGGCTACGCCCGCAACTATCTGCTCCCCCAGGGTCTGGCCCTGATGGCGACTCCCGAGATACTGAAGCGTCTGCACAAGATCAAGTCTGCGGGCGACGAAGTGCGAATGCGAGAGACCCAGGTTTTGGAAGAGATTAAAGAAGCCCTGGAGGACACCGAAATCACTGTGCAGGCGCGCGTGACACCCACGGGCCGCTACTACGGCGCCATCACCAGCACTCATATCTCCATGGCCCTGGCCGAAGTCACAGGCCGAGAGGTGGAGCGCCGCTGGATTGAGGTCCCAGAACCCATCCGCGAGCCGGGCGAGTACGACATCATCCTGCGCTTCTCCACCGAAATCGCCGCGACGATTCACGTAACCGCCGAGGCCGAAGAGTAACCAGCCGTGACCATGTACGCTGAGAGGCTGCTGCCTCACAACCTGGAAGCGGAAGAAGCGGTCATCGGTTCGCTGCTAATTGATGGAGAGTGCTTTACGCGGATCGCCCCGGTACTGCAACCCGGCGACTTCTATCGTGAGCGGAACCGGCTCTGTTTTGCCGCAGCTATGTCCCTGTTCCAGCGAGACCAGGCCATTGACCAGCTCACTCTGGCCGGGGAATTGGCCCGGACCGAAAAGCTGGACGCCGTGGGAGGGATGGCCTACCTATCCCATCTGGTGTCCATTACCCCCACCTCGGCCCACTCCGAGGAATACGCCGAAATAGTTTCCCGCACCTCCACCATGCGCAAGCTCATTGACGTTGCGGCGCAGATCTCGGCTCTAGGCTACAACGACACCGACGACGTGGATGCGACGCTGCGCCAGGCGGAAGATGCCCTGTTCGCCATCCGGGGAGCTGGGCAGGTGCGGGGCTTCATACCGCTGAGGCAGATTTACGACGAATACCTTCAAGACCTGTGGGGCTTGGACGAACCATCAGCAGACGTCGGCGGCCCGGTGATGTCAGGCTACGGGGAACTGGACGAGTTGCTGGGCGGGATACAGCGGTCGGATTTGTTGATACTGGGCGCCCGCCCGGCAGTAGGTAAAAGCACGCTGGCTCTGAATATTTGTCTCAATGCGGCCAAGAACGGCTCTCGAGCTGGCATCTTCAGCCTGGAGATGAGCAGCGAACAACTTGCCAGGCGTATCCTGTCTTCCGAAGCTGAAATTGATTCTCACCATTTGCGTCTTGGGGCTTTCGGTCCTAATGCAGCACAGCGCATCATTGACGCCATCGGTCAGCTCTCGGACCTGCCGGTATACATTGACGATACGCCATACCAGTCCATGGTGGAGATGCGCAGCAAGGCGCGCCGGCTGTCGCTGGAGCAGGGCCTCGACCTGCTGGTGGTGGACTACCTGCAACTGGTCCAGGGACAAGGGCGCGGCTACGCTGGCAACCGGGTGCAGGAAATCAGTGAAATCTCGCGGTCGCTGAAAGCCATGGCCCGAGACCTGAACATCGCCCTCGTAGCCTGTTCGCAACTGAGCCGCCTGGTGGAGAACCGGCCCAGCCACCGGCCCCTGCTGTCCGACCTGCGCGACAGCGGCAGCATCGAGCAGGACGCCGACGTGGTGATGTTCATTCACCGCGAAGACCTCTACACCACCGAAGAGGAATGGGAACAGCAGCGCCCCGGACAGCCCTACCCCAGGAATATCGCCGACATCATAGTGGCCAAGCACCGCAACGGCCCCACGGGGAACATACAGTTGGAGTTCCGTGACAACCTGGTTCGCTTCGACTCCTTCGCCCGCGTCCCCGATTATTAGCCGGGGGTGAGGTGTATGGCCTTCTCCGGTTTCCCCCGTGACACGCTTTATACGCCCACACCCGATCCTCTCTTCGGCTCGCTGCTGGAGGAAATTCACGACATAGCGGAGCTGAAGGTGACGTTGCGGGGGCTGTGGTTGCTGCATCACAAACGTCAAGGCGTGAGGGCCGTTGCGCTGGACGAATTTTTATCCGATACGGCCCTGCTGCGCGGGTTGCGTCCTTCGACTGAGACAGGCCCTTCGGCAAGCTCAGGCCGAACAGGGGAGGAACCCGGCGACGCTGCGGAGGAGATCCGGCGTGGCCTGCGGCTGGCGGTGCGCCGGGGAGTCTTCTTAGCCCATGAAGCCGGACAAGGCAAGGTGTTTTTCGCGCTCAACAACGATGCCGGACGCCGCACCATCGCCCGTCTGAAGCAGTCGGGGGCGTCCTTCGACCAGCTCACGGCAGACATTGTCGCACTCGGGGCCGACGAAGCGCCGGCCGGGGCGCAGGAACGCCCGAACATATTCGCGCTGTACGAAGACACCATAGGGCTGCTTTCGCCCATCATAGCCGAGCGGCTCAAGGAAGCCGAGGAGCGCTACCCGCCGGGCTGGATTCGGGAAGCCTTCGAAATCGCGGCGTTGGAAAACAAACGAAGTTGGCAATACATCGCCGCCATCCTGGCCCGCTGGGGTTCAGAGGGCAAAAGTGGACGGAAGGGTGGTAACAATGACGATGGAAAGCCTGGGCGACATTCTCCGCAGAATCAGCGCCAGAAGTATAGCCAGGACTACCAACGGAGGCGGCGCAGCGCACCCTCTCGAAACGGCCGAAGCTGATCGCTGCGCCACCTGCAACGGCTCCGGCTGGGTGACGCGCCGAATGCCCGTGGGACACCCGGAGTTCGGCCAAGCCGTTCCATGCCCGTCCTGCCGCAACGAAGAAGAATCGCCCTCCCGTCGTGAATCCCTGCAGCGTTACAGCAACCTGGGTTCGCTGTCAGGAGCCACCTTCGCTTCCACCAGGACGGAAGGCCCGCTGGCCGACCCGGGAGCGCGGAGGATGTTCACCGAAGCCTTTGCCCAAGCTGTGAACTACGCCGAAAATTCGCAGGGCTGGCTGGTACTGACTGGCCCATCCGGCAGCGGCAAGACCCACTTGGCGGCGGCCATCGCCAACCGCTGCATCGAGCGGCAGCAGACCACCTTCTTCATCATGGTGGCCGACCTGCTGGACCACCTGCGCGCCGCCTATGCGCCGGACAGCCCGACAACCTACGACGAGCTGTTCGAGCAGGTCCGTAACGTGCCGCTGCTGGTGCTGGACGATCTGGGTGTGCACAGCGCCACGCCATGGGCACAGGAAAAGCTGTTTCAAGTGGTTAACCATCGCCACAACAACAATCTGCCCACCGTCGTAACCGTGCGTGGCCCCCTGTCCCGGCTGGACGAATCGCTGCGCACTCGCTTGGAGGCCGCCGACGGTCGTTCCACAGTCCTACAGTTGGGGCACTTCAACTCCCGCTTGGCGTTGGGAATAGGCGAGGTCCGTCCAGAAATGCTGGAGCGGATGAAGTTCACCAATTTCAATCCGGAGGGCAGTCCAAAGGCAACAGAGAAAGACAGGGATACTCTGGCACACGCCGTCAGCGCAGCCCGTACCTTCGCCACCTTTCCCGAAGGCTGGCTGCTCCTAACCGGCGAGCGCGGCTCCGGCAAGACGCACCTTGCCGTGGCGATAGCAGGAGAGAGCTTGCAACAGGGCCAGCAAGTATTCTTCGCCTTCGTGCCGACGCTGCTGGACCACCTTCGCACCACTTACAGCCCCAACAGCATGGTGGGCTTTGATGAACTGTTCGAGCAGGTGCTGAACGCCCCGCTGTTGATCCTAGACGACCTGGGATCGGAAAACAGCACTCCGTGGGCGGAAGAGAAGCTCTATCAAATCATCGTTCACCGCCACGAAGCACGACTGGCTACGGTTATCACGACCGCCTCGACCATGGAAGAACTGGAGGAGGCCAAGCCCCGAATTGCGTCTCGGCTGGTGGACTGGCTGGTTGTTGACTGGGTGCCAATAGACGCTCCCAACTACCGTGACCAGCGGTAGATCCATCACGGGTACGGGATGACGAAGATCATCACCTCCTCGGCCTCCGCCTCGGCATAGCGAGCGTCGTCAACGCGAGCGGCGATTACCACCGGGTTTACGGTCCCGCCGGTAATGGTCTCCAGAATTTCGGCCCGCTGTTTGGCTCGCAGGATGTCGCTGACATCAGCCGTGAGAGAGACTTCGAAGACAGCATGGCGGTTGCCTTCGTCCGAGATAATCAGGTCGGCCTCAAAGATGCCAGTGTAATCTTCTCCGGTTATGAGGCGTTCCCTGAGAGCGCGGGTTATTGCGCTTGTGAGGCGCGAGTCTGTAAGACCCTCCTGATGAAGGACAACGTGAGGGGACTCAAAACCAAGTTGAAGGTGAGCGCGGGCCAGGGCCTTGGTGCGAACCATCCCTTCGTACTGCGCGCCCTCAAAGTTTGAGAACCGGCCTTCCAGCCTGTTGAAGCGGCCTTCCAGGTTGGTCACTCTTTGACTGGTTTCGGATAGTTCCGCTTGCATCCGGTCCAGCGTTTCAAAGATGAGCCGGTTAATTTCCTCCTGCCTTTGGCTGGCTTCCTCCTGCCTTTGAGCGGCTTCTTCCAACCTTCGGATGGTTTCCTCCTGCCTTTGAGCAGCTTCTTCCAGCCTTCGGTTGGTTTCCTCCTGCCTTTGGCCGGCTTCCTCCTGCCTTTGGCCGGCTTCTTCCAGTCTTCGGTTGGTTTCCTCCTGCCTTTTGTTAGCCTCTTCCTGTCTTTGGATGGCTTCTTCCAGCCTTCGGTTGGTTTCCTCTTGGGATTGGATGAACCGGTCTAACCTGGCGGGCAGGTCGAGCAGGTCCTCAGTAAGGAGCAGCGCCCTGAGCGTATCCCCCCATGCAGGCTGCTCCCTCAGGATTCGGGCAAGGTCATCAATAGTGTTGATTGTAGTCATAGAGTGATTATACCCTGATTCAGGTGAGATTTTTATATCTCGAAAGACCTCGATCAGCTCTAGGCGGTATGACCGCCAACATCCGTTATCCTGCGAAAGCGGGAATCCAAGCCCTCACCGTTACTCAACAAATTGGACCACCCTAAACCGGAACGATACTTGTGGACTATAAGCAGTTGACATTCACGTTCATGCGTTCTAATATAGAACAAATGTTGCGAACAACTGTTATATGTTGAGGTAACGGCATGGCTGGCGCTCAGATAACGGAAATCCACTGCAAGACTTTGCTCAACAAGCTCGACGCTCCCATGTTCCCCTTCCGGTGGACATTGAATCCCTATCGCGGATGTCGTCATGCCTGTACCTATTGCTACGCCAGGCCGACCCATGAGTATTGGGGTATGGACTCCGGGCGCGACTTCGAGCAGAGGGTCTTCGCCAAGGTAAACGCCCCGCAGGTGCTTCGCCAGGAACTGAAACGCCCCGGCTGGCGTGGCGAGAGCATCGCCATCGGCACCGCCTCCGACCCATACGAACCGGCAGAAGCAGAATACCAGCTCACTCGTGGTGTGCTCCAAGCGCTCGTTGATTTCGCCAATCCGGCCAGCATTACCACCAAGGGCGTGCTGGTGCGCCGCGACGTTGATCTGTTGCGCCAACTCAGCGAGGTTGCCGAAGTCAGCGTCAACTTCAGCGTTGGCACCGTGGATGAGGAGGTCTGGAAGCTGACCGAGCCGGGCGCGCCCCGTCCCCAGGCGCGGTTGGAGGCTATGCAGTTCCTGGTGGAGAGCGGCATCAACGCCGGGGTGATGATGGCGCCGCTGCTCCCCGGCATCAGCGACCATGAGGAGAACATCGCAGCCGTTGCCGAAGCCGCCCATGCCCACGGAGCGCAGTTCCTCGGTTCCAATGTCCTGTTCCTCAAGCCTGGCTCAAAGGAATGGTTCATGCCCATGCTGCGGGAGACTTACCCTCATCTTGAGCAGGGTTACGCCAAGCTCTACCGCAAGACTTACGCCCCCGAGGAATATACCAGGGGCGTACTGTCCATCGTGGAGCGGCAGCGCCATCGTTGGGGTCTGCATCAACGCGAGCGGGACCCGGCCCCCAAGCCGACGCGCGGCCAGCTTGAGTTCAGCCTGACTCAAGGAGCTCCGCCCCGCCGCAAGCCTGCGTCTGCCGGGACGCCCCGAGCTGGGCAACTGGCGTTGGCGCTCACGGCGTAAGATGGCGATGTGGGGATGCTCGGAACCGTCGGCAACATAGCAAGCCTGGCCGGGGCGGTCATATCACTGCTGGGCTTGGGGTTTGCTATACTGCAACTGCGGAAGCTGCGCGGCGAATTGAAAGCTCTTTGCCTTTGGAGCAACTGAGCGAATTCAACAACACCCTTTCGATTTTGGACACAAACTTGGTCACCGAACTCCAGAGAAGGATGCCTGTGGAGGGTTAACAATGCTCAATATGCGCAAGTTTAATGCCGACGCAACGCTAGCGGAGTTTTGGAAACGCACCGAATCCGGGCCGGTAAATTGGGAATACATTGGCCACGAATTCGTTTTGGCTTACCGGCTGGAACTCCCGGACGTGTCCTTCGAAATCAGGGGCGCCCGTTGCGGAAAGCAGGTTGTATTCGTCCTGAAAATGTCGGATCCCAGCGGAGAGACATTGGGCATTGCCGCGGGCGATTCCGACGAGCCTGACTCGCCGCACTATGAAATATTAGGCAAGATTCTGCGTTCCGCCCGCCGTCAAGCCGGGGATCCCATCATGGATGATGTGCCGGAGGCCGCACGGCAGTCCTAGCCTCCCCTACCGCGTGTATCGGTAGCCGTCGCCGGAGCGGTCGCAGTTCAGGCGTCGGCTCAGGTGCAGGCCCTCCAGCACGAACTCCGCTGCCGCTGCCACGACCTCGGGCCGACGGTCGCCCTCGACCAGCTTCGTCACCGCCTCTCCCATCCCTTCTATTGCGTCCACCAGCGCGGGATACTCTGACGCCGGGTGATCGCTGCCGACTAAGGCGGTACCTCCCATGTCGAAGGCCATTATCACGTCTTCCAGTTCTTCGAGGTTGAAGTAGCTCCCGAACACCCGCAGCAATGCGCGGCGGGTGAGATCGTCTGTTACCCGCGATTCCCGGCCGTCCTCAAAGGTTTCCAGCTCTATCTTGCCTGCGAAGGACGCGACGATGTAGGACAGGTCGCTTACGCGAGGGCAAGCCCACTCTTCGCCGTGGATGATGCTGCGCCGCACGGCATTGGACAGCGCGGTCTCATAGTTGGCGATGGAGACCCGGACGCTGACGCCCGAGCGCTGGTTGATTTCACTGCTCTGCCGGGCTTGGGCAGTGATTTCGGCCAGGATGCGCTTCATGTATTCCGGGACAACCAGCCGCTCCTCGTCTGGGAAGCTGTTGCGCTCCTGTTCCATGATGGCGATTTCGTCGCGCGGGTCTCGGGGATAGTGGGTATGAATCTGCGAGCCGTAGCGGTCCTTCAGCGGCGTGACGATCCGGCCTCGGTTGGTGTAGTCTTCCGGGTTGGCCGTGGATACCACGTAAACGTCAAGGGGCAGGCGGATGCGATAGCCCTTTATCTGCACGTCCCGCTCTTCCATCAGGTTGAACAGGCCCACTTGGATGCGCTCCGCAAGGTCCGGCAGTTCGTTGATGCAGAAAATGCCCCTGTTGGTGCGGGGCACCAGCCCGTAATGGATGACCAGTTCATCCGAAAGGTAGTGGCCTTCCGCGACCTTGATGGGATCAATCTCCCCAATGAGATCGGCGATGGAGATATCGGGGGTGGCCAGCTTCTCCGAGTAGCGTTCATCCCGGTGCAGCCACTCGATGGGGGTGTAGTCACCCTCTTCCGTCACCCGGTTGCGGCATACCTGGCAGATGGGGTTATAGGGGTTGTCGTTGATTTCGCAACCCGCTATCTTGGGGATATACTCATCCAGCAGGCCGACCATGCCCCGAATGAGGCGCGACTTTGCCTGCCCGCGCTCACCCAGAAGGATCACATCCTGCCCGGCCAATATGGCGTTTTCCAGTTGTGGTATTACGGATTCCTCGAACCCGATTATGCCGGGGAACACAATTTCCTCGGAGCGAATCCGTGAAATCAGGTTGTTGCGTATTTCCTCTCGGACAGGGCGAACTTCGTAGCCGCTGTTCCGCAGGTCATCTATGGTTCGCAAGGCGCTGTAGTCAGTCATCAGCAAAGGCTCCAATCCGGTTCGTTGCCGGTTTCCTTTGTGCGCCGCCGGGTTCAGTCCACGCCAGCGCCAAGGCCAGTACAAACTTATCACAAGTTCCCCTATAATTGAACGAAGCGGCAGAATACGGAGGGATTCGCCATGTTCATGCGAATAGCGGTGCCTATCCTGCTATTCTTCGCGCCCCGCTTGCTTCCCCATATTCTCCGCTTCGCGCGGCTGGTGTGGCGGCTCAGTTTCGACAAGCGTGTCCCTTTGCTGCTGCGGCTACTGTTGCCAGCGGCTATTCTCTACGCCATTTCTCCCTTTGACCTGGTCCCTGACCGGCTTCCCATCCTAGGCCGCTTCGACGACCTGATATTCATCGCCCTATCCCTTTTGTTGCTGGTCAAGTTGTCTCCCAAGGAAGTAGTGGACGAACACAATGGCGTCACCCCTCCGTCCAACCGCCCCGAGGACAAAGATCCGAACAAGGTCGTTGACGGTTCCGGGCGCGTCGTGGACGACGAATAGACCGGACAAAGCTATTAACGCAAAGGCGCAATGACGCAATGACCAGCCGGTCAATTCAGCCTGATAATCCCGGCATAGGGTTATATATCCACGTCCCGTTCTGCAAGACCAAGTGCCCCTACTGCGACTTCAACACCTACCAGGGTATTGAGTCGCAGATGGGCAACTACCTTGAGGCGGTGACCGGCGAACTGCGGTTGTGGGGTCGCCAGTTAACGTCATATAAGGGTGTCCGTTTGCCGGTACGCACTGTGTTTTTCGGTGGCGGCACCCCATCGTACCTGCCCGATGGAGACGTCGCAGCCATCCTGGACGCTGCCACGGACGCCTTTGCCATTGACCCCGAAGCTGAAATCACTATCGAAGCCAACCCCGGCGACCTTAACGCCGACGCTTGCCGCGGACTGCTGCGACAGGGAGTCAACCGCCTCAGCATCGGTGTGCAGAGCCTGGACAACCGCCTGCTGCAACTGCTGGGACGCCGCCACACCGCTGACGGAGCCATCGAGGCTTTCCAGACGGCCAGAGATGCCGGGTTCGGCAACGTCAATCTCGACCTGATGTATGGCCTGCCTCATCAGTCCCTCGCCCAATGGGAGGATACCATCGAGAGACTGGCCGCTCTCTCGCCGGAGCATATCTCCCTCTACGCCCTGACCCTGGAGGAAGGCACGCCCATGAAGGTGTGGGCCGGCCAAGGCAAAATCCCGGAGCCTGACCCGGACCTGGCTGCTGATATGTATACGCTGGCCCGGCGTGTCTTGGCAGCGAAGGACTACCGCCACTACGAAATTTCCAACTGGGCACAGCGGGGGCGTGAGTCGCAGCACAACCTCATCTACTGGCGCAACGAGCCGTACCTCGGCGTTGGCCCTGGGGCGCATTCCCGCATTGGCGAGTACCGCTTTTGGACAGTCCTTGCACCGCGCGACTATGCCAGCCGAACGGCTCAGTGGAACCAGGCCCCTGCTGGTCAGTGGCCCGCCTTCGGTGAAGCACAACTGCGCGAAACCCGCACGGTGGACGGCTGGGAACATATAGATGCAGACACCGCCTGTGCCGAGACCATGTTCCTGGGCCTGCGACTGCTGGACGGTCTGTCCCTGCCGCAAGCCTCTGCCGCCACAGGCCACGACCTCGCTGCCCGCTACCACGCCGAGATCGAGGACCTGCTCGCCCTCGGCCTGCTGCGCCGCGAGGGCGACACCATCCGCTTGGACGAGTCGGCCTACCTGATAGCCAACCAGGTCTTCACCCGGTTTCTGTAACGGCTTCCGCCAGCGTGGTATTGTAGAGTAATGGAACTCCCCAACCGTCACATGGCCTATGTGCCTGAAGAGAAAATTACTCTTTACCTGTTGAACTTGAATCACCCAGATGGGTGGGGAAAGGCTCAGGAATTCAGAGAAAGAGGTTACAATGAAAGTAACATTGCCACTATGATCAGAGATCTGATTACCGTGGCGCAGAGGGAATCTGTGTCTAACGTGAGGGAAACCGTATTTGGGAATAACTATGAAATATATGGTGTGATTCACCCTCCGGTCGGAGAGCCATTGCTAGTGCTCACGGTTTGGTTCATTCCCCATAGCGGAGGATCCCCTAGTCTGGCAACAGCGCATCCGAGGCATCCAAGACGGCGCAGAGGTAGGATGAACCCGTGATTGAGGAACTGGATGTAATTGCCCTAACGCGAGACATTCCCGGCACGCATCTAAAAAAAGGAGATATGGGAACCATTGTGCTGGTACATGGCGAGAACGAAGGGTATACGGTGGAATTCCTCCTGCAAGGCGGCTTCACCGCAGCCTTGGAAGACGTAAGTGCTGGTTATGTCCGCTCGCTTAAGGAAATCGAAATCGAACAGCGGAAATACAGGGAATGGAAATCGGAATGGACTGGCGCTTTTGGCTATGCCCCCCCAGTTTCGGAACTATTGAATTGGGACCGTTTCCCGGAAGGCCGCTGTCCAGACGCTCACTACTTGGCATACGTTGACGGCGCAGAAAGCTAGGAAAGGCTGCGATGTACGTAATCGGCACTGCGGGCCACGTTGACCACGGCAAGTCTACGCTGGTGAAGGCGTTGACCGACATTGACCCCGACCGTCTCCCGGAAGAGAAGGAGCGGGAGATGACCGTTGACCTGGGTTTCGCTTGGATGACGCTCCCTAGCGGGCGCGAGGTCAGCATTGTGGACGTGCCGGGCCACGAGCGTTTCATCAAGAATATGCTGGCCGGCGTGGGCGGCATTGACTTGGCGTTGCTCATCGTGGCCGCCGACGAAAGCGTGATGCCCCAGACCCGCGAGCATCTGGCCATCCTTGACATCCTGCGCGTCACCCGCGGCCTGGTGGTGGTGACCAAGACCGACTTGGTGGATGACGAACTGGTGGAGTTGGTGAAGGCGGAAGTCGAGGACACGCTGGCGGGAACCTCCTTCGATGGTTGCCCGATGGTGGGGGTGTCGGCCTACACCGGCGACGGCATGGATGAACTGCGAGGCATGATTGACGGCATTCTGGATGACACCGAAGTGAGACGCGACTTGGGGCGGCCCCGGCTGCCGATAGACCGCTGTTTCACTATATCTGGTTTCGGTACCGTGGTTACCGGCACCCTCATTGACGGCTCGCTGGCCGTGGGCCAGGAAATCGAGCTGGCCGGATCCCAGCAGCGGGCCAGGATACGGGGCTTGCAGAGTCACAAGACGCGGGTCACCAGCGCCGAGCCGGGCGTAAGGCTGGCTGTGAACCTGTCCGGCATTTCCCGCGACGACATTGAGCGCGGCGAAATCCTTACCTCTCCCGGCTGGCTGCGCCCGGCCCGTCGCGTGGACGCCCGCCTGCGTATGGTGAACGGCGCTCCGCACCCCCTGAAGCACAACGAAGGGGTTACTTTCCACCTGTTCACCGGCGAGTCGCCAGCCCGCGCCCGGCTACTGGACGCAGAGCAGCTCCCGGCCGGCGCAGAGGGCTGGGTGCAACTGCTGCTGTCCGAGCCGCTGCCGGTAGTGAAGGGAGATTACTTCGTCGTCCGCTCAGCCGACAGTACCCTGGGCGGCGGTCAGGTAGTGGACCCCAACCCGCGCCGCCGTCACCGCCGCTTTGACCCCGGCGTCGCCGAGCGCCTGATGCTTCTGGACGAAGGCGCCAGCGAGGATGTGATTGTCAGTGTGGCCGAGCAGTGGGGCCCATGCGGCCTGACCGAGCTGTCCCGCCGCGCTAACCTGCCCCGGGAGGAAGCCTTGGAGAGGGCGTCCGAGTTGGCTGAGGAGGGTGATCTGATTTCCCTCGGCGACTTGGCGGCCGATAGCGATGCCGTTGTCTATTCGACCATGGGCTGGGGAACGCTAAAAGGCCGGCTGGCAACCGTGCTTCGCGCCTACCACGACCAGTATCCGCTACGGAAGGGTGCGCCGGCCCAGGAGGTTCGCAGCCGCCTTGGGCTGTCGCAGCCGGTGTACATCCGCGCGCTGACCAGGCTGACAGAGGAGGGCTTTGTCGCCGAAGAAGGCCAGACAGTGCGGTTGCCCGGCCACGAAGTGACCTTCACTTCCAGGATGGAGCAGCAGGTCGCCCGGTTCCTGCAATCCCTGGAGCGTGAGCCTTACTCGCCCCCTACGGACAACCGGCCGGATGCCGAGTTGCTGGGCGCGCTGGTGGAGCAGGGCCTAGTGGTGCGCGTCGGCGACTCGGTGGTCTTCGCCGCCGACGCCTACCGCGAGATGACCGGTCGCATAGTGGAGCACTTGAGGGAGCACGGCAGCATCACCGTCGCCGAGGCCCGCACCTTGTTCAACACCAGTCGCAAGTACATCCTCCCCCTGCTGGAGCGCATGGACCAAGAGCAAATAACCCGCCGCAACGGTGATGAACGGGTGCTTCGTTGAAGTGGGGCAGGAAACATCTTCTTTGCTGAATGAACAAGCGGCGTGGAAGAGCAGCAGTGCTATACTTGATTCGTGGAGTGGTTGCGCGATAACTGGCTCAGGCTGCATTTGGCAATTTCGCCCCTCGGTACGCTTGGAGTGACGTGGTTACTCATATTTACCGTTGGAGCGGGGCAATGGTGGCACAGCCAGGAATCTTTGGAATTGGCGGGACAGGCAGTGCCGTTCGGAGGAATTGTCTATGGCTCGTCCATCTTGGTCTTGGAGGTGACAGTCAGGATGTTGTGGGCATTGGCGCAACGCCAGAGAGACATGGACAAAGCGCGGGGAGAAGGCCGGGAGGAAGGCCGTGAAGAAGGCCGGGAGGAAGAAAGGCAGAGGTTGATAAGGGAGATGGTGGAGCGGGGCGTCAATCTTCCGCCGGAGATGCTGAAAGGCCTTAAAGAGACCGAAGAGCGTTAGAGTTTTGAAGCGCCGCCAGCGCACGGTCTTATCCTTAGGAGCTGGCGGGACAGGCAGCGCCGTTCGGCGGAATTATCTACGGCTTGTCCATCTTGGTGTTGGAGGTGATAGTCAGGATGTTGTGGGCATTGGCGCAACGTAAGAAAGACATGGACAAAGCGCGGGGAGAAGGCCGGGAGGAAGGTCGGGAAGAGGGCCGGAAGGAAGGTCGGGAAGAGGGCCGGAAGGAAGGTCGTGAAGAAGTCCGGGAGGAAGAAAGGCAGAGGTTGATAAGGGAGATGGTGGAGCGGGGCGCCAATCTTCCGCCGGAGATGCTGAAAGACCTTAAAGAGACCGAAGAGCACTAGAGCGGGTTCACAAAGTGCTTGCCGAAATCCGCTCTTCTGAGCTTGTCGAAGGGCTGACCTCGCACGGCTTTGCTCTCGCCTCCCTCATTCCTCCAAGTAGTCCAGGAACTCCTCGTAGGTCGAGAATTGTGCCACCGTCTTCAGAAACTCTCCCAGCGATGCGCTCCGTTGCCGCAGGTCCCGCAGTTGGCCTTCAATGGGGCTGATTGAGGCGGCGCTAGTGGCATAGGAGCCGTAGAAGGCGAAGTAGGCTTGGTTGATCTTGCGAATGCGGTAGCCGCGCTCCAGCAGTTGCAGGCGCCGTTCCTCCATGTAGCTCTCGGCCTCCGTGATACGCCCTTGCGACAGCAGTTCCTCCGTGCGGAGCCGGGTTTTCCGCATCTCCGCGTTGAAGTCGAAGGCGTTGGGGTCCCGCTCGGCTGGTGGCGTCGGCGGTTTCCGCTCGAACTTGATTCCCGTCATCGCTTCATAGGCCCGGTCGCCGATCTCCCATCCGCCCAGGGTAGCCGCCGTTTCGTTCAGCGTAGTCATGTCCGGGCTGTCCCAGAAATGCTGGCCCAGCGGTTGGAAGAAGAACCAGTTGTGCAGCCATTCATGGGCGACGGTGGTAAGCGCGTGGTGCATACTACTCTCCGACGAGACCACGCTGGGGAAGGTGCCGACGCCCCCGATGTTGACCACGATGGCCGACAGATCGCGCTCGTCCAGCGTTTGGCGCTCCAGCGCCTCCCGTTCGCCGGGTCTGATACCGTGGCGCAGCAGCGTGTTTTCCAGTCGGAAAATGCGGTCGCGGGGCGAAGTCACCAGCAGTGCTGGGGCGTGGTCCAGAACCGTGTCCACTGGCGGCAGGATTGCTCCGATGCGAGAGGAGAATCCTTCTTCCGTCAATACCGTGCTGATTTCCCGTTCCACTATCTGTTCGACGTCAGGCCGGATGCCGGTGTGCCGGTCATGGAGTTCCGACAGGCGTCGGCGAAGGCTCTCCGCTTCCGGCGCTGACTCTTCAAGAGTCAGAAGCTCCCCTTCCAGCCGGCGCTCTTCCTCACCTATCCTGAAGAACTCTTCGGCCAAGGCGATGCGCCGTTCTCTGGGTAGAGGCGAGTTCCAGGGAAGCAGGGCAACCAGTTCGTGATACCACTTGTCGAAGGCGTTGCCTGCCTCCCAGGCCAGCAGGTTGAAGCGATAGGAGGCTACGGCAATCTCCGTCTCCGTGGGGCGGTAGTCCCGCCCGGCCCACAGCAGCAGCGCGGCCAGCGACACCGCCAGCACGCCCCGGGCGAATACCTGGAAGGCGCTCTGAAAAAAGCTCAAGCCGACGCTGGTGTATTCCGGCTGGGTGGTGGTGTGCATACTCGCCCTCTAGCGCGAGTCGATTGTCTGAACTGTGATTCGTGTGATTAAGGGATTTTTATGATTTCCTAATCCGGTGAATCCTCTAATCTTGAAAATCCTTGAATCCGGCAAATCCTGCTGATTCAGACAATTACTTTGCAAAGGCCCTGCTCCCAGATGGAGAGAGGATTGTGTGTGGGCAGCTCACGCCAGCACCCGGTAGCGGTAGCTGGACCCCATCAGGTCGCCTTCCTCGAAGCGGCTGAATCGCAGCGGCGATATGTCTATGCTGGAGGATGCGCCCTCGGCGATCAGCTCGGCCATAGTGAGTCCGATCATCGGCGACAGCTTGAAGCCGTGTCCGCTGAAGCCCACGGCGCAGTACAGCCCCTCGACGCCCGGAGCCTGGTCCAGTATCGGGTGCCAGTCCGGGGTGGTGGTGAACAGCCCGGCCCAGCCGCCCCGGAAGTAGGCGTCCGACATCGCGGGAATCCGCCGCGCTAGCTTCTCCTTCGCCGCTGCCATGTCATCCATCCCCGACAATTGGTTGTAGGTCTCCACGTCGGCTTCTTCGTCATCGCCGAATCCCATCAGCGTCATGCGCGGCCCGTCGGGACGGAAGGAGAAGGACTGCGCGATGTCGCCCACGGCGGGATGCAGCGGCAGCCGGTCCACCGGGCGCGCCAGCGACGCCACTTGGTGCCGCACCGTTACCAGCGGAACGTCCACGCCCACCTTCGCCAGCTCCGCCTTCGACCAAGGCCCGGCGGCCACCACCACCGCCGGTGTTTCGATACGGCCTTCCAGCGTGTTCACAGCCCGGACCCGTTCGCCTTCAACCTCGATGCCAGTGGACGGCAGGCCCAGGTGTATCTCTGCCCCCCAGTCCCGGGCCGCGTTGGCGTAGGACGACGTCACCAGGTACGGGTCGGCGTAACCGGACTGTGGCTCCCATCCCATGGACTCGTCCTCGGACACCGACACCATCGGCGCGATGTCGCGCAGGTCGGCAGCGGTGACGACCATGGTGTCTATGCCCAGACCCACCTGCATGGCGCAGTTATGCTGCAGTCCGGGGCGGTCATCTTCCTTGACCACTATCAGGTAGCCTGTCTCGGTGAACCCCGACGGCCCGCCAACCACGTCCTCGAAGTTGGAGAACACCTTCAGGCTCTCCCAGGCCATGGTGGCTGTCACCGGGTTGGAGTAGTGCATCCGGCAGATGGACTGGCTGCGTCCGGTGGAGCCGCCGTTGAGGATGTCCTTCTCCAGCAGCACCGTATTTGTGATGCCCAGCCGCGCCAGGTTGAAAAGTATGCTGCACCCCATAACGCCGCCGCCGATAACCACCACGTCCGCCGTAGTCCGCATAGTCCGCCGCCTCCTGCTAAGTCTGTCGAAGAGCTGATTTTATTGAAGTGTCTTTACGTGCCTAAACTTACCCGCCGGCCCCGGCGTTGGCAAGCCTGGAGATGACATGAAACTGGTTGAGAAAGCCCGTTGACACGTCGGTTGGAAGGGAGTACATTGTTTCTGTGAATAGTAACCGGCCCGCAGCATTCGCTTGTTGTACCTGTCCGCCCACATAGGTGGGAGTAGCCTGCTGCGTTAACCGAAAAGCGCAACCAGACCATATCGCCCGCCGAGGAAGATGAAACCGGCGGGTTTTTCTTTTGTCAAATTTTGGGCCATATTAGCCGGAGATGAGAAATTGAGCAGCCAGACCTCTAGCCAGCAGCGCACCCTGGAGGACATTCATCACGACAGCCTGGAGCTTGCCAAGTCGTCAGACGCTATTATTCCGTTTATGGATGAAGAAGTAGTGCGGCTGGAGGAGGAGTCCGCCAACTTCGAGTCCGGTGAGGTGGACAACGCCGCATTCACCCCCTTCCGGCTGCGGCAGGGCGTGTACGGACAGCGCCAGCCCGATGTCCAGATGATCCGCGTCAAGATTCCCGGCGGCATCCTCACCCCCGAGGCGATGAAGGGCCTGGCCGAGGTTTCCGACCACTATGCCCCGCTGGGCAAGGGCCACATCACCACCCGCGAAAACGTCCAGTTCCACCACATCCCCTTGTCCCAGTGCCCCGACGTCCTGCGGCTCCTGGGCGGCGTCGGCCTGAGCACCCGCGAGGCCTGCGGCAACACCGTGCGCAACGTGGTCGGCTCGCCCTACGCCGGCGTTGACCCGGACGAGGTCTTCGACCCGACGCCCTACCTGGCGGCCTACGTCCGCTTCGGCGTGCGCCACCCCATCACCCAGGGCTTCCCCCGTAAGTTCAAGTCCGCCTTCACCGGCACCGATGTCCGCGACCACGTCTCCGCTGCCATTCAGGACCTGACCTACGTCTCCCAGATTCGTGTGGTGGACGGCGTGGAGCAGCGCGGCTTCAAGGTGTTCTGCGGCGGCGGCACCTCCATCATGCCCCGCCTGGCCAAGCCGCTGTACGAGTTTGTCTCGACCGATGACTACCTGCGGGTGGCCCTGGCCATCTGGACCGTGTTCAACAACGCCGATATGCTCCGCAAGAACCGCATGATGGCCCGCCTGAAGGTGCTGATAGATCGCATTGGCCTCGACGAGTTCCGCGACATGGTGGATGCCGAGCTGGATAAGATAGGCCCCATTGACCCGACGCCCTACATGGAGATTGACGAACTGCTGCGGGAGACCCCGCCCGTCGCGCCCGCCACAAACGGCGCATCCTCTGGTCTTCCCTCTCCCTCTGGGGGAGGGTCAGGGTGGGGGCAATTCAGCAAGTGGCGCGAGACCAACGTCGAACCCCAGCGGCAGGAAGGCTACTACGCCGTCATGGTCAAGCCTGAGCGCGGCAACCTGGACGGCCCGCAGTTCCGGGCCATCGCCGACATCATGCGCCGCTACACCGGGGGCCGCGCCCGCGCCACCCAGGAACAGAACCTGGTGCTGCGCTACATACCCGAAGGTTTCCTGCACAACGTATGGGAAGAGCTGGACCGCATCGGCTTGGCCGAGGCTGATGCCCGCGCCATCACCAACGTCGTGTCCTGCCCCGGCACCGACAGTTGCAAGTTGGGCATCACGTCGTCCATGGGCTTGGCCAAGGCCCTGCGCGACGAGATGGACGAATGGGGCGGAGACCTGCTGGACGACCAGGGCGTGAAGGACATCCGCATCAAGATGTCGGGCTGCCCCAACGGCTGCGGGCTGCATCATATCGCCAACATCGGCTTCCACGGCGCGGCCCTCAAGGGTCCCGACGGACAGCAGGTGCCAGCCTACGAACTGTTCCTCGGCGGAAACTACGGCGACAACCGCGTCGAGGACTCCCGCGTCGGCGCCCGCATCCCGCGGGTCAAGGTACCAGCCAAGGCGGCTCCCAGCGTGCTCAAGACCATCGTCACCTACTACAAGGACAACCGCGCCGACGAGTCGGAGAAGTTCAACCAGTTCCTGGACCGTGTGGGGCTGGAGCAACTGACCGAGGTTGCCATCGCCGCGGAGGAATCGGCCCAGGAAGCCGCCCCCGGCTCCGATATGTACGTGGACTGGGAGCGCACTAACGTCTACAAGCTGGAGCGGGGCGAGGGCGAATGCGCCGTATAATTCACCACAGAGGACACAGAGAGCACGGAGGCTTTGCCGCATTCTCTGCGTCCTCTGTGTTCTCTCTGGTTAGAACGATATGCCCGCTTCGCTGAACGGACACACCATCGCCTACGTCGAGGCCCGATTCCAGTCGGAGATGGGGTCTCTTATCAGCCGTCACGGGGGCGTGCCCTATGCCGCGCCGGTGCTGCAGGAAATCTACGCTACCGATACCCCGGAGGTGGCGGCGCTGATTGACGACATCTGCGGCGGCCGGGTGGACATTGCCATCCTCCAGACAGGAGTAGGCACCCGCGCGCTGTTCGAGGCAGCGGACGCCCAAGGCCGCTTGCCCGAACTGCTGGCGGCCCTCGACGGCATGACCGTCCTCGCCCGCAGTCCCAAACCGGCGGCGGCGCTGCGGCGCAACAAGGTCCGCATAGACCTGATGCCCCCGGAACCCTTCACCTCCGAAGATATGATCGAGTCCTTCCGCAGCATCCGGTTCGCCGGGCGCGCTGTGGCGGTGCAGGCTTACGGCGGCTCCAACAGCCTGCTGATGCGGACGCTGCGGGAGTGGGGAGCGGACGTGCGGGAAACGTCGCTCTACACTTGGGGGCTGCCGGATGACGTTTCGCCGGTGTTGGGTATGATGGACCGGCTGGACGCCGGTGAAATCGCCGCCGTAGCCTTCACCAGCCAGCCCCAGGTTCTCAACTTGCTGTCCATCGCTGCCCAGGCAGGGCGGGAGGACTCGCTGCGTGAGCGGCTGAATTCCGACGAGGTGCTGGTAGCATCGGTTGGGCCTGTCTGCACCCGCCGGTTGCTGCAAAACGGCCTGAAGGTGGATGTTGAGCCTGACCACCCCCACATGGGCAACCTGGTTCTGGCCCTCGCCGAGCGCCTGGAGTGAGCGGGGAATTGCTGACAGTTGCCGATTGAACACCTTGTCCCAAGCGGTTAAGGTAAAGGCATATCACGGAGGAGGCGCAGGAATGGAGGAGCCAAGATTTGTTCTGGAGGAACGGACCTACCTCAAGATCAGGCTGAATCCTGCGCGGGTCAAGGTTCAAGCCCCCATCTGGCCTCACGAAACGGTCATTTCCGTCGACATCGGCGATGCCAAATACGAGGCAATGATTCCTACAATGTCCCTTCCCGAAGACCACAGCTATGTTCCGGCGCAGAAAGTCGGACGCATGGGAGACAAGCTGGTCATAGTCCTGCCGGTGGGCAACGACGGCACCACCTATTGGTATATCCCGGAAGATGAAATTCATCAGGTCTTGGTTGACTAGCAGTAAATCCGGGACAATACCTTTGGATGAGGCGTAGGGGTTATGCTACTGTCGCGGGAAGAAATTCGGGAGTCGGTCGAGTCTGGGCATTTGATTGTTGAGCCATTCTCAGCCAGCAGTCTCCAAGCCGCTTCCTTGGACCTGCGGCTGTACTCAGAAATTCAAGTAGCCGGCAGAGATCCGGTTCCAGGGATGATCCTGAACCCCGAAACCTTGAACATCGAAGACCATATATCCCGCTATACGGACAGGGTAGAAATATCAGGAACACAAACTTGGAGATTTGAGCCCGGCCGGTTCGTAATTGGTCAAACACTTGAATTCGTTGGAATGCCGCTTGATTTATCCGGCCGGGTGGAGGGAAGGAGCCGCTTGGCCCGTTTGGGTATCGGTGTTCACATCACTGCCCCGAAGATAGACCCCGGGTTTCGCAACCGGATAACTCTGGAAATGTACAACCTGGGGCCGTGGACTATTGAACTGAGCGGCACCATGACGATATGCACACTACTGATAGAACGCCTGAGCAGACCGGCGCAGAGCGGTTACGATGGTATGTTCCAGAGCGGTTAGCCCCGGCACATTGATTATTCTGCCGCTTTAACCAGACGCCTAGAACAAATGCCCTATCGCCGCCGTCCCCAAGGGTCGTCGGTAAAGTGCGGGTCGTCGCCTGGGTCAATCGTCCGCCCGCGCCACATCT
Organism: Dehalococcoidia bacterium; assembly: GCA_965232885.1. Classification (GTDB taxonomy): domain Bacteria; phylum Chloroflexota; class Dehalococcoidia; order Lucifugimonadales; family UBA3495; genus VXOI01. The sequence continues at coordinate 770,123 of CBDDQX010000001.1, read as the reverse complement.
TCGGCGGCCTGCCGCCCTCGCTGCTGCCGCGCCCGTTGCCGCCGCGCCTCCCGGTACGTGGAGCGCGGTAATACATGACATAACCGCCCGCCAGCAACGCCGCGCCAAGCAGCAACATTGGCAGTCCCCCGAAGAAGATGCTGACCGCCAGCAATGCTACGCCCAACAGCAGCAGGTGCTTGTAGCTGATTGAGAGGCGGCGAAAGACTTTTCCCTGCGGCTGTTGCATACTGCGGCGTCTCGGAGTGGGTTCCGCAGCCGGTTCGTTGGGCTCGGACGGCGGTTCCACCGGCGGGGACTCGCCAGCCTTCTTCAGGATCTCTTCGATTTCTTTCTGGTAACGGTTGGTCATGTCCTTTTCCATTGCGGCAGTTGGGACTATTGTACCCTACGAGGCAATCCCGCAGGGATGAGTTAGGGCATTTGCAAAAATTGTCTGAATCGAGATTAGGAGCTACGCAGTTGGCTACAATTCCCTCTCTCTCTGGGCTAGGGTTAGAGTGAGGGCAAACCTTCCAACTTCGTATGTCCCCTCTGATTCAGATCATTATCGCTACCCGAACCGGCCAGTGATGTAGGCTTCGGTGCGTTCATCCTTGGGGTTGGTGAAGATGCGGCTGCTCTCGTCGTACTCCACCAGGAAGCCCCCGATGTTCCGCTCGTCGCTCAGCATGAAGGCGGTATTGTGAGACACCCGGGCCGCCTGTTGCATATTGTGGGTGACGATGATGATAGAGTACTCCTCGCACAGTTCCTGCATCAGTTGCTCGATGGCCAGGGTGGCGATGGGGTCCAGCGCCGAGCACGGCTCGTCCATCAGGATCACGCTGGGTTCCACAGCCAGCGCCCGCGCGATGCACAACCGCTGCTGTTGACCGCCGGAAAGGGCCAGCGCGCTGCTGTTCAGCCGGTCCTTCACCTCTTCCCACAGCGCCGCGGCCTTGAGAGACCGCTCCACCAGCTCGTCCATGTTACCGCGAAATCCGTTGATTTTTGGCCCGAAGGCCACGTTTTCGTAGATGGACTTGGGAAAGGGATTTGGTCGCTGGAACACCATGCCGATCAGGTAGCGTATCTCCGTGGGGTCCACTCCGTGATCATAGATGTTCCGGCCCTCGAATATGACCTGCCCGGTGACGGAGGCCGTCGGCACCAGGTCGTTCATACGGTTGAAGCTCCGCAGCAGGGTGCTCTTGCCGCAGCCCGATGGGCCGATGATGGCGGTTATCTTGTGGTTTGGGACATCCATGGTCACGCCGGTGACCGCTGGCTTGCCGCTGTAGTAAACGCAGAGGTCTTGCGCCCGGATGATGGTGCCCGTTGCTGTTGCTTCCACCACGCTATCCTTCCAGCCGGTTTTGAAACTTGTTTCTCAGGAACACTGCCAGCGCGTTCATCGCCAGCAGAACCACCAATAACACTATAATGCCCGCCGCCGCCGCCTCGTGGAACCCAGGTTGGGGACGCGAAATCCAGTTGAATATCTGGATGGGCATCGCGGTGAAACCGCTAAGTGGGCTGTCGGGCACAAACGGCACGTAAGTCAGCCCGCCTATGAAAATGAGAGGCGCGGTCTCGCCGATGGCGCGGCTAACGGCCAGGATCACTCCGGTGAGGATGCCGGGAAACGCCTGGGGCAGCACCAGATGGCGCACCACCTGCCAGCGAGTCGCCCCCAGCCCGAATCCACCCTCGCGCAGCGAGCTGGGCACCGCCCGGATGGCCTCGCCGGAAGCCACGATGATGAGGGGCAGCACCAGCAGCGCCAGCGTCAGTCCGCCAGCGAGGACACTGCGATCCAGCTCCATCACCCGCACGAAGACTTCCAGGCCCAGCAGACCGTATACCACGGACGGCACACCGGCCAGGTTGGCGATGTTGAGGCGGGCAAGCTGCGCGAACCTGCTGCGTTGGGCGTATTCCTCCAAGTACACTGCCGCCGCCACGCCCAGCACGAAGGACGTTACGCCCGCAATGCCCACCACGTAGATGCTGCCCACCAGGGCGGGGAGAATGCCTGCTTGCTCGGGGTGGCGCGAGGGGTAGGATGTGAGGAAGCTCCAGTTGATCCGGGAGTAGCCGTCCAGGCCCAGCTTGGACAGCAGAACTCCCAGCATCGCCAGCGAGATGAGCACCGCCAGCAGGCAAAGGCCGTAGAAGATCCTGCCCTTCATCTCGCGCCGTTGCTTCAGGCGGGCGAATTCGCTTTGGGTTATCAACGCCACTATTCGTACTCCTCACGGAACCGGCGCACCACGTACTGGCTGAGCAGGTTCATCACCAGCGTCATCACGAAAAGGAGGAGCGCCACCGCATATAGAGTCCTGTGTTCCAGGGTGCCGTGGGGGGCGTCGCCCAAGCCCACCTGCACCATGTAAGCCGTCATGGTCTCGACGGCGACGAAGGGGTTGAAGGTAAAGTTGGGGATCTGACCGGCGGCGACGGTCACAATCATCGTCTCACCGATGGCGCGGGAGATGGCCAGGATGAAGGCCGACACGATGCCGGAGAGAGCCGCTGGCACCACCACCTTGGTGGACACCTCCAGCTTCGTGGCGCCCAGCCCGTAGGCCGCTTCCCGCAGCGAGCGCGGCACCGCCCTCATGGCATCCTCGGAAAGGCTCGACACCATCGGCAGGATCATTATTCCCATCACGATGGCGGCGCTCATCGCGTTGAAGATCATGATGCCGTCCGAGATGGCCTGAAGGATTGGCGTCACGAACAGCAGGGCGAAGTAGCCGTAGACCACTGTGGGGATGCCCGCCAGCACCTCGAGCACCGGCTTCACCACCCGCCGCACCCTTTCCGGCGCGTACTCGCTCAGGTAGATGGCGCTCAGCAGACCCAGCGGCAGCGCAACCACCATGGAAAGGATGGCAATCATGAGTGTGGCGCTGACCAGCGCCAGCACTCCGAAGTGCTTGGAGGCAAACAGGGGCGTCCACCGGGTGCCAGTGATGAACTCGATGAAGGAGACTTCGCCGAAAAACGGGAGGGCATTGAACAGGAGGATGACTACGATGCCCACGGTAGTCAGGATCGACATCATGGTGCAGAGAATCATGATGGCGGTGATGACCCGTTCGGGGAGTACCTTTCGCCAACTGGCCCGCAGGGCTCTGCCGGATTGACTGCCGGTAATGCTGTTCAAGGAGTGGTCACTGGCCACAGATTAGCCTTCTCCGCATCGTATCGGATTGACCGTGGCTCAAGCAAAGAAAAACCGCCTCCAGGCGGTTGCGAATGAGTGAAAAAAATCGCTCCCCGGAACCATATGTCCGGCGAGCGGAGACGCAAACTGCCTTTCTTTCCTCATAACGCGAATCATTTTAACCGCGTTCTTTGGCGAAACGCAAGGCTAAAATCGGCAAGGTACAGGAAGATTGCAGAGCGCCTGGGGAACCTGCTCCGCTCGTCCTGAGCTTGCCGAAGGACGGGTAATCCAGAATACGTTGATGGTTCGACGGGCTCGCCGCCAGCGGATTCTTCGAGACTCTGCAATCGTCCTGCGCACCCACAGCCTCAGCCCGACGCCCGCTTGGGAAAAATGTATACTAGGGAACAGGTGCGAGCCGTTACTTGAACGCATGGAGGCCCCGTTGAGCCAGCAGTTGTTGTTAAGCGTTGTAGACCAGTCGCCGGTGCGGTCGGGGGCCACCGCCGGAGAAGCGCTGCGGGAGACTATCGAACTGGCCGCTGCTGTGGAAGATCTGGGCTATCACCGCTACTGGGTGGCGGAACACCACAGCTTGCCCAACTTCGCCGGGACCAGCCCCGAGGTGCTCATTGGGCACATTGCCGCCAGCACCAGGAAGATTCGCGTCGGCAGCGGTGGCGTTATGCTGTCCCATTACAGCGCCTTCAAGGTAGCCGAGAACTTCCGTATGCTGGAGTCCTTGCATCCCGGCCGCATAGACCTCGGCATCGGCCGCGCCCCGGGCAGCGACCAGATAACCGCTGCCGCCCTTTCCTTCCCCAACCACCCCAAGGAGATACGCCACTTCCCGCGCCAGGTGGTGGACCTGTTGGGCTATCTGCGCGGCGACATGGAGGACGGCCATATCTTCTCGCAAATCCAGGCCGGGCCGGAACGCGAACCCGTCAACGCTCCGGAGGTGTGGCTGCTGGGATCGCGCTACGAGAGCGCCTACATGGCGGCGCAGTTGGGCCTGCCCTTCGCATACGCCCACTTCTTCGGCATAGCAGTCGAGGAAGGCCCGGCCATCGCCGCCAACTACCGCGAGAACTTCAAGCCTTCACAGTACCTGCCGGAACCGAAGGTGAACGTCGGCGTCCACGTCGTATGCGCTGAGACCGCAGAGGAAGCGCAGCGCTTGGCCGGTCCCCGCAACCTGGCCCGCCTGCAGAACATCACTGGCCGCGCCAAGGGCATACCTTCAGTGGAGGAATCGCTGACCTACCAGTACACCCCCGACGAGTACCGGTTCGTGCAGCAGTACGCCCAGGTCTGCGTAGACGGCGACCCTCATCAGGTCAAGGAGGGGTTGGACGAAATCGCCGAAATGTACCAGACCAACGATCTGAGCATAGTCACCATCTGCCACGACTATGCCGACCGCCGCCGCAGCTACGAGCTGGTGGCAGAGGCGTGCGGCTACCCATAGAGCGCCATCTGATACGCCAGCCAGCGCCGGTTGGGCAAACACTCAAGCAATCGCCATCCGCCCCACGGGGGAAGACATGACCAGCAAACTGAGGCAGCAACCACGGGAAGCAGGGACACTGGAAAAGTTCCCTATCTTCCCTCCCAGAGACGATATGCAGAATTCCTTCCACTTGTACCGGCGGTCCCTTTTGGAGGCCCTCGCGGAACATCTGGGCAACTACGACACCACCATTGTTCTGAGCGAAGTCCCTGTGCGGTGGACTCCCAGACAGACCCGGGGCCATCGCATCCCAGATCTGCTGGTCGCCTTCGACGTGGACCAGGCGCAGGCTATCGAGCAGAACGGATACTCCATCCGGGACTTGGGCAAACCGCCCGACTTCGTGCTGGAAGTGGCCTCAGAGAGCACGGGAGAAAACGACACCGGAGACAAGCGGCGCGACTACGCCAACTTCGGTATACCGGAATACTGGCGGTTCGACCCCACGGGAGGACAGCGCCACGATGCGCCCATTGCCGGCGACCGCCTGGTAAACGGAGTGTACTGGCCCATGGAAATCGTTGAAGTCGCACCGCAGCACCTGCACGGCCACAGCGAAGTCCTCAACCTGGGCCTCTGCTGGAATCAAGGCAACCTGCGCTGGTACGACTCCGCCACCGGCCAACACCTGATGACCTTGGCGGAAGAACGCCAGGCCCGCATCATAGCCGAAGACCGAATTCGTGAGATGGAAGAAGAACTGAAGAACCGCGGGAAAGGCTGACGTCCGAAAACTCGGGGCACAGGCTGTCCGTCCCGGCGGCTTCAGGAATCCGGTATTACTGGCGTAGCGGTCAACCCTCCGGCGCCAGCGCCGTGATTGTCTGCCGGTGCGACTCCTTGTTGTCGCCAATGGCGAAGGGCGCCACCACTGGCAGTTGCAGGCCAACGGCCCGACGGCGTTCCAGCGCGGCGCGACACTCTTCGGGACTTCCGACCACGGCCAACTGGTCCTGCATTTCTTGAGTAATGGCATCGGACGCGCGGGCCAGGTCTCCGGCGGCTAGGGCGTTGGCGGCCTCGTTCATCTCTTCCCCGAAGCCCGTCTCTACGAAGAAGTTGCGATAGAAGGTATTGCTGGCGTAGCGGGCAACCTGCTCCCGCAACGATGCTCGCACCGCGTCTTCGTCGCCCCCGGCGGCCACACGGACGTAACCGGCGATGTCAATTTCCGACGGGTCTCGGCCAGCCTTCTCCGCGCCGTGCTTCACGTGTTCCACCGCCTCCCTGATGAAGCTCTCGGCAGTCCAGTTCATCAGCACCCCGTCGGCCATTTCCCCGGCCAGCTCCAGCATCTGCGGCCCCAGCGCCGCGATGTATATGGGCACCCGCTCCTTGGGCGCGGCCTCGCCCAGCGACGCCGACGCAATGTTGAAGTGCCGCCCTTCGTGAGCCACGTTCTCCCCCGACAGCAACCCCCGCACGATGCTGATGGTCTCGCGCAGCCGGGCCATCGGCTGGCGGAAAGGCACTCCGTCGCGTCCTTCGACAGTGGGGCGATGGGCCCACGCCCAAGCCCAAGATGAAGCGGTCACCGGAAACGGCGGCCATGCCTGCCGCGCCCATAGCGGTGTTGGTGGCGGTGCGGGCATAGATAGGGAGGATGCCGGTGCCCAGACGCACCCGCCCTGTCTTCATGGCGATGGCGGTAAGGGCCGTCAACGAGTCGCGCCCGCCGCCCTCAGGAACCCAGACAGTCTCGTAGCCCAGGTCTTCAGCCAGCTTCCCCAACTCCTGGAAATCCTGGGGGGTAAGCGAGGGGTCATTCTCGAAACGCACTCCATATCGGGCCATGTTGCACCGTCCTTGACAGCGGGTTACGGGTCATATTGCTGTTATGCTACCATAGCTTTAATGTCCTGCGAGTTTGACGCGAGGGATTACGAGGGCCGGGTTGGCAGGTGTTCCCATCGGGTTTGGAGCAGACATATTACTGTCAGACATCGGGATATGGAAGATCAGCAGGTCGCCGTGATAGCTGCGCTCACTGCCCCGGACTATGTGTATCGAAGCATCCAACATCCGAACCGCAAGCTCCATTACCGCAAGGGAGTTCTGCCGTACCCGTATTTCCAGGATTTTCTAGTGATAGTAGTTGCTTATCCCACGGACAGTCACGCAGTTGCACACATTGTTACCACTTATCGGAAACCGCCTGATGAAGGAAAGGAAACATTAATATGGCCGAAACCGGGCGTGACGCCGTAATCGAAATTCCCGCCTTGAAGTGGCCTGAAATCAAAAGGGCCCGGTTTCGGTATCTGGGTGAAATCGGCGGGCATAAGACGGACATCCTGACGGTCCTGTTTGTCGAGGATTGCGCGTCAGTGTATGCCGGCGTGGATGGCAAGCTGGGTGTCCGGTACGACCCTGAGACTGGCCATGTTTCCGGGGTGGAAATCAGGGGATTCGAGGATTCCTTCCTGGTCCAGCAGTGCCCGGAGCTGGCTGCTGAGTGGACGAACCTCAAGCCAGATGCGCCGGACGGAATCCATAGCAGCGACTGGCTGGATAGCACTGGAGCCACCGGCCTGGCTCGCTGCCTTCAAGAGGTTGTCAAGGGGATAGCAGTCGGTCCGAACTGGGCCTCCAGTCAAGCAAAGTCCTTGGCAGAATACAGGGAATACATGGGCTTTCTCATGAACAGAGACATGGTGGATTCTCCCTCTTTGAAGTGGCCCGAAATCCAAAGGGTGATGTACTGGTATACCGGAGAACTGTGCGACGACGATGATGATTCACCCCTATTGATTGACAGCTTGATGGTGCTGTTCGTCGAAAATCGGGATGCTGTAAACGCAGACACGAACGAAGACGTAGATTTGATGGTCCGGTATGATACCGAGACTGGCGAAGTTATCGGGCTTGAAATCGAGCTTTTCGAGCATTACTTCCTGAAGCAACGCCCGGAACTGGCGGATGGCTGGGCGGCCCTTAAGCCAGCGGACGAGGATGGCATCCACAACAGCCCGTGGCTGACCGACAGTGTGGCCCTCGGCTATGCCTGTCTCCTCAAAGACTTGGCCCATCAGGGGACGCTGGCCCCCGGCTGGCCCTATGTGGACAAGGGCGAAGCCTTATTATGGTCAAAGTACAGCGTCCCAGTCTGAAAACGGGGCGTGGTGCATCGCATCCTTCCACCTAAACCCCCATCTGCAAGGCCAGGTCCCGGAAATCTGCGGCCACGATGTCGAAGGACGGGTCGGGTGTGGGATCCGGATTGCGGTCAGGCCCGAACTCCATCGGGCGAGGGACGAAGGCGGTCTTCAGCCCCTGCGCTCCGGCGGCCAGCAGGTCGTTCTGGTGGGCCGCCACCATCATCACCTGCTCCGGCTTCAACCCCAGCAGTTCCGCGCCGGTCAGGTAGGTCTTGGGATCAGGCTTGTAGGCTTGCGCCAGTTCCGCGCCTAGGATCACGTCCCACGGCAGCCCGGCATACTTCGCCATGTTGGTCATCAGCGCCACATTGCCGTTGGACATGGTGCCGATGATGTACTTGGCCTTGAGGCGGGACAGACCGGCGGGAGAATCGGGCCATGGGTCGAGATGGTGCCAAGCCAGGGTCAGCTTGTCTATGGTTTCTTCGCTGACGCCTTCGATGCCGAAATCGCCCAGCAGTTCCACCAGCCCCATGCGATGCAGCGCGTCCAGCTTGGTCCAGGGCAACTCTCCGGTACGCACCTTGTTCATGTAGGGCTGATACTTGCCGCGCCAGCCGTCGGCGAAAGCTCCCCAGTCAGCTTGGATGCCCTGTTCCGCGCCAAAGGCGGCGGCGTGCCTGGCGATGGAACTGCGCCAGTCCACCACCGTTCCGAAAACGTCGAACACCAGTGCCTTCACATCGTCCATAATCCAAGTCTCCTCAAACGGGAATTTAACCACAGAGAACACAGAGGCCACAGAGATATGTAGAATAAGAAAAACTCTGTGGCCTCTGTGATTGACTCTAAAACGCCGCGCCGATGCCCAGCAGTATCTCGGCCACTTCGCGCGGGTGGCTGACCATCGGGTCATGCCCGGAATCCAGGTGATACATCCCCCAGCCAGCAGCGCGGGCCCGGTCGGCCACAGGCTGGAACCCGGCCTCCTCTCCGCCGATGAAGCTGCGGGGTATGTCCCGCGTTGCCGGGTTCCCGATGCGTACCGGCCCGGCCATAGCCGCGGCGGGTTGGGGCGTAACCTTCGAGAACATCCACTCCCGGTCGGCGGCATCAGGTATGCCCCAGCGGCGGCCAATTTCCTCCGGCGACGCTGGCGATGGCAGGTATCCCTCGCCGCGCTCAATGTGGTCGCGCACCCACGCGGCGAACTCGGGCCCCCGCACCGGGACGAGCTGGTCGGCCATGCTCTCACCATCTGCAGGAATCACGCCGTTGATGTAGACCATGTGAGACAGCCGCTCCGGGCAGACCTCAGCCACGCCGGTTATCACCATACCGGCATAGGCGTGGCCCACCAGCGTCACATCGTCCAGCCCCTCGTACTCCATCAGCCGGACGATGTCCTGGATATGCAGGTCAAGGTTAACCTGCGACGGCTCCAGCAGCCGGACCAGGTGCGCCCGCTCCCCCAGCCCGCTGAGCGTAGGCGTATACACCACAGCGCCCGTCCGGCGCAGCAGCGGCGCCACCTTGTTCCAGCACCAGCCGCCATGCCAGGCTCCATGCACCAGCACGAATGTCGCCACGCCAGCCCTCCTGTTATTGCTATGGATGGACAGGATATACAGGATTTTGATGTTATTTTAACCTACACTCATACCCTGTCCATCCTGTCCATCCATGTGAGAATAAAATGAAGCGGATAATCATAGACTGCGACCCCGGCATTGACGACACGGCGGCGATTCTGTTGGCCTTGGCCAGCCCCGAATTGGAGGTCGTCGCCCTCACTACCACATACGGCAACGCCTCCGTGAAGACTTGCACTGCCAACGCCCTCCGCGTTCTGTCGGCGGCGGGACGGAGCGACATTCCAGTATTCATGGGCGCAGGCAAGCCCCTGCTGCGTCCGGCCAGCGAGGGCTGGGCATCTCACATCCACGGCGGCGACGGCCTGGGCGGCGTTGCATCAGTTGGCGCTGACGCCCTAGCAACTGACAAGCACGCCGCGCTGGCGATAGCCGAGGCCGTGATGGCCGATCCCGGCGAACTGACAATCCTGGCCCTCGGACGAATGACCAACGTGGCCCTGGCCTTGTCGCTGGAGCCGGGCATCGCCGATGCGGTACGGGAAATCGTGGTGATGGGCGGCGCGGTGACGGTGCCTGGCAACGTCTCCGGCGTGGCGACCGCCAACCTCCACGAAGACCCGGAGGCAGCGTCCATCGTCTACCGCTCCGGCGCGCCCATCGTGCAGGTAGGGCTGGACGTGTGTAACCGGGTCACTGTCAGCCCGGCTCAGTTGGCGGCGATTGCAGAGGCTGGATCCCCAGCGACGCAACTGCTGTCCGAGGCTACCGGCTACCTGCGCGAAGCCTACATCCGCACCGGACGAATCGGCCCTGACGAAGGCGTCCGCTACAACGATATGCCCGCCGTTGGTTACGCCGTCAACCCGGGCCTGTTCACCGCTCGCCCCGCCTTTGTGGAAATCGAAACTCACAGCGAACTCACCAAAGGCCAGACGGTAGCCGACTGGAACGCCGCGGAACCCAACGCCCGCATCTGCCTGGAGGTGGACTCCGCGGCCCTCACCGCCCTGTTCACAGAGCGGCTGTCCTGAGCCTGTGGTGGGTCGGGAGGTGATTCCCTGGTTCCGGGCGACTGAGGTGATTGCCCCGCGTGTGGCGCCGGGTTATTCGCCTTTGAGCCTGTGCAGTTGCGCTTCCAGCGCGCGGACCCGGGACTCGGCGGCCAGTCTGGCTTCCCGCTCCTGTTCCAGGGTGGAAATGTGCTTACCTGTGTGGGGGTTGATCCAGTTCAGTTGTCCGTTGCGCCATTCGAGTATCAGGTTCAGGACGGCGCTGTATCCCTGGAAGGTACCCTCCTCAATCTCCTCGATGGCAATGAGCTGGTATTCTCCGTTAGCCAACCTGTCTCCCGCCAGTCCGGGGTTGCTCCGTGTTGGCCTCTCGTCGAATCGCCAGTATTCGGGTATCTCCAGCCCGGCGTATATATCCCGCTTGGTGGTCCGGTCGAATGTCCGGCTACTCCTGGAGGCCACTTCCAAGACAAAGTCGGGAGGCTTGCCCTGCTCGGATATGACGTAGGCGTTGCTCCGTTCCAGGCTGTCCGGGTCGGCGTTAAAGGCGATGAGGAGGTCCGGGTAGACGATGCCGGTCATGTCCCGGGTGGGGATTTGGCTGATGTAATGCTCTGCGTCCACTATGGAATTGGGCCTGTCCGCGAAGTGAACTCTGAGGTTATGGGAGTTGCCATTAAGATGAATGGCCTTGGCGCTGGTCATGTCGTCGGGGAGCCTCTCCGGAATGTCCGGGAACCTTATCCGCGCTTTCCTGGAAGTTCTGATGTTGGCTGTGGACATGGCGATACTCTGACTGTGGAATCAGCGGCCGGGCCTGCGTTTCCATGGTTTCCCGTTGTTTGTCTGGATATTCTCAACATATGTGAATAGTGGGGGCTGAGCCGCCATTCCCGAGAAAGCGGGAATCAGGAGGTTACAAGGGCAATATCCGCACACGTTTAGAATACTTTTGCCTGAACTGTGATTCAGGGGATTGACGGATTGCCATGATTCGGAAAATCACGGGAATCCCGGAATCAAACAAATCACAGTTCAGACAATGAGCCGAAAGGCTCCGCCTAACCCAGCGCGGCAGCCTGTTGCTGCACCTCGTCGTAGTCCGGCTCGTTGAGAGGCGACTCGCCCACCCACTTGTAGCGGATGACGCCCTCGCCGTCCACGATGAACACCGCGCGCTGCGATGCGACATAGCCGTCAATTCCGGCCAGGTTGGGCAGCGCGACGCCGTAGGCGTTGACCGCCGAGCGGTTGAAGTCGCTGAGAAGCGTGAAGTTAAGGTTGTTCTGGTCGGCCCATGCCTTTTGGGCGAAGGGCGGGTCCACGCTGATGCCGTAGACCGTCGCGTTGATGGAGTTGAAGGCGTCGGCCCGGTCGCGGAAACTGCACATTTCAGTGGTGCAGACTCCCGTGAACGCGCCGGGGAAGAAGGCCAGCACCACTGTCTGGCCGCGATGGTCCGCCAGGTTGCGAACCTGCCGGTCGAAATCATAGAGACCGAGTTCCGGTGCCGGCTGTCCAACATCCGCTGCCATTGATTTTCCTCCGAAAGATTGGGCTGCCGTAATCTTACCATAAGGAAAGGTGGCGTTCCGATTCAGGTGGTTTGCGCCGTGTAGGGGTGGGTTTGAAACCTGCCCCTACGATACGGCCAGATGATTCTCCTGAACTTGACCACCTGATTTGGAACGCTGCCTAAGAAAAGGGATTTATATCGTATTTTACCCACACACCGTTAAAGCAGGCACTCCTGCCAAAGACAATGGCATCCTCAAGCCCCGGAGGCCTTATAAACCGTCATTCCCGCGAAAGCGAGTATCCATGTTGCCGGGTTTCAGCTTATTTGCCGGAGCCGGGGGTCTCTGAATTCCCGCTTTCGCGGGAATGACGGGATTTTCCTAACGCTGGGTAAAATTCGATATAATTCCCTAAGAAAAGGGAACAGTAAGAAAACGGAACGGAAGGAAAGGGACACGGTTGTGCTACAATCGCGGGGCCGCTTGGCAGTGTACGCCAAAACGCAAATTCCCTCTCCTGCTGGGAGAGGGTTAGGGTGAGGGTCAGCCGGATATGTACTTCGACTCCCGTCGCAGCACCGTTCTCGCCACCAACGGGATGGTGGCGACCAGCCAGCCGCTGGCGGCGATGGCCGGTTTGCAGACGCTCATGGACGGCGGCAACGCCGTGGACGCCGCCATAACCACCGCTGCCACGCTCGGAGTGGTTGAACCCAACTCCACCGGCGTGGGCGGCGACCTCTTCGCGCTGGTGTGGAACGAAAGAGAGAAATCTGTGCGCGCCATCAATGGCAGCGGACGCGCTCCGGCGGCGTCCAGCATTGAGGAACTGGTCTCCCAAGGCTACCGGGCCATGCCCGGCGCAGGCCCCTACTCCGTGGCCGTGCCGGGAACCGTCCACGGCTGGGAGATGTTGCGGGCCGAGTGCGGCGCCATGCCTCTGTCCCGCCTGCTGGAACCGGCCATCCGCTACGCCGAGGATGGCTTCCCGGTATCCGAGGTCATCGCCTGGCAGTGGGAAAACAACCTGGCCAAGCTGCGTTCCTACCCGTCTGGCGAAGAGATGCTGCTCAACGGCACGCCACCGAAGAAGGGCGACCTGATGCGGATGCCCACGCTGGCCGCCACAATGCGAGCCATCGCTGAAGATGGCTGTGACGCTTTCTATCGAGGCGTCATCGCGCAGAAGATGGCATCCTTCGTCCAGGAACACGGCGGCTGGCTGACCACCGAGGACCTGGCCGCCCACACCTCCGACTGGGACGAGCCGATAACCACCGACTACCGGGGCGTCACCTGCTGGGAATGCCCCCCCAACGGACAGGGCATCGCCGCCCTGGAGGCGCTGAACATCGCCGAAGGCTTTGGCATCGGCGCCATGGGGCCGCAGTCGGCAGACGCCTACCACCACCTCATCGAAGCCATGCGGCTGGCCTTCTCCGATGCCTACCGCTACGTGGCCGACCCTCGCGTGGTGGATGTCCCCACCGGGCAACTGCTCTCCAAAGATTACGCCGCCCAGCGCCGCGCGCTGATAAACCGCAGCCGAGCCATGGCTACCGCCCCTTACGGCCAGCCCATACCCGGCGGCAACACCGTCTACGTTAGCGTAGTTGATGGTCAGGGCAACGCCTGCTCCTTCATCAACAGCATCTTCTCCGACTTCGGCTCCGGCATGGTCGTCCCCGGCACCGGCATCATACTGCACAACCGCGCCGGGCTGTTCTCGCTGGACGCTGCCCATCCCAATGCTCTCGCCCCCGGAAAGCGTCCCTACCATACCATCATCCCCGGCCTGGCGACCAAGGACGGCGAGCTGCTCCACTGCTACGGCATGATGGGCGCATTCATGCAGCCCCAGGGACACTTGCAGCTCATCAGCAACATGGTGGACCACGGCATGGACGCCCAACAGGCCGTCAACGCCCTGCGTTTCATGGTGGGCAACGACCAGGTGCTGCTGGAGGAAGGCATCAACCCCGACACCGCCCGCGAGCTGCAATCGCGCGGCCACAAGCTCGGCCTCATGGCCGGACGCTCCCGCGTGTCCATCGGCGGCGCCCAGGTCATCAGCCGAGACCCCCAGACCGGCGTGCTGCAAGGCGGCACCGAACCCCGCAAGGATGGCGCAGTAGTGGGCTGGTAGACCTGCATTTCGAATGGTGTATTCTAGAAGTCTCACCATTTGCGAGGGCGACGTGGCGGAAGGACTTACTTTTCAAATACAGCCGGAAGGTGAAGCCGCGTCGCTGGACTTGTTTGTCCGGGTGCTGGAGGATGTTCGCAGTCTGGTCATTGAAGTGGATTACGCCGTCAATCACGAGCGCTCCGGCAAGCGATGGGCAGTTACGAGGCTCCATTCCAGTGCTCCTACATTCACCATAGAGCCGGCCGACGCAGATCTGAGAGCTACAGACGCCATCTTTGCGGGCATCGGTGAAATCGCGCGAGGAACGGACATTCCTCCGCGGCATTTTACTGAGGATGTTTTGGAACGCCTGATGAAAATGCGTCGGCATTTCCGCGGCCGTGGCCGGGCCAGTTCCATATCCGTGTTTGCCAATGGTGATAAACCGGCAGTAATCACCGGGGACATTGATGTAAGAGTAAAAAAAATACTCGACTCGAGTTATTGGAGCTATGGCTCGCTAGAAGGACGCCTGGAAGCGGTCAATTTCCACCGGCAACCCAACTTCACCATTTGGGAGAGAGTCAGCCGCGCCCCGGTTCGTTGCTCACTGCCAAATAGCAATGACTGGAAAGAGCGGGCTAAGTCTCTGCTGGAAAAGAGGGTTCTTGTTCAAGGCCGAATCCGCTATTTCTCCAATGGCGTTCCTCGCTCAATCAGTAGCATCGTGGAAATTCTGGACAACACCCCTGACCAGAGTTTGCCCAAGGCGGAATTTGGATGCATACCGGACAGTGAAGCCGCCAAAGACCCGGCTGAATTCCTGCGCACGATCCGCGGTCTGGAGGAAGATTAAATATGCCCGCGTCTCGCCGCTTGTGGGATTCGTCAGTAATTATCGGCTATCTGGCAGGAGATCAGAGGCTAAATCCAGTTTGTTCCCAAATAATTCAGCAAGCAGAGCGTGGAGAAACTGAAATTTTAGTCTCGCAAATGGCTATAGTAGAAACCGCCTACCTTAGAGGGCTATCAGACGTTGATTCGGAACGTCTGATAAAAGAATTCTTCAGTAGGGAATATGTTATCTCGGTTAACGTGGATGGTCCGGTATCCTCCATAGCTCAAAGTCTAGTGCGGAAATATCGAAACAATCCTAACATTAAGCCCCAGGACGCAGTTCATCTTGCCACGGCTATCCTTTGGCAAATCCCTGCTCTTGAAACTGTTGATCAGCCGTTTACACGTTTCGACGGGCTTGAAGGCAGCCCGCCGGTATCAGTGCGGCGTCCGATGTATGATGGGCAACAGTTGTTGGCGTAGCTACAAATCAAAATGGTGGAACGCAAGGAGACGGACATGGCAGACGCGAAGAGCGACCGCAGTTTCTACCGCAACTACTACCGCGAGATTGACGTCCTCCACGGCCTCCAGTCCGCTCCCGAAGAGCGCGATTGGCTGCTGACCACCCCCAAGGGAGACGTCAAGCAGTCCGACATCGTGCTCTATCTCGGCTGCAACGTCATGCGCACCACCCACCTCGTGCGCACAGTCATGGACGTCTTCAAGCTGCTGGACGTTGATTTCACCGCGGTCGGCGGCGCGGCCTACTGTTGCGGCATCCAGCATCACCAGCGCGGCGACGAAGCGTCGGCGAATTCAGTTGCCCAGACCACCGCCGCCAACTTCCGCAAATTCCAGCCGGAGCAGGTGGTCATGTGGTGCCCGTCGTGCATCTTCTTCTATGACGACATCATGGATATGCGTGAAGACTTCGCCTTCCAGCACGTCACGGAGTACCTGGTGCAGAACCTGGACAAGTTGGACCTACGGCCCCAGCCGGAAACTACCGTCTCGCTCCACTATCACGCCGGACGCCCCCAGTCCGACGCCGAGGCCCAGAGCGCCCTGACACTGCTACGGGCCTTGCCCGGCGTAACCGTCCGAGACATCGGCGGCGACGAGCGATTTGGCCGCCACTGCACTCCGGCAGTACGCCAGCAGATGGGGCCCGATGCGTGGGACGAAATGTCAGGCCAGTGGGTGCAGAAAGCTGTTGACGCCGGCGCGGACACCTACGCCACGCTCTACCACGGTTGCCAGCGCCATATGTGCGGCCTCGAAGCCGACTACCCCGTCCGCGTCGAACACTACCTCACGCTGGTGGGCCGCGCCCTCGGCATCGAATACGAAGACCAGTACAAGAAACATACCCTGTCGGGCAACACCGACGCCATCCTGGCCGAGACCGCCCCCTGCGCCGTGGCCAACAGCATCCCGCCGGAGGAGGCCCGCGAGGTCATCGGGCGCGTGTTCCCGGCGCGGTAAGCGAGGTTAGAGGGCAGCGAGCGCGCCTTCGGGCGAGAGGACGTTCAGGGCGTAACGGGTCTGGATGCTGGATGACGCGAGATCGTCACGTAGCGGGCGGTCTGCGGTCACCAGCATTGTGCCTCTCTCAGCTTCCGCGACCACCAGCCTGACAATGAATGTGTCATCCCGGCTGCCTTGGGGAATGTCGTTCTCTTCAGAAAAAGGCGGTGCGGTGTGGCCTTTGCCTTCGACTTTTCCGTCGATCTGCAACGCCTCCCACAGTCTGGTCATCAAGTGAGGGCCTAAATCAGCGTGGTGGTATGCAGGGTCATATAATTGGTCCTCATATTTCTGCCATAGAACGTCATCCACCACGAGAGCCCGAAATGTATCGTCGAAAATTTTCTCAACCAGATCTGAGCAGACTCTACTGGGATTTTCATACTCGTCACGCCCATTTTGGGCAAAGATAACCACGTTTTCGTCGAGGATGTAACGGGATGTCATGCTCTATTGCGCAACCCGTCAGAGTATCGCCGCATCTCATCCCGGGTTGCCTCGTGGAAGCCCGTCAGTCCTCCCTTGACTTGTCCCCGTTCGGTAACCTCAATTTCCGCAGCCGTGCATTCCCCCTTCCCGTCCTTCTCGAAGGAGTAAATCGCCAGATCGTCCGTACCGAGTTTCCCCTCCGCCACCAGAGTCAGCAACCGCCCCGCGACATACTCGCTGTGCGTCGTCATGATTATCTGCTTATCCTCGGCCTTGGCCATTTCCGCCATCACCTCCGCCAAATCCGCCTGCGCCTTAGGATGCAGGTGAATCTCCGGCTCCTCGATGAGGACGGTCGCGCCTCCTCCAGCGTTGATTAGTTCGTGGACAAGCAAGATCAGCGCATTAGCGCCAAATCCCTCTGAAACTATGTTCACCACTCCAGAAGGCCCAAGCGAATTGACCTCAACTGATTGCGGTGGCACTGTTTCCACTCGCATACCAGTTCCAGTAACCCGACGGAGCACCTCGGAAATTCTTTCCTCTGTGGCACGGCTATAACCCAAATTGGAAGCCAGTTGGTCTTCTAGTACGCCTAGACCTTTCTGAATCGAAATGTGTTCGAAATATCTTTCTCTCATTGGATAAATTGGTCTGACCAGTCCCCTACCGGAAGGAACATATCTTAGTCTTTCAAGGCATTTCTGTTTGGGTAGCCTTTCCACCTGAAGCTCATCAACACTGAAATCAAGAGATGTTGCGCCAGACTGCCCCGAATAGTTGGGAAACAAGTCGGAGGTTTCAACGAAGGAAATGAACTCCCCTTGAATTTTCATGCCGTCGCCGCCCACCGACTGCTTCAGCAGCAGCAGCGCCTGCAACACGCTCGACTTCCCCGTACCGTTGGGCCCTATCAGCACCGTCAGCAGCTTCGGGTTGATGCTGACGTGGCGGAAGCACTTGAAGTTCTCCAGCGTGATGTTCGTAATCATAGCTATGCCCTCCAGCAGTCCATTGTATCAGCCACCCTGTTCGTGTCAGCGGCGCCATCGCATACGCTGCCCTGCCCGCTACCCGTCTCCGCTCGCCAACACCGGCTCCGCGCGGACCACTGCCCCGTCCGTGAGCACCACCCCGTCGGCGCAGTACGCCTCGACGCGCCCCTCGTTGTACTGCTCGGCGTACAGCCGAGTATAGATGCCTCAACGGCCCAGCAGCTCCGCGTGGGTGCCATATTCGTGGATCCTGCCGCCGCTGACCGTGAAGATAACGTCTGCCGCCAGTATGGTGGACAGCCGGTGCGCGATGACCAGCGTCGTCCGCCCCCGCACCAGCGGCATCAGCGCCGACTGCAACAGGCGCTCGCTGGCCGTGTCCAGCCCGGATGTGGCCTCGTCAAGGATCAGAATGCGCGGCTGGTGCAACAACGCCCGCGCGATGGACAACCGCTTCCTCTCCCCAATGGACAGCCCGAACCCTCGCTCGCCCACCACCGTGCCATATCCCGCGGGCAGTTCCATGATGCGGTCATGGATATATGCCGCCTTCGCCGCCTCCGCGATTTCCTCGCCGCTGGCGTTGGCCTTGGCGTATCGCAGGTTTTCCTCGATGCTGGTCTGGAGCAGGAAGCTCTCCTGCGTCACGAACCCCACCACATCCGTCAGGTCGGCCAGCCGGATTCGCCGCACGTCTGTGCCGTCAATGGACACCGACCCCTCGGTTACGTCATACAGCCGCGGCACCAGTGCCGCGATGGTGGTCTTTCCAGCGCCGCTGGGCCCCACGAATGCCGCCAGTTGCCCCGGCTCAATGCGAAAGCTGACACCATCCAGCGCCCACCGCCGCGCCTCTATTCCCTCCTCCTGAGAAGGAGGGTGAAAACCCGGCGGCAAACTCTCGCCGTCGCTCTCGTGATAGCTGTCGCCGGTCACCCGCACCGAATCGAATTCGACTTCCCCCCGGACCTTGCTGCGCTCCAGAGGCACGGCATCAGGAGCGTCGGTAATTTCCTGCTCCATGTCCAGGTAGCCGAAGACCCGCTCGAACAGAGCCACCGAGGATTGCAGGTCAACCGACACCTGCAACAGCCGCTCCACCGGACGGTACAGTTGCGCCTGCAACGCCGTGAAGGCAATGATCGTCCCTGCCG
The DNA here is from genome assembly GCA_965232885.1 of Dehalococcoidia bacterium. Lineage (GTDB taxonomy): Bacteria > Chloroflexota > Dehalococcoidia > Lucifugimonadales > UBA3495 > VXOI01. The sequence continues at coordinate 751,160 of CBDDQX010000001.1, read as the reverse complement.
TAGCCGCTTCGGCGCCCCCCGTGTATATCAGGTAGCCGGCCAGCAGGTACACCAGCGCCGGGGAGAGGGTCAGGAAAGCCGTGGCGGTGGCATAGAAGCTCTGCGCTATCATCTGCTGCCGCACCGCGAAGCGGGAAAGATCCTCGTTGTGCCGCCGGAAGTGATGCAGCTCGTCGTGCTGCCGCCCGAACAGCTTGGCCAACAGTATGCCGGAAAGGGAGAGCGTTTCCCCGGTTACCGCTGTTACCTGCGCCATGGAAGACTGCGCGCTGTTCATCGCATCCCGCCGCTTGCGTCCCACCCAACGGGTCAGCAGGAAGAAGACCGGCAGCATCGCCATCGCCACCAGGGTGAACTCCCAGGATATGAACACCATGGCGACAACCACGGCAATCAGCGCCGCCATGCTGGCTGCTGAGTCGGCCAGGGTGTGGCTGACCACCGGCTCGATACCGTTGATGTCGTGGGAAATGCGCGACTGCATCTCCCCGGTTCTAGTGCGGGCCAGGAAGCTCAGCGACATCCCCAGCAGGTGGGCGAATACCGCCTCTTGCAAGTCGCCCGTGACGTTCTGGCCCACCTTGCTGGTCAAGTAGGTCTGGGCTATGTTCAGCGCCGCTCCCGCCACGGCGATGGCTGCCATCAGCCCGGTCAGCAGCCAGAGCAGCATCACGTTCAGCCCTCCCTCTGCCGGAAAGAGGGCTGAGTCGAAAACTTCCTTGATGAGGACCGGATTCACCACGCCCAAGGCGGCGTTGACCGCAATCAGCAGGCCGATAATCGCCACCGGCAGCTTGTAGGGGGAGAACAGACAGATGACCCGCCGGGCCAGACCGCGGCGTCCCTGGTTGGAGAGTTGCCGGTGATGGTGGGGTTGCATCGAGCCTGCCATCGCCCCGTCCTGTTTCTTCTTACATGGATGTACAGGATAGGAGTTACATAGGATTAACCATGAGCCGCCCCCCTAATCCTGTCTATCTATGTTCGCTTGTCAGGGACGGCTGGCGAAGGCGGGTTCCTGCTCCCGGTCTTCGATGGGGACAATGCTGCCGTCGCTGTAAACCACGCCGTCCTGGAAGTGGGCTTCGATGCGTCCGCTGTCGTACTGCTCGCGGTAGAGGCGGGCGTAGAGTCCGTTGTTGGACAGCAGCTCGCCGTGAGTCCCGTACTCGACAATCTTGCCCCGGTCTACCGCGTAGATTACGTCGGCGGACAGAATGGTGGAGAGCCGGTGGGCGATGACCAGCGTCGTGCGGCCGCGCATCAGCGGCTGCAACGCCGCCTGCACATAGCGCTCGCTGGCCGTGTCCAGCGCCGAGGTGGCCTCGTCCAGAATCAACACTCGCGGCTGGTGCAGGATGACCCGGGCGATGGACAGCCGCTGTCTCTCGCCGCCGGACAGCCGGAAGCCGCGCTCGCCGACGATGGTGTTGTAGCCCTCCGGCAACTCCATGATGCGGTCGTGGATGAACGCCGCTTTCGCCGCTTCCACCAGCTCCTCGCAGGTGGCGTCGGGACGGGCGTATAGCAGGTTCTTCTCCATGCTGGCGTGGAACAGGTAGCTTTCCTGCGTCACGTATCCGATGGCTTCCGACAGGTCGGCCAAGCGTATCTGCCGCACGTCAATGCCGTCTATGGACACTGAACCCTCGGTAACGTCGTACAGCCGGGGCACCAGCGACGCAATAGTCGTCTTGCCCGCGCCGCTCGGCCCGACGAACGCCGCCAGTTGCCCCGCCGGAATATGCAGGCTCACATCGTCCAGCGCCCACTGCCGGTCTGCCAGCCCGTTGTCCTGGGCTTCGGCGTCCTCCGCTTCATCGCCCGCCCCGCGCCGGTAGTTCACCCGCACCGAATCGAAGGTTATCTCCCCAGACACCTTGTCCGCGGGTAGTGCGCGGGCGTTGGGCGAGTCGGTGATTTCCTGCTTCAGGTCCAGGTAGCCGAATATCCGCTCGAACATAGCCAGCGACGATTGCAGTTCCACAGACACTTGGAGCAGCCGCCCCACCGGAAAGTACAGCCGGTTTTGCAGCACCGTGAAGGCGATGACGGTCCCAGCGGTAATCACCGAAGGGCCGCCCCCGGCCATGATGTATCCCGCCAGCAGGTAGATTGCCACCGGGCTGGCTGACAGGAAGGCCATCACCACCGCGAAGAAGGAGTGCCCGATCATCTGCTGCCGCACGGTCAGGTCCGACAGTTCCTGGTTGTGCCGCCGGAAGTTCGCCATCTCCTCGTGCTGCCGGCCGAAGAGCTTGGCCAGCATGATGCCCGAAACCGACAGCGTTTCCTGCGTGATCACAGTCATCTCGGCCATGGACTTCTGGGTGCGCGAGGTTATCTCCCGCCGCTTGCGCCCCACCCACTGGGCCATGAAGAAGTACAGCGGCACGGTGGCGACGGCCACCAGGGTCAACTGCCACGAAAGGAATAGCATCGCGCCCAGGGTACTGGCCAGGATGGCGATGTTGGCTATGGTGTCGCTGAGGGTGGTGGTGACCACCTGCTGTATCCCGCCCACGTCGTTGGACACCCGCGACTGGATTTCACCGGTGCGGGTGCCAGTGAAGAACCGCAGCGACATCCCTTGCAGGTGGGCGTACACGGCGTCGCGCAGGTCGCGCATCACGTACTGCCCGACCTTGTTGGTCATGTAGGTCTGGAAGATGCCCATGGCCGCGTTGGCCGCGGCAATGGATACCATCACGCCCCCCAGAATCCACAGCAGCCGTATGTCCGGGCCGCCGCTCCCTGCTGCTATTCCCAGCCCGTCGTCGAACACCACCTGGATGAGCATGGGATTGACCACGCCCAGGCTGGAGGTGCACAGGATGAAAAAGACGACCACGCCCACCTGGAGCTTGTAGGAGCGGAAGAGCCGCACCACGCGAGGCACAAGAGAACGCCCGGCCTCGGGGTCCCGGTCTGAACCGGGCGGAGAGCCGATTGTGCGCCCCGGGCGTTCTGGCGTCAGCGCGGCCATTTCTGAGGGTTCACCAGTCCATAGTCAGCCAAAGCGGGATGCGACGGCTGGCTTGGCGATATTACAGCGACTTATAACAATTATAGATTATCTTCGCTTCAACTGCGTAACTCCTATCCTGTCTATCCTGTTCATCCATGTCAATTGCCCTCATGTCAATTGCCTTGGCGTCAGCCTCAGGGCAATCGCGTCTTAATCTCAGGGCCGTCCCATACCCGTCATTCCCGCGAAAGCGGGAATCCATACTGCTCGGTTTCGGAAAATCCATCTCTCCCGGCAACCTATGGATTCCCGCTTTCGCGGGAATGACGTTTGACTTCCACAAAAAAGGTTGACTCCGGTTAAGACGCTATTGCCTTGGCGTCAGCCTCCGCCGATGCGCAGGTGCCTGCCGAAGAGACCCGCCAGAAGCGCGCTTACCAGCGTTACCGCGAGGCACAGGTAGCCTATTCCCCCGTAACCAACGCTTGCCAGTATCCCTCCCGACACGGCGGCCCCCAACGCGCCTGCGGTCTGGTTGCTCATGCCCATGATGCTGGCCCCGGTGGCCTTGGACTCCCCGGAGTATTCGGTGCTGGCGGCGACCAGGGTAGCCATTGTCACGCTCAGCAGGCCCGTACCGGCCGTTGCCAGCGCCACCGACGCCCACAGTTGGAATTCGACGGTGAAGCACAGGAAAGCGCAGATTCCCCCGGCGGCTGAAGTCACGCCCAGGAGCGCCGCGCGGCGTTTCATCATCGCCACGAATCCCCCGGCGTAGTTTCCGATAATCTGCGCCACTGCGACCACACCCAGCGGCAGCGCCGCGAATCCCACGCTCAACTCGTGGGTCTTTATCAGGTAGGATGCGTAGTAGCTGACTATCGTCCAGTAGGCTATGCGCTGTGACAGGCCAACCGCCACCGCCGCCCGGAAATAGCCCAGCGACAGCAGAGACCAGTACCGGGAGAAAAATACCAGCCTGCGGACCCTCTCCCTGCTGTCCCTCGGAAACCAGAGCCAGTTGGCGATAAACGCTGACACCAGCAGCAGACCGGAAACCACGAAGGTGAACCGCCATCCTTGCCAGTCCGCCAGCACCGCGACCACCGGAACGCTGACCGCCGTGGTCAGCACGCCGACGGCCAGGATGCCGCTGACCGCCTGCGCCCGTCTCTCCGGGGAAATGACGTCGGACAGCACCCCCACCGACGTGGGCGGAAGCGTCCCTGCCGCCAGGCCGGTCAGCACTCTGAGGACGAGGAACACTTCGATGTTGGGCGCGAATGCCGAGGCTATGACCGACACTACCAGCAGCAGCAGTCCGGCCAGGATCACAGGGCGGCGGCCAAAGGAGTCGGACAGCGGCCCGACCGTAAGCAAAGAGACGGCCCAGGCTGCGAAGGTTGCGGTAGCCAACTGGCCCGCTACCGGCACGGAGATTTCCAGGCCGGATGAAATCTCCACCAGCAGAGGCGGGAGCATGAAAACCGCGTTCTGCGTGGAGAACATCGCAAGCGAGAGCACGGCGAAAAACCACGCCTTGTTCATCCCTCTTTCGCTTGCCGATGCCGACTGCGTTCCGATGTTGCCTGGTCCCCTTCGCGAATGATGCCTGCCCTTCAACAGGACTATGCCAAAACTGACATTATCTCGCCGGGGCGATTGTCTGAATCAGGATTTCCGGGATTATAGGATTTTCAGGATATCCGTCCCAATCCTGAGCATCTTCCAATCCTGATAGGACTTACGCAGTTCGCTACAATCCCCCTCCCAAGGGGAGAGGGTCTTTTACTGATAAGTGAATGAATTGCTAAACCATTCGTCATTCCCGCGAAAGCGGGAATCCATAGGCCCTCAGCTCCGGTAACTATGCTGAAACCCGGCAACACGGATTCCCGCTTTCGCGGGAATGACGGGTATTGGCCGCCGGAATGTTTAGCTAACGATTCACTCATCAGTAATTCTCCCTCTCCCTTGAGGGAGAGGGTTGGGGTGAGGGTGAAATCCTGGCATCAGCACTTTGCCCACACGGTGAGACGCCCCCACCCCCATATCAAGTACCGGGCAGGCTCTAACCCTCCCCCGGAGGGAGAGGGAACTACCTAAAAGACCTTGCCCAAGACGGAGGGCGAATTGAAAGGCGCTGGGAAAGGGCTACCAGTCCTTGATGACCGGCAGCACCTCCTTGCCGAACAGGCCGATGTTGGACATCGTAGCATCGTGGGACATCTTGGATTCCTGGCCGTACATTATGAGGTGTTCCATGCCCAGCCGCTTGTGAATGTAATCCAGCTTCTCCAGCACCTGGTCCGGCGTGCCGCAGACGATGTGGTAGTTCTCCTTCAGTTCCTCGTAGGTCTGGTTGGCCAGAGGCTTGATCGTGCGGCGGGCGGCAATGGACGCGCTGGCCTGGGAGCGGTAGCCCACCGGGTTCATGTACTCCCGGGGCGCGCGTGTGGTTGCGCCCATGCGCCAGACGAAGTGCTTCGCCTCCTCGTTGGCCTTCTCCTCCGTCTCTGCCACGTAGCAGCACAGCAGGTAGCCGAAGTTGTCGGGATTGGTCTCCCGTCCTTCCTCGGCGGCGGCCTCACGGTACATACCGAACAGCTCCTCGGTAACGTCCACGTCCGTCAGGAAGGCAACGTAGGTGTAGCCGTGCCGTCCGGCCCACTGCGCGGTCTCCGGGCTGGAAGTGCCGGGCACCCACACCGGCGGATGCGGCTTCTGGATGGGCACCATCCACGGGTTGACCGCCCGGTAGTTGTAGTGCTTGCCCTCCCAGCGGAAGGGGCCGGGCGTCGTCCAGGTCTTGATGAGCAGGTCGTGGCACTCCTCGAACCGCTCCCGGTTCTCCACCGGGTTCATGTTGGTGGACACCGTTTCGACGCCGGTGCCACGCACCATGCCGGAGATGACCCGCCCGCCGGAGATGACGTCAATCATCGCGATTTCTTCCGCCAGCCGCACCGGATTCTCGTGGATGGGCAGTATGTTGCCCAGCAGCAGGATCCTCGCGTTCTGCGTGGTGCGGGCCAGCACCGCGGCGGTTAGGTTGCACGAGGCGTTCATGCACGACGGCGTGCTGTGGTGCTCGTTGACCATAATGCCATCGTACCCCAGCTCGTCCACGTACTGGCACTCGTCGAAATACCGCTTGAACAGTTCATTGGCCGTCGGCGGGTCGAAGTTGCTGTTGGGGAAGGTGAGCCGTATCGAAGGGTACTTGAGGCTCTCCTCGTCAGAATACTCATGGTAGGGAAACTCGCTGAAGTAGTAGACCTTCATGGGGGTGTAGTCCTTTCCAATAATGATCGAGGCACCTCAAGAGTCTAGGGCAAATTGGCACCTGATTCCAGACTCGTTTCACTTGGTAGGGAGTGATATGCCAAGCTACGAGTGATTCGCGCTCCAGGTTTCTACGAGGAAGAGTGCCATTGCCCCTGCTACATTCACAGCAAGTTCGGCGTGCCTACGGGCAGGCTTGACCTGATTACTCCCTTGGCCATGTGCATCCCCTAGCTTGTTCCTGAGACCCGCTAGTCCGTTGGCGATACTTGCACACCCACCAAGAATCTGTTTGAAAATCTGCTCCGAGTGCTGCTCGGGTGCTAGGTTTAGCGAAATGGAAACAACCTTATAGAGAGAGGGTAGGTCTATGTCTTCCTTGTATGCGATTCCCTGTTTATCCAGAATGTGCTTGCAAACTGACTCTAAAAGCGATCTGGCTGAAGTTATTGCACCTTCGGGGTCCTGAGGTAGGCGATCTAGTGCTTTGGTCCAGTCTCGCTGAACGGTGTTTGAATCAAAGTCTCGGAGGGCTTCCGAAATGGCATCGCTTGGCGGAGTCTGGGTTTGACTCTCCAGTCTATCGAGCAGGGGGCGGAACTCTCCCCATATGTATTCTCTCCTTCCACGCCAACTGTCTGAAACTCCTTTCGTGAAAGACCTAAACTGGGAAGCCGAGCTATTTGTCCGAACGAATGACGGCAGCAAGTCAGATACTATGGGATTCCCCATTAATGAATGTCGAAGTTCTCGGTAGCCGTTGTAGTCCATTTCTCCATCGGTAGCCACCCCAATGAGCAAATTTTGGAAGGTTTCGACCTCCTCAATTTGCGAATCAATCGAACCCGACATTTACTGCTAATCCTCGCAAGTTGAAATTCAAATGCTATGTCCCCACGCACTCTTGAAAGGTAACAGAATTATCTTACCAGAATATTGCCATTTCGCCGTTCACGCCATCAGTTCGTCGACGGCTAACTGGATGCCCGGCAACTCCTGGATGGTCAGCGTGTCGCCGCTGCGGTAGATCTGTACGTCGGCGTAGCCCTCCGGCGTGGGGTTTCGAGACACCTCGATTTCCTCGGACGCCAGGATGAAAATCCACAGTTCGGGAATGCCGCTCTGCGCGTAACGTCTTGCTTTCTCGCCACGGTCACTACTAAGCGAGGAGCCTGCGACCTCCACCACTAGCAGAATTCCCTCTGGCTGCGGAATGTTTTCCTCGTCGAGGGAGGCTTGTGGACTCAAAATAGCGATGTCAGGTTCCGGCGCTGTTTGATCCTCCAACCGAATCGTACTCTGGACGCTTATCTCCACGTCCTCAGGTAGCAATCGCCCCAGCAACCTGGCAACACGATGTGTTCTTCGTCCGTGGGGTCTTCCGGCTGGCGCCATTTCCAGAATCACTCCGTCCACGAGTTCCACCCTGTCTTCCTTGGCAAGCACGCCAAGCTCCACCATCTGCGTGTATTCGTCGACAGTGAACTTGTGTGAGGCTAGAAAGAGAGACTTTGTTGCCGATCTTGACGGAAACATACCAGCCTCAACCAGCACACGCTCCTGGCTCTCACTGAACTTGTAGCGTCCCTTAACGTCGCGCATCGCTTACCTGCCTGACCTCATGTTAGCCCATACTGGCCCTGTCGACGGGTTAATTCCCTGCCATTCATTCTATTACGCCGTCACCTATGCCCCCTCCCGAGGGGAGAGGGCATACGCCGCGCGCGATCGCTGTTGAAATCCCCCTACTCCTCCAGCGTGGTGATGTCGCCGGGGTCGAGGCCCAGTTCCTGCGCTTTTAGCAGGCGGCGCATTATCTTGCCGCTGCGGGTCTTGGGCAGTGTGGGCGTGAAGTCTATCTCCGACGGCACCGCTATCGGCCCCAGCTCGTTGCGGACGTGCAGCTTGAGGGCGTTGACCATATCTTCCGACGGGTCGTTGCCCACCCGCAGCGTCACGAACCCCTTGATGGCCTCCCCTCGCAGCTCGTCAGGCTTGCCGATGACCGCCGCCTCCGCCACCGACGGATGTGACACCAGCGCGCTCTCCACCTCCGCCGAGCCGATGCGGTGCCCGGCCACGTTCAGCACGTCGTCGGCGCGGCCCACCACCATGTAGTAGCCGTCGGCGTCCCGCAGGGCCACGTCGCCAGTGAAGTACACGCCGGGGATGGTGTTCCAGTCTCGGGCGTAGCGGTCGGGGTCGCCGAACACCGTGCGGAAGAAGTGGGGGAAGGGACGCTTGATTACCAGCAGCCCGCCCTTGTCCGGCTCGGTGATAGGCTGCCCCTCCCGGTCTACGATGTCCATTTCCGCGCCGGGCATGGGGCGTCCCACCCGGCCCGGCTTCACTGGCATGGTGGCCGTCGTCCCTAGGCACGGGCCGCCCGTCTCCGTCTGCCACCAGTTGTCCACGATATGCCCCCACTGGCCGTTGCCGCAGATGTGCTCGTAGCTCCAGCGCAGCGCCTCCGGGTTCAGCGGTTCGCCGGCGCAGGTCAGGAACCGCAGGGAGCGCAGGTCGTACTGCTTCGGGTAGTCTTCGCCGTAGCGCATCAGCATTCGCAGGGCCGTGGGCGCGGTGAATATGACGTTGACCCCGTACTTCTCGATGATCTCGTAGAACGCGCCGGGGTGAGGGAAGTCCGGCGCTCCTTCCCTGAAGATGGTCGTAGCCCCGGCCACCAGCGGCGCGTAGACGATGTAGCTGTGGCCCACGACCCAGCCGATGTCCGAGGTGCACCAGAAGACGTCGTCGTCTTTAACGTCCCAGAAGTTCTTGAAGTGGTAGTACGTCCCCACCATGTAGCCGCCGTGGACGTGCTGTACCCCCTTGGGCCTGCCAGTGGTGCCGCTGGTGTACAGGATGTACAGCGGGTCCTCTGAGTCCATCTCCTCGGCCTCGCAGTCCACGCTTCCGGAGGCCATCAGTGCGTTGAAGTCCACCTCGCGCCCGCCCATAATTCCCTCTCCCTCAGGGGGAGGGTTAGGGTGGGGGTGAGACTTGCGCCGCCACAGTACAACCTTTTCCACCAGGTCCAGGTCTTCGACGGCCCGCTCCGTGATGCCCAGCAGGTCGACCTCGTTCCCCCGGCGGTAGCCCACGTCGGCGGTGATGACCACCTTGGCCTGCGCGTCCAGTATGCGGTCGCGCAACGAGCCGGAGCTGAACCCGGCATACACCACGCTATGCACCGCGCCGATGCGGGCGCAGGCCAGCATGGCGATGGCTCCTTCCGGCGTCAGTGGCATATAGATGACCACCCGGTCGCCCTTGCCCACGCCCAGCGAGCGCAGCCCGTTGGCGAAACGGTTGACCAGTTGCGCCAGCCGCCCGTAAGTGAACACGCGCTCCGAGCCATCCTCGCCCAGCCAGATGAAGGCCGCCTTGTTGCGGTTCCCGTTGGTAAGGTGCCGGTCCAGGGCGTTCTGCGTGATGTTGCACTTGGCCCCCAGGAACCAGCGGAACGTCGGGTAGTCCCACTGGAACACGCTGTCCCACCGCCGGGTCCACTCCAGTTCCGACGCCACCCCCTCCCAGAACCCCTCGGAGGACTCCATTGAGTCGCGGTACTGGCCCTCATAGTCCTGGAGAAACGCCTGCTGCACAAGAAAGTCCGGCGGATGAATCTCCCCCGTCTCCTGGAGCAGGTGGTCTATCTGTCCTTGCTGCACCATCTTGCGGCTCCTCTATTACCTGTTTTCTCTGCCGATAATGGGGATAGAGAGTCTGCGGCATATACCGCGGGCAGTTTGGTTGTCTATCTCTGTATGTCTTGGCACTGGGTTGGTTTCTCTTGTAGTTGGGTTAATCCAAATCGAATGGGATCTGCCTTCACGAAGCAATTGACACCCGTGGTCCTCAAGGTGACGAATTAAGTCTCCAAGTTTCACTGGACGACAATCACCTCTCGTACGGCTTCGATCGGAGCTTCGCGCAATCTTTCTTCCCGCTCGACTTCTAGCATCAGCAAAATCGCCTCAGCCAGATTTTCCAGCACGTCCTCCCTGTTCTTACCCTGCCCGATAGCGCTAGGAATTTCTAGGCAATGAGCGACTAGCCACTCCTCGCCCTGTTCGATAACCGCCGTGAATTCATTGCATACCAAGAATTCCTGCTTTCTGTATGTGAACGTCGCCTGCGTATCACCGGGCATAAATTCCTGGGTTAGTTGTTTCATTGCTTGCCCTCCAGCCAGTAAACAGCGATATCCAACCGGACTAGAATTGTTCTACCGCACTAATACAAGGAAATAGTTTCTTGAATGGCAATGACCTCCTGAATTCCATCGGCCGGCAGGTCGAACAGAATGTCGCGCATGGTTTTCTCCCGGCGCTCCTGGAGATCGGATTTGATGGCGTCGCGCAGCTTCTCCCGCGCTTCGTCCATCGTCTTGCCCTCCGCCCTGGCTCCGATGATTTCCGTACAATAAGCGAAATAGCGCGGCTCTTCTCCGCTGTCGTCCAACTCGAATATCGCTGTAAATTCGTTTCGCACCGTAACCTCCTTAGTTCCCATCCCTTACGAGGAGGGATGAATTCTATCGGGGTAAGGGTCGGTTACTTGAACGCCGGCATCACTTCCTTCGCGAACAGTTCCATAGACCGCATCACCTTGTCGTGTTCCAGCGTGCCGAACGACATATTGGCGCCGAAGTAGTGAACGTTGTGCTCGTCCCGCAGTCGCCGAATGCGCTCAACGCACTGCTCCGGGGTTCCGAAGCACGTCGTCGTCTTCAGCCGCGACTCGTAGCTCGGCGGGTCTTCGGGACGCTCCGCAATCCACTGGTCCAGATCGTAGTATATTTCGCTGCCGCCCTTCAGGGTGCGGCGGTAGCCGTTCAGGTCGTACACCCATGTAACAGCTTCCCGCGGGTCCTCAATGGCCGACTTTTCGTCCTCTCCCACGTATACCTTTCGGAAATAGGGCATATCGTCCCATAGCGGCTGTGCGCCCTTCTCGGCGCACACCGCAGCATACACGTTGCGGATTTCCAGGGCCTCGGCGTCGGTGATGTTGGCGCTGGTAAGCACCGGCAGCCCGCGGTCAACGGCCACCGACACGCTCTCCGGCGTGCGCGACACCGCCAGAAAGACGGGCGGGTGCGGCTCCTGGACCGGTACCGGAGCGATGGTCATATCGTCCACGTGATAGAAATCCCCGTGGTAGCTGAAGCCGGGGTGCTTCCACAGTCCCATTATCACGTCCAGAATCTCGCTGAACCGCTCGCTGCGGGTGTTGTATTCCACGTTCAGGTTGCCGTATTCGTACACCACCTGGCCGCGCCCCACGCCGAAGTCCAGCCGCCCGTTGCTGAGAGCGTCCAGCAGCGCCGTCTCCTCGGCGATGAACACCGGGTTCTGGAAGGTCAGAACGCTGACCCCGGTGCCGATGCGTATGCGCTTGGTGCGGGCAGCCGCGTGCAGGCCCATGGCCACCGCCGAAGGCACGATGCCGTAGCGGGTGAAGTGATGCTCGGCCAGCCATACCGAATCGTAGCCCAGCTCCTCGGCGTATTCTATCTGCTCCATCATTTCGCCCAGGATGCGGCTCTGGTGCTTGGGGTCGGGTTCGGGCCACGAGGGCAGCATGAACAGGCCAAACTTCATGGGAAGACAACTCTCCAATACAAGATAATGCGGCCCGCCCCAGCCCAAAGCCCGGGACGGGCCGACGCATTTTGCTACATTCTAGCTTTCAAGGTTGGGGGCGGCAAGGCGAGCAAAAGGCTGGCAAGGACGGTTGCAAAGTCTTGCCGCATGGCAATTGTCAGAATCAGGATTCACAGGATTTTAAGATTTACAGGATATATGTCCCAATCCTGAGCATCCTTGAATCCTGTGAATCCTGATTCTGACAATTACTTTGAAAAGGCCCTGAAGGCGGTAGAGTTTAGGTTCAGGTGGTCAATTTCAGGAGAATCATCCGGACGTATCGTAGGGGCGGGTTTGAAACCCGCCCCTACCCGGCGCAAACCACCTGAATGGAATGACCCTACCCCCAAAAGGCTCCTCGCGTTGACCCTTTTCGCGCCGGTGGCCTACAATCCCTGAAACAATCGGCCCGGAAACAACCGGAAATCCTGTAAATCCCCTAATCACAAAAATCACAGTTCAGACAAGAAGAGGGAAACAATGGCGCGAGAAGAATATTCCCACCCTGAATACTTGGTGGAACCGGACTGGCTGGCCGCCCACAAGGATGACGCCAACGTGGTCGTGGTGGACTGCGATGTGGACGCCGCTTATAACCGCGCTCACATCCCCGGATCCGTGGCGGTGCCCGACAACTTCGAGAAAGACCCGGACACCGGACGGGTGCACCTGATGAACCCGGGACAGTTCCAGGCCATGTGCCAACGGCTGGGCATTGGCGACGACACCTTGGTCATCACCTACGACAACTCCCAGAGCCTCTACGCCGCCCGTCTATGGTGGGCGCTCAACACCTACGGCCACAGCAACGTCAAGGTGCTCAACGGCGGCTGGCGCGGCTGGGTTGCCGCCAACAACGGTGTGGGACTGGACCGGCCAGCCCCGGCCGAAGGCGCGACCTTCACCCCCAATCGCGACGAGTCCCTGCTGGTAATGGCAGACGAGCTAAAGGAAGCGTGTAGCCTCGAAGGCTCCGTCATCTGGGACGTGCGCAGCGACGGCGAATGGGACGGCAGCGAGATGCGCGGCAACCAGCGAGCGGGACACATCCCCGGCGCGGTGCACCTGGAATGGTTCAACGTGATGGACCGCCAGACCCACCGCTTCAGGCCCGCTAACGAGATTCGCCAGCTCCTGGCAGACCACGGCATCACGCCCGACAAGAACGTCTACACCTATTGACAGGGTGGCATCCGTGCGGCGCACGGCGTGTTAGTCCTCCAATTGGTAGGCTACAACCAGACCAAGAACTACGACGCGTCCATGGGAGAGTGGGCCAACCGCGACGATACCCCTCTGACGCTCTAGCGTAATGGACACCGGATGTTGACGGCGAAGGCCCCGGTACACCGTACCGGGGCCTTCGCTATGGTTGGCGCGAGGTTTCCTGAGAGCTACGGGAGATTGTCAGGATGGGCCGTTGCAGCCTTCAGCGAAGCGCGAACAGGAATCAGTCGCCTGCCGTAGGAATCCACTGCCAGATGCACCCGCTCCAGCGTGTATGCGCCCAATAGAGGGGTATCCGTTTCATCGCCAAAGACGAATGCTGTTATGACTTCCCGGCCTTCGACTCGCGCCCTGCCGTCTCCTAGGGGCCTTTCGATAATGCTGCCGTCCGCTAGTTCAAACTCAACCACCTCAGTGGCTTCGACTCCCAGACGGCGCAGAGTGGATGCTGGCAAAGAACTGTATATTGCCCCTGTGTCAACCAGACCCTCGACCCACTCGAAACTGTCTTCACCAAGATTTCCAACCTCAAACGGCCAAGAAAATAGGCCCATGCTTCCCTCCCTGAAGGCTCAGGATGGCGGCTCGCGCTGGGTTAACCAGTCTTCCTAAAGCGGCAGCGGCACCACCTGCCGGGTCTGGGAGCTGCGGGTTACGGCCTCAGTGAACTCCATGTAGTGCAGCCCCACGTCGAAGGGGGTGCGGGTGATGCGCTCCTCGCCCCGGATAGCGTTGCAGAACTCCTCCTCGACGCGCCAGTAGCCTTGACCCTCGGGAGGATTGGGTATCTCGGCCATTGCGCTGTCGCCGCGCCGCCCGCCGTAGACGTTGAGGCCGGAGTCCAGGCGCAACGTGCCCTCGCTGCCGTAAATCCAGACCTCGTTGCCAGGGCCGAAGCCGGTCACCGCGCTGAACCGCATATTCGCTTGCCCACCGCAGGCCAGATCGGCCAGAATGTCCACATGGTCGGGAACCGTTACCGGCACTGGCTGGCCGTCCTCGTCGCGCCGCTGCTTCACGTTGACGCTGGTGTTGGCCATAACCCGCGTGGCCGGGCCAACCCACCGGATCATCGCCTCGTACCAGATGCCCATGTTCAGGATGTTGTAGCCGCTCAAATCGCGGTCGTTACGCCAGTGCATCGGGCCGTTGATGTCGGCGAATCCCGGCGTCAGGGATTGCAGCGACACCGCCAGCACGTCGCCGATGTAGCCCTCGGAGATTTTCCGGGTCAGCAGGTTGTCCACCTTGAAGGTCAGCGGCGACGGCACAATCTGTGTGACCAGGCCGGGGTGGGCGCGCGACGCCTCCAGCATCTCCCGCGCCTCCGCGGCCGTTGCGGCCATCCGCGCCTCGGTCAGCACGTGCTTGCCCGCCTCCAGCGCGGCGATGGTCAGCGTGCGGTGCATATAGGGCCAGGTTCCGATACAGACCGCGTTGATGGACTCGTCTTCCAGCAACTCCTGCCAACTGTCATAGACGCTGGGAATGTTGAACTGGTCGGCCACCACTCTCCCCGACTCCCGGGAGCGGTTGGCCACCGCCACGATCTCCACCCCGTCAACCTGGTGGAAGCCTGGTATGTGCCGGTCGCGGGTGTTCCGCCCCGCGCCGATAAGCCCGATTCGTATGCCTTTGTCAGCCATTATTTCCCTCCTAGTTTTGAGGCCACGACAGCAGAACTTCAACTGCCGAGCCGCATTCTCAATATCCGCACAGGCATAAGGCGCAGGCCCACGGGATCAACCGCCAACCTCACTCCTTCCAAAGCGTGTGCGCCCATTAGCGGCGATACATTCTCAGGGCCGAAAGTGACCCATGTGTATGTTTCCAGGCCGTTTATTCGCACTCTGGCCTCTGCGACCTCGTCGTCCACGATTCGCCCGTCAGCCAATTCAGCTTCCACAGTGTCGGTGGGGAAAATTCCCAAGCGTTGCAACACAGAACCGGGAACTTGAGAATAGGATGCGCCGATATCCACCAGCGCATCCACTGTCTCAACTCTGCCGCCGTCTGAACTGATGATATCTATCGGCCAGTAGAACGTTCCCACCAGTCGCTCCTCTCATCATCAGCTTGCCGCGGTTTCTGCGCTCTGCCCGCAACACCTCCCATTACAACAGCAGGGCATCGGTGGACACCAGCCGCTCTCCCACGGGATTCACCACCAGCAGGATGCCTTGCAGGGTATCGGCCCCGAGCAGTGGCGGTATGTTTTCGTCGCCGAAGGCTACGATCCTCGTAGCCTCCAGTCCGTTAACCCGCAATTTGGTTTCTCCGATTTGCCGTTCGACCCTTCGCCCATCGGCGATGCGATGTAAGACCGCCCGAAACGGAACTACACCCAAACGATGCAACATACTGGCGGGCAGTACAGTATGGCTGGCCCCGGTATCCACCAACGCCGAGACAGTCTCCCACCTCATGCCGTCCGGGTTTTATACTTCCATCGGCCAAAAAAACGTTCCCATTTCTTTATCCCTTGCGGTTGTACTTCAGCCTGCCGGTTCGCGGCACCAGTTCTTCAGCCACCGAATCCACCAGCAGCAGGAACTCCTGGAGCGCGTTGGAACCGAGTAGCGATTCCGCATCATCGTCGCCGAAGATGACACGCATAGAGCTTTCGGTACCGTTTATCACCAGCATAGCCAGTCCAACGTCGCGGTCAATGACGCTGCCATCGGCCTGCTCGAAGGGCAGTACGAAACGCTTGGCTATTCCCAGCCGCTCCAGCATACTCCGGGGAAACATCGAATAGGACGCGCCGGTATCCACCAGCGCATCCGCAGTCTCCAGGCATTCTCCGTCCGCGCTCCATACGCCGACCGGCCAAGTAAACTCGCCCACTTCGCTACCCGCCTTCGTGGCGCTTCAGCCTCCCGGTGCGCGGCACCAATTCTTCAGCCACCGAATCCACCACCAGCAGGAACCCTTGCAGAGTTCCTGCGCCTATAAGGGGTTCATCATCGTCTTCACCGAATATCACCCGCTGTATGTCCTCGTCGTCGTTAATCTTCAACATAGCTCGGCCAATGTCGCGCTGAATGATGCTGCCATCGGCTTGCTCGAACCTGCGCTGTCCGATGGGAACTACCTCCAGCCGCTCCAGCATACTCCGGGGGAACATCGAATAGGACGCGCCGGTATCCACCAGCGCATCCACCGTCTCCAGGCGTTCTCCGTCCGCGCTCCATACGCCGACCGGCCAGGTAAACTCGCCCACGTTGGAACCTCCTTACAGCGGCAGAGCCACCGCCTGGCCCGTCTGCGCGCTGCGAGTGACAGCCTCGGTGAACTCCATGTACTGGACGCCGATGTCGAAGGGAGTGTGGGTCACGGGCTCCACGCCGCGGATGGCGTTGATGAACTCCTCTTCCACCCGCCACTTGCCGCGCTTCTCCGGGGCAATGGGAACCTCAGAGAGGGCCTCGTCGCCCCGCTTGCCGGCCAGCACCTTGTTGAAGGGCGGGCCTTGCAGGCTGATGGTGCCGTCGGCGCCGAAAATCCAGAAATCCGAGCCGGTCTGCAGGCCGGTGACCGCGCTCCAACTGAAATCGGCGGCGGCTCCGCAGCCCATCTCCGCCAGCACGTTGACGTGGTCCGGCACCGTTACTGCCCGCATCACGTCGTTCTCGTCGGGCCGCCGGTTGGTGAAAGTCCGGGTCATGGCCGATACCTTGGTGGCTGGGCCGACGTAGCGCATGACGGTCTCGTACCAGATGCCCATGCCCAGGATGTTGTATCCGCTGAGGGTGCGGTCCTGTCGCCAGTGCAGCGGAGAATCGGTGTCTATGAAGGTGTCGGCCCGGTTGGAGCGTCCGTGATAGTCGCACACCCGCAGGCGAACGGCCAGAATCTCGCCCAGATAGCCGTTGGCCACCATTTCGATGACCGTGTTGTCCACCTCCAAAGTCTGCGGCGCGGGCACAATCTGAGCTACCAGGTCGGGATGCAGACGGCTGACGTCCAGCATCTCATGGGCCTCGTCGGCGTTCATGGCCATGCGCGCCTCGGTCAACACGTGTTTGCCGGCAGTCAGGGAGGCGAGAACCAGGTTCCGGTGCATATAGGGCCAGGTGCCGATGCAGACAGCGTCTATGCTGTCGTCGTCCAGCAGGTCAACCCAGTTGTCGTATACCGTGGGTATCTCATACTCACCGGCGATGCGCTCGCCGGACTCGCGGCTGCGGTTGGCGACAGCCACTATGTCCACGTCGCGCTGCTCCCGGAAGCCTGGAATGTGGCGAAGACGGGTGTTGGCTCCGGCCCCGATGAGGCCGACGCGGATGATTCCTTTCTGCATTGGAAATCTCCTTGGGGCATATTGTGGGGCCAATTCTATCACGGGGCTAATTTCACCACCGAGAACACGGAGAGCGCAGAGATGGCCTGGGAAATTCCCTTTATAATTCTCTGTGGCCTCTGTGCTCTCCGTGGTGAAAAATGAGAAAGTCTGATGTCATAGATCCCCCGATACGGTTCCGGGTCGAGGGCGAAAGCATGGCCCCGACTCTTGAAGACGGGCAAGTGGTGCTCCTGATGCCCCCGTTTCTCCACGGAAACCGGCTGCGGCGTGGAGACGTGGTCGTTTTCCGGGAATTGGCTCCGCCTTGGGGGTGGATAATCAAGCGGGTTGCGGGAATGCCCGGCGAGTCCATCGTTCTGAGCAGCGGCTGCCTGTACGTAGATGACCTGCTGGCAACCCCCGATCCGATCCCCGCAGGCCCCAACGGCAAGGTCACCGGCAACTGGTGGAACGGCCCGGACGAATACTTCGTCCTGGGCGACAACCCGGCCCGCAGCACCGACAGCCGCGTCTTCGGTCCGGTATCCGCCGAACGCATTATCGGCCGGGCCTGGCTCCGCTGCTGGCCGCCGAATGCGTGGGGACGGGTGCGCTGAAGCATTTAACAAACGGCGAATAATGTACTAAGATAGAATGGGTAAATAAGCGGCTGAGCTGACAGGCGGGTAGACAAGCGTGAGTGAATCAAGTATCCGGCCGGGGATGTTCGTCCGGCGCGATGGGCTGGGTGTCGGCAAGGTCATAGCCGTGGACGGCAATCCGTCCGTCCTCTTCTGGGCTAACCGGGAGTCCGGCAAGACCGAAAAGATGCCCGTAGGACTCCTAAGTCCCTTACCCGGTGACAGCCCCGAAGTCTTGTTGTGGGAGCGCCCTGAAGAATTGGCGCTCTGGGCAACAGAAAGGCCATTGCAGTTGGTTGCCTTGGCCTTGTATCTGCAAGGTGGTGTCGGCAAAGTGTCCGACATCCGGAAAAATCTGGCAGACAGGGTGCCCTTAAACGCTACATGGGCCAACTGGTGGAAGAAGCGCACGAAACCCCTCGGCAATCTGCCGCAGCACTTCGGGAAAAACGGAAGCGGCAACGAATACATACTGCTTTCCAGCGTTGCTGAAGTGCCGGCTGACTGGACGCCGCCCAAGCCTGCTACATTGGCGGATTGGAAAAGGTGGCTCGCTACCTATTCGGACGAACCGCCACCGGACCGATACCCAACGAAACAGGTATGCGATGCTCTAGCCAAATGGCCTGCTAAGGACATCGACACTGCTCTAACTTGTACCATACGAGGCGCAGCAGGATTTTTGTCAGAAAAGAGACCGCCAAAGCAGGCCGCCGCGGCTTGGATGGAGGCAGTGTCTCAAGCGGCCGCACGCCAGCGTGAGTGCGGGCATCAGGATTATCTGGACAGTTATACAGGCAAACTCCTCAAAGAACTTGCTCTAATCGCCGGGCAAGAAAAAGTGCTGCGAGTACTGGCCGACGCTTTCGTAGCGCCGGAAGGATATGCCGACGAGATAGGGCAACTAAGGCAGTCCCTCGATGACGCCAACGCGCGATACGCCCGCGAACTGGCAAACTTGCAGAACGCGCACACTACCGAGGTCGAAAAGCTGAGCAAGTCTCATGCAGACGGACTGGAAGAGCAACAGCGGTCCCACGTAGCGGAATTGGAGCGCGAGCGGCGGGAGCAGGAACGGCTGCGGGAGAGAGTGCTGGCTTTAAGCGCACAGATGGCCTCCGGCAGAGAAGAATCCAGGCTTGAAGTTCGGCAGGGTATGTTGCTGGCCGCGGGAGATACTCTTCAACGGGCATACCTTCAAGGAAAGAGCACCGAAGATCGGCTCAAAATCGTGATAACAACCCTTCCAAAGGTGTTGCAGGAAGGTGAAGCAGAAACTCTAGGAACGGTCGGTGCCACAGTGAAGTACGACCCAAAGCTTCACCATTCGCCAGAGGTAATTCCTAGTGGAGTAAAAGTACGCCTAGCGGCTCCTGGCGTAGTCGTCGGTGAGCGGGTGATTCTCAAAGCCAGTGTATCCACAGAATCAGAGGTTTGTTAATGCAGGTCGTCGGCGTGGATTTCGGTACAACCAATGTCCGAATTTCAACTTGGGACTCCGATCAAACCCTTCCTCCTAAACCGGAATTTGTAGGTATCGCCGGCGCCACAACCATGCCGGCGGTAGTTGCTTTTCAGAAGGACGACGGGAATATATCCATTCTAGTTGGCGAAGAGGCCGACGCTCTCCAAGATGAAGAAAACAAAACCCGGGTGATTCGGAACATTAAACGAGACGCGCTTTCCAACGACGCTTACGTTGGTTGGCATTCGAAGGTCAGGAACGACCAGGAAGAGGCCAAAGGGAAAACTCCCAAGTGGCCGAAGTCTGGATGGAACCCTGAGAAACGTTGCTTCGATGTATGGGGCGAAGAGTTTCCGGTTTGGGACCTGATTCGCTACATCTTGGCCGAAGCGTTTCGAAGGGCTGGCATTACCGGCGATTTCGAGTGGCGGGCGGGCTGCCCGGTACACGCCGATATGTCCTACCGCGAGGGATTGGCTCAAGCGTTGCTTCAGGTGACCGGAAAAACCAATGTCGATTGGGTATCTGAAGAACCCATCCTGTTTCTGACTCTTGCCCGCAGGCTTGGGGGGCTTGAAGAAGGAGCGTATCTCGTTTACGACATCGGAGGAGGATCCTTCGACTGCGCCTTGGTGGAAGTCAAGGAAGACGAAATGCTGGTCTACGGGGCTGATGGACACCCATTGCTGGGAGGTTCCGACGTTGACGACGGGCTTACCGATAAGGTGGGCTACACCGGACAACCGGACTTGTTGCGCCAAGCTAAGGAGCGGCTGTCCCCATCAAATCCGTCTGAAGTCTTGAATGACGGGAATACCATCACCTGGGAAGACGTTGAAGCAGTGTTGCGCGAGGAAAACTTCGCCGTAAAGTCCCTCTCGACTTCCCGAGACGCATATGTCAGTGCCAAGACATTGTGGAAGCGCGACCCAAGCGAGGACATCCCGCGAGTAGGGGAAGTGGCCTACTTGGACCCGGCAACCGGGGAAGTGAAGTTTGTCTGGCAACTAATGTGGGATGACATTGCCCGCGACGTTGACAAAATCATTCTGTTCGGAGGCCCGACCAGGGCGGAGTATTTCCCCAGGGAACTTGCCAAAAGGTTTGGCGAGGAAAAGGCAATAACCGTCTCAGAATTGTTGCCAACTCTGATTGGAACTCCGGATCTGGAGTTGGTCGGCATCAGCATGGGAGCCTGCTACAGCTATGAGGACTCCTATGACCCTCTGCGCCTCAACCGGATACCCGCCCGAATAGTGCTGGAAGATTTGCAGACAGGCGCGAAGGTTGAGTACGAGCCATACCAGCACTTCGAGTTCAAGCGCGACGAGAGCAAACCTGAGCGGCCTGCCATTCGCAAGTCTACTCCGTTCGCTCCCTTTGTTTCGGACCCTCTGATACAGGAAAAGTCTGACCCTCACCAATACGAACTAACCATCACCTATCCGAATGATGTCTTCATTCAGGATCCCGGCGATAATGCTCGTCCTGCCAGTTACATCATCAACGGGTATCTCGAATCAAGAGAGGAAAGTAGCGCCTCACGTCTTCCTGCAACCAGCCTGCGCTTGATTATCGACAGATATGGGCGTGTGGGAGTCGAGAAGTATTCTAGTGGGCCAGGATTGCCCTGGACTAAGGTGGATTTGATTGTTGATGCTCCCCCATGGCAGACCGACTTGCAACGGGAGGCTGCGGAACCTGAGTTGCAACGTGAACCTACCGAAAGGGGGCAAGTGATAGAGTCCATTAAAGCATCTTCTTTTGTGGAAGGCTACAGAACCCCATCGGAACATGGGCATATCGAGGGGATAGACAGCCCCTACCGGCACGGGCGGCGCGGCTAGAGCATGGCAAAGTTCGCGCGAAAGGGGGCGGCCCGCCGGGCTGCCCCTTTCGCGTTACACCCGCCACATATCGCCGGTCTGGAATATCAGGTCCACTTGGTGGACCTCCTCGGCGGGCCAGCCGGCCATCTTCATCCAGTCCTCGAAGTGGGACTGCTCCACCGCTTCGCACTCGGTGAAGAGCTTGCCGCTGGACGTGTCGGCGTAGACTTTCAGGATGGTCGTGCGGCGGTCAGGACGCCACTTGCTCACGCCGCCGGTGTAAGCCCCCAGCTTGTTGCGGAGTTCGTCTTCGGTCAGCCCTGAAATAGTGTGCGTGGCTAGAAACCTGGCCATACGGCGTTTACCTCTCGCTGTTAATTCAACACAGAGAACGCAGAGAGCACAGAGATATTTCTTGATTTTCTCTCTGTGAACTCCGGGGCTTTGTGTTTACATTTGTCCTTAGTCCTGGGGCGGCACGAAGGGGTAGGGAATGGGAGGCCCGTCACGCAGGGGCAGGGCCACCGTGGCGGAACCGGGCATACTCTCAATGCCGTCCTGCGTCTTCATGCCAATCTCCAAGTCTATCAGGCCCATGCCGCCCTTTTCCTGCTTGCCGGTTATCGTACCCCACATTATCAGCACGTCGCCCGGCACCAGCATGGCCCGGTGCTCGAACTGCGCCTTCCACGGCCAGCCGCCCGGCAGTGTCCAGTCCTTCAGGTACTGCGGCACCACGCTCTGCTTCCACGAGCCGTGCACCAGCAGGCTGGGATTCCTGTCGTGGTTCAGGCCGAAGTCCAAATCGTAATGAATCCGGTGGAAGTTCTCTATCGCCGCGCTCCACCGGAACAGATGGGTGGGTGTGGGCGCATAGATGTACTTGGGCAGCTCGTCGCCCACATCCACGTCCTCGAAATATATCTGCTTCTTGTTGCGCAACTGCTCGCCGGAGGGCCGTTCATTGTGCTGGAGAATTTGCTCCGGCGGCATTTGCAGCAGTTCTTCAAGTTTCACGCTCATGTTCGTTCTCTCATCTTAATTCACCACAGAGGGCACAGAGATTTTTCCTCTTCAATCTCCAATCCTCTGTGTTCTCTGCGCTCTCTGTGGTGAAAACTCTAGCGGCGGATGGACGACTGCCGGGTGATGCAGAGCAGGTCGCCGTTCTGATTCTTGAAGCTGGTTTCGACGGTGATAATCAGGAACGCCCGCCCGTCGCGCCCGGAGCGCTCGCGGATGTCGGAGTAACGGTTCTGGAAGTAAATCTTGTCGCCGATGTTGGGGTATTGGTAGATTTCGATTTCGTTCCCGGCGTTCAGCACCCGCACCAGGCTGGTGGGCACCGGGGGCAGCGCGCCGGGCCGTTCGACGCTGCCGATGCCGTCGGATTCGGGGTTCTCCTGGAAGGCGCGGGTGATGGGGTCTTCCTGCTCGGGCCGGTGGCGGCTCACCATGTAGCTGACCATGATGGGCGGAGCGATGACGCCGCCGAACTTGGTGCCTTCGGCAAATTCCTTGTCCCAATACCGGGGATCGGGGTCCATCACCGCTTGGGTAAAGCGGCGCAGATATTCCTCGTCCACATAGCCCCAGGATTCGACCACTTCGCCGGACACGCCGATCATCGCGCGGACTTCCGGCGTGAGAGCCGACTCAGTGTCGTGCTGGGCCTGCTGAGTCATAGCCATTTCCTCCCCTGCGCCTGTACAAATACAGGACAACGGGCATCTTTGGTATCCCAAATACGGGGAAAGCCTACCGCAGGCCCGGCGGATTCGTCAACCGGAAACGGGTTTCTCAACTGCCCCGTCATTACCTTGAGTTGTCTGAACTATGATTCGTGGAATTAAGGGATTTCCTTGATTCTTCTAAATCATGGCAATCACAAAATCACAGTCCAGACAATTCCCGGTTGAGCGAAAACCTTCCGTTGGGATAACATGGCGGGCGGTGACCGGGCAGATCCCGGAATGGGGAAGATGGACCGATTGACGCTTTTCATGTTTCTGCTGATGTTGGCTGCGGCGCTGGGTTGCGGTGTGCCGCAAACAGAAGACCCGGATCAAGCCGCAGTGCGCATCAGCGGGAAGGCCACTTACTCGGTGGATATGGCAGTCACCGCTGCGGAGCGTCAGCAGGGATTGTCGGGCCGTGAGTTCATGGCGCAGGACACGGGAATGCTCTTCGTTTTCGAGGATGAGCAGCCGCGCCAGTTCTGGATGAAGGATATGCGCTTCCCCCTGGACATCATCTGGATTGATGGGCAGTGCCGACTCGCTGGCGTGTCCGCCGACGTTCCAACTCCGCCGCCCAACGCGGATGACGCCGATATACCCAGGGCTCCGTCGCAATCGCCCGCCCGCTACGTTCTGGAGCTGAACGCTGGCGAGTGGGAGCGGGCCGGGCTGTCGGCGGGCGACCTTATCGAGTTTCTGGGCCCCATTGCCGGCCGTTACGGCTGCTGACGAGGCGCCCGGAAACGTGAAACAACTTGCAAAGATATAGAGGATTCAATGATGGAAATTCTGGTGTCCGGCTCAATGGCCTATGACCGCATAATGAACTTCAGCGGCCGCTTCAGCGACCACATCCTGCCCGACCAACTGGACAACATCAACATCAGCTTCTTGGTGGAAAGCCTGACGGAGCACATTGGAGGCACGGCAGGCAATATCGCTTATTCGTTGTCCCTGCTGGGAGAAAAACCCAGAATCCTGGCCGCCATGGGACGCGACTATCACCGGTACTTCGAATGGCTGGACCGGTGCGGAATAAGCACAGGCGACATCCGTATCGTGGAAGAGGAGTTGACGGCAGGCGCGTATATAACCACTGATGCAAACTCGAACCAGTTCACCGGCTTCAACCCGGGGGCTATGAAGCACCAGGCCGGTTTCAGCTACGCCGGAATCAAGGCTTCCGACACCATGGCCATCGTCGGGCCGGGCAATCTGGCTGACATGATGGAGTTCACGGCCAGAAACAACGAATTGGGCATCTACAGCATATTCGATCCCGGCCAGTCGCTGCCGATTTGGGAGCCGGAAGCCCTCTCACGCTGTATCGGCCAGTCCAGTATGCTCATATGCAACGAGTACGAGCTTGGGATGATTTCCAACAGCACCGGACTCTCCCGGGAGGAACTGGCCGGAATGGTCGAGCATCTGGTGGTGACGCTGGGCGACCAGGGCGCGGAGCTGCGCTCCAAGGGCGAAGTGGAGGCCGTTCCGGTGGTTCCCGCCAATGCCGTTGACCCCACGGGAGCGGGCGACGCATTCCGGGGCGGCCTGATCAAGGGGCTGGCCCACGGGCTGGGCATCAAGCGGGCAGCGCAGATGGGGGCCGTATGCGGCTACTATGCCGTCCGGGTCAACGGCACCCAGACCTACCGCTACACGCAGGCGGAGTACGAGGCCAAGCTGCGGGAGTGCTTCGGAGGGTAAGTAAAGGGCGTCTCGGTTCAGCGTCGGCGCTTACCGGCCCCGTCTCAGACGGCGCCGACGCTGGACTTGCGATGCCATCAGCGAGGCTACTATCAGCACGACGGCCACGGCGACGATGACGAACATCAGGTTGAAGCCGCGTTCCGCCGCTGCCTCGACCGTAAAGATATGCCTGGCCTCGCCCAATGGACTCTCGATGTCCAGGGTGACCGACCACTCGCCCAGCGTGTCGAGGTAGAGGTTGCCTTCATACAACTGCGGACTCTGCGGCGAGTTCACGGCCTCCGTCTGCGAGGGGGCGCCGGGGCCAGCGGCGGCAACGCTTACGGTGGCGTCGTCCACTGCCGTATTCCTATCCGTGTCTGCGTCCTGGATTAGAATGCTGACGTGCAGCGGCCCCAGCGTCGGGTCGCCGGGCAGCACCCCCACCCGCAACTGGTATGGGCCGGCCACTTCGTCTATCACCACCAGGCGCACCGCGCCGTTGGCCGAGGCTGTTCCGTCGTAGAGCGCCAAAGCCAGGGCCAGGGCTGCAAGGAGCGTCAGGACGGGAAGCCGCCACCCCCACCCTAACCCTCCCCCTGAGGGGGAGGGAATTATGCGCTGCCCTCCTCCTGAAGGGGACGTAGTCAGTCTCTGCCCTGTCTGCCTCCGGGAAAGGTAGGGGATCATGCCAAAGAAAAACGTAAACCCGCTGCGTCTTTGCGCCATTGCGTCTTTGCGTTTCACTAAACCGGCGGCTGCCCGTTGTCGCGGCGCACGTCGTTGATGATGCTGCGAACCCAAGTCTCCAGCGACGGGTACTCCAGCTCGAACTCGCCCAGAAGACGGCTGTTGTCCACCAGGTAGTTCCCGGAGTCCTCCTTACCGCCGTCGGAGTCGAAGGAAATGTCGGCGCCGGGCAGGAAGCCCCGCACGATGTTGGCCAGGTCGGCCAGGCTGACAGGAATGCCGCCGGTGTTGTAGACCGGGTGAGCGCAGGAGTCGGACATCGTCACCCGCACGAAAGCCTCGGCCACGTCGTCCACGTGAACCGGCAGGCGCATGAAGCCGCTCTTGGGGAAGCGCGCGGGCTCGCCGGAGGCGGGCAGGGTCACGCACTGCACGTGGTCGGTGGAGCCGCGCACCTTGTCCGGGCCGGTCACGTTGGCCGGGCGGATGCCGGTGATGTTCATGCCGTAGACACTGTTGAACTGCTGGGCCTGGAACTCGTTGAACCGCTTGTGCATGGCGTATTGGCTGGTGCCGTGCATCGCGTCGTCCTCGTTGACCAAGCGGTCTCCGAAGGCGCTCTGTTGCCCGCTGACCGCCACCGAGCTGGCGTAGGTCACCCGATTAACGCCGCAGACCCGGGCGG
The DNA here is from genome assembly GCA_965232885.1 of Dehalococcoidia bacterium. Lineage (GTDB taxonomy): Bacteria > Chloroflexota > Dehalococcoidia > Lucifugimonadales > UBA3495 > VXOI01. The sequence continues at coordinate 725,003 of CBDDQX010000001.1, read as the reverse complement.
CCTCGAAGCAGTTGTCCATTCCAAGCACATTCAGCTTCATGGTGAAGTGGGGCGTGTCGTCGCCGCTGCCCAGCAGGTAGGCAAGATTCATGATGCGGTCGGGCTTGGAGGCAAGAATCGCCTTGACCACGTCCTCGAAATCCATGACGTCGCCCCGCATCACGGTTACCAGGTCTCCGAACTCCTCGAAAGACACCGCGTTCGGGTTGATGTCCATAACCGCCACCCGCTCGCCGCGCGCGGCCAGCCGGGGCACGGCGCGCCGCCCGATGAACCCGGTCCCGCCCAGAATGAGCGTGGTCATAATCCCTCCTGGAAGCCGTTCAGATTTGCCAATGCGCCCTGAATAATCGCCTTCGATAATCGAATGACGGGCCGGGTTTGTCAAGCCGGGGCTTTACCTTGCCCTCCTTCTCTGACAAAATTCCACCGAAACCGGAGCGTGAAGGTTGATGAATGACTGAGGAATCGTTACAGGGCAAGGCAGCCATCGTTACCGGGGCCAGCCGGGGTATCGGCAAGTCCATAGCATTGGGGCTGGCGCAGGCCGGCGCCTCGGTGGTGGTGGCGGCCCGCACCGCCGAACCGAGGGGCGCACTGCCCGGCACTATCCACGAGACGGTGGCCGAGATCGAGGCCGCCGGAGGGCGCGCGCTGGCCGTAACCTGCAACGTCCGCGAGGAAGAAAGCATCCGCGAGATGGTCAACCGCACGCTGGATGAGTTCGGCGCGGTGGACGCGCTGGTTAACAACGCTGGCATCGGAGGCTACGCGCCCTTCCTGCAGATGACGCTGCGCGAGTGGGACCTGAACATGGCCATCAACCTGCGCGCCCCGTTCATCGCCTGCCAGGCCGTCGCGCCCGTCATGATTGAGCAGGGCGGCGGCAGCATCATCAACGTATCGTCCCACGCCGCCGCCAACATATTCTCGTCCACCCTAGGCGAGGACCACGACGCGGGCATCGCGATCATCGGCCAGGCTTACGGGGCGTCCAAGGCGGCTCTGGAGCGGCTCACTTGGGGCCTGGCCGCCGAGCTGGGGCCGCACAACATTGCGGTTAACGCCCTCAAGCCCCTGCGCCCGGTGGCAACCGAGGGCTTCCGCTTCCAGCGCCCCGACGCCGACTTCTCAACGTGGGCCACCCCGGAAGACATGGCCAAGGCCACCGTCTACCTCGCGGGCCAGGACGCCCGCGGCCTGACCGGGGCGATAGTGACTGCCGAGGAGCTGGTGTGTCGGCTGGGGTTGTAGCGAGTGATGGCGACGGACGGGCGGCTACCAGCCTGCGGGCTTGGTGATGATACCTGTGGAGTCCTGCAACTGCGCCGGGAATTGGCAATGGCGTAAAGTATTACGTCGCAATCGTCTGACGAAGGTGGCGGCGTCGGTGAGTTCTTTGGGCGTGGAAGCCCTTGTATCCAAGTTGGGGTTTACAATACCTACAGGAAACCTCAGTCTGTTCCGCACCATTTCGATGGGCAGAGCCAGATCGGCGTCATTGGAAATCACGATAGCCTGCTCGTAGTCCCCATCAACACCGTCCATTAGCAGATAGGAGGCCAAGTTTACGTCGGTTCCCTTTTCTTCTGTATCCCATATTTCGACGGACCGAGGATAACCCTGAATGGGTGTTACCATGGGCCTTGATTTGCGGCGGTTCCGAAACTGCCCGTAATGGACGGTAAGTATTGGAATTGTCTCTAGGGCGCGGATGTAGATGAGTTGCCTCTGCCAAGCGTCAGGATTGCCAGGTCTTGCTTGAACCAACGAAGTAAAATACCTGATGCGGTTTATCTGGTGCGTGGGGAAAAGCGCCAAGCAGACCTGGAATAGGTCAAGCCACTTGTACGGTGTGTCCTTCACAGCTCGGTAGTATAGATTGAATCCATCCACATAGAAGTTAGTTTTCACATTGACCCTGACCCTGCAAAAAACAGGGGCTGCCGAACAGCAGCCCCGACCCTACCGTCGAATCGATAGGGGAAGTACATGAATAATGTTAATGGGGAGTTGCCTGAGTGTCAACCCCGAGGAGCGTCCCATGAACTTCGCGTTTACGCCTGAGCAGCAGGCACTGAAGGACAGCACGCGGCGGCTGACCGAGGAGCGCATCGCGCCCATTGCCGAGGAGGCAGACGAGTCGGGGACGGTGCACCGCGGGCTGATGTCCATATTGGCCGAGGCGGATTTGCTGCGCTACACCGCTCCGGAAGAGTACGGCGGGTTCGGCGTGCGGGTGATGAACCTGTGCATCATTCGCGAAGAGTTGGCCCGTGTCTCGGCTCAGGCGGACACCAACTTCATCATGCAGGGCCTGGGCAGCTACCCCATCACCCTCGGCGGCACCCACGAGCAGAAGGCCCGCTACCTGCCGCCCGTGGCCCGGGGCGAGTCCATCGCCGCCTTCGCCCTAACCGAGCCTCACGCCGGTTCCGACGTAATCAGCATGACCACCGAAGGAACGCCAGACGGCGACGATTGGGTGCTGAACGGCCGCAAGAAGTTCATCAGCCAGGCCGGCGACGCCTCCACCTACACCGTCTTCGCGAAGACCGACCCCGGCCAGGGCAGCCGCAGCCTGTCGGCCTTCATCGTGGAGCAGGGAACGCCGGGTTTCGACGACTCGAAGCGGCTGGATTTGCTGGCGCCCCATCCCATCGGCGAGCCGGTGTTCGAAGACTGCCGCATTCCGCAGGGCAACCTCATCGGCGAGCGTGGGCAGGGGCTGCGGCTGGCCCTGGGCACTCTCGACACCTTCCGCACCACCGTTGCCGCCGCCGCCATCGGCATGGGCGTGGCCGCCTACGAAGCCGCCCTCGACTACGCCCGCAACCGCAGTATGTTCGGGCAGCAGCTCAGCGATTTTCAGGCCACCCAGTTCAAGCTGGCCGACATGGCGGTGTCGCTGGACGCCGCCCGGCTTCTGGCCCACCGCGCCGCTTGGCTCAAGGACTCAGGGCAAGAGACCATCATCAAGGAAGCGTCCTTCGCCAAGCTGTTCGCCACCGAGGCCGCATCCCGCATCGTCAATGAGGCGGTGCAGATTCACGGCGGCGCGGGGCTGGAGAAGGGGAACCGCGTCGAGCGCCTCTACCGCGAGGTCCGCGCCCTGACCATCTACGAAGGCACATCGGAAATCCAGCGACAGACCATCGCCCGCCAACTGCTGCGTGAGTAGCAACGGGCGCGCCCAAGACGCCAATAACAACAAGGCCGATAGAAACCAGAAGGAAAACACATGGCCGATTCGAAACCCGGCAACCGGGGAAGCGCAAGGCGCGATTCCGGCTGCTTTGGAATACCCGTATCCGGGATATGGCTACTGTTCACATTGATGTACTTCTTCACTGAAGATGTCGCTTTCCCCATAGGGAAATTGGAGTTCTTCTCTGATTTTCGGAGAATCCCCCTCCCCTCTGAAAATTCCTTCCCCCATCAAGGGGGAAGGTCAGTATGGGGTGAGGTGAGGGTGAAAAGCCAACATGAAACTGACCTATTTCGGTCACTGTGCCTTCCGCTGGGAGACGCCCGGCGGTGTTACCGTCATGGCAGACCCTTACCGCAATCAGGCCGGCCGGTACTGGTTCACCCGGCTGTTTCCCGACGTTCATTGCGACCTGTGTCTAATTAGCCACGCCCACTTCGACCACGACGCCGCCGACAGGCTGCCGGAGGCCGCTTCGGTGCTGCGGATGCCGGGTGAGTTTGCCGTATCCGACCTGCGGATTCGGGGCATCGGCGACTTCCACTCCGGCCCCTCGCGCCTCAGCGACTTTCCCAACGTAATGTTCCGGCTGGAAGTTAACGGAGTCAGCTTCCTGCACATCGGCGACAATCGCGCCGACTGGCCCAGCGAGGTGGCTCGCGCTGTCGGAGACGTGGACGTGCTGATGGTTACCGTGGATGACTCCATCCACCTGCTGACCTACGACGATGTGGACGGACTGATAAACCGGCTGCAACCCCGCGTGGTCGTGCCGATGCACTACGCCATACCCGGCATTACGTCCGCCGAATGCGAGTTGCTGCCACCGGAGGGATGGCTGGAACGTCAACAGACGGTGCGCCGCCTTGAGTCGCACCATGCGGATTTCCCGGCAGACGCGCTTCCGTCACGAACCGAGGTCTGGCTTTTCCGGTCCGCGCCCGAGTCCCTCTCCGCCCCGGAAGTCGGCCCATGATGTTCCCGGCAGTACCCTAGATTCCCCTGCTCAGGTCAGGTCTGCCGATATGGCATTGGTATATTCGATGGCGCTGCGTTCGCTCATCGAATCCTCTGGCCGGGTTGTAATTGGCGGAGTGGAATATATCCGTTTGGGATAAGGCGGGTTCGGAGATTAGACCAGAAACAGGGAAAGTCTGGAGACTTTCCCTGTTTTCGCGCCAGTAGAAGCAAGTTGTAGGTTCTAACGGGGAGTAGTGGCTTTATTGGTGACGGTTACGCAGGCTACGTCTTGTTCTTTGGCAAACAGGCTTATCGAGTCGGGTATGATATTACTAGCGACCACAGCCTTGGTTGAGGTTCCTGTGAAGCGGGTCATGTGGTCAGCGTTGCGTCTGGCGCGGATGACGTCATTTTGAGTGGCGGTGTAGGAGCATTCGATGACCACGTAGTGTGTTTCGCCGGTGGCCTTGTCGATGGCGGTCATGGCCAGGTCGATGGCCCGAAAGCTTTGCATCTCGTTGGCCGGGATGTTGGCTCGTCCTTGGTCTTCAGCGTCGTCGGCAATGTCGACAATCTGGGTGGTGTCGAGCCAGCGGGGACGGCGGACGTTGATGGTTTGGGCAATGATCCCGGTCATTCTCTGGGCGGCAACGGGGATGGCAAAGCCTTTGAGGTCGGCCACGTCGGCTTTTACCGTGACCATGTCCGATTTGAGGTCGGCCACGTCTCTTTCGAGGGATCCGAAGCGCCGGTTAGCTATTTCAACGAACTCTGCAAACTTCTCCGGCAAGGCTAGGAGTTCGGGTGTCAGCAGTCTTACCCGCAGGGCTTGTGCCCATTCGGGTTTCGCGTCGAGGATGTCGAGAAGGTCCTGGAAGGTGTTTATCGTGTCCATGATTATCGCCTCGGTGGGTATGTATGGATTGTAGCACTTTATCTAGTTGACAGTGGTATGCCTGTGCTGTGTAGCGCCCCTCGTTGCCTTGCCGATATAGCCTGTGCGCCGTAGAATGCCGGAAAGCTAGCTGCGTTCCCGCATCTGGGCGGGGAAAGGGAGTTACCAACATGGCAGGACTGAACCATCCCCTGGAGAACGTTCGCGTCATAGACCTGGGCCGCCACCAGGCCGGCCCCCGCTGCGCCCAGGTTCTCGCCCGCATGGGCGCCGAGGTCATCAAGGTCGAGCGCCTCGGCGGCGAGGAGACCCGTTACCACGGCCCCTGGGTCAAGAAGCAGTCTTCCTACTGGGTGCAGTACAACTCCGGCAAGAAGTCCCTCTCCATTGACCTCCGCAAGGAGGAGGGCAAGGAAGTGCTGCGGGAACTGGTCAAGGTATCCGACATTGTGGTGCAGAACTTCCGCCCCGGCACCATCGAGAACATGGGCTTCGGCTACGAGACGCTGAAGGAGCTGAACCCGCGCATCATCATGGTCAACGTCTCGGCCTACGGGCAGTTCGGGCCGTATAAGGACAACATCGGCTACGACCCCATCGGGCAGACCATGTCGGGCATCACGATGGTCACCGGCGAGGAAGGGATGCCGCCGATACGGACGGGGGTGCCGATCATAGACCGGATCACGGCCCTGCACGCGGCGATAGGGGCGCTGTCGGCATTGCACGAGCGGGAGGTGTCGGGTCTGGGGCAGAGCATGGACGTCTGCCTGGCCGACACCGGCTACTCCATGACGGAGATACCGATAACGGCATATCACGGCACGAAGATAGCGCCGAAGCGGGGCGACACGACCGCGCCGCCGTCGGGCATCTACCCCTGCAAGGAAGGGTGGGTGCTGGTGTCGGCTGGGGACCAGCACCACTGGCATAGGGTGTGCAACGCTTTGGGGAGGCCCGACTGGCTGGAGGATCCGCGGTTCAACACGAGGCACGAGCGGCTGGCGAACGCGGGGCTGGTGAACGAGGCGGTGCGAGAGCTGCTGGCGGAGAAGACCATGGAGCAGGCGATAGCGCACTTCACGGAGCATGACGTTGTTGCCGCGCCAGTGAACACGATACCGCAGGCAGCGGAGGACCCGCACCCGTGGGAGCGTCGGGCGATGGTGGAGGTGCCGGACTTTCTGGCTGGTGAGATAGCGGTGTCCGGGGACTACTGGCACTTCTCGCGGACGCCGGTGAACGTGGGGAGTACGCCGCAGGTGGGAGAGCACAACGAGGAAGTGCTGTCGGGCATCCTGGATTACAGCGAGGAGGAGGTAGAGTCGTTCCGGCAGAAGCGTGTCATCTCCGAGGAACACTACTACGACGAAATCCCCGGGTAGGGATTTCCCACCACAGCAGGAAACTGACGGCGCAGGGGCGGGTTTGAGCCCGCCCCTACCAAATAGGGTGAGAGTGGTCACTTACGCTAAAGCCGAGTCTGCGGCAACGGCCTTTCGGAGTATTGGGGAGCTGTCGAAGGATGAGCGGCCCGCCATGCCGGAGCGGCTGCTGTGGAAGCTGTGGAAACGGCGCGCCGCCCGTCAGGATGAGTTCCGTACTGGCGCGGGTACGCGCGTCCGAGTGCTGTACCCCGGCCGCGCCGGTACATCCGCAGGCCCCGACTTCCGCGACGCGCTGCTGGATGTCGAGGGGGTTGGACTGGTTCGCGGGGACGTGGAAATCCACCTGCGGCAGCGCGACTGGGACGCCCACGGCCACGGCGATGACCCCAACTACAACGGCGTGGCCCTCCACGCCGCGCTGAAAGTGGACATCCCGGAAACCCCACTGCACAGCGGGACCTCCGCCCCGGTCGTCTCGCTGTCCGGCCTGCTGGACGATGGAGGCGCTGCCGACTCCCCGACGGACGATGCTCCCGTCACCGATGGGCTATGGGATCTGCTGGCGCGTCGCGGCTACCCGCGCCCCGGCAGCGCGGCAGAGGCCGGCGAGTTGCTCGACCGGGCTGGCGATGACCGGTTCCGGCGCAAGGCCGATGTGCTGGGACGGTTCGCCTCCGGGCAAGGCTCGGAGCAGACCCTATACGAGGCGCTGCTGGAAGGACTCGGTTACCGTCATAACCAGCAGCCTTTCGTCAAGCTGGCGCAGGCCGCCCCCATCGCCGCGTTGCGCCGGGCTTCGTCGCCGGTGCTGGTCGAGCAGCGTCCCATGGTGCTGCGCCACTGGCTGCTGACGGTCTCCGGATTGGGCAACTGCGGCCCCCGATACTCCACCAAGTTGCCGACCGGACTTGGCCCGGCTATGGAACGGAAGGAATGGAACCTGTTCCGGGTTCGCCCGGCCAATCACCCGGCAGTCCGGATCGAAGGCGTAGCGGAACTGGTATCGCGGTTCCTGGAGCGAGGTCTGCTGGCGGGACTGGCAGACGCCGCCGGAACCCCGAAGCAACTCACCGCCGCCCTGAGCGTAGACAGGCGAGGCGGCAGCGCGACCTCTATCGGCTCGGGCCGGGCGCGCGACTTGGCGGTCAATGCAGCACTGCCTCTAATGCACAGCCTGGACGGTGGCTCGGAGTCGGTATATCTGTTGCTTTACCATCGTTTCCCCAAGCTGCAAGGCAACGAGATAGTGCGGGAGATGACCATGCAACTACTCCCGGAGGCATGGCGCGCCGAAGCAAACAGCGCCCGAAGACAGCAGGGACTCCTACACCTGGCGGCGCTGCTGCGGGGTGGCGGGTGAACGCCGTAAAAGTGTGAGTGTATTCGCGTAGGGGCGGGTTTCAAACCCGCCCCTACGTATATGCCGTCCTTCCTAGTCGGGCTCGGCTAAGGGAATGGCTAGGGAGGTCCGCATTCCGGCGAAGGGGGAGCGGGCGATGTGGCCGTGGCCCGACAGATCTTCGGCTACCAGAATGTCGCCCGGTTCAAGCTGCGCCTTGGAGCCGTCGGCGCACTCGAACTCGGCGATGCCTTCCAGGTTGACCACGTACTGCCGTCGTGGTGCTTGATGGTAATCGGAGAAGTTGGGGGCTTCGCGGCGATTGATGTTGATGTCGCCGGGGCCGACCCGGTCCACTATCCCCTGCATTTCCTCAAAGGATACTTCCTCGAAATGGGACTCGCCGTCGTCGCCAGCGAAAACGCGAACAATCTTCATAGCAATTCTCCTGAGGGTTAATTAACCACAGAGAACACGGAGATCACAGAGATTTCATTATTCGTTCTCCGTGGTCTCTGTGGTGAGAACTTTTAGTCGGCCAACGGGACGGCCAGCAGGACGCGGGGCTCGTCGCCGAGGCCGCGGGCGATGTGGCCGTGGCCGGTCAGGTCCTCGGCAATCAGGATGTCGCCGGCGCCCATCTGGTACTTGGTGCCGTCGGCGCACTCGAACTCCGACAGCCCGCTGAGACCCACCACGTACTGGCGGCGAGGCGCGGTGTGGTAGTCGGAGAAGGAGGGCGACGGACGCTCGTTCAACTGTATGTCGCCGCTGCCCCTGCGCTTGGCGACCTCGGCGAACTCTTCAGGCGTCACTACCTGGAAGTGGGACTCGCCGTCGTCGCCCGAATAAACGCGGACTATGTTCATTGCAGTCCTCCTGGAAGAAAATTAACCACAGAGAGCACAGAGATTATTTTCTGGATTCTCCCTGGTCTCTGTGTTGAGAATTATTGGTCGGCCAAGGGTATGGTGGCGGTGATGCACTTGCCGCCGCCGATGCTGCGGGTGGTGTGGCCCTGCCCGGTAGTGTCCTCCACCAACCGGGCGTCGCCGGGGCCGAACTGATGGACGGAGCCGTCGCCCAAGCCAATCTCGATGCCGCCCTGGACGCAGATGACGTACTGTCGGCGCGGAGCCGGGTGCCAGTCGATGAAGTGGCCCGAGTCCCCGCTCGGTGAAGCTGATGGTGGTGACGTTGCGGGGGGTGCCCAGCTCCGGGTGGTCGGCCAGGCTTTGCTCCTCGATGTGAGTCTGGCCGTCGTCGCCGGTGTACATTCGGTAGATTCCCATGTTTGCTCCTTGTAGAAAGTTCTCTCCCCCCCTGGGAGAGGGTGAGGGCGTAACCCTGTGCTTAGCCCGCCAGGTCTTCGGCGTCGTTGATGTAGTCGGCAGTCCGGTGTATGCGTCCCTCTATCTCGTCGGCGGGTTCGCAAGCCCCCAGGTAGAAGCAGGCCCCGTGGAGGATACTCTGTCTGGAAAAGTAGCGGTTAATTAAGGGGCGCACAGCGTCGTCCTGACTGGACAACATCAACAGCCCGCGTGATGTGTCCGAACTTATTTCCGGCTCGACACCCGTCCGCGCCAGTATGAGCGCATCGGTGGCCCGCTTGGCGGCGCACCACGCCTTTTCCGCGGCGTCGCGGATGTCGCCGGCCTCCAGCAACCGCAGCGCGTCGGCGTGGACGGCGCGGGCGTCGGCGAAGATGGCGGTTACGCGGGCGGTGGTTACCATGCGGCTCTCTTCTCCAATACCGGTATGAGGGTTAACCAGCCAGCCTTGCCGCATCGTTGATGTATTCGGCGGTTTGGCGTATTCGGCGCTCAATTTCTTCTATAGGTCGACATACCCCCAGGTAAAAGCAGGTCCCGTGCAGTTGGCCTTGCCTTGAATAATAGCGTCCAACCAAGGGGCTAACGGTGTTGTCCTCTTCTTCAGATAGCATAGCTAGGCCGATAGAAGTGTCCGAGGATATTTCGGGTTCCGTTCCTGTCCGCGCCAGTATGAGCGCATCGGTAGCTCGCTTGGTAGCGCACCACGCCTTTTCGGCGGCGTCGCGGATGTCGCCGGCCTCCAGCAACCGCAGCGCCTCGGCGTGAACGGCGCGAGCGTCGGCGAAGATAGCGGATACGCGGTCGGTGGTTACCATGCGGTTCTTGCTGCTCCGTGTGGGTAATTTGCGGCGTAGCTTAACCCCCGGCGCGGCGCGTGGCAACCGGCGGGTGTCAGTGGATTTGACGCAAAGGCGCAAAGGTTATTTCTTGGGAGCGTAAATCCAGCCCTCCAAGCGGGCGGCTTCCAGTTCCGGCATGGCCAACGCGGTCGGAGATGCTTTGCGCCGTCCCACGATGGGCGGGCCGTCCAGCGTGTCGCCAGGTCGGCGGAACCCTGTTGGGTCTCTCGCCCATAGAGCGGCGGTCACGGCGGCCACAAGGGAGTCGAGGCAATCGTGGCTCTCGAGGCACTGGCCGCGAAAGTCGTCCAGGTTGACGATGGGGACTCCCGACCGCTCCGGCAGCCCGTCCAGCACCTCTTCCCGCAGTTGATTTTGCCGTTGGCCGTTCTTGTATCCCTTGTGCGGGAGGCCAAGGGCGTTGATTACCGCGCCGGGCATTGATTCCAGCAGCAGGGGGCCGCTCAGTCCGGCATCATTCAGCGGCGGGACGCGGCATCCGGCGGCCCAGAGTTGGTGGAGCATCTGCATTCCACGGAAGGTCATTGGCACCATGTTGGGGTTGAACTTGTGCAGACAGGAGTAGCATTCGGGAAAGTGCAAGTCGCCGCGCCGCATTGGTTCTCCGTTTTCGGCGCAGAAGGCGTCTCGAAGGGCCAGGAACTCCGCATACTCCATTTGCGACGCCGCCCGCCACAGCGATGGCATTTCGCGGGCCGACGGCTGCCAGAACTGAGCAAATTCGTGAGGGACGGAGAAGGGAAAATCCAGGGCCGCGACCGCCTCTCCCGGCAGGAATGCCAGCAACTCCGCCAGCCCGGCCCGCCGCATCGGCTGGCATGAGAGGATGCGAAGGCCATCCCCCTCTCGCTCCGCCTGGGTGACCCAAGTTGAGTTGTCAGCCTTGGCTCCGCTGAAATCCACGCCCACTATCGTTCGCTCTGCCATCGCGCCGCCTCCGTGCTAGAATTGGCCCGGCATTTGATCGCATTATAGTCTGTGGATTCCCGCCTGCGCGGGAATGACGGAGGAGGCAGTTATGGACTTCACGACGCGGCGGGCGAGATACAGGGGAATTCTGGCCGGGGACAAGTGTGTGCATCCGGGGTCGGTGTTCGACCCGATGTCGGCGCGGATTGCCGAAGATTTGGGATTCGAGGTAGGTATGTTCGCCGGGTCCATCGCCTCGTTCACCGTGCTGGGCGCGCCGGACATCGTGGTGCTGACGCTGACCGAGTTCGCCCAGCAGATACACCGCATCTGCCGCGCCGGCGACCTGTCGCTGATGGTGGACGCCGACCACGGCTACGGCAACGCCCTGAACGTGATGCGCACGGTGGAGGAGCTGGAGACGGCTGGCGTCTCGGCCCTGACCATTGAGGATACGGTGCTGCCCGTCAGCTTCGGCGCCAACGGCGCGCAACTCCTGTCCGTCGAGGAGGGCGTGGGCAAGATGAAGGCGGCGCTGGCGGGCCGCACCGACCCGGCCCTGACCATCGCCGGACGCACCAGCGCCCTGCGCGTTACCGGCGTCGAGGACACCATCAAGCGCGCCAAGGCGTACGAGGCGGCGGGCGTGGACGCCATCTTCCTGGCCGGGGCCAACACCCGCGACGAGGTGACGGCGGTGGCCTCCGAACTATCGCTGCCGCTGCTGCTGGGCGGCACGACGGGTGAGTTGCAGGACAAGGAATGGCTGGGGGCCAACGGCGTGAAGGTGGCATTGCAGGGGCATCTGCCCTTCTCGGCGGCAGTGAAGGCGGTCTACGACACCCTCAAGGCCCTGCGCGACGGCGTGCCGCCCGCCGACCTGCGCGATAGCCTGGCCACCGACGAGCAGATGGCCCAGTTCACCCGCCGCGCCAGCTATCAGCAGTGGACGGCGGATTTCCTGAACTAAGGGTTTTTAACGCAGAGGGCGCGGAGTTTACGCAGAGAGCGCAGAGGATAGGATTATCTGGAAGGTCTGAAATCTCTGCGTCCTCTGCGGTTCTCCGCGCCCTCTGCGTTTAATTCCCCCTTGTGTATGTTTTGGGGTAAACTGTTGGAGCATCAGAATCATCACAGGAGGGAACCCGTGAACGTCTTTTACAACCACCTGCACTTCCGCAGCTCCGACCCTGATGACGCGGCCAAGTTCTACTGCGACAACTTCGGGGCCGAGATAGTGGCGGAGCGTCCGCTGTCCAACACCAAGTCCATTGAGCTGTCGCTGAACGGCACCTACCTGATGACTATCTCCGGCAGGGCCGAGGGCGAGGATCCCGTCGCTGGCTCCACCGAGCCGCGCTACGGCCTGGACCATCTGGGCTTCCAGACCGACGACATAATGACCTTGTCCGCCACGCTGAAGTCCAACAACGTCCACTTCAACTGCGAGCCGTGGGTGATGCCTTCCGGTTCCGCCGTGGCCTTCATAGTCGCTCCCGACGAGGTCAGCGTCGAGATCATCCAGCGCCCGGCCGTCGGCGAAGAGCGCGTCGTACTGGCCTAGTTTTTTAACGCAAAGGCGCAGAGACGCAATGACGCAAGGTTTTAATTTTCACGCCTTGCGTCTTTCTTTGCGTCCTGGCGTCTTTGCGTTTAATCACTCTCCAGCCCCTCGAAGAAGTCGCCGGTGACGGTTTCGCCGTCAGCGACAGCGGGATGGGCGCGGACGTAGAACTCGCGGCCCAGGATGCGGGCGGTGACGTGACGCGGGACGCGGTGGTAGGGCCAGTCAGGGGCAACTTGGGTGCGGTGGCAGAGGATGCAGGCTATCTTGGCCTCCATGTCGCCGTCGCCGGACACGTCCAGCTCCAAGTGAAGTTCGTCTTCCGGCACGCCCTGAAGCTCCTGCTCCGGGCTGGGCATGGGCCAGTTGATGCCCTCGCCGCGCAGGGCCTCGGCCCACTCGCGGCGGAAACCGCGCGGACGGACGCTGTAGAACAGCCGCTGCGGCTGGTACGGCTCCAGGCCACCGGATAGCTGCTGTGGGAAGGCGGCAGGGTCGGCGGCCAGGTGGAAGGCCACGGTGGTGTGGTTGGAGATGGCGATGTGGTCGGGGTGGCCGTACAGCCCGTCCGGGCCGAAGGTCAGCACTACCTGGGGGCGAAAGCGGCGCATCTCCAGCACCAGACGCTCCACCACCTCGGCGGCGCTGGCGTTGATGAAGGCGCGAGGATGCTTGTTGGCCTCCCAGCCCTGCATCCCCGAATCGCGGTAGCCCCAGACGTCGTTACTGCCCAGCCGCAGGGCGCGGACAGCGCAGGAAAGCTCGACCTTGCGAATCTCCCCCAGCGTCTCCCGCGTTGCCGACCCTTCTTGCCGGATCTCGCCCTCCTCGCCCAGAGTGGTGGTGAGCAGGCGCACGTCCACCCCCCGGCGCGTGTGGGCCGCCAGCGCCCCACCTACGGGGAACGCCTCGTCGTCCGGGTGGGCAAAGCAGGCCAGCAAACGGCGTTCGGGCATTTCAACCTTCCATCTTCGCTACGAATTTGTGTCCGTATTCTACATTGCCTTGCCAGTCTCAAGGGAGAGGGAGAATTAAAAAACCCTGGAGAGGAACACAGGCGCTTTATGCCTTCCCCATTCAGAGGGGGAGCTCCGCGCAAGGTGGGGCTTCATCATTGGCAGACAGTCTCAATTGGCAGACAGTTTCACTCCGCTCTACGGCGCGCCTGGCAGCGATTCGCAGGCGATTCCGTCTCCGTTGTTATCGAGGCCATGCGGGTCGCTGGCCGGGCCACCCTCCGACAGGAAGAAATCCTGCGCTTCCTGCCATGAACCGAAGTCGCCGCAGTTGCGGTCATCAGATGCTTCATCCGGCGGGGATGTCTCAACCGCCGTTTGCACCGGGTTGTCCTGCGGCGCTCTGCGAAGCGACTGGCACGCAATGTTGTCGCCGTCTCTGTCCAGCCCGTGCCGGTCCTTTCCTGGCCCGCCTTGAGAAATGAAAAAATCTTGCGCCTGCTGCCAGGAATCGAAGTCGCCGCAGTCCAGGTCAACGAACCCTTCGTCATCCTCTGCTGGTGTTGTTTCAAGTTCCGGCACTGTTTCAAGCTCAAGCAGGACAGGTTCCGGCGGGTCGCCAGTGGTATTCCGCAGGGACTCGCAGACGACACCGTCGCCGTTACCGTCAAGACGGTGGGGATCGCTGTCCGGTCCTCCGGCAGCATGGTAGAAATTCTGGGCCTCCCACCACGAATCGAAGTCTGAGCAGTTTCTATCAGGCCCATCCGGGTCGTACTGGAAGTCTGAAAACTCCGGTGTAGCAGACAGTTCGACGCTCAGTGAGGGGGTCGAGGCCGGCTCTGCGGCGGGAGTGGCTGTCGGCACGGGAGTTGAAGATGGCAGAGGCGCGAGAACCGGCGCGGGGGTTGGAGTCGCGGATGGAACTGAAACGGGAACCGGCGCAGGTGTGGGGGATAAAGTTGGGGCAGGCGTCAAGGTTGGGGTTGGGAGCGTTTGGGTTGGCCCCGGTCTGAAAACCACCGGAACAACCTCCGCAGAAATGCTGGAAGCAGGCGACATGACAGACTGACCGGTAAATCTGGAGCGCGGCAGGGAATCGCACGGCTTCCCGTCGCCATTGGAATCCAGATTGTGCGGGTCTTCCACGGGACCTCCGGCAGCCAGGTAGAATTCCAGCGCTTCCTCGTAGGTGTCGAAGTCTCCGCAGTCCCGATCAGGGCCGAAGGGGTCATACTTCAATCCCGGCGGCACGGTAGGACGTGGGGTAGGGGTTTCCACAAGCGCAGTTGGCGTTGGGGTTTCCGTCGCCACCGGGGCGGGCGCGGCGGCGGTCGTTGGAGCGGGCGGGCGTCCTTGCCCGGCGCGTTGCAGCAGCGCTGGCATGGGACAGGCGGCAAGCATTTCCTGCAGTGCGCCAAATTCGGCTTCCGTGACAGTTAGCCCCCAACTGTTCTTGACTGTAATCCAGTCTATGGCGTAGGCGCACCAGTAGCTTTCCAAGGGTGGGCGCCACTTTTCGGGGCCCTTCGACCCCTTGGAGCGGTTGGCCGAGCTGGTGGTGGCGAGGAGATGATTGTCATAACCGGTATAGTTGGCGAAATCGCGTTTGCGCTCCCAGTCCCACGCCCAGGCGCCGGAGCGGTGGGCGTTCTCCAGCGGGACCATGTGGTCAACGTCCAGCTTTCCCGGATCGGTCACCACCTCGCCGGTGTATGGCCCCAGCCAGCGGCCCGACGCCACCCGGCATTCCTCGGGCGACTTGAATGTTACGGCGATAGAGGACTCGGCAATCAGGACTTCCTGCCGGGCATTCTGGCAGTCGCTGTCTTCATCGGTCCAGTGACGCCATTCGTCGCGGTCGTAGTCGGGCAAATTCTCGGGAACTGGAGCAACAGCGATCTGCAACACCAAGCCACCCCCGGACGGAGCGGTGGGTCTAACCGGATCGGGAGATGGCGTAAGCGTCGGCGCAGCCTCCGCCGTGGGTTGGGGCGGAGTATCGGACGGCGCAGGTTCGGGAGTTTCCAGCAGGCCGCAGGCAATGGAGCCAACGGCCAACAGGACCAACGTAATCAGTGTCCAGGCAGCAGCCCGGCGCCCTCTGAATGCTTGCCCCAAAGGAATGAGTAAGACGTCTTTAGCGCTCAAGTCACGTTTCCTGCGACAAATTCTCTACCCTCGCGCAGCCCTCGCCCAGCAGTGTCGCCAAGATAAATTCGATGGCTACGAATTATATGGACTTTTTGTATTATGTAAATAATTTCGGTTGAGCGGCAGGGCAATCGCGTTTTACTGATGAGTGAATCGTTAGCTAAACTTTCCAGCAGCAGATACCCGTCATTCCCGTCACCCCAACCGTCATTCCCGCGAAAGCGGGAATCCATAGGCCCTCAGCACCGGTAACTATGCTGAAACCCGGCAACCGTCATTCCCGCGAAAGCGGGAATGACGGTTGACTTGTACAGAAAAAGGTTGACTTAGGTTAAAACGCGATTGCCCTGGGTTGAGCGGCGGATTCGGGCCGCGTATGCTGTTGATGGACAATTTGCGACGCAAAGGGTGTTTTGGAGCGATGACCAGCGAATCAGGTATAGGAACGGAACCGTCCTTCTGCGGTAACTGCGGGGCCGCGCTGGAACCGGGCAGCAGGTCCTGCGGCCTTTGCGGGCAGCCAGTGGCGGAACCTGTCGAGGAGATGGGCGCGCCGCCCCCGGACTACATACCCTACTGCCGAAGCTGCGGCGTGGGAGTGCCGTGGGGAATGGGGCACACCTGCCAGAGATGCGGAGTCGCGCCGCTGTGCGAACTGCACTTTAGGGCGAACACCGGCCTCTGCTTCGACTGCTCGGCAGCCCCATCGTATGCCGGGCCTGCACCGCAGTCGGGCGGCGGATTGCACTGCGGGGCCTGCGGCGCTACGGTAGCGCCCGGAGTCGGCTTCTGCTCCAACTGTGGGCGGGCGCTGGCTGTGCCATATGCAGGCACGGAGTACATAGGATTCTGGATCCGGGCCGCGGCATACGTGGTGGACTGGATTCTCATATACGCAGCCTCCGCCCTGATTGCCGCGCTCATCGGCATTCCCCTCATTGCCGGCGACGCTGACACTGCGGGCACTGATGACATTGCCGTAATTCTCGAGAACTTCAACTACAGCTTCCTTCTCCTTTTCTGCGGCGCGTTCACAGTCTACGGGGTGCTGATGACCATCCTGCGCGGCCAGACCCTGGGCAAGATGTTGCTGCGGATTCAGGTGGTGGACGCAGACGGCAACGTTCCGCCGTGGCCCCGGGCGTTAGTGCGCGAGCTGCTGCGGGGAGTAATTTCTCTTGCCCTGTTCCCCCTCGGCCTGCTCTATTTGTGGGTGGCTCTGGATAGCCGCAAACGCGGTCTCCACGACTACCTCGGCAGCAGCTACGTGGTCCGCAAGCGGCGCGGCTCCGGGGCAGCAGGGCGGCGGGTATAATTAGCGGACGGGAAACGAGGAGTAGGGACAGAGAGCCTTTCGTTGGGGGCGAATCATGATCGAAGAACAGAGAAGCCAGGTTGACGTAGAGAATCTCGTCAAGCGTGAACTATACCAACAGGGACTCTATCGCTTGCCAGTGAATCCAGTGCAGTTCGCCAACAGGCTTGGGATAAGAGTCAGAGGTGTTGTATTCAAAGACAATGCCTTCATAAGTATGGTTGAAACTAAAGGTGGGAAGGGCGACATTTTCGTGGCAGCATCGGAAGATGCGCCTTACCGTATGCGAGTTGCCACTGCTCATTCCCTCGGCCACTACTTTCTTCACTTGATGGAAGGTAATGTGATCAAGGATGGCAAAATTCTGGATCGACCTATCGACATGTTTTGGGGCAGGAAATCCACGGAAGGTACCATTTCAGATGAGATGACGAAGGAATTGGAGGCGAACTGGTTTGCAACAGAGCTTCTTATGCCGACGGAATTCGTTCAGAAAGAATGGACTAAAACCCCTGTGATTCCCAGCCTGGCGCGAACATTTGGGGTAACTGAAGAAGCTATCGGACAGCGAGTTGCCGACCTGAATGTCTGGCTTCCGGCAAAGAAGATTTAACGTGGAAAACATCGGACAAGAATACATAAACCTATTTTCGCTGGTCAGGGAACTCGAAACTGAAGACGTAGATATTCTGGACAGAGTTCAGCAAATCGAGTCCAGAGACGCTAGGGAAAGGGAGGACAGGAACCTTCGCAAGCTGTATGGGAAGGTTGTTCTGGGACTGCTAGTGGCGCAGGTAACTTTTGTCGTGGCCGTGGTCTTCCTGTTGGGATTCGATGTGATAACCCTCGACCGTTGGGTGGCCACAACCGCTCTTGGCGGAACGTCGGGCGTCTCCTGAATGGTCTATCTGACGTTGCGCTACCTGTTCCCGCCAATTTCCATCCGAGGCTAACCATACCCAGACGAGGCTTCGCATTCTGCTACACTACTTCCAACATTACGACATACTTTCGCCCCATCGGAGGACATTATGCCCGTTACCTTCGGCACTTCCGTTCCCACTCGCGGCCCGCTGGCCGGGCCGGACGAGCTGCGCGCCTTGGCCCAGCGGGCCGACGACTTGGGATTCGACCACATCTGGGTCAGCGACCACATCATCCTGCCGCGCGAGGTCAGCTCTTTCTATCCCTATGCCGCCGATGGCGTGGCGACCTTTCTTCCCGACCAGCCTTACTTCGATCCGCTGGCCGCCCTGAACTTCCTGGCCGGATGCACCCAGCGGGTGCGTTTGGGCACTCACGTGCTCATCCTGCCCTACCGCAATCCCGTGGTGACCGCCAAGATGCTGTCCACTCTGGACGTGCTGTCGGGAGGACGGGTGATTCTCGGCGCAGGCGTGGGCTGGATGGAAGAGGAGTTCGAGGCCCTGGGTCTGGACACCTACGCCCAGCGCGGCGCGGTCACCGACGAGTACATCGAGCTGTACAAGGAGCTTTGGACCAGCGATAGCCCGTCCTTCGACGGCGAGTTCTACCAGATTTCCGGCAGCGGCTTCTCGCCCAAGCCGGTGCAGAAGCCGCACCCGCCCATCTGGATTGGCGGGCACACCGGCCCGGCCATCCGCCGCGCTGCCCGGCACGGCGACGGGTGGATGCCCATCGGACTGCGCCCCCCGGCAATCCTGGAGCCGGAAGAACTGTCCGGACTTATTGCCCGCCTGCGGCGGCTGACGGTACAGGCAGGACGCGACGAGAACGCCGTTGACCTGACCTTCAGCACCGACGTGCGTTTCAACAACTCCGCCGACGGTTCCCGCCCTTGGATGAACGGCCGCCCGGAGCAGATAGCCGCCGACCTGCGTCAGTACATGGACTTGGGCGTGTCCAACTTCATCATCGGTTTCCCTGCTGGCGACAGTGTGGCGTCGCTCCAGGAAAACATGGAGCAGTTCACCCGCGAAGTGGCGCCCCTCATCCCGCAGGATTAACCGTAGTTTTCAATGCAGAGGACGCAGAGACAGCGCAGAGAATAGAGAGGTAATCAGGGGAAATCTCTGCGGCCTCTGCGTGTTCTCTGTGGCCTCTGCGTTGAATCCCATTTCAGGAAGCGCCCTCGGAGAGGCGCAGGTTCGCGAGGGATAGCGCTACTCCCGGCGGCGGAAGAAGCTCCAGACCGGGGCGGTGAAGCCGGGCAGGACGTCGCCCCCGTCAAAGGTGTCGAATTCGCCCAGAACCTGCGGCGGCTCGCCGGGGCGGTAGACAGCGAGGGTGACAGGCCCCGGGTCGGCCACCAGGACCATCCGCACGCCGTGGGACAGCCACATCATCGCCCTTTCCGCCATGTGCCGCCGGGAGTCGTTGGGCGATCTCACTTCCACCACCAGGTCGGGGGCCAGTTCCGCGAAGCCTCTGACCCGCCCCTCAATACGGTCCGGAGCTACCCACGCAACGTCCGGCCCTCGCACGGTGTCGGGGCCACGCTCCAAGATAAAGCCGGAATCACCGCCAAGAATTTCGCCGAAGTCATTGTCCTCGACGAAGTTACCCAGCAATCTCCCGATTCTGAACTCAACTACCCCGTGTTCGTATCCTGGCGGCATATCTTCCGTTACCACCCCCCGGACGAGCTCACGCTTCGTATCGTCATCCGGCATCAGCAGAAACTCTTCTGCGGTCATCAGCTTCGGTTTAGTGGTCATCTCACCCCTACCCTCACCTCCCTTGGGGAGGGAAATTTGCGGCTAGATGGTTCGCGCCCTCATTTTATAGAGTTGTCTGAATTCCTACACGTTGGCTGGCACGGTGTCGCTGACGCCGTACTTGCGTTCCAGCTCGTAAATCTCGCCGAGGCCCAGCAGGGACGCCACGTCCCAGCGGGTGGCAAAGCGCTTGGGGTCAACGGCGCCGGTGGCCTTCAGTTCCTCGAAGGAGTCCTTCACCTGCTGGTAGATGAGCCAGATGGTGCTGCCGCAGATGGTGATCTTGTAGCCCAGGTCATTCAGGTCGTTGGTGTTCATCAGGTCGCCGTTATACATCCTGGGCAGGCCGGCCATGTCGCGTGCGTAGTTACGGATGTCCTCCTCGCTCTTGATGCCGTCCACGAACACCACGTCGGCGCCCGCATCCACGTAGGCTTGGCAGCGGCGGATGGTGTCCTCCCACCCGGTGACGGCGTAGGCGTCGCAGCGGGCGATGATGACGAAGTCGGGGTCGGTGCGGGCGTCCAGCGCTGCCCGTATCTTCTGCACATGGTCCTCGACCGGGATGACCTGCTTGCCCTCGAAGAAGCCGCATTTCTTGGGGAAAACCTGGTCTTCAATGTGAATGGCGGCCACACCGGCGGCCTCGTACTCCTGGACCGAACGCATCACGTTAAGCGGGTTGCCGTAGCCGGAGTCGGAATCGCAGATAACCGGGATGTCCACCGCGTTGGCGATGTACTTGGCGTTGGAGACCATCTCGGTCATGGTTAACAGGCCAACGTCGGGAAACCCGCGCTCGGCGGCAGTGCCTGCGCCAGTCATGTAGACGGCCTGGAATCCGACGGACTCCGCTATCTTGGCGTGCAGGGCGTTCAGGACGAAAGGGGCGACAACCATGTCGTCTGAGTTCAGCATCTGTCGCAACTTGGTGGTGGCTTTCATCGCTCGTTCTCTCCTGTGGGGGTTAGGAATAGTGGGTGAATGATACCGCATCGCTTGCCCGCGCCACCAACGGCGGCCGCTGGCAGCGCACGGTCAAGATGACTCTGGAACAGAAGCCAAGTATACTCTGAAGTAATGTATGGGAGGGAAAACGATGATACCGGACGTTGCTGAAAGAACCGCCGAGCTGTCGGAATTTTGCAAACTCTACCATGTGGCCCGGCTGGATATATTCGGGAAAGCCGTCACTGCCGATTCTTTGACGGATACAGACAGCCTGACCTTCCTGGTGGAATTCCAGTTCGTGTCCCTCGACGATTACTTCGATACGTACTTCGGACTGCTGGAATCGTTGGAGCAACTCTTTGGACAACCGGTTGAGCTAGTGATAGATTCAGCTATCAAAAATTCTTACTTCCGTCAAATCGTCGAAGAAACCAGGGTCAACGTCTATGCACCCTGAAATCAGACGCTATCTGAATGGCCTTCTAGATGCGGCAAGCCTGCTGAATAATTTTACGACCAGCAAGAATTTTGCTGACTATACCAGCGACCTTCTATTACGCTCAGCAACGGAGCGGCAGTTCGGAATAATCGGGGAAGCCATATCCAGAGTGGCAAGAATTGACGAGTCCACAGCCTCCAGAATCACCGAATACCAACGGATAATATCCTTCCGCAACATCCTGATTCACCAGTATGACACCGTAAACGACAGAATCGTATGGAGTGCGCTTCAGTCTAGGTTGCCGGCTCTTGTCCTTGAAGTAGAGACTCTGCTCAAAGAAGAGTGACGGGCTTTCTCTAAACGCCTGTTCACTTCCTAACCCATCCCCTACCCCCTCCCGAGGCTGCGGCGCTGTTCTCCTTCCCCCTTGCCCTTGCTCCTTCACCAGGCTCAACATCTCATGCACCGGCGTGACTGGCGTACAGCGCGTGGCTATAAAGCTGCTGCCACGACAGGTCGGACGCCCACCGTCCGTTGCTCCAGTCGTCTCCCGCGGCCTCCGATGAGTAGCGGGTGAGCAGCAGGCGCCACGGCAGTGCCATCTCGGTCATATCCAGTCCTGACGCTACTCCATCAGCAAACCGCGCGGCGTCCTGCAGTATCGCATCGGGGAAGTTCCCGTATTCCAGCAGCGTGATGGCGGGGCGGAAGGGAGGGGATGAATACAATCCTGCGGAGTCGTCTTGGGCAGCTTCCATAGCCTTTCGCTGCAAGTCGAACAGTTGTGCCGGAGCCTCGAACTCCATAACCACGCTGCTTGTGCCGGCGGCGGCTGTGACGCCGGTTCGGATCAGCATATAAGGCTTCTGGTCCGCGGTCTCGCCGGCGATGCTCTCCACCTGCGACGCCAGAACCGGGAGGCGGTCGCCGGGGCAAGGGAAGTAAGGCGTCAGCGCCATCCGCAGCATCTGCATCTCGGCGGCCCATGATGAGTATTGGCCGCAGACAATCTGCCGCGTCTGGTACACCTTCGCCGTGAAGGAAGGCTGTAGCACCAGGTCTATGCCGTAGCGTATGGACATTTCACCCTCTAACCTCTTGTAGTTTCCTCTCCCCCCGCCCCCTGACAGGGGTAGGTAACGGCTAAAACTGGCTTGCGCCGTAACTTGGGAAGGCGCATCAGCCTCCGGCATCTTGGTTGTGATACGACCAGATGTAGGAGATCCGCGATGCGCCTTCCCAGGGAATGCTATCAGATGCAAAAAACGATTGAAACGCATTTACCTCACCTCTCCCAGCCACAATTGACTGGCCTGGTGCTGTGGGTTTGCGGAGCCATCCTGGCAGGCAGCGCCTGTCAGAACGCTGTGGCCTCGGCTCTCTCGCCCTGGGGCAGATGGAACAACCTCCGCCAGTACCTCCGGGAGTGGCTCTACGACGGCAGCGACCGGACAAGTCCCTGCCAGACCCAACTGGACGTTACGCTCTGCTTTGCGCCGTTGCTGAAATGGGTCCTCGCCTGGTGGCATTCCGGCCCTCTGGCCCTGGCGATTGACCCCACGCTCAAAGGGGACCAGACCACGGCCATCGTCATCAGCGTCGTGTACCGCAGTTGCGCCATTCCCGTGGCCTGGCGCATCCACCGCGCCACCCAGAAAGGCTCCTGGATGGATCCGATTGTGGAACTGCTCCAGGAACTGGCTCCGGCGGTTCCAGCGGAAATGACCGTCATCGTGCTTTGCGACCGGGGCATATCCAGCCCCAAGCTGTGGCAGCAGATCCGCGCTCAAGGCTGGCACCCCTACATGCGGTATCGGAACAACATCACCTTCTGCGCCGACGGCGGCCAACGATTGCCCGCCCGCGCCTTCGTCTCCGTTCCCGACACGGCCTGGGTGGGCAGCGGCACCGCTTTCGGCCAGCCCACCGCAAAGCGTCGTTGCACCCTGCTGGCCGTCTGGTACGCCGAGCAGGAAGAACCCTGGATCATCCTCACCGACCTGCCCCCAGAGGAGGTTGGGGTGAGTTGGTACGCCCTGCGCTTCTGGATCGAGCTGGGCTTCAAGGCCATCAAGAGCCTGGGCTGGAAGTGGGACAAGACCCGGCGCACCGACCCGACCCGCATCTCCCGCCACTGGCTGGTGCTGTCGGTGGCCACACTGCTGGCCCTGGCCTACGGCACCAGGGTGGAAGACGCCCAGGACCGCCGGATCGCCCCAGGCAATCTGCGGACGCCGCCCAAAGCGCTGGCTCCCAATCACCGGAACCCTCGGAGCCGTCCAGCGCGCACCGTCAGCGTGATCCGCTACGGCATCGACTGGCTTAGGCGGTTGCTGCTCAAAGGACGCCTCTGGAGCCGCGTCTGGCTGCTGCCCGAACCCTGGCCAGAACCCAAGAAAGGCTTGGAGATCACCCATCATGCGCCCCCGTAACACCGCTTACCTACCCCTGTCAGCTCCCCCCGGGGGTAGGGTGAGGGCGTCGGTCAGGTCAGCATCGCGGCCAGTTCGGGCAGGTTGGCGGTCTCAATTTCGGGGCGGTAATCGGTGTACGGTGCGAAGGGGATGTTGTGGCGGTCTATATAGGCTCCCTGCATTCCGGCAACCCGGGCGGCCCGTATGTCCCATGCGTGGGCGGCGACATGCAATATGCCGGTGGTTTCTACCCCCAGCAGATCGGCGGCGCGGCGGTACACCCGCAGGTCGGGCTTGTAGCACCCCGCCTGCTCTACGGAAATCGTCCGGTCTACCGGGATGCCGAGGGTGGACACGATACGCTCCAGCATAGCCAGGTCGCCGTTGGACAGCACCGACAGCGTGTACCGGCCCTTCATGGCGCTCAGGGCCTCGACTACGTCGGGAAACAGCGTTGGCGTCGCTCGGACGGTCAGCAAGTTCTCGATCTCCTCGCGGCTGTGCTCGATGCCCATGCGGGCGAGCTGCTGCGACAGCGTGATTCGCCGCAACTGCTCGAAGGACGTCCGCGGCCCGCCGAGGAAGGTGTCCACCATCCCCTCGTGCAGATAGGCCCATTCCCAGGTTCGCACGAACTCCGCCGCATCAACGGCAGTCCCTTTTTCCTTCAGGAAACCGTTAAAGGCGGGGGCGAAGGTGGCCTCCAGGTCCAGCAGGGTGCCGTACAGGTCGAAGGTGATGGCGTGGATGGCCGCAGGGTTGATGGAAGGCATAGCCAAACTCCGTCACATAATGAAGGGAAGATGGTCAACAGACAGGGCGATTATAGCAGGAAGCGGCAAAAATTATGTTGCGGCAGCCTGCGTCGGCGGTAGAGGAAAACAGTGATTTGGATTATCATGTGGCGGCAATTAGAAATCAGGAGACTGACATGGCTGAATACGTTCCATCAACCAGCGATTGGGTGCGCGAGCAAGTGGAGCTTTACGAAGGCAGCGGCGGCTCAGAGGGAACTACGCTGCGCGACACCGGGCTACCCGTCATCATAGTGACCAACCGGGGCAACCAGACCGGGGCAATCCGCAAAACGCCGCTGATGCGGGTCAAGGACGGCGATAACTACGTGCTCGTCGGCTCCAAGGGCGGCGCGCCGAAGAACCCGGTGTGGGTGTACAACCTCCGCGCGGACGGCAACGTGGAGGTCCGGGACGAAGCCGAGGTATACACCATGCGAGTCCGCGAAGTCGAAGACGAAGCGGAGCGGGCGCGTCTGTGGGATCTGTCGGTGGCGGCCTTCCCTCCCTACGAGGAATACCGGAACCGGACAACGCGGCGCATTCCGGTGTTCGTTGCGGAACCGGCGTAACGGGGCCGTTTGCTCAACGGTTCGCGCCACGCTTCAGCGCGTTGGCGAATGGGCTGGCATATCAAGCCTGTTGCAGGGACCCTTTGATTATCCCTTTCTCCACAGTGTGGGGCTATCAGAAGGTCCCTGTTTTATCGAGAATCGAGGCGATTTCGCTACTCGGATTTGGACTGACAGACGGCTGAAATCGGTCATGCTCTCGACGAATCATGTATTGGCATTTTGCGGAAAACCAGACAACTCAGGGGCATTCAGAAAACAGACACGTAGGATAGATGAGAGCTACGCTCTTTAAGCCCGTAAACCGCAAGCAACGAGAACTCATGCAGGACAGACCTTACACCCGAGTAGTATCTAATCAGAACCCTATAACCTGAAATGTATCAGCCAGTTCACCACGGTCTGTCTACTCCGTCGAGCTTCAGCCATCGAGAGCCCGTATCTCTCGGCCAATACCGCAGAAGATGCTTCCTCATGGTCACCACCCGAAGTAATCACATCCGACACAAACGGCGAGGAGAGGAGACACGCGGACGCCCAGGCTCAAAGTTCTTCGATAGTCATGTTTTCCGGGATGCGCATGGTCTGTAAATCTCGAATCACTTCGCTTTGCTCATCGAGTGATGCAATCTGGTCGGCACTGCCGCAGTAAGCAACCTCCGTATGGCGAGGTTCCCCCGTAGCTGGCCTCCAGTCATCAATGAATAATGGCTGAGCAAACGCGCGTTCGAAGCCGCTTACCGCAGTCTTCAGGATCGATTCCCATACCGGGTACCAGAATGCGCTCCGATTGCAATGGTCAATGACTGGCCGCAACATGATGCGCTGAATTCGAATTGTGGGCAGGATGAAAAAGATGTCCATTGCCGCCTTGCTTCTGGCATTTCTGGCGCTGGTGTTCGGGTGTTCCATTCAGGGGCAGGACTCCGCGGGAAGCAGACATGGGGAATCTGAAGATGTGCACCTTCGAATTCTGGCGATCAATGACTTCCACGGACACATCGCCACATCTTCAGATTTCTTTGGAGGCGTCGGACGGGCGGACTATCTGGCGGCCAACCTGACGTCGGCCGCAGAGGAAGCGGAGCACTCGGTGTTCGTCTCCGCAGGAGACCTCATCGGGGCGTCACCGTTGATTTCGGCGCTGTTCCACGACGAGCCCACCATCGAGGCTATGAACCTGATGGGGCTGGCAATCAACGCCGTGGGAAACCACGAATTCGACGAGGGGCCAGCGGAACTGCTGCGGATGCAGAACGGGGGGCCGCACCCGGTGGACGGCGACCTTGACGGAGACCCGTTCCACGGGGCCAACTTCCAGTTCCTGGGCGCGAACGTGATAGACGATTCTACCGGAACAACGCTGTTTCCACCCTACGCCGTGCGAGAATACGATGGGGTTAAAGTCGCCTTCATAGGGCTTACCCTGGAGGGAACGCCCAACATCGTTGCCCGCAACAGCGTGGAGGGACTGACGTTCCTCGACGAGGCAGACACAGTCAATGCGCTGGTTCCGGGTCTACGCCAGCAGGGCATAGAGGCGATTGTGGTGCTTCTGCATGAGGGCGGGTTCTCCGATGGAGGGCAGGACGATTGCGGCTCCGGACTGACGGGCCCCATAGCGGAGGTCACTGTCCGCCTTGACGACGCCGTGGACCTGGTCATCGCCGGACACACCCATGACGAGTTTATTTGCGAGATTGACGGCAAGTGGGTGACGATGGCCGACAACGCAGGCCGCCTGTTCACGGTAATTGACGCAACGCTGGGCCGGGCGACAAAGGAACTGACGGTGCGGGAAATCAGGAACCTGCCCAACACCCAGGATGGGACTACGCCCGCACCGGAACTCACAGAGCTGATAGACAAGTACAAGGCCCTGTCGGGCCCGATGGCCGCCGCCGTAATTGGCGCTGTCGCGGACGACATCACTCGCGAACGGAACGATGCCGGAGAGTCTGCCCTGGGGAACATCATTGCGGACGCTCAACTGTCGGCGACTCAGGAAGCGGGCGCCGTGGTGGCCTTCATGAACTCGGGCGGTATTCGAGATGACATCACTTACGCTGCCTCCGGCGGAGAGGCTGACGGTGAAATGACATTCGGGGAAGCATTCGCCGTGCATCCCTTCGGCAACAGCTTGGTCACCATGACTTTCACCGGCGCCCAGATTCACGCCCTGCTGGAGCGGCAATTCCGCAGTGAAGACCGGAGTTCCAACCGGGCGCTCCAGGTTTCGGAAGGGTTTTCCTACACCTGGGACGCAGGGCGCCCCGTTGGGTCAAAGGTGGATGCTTCGACCATCACGATAGACGGTCAAGCAGTTGACCCGGAAAAGGGCTATCGAGTCACCGTCAACAGCTACCTGGCCGACGGAGGCAGCGGCTTCTCCATATTTACGGAAGGCACCGACAGGACCGGCGGCGTGATTGACCTGGATGCGCTGGTGGCATATTTCGCCAGCGGAGGGGTTGTGGAACCTGGGCTTCAGAACCGCATAACCCGCCTGAACTGAATGGGGGTTAAAGCGTTCCATTGGTGTGACCCGACCCAGCTCAACTGGTGTGTTTCTTGGCGAACTCGCCGCAGTTCTCGAGTGCCTGCCTTGCTTCGGGAAGGAAGAACGCGAAGACCTGCCAGACGTGGGGCATATCGTCCCTGACCTCCAGCGTTACATCAACGCCGGATTCCTTGGCCTTTTCGGTCAGCCTAAGGGAGTCGTCCGGCAGGACCTCGGCGGTGCCCAACGCGCAGGCCGCGGAATCGGAGTAGCGAAATCACCCCGAAAACCGGGGTGTTGCCGGGGCGGGAAAGGGTGCTATAATAGGGTTTTGGTGGCCCGGCCGAGGTGGTGGAATTGGTAGACACGCTGTCTTGAGGGGGCAGTGGGCGTGCGCCTGTGTGGGTTCAAATCCCGCCCTCGGCACCACTCAATCGGCTAGGCAGGGCGACAGCTCCCGGTGAACCCCGTTTCGGGACTCCAAGGCGACGTAGCCAAGTGGTTAAGGCGGAGGTCTGCAAAACCTCTATTCGGCGGTTCGAATCCGCCCGTCGCCTCCAACTCTCCCTTCTGAATCTCCTCTCACTCCTCCCGATAGAAGGCTTTCGCCATCCGCCCTTCACGCCGACTCCCCCGCCCGCAAACGCTGGACGCCCTGCTCCACTTCCGGGATTTCCGGCTGTTATGGTGCGCGAATTTCTGCGCCAACAGCGCAACCTGGTTGCAGCTCCTGAGCGTTGGATGGCTGGTCAAGGATTTGTCCGAGGGATCGGCCATCGGCGGGTTGCTCGTGGTGTCGGTGGGCGCCATCAACACGCTGCCCAGCCTTCTCGTAAATCCCCTTACCGGCGTCCTGGGCGATCGGCTGGACCGGCGCAAGCTGATGATGACGGTGCAGGCCCTGGGAGCGGCCCTTGCCCTGGGCTTTGCCTTCTTGGTGGACAGCCAGTTCATACAGGCCTGGCACGCCTACGTCTACGTGCTGATTTCCGGCGCGTTCTTGTCAATCACGCAGCCGATGCAGCAGGTTCTGGTCGCCAACACGGTGCCCCGGGAGGCGGTAAGCAACGCCTACGCCATCAATGTGCTGACCATCACCGGCACCAGGATATTCGGCCCGTTCATCGGCGGGCTGCTCATCTTCTGGCTGGGCTACTTCTGGAACTTTGCCCTGGAAAGCGCACTGTATGCGGCAGTGGTGCTGTTCATGCTGTCCATACGCCTGCACTACACCACCTCGGCGGCAGACAGGAGCAGCCGGCGGTTCTCTCCGATAGCAGACTTCCGGGATGGTCTCGCGCATCTGTGGCGGCGGCAGCGGGAAATCCTGCAAATGATGGTGTTGTCATTCATACCCAACACCGTGCTGCACCCGGTATGGTTCCTGCTTCCATTGTTCACCGCGCAGGTGTTGAACGCCGATGCCGATATGGGCGGCTACCTGCTGGCGATCACGGGCGTCGGAGGGTTCATGTCAACCCTCGTCATCGCATCCTTCGGCCTGCCGTCCCGCCGGGGCTACCTGTTGCTGGCGACGGCGGCCGGCAGCGCAATCTGCACCATGGCCTTCGCCTATTCTTCCTGGCTGTTTGCCGCCTTCCTGTTCCTTGCGCTGATGTCCATGTTCCAGTCGCACTACCGCACCACGCAGGGAACGGTGGTGCTGACCATCGTGCCGGATGAGTTTCGCGCCCGCACGTTCAGCGTACTGGCATACGAGCGCGGCCTTCTTACGGCGGGCAGTGTCCTGGTGGGGATGCTGGCAGACGCGACCTCTGCGTCCATGGCAATCCTGTCGCTGGGCGCGCTGGGACTCGCCTTGACCGTGGTCTGCACGCTGGTATTGCCCAGGGTGCGGGCGTTGGCCTGACCGGCTCGCGTATCGCCGTTGACGTTGTGGCCGCTGATGCGGAGTTGCCGACCTGGCAGGGAGACGAAGTAAAAATCAAAGGGTGCAGACTCGTAATCCTTGCTGAGTCTGCACCCTTACAGGAATCGCGCCCGAACACGGCGAGTACCAAGCGTTACTGCTGCGGCCCGAAGACGTAATCCGTGCCGTCGGCGTGGCAGTCCTGGCAACCCATCAACTTGCCTGCCCGGTCGTCGCTGCCGTCGGTGGTGTTCTTGAGCCAGAACCAGTCGTTGTGGTCGGGAGCATAGCCCGACTTCTTGTACATCACGGTTATGGCAGCCAGGTCTCCGGCGGGGGTGTGGTTTTCCTTGACGATGATGGCCCCGTCCGGCATAGTCCCGCCGACGGCGTTGAAGGCAGCATCGTTCATGCGTATGGTCAGCAGGGCGCCGTGGGGGTCCTCACCCGGATATTTTTCCGAGGAGTCGGGCCACAAAGGCCAGGTTTCCTGGTAATCCACTTCCTCCAGATAGGCAAGCAGGGAAGCCTCGGTGGTACCAGGCAGTTCCGGCTCCTCCGAGCCACAGGCCGCCAGAACGAGAACGACGCTCAAAATTCCCAGCGCCGGCAACCAGAAGAACTTCCATGGCATGGACATAACACCTCCTAAAGGGTAGAAATTCGGCCTAAGAGTAAAAATTCAACAGCTATTGCCATTGGCAACTATTTCCGAAGAAAATTTACCATAAGGCAGGTCAAATTTCGTGACTCCGGTGGGCCGGTTCAAAGAGAAAGCGCGCCGGTTTCTCTTTCCGTATCCGGCTGGTTGACACTTTCCTTTGCCCGCTCCTATAATTCCGGCAGCTTGGCCGTTTGCCAGTCATTTTCTGGTGGCGCGCCGGGAGTTAACAGGCTGATAATCTGGGCACGTAGGGGAGCTCGGTTGAGCCGGGCTGAGAGGGTGGCCGTATGCCACCGACCCTTGCGAACCTGATCTGGGTAATGCCAGCGTAGGGAATCGGCGATAGAACGCATAATTTTTGCCGCCGGCTGGTTTTAGCCGGCGGTTATTTGTTTTTCAAGACTGTCCATTTCAGCATCACTCAATTGTGGGAGGAGAGCCATGGTTCAAACGGAATACACCAGCCAGTTCCAAGGCAAATCCAACTTCCCGGCCAGCGAGAAGGTATACAGGGAAGGGTCACAGCCGTCCATTCGCGTGCCCTTCCGGCAGGTGACCCTGACGCCGACCACCGGGCGATTCGGCCAGGAGGATAACGCGCCGCTGTCCATCTACGACACCAGCGGCCCCTACTCCGACGCCAGCGCATCCCTCGACCTTCGCCAGGGGCTGCCCGCGCTGCGCGGGGAATGGATCATGGCCCGGGGCGACGTGGAGGAATACGACGGCTACGGAGTGCCATTGCGGGGCAAGAATGTCGCCCAGCCCTTCCCTGGCCTGACCCGCAAGCCGCTGAGAGGCAAGGACGGCAAGGCCCCCACCCAGATGCGTTATGCCCGAGAGGGCGTCGTCACCCCGGAAATGGAGTTCATCGGAATCCGCGAGGGCATCGACCCGGAATACGTCCGGCAGGAAGTGGCCCTCGGGAGAGCCATCATCCCTTCCAACATCAACCACCCGGAGAGCGAGCCGATGATTATTGGCCGCAACTTCCTGGTGAAGATCAACGCCAACATCGGCAACTCGGCGGTAACTTCCTCCATTGAAGAGGAAGTGGAGAAGATGCTCTGGGCCACCCGCTGGGGCGCCGACACGGTGATGGACCTGTCCACCGGACGGGACATCCACACCACCCGCGAGTGGATCCTGCGCAACTCCCCGGTTCCCATCGGCACGGTGCCCATCTACCAGGCCCTGGAGAAGGTGGGCGACAACCCCGAAGAACTGACTTGGGAACTGTACCGCGACACCCTGATTGAGCAGGCGGAGCAGGGCGTGGACTACTTCACCATCCACGCCGGCGTGCTGCTGCGCTACGTGCCCATGACCGCCAACCGCATCACGGGCATCGTTTCCCGGGGCGGCTCCATCATGGCGGGCTGGTGTCTGGCCCACCACCAGGAGAACTTCCTCTACACGCACTTCGAGGAAATCTGCGAAATCCTGAAGACCTACGACATCTCCTTCTCGCTGGGCGACGGGCTGCGGCCCGGCTGCATCGCCGACGCCAACGACGAGGCGCAGTTCGGCGAGCTGCAAACCTTGGGCGAGTTGACCAAGATCGCCTGGGAGCACGACGTTCAGGTGATGATCGAGGGCCCGGGCCATGTCCCGATGCACAAGATAAAGGAAAACATGGACAAGCAGTTGGAAGTGTGCCACGAAGCGCCCTTCTACACCCTTGGCCCGTTGGTCACCGACATTGCCCCGGCCTACGACCACATCACTTCGGGAATCGGCGCGGCCATGATCGGAATGTACGGCACCGCCATGCTGTGCTACGTGACGCCCAAGGAGCACTTGGGCCTGCCCCACCGCGAGGACGTGAAGCAGGGCGTCATCACCTACAAGATTGCCGCTCACGCCGCCGACGTAGCCAAGGGCCATCCCATGGCCCAGCAGTGGGACGACGCGCTGTCCAAGGCCAGGTTCGAGTTCCGCTGGGAAGACCAGTTCAACCTGGCCCTAGACCCCGACACGGCCCGGGACTACCACGACGAGACCCTGCCGGCCCAGGGCGCCAAGGTGGCCCACTTCTGCTCCATGTGCGGCCCCAAGTTCTGCGCCATGAAGATAACCCAGGACGTGCGCGAATATGCCAGGGACCTGGGTGTCTCCGTGGAGACGGCCTTCGACAAGGGAATGGAGGAGAAGGCCCAGGAGTTCCGCGAATCCGGCAGCAGGATTTACCAGAAGGCATAGAGCCATTACCGGGAAAGCGGAACAGAGTAAGGAATTACGGGGGCGATTTTTGAATCGCCCCTATATTATTATGTTACAGAATCGCACCAATGACGGAGGAACCGTAAATGGCTATCTACTTCCTGCTGGGAACCTTGACCAATGAAGGTCAGCGAATGCTGCACGGCAACCCTGACCTCGTTTCCGACACGGCAGCTACGCTGGAGGTCGAGGGCGCGAAAATCCTGGGGCAGTACGCTGTTCTGGGGCATTACGACTTCATCACCATGGTACTGGCTGATGAGAACGAGGCGGTGGCCCGGCTGTCGGCGGAATTCGGCGCGCGCACCGGGCTTCACTTCGAGACGCTGTCGGCAGTGGCAGTGGGCTTCCTGGCGGACCAGGACCCCAACAGTAGTGTGCTGGATGAAACGTCGGTGGGGCTGATTGGTGAACGCAATGGTTGATGTGAGCGGCAATCGGCTGAGTCTGGCCCGTGACCTCCTGCAGGCCGCCCGCGACGAATTCGCCCGCGCGGAAGAGGCGAAGGGCGGAGCCGCGGTTATCGGCCTGCGCAATTCCTGCGGCAAGGGCTGGCTGGCTACCGTGGAAGCGATAAACGCCCACTTCCTGAATCAGGGCGTCCCGGAGTCCGAATTGCCAGACAAGGAACGGGGACGAAGGTTTTTCGTCAGCCGTTACATGACCCGGGATATGAGAAGGAATTACAACGAGATGTGGAAAACGTTTCACGTTGACGGCTACTACGAAGGCATAGTCGAGTTCGACGAGATGCCCGAAAGGTTTGACGAACTCGAGGAGTTCATCGAAAACATAGAGTCATTCGGGAACGGCGGGAGCCAATAATGCCGCAGGACAACAGACCACGCGCCATGACAATAGCGGGTTCGGACTCCGGGGGCGGCGCGGGCATACAGGCCGACCTGAAGACCTTTGCCGCGCTGGGGGTGTACGGGACGTCTGCCGTCACCGCCATCACTGCCCAGAACACCGTGGCGGTCACCGATGTCCACGAGATTCCGGCAGCGACCATCTCGGCCCAGATTGACGCCATCCTCACTGACATCGGAGCCGACGCGGTCAAGACCGGTATGCTCTCCAGCAGCGCCATCATCGAGTGCGTCGCAGACTCGCTGCAACGCCACGGCGCCCTGCCGGGGGTATCGCGGCTAGTGGTTGACCCGGTGATGGTGGCTAAGAGCGGCGACTCGCTGCTGCGGCAGGAAGCGGTGTCGGCGCTGGCGGAACGGCTCATCCCGCTGGCCGCAGTAGTTACGCCCAACATCCCGGAGGCCGAGACGCTGACCGGCCTGAGCATAACGGATGACGAGGGGATGGCCGAGGCGGCGCGGCGCATCGTCGGCATGGGCGCGCGGGCCGTGGTGGTCAAGGGCGGCCACCGCGACGGCCCGGCCACCGACCTCTATTACGACGGCGATAGCTTCCGTGAGTTCACCGCGCCCCGTTTGGATACCCCCAACACTCACGGCACCGGCTGCACCTTCGCCTCGGCGGTGGCCGCCGGGCTGGCGCAAGGGTTGGGGACGGAGGATGCGGTGGGGCAAGCGAAGGAGTTTGTCACCGAAGCCATCCGCGCGTCGTTCCCCATCGGGAGCGGACACGGGCCGCTGCACCACTTCTGGGCCACGGAGCGAGGGCGGTGAACACGCTTGGGCTGCCGCCCGGCGGGTATAATGACGAAAATCAGTGAAGGGCGAACCGCTGCTATGACCATAACAAAGAGAAAGCTGCTGACGGCGGAAGACCTGTTGGAGCTGCACAGCAAGGGCATCAAGGGCGAACTAATCAGGGGGGTGTTAGCCGAAACTGTGTCAACCGGAGTAGAGCACGGCAAGATAACGGCGAAATTCACCATCAAAGTAGGAATCTTTGTGGAGCCGCGGAAGCTCGGAACCATCGTCACGTCCGATCCAGGAGTGCTGGTCGGACGAAATCCGGACGTCGTCCGTGAGCCTGACGTGGCATTCACTTCCGCTGAGAGAATGCCGCTGGATACTCGCATACGTGGCTATTCGGAAGTGCCGCCCGACTTGGTTGTTGAAGTAGCGTCGCCTGGAGATTCCATGAGGGCCTTATATGACAAAGCCCAAATGTGGCTGCGCCACGGCGTGACGCTGGTATGGGTGGCAGACCCGGACACCCACACGGTGGATGTATACCGGCAGGATGGCCCTACGATGACGCTGTACGAGGATGATGTGCTTGACGGCGCCCCCGTTTTGCCCAGCTTCGCGCTGCCGGTGCGAGAGGTCTTTGAGTAGGGCTTTCCCCGCAGAATTTCACCCGCACCTCAACCCTCAACCTCCTCGGCCTATCCCGCAACAATTAAACGGCCCCGTGGAGCGGGGCGGGTGAGGGGTAAGCGTCGGCGCGTATGGCATATAGCTGACGTAAAACGATTCTAAAAGGCGCGGTGGCTATGACTACTGAAAAGACGAAACTTTTGACCGCCGATGACTTGCTGGAACTGTATGGCAAAGGAGTCAAGGGCGAATTGATACGTGGAGTGTTGATTAAAAAGGCGCCAACTTTCGGAAAGCATGGCGAAGTTGTAATGCGATTTGGCATTGGAATTGGCAACCACATTCTGCCTCGCCAATTGGGTCGTATTTTCGGTTCCGATGCGGGCGTTCGGCTCGAACGGAACCCCGACACAGTACGAGAGCCGGATGTAGGGTTCATTTCCGCAGAAAGAATGCCGCTGGAAATAGAGGCCAACAGCTATTTCGAATTTGTTCCTGAATTGGTAGTGGAGGTCGCGTCCCCCAGCGACACGCGGCGCGAGGTTCAGGAAAAGGCTGAAATGTGGCTTAGTTTCGGCGTGCTGCTGGTTTGGGCAGCGCATCCGGACAACAGACAGTGGACGTATACCGCCCCGGCACTCCGGTAGTAACGCTAACAGAAGACGACATCTTGGACGGGGGTCCCGTCTTGCCCGAATTCACCCTGCCGGTGCGACAGGTCTTCCCATAGGCGTTCTCTATCCTGCAATTTTGGGGAACAGCATAAACTTCTTCGGTCTTCAATATGGCAGGCGCGGGTATCGCATCCGCGCCGCTGCGTTATAATAGGCTTTGTCCGCTTGGTATTCTTGAACGGACATTCCCAACCTCAACCCTTGCCTTGGTGGTCATTGCTATATGTTCAGCCCCGTTTCCAGCCGTGTCAGCTTCCCTGAACTGGACTCCCGGGTTCTGCAACACTGGAAGGAGCGCGACGTCTTCCGCCGCGCCGGGACGGAGCGCGAAGGCGCCCCGCGCTTCATGCTCTACGACGGGCCGCCCACCGCCAACGGCAGCCCAGGCATTCACCACGTCCTGGCCCGCATCTTCAAGGATGTGATGTGCCGCTACAAGACGATGAAGGGCTACCAGGTGCTCCGCAAGGGCGGCTGGGACACCCACGGCCTTCCCGTCGAGCTGGGCATCGAGCAGGAGCTGGGCCTCACCAGCAAGCGCGACATCGAAGAGTACGGCATCGAAGAGTTCAACCAGAAATGCCGCGAGAGCGTCTTCCGCTACGTCAAAGAGTGGGAGGAAATGACCGACCGCATCGGCTTCTGGGTGGACATGGACGATCCGTATGTCACGCTGGAAAACGACTACATCGAAACCGGCTGGTGGATTCTCAAGACGCTCTGGGACCGTGGTCTGCTCTACCAGGGGATGCGCGGCACGCCCCACTGCCCGCGCTGCGTGACCAGCCTGAGTTCCCATGAGCTTGCTCTGGGCTACCAGGAAGATACCCCCGATCCCTCGGTGTTCGTGAAGTTCCGGGTTGAATCTGCCGGCGCGCGCGCGTCAATCCCCGATGCGCTGAACACGGGCGACACACCGTCCTACCTTCTGGCGTGGACGACGACGCCGTGGACTCTGCCGGGCAACACGGCCCTCGCCGTGGCCCCAGAATCCGAGTATTCCGTCGTTGAACTCGACACTGAAGATGGCGCCGAGCGTATCGCGTTGGCTTCATCATTGGTGGAGACCAATATCCCTGGTGAGTATCGGCTCATAGGAACCCTTCCTGGCAGCGATCTGGTGGGGCTTGGCTACGCCCCGCTGTACTCCCCGGCCAAGTACGGCTCGCGCATCAGCCGCTTCGACTCCGGCGTGCTGGCGCCGGCGGACGGAGCCGACGATTTTGCTCCCAGGGTCGTAGCCGCAGACTTCGTATCCATGGAGGACGGCACAGGTATCGTCCACATCGCCCCTGCCTTCGGCGACGAAGACTTGGGGTTGGGCCGCGAGAAGGGCTTGAACTTCGTGCAGCCCGTGGACCTCCAGGGTGTCATCACCGGCGACTATCCCTTCGCGGGCAAGTTCGTGAAAGACGCCGATCCTGAAATCATGGACGACCTCAAGGAGCGCGGCCTTCTGCACCACCGGGACATATACCGCCACACCTATCCCTTCTGCTGGCGGTGTGACACCCCTCTGCTCTACTACGCCAAGAGTTCGTGGTACATCCGCACGTCGTCGCTTAAGGACGATCTGGTCGAGCAAAACAGCCGCATCAACTGGTACCCCGACCATATCAGGGAAGGGCGCTTCGGCGAGTGGCTGCGCAACAACGTGGACTGGGCTATCTCCCGCGAACGCTACTGGGGGACGCCCATCCCTATCTGGCATTGCAGAGGGTGCGGCAACCAGGTCTGCGTTGGAGGACGGGAGGAACTGAAGGAACGGCTGGGGTCGAATGCCGCAATCGTGGACGGCCTGGACCTGCATCGCCCCTACGTGGACGACGTGACCTTCCCCTGTGACCAGTGCGACGGCGTGATGTCGCGCATCCCGGAGGTGATGGACTGCTGGTTCGACTCCGGCGCGATGCCCTTCGCGCAGTCGCATTACCCCTTCGAGAACCCTGAGATGGAGAAGGAGGGTCTGTTCCCTGCCGATTACATCTGCGAGGCCGTTGACCAGACCCGCGGCTGGTTCTACAGCTTGCACGCGCTGTCCACGCTGTTGAAGGGCGAGCCGTCTTACAAGAACGTCATCTGCCTCGGTCTGATCCTGGACGAGCGCGGGCGCAAGATGAGCAAGCGCGTCGGTAACGTGGTGGAGCCACTGCCGCTTCTGGACGAGCACGGCGCGGACGCCCTGCGCTGGTACCTGTTCACCGCGTCGCAGCCCGGCGAAGCCCGCCGCTTCTCCTCGCGGCTGGTAAACCAAACCCTCCGGCAGATGCTGTTGACGCTGTGGAACATCTACTCCTTCTTCACAGGCTACGCGACCATAGACAAGTTCGAGCCGTCGCAGAAGCCCGCCGACTGGAAGCCTGAGAATGAGCTGGACCGCTGGGTGCTGTCGGAGCTGAACGAGCTGGTGGCGGAAATTGACCGCTGCATGGAGAACTACGACCCCACCAACGCTGGCCGTCGCATACAGGAGTTTGTGGACCGGCTGTCCAACTGGTACGTGCGCCGTAGCCGCCGCCGGTTCTGGCGCCCGGCCCGCGAATCGCATGAAGAGGGCGACGCCGACAAGCTGTCGGGCTATGTCACCCTGTACACCTGCCTGGTAACCGTGGCCAAGCTGATGGCGCCGTTGGCTCCCTTTGTGTCCGAGGAAATCTATCAGAACCTGGTCTGCTCCGTTGACCCGGAGGCGCCGGACAGCGTTCACTTGGCCGACTTCCCGGTGGCCGATGTGTCGCTGGTGGACCAGGAACTGATGGAGGCCACCCGGCTGGCGATGCGAATTTCCAGCATGGGCCGAGCGGCGCGCTCCAAGTCGGGCCTGAAGGTGCGGCAGCCGCTGGCCTCAGCGGCCATCAGGACCCGGGCAGCATCGGAACGGGCCTTCGTCGCCCAGGTGCGTCCCCAGATTCTTGACGAACTGAACATCAAGGACATAGAAATTCTGGATGACGACTCGCCCCTGTACCGTCAGGCGCAGGAGCAGGCAGGCGGCGAGCCGGAAACCACGGTCGCCGTCGGACACTACACCGCATCGCTGGAAGCGGGCTACATGGTGGCGGTGAACGGCGAAATCACGCCGGAACTGGCCGAGGAGGGCCTGGCCCGCGAGGTGGTGCACCGGATACAGGGCCTGCGGCGCGCCGCCAACTTCGAGGTCACCGACCACATCGAGACCTGGTACGACGCGCCGGATGAACTGGCCCAAGTGATGCAGGGTAATTTCTCGGCCTATATCAGCGAGGAAACGCTGAGCGAGCGCTTGGAAGCAGGCCCTCCGCCTGAGGGGGCGAAATCCGAGACCGCCAAGGTTGAGGGGCAGGAAATCACCCTCGCCGTCCGCCGTGTTTGACCCGCAAAAATTTCCTCTCCCTCTGGGAGAGGGTTAGGGTGAGGGCGCCCCTTTGCCGGAACTTCCCGAAGTTGAGAGTGTCCGCCGGAGCCTGCTGCGGTCGGGCCTAGCCGGGCGAACCATAACCGGCGCAGACATTGGGTGGGCCAATACGGTCAAATACCCGTCGGCGGAGGAACTGGCGGAGTCGGTGGTTGGCCGGACGATTGAGGATGTGGGGCGGCGCGCGAAGTACCTGTTATTTCCCTTCTCGGGTAAGCCCGCCGCGACTTTTGTCGTCCACCTGGGGATGACCGGCAATCTTGTGGTACAACCCAGCGAACAGTCGCCCCACCCGATGACGCGCCACTCCTTCGCGCTGGACGACGGACGGGAGTTGCGGTTCGTGGACGGGCGGAAGTTCGGGAAGCTGTGGCTCACCGAAGACCTGGCCACGATTCTGCCGCTCCTGGGGCCGGAACCGCTGGGCGACGAGTTCACGACGGAGTGGCTGGCGGGATCGTTTGCCAAGCGCAACGCGCCGGTCAAGGCGCTGCTGCTGGAGCAGTCCATCGCGGCGGGTGTGGGCAACATCTACGCCGACGAAGCGCTGTTCCTGTCGGGCATCCTGCCAGACCGCCTGGCGTCGGGGCTGTCGGCGGATGAGGTGACGCGGCTGCGGCAGGGCATCATCGACTGCATGAACGCCGGGTTCGCAGTCTACGACCGGGCGCGGGAGCTGCGCTGGCCGGAGCCGCCGGAGCCGATGGGCACCTGGAGCCACTCCCGCGACGCCAACACCCCCTGCCCCAACTGCGGGGGAGCCATGACCTCCACGCGGATTCGGAACCGGGGGACGTGGTACTGTGTTGAGTGCCAGATTTAGGGCGGGGCGGGTTGTGCTGTCAGCCGAATATATCTGAGTGGGATCCTGTACGCTCAAGAAATATGACTTCATCATACTGGATCCATACCAACAGCCAATTAGGCTCGATGTGGCACTCCCAGCGGCCTGCCAAATTGCCGGTTAATCGGTGCAGGTGATTGCTTGGTTCCAAATCCTGGCCCGTCAGCAGGCGGTCTACAACTGCCTGCAACTTATCTATATTCCTGCCGCGCCGTCTTAAACGCCTGACGTCTCTTCGGAACTGCGTCGATGTTTGGAGGTCCATAGGTTAGTCAAGCGTTGCCATAAATTCACCGAAAGACGAATGCTTGGGCAGTCCTTCCCTGTCCTTCCCCTGATTCATTGCCGCAATGGTCTCGGCGTTGGGGATGTGCGGTGAGAACGGCTCACTGCATATAGATGTCAGACGCTTGTACAACTGTGTGACTGCTTCGTCAACCGACATCCCCATCTTCGACAGCACCGCCTCAGCTTCCTTCTTTAAATCAGGGTCAACGTGGGCAACCACTACTGCCGCTTCGTCAACAGGGACTCCCATCTTCGACAGGGCCGCCTCGGCTTCCTTTTTCAACCCGGGGTCAACGTGGGCAACCACAATCGCTGGTTTATCCATGACAGACCTCTGAACGGAATTTCGTTCCAGTGTGCAGCGACTTACAGCGCCGTCCCGTAGATGTGGGTTGGCACAACGATGATGGCCGAGCGGCGGTCGGCGACCATGGCGGCGTCGTACTCTTCCCAGTTGGAGTGCTCCTCTCCGGCGGCGGCTCGGTAGACGTCACGCAGGGCCAAGCGCAGTTCATCGGCATCGGTGTTGTTGGCCGACATGATTCGGGCCTGCCCTTCCAGCACCACGAAGGGCCGCCACTCCTCTGCGGAGATCAGCAGCGTGCAGTCGGGATTGCGCCGGAGAATGTGCAGCTTGGCGCGGGTCTCAGTGACGGTGAAGGCAACGCCGTCCTGGTAGGCGCCGCAGGTGATGATGCTCATCTGCGCCGCGCCGTTGCGCCGGAAAGCAGTCAGCACTCCCCGGTGGTTGTTGGTGCAGAACTCGCGCACGTTGTCAGGTAACATCTTATCCTCTCTGTCTCGGTTCATCAGATTTAACCCTTAGGGCAATCGAATTTTAACTTTCTCCGGAATAACGGTCTCTCCCTGTTCGCCGGAGATACTTCCTCCGCCAAGGCGGCGATTCGATTAACACTCGATTGCCCTGGTTTAACCCTCACCCTCAAGGGAGAGGGAGCGACGAGCGAACAGCCGCATCTAAACGGAATGTCAAAATTCGACTTCGTACATCTGGTAGCGGGTGCGGTACATAGCCAGCGATTCGTAGACCTGCTGCGCCGTGGTGTTGTCCTGTTCCACGTACAGTCGAATCCCACAGACGCCACCCCCCGCTTGGGCCGCAGCGGCAACGTGGCGATGCAAGGCGCGATACACCCCCCGGCGGCGGTGCTCCGGGCGCACGTACACGCTCTGAATCCACCAGAACAGCCCGTTGCGCCAGTCGCTCCACTCGTAGGTGACCATCAATTGCCCGGCGGGCCGTCCCTCAACCTCGGCCACTAGGTAAAAGCCGAGGGAAGCATCGGCCAGAACCGTTGCCACCCCGGGCCGCACTACACTTTCGTCCAGCGCCATACCCTCGGTCTCTTGGGCCATGGCGATGTTGGACTCGACGATGAACCCGGCGTCGGCAGGCGCAGCCTGCCGAATATGTATGAACGTTGGCATGGGAATAGTTTAACAGCCGCACGGATTTGCCGCAGAGGTGTTGATCAGTCTTCCGGCAGCGGCATACCCAAGGGAGTATAATTGGAGCCAGGCAAATTGTGACCAGACGGCATGGGCGGATGGCGAAATGTTTGAGAACCTGACGGAACGGCTGACCGGTATCTTCAACCGGCTCTCCAGCAAGGGCCGGCTCACCGACAAAGATATTGACGAGGCCCTCTCGCTGGTGCGCCGTTCGCTTCTGGAGGCCGATGTCAATTTCCGCGTAGCCCGCGATTTCGTGGCCCGCATCAAGGAACGCGCCCAGGGCGCCGAGGTGCTGGAAAGCCTGACTCCGGGGCAGCAGGTGGTCAAGATAGTCCACGACGAACTGACCGAACTGCTGGGCGGGGGAGCTTCGGCAAGCTCAGGCCCTTCGACTGGTTCAGGAAGGATGCCGGGGATAACCCTGTCCAGCCAGCCGGTATCGGCCCTGATGCTGGTGGGACTGCAAGGCTCGGGCAAGACCACCACGGCGGCCAAGATTGCCCTGGAGCAGCGCAAGCAAGGGCATCGCTCCCTCCTCATCGCCGCCGACCTGCGCCGTCCCGCCGCCATCCAGCAGTTGGAAACCTTGGGCAAGCAGTTGGACATTCCGGTTTACTCAGAAGACCCTCAGTCATCCAACACCGTCCGGGTAGTGCGCAACGGGCTGGCGCGGGCCGCCGAACTGGGCGTCAACTGGGCCATCATAGACACCGGCGGACGCATACAGATTGACGACGAACTGATGGAGGAATTGGAGGAAATCAGCCGGGCCGCCAACCCCCATGAGACTCTGCTGGTGGTGGACGCCATGACTGGCCAGGAAGCGGTCAACACCGCAGAGGGCTTCCACCAGAGGGTTGGCCTGACCGGTCTGATTATGAGCAAGATGGACGGCGACGCCCGCGGCGGCGCGGCCCTGTCCATCACCCGCGTCACCGGGGTTCCCATCAAGTACATGGGTGTCGGCGAGCGTCCCGACGGGCTGGAGGTTTTTCACCCCGACCGTCTGGCCTCCCGTATCTTGGCCATGGGCGACGTGCTGACGCTGATCGAGCGGGCGCAGGAGGCGGTTGACGAACAGAAGGCCAAGGAGATGGAGCGCAAGTTCCGCCAAGCCAGCTTCGACCTAAACGACTTCCTGGACCAGTTGCAGAGCGTCAAGAAGATGGGATCTATGGATCAGATTCTGGAGATGATCCCCGGCATGGGCAATAACACCCGCAAGATGATGTCAGGAGACCTGGACGAGAGCAAGCTAAGGCGCATCGAAGCCATTATTCATTCGATGACACCCGATGAGCGGCAGAGGCCGGAAATCATCAATGGCAGCCGCCGCCGACGCATCTCCCGGGGCAGCGGCACCACCCCGCAGGACATCAACCAGCTACTGAATCAGTTCAAGCAGACGCAGAAGCTGGTGCGCCAGATGTCACGCTCCCGCAATCCGGCCAACCTGATGAAAATGTTCGCTGGCAGGTAGGGACGCCCGCGACGGCTTCGGCTATTCGGGGTCTTCAGATTCAGGATCTTCGAAGCGGATGATGGTGACGCCCAATTGCCGGGCAACCGCGGTCACCTCGTCCGGCCAGTCGAAATGCGTGGCCATGAAAGCGGCTGTGCTGGTCCCGGTGACCTTCACGATGACGGCGGCCCGGCGGGCTGCGATTTCCAAGTCATCTTGGTTGAAGGTAACAGAGGCCTCCACAATTGCGAGAAGCCTAGTCTGGTCAGTGTCCTCAATTCCATAGGCAATGATGTCCGGGTTGAGTCCGTCTTGGTATTCCTCCCGGCTGATGGCGCCGTTCCGCCGGGAATCCAGCAGTTTGGCGTTTATTTGAGAGCGGTCTGCAACTATCGGACCATCAAGCCAGTCGTCCAGAATCACTCCTATGTTGTAACGGCACTTGTCTTCGTAGGCTTGTCCGGTCAATCGCCCAACGTGCCCCTCAAGCCGCCTGATAGCACGGGTGTTATCGTCCAGGCGGCGGGTGTTATCGTCCAGACGGTCACTGAGGCTTCTAACTTCTGTGTTGGTCGCGTCAATGCGCTCGTTGACGGCTCGGAATCCTGCCCGGGTCTCTTCTCTGAATTCCTCCAACTCACCCTGTAGCTTATCCACCCGCTTTGGGAGAGATAGGAAGTCCTCGGTGAGCAGAGCGCGCAACAACGGCTCCCGCACCTCAGGATGGGCGGTAATCGCATCCAGTAGCTGTCGCAGGATGTGGTCAGGGGGCAGGTCTATTTCGGGTGTTGCGGATGTCATTTCTGGAAGCCTACTATCGGCTCTGGTGAAGGGGTTATATGTGAGGCTTCTTTAGGGCAATGGAGTCTGCATTTGATTGTAGCATAGTCCAAGCTGGTTAAGTACCTACATCATCCCCGTGCGCATGGCGGCGAACAGGTAGGCGGTGGCGTAGCTGCGCCACGGACGCCACCGCTCGGCCAGTTGCTCCACCTCAGCGTCCGTTAGGGTTCCCGCTTTCGCCGGGGTGGCGGAGGGAGAGTATAGGCGGGAGACGCCGCGTCGCAGGGCCAGATCGCCCAGCGGCAGCGCGTTGGGGCGGGCCAGACCGCGAACCAGCACCCATTGCGCCGTCCACTTGCCCACGCCCCGCAGCGACGTGAGGCGGGCCACGAACTCATCGTCGGGAAGCTCCGGCAACTCCGCCCAGCCCGGCTCCAGGGCGGCGGCTGCGATGACATGGATGTACTCGGCCTTGCGCTGGGTCAGCTTGAGGGTACGCAGCTCCTCTAGCGACGATGCCAGCACGGCTTCCGGCGTAGGGAATGCGTAGAAGGTCGAGCCATCGAACTCGGCCCGCGCTCCAAACCTTTCGATGAGCAGCATCCGCATCATCCGGGCCACGCTGGCGGAAATCTGCTGCCCTAGAATCGCCAGCGTCAGAGCCTCGAACAGCGTCGCCGTGCGGGGCAGGTGCAGCCCGGGGAACTGACTCACCAGACCG
The DNA here is from genome assembly GCA_965232885.1 of Dehalococcoidia bacterium. Taxonomy (GTDB): domain Bacteria; phylum Chloroflexota; class Dehalococcoidia; order Lucifugimonadales; family UBA3495; genus VXOI01. Next base: position 681,107 of record CBDDQX010000001.1, on the reverse strand, counting down.
GCCAGCGCCGGGTCGGATTGGGCGAGGTCGTAGAACGATGCAAGTTCCTGGTCGGTTCCCAGCATCCAGCGCATTTGCTCTGATGCCAGTTCACCGTCTGCGTCCGACAGCCCATCTCCGCGCAGTTCCAGCGACAGCTCCGGCGAGTCCGCGCTGCCGGTAGAGCGCACTGATGCCAAGGCGAGGCGTCCATCCAAGTCCAGCACACGGCGGTATACTCCGCCGTCTAGGTTGTCGGCGCCGCTGCGGCCCTGAAAGTAAGTGTGATATCCGGCGGTCATCTCGAAATCGAAAGGCGGAGTTGGGTGCAGTTGCAGGTGGATGGTCTGCATTATTTCTCCTTTGTCTTCACACCCTCTCCCTCAAGGGAGAGGGAATTTCAGGCGCCTCCCTCATTTGGCAGGAGGGAATTTCAAGCACCCTCTCATTTGGCGAGAAGGGACTTCAGGCACCCTCTCATTTGCTGGGAAGGGATTGTAGGGGCAGTGAGCCGAGGACGGTGTAACGCGCGCCGGAGGAGTTCAGTTCGCTCTGCATCACGTCCACCGCTTCCACCTGCCAGCCTACAGGGAGCGGAGGCGCAAGGCCGGACACCACCAAACCGATGCGGGATAACTGGGCGTCGGACACGCTGCGCCGGGGGCGGCCCAGGGTGATGTGTGGACGAAAGGGACGCTGTTCCGGCGGGTAGCCCAGCGCGTTGATGGCCTCCTCCGACGCCTGCTGCAAACTGGTCAGGGCATCGAGGTCACCGTCCGCGCCAGCCCACAGCACGCGGGGCTTGCGGCGGTTTGGGAACATCCCCAACCCGGCCAGCTCCAGCGAGAACAAATGATGGCTCGACGCCACAGGCTCCAGGCAACTCAGCAGCGGCTCAACGCCGGACAACGGGATGTTGCCGAGGAATTTCAATGTAAGGTGCATCCCGTCCGGGTTGGCCCACTGGATGCCCTGGGGTATCTCTCGCCGGATGCGGTCTACGGCGTCAATCAACTGCTCCCGCGCTTTAGCGGAGATGCCAACGGCCACGAATACGCGGATGCTGCCGGTTCGGGAAGTCATAGCGCAACCAGATTAACGTAGGACTTGACGGCGTTGTCCAACTCGCCGTTCTCGGTATAGTCGGCAGGAACGACACAGTTCACCCGGCCTTCTTCGCGGTACTTCTCGGCTCGCTCTCGCGCTCCGTCGGCGTAGACGGCGATGGACAGTCCGCCCAAGTCTTTCACAAGCCGGAAGCAGGGAACGTCGGTCTCTCCGTCTCCGATGTAGACCATATTCTCAAAGGGAACGGGCCGGTCGCTTTGCGGGACAAAGTTGTTCAGTATCGTGCTGTCGTTCAGGTCGTGCGATCCTTTGTTAATGCGGAACAGGTATTGCGTTTTGGTGGTGAAGTTTATGGCAAGGGCCGGCCAGACAGCGACCCCATCCGTGTCGTAAAGGAACCTGGAAGCGTAAATCCGGCTGAAACGGCAGGCGATGGAAGTGCCTTCGATAATCTCGGAATTGCCCGAAGAAATCAGATAGTGTTCCACGGAAACGCCTTTGTCTCGTCCATACCCGTTGATGCGCTCAAACCAGCCCTCGACGCCGGGAAAGAACTCGATGTCACGGCTGTGCGCCACTAGGTCTTCGCGACGCACCGGCATCCCGGCGGACTTGGCCTTTTCCAGCATCACGTACATATAGGACAGGATACGGTCAGCATGGTTTCCTTCGGCAAGATCGTCAACTTCGCGCCAGAAATCCGCCGTCGTCATGCCAATGTCCGGTATGAACTGCCTGTCCTGCATATTTCCGGGCGCCAGGGTCCCGTCAAAGTCGTAGATGATCGCCAGGGGGACTGCGCGGTCAGGCATAGAGGTTCCTCATCACGTATTTGATATCTTGAGAGTCTCCGGCATTTTAATTTGCGTTTTTGAATTATCAAATGCTGGCCCCTTGCATCAAAGATTCGCTTCGATTTCCTCAAACCCGTCGAAGTTTGAGCGCTAATAGCTTGACGGCGCGACAATATGGTGCAACAATTTAAGCATGATCCCTCGGCCACTTACGGTGGCAGAGTAGCGAGGCCGCCTGTTGGGCGGCTTTCGCATTTTTTCAGGATACCGGCCAATGCCGACGAACGTATATATTGATGGCTTCAACCTGTATTACGGACTGAAAAACCGCTGGCCCGAATACAAGTGGTTGGACATCCAATCCTTCTGCCAGAGTTTGCTCCCACAGCACCACCTGAACCGAATACGCTACTTCACTGCCCGTGTCCAGAATCCTCGTCCGGCGCAGAATCAACGCGCATACCTACGCGCCCTCGAGACACTTCCCAAGGTAGTTAACCACTATGGCTATTTCGCATCGCGCGATGTTCAAATGCCGCTTTCTAATCCGCCCGCCAGTGAGCCATCTCTTGTGTCCGTCAGGAGAAGCGAAGAAAAACAGTCGGATGTGAACCTGGCAACATACCTGTTGCTGGATTGCTTCCGCAACGACTGTACCGAAGCTGCCATAATCACAAACGATTCCGACCTGGCCACCCCTATCCAGGTAGTGCGGGACGAATTGAAAGTGCGTGTAGGCATCATCAACCCCCAGCACCGGAAATTTCGCAGCACTCTATTAAGCCAAGCGGCATCTTGGAAGTTTCAAGACATCAACCGAAGGCATTTCAGGGACAATCAGTTTCCTCCTACCATTACTGATGCAGCCGGGACCTTCTCCAAGCCTTCCGGTTGGTGACCCTATGCCCGCGCGTCCCGCACAGCGGCTACCTCGTTGTACCATTCGGTCAGCGCCTCGACTGAGTAGCGGGCGTTGGCCGGGCTGGGGTTTGGAACCACGAATACGCCCGACTCGCCGATGGCGCAGGGCTGGACGCCAAGCTCCGGGGCGGCTCTTTCGCCCTCGGCGTATTGCAGGTATGCCTTGTAGGCCATCAGTCCGTGGAAGCACACCATGCGGGGCCGACATTGCAGCAGCTTTTCCCGCAGCAGCGGGGCCCAGAGGCGGTAGTCGGCTGCTCTCAGGCTGCTGCCCTGAGCGGTCGGGCGTTTCACCACGTCGGTGAAGCCGATACCATACTCCAGCAGCGTGGCGTCGTCGGACGGAGCGCAATCGCGGCCGAGAGCAGGCGGCAGCAGGGCGGAGCGGTTGAAAGCGGTCCAGAAGCGGTTGCGAGGATTGGCAAAGTAGTGCCCCTCCCGCGCTGAGTATTCCGAAGGGTTCAGCCCGACGAACACCAGGTCCAGGCACGGCCCCAGCAGATCTGGCAAAGTGCGTATATCTTCCGTTTTGTCAGCGTTGGACATTCTTAGAAGTAGGCCCTCACCCTAACCCTTCCCCAGGGGGAGAGAGGATTTCGCGCTTACGCCCCCGCATTTTACAGCCCCAGCAGTTGTGCGGCATTTTCGCCCAGGATCAGGTTGCGGCGACAGTCGGGCAGAGGCAGTCCGGCCAGTTCGGATAATGGGCGCGAATAAGGCATGAGAGGGTAGTCGGAGGCGAACAGGATGCGGTCGGCTCCAACGGCATCCGCCACGACATGATAGATTCCTGGCCGGTAAAGGAAAGGAGACGCCGCAGAATCGAAATACACGTTACGCAGGGCGGCGCCAACCTCCGGCATCAGAGCGTAGAAAGGCAACCCCCCTCCCCAGTGGGCGCAGATGATGATGTTGTCCGGGAAATTTTCGATGAACTTCAAGACCTTGTACGGCGTTGTCTTTCCCTTGCCGGGATATTGATGGCCCACCGGCTCCGAGCAATGAAGCAACACCGGCAGATGAAGGGAGCGGGCAAAATCCATCAACGGAGACATTACAGTCGCATTGGTGATGTCTATACCTTGCGTGTCGGGGTGCAGTTCGCCGATGCCGCGCAGTCCGGCGGCGGCGCAGCGTTGCGCCTCATCCACCGCGGCTCCTCCCCACGCCGGGTTGACTGAGGCGAAGCCGGTAATCTGCGAAGGGTTATCCGCCACTGCCCCGATCAGGTAGTTGTTGGCCTCCGCCGCAACGTCGTAATCCGTCCAGCCCATGCCCATCGCCACCGCGTGATCTATATCGTCGCCGGTCATAGCTCGGAGCAACTCCTGGGCATCGGCAATGCGGGCGGCAGGGTCCGTGAGAATGGCGGCAAAGGTGGCATCCCGGGACGCCAGTTCACGGCGGCGCTCCGCAAAAGAGGGTGGCAGGATGTGGCAATGGGCATCTACTATCATCTGCTGAGACATGGGCCAATAACTAAACTTCTCGAGGTAGCGTTCCGGTTTAGGTGGTTTGTCCATCCGTAGGGCAGGCTTCAAAACTGCCCTACACATTCCGGAGTGACTTCGCGATCCTGACCGCCTAAATTGGAACGCCATCACTTCCCGGCGCCGGACACCCATTCCCGGATCGCCAATCCCTAGTGTTCATGCCCGTTATCGCTGAAATCGTTGTCGCTGTAAACGGCGGTCTCTCGTCCCTGGAATACGTGGACGACGAAGTTGTTGCGTATAATGCCGACCGCGTCCGCAATGTCCTCGTCCACCGCGTCCATTATTTCCTGGATCGCCTGCTGGGTCAGGCTTTCATCCACGGCCAGCGATACGTGCACCATCTCGGCGGTGAAGTGAATGTCCACCCGCCCGACGGTACGGTCGAATTCTACGATGTTATAGGCTTCTGAATGCGGGGTGCGCACTTCCCGCTCGAAAGTGAAATCGGGCACCGCCTTCCTCCTCACTGTCCTTTACTTGCTATGTCCTCACCCTTACCCTTACCCTCCTCCCAGGGGGAGGAGATTGTCAGGAACTCTTTTCCTTGAATAATAAGGTGAGGGAATTAGTTGATCAGGGCCTCACCTGGCCGTGGCCCATAATGACCCATTTGTAGGAAGTGAGTTCCTTCAGCCCCATCGGTCCGCGGGCGTGCATCTTCTGGGTGCTGATGCCGACTTCCGCCCCTAGCCCGAACTGCCCGCCGTCGGTGAACTGAGTGCTGGCATTCACATAAACTGCCGCGGCGTCCACTTCATCCAGGAATCGCATGGCGGCGGAGTAGTCTTCGGTAATGATGGCTTCCGAGTGCCCCGAACCGTAGGTCTCAATATGCTCCAGGGCCTCATCCATCGAGTCAACCACCTTGACGGCGGCGGCCATGGCCAGGAACTCCCGGCCCCAGTCTTCTTCGGAGGCCGGTTGGATGCTTCCAGTCGCGCCCGGTCCCAGGATGCTGAGAGCGCGGTTATCGCAGTGCAGCTCCACGCCGGACGCCGCGAGTCCGGCAGCTATGCGCGGCAATCCCTCCATGGCCACGGCGGAATGCACCAGCAGGGTATCCAGGGCGTTGCAGATATAGGGACGGCGCACCTTGGCATTGAAGGTAACGCTGGCCGCCATTTCCAGGTCGGCGGCGCGGTCTACGTAGGTGTGGCATACGCCGACGCCGCCGGTCACCGCAGGCATGGTGGCTTGTTCGCCAACGAAGCGCACCAGCCCTTCACCGCCGCGCGGCACGATGAGGTCTATATACTGGTTCATCTTGAGCATGGCGTCCACGAGTTCGCGGTCCGGGTTGTCCACGAACTGGACCGCGCCTTCCGGAGCGCCCGCCCCGGTCAGCGCCCGGCGGATGAGACCAATCAGGGCGGTATTGGAACGGATGGCTTCCTTGCCGCCGCGCAGGATGCAGGCATTGCCCGACTTGAAGCACAGACCGAATATGTCCACGGTCACGTTGGGACGGCTCTCGTAGATGCTGGCTATGACTCCCAGCGGGACGCGGCGGCGTCCGGCCACCAGACCGTTGGGCAGCGTGGTCATTTCGATGGATTCGCCTACCGGGTCGGGCAGCGTTGCCACCTTGCGCTGTTCGGCGGCAACGCCCCGCAGCCGTTCCGGGGTCAGAAGAAGCCGGTCAACCATTGCTTCGCTCAACCCGTTGTCCCTGGCCTCCGCACAGTCCTCGGCGTTGGCTTGCAGCGCCTCATCAGCCTCAGTCTCCAGCATCCCGGCAAGGTTGGTCAACACCTGGTTCTTGACCCCCGATGACAGCCGCGCCACCTTGCGCCCTGCGCTCCGGGCCGCTTGCCCTAGGCTCCATAGGTCTTCAACGGTTCTGGTAGTCATGTTGCTCTCGACTGTGAAGTTGAGTATCGCCTTTGGGGTCTGGCATTAAAGCCTTTCCCATTCCTCAATGCTGATTTGGGCTTCTCGCAAGATTCTGCGAAGTAAATCGCGACCTATATCGCCCCGATGGGGATTTGGGATCGTCGCTCTTGTTGCACCCTTCTCCATGTGCTGATGCCTCCGGCCTGGGTATGGGCCATCAAAACCCGTGCGTTTGAGATAGGCGATAAGTTCCCTTCGGTTAACAGGACCGAAGGTGGGCATCAGGTAATAGTCTCTCTAGGCATCAGGCTTACGGAAGGGAGGTCAGGAATCGGATGCCCATGCTCAATGCCTAGGATAATCCAGTCTTCCAGCACCTCCGCAAGCTCCCTGTGGCACTCCTCAACGGTATCAGCATTGGCCCATGCTCCTTGAAATCCAGGGACTGTTCCAAAATATGAGCCGTCATCCTCGATTATCTCGTAAACAAAATCTCGCATTGCCACTTCAATATATTCCGCCAGCAGTTCGTTGGGCGGCAAATAGCCGGAGGGTAGTCTGACCATCTCTCTATCTTCGGACATGGCCCTCTCCTCTGTGTAAATTTCGTTGCGTTGCGTCTTACTCTAAGTTGTAGCTTTACAGCAGCGCCAGGTTGTTGCGGTGGACCACTTCCTGGCCGTAGTGGTAGCCGAGGGTTTCCTCGATCTGGCTGGAGCGCAGGCCGCGGATGCGGGCGATGTCCTCAGCGCTGTAGTTGGCGATGCCACAGGCGACGCGATTGCCTGAACCATCCACTACATAGATAGCATCGCCGCGGCCAAAGCCACCAGCGATTTCGCGAACCCCGGCGGGCAGCAGGCTGCGGTGATACTCCACGAGGGCGGTCACCGCGCCGTCGTCGACGGTTACCTGGCCGCGTTGGGAGATGCCGCCCTGCGTGAGCAAATTCAGCAACCAGCGCTTGCGCGCTTCCAGCTTTTCGCTGGCGGGCTGGAAGAAAGTCCCTACGGTTTCTCCGCGAGCGGCCCGCACCGCCACTCCGTCATCCCTCCCGTGGGCCATTATCATGGGAATGCCGGAGGTGGTGACCAGCCGGGCCGCGTCCAGCTTGGTGGGCATTCCTCCCCTGGCCCAGGGCTGCAAGTGCCTGCCGGCAAGGGCTTCGATATTTTCGTCCACCCGCTCGACATGCCTGATGAGGGTGGCCGAAGGGTCATTGCGAGGGTCTGCGGTGTACAGGCCATCAATGTCTGTCAGAATCAGCAGCAGATCGGCATCCACCAAGTTTGCCACCAATGCTGACAGGCGGTCGTTATCGCCGAAAACTGCGCCAATTTCGTCCACAGCCACCACGTCGTTCTCATTCAGCAGCGGCACCACGCCCAACTCCAGCAGGCCCTGCAGGGTGTTGCGAACATTGAGGTAGGACTGGCGGTTGGATAGATCGCCGATGGTGAGCAGCGCTTGGGCCACGGTTACGCCGTGAACGGCAAACTGTTCCTGGTAAATCTGCATCAGTCGGCTCTGCCCCACGGCAGCGGCCACCTGACGGGAGCGTATGTCGCGGGAGGCCGCCCCCCATCGCTCGTCCTGAGATTGCTGAAGGGCGAGGGCCGCGCGCCCGGCTGCTATCGCCCCAGAGGTCACCAGCATCACCTCGGCCCCTTGCTCCCGAAGTTGGCATATCTGCCGCACGATACTGCTGAGGACGTCAAGATTGACGCCCGCGCTGTCTTCGCCGCCGCCGGAGAGGATGGCGGTGCCGGCTTTCACGACAATGCGCTGATACCGGAGGGAGTGATTGACGATGCCGGATGCCACGCCGGTTGTGTGGCCGCTCAAGCTGGTTCGAGCCATGAGGAAGGAATCCGTCCGGTTCAGGATGAGAAGGGCAAGTCATTTCGATTATAGCATCACGGCAGATGAATTCCGCGGCCCGTCTCCGCAGTCTGGTATCATCGGGATAAGGCTGGATGCCTTACCCCGATGCTGACAATGGAACGAAATACTGGTGTCAGGTGAAGCGAATCCTACCCGATAATCTCCTCAGCCGTTTCAAGGTCATCTGGGGCCACTCGTGGCAGACCATCGGTGACCATCGTGTCGCCATTTCGGTCGTTCTCATTATCATCCTAGCGATTGGGACATGGGCGCTAATCGTCTTCTTGGGGCAAGGCACCTTCAAGTTCTGGGGATGGACGGCGCAAAGCTGGCAGGCTGTTGGCGCCTTCGCTGCCTTGATGGGCGTAATGGGAATCTACTTTCAGATACGGCAGAATGCCGAACGCCAAAGGAAAGAAACCGGCCCCTATGTGCGTGTAGACATTGGTCCGACAGTTGATGACACAAAGACTCCTTTTGACAAACCCAAAACGTACATTTTTCTAGCAACGGATTTCATAGACGTGGGAAGCAATGACTCAACGGTCCCTCGAGTAAGCATATCTGCCTGGCTACGAAACTACCAGACTCATCCCCTCGGCATGTGTTTCTCGGTTTCCGTTGGGTTCCATTATCAGGACTATCTCCCCCTCAGAAGAAACGAATGTTGGGGTCGGGTCATGGCAAATAGCGTACCTTGAACACGGAAATGCAGTCCAAATTGAACTGTTCCGTTTACCAGCAGACTGGTCGATATCGGTTGAGTTGGCATACTTGGAGTATCAGGACTTTTACTCTCAGAAGCACTTATACATGGAGAATAACTCCCCTGGGATTCATGGAAGGCTTGAGTGTCTTTACAATCCTCAAGACGGATTCGAGAGCACTCCTGTCGCCATACCGAAGAGGTAGCGCCAAGGTGTCTGAGGGCAGGCTCAATGCCCCTTGACCTAAGTGGAGGACAACGTAGTGTGGTACAATTTTCAACGCCTGCAAAGGGGGCGTTCTGTATGAATGGCGATATAAAGCGATCCTTTCTCACTCCCGGAGAAAGGATGAAGTTACACAGAATGCTGCGCAAACAGAGAAAGAAGGGCAAGGTAACAGGTATCAGCAGAATACCGAACAGCCCTGAAATTGAGAAATATCTGAAACGAGTCTCCAAGCAGCGTGAGTCGTAAAGACTAGCTGGGCGGGTTCCGTTGGCTTATCGGGATTCTACGCACGCTAAGCTCACCACAACCTCGCCAGCGGCTAGGCTCTTCGCTGGCGCTGTTTCCTAACTGTCATAGCGCATTAGCTGTCATAGCGATTGAAACTCAGGGCATCGCGCAGTATCGCTGCTGTATCGCAAGCAAGGGGGTTGGCTTTCACGCCTGCCCCCGGTTCGGCGTTTAATTCCCCGACAATTTATTACAGATTTAACGGACGGTTTCATGTCTCTTAATGGCATCCTCGACCTGCTGGAGCGGCATACGGAATTCCGCGGTACCGTAGAATCGGTGGAGAACAACAGCGCCGGGAGCGCCGCAGTGCGGCAGGGAGCGCGGCCAGCGCTTATTGCTGCGCTGGCGCGACGGCGAAACAGCCCTTTGTTGGTCATCGCGCCGCGCCCCGAAGACGCCCGCCGCCTGCACGACTACCTGTTAAGTTGGCTGGGTGATGATGCGCCGGTCCACCTGTTGCCTGAACCTGAAGTGCTGCCCTTTGAGCGGCTGGCGGTGGACGCCAACACCGGGAACCAGCGACTGGCCGCCCTGGCCGCCTTGGCGCAAGCTCTTTGCGGCAGCCGGGAGCATAACCGGGAAGGCGAATGCCTGAGCGTTCATCCGGTGGTGGTCGCCTCGATAGGCTCTGCCCTGCTATACACTGCTCCGCCGGAACTGATGATGGGACGGCTGCCATGCGACCATCTTTCGACAAGCTCAGGGCGGGAGACGGGATCAGCATGGGCGGATGCCTGCGTCTGGCGGGTGGGCGACCGGGTGAGGGTGGATGACGTGCTCTCCCAATGGCTGCAATTGGGTTACCGGCACGAGCCGGTGGTGGAGTCGGCCGGGGTATTCAGTCACCGTGGCGGCATCCTGGACATATATCCGCCAAACTGCGAGCTGCCTTTGCGGATCGAGCTGTTTGACGATGAAATAGACACCATTCGCCGCTTCGACCCGCTGACACAGAGATCGGTAGGCCCGGCTGACGAAGTACGGCCCATCCCGGCCAGGGAACAATTGCCGGGCATCGTTGGCACAGAAGCGCTGGCTTCCCGCACCGCCGTGATGGACTTCTCCCGCTGCGGGGAGGCCGTCCGGGATCGTATCGAGGAAGAACTGGAAACGCTGGCCTACTCCGACAACCCGGAAGTCCTTTCCTTTTACAGCGGGCTGGTGAACCGCGCCTGCCTGCTGGACTACCTGGCCCCTTCGACAGGCTTGGGAGGCGCTTCCGTACTGCTGGAACGGGGCAGGCGCGTCGAGGCCGAAGCGTCGGAACTGGAAGAACGCCTCGGTCGAATGCGAACGGCGCGGGAAGAGCGGGGCGAACTGCCCTCCAATTTCCCGTCGCCCTGCATGACCTGGGCCGATTTTGAGGCTCGTCTCGGAGAGTTCCGGCCAATGGACCTGCAGGCTTGGGTCGGAGAGGACGACGACCCGGTTTTCCTTCCCGCCACGCCCTACTATGGGCGTTTGGAGCAACTATCGGCCGACCTGCGGAGGCGGCAGGGAGACGGCGCGGCGCTGGTGGCCGTTACTCAACACGCCCGCCGCGTTGCTGAAATCCTTGAGCAGGAAGGCGTCGGGGTTTCGGTGCAGGACGGGTTAGAAACCACTCCTTCACCGGGACAGGTCTGCATCATACCCGGGTCTCTGCCCGGAGGCTGGACCGTGGAGCTTCCGGTAAAGACGAACGGCCGGGGACGCAACGGAGCGATTCCCCGGATCGACCTGCTCACCGACGCCGAGCTTTTCGGCACTGTCAAGGAACGCCGCCATCGCCGTCCCCGCCGCGCCGAGCGTGGGCCGGACGTGTCGTTGGCCGACCTGGTTCCCGGCACTTTCGTCGTGCATATTGACCACGGTGTTGCCCGCTTCGCCGGAACCACTCAGATGGGGGAAAACGGCGACGAGAAAGAGTACCTTGTTCTGGAGTATGCAGAGAGCGACAAGCTGTATGTCCCCACCGACCACCTGAACCGGGTTAGCGCCTACGTGGGCGCCCAGGAACACGCGCCGACCCTGACCCGCCTGGGCGCCGCCGACTGGACGCGCATCAAGCAGCGCGTCAAGGGGGCGGCGCGGGAAATGGCCCAGGAGCTCATCCGCCTCAACGCCGCCCGGCACATCGTAGAGGGGCATGAATTCAGCTCCGATTCGGTCTGGCAACAGGAACTGGAAGACTCCTTCCCTTACATCGAGACGCCGGACCAGGCCCAGGCCATCAACGACGTCAAGGCTGACATGGAACAATCCCGGCCCATGGACCGGCTTATCTGTGGCGATGTTGGTTACGGAAAGACGGAAGTGGCGTTGAGGGCAGCGTTCAAGACGGTCAACGATGGTATGCAGGTGGGCCTGCTGGTGCCAACTACGGTGCTGGCCCAGCAGCACTACGCCACCTTTACCGAGCGGCTCAGCCCCTTCCCTGTGCGCGTCGAGGTGCTCAGCCGGTTCCGAACGCCCAAGGAGCAGCAGGAGGTCATCGAGGGCCTGAAGTCGGGCGAGGTGGACATCGTTATCGGCACTCACCGCCTGCTGCAAAAGGACGTGCATTTCAAGAACCTGGGCCTTGCCGTGGTGGATGAAGAACAGCGCTTCGGCGTCAGCCACAAGGAGCGGCTGAAGCAGTTGCGCCGACAGGTGGACGTCCTGACTCTGAGCGCCACGCCCATACCGCGAACCCTGAACATGGCGCTGTCGGGCCTGCGCGACCTGTCGTCCATGACCTCGGCCCCGGAGGAACGGCTGCCGGTCAAGACCTTCGTTTCCGAGTATTCCGAGGACGTGGTGAAGGAAGCCATCCTGCGGGAAATGGAACGGGGAGGGCAGATCTTCTACCTTCACAACCGGGTCAGGAGCATCCATCAAGCGGCGGACGACATCAGGAAGCTGGTGCCGCAAGCGCGGGTGGCCATCGGACACGGCCAAATGGCGGAGTCGGAACTGGAAGACGTGATGGTGGACTTCGCCAACGGCGAGGCCGACGTGCTGGTCTGCACCACCATCATCGAATCAGGCCTGGATATGCCCAACGTCAACACGCTGATTGTGGAGCGGGCCGACCGCTTCGGGCTGGCCCAACTCTACCAGCTCCGGGGACGGGTAGGACGCAGCCAGCACCGGGCCTACGCCTACCTGCTGGCCCCCCGAGGGCGCAGCATGACCGAGGCGGCGGAGATGCGGCTACAGGCCATTCTCGACGCCTCTGACCTGGGCGCGGGTTTCCGCATCGCCATGCGCGACCTGGAGATTCGCGGGGCAGGCAACGTGCTGGGAGCAGACCAGAGCGGCCACATCCAGGAGGTCGGCCTTGACCTGTACACCCAGCTATTGCAGGAAGCGGTGCGGGAGCTGGAGCGCGACCAGGGGCCGGACAACCTGGCCTCTCCCAGCGTCAACGATGAGCCGGCGCGCATCGAAATTCCCCTTTCGGCGGGAATACCGGAAGACTATATCTCCCACCTCCCAACCCGACTGTCGGTCTACCAGCGCCTGGCGAAGCTGACCGAACGCCGTGAACTGCCGGAGATACGCGAAGAACTGCTCGACCGCTTTGGCCCGGTGCCGGAGGAAGTCGAAAACCTGATGAAGGTGGCCGAAATCCGCGCCCTGGCCGGGGCGGCCGGGGCCGAGTCGGTAATCCGCGCTGGCGACTCCATCGTAATATCATTGCGGCACCCGGTGGGCGGCGCAAGGACTCCGCTGCAGCGCGCCCTCGGTGCGGCGGCGCAGGTCGGCAACTCCCAGATTCAGATGGCGCTTCGCCCCCTGGGAGACCAATGGCTGTCCCGGATGACCCGCACGCTGGAACGATTGCAGGTTTTCATGGACAATATGCGGCAACTGGCCGCCAACTCCCAGGGCCAGTGAAGGCAGAGGAACCGGAAATGATTCACAAGAACGGAATTGTCCGTGCCGGGCTGTTTCTGATGGCGGGGATCCTCGCCTTGCTGTTGGCTTGCGGCGGCTCGGATGGCGGCAGCGAAGAAAAAGAGATGGCAGCCGACTTCCCCATCTTAGTGTCGCAGGGGCAAGACGCGCTGGGCGGCGAGCAGGTGGCGATGGCGTCGCTGGTAGGCGAGAAGCCGGTGGTGCTGAACTTCTGGGCTGCGGAATGTCCGCCCTGCCGCGCCGAACTGCCGGAATTCCAGAGCTTCCACGAGGAGTATGGCGACCGCGTGCTGGTGCTGGGTATAGACCTGGGCCAGTTCACCGGACAGGGCACGCCGGAGCAGGGACGGGAGCTGCTGGCCGAGCTGGGCGTCGCGATTCCCGCGGGGTACACTGAGGACTCTGAGGTATTGCCCAAGTACCAGGTTCTCGGCCTGCCCACCACCGTCTTCATCAACGCCGACGGCTCCATCCACAACAAGTGGACCGGCGCATTGAACGAGGAAGTGCTGGTCGAGAAGGCCGAGGAAATGCTGGACGGTTAGGCTTGGTCCGTATGGCAGGAATTAGCGACATTTATCAGGGCCTTTTTAAGTTCTCTCTCCCTTCCTTCGGCAAACTCAGGACGAGAGGGAGAACTAAAAGGCCCTGACGCTTACCCCAGGACGATTGAAAAGTCGCCGCTGTTACCTGTCATTCTGAGCAGCCTGTCATTCTGAGCGGAGCGAAGAATCCTGTCTTCAACGCAGAGGCTCTGCGCTCCGCTCAGGGCGACAATTTATCGTACTTTGCAATTACCCTGCACTTATCCAAACCACGGGCGAAAATTTCCGCAGCCGTGCGATAATATGGGCTGGACACGCCGATAAGGCGGCAGGGATGGATTTGACATGATTACGAAGTTCGTCGTCGCGCCGCCAGAGGTTCCGGCGCACAAGCAGTTCCCCACCTTCCCGCCCAGAGACGATATGCAAAACATTCTCCATCTGCATGAACCGGCTCATGTGCCGGTACTGCGCCGCTGGCTTGGCAACCAGAGTTCCGCTATCGTGATTAGCGAACTCCCTCTCTCATGGGTCGCCAACCAACAACAGGGTTACCTCATTCCCGACCTGCTCGTCGCCTTTAGCATCAACCGGGACGACATCCTTCGGGAAGGAGGATACGCCATCAATGAATGGGGAAAGCCTCCCGAATTTGTGATGGAGGTCGCGTCGCCCAACACAGTGCGCAATGACTATGGCTCAAAGCGGAAGGGATATGCCAACTACGGTGTCCCGGAATACTGGCGGTTCGACAGCACCGATGGAACCCGCTATCCCCAAGCCCTGGCCGGGGACTTGCTGGTTGACGGGGAGTATCAGCCCATCCCGGTCAACGAAGTTGAGTGGGCCCGTTACCGTGGCTACAGCCCGGCGTTGAACCTCGAAATCTGCTGGGAATACGGCTATCTGCGCTGGCGGAACCCCGGCACCGGCGTCTATCTGCCCACCCATGACCAGGAAGCCGACGCCCGCATTGCCGCTGAGACCCGACTCGCCGCCGAGCGCGACGCACGCATCGCCGCCGAAGATGCTCGCATCGCTGCCGAAACGGAGGCGGCGCAGCTTCGGGAGCAGATTCAGCGTTTGCGCGGGGAGTAGTTGATGAGGCTTCGGGTTTTATTGAATCGGCTCACTAAGTCACTGTGCGCTCCGCGCTGTCTGTGCTAAAATAACTGTATCGGGGTGTAGCGCAGTGGCTAGCGCGCTACGTTCGGGACGTAGAGGCCGGTGGTTCGAATCCACTCACCCCGACCATATACGAATCAGACGTGAAGGGGCGCACACCTGTGCGCCCCTATGCCGTCACCGGCCCGTCAACCCGTGTGCTATCATTTGCCGTGTCCAAATTTCTGAAGCGTATTGTATGGAGGCCCGCTTATGCCGTTCGGAGGCAACGACTGGCTCGCCTTGACCCCGGAGGATGCCCTGGAGCCTGAGCTACCTATCTGCGACCCGCATCATCACTTCTGGGACTTCCGCACCGAGCGGATTCCATACCAGCGTTACCTGCTCCACGAACTGGCCGACGACGTTAACGGCGGCCACAACGTGCGCTCGACGGTGTTCGTCGAGGCCCGCTCTATGTACCGTCCCGGCGGCCCGGATGAAATGCGTCCGGTGGGCGAGGTGGAGTTCGTGCAGGGCCTGGCGGCAGCCAGCGACACCGGACTATACGGCCCAACCAAGGCGGCGGCAGCCATTGTGGGGCACGCCAACCTGAACCTGGGCGACAACGTGCGTCCGGTGCTGGAGGCATTGCAGGCTGCCAGCCCGAACCGCTTCCGCGGTATCCGGCACTCGGTGACCTGGGACCCGCATCCAGAGGTGGAGAACACGGCGGCCCACAAGGCCGAGGGCCAGATGAGCAGCGACAACTTCCGCGCCGGGGCCCGGGTGCTGGGCGACATGGGGCTGACGCTGGAAGGCTGGATGTACTTCCGCCAGATGACGGAGCTGGCCGAGTTCGCCCGCGCCGTGCCCAATCTGACCATCATCTTGAACCACATCGGCGGGTTGCTGCGGGAAGGCCCCTACGCCGGGCGCGACGACGAGGTATTCGACCAGTGGCGAAAGGGGATCTCCGCCGCCGCTTCCTGCCCGAACGTGGTCATCAAACTGGGCGGCATTGGTATGCCCCGCACCGGCTTCGACTGGCATACCCGCGCCAACCCCATAGGCTCAGAGGAGCTGGCCGCGGACATGAAGCCGCTGATTGACTACTGCATTGACCAGTTCGGCCCCAGCCGGTGTATGTTCGAGAGCAATTTCCCGGTGGACAAGGTTTCGTACTCGTACACGGTGATGTACAACGCTTTCAAGCGCCTGACGACGCAGTATTCCGCCTCTGAACGGGCGGATATGTTCCACGATGTGGCGGCGCGGGTCTACAGCGTCAAATACTGACCGCGGCGGCATCGTTTTACGGTTGCGTTGCGTTTTGCCCCCGCAGGGCAATCGTGTTTTAATCGAATCGCAGCCCTATTCGCGGAGGAAGTATCTCGGCAAGCAGGGAGAGGCCGTCATTCCGGCGAAAAGTCCGGTTTTTGGGTGGGCGGAAGTTAAAACGCGATTGCCCTGTTTGCCTCCGCCCTTTTCAAGACGGCTTGTTAATGATAAGTTAGCCGGGTGTTTTTCCGGGCGGTCCATGCTGAGGGCGAGAAATCTAAACGGCCCCCGAATTTCTGCGGGGGCCGTCCTTTGTAATACTCGCCTTGTGGCGCACTCAACCGTGATGCCAGGCTTGCGGCTCATTCATATTGAGCCTGTCCAAGAGCCGGAATTTTCACATATCGAGTCCAAGCGTAACTCGTTCAAGTTGAACCTACTGACCGAGCCTCCTACAAGGAAGGTCGCGCCCTTTTGATAGTTGCCATAGCATTCATCCTGATGACCGTGTTCTTCCTGGCCGGGCTCTACGTGGCCGGGGCTTTGGGCAGCCTTGCGTTGCTCCTGATGGAGATTTTTTCCGAGAACCCGCTGTCCAACATCATGGCCAACCGGGCGTGGGACACCTTTACACGGTTCCTGCTGGTGGCTATTCCCCTGTTCATCCTGATGGGGGAACTGGTGCTGCGGAGCGGCATCGCCGACCGGATGTACCGGGCCTTGGACCGCTGGGTTGCGCCTATCCCGGGCGGGCTGCTGCACACCAACATCGTATCCTGCGCCATCTTCGCCGCCTGCTCCGGCTCCAGTATCTCCACCGCCGCCACCATCAGCCGGGTGGCGCTGCCGACATTCCACACCCGCGGTTACAACGACCGCCTGGTGGTCGGGTCGCTGGCCGCCGGGGGAACCCTGGGCATCCTGATACCGCCCAGCGTGCTGCTGGTCATCTACGGCCTCAGCACCGGGACGTCCATCGGAAGGCTCTTTTTGGCCGGGTTCATTCCAGGCGCTCTGATGGCCTTGACCTTCATGCTCCTGATAGGCATCTGCGCCGTCATCTGGCCGGGCATCGCGCCCAAAGTTCCCGGCGAGACCTTCCGCAGTTGGCGGGGATGGGTCGAGCGAATAACGGGCTCCATAGCCATCGGGCCTGTCGTGATTCTCATTCTGGCTGTGCTGGGCTCCATTTACGGAGGAATCGCCACCCCCGGCGAAGCGGCTGCCATCGGGGTTTACGGAGCTTTCATTCTCGCCTTCCTCTACAACTCCAAGCCGCTATGGGTGCCGATAATCGGCGCGACTCTGCGGAAGACCGGACTCGTGGGCGCCTACACCCCGCTGCGCGTCATCCTGGTGACGTTCATCGGCCTGATTGTGTTGCATCTGGCCATCCAGACCTTCTACCTGGTCTTCTTCCCGAACCGCTCCCTTTTCGTTGAGGAGGAACTGGCCGAGGCGATCTTCATGATCGAGGTGCTGTTCCTTCCTCCCATGGGGTGGGTTTCCATACTGACGGAAGTGTCGCGGGATGAGATAGAAGATGCGCAGATGCCTTCGATGGAATTCGTAGGCGCAATGATGCGCTCCAACGCGGCAATGCTGCAGGAAGTATTCCTGTCCACCATGCGCACTACCTGTATGATCATGCTCATCCTGATGGCGGCGTTCACCCTGCAATTCGCCTTCGCCTACCTGCGAATTTCCCACGCCCTGGCCGACACGGTGGTGGGCCTGGAGCTGGAGCAGTGGCAGTTGGTGGGGATACTTGTAATCTTCTACCTGCTCCTGGGCACCTTCATGGAAAGCTACTCCATGCTGGCTACCACGCTGCCCATCCTGCTGGAGACACTGTTCCAGAGCGGAATAGACCTGCTCTGGTTCGGCATCATAATGATTATTCTGCTGGAAGCGGCCCAGATCAGCCCGCCCCAGGGCCTTTCGCTCTACGTGCTGCACGGCGCTCGGCGCGAAACCGCCGATGCCCGGGGGGTGACCGAAACGGAGACGATAAACGACGTCTACATAGGCGTACTGCCGTTTATGGGATGTATGGCCGTTGTCATCGGCATAATTATGATATTCCCAGAAATCGTCACCTGGCTGCCGGATCAGGCCAAAGGCACCCGCTGACGTCTCCGCCGCGCGCCCGTCTGCCTAACCGATTCCGGCGGTGTCCCACTTCGTTTTCGTTGAGCGAGGCGGCGGTAGCACCCGGTATCATTCGTTGACCATACCGCTTTCAGCAATTAAAATGCGCCGTCATATATGGGGGTTGAGTCTCCCAACGTCCGGCATGGAGATACGGTCATGTGGCGCCTGATAGTTCCGTCAATTCTGGCAATTGTACTGATGATTTCTCTGGCTGCCTGCGGCGGGGAAGACCCTGCTCCCACTGACACGCCGGAACCTGCGCCCACGGCGATGCCCGCTCCCACGGCGATGCCCGAACCTACGGCGATGCCCGAACCCACGGCGATGCCCGCGCCTACCGAGGAACCGGCGAACACCCCGGTGCCGACCTCGGCCGCGCCAGCAGCGGTGGTAGCATCGGCTGCGGCGCAGCCTACCCCCATACCGCCCACTCCCACGCCGGCGGCCACTGTGCCTCCCGCTCCCGCCGGACCGCAGAATTTGGAGGAATACGCCGCCGCCGTAGCCAACGGGCCTGGCGCCATCTTCGTGGGGGATCCCACCCAGCAGGCCACTTATGCCCAGCTCATCGGCCCGCCGGCTCATGAAGGGCTGGTATTCCTGCCGCCGGGCGAAAGCCAGCAGGCGCAGTTCCAGCAGTTGTTCCAGGTAGGGCTGTTTGGTCTGGAGCAGCTTGGTGTTCCCGGACACCAGTTCATTTACACCAGCGGCTACTACCAGGATCTGATTGAAAGGGCCAACCTGCTCAACCCCACGGAGGTGACTTCATCGGGGGAAGAAATTGAGATCCAGCACGCCTGCATTGACAGGAACTTGCCTACCTGTGTGATGATGCAGGCATATATGGCTCCCCGGCTGGCGGAACGCACCAATGGGCAGGTAAAACTTTCTGTGGTATCGTTCCCTGAATTGGGAATCACCGGACTGGACACATTAAACCAGGTTGCGGAAGGCACCCTGGATATGGTCAACATCTACACCGGGTACGTATCAGGTGCGTTGCCGCCCATTGAGGTGCAGTCTCTCTGGGGCATGGGGCCGGACTGGGAGACTACCTACCTGGCGCTGGTGGACATGGTCCCGGACGTAGAGCGGATGCTCACTGAAGAAACCGGCGGCGTGGTGGTTAACCGCAACTGGTTCGCCGGTGTTGACCAGTGGTTTTTCAGCGATTCCCCAATCCAGTCTCTGCAAGACTTCCGCGGAAAGAAAGTACGGACTCACTCCGCCGCCTTGTCCAGCCTAATTGAGGGCCTCGGCGGTGAGGCAGTGTTTATCCCGGCCGGGGGGGACTATCTGGCGTTGCAAAACGGCACGGTTGACGTTGGCACTACGGGCGCTCTGCTGGCGGTTTCCGGGAAGTATTACGAGCTGGCGGACTATATGGCTGGCCCGATTATCGGGTTCGGCTACACTACTAACGTCATCAACCGCAACGTTTGGGACGGGATACCGGAGGATTTGCAACAAATCATCCTAGAAGAGGGAGCCATCGCGGAGTTGGAAGCCCTGCGTATAGCGCCCTATCATAACGTCCTGGCAGTGCAGGCCAACCAGTCCGCCGGGGTACAGCCCATACCATTCAGCGAAGATATTGTCCGCTATATCGCAGGGGTGGTGCTGCCCCAGAACATCATACCGGGCTGGCTGGAGCGCCTTGGTTACCCGGAACGCAATCACGATGCTGTCCGCATCTTCAACGAACACGCCGGGCCTTACATCGGGCTGCATATTGAAGAAGACGGGACGGTAACGCAGGCGGAAATCACCAAAGGGCCGAGGGCCAACTGAAGACACAGACCCGCCTAGCGCGCCATTTCGGTTGTTGCGGCGTCCTCTCCGGTTACGGACCGGGCCGGACAGGCCCTGATGCTCCCCCGGAAGAACACTGGCTGACGCCAACCCGGAAGACATCCAACGAAGCCAAATATAGGAGGTACAACCCAGGATGGTTCATCCCAGACTATTGTTCGTTTCACTGCTGATGGTCTCGTTGCTGCTGCTTGCAGGCGTTGCGGCCTGCGGCGAGGCCGCTACCCCGGTACCGCCTACCCAAGCGCCTACGGCCACCACCGCGCCGGAACCCACGGCCGCCCCCACGGAAGCGCCGACGGACATGGCGGAAGAACCAACCCAAGCCATGATGACGGGCGACGACGCGCTGATGGAGTACGCCGCCGAAAACGCCGGCGGGCCAGGCGCAATATATGCCGGCGACATCAACCAGTTGGTAGGCCCGGCGCCCCTGACGGCGGATGGAAGCCCTGATTCCGACCTGGGCGACCTTGACGGCAACGTTCCCCTCAGCGCCCTGGAAGACCACCTGTGGCTCTACGAGAGCGACTACTATAAGTCCCTCGTCGAGAAGGCCAACCTGGCCAACCCCACCGAGTTGACCTCCAGCGGGGTGAGCATTGAAGTGCAGCACGTGTGCATCAACCGCTCGCTGCTGCCCTGCAAGATTATTGAGCAGTATTGGGCCCCCAGCCTGGAGGAACGCACCAACGGCCAGTTGCAGATAGTTGTAAGCTCCTTCCCCGAGCTGGGCCTGGCCGGCCCCGACACTCTGCAACTGGTATCCGACGGCACCTTGGGGATGGCCAATATCTACACCGGATACGTGGCTGGCGAGCTGCCCGCCATCGAAGTTCAGTCCCTGTGGGGCATCTACCCCGACTGGGAGACGATGTACCTGTCGCTGACCGATATGCACCCGCAGTTGGAAGAGATGGTGGCCCGCGAGACCGGCGGCGGCATTATCGTCAACCACAACTGGTACTCCGGCAACGACCAGTTCTTCTTCAGCAAGAAGCCCCTGCGCACTCTTGAGGACTTCGAGGGACTGAAGACCCGCAGCCATGCGGCGGCGCTATCGGACTGGATTGTGGGCATGGGAGCCGAAGCCCAGTTCGTAGCCTTCTCTGAGGTATACACTGCCTTGGAGCGCGGTATTCTGGAGGCTGGCGTAACCGGATCCACCCCGGGCTACGGCCAGCGCTGGTACGAAGTCACCAGCTACCTGAACGGCCCCCTGAAGAGCCTGCTTTCCACCAACAACGTCATCAACGCGGACGTGTGGAACGAGATTCCCGAGGACCTGCAACAGATTCTCATAGAAGAAGGGGCCAAGTCCGAGTTGGAGCAACTGCGGTTGACCTCGATTCAGAACGTAACGGGCGTGATAAAGAACACTCAGGTCGCGGAGCCGCCCATGGAGCTGGTTGAGTTCTCGCCGGATCTGGCAGACCACAGCCTCAACGTGGCGGTAAAGGAACACGTCATCCCCGGCTGGCTGCGCCGCCTGAGTTACCCAGGCCGTGGAGACGAAGCGGTGCAGATGTTCAACGACCACGTAGGCCCCTACGTCGGCATGAGCATCGGCGCGGACGGTTCCGTGAGCGATGCTCCCATCACCAAAGGCCCGCACGCCCAGTAGACAGACCCGTAGGATTATCCGTCCGGCTGGGGTGAGAAATGCTCTCACCCCAGCTTTTTTTGAGCGTATAATGCCCCTAATCCCACAGGAGCAAAGCCTATGCTGAACCGGCCTGCGGACAGCGGACTTAACCGGCACCAACAGGAAGAGGAAGACCTCAGTATCCATTATCCCGACTCCGATGGTGAGCCTTTGGCCGAAAGCGACTACCAATTCTATCCACTTACCGATACCGTGCGCGCCTTGGGCCTCCACTTCGCAAACCGCCCCGATGTATACGTAGCCGGCAATATGCTGGTCTACTATCGCGTCAACGAAGTGAACGCTCGACTGGCCCCGGACGTGTTCGTGGTGTTCGGAGTGGACGACCATCTGCGCCGGTCCTACTTCGTGTGGCGAGAAGGTAAAGCCCCTGACTTTGTGATGGAGATAGCCTCGGAGTCCACCGTAAACAACGACACCGGTGAAAAGCGCGACCGGTACGCCGAACTGGGCGTATCCGAATACTGGCGATTCGACCCCACCGGGGAATGCCTGGAGCCACCGCTGCAATGCGACCTGCTGGAAGACGGACAATACCGACCTATGGAGTTGAGTCTCGACCCGGATGGAACCATCAGAGGCCACAGTCAATTGCTTGGGCTGGATATTTACGCCACACCCGGCGAAGGACGCCTGCGTTTATATGACCCGGTGAAGGAATCCTGGCTGCGAAACCTGCCGGAGTCAGAAGCGGCCCTCCAAGCGGCAGAGGACGCCCACACCGTCACCGTAGCCAGCCTGCTGCTGGCCGAAGCGGCACGCGACGCCGCCGAGGCGGCTCAGGTCAGCGCCGAGGCGGCTAAGGCCAGCGCCGAGGCGGAGCGAGACGCCGCCCAGGAGCGTATACGTCAACTTGAGGAGCGCCTAGGCAATCAGCAAAGCCCGTAATTCGTACCCAACAGGGATTGCGCTAAATGAAAATTCGTGTATTATTGCCAACTAATATAGGCAGGGGTAGGCTATCCTTCGCTCCGCTTGACGGCTGAACCGAAGGGTAGCCCAAAATTAGACGGGTTGGCGGTAAGACCATGCCTCAAGAAATGATTTGGATGTTGGTAACCATTGTAGCGCTGGGCGCAATCATGGTGCTTTCTGGACTGGCATTCGGACCTCGAAATGCGCTCTTCGCCACGCGGGCAATAACCGGGCAGATGGACCGGATTTACTTCGTCCTTGGATATGTCTGCGGCGTTGAGCTGTTGCTGCTGGGGTTCTTCATCACCTACCAGGTGGTGGCCCGCAAGCTCGACTGGGTGCAGGCGCCAGGCACCGACGTGATGAGCGGATACGTGCTGGCGATGGCTGCAACCTGGGCCTTCTCATACTCGTTGCGCTCCGGAGCCCACGTCCGCATTGACGTGTTGCTGCCTTACATGGGGCAAAAGACGCGGGC
Source organism: Dehalococcoidia bacterium (assembly GCA_965232885.1). GTDB lineage: Bacteria > Chloroflexota > Dehalococcoidia > Lucifugimonadales > UBA3495 > VXOI01. Next base: position 658,069 of record CBDDQX010000001.1, on the reverse strand, counting down.
AACGGCCGACTGGCTGGCCATGGCCGCCGTTCTGTTCCTGGGCTGGGTCACCATGTGGAAGATGTGGGAAAACGTAATCAACAACTACGAGCGCGGCGTTGTTACCAACGACTATCCCCTGACGCCGCTGTTCATTCCGAAAATCGTGGTATCGCTGGGCTTCACGCTGCTGTGCCTCACCGCTTTGCAGATGATGTATTCGATGGTGGCGGAGGGGCTGCTGGTGCGCTGGAATGCCTGGAGGGGTGGCGAAGAAATCGAGGCGATATCGGTCACCGAAGGCGAAGCCGCTGGCGTAGCGGACTAGGAACTTCGTAGGCAGACAAACTCGGATTCGGCCCATACCGGCAAGAGAGGTTAAGCTGTGGCTATTGGCGTCGCATTCGGACTGATGGGGGCCTTCTTCCTGGCGGGGATGTACGTGGCTGCCGCGCTGGGCGCCCTGTCCCTCATCATCATGTTCTTCTTCTCCGATGCTCCCCTGTGGAACATCATGGCCAACAAGGCGTGGGAGGGCAACACCAGCTTCATCCTGGTGGCCGTTCCGCTGTTCATCCTGATGGGTGAGCTTATGAACCGGAGCGGTATGGGTGAGCGGATGTACGCCGGCATCACCCGCTGGATCTGGTGGCTCCCCGGCGGACTGATTCACACCAATATCGTTTCCTGCGCCATTTTCGCGGCCTGCTCCGGTTCCAGCGTGGCAACCTCGGCCACCATCAGCCGCGTCTCGCTGCCCAGCTTCAGGCAGCGCGGCTACTCGGAACGTATGGTGATCGGATCTCTGGCCGCTGGCGGAACCCTCGGTATTCTGATTCCGCCCAGCATCAGCCTCATTATTTACGGCGTACTGGTGGAGGAGTCCATCGGCCGCCTCTATATGGCCGGGTTCGTGCCAGGCATGGTGCTTACCCTGTCATTCATGGTTATGATCCTCGTGTTGGCTCTGGTCTGGCGCGGGCTGGCTCCCCGGGAGCAGGGCGACAGCTTCATAACCATACAGGGTTGGCTGAACCGACTCGTCGGCTCCATATCCCTTGTCCCGATAGTTGCGCTGATTATTGTGGTGATAGGCTCCATATATGGAGGCATCGCCACCCCTTCGGAGGCGGCGGCCTTCGGTGTATACGGCGCCTTCGTACTGGCCGGCATCCTCAACACCGAAGAGATACTGCTCCCAATGTTCGGCGGCATGATGCGGGCCCTGGGACTGATCAGTGTCGCGACGCTGGTGAAGACGGTACTGGGCCTGCTGGTCGGCGTGTTACTGCTCCACTTGATCTTGCAGATAGCCTGTGCCCTCGCTGGGGAAGACCTGAGCCAGGAAGTAGTTTCCCTGTTTGGAATCAACTGGGGTCCCATTGTCGGTGAGAACATTTTCCTCGTCGAAGTTGTGATAGTACCGTGGAGCGGCTGGGTGCCCTTCCTGATGAGCGCAAGCCAGGATGATCTCCGCAACGCGCGCTTCCCGGACGGCACGGTGCAGCAGCAGATTATCCGCCGTAACTTCCTCATCGTTCAGGACGCCTTCGTTTCGACAGTGCGCACCACGGGAATGATCTTCCTGATAGTGCTGGCGGCATTCACCCTGTCCTTCGCTTTCGCGCGGTTGGGCATCTCCCAACAGATTGCCGAAGCGATTTCCAGCCTGGGCCTCAACGACTGGCAGTTGGTGCTTGTGCTGGTGGTGTTCTACCTGGTGCTGGGAACTTTCATGGAGAGCTTCGCCATGATGGTGACCACCGTGCCAATCCTGTTGCCTACGCTGGAAGGCGCGGGCGTTGACCTGGTCTGGTTCGGCGTCATCATGGTGTTGCTGGTGGAAGCGGCCCTTATAAGCCCGCCCGAGGGAATCAACCTCTACGTGCTGCACGGTGTGCGGTTGGACGTAGACCGGGAGCAGGCCGAAGCCGCCAACGAGGTGTTGCAACAAAGCACCATTGCGGATGTATGGATAGGGGTGATGCCCTTCATGGGCTGCATGGCCATCACCACTGCGCTGGTCCTGTTCATACCGGAACTTGCTCTCGCGCTGCCGGACGCGATCTACGGCGCAAGAACGTAGACCTCAGCGGATACCGGAAGAATACAGGGGCGGGACTATAATCCCGCCCCTGTTATAATTTATGGAAAATACGTTTGAGCAGGGTGCAATGATGGCGACATACGTATTCAAGGCTGAAATATGCGAGGAAGACGACGGTCGGTGGAGCGCTTGGATTGACGCTTTGCCCGGATGTGCGACGTGGGGGTATACCAGAGAGGAAGCGCTGGAGACGTTGCAAGATGGGACTGAAATTTTCATCGAGAGTATGTTGGACCGCAGTTTGCGGATTCCTATCGAGGAAATCGAAGGTAGTGAAGGGCCGACAATTACTGTAACTATCACGGCTGTCACTGCATGACTCTGCCATGCGGGTTGGTTCACCTTCTGAGAAATGTTGCCGCCCGGGAATTAGTGCGGGCCTTGGAACGGGACGGATTCTACATTTCCCGCAGAAGCAGCGGATCAGGCAGATTGTATGAACATCAGGACGGCAGAACGGCTCTCATTCATTACCACAAGTCCAACGAAACGCTGCCACGCGGAACTCTAGCGAATGTTCTTCGCGGTACTCAATGGACGGAAGCCGACGCCCGCAGGTTAGGACTCCTCTAGCGGCAACAGGGGCGGGTTTTCAAACCCGCCCCTGTTATAATTTGTGGAAATTACGTTCGGGCAAGGTGCAATTATGGCTACATACGTGTTCAAGGCAACTTTACAGGAAGAAGACGACGGACGCTGGAGCGCATGGGTGGAAACCCTTCTAGGCTGCACGACGTTGGGATATACCAGAGAGGAAGCGATGGAGACGTTGCAAGATGGAGCAGAATTGTACATAGAATGTATGTTAGAACACGGCGACCCTATCCCTGATGCGGATATTCCAAACACAGGAGAGGCAACGGTAACGGTTTCTATTGACCCGGTTGTCGCATGACGCTGCCAGGCGGCCTGCTTATGCTTAGCCTTCTGCGGTACCCAATGGACAGAGCAGGACGCCCGCAGGTTGGGGCTCCTCTAGCGACAACAGGGGCGGGTTTTCAAACCCGCCCCTTACCTTGTTTACGCAATGCGGACTTTCAGCCTACCTGTTGCTGTCTGTCACCTGGAAGTGCTTGACCCAGAACTGGCCGCGGTAGAGGTTCTCGACTTCCTGCGCCATGCTGCGGCGGATGCTGCTGCGCTCGTAGCTCAGCAGGGCCTCCTCGCTGTCCCAGACGCTGACGCTGATGCCCTCGTCAGGGTCTTCGGTGCTTCGGAGCAGCATACGCTCTTTGAGGCCCTCCACTGCCCCTCCGCCCTGCAGCACCTGGCTTTGGTAAAACTGCTCGTACTGGTCCCATGAGCCGAGGCGGAGCTTGCCCCATGCCATCATAATCAGGGGTTGCTCCGCAGCAGGGCCGACGGCGGAGTCATCGCTGGATGCCACTATCTCGAAGTGCTTGATCCAGGTCTCCCCCATCGGGTAGGCCATCGGATGGAAGTACTGCTCCGCGTCGCCGGCCAGTTCCCGGCGGGTCTGGCTGGTCTCGTAGTTGCGGAGTTCCGCCAGGGACTCCCACACGCTCCAGAACGCCATTTCGTCGGGATCGGAAGTGCCCCGCCAGAGCTGGCGTTCTTTCAGGCCGGACATCCCCATGGTGAAGGGGATGACTTTCTCCACGTAGAATTGTCTCAGGTCGTCCCAAGCGCCGGAGCGCGCCCGTCCCCATGCCATCTGTACGTACATGACACACGCCTTACATCAGGTTCGCCCCCGCATCCGTGTATGAGCGGAGGCCACGGAAAGTGATTCTAAAGGAGAATGACCCGCTCGTCGACGAGTTTGACCGGCAGGAATACCGGAACCGGCTGCGCCTCTTGGACATGCCGACAGGAATAGTACCTGACACCGGCGCAAGGAATCGAGTAGCCCCATTCGTACCGGCGGGCGAACTGAGGCGACACCGCCTCCGCCAGTGGAGCGGGTTCCGCCGGGATTGCTTCCCTAGGTTCCAGAATCGTAACCATCACACACCTCCGATATTTGCCTGGAAACGGCCGTGCTATGGGGCGCAGATGATATCGAGACCCCACCCTAACCCACACCCCTCTCTCCTGGGAGAGGAAATTGGGGAATGTCCGTTCGGGCGAAACGCTATGAGTCCTCCTGGCTTTCCTCGTTGTCCCGCTGCATCTCGCGGGTGGCGCTCATACCCAACTGAGTCAGGGTGCGGCTGTAGCGGTTGGCGAATAGCTGGGCGGTGGCGGCATAGATGCCGCGGCCGATTTCCGAGTCCTGCGTGCAAAGGTCGAGCAGCCGGGCGCGGGGAATCTGCAACAGCGTAATGTCGCTCAGGGCTGAGCCGGCGGTGATCAGGGTGCCTTCGCCCAGCAGGACCGCTTGAGGGAAAGACTCGCACGGACCGGCGAGACGGACGGCTATCTGCCCGATTTCCGACTGCGCGGTCAACTGGACTTCGCCCGACTGTATGATGAACAGGTTCTGTCCGGCCTCTCCTCCTGCGCCCAGAGTGGCGCCCTCGGAAACGGAAATCCTGTTGCCCAAGGCCACCACCGCCGTAATCTGCTCCCGGGTCAGCCGGGCGAACACATCAACGCTGGCGTAGTCGAAGTCTTCGGCGGTCTGGGCCGCGCTCTGAGCGACTCCCGCGGCAAGGTCTTCTGGACGGAACACCCGCACCGGCATCACGGCGCGGCGCTCCACTTCCCGCGCCACACTCCCTTTCACCAGCTTGGCCAGGCCGCGCCGGTCATGGGTGAACATGGAAATCAGGTCCACGGAGTTACGGTTGGCGAAGGCCACAATGGCGGAAGCAACCGAGTCATGGACCACCACGGCGGTCGTGGATTCAACGGAGGATTCCCGCAGACGGTTGGCTATGCGGTTGAGATAAGCCATGGCGCGGGCGCGGTCTTCCTCTTCCTGCTGCGTGCCCAACACCACCAATTCACCCAGCGACCGGGTGCGGCCCGGCGGTATGACCGACAGCAGAGTGGCTTGTCCGTCGTTGCTGACCAAGTCGGGAATTACGTCCAGCACTCCTTCCGATTCCACCGAGCGGTCCAGAGGCACAAGCACATTCTGATACATGACGCTCCCTCAACATTGAGATTGCCAGACTTGTGAATACCCGCTCACATCCGGTTGCCGGACAACCGGCCCAGCAATTCAGCCTTCCCTGACAACCATTCTACGAATACTATTCATTAAGGTCAACAATGTGCAAACAATCACAATATCGCGTCTGAAAACCCGAAAGGCAGGAGGTCATATTCTGCCCACCAAGCCCTGCAGAAAGGAGCGGGTGCGTGTAAAGGAGGTTTGAGACCCGTCTGCCGGAAAGATGGTGGCTAGCAAGTCGGTAGCTCCAGCGTCGGCCAGGGCGCGCAACTGGTCCTCCACCGACGCTTCGTCGCCCACGATGGCTATTCCGCCGGGACTATCTACCCCCTCCCTCTCCAGCATTGCCCGGTAGCTGGGCAAAGCGGCATAGTGCTGAAAGAGCCGGTCCGCCCTGGCCCGGGCGCGGTCCGTGTGGTCGGTTACGGCGATGGGGATTCCGACGCAGACGCGGGGCGGAGGATTCCCGGCGGCGCCGGCGGCATCGTTGAGACGCGGCACGACGTGGCCGCGCAACGTGACCGGGCCTGTCATCCAGGTTACGACGCCGTCAGACAGGCGCCCCGCTATTTCCAGCATCCGGGGGCCTAGAGCAGCCATCACCACGGGAACGGTGACCATATCTGCATCGGGAATTTGCAACTCCCCGGCAACTCGGAACTCCTGCCCATGAAAGTCCACTCCGCTCTCGTGTAGCAAGGGCCGCAGCACCGACAGATATTCCTCGATATGCCGAGCCGGGCGAGAGTAGGACAAGCCCAGCCAGTCCTCGATGGTAGACCGGTGAGACACGCCGATGCCCAGAGTCAGGCGTCCGCCGGCAGAGACCTGCGCGGTGAGGGCCTGCTGGGCCAAGGCCACGGGATGGCGAGGGTATGTAGGGACGACAGCGGTGCCCAGCTCGATACGGCTGGTCTGCATCCCCGCCATGGCGATGATGGTTAGCATATCGGCCCCGAAATGCTGAGGCAGCCAGTAGCTGTCGAAACCGTCCTCCTCGGCAGCGGATATGCGGCGCAGTCGCTCCGCCACATCCACCATAAGCTCCAGAGCGCCTACAAACAGCCCGATACGCATGGCTGTGGCCCCTCCTGTCCGGCATCGCCGTCATACGTGGGTTGGGTGGCTTCCCTCAATGCGGGGCAGCAAGTCTAGCATATCACACCGGCCCGGAACGGTAAGTTGTTCCAACATTCAAGTAGGGCAACCCAAGTAGGGCAACCAAGGAATTGGTCAGCCGGGGGCAGCCTGATAATATGTACCCTGCGCGACTTTCGTTTCGGAGAACAGCAGCTTTTGTACCTGACGGAAACCGAACTGGACATACCCAACGCGCCGGAGGGCGTGAGCCTGCTGGACTGGCTCACCCGGCAGACGGCTGCCCGGCTGCCCGAAGGCCACACTCCGCTCCGGCTGGTGGCGACGGAAACCCACGGCCGCGGCTACCGTTGCGAAGTGACGGCGCTGGTTGGCGACAGCCCTCACCCCTACCCCCGTATCAAGTACGGGGCAGGCTCTAACCCTCCCTCTGAGGGGGAGGGGATTTTGTCGTTCCGGCCCCGGCTCTCGGAGAACACCGCGCAGTTCAACGCCGTGCTGCTGGTGCCCACGGGCATCGGAGCGGCCATCGGCGGGCACGCGGGAGACGCCACTCCGGTGGCGCGGCTGCTGGCGTCGGTATGCGATACGCTGGTGACGCACCCCAACGTGGTCAACGCCTCGGACATCAACGAGATGCCCGCCAACGCCATGTATGTCGAGGGCAGCGTGGTCTGCCGCCTGCTGATGGGGACTGCCGGGCTGCAGCCGGTGCGGGCCAACCGGGTGCTGGCGGTAGTGGACGCGCATCCCAACCCGCTGTTCACCGAGCTGGCGGTCAACGCCGTCAACGCGGCCCATGCCTCTTATGGCCTGCTCTGCCCCGGGATCGTGACCCTGGAGCCGCCGCTGGTGATGCGCTCCGAATACACCGGCTCCACCCGCGCCGCCGGGCGCGTCGAGGAGATTGACCGTCTCTTTGCCGTTTTGGACGCGCGGCGGGGCGAATACGATTCCGTGGCGCTGTCGTCGGTGATTTCCGTGCCCTTCCAGTACCACACCGACTATTTCGGCAGCGATGGCGGGATGGTCAACCCTTGGGGTGGCGTGGAGGCAATGCTGACCCACGCAATCTCCAGCCGTTATGACGCGCCGTCGGCCCACTCGCCGATGCTGGAATCGCAGGAGGTGCTGGACCTGGACGTGGGCGTGGTTGACCCGCGGATGGCCGCCGAGGCCGTATCCATGACCTTCTTCCAGTCGGTGCTCAAGGGGCTGCAGCGAAGCCCTCGCATCATCACTGACCGGGACGCCATGCGGGAGCCGCACGTACTGACTGCCTGCGACGTGTCATGCCTGGTGCTGCCGGAGGGCTGCTTGGGGCTGCCAACGCTGGCGGCGCTGGAGCAGGGCATCCCGGTCATCGAGGTTGCGGAGAACGCCAACCTGATGCGCAACGACCTGTCGGCTCTTCCGTGGCGTCAGGGGCAGTTCCACCGCGTCGCCAACTACTGGGAAGCGGCGGGCGTGATGGCAGCGCTGAAGGCAGGGGTCAACCCGGTGTCGGTGCGCCGCCCGCTGTCGGGGGTGCCGGTGTTTTTTGACGCAAAGGCGCAAAGACGCAAAGAATAACATGGAGAGTTATCGAACCTATGTTTGTCCTCTCCGTTGAAACCCGCCTGTGCTAGAATCGCCCAATGGATGCTGCAACATTCGGGCCGGTGGATACTCCGGCCTTCCTCTATGACGAGCGGGCAATTCACCGGCTGCTGGACTACATTGAGCCGCTGCGGAACGATGGGCGGTGCCGGGCGCTCTTCGCCATCAAGTCCTTCTCCTTTGCTCCCGCCCTGCAGGTGATGGCGACGCGGCTGGACGGTTTCGCGGTCAGCTCGCTTTACGAGGCGCGGCTGGCGCGGAGCGTGATTGGCGGCCAAGGGTCAGTGCATCTCACAACGCCGGGACTACGCGGCGACGAGGCCGACGAAATCGGGTTCCTGTGCGATTACGTGTCCTTCAATTCGCTGAGCCAGCGGGAAAGGCTCTCCGGACGGCTTAAGGGCAAGGTTAACTGCGGTCTGCGGGTGAACCCGCAGCTATCCTTCGCCGATGACTGCCGCTATGACCCCTGCCGTCCGCAGTCCAAGCTGGGCGTGCCGCTGGACGACCTTGCCGCCGTGCTGCGCGACGAGCCGGCCCGGCTGGACGGGGCGCGCGGGCTGCTGCTCCACTCCAACTGCGACTCACCGGACTTCGCGGAGCTGCGGGCCACTGTGGAGCGGCTGCAATCGCGCATCCCCGGTCTGCTTCGGCGGGTGGAATGGGTCAACCTTGGCGGTGGCTACCTGTTCGAGGAGAATGGCGAGCCGTGCGGCAATATGGACGACCTGCGCTGGGCCGTGGAATCACTGCGGTCGGAGTACGGTGTAGAGGTGTTCATCGAGCCCGGATCGGGTCTCATCCGGGCTGCCGGGTACTTCGTCTCGTCGGTGCTGGACCTGTTCCAGAGCGGTGGCGCGACGGTGGCGGTGCTGGACACCACGGTCAACCATATGCCGGAAGTGTTCGAGTACGGCTTCCAGCCCGACGTGATGGGCGCGATGTCCAATGAACCTTCGGTAGGGTCAGAGGTGGTTGACGGCCCGCCCCACGAGTACCTGCTGGCGGGCTGCACCTGCCTGGCCGGAGACCTCTTCGGCTCATATCGCTTCCCTGAGCCGCTGGCCGTGGGGGATCGGGTGGTATTCAGCAACGCCGGTTCGTATACGCTGGTCAAGGCGCATACCTTCAACGGCGTCGCTTTGCCGTCGGTGTATTCTCTCACTGCCGATGGGGAGTTGGTCTTGCAGAGCAGCCCATCCTTTGCGGAATACGCGGCCCGGTGGGGAGCGCCGCAGATGGGGAATAAAACGCAATGACGCAATGGCGCAATGACGCTATTTTGCAACTCCACGACTCCGTTTCCGTCCGGGAGTGTTCCCTGCGCCTCAACCCGGAAGACATCGGCCTGTCCCTGCGCGAGCTGCTGGCCCGCTACGTCAAGGACGCGCCTGTTGAACGGCTGCTTGCCGAGAGCCGGATAACCGCGTCGTCCGCCGCTACGTTGTACGGCCTGGGTGACTTGGTGTATGCCAGTGACGACAGCGGGCGATTGCGGGATATGTTCGCTGGCATCGCCTTCGCCGATGGAGGCAGACCCATTGGGCTGGACGACGTTCCCGCAGTCCACACGACGCAGGCGGGGGGGCAGGAAGTTGCGCTGCTGGACATCGGCATTGACCGAATCGCCTGCGAGTATGACCGCAACTGGCGCGGCTTCCATGCCCGCAGGTGGCGGCGCGCGCCGGAGCGGTACACGGCGTTCGTGCGAGATACGCTGGCCGCAGATTACGGCTATGTGGGGGCCGACGATGTGCTGGAACTCTGCTCCACGGAGCAAAAGCTGAAGTTCCTGGAATCGCTGGCCCGGCGCATCTGGGAAAGCCAATTCGAGAACTACTCCCGGTTCACCGGGCGCCGGCTGGTCTACAAGTCGGGCGACGAGACCGTTGACAACATACTGGACGGCGGAGGGGCCATCTGCTCGGAGAAGGTGCAGGCCCTCAAGTTCCTGACCGACCACTACGGTTTCAAGTCGGAGTATATTCTCGCCGGGCAGGACGCCGACGGGCCGTTTCCGTCGGAGAAGCTGCGGGGGCTGCTGACGACCTTCGATTTCAGCCTGGCCAAGCGCTATATGCGCTACTGGCAGCACACCGCCCTGCTCTACCGGGTGGACGGTATGCGAGTGCTGGTGGACGCCACCAACGGCAACGTGCCCTTCCTGTTCCTTCGGGGAGCTGAGGCCGAGCGGCTGCTGCGCTACGAGGACAAGACGCCCTTGCCGGTCAGGATGGTGGAGTCAGAGGAGCAGTTCTACTACCACGAAACGCCGCAGGACATACCGGAGAACCTGTTCTTCGCGCTGGAGGGCTGGATTCCCTTCTCGGACCTGATGCAGGTGTTCGACAACGAGCTGGGGCTGTACCTGTCGGCGGACTACTATGTCGCGCCCATATCCTACCGCAGCGAACGGGAGTACGCGCGAGACCGGGATGAGTTCCTGGAAGTCTGCCGCCGGGGCCGCCTTGAACACTCCATCACCGAAGAATGGACTCTGGACACGCCCTTGGGCCGCGCCTTCCAGGAAGCGGAGCCGGAGGACAGCCGCCGCATCCTGCTGGCCCGCGAGCGCTTGCTGGCGCGGCTGGACCAGTGCGACGGTCCCGGGCATGAGGCCGGGCTAGTGGTAATCAAGCTGCGCTGAAAAAGTATAGGAGTTACACAGTTGAAAGCGACGATTGCAAAATCCCCCTTAGAGGGGAGGGTGGGGGTGGGATTTAGCATCAGTCAAAACTGGCTGACAGACGCAATTTCATAGCCAACTGTGTAACTCCTAGAGTGTGTTTACAAACTCTACCGGCAAAGATATTTGGGTATCGGCGCGGTTGTTTGATGCCAGGATTTCACCCTCACCCTAACCCTCTCCCTCAAGGGAGAGGGGATTTTGCAGGTTAATTCCGCCCTATTTGCAGTTTGTAAACACACCCTAGAGTATAAACTTGCCCCATGAGTCTTCGGCAACAATCCCCTGCCGTCCTGCTGGCCCGTATCCGGGAATGCGACTTCTCGTCGTATTCCGGCGCGGAGTTGCGCGACGCCTTCAAGCGCCTGCAATCCCGTTCGGCGAACGTGGAGGCGGATGGCCTGCTGCCCGAGTGCTTCGCCATTGTCGCGGAGGCAGTCAGCCGTCGGTTGGGACTACGTTCCACAGATGAGCAACTGCTGGCCGGGATTCACCTGTTCCGAAGCCGGGTGGTTCAGATGGACGCCGGGGAAGGCAAGACGGTCGCTGCCGCCTTTCCCGCCGCGCTTCATGCCACTATGGGCCGTCCGGTCCACGTGGTCACGGCCAACGACTATCTGGCTGACCGCGACGTCAGGCTGCTGGGGCCGGTCTACGAGTCCCTCGGCCTCAGCGCAGGGGCGGTGTTGCAACACACAGAGAACGGGGAGCGGCGGCACGTCTACCGCCGGTCAATCGTGTACGGCCCGATGCGAGAGTTGGGCTTCGACTACTTGCGAGACAACCTGAAGTCCGATCTTGCCCAGCGGGTGCAGCGAAGGCCCGGCTTGTCCGATGCCGTCGCTATCGTTGACGAGGCTGACCACGCCCTGATTGACGAAGCCTTTACCCCGATGATTATCTCCGGTAACCCCACAGGCAGCAGCCGCGCGGCCATGCGCGCCAACCGGGCCGTGGCGGAGATGATACGGGCACAGCAGGGGATTGTCCTGGAATTGGCCTCCGAACTTGATTCAGTTGTCAGTCTCGACCCATCCGTAATTCCCGCGAAAGCGGGAATCCACTTGCTGGCGCGGCTCCTTCTGGCCCAACCCGGCAACCCGGCGCTGCAACGCCGCTTCTCCGCCAACCCGCGCAGCCTGAAGCGGGCGTGGACGCTGGCGGAAGATTGCGACCCGGACCTGACTGACGGGCTGTATTACGCCGTCCACCCCGGCGGCCGCTTCGTCACCTTGACCGAAAGCGGACGGGATTTCCTGGAGCAGCGGCTGGGGCCGTTCCATGACGAGGGGAACACCCAGCCCTCCGTATCAGGTACGGGACAGGCTCTAACCTTCCCTTGTAGGGAGAGGCGGATGGAGAGGGAATTTTCGTCCTACGGAGAGAGGCCCCTGCCGGAGAGTGACCTGCCGCTCATGGAGCGGCGGAGGCAGGACGGGAGGATGGCCCGCCGACTGTCCCGGCGGTACGGCATGGGCAACCAGGCGCTCCAATCCCTGCGGTCCCACCTGCTGCTGAAGCGCGGTGTGGACTACCTGGTGGACGGCGACGGCGTGGCCCTGGTTGACCAGCATACCGGAAGGCCCAAGCCCGAGAACATCTATCAGCACGGACTCCAGGCGGCGGTGGAAGCCAAGGAGGGCGTAACCGTCCGGCCGGATTCGGAGACACTGGCCTGGATTTCCGTGTCCGGGTTCGTGAGCTTGTACGGTCGCGTGTCCGGCATCACCGGCACCGCCGCGCCCGCCGCCGGGGAGTTCCGCCGCAAGTACGGGCTGGAAGTGGCCGCGATTCCGCCGGTCAATCCTCCCATGCGGGCCACCCTGCCTCCCAAGGTGTTCCTCACCCGCGAGGACAAGATTGCGGCGGTGGCGGACGAAGTGGCGGCCCGACACCGGATGGGCCAGCCGGTGCTGGCGGCGACGCGGACGGTGGAGCAGTCGGAGGAACTTAGCAGCGAACTGGCCCGGCGGGGAATCTCCCACCAACTGCTCAACGCGGTGACCACCCATGCCGAGGCCCGCATAGTCCGCGATGCGGGCAGGTTCGGCGCGGTTACGGTGTCTACGCCAATGGCCGGGCGAGGGACCGACATCGTGCTGGAGCCGGGGCTGAACCCTCGCCTGACGCAACGGTGCATTGAGGAAATCCACCTGCTGCTGACCCTGGGACAAGCCCAGGAGAGAGCGGGGGCAGTTGACGTAATTTGCCCTTCTCAGGAACAGGCCGACGCGCTGCGTACCGAGCTGGAACGGTCCGGGCAGTTCCGCGCGTTGCCCGTCGTTCCGTCGAAACCGGGAACCGGAGTTGGGTTGCGCGTCGCGCTGCGCGAGGCCAGCGAAGGCGGCGAACTCCGCAGGCTGGAATTCTCCTTGGGGCTGTGCGTCATCGGCACGGAGATTTACGACTCGCGGCGAGTGGAGCTTCAGCTTCGCGGCAGGAGCGGGCGGCAGGGCGAGTTCGGCCTCGCGCAGACCTTCCTGTCCCTGGAGGACAGTCCGGTCAACCTGGACGCCGACGGGATTGTGAAGCTGTCTGCCTGCCGCGGCGCCGATGCCGCCGGGCGCGTCTGCTACACTGGCCCGGAGGTGGCGCGGCGCATCGAGAGACTGCAAGCCGCTGCCGACCGGGAGGCCGAGTCCCAGCGCAGCATGATGCAGGACTACGCCGCCGAGTTCGACCGCCAGACGAGTCTCTATCACCAGCGCCGCCGGGAGGTTATTGATGGCGTCGCGGAATTTCACCCCCACCCCTCCGGCAAGCTCAGGGCAGGCTCTGACCATCCCGCTGAGAGAGAGGGTATCCTGGAGATGTGCCGGGAAACAGCTCGGCGGGTGGCGTCGCGTCTGGCGAAGCAGCGCCTGGGGCTGGACGCCGGTGACGACTACGCCCGCCGGTTCGCGCGGTTGGCAGAGGAAGCGCGGGTGGACTATGGCGTTGACTGCTCGGAGTTGTACGGAACGGACTTGGCATTGATGCCTGCGGAATTGGCGGCGCTGTTCGTTGCAGGGCTGGAGAGACAGGTTGACCGGACAGGTGAGCGCGTTTTCCCGCGAGTGGCCCGGTTGTTGTGGCTGCAGGTGTGCAACGAGTTGTGGCCTTCCCACATCGCCGGGTTGCGGGACTCGATGGCCTCCCAGTTGTTGAGCAACCTCAACCACAAGTCCGCGGTAGCCCAGTACATCCGGCGCAGCAACGAGGCGTGGCGGGAATACTGGGAGCTGGTGGACGCTGAATTTCTGCCCCGCTTGATTGCCTTCCCGCTGTCGCCCCCGGCGGAGGAGCCAGCGGTGTCCGTAAACCGGGAAACGGAGTTGTTGCTGGCGCATCAGGTTCCCGCCTGCCAGGCGTCTGAATCCTGATAGAAGTTACGCAGTCGGTTACAATTCCTTCTCCCTCTGGGAGAGAGTTAGGGTGAGGGCGTCCTCTCCAACTGCGTAACTTCTATCAGGATTCAAGGATGCACAGGATTGAGCAGTATCCTGAAAATTCCTGATTCAGACAAAGAAATAGCGATTGACAGTGGCGGCGGTTACAATGGGAAAGACCCCAACGAGGGGGAAACGGGATGGCATGGCGAAAATTCAAGCTGGGCACTGCACTTTCGTTGGGCGGCATCGTTGCTGCCGCGCCGCTGATTGCGGCCTGCGGCGGCGAGCCGTCCTACGAGGACTGGGCCGCCACCGACGGGGCAGCCGGGCGCATCAACTTGGACGATGTGCAGGAAGCCTTCAAGAACTCCGAGAGCGCTACCGATTTCGAGCAGCGGGTCAACGAGATTTACGAAGGCGATGGCTTGGTGCTGATTCGCGCCAAGCAGGACGGCGAGACACTAACGCTGGAAGGCTGGGAGGACCTGGACGCCGACAACACCATTGACGAGGCCAAGGACGACCAGCTCTTCGAGATAGTCAAGGGTTCCAACAACGAATACGACATGCGCGGCTATCACGCCAACAGCTACTATCACAGCCACTTCGGGGCTGGCGACTTCCTCTTCACCTATCTGCTGATCTCGGCTATCACTCCCAGGTTCGGCGGCTACTACTACACGACGCCGCCCACCCGCGGGCCGGAGATGCGTAACCAGCGCACCACCTACCGCAACTCCTCGGCCTACAACAGCCAGGTGAACCGCAACGCGAGCTACAACACCAAGCAGTCCTCCTTCGCCGGGTCGCGCTACCAGCAGTCCCGCAGCAACGTAAGCTCCAACCGCAGCAGCTACCAGTCAACCCAGAGAACCAGCGGAGCCTTCAGGACCAGCAGCGCCGTTTCCCGCACCAGTTCGGTGCGCTCCTCTTCGCGCAGTTCCGGCGGCTTCGGTGGAGGCGGCGCCATGCGGGTGCGGCGGAGGTTCTAGGCATTACCTTCCAAAGTCCCTTCTCCCTCAGGGGGAAGGTTAGGATGGGGGTGAAATGACGGAAGAAGCCCCCTTCACGCTGCAAGTGTCCCTCACCGGCATGACCCCGGAGGACTTCATCCGGCTGGAAATGCCGCCGGAGTACCGCCGCTTCTCGGTGTCTCAACTACTGGAGCGGGCCTTTCCGGCACCTCCTGAAGAGCGGCAGAGTATGGCGGCGCAGTTCGGCCCCGGCGGTTGCAAGTACCGCGCCAATCCCGACCTGCCAGACATCTACGCCGTGTTCCTGGCCGTCTGCGATGAATGGCGCGACTGGCGCTGCGCCCTGCGGGTTACGTCTGTGGACGGGGCCGGCGTTGGTCTGGACGAGCCGGGTTCCCGCCTCATCCCCAATGGCGCTGACACGCCACCGCTGACCTTGTGTCTTGAGCAGCAGTACAGCGCCCTGGAGTACGCAGTGCGGCACGGCTACTGGCCCGGGCGCCATGAGTTGCTGGGCTGGATGCGCTCGCTGACTGCCCTGTACTTCCTCGATAAACACGAAGTCCCCTTGCACCCCGGCTCGCTTCCATACCCCGCGCTGGCATTGCGTGAGGCGCTGGCATCCCTGCAATCGCAGGGGTTAGTCTCACCCCAGGAACTACCTGCCACTGTAGGGGCTCCCCTTGTAGGCGCCAATATCTACGTCATCACCCCGCTGGGACGGCGGTTCATCGCCGGGCTGCTGGCCGAGACCGAGTCGCTCATTGACCAGTACGACCACTACAAGGACACCGTGGTTGACGCTGACCGGGAGACAGCGGAGTTCGACACCGGACGGGGCGCAGACCTGCGGGTGGAGGCGTTCCTGGCAGAGGGCCTCGACCCCATCCGCGCAGTGTTCCTGTTGCGGCTCTACGACGGCACTTTTGACCATCGCCTGCGCGACTGGCAGGACGCCATCGAGGACGAAGATTTCTACGAGGGCGTATTGGAACCGATTGTGAACCGGGATGGGGCCACTCCCGAAGCGATGGAGCTGGTCATGGAAAGCGGTCTCTCGTGGCTGGAGGAGCGTCAGGAGCAGGCCCGCCGGGAGGAAGCGGAGCGGGAGATCCTGCGGCAGGCCGATAATGACTTATATTGACCCACTTTTTAACGCAAAGACGCAAAGGCGCAAAGATTTATATGGGTGAGTGATTCCTTTGCGTCCCTGCGTCATTGAGTCTTTGCGTTAAAACCCACGTCAAATAGCTATGAACAGTATCAGGGCGGAGCTTATCACCACCGCGCTTTCGATGAGGGCGACGCCGATGTTGTGCCCGCTGCCAATGACTTGGGAGACATTCACCGTGGGCAGCAGCACCTTGTCTACCAGCATCCGCATCACGTACAGCAAGATGAATCCCAGCACTCCGTAGGTCAGGAAAGAAGCGATGCTCTCGCCCCAGCCGAAGAAGGAGCCGAACACCGCATTGAACATCACCAGACCAATGGCTATCAGGTTGCCGCCCAGGGCGATGCCCGCCGCCGGGTTATCGCGCTCTATCTCGTCGTGAATGTTGAAGGGTGTGGTGAACTCGTAGAACAGGGCGAAGGCAATCAGCAGTACCAACCCCATTCCAAAGAACGCCAGCGTCACCACGACGGCTTCCAACTCGCCATAGCCGGTATTGCCGCCCAGTGGCGAGACGATGAGCGAATTGGAATCGCCGGCCACCGAGCCCGCGATCAGCAGCCCGGTGGCGACGGACATCCCGAACTCGGCCGCCCCCGCCCCCGCGTTCCGGTCTTCCACCACCTCCTTTTCCAGTTGGAACTTGTAGAGGATGAGCCGGTCGAAAAGCACCCGCACCAAGTTCAGGGCCACGATCCCGCCCAGCGAGTACAGGAACACCCGAAGGACTTCTTCGCCCAACTCCCGGTTGAAGCCAAAGCCGTCCGTCCCGGATGTGCCGGACAACGACGCCCATCCGCCGGAGGGAGTTGCCCACAACGCTCCGAGGAAAATCAGGATGATGGCGATGAAGTAGCCGCTGAGCCGCAACGCCATAGCCAGATTGTTCTTGGTGGTAATTTCCTCGTCCACCCGGTAGTGGCGGGTTACGGCGTCTTTGGCGAACTTGGCCAGGGCCAGCACAATCAGCCCCTCGGCAACGAACACCAGCCCGCGCGGGAAAGCCTGCAGCGAGTCTATGAATGATTCAATCATTACTTCCCATCGCAAGTCCCCTCTCCCTCAAGGGAAAGGGTTAGGGTGAAGGTGAAATCCTTAGCGCAAGCATTGTTATTCCCCCTCCTTCCGGCGAGAGGGTTAGGGCGATCAAGAACCGGGGCGGCTGCCCTTGTATAGGGTAATGCTGTCGGGCGAAATGACTTCGCTGAACACCGCCTCGAAGGGCCGGCCCTCCCCTTTGGTTATGGACAAGGTCCAGTCGCCCGCTTCGGTGATGAAGTCCCATTGGTAGAAGGTCTCGCCCGGCCCGCGGCAGTCGCGGTAGAATGTGACCTCGGAACTGGTGCGGTAGCGGTAGGCGTCCCCTTCGATTTCCACGTAATTGTCTATGGAGTGCTCTTCGTCGAGCTGGATGAGGTCGTCCTCGCTGAGGCCGGTGATGCTGAGGCCCGTCGGCCCATCATCCGGGGTCATGGTGACGGCGAGGTCTGCTCCGTCGGTCCAGTCAATCCAGAGACGGGTGTCGCCGTCGGCGCAGAGCAGTTCGTACCAAGTGTCGGAGGGGCTGACGTAGCGGTGAATGCGCTCGATGTAGAAGTGCCGGTACTCGTGCTCGAGGGACATACCTGCGAACATCAGCACATCGCCGACGCGCGCCGCCCTGATACTCTCGTCGGGCGGCGGCCCGGCGGGTTCCCGCCGCTTCTTCCCTCGGCCAAACAGCGAGCGCAGCATATTCCTCCCGAGATTGTCGCATTCATACTGGGCCTGTCGAGCCATCCTGAGCTTGCCGAAGGACTCGGCGGCCCTTCGGCCACGAATTGAGTGTACTCAGGCAGGGGATGCAGGTCAATCTGATGGCGCGGCGATTGCAGAGTCGCTCAAATGCCTAAACCGTTAGTCCTGAGCCTGTCGAAGGACGGGCAATCCGGAATCCGTAGTGGTTCGACAGGCTCACCACCAACTGATTCTTTGAGGCTTTACTATCATCCTGGCTGCCGCGCCGCCCGGCGGTTGCAGCAGGGCGCGGGTGCGGGTTATGCTTTAGTGACACTGTCATATTGCTGTTGGTGGGGAGTCGCGGAATGGGATCGCCTCTTACGTTAGCCGTCATCGGGATTGTACTGATAGTCTTAGGTTGGTTTGTGCAGTCCAACATATTCGAGTTTCTATTGGACATTACCGGGATCATTCTAATTGTCGCGGGTGTAATCGTGATCATCGTGGCTGGGTTCAACGCCTTTACCGGACGAAACCGTGGAGGCGGCGGCTACGGGGGTTACGGTCGTATGTGATGTACACCGGTATTATCAAGCCAACGAATTATCAGGAGGGATACACCATGGGAATGCTTTCGCGGATGTCTACCATCGTCAAGTCCAAGATGAACCGCATTCTGGATAATGCGGAGGATCCGCGTGAAACGCTGGACTATTCCTACGAAAAACAACTTGAGATGCTGCGCAACGTGAAGCGCGGCGTCGTCGAGATGGTCGCGGCCAAGCGGCAGATTCAGCAGCAGGCCGACAAGGTGCGGGAGAACATAGACCGTCTGGAGCGGCAGTCGGAGCAGGCTCTGGACGCCGGGCGCGAGGATTTGGCCCTGCTGGCGCTGGAGCGCAAGCACGCCGCGGTGCTGGAGCTGGAAGGGCTGGATGAGCAGATTGCAGGCATGGAGCTGGAGCAGGAGAAGCTGACCCAGGCCGAAAAGCGCCTCTCGGCCAAGGTGGCCGCGTTCCGCAGCAAGAAAGAGGTCATCAAGGCCCAGTACACCGCCGCCCAAGCCCAGGTGCGCATCGGCTCCGCCCTCTCCGGCATCTCCGAGGAGATGGGCGACGTTGGCCTCGCCGTTGAGAGGGCGGAGACCAAGACGGAGAATATGCGCGCCCGGGCCAGCGCCATTGACGAGCTGGCCAACGCCGGGGTGCTGGAGGACTTCACCGGCAATAGCAAAGACGACATAACCCGCGAGCTGGAGAAGGTGTCGGTCAGCTCAAGCGCCGAGAGCGAACTGGCCGCCCTGAAAGCGCGGCGCGCCGGGGGGCAGCAGTGATAGTCCGCATCAGTTCCGAGGGTCAATACAACCTGCCAGGTTCGTACATAGACCAACTCAACGAAATTGACAACCAGCTTGTCGAGGCGGTGGAAGCCGAAGACCAGGACGCTTACGAAGCACTGCTGAAGCGAATGCTGGACTTCGTGCGCGAACACGGCGAGCCTGTCCCGGTGGATGAGCTGGTGGAGTCGGACCTCATTCTGCCCGAACCGGACCTGACGCTGAGGGAAGCGGAGGAACTGTTCGTAGGCGAGGGCCTGCTGCCGGGGTAGCTGGTCAGAGTATTCACCCGTAGCATCAATAAAGACTGTTGGCAACGCAAAAATCCGTTCATCCTGAGCTTGCCGAAGGATGAGCGGATTTTGCTTTCCAGGGTATACAATCTCAGTATTCGGTATTCGGGCGGGCATGGTGAGATGCTGACCAAACTGGTGGTCCGTAATTTCAAGCAATTTGAAGACATTACCGTAGAATTGGATGATGTAGTGGTATTCGTCGGCCCCAATGACTCAGGGAAAACCACTGCTCTACAAGCATTGTTGTTGTGGGATTTGGGGCTTCGCCGTTGGCGGGAGCGCTGGGGCATGGTTCCCACAAGCGATATGCAGCGCCCCGGAGTATCCGTTAACCGGCTGGACTTATTTTCAGTTCCTGTGAATCATGCTAACCAGCTATGGCGCGGCCTGCGCACTCGAGAGGCTAACAAGCAAAATGGCGGCACTAGCAATATCCGTATCGAAATAGAAGCTCAAGGGCAATCTATAGCCGGCAACAGTTGGGTCTGTGGATTCGAGTTTGACTATGCCAACTCCGAGTCGTTCTATTGCCGTCCATTGAGAACCACGGAAGACGGTCAGGCCAGAATGCCCGTGCCTGCCGATGCGATGGCGGAAAGAGTTGCTTTTTTACCTCCAATGTCCGGCTTGTCATCGTCAGAAGCGATGCTCCAGCCAGGGACAGTGAATGTCCTGTTGGGACAAGGGAGAACTGCTGAAGTCCTGCGGAATCTCTGCTATCAAGTGTTCCATGACCAGCGAGAGGGTTGGGACACTGTGTTGGTGCCTCGTATGCGCCAGTTGTTCGGCGCCACTATTCTTGATCCACAGTACAATCCGGAGCGCGGTGAGATAACCTTGCGCTACAAAGATACTCGTATATCGAACCTCGAATTGGATTTGTCTTCTTCAGGGCGTGGGTTTCAGCAAACCTTGCTGTTGACCGCGTATATGCTGTTGCACCCTAACTCGATAGTAATGCTGGACGAACCGGATGCCCACTTGGAAATTCTGCGGCAGCGGCAAATATACCAGGCGATTACTGAAACAGCCTCTGAACAAAACAGTCAACTATTGATAGCGACTCATTCCGAGGTGGTATTGAACGAAGCGGGAGACCGTCACTCAGTGACTGCTTTCGTAGGCGCTCCTCATAGGATGGATGGCAAGGGCAGTCAAGTTTTCAAAGCCTTGGCCGAAATCGGGTTTGAAAACTATCTGCAGGCTGCACAGCAGGGGTGGGTATTGTATCTCGAAGGCTCCACGGATTTGGCTATACTGCGAGCTTTCGCTCACCGGCTTGGGCATGAGGCGGAGACCGTGTTGGAACGCCCCTTCGTGCATTATGTTGGAAATCAGCCCATGCAGGCCCGTCAGCATTTCTACGGACTAAGAGAGGCTTGTCCTGACCTGAGCGGATTCGCTTTATTCGACCGCTTGAGCCTGCCTGATGGCGGCGGCATCGCTTTGGGAGAGTACAGTTGGAAGAAACGGGAGATCGAAAACTATTTGTGCAGCGAGGATGTGCTTATACGGTGGGTAAATGATCAATTTCCACTCTTTCGAGAGAAAATGGAAGAGGCGATGTCCGAAGTTGAAAGCGCTCGCAGGATATTGGGACAGACTTCTCCATGGGACGAAGATGCTAAAGCCTCCGATGACTCACTGGCGCCTCTGTTCCGTTCCTTTTACGAGAAATCAGGGATGTCTGGGCAACTCTTGAAATCTGACTACCATTTTCTCGTGCGTTATATTGAAGCGCCGGAAATCGACCCGGAAGTAGTCTCGGTGCTGGACTCCATTTCCAGCGTAGCCTCAAGGGCTCTGGCAGCACAGCGGGCGGCGGATGGAGTTGAACCATAGACTGACTGTCAACGGGCTTCTGGTAACGTGATTAAGGCTATGCGCCGATAATGCCAGCGGGGTTCAAATTCGAGACCACGGGGGTACAAGGGAGCGGTTTCTCATGCCGCTCCCCTGTGTTTCGCGCCACTACTGGTCCCTCATTTGATGCCAGCTCCCTACTTGAACTTGGGTATCACCTTGTCGGTCAGGCAGCGCATGGTGGTCATCACTACTTCGCGGGGGACAGATGAAGTCCAGTTGACCTCGAACATTATCTCGTCGGTGCTGAAGTCGTCCCTTAGCATCTCGATCTTGTCGCAGACCTCTTCGGGCGTCCCGAACAGGTTGACTTCCTCGGTGGCCTCGGGGCTGGCGGCGCCGGCGTCAGTGCTGCCGATGGCGATGCGGCCGGAGTAGTAGCGGCGGGCCAGGTCCATCAGGTTCTCAGTCTGGCGGTCAGCCTCAGCCTTGGTCTCGGCCACCAGCGTGGGGATGCGCACCACGGTGGTCGGGTCGCCGGGGTGTCCCGCGTCCATCCACGCCTTGCGGTAGGCCTGCACGTCTTCCTTCAGCACCGCCGACCCGCGGGGATTGTGAGGCGAACTGCCCGCGCCGATGGCGATGCGGTAGCCCTGTTCTCCCATGGGCACGAAGCTCTCCTGGCTGTCCACCGGCAACAGCATGGGCGGGTAGGGCTTCTGGTAGGGCTTGGGGATGGCCAAGTATGACTCGTAGAACGCGGGGTAGTTGTAATACTTGCCCTCGAACCCGGAGAAGTGTTCCTCAGTCCAGAGCTGCTTCATGACCTCCAGGTATTCGAAGAACTGCTCCCGGCGGGAGGCGGAGCCGCGGGTGCGCCCGCCCGCGCCGTAGATGAAGCGGCCACGGCTGACCTGGTCAACGATGGCGACCTGTTCGGCGGTCTGGATGGGGTCTTCCAGCATCAGGTTGTCGAAGCCGTATCGCTCGTGGGGCAGGGCCGCGGCCGACAGCGTTTCGCCTTCCTGCCTCATCACGGGACGGTGGATGGATGAGCCAATCTTGATGTGCTCGGTGCGCTCTGCGATGACGGCGGCCAGCATCAGCACCTGGGGGTCCATGCTGGCCTGCTTGGAGAAGTGGCCGCCGCCCAGCCAGATGTAGTCCCAGCCCATCTCTTCGACAGCGTCAATCTCTTCGTAGTTCTTCAGGTAGGCGTCTTCCTCGAGGAGCTTGCCGTCCTGGTAATCGGGGTGCCACGGCACCATGTCGCCCTCGTACAAGGCGTTCCAGGTGTTGAAGAGTCCGAAGTCCATTTCGCTCCTCCTTCCTAACCCTGCTTTGCGCCCAATCTAGCACCGGCGGCAAACAGCGTCAACGCAAACTCCCCTAAGCGCGCATCCGCTGCTGATTGGTTGCCTCAATCCTACCTTTTCTTAATCTGCGGCTGTAGTGTTAGAGCGTGTTTACAAACTCTACCGGCAAAGATATTTGGGTATCGGCGCGGTTGTTTGATGCCAGGATTTCACCCTCACCCTAACCCTCTCCCTCAAGGGAGAGGGGATTTTGCAGGTTAATTCCGCCCTATTTGCGGTTTGTAAACACACCCTAGGGAAGACCGGTCCCGGCCCAGAGTTGATGGAAGTGATTGAGGGGGCCGTGGCCGCGGCCCACCGGAAAACTGGCGCGCATAGCAGCAGTAACATAGTCCTTGGCCTGCTGCGTCGCCGCTGGCAGGGAGAGACCCCGGGCCAACCCGGCGGCGATGGCCGACGCAAGAGTACAGCCCGTGCCGTGGTTGTTGGGGGTGTCTATGCGCTCCGAGGTGAAGGTGAGGAAGTCCGAGCCGTCGTACAGCACATCGGTGGCTGGCCCCGCTATGCGTCCTCCCTTGACCAACGCATTCCGCGCTCCCAGTTCTTCGACCAGCGCTCTCGCTGCCCTCTTCAGGTCGTCTTCGGTGTTGATGTCCAGCCCGGTGAGCAAGCTGGCCTCGCGGCTGTTGGGCGTCACCACGGTTGCCATGGGGAAGAGAACTGACCGCATGGCCTCCAGCGCGTCGTCGTTGAACAGCGGCGCGCCCGCCCGGTTTACCAGCACCGGGTCAATTACCGCCGTGGCGACGGCGTGAAATTCCAGTCTCTGCGCGACGCAGCGGATGATGTCTGCTCCGGGCAGCATTCCGGTCTTGACCGCATCCGCGCCGATGTCGGCCATGATGGCGTCAATCTGGGCTTCAACCATGGGTACGGGCGTTGGCAGGGCCGCATCCACGCCCACTGTGTTCTGGGCGGTGATGGTGGTGATGGCGCAGGCGCCGAAAACTCCCAGGGCCCCGAAGGTCTTGAGGTCGGCCTGTATGCCCGCGCCAGCCCCGGAATCCGACCCGGCAATTGTCATAACACGCGGCACCCGTGTCGTCGTCATCGGTTCCAGTCCTGCGCGGTGATAAGTTCCGCCCATCTTATCACGCCGGTTTTGTCGCCCGGAAAGGATGGGTATTGATGCGCCGGATTGCCGGGTTATTGACACGCTACAAGCCGTTGCCTACCATCGCTGGCAATTACAGAAAGCCCCCGGGAGGGATGATGACTGATTTCAAGACCGGGTCAGCGCAAGCCAACGGCATAGATTTCCACTACCTGGAGATGGGCGAGGGGCCGCTGGCGCTGTGCCTGCACGGATTCCCCGACCATGCTTATTCCTTCCGCCACCTGCTGCCGGACTTGGCGGAAGCGGGCTTCCGGGCGGTTGCGCCATTCATGCGCGGTTACGCCCCCACCGAAGCGCCGGAGGACGGGAACTACCGGGCCGTCCAGCTTGCCCGCGATGCGGTTGCCTTAGTTGATGCCCTCGGCGGCGGGGACGCCTATCTCATCGGCAACGACTGGGGCGCGGGAGCCGTCATCGGCGCGACCGTCCTGGCCCCGGAGAAAGTGCGCAAGCTGGTCATCATCGCCTCTGGCCGCGTTGACGAGGAACTGGCGATGGACTACTGGTATCTCAGGGGAACCTGGCACTTCTACTTCTTCCAGATGCCCTTTGCTGAAAGGGCGGTGGCCCACAACGACTACGCCTATGTGGAGCAGTGGTGGCGCGACGCCTCGCCGGAGTGGGACATACCGGCCTATGCCCTCGAAAGCATCCGCGAGACCTTCCGTAAGCCGGGGGTGGTAGAAGCCGCGCTGGGCTACTACCGGGCGAGGTTCGGCCTGGCGCCGCAGGACCCTGAGCCTGATGTGCTGAGAGACGAGGAGCGCATCAATGCCGGGCCGGTAACCGTTCCCACGCTGGCCCTGCACGGTACCCGCGACCGCCCCAAGCGGCTGGAGTCCTTCGAGAGCGGGCACATGGACGCTTATTTCACAGGCGGGCTGGAGAAGGTCATCATCCCCGGCACCGGCCACTTTATGCACCAGGAAAGGCCGGAGGAAATCAACCCCAGGATCGTGGAGTTTCTGACCCGGTAGGGACGGATGGGGACAAGCGCAATCTGCCCCTCCCCATCGATGGGGAGGGGCAGATTGCGGGGTGGGATTTCGCATCCGTCCAGACTGGCTGACAGACACAATTGCATAGCCAACTGCGCGGCTCCTAGTCTGAATCAGGATTCAAGGATGCTCAGGATTGGAGGGGCTACCCGGTAAATCCTGATTCAGACAACCCCGCTACCAGGACTTAATCACAGGCAGCACCTCTTCGGCGAAGAGCTTCAGGCTGCGCTCGGCAATTTCGGGAGGAATGCCACCGAAGCGGAAGGATACGTTCCACTCGAAATCGCCGAGCAGTTCGCGGCGTTCCTCCAGACCACGCAGAATCTTGTCCGGCGTTCCCCAGCTTGCCGCCTTCATAAAGCCCTCGACTGCCCCTTCGAGGCCGGTTGAGCGGGCGATTTCGGCCTTCTGCTGGTAGGCGTCGTAACCCTTGACGCCGCCGAAGTGGTCGCTGAGGAACTCGTAGTGGTAGAAGTTGCTTTCTACGAACTTGCCCTGGTACTGGCGCGCTTCCTCTTCGCACTGCTCCAAGTCGAAGCCGCAGACGACGAACTCGGTGAGCATCAGGGAAGGCGGCTCCGTGCCGTGAAATTCGCGGTGCAAGGCCCGTCCGCGCTCAATGCCCGGCATCCGCATTTCCCAAGGGCGGTCGGCGAACATGACGATGTGCGCGCCCAGCTTGGCCGCCGAGAGAACGGACTCGTCGCTGGCGGCAACGGCGTAGATGCGTCCGTCGAAGGAGTGCTGCGGACGGGGCCGGATTTCAATGCGAGGCTGCTTGTAGTAGGGGCCGTCCCCCTCGATGAAGCCGGTCTTCAGGGCCTCGACAATCATGGGGGCCGCTTCGTCGAAACGGTCGCGGGATTCGTCCATGCTGATGCTGAAGGCTTCGAACTCGCGCCGCGCCAGTCCGCGCCCGAACCCCAGCCGGAGCCGTCCACCGCTCATCATATCGAGCACGGCGGCGTTCTCGGCCACCCGGAGCGGGTTGTGCCACGGGAGGATCACGGCTGCCGTCCCCACGTCTATGTTGGGATGCTTGGCCGCGATGTGGGTCATCAGTTGCAGGTTGTCCGGCACGAAGGAATAATCGTTGAAGTGGTGCTCCGCCGACCAGACGCTGTCGAACCCGGAGTCAGCGGCAATTTCAACCAAACGCAGTTCCTCGTCCCACATCTGGGCGTCAGAGCCCTCATCCCAGCCGTAGCTGGACATTACCAGCATCAATCCGACGTCCATGTAAATGCTCCTGTCTACTAATTCGATTTGCCTGCGGGTTTGCCCCCACCCGGACCCTCCCTCCGGAGGGAGGAGAACAATTGGTTGAGCCTCAGAAGCTCGGTTTGGTGGGGAAGGGTGTCAATTGGAGTTCGTGGGTCCAGCAGGACCTGTCCTGGGTGTGCAGGTAATAGAAAGCCTCGGCAATCTTGACGGGATTCATCAGCAGGTCGGGGTTCTGCTGGGCATGGGCTGTAGCTCTCGTTCCCGGGGAGTCTATCATGCCGTCAATGACCACGTTGGCGACGTGGACGCCGTGCTCCGAGTACTCCTCCGTCAACGCTTGGGCGAACCCCCGCATCAGTACCCGCGGATAGTACAGAGACTGGCCTGTGTAACGCTTCCTGCCCCGCAGGGAGAAGTTGTTGTTGGAAATGAGGATGGTGCCCTGGCCCTTCTCCCGCATGGAGGGCAGCACCTCTTTGGCTACCAGGAAGGGGCCGCTGCTGGCGATGTGCTGGGCGGTCTCGTACATCTCGAAGGGGATGTTCTCCATGAGTTCCATTTCGGGCGGCAGGTCGCGGCCCTCCAGGTAGCCAGCGTTGTAGACCAGCACGTCGGGAGCGCCGGCCTCTTCGCGGATTCTCGCGAAGGTGTTGGAAATGGAATCGCGGGAAGCGAGGTCCAGCTCGACGATGGTTGCTTCGCCGCCGTCTTCGCGGATCGCCGCTTCCAGCGGAGCCGCGTTGGCCGCGTTGCGTGTGGTCAGAACGGTGAAGAAGCCCTCTTTTGCGAACTTCAGGGAGATGGCGCCGCCAACGCCCCAGCGCACGCCGACGGGCAGGTCGCTGTCGTCAATGTCGCCGCCGTGGACCAGGTGGGTGTTGCGGCCATCCGACTGCCACTTGGATGTCGCCCCAATCACCACGGCGACCGGCTTTCCGTTTGAGTTCATGTTGGATTCCTCTCGCAAAGATGTCTGCTTTCCACGATAAACGAAGGTCCAATGCGGGCTGCCGGTCATTCCGGCGGCGGGGATTGCGCCCTGGATGCAGGTTGCAGATGTATTTTCAACCCAATACTATCAGGTCAATCAAGACGCGCAAGGCCCTGCGCCTGAACATCGCGCTGGCGAAGAATGCAACTTCACGCGCTCTAACTGTTATACTGGTGGCAGCCGGAGTACGGAGTCAGTCCATGAGTGAATCCCCCGAGACCGTCAAGGTATTGGTGGTTGATGACGAACCCGAGGTCGAGGTAATGTTTCGCCAACGGATGAGGCGGGACATTCGGAGCGGCCGCTACGAGTTTGTGTTCGCGTGTTCCGGTGTCCACGCCCTGGAGGTGCTGGCGGAGCATCCGGATGTGAAACTCGTCATCACGGACCTCAACATGCCGGAGATGGACGGGCTGACGCTGCTGAATTGCCTGGCCGATGCGTGGCCCGGCGTGCCGTCTTTGGTGGTGTCGGCCTATGGCGACTCGGGCCGGATGTCCGAGGCGCGTGAGCGCGGCTCGGTCGGGTTCGTCGTGAAGCCCGTTGACTTTGACCTTCTGCGGTCGGCAATGGTGGATTCGCTGGAAGCCGCAGGTTGAAATTCCCGGCGAAGGATTGCTGGATAGCTTGCGCTATTACATCGGCTCCGCCAAGCGGAACGGCCCGCTTCACTTTCCCGTGCGACCGCGTTTTTGTGTTAGACTTATGTTCGTTGGGGTTCGGGCCTCGCGCCGAAGTCCTCTGAATTGCCGAATACACAACGCAATCGAAATCCGGAGACACAAAAGATGCCGAAGTATCTCTTCCAAGCTACCTACACCACTCAGGGATTCCAGGGTTTGTTACGGGAAGGAGGCTCCTCCCGGAGACAGGTGTTTGAAGACCTGGCCAAAGAACAAGGCGGGACGCTGGAATCCTTCTACTACGCTTTCGGCGGGGCCGACCTGTACCTGACCTTTGATCTGCCGGATACGGCCACCGCAGCCGCCGTATCGCTGACCATAGGGGCCGGCGGCGCCCTCAACATGTCCACCATACAACTGATTTCCCCTGAAGAAATAGACGAGGCTTGCAGGAAGACGGTCAGCTATCGAGCGCCGGGGGCATAGCAAGACTGCAAGGAAAAGCAGCGGATGTTGGAGTCGCTTGCCTTCGCAGCGCAAATGTCAGGGTAGGCAATGAGAGATGGGCCCGGAATGGATGATTCCGGGCCCATCTCCTTTAGCCGCCCGCCCCGGCATCAGCGCCAAACCGGGTGGCACTAATCGCCGCCCACGATGGTCATGGTTGCCGCGCCGTTGGCGATGTTTGCCCCTAAGAGCCTATTTGGAAATTCCTGTCAGCAGAGAGCAAATCCCGTTCATCCCTCGACAAGCTCAGGACGAACGGGTTTGCTTAGTATGAACGAGATTGGCAAGGGCGAATCGGTTCAGCGAGGACGGGCAGGTTTAGCGAGGGCATTTGGAGTTCCTCAAAAGCTTACGCAGTTACCTGAACGCGGTCATCACTTCACCGGCGAACAGCTCCACCGAGCGCATCACTTCCTGGTGGGTGAAGTCGCCGAAGGTAAACAGGCCGTTGAAGTAATTGATTCCGCAGTCCTCCACGGTACGCACAATTTTGTCCGCCACGGTCTGCGGTGACCCGACGATAAAGGTTTCCTCGCGGATTTGCTCGTCAAAATCACTCAGACGCTCCAGCGGTTCGATGGTGATCCCGGCCTGGTCAAACAGGAACCCGATGTGAGAACGCCAGATCTTGTGCGCCCTGCGGGCCCGGTCCAGCGCCTCCTCGTCGGTGTCTGCGACATATACCGGGCGGGCCATGCCGATCTTCGGCTCTGCCACATGACCGTTGATGCGGTCTGGGTTGTCCTTGTTCTCCGCCCAGATTTTCTTGTACAGGTCGTAGTGTTCCTTGTATTCCCGGGACGGCTCTATGATACCGCAGGTGTTCATTCCCGCTTCCGCCACCCACGGAATCATCTCAATGTTGGCCGTGGGATACCACAGCGGCGGGTAGGGATCCTGATAGGGCTTCAACCACAGCTTGATGCCGGAGTAGTTGTAATACTCGCCTTCAAAGTCTAGGTTCTGTTGACATTTCACCGCAACCAGATGAGAGCGGCAGTAAAATGAAGGAAGCCAAGGTATCTGGTGTTCAACTTCTCAAACCAGGAGAAGATCCGGCGGTAATGCTTTATTTTGTTGATGAAGCATTCAACCAGATGACGTTCCTGGTATAAATGTGCGTCGTAGTTGCAGGGTTGCTTCCGGTTGGAGCGTGGGGAATCACCGGCGTCATGCCATGCTCCAGAATATGCTGGCGAAACCCTTGGGAATCATACCCTTTGTCAGCCAGCGCATACTCACCTTGATAACCGTCTATCAGCCCCTCGGCCTGCGTGATGTCGTGCTGTTGTCCTCCAGTCAGGATGAAGCGCAAGGGATTGCCCAGACTATCCACGCTCACGTGGACCTTGGTGCTGAACCCGCCCCGGCTCCGGCCCAGGGCCTGGGCTGCTTGGCCTCCTTTTTGGGGGCGCTCCCGCAGCGCAGGGGTGAGCCCGGACCACCGTGCTGCCGATGATGAGATATTCCATATCTGGGCCGTCGGCGAAATGCTGATGCAACAGTTCCCAGATACCCCGGCCGGCCCAGCGGGCAAACCTTTTGTAGACGCTGTTCCAGTTCCCATACTCGGCCGGAAGGAGCCGCCATTGGGCGCCGCCGGAGCGATCGGCCCAAAGGACGACTTCTATAAAACGTCGGCATTCTTCTTCCTGACCGGCGTACAGTTCGGTGCGACTACGCAAGAACTGGAGAATCTTGGTCCATTTATCTGGAGAGAGTTCAAGTCTTGACTTATTTCCATTGTAACCAAATGTCAACACAGCCTAACGCAGTGCCAAGCGTGGCCGCGCTTGGCATAACCGGCCACTTCATATACCATCACTCAAAACAGGAACGCTCAATGACCGCCCGAAACCGAATCCCGCCAACTCCCCGGCTCCTGAAACGAGAGGTTGCCACCGCCCAGGCGTGCACCCACTGCGGCTACGGCAAGTTCGGCCCGAAGTGGCAGATCTCCGCCACCAACATCGCTGACCCAGACACCATCTACAGAGAACACCTGCGACAGTCGCACCCGGAGCGGCTCGCCACCGAGTTTCCCGGCAACTGACCAAGGCCGCACCATCCCACAGCCCACCCTGTCAGGCACAATACGCCATCGGCCTGAACGCCGACGGAGCAAGGCCATGTCCTTCTGCCGCTTCTCCAGCGGCGACTACCGCAGCGACTTCTATGCCTTCGAGTCCGCCGGCTACGAGCTCTACGTCGCCCGCAACCTGGTGATCTGGGACCCGCCGCCCTCGGCCATGACTGAAGAAGCTCTGCAACTGCCCCCGGACAGTGGGCCGAGATGCACCGCGTCTACATGGACGCCCTGAACACGGCGCCCAGAGAACTCATCAACCATCCGGCCGCCGGCGCCCACTTCCCTTTTGACTCGCTCCGTCAACTCCGGGACAAGATCGCTGAACTCTCAACCCAGGGCCTCCACGCCCCCGGCTGGCTGCTTCCGGAGCTGGACCTGGAAATAAGTCAGGAACACCAGGACAACACTCAGAGGTGACGGACATGGAACTCCACCCAGCCCGCATCTTCGCTGGCCAAGCCTTTCAGGAGGCCGAGGACACCGGCCGCGAGGCAGGCGCCTCACCATGCACCCCGACGCCCTAACAACCCTGAAGAGACGTCTTCAAAGCGCAGGCATGATCCGCAGCACCGGGTTTAGCGACAAGCCCTCGCCCAAGGGCGCAGTCCCCTCCCACTCCGCCCGCTACCGCGGGATCGAGATAGACACAGCCCGTCACATGGACAACTACTTCCTGGTGAAGTACGCCGACGGCAGCTTCCAACACATCCCCCTCGACCGCAACCATCACGCCGCTTGACAGATACCGCCTAGGAACTGGCCATGTCCGCCCAACGCCGCAGTCAACAAGTCTCCGCAGCGCAGCCAAGAAAGACCCTCCTCGGTCCACAGGATCACGAAAACCGCACAACCCAGCGCTCCGCCAGCCAACGGCTCCCCCATTCCCCACTGGATAACGTATAATCCTCCCCACACTCCCATAGGCCGACAGCCGCCAACTCCCGGAGGTCGTACATGACCACCGCCGACACCACCGGCCGCCTCAAAACGCCGAAGTCCGGCGACCATTTCCGCTTTCCAGACCCGCCGGAGCGAGAGCCCGACGACATGACCAGCTTCAACCAACTGACTCCCAGCGGCAGCGTCCACCACCTCATTCAGCACCTGGGGAACCCTGACTCCACTCTGGTCGCCGGCGAACACTACCTCGCCATGGCCCCGGCCAGCGAAATGACCGGGATCCGCTACCCCGACTTGCTGATAGCCTTCGACGTGAACCCTGCGGCTTACTACCGCAGGAACGCCTACGTCATCTCGGAGCAGGGCAAGCCGCCGGACTTCGTGCTGGAGATCGTCTCTCCCAGCAGCCGACGGACCGACCGGGTGGACAAGAGACGGGACTACGCCGCACTGGGCATCCCGGAATACTGGCAGTTTGACGAAGCCGGCCGACGACCCGAGGCCAAGCTGGCCGGAGACCGCCTGGTGGACGGAATTTACCAGCCCATAGCCATTGAGGAACTGACGGACAGCGTACTACAGGGCTACAGCTCAGTCCTGAACCTGCACCTACGCTGGGAACAGGGACAGTTAACCTGGTACGACCCGGCGACCGGCCGCCCAATCCTCACCTACAGCGACCAGCGAACCCGTGCCGAACACGAACGTGAGGCCCGCCTGGCCGCCGAGGCCCGTGTCCGGGAACTGGAGGAACGCCTTTCTCAACAGAACCCCTGAGTCAGAATCAGCAGAGTCTCCATGCTCATAAACCGCCGTCGCCGGCCAGCCGGTAACAGGACCACCCGCGCCACTTCGCGCAACACGCATTCCGACGCAGGATGAGTGAAATCTGATCACAGTCAAATGTTTTGCGCAGGACCTGGCCGGCAGCCCAGGGCAATCGCGTCTTAATCTCAGATCCTCCCATACCCGTCATTCCCGTGAAAGCGGGAATCCATACTGCCGGGTTTCGGAAAATCCATCTCTCCCGTCAACCTATGGATTCCCGCTTTCACGGGAATGACGGTTGACTTCCACAAAAAAGGTTGACTCCGGTTAAGACGCGATAGCCCTGCTGCCGGCGGCCTGGTGGCTATACAAGTTTATGGTAATAGCGTATATTGGGCGTCCGCTTGGGTCGTTGTATCTTTGCAGGGTCAGAAGCTGGTAAATCGCTACAGGCCACGTGGAGTAAACCGTATGCAATCGCCGATCAATTCCTGTTCGACACCGGACTACACCATGGGGTACGGGGAGGAGTACCTCCGGTTCTCGTCGAAGGTGCGGGTGGAAGAAGCCATCGCCCTCCTGCAACCGCGTCTGGAACCGGGCAACCGCGTCCTGGACCTGGGCTGCGGCATGGGACACATCTCGTTGGCCCTGGCCCGGTCGGTGGCGCCCGGGAAGGTGTGCGGCATAGACATGGAGCCGACGCAGGTGGAGCTGTGCCGGGAACTGGTGGCGGAGCTCGGCGTCGCCAACGTGGTGTTTGAGGTTGCCGACGCGGCGCGCCTGCCCTTCGACGATGGCTATTTCGACGCCGTCAACTGCTGTGACATCCTGGCCTACATTCCCGACACCTATGCCGTTCTTGCTGAAGTGAAGCGGGTGCTGAAGCCGGGCGGCATCGTGCATTGCCGGGAGATGATCATCGAAACCTCCTATGTATATCCCTCCAACAAGGTCCTGGACCGGGGATGGGGAATGTTCTCTGATCTCCTGCTGTGGGACGACGGACATCCTCAGTTAGGCAAGGGCATCCACGTTAGCCTGGAAGAGTCGGGGTTTACCGATGTGGACGTGTCCCCCACCTATGAGATCTACGCCGGCCATGAGGGCGTAGAGAGCTTCTTCAATCTGGTCGAAGGGTGGTTTATAGCTCCCGATCTGGCGGAAGCGGCGACAAGCTACGGGGCGGCGACGCAGGATGAATTCGCCCGACTGGCCACGGCCATGGCGGCCTGGAAAGACCAGCCTGGAGCCTACGCCGCCATCGCCTTCGGCCGGACCGTTGGCGTCCGTCCCTGACCGGTTCGCGCCCCGGGCGCGAGCGCTCCCGGGAATCGGGATTGGGAGTTACGCAGTTGAAATCACGACACCCGTCACTCCAGCGAAAGCCGGAGTGACGGGTGTCGTATGGTGAAAGAACCGGAAAGTTGATTAACGATTTCAGGCGTTAGATTCCGGCGAAAGCCGGAATGACACCGGAATGACAGAGGCACAGACGCCCGCCCTGTCAGGAATTGGCGGAGAACGGGGCCGCGATGATGCGGAGGAAGCAGCGCGCCTGAGCCTCGCTTAGGGTTTCCGGGAACTCGGCCGCGGCCGGCTTGAGGAGCGCCTGGCAGTCGGCGAGCAGCGCCTGCCCGCTGGGGGTGACGAGGAGCAGCGCCTGCCCGCAGGGGGTGACGCGCAGCCGCGCCTCCCGCCGGCCGGTTCGTGACCGCCGCCGTGACAGCAACCCGCCTGCGACAGGTGGCGCGCCGCCCGGCTGACGACCGGGAATGCCCCGGGATGACCGGGGATGACCCGTGAGACCCCACCTCCTGCCCATCCTGTTCATCGCTGTAAATGCGCGCCTGTCGTCGTCAAATCGGGTACGCCTGAACGAGTTGCCCCTGGGCGGCGGCGGCAGCGGCAACCGTCCTGAGCTGGAGAGGGGTCGCCGCTTCTGTCAGCCCAGGCCATTTGCCCGGGGCGACTGTATCACGTAGAGCGTGTTTACAAACTCTACCGGCAAAGATATTTGGGTATCGGCGCGATTGTTTGATGCCAGGATTTCACCCTCACCCTAACCCTCTCCCTCAAGGGAGAGGGCAGGGCGATTGCGTCTTAATGATGAGTGAATGAATTACTAAACCATCCGTCATTCCTGCGAAGGCAGGAATCCAGTGCGAAAGCCCCAGTATTCGCTCTGTACGAACTAGCCCTCTGGATTCCTGCCTTCGCAGGAATGACGGGTTTGCCGCCGGAATGACGGGTATTTGCCGCCGGAATGTTTAGCTGACGATTCACTCATCAGTAATATCAGGGCCGTCCCATACCCGTCATTCCCGCGAAAGCGGGAATCCATACTGCCGGGTTTCGGAGAATCCCTCCCTCCCGGAAACCGTGGATTCCCGCTCCCCGTTTCCACGAGGTCAAGCTTCGCTGGAATGACGGGTATGGGACGGCCCTGATATCAAGACGCAATTGCCCTGCGGATGTAATCATGGCTTGACATATCGTTAGCGTGGTAATAACATCACAACAATTCATTGCAATTGCAATGAATGAACATTGCACGGCCAAACTGGGGGCGGCGAAAATGCCGCCCCCAGTTTGGCCGCCGGTATCGAGCGAGCGTTTCGTGGAGCAGTAGCGGCAGTGTGGCAGCGCATCGGTCCGCCTCCCCATCCCAATCAACACCCTTGCCCAAACACGCCAGCGCCGGAAACCCGGCCGGCCCAGCCGACTCATTGCGGCCTGGAGACAGGTACGCCAACCTTCACGTTCAGGAAAACAGGAAAATCATGATCGGCTTCCATCGCAGTTCCCTTCCGCAAACTACCGCGCGCCGACTGGCCGGGCGGCGCGCGCTTTGGCTGGCCCTGGCCCTGCTCCTCTGCATCCTGGGGGCGACCCTGACCGGCCTCCCCGCCGGCAACGCCTCGGCCCAGACTCCTCCGTCCGTCCAATTGCAGGTAACCCCCGGCAGCGCCACGATTCGCGAAGGCGGACCGGGACAGACCTTCACCATCTCGATACCGTTGGCTACTACTACCACTCTCAGAAACCCTACCCCAGCGAATCACATCGTCTTTTACCGTTTCGTTGCCCACGACACCAACGGCGCCGACCAGGCTGACTACGAGGCTTACGATGGGGCGGAGAGCTTGGGCCAGAAGCGGTACTCGGGGTCGCTGAATCTCATATCTGATTCGGACGAGACACGGAGCGGAACCATATTGGTAAAGGCCATCTGGGACAGCCATGTCGAAACCGCCCCGGAACAGTTTTATCTCGAGCTGTACCAGGCTTCGTCGAACCTCCGGCTTCCCGGCGGCGGCGAAACCCACCGCACGCTGATCACTATCAACGACCGCCCGACCCCCATCACCGTGGCCGGCGACTATGATGGCTTCGAACACGGGAAGGTTCGCGAACGTAGTGTCATATTCCAGGTCACAATACCCGAGGCAATGCGCAATAGCGACCCCCGCCCCACCGTTGACTGGAAAATAACCCCGGGCGCCGACCATAACGTTGACAACCGGATCGGCAGCGACGCCGTGTTTGACGCCAGCCCCGCCGATTACACGCCGCCCGGCGGCAAGGCTTCGGGAACGCTGACCTTTCCGAATGGCCAGAAGACCGCGGAAATAGTTGTCACCCCGGTTGACGATGACCTGGTGGAAGATAAGGAAATCTTTACCCTGACCCTCAGCAACCCGTCGGACAGCATGGAGTTCCCGCCGGGAGACGACGGCAGTACGCCCACTACCCTCAAAGCTTATGGCATCATTGAAAGCTACGACGATCCTCTCAAAGTTTCAGTCGGCGGCGGCAGGACGGTAGAGGGCGGATTGGCCAGACTGCCCGTGACCCTGGAGCGAGCGCTGCTGCCCGGGGAGAGCGGCAGTCTCAAGGTTACCGTTAACGATGCGTACATGGTAGACGATCTTTGCGTCGGCAACGAAATGCGAGCGCTGGAGAACGTGGATTATCGGAGGCTTAATTTCGACCGCCTGCTGTTTGGCCCTGGAGACCGGACGAAGTATCTCGAAATTCAAACCATCGAAGACCCCCTGGATGAAAATGACGAATGTCTCCAGGCGATTTACGTTGATGACACTTCCCTGAATATGGTGGACGCGGATGGCGGCAGCGCTCGATTCATTTATGTCCCTCGTATCAAGTACATTGTGAAAGAAGTCATCATCGAAGACGACGACGAGCTGCCCCGATTGTCCCTGACGACTCCGGCAGTGCTTGAACCCGACGAAGGGGAAACCGCCCAACTGAATTACGTCGCCAAACTGGACGAGCCCAGCGGCCGCACGGTCACATTGAATTACGAAAACTTACATCGCAACAGTGATTTGGACGCATATGTCCTGCTTCAACTTAACCCGGCCACCCCGGGCAGCGATTACGAAGTTCTGGCGGACGGAACCCTGACGTTCCGGCCGGGCGAAACGAGGAAGGAGTTAGGTGTAACAGTTAAAGGCGATTACGACGAAGAACCTGATGAGACGGTGTGGGTAGAGTTCTCCGATCCGGTCAACGCCTGCTGGCTACATAACTGTGAGGACACCGGCGACGCCTCCTGGCGCGGCTATATCCTCAACGACGACCACAACCTGCGCCTGTCCTTTACCTTGGACGACCCCACCATCCGGGAAGGCGCCGCCGCCGTCCTTCGCCTCACCTTGTCCCAGCCGATTGAGTACGACCTGCGGGTGGCAGTCAACACCGCCTCCCTCACGGCCACGGCTGGCGACGACTTCACGAGGGCGGGATCTTTGGGGTATACGATGCGTGTCCCCAAGGGTTCTACCGAGACAACGCTGTCCGTGCCGGTCCTCGCCGATTCAGTCAGCGATGAGGGCATAGAGGAGTTTACCTTCACGCTGGAAGACTTTCGGCTTTTTCATGCGGGTACCGCGAACGTGGTTTTCGATCCGCAGAAGTTTAGGGAAGTCCTTGGCAGCAACTACGACATCGCGTCCATTCAATCCAGGACCACAATGCCCACGGCCAGCATCCTGGACGGGCCGGCCCTCTCCCTGACCCCGAGCAAAGTGAAGGTTACCGAAGGGCAGCCGGTCGAGTTCCGGGCGGTCCTGGGCCAGCCGGCGCCCACGGCGGTCACCTTCAGTTGGAAGACCCTCGACGGCATCTCCGGCGACGCTGACGTTCCCGCCGCCCGGGCGGGCCAGGACTATATGGCCCGAACCGCCCAGTCCGTAACCATTCCCGCTGGCCAAACCGAGGTGACCCTGCCCGCAATCCAGACGCTGCAGGACACCGTGGACGAGCCGGACCAGTACTTCACCGTGCTGCTGGAATCCGTCACTGGCGCGGCGGCCGACGACGTGCAGTCGGTGGTGGCCGTGCGGGACGACGACTCCCGGCCCGGGATGTCCATTACCGACGCCACGGCCGTGGAAGGCGGCGACCTCAGTTTCACCATCTCCCTGGACGCCCCCTCCGAGCGCACCGTGTCGGTGGCGTGGATTACGGAAGACGGTACCGCAACCACCGTGGACAGTGACTACGTGGGGATGGAGGCCCGGCAGACCCTGACCTTCGCGCCGGGCGAGCAGAGCAAGACCATCGTGGTGCAATCGTTGGCCGACACCAGGCCCGAACCGGACGAGGAGTTCCGGATCCAGTTGGCCCACGCGCCCCACGCCAAGTTCACGGACCCCACGGGTGTGGGCACGATCACGAACGACGACGGGACGCGCGTATCCGTCAGCGACGCCGCGCCGGTTACGGAGGGCTCCGGCGACTCGTCCGAGTTCACCATCACCGTGACCCCGGCCCAGGATACGCTGCTAACCGTCCAGTGGGCCACGGAGGACGGGCCGGACGGCAGCACGTATTCGGCCCAGAGCGGCGGGCAGCTGCGTACCGGGCGGAGTGACTTTGTCGCCGCCAGCGGTTCCGTCACCTTCGCCGCCGGCGAAACGACCAAGACGGTAACGGTGACCATCAATGATGACGAGGTTCCCGAGAACACCGAGGAGTTTCGGCTGCGGATCAGCGGCGACGAAACCCGCGTAGATTTCAGCGACGGCGCCATCGGCTATGCCAAAATCGAGGACGACGACGCCCTGGACTTGGTAATTGTAGGGTCCATCCCGGAAGCCATCACGGAGGGCACCACCACGAGCCGGAGTGATGACCCGATTTATTCCGTAACGCTCCGGCGGCCCGTACCGCCCAACGACTGGGGCACATGGTACGGGATGCTCGCTTGCGCCGTACACCGCCCCAACCCTCAGATCCTCCGGAGCGGAGAGACTCCTGCGGGCCTTCCCACCGGCACTGCCCAAAGAGGGGACTTTGACTTTGGAGCCGACACACTCACCGAAGGCTACTGGAGCTCATTGCCCTGCTATTACCGGCTGCGAGTCGGCGAACTGGCCCAGGCTTATCAGTTCAGTCTGGGCGCGGGGGTGTATGAGAAAACGTTTTCGGTGCGGGTCCGCGGGGACAACCGGCCGGAAGACAACGAAGTCATTTCCATTTGGCTGGTTCCGTCAAACGGCCACTGGGATCTGGCGTCTCCGGAGGCTCGCCTGGGGAAGTATCTCACCACCATCATCCTGGACGACGAGCGGCGCCAGGTCTCCATAACCGGCCCGGCCGAGGTGGATGAGGACGCCGGTCGCGCCACGTTCCCGGTCTCGCTTTCCCGGTCCCACACCGCAGAGCTGTACGCGTATGTTGGCGTCAGGAGCGGCACTGCCACTGCCAATGAAGACTATCTGACCATTAGCGAAAAGGTGACCTTCACCCCCGGAGAGACGCAGAAATCGGTTACCGTCCCCATAGTTGAGGACGACCGGATCGAACTGACGCCGGAGACCTTTACCGTTTTCCTGGAAGAACCGGCCGAGGGCGTAAACATTCACCCCCTGGAAGGAGAGGTGACCGTCGAAATCAACGACACCAGTTGGATGACGGTCCGCGCCCCCGACCGGGTGGTGGACGAAGGCGAAGCGTTTGATATCCGGTTCAACCTTTCCGAACCGATCTTGCCCGGAGCCAGGTGGCTTGACGTCCATGGAACGGCGTACATCACAACTGCCGGGCTCGACTTGCCCGCGGCCGCGGCGGACGTTGACTATTCAGACTGGCCGGCATCGGGCTTAAACCGGCAGGTTAGCGCTGCGAAGCGTTATCCCGCCAAACCAATTCTCATCCCGGAAGGCGCTCGGTTCGCCAGCGCGCGGCTCGCAACGGTCGAGGACAGCCTCATTGAAACCGATGAAGACCTGGGTGTTTTTCTCGAGGTGCACGATGGCGCTCTCCACTCGGTGGAAGATACCGGATTGACGGAAAGGCTGGGGTTCAGTGGATATTTCCCCGGGACCAACGACTCGGGCCGGCTGACCCTGCTGACCATCCGGGACAATGATTCCGGTTCGGTGGCCTTCAGCGGCTACGACGACATGGTCGCGCTGGACGGATACGCCTGGACTGCGCCCGCCCCGACGGTTTCCGGCGTTTCCATCGGCCACGTAACCTGGACCCTGACCGGCGCCGACGCCGCGCTCTTCACCATTGACCCGGACACCGGCGCGATGACCCTGCCAGCCCAGGATTCCCAGAACCCGGCGGACCACAACGCGGACAACGTGTACGAGGTTACCGTGCAGGCCACCGACGAGGACGGCAATACCCACGTCAAGGCCCTGCGGGTAACCGTCAGCAACCTGCCGGTGGTGTCGGTGGGCGACGCGCCGGCGGTGACCGAGGGCAACGACTCCAATGCCACCGTGGACCTGACCTTCCCGCTGACGCTGTCGGCGGCGGCCATCGGAGACGCCGTGACGGTGACCTACAGCCTGGGCGGTTCGGCGACGGCGGCCAGCGACTACACGGCGCCCGACCCCTTGAGCGCCACCGTGGCGGTCGGTTCACAGACCGGCAGCATCGTCATCCCCGTCAAGGGCGACGTGGTGGACGAGGCGGACGAGACGGTAACCGTCACCCTCACCGGAGTGACCCGCGCAATCCTGTCGCCCATGGCGGCGGAGCTGACCGGGAGCGGAACCGTCACCGACGACGACGCCCCGCCGGGTCTGTCCGTGTCCGACGCCACCGTGGGCGAGGGCGGCCAGGCGTCCTTCGTCGCCAGCCTCAGCGAGGCTTCCGAACGCGAGGTCACGTTCCAGTGGGGCACCAAGGACGACGCCAGCGGCGTCCATCCGGCCACAGCGGGAGCGGACTACACGGCGGTGACCGCCCTGCAGACGGCCACCATCGCGGCGGGCGCCACCAGCGCAACCCTGGAGGTGCAGACCCTCCAGGACACCGTGGACGAAGCCGAGGAAACCTTCCTGGTGGAGCTGTCGTCCCCGGTGCACGCCACGCTGGCCGACCCGCAGGGCGTCGGAACCGTCACCGACGACGACGACCCGCCGACGCTGTCGGTGGCCGACGCCAGCGCGTTCGAGGGGAGCAAGATGCCCTTCGTTGTCAGCCTCAGCGCGGCTTCCGAACGGGAGGTCACGTTCCAGTGGGGGACGAAGGACGACGCCCTCGGGGCCAACCCGGCCACGGCGGGGGCGGACTACACGGCGGTGACCGCCTCGCCGACGGCCACCATCGCGGCGGGCGCCACCAGCGCAACCCTGGAGGTGCATGACCACCGCGGACACCCTGGACGATGTCGGCGAAACCTTCCTGGTGGCGCTGTCGTCCCCGGCGCACGCCACGCTGGCCGACGCCGAGGCCACCGGAACCATCACCGAACCCCAGCTTAAGCGGTCGGCGGTAAGAGACCCTGACGCTGGGAATCGCCCGCGGGTGAGCATCCAGTTCCAGGGCCCGGATACGATCACTGAAGGCGACGTATTGAACGTGGCCGTCACCGCCTATCCCGCTACCACTGTGGACCTGGTGGTGAACTTTTTCGTCGGCTACGAATTGGAAACCGAAGGTCTGGACCCTTTGGACGACCATAGTTGGCCTGACAATGGAGGCTGGTTCCGGGACGAGCGGGGAATCGGCCTGCAGGAGGTAACCATCCCGGCCGGGCACTCTACGGCAACCTACGCTATCTCCACCTGGAGCGACGGCGCGAATCTGGATGGCAAAATCTGGGCGGCAATGCTCACCGCCGGAATAGAGCAGACCGACGGCTCCAATAATATCGGCGGCACCGATGGCTCTCTGGGCCGTTATACCCCTGACCCGGATTCGCTGGCGTACGATGTTGGCTCTCCGCGCTATGTGGAAGTGAAGATACTCGACGGGACGGACGCCCAGGGGCCGCGCCTCAGTATTGTCAGCGCGGATCTGGCTGTGATCCCGTCGGGCACGGCGGCCGTCTTCATAATCAACGCTCATCCGGCGGCGGAAGCGGATATCCCGGTGAACGTCAAAGTCGAGACCGGCGGCAATGTTCTGGCCAGTGGAGAAACCGGCGACCGGGTAGTCACAATCCCTGCCGGGGAGAGCGGGGCCCGCGTCGCAATACCCACCATAGCCAACAGCGCCCCCGAGACCGCGACCGTTACCCTCACGCTGCTCCGCGGCCCATACAAGAGAAACCCCCATGTCTCATACAGCGCCTCCGTGGCGGTGAATGACAATCCGCCACTGCGGTTGCCAACAGTGGAGATTTCGCCAGCGAATGGCGTGACTGAAGGTGAGAGCCTGGCCTTCACCCTGACCGCCAACCCGGCGCCGCCCCAGAATCTGCAGGTGTCCGTAAGAGTCGTGACCAACGGAGATTACGGAATTAACTCCCGTCCTCAGGTCTTGGATATCCCGGCCGGCGGCAGCGCTATCCTGATCCTGCCCACCACGGATGACGCCGTGGACGAGGCCGACGGCTCCGTTACCGTCATGCTTAGACCGATCTACGGCTACCGGATTGGGCCGCAGTGGTCGGCAAAAGCGGCCATAGCGGACAACGACGAGCCCAGCAGCGAGGTGAGCGTCACCGCCGGCAGCGGAGTAACGGAGGGCGGGAACGCGAGCTTCACCCTGACCGCCAGCCCGGCGCCGACGGCGAACCTGGACGTGAGCGTTACGGTGTCGCAGAGCGGCGACTACGGCGCGGCCACGGGCCGGCATACGATGACCATCCCGCCCGCGGGCAGCGCCACCCTGACGGTGGGCACCACCAACGACGACGCGGACGAGGCCGACGGCTCGGTAACGGCGACGCTGGACACGCCGGCCGCCGACGCTGGCTACACGGTGTCGGCGACCCAGGGCGCGGCCACGGTCACCGTTGCCGACGACGATGCCCCGCCGGTGCTGCTGACCACGCCGCAGGTGAGCGTCAGCGCTGGCTCCGGGGTGACCGAGGGCGGCGACGCCACCTTCACCATCACCGCCAGCCCGGCCCCGGCGGCCAACCTGGACGTGAGCGTCACGGTGTCGGCCAGCGGCGACTACGGCGCAACCACCGGCCAGCAGACGGTGACCATCCCCACCACGGGCAGCGTTACCCTCACCGTCGGCACTACCAACGACGGCGCGGACGAAGCCCACGGCTCGGTAACGGCGACGCTGGATACGCCGGCCGCTGACGCTGGCTACACGGTGTCGGCGACCCAGGGCGCGGCCACGGTCACCGTTGCCGACGACGATGACCCGCCGGTGCTGCTGACCACGCCGGAGGTGAGCGTCAGCGCCGGCTCCGTGGTGACCGAGGGCGGCGACGCCAGCTTCACCATCACCGCCAGCCCGGCCCCGGCGGCCAACCTGGACGTGAGCGTCACGGTGTCGCAGAGCGGCGACTACGGGGCGACCACGGGCCAGCAGACAGTGACCATCCCCACCACGGGCAGCGTGACCCTGACGGTGGGAACGACTAACGACGGGGCCGATGAGGCCGACGGGTCGGTAACGGTCACGGTGAACACCGGCAGCGGCTACACGGTGTCCTCATCCCAGGGAGCGGCCACAGTGCCCGTCGCGGACGATGACGTTCCGGAGGTCTCGATCACCGCCGGAAACAGCGTAACTGAGGGCGACGACGCCAGCTTCACCATCACCGCCAGCCCGTCCCCGGCGGAGGACCTGGACGTGAGCGTCACGGTGTCGCAGAGCGGCGACTACGGCGCAACCACGGGC
Organism: Dehalococcoidia bacterium; assembly: GCA_965232885.1. Taxonomy (GTDB): domain Bacteria; phylum Chloroflexota; class Dehalococcoidia; order Lucifugimonadales; family UBA3495; genus VXOI01. The sequence continues at coordinate 615,170 of CBDDQX010000001.1, read as the reverse complement.
CAGCAGACGGTGACGATCCCGGCCACGGGCAGCGTCACCCTGACGGTGGACACCACCAACGACGCTGCCGACGAGGCCGACGGGTCGGTAACGGCGACGCTGGACACGCCGGCCGCGGCCGCTGGCTACACGGTGTCGGCGACCCAGGGCGCGGCCACGGTCAGCGTGGCGGACGATGACGACCCGGCTCCGGAAGTTAAGGTAATCGTCACCGTAGAGGACGCCTCGGGAATGGAGGGCGACGTGGTGGAATTCCGGATACTCCTCTCCCATGCCTTGACTGAGGAATTGGAGGTGATCTGGAACACCGGGCCCGCCTACCACCTGCCCGACTGGGCGAAGAAATCCGACTACCAGACCATGTCCGGGGTGACGATGGTGTTCGAGCCGGGCGTAACCGAGCTGACGGGAGTGGTCTGGCTGAAGGATGACGACGAGGAGGAGCCGGACGAGCGCTTCGTCGTGGAGGCGTTCCTCCCCGGAGAGTGGTTCACCCCCGCGGCCGTGGGAACCATGACCATAGTGGACGACGACTAGCCCGGCGCCGCCGGACAGTCAGGACAGCAGAGGGGGCCGGGCGGCAATGCCGCCCGGCCCCCTCTCGATCTCACACGTACCCGTTTGGTCTTTTACTCCGACTAGGGTGTGTTTACAAACCGCAAATAGGGCGGAATTAACCTGCAAAATCCCCTCTCCCTTGAGGGAGAGTGAACTTTGCAATTGCCCTGGTCGAGCTCCCAGGGCAATCGCGTCTTAACCGAAGACAACCTTTTTCTGTGCCAGTCAACCGTCATTCCCGCGAAAGCGGGAATCCATACTGTCGGGTTTCGGAAAATCCATCCCTCCCGGAAACCGTGGATTCCCGCTTTCGCGGGAATGACGGGTATGGGACGGCCCTGATATTAAGACGCAATTGCCCTGTCGAGCTCCCAGGACGATTGCAAAGTCGTTGTCTGAACTGTGATTCGTTTGATTTCAGGATTACGCTGATAGGGATCTAATCCTGCAAATCCTTTAATCCTGTGAATCCTGATTCAGACAATTGGGGAGGCCAACTACTTTGCAATTGCCCTGTCGAGCTCCCGAAAAGCGTTGACAAATGAGAAGCATTTATTCACACTTATTTCGTATGTATCTTATATCCTAAGAAACTCTGAACGCCATCATTCCGAACTAGGTAGTGTTGACATTTGCGATACTGTTGCCCCTCAATCCCAAACCGTCATTCCCGCGAAAGCGGGAATCCAGAGGTTTACTCTGAAACGAAATTGACTATTGGCTAGGCTGGCCCTGGATTCCCGCTTTCGCGGGAATGACGGATAAATGTCAACAGACCCTAGATCCGGAATCCGGAAAGTATGTCCATATATTCCGGCCTTCGCGGGAATGATGGTGTTGCCGTGCTGATAGCGACTTATTCAGAGGTTCCCTTGACCGGGCGTCAAAGCCGAGTTTTCAGGTTTGAAAATCACAGTCCGAGTCATCTAACGAAATGAGGGTGATCAGCATGTTGCGAAAATACCTGCCCCTTTCAGCCCCCCACCACCACTTTGGGGGTGTTCTGATGAAGCCGCGATACTGGATGCCGCTAGGCTTCCTGGCGGCGCTGCTGCTGGCGGTGACGCTGCTGGCCCTGCCGGGCAACCCGGCCGCCGCGCAGACGCCCGACAGCACGGGCGTCATCACCGTTCCCATAGACTGGGAACTGATGCCGGCCGGGCTGAACGAGGGCGACGAGTTCCGGCTTATATTCATGACCTCCCAGAAGCGCGACGCGACGTCGACTGACATCGCCGACTACGACACCTTCGTGCAGAACTCTGCCGGAGGCGTCGGCGCCCACGAGGCGATCAAGCCCTATGCGTCGCGGTTCAAGGTGGTGGGCTCCACACGCGCCCTGGGCGCGAGGTTCCACACCGGCACCAACCCCAACAACACCGGGCACAAGAACGTGCCCATCTACTGGCTGAATGGCCAGCGAGTGGCGGCGAACAACGCGGGCTTCTGGAGTTCGACCTGGGAGCACTGGGCAATGGCCGACCGGCGCAACGAAGCCGGCAATCAAGGGGACGGCGACCAGCACTGGAGCGGCACAACACCTTCCGGCTGGCCATCGGCCGCTGGCTTTGCGCTGGGCGAGGATACCCCCACACGGGGCCAGTTTAGGGTTTTGGAAGCATCTATGTTCCCCATGAGCGGCGGCCCAACCTCCCCCAAAGCTCAGCATCACTCCTTGTATGCCATCTCACCGGTGTTCAAGAAAGCCATCACGCCCCCGACGGGCGTCATCACCGTTCCCGTAGACTGGGACCTGATGCCGGCCGGGCTGGAAGACGGCGACGAGTTCCGGCTTATTTTCATGACCTCCCAGAAGCGCAACGCGCAATCGGAGAACATCGCCGACTACGACGCCTTCGTGCAGAACGCTGCCGGAGGCAGCAACGCCCACACGGCGATCAGGCCCTATGCGTCGCGGTTCAAGGCGGTGGGCTCCACACGGAGTGTGAGCGCGCGTGACCACACCGGCACCAACCCCAACAACGCCGGGCACAAGAACGTGCCCATCTACTGGCTGAATGGCGACCGAGTGGCGGCGAACAACACGCGCTTCTGGAGTTCGACCTGGGAGAACTGGACAATGTCCGACCGGCACACCGAAGCCGGCAGTCAAGGGGACAACGACTGGCACTGGAGCGGCACAGATCCTGCCGGCACGGTACCGGGAGCCAGTGGCCTTGCGTTGGGCGAGAATACCCCCAGACGGGGCCGGTTTAAGGCGTCCGATACGGATACCCGCCCCATGAGCGGCGGCACGAACGCCCCCAAAGCTCAGCAGCACTCCTTGTACGCCATCTCACCAGTGTTCAAGAAAGATATCACGCTCCGGGTGGAGATCCGTGTTTGTCCTTCGGGCGCAACGTGTGCGGAGGGCAGTGATGCTGGTTGGGTAGTTCATGGTGTTGACGATGGGCCGCCGACGATTGAGCTGACCGAGGGCGGCGCGGATGTGTCGTATCAGTTCCGGTTGCGGTCGCCGACGTGGTTTCGCTCCGTGAATGTGGATGTGACTCATCCCGGTGAGCCGACCATGTCGTCGACGCATAACGCGATCCGTCCCGGTGAGCGGGACTATGATCGGTTGATCTGTCGCGACGGGAGCCGCGAGATCGGTTTGACATCGTACCCTGCCGACGACCCGGGTACGGTTGGCGGGGCCGGTCAAACGATTCATTTGCCGCAGCTCGGCGTCGATGGCGGCGGCAATGCAGTGTATTCGGACCAGACCGGCGGCTGCCCGCACAATCCGAGGTCAATTACTTGGGCTGATCGTGATGCGTGGCAGACGGTGACCGTGGCTGCTGGTCATGACGCCGACGCCTTTGATCACGTCACGTCCCTGGTGCATTACACGGTCGCGACCGACGCGCCCTATGACTTGTTCCAGAAGACGCCTCACGTGAAGGCTAATAGCAACGATCACGATGATCGTGCCGATGAGTGGCCGGTACGGATAAAGATCGTTGATGACGACGAATGGGAGCAGAACTTCCTGGTGAAGACAGGCGACACGGACTGGACCAGTTTGTCTGACGGGGGTCTTGACCATGTGCTGCCGGATTCGATGGGTCAGGGGGATGAGCACACGTTCAGGATGAAGCTGAAGAACAACCCGGCGACGCTCGGCGTTCGCACCAGCGCGTTTCAGATTCTGTCTTTCGATTCGCTCAACGCCAACGCCAGGGTGTCGTCATCTGTTGATAGTTGGCCGTCTCGGGGTAAGGCGGTGGACTGGCCGGCAGACACCCACAATGGATCATGGAACGGTGAAATCACGTTCACTGTCCATGCAGCCGACGACGCCGGAGGATTAATCAGCGTCAAGCTCACGGCCCAGAACCTGCTGCGGCGCGTTGATAACCAACTGCCGGTGGCCGGAGCCACGCACAAGACCCGCTCCTACACCCATAATTTGACAACCACGACATGCGTCGGCATTTGCCCGTCCAGCATAATCTCCATGTACAGCCCACCAGACTTGCCGAGGGAGTGGCTGGTGCTGCAGCAGCAGCCGGAGGTGAGCATTACCGCCGGAGGTGGTGTCACCGAGGGCGGCGACGCCACCTTCACCATCACCGCCAGCCCGGCCCCGGGGGCCGACCTCGACGTGACTGTCACGGTGTCGGCCAGCGGCGACTATGGCGCGCCCACGGGTCAGCAGACGGTGACCATCCCGACCACGGGCAGCGCCACCCTGACGGTGGGCACCACTAACGATGACGCCGACGAAGCCGACGGGTCGGTCACGGCGATGCTGGATATCCCAGCCCCCGACGCCGGTTACACGGTGTCGGGGGCCCAGAGCGCAGCCACGGTCACCGTCGCGGACGATGACGACGCCTCTTCGGTCTACACCGTCGCTCCGCAGGTCGTGGCCAACGTGAAGTTGTGGATGGCGGAGACGTATCACGGCGCGGAGCACGTGAACCGCTGGCAGCGCGTGCTGGTGGCCTTCGGCGCGCTCGACGCGGCCGGCGTCAGCGGCAGCCCCATGTCCGCCGCCGAGGCGCAGGGCTATGCGGACCTGGGCTGGCAGCGCTGGGTCCCGGTCGTCGCCGAGCTTACCGCGCTGGAGGCATCGCAACAGGACCTGGTGATCACGCCGGAGGTGAGCGTGACCGCCGGAGGCGGCGTAACCGAGGGCGGCGACGCCACTTTCACCATCACCGCCAGCCCGGCCCCGGCGGCGGACCTGGACGTGAGCGTCACGGTGTCGGCCAGCGGCGACTACGGCGCGGCCACAGGCCAGCAGACGGTGACCATCCCGACCACAGGCAGCGTTACCTTGACGGTCTCTACCACTAACGATGACGCCGACGAAGCCGACGGGTCGGTAACGGCGACGCTGGACACTCCGGCCGCCGACGCCGGTTACACGGTGTCGGCAACCCAGGGCGCGGCCACGGTCACCGTCGCGGACGACGACGACGCCGTCGGCTACACCGTCGCTCCGCAGGTCGTGGCCAACGTGAAGTTGTGGGTGGCGGAGACGTACCACGGCGCGGAGCACGTGAACCGCTGGCAGCGCGTGCTGGTGGCCTTCGGCGCGCTCGACGCGGCCGGCGTCAGCGGCAGCCCCATGTCCGCCGCCGAGGCGCAGGGCTATGCGGACCTGGGCTGGCAGCGCTGGGTCCCGGTCGTCGCCGAGCTTACCGCGCTGGAGGCATCGCAACAGGACCTGGTGATCACGCCGGAGGTGAGCGTCACCACGGGCAGCGGCGTAACCGAGGGCGGCGACGCCACCTTCACCGTCACGGCCAGCCCGGCCCCGGCAGCCAACCTGGACGTGAGCGTTACGGTGTCGCAGAGCGGCGACTACGGCGCGGCCACCGGCCAGCAGACGGTGACCATCCCCACCACGGGCAGCGCCACCCTGACCGTCGGCACCACCAACGACGGGGCGGACGAGGCCGACGGGTCGGTAACGGCGACGCTGGACACGCCTGCCGCCGACGCTGGCTACACGGTGTCGGCAACCCAGGGCGCGGCCACGGTCAGCGTGGCCGACGATGACGACCCGCTGCTGATTCCGCCGCCGCCCACGCCGGAGGTGAGCGTCAGCGCCGGAGGCGGCGTAACCGAGGGCGGCGACGCCAGCTTCACCGTCACCGCCAGCCCGGCCCCGGCGGCCAACCTGGACGTGAGCGTCACGGTGTCGCAGAGCGGCGACTACGGGGCAACCACGGGCCAGCGGACAGTGACCATCCCCACCACGGGCAGCGCCACCCTGACGGTGGGCACCACCAACGACGGGGCGGACGAGGCCGACGGCTCGGTCACGGCCACGGTCAACACCGGCAGCGGCTACACGGTGTCGGCGACCCAGGGCGCGGCCACGGTCAGCGTGGCGGACGACGACGACCCGCCGCCGGCCACGCCGGAGGTGAGCGTGACCGCGGGCAACGGAGTAACGGAGGGCGGCGACGCCACCTTCACCGTCACCGCCAGCCCGGCCCCGGCGGCCAACTTGGACGTGAGCGTCACGGTGTCGCAGAGCGGCGACTACGGCGCAACCACCGGCCAGCAGACGGTGACCATCCCCACCACGGGCAGCGCCACCCTGACGGTGGGCACCACCGACGACGGAGCGGATGAAGCCGACGGCTCGGTAACGGCCACGGTGAACACCGGCAGCGGCTACACGGTGTCGGCAACCCAGGGCGCGGCCACGGTCAGCGTCGCCGACGACGACGACGCCCCGGAACCGGAGGTTGAGCTAAGCGTCACCGTAGAGGACGCCTCGGCAACGGAGGGCGGCGTGGTGGAGTTCCGGATACTGCTCTCCCATGCCTTGACTGAGGAATTCGAGGTGAACTGGTACGCCGGGCCCGCCTACCACGTGCTGGACAACCGGGCGCATTCAGGCGACTACCAGACCATGTCCGGGGTGATGGTGTTCAAGCCGGGCGTAACCGCGCTGACGGGAGAGGTCTGGCTGAATGATGACAGCGAGGAGGAGCCGGACGAGTACTTCGCCGTGGAGGCGTTCCTCCCCGGAGAGTGGTTCAAGCCCGCGTCCGTGGGAACCATGACCATAGTGGACGACGACTAGCCCGGGTGCGCCGGACAGTCAGGACGCAAAGGGGGCCGGCGGCATCACCGCCGGCCCCCGCGCTCTGCCCCACGGCGCGGAACACCGCCTGAGATGCGGTGATCCGGCGCCACATGAGGGGCGTTTCCAGGAGAATGGCAATATCCTTCCTTGCCGGTATGATCTTTGCCGGTACGATCCTTGCCGGTACGAACGGAAAGAGGCCGCCCCGGCAATCTTCCGGAGCGGCCTCGCCCCGTTGCAATGCCCCTATTGACTTTACAGACCGCTTATAACTGACTTGCCAACTCTCCCGTCGCCAGGCAAATCGCAACCTAACAGTGGACGTGCCCCCATGCGTTGCTTTCCGAGGCTGCCGATACGCCCAGAGCGAATCTGATGCAAAAAGTTCTTGTTTTGTCCAGTTTGGTAGGCCAGAGTGCACGGCAGGTGGAACTATCTTCGAGATGTAGCTAGGACCCTGTGAACGTTGACACCCTCTTCGCGAATTGTCTTGGAAACATTCTGCCGGCTGTTCAAGATACAGATGCCTAGCTGTAACGAGGCTCCCGTTGATGTAAACGGCCAGGCATCCCGATTCTTTCAGGTTATCTATGGCTACCCTTATTCCGGCGGCCTATCAGAGTTGTCAGCTACTTGTCCCGAATTGATCGATGAATTAGTCCCAGGAAGCCCATTGAACTCCTGCCATTGAACTCCTGATGGAATAAGTCCGCTTTCGCCGAATGGTAGTGTCTTAACACAACAATTACATTGTGTAAGCTACCTGTATAGAGCTCCACTACGCCTGGCCTACAGAGAGGTTGAAGCCAACGATAAAAGGCCAGGTGCCACCCTCTGGGGGCAATGCTGACCTTGGCCGTTTGCGCGATGTTGTGCGGCGCCCACAGCTTGTACGCGATAGCCCAACCACGGAGTCGCCACTGGGCAACTCCTGGGGTTCAGCCCGGGGAAGACACCCAGGGAAGACACCCAGGGAAGCCACCCGGGGAAGCCACCTTCCAGCGGGTGTTCAAAGACTTGGACGTGACGGCCTTTGAGGCCGTGTTGCGGGAATGGCTGATTGACAGCGGGGTAGGGCTTGGGCCGGTGCTGTCTTTGGACGGCAAGACCCTGCGGGGAATTCATGGAGAGGAGATAGCCGGGGCGCATCCGGTGTCGGCCTACGCTGCCCGGAGCGGGGCGGTCCTGGCCCAGGCGGCGGCGCCGGGGAAGGGTCAGGAATTAGCAGCGGCCAAGGCGGTGCCGAGGCAGGTCCCCTGGGGGGAAAGATAGTGGTGGCGGACGCCTTGTTGACGCAACGGGAGGTATGCCAGCAGGTTGTGGGCGGTAGCGGGGACTGCCTGTTGCCGGTGAAAGAGAACCAACCCACGTTGCGCCGGGACTTGGCGGACGCCTTTTCCCCCACTGGAAACTGAAGAGGGCAAGGGGCCGGCAGTACCCTTCCGGCAGGCGCGGGAGTGGCAGCAACGCGGGGCCACCCTTACGGCGTTCGTGGATGACTCGCCGAAACAGCGCCATGGACGCTGGGAGCGGCGGGAACTGTGGGCTTTGGCCGGCCCGGAGTTGAACCGGTATGTGGGCAGCGCCGGGGAGGTGGGCGAAGAGTGGCCCCGCTTACGGCAGGTATGCCGGATAGAGCGGCGCCGGACGGTGAAAGGACGAACGCAGGTGGAGGTGAGCTTCGCCGGGACCAGCCTGGCTCCAACCGTTGCCGGAGCGGACCGCCTGTTGCAGACCCTTCGGGAGCATTGGAAGATCGAGAACCAGGCGCATCGGGTCATGGACGTCGCCTTTGACGAGGACCGTTCCCAAGTGAGAACCGCCGCCGCTCCCCAAGTGACGGCCGCGCTGCGTAACCTGACCACCACCCTGGCGCGATGGGCTGGCCACACGAACGTGGCCGCTGCTCTGCGCCGCAACGCCGCTCGCCTCTCCGAACCCTTCTCCCTGGTAGCCGTTCCCTATGCAACCGGAAAATGAAAAGACCCTGCTGGAAAGCTACCCTGCCCTTGCCAACCCTGCCCCTTGCTGGCAAACTAGGGTTATGCGTATTGGAGATTTTGAGTTCGACGAGCCACTGCCGGAGTTGAAGGACCCGCACGTCCTGGCGGTGTTGCGGCCTTGGATTGACGTTGGCCGGGTGGGCACCATCAGTCTGCGCCGTATCGAGCGGCACCTGGAAGCCAAGGAAGTGGGGCGACTGGCGCGTCCGGGGCGGTACTACGACTTCACCCGCTACCGGCCTAGGTCGCGGATACGGCGGGGGAAGCGGGAGTACAGGATACCGTCCACCACGGTCAAGGTCGCGGTGCGGGAGAACGGTCCGGACCTGATTACCCTGCACCTGCTGGAGCCCCACGCTTACGGCGAAGACTTCACCGAATCGGTGAACGAAATGCTGGACCGGCTGGGCGTAAAGCGCTACTCGCTGGTGGGCGCGATGTATGACATGGTGCCCCACACCCGCCCGCTGCTGGTCTCCGGCGGCTCAGTGGACGCGAGCAACGAAGACGAATACAAGCTGGTGAACGTGAAGCCCAGCGATTACGAGGGGCCGACGACCATCACACAACTGACGTTCGAGCACGCGGAAGCGATGAAGATGGATACCCGCATCTTCGTGGTGCACCTGCCCCAGTATTTCCAGGTGGAGGAAGACTTCACCGGCGCGGCGCGGCTGACCGGCATTCTGTGCCAGTTATATGGACTGCCCAGCCGCCTGGAGGACAGCGAGCGCGGGGTTCAGCAGTACGCTTCGCTGCAAAACGTGGTGACGGACACGTCGGAAGTCTCGAGGCTTCTGTCGAGACTGGAAGAGAAGTACGACAGGGAGAACAGCCAAGTCGCCAGCGAGTCTGCCCCCGTCGCGCCGCTGTCGCCGCAGATCGAGGAGTTTCTGCAAGGGCTGGACTTCAGCGGGGACCTGGACCCGCTGCCGGACCCGGACGATGACCCCGGGGATGAGTAGGGTTCGGACCGCAGCAGGCAGGACTTTTCAAAGTAACGGAACCCGGAGAACTCCGCTCATCCTGAGCCGGTCTAAGGATGCGCATTTGGTGAGAGAGGGACCCTTCTGGTAAAAATCGTGCCTTGTGTTTGGATAATCGAATGACCTTGTAGATTGCTCCAAGCGCGTTGACGGCGGGGCGGGGGTGTGATAGATTGCGCTATACCCTTCGGCAGTGGTGGGTCATAATCCATTGGAGGTAGGTCAGCATCGCCAGGCAGTATCGGGTCAACGAACGGATAACCAGCCCTCAAGTACGTGTCATAGGCGGGGATGGGTCTCAGTTGGGGGTCATGGAAACTCGGCGAGCGCTCCAGATGGCGCGCGACGCCGAGGTGGATCTGGTGGAAGTCGCGCCCAATTCCGACCCTCCTGTGTGTCGGCTGCTGGATTACGGCAAGCTGCTATATCTCTCCTCCAAGAAGGAGAAGGAGTCCAAGAAGGGCCAGAAAAGCACCGAGCAGAAAGAGGTGCGGTTCCGCCCCAATATCGGGACTCACGACCTCGACGCCAAGGTCCGCAAGGTACGGGAGTTCATAGACGACGGCTCGAAGGTCAAACTCACCGTGCGCTTCCGTGGACGGGAGGCGGCCCATCAGCAGTTGGGCCTCTCGGTTCTGCGGAGAGTTGCCGATGAGTTGAAGGACGAAGTGCGCTTGGAGCGGCCCCCGTCCATGGAGGGACGCGCTCTTTCCATGGTGCTGATACCTTCGGTACAGAAGAGCGAGGAACGAAACTTGCAGCGCGCTTCCGCAAACCGGGACGAAGGCAATAATTCCAACGAGAAAGAAGAACTGGCAGATGCCAAAACTTAAAACACACAAAGGCGCCAAAGCCCGTATTCACATAACCGGCTCAGGCAAACTGCTTCGCCGCAAGCGAATGAGCAGCCACCTACGACGGAAGAAGCCCACTAAGGTCACCCGCAAGTATTCCGACAAGATGGATGTTGCCGCCGCCGATGCGCCGCGGCTGCGGAAGTTGATTCCTTACGGCTAGGGCACTCTAAACCTACCCATCTACGGAGGGCCGCCGGATTTCCGCGGAAGCGGGAGCGGTGTACGCGGCTCCGCGCCGGAGAAGGGTAGGTATTTTTGCAATGGAGATTTCCTGTGGCACGAATAAAGCGCGGTGTGACCAAGCACCGCCGACATAAGAAGATAATGAAGGCGGCCAAGGGCTTCCACGGCTCTTCCCACCGCAACTACAAGTGGGCCAAAGAAGCGGTGATGCACGCTTGGGCCTATGCTTACCGGCACCGCCGCGAGCGCAAGGGCGAGTTCCGCAGCCTGTGGATTGTACGCATCGGGGCAGCCTGCCGGGCCGCCGGTCTGTCGTACAGCCAGTTCATCCACGGCCTGAAGCTGGCCGAAATCGAGCTGGACCGCAAGATACTGGCCGACATGGCTGTCCGCGACCCTGACGGCTTCGCCAAGCTGGTGGAGACCGCCAAAGAGCAACTGGCCGCCGCGGCAACATGATGGAATACTCAAATCATGCAATGGCCCGGATGCGCCTGTATAATATCAGTGAGGCAGAGGTTAATAATTGCTTGAACAACAAATCAGGTAGTTACTTTGTCGGTGCTGACGTTGTCTACGTTTTCAACGAGGGTACTGGTAGAACTCTCAAAGTCAGAGTCAGAGGAGGTTCTGAACCTCTGATTGTTGATACATTCAGAGTTGGAGACGCTTAACGGAGAAGGAGAATATGTTCAAAATAGAGGCGGACCAAAAGGCTGATGCCGTCTACATCCAAATCTCGGATTCTCCTGCCGCATACGCGAAAGAGATTACCGATGACATCGTGGCTGATTACTCAGAGGAAGGCGAGTTGATCGGCTTGGACCTTCAACGCTTCAGCCTGATGACGAAGGAACTTCAGTGGGCGACTAACTTGCAGACTTAACGGAAGAAATAACAGGCGGTACCAGAAAGGGCGCAGTAATCACCGCGCCCTTTCTTTCTGCCATCTTGAACGCCGTGCTAAATTTCGGCGAATCCGTAGTAGCTGTCCGCGTTCAGGACGCGGCGGAGGCGGCCTTCGTCTATGGAGATGGGCCGGAGCGTGTTGCCCCACTGTTGAGTGAGTTCCCGGTGTATTTCTCTGAGGGACATTGAGTCATTGCCCCTGGCCAGCAGTGTGCGGAAGACGATTTCCTGGATGGGCATATCGGCCCGGATAAAATCTGGAGTGTCCCTGTGGAACTCTTGGATTTCCCGGATCAGGCCCGCCGGGTCCAGTCCCGTTGCCGACTGACTGTGGGATGGGCAGGCTTCGGTGAGGCGCGCATGAATCAGATGAGCCGCCGAGCGGTTCATCTGTTGCAGACGAGGCAGGCTGATGTGGTAGCGCCCGCCGCCTGCCGATGAATCTTCCGGAGCTCCGGCGGTTTCCGGCCCGGCAATGGTCATAATTCCACCTCTTCGTTCCAGTCCAGCATGATGATGCGCACCTGCTCGCCAGCCTGTTTGGCGGGCAGGTCTTCGGGGCAAATGGCCAGTCCGTTGGCCCGCGACATTGAGGTCAGGATGTTGGACCCCTGCGGCCCGGTGGGAGTGGCGTAGTATACGCCATCCCGTTTCTCCACTTCTACGCGGGCATAGACCCGGCGGCCGTCGTAGTTGCGGATGGGCCCGGTGAGCACGCCGTCCACCGCCGGGCGTGGGCGCGCCGGACGCCCCAGCATTGCGCGGATAGCGGGGCGGGCGAACATCTCGAAGGCCACCATGGCGCTGACCGGGTTGCCGGGCAGACCCAGCAGCGGCACGTCTTTTGGATTGCCGGGTGCGCCGTCACCCCGCAGTATCCCGAAGGCCAGGGGTTTGGCCGGGCGCATACGCACCGACCAGAAGTTCATTGAGCCTCGCTGCTCCAGCACGTCTTTCACGATGTCGTAGTCGCCCTTGGAAACGCCCGCCGAGGTTATTACCAGGTCGGAACCGGCAGTGGCCGCCAGCTTGGCGTGGAGGTCGTCAAGGTTGTCGCGGGCAATGCCCAGCAGCCTGGGAACGCCGCCACAGGCAAGTATGGCGGCGGCGACGCTAAAGCTGTTGCTGTCGTATATCTTGCCGCCTGACAAGGTGGAACCGGCGGTTTCCAGCTCGTCTCCGGTAGCCAGGACCGACACCACGGGGCGGCGGATGACCCTGACCCTATCCAGGCCCAGCGATGCCAGGACGCCGACCTCTGCGGCTCGCACCACGGTCCCGGCTTCCAGCACCAGCTCCCCCACGCGGATGTCCTCACCGGCCGGGCGCACGTTTGCGCCCGCGGGCATCTCGGAGAAGATGGCTACTTCGTCCAGGGGACGGCCCTCGCGCTTGCGCTGTACCTCGTCGGTTTCCTCGAAAGGGACTACGGTGTCTGCGCCGTCGGGAACGGGAGCGCCAGTCATTATCCGCATGGCGACGCCGGCCTCGACGGACCGCTCCGGCATTTGACCGGCGGCAACTATGCCGACGACGGGCAGACGGCGGGGCGCATCCTGGGACGCGCCCACGATGTCGGCGCCCTGAAGAGCATAGCCGTCCATCCCGGAGTTGGCCAGTGGGGGCAGGGCCAGCGGGGAGGTGATGTCTTCGGCCAGGGACTGCCCCATGGATTCCAGCAAAGGGACTTCCACCCCTTCCAATGGGGCGAAGCTGTCCATCACCCGCTCATAGGCCTCCTCCACGCTGAGCATATCCTCCCCGGCGTGGCTGTGGCCGTGGTGATGGGGCGCTTCTTCGTGATGGCCGTGGTGATGCCGATGCCGTGTTGCCATGATGCGCCTCCGGTTACGGGAGTGATGGGATGTGAGAGGAGGTATGCCGGTTGAGGTCTAGGTATCCTGTCTGCCCTCAATCTCGGCTTCCAGTTGGCGAATGCGCTCCTCGGCGGCCAGGCGGACTTGGCGTTCGGAATCGGCGCGTGCTTCGGCGTCCTCAGCGCGTGCCTCGGCGCCCTCAGCGCGGGTGGTTTCGGATTCCCGCATTCGCCGCTCTTGCTCGGGTTTGAGCAGGAACTCTTTGGTATAGTGGTCCCGGAGTTGCACATTCCCATTATCCCAGCAGATTTCCAGGTCCAGTAGCGGGCTGTAGCCCCAGATCAGCCCGTCCGGGTCAGTGTGTATCGGCAGGGGCTCGTATTGACCGCCTGCGAGGATGTCGCCAGCCAGCGGGACGCGGGAACGTCCGGGGGCATGGTCGAAACGCCAGTATTCCCCGACGCCGTAGCCCGCGTAACCATCGCGTTTCACTGTGTAATCCCGCCGCCTGGTGCTGCGTGACGCCACTTCCAGCACCAAGTCGGGCGGCTTGCCTACTTCGTCAATGACATAGCCGTTGCGGGAAACGATGCCGGGCGGGTTGACGTCAAAGGCCACTACACAGTCGGGCACGAACCGCTCAGACTCGTCTCCGGCCCGTTGGCGCAGGTAGCCCCCGCCGGCAATCAGCACATCGTCCCTGTGGGAAAGGTGCAGGTGCAGGATACGGCGGAAGTCGTATATCCGTGGGTCTTGCTGCATATCAATTTTCTTCGGCGGGTCGGGCAGCGGCTCCAAGTGGGAGTAGTCGGCAATTTGAGGACGTAGTTTAGTGGTCATGGCGAAACTCGCAGACGGAGCAATGTGGGCCGCCCGTATGATAACGTTGCCGTTGCGGGTTTCGCAATTGCCAGGCTGCGATCGGCAACGCTCCGCTGGCGAGATTGTCGTGGCCCGCCGCTGACTCTCTAGCTTCTCAGAACGGCTCCAACCTCTCGCTGGAGGTTGCGAAGCAGGCCGTCCAGGGATCGGGTGACCTCTTCGTTGGTCAGCGTGCGGTCGGCGGCCTGGAAGTGGACGTGGAAGGCCAGCGACTTGGTCCCCGATGCCAGATTCTCGCCGGAATATATGTCGAAGAGCTCGGCCCGCTGCACCAGGCGGTTGCGCATAATCAGCCCGGTGACTCGTCCGGCGGGAACGTCGGAAGGAACTATCAACGCCAGGTCGCGGGTCGCTGCCGGGAAGCGGGGCAGGGAGACGAAGTTACGATCCGACTCCGGGAGAGCGGACAGCAGGGCTGGGAGGCTCAACTCGAACCCGGCCACTTGGGTGAAGTCGAGTCCCAGGCGCTCTCGAATCGCAGGATGCACCTCACCGGCGAAACCGAGGACGCCCCCACCCTGACCCTCCCCCGGGGGGAGAGGAGAAAGAGGAATGGCTTTGACCACGGCGCAGCGGCCGGGTTGGTAGACGGGGTGCTCCCCGGCTTCCCAGTCGGCGGAAATACCTAACCTGCCCAGCAGCCACTCGACCATGCCCTTGGCGTCATAGAAGTCCATGCCGCCACTATCCGGCGCAGCCAGCCAGGAAGCCTCGCCGCGCTGTCCGGCCAGCACCGCCGCCACGATTTCCATCTCTTCCGGCAGGTCGCCGCTGCGGGGCAGGAAGACGCGACCGGCCTCGAACAGCCGGAAGGGGCCGGGGCCGTCGGCCTGGTTGGCGGCGAGGTTGGTCAATAGCCCGGCTTGGAGGGTGGGCCGCAAGTATTCGTGGGTAGCGCTCATAGGGTTGGCGAGGCGCATTGGCAGGGACTGCTCGTCCACGGGGACAACGCGCTCTATCATCTCGATGGAGGCCACGGAGTAGTTGATGACCTCCTGCATTCCGCCCGCGGCCAGCAGGTCACGCACCTCCTCTCGGAGGGCAATGGAGCGCGAGGGGCTATGGAAGGGGATGGGCGTGGAGATCATCACTGTCGGCACGGCGTCGTAGCCGATGATGCGGACCACTTCCTCCACCAGGTCGTCCTCAATGTTCACGTCGTTGCGCCACCAGGGAATAGCGACTGTCAGCGATTCTTCTTCAGCAAGCCCAGAAGGAGTGCAGGTGAACCCCAAGGATTCGAGAGCCTTCTGCGCATCCGGCGGGTCTATATCCATGCCCAGCGATTGCCGCAGGCGGTGCATGGTGAGGGTAACGTTCAGCAGGGACGCCGGTTCGGGGTAGACATCTATGATGCCGGGCGCGACGGTTCCGCCAGCGACTTCCTGCATGAGAGCGGTGGCGCGGCGCAGGGCCATGGGCGCCAGCTCGGGCCGCAGCCCCTTCTCGAAACGCAGGGTAGCCTCTGTGCGCAGTCCCATGGACGTAGCGGTTTCGCGGTTGTTGGCGGCGTTGAAGTTGGCCGACTCCAGCAGCACCGTGGCGGTCTGGGGGCCTATTTCGCTGTTGGCCCCGCCGATGACGCCGCCCAGGCCGATGGGGTCGCGGGAGTCGGCGATGACCAGGTTCTCGATGTTCAGCTCGCGCTCTACGCCGTCCAGAGTGGTCAGCTTCTCCCCGGGCCGGGCGCGGCGCACGATGACGGTGGCGTGCTTGACCGCGCCAAGATCGAAGGCGTGCAGGGGTTGATTGTACTCCAGCATCACGAAGTTGGTGACGTCCACCACGTTGCTGATGGGCCGCAGCCCGGCGCGAGTCAGACGGTCCTGCAGCCACTGGGGCGACGGGCCGATCCGCACGCCGTCAATGACAGTGGCGGTGTAGCGGTGGCACAGGTCGGGGTCGGCTATTGAGATGCTGACTCGCTCCTCAACAGGAGCGCCGGTTTCCTCGTAACGAATCTCCGGCTCGGTGACTGCGCCGCCGGTGAGGGCCGCCACTTCATAGGCCACGCCCAGCATCGAGAGGCAGTCGAGGCGGTTGGGGGTCAGCTCCAGGTCGAGGATGGTGTCACCCATATAGTCGGACAGCGGCTCCCCCAGCGGCGCGTCGCCGGGCAGCACTATGATACCGCTGTGGTCGTCGCCCAAGCCCAGTTCCAGTTCGGAGCAGATCATGCCTTGGGATTCGACGCCGCGGATGCGGGCGGCGGCCAGGGTTTCATGCTTGCCGCTGTGGGCGTTGTACAGGTGTGCGCCGACGCGGGCGAAGCAGATTTTCTGCCCCTCGGCCACGTTGGGAGCGCCGCAGACGACTTCCATCTGGTCAGGACCGGTGGTGACGGTGCAGAGGCGGAGGCGGTCGGCGTTGGGGTGCTGGCGCACGGAGGTGACGCTGCCGACGTAGACCTCGCTCCACCCGCCGGTTTCCTGCACCTCGCCGACTTCGACGCCGGCCATGGTGAGGCGGTGGGCCAGTTCGTTGGCGGGGATGTCCACGTTGACGTATTGCCGGAGCCAGCTAAGGGGAACTTTCATATACTCACATGGATGGACAGGATAGACAGGATGATTTTTGTTGAGCTGGATTCCCGCTTTCGAGGGAATGACGGGTGGTCCTAGAACTGGCGCAGGAAGCGGAGGTCGTTGGCGTAGAAGTGTCGGATGTCGTCTATGCCGTACTTCAGCATGGCGATGCGCTCCGGCCCCAGGCCGAAGGCGAAGCCGGTGTACTTGCTGGGATCGTAGCCCACGCCAGCCAGCACCCGCGGATGCACCATGCCCGCGCCCATTATCTCGATCCATCCACTGTCGCGGCAGATGCGGCAGCCGCCTTCCGAAGCGGCCCCTTCTTGCCTTTCACTCCCACCCCGGCCCTCCCCTTCAGGGGGAGGGAGAGCGGCGTCGCAGGCGAAGCAGTCTATGGACATATCCACGCCAGGCTCGACGAAAGGGAAGTAGTCGCAGCGGAAGCGGACGCGGCGCTCTTCTCCGAAGAGCCGGCGGGCGAACTCGTAGAGGGTGCCCTTCAGGTTGGCGAAGGTGATGCCTTCGTCCACGGCCAGCCCTTCCACTTGGTAGAAGTGCCATTCGTGGGTGGCGTCGGTGGCTTCGTAACGGTAGCACTTGCCCGGGACTATGACGCGCACCGGGGGCTGCTGGCTTTCCATCACCCGCGCCTGCATCGGCGAGGTGTGGGTGCGCAGCAGCATGGGCTGCTCACCGGCCTCGTTGGTGTAGTCCACCCATAGGGTGTTCCACATATCGCGGGCCGGGTGGCCCTTGGGGATGTTGAGCATCTCGAAGTTGTAGTGGTCCCACTCCACCTCGGGGCCTTCCACCACGCTGAAGCCCATACCAACGAAGGCAGCGCAGATTTCGCGGACTATGCGGGTGGTCGGGTGCAGGCGGCCCTCCGTAGGGGGACGACCGGGGAGAGTGACGTCGAGACGGTCCTCGCTGGCGGCCCGCAATAACGCGGCTTCGTTAATCTCCCGCGTGCGCGTTTCCAGGCCACTTTCCAGCGACTCCTTGGCCTGGTTGGCCAAGGCCCCGATACGGCGGCGTTCCTCGATGTCCAGCCCGGAAAGCCCACGCAGGACCGTGGTCAGGCTCCCCCGCCGTCCGAGATAGGAGATGCGCCACTGTTCCAGCGCGTCGAGGCTGTCCAGAGCGGAAAGCTCGGCGAGGGCCGCGCCAGCGAGGTCTTTGATGTTCTGCTGTGTCGGTTGGACCACGGAGCGTATCTTCCTGTGCCAGTTACAAATATCGCAGTGGAATTATAGGAATCGGCCTGAATGCGGTCAAGAAGAAGTCGCATTGGGGATAGCGTTCCAAATTTAGGCGGTATGACCGCCGACAACCCTTCGCCATCAGTAGGGGCGGGTTTGAAACCCGCCCTTACCGTGTACCAAGACCTGACCCGGAACGCTGCCAGGATCATTTCGGCAACTTGAAATAGTACAAATGTTCTGTTAATGTAATAGCAGTTTGAGACAAAACCCTGATACACCGGACTGACCAGAGCGAGATGCACGATGAATCTATACCGGCTGGGAGCTTGCCTCAAGTGCCGCGGAGACTTGGCCTATGATGACGGCGATTGGAACTGTCTCCAGTGCGGCGTTTACTACTATACCGGTCTCTATCCTGAGACGGAGTCATTCGCGCCTGTCGGGGGCTTGCTCAGGATTGCCAGCCGTCAAATCCAGGGCGACAAGGACGCCAACGGACAGTGGCAGTTGACGCCGGCGGCAGACTAGCCGTGAATTCCGAAATCGCCGACTGCAAAGGCGCGAAGCAAGAAGATCTGCTGCTGGCCCTGTCCACCGGCCTGCGCGAAACCGGATGGGCCGTATTTCAGGGTTCAGCCGTTGCTGCCAGCGGGGTAGTGGGGCTGAAGACTTCCCGAAAGGTCGAGCCATCTGTCCGAATATGCCGCCAACTGGAGGCCCTGACCGCCGTCATTTCCCGGTGGAGGGCGCCCTGCGCGGCGCGCAGCAAGCCCGGCGGAGTCAACCTCCGCGCGCCAGGCCTAGACCAGCTGGACGTTTCCCTGCGCCACTGGGCCGACAGCTTGGGCATTCCCATGTTCGACTATACCAGTCAAGAAGTGCGTTCCGCCGTCGCCGGCCAGCCCAACGCATCCAGGGACGCGCAATGCTACGCCATCATGCGCAAGCTGGGGCTTATCGGACAGAGCCGCGCTACCGCAGAATGGGAAGCCGTCGCCGTCGGATACTACCACCGGACGCTGGGGTGAGGTAAGGGAGAAATGTCAGCGAAAGCCGTTTGTTGACGGTATATCCCCGATTGTCTAGGATAAAAAGGAATGGAGAACTCCAATAATCAAGCGCTGCGCGACCTAGTACTCAATCAAACTTGGTCTTGGAGTTGTGGCCGCGGGTCGGGTGGCAGTGCTAATCTGCTGGCAATAGGTGCTGTTGCGAGGTGGTGGTGTGGTCAGGGAGAAATTCGCAGTCCGGCTGATGCCGGAGGAGCGCAACCAACTGGAGCACATGGTCCGGGCGGGAAAGGGTTCCGCCAGGGTTATCAACCGGGCCCGCATCCTGCTCAAGACCGACGAGGGTTGGCCGGCGCCCAAGGTGGCCCAGGCCCTGGATGTGGCCCAGGGCACGGTGTTCAATGTCAAACGGCGCTTTGCCGAGGGCGGGCTGGACGGTGTGCTCAACGACCGGCCCCAGGCCCACCGGTACCGCAAAATGGATGACCGGGCCGAGGGCCGCCTGATTGCTTTGGCCTGCAGTCCGGCCCCGGAGGGCCACGACCACTGGAACCTGCGCCTGCTGGCAGACCGGATGGTGGAACTGGGGTTGGTTGAGTCCCTGTCGTACGAGACGGTGCGGCTGCACTTGAAAAAAACACAATCAAGCCGTGGCGGAAGAAACAGTGGTGCATTCCCGAGGTGAGCGCCGACTTCGTGGCGGACATGGAGGATGTCCTGGACCTCTACGCCGAACCCTACGACCCTCAGAGGCCGGTGGTCTGCTTCGACGAGACCTCCACCCAGTTGCTGTCCGACGCCCGGCCGCCCATCCCGGTAGAACCGGGACGTCCCAAGCGTGAGGACTACGAGTACCGGCGCGAGGGCACCCGCAACCTGTTCCTTTGCATCGAGCCCCTGGTGGGCTGGCGGCATGTGGCGGTAACGGAGCGGCGCACCGCGGTGGATTTCGCTCACCAGATGCGCTGGCTGGTGGATGAGGCCTATCCCGATGTGCCGGTGGTCCGGGTGGTATTGGACAACCTCAATACCCATCGCAAGGCGTCCTTGTACCAGGCCTTTCCGGCGGCGGAGGCGCGGCGCATAGCGCGGCGGCTGGAGTTCCATTACACCCCCAAGCACGGAAGCTGGCTGAACATGGCGGAGATCGAATTCAGTGTCATCTCCCGCGGCTGTCTCAAAAAGTGCCTCCCCGACGAGGAGTCCCTCTGCAGGGAGATTCACGTCCTGGAACAGGAACGAAACCAAGCTCAAGCCCGAATCAACTGGCACTTCGGCATCCAAGGACGCCAGGACCAAGCTCCATCGCCTCTATCCCATCAAATCCTGACTTGATCTAGTACTAGGCATCTTCTACTGCGCGGTATATCTGGTTTCCTTGGCCGCAGGCACTATGGCGCAATGGCTGTACTGGGATTCCTGGCGGCTGGGCAGCCTTATGCCGGATCTGGCAAATGTCGCGACCGTGTCCGCAGGAGCCGCCCTGCTGGCAACAATCCTGAAGGAGGCTGTGTGGAATATGGTATTGGCTGGAATGAAAATAAGGCAATGGAGGGAGGAAGGGCGTAAGGAGGAACGCAAGAATCAGCGCAAGCGGCGAGAAGAGGCTGTCTCTCGGTTCGGTGTCGAGGTAGATGGCGTGTTGATGCTGCCGCAGACGCCGGAGGTGGAGCGTTTTCTGTCCGGGGAGGATGAACCGGAGCCGTAGCGTCAGGGATACCTGTTCCGCTGCCAGATATGGAGGCTGAAGGATATGGTATTGGCGGCGATGCTTAAAGAATCAGTCATAAAGAAGGCGCGGGAAGAGGGCCGCAGGGAAGTTCTCGAAGAGCGTCGCAAGCGTTGGGATGAGGCTTACGCCAAATTCGGTGTCGAAGTGAACGGCGTGCTGATGTTGCCGCTGACGCCGGAGGTGGAGCGGTTTTTGCGGGGCAAACCGGAGGAATAGGGATAGCTGCGGCATTCCTGTATAATATCGTCAACTCGCCCCATCCTTCGCAGGCCCTTCGGCTCTGCTCAGGACAGGCTCAGGAGAGGCCCCATGCCAGTCGTCCAGAGGCCCTACGTTCCGCCGGAAGACCAGACACCCCACGAAGAGACCTACGCCCGCCCCAGTGACACTCAGGCCAACCCCAGCGAGGGCGGCTCACTGGACCCCATTACCTTCTACGCCGATTCGATGCACATTTTCAGCAGCCTGTATTCGGCGGTGCTGTTCTTCGGCGAACAGATGGAGGAGCGCGAGCCCATCCTTCGCGCCCGCATCAAGGTCAGCCCGCAGATGCTCAAGGCCATCGCCCTGCTCACTGCCAAGCACGTCCGCGAGTATGAGAACGCCGTCGGCCCCATCATGCTGCCGGAGCAGGTCTACTCCGCTTGGGAGCTGGACGGCGAGGGGAACCACGACCATGCCTGATACGATCGGGCCGAATAGCGAACCGTCCGATAGCGCCGTCCTTCGACAGGCTCAGGATGAAGGAGAGGAAGATCGTCCGCTGGCCGAGGACCTTGCTCTGCCAGTGGTGGTGGAGCCGGGAGTGGACTACGCCCAGCCGCCGGACTGGAACTGGCGGGACGTTGACTCCAGCCAGCCCAACGCCGCCGTCTTCCACATCAGCCACTCGGAGATTACCCGGGTGCTGGTTGACACTCTGCGGCCCGAGGACTGCTCGCCCGACGCCAACTTCGTCATCAAGGACGAAATCCCCATCATAGTGTTGGATAGCCTGGACAAGTACTGGGCGGGTGAAGCCAAGAATCGCTTGCCTCTGAACGGCGTCCGCGTCCCGGTGGAGGCCGACACGGTGGTAGAGGCCAAGCGCGCCCTGGCCGACGACCTGGGGTCCCAGTTCCGCCTGCTGCTGATGCTGCGGAACTCGCGCCAGCACCAGCTCGCGGACCAACTGGAAGACAACCTCAGGATGCTGAACGAGCTGCTGGAGCCGCGCCGGGGGTAGGGGTAGGAATTCTTCTGATGCGGTTCGGGTCTTATAGCCCGTAGCGCTTTCGCTGATACGCGACCCAATCCTCTGCCGCGTCGCCGCACTCCCTCTCAACAGCGGCAACCAGCGTGGATGGACAGACGATTGCGTAGGACTCATCGGGGCGTTTTAAGGTGGCGCGGAATACGTCCGATACTGTATTCAGGTTTGGGAAACGCTGTGCCAATGGGGTCGATGTGATTCGTTCTCTGTATGCGATGTTTCCCTCGGGGACGACGGCTATCACCTTTGCGTCGGATACTCCCAACTCTCCATCATTCACCATCCTGTCCGCTAACAGCCGTTGCCGCATAAGTTGGTAAAATGGTTCGTAGAGCAGTTCGTCCATTGGGGCGGTGCCGTTGAATGACGACGATTCGGAAGCGTATAGGGCTGAGTACGCAGGATAGTGCCTGGTATTGCCTTTATAGTTACTTGGAGAGTACGACTCCGTATACTTCCATTCTAGGAAGTATACTCGCCGTCCGATGTCCGTATGCGCAACCATTAAGGCGTCAACACTGGTAACTCTTTCCCCTCGTTTCCATCTGCGAACACGCTCCAACGGTCTTTCCTCGCCAATCCACTCGAACTCTACCAGCGACGTATTCCCCTTGTGTTCGATAGGCACGATGTCCTTAACATCGTCGTCAACAGCGTGAAGCACCGCCGCTAATGCGCCATCCATTCCCGCCAATGGGAGCAAGAAGTTGACGCAGGCCACTTGCGAACTCATCATGCTCTGTGTCGGGCCTATGACGCTGGTATCATCACCACTCCCTCTTCCTGTCCACCACTTTATACTACGTTCCGCAAAGAAATTTAGTGCGACATCCCTTTCCCGCAGCGTAGGATAAAGATTGTCGGTTTCGTGGCTCAATGCCAGCAGGTAATCGGTGCGTTGTCCTCTTGAATCCGATGGAGCCCGAGATTCCAGGCTGATAGTTGACGACATCGCCCGGAAGCGGGATTGCCGCTTTTCAGCCTCTTGACTATAGGACGGTATGGGGTATTCCTCCTCTGGATTCCCGCTTTCGCGGGAATGACGGCGGGCGGTTAATCTCCCACCGCCAACCGCGCCCGCACCGCGTCCGCGGCCTCTGCCAGCGGCACAGTCGTCGCTTCTTCTTCCGTGCGGGCGCGGATTTCCACTACGCCGTTGTTGAGGTTGCGGGGGCTGATTACGAGGCGCACGGGGAGGCCCATGAGGTCGGCGTCGTTGAACTTCACGCCGGCTGCCGCGTCGGGGCGGTCGTCGTACAGGGTCTCGATGCCAGCAGCGTTTAGCTGGGCGTAGAGGCTGTCGGCGGCTTGGGCGACGTCTTCGTTGGCGAGGTTGAGGCCCACCAAGTGGGCCTGGTAGGGCGCTATGGGGTGGGGGAAGACGATGCCGTTATCGTCGTGGTTCTGCTCGATGGCGGCAGCGAGGAGGCGGCCTACGCCGATGCCGTAGCAGCCCATGGTGATGGGCAGGTTGCGTCCTTCGGAGTCCAGGTAGTTTGCGCCGAGGGTCTCGCTGAAGAAGGTGCCCAGCTTGAAGATGTGGCCCACCTCGACGCCGCGGGTGGCCTGCAGCGCGCCGCCGCAATGGGCGCAGAGCTGGCCGGGCTGGGCAAGGGCGATGTCGGTGAGGATGTCCACCTGGAAGTCGCGGGGGTAGTTTGCGCCGGTCAGGTGGGTGTCGGGCTTGTTGGCGCCGACGACGAAGTTGCTGCCGCCCTCGATGGAAGGGTCGGCAACCTTGCGGATGCCGCTGATGCCCACCGCCGAGGCGCTGCCCGCCACCAGCCCGGCGGCCCGGACCTCCTCGTCCTCGGCGAAGCGCAGGTCGTCGCAGTGGAGGGCGTTCTTGAGCTTGACCTCGTTGACCTCCAAGTCGCCGCGAATGGTGACGAATACAGGCTCGTTGTCCGCCATGTAGAAGACGGCCTTTAGTGTCCTGGATTCCGGGACGCCCAAGAATTCGGCCAAGCCCGCGATGGTCTTGATGCCGGGGGTGGCGACTTCCTGCAACTGGGCTTCCGGCTCGCGCTGGACGGGCTGGATGACCGACTCGGCCTTCTCGGCGTTGGCGACGTAATCGCAGCCGGAGCAGGTGATGACGGTGTCCTCGCCGGTGTCGGTGGGAAGCAGGAACTCGTGGGAGTCCTTGCCGCCGATGGCCCCGCTGTCGGCCTCGGCCATCAGCACGGGCAGCCCGCATCGGCGGAAGACGTTGCGGTAGGCTTGAGCCATGTCCTGGTAGGTGTCGTCGAGGCTGGCGTCGTCGGCGTTGAAGCTGTAGGCGTCCTTCATGTCGAACTCGCGCACCCGGATGAGACCGGCGCGGGGACGGGGTTCGTCGCGGAACTTGGTCTGAATCTGGTAGAGCAGCAGGGGCAGGTCTCGGTAGCTCTGGACGTTGCTCTTGACCACGTTGGTGATGACTTCCTCGTGGGTAGGGGCCATGACCATGGGCCGCCCGCGCCTGTCCTCGAGGGAGAACAGGTTGTCGCCGAAGGCAGCGCGGCGCCCGGTCTGCTCCCATAGCTCCAACGGCTGGAGGGCGGGCAGCATAAGTTCCTGCCCGCCGGCGGCGTCCATTTCCTCGCGGATGATGTTCTCTATCTTGCGGAGGGAACGCCATGCCAAGGGCAGGTAGGCATACACGCCCGCCGCCACTTGCTGAATCAGCCCGGCCCTCAGCATCAGCCGGTGGCTGGCCGTCTCAGCCTCGGGGGAATCGAAACGAAGGGTTCTGCTGACCATTCGCGTGAATTTCATATCAGTTGCCGCCTGAATCAAGGTTTGTTCCCGGCATGGCGCAGGGAAAGCTAGGCTATTTCCACCTCTGGGCCAGGGGCCGGGGGCATAAATTCGTCTATCGCTAGAACTATATCCTGGAACGCTTGCGGGGCGATGGATTCGCCCGATCGGTAAACACGGACGGAGGTGTACTCGGAACCGGCCGGGTTGGCGTGGGCGGTTACTTCTCTCGCCCGCAGGTTGGCGATCCATACCTCCGGGATACCAGCGGCGGCGTATCGGGCCAGCTTGGGGCCGCTGTCGTAGCGTAGTGAGCTGTCGGCGATTTCGATGACTAAATACACGTCGGGCGGATATGAGAGGGACGATTCCGTGATAGGACGCCACCTGACCACGGCAATGTCCGGCTCCGGGGCACTGCGGTCGTTCAGATAGACCGGACACTGCGACTGCACCAATGCTCGGCCTGCCAAAGCCGGAACCAGCAACTGGGTCAACCAAATGTTTCCGCCTACGTGGTATTCCCCGATGGGGGCCATAATCAGCAGTTCTCCGTCTATCAGCTCGATGCGGTCGTCCTCGTGCAGAACGCCAGCCTCCAGCATGGCCAGGCACTCGTCCACGGTGAAGCGGCGCTTTCCGGCCAGCACGGCGGCCTGCTCGCCCTCGGTGATGACGCTCGCCTCCGCCAGGATCGCGCACTCCTCCGGCGTGAAGGGCCGCGCCGCCGGGAGCTGTGTAGTCGTGGTCATCGCCGCCTCCTGGGTATGGGGAGAGTTCATAGTTTTCCGCGGGAATGTTTAGTCCGTTTCGTCAAAGGACCCGTCAGGAATGAGAATAAAATCGGCTACGGCCAAAGACACGTCCGGGAACGCTTGCGGGCTGATGTTTTCCCCCGTCAGGTAAGTTCGGACGCTGGTATACGCTGAATCCGAGAGACCGGTATACACCGTTACCGTCCCGTCGCGCAGGTTGACTATCCACACTTCGACTATGCCAGCCGCGGCGTACCGGGCCAGCTTGGGGCCGCTATCGTAACGCAGGGAAGTGTTGGCAACCTCGATGACCAGGAAGATGTCCTCTGGGTAATACGGCCTGGAATCGGACAGCGGTCGCCGCCGCAAAATGGCGATGTCCGGCTGGGGTGCGCTCATGTTGTTCAGCCGGATTGATCCCTGAACCCGCACTAAGGCGCGACCGGCAAAGGCTTGGACGCACAGCTCCGTTAACCAGTCAGTGGTAGATTCGTGGTTGTCTCCGATGGGGGCCATAATCAGCAGTTCTCCGTCTATCAGTTCGACCCGGTCGTCCTCGTGCAGAACGCCGGCCTCCAGCATGGCCAGGCACTCGTCCACGGTGAAGCGGCGCTTTCCGGCCTGCACGGCGGCCTGCTCGCCCTCGGTGATGATGCCCGCCTCCGCCAGGATCGCGCACTCCTCCGGCGTGAAGGGCCGCGCCGCCGGGAGCTGTGTAGTCGTGGTCATCGCCGCCTCCTGAGCATTGGGAGGGTTCGTGGTTTGCATGGGAAATGGTTAGTCAGTTTCGTCAAAGGACCCGTCAGGAATGAGAATAAAATCGGCTACGGCCAAAGACACGTCCGGGAACGCTTGCGGGCTGATGCTTTCCCCCGTCAGGTATGTTCGGACGCTGGTATATGCCGAGTCCGACAGGCCGGTATACACCGTTACCGTTCCGTCTCTTAGGTTGACAACCCACACTTCTACGATGCCGGCCGCGGCGTACCGGGCCAGTTTGGGGCCGCTGTCGTAGCGCAGGGAAGTGTTGGCAACTTCGATGACCAGGAAGATGTCCTCTGGGTAATACGGCCTGGAATCGGACAGCGGGCGACGCCGCAATATGGCGACGTCCGGCTGGGGCGCGCTCATGTTGTTCAGCCGGATTGATCCCTGCACCCGCACTCTGGCACGGTCGCCAAAGTTTCTAAAACTCAGTTCGGCAAGCCAGTCCGTGGTATTATCGTGGTTGTCTCCGATGGGCGCCATAATCAGCAGTTCTCCGTCTATCAGCTCGATGCGGTCGTCTTCGTACAGAACGCCGGCCTCCAGCATGGCCAGGCATTCGTCCACCGTGAAGCGCCGCTTGCCCGCCAGCACGGCGGCCTGCTCGCCCTCGGTGATGACGCCCGACGATACCAGGGTCGCGCACTCCTCCGGCGTGAAGGGCCGCGCCGCCGGGAGCTGTGTAGTCGTGGTCATCACCGCCTCCTGGGCATGGAGATAATTATGAGAATCCAGCCTACTCCAGCCTTAGCTCTCTGGCAAGCTGATTTGCATTGCAACTAACTGCCGTCATAGCCAGCCCCCGATTGCAAGGACAAGCGTTTGCTATAATGCGCGCAAATCGCTGGGGAGTGCGCTGAAATGTTGCTGGACGACCTGTATCAGGCAATCGAAAAGCTCCGGGAGCGCATGGAAGACCACCAGGATAAGCTCAAGCAGAGCGAAGCGCTGACCCGCAACGCTCTGGTAGACCCGTTGCTGCGCGCCCTGGGCTGGGACACCGAAGACCCGGTACAGGTGATGCCGGAGCACAGGATGGACAACAATCTAATCGCCGACTATGCCTTGCTTAGCAACGGCAAGACTGCCATTGTGGTGGAGGCTAAGAGTCTGAATACGTCTGTGGATGACACTCGACCTAATGGCATCGTTGACAAGGGCATCCGATACTGTATGCGCGACGGAATAGAGTATTACGTTACTACCGATGGCAGGAAGTGGAACATCTATGAAACACACCGCACGGTTCCCATTGCGGATAAGAAAATCGTCAGCTTTGATATAGCGGATTCCCCGGCCAACGTGTGCCTAGATGCCCTGGCTCTGTGGCGGCGCAGCGTACAGGGCGGCGCCGTGCGCAAGGCGCAGACGCCGTTGCTGGAGCCGGAGAATGCAGCGCCATTAGCGGTGCCGGTGCCTCAGCCGGAAGCAACCCCGGTGCCTGTCGCAACCACCCCAATAGCGACAACCGCCCCCGCACACGAAGGTAACTGGAAGACGCTTACACAGTTCGAGCCGGTGAAGAGAAGCAAGCCACCGCCACAAATACGCTTCCCAGACGGCTCAACTACCGAGATACGATATTGGGGGAACATACCCGCCGAGGTCGTGCGCTGGCTGGCCCATCAGGGGAAACTGGACGAAACTTCCATACCGGTTCAAAGCGGCAAGCGTTACATTCTATCCGGCAGTCCTGTTCATCCTAACGGAGCGGATTTCATAGCCGACATGAAGGCAGGCCAGTTTTATTTGGAAGGCAATTACAGTTCTTCCTATCATGTAAAGAACGCGACCATCATAATAGAAAAGGCTGGTATAGAAGTAACGCCGGAGCAATTCAGTGTCCGGCTGCCTGATTAACCGCTGCCTGCGGATTGCGTATGAAACCGCCGACGTTCATGAACGTCGGCGGTTCTCCGTCTTTGCGCCATTGCGCCTTTGCGTTTAACAACAGGCCAGCAGAGCTAGTCCGCAGGCGCGGGTTCGGCTTCTACCTCTTCCATCAGGGCGGTTAGCATGTCGGCTTCGGGGACTACGCGGACTTTTTCGCCCTTGCGGAAGATTACGGCGCGGCCCGCTCCGGCGGCGATGCCGACGTCGGCGTCCTTGGCCTCGCCGGGGCCGTTGACCTCGCAGCCCATGACGGCGACCTTGATGTTGCGGTTGCTCTTGCGGAGGAGGGAGTCAACATCGTTGGCCAGCTTGCGCACGTCTACGTCGGCCCGTCCGCAACTGGGGCAGGCCACCAGGACCGCGCCTTTGCTGCGCAGGTTGAGGGACTTGAGGATTTCGTATCCGGCGATGACCTCGTCCACTGAGTCGTCACTGAGAGATACGCGGATGGTGTCGCCGATGCCGTTGTAGAGCAGCACGCCCAAGCCGACGGCGGTGCGGATGGAGCCGGAGGTCTTGGTACCAGCCTCGGTGATGCCCAGGTGGAAGGGATACGGGACCAGCTCCGCCAAGCGGGCATAAGCCTCGACGGTGGTCGGCACGTCGAAGGCTTTCATGGAAATCTTTATCTGGTCGAAGTCCTGGTCTTCCAGCAGGCTGATTTCCCACAGGGCCGTGGCGACCATGTGGTCCACGACGCTGTAATCGCCCTCGCTGGCCTCGCCGGCCTTGGGCAGTTTGTTGACGAGGTCCATGTGGCGGGAGAAGCCTCGGGTGCGGCCGATGCCGCCCACCGGGGGCAGGCTGCCGAAGTTGACGCCGATGCGGATGGGCACGTTCTGCGCCTTGGCCGCCGCCACCACCTCTCGCACCTGGTCCTCGTTGCGGAGGTTGCCGGGGTTGAGGCGCAGGCAGTCCACGCCGCCTTCGAGGCACTTGAGGGCCAACTGGTAGTGGAAGTGGATGTCGGCGATGAGCGGAATGTTTATCTGCTTCTTAATCTCGCCCATGGCAATGGCGGCGTCCATGTCTGGAACGGCGGAGCGGATGATGTCACAGCCCGCCTCTTCCAGCTCGTGGATCTGCCGCACCGTGGCCTCGACGTCGCGGGTGTCGGTCTTGGTCATGGACTGGACGGTGATTTCGGCATCGCCGCCGACCTTGACGCCGCCGACGTAGACCGGTTTGGTTGGCCGTCGCTTGGTCATCTTTCTTACCCCCGCAATGCCGTAACGGCCAGCCGGGAATACCTAGCCAGCCAATGCAAATCTCGCGGCTATGTTACACGAAAGCGGGGGTGGATTCCAGCGGTGGGAATGCCTGGCGGTGTATCAGTTTGATTGAAGATGGCCCTCGAAAATAGGACAAACTGATACACTATCGAATGCCTATAACACTGGATGGCGTCATCTAGGGCCTGGCATCACTAATACAGTAGGGTACTCACCTTCGCCAGCACTTCGACCACTACTTGCGTGGTAGTTTGCTGTGCGATGCGAGCGTTTCTTGCCTGCCAATCCAGGCTCTTAATTTGGTCCGCCAGAACGACACCGGTGACTGAGCCAGCAGAAGGGAGCGTTACCTCGAAAGGGTAGCCCTTGACGCTGGAAGTGATTGGGCAGAACAGCGCCAGTCCGGTTCGTTGGTTGTAGGAAGCGGGACTGAGAACCAAAGCGGGGCGGTGTCCCGCCTGCTCGTGACCAGCATGGGAAGTAAAGTTCAGCCAAACTATATCGCCCTTATCCGGGACATACCTCACTCCTACCATACTTCTTTGCCCACGGGTGGGCCGGTGTCAATTTCACCGTGGAGATTGTCTTCAGTTATCTGCGATAGGAGTGTGGCTAAGTCGTAGATCTTTTTCCGTAGAACTACCTCGCCGTCGCGCTGGATGATTTCGATCCGCTCACCTTCCCGCACACCCCATTCCTGGGCAATCGCCGCGGGGATGCGTATTGCCAGACTGTTGCCCCACTTGGAAACGCTTGATTCTGCGTCCATAAAAATCCCCCAGTTGCTTAGAGCGTGTTTACAAACTCTACCAGCAAAGATATTTGGGTATCGGCGCGGTTGTTTGATGCCAGGATTTCACCCTCACCCTCTCCCTCAAGGGAGAGGGGATTTTGCAGGTTAATTCCGCCCTATTTGCGGTTTGTAAACACACCCTTAGAGTAATATCAATCCTACCCGCCCAGGATGCTGACGCCCTCGACGATGCGGCTGATGTCATTGACGGTGATGGCGGCTATGCCGCCCACGAGAATGACCAGGCCGATCAGGTGCACCAGGTTCTCCTTCTCCGCCGGGATGCGCTTGCCGCGGCGCAGCCATTCGATGACCACGAAGACGATGCGCCCGCCGTCCAGCATCGGGAAGGGCAGGATGTTGATGATGGCGAGATTGACGCTCAGCAGTATGCCCACGGTAAGCCAGCCGATGAATCCCCCCTCGCGGCTTATCTCTCCGGTCATCTGGGCGATGCCGACAGGGCCGGACAGTTGCGGCGCCGCGCCGTGGGAAATCATCCCGCCAACGGTCTGTTTGAGCAGCACCAGCAGGTCCCAGGTGCCTGTGACGCTTGCAGGTATTGCCTCCCACAGCGGGCGGGAGCGGCTGACAACCCTCGTCTCCGTGAGCTCCACTCCGACGCCGATCTGCCACTGGCTGCTTCCCGGGTTGAATGCGGGGGTTAATGCGACCGGCTGCAGGCGGTTTTCCCGCTCAATCACCGCCGCCAACTCCGAACCGCCGTTCAGGTTGATCTCGCGGGTCAGGTCCACGCGGCTTTCGATTGTCTCTCCGTTTGCCGCAACGAAAATATCGCCGGGACGCAGGCCTGCTTGGGAAGCCGGGCTATCGTCTACCACCTGGGCGACAGTAAGACGGCCCACCGTTTCTTCCTGGGGCAGCATGAACATTATGGTGAAGATGAGCAGGGGCAGCAGCGCATTCATCACTGCTCCGGCGGCCAGCACCATGATACGAGCGCCGGGGGACTTGGATGCAAGGCTCTGAGGTACGGTGGGGTTGTTCTCCCCGGCCAGCCGGACGAATCCCCCGAGGGGGATCAGGTTCACGGAATAGAGCATATCTGCCAGCTCGAAGGAGCCGCCGTTGACCGAGCGCACCTTGCCTTCGTGCCATAGCAGATGGTCTACGGGCCGGTTGAAGTGGCTGGGTTCTTCGTCCTCGTCCTTGTCCCGCTTGTGGTGCAACTCCACCTCGACGGCGACCAGACCGAGATCTTCTTCCTGTATGGAGGCGACTTTTACCCGCTGACCCGGGCGGAGACCCTCAGGGCCGTCCAGACCGACGAACCTGGTCTGCATATGCAGCAATACTTGGGTACGCCCGGTGTAGAAGCCGAAGACACGGGGTGGAAAGCCCACTCCGAACTCCAGCACCTTTACCCCTATGGCGCGCGCGGTGGCGAAGTGGCCCAATTCATGGACCACTACCAGTATCAGCAGCAGGGGAGCAAGAGTGCCTATGGCGAATAAGACGGCTTCCATCACCAGTCCGTTGCAAAATTCCCTCCCCTTTGAGAGGGGAGGGTCAGGGTGGGGGGTGAAATCCTGATGGCCCTCTCCCTAAACTTTGCCAGCCATGGATTCCCGGATGAAATCCACTATCTCGCCGGTGGAAGTCCCGGGGCCGAAGACCTCGGTGATGCCGATGTCCTTGAGGGGCTGGCGGTCTACGGCGGGAATGATGCCGCCCACCACCACCAGCACGTCGTCCATGCCCTCGCCTTGCAGCAGGGTCATAACCTCGGGCAGGATTTCCAGGTGAGCGCCGGACAGGATGCTCAGGCCGAGCACGTCCACGTCTTCCTGGGCTGCGGCCTGGACAATCATCTGAGGGCTTTGGCGGATGCCGGTATAGATGACCTCCATGCCTGCGTCGCGGAGGGCGCGGGCGATTACCTTGGCGCCTCGGTCGTGTCCGTCGAGCCCGGGCTTGGCAACCAGTATTCGGATGGGTCGTTCATTATTCTGCATTTCGATTCGTTCTGCGTTGGATTTCTTCTCTCTTTCGGAAAACACCCACGCAGCAGTTATCCGCTGCGGAGTACAAGGGCAACGATGGAGGCGATGATTCCGGCCCCGACACCCAGGATGGCGTAAAACAATCGGTCCATCCTCCGGTTCGTTTCGTCTATTCTTCCGTTCGTACCATCAATCCTCCGGTTCGTCTCGTCCAGGTCGGAGCGAAATTCGGATTGACCCTCTATCAACCGGGCGACATCCGACTGAAGGCGCCCCAGGGCAAGCCACATAGCGGCATTGGATTCCGACGCAGGTTCAGGGTGCGGGTTGGATGTCATATCTTCTGCTCCATCTGGGATTGGAATGCACTGCGGAAGGGGTTGAGGTAGAGGACTTTCCGCGTTATTGACGTGCCCTCTATACCCTCCACGCCGGAAACATCTTTTGCCTAGATAGCGTAATCCTTCAGAAGCTGGCGCGCAATTAGCAGGCGTTGCACCTCGGACGTGCCTTCGTAGATGGTGGTGACGCGGGCGTCGCGGAGGATGCGCTCGACGCCGGCCTCCTGGAAGTAGCCGGAGCCGCCGTGAATCTGCAATGCCTTGTCGGCCACGCGGATGCACATCTCCGACGCCATCAGCTTGGCGATGCTGGCCTCCTGTAGGAAGGGCTGACCGGCGTCTTTGAGGGTGGCGGCGTTCATGGTGACCACGCGGGCGGCGTGGACCTCGGCGGCCATGTCCGCCAGCATGAACTGGATGCCCTGGTGCTGGCCGATGGGTTGTCCGAATGACTCACGCTGTTGGGCGTAGCGCAAAGCGGCTTCCAGGGCAGACTGTCCGATGCCGGTGCTCTGGGCGGCGATGATGATGCGGCTGGAGGTCAGTATTTCCATGGCCTGATTGAAGCCGCGTCCTTCCTCGCCCAGCAGGTTCTCGCTGGAAACCGGCGTGTCCTGGAAGACGATCTCGTCGGTGGTGGAGCTGCGCATCCCCAGCTTGCCGTGCATGGGGTTGATGGTCAGCCCCGGTGAGCCTTTCTCGACTATGAAGGCGCTGACGCCCTTGTAGCCCAGGTTCCGGTCCTGGGTGGCGAACACCACGATGTCATCGGCCACCGAGGCGTTGGTTATGAACATCTTGCTGCCGTTGAGGAACCATGTGCCGTCGCGTTCGATGGCGGTGGTCTGTAGCGCGGCGGCATCGGAGCCGCCCCCCGGCTCGGTGAGGCCGAAAGCGGCTACGCCACGCCCGTCTACCAAAGGCGGGAGGATGCGTTGCTTCTGCTCTTCGGTGCCGAAGCGGTCTATGGACGCAACGCCCAAGGCGAGGTGGGCCAGCCAGCTCACGGAGGCGGAGGCGTCGCCGCGGGCCACTTCCTCGGCGGCGATGGACACCTGGCGGTAGCCGGCCGGGCCGCTGCCGCCGTACTTGACGTCAATGCCGAGGCCGGTCAGTCCCAGCTCGGCGAATCCGCGCCAAGCGTCCCACTGGAACTCGCCGCGCTCGTCGGACTCCTTGGACTTGGGCGCAATCTCGCGGTCCACGAAGTCGCGCAGGGTGTTCTGGAGCATCTGCTCCTCTTCGTTGAGTATCAGGTCGGGCATGGTGGTTACTCCCCTTTTCAGTGGATCGTTCGTTTCTTTCTGCCAGATTCGGCATTATAACGCCGGACATCGGAGGGTTTCGCATGGATGGACTGTATGTACGTGTTGGCTTCGCTTGACTGATAGGTTTCATTGCGTTTAGTCGAGAAGGCGCCGAATGTCTGTAACGCCGGGTTGCTTAGCGTGTTCATCCCTGAGCATCGGCAAGTGACCGCTAACGTACCGCTGATACCTTGCAAATTTCTCCACGATTCCGTGGGGAATCATTATTGCAAAGCGTATCGAGTAGTCGTTGTTAAAAGCCACGGCAATCAAAAAATCGAAGTGTCGCTTTTCGAGATCTCTGACAGGGCTGAGTTGGACCGAAGTTCCTTCTTCTCTCCTACCCTTGATTTGATAGCGGTTCTCGTCATCATCGGTAGCGTCGAATCCCTTCTGATTCGCGGACGCCTCCGTTAAACCCATGCGCCTGCGAACGAGCCATTCCGTGTAGTCCCCTATCGGGTTGTTGCGGGTCTTGACAACGCCGAGGCTGACCAGTTTCTCTAGCACATTCCCATGGGCCTGAAGCAGTTTCTTGATATCTTCTTCCGTTGCAGTTTTTGCGGCGTTCTCTTGCATCGCCATCCCTCGTTAACTGGGCAGCAGGGCTAGGATGTTTTCCTTCACCCGCCGGAATGCGCCTGCTTTGAGCCGGTCAACTTCTTGGATGGTAAATTCGTAGAGTTCGTACCGGGCGTTCATGCTCCTCTGAAACAATGTATCGTAGTCATTCCCCAGATTTGTACGACTTGACAATAAATCGAAACGCTCACGGTGGTATTCAGCAGTTAGTCCTTGCGTTGAAAGAAATGCGTTTGCGTAGTGCAATGCTGAATAGAAAAGCGTCGTTACCTCCCATTCTAGATACCTTTGCGTCAGAGAGACCAGTTCTTCTGACAGTTTTTCATTCCTTTCGGCCTTCCGCAGATATTGTCGCCATTCTTCCATGCAATTACCTCTGCCAAACCAAGTCGCCAAAGCCGTTGATGCGCTCTTTCAGCCCCTCTTGAGGCATACGCCGGGAATTAACTACCCGAAAGAGAAAGGGTTGATGCTTCAAGCTGCGCATCACTGCCAGCTCTACGTCAATGACTTGGCGCAGAATAGCATCGTCATCTTGGGGGCCTGAGATAATCGTGTACAAGGTGTCATCCTCCGACAGCCGCACCTCGGCCACTTCCGTGATTTCCTGCACCAGTTCCAGGTACTTACTCAGTGCCTTGTAATACACCAGACCGGGGTTGTTGAATTTGTGTAGCGGCATAATTTTCTCCTCGGCGTTTTCACCCCACCCTAACCCTTCTCCTAAGGGGGAGGGAACTCCGTTGACCCCCCTAGAACGCCGCGAGTTCTTCCTGTTCGCCGAAGGCTTCGCGGAGGACGCCGGACATTTCGCCGAGGGTGCAGTAGGCTTCAACGCATTCCAGGATGGCGGGGACGGTGTTGGCCTCGCTGCGGGCGGCGTCGGACAGACGGGTTAGGGCGGACTGCGCAGCGTTGCCGTCGCGTTCGCGGCGCAGGCGCTCCAGGCGGGCCACCTGCTGGCGGGCGGCTTCTTCGTCTACGCGCATCAGGCCCTCTACCGGAGGTTCTTCAGTGTTGTAGCGGTTTACGCCTACTATGATGCGGTCGCCGGACTCCACTTCCTGCCGGTGCCGGTAGGCGGCGTCGCCGATTTCGCGCATCTGGAAGCCGTCCTCGATGGCCGCCACCGCGCCTCCCATGTCGTCTATGCGGTTGATGTAGTCCAGCGCCTGCGATTCCAGGTCGTTGGTCAGGCTCTCGATGTACCAGGAACCGCCGAGAGGGTCCACGACATCGGCTGCGCCGCTCTCGTAGGCGAGAATCTGCTGGGTGCGAAGGGATAGCTGGGCCGATTCCTCGGTGGGCAAGGCCAGGGCCTCGTCGCGGGAGTTGACGTGGAGGGACTGGGAGCCGCCCAGGATGGCGGCCAATGCCTGCACCGTGCAGCGGATGACGTTGTTGTCGGGCTGCTGGGCGGTTAACGACACGCCGGCCGTCTGGGTATGGAAGCGCAGCATCATGGAGCGCGGGTCCTTGGCCCCAAAGCGGTCGCGCATGATGCGGGCCCAGATGCGGCGGGCGGCGCGAAACTTGGCGACTTCTTCAAAGAGGTTGTTCTGTGATACGAAGAAGAAGGACAGCCTCGGCGCGAAGTCATCCACCTTCAGTCCCGCGTCCAGCGCGGCTTGGACGTAGGCGATGCCGTTGGCGAAGGTGAAGGCCAGTTCCTGCACCGCCGTCGCTCCCGCCTCGCGCATGTGGTAGCCGGAGATGCTGATGGTGTTCCAGCGCGGTACGCTTTCGGCGCAATACTTGAACACGTCCACCACCAGCCGCATGGACGGGCGCGGTGGGTAGGCGTAGGTGCCGCGAGCGATGTACTCCTTGAGAATGTCGTTTTGTATTGTTCCGCTCACCTGGTCTGGGGTGGCCCCCTGACGCTTGGCGGCGGCAATGTAGAAGCAGAGCAACAGCGAAGCCGTGGCGTTGATGGTCATGGAGGTGCTGACGCGCCCCAACGGGATGCCGTCGAACAGCGTTTCCATGTCCTCCAGGCTGCAGATGGGAACGCCCACCTTGCCAACCTCGCCCTTGGCCAGGGGATGGTCGGAGTCATAGCCAATCTGGGTGGGAAGGTCGAAGGCCACCGACAGGCCGGTCTGCCCCTGTTCGAGCAGGTACCGGAAGCGGCGGTTGGTGTCTTCGGCGGTGGCATAGCCCGAATACTGGCGCATTGTCCACACCCGCCCCCGGTAGGCGCTGGGCTGGACGCCCCGGGTGTAGGGGAACTCCCCGGGAAAGCCGATGTCCCCGGCGTAGTCGTAACCCCGGCCGGCCAGGTCTTCGGGGGCATACAGGGCATCTATGGGAAGGCCGCTATCAGTTTCGAACGATTCCCGGCGCTCCGGGTAACGAGCCACCGCCGGGGCTAACGTTTCCTCGCGCCACTGGTGCTTGTCCTTGCTGGGCATAGCGCCCTCCTTAACCTGCCGCTTTCAGAGGCCCGGCGACGCTTGGCCGCCGGAACATAATGTTATTCCAAGTGTAACCGCAAGCCAAAGGCGGCTCAAGTTAAAGATGCAACAGCATCAGGACGGTTGCAAAGTCGCTATTTGTCACCTTGAGCGAAGCGAAGGGTCTCAGTGCTGAAGACAGGATTCTTCGCTTTGCTCAGAATGACAGAGCACCGCGACAGTTGCTTTGCAATCGTCCTGGTAACCGCATAGCGGCGACTATATTGCATGAGAATTAGCCGGTTATGCTATCTTTGGGCTGGAGCGGACGTTCAGGATTTACGGAGAGCGCCCCGGTTGATACCCGGCAAAGACTGGAGTGTATGAAGCAGGAGATAAGGCAGAGGCGGCGATTGCTGCTGGGCACGGCAGCGGTGGTGGCTGTCACGCTGGCGGTACTGTACCTGATGGGAGGAGTGCTGCTGACGCTGGGCCTGAGCGTAGTGATCGCCTTTGTGCTTCTGCCTGTGGTGCGGCTGCTGGAGCGGGCGATGCCTTGGCGGCACAGCCGTCCCGGACTGTACCGGGGATTAGCCATCGGGGTCGTGTATCTCTGCGTGCTGGGAATCGTGGCTGGGGCGCTGGCGGCGATGGTGCCGCCCGCCATTGAACAGGGACGGAAATTCGCCGAGGAATTCCCCACCTTTTTCAATTCCGCGCGAATGACACTGGAAGACTGGATGGCCCAATACTCCGACCAGATTCCGGTGGATGTGCGAGACCGGATTGAAGAAACGGTGTCTCAGGCCGGGGGGTTCGTGAGCGACGCCGCTGGCAGAGTGGCCGTGCGT
Organism: Dehalococcoidia bacterium; assembly: GCA_965232885.1. Classification (GTDB taxonomy): domain Bacteria; phylum Chloroflexota; class Dehalococcoidia; order Lucifugimonadales; family UBA3495; genus VXOI01. The sequence goes on along the minus strand of CBDDQX010000001.1, from coordinate 577,572 downwards.
ACCTGGTCGGTCATTTCCAGTTCCTTCAGCCTGGCCTTGGGGCTGGCCACTGCTCCTGTGCTGGTCTTTTACCTGATGAAGGATTCCGGGAAGATAAGGGAATCTCTTTATGCCCCGTTCCCTCAAGCGCTGCGCCCCTTCCTCAGAGACGTTCTGGATATGGCGGAGCGAACCCTGGGCGGATATATCCGGGGGCAGATACTCCTGGGGCTGGTGGTGGGTGTGATGGTGGCCGTCGGCCTGCTGCTGATGGGTGTCCCTTTTGCCCTCATCCTGGGCATCATTGCCGGAATTACGGAACTGGTGCCGATCGTCGGCCCATGGATCGGCGCCATTGCCGGGGTGCTGGTGACACTGGCCACCGAGCCGCATCTGATTCCTTGGGTAATCCTGCTGTACCTGGGGGTCCAGCTATTGGAGAATACCCTACTGGTGCCGCGCATCCAAGGGGAATCCCTGAATCTGCACCCTGTGGCTATAATCCTGACCATCGTCGTTGCCAGCCACTACTTCGGCTTATGGGGCGTAATCGTAGGGCCGCCCCTGGTTGCGCTGTTCAAGGAGTTGTTTATCTGGTTCGTGCGTGAGTGGAACCGTCCGGCGCAGGTTGCGGAGGTTGACCAGGGCAAGGATGAACCGGAACCGCAGGAAGTGGAGGATTGCTGAGCATCGTCAATGTTCGGTGGCGAATGTTCAGTGGCGCAACGCTCAGGTACGGTCAGCCCGGCTGGTGGAAGCAGGGTCAAGCGAGCGTAGGGTCTCTCAATTTCCAGGTTTCACTTAGCCCTGCCTGCCTTCTCTGGAATGGCGAAAGGGCTGCCAAAAGACCCTGCAAGCGAGCGCAGAATGCGATTTCCGTACTCGCTGCAATGCTATAATGAGAGGCATTGTAGTGTTTGAATGCGCAGGCTGAACCAGTACATCAGTCGGCTGAATTTCCAATGACAAGCAGAGAGGGGGAGGAACGACATGGTTCTGGGCAACATCGGCAGGACAATAAGGGATTCGATCACCGGAACTATCAGCGGGGCAGGGAACGTGCTGGAGACCACCGTTTCGGCTGCGCGAGACGCCACTGTTATGACGCTTTCAGGGTCTCGCGATATCGTTGGCGAGGTTCAGGGCTTGGTGGCAGACGTGATAAAGGGAACCATCACTGCGACGGGCGGCGTGGGCTCCGAGTTGGGAGCTACGACCAAGGGGGCGGTTGTCGGCGTAATTCGCGGCGTGGGGGAAGTCGCTACTGTAACCGTCGGGACCTGCAGCGACACGGTGCGGGCCGCCATCAAGGGTACCAGCGAGGTGGGCGGCGACGTCGCTTCCGTAGCTCGTGGCGCGGTGGAAGGCACCCTGGAATCCACCAAGAGCGTCGGTTTGCGAGCTGAGGACGCCGCTTTCAGCGTGACGCGGGGCGCGATTCAGGGCACCAGGGAAGTGGGCGGGGATCTGGGAGCCACGGCGCGGGATGCGGCCAAGGGCGCAGTCGCCGGTACTGCCGACGTCGGGGGCAATGTGCTTCAAGCCGTCGAAGACAGCACTCGTGGCCTGATTCAGGGCGCAGCCGACGTGGGCGGTGACGTGGCATCGGTCACCCGCAACGCCGTAGAGGGGGCCATTGAAGCCACAGGCGGCGTCTCTGTGCGAATGCAGGATGCGGCCTTCAGCGCGGCCCGGGGAGCGATTCACGGCGCGCGGGATGTGGGCGGCGACCTCGGCGCTACAGCCCGCGACACCATTGACGGTACGGTGGACGGCGCCAACCAGATAGGCGGGAGTGTGCTTGACGCCATCGAAGATAGCACGCGAGGTCTGGTCAAAGGCACTGCCGAAGTGGGAGGCGACGTCGCCTCCGTGGCCCTCAATGCGGTGGAAGAATCCATAGAGGCCGCCAAGCGCGTAGGGATTAAAGCGGAAGACGCAGCATCCGCAGCGGCCAACGGGGCGGTAAGCGCCGCAGGCTCCTTCGGAGAGACCACCACCACTACCGTGACGAATGCGGTTGGCGGTGTAGTCGGCGGTGTGGCTGTCACATTGCGCGCTCCCTTCCGCAGCCAACAGGAGGGTAGCGGGAAGCAGGGTAACTCCTAGACCTCGATATCCGCATACGCAATTGATGCCGTTACGCCGGGGGTGGGTTTCAAACCCGCCCCTGGCGTTATAATTGAAGAATGTTGAAAACCCCGGCTCGAATCAAATCATCGTTGACCGCTCCGGTAGAGCGGATGCAAACGCGGTTCACCCGGAACCGGGACCTCTTGCGCGCCCGCCTTCGTATCCGCCGTTGGGGTAGAAAGCTCGACTCCATCCCCATTTTCCACCTGGTCTATCGCACGGCGCAGGAGATGAGCGCTGACGACGCCACGCACATGGCGGCGGGAGTGGCCTACTACGCCATGCTCTCCCTTTTCCCGCTCTCCGTGGGGCTTATCAGCCTGCTGGGACTGATTCTGGATTCCCAGGCGCTGGAAGGGGAATTCATTACCTTCTTCCAGGCTTATATTCCAGGCTCCAAAGAACTGCTGGCAGCCAACATCAATGCCGAAGGCAATATTCGCGGCTTTCTTGGCGTGATCAGCTTTCTCGGCTTGTTCTGGTCGGCAAGCCTCCTGTTCGGAGCCATCACCCGGGTGGTCAACCGTGCCTGGGACATACACCAGGACCGCCCCTTCTACATAGACAAGCTGCGACACATCCTGATGGCCTTCAGCGTGGCGCCGCTGTTCCTGATGTCCGTGAGCGCCACCGCATCTCTGCACATACTGGCCACCAATGACGTGCCAGTGATAGGCCGGCTGGAGTTTCTGGACAACAACGTCATCAACATAATCACACGTCCTCTGCCCTTCGTATTCACCCTTTCCATCTTCCTGTTGATCTACAAGTTCACGCCCAATACCCAGACCCTTTGGCGCTACGTCTGGCCGGGGGCGCTGCTGTCGGCGGTGTTGTTCGAGGTTTCCAAGAGCATCTTCGTTTTCTACCTGGAAAACTTCGCCGATTACGAAAGGGTTTACGGCTCATTGGCATCGGTGGTCGTGCTGTTGGGCTGGACTTATATATCCAGCATTATCCTGATAGCCGGGGCCGAGTTTTCGTCGGAGTACGAGCGGATGCGGCTGGGCGTGGAACGGGGCCGGGTCATCGTGGAGCGCCAGCCGATAGAACATAGTAGGCCATCGCAGCAGGATGACTCCGGAGTATAATAGGCGCAGTTCCGAAGAGAAAAGGGAGCATTACAAATGACATCACTTGAATCGCGCGTGGACAGAATCGAAGAAGCCCAAGGGCATCAGCAGAGTACCTTGGAGCGAATAGAAGAAAAAGTTGACCGCAACGCAGAAAAGGCTGACCACAATACAGAAAAGATCGACCGCAATGCAGAAAAGATTGACCAGAACGGAAGAAGGCTAGACCGTGCGGAGGGCGGATCGTCGCAAATGTCGGAACGCATCACCAGCCTGGATAACCGAATTAACACCCTCACATTGGTTGTCTTTGGCACTGGGGCGACAATGGCCGGACTGATGATTACTATCCTGGTGCGAATGGGTTAGGTTACCGAGAGTACGATCCGTGCAGCGAAATTTTGGAGAAGGATGCCGCTGTGACCGCTCAACCAGCAACCACTTCTGATTCAGGGCAGCCCTACATCGGCGCTCCCCTTCGTCGGCGGGAGGATGTCCGTTTCATCACAGGGCAAGGTCAGTACCTGGACGACGTTCGTCTGCCGGGGATGTTGCACGCCGCCATCCTGCGCAGCCCCCACGCTCACGCGCGGGTGCGCGGCATTGACGCCTCGGCGGCCCTGGCCCTCGACGGGGTGACCGCGGTGTTCACCCACGCCGACATGGCTGACCTGATGAAGCCCATACCCATGCGCGTATTTCCGCTGCCGGGGCTGGACAACTACCTGCAAACTCCCCTGTCCGCCGACACCGTGCGCCACGCCGGGGAAGCGGTGGCCGTGGTGGTGGCCGATAGCCGCTACATCGCTGAGGACGCGCTGGATGTCATCGAGGTTGACTACGAACCGCTGCCCGCCGTTGCCAACGTGTCCGACGCGCTGACCGACGATGTGGTGGTGCATCCGGCCAACGGCACCAACCTGGCCGGTTCCGCTGAGATAAATGTCGGCGATGTGGATGCTGCTTTCCGCGAGGCGGACTACGTCCGCAAAGAGGAGTTCCACACCAACCGACATACCGCCAACCCGATGGAAACCCGCGGTCTGGTAGCCAGCTACAACGCCGCGGACGGGCAGTTGCGCGTCTGGGGGCCAACCAAGGTCTCCCATACCAACCGGGCCATACTGGCGCGCCACATGGAAATCGAGGAAGAGCGAATCCACTTCATCGAGCCGGACGTGGGCGGTGGCTTCGGAGTGCGCGGAGAGTTCTACGCCGAGGATTTCCTGATTCCCTTCGCCTCCTTCAGGTTGGGCCGCCCGGTGAAGTGGGTGGAAGACCGGGTGGAGCACCTGACCTCTGCTAACCACTCCCGCGAGGTGCTGTGCCAGGTTGAGCTGGCCGCCAAGAACGATGGTACGCTGCTGGGCCTGCGGGCCACGGTCTACGGCGACATGGGCGCATACGTCCGCACCCACGGCAGTGTCGTGCCCGCCCTGACCGCCGTGATGATGACCGGGCCGTACCGCATTCCCAACTTTCACGCCTCGGTCAACTGCGTGATGACCAACAAGATGGGGGCAGGCACCTATCGCGCTCCCGGCTTCTTCGAGGGAACCTTCATCCGCGAGCGGATGCTGGACCTTGCTGCCGCCGACCTGGGCCTGGACCCGGCGAAACTGCGCCTCAGCAACATGATCCAGGCCAGCGAAATGCCCTACGACGTAGGGCAGACGCGCCTCGACGGGCGCAACACCGTCTACGACAGCGGCGACTATCCCAGCGCATTCAACCGCACCCTGGAAGAGATTGGCTACGATGAACTAACCGCCCGGCAGAATGCTGGCGCCGGATTCCGGGATGAGCAGGGCCGCTACCACGGCGTGGGCATAGCGTCATACGTGGAACCCACCGGCTTCGGCCCCTTCGAGGGCGCGCGGGTGCTGATTACCGAGAGCGGCGGCGTGGAAGTCTACCTCGGCATCACGACGATGGGGCAAGGACACGAGACGGTGATGGCCCAGATATGCGCCGATTCGCTGAGTGTTCCCATTGAGGACGTGACCATCTTTCACGGCAGCACCGACTACATACCGGCCAGCATCGGCACCTTCGGCAGCCGCGCCTCTGTGATGGCCGGCAGCGCTATCCACCTGTCCTGCCAGACGCTGCGGGCGCGAATACTGTCGCTGGCGGCCAGCTACATGGACACCCAGCCCGAGGCCCTGGACCTGCGTCACGGCGTGGTCACGTTCAAGGACGGTTCGGCTGCGGAGTCCGCCCTGACGCTGCGGCAGGTAGCCGCTCTCGCCGAGTCGCAACGGCAATTCGACAGCCCCGAAACAGCTTTGGACGCCACCGAGTATTTTCGCATCGAGGAGTGGACCTACTCCTACGGAAGCCATGCCGCCCACGTGGCCGTGGACGCAGAGACCGGCAAGATGGAAGTGCTGCGCTACGTGGTGGTGGAGGACGTGGGCCGCTGCATCAACCCGCTGACGATGCACGGGCAGTCGGTGGGCGGCGCGGCGCAGGGCATAGGCGGCGCGATGCTGGAGGAGCTGGTCTACGATGCCGGAGGGCAACTGCTGTCCGGTTCGCTGATGGACTACCTGCTGCCCACCAGCCAGGACATACCCAACATCGAAACGGTGATAACCGAGGATGCCCCGTCGCCGCTGAATCCTCTCGGCGTCAAGGGCGCGGGCGAAGGCGCCATCCTCGCCACCGGCGCTGCCCTCGGCAACGCCGTCGCCAACGCCCTATCATCCTTTGGAGTGCAGGTCAACACCATGCCCCTCAGCCCGGACAACATCCGTCGCTGGATTGCGGAGGGCGCCGCGTCGCAGTGATGCGTCCCCCCTGCTCTCCTTACTCGGGCCGCAAACCACTCGGCTTAGCCAAGTTGCCAGAGGTCCAGAATGACCAGTCCCAACACTGCCGCCAAGAAACCTCAACCCCGCGGGCAGTTCCGTCTGCCCGACCCCCCGGAACGCGAACCGGACGAGAAAATGACCACCGCGATTCATCTTCACGAACCCGGAAATACCCATCACCTAGCCCAGCATTTCGGGAGCCCGGAAACCACCCTGGTAACCGCTGAGCGATATATCACTATGCTACCGGAACTCTTGCCCAGCGGTTCTCCCAGGCGATACCCCGACCTGATGATCGCTTTTGGCGTAGACCCGGCCCTCTACCGCGCGAGCAACGGCTACATCATCTCGGAGCAAGGCAAGCCACCCGACTTCGTGCTGGAAGTAGCCTCCCGAAGCACCAGACGGGAGGACACCGGCCCGAAACGCCGCGACTACGAAGCCTTGGGCATCTCAGAATACTGGCGCTTTGACGAAACCGGGGAATTCCACCGAACCAAACTGGCCGCCGACAGGCTGGCGGGCGGTGGGTACGAACCCATGCTCATCGAAGAAGTGGAGCCAGACATACTGCAAGGGTACAGCCAAATCCTGAACCTGAACATACGCTGGGAGCGCGGACGGCTGGCGTGGTACGACCCTGCAACCGGGCGTCATATCGTAACATTCGAGGATGAGCGCGCCGCTCGCATCCAGGCTGAAGCCCGGGCCGACAACGCCGAAGCCCGGGCCCGCGAACTGGAGGAAGAGTTGCAGCGGCTACGCGGCAACTGACGCACCTCCCCTTGTCCAACTGCTACCCCAGCACGGCTATCGCCTCGATTTCCACGTCCAGGCCCGGCTCGGCCAGGGCGCTGATTTCGATGAGGGAGTTGGCCGGGTACTGTCCCTCGAAGTGGTTGGCGAAGAGTTCCGCCTGCTTGTCGGGATTATTCTGCCAGTCGGCGATGCTGGTCACGAAGCAGGTAATCTTGGCGATGTCTCCGGGGGAGCCGCCCTCTGCCCTGACCACTCCCACGACCCGTTTCAGAGTCTCATCGAGCTGCTCCATCAGCGGTTTGCCCTGCGCCTCCGAGCCGCGGGCGGTACACCCCGATACGAACAGCAGATTTCCGGCCTTGGTTCCTCGGCTGTATGTTGGGCCGGCGGGCGCGATGTCCGGGTATTCCCTTCGTTCTACTGGCATTTTATTCCTCGCTGAGTCAGTTTTTGTTGTAATATCAACCCTGCTGAAAGTGGGCCGGTTCCCTTGGAACCGCTATCATTGTGAAAGAAGAGACCACCATTTTCCACTTTGTGGGATGAGAGATAACCCCTAGGCCGCTATTGAATCTATAATAACCGCAATGGCACGTAATTGGCCTCGTTTTTGAGTAACGGAGTTTCCGCCCCGCATGGAGCATCAGAGCCACCTGTTTGTAGACTTGGTGACCGTGGTCTGCGCAGCCTTTATAGGAGGTTTCGTAGCTCGCATGATCCATGTGCCGCCGGTGTTGGGCTACTTGGCCATGGGTATGCTCATCGGCCCCTATGGCTTGGGGCGCGTGGACGCCGACTGGCTCGATTTCGCCACCGTCGCGGAACAGGGAACAGTCCACACCCTGGCTGAAATCGGCGTTGTGCTGCTGGTGTTCGCCATTGGCATCGAGGTCTCCTTCCGAGAGTTGCTGAGCTTGGGGAGGGTGATTGTCATCGGCGGGATGCTGCAGATCATCGTTTGCGTCTTGGCCATTACCCCCATCGGTATTGCGCTGGGATTCGATTTGACGACCGCCATCATCCTGGGGATGGTGGGCGCCTTGAGCAGCACTATGGTGGTGCTCAAGACGCTGTCTGACATGGGCGAACTGAACAGCCTGCAAGGCCGGCTGATGACCGGTTTCCTTCTGTTACAGGACCTGATGTTCATTCCGATGATCGCCATGTTGCCGGCGCTGGACGGCAGCGGAGGCGCGACCTCGGTGTTGCGGGAAGTGGGACTGGGCGTACTGAAGGCGGCGGCGGTCATCGGCGGCCTGGCCCTGCTGGGCATTAAGATAGTGCCGTGGGTGATGGGCCGCATCACAATGATGGGTTCTCGGGAAATGTTCGTGCTGATGGTGGTGGCCACGGCCTTCGCTGTCGCCGCCCTCACCAACCAGGTTGGCTTGTCGGCGGCCCTGGGCGCCTTCGTTGCCGGGTTGCTGCTCAGCGAATCCGATGTCGGTCACTGGGCCTTGGCGGAAATTGCCCCCCTGCGCGACGTGTTCGGTGTGCTTTTCTTTGCCTCTCTGGGGTTGCTCACCGACCCGGTGTTCGTTGCAGAGAACTACGGCATGGTACTGGCGATAGTCGGCTCTGTGGTGGCGATCAAATTTACAATTACCGCGCTTATCGTTCGCATCGCCGGTTACCTGCCCGGCACGTCGCTGCTGACCGGAATCGGGCTGGGACAGATTGGTGAATTCAGCTTCATCCTGGTGGCCAGCGCCCTGGCCCTGGGTGTGGTGGACCAAGCCTTTTACTCCCTGATTGTGGTGTCGGCTGTGCTGACGATGGCCGCTGGCCCGCCGGTCATTGCCGGTGGCTCCAGGCTGATAACGAACTTGAGCAATCGGTTCCGGGTCTTGAGGCCCTATCGCATAGGCGATCCCCACGGGGAAGAGCGGCCCCGGCAACTGTTCGGCCACGTGGTGATTTGCGGACTCGGTCAGGTTGGCACGATGGTGGCCCAGGTGTTGCAGGAGCACGATGTGCCCTTTGTGGCCGTTGACCTGGACCAGCGCACCTTGACCGAGTGGCGGCTCAGCGGTTACCAGACCGTTCAGGGATCCGCAGACCGGGAGGAAGTCCTGCGGGCGGCGCGGGTGCCGCAGGCCGGGTTGCTGGTAATCACCACCGGCGACCCGGTATCGGTGGAATTGACTGCCCAGCACGCCCTTGACCTTCAACCTGGTCTGGACATCGTGGCGCGGGTGCGGGCACGGACCGAAGGCGAAGACCTGCACAACATGGGAGTTCAAGAGGTGGTGTGGCCGGAAATGGAGGCCGGGCTTGAGGTGCTGCGCCACGCTCTTTACCGCTACCGCACTCCGGACTACGAGGTTGACCGCGTCGTTACCATGCTGCGAGAGCGTCTCAGCTTCACTGTCTCCGACCGTTCCAACCGTTTCCACAAACCGGACGCCGACGGCGACCGGCAGCATCCCGGAGATGCGTCCCCGGCGGACGGAGAGACTCTCCCGCGGCAGGAAACCGCCGGCGAAAGCGCCGAGGCTACCAGCAGTACAGACGATTAAGGGCAAGCCAACTGGCGGGCCGTCGCCGCAGGGGGTATAATTGAGTCTGAAGGGGCCTCAGAGTTCCTCGCACCCCGAGCGCGGGTGTAGCTCAGTGGTAGAGCTCTAGCCTTCCAAGCTAGCTATGTGGGTTCGATTCCCATCACCCGCTCCAAACAATAAAAACAGGCCCCGCCTTATGCAGGCGGGGCCGTTTGTATACAGGAAATGGAAAAGCGAACAGGGAATCGTCAATCGCGAAGCCGCCGTTCATCCTGAGCGCGTCGAACCATCCTGAGTTTGTCGAAGGACAATCGAGCCCAGTTGTCAGTCCCCGGAGAGTGAGGCCAGCAACTCGCGGGCGGCCTGACGGACAGCCGGAGCATCCAGCACCGCCTCCAGCAGACCTTCGTCGTTGGGCTGAAACGCCTCGGGCTGGTGGAACACAGCCGCCAACTGCCGCACTGTTTCCTCACGCCTGCCCTCGGGCACGGCAACCGGGTCGCTGGCGTCGTCCAGCAGGAGCCCGATCTCGGCGGTGATGATTTCCCGTTCTACGTGGCTGCGCTGGATCTCCGATATCTTGCCCAGGTGCCGGCCCAGGTAGCACCCGCCGAACTGCATTATCTCGCTGTTGCTGCCCTCGAAGTCGCCGGTCCACTGGTGCTTGGGATCCAGCTCCCACTCGGTCATGTAGTCCCGCGCTTCCCGGTCTTCAGAGTTGGGGTTTTCCAGGTCGAACACCAGGATCACCCGGTACATGAAGAACTCGGCGGGTTCCACCTTGATGAACATGGCTGCCCTCCTGACGGAGTAGGATGATGGGGCATAACTGCCGGGTAAACGCCGGATATGGCGGTTGACGGCGGTTTCAGCAGGTGTTACCTTGTAGTTGTTACCCCCCCCTAGTAGCTTCGGCGACCGGGGCGCGAGGCCGTCTTAGGACGGCCTCAGCTTTTTAACCGTTCCTTCGGGTCATTTTGATTGCGAACATATACGTAGACGGCTTCAACCTCTACTTCGGGTGCTTAAGGAGAACGCCTTATCGTTGGCTTGATATAGCCAAACTCTGCTCGATTATCCTTCCTGCGTATCAGATAAAGAATATCAGATACTTTACTGCTCTGGCAGATTCAAAAGACGATAATCCGCAAAGACATCAACGGCATCTGCTTTACCTCCGGGCGCTTCATACCATACCCAACCTCTACGTTCATTATGGCTTCTTCCTCCGCAGGAACATAGTTATGCGCTTGGCAAATCCGTTGCCCGGCGAACCGGAAACCGTGGTTGTTACCAGAGCCGAGGAAAAGGGCACCGATGTCAACTTGGCGAGCTACTTGCTTTTGGACGCCTTCGACGGCGAGAGTGATGCGGCAGTGGCGATTTCCAATGACTCCGACTTGGCTACTCCAATGCATATTGTGCGGGAACGGTTTGGCATGACCGTTGGGATACTGAACCCTCATCCGAACCGCAGCCGAACCTTGGCTAACGCCAGCGACTTCTACCGCCCCATCCGCCGCGGCCCGCTAAGCGCCAGCCAGTTTCCTGACCGGATGCAAGATGCCAGCGGCGTGTTCACCAAGCCGCCGGGATGGTGAAGCACAGTGCGGAGCTCTACTGATGCTTGCCGCCTGATGCCTATCGCCCCGCTGCCCTCAGCACACGTTCCACGTGCTCCGGTTCCTGGGGCAGGACGCCGGAGTCCACCGCGCGCATGGCCTCGATCACGGCGTCGTTGAAGGGCGTAGGTACGCCCACCTCGCGGCCCTTGGCGGCTATCAGGCCGTTCATGTAGTCAATCTCCGAGCGGCGCCCCTTGTGCGCGTCCTGGGCCATGGATGCCAGCCAGTTGACGCGACCGCCCCGCGCGGCCAAGAAGCCGTCCAGCTCCTCGAACACGTCGCCCTTGTCGGCGTCGGCCCAGGTCTGGGCGGGCAGGCCGTTGATGTCCACCACGTTCAGGCCCATGGCCAAGCCCACCTGCGCCCCCTCCTTGCATAGCTGGATGCGTATCATCCGGCAACGGGGGTCTTCAGCCATTTCCTGCGAGCCGAGGCCGGAGGAGGCGGATATGGCGTTGCCCATGCCGTTCTGGCACAGCTTGGCCCAACGCTCGCCGAACAGGTTATCCGAGGAATAGGCTCCGTCTATGTTGTCCAGCAGCCCGGCCACCATTTCGGCGCGGGCCGACGGCTGGCCCGACAGTTCGGCGACGCGGAAGACATGGTGGCCGTGGTCGCGCCCCACTGCCCCGCCTCGGGTCACGTGGCCCGGCTCCCAGAGCGCCACTTCGATGTGCGAGGCTATGCAGCCCATCGTGCGTTCCTCGCCCACAATGCCGCCGATGATTACGTCGTTCCAACAGTTCTGCAACGATACGAAGAAGCCGTCGTCTTTGACGTAACGTTTGATGAAGTGGGTGGCCCACTCGGTATCGTAGGACTTGACCGAGATGAACACGAAGTCGAAAGGCTCGGTGATGCCTTGAGCGTCGGTCAGGTGCATGGCCTTGACCGGCGTAGTGAACGGCCCCTGGCTGCCGGTGACGTGCAGCCCGCCGGATCGCATCGTCGAGACGTGCTCCGGCCACATATCAATGAACGTGACGTCCTCGCCCTCTCGGGACAGGAACGCGCCAACATAGCTGCCCAGTGCCCCCGCGCCCATGATGCCAATCTTGTCTCCCATGGCGTTCCTCCTTAACCAGGGTGGCTTCAGTGCTCAGTGTTAGAGATTACCGGTCTCTTCAACTCAGCTCAAAAGAGTTATCAGTTGGTGACGGTTCACATTGAAGGTCATTTAACTGCAATTTATCTGATTCTGGTTCGTACCGTTCAATAACTCCATCTGCCCAATTCAGTAGGTCAGTAACTCGCTGCCCGGCTGGCTGACTGCTGGTCCACAGTTCCAGGTTTTCCAAGCGATTATCATTTTTGACCCCGTTGATGTGATGGACGTTTTCGTTATCCCGTAGAGGACGTCCTAGATAGCGTTCCATTACGTAGCGATGTTCGTAGTACCAGTCAACGCCGCGTTTTGGCTTACCGAAATGACCCGGACGCTTAACTTCGGCGTAGCCGTCGTCCATGACATTGTAATCGAGACCTGTCCTATAGGTTTTTGGGAGGCCTAGTGGCGCATCCACATCCCGCCTCTCCCGCTGCCGTTTGTAGTGAATACGGCAAAGGTTTTTGCTATATTGTTTTCTTTCACAACTTGGCCGACTGCATTTTCCTTCGTTTCGCATCCTTTCTAAAATTGGCGCATCTATTGGAATATCATTATTCGAGCGATTGTAATGTAGCCCACACCACCCTTTGGACAATGCTTCGCGGTCGCATCCTTTCTGTTTACAAGATTGGCTTTTCTGTGGCTGCTGGATTGGGGTATCCATGTCCTTGCCGTTACGCATCCTGAGGTAGTGAGCGTTACACCAGCCATTGCCTGCGACTGGGCGACCGCATTGGTTATAGTTGCATTTTTTCCCTTTGGCCGGTTGTTGTGCCGGTGCGTCCAAATCTCTGCCATGCCGCAATCGCTGGGCGTGCATGGAGCACAAACCCTTGGCTCGAGCCGGTTGCTGGCATCCATCCTGGCTACAACTAATGCCCTTGTTGCGTGCCTTGACGGGGGCATCCATATCCATGCCCTTGCGCTGCCTGATGTAGTGAGCATTGCACCAGCCGGCAGACTTAGTGGGCAGGTCACAGCCGGAGTGCTGACATTTTTCTTGTTGCATCGGCCAGGCTACCTTACGTCAAACATCGGTAACTGCTTGTTCAAGAGCTTTCCCCGATCATTCTTATAACATTCTCGGAGAGAATATGCCCACGCCAGCAGGTCGACAACACGTTGTCCATAAGGCTGCTGGCTAGTCCATAATTCCAGGTTTTCCAGGCGGTTGTCGGCTTTATCACCGTTTATATGATGGACATTCTCTCCATCATGTAGCCGTCGGCCCAAGTATGTCTCCATTACGTAGCGGTGCTCCAAGAACCACACGTTCTTTCCCGCCAAGCCTTTTCCAAAGTGGCCCGGGCGTCTTATTTCGACATAACCATGGTGATTCACCACGCGGTCCAGGCCATTTCGGCTTTTTGCCTTGGCTCTTTTTTTAACTGGAGCGTCCATATCAGTGCCGTTCAGTTTTCGACCATAGTGCAATCTACAAAGTCCGCCTGTGCGCAGCGGACGTGAGCAATCGTGCCATGAACACGCCCCAACTTCTCGCCGGGTGACCCGAATCGGAGCATTCATAGGTTGACCCCGCCGATTCCTGAGATAGTGAACATTGCACCAACCAAGACTGTTCACAAGCCGGCCACAACGATCCTCCCTGCAGATTTCCCCTTTGGCTTTCCTTCGGGGAACTATCGGCTCGTCTACATTAAGGCCGTTCTTGAAGCGACTGTAGTGCGTTCCGCAATAGCCTTTTGAGTGGCTGGGCCGGTCGCACCCTGACGCTTTGCAAAACGTCTTACGGCGAATCGGCACCGTCATATCGCGCCCGCTGCGGAGGCGTTCGTAGTGTGTTGCGCAGTAGGCCAGGCTTTGAACCGGGCGTTGGCACCCGTCTTGCTGGCAAGTTTTCGCTTTTGCATATCTTGCCATGAGCTTTACCCTGCTAATCTCACCCCGCCAGCGTGGCCAGCCGGGCGCTTTCGATGTGGGACAGGTCCCTGATTTCCTCCATCACGTGGGGCGGCACCGGGTCGTCCAGGCCGATGACCATCATGGCCCGGCCCCGGAGCCGGATGCGGCCCACGCCCATGAAGCTGATGTTGATGTTGTGGCGTCCCGCGATAGTGCCCACCGCGCCGATGGAGCCGGGCTGGTCGCGGTTGTCCACGAACAGCAGGTAGGGCGTGTTGGGAACGATGTCCATCCAGTAGTCGTTGAACTTGACGATGTGGGTCTCGTTGCGCATGGAAGTGGCGGCCAGGGTAAGGCTGCCGTTGCCTGTTTGCAGCGTGGCTGAGATGAGGCTGGCGTATTCCCGCGAGACCCGGTTGCTCTGCTCGGTGACGTTCCAGCCGCGCTCCCGGGCCAGCACCGGGGCGTTAATCAGGTTCACGTTGACCGTGCTGACCGGCCCCAGCAGTCCGGCGAGAACCGCCGCTTGCAGCATCCGGCAGTCGTGGTGGGCGATTTCGCCCTCATAGCTGACGGATACGCCGGTTACCTGCCCGTCGGACAGAACCCCCAGCAGCTTGCCGACCATTGAGGCCGCCGGCACGTAGGGAGCCAACACCTCGTGTACCTCCGGCGCGACGAAGGGGGCGTTGACGGTGTTGCGGGCCGGTTCGCCCTTTAGCACTGCCAGCACCTGCTCGGCAGCCTCGATGGCGACCTCGCGCTGCGCCTCCAGCGTGGACGCCCCCAAGTGCGGCGTGACGATGGCCTTGGGGTGCTCCAGCAGCGGGCTTGGGTCGGGCGGCTCCTTGGCGAACACGTCCAGCGCGACCCCGCTGAGTTTGCCAGACTCCAACCCGGACAGCAGCGCGGCATCATCCACCAGCTCGCCCCGGGCCACGTTGATGATGCGGGAGCCGGGCTTGATGTTCTCAATCTGCCGCATCCCCAGCATACCCCGGGTGCCTTCGGTCAGCGGCGTATGCAGGGTGACGAAGTCGGACTCGGCCAGCAGGTCGTCCAGCGACAGCAGCTCCACGCCGATGCGTCGGGCATAGTCGGGGGCGACGAAGGGGTCGTAGCCCACCAGCCGCATCCCGAAGGCTTGGGCTCGACGGGCGACCTCGGTACCGACCCGCCCCAGGCCGCAGATTCCCAGGGTCTTGTCGCGCACCTCCACGCCCATGAAGGCGCTGCGCCGCCACTCGCCGGACTTCAGCGACTGGTGGGCGCCCGGAACGTTGCGGGCGAGGGCCAGCATCAGGGCGACGGTGTGCTCGGCGGCGGCCACGGTGTTGCCGGTGGGCGCGTTGACCACGGCGATGCCTGCGCCGGTGGCCGCTTCCAGGTCAATGTTGTCCACGCCGATACCGGCGCGGGCGATGACTTGCAGCTTCTTGCCTGCTTCGATTACGTCGCGGTTGACCTTGGTCTCGCTGCGGACGACGAGGGCTTCGTAGCTCCCCACGGTGTCCAGCAACTCGGCGGGCTTCATGCCCGTCTTGACGTCTACGTCGGCGCCGGTCTCCAGCAGGGAGACACCTTCGGGGCCAATGGGATCGGATACCAGAACTTTGAGCATAGTAAAGTAACCTCTACGTCTTGTGCGGGTTGATACGTCCGGACCACACGGCCCGGCCCTCCGCTGCGGATTTGCGCCTTCAATATAGCATACGGCGTAGCACACGGCGGACGCTGCCTCGGAGAGGGATGCCGCGGCCCGCCGTTCCTTGACCCTTACAAGGCGCGCGAGTAGGATAGGTTGCATCCCAATCCAAGATTCGGCATCCTTGCCGGAGCGGCTATGAGCAGCGAAAACAAGAGCATCAGCATCTCCCTTGACACGGAAACGGAGCAGTTGTTAAAGGCTGGCGCTGCGTTGAGCGGTATGAGCGTCGAGAATTTTTGCCTCATAGTTATAAAAGAAAGGGCTGAGGAAACGGTCTTCCCCAAAGGGCGAACCAATGCTTTCACGGAAGAGTCCGTGAAAAAGTTGTTCGCTTTGCGAGATGAGATATTTCAAGGCCGTGTCAGTTCCACTGACACGGTTGATTTAATCCGAGAAGCCAGGGGGAGGCGGAGTAAGAGGCAGGAAGAACTTGGTCGTAGTTGATGCCAGCATAGTGGTGAAGTGGCTGGTTCCTGAAGTTGACAGCGATCGGGCCGCGCAATTGCTCTTGGAATGGGTTCGTAACCAAGTCCTGATTGTTGCGCCAGTTATGATATTAACCGAGGTTTCCAACGCGCTACACAAAAAGGTGCAAAATCAGATAGTCAATATCGGCGATGTCCGTCGACTACTGGATCAACTTTCGGGACTCCTTCTTGTTGATTATATCCCAATGCACGAAAGAGCAATAAAAATGGCTTCAATACTCGGCGAACAAGACGCCTACGACTGCCACTATCTCGCCCTCGCTGAACATTTGGATTGTGAGTTTTGGACGGCTGACCGGGCTTTCTATGGCGCGGCGCGCGAAAGATTTCCCCGCGTCCGTTATATCAGACCCACTCCCAACACATAGGAGACGAATGCGATGTTCCTGATGCGGTTTACCGAGCGGGCCTATACCAACTATACGGAGGAGGATGTTCGCAGCAGCCCGAACCAGGCCGTGCGGCTCACCTTCTCCAACAGCAACTTCGACCCGATGGTCGGCTCGCGCCAGTACAACGAATACCTGGACGAGTACGAATACTGCGAGGAAGTGGGGTTCGACGGGCTGATGCTCAACGAACACCACAACACCCCCACCTGCCTTGGCGCCACCATGAACCTGGAGGCCGCCATCCTAGCCCGCAACACCAAGACGCCCAAGATCGTGCTGCTGGGCAACCCCCTGCCAGTGTTCGACAATCCCCTTCGCCTGGCTGAAGAGCTGGCCGAGATTGACATGATTTCCGGCGGGCGGCTGGTGTCGGGATTCGTGCGCGGCACCGGCGTGGAGAGCCTGGCCGCCAACGTGAACCCGCTGTTCAACCGGGAGCGGTTCGAGGAAGCCCACGACCTGCTCATCAAGACCTGGACCACCCCCGGCCCCTTCCGCTGGGAAGGCAAGCATTACCACTTCCGGGTGGTTAACCCCTTCGAGCGGCCCATACAGCAGCCGCATCCGCCCGTCTGGATTCCCGGTCTGGGCAGCCCGGAGACGCTGGTCTGGGCCGCTGAGCGCCGCTACCCCTACATCTACCTGGAAACCGACCCGCAGGGCACCCAGGACATGATGGACATCTATACCGAGACGGCCCGGGAGAACGGCTACGAGCCCGGCCCCGAGAACTTCGGCTACCTGTGCCGCATCCACGTTCAGGACACCGACGAGAAGGCTTACGAGGCGGCCAAGGGCTTCCTTACCGGCAACGTGGGCGTGGGCCGGGTGCCGATGCCCCGAGACTACATGATGCCCATCGGCTACAGCGGCAGCATGAAGGATCCCCGCATCGCCCGCTACCAGGGCCGCGTCCGCAAGGACCCCTTCCTCGGCCTGGGCTTGGAGACGGCCACCTACGACGAGATTCTAGCCTCCAACCGCTGGATTGTCGGCAGCCCGGAAACCGTGGTCCGCAAGCTGCGCGACGTGCTGGGCCAACTACGCCCTGGCATCCTCGGCGTGTGGACCAACGACGGCGACACTACCCACGCCGACACCATGAACTGCCTGAAGCTGATGGGCGAGGAAGTCCTGCCCGCCCTGCGCGAAATAGGCGAGGAACTGGAGTTGACCAGTCCCTTCCAGAAGGCCCAGTAAGGTCTATTAAACGCAGAGAGCACAGAGGACACGCAGAGGGCGCAGAGATAATTCTGAATAAAACCTCTGCGTTCTCTGCGCTAGAATCTCTGTGGGCTCTGCGTTGAAAAATAAATTCAGGAGATAAAGCAATGCCCGCGTTTACCGAGGAAATTGTTGATGTAGGCGGAGTCGGAGTCCACACGCTCAAGGGAGGCAGCGGCGACCCGCTGCTGCTCCTGCACGGCGCCGGAGGCAACTCAGGCTGGCTCCGCTTCGCGGACGCCCTGGCCGAACATTACACAGTCTACTACCCGTCCCATCCCGGCTACGGCCAGTCTCCTCGCCCGGAGTGGCTGGAGAGCATCCCCGACATGGCCGCCTTCTACACTTGGTATCTGGACACCCTGGGGCTCGAAAAAGTTCGCACCATCGGTTTCTCCATGGGCGGCTGGATTGCCGCAGAACTGGTTGCCACTTGCTCCAACGCCGTTGGCAAGCTGATGCTGGTGGGCGCCGCCGGCGTGAAGCCGCGCGAAAGCGAAATCACCGACATCTTCATCATCAGCCCAACCCAGGTGCTGGAATTGCAGTTCCACGACGCCAGCCAGGTTGAGAACTACGACGCTATCTATGGCCGCGAGCTTTCGCCGGAAGAGCAACTCACCGCCGACCTCAACCGCGAGATGGCCGTGCGCCTCACTTGGAAGCCCTATATGCACGACCCGCGCCTGGCTGGCGGCTTGCTCAAGCGCGTCAACGTCCCCACCCGCATGGTCTGGGGCCGTCAGGACCGCATCGTGCCCGTCGAGTGCGGCAGCATCTACCAGGAAAGCATCCCCGGCTCCGAGCTGGTGGTCATCGAGAACTGCGGCCATTCCCCCCAGGTGGAGAAGCCCGACGAGTTCATCAAGACGGCGCTGGAGTTCCTGGCGTAACCTATGTCTCGCCTCCTGGTCCGCTGGGGACGGCAATGCCTTGTGATGGCAGCGGCCTGCTTCGTACTGGCCGTTGCTCTGTCTGCCTGCGGCGAAGATACGGACGCTGCCACCCATGAGAGGTTGCTCGCTCTCGAGGCCAAAGCGCATTCTATGGAAGAGTCGCTGGAGGCAGCGGCGGCGGAGAATGCCGCGCTGAAGGCGGAACTCGCCCTGCTGCGTCAGGAGCAGGGCGGCTACCTTCAAACCCGTGAGTCCGCCGAGGCCGGGCAGGAAACCCGGCTGGCCTCTCTGGAAGAGGAGCAGGACGGGTTGGCCCAGGCAGACGATCTGGATGCCCTCGAAACTCGGCTGGAAGGGCTGGAAACGTCAGCCGCTGACGGCATAGAAGAGGTTTACCGGACAGTGGACAGGGTGTTCACCGGCCTGGACGCGCGGCTTTTCTGGCTGGAAGACACCGGGTACGGAAAGACAATGCGGCTGGTGGAGAGCGGCGGCGGCAAGGCGCAAATCATCAACTACGGGCAGGCTTACGGCGCGAGGGCCTCGGTCCTTGTCTTGCCCGACCCGCTGCCGGAAGGCGAAATTCCCCTCATCGTATCCCTCCACGGATTCGGCGGCGATTCCTTCTCCCATAGCCAATATTTCCCCCTCCACGACCTAGTGAACCGGGACGGATTCGCCCTGCTCTTGCCGGAAGGCGTGAAAGACCTCAAAGGCAACAGCTTCTGGAATCCCACTGACGGATGCTGCGATAAGAACGGCTCCCCAGTGGACGACGTATCTGCCTTGACCGCGCTGGTCCAAGAGGCCAGTGGGGAATTTGATATGGGCCCGCTGTATTTCTTCGGCTACTCCAACGGCGGCTTCATGGCCTACCACATGGCTTGCAAGGGATTGCCCGGCCTGCGCGCCGTCGCAAGCCTCGCCGGCACCAGCTACTACGAGGATTCCAACTGCGAAGACGCGCCACCGGTGTCTGTCCTGCACGTCCATGGCGAGAAGGATGAGGTCATACGATTCCACGGCTCGGAGGCGAAACTGTCGTACCCGGCTCCCATCGAAAGATACGTTGGAGCCAAAGATATGTATTGGCGATGGGGAGAGCGCGCCGGCTGCCATTCTGAGAAAGACAGCGAGGAGCGCCTCGACCTGGACGCCAATATGGAAGGTCCGGAGACGTTTGTCCACCGCTTCACCGAAGGCTGCGCCGACGGCATAACCGTCGAGATGTGGACAAGCGATGGAGGTGGCCACGCCCCCGGCTACGGCTACGCCTTCACCGACGCGCTGCTTGCCTGGCTGCTGGCGCAGAAGTGAGCGATTGGTGTCTGCTATACCCTCCTGCTGCGGTTGGTTTATCATGGAAGCAGGAAAAGCAGGGTGCGTGAAATGAACCGCAAGAAATTCATCCGCAAGGTCGAAAAGTTCGCCACCGAAGAAATCAGCAAAGAATTCCGCCAGTATTGCGGCGAGGACTTCAGCCTCGGCCCGATACTGGTGAACCCCGACTACAAGGCTCTCAGGGAGCGCTCATCACTTGATCCTCGGGATGTTCTCATCACCGTAGTCTACGAAGGCGATATGAGCGAGGCGCCTAACATTTGGAAATATAACGCGAAGGACAGGATACGGGACAGAATGAGGGAGGAGTGGATAGAATCGTTCTATCCTACCGTGGATTACATCCCTAAACCCAAGTGGGATAGCGGCGAGATACAGGAACGGGATGAATGGTGGTAAGCCAGAATGATTTACTGGCTGCGGCGCGCCAACTGGCTGGAGCGCCCAGTGGTACGCCTCCCAGCCAGGCCAGCCTCCGACGGGCCGTCAGCACCACCTACTACGCCCTGTTCCACTGCATGGCGGAAAACTGCGCCGATATGCTGGTGGGAGTGTCAGGCTCCGGCCAGAGCCGGCCGGCTTGGCATCAGGCATACAGGGCATTGGAACACGGGCGCGCCAAACAGCGAGCCGACCAAGACCGGCTCCGCAGGTTCCCTCAAGAAATTCAGGATTTTGCCAAGTGGTTCGCTGAAATGCAGGAAAGGCGTCAGACTGCCGACTATGACCCGTCCGCAAGTTTCACGCAATCGGGAGTCATTGAGGACATTGACTTGGCGGAACAGCGTATCGCTCAATTCCGCCAGGCGCCGGAGCGCGACCGCCGCGCCTTCGCCGTATACGTCCTGCTCAACCTACGGAACGCATAACCAAACATACTGAACGGAGTTCACGCCATGTCCTTTGAAGTCTTCTACTTCACCGAGTTCCCCTACGCTGCCTTCCCGGAGTCCGAAGCCGACAAGTACCCCTCCATGCGGCTCACCTTCCCCAACACCTACTTCGACCCCGGCACGGCCCACGACCTGTTCAAGCGCTACCTCGACGAGTACCAGTACGCCGAGGAGGTGGGCTTCGACGG
The DNA here is from genome assembly GCA_965232885.1 of Dehalococcoidia bacterium. Taxonomy (GTDB): domain Bacteria; phylum Chloroflexota; class Dehalococcoidia; order Lucifugimonadales; family UBA3495; genus VXOI01. The sequence continues at coordinate 556,585 of CBDDQX010000001.1, read as the reverse complement.
CCTGATGATCAATGAGCACCACAACACCCCGTCGTGCATGGACGTGGAGGTCAACATCACCGGCGGCATCTTGGCCCGCGTCACCAGCCGCGCCAAGATACTGATGCTGGGCAATATGCTGCCCACCTCCGACAACCCGGTACGGCTGGCCGAGGAAATCGCCATGCTGGACGTCATATCCGGCGGACGCATCATTTCCGGCTTCGTCCGTGGCATCGGCATCGAGAGCTGGGCCAACAATACCAACCCGGTCTACAACAGGGAGCGGTTCGAGGAATGCCACGATCTAATCAAGAAGACCTGGACCACGCCAGGCCCCTTCCGCTGGGAGGGCAAGCACTACCACTACCGCGCCGTCAACCCGTGGATGCTGCCCATCCAACAGCCTCACCCGCCCTGCTGGGTTCCCGGCACCGGCAGCCCGGAGACGGTCAAGTGGGCCGCCGAGAACCGCTACACCTACGCAGCATTCCTCACCAGGATGGACCAGGCCCGCAACCTCTTCGCCAACTATCGTAGGCACGCCAACGAGGACGGCTGGGAGCCGGAACCCGACAAGTTCGCCTTCATGATCTGCGCTCACGTCAACGATACCGACGAGAAGGCGCAGGAATCTGGCAAGGCGTTCATGTGGCGGATGGGCCACCCGCTCAAAGGCCCCCGGGAATACTGGTCGCCCCCCGGCTACTTCTCCGCCGCCGGGGCCGCCGCCAACACTCTGCGCCGGTCGCGGCCGCTGAACGAAATGACCTACGAAGAGTTGCAGGACCAATACCATCTGGTGGTGGGCAGCCCGGACACGGTAATCAAGAAGCTGCGCTACATCAAGGAAGAGCTGGGCATCGGCGCCCTGCTGTTGGAGGCCCAGGGCGGCCCGCTGTCTCACCAGGACACCATGCGGTCGCTGGAGCTGTTCGGCAAGGAAGTGATTCCGGCGCTGAAGGACGACTGATGGAAACGACTACAGCCTTTGAGAGTGCCTATCAGAGTCTCGAAAGAGAATTCGTGGATAGGGTCGAAAAGGATAACAAGGATTTCGAGAAAGAGGTCAGAACAGGTAAATACCGGGGTATATACCTACCCAACGCCAAGCCAGCCAGCCGCGTAGATTACGTGCTGGTGGGGATGGAACCCTCTCTGGGGAGATGGGCCGGTGACCTGGACAACGCTCGTGAGAAGATAGCCGACGGATTTAGGAATTATTGCGGGGTTGAGATTCTCCACTACCCAATCAAGAAATACCTGCTCCGGGGCGGGGAGACCTACTACCTCACCGATCTAGCTAAGGGGGCCATGCTCACCAAGTCTCCTAGTGCCGGCAGTACGGAAAAGTACGAGGTCTGGTACCCACTCTTGGAGAAGGAATTGGAGCTAGTTGCCAAGCCCGCCGCCAAGGTCATAGCAATAGGAAGTAGAGTGGACGGGTTTCTCAAAAAGAAAAATCTGTGTGGCCGTGTCTATGCCGGTTCGATACCCCACTACTCAACCCAGATTGCCGGCCAACGGGGGAAAATGATAGAAGGCAGGGACGAAAAATACAACAATTTCGCTTCAGCACTGCCCAAGAAGTCGCCGAATTCGGAGTGGACAGATTCGGAAAAGAAGCTGCTTTTCGACTACAAGATCCTTTTTGAGCGCATCCGCGACAAGAAAACTCCGGTCTAAATGGGCGGCTGACAACTACTACCACAACTCGCAGAGGCTAAATGGCGGCCACAGGAGGGCCTGATGTACCAGCAGGACATTCCTTTCCTGACCGTGGCGGAACTCGGCGAGCTTATCCGGCAGCGGGAAGTGTCGCCGGTGGAGGCGACCGCCGCCTACATTGAGCGCATCGACGCGCTGAACTTCAAGTTCAACTCGTACCTGACGGTGAGCCGTGGGGAAGCCATGGCCGAGGCCGAGGAGGCGGAACGGGCCATCGGCCGCGGCGAGTACCTCGGGCCGATGCACGGCATCCCGGTGGCGGTCAAAGACCAGATCTGGACCAAGGGCATCCGGACCACGGTCGGGTCGAGACTCATGAGCGACTTCTTCCCCGACGAGGACGCCACGGCTATCGCCAACCTGAAACAGGCCGGGGCCATTCTGCTAGGCAAGACCAACCTTACGGAGTTTGCCCTCGGTGGCTCCCAGCGCTACGGCTTGAACCGGAACCCGTGGGACCTTGACCGCTTCACGGGCGGCTCCAGCGGCGGTTCCGGTTCCGCTACCTCCGCGTTCCTCTGCGCCACATCCCTGGGCGAAGACACGGGCGGCTCGATACGGCGTCCGGCTGCCTGGTGCGGCATCGTCGGCCTGCGGCCCAGCTGGGGCCGGGTCAGCCGCTACGGCGTGGCCGCCGGTTCGTGGTCAATGGACCAGGTCGGCCCCATCTCCCGCACCGTGGAGGACGCCGCCATCACCCTCGGCGCCATCGCCGGACACGACCCCAAGGACCCCTACACTTGGGACGTGCCTGTCCCGGACTACCGCGCAGCCTTGGGCGGCAGCCTCGAAGGCGTGCGCGTTGGAGCCATTCGCGACCTGATAGACAGCGACATCACCGACCCTGAGGTGCGTCAGGGTATCATCGCTGCCGGCGCGGTGCTGGAGGAGCTGGGCGCGACGGTGGAGGATGTGTCACTGCCCCTCACCGTCCACGGCGGCACGCTGTCCACTGTGCTGATAAACGTGGAAGCGTCCATGACCTACCGCGACTGGCTGCGCGAGCGGCTCCACGAGTTCGGCCACGCCAACCAGGTCGGGCTGCTCACCGGCAGCATCATGCCGGCCAACGCCTACTACAAGGCGCAGAAGCTGCGGGAACTCACCCGCCGCGAGGTGCTGGGAGCCTTGGAGGACTATGACGTGCTTATCCTGCCCACGTCCAAGAGCTGCGCTCCCCTCGTGGGAAACGACCCGGTCGTAACGTCAAAGGAGATGGCCCGCGACCTGCCCCCGGTGATGACCCGGCCCTTCAACCTGGCCGGAGCGCCGGCCATATCCGTCAACTGCGGCTTCAACTCCGAGGGCCTGCCCATCGGCCTGCAAATAGGAGGACGCCCCTTCGACGAATCCACAATCCTGAAAGTAGCCCACGCCTACGAACAGCACACCCCCTGGCACACCATGCGCCCGCCAAATGCGTGAGCGGGGCGTGTGACAAATTCCCTCTCCCTCCGGGGGAGGGTTAGAGCCTGCCCTCGCGAAAGCGGGGGTGGGGCGTTCCCCGTGCTATCTTCCACGCCATTCCAAGAGAGCGCTTTCCAACCCTTCCACGAGTGGCTGAATGTCGCTGTCTTTCCGGTTAGTCTCAAGCCTTGCCACTACCCGGCAGATATCTGCATCGTCTCGGTTGAGGGCATCGGCCACTGCGTGCAGCTTGTATTTCACTATTTCGGAAGGCTTGTCAGACGCCAAATCATATACCTGGTTAGTCCGGCTCATGAGGTCTGACAGCTCGCTTGAGGCAATACCCAACTCTTCGGATATTTCCCTGATGTTCGGGCCTAACGTTTGCCAAACCCAAGCTTCTGGGACATCACGGCCAGGCAGAAATAAAACGGGGATATTCATTCTAATTCCAGCACTGGCTTTTATCCTGTCTTCTATTTCGCTATCACGCCTGTCGCCGTCCACAACAAATACAAAATTCTGTATCTGCCCGAATTTCCTGAATGCTTCCGCATGAGCAGGAAACTGATCGGCGCCTGTGTCTCGTCCTATTCGGACTGAGTCTGTTCTGATTTCTTGCCTAGGGTACAGAACGTCAAATATGCCAAGCAGGATGCCTTCAGCAACCCGGTCTTCGCACAGGACGTTTAGAGCATCGCTGGCGCGTCCATACAAGGCATTCTGGACCAGGTCATGGTAGGCCGGCCGCACAGTTACTTTCCCTGACGTATCCCTGTCGAGAAAGATACGTCCATTGTCAGGAACGCAATCCAGGACAACCGGGCTATGTGAAGTTACGATAATTTGAAGGTCGTTTCGGAGAGCGATCTGCTGCAACTGCAACATGAGGAGTTGCTGAACCCAGGGATGCAATCCGGCTTCAACCTCGTCAATCAATACTAGTGCGCCATTGAGTTGGGCTACTTCCTGAGACAACCTTAGAATAGCCCTCTCTCCTGCTGCCATGTGCAATTCCGAATAAGCAGCGCCTCCTTCCTGTTCCGCAAAGAGCAGGCTCTTTTTGCCGTTCGTCAGGGCAACGACCTCCTCATAGCGAAAAGGAAGCATCTGCTGAGCGAACTCAATCTGTGAGGCAGTCAGGCGAGTCTCCTCAGGAGCAGCAGGTGACCGAGACATACTGAGCACCCCCCGCACTTCGGCGGGATTGCTAAGGTTGCTCAGAGTTCGCAGGTATACCTGGCGCTCCGGTTGCCTGCCATTTTTCCGGCCTAGGAAGTTCCTGTTCCAGCCCTTCCCCCTATGCCATTGCATGGAAAGCCGGTCGCTCTGGGTCGAATAGTCGAACTCGATGGTGATCTCTCGCCTGTCGTCTTCTCGCCTTCCCGCTTTGGGTCGATAGTATGGAAAGAGAGTGGAGGGTACGAAATCCTTGACGCCTGCCCCGGGAACCTTATAGGCGCAAGCCGCCGCGAAGAGCACCGTCGACTTGCCACTGGCGTTACCGCCGGCAATAACGCTCACCGGGTAATCAAACACAACCCGAAGATCATCTATGCCCCTTATTCCGCTAAGCTGGACGCCCGTCAGGAAGTGAGGCATGTGAGTCTTCTTACCCTGAAGTTGTCTCCACAGGGTATCGAAGCGTCTCTCAAGCAAAAAATACCTCCATCTCCTCGGAAATGCCCGGCACAGTAGTCTTCACATAACTAAAACAGGCACGCCACCCCCAGTTCGGCGCAGATGTCGCGGATGGACTGGGAGACGTCGGGGTGCAGGGGTATGCCCTCGTCGCGGCGGATGGCTTCCATCTCCGCCTCCGGCTGGCCTGCTACGATTACGCGGTCGTGGCCGGGAGCGGGAGTGGTGGCGTTCATCATGCGCACCCACTCGTCCATCTCCTGCTTGAAGTGCCCGGCGTCGGTGAAAGCGTCCACGCTGTAGGCCGCCACGTAGTGCCCGAAGTTGGGGCGGCCCGGCACCGCGCCATAACCGAAGCCGGTCAGCACCCCGGCCAGGATGTCCACCACGCACGATAGCCCGTAGCCCTTGTGCGACCCGCCTTCGCGGCTGCCGCCGACGGGCAGCAGCCAGTAATTGTCCGGGGCGGGCTTCTCCTCCATGATGGGCGTGCCGTCGGCCTCGGCCAGCCAACCCGGCGGGATGTCTGCCCCCAGCCGCTGGGCGATGCGTATCTTGTTGACCGCTACGGAACTGGTGGCGGCGTCGAAGACGAAGGGGGCTTCTTCGCCAGTGGGGACAGCCACCGCGATGGGGTTGGTGCCCAAGCGCGGTTCTGCCCCAAAGGTGGGCAGAACCGCCGGCGGGCAACTGGTCATGCACACGCCGATCATGTCGTGTTCCAACGCCAGCATCGAGTGGTACGACGCCATGCCCAGGTGCCGGGCGTTGCCGATGGCCACCATGCCGACGCCCACGTTGCGGGCCTTCTCGATGGCGATGTTCATGGCCTTGGGGGTGATGATCGTTCCCAGCCCCCGGTCGGAGTCCACCGTGGCGGTGGAGGGCGTCTCGCGGATGACCCGCCAGTCGGGACGAGGATTGATGGAGCCGTCCTGGTAGCCCGAAACGTAGCTGCGAAGCATATTCGACACGCCATGAGAGTCTACTCCCCGCAGGTCGGCCAGCACCAGCACGTCGGCCCCCAGCTCTGCGTCGCCTTCCGGAACTCCCAGTTGCCTGAATATGGTTGCTACGGTGTATCTCAGCGTGTCGCCTGACACAAATTCGGCTTCATCGTGGCCTACCTTGAACTGCTCCAACACGGCAGTACCCCCACTCTTGCGCTTGATATTGACCGTGTAACATTATAGCAGTCGGATTCAACGCAATGACGCAAAGTTTCTTGGGGCGAAGATGATGAATGACAGAGAAGAAGCACTGGACTTCCTGGCGCGGCTGGGGGCCAACCCCGCCGTGGCGTTTCACGAAGCAGGGGTGGCAGCGACGATTAGGGCGATATTGGATGAAACGGGCGTCGGGTACAGCGTGGACGACTTCGGGAACATACTGGCCCGGATTTCGGGGCGCGATGTGGATGTTCCGCCACTGGCGATCGTGGCCCACATGGACCACCCCGGCTTTGAGTTGACCGAACGCCACGGATCGGGCGGCGAGTTCGTGGCCGCCGCGCTGGGCGGCATACCGGCGTCCAGCTTCGCCGCCGGTGTGCCGTTGCAGGTGGCGCTGCCCGGCGGTCAGCGTGTCTCAGCAGTAACCGCCGGCCCTTATGGCGAAGAATCTGAGCGCAAGGCCCTGGTCCGTGTGCCGGATGCCGCGCTGGCTGCGGAACTTCCGCTGCCGGCGGCGGTGGTGTTTGACCTGCCGGACTTCGAGCTGGACGGCGAATACATTCGTATGCGTGCGGTGGACGACCTGGCCGGGTGCGCCTCGGCGCTGGCGGCGCTGGCAAGGTTGACTCGCAGTGGGGAGCCACCGGAGGGCGACGTCTACGCCTTGTTCACCCGCGCCGAGGAGGTGGGCCTGGTTGGAGCGCGACTGGCCGCCGATGCCCGGCTTCTGCCGCCCGCCACGCTGATAATCTCGGCGGAGTCCAGCCGCACCCTGCCGGGCGCCGAGCAGGGCCGCGGCCCGGTGATCCGGGTGGGCGACGCCGGTTCCACCTTCGATTCCGATGCTGAGTCGGTGCTCATCCGTGCGCGGGAGGCCCTGAACGAGCGCGAGGGCGGATTCGCGTCGCAGCGGCAACTGATGAGCGGCGGCGTCTGCGAGGCCAGCGCCTTCGCGGCATACGGGTACAGGACCACTGGCATCGCCTTCCCCTTGGGAAACTACCACAACGGCGCGCCTGAGGGCCGTATCGAGGCAGAGTACATTCACGTGGACGACTACCTCGGAGGCGTAGCCCTGATGGAGGAGGCGGCCCGGCGCGTCTCCGACCGCGTCAACACGGCGTTCCGGGCACGCCTGCAATCCATCCCCGAGGACATGCGCCTGCGCCTCATGGAGCGGCCTGCGTAGCTAGGCGCGGGTTTTGCTGACAATCTGTGATTGACCATGAGTTAACACGGCGGTAGCATACGAGCATTAGTTCGCATAGCGCGATTTGGACTCGGATTATGGCCCTGGCGGGTTGCCTGATGTGGGTGCGTAGTATCCCGGCCCGGACGAGCCGGACCTGCTGGAGTGATACAATGAACACCAGCGCAGGGGATTTGGGCAGCGGGCGCTCTCCAACTTGGCTGATGGCCGATGGAGCGGCATCCGTCAGCGCCAGTATGCTGGTTTCGGTGCTGATCAACACTATCCTTGCTATGGCCGGGTTGTGGGGGTTCAGGTTCCTCCAGGAACTGACCAATAAGCAAGACGGGATGATAGTTGTAGCAACACTGCTGCTGTTGCCAACCTCATTTACCGTGTACGGAGTGTCGCAAGTGATATTTGCAGCTAAAGAAGCCGTTGAAAGAAGGGCGATGGAAAAAGGACGGAGAGTGGGAATTCAGGAAGGCGAACAAACCGAGCGCAAACGTATAGAGCGTGAGCTGACCAACTTGGCTAAGAGCGGCGTCGAGATTCCCCCGGAGGTCGCTCGAATCATTGTCCGCGATTCCGAAGACCATTCCTGAACCCGGCAACAGCCATCAGCTATTCCCGCCGTTGCGAATCTGCTAAAATCCTCTGGCATTCAGTCGAGGGTGCAGCCGCACAGAGCGTATATGCCCGCAGGTCCCCGCCAACGCGGACATTAGCGCTTGGAGAGAGGGCGGCGAACCCATCGGCTTCTAACTTGGGAGAATGGAGAGGAGGAGTTCCATGCCATCATTCTGGGAGAACATCAGATTCCCCGGCGTACGGGAGATGGACGAACTTAGCGGCGCGCAAGGCCAGGATATGGCCACCTACGTCAGCCATCCGGCCCCGTCGGAAGGCAACAGCTTCCCTGCCGTTATCGTCATTATGGAAGCATTCGGCGTCACGCGGCACATTGAGCAGGTCTGCGACGAATACGCACGTCACGGGTACGTCGCCGTTGCCCCGTCTCTCTACCATCGCCAGCACCCCAACGCCAAGCTGGGCTACGACCAGATGCCCCAGGTTCAGCAGTATATGGGCGCGCTGAACGACGAGGAAATCATTGAGGACATCAACGTCACCATTGATTATCTCCAGAACCGCTACCAGCGCACTCGCGGCAACAAGATAGGCATCGTCGGATACTGCGTCGGCGGACGCATCACCTACTTGGCAGCTACCAGTTGCCCCGGCCTCAGCGCCGCCTCGGTCTACTACGGCGGGCGCATCCTGGTGCCCTTCGGCGACGGTCCGGCCCCCGTCGAGCGCACTTCCGGCAACACCATCCCGGTAATGGGCAACTTCGGCGAGGATGACGCTAATCCCACCCCGGCGGATGTGGCCCAGATCGAAGAAGCCCTGAAGGCCGCCGGTGTCACCCACGATTTCAAGATGTACTCAGGCGCTGGACACGGCTTCAACTGCAACGAGCGCCCCGACTACCGTGAGGACTCCGCCGCTGACGCGCTGTCCCGCACCCTCGGCTGGTTCGACAAGTACGTCAAGAACTAGCGTCAACCCGCTCTCCGGCATCGGAATAACGCTGAAAGGCAAAAAGAAGGCCCGGTTGTTCCACTGAACAGCCGGGCCTTTCCATATGGCGGAGACAAAGCTAACCAACAAATAGCTTCACTAACACGGTAACCAGCCCGCCAATGAGCGCGGTTCCGATTCCTAGCACCGCGAGAAATAACCGGTCGAGGCGCGCCTCCATACGGTCAAGCCGCGCCTCCATACGGTCCATTCGCGCGTCCGACCGGTCCATCCGCGCGTCGCTCTGCTCGGCGTGGCTTTCCAGACGCCCCAAGCTCCGGGCTATGTCCCACAGGGTAATGCCGGGCAACCCGTCAGTTTCTTGAGCGGCCATCTATGTTCTATCCAAATCAACTGGACCCCAGCCTACTGTGGCGGCTGGGGCTGCTGGCCCTTGACGAAGGTGTTGCGGAAGCGGTAGAGGGTGAATTCCGGCTCCACCGGGGAGATGGGCAAGTAGCCTGCTTCCTCGATCTTGGCCACGATGAAATGAGGGCCGTCGGTGGCGAGAGCGTTGGACAGCGCGCCCTCATACTCTTCCAGGTCGTTGACAGTGGTGGTGTTTGCTATGCCGCATGACACCGCGACCCTCTCCAGATCGGTGCCGGTGCCTGTATGGCTCATCTGGTGGCCGGTCTGCCCCCAAGCCTCGTTGTCATACACTACCACGATGAGGTTCCTGGGCATTTCCCGGCCGATGGTCGCCAGCGATCCCAGGTTCATCAGCAACGAGCCGTCGCCGTCCAGCGCGATTACCTGCTCGTCGGTGGCTAGGGCCATTCCCAAGGCGAGGGACGAAACAAGGCCCATGTTGCCGTAGGTGTAGAAATTGCGGTCGCGGTGCCCGGCGTGCCACAGCTCATCGGAAGTGGGGCCGAGGTTTCCTACGATAGGGCGATTTTCGGCTAGCTGGACCGCCAGTTGAATCGCGTCGAACCTACGCAAATTTCCCTCCGTGCAACCTCTGGGTCAGGCAGATAGCCACGGGCTGGCGGTTGGCGTAGCACAGCTTCATGGCTCCGTCCAGAAGGTTGTCCATCCGGTAATCGTCGTCAACGGTGTAGCTCACGATGCCGAACTGCTCCAGTATCGGCACCGTGGCCCGGCCCATGGGAACCTGGGAGATATTGAACTCGCCGGTGCCCCCGCGCATATTGATGAAGAAGGGTATGGGCGCGCGGGCCGGTATGCACAAGCTGGCCACCGCGTTGATGCTGTTGCCGAAGCCGCTGGTCTGCATGAACACGGCGGCGTTGCGCCCGGCGGCATAGGAGCCGACGGCGATGCCGACAGCTTCCTCTTCCCGCGTGGCTGACACCAAGTGAAAGAAGGGATCTTCGGCAATGATTCTGGTCACCCGGTGTATGGATGAGTCAGGCACGTAGGCGATGAGCGACGTGTCATAGTCCTTCAGCGCCTGCACGATAATGTTGGCCCAGTTCTCGTATGGGTGTGTGTTAGCGTTCACGGTCAAATCCCGGTGCAAATTATGGGTGTATCCGCCAAAAGCAGGTACGGCCCGGCCCTGAGCTAGGCCGCGAATCAACATACCAGCGGCGCAGGGGAATGTCAAAAAGACAGGGCATCCGCAGGGTCATTGATTATCGCAGGTGTCTCCGGGAGTCCACCCATCCTGAGCCTGTCGAAGGACGATCGGACAGGGAGAGAGGGAACCTTCCGGCAAAGGCAGCGCCTTGTGCTTGGACAATCGAAGGAACACGAGGGCATCCGTGGCGCCTTAGGGGTTGACGATTACGCGCCGCCCACATTCACCCGGACCGTCAGGTATGGAAAGCGTGCGCTAATCATTCCGTCTCTGTGGGAACTAGGCCGTCTCTGTGGGAACTAGGCCGTCTCTGTGGGAACTAGGCCGTCTCTGTGGGAACCAAGCGAATGCCGGTCATCCTGTGAGTGGCCCGAGGCCCCACTTTGAAGACGTAAACCTCTGTGCCCAGTTCAGTGTAGGCCCGGTCTGTCAAGGTTTTGTAGTCGGCGTCCAGGGCGATTCGGCCATCCGGATGAATGGCGAGATACTTCCCCCAATGTTCCGCCTCCAAGGGCTTGCCATACCGTTCATAGAGGCGGTCTCCCAATTCCTTCGCTTGGCGCAATTGTTCCTGCTGATCGGGAGTTCCGTCGGGATAAAGCAACCTCGGCTTGCTTTCGATGCTTTCTCCCACATTGGTTATAAGAGTGGGTGCCTCCCCGAACTCGGCGTTGGCCCTTTGGGTCAAGACATCCAGGTACTCGTCAACAATAGTCTTGCCGTCGTGTCGGATGGCAACGTATTCACCCCAATGTTCTGACTCCAGCGGCTTGCCGTATTGCTCGTAGAGTTGCTTTGTCTGGTCAAATAATCGCTTGGATTCGGACTCGTCCATAGATTGCCCCGCTTCTCGCGTCTACTGATTTCAGTATACCCCAAGCCAAGTTGCGCGGCTTATGCTAGAATATCGGTATGGCGCAACAGCAAGAAACCGCGATCTATTGGGACCAGCACGCCTCTCGCTGGAATATCACGCTCATCTTCGCCCTTGTTGTGGCAGTGCTGGGCTTCATGACAGGATATATCCTGACGGCCTTGGGTCTGGCCATGGCGGTGTATAGCTGGCTGACCACGCCCAGGCAGTATCTGCTATACCGCGACCGCATGGTGGTCGTGTACGGTATGCCCAGGACCAAGATCATCTCATTTGCCGAGATTTCCCACGCAGAGATTTTGGCTCTTCCCTTTGGCGAGCGTCTTCGCATACGCATGGTGGCTGGCAACCGTATGATGCTGATGATGCGCGACCCCAGCGCCTTCATGGGCTACCTGGAGGATGCGCTGTCCCGCTATCACGGAGAGCAGACAGGCGGAGGGGTTGTCGAAACCTACGGCGCTGTGCTTGGTCCGTCTGATGACCGCGAGTTGGAAACGCTGGGGGATTTCCAGACAGAGTCTTACGGGGCGGAAGCGGAAAGATATGCGGGATACGGCCAAGACCCGATGCCGGAGCCGGAAACTTACACTGGCCGTGTAGAGGAAGCCGCCAGCGCTTCGGGAAGCTATACCGAAATTGAGGAGCCGCAAACGCCAGCCTACGAACCTCGCCCCGAGCCAGTGGAGGACACCTCCCAGGCATCCGGCAGTTACACGGAAACGCCCGAGCCCGACTATTCCGGCGAAGGCCACCCGGCCTATGGAGCTGAAGTAGAAGTGGAGACGGGCCGAGAGGATGAGCCGGAACGTCCCCCCAGCCCATACTAGCCGCCTTTCCCGAAGTGGATAATATGCTTGGGGCGCACAACTGTGCGCCCCGTTGCCGTTTTTAGCGGTATGCCGCGAGGCTCTGAGCCGGGTCGTAGACCGGACGCGCCAGCTCAAAGGTGTCGGCGGTGTGGCAATACATACTGCCGGCCAAGCGGCCCGTGGGCTTCATCAGGTGGTGGTTGATGCGATGGCCGTTGATGATGTCGTCGCGGACGTGCATCATCACGATGGTGCCGATGACCAGGCCGTGACCGCCGGGGCCTTCACCCAGGTTGATGACCTGGTTCAGGCGGCACTCCATGTTGACCGGGGATTCGGCCACCCGCGGCGGCTTGACAATGTCGGAAGGGATCGAGGTCAGGCCCGCAATATCGAACTCGTCCACGTCTTCAGGGTATTCCGCGGCAGTGCGGTTCATGGCTTCGGCGATGTCGTCCACCACGATGTTGACCACGAACTCGCCGGTCTCCTCCACGTTGCGCAGCGTGTCCTTGCTCTTGTGCTCCACGTGGCGAGACGACGAGAAGACCACGGTGGGCGGATCGTAGGCCACGGCGTTGAAGAAGGAGTAGGGAGCCAGGTTGTCTACACCATCAGGCGATTGCGTGGATACGAAGGCGATGGGTCGCGGCACCACCACCCCGGTCAGGACGCGGTAGAAGTTCTCGAAGGTCTTCGGGTCGATTTTCAAGACAATACCTCTAGCTTACAGCGAATTTTACTGATGTGATTATAGCCGTAACGCAATGAAGGGGCCACGCAGCGGTTCAGGTACCCAAAGGGCTTTGCAAAACCTTGCCGCACGATCATTGTCTGAATCAAGATTATCAGGATTCAAGGATGCCCAGGATTAGGACATGTATCCTGAAAATCTTTTAATCCTGGAAATCCTGATTCAGACAATTACTTTGAAAAGCAACTGCCCGGTTCCCAATGGACTGCGCAGCCTGATAGGGAACTTTGGCAACACCCTCTCAGACAGACGCTCCACATTCGGTGCAGAACCGCGCCTCCGGCTGCAACTGCATCCCGCACTGGGTGCAGAACTGCCGCCCGCTCGGCTCATGTTCCGTCGGGGGCGCGGCATAGGGCGACTCGCTGTAACTGCCCGTTGGGAGAGCCGAAGAGTAGGGATGGCCAGGGTCTGCGTAGCCGAAGCCGCCCATGCCCTGTTGCGGTTGCAGGGGATTTGGACCGTACTGGTTGTCGTATGGGTCGCTGGGCTGGATCAGGAATGTCAACAATCCAACGAAGCCCAGAACCGGCCCCAGAATAGCGAGGGCTACTCCTATAGGAAAGAGGCCGATGACCACCAGGATTATTCCTGCGATTATTCCGGCCAACCCCAAACCTATAGGCAGCAGCATCCACCATCCCGTCCGGTTGGTGTCATGCAGTCGCCGGGCCGTCACCGACAGCGACGGCAACAAGAGGGCCAGGGCGATAACGAACCCTACGAAAGGAATCCAGCCGGTTATGACTCGCACAATGAAAGTGAACAGGAAGAACCACCAGAACTCAGACCGGGACGCCCGCCCGCTGAAATCAATATACTTGTTGAAACAGGTTTTGACCGATTCAGTAAAAGTCACGACCCTTATCCCTCGTTAATCTCCCATTTTGATTGGTTGCTTTGATTTTGCCTCGCTGGTCAGGACGCTAAGGGAGTGCCGCAGTCGGTGCAGAACCGCGCCTCCGGCTGCAACTGCATCCCGCACTGGGTGCAGAACTGCTGTCCTGCGGGATCAGGTTCCGGCAGGCTCTCGCCGTAAGGGGGTTCGCTGTAGCTCCCTGTTGAAGGTGGCGGAGAGTAAGGATAGCCGGGGTCTGAGTAGCCGAAGCCGCCCAGGCCCTGTTGCGGTTGCAGGGGGTCGAGGCCGTAACGGTTGTGGCCGGGCGTTCCGGGGAAGATGGACATTATCAATAGCACGAATATGCCGATGAGGCTTATCGGGGGAATCAGCAGCAGAAGCCACCAGGCGGAGCGCTCCATGTCATGCAGCCGACGGACCTGCACCGATAGAGACGGCAAGAGCAGCACCAGTCGTATAATCCACCCGATGACGGGAATGATTGACAAGGCAACTGTGAGGAGCACGAACCACCAGTATTCCGAACGCGAAGCCCGTCCGTTGAAGTCTATATACTTGTTCAGACAGGTTTTTGCCGATTCCATAAAGTCCATGTGGTCATCCTTCTCACCAGTTTGCCTCACCAGTCTGCCGGGTTCGCCGGAGCCGGGCAGACCGACGTCCGGACCTGTGCGTCCGGGCCTGGGACTGTATGATACTATCACGGCAGGCAGGTCCATTCAGTATTCAGCGGAGGTAGACAACTATGAAAATTGGCGTCAGCACCGTGCTCAACAGCAACACTACGGACATTGCCGGGATCGCTCGAAAGGCCGAGGAGTCCGGCTTCGACTCCTTCTGGCTGCCGGAGCATCCCGTCATTCCCGTGAATACCACTTCGCGCTATGGCGGTACGCCCGACGGCTCCATCCCGCCCCAGATGTACGATATGGGCGACCCGTTCATCGGGCTGGCCATGGCCTCGGCGACTACTTCGCGCATCAAGCTGGGCACCTCAATATGCCTGGTGCCGGAGCACAGCCCATTGGTGCAGGCCAAGCAGATTGCGGCCCTCGACCATCACTCCGGCGGGCGGTTCATATTCGGAATCGGCGCAGGATGGCTGAGGGAAGAGACCGAGATCATGGGAGGCGACTTCGAGCATCGCTGGACACAGACCCGCGAGGCCATTGAGGTAATGAAAGCCCTTTGGACCCAAGACGAGGCGGAGCACCACGGCCACTACTTCGACTTTCCGGCCGTCAAGGTCTTTCCCAAGCCGGCGCAGAACCCACACCCGCCGGTGTTCCTGGGCGGCAATGCCCGCAATGTGTTCCGCAGGGTGGTGGCTTACGGAGACGGCTGGATGCCCGTGAGGGTCTCTCCGGAAGAGGTCCAGGCGGCTCGCGCCACGCTGGACGAACTGGCCGATTCGGCGGGAAGAGACCCCAAGAGCATCCAGATATGCGTCTACGGCGTTTCTGACCGGGACTCGATCCGGCGGATGGAGGACGCTGGCGCCAACATGGCCATAGCCGGGCTGGGCAGCGCTGCCGCCGATGAGGGGCTGTCAGCCGTGGACAGGCTGGCCGAGGCAGTGCTGGGGTAACGCGGGTAACGCGGAGGTTATACATCCTGGGATAAATTGACTGTATGTACCAAGTCTTTGCGTTCAGTACTCCCAGTGGAGCCAACCCCTATCGGGAGTTTCTACAATCAGTCCGTCGAAGCGGTGACACGAAGATGTTGCGGAACTTCCAGAGGGCTATAGAGAGACTGGAAATGCACGGTCTCGCTCTCTTGGATTCGTCTATGATGGACAACATCGAGAACGACATCTATGAGTTGCGAGTGGGGCCGTATCGGGTATTTTGCTTCTTCGATCGCCAATTGGACGTGTTCATGCTGCTTAACGGATTTCGCAAGCAAACCCAGGAAACCCCTGAAAGCCAAAAAGCGAGGGCCAGAGCGCTAGTGAATCAATACTTGGATTCGAGAGGCTGATCATGGAGTACCCTGACGCCATCGCGGAAATTGCCCAGGAAATAGAAGACATTGAGGCGCGGATGGAGTTCGGCGAAGCTGCTGCCCAAATGGGTTTCGCGCTCGCGCTGACCTTCGCCCGACAGGAGCGGGGCATGACGCAGGAGGAGTTGGCCGACTTGCTGGGCGTCAGCAAAGCGTACGTTGTTCGGCTGGAGAGCGGCGAGGCCAACCCGTCCATCGCCAAGGCCGGGCGCATCTTCGCCGCGCTGTGGCTCACCCCCATCGACAAGCCGTTTCCTCTGCTCAAGGGCTACGGGCCCTACGAACCGCCAAGAGAGTACAAGTCTGCCCCGGTAGCCGAGGCTGCTCACGAGAAGGCCCCCCCCAATTCAGAGAGGTAATCAATGTGCGTTGACGTTCATACTCACATCTGGCCCGACCGAGGCAGTGCTGGGGTAAGCGGGTAACGCGAGGGTTATACATCCTGGAATAAAGTGGCTCCGTGTACTTCGCGCTTGAATATCATACTCTTGACGGGTCTTGCCCGATCAACGATTTTCGACTGTCTATTCGGAGGAGTGGTGACTTATCTGGGGTTCGGGCTATTGCCCGAACTATCAACAGATTGGAACGGGTAGGCCTCGAGCTACTGAACACCGCGATGATGGACAACATAGAAGACGACCTTTACGAATTGAGGGCGAGAAGCTATCGGGTGTTCTGCTATTACGACCGGGCCCGAGAACGATTTGTTTTACTCAACGGGTTTCGCAAAAGGACTCAACGAACACCTTTGGGTGAGATAGCCTTGGCCCGTCGTTTGGTATCCGAATACCGTTCCATGGGAGACGGTTAATTATGCTGACCGATTTCAGCGCCAGAATTGCGGAAGAATTGGAAGACAATGAAGAAAGGATGGGATACGGCGAAGAAGCTGCCAAGTTAGGCTTCGCGCTCGCCCTCACCTGTGCTAGGCAGGAGCGGGGCCTGACTCAAGAAGAGTTAGCCGACCTGCTGGGCGTTAGCAAGGCGTACGTTGTCCGGCTGGAGAGTGGCGAGGCCAACCCGTCCATCGCCAAGGCCGGGCGCATCTTCGCCGCGCTGTGGCTCACCCCTATCGACAAGCCCTTCCCGCTGCTCAAGGGCTACGGGCCCTACGAGCCGCCGAGAGAGTACAAGTCCAAACCTGCGGCTGAGACCGCCCCCAAGAAGGCCACCCCCAAATCGAAGAGGTAGCTTCATGCGTGTTGACGTTCATACTCACATCTGGCCCGACCGGATTGCTCCTGCCGTCCTTGAAAACATGACCAACACCTTCGGCTACCCCGCTGTCGGCATCAACACTGTGGACGGCATCAAGGAGCACATGAGGGCTTCGGGAGTGGACAAGTCGGTGGTGCTGGGTGTGGTGGAGCGGCTGGACCACCTGCCGGGCGCCAACGACTGGCTCATCAGCATACAGGACGAGATGCTGGTTCCCTTCGGCGCGATGCACCCTGACCTGGAAGACAAGCCCGCCGAGGTGCGCCGGATGCGCGACGCCGGGATCAAGGGCTTCAAGCTGCACCCGATGGTCAACAGCTACTACCCCGACGACCCGCGAATGTTCCCTTTCTATGAAGAGATGGGCGACGACATGGTCGTTGAGATTCACTCGGGCCGCTGGGCGCATACCCAGCCGGGCGATACCGTGTGGGCCGAGCCTGCACGGATAATGAACGTGGTGCGGCAGTTCCCGAAGCTGAAGCTCATCGCCCTGCACTTGGGCGGGTTCTATATGCTGGACGAGGCGGAGCGGGAGCTGATCGGGCGCGAGAACGTGTTGATAGACACTACCTGGCCCCCGGCGCTGAAGGAACTGGGCAGCGAGACGCTGGCGGGCATCGTCAGCCGCCACGGAGCGGAGAAGGTGTGCTTTGGCACCGACTTCCCCTTGGCGGACATGTCCGAGGACGCCAAGTTCATCGAGTCGCTGCCCCTGCCCGACGCGGCCAAGGAGCAGATGCTGGGTGGGAACGCGCGGGAGCTGATTGGGCTGTGATTTAACTGTTATAAACTGCGAGCGGTCAGAGGATAAGGCTTTTTGCGATGTTCTCCCGCAGTTTCTCTGGATCTCATGGGAACCCAGTTTTTGCGAGGTCCGTGCGTGAAAAGAGGTGAATATGTCCACTCAAGCCCGTGACCAGACGTCCATCTTTTATCCTGAATCGGACGGTATGCCCTTGCCTGACGGAGAATACCAGTCTCCCTTGTTTCGGAAAATTGTGGGAACATTGGAGAATCACCTGCGGGACCGCCCCGGAGCCTGGGTGAACGGCAACACCTTTCTCTACTACGAAGAAGGCAATCCCCGAAGGTTCGTATCCCCTGACTGCTACGTGGTCTTTGGCGTGGATGTGGACTCCATCCTACGGTTCAATACCTACAGGTTATGGGAAGTAGGAAAACCCCCGGACTTTGTGCTGGAGATAGGTTCGCCCACCACCAAGGATGTAGATTTGAGGGAGAAGCGCGAGTTGTATGCCCGCCTAGGCATAGGAGAGTACTGGCGCTTCGACGGCACTGGCGGAGACTTCTACCAGGAACCGCTGGCAGGGGAGTATCTGGAGGAAGGAGAATACCGGCGTTTCGAGTTGCGCCGCGAGTCCGGAGGTATGGTCTGGGGCCACAGCCCCGCGTTAAACTTGGACTTGTGCTGGAGCGGTGGCCATCTGCTATTTTACGATCCCGATTCCGGGGATTGGCTGCTGGACTACGAAGCCATGCAGTCGGCATTGCAGTCCGCCGAAGAACGCGCCGATACAGCCGAGGAGCGCGCCGACGCAGCCGAACGGCGTGCCCAAGAGTTGGAAGCCGAGTTGCAACGGCTCCGCTCCTGAGTCTGGCCCAGCCTTTCTCATCGGCGGTATCTATGTCGTGTCCTTTGAGGTAGCGGCGCAAGGGCCTTGGAGTGTTGTGGTCAAACAGGATTTTCATGCTTTATCTTCGCGCCTAGGTAATATACCTTGGCGTCAAGGTTCTCGACCACATGCTCCAGAACGGCCTTTACCTGCCATTCCTCCACTCCATGGAACCAGTCCAGGAACTCTTCTATAGTGGCTCCGGTGGCCAGATTCCCGAACAGGGCCGAAACCGGTACCCGGGTATCGGTGAAGAGCCATTCACCGCCATGCTTGCCAGGGATACTTTCTACTGCAGGATACTTCTCCCAATCCATTATGGGCTTACCCCCTTTCGATGGCTGCCGGGGATGTGATTCCTCTGCGGCCTCCGTATCCCCGGCGTTTAACTGACTAGCGGCCTTCCTTGATGAACTCGGCGACGCGCTCCCCGATGGTCATGGTGGTTACGTTGGTGTTGGCGCGGATGCAGTTGGGCATTATCGAGGCGTCTACCACCCGGATGTTCTCCATGCCGTGGATTCTGCCGTACTGGTCCACCACCGCCATGGGGTCGCTGGCCGGGCCCATCTTGCAGGTACAGGAAATGTGTTGGCCGGTGGTGGCCTCGCGCATCATGTAGACGTCCAGGGCCTCGTCAGTTGCCAGCTCTTCGTCAGTTGGTTCGACGCGCTCTTCAACGATGTCGCTGAAGGACTCGTGCTCGCCCAGCCGGGCGCACAGACGGACAGCATCGCGCAGGCGGCGGCGGTCCTCCGGGTCCTCCATGTAGTTGTAGTCGAGGAAGGGCTGCTCGTCGGGGTCGGCGGAGGTCAGCCGTAGCTGGCCTGCGCTCAGCTCAAGGTCCAGCACACTGAGCATCCTGATGCCGAAGGCGTCCATGCGCTCGCCGCCGCGGTCGACGCGCTCGGTGGCGTAGGACTGCATGAAGATCATCATGTCATTGCGCAGGTCGGAGCCTTCCGCCGTCCAGCGCAGGGTCATCTGCACCCGCGGGGCGAAACCGTCCAGCGGGTAATCGGGCTTGGTCTGGAAGCTGGTATAGACCATGGGATGGTCGCGCAGGTTCTGTCCCACGCCGGGCAGGTCGTGAACTACGGGGATGCCCATTTCGTTCAAGTGGCTGGCAGGGCCGACGCCCGACAGCATCAGTATGTGGGGCGAGCCGATGGCGCCGGAGGACAGGATTATCTGCTCGCCCTCGACGGTGAAGGTCTCTCCGCCGCTCTCCACCTCGACGCCGACGGCCTTCTTGTCCTCGAAAATGACGCGGCGGGTTGTGCAGTTGGGGCGGATGGTCAGGTTGAGCCGGTGGCGGGCCGGGTCCAGGTAGCCGAGGGCCGTGCTCCAGCGGATGCCGTTGGGGTTGTTGAAGGGCACCGGGCCGACGCCGCTGGCCTCCGGGTGGTTGTGGTCAGGGGTATCGGCGAAGCCCTCGTCGCGGCAGGCTTGGTAGAACGCGGCCTGGTCGGGCAGCAGCTCCTCGCGCTTGAAGCGGCGGGCAATGATGGGGCCGTCGGAGTTGTGGAAGTCATCGCCGGGGAAGTCGGTGTCGGTCTCGATGCGCCGCAGGAAGGGCAGCAGCTTGATGAAGCTCCATTCATCGTTGCCCATCTCGGCCCAAGAGTCGTAATCCTGGGGCACGCCGCGCAGGAAGACTTGGCCGTTGATGGCGCTGGAGCCGCCGGTGACCTTGCCGCGGGGCACCATCATGGGCGGCGCGGTGTCGGTGGGTTTGCCCCAGAACTGCCAGTTGTGGTCGCTGGTCATCACGTCGGTGGCGGTGGCGTAGCCGAACTTCACCTCATCGGGAAGCTGCTCGAAGTCGGGGTAGTCGCCGCCGGCCTCCAGCAGCAGCACCGACACGGAAGGGTCTTCGCTGAGCCGCGAGGCCATGATGGAACCTGCGGACCCGGCGCCCACCACGATGTAGTCGTATTTCATGGATGCTCTCCTTGCGCACGGAGTAGGGATTGAGGGCGATGATACGGCGGGGGTTGTGGGGCGTCAACATTCACTACGCGCCCCGGCATTGGATCGAGGCGGATTTTGCGAATGGCCTTCAGTGAGGGATGCCGTGATATGATGATGCCAGTCGGCGCCGGAGGCCAGAGGATGACAACCCCTGCCAATATCCAGATTACCAATGCCTGGGTTCATCGCACCCTCCCTGATATTTTCTACGAAGAGCCGGAACCGGACGGGGACGGTATGCTCGAAGACGTAGCCCTGCAAAACGTTGCGTATTTACTTGAGGATTACTATCGGGATCGGGAGGATGTATTTATAGGCGCCCGGGGCAAAATTTTCGTTTCCTATGACCGCAGCAACGGCAATGCCCGCGTTGCCCCGGACCTGTTCATAGCCTTCGGCGTTCCTGCCGCCGTCATCCGGCAGAATCTCCCCAACTACTGGGTATGGGAGACGGGCAAGGCGCCCGGCCTGGTGATTGAGGCGGCGTCAAAGACCACGGCCTCTAACGACCTGGGCCACAAGCGCCGCTTGTACGAGCGGTTGGGCATCGCGGAATATTGGCGGTTTGACGTATCGCCGGGCGCGGAATTCTACGGACAGCCTCTGGCAGGAGACCGTCTGGTGGATGGACAGTATGTCCCTTGCGAGCTGCGGGTGGAAGCCAACGGCGCGGCGCGGGGCCACAGTGAGTTGCTGGGGCTGGATTTCCACTGGAGCGAGGCCACGGGGTTCGACGTACTGGACCCGGCCACCGGCAGAACCATAGACCGGATGATAGCCAAAGCTGCCCGTTTGGCTGCCGAGCGCGACGCCCGCCTGGCCGCCGAGACGCAGCGTAACTCGGAACGAGATGCCCGCCTGGTTGCCGAGACGCAGCGCGACGCCGAGCGCGACGCCCGTCTGGCCGCCGAAGAACACGCTCGACGGCTGGAGGACGAGTTGCAACGCCTGCGCGAAGGCCGGTAAGCTGCGGAGTGCGCCGTATCTCGCAGCAGTATTTCCGCGTCAAGGGCTGTGAGGAATGTGGAAGGAAAGCCGCCGGAGAATCCCCCGGAGGCTTTCCTTGGGTTGTCATACATTGACTAGTTCAGGTTTCACTCGCCATAGTAGCCCAACGCCGGACATCCCCTACCGGTCGCAGGAACTGAAGACGGGCTTGGCCGCTTCGTTGAACCCTTCGGTGAGGAACTCGTACTGTGCGACGTCACCGAAAGGCTCCAGTATCACTACCAGCCAGGAATCCCCGCTTTGTAGCCCCTTCACGATGTCGTCCACCGCTTCGTCTGCTGCGAAAACAGTGTAGATTGTGTCATCGCCGTCATATTGCTGCCACCACGAGTAGCTATCGTCGTCATCAGGCGCGGTATCCCAAGCCCTTTCCGCCGTCGCCTCGGCTTCATCGAAGTTACTGCCCGTGCCGTATGCAACGGGTATCCAATCCGACGGATACTCCTCGTAACTGCTGCCATCCCCGAAGAAAGTCCGCACGGTGAACTGGAGTTCCCTGCCTTCGTCGCAACGGAACGTCAATTCGTATATTTCATCGGGAGAACCCTGCCCCCATCCAAATAGGTTGATGTAGGCTGTCTGGAAATCGCCGGAGCCGTAAGACCTGGCTGTAGACCAATAGCCCGTGGGCGACAGCGTGGGGGCCGGAGTTGGCATGGGCGTTGCCGTCGGCCTCGGGGTTGCGGTGGGTGCCGGTGTTGCCGTTGGCCTAGGCGTGGATGTCGGCCGCGGTCTTTGTGTCGCCGTCGGCGAAGGCATGGCTGTCGGCCTGGGTGTGGTTGTTGGCCTCGGAGTAGCAGTGGGCGCAGGCATCACCGGCATGGTAGCCGTTGGGGTGAACGTCTGATACAGTTCGCGCCATTTGTTCCTTGGAATTCTCTGTATCACGGTGCTGTTGTTCAGCAGTCGGAACTCAGGCGTCGTCTGTTCCCATGCATTTGAGCTGGCACAGTTGAGGATGGGTATGAATCCTGTATAGAAGCAAAGTTCACTCTGCCCTTCGTACTCTACGGCCATTTCGTAGCAATGTCCGTCTTTGAGGCGGCTTATGAGGCTTTGTTCATTTCCTGTGACAATGGCGATGAAGTTGCCTTCCTGGAATCTTCCATCGTGAGAGAATGCTTTCCAGCTTTCGCCCAAGTGGTCTATGTCCACATCGGTATAGCATCCTATCAGGATGAATGGGTCTTGATCTCTGTACGTTCTGTATGTTTTCAGATTGCCTACGGTGAGTACCCGGTCGGGATTGACGTTCAACTTTTCCGGCAGCGTCGGCGTCGGGGCCGGAGTCGCAGTTGCCGTCGGCTCCGGTGTGGCTGTAGGGGTTGGCGTAGGCGTTAGCGTGGCAGTAGGCGCAGGCGTTGCCGTCGGTTGTGGCGTGGCCGTGGGGGTTGGCGTCGGGGCTGGCGCCTGCGTCGGAGCCGGGGTTGCCGCCGGTTGAGCGGCTGCTGTGGGCGTAGGCGCCGGGGCCGTAGTGGGCGTGGGTTCGGCGGCGCAGGCAAGGGCCGCGGTCAGCAGGGTGAACGACGTCACAGCGAGCAGCACTGACAAGGGGCCCTTACCCCTGCCGGATGTCCAGATTCTGGCTACCTTTGCGACGAACGCATTGATCTGCTTGCCCCAGATGCGGTTGATAATGGCTACCACTCCGGCAGCCAATAGCACAAGAACAGCGAACGATATGATCAAAGTCATGGCGGAACGTCACTCCCTGGCATTTCCGCAAGACACGCGGAAATGCCCCAAATCACAGATTCAATCGGAAATGATTGGCGTGACCGGGAGAGACGCGGCTATTCCTGCTGCGGACACCGTCCTTCTGTGAAGGGGGCGGCCTGGCAGCTTACTTGCCGGTAAGGCTCATGGCGGAAGAGAAGACTCGGAGCAATGGACGCGGCAGCCGGAATCGTCTGCGGCATGACGGCCCGTAGTATCCACCGTACAGCGGACACCCAAAGGCGGGCAATGCCGACTCCAGCTACCGGGGTGCCTGACAGGGAAGGCAAGACAAAGAAGGACGCAGCGGCCAGGTAGGCGCCGTACAGCAGTGCGCCTGTGATGGTAGCTCCAGGCTCCACTACTTCTACGATGAACCCAAATGCGATATCGGCTTCTGACTGACCGCCCAGCCAAGCCAGACCGGCCAGCAAACCGGCCAGGGCCAGCATTATGACCTGGGGTAACGCCGCCGCCTTCAGCAGCACCCGGACAAGGGCGAGGGAGTCGGAACGTTCTTTTGCTGACTGGAAGAAGTGCATTATCCTGATTCTACTATGAGTCCGACGGAAAAACAAAACCTTTTTGCGCGCTCTTTCTCAGGGCATTGGCGGCCTGTTTGACAACCCCACTAACTACATGGCTACAATTTCAGCCACGATATCCAACTCAGCGAGGGTAGCATGATCAAGCACTTTGGCAGCCTGTATGCGGGGCACGTGGACTTGGGGGACTTGGGGCTGGAAGCCACGGCAGTCAACGACCGACGGTTTGACAACGAGCATCTCATCACCATCTTCGACCGGTGCGAGCAGATGGCCAAGCTGATGGACCGGCTGGGGTATCACAGCTTCTGGGGCGCGGAGCATCACTTCCAGCACGAAGGCAACGAAGTCATCCCCAACCTGCTGATGCTGTTCGTCCATCTGGCCAGGATGACCAAGCAGCTCAAGTTCGGCTGCGGGTTCAACATAAATCCAATGTGGCACCCTCTGCGCCTGGCAGAAGACTACGCCACCGCAGACATCCTCACTGATGGCCGGGTCATCTTCGGCGTGGGCCGGGGCTATCACTCCCGCGAGGTGGACACCTTCGGCGTACCCAGCACCAACTCGGACAACGAGATGAACCGGGAGATATTCGAGGAACAGGTCGAAGTCATAATGAGGGCCTTCCACGAGGATTCCTTCTCATACCAAGGCAAGCACTACCAGCTCCCGCCAGAGGTGCCCTACCGGGGCTACACCCTGAAGGAACTGACCCTGGTGCCTCGGCCCAAGCACCAGCCGGTGGAGTGCTGGCAGCCGATGGTGTCCAGCAGCCAGCGGGCCATGGACTTCATGGCCAAGCACGACATTCAAGGCATCATGGGCGGCGGCGCAGTGACAGGCGGGGCCAACGACGATGTGGTGATGCGCTGGACGGAGACGGTGAACCGCCACGGCCATAACGTGGAGCCGGGCGGACGCCTGGTCATCGGCCTGCCCACGTTCATCGCCGACTCGGAGAAGGACGCCATCGAGCAGGGGCGGAAGTACCTGGAAGAGGACATGAAGATGTTCGCGCCGCTGGGCTTCTTCCGTGCGCTGTCTGACTCGCAGATTGAGGCGCTGGGCGATCCGCGCCGGGCCCGGGGCGCCGGATTGCCGACGCTGGAGGACATCGTGGAGCAGCAGGCCTGGCTGGTGGGCACGGCAGAGCAGGTGACGGAGAAGATCAAGGCTATCGAGGAGCGATACCCCGGCCTGGAATACATGCACGTCGGCTGCAACCGCATGGGCGCGCCGCTGGAGGTGATGCTGGAGCAACTGCAGCGGTTCGGCGAGGAGGTAATGCCCCACTTCGACACGGAGGAGAAGCCGCTGGCGTAGGGCCGGATGCGGTGAGACTAGGGGTATAGTATGATGCGGAAATGGCAGAGCGGCGCCCAAAAATAACATTGCAACCCGATGTGTTGCGCTGGGCTAGAGAGAGGGCGGGTTTTGACCCCGACGCACTGGCCGGAAAGCTGCAAGTTAAGCCGGAGCGGGTCCAAGAGTGGGAACGCTCCGGCGAAATCACTATGGCCCAAGTACGCAAGCTAGCCCAGCGCACCTACACGCCGGAAGGGTATCTCTTCTTGGACGCTCCTCCGGACGACAACCTGCCGATAGCGGATTTTCGCACCGTCGGTGACCATCCATTAGTTCGCCCCAGCCCTAACCTGCTGGATACGATATATCAAATGCAGCGGCGTCAGGACTGGATGCGGGAGGAGTTGCTGATCGAAGAGGCCGCCCCGCTGGAATTCGTTGGCGCGTTCAACGATAGCACGGACTTTGAAGATATAGCCGACGGTATGCGGGAAGCGCTGAGCTTGGAACCCGGCTGGGCTTCGGATAATCCCTCGTGGGGGGATGCCCTGCGATTCCTCCGAGACCGCATCGAAGAAGCGGGAGTACTGGTCTTCATAAACGGAATTGTGGGCAATAACACCCACCGAAGGCTGGACCCGGACGAATTCAGGGGCTTCACCCTGATTGACGAATACGTCCCGCTGATTTTTGTCAACAACGCAGATTTCACGTCGGCTCAAATGTTCACGTTGGCCCACGAACTAGCCCATATATTCGTTGGTGAGGAGGGTGTGTCCAATTTCGACTCCATGTTGCCGCCCGATCATGCGACAGAGAATTTTTGCAATAGCATCGCTGCCGAATTTCTAATTCCTCATGCAGATTTAGAAGAGTTGTGGCAAACGCTAGAAAAGGATGAAGAACCATATCAGAAGATAGCACGGAAGTTTAAGGTTAGCGTCATAGTTGCAGCGCGGCGGACGTTTGATCTGGGCTTGATAGACCGGGAAGCGTATTTTGAGTTTTACGACAAGTATCTTGCCGATGAACGCCGCCAAAAAGAGAGCCGAGCCGGGGGAGGCAATTTCTGGAACAATCAGAATGCGCGGCTAGGACGACGGTTCGGCGTGGCGGTAGCGCGGGCGGTCAAAGAAGGCCGTCTGCTGCACCGGGAGGCATACAGGCTTACTGATCTGAGGGGGGATAACTTTGAGAGTATGCCGGAAAAAATGAGGATGCGACTGTGACCGGTCAGCCTCAGCCGTTGTATTTGCTGGATGCCAACGTTTATATCACGGCGCACCGTATTTATTATGCCTTTGATCTTTGTCAGGGGTTTTGGGATTGCCTAATCCATTACTTTAACGCCGGACGGATTTTGAGCATCGACCGAGTGCGTCGCGAACTCCTCGAACAGGATGATGCGCTGTCAAAATGGGTGGATGCAGACTGCCCAACAGGGATGTTTGTTACCTCTCTGGAAAGCGCGGTAACTGACGTCTATCGAGAAGTAATGAGTTGGGTCTATGGCAACGCCCAGTTCTCACCTCAAGCTAAAGATGAGTTTTCCAGGGGCGCTGACGGCTGGTTGATAGCTTATGCCAGAGCGCATAGCGGAATACTTGTTACCCTTGAAGCATACCAACAGAATGTTAGGAGAAGGGTCCCTATACCCAACGTTTGCGACCAGTTTGTCGTCCCTCGAATGAACACGTTTGAGATGCTGCGCGAGCTTGGCGTCCGCTTTGACTGGCGTCCTTGATGTTGACACTCTGCCCCTGCGGTGGCTATATTCGCAGTATCACCACCATTGAGTGAGGAGACTGGACGCTATGATGCAAACTGGACGTGTTCGGGTTGAGGCGGGCAACGTTACCTTCGTTGTCCAGCATGAGCTTTGGGACGGCAACATCCAGGACCACTCGGACCAGGGCGTGGCTATCCTGGTCGAGGTCGGCGACGCCACCGCGCTGCGGTTCAACTGCTTCGACCGCGAAAGGAGCTATGTCTACGGACCGAATGGCAAGAATGGCAAGTTCCGCATGGATGAGACCGTGGACGGCAACCCTATCGGGTGGTCGGTGAAGACCCTCCGAAACAGCATCGGACTGATGCTGACCGAGGCCGGGTATGCCGAGACCGCCGGCGCGGTGGACATGACCGCCGTGAACAAGGCCCTGGACGAGGTGGATGAGGCAGCGCGCTACAAGTTCGCCGCCGAGCGCAACACCGTGAAGCACAACCGGGGGACCGACGTGTTTGAGGCGGGCAACATCCGCTTCGGCCTGGAGAACCGCAAGCTGGGATCCGGTGACGGCGGCGTGGCCATCCACGTCCTCGCGGACTTGGCGGGCAACACCGGCCGGGTGTTCACCGAGGAGACCGAGCTGCTGGCCTTCGACTGCTTCTGGGACGGCCCGCACTACCACTATGGCCCCCGCAATAAGAACCACCGTATCTACTGGGACAAGACGCTGGTTCCCGACCCCTTGGGCTGGTGCCTAGAGCAGTTCAAGGGCAAGAAGCTGAAGGTCATGCTGGAGCGCGCCGGGTATCCGGGCGTGGCCGCTGACCTGGACGACGACCTGATAGCGTCGGTGATCCCGGACGTCGAAGCCCGCGCCCGCGAGATGCAAGCCGGCGGTATTCCCGCAGAAGTCACCCCCAACTTGGTGCAGTAGACCCCGCTGTACATCACGGCTCGAACGCCAACTTCAACCGCCGCAGGCAATCCTGCGGCGGTTTTGGTTGACCGCAAGACGCAATTCGTCACCACGTATTTTGTCGCTAAACTCGTGTGCCCTTTTTCTGAAATAAAGGTTGACACACTAGCTAAGTTAATGTAAATTGACTTGCATTCAGCGAATGAGCGCAACACTGGCGGAGGCCAACACAGTGTACGTTTGCGTGTGCAAGGGAGTAAGGCTTTCCGAGGCCGTCGAGTCGGCCAAGCGGCGAGGCTGCTCCCCGGATGCCCTCACAGAGACTTGGGGCTTCGATGACAGCGACTCGTGCGGTCGTTGCCTGAACAACATTCAGCGAATCTCCCAAATAGTCGAGCTCAAGCTGGAAGGAATGCTGGTAAAAGCGGGATAGAACCGCCCCCCAAGTGGTACAATTGAAGGCGAAGAGGGTTGGGCCGCCGGTGAAGCAGGGCTAAAGTCCGCATTCCGGCGGTTTATTCTTTCCCGCATCAAGGAGCCCTGTTATGAAAGCAAAGGAAGGCGTGGTTGAACGCCTCAACAGCATACTCACCATTGAACTGACGGCCATCAACCAGTATTTCATCCACGCAGAGATGGCTAACAACTGGGGCTTCCCCGGCGTCGGCAAGCTGTTCCGCTCCAACAGCATGTCCGAGATGGAGGACGCCCAGCATCTCGTCCGGCACATTCTCTACCTGGAGGGACTGCCCAACCTTCAGAGGCTGAACCAGGTTCAGGTCGGCGAGTCAATCAGGGAAGACCTGGAACTGAACCTGGAAGCGGAAAAGAACGCCGTGGAAGCGCTGACCGAAGCTATCACCCACTGCGCATCGGTAGGCGACTATACCACCCGCAGCATCCTGGAAGGGATGATCCGGGAGGAAGAAGAACACGTAGACACTCTGGAAACGCAACTGGAAATCATCAACGCCATCGGCATCGAGCTGTACCTGAACCAGCAGATCCACGGCGGCGATTAGCCGGCCGCCGGGGAAATGCCCGAAAACCAGGCCGGGCCTGCATTAACGTAGGCCCGGCTTTTCATTGCATTAATGTCCGGTTGGGCAAGCGTGAAGTGTCGGGTTAGCAGGCGGCTCAGTGCGCACACGATTCAAAGATATGTGTCGAATAATCAGCTCTCTTGTTGCGCCAGGGCCTCCTGAAGCTGGCCGATGAGGACGGGCATATCGCCGTGAATCGCTTCCCACAGCTTGTCATTATCCAAGCCGTAGAAATTATGAACCAAGTGATGACGCATACTTACTATCTGATCCCAGTCTATCTCTGGATATTCAGATCGGGAGATGCCGGAAACTCTGGATGCCGATTCTCCGACAAGCTCCACAGCTTTGACCACAGCATAATAGTACATTGGCTGGGTCTCCAATTCGGATCGAGATCGCCCTCGGGAAAAAGACAAGGCCATCTCCGCCGCCTCTAACATCTGGCTCAACCGAGTCAGGTCTTCAGGAGGCATATTGAACTTGCGCCACAGCTAGAATTTCCTTCTTGCGGTCGCGCAACGCAGACGGCGTGGTCAGATAGACCTTTACGACGTCGTACAAGGCGGCCAACTCTTTCTCAGTCTTAAATATCCCCCATCCCTTCCTACGGCTATCGTCAAATTCGGCCAGCAACAGCAGGTCGGCGCCTGGGTAGAAGTGCGAAGGTATGTCCGAGTCGCAGGCAGCGAGCCACTTTATGCCGTTGGAGCGGCAGAATTCGGCCAGCTTTTCCGGAGGCATGGCCTTGACCTTGTCCTTCACCGCCTGCTTCTCGGCGGCGCTGATGGCGGCCCACGACTCGCGGGCTTCGGCCAGCATCCGCGGCAGGTGGGTGGCGGTTTCGGAGGCGAATCTAACTGTGGCGGCGGCCAGAACTTCGTCGCGGTAGTAGTCGGCCAGCTCCGGCAGGGCCTTCAGGTCGCCACAGGCCCCTCCGACGATGTCCGTCAACTCCCGTTCTATCTTGAAGAACTCGCGCCCCACTCTGCGTCCTTCCTCGAACTCCACCAGCAGAAAGAGGTCAGCGCCGGGGTAGTTGCGCCGCACGATGGCGGCGTCATAGGTCGCCAGCCACTTGATGCCCTGTTTCGCGCAATATGCTTCGAGTTGTTCTTGGTATGCTCGTTTTTCCGTGGTCATAATGGCCTCTCCCCGGCGTTGGGGTTCTGGAACACCTTCACAGGCATAAATCAAAAGACCACCAGAACCTGGCGGTCTTTGAAAAAACTTTCATTTGTTGGTCGGGGCGGCCAGATTTGAACTGGCGACCCCCTACACCCCATGCAGGTGCCCTACCTGGCTGGGCCACGCCCCGACTCTGTCATCATTATAGCACTCTGAGATTCTTGCCGCCACCTTGATTAGGCGGCAAAATTTCACCCCACCTCCATCCTGCTCCCTTCAAGGGAGAGGAAACTTTTAAGCAGGTTCCAGTATCTGGGTGGTCTCGCTGTCGGCGATTATGGCGGGCCAGTCCCAGCGCATGGGGACCATTTCGACCTGGCGCCAGGTCTCGGACTGGTCGTGGTAGTGGGGACTGCCGGGGTGGCCGGAGCTGCCGAGAGGCACTACCCAGAGCGAATCGTCCCAGTTGGCTGTGTCGTAGGCGTAGCGGGCAACGGACAGGCTGGTGACCGTGGCAAAGGTGGCTGGAGAGTAGCCGCCCTGGAGCGGAGTGTCGCCATCGCCGCTGTGAGGGATGGCGGGCGGGTCCAGCAGGCCGTCCAGCTCCGGGTGCGCGGCGGAAAGGGTGTGGCGCGGCACGGCGCGGTGGAGGCGGCTCCAGGCCCACCCGTCGGGATCACCCCCCAGCCGTTCCTTCAAGTTCGCTGCGCCCTGGGCCAAGGCCCGGGCGATGGCAGCGGGCCAAGTGTCCTCTTCGACAAGCCCAGGACGACTGGAAATGAGGAGCGAGCGGTCATCGTGGCGCAGCATCTCCGCCATGCGGGCCTTGAAGCGGTTGCCGAAAGAGCCGAGGCCCCGGTCGGCGGGGTGCCAGGCGGAGTCGGCCAGGTCGGGCGGCAGGTTGCGCTCGAACATTTCTTTGAGCAGCGCGTCGCGCATTGCCGAGTAGATGGTGGGTTCGACGCGGTGCGCGTCCATCGAGCCGTCCCAAGCCAGCAGCCTTTCGCGGGCGATGGCCGAGAGAGCATCCTGCGGTTCTACGCTGGGCATTATGGCTAGGTAAGCCTGCGCAGGCTGTGAAACCCGCCAGGCGTGGACTTTAGCCATATCGGGCGCGGCGGGCTGTGTCAGTGATTTGAGACCCTGCGTTACGCCCTTCACCCGGAACTCAGGCGTAAAGTCCACGGCGATGTAGTGGGGATAGTCGTCGCCCACGGGCTTGTTGTTGGCGGTGGCGATGTAGCCCTCCGGCGGGTTGATGGACTTGGGCAGTTCCTCGAAGGGTATGTCTCCCTGCCACTCGTGTTCGCCGGTCCAGCCAGGCACGGGCAGCCAGCCGTTGACCCGGGAGCGGATGGGTATGCGGCCGCGGCACAGGTATCCAATGTTGCCTTCCACGTCGGCCATCAGGAAGTTGTTGCAAGGGTCAACCCAGCCGCGCTGAGACTCCGAGAGTTCTTCGACGTTGCGGGCGCGCAGCATCTTCCAGAGGATGGCCGTCCAGTCGGAGGCCGACTCCGTGGCGGTGTACTTGAGGGCCAGGCCGGAACCCTGTTCGGGATTGCCGGAGATTATCGGGCCGTGGTTGGTGACGACCACGCGGACGGATTCCTCGCGCCCGCTGTTGCTGCGGACTGTTTCGTCGCAGGCTTCGGCATCGCGCCATTCGCCTTGGTAGAGGTACTGAGGCGTCTCGCCGTCGCGCAGTTGCTCGATGTACAGGTCCTGGTAATCGGCAGCGGTATGGGTGACGCTCCAGCAGACCCACGGGTTGTGACCGAAATGGGGAAACGCCGGAACGCCGGGGAAGGACAGACCGATGACGTCGAATTCAGGACAGGCGATGCGGTTCTGGTAATAGGCGTTGGGGGTGTCCAGCCCCCGGTGGGAGTCCCCGGCCAGTATGGGCTTGCCGGTGGCCGTGCCGCAGCCTGCGCTGCCCGGTTCCCCGGCAGGTTCGCCGGCCACAACCCAGCTATTGCTGCCTGCATCCATCTCGGACAGGTGGTTGAGGGCGGCGGCGCCTTCGGCCAACTCCTTCAGGCCAGTGTCCAGCGCGCCGCCGGCGGTCGCGCCGGGAGGCAGAATCAGCAGGTGGCCCGGCTCATAGCCGGGGAAGAGCTGGCCCGCTGCCTCCGGCCCCATGTCCCGCACCATCCTCGCTCGCCATAGCTTGGACTCAAAAACGCCCATCAGTATGTGGCGCACCTTGTAGACTACCAGGCTGTGCCAGGGCTGCCACGGCTCAGGCTCTATTCCGGCGATGGCGTACTCGGCGGGCAGTGGGTCTGGGCCATCCATGAAGGCGTTGACGCCGGCGGCGTAGGCGTCGAAGACCATGCGGGTGTGGCCGTCCATGGCGGCGTAGTCGGCCTTGGCGCTGGCCGCCAGACGGAAGCGGCGCATCAGTTTGTCCTGCTCCAGCGCGCCGTCGCCGACGGCCTCGGCCCAGCGTCCGCAGCCGCGGAGCCGGTCATACTCCATGTGCCACAGGCGGTCCTGGGCGGTGACGAAGCCTTGGGCAAAGAAGGCGTCCTGCTCGCTTTCCGCGCGTACATAAGGGATGCCCAGGTTGTCACGATAGACCTCGACCTTATCTTTCAGTCCCTTGAATCTCAGGGTGCCCGAAAGCCGGGGAATTGCCGCGGTCAACTCCGGGCTGCCAACCTCGCTTACGCCAACCATTCCGCTCACCTCTGCCTGTGCTTTGCGGCCTGTGCATTGTTGGGATGATAACACAGCTCTCACCGTCCGCTCGTCCTTCGACAAGCTCAGGCGACAAGCTCAGGATGAGCGGACTCCCTGATCGACAAGCTCAGGCGACAAGCTCAGGATGAGCGGACTCCCTGATACGCCTACGATAATCGAAAGGCCCTGATACCGGCGGCGGCAAAGTTGAGAACATCAGCCCGGTAGACATATAATTGAGGCAGCAATCCGGGGGCGAGCCGCTCCCGCCGATAGGGGTTCGCGGTGTCTGTACTGAATATCCGGCTGGTGCCTGACCCGATTCTCTTCAGGAAAGCTCGCAAGGTCGCCAAGATTACCGCCCAGCACCAGAAGCTGGCTTCGGACATGGTGGAAACCATGACCGAACATCATGGCGTGGGTCTGGCGGCCAACCAGGTGGGGGTGTTGGAGCGCATCTGCGTTATTCAGACGCCCGAGATGGAAGAAGCCTTGGTGTTGGTGAACCCGGAGATAGTCAAGAGAGAGGGTGAGCGCGAGGTGGAAGAGGGCTGCCTCAGCGTCCCCGGCTACCGTGGCATGGTGGTTCGCGCCGAAAAAGTGCGCGCCCGAGCCCTGGGCCTCAATTCCAAGACACTCAAGGTGGACGCCGAAAACGACATCCTGGCCCAGGCGCTGGAGCACGAAATAGACCACCTGAACGGCATAATGTACATGGACCACCTCGTCGCTCACACCAGGCTTTACCCGGCCAAGGAAGCTGGCGAGGACGATGAATTCGGGGCGGAACATGAAAGGGATGATGAGCATGACCACGGCCATCAGCGCCAGGTTCCCGGCCAGCTCAACCCCGATTTTGATGCTCTGCACCGGCGGCTCCACGACATGAACTTGGGTGAGTCCACGAGCCTGCGCGAGCGAGGCGAGTAGTTTTCCAGCTCCTTCAAGAGTAGTCTCCTGCCACTCCAAGGACGTCCCCACCCTAACCCTCCCCCGGAGGGATAGGGAATTATGCAAGGGTTTACGCAATCCATGATCGACCGTCTGGCATCTTTTTTTGCCGCCCGCAATCTCGACGCCTACCTGGTGGGTGGCGTGGTGCGCGACCGGCTTCTGGCGCGTTCGTCCGAGAGGGACATTGACCTGGCCGTGGCCGGGGACGCCGTGGCTGTCGCCCGGGAATTGGCCGTTGAGCTGGGCGGCTCTCTGGCGCCCTTGAGCGTGCCTCGCGGGATGATGCGGGTGGTCCTCGCCAGCAGGGATGGCGAAGGCAACGACGGGAAGCCGGGGCAGACTATTGACCTGTCGAGCTTTTCCGAAAGCATCGAACGCGATCTGGCGCGGCGCGACTTTTCCGTCAACTCCATGGCCGTTCCTCTTGCTGAGTGGAGCGACGCGAGTTTCGGCCCAGCTCCATTCGAGGACCGGGTGATTGATCCCTACGGCGGGCGCGCCGACCTGATGCGGAAGACACTGCGCGCGTTGAATCCCCAGGTGTTCAGGGACGATCCCGGACGCCTGCTGCGGGCGGTGCGGCTGGCTGGGGACCTGGGGCTGCGCATGGAGCCGGATACTGTGCGGCTGCTGGCCGCCAACGCACACCTGCTGCCGCAGGTTTCGCCCGACCGGGTGCGGGAGGAGTTCCTGCGAATCCTGGCGCCCGACGGAGCGCGGGGCCGCATCCAGACGCTGGACTGGCTCGGGCTGCTGGAGCACATTATCCCTGAACTGATGGCGTCCAAGGGCGTCGAGCAACCGAAGATGCACTACTGGGATGTCTGGGGCCACTCGCTGCATACGGTGGAAGCCGCCGAGGGAGTGACCGGCGGGCACCAGAATTCGCCGGTGTTTTCCTGTGTGCCGTGGACGCCGGAAAGCGAAGCCTACTTCACCGAGACCGTCAGCGACGGCCATACCCGCCGCACCGTGCTCAAGGTGGCGGCCCTGTTCCACGACATTGCCAAACCCCAGACCAAGACGCTGGAGCCGGACGGGCGCACCCGCTTCTTCGGCCACTCGGAGCAGGGCGCGGTCATAGCGGAAGAGCGTCTGAGCCGCCTCCGGCTCAGTTCAAGGGGAGTGTCCATGGTGTCGCGCATGGTGGAACATCATCTGCGGCCTGCCGGAATGTCTCCCGCATCAGACGGAAACCGGGGCGAATGGCCCACCAACCGGGCGATCCATCGCTATTTCCGGGACGTTGGAGACGTGGCCCTGGATACGCTTTACCTGTGCATGGCCGATTATTTGGGCGCAAAAGGGCCGGAACTGTCTCACCCGGAGTGGTTGAATCATGCTAGAATGATTAGCCATGTGCTTCACACTGGCTCCAGCGAGCCGGTGTCTATTGCCACCCCGCGCTTGGTCAACGGACACGACTTGATGTCGCATTTCGGATTGCCGCCTGGCCCGCATATAGGTCTGTTGCTGGCAACCATAGGGGAAGCGCGCGCGGCGGGCGAAATCGAAACTCAGGAGCAGGCCCTGGAATTGGCTGCCGTCATATTGAAAAACCGGGATAGCTCCCCCTTGGATCTTCTCAGCGACGATTATCGGGAAGACGGCTCCCGGACCGGTTCCGGTTAAATTATGCGTTCCCGAAGCGTTCGCCTCACAATTGTCATCCTCCTCATCCTTGGCCTTGCCTTGGCGGCATTGGGTTTCCGGGCTATCAACATTGATATTCCCGGCCTGCCCGCCCTGGACCGCGAAGGGGCTGGCCCCTTGGGCCTGAAGCTGGGCCTTGATCTCAGCGGCGGCGGCCACCTGGTCTACCAAGCTGATACAGGCTCCAGGTTCGATGTGAACCTGCTGGAGCCGGTGGACTTGGAAATAATCGCCGCAACCCTCGACGGTTTCCGCTTCGGCGAAGCCGAGTTGGCGCTGGAGGACTACCAGGTATTCCCGCGCGACGTGAACTTTGTCCAGCGGGAGGTTCTGCCCGCCCCGGTTCCCGAGGAACCGGAAGCCGCGGAGGGTGAAGCTCCGCCGGCGGAAGGCGAAGAAGCTCCGCCGGAGGATGAAGCGCCGCCCGAACCGGAGTTCATCACGGTTCCCGTCGCCAGTACCTTCCAGATACGCACGCCTTTGCTGGCGAACGACGACCCGCGCCGCAGCGGGCTGCGCGACGCCATTGAGGAATCGCTGGGGCAGGTAAGCCTGTTCCAGGTAACCGACATCGGAGAACCCAGCCCCGACCAGATGGAGGGTGTGCTCAACAACATCACGGGCCGCGTCAACCGCTTTGGCACGGAAGAGCCTATCATCCAGATATTCGGCGAAGACCGGATCATTATTCAGCTCCCGGGCGCCAGCGGCTCGACCACCGATCTGGTCTTCGGAGATCCGGTGGACGACCCGGCGCAGGTGGGATTGATAGCCGACACGCTGACTGGGGCCGGATACCGCGACGTCAAGGTGGAGCGGATAGATCAATATGAGTTCCGCATCCTCTCCGGCACCGTGGACGCCGAGACGGAGTCCGCCGCCAACACCGCCGTGTCTGAAGCCATCGCGCCCGTGCAGTCGTTTACCGTAAACAGCGCCATTGATGAAGCCAAGGCCCTCATCGGCCAGACGGCGCTGCTGGAATTCAGGGAACGCACTTGCGGCTCCGTTGACCAGTTCACGGGAGCTTGTCTTGACCCCACCGACGCCGACCTAGGGCTGACCGGCGACGACCTGGAGCGAGCCGAGGCCGCCGCCGACCCGGTGGGCGTGGGCTGGGTGGTCAACCTCCAGTTCGATGGCCGGGGATCCGATATTTTCTCCGACCTGACCCGCCGCATCGC
The DNA here is from genome assembly GCA_965232885.1 of Dehalococcoidia bacterium. Lineage (GTDB taxonomy): Bacteria > Chloroflexota > Dehalococcoidia > Lucifugimonadales > UBA3495 > VXOI01. The sequence continues at coordinate 520,329 of CBDDQX010000001.1, read as the reverse complement.
CGGGGTGGAGACCAAGCGCATCGCGGTGTTCATGGACGACCAGGAGATCATCGCGCCGGTGTCCCGGGCCTGGATACGTGACGGCAACACCCAAATCAGTGGCAACTTCGCCCGGGAGGAAGCCCGCACGCTGGCGATTCAGTTGGAATCGGGCCGCCTGCAAGTGCCGCTGAAGCTGATCCAGGAAAGCGACGTTGACGCCCTGCTGGGCGCCGAGTCGCTGCGCAACAGCCTGCTGGCCGGGCTGGTGGGTCTGGGGCTCGTGCTGATCTTCATGATCGCCTACTACCGTATGGCCGGAGTGGTGGCCGCCTTCGCCCTGGCGTTCTATGCGGTTATGGTTCTGGCCGTTTTCAAGCTGATTCCCATAACCCTGGAGCTGGCGCATATTGGCGGCTTTATCTTGTCCGTCGGCATGGCAGTGGACGCGAACATACTGATCTTTGAGCGCATGAAAGAAGAAGTGCGCATCGGAAGGACGCTGGCGTCATCAATGGAAGTGGGGTTCAGCCGGGCTTGGCCAGCGATACGCGACTCCAATATCTCTACGATGATCACTTGCCTGGTGCTGCTGTGGTTCGGCGACCGTTTGGGCGGCGGCCTAGTCACCGGCGTGGCCATCAGCCTGTTCATCGGCGTGGCGGCCAGTATGTTCACGGCCGTAGTAGTGAGCCGCAACCTGCTGCAACTGTTGGCCTTCGCCGGTCTGGGAGGACGGATTAACCTGTTCACCCCGGAATCGGCCCCTCCGACAGGCTCAGGACGGGCGACCCAAAGCGCGGGAGGGGGCCGGCAGTCATGGACGTAGTAGGAAAGAGAGCTTGGTATTTCCTGTTTTCCGCCCTGATTATCATTCCAGGCATCGCCTCGATGCTGCTGCCGCCCGGCTGGGTAACGCTGGATTCAGGGCTGCGTCCCGGTATTGACTTCACCAGCGGCTCGGTCTTCAACGTCACCTTCAGCGCCGACGTGGACGAAGCCGACATCCACGAGCGGATGACCGAGTTGGGCCACCCTGAAGCCTTGGTGCAGCAGGTGGGAGCAAACAACTATTTCATTCGCACCAGGGTGTTGGATGAGGCGGTGGAAGGGGAGCTTTCCGAGCGCGAGATAATTGAGCGCGACCTGGAGGAGTTCCTCGGGCTGGAACGCGAGCGGGTGGAGTTCGAGAGCGTCTCGCCCATCGTGGCGGCGGAAACCGTGCGCATTGCCTTCTACGCCCTGGCGGCGGCGGCGGTCTTCATCCTGCTCTACGTCTGGTACGCCTTCCGCCGCGTGCCCAAAGCCTACCGCTATGGCGTCAGCGCTGTGCTGGCCCTGGTTCACGACCTGCTCATCATCCTCGGCGTGTTCTCCATATTGGGACGGGTCATCGGGTTCGAGGTCAACTCGATGTTCGTCGTCGGCTTGCTGATAGTCGCCGGTTACAGCGTAAATGACACCATCGTAGTGTTCGACCGCATCCGCGAGAACGTGGTGCGCCACCCCGACCGCGATCTGGGCGGGCTGGTGAACCTGAGCATCATGGAAAGCATGGGCCGCTCGCTGAACACCAGCTTGACCACGCTGTTCGTGCTGATAGCCATGCTGTTGATAGGCGGCCCCAGCATCCGCGAACTGTTGCTGTGCTTGGCCATAGGCGCGGTTGCCGGGACATACAGCAGCATCTTCATAGCCAGCCAATTCCTGGTGATGTGGGACCGGGGCGAAATCCGCCGCTTCGGACGCTCCGCCGCCACCGCCCCGTCGTCGCTGTTCGGCCTGTTCGGCAAGTAGCCGCCGGGATTTCCATGCCGGCTAGGATGATATAATTGAGCCGGGCCAGTGACGACGGATACCGCGAATCCATTTGGGGCATAGACCCAAGAGATCGTCCATGGTTTCAACTGTTTACCTTAGTGGGTGGCATAGTCGGTTCTGTCATACTGACATGGCTGGAGCTCAATTACCCTTCTGACGGCTCCACGCCCAGCGAGGTGGCGCGAAACGTCGTATTGGGCATCAGCGCGAGTTTCGTAGCCGCCGGTTTTATTGTATGGGGTATTCTGCAAGCGAAGGATTTGGCAATGCCAGCGGGAGATATACTTAGAGGATTTGTCGAAAGGCGCAGGGCACGATGGCTGGAGGAAGGCAGGCGGCAAGGCAGAGAAGAAGCTCTCCGGGAAATCTACGGCCCAAACTATTCGAATTCACGGGAAGGGAGCCAATCGCAACCTTCGGATGCTGATAACACCAAAGGCGGAGACAGAAGCGATGCTGATAAGTGACTGAATTTAAAGGCTGGGCGCCAACGCCACCCGCCCCAGCACGGCGCGAGACTCCACCATCTCCAGCGCTCTTCCCGCCTCTTCCAGCGGCATCACCTCCTGCAACACCGGCGTCAGCTTCCCCTCTGCCGCAAGCGCGACGGCCCGCTCCAGTGTGTTGCGGGAGACGCCGGAGACGCCCGACACTCGCGCGTCGCGGAACACGATTTCCGGTATGACGCTCCGCAGGCTTCCCTCCCCACCCACTTCCCCCAGCAGGGCCAGCCGCCCGTATTGGGCCAGGCTGCGTACAGATGAACGCAGGGTTGCAATGCCCACGGTGTCAATCACTGCGTCAGCGCCCTCGTCTGCGGTGAACGCCATGACTATCTCGGCGAAGTCGAGTTCGCCCGTCTCTATCACATCGTCCGCCCCGTAACGGGCGATAGCTTGCGCTTTGTGAGGCGAGGATGTAACCGCCAGCGTCCGGGCGCCCAAGTCCGCCGCGAACTGCACCGCATGAACGCCCAACCCTCCGCCCGCGCCAGTGACTACTACTGTTTCTCCAGCAGAGACTTCGACTGCCAACACCGCTTGCAGCGCCACTCCGGCAGGACAAGCCAGCAGTGCCGCGGATGTCGAATCCAGCGCGCCGGGCAGTTTTACCAGGCTATGTTGCGCGACCGTGACATACTCTGCGAATCCCCCGTTGCGCCCGTGTCCGACGCCCTCGCCGTTCCGGCAGCGATGCTCCCTCCCCGACAAGCATCTGTCGCAGAGACCGCAGGCGTTGGTGAGCAGCGACACCACACGGTCGCCTGGGCTGATGCGATTCACGGCAGCGCCGACATCTTCAACCACGCCAGCGATTTCGTGTCCCAGCACAATCCCCGGACTGACTCCACGCCGCAGTACGCCGGACATCACCAGCCGGTCGTGGTGGCAGAATCCGCAGGCCGCCACCCGCACCAGCGCCTCGTCAGGCCCCGGTCGTGGCATGGGCAGATCAACCACCTGGAGACTGGGAGGAATTCCCGGGCTATCCAATATCAGAGCGCGCATTGCTCGTCATTGTATGCTGACAGCCATGCATCGCCAACGGCCTGTGCCATATAATCGGCCCAATGGCTGAATCGCATACTTTCACATGAGGAACGGAAATTGAAGATAGGCGCGCACGTATCAACATCCGGCGGCATCAGCAAGGCGGTGGGCCGCGGGCAGGAAATCGGTTGCGAGGCATTGCAGATATTCGGTTCCTCGCCCCAGTCGTGGTCTTTCCGCGACGTTCCCGACGCCGAGGTTGAGGCTTTCCGGCAGAACATGGCCGACGCCGGAATGGGCCCGGTTTTCATGCACGCCATATACCTGGTCAACCTGGGTTCCGGCAAGGCCGATGTCGTGCGGAAGGGGGTGAAGTCGCTATCGGATCACCTGAATCTGGCCGCCCGCATTGGAGCCGAAGGCGTCATATTCCACCCCGGCAGCCACGGGGGAGCCGGGTTCGAGGCTGTGTTGCCGCAGGTGACCGAATCCCTCCGGCGAGTGCTGGACGGCGCTCCCGACGGCCCCTGCCTGGCAGTGGAAAACATGGCTGGCATGGGCAAGCACATCGGGGCTCGCTTCGAGGAATTGGGCGCGATACTGGACGCGGTGGACGATGAACGGCTGAAGGTCTGCCTCGACACCCAGCACAGTTTCGCAGCCGGGTATGACCTGACCACCGGACATGGCATCGAGGATATGTTGGCCCAACTGGACGCAGGGCCCGGCTCGGCCAACGTCGTCGCCATCCATGCCAACGACTCCAAGCGCGTCTGCGGCTCGGGGGTGGACCGCCATGACAACATCGGAGAAGGGTTTATCGGCGAGGAGGGCTTCGCCGTATTCATGGGGCATCCGGCATTCCGGGATGTTCCATTCCTGCTGGAGGTTCCCGGATTCGAGGGAAAGGGTCCAGATCAGCGCAATGTTGACATTCTGAAAGCCATTCGCAGCCGGGTGGGCGCGGCTCCGTGATACAGATGACCTACCGGGAGTTCGTGCGCCACGTGCGCCGGGCTTACGCCCAGTTGCCGGAGAATGTGCTGCGCCGGCTGGAGAACGTGGACATCGTGGTGGAAGAATGGCCCGGCCCGGACGAAGCGGAGCTGATGGGCGAGCACGACACGCTCTTCGGGTTATACCAGGGCTGGCCCCTCACTGAGCGTGAGGGCATCGGCGGGCCGCTCCCTGACCGCATCGTCATCTACCGCCAGCCCATACTGCGGGCCTGCGAATCCCGCGCCGATGCCGCCCGCGAAATCCGCGTTACGCTTTGGCATGAAGTGGGCCACTACCTCGGCATGAGCGAGGCTGACCTGCACCGGCTGGGCTACGGCTGATGTATTTACATGGATGAACAGGACGGGGTATTGGGAAGGACGGGCAAGGCGGTGGGCTGGATGTTCGGCACGGCGCTGGGCCTAGGCTTATTTCCCGTTGCCCCGGCGACGCTGGCCAGCCTGGTGGCGGTGGCAGTCTATTACCCGCTGCCCTTCGGCGGTGATTCTCCGGCGTTCATCGCGCTGGTTGCCTTATCGCTGGCAATCGGCCCATGGGCCTGTGGCAGCCTGGTGACTCCCGATGATCCGGACCCAAAGAGGGCAGTATGGGATGAGGTTGCCGGGGTATGGTTGACCTGCCTGTTTCTGCCCAAGACGCTGCCGTGGTTGGCCGCCGCCTTCGTGATGTTCCGGGTGCTGGACGTTCTCAAACCCTGGCCTATACGCCGGTTCGAGCGGCTGCCCGGCGGCTGGGGCATCATGGCCGACGACGCCGCTGCGGGGATTGCAGGAGCAGCGTTGCTGAATCTCGCGTACCGGCTGGGGTGGTAGAGTGCAAATTATCGTGTGCGAAAATCGAGGACGCGAATCAACTCAAATGTGTTTATCGGAACTACTCCAAAATCCCGACAAACGTCTGGAATGTGGCGATTACTCCTTTGTCTGCCGGGTCGTGAATTTTCATTGCTAACCACCACCCGGTCGTCTGGATTAACGAGAGAGTAGGCGATTAGGAATGGGTCTTGCCCTATATTTTCGATTTCGTCGTCGTTCAAGTCGTCCGCGTACCCTTGTTCGATGACTCTAGTAACCAACTCTTCTGAAACTTGCTCTTCAAGTCTCATTGCGTCAACGTGTCCCTTTAGCCACCCGGCAACGGTGTCAGTTCTGGCTATGTTCTCTTCATAGATTTCTTGGGGAATCTTGACTTGTCCTGAGTGCCCCAAATCCACAAGCCATTCCCAAAACTCAGGAACTCGGTCAATCGGGTAATAATCCCGATTAGCGTCTATGGGGACATTTGCATCCAGCAAATAAAGCAACTTGGAACTACCTGCTGCTGGTTGTCCGCTCAAGCACCAGTTGAACCTGTGTGGGGCGAACATCCAGAATCCTAGCTGCTTTGGAAGTAGACAATTCCCCTGCGGCCACCATCCGCTCGACCAATGAAGTAAGCCCGCGGCCCAACCGATGCTGACGCACCACGTAATAGTTTGGGCTACCATTCTGAGGCTGTCTATGTGTACGAAGAGCTACGACTTCCTGCACCCACTCTTCCCGAAACCTACTGGAGAGTTCCTGAAACTGCGCCTGTGGGATGGCGCCAGCTAGGTGCGCTCTGTAGGCCGCCATCGTGCGGCTAAGTTTGCGACTGCCTGCGAATTCCGAAATCCTTTCTGCGATGACCTCTATCTCCTTTGCGCCCCGTAAGTCAAGGTCCGTAATTTCCTGTTCCGGCAGCAAGAAATTACCGGCTACGTCGTCGCAGAATCTCTCAGTTTCGTTTTCCGCTTGCCATCCGCTAACTCCGGTCTGTCCGAGAATCAGGTGAACCATCTCGTGCAATAAGGTGAATGTCCATGCTGCGCGGGCGTCTCGTTCGTTGATCACAATGAATGGCGCGATGTTATCCGCGATGGAAAAACCTCTAAAGACCTCCAGTGCGACAGCCGTTTGATAGTTGCCTAAGTCACTTTTGAGCAGAACGAAAATTCCCTCATCCTCTACCCTACGCCGCAGAAACTCGAAAGCTGCGCTAGAGTTTGGATGGCTGCGGTAATCCGACAGCTCAACCTTGAGCAGTGCTTGCAGCGCTTCTAAAACTGCTTCTCGCCCATCAGCTATTGTCCGGGAACCTACGAAATGCAAGGGTGCGAATTCCTCTTCGCCTTCCAGCAAGGTCCGAACCATTCTTTGCCTCGCTCTTATGTTCCTTAAGAGGGCGTCGAGAATAGCATCCGTTTCAGGCGTGCGGTCATCCCCCGCAAGAGTCCGAAAATCTACCCCTCTATCTCCTTTCTCTGGAGGCTTTGGCAAGTAAAAAGTAAGCAATGGTCGACGGTATTGCTTGGACATCCGTAGGAGCAAAGGTCGCGAAGGGTCCTCCGTGCCCGACTCGTATCCTGCCAGCCTGTCAAGGGCATTGGCTTTCCGAGTGTCTCGGATTGACAGCTTTTTGACCGCCGCTTCGGGCGTCAGCCCGGCAGTCTCTCTCGCCCAAACGAGTATTTCTGGATTGACTTTAGGCATTGTTGCCAAAATATAGCACACGAAGAAGCACCGGAAAATTCTGCCGACCCCGTTTGCTCCGATTTCCGCAAGCGTGCTATACTTTTCTGGCTTTGCGATTCGTTGCTTGGCAAGGCGAGCCGTGGTAGGGTCGCCCATCTCTGGCATAGCCAGTAAGGGATAAAAGAGGTGTTGGATGGTTGAATCCCAGGAACATCCCATACAGGAAGTAGCAACGGAAAGCGCCCCGGTGGAAGCTCCCGCGCCCGCAGCAGAAGCCACTGCGGTGGCAGTAGCCGAGCCTCCCGCTGCCCCGGAGGCCGCCCCTGCACCTGCTCCCGCTCCCGCTGAGGAACGCCCCGCGCGCCCCGCTCCGGAGCGTCCGCCGCAGCCCACGGGCCGGGAACCTATCAACATGAAGGCGCTGCTTGAGGCCGGGGTGCATTTCGGGCATCAGACCCGCCGGTGGAACCCCACCATGAAGCGCTACATCTTCACGCAGCGCAACGGCATCCACATCATTGATTTGCAGCAGACGCTGGGCATGATCAACGATGCCTACAAGGATATGGTGGAGCTGGTCGCCAACGGTGGCAAGGTCTTGTTCGTCGGAACCAAGCGGCAGGCCCAGGAAGTGATTCAAGGTGAGGCCGAGCGTTGTGGAATGTGGTACGTCAACCAGCGCTGGCTGGGCGGCACCCTGACCAACTTCCAGACCATCCGCACCCGCATCAACTATATGCTGGAGTTGCAGCAGAAGCGCGACCAGGGTTATTTCCGCCTGCTGCCCAAGAAAGAGGGCGTCAAGATGCGGGATACCCTCAACCGCCTGGAAAAGTATTTCACTGGCATGAGGGACATGACCACCTTGCCCCAAGCCATTTTCGTCATTGACATTGGCCGGGAGAACATCTGCGTCGCCGAGGCGCGGCGGCTGGGCATTGATGTGTTCGCCATCGTGGACTCCGACTGCAACCCGGACCTAGTGGACCACATCGTCCCCGGCAACGATGACGCCGTGCGCTCCATCCGCCTCGTCACCAACCGGATGGCCTCGGCGGTGCTGGAAGGGCTGGCCCAACGGGAAGCCGCGCTCCAGGCGGAGATGGAGGAGATGCACCCTCTGTCTGATGAAGAGCCGGAAACTCTCTCGGAACGCGAGGACGCAGCCTTGACCGACGCAGTTACGCTGGACGTGGAAACCCTTGCCGAGCTGGCCGCCGGCATGGGTGCCCGCGTTGCCGGCGGGAGCGACGAGGCCGCAGAGTAGCTTGGCGGGAAAGATGATATGACAACCCCGCTGCCAGAACCGGGTGAGCTGGGCGTTGAGGGCCATGCTCAAATGAGCAGGCGCTCCTTAGAGCACGCCCGGATTTATTTGGCAGAGGGCGACCGCATCCAGGCGTCGGAAAAGGTCTGGGGTGCGGCCGCCCACGCTCTGAAAGCTGTTGGCGAGCATCGGGGTTGGGCGCACCGCGGGCACGCCAATGTTCTGTACATAGGAGAGCATCTCGGCCGGGAGTTTGACCAGGAAACGCTGTTTCTGAGGTATCTTTCCCAAGCGGAATCCATGCACATAAACTTTTACGGAAACCGGAGGGATGAGAACGTCATCGAGAGGGCCTTGCTCGACGTCGAGATGTTGGTGAGCGAACTGGACATAATCAGAGCATCACCGCCACGGCCTTATACGGTCAGGGATGTCAGTGACCGCAATCGGTTGGGCCTCTTGCTGGGATTGCGGCGGACGGAACGGCCTGAGATTGGCGATTATTCCCCGGTTGGATACAGCCAAACCCATCGGGATTAAGGAGTAGGGAGTTGGTAACCACGGCACTTATTCGTACCCTGCGCGACCAGACCGGCGCAGGGATCATGGACTGCAAGCAAGCCTTGGAAGGTAGCGGCGGCGATCTGGACAAAGCGGCAGAAGCGTTGCGGGCCAAGGGCCTGGCCGGCGTCGCCAAACGGGTGGGCCGCGCCACCAACGAAGGGGTCATCGAAGCCTACGTACATACCGGCGGACGGGTCGGCGCAATCGTTGAGCTGGGTTGCGAGAGCGACTTCGTGGCTCGAACCGACGAATTCAAGCAGATGGCCCATGACCTGGCCATGCAGGTTGCCGCCATGTCGCCGGTGTACCTGGAAGGCGAAGACATTGAGGAAGGCGATGAACGGCCCCCGGCCCAGGTCGCCCTGCTGTCCCAGCCCTTCATCAAAAACAGTTCGTCGTCCGTTGGCGAGCTGGTGCAGGAACTGGCGGCCCGGATGGGTGAAAACGTGCGGGTTGTTCGTTTCCAGCGCCTGGCTGTGGGCGAGTAGCTTTCCCCATTATGGGAGAACTCCCACTCCACTCTTCCTGCCAGGCCTTTTATCGCAGGGCGTTGCTCAAAATCAGTGGCGAATCCCTCAAGGGTGCGTCCGGGACGGGTATAGACGCCGACGCGGTACAATATCTGGCTAGCCAGGTTGGCGAAGCCCATGCGTTGGGAGTGGAGTTGGCAATCGTCATCGGCGGCGGCAATATCTGGAGAGGCGAGGCCGCCGAAAAACGGGGCATGGAGCGGGCTACCGCCGACTATGCGGGTATGCTGGCTACTGTGATCAACGCGCTGGCTTTGCAGGACGCTCTGGAAAAGCGGGGCATAGACACCCGCACCCAGAGCGCGCTCCAGATGCAGGCGGTGGCTGAGCCTTATATCCGCCGCCGGGCTGTCCGGCATTTGGAGAAAGGGCGTGTCGTTATATTCGCCGCGGGCACCGGAAATCCTTATATGTCTACCGACACGGCTTCTGCCCTCAGAGCCTTGGAGATTGAGGCTGAAGTCCTGTTGATGGCGAAGTTCGGCGTGGACGGAGTGTACGACTCCGACCCTCACGTAAACTCGACGGCGGTGCGATTCGACGATTTGGACTACACCGAAGCCTTGGAGCGGGAACTGGCCGTGATGGATTCCACGGCCTTGACGCTGTGCCGCGAGAACAAATTGCCCATCATTGTCTTCGATATGTTCAAGCCGGGCAACGTGGGATGTATACTTTCCGGCGACAAGATTGGAACGGCCATAGGCGGGAGGGACTGATTATGCCCGGGAAGGATGGCGAAACAGAGTTAACTGCCGAGGATGTGATTGGCGACGTTGATTACCGGATGGACCGCACGCTGGATGCGTTCAAACGGGACCTGACCCAACTGCGGACCGGACGGGCTACCCCTTCGCTGATTGAAGACATTTCCGTTGATTACTATGGCTCGGCTACCCCCCTGAGGCAGATTGCCTCAATTTCCGCTCCCGACGCCCGCGCCATCATGGTGCAGCCGTGGGACAAGGGATCCCTGCGGGAAATAGAGAAAAGCCTGCAACGCTCCGAGATGGGTTTCAACCCGTCCAACGACGGCAACGTGATAACCGTGCCCATTCCCCCGCTGACCAACGAGCGTCGGCAGGAAATGGTGAAGCTGCTCCGCAAGAAGGCCGAGGACGGCAAAGTCTCGGTGCGCAACGTGCGCCGCGACGGGCTGGAGACGCTGCGTAAGATGGAGCGCGACAAGGTCATTTCACAAGACCAGAACCGCCGCGCCCAAGAGCAGCTCCAGAAGGTTACCGACGGCCATACCAAGCTGATAGACGAGACCGTGTCCGCCAAAGAGGCGGAGATTCTCCAGGTCTAGTCCTTTCTTGTGGCCGCCGCATCAGGGGGGCGCCCGCACCCCCGTATCAAGTACGGGGCAGGCTCTAACCCTCCCCAGGGGGGAGAGAGAATTATGTTCCGGGAAGGCCCGGCGCCGCGGCACGTGGCCTTCATTATGGATGGCAACGGACGCTGGGCCATGGAGCGGGGCCTTCCGCGCCTCGAAGGCCACCGCAAGGGCGTCGAGCGCGTCCGCGTAGTTCTGGAAACCCTGCGCTCTTTGGGCGTAGAGTATGTAACCATTTATGCCTTCTCCACCGAAAACTGGGGGCGTCCCCAGGATGAAGTGGAAGGGCTGATGAATATCTTCTTTGTAGCCGTCGAAGAGCAGACCCGCGAACTGCACGAGCGAAACGTCCGCATCGTCCATTTGGGCAAGACTGCGAACCTGGACCCGGAACTCCGTTGCGCGGTCGAGGACGCCCAGAAGCTCACCGCCGCCAACACCGGCATCACGCTCAACGTGGCTTTTGATTATGGAGGGCGGGACGAGATACTGCAGGCGGTACGCGGCATCATACGTGACGGCCTTGACCCCGATACGCTGGATGAGGAGACGTTCCGCCGCTACCTCTTCACGGCCCACAGTCCCGACCCGGACCTGATTATCCGCACCGGCGGCGAGCAGCGCATCAGCAACTTTCTGCTGTGGCAGTCGGCTTACAGCGAGTATTACCACACTCCCACCCTGTGGCCCGACCTCCTCCCCGCCGAACTTGAACAGGCCCTGGAAGCCTACCGCGCCCGTCAGCGCCGTTACGGCAAGGTGGCCGGCACCGGGGCTTAGTCTTGCGCCTGCGTCTGGCTACGGGTGTGACCGGAGCCGCCGTAGTGGTGGGCGCAATCTGGCTGGGCGCTCCTTGGCTGACGCTGCTGGCCCTGCTGGGCGGCGGCCTGGCCATCCGCGAATTTTACCGCCTTACTCCCCCCGGCGTAGGCCCGATGCCCGTCGCCCTGGGCGTGCTCGCGGTGTCGGCGCTGTTGCTGACGGCGCAGGCATCGTCCGGCAGCGACTTCCACACAGCTTCCGGCCTTGCGCTGGCTGCGTGGGCCTTTGTCGCCCTGCTGTGGTTCATAGCCTGTTACAGGGAAGAGCAGCCTTCGCCGGAGGATTCGCTGGCGCCGGAGACTGGGGCGCCGGAAACTGGGGCGGAGGAAGATGAATCTGAAGGAGACGAGCCGCCATACTATGGCTTGTATTTCGGCGTGTTCTGCGAGAGCCGGGAGTCCGGAGGGCTTGAAGCGAACTGGCGCCCTGTTGGGGTCTCGCAGGACGATGATCCGGACGAGCCGGATGATGAAGGGCTGTATGGAAATTCGGGTGACTTCGAGCCGGACGACGAACCCGATGCAGACGCAGAGTGGGGCAAACGCCCGTGGCACGGGTTCTTGTTCCTGCTGCTGGGGCCGGTGTACGCCGGGTTTCTGCTGGGGCATGGTCTGGCCATTCGGGATTTATCCGGCGACTCAGGCGACCTGGGACGCTCCTGGCTGCTGTTCACCCTGCTGGCCGTCTTCGCTTGTGACACGGGCGCCTTGGTGGCCGGGCGTCTGCTGGGCCGACACCGGATGGTCCCGCGCATCAGCCCCAACAAGACCTGGGAAGGAGCCGCCGGAGGATTTGCGGCCTCTGTCGGCGCAGCCCTGCTGGTTGGCTTGGTCTTCGACCTTGCTGCGCCGTTATGGCAGCAGGCGCTGATTGGAGCAGTGGCCGGTCTGGCGGCCCAATCCGGAGACTTGGTTGAGTCGGTCCTAAAACGCGCGGCCAACGTTAAGGATTCTGGTAGTATAATGCCCGGACACGGCGGCATCCTGGACCGGATGGACAGCATACTTTTCGCTTTGCCCGCCGTTTACTATATGCTAATGGCAGCGGGGTTCCCGCTATGAGAAGAATTGTAGTTCTTGGCTCCACCGGCTCCATTGGACGGCAGACGCTGGACATCGTCCGGGCCTTCCCCGACGAGTTCGAGGTTGTGGGCTTGTCGGCGGGCAACAACACCGAACTGTTGAAGCAGCAGGTAGAGGAATTCAATCCGCGCCACGTCTGGAGCGCGGCCGCCGGCCCCGGCGATTTCCCCAACGCATCCTTCACTCCCATGGAGCAGATGGTTGCGCTGAGCCGGGTTGACCAGGTCATGGTGGCCTTGATGGGCAGCGTTGGCCTGACTCCCACCCTGACTGCGCTGGCGGCGGGGAAACCGGTGGCCTTGTCCAACAAGGAACCCATCGTCATGGCCGGCAAGCTGATTAAAGAATACGAGGCCCGCTACGGTGGGCGGGTGCTGCCGGTGGACAGCGAACCCAGCGCCATCTGGCAATGCCTCCAGGGGGAGCCGGTTAATGAAAAAGGAGAGTGGGAAATCCTGCGCCTCCTGATTACCGCCTCCGGTGGCCCCTTCCGCACCACTCCGCTGGAGGAAATGGAGAATGTCACGCCGGAGCAGGCGTTGCGGCATCCCACTTGGCGGATGGGCCAGAAGATAACCATAGACTCCGCGACCTTGATGAACAAAGCCTTCGAGGTGATCGAGTCCCACTGGCTGTTTGGTGTGCCGTGGGAACGCATAGAGGTGGTGGTGCATCCGCAAAGCACTATCCACTCCATGGTGGAGTTTGCCGACGGTTCTGTGAAGGCGCAGATGGGGCCGCCCGATATGCGCCTGCCCATCCAATACGCGCTGTTCCACCCGCAGCGTCTGCCCAACTCCATGATTCCGCGCCTGGACACCACCATTTCCCAGTCCTTGACCTTCGACCCGTTGGAACCCGCCCGCTACCCCTGCTTCTCGCTGGCCATCGAAGCAGGCAGGAAGGGCGGCACCTATCCCGCCGTGCTCAGCGCCGCCGACGAGGTGGCGGTGCAGGCATTCCTCGACGGCAGGATCAGCTACGGAGGTATCCACCGCCTGGTGGAGCGGATTATTGAAGAGCATACCCCGATGTCCGGAGAGGATGCGGGCGAGGTGCTGGAAGCCGACGCCTGGGCCTCGGCCCGCGCCGCTGAGCTGGCCGGGGGGTAATAAAGTTCCCTCTCCCTCCCTTCGGCAAGTTCAGGGCGAGAGGGAGAATGACGAGGGAGTATGGCGACGGAATTCACGGCGATAGACTTGGAGACCGCCAACCCCGACGCTTTTTCCATCTGCCAGATAGGTATTGCCCATTACCGCGATGGCGAGTTGGCCGAAGAGTGGATGTCCTACATAGACCCGGAGGCCAAATTCAACCCCGACAACATCGCGGTTCATGGTATCACTGCGGCGGCGGTGCGCGGCTGGCCCAAGCTGCCCGAAGTGGCGGGGAGCCTTCACGAAATGCTGGACGGCAGGATCGTGGTCAGCCACAGCCAGTTTGACCGCGTGGCCTTGGAGCAGGCCTTCGACCGGCACGAAATCTCCCGCTTGGACTGTGCCTGGCTGGACTCCACCCTGGTGGCGCGCCGGGCGTGGGAAGGCTTTTCCAAGCGCGGTTTCGGGCTGGAAAACCTGTGCCGCATCTTGGGATACCGCTACCAGCGGCACGACGCGCTGGGAGACGCCAAGGCCGCTGGCGTCGTGGTGCTGGCGGCCATCGAGCAGACCGGCATTGGCCTGGACCGCTGGCTCCGGCAGGTTGAGCTCCCCATTGACCAAGGGCCTCGCCTGCCCATCCGGGCATGGGGCGCTGCCCCTGCCGGCGAGGATGCGGAGCCGCACCGTTCGGTTCGCCCCTCGAACCGCCTTTTCAGCCCGGAAGTCTTGCGGCTGCTGTCGGAGGGAGATTCCGGAGGCTGAGTCAACTGCTGATTTGCTGAGCAGATGGGGCCTCAACCAAGAGTTCAGTCTGTATAATGGATAGTAAAAGTGGCCCTACTACGAGAGAAACTAGATGACCACCCCAATCAATACCTTCCAAGACATTCTGGACGCCATGGAGCGGGAACCGGCGCTCTTGGACGCGCTGCGCCGCCACATACTCACCGACGAGCTGCTGGAACTGCCGGCGCAAGTCAAAGCCCTCACCGAAACCGTCAAGGCGCTCAGCGAAACCGTTGAGGCTCTCGGCAAAACCGTCGGGGCTCTCGGCAAAACCGTTGAGGCCCTCGGTGAAACCGTAAAAACTCTCACCAAAGACGTTGAAGAAATAAAGGCAGACCTATCCAGCCTCACAGTCAGAGTCGATGACCTCACGGTCAAAGTCGGCAACCTCATGGATTCGCACAGGGCAATGCGAACAGACCTAGACAGAATGGGTGGGCATCTCAGCAACCTAATGGGCACGGACTACGAGAGCACCGTTGCGCGGCTCGCCGACAGGCTGGCAAGGCGCCATCTGCGCGTCAGAAATCCGGCTGTGGTTGCGCGGGCCAAGGGCGCCAACGCCACCGCCCCCCTGCCGGCGGGCGACCAAGCCGCCGAGGCTGGCAGAATATCCTGGGATGAGGCTGACGATCTGGCCCTCTCAGACGTCATCGTCGCCGGACTTGCAGAGGAAGGCGGGGACGTTTTCGTTGTCGCCGAAATCTCCATGACCGTCCAGCAGCGCGACTGGGAAAACGCATCCCGGCGTGCGGACATACTGCAACGGGCCACCGGAACCCCAACCATTCCGGTCACCATCGGCATCAGCCAGGAGCTCCCGGCAGAAGCGCCATCCCCCACCTTCATCGCTTGCAACCCGGAGCAACCCTTCGATAGCGTTCCGGTATAGGTGGTCAAGGATTGCCAAGTCATTCCGGAATGTGTAGGGGGCAGGTTTGAAACCTGCCCCCTACCGATGGTCATACCACGTAAATTGGAACGCTGCCAGAGCGAAAAGCTGCCGCCCTAGGCTACGTGCTCCCTTGCGACCTTGAGGTAGTCAAGGGCGAGGCGGGGGAGGAGGAAGCGGCGGCGGACGCTGGCCCGGCCTGCCGCGCCGATTAAGGAGGCCAGTTCGTTGTCCTGGAGCAGGGTGACTATGCGGCGGGCGCATTCTTGGGGAGAGGATACGAGATAGCCGTTTTGTCCGTCGTCAATCTGGATTCGGATGCCGCCCGCGTTGCCGCCAATCATCGGCTTGCCCTTCCACATCCCCTCGGTGACCGTCAGTCCGAAACCTTCGCGGGTGGACTTTTGCACCAGCACTGACGATGCCATCTGGAGGGCGTTGACCACTTGATCATTGCCTGCTGGAATGGAGTCGGGGTCGTGGAAAAGGTGGATGTCCGGGTCGCCCGCCATGTGAGTGACAACGCTGTTCAGGACTTCGCCTGCTTCCGGGTCGTCGCTGGCCTGCGAGAGGCCCAGCAAAGCCAACTGGAGACCGGGAACAGATTCGCGGGCCAGACGGAAGGCGTCTATGACTCCCCACGGGTCTTTCCACAGGTCGAAGCGGGAGACCTGGGTGATGAGCGGGCGGTGGCGGTCTATACCCATTGAAGTCACTATATCCCAGGCATTCCGTTCGTCCATCGGGTTGTTCTTTTCGGCCAGCGGGTCTATGGCGGGCGGAGCGATATAGACTGGCTTGTCCGACACCTGCTTGACTGGAACATACTGTTGCAGCGAGAAAATCAGGTGGTCGTAGTCCTGTTGCATGGGAAGCAGGGAATCAATGGCTGACTGGTTGGGGCGGGTCAGGTCTATGTGGCAAATCCAGAGCCAAGCCGCGCTGCCGCCGCCGCAAGGCTGGCCTTGACGCAGCATCCCGGCCAGCGGGAGCAACTGCGGGTCGTGCATGAACCACACGTCCGCCGACAGTTGGTCGCGGCGCATGGCGTCGGCCACCCGCCGCAGGTTGGCGTGATAGACTTCCAGTTCCTGTTTGCTGAGGGAGCCTTCCGCCCCTTGCAGCAGGTTATGAATCTTCTTGGTGACCTGGAAAAACTCAGCCTCGGTAGGGTCTATGACTATGCGCTCGGTGGCAATGCCCAAGGCATTGAACAGAGGAACCATGGATTGAAGGATCTCAGCCACCCCGCCGCCAATGGCGGTCGCGTTCAGGTGGGCCACGCGCGCCCCCCGGAGTTCCGAGGCAACGCATATCAGTTCATCGGCAAGGTCGGAGTCCATATAGGGGCGGTAGGCGTCTAGGGAAACCGGCGGATGGTCGAGCTTCAGATACATTCATTCGGTTCCTGGCAGGATATTTAACCCGCCATTCCCCAGTTCGCGGGAATGACGGACGCAGGAGATTCCGGGATGCTATTTCCATAGAAGAGTTTACTATTCCCGCGACAGTTAGTTGTTACTCGACTGTTACGGATTTCGCCAGATTCCGAGGCTGGTCAACGTCGCAGCCGCGCATCAGGGCGATGTGGTAGGACAGCAGTTGCAGGGGGACCGTGGCAAGGGTGGGCGTCAGCAACTCCGGCGCCTCGGGAATGAACAGGGGATAGTCAACCTCTGATGCCGCTTCCTCGTCGCCCTTGGTCAAGACGGCGACCACGACGCCATGCCGGGCCTTCACTTCCTTGATGTTGCTCAATGTCTTGTCGCGCAGTCCGTCGCGGGGAGCCAGGGCTACGGTGCACATTCCGGGGTCTATAAGAGCGATGGGGCCGTGCTTCATCTCGCCTGCCGGGTATCCCTCGGCGTGGATGTAGCTGATTTCCTTGAGCTTCAGCGCGCCCTCGGCAGCGATGGCGGCGCTGGGACCCCGGCCCAGGAAGAGGAAGTTGCCGTAATGTCCAATCCGGTAGGCCAGCTCGCGATAGCTGTCGGCCTCGGCGAGCAGATCGCTTATAAGACCAGGCCCACGGGCCAGTTCGTCCACCATGCGGCGCACGGCATCCTCGTCGAGAACGCCGCGGGCCTGGCCCAGGAATACCGCCATCAAGTGCAGGATGGTCAGCGAGGAGACGAAGGTCTTGGTGCTGGCTACCCCCACCTCGAGCCCGGCCCGCATATAGAGCGCGCCGCCCCCGTTATCCAATGCAATGCGGGCTGCCTGGCTTTCCTCGGCGTTGCAGATGGTGACCAGCGTCGCGCCCTTCTCACGGGCTAAGTGCATGGCGGCTACGGTGTCGGCGGTCTCGCCGGACTGCCCGATGGACACCACCAGCGTGCGGGGGCCGATCAACGGGTCGCGATAGCGGAACTCCGAGGCGCTCTCGGCCTCGGCGGGAATGCCGGACAACCGCTCGATGTAGTGGCGGCCCACCTGCGCAGCGTGCAGGCTGGTGCCGCAGCCAATGAGGACCACCCGTTCCAGTCCGCTGATGGCGGCAGGAGACAGGGGAAAGCCCGGCAACTCCACTCGCCCGTTGGCGAAGTCGGCCCGGTCGCGCAGGGCGGCGGTCATGGCCTGGGGCTGGTCCATTATCTCCTTGAGCATGAAGTGGCGGTAGCCGCCCTTGTCCACCAGCACATCGTCGCGGGAGACGCGGCGAGGCTGCTTGACGATGGGGTTGCCGTCCAGGTCGAAGTAACGCACCCCGTCGCGGCTTACCACGGCCATCTCGCCGCCTTCCAGGAACCCGACCGACGGCGACCCGGACCCTCGCTCCAGCATCGGCAGCAGGGCCGGCAAATCGCTGGCTACGATGCCCTCCCCGTCATGGTGGGCTACGACAATCCCGCCTGCATAACCGAGCCGCATCGCGCAGATGGGGCCGTCCTCTCCTTGCAGGGTGGCAGTGATGGCCGACGAACCCTGCACCATCCGCCCCATACGCAGGAAGGCTTCCTCGAAGCTGAGACCCAGGGACAGCCCTTCCTCCAACAGGTGAGAGAGAGCTTCCGTGTCGGTCTCCGACTGGAAAACGTGGCCGGAGGCAGTCAAGCGGCGCTTGAGTTCCAGGTAATTCTCGACGATGCCGTTATGCACCAGCGCCACGCGGCTGCCGCAATCGGTGTGAGGGTGGGCGTTGGCGTGGGACGGCGCTCCGTGGGTGGCCCAGCGAGTGTGCCCCAGCCCCAGCGAGCCGCGGGGGGCTGCGCCGAGAATCGCCGCGTCCAGCCCGCTGACTTTGCCGACGGTCTTCCGTAAGTGGAGCGCGCCAGTGTCGTCCACCACAGCGATGCCGGCGCTGTCGTAGCCCCGGTATTCCAGCCGTTTCAAGCCTTCGTAAATGATGGGCCAGGCGTCATCCTGGCCGACGTATCCAACAATGCCGCACACGGCTTTCCTCAATAGAGATGAATGTGGGGAGATTAATATGGGACAGGGGTTATTCCCTCACGCAGGTTATTCCGAAACCTCGTGGGCGGTTATGCCAACCGGCGCATAATCACCCTGGTCTATCGGATTCCTGAAGTGGCGCAGCAGGATGTCTGATGCGTTTTCCAGGGTGAAGCTGCCAGCCAGCCCCGTGTGGTCGAAATGGGCGGTTAGCCCTTCCGTCATTTCTTGGCTGCGTACGATTGCCTCGCGTCTGCCGAAAACTAAGGTATCGGTTTCGCGGCAGTAGTCCACCAGCAACTCGGGGTACTTTTCTACTTCGGACATATCGCCACGCTCCAGCACGGGCAGGAGGATGCGGCAGGCGTCGAACCAGTAAATGCCGACACAATGTTTATCTGCTGCATCTGCGTCCAAATAGAAGGTGTCTATATGAGGTCTCAACGTTACATAATGGCCTCCCCCTTTGGATGGCCCCTTTGTCCAGATTGATAACAAGTCTCCAATCGCTGAGAAATCTATGTCCAAATCAATCAAGTTTCCCATAACCTCTCCCACCTGCCTCTAGCGTCTCTGTATGCGGATAGTACTTGCGGCCCATCGCGTTCTTCCGCGACAACTACCAGCAACCGCCAATTATTATCATCCCACTCTGCAATCATTTTCCAGTATACGGTACGGTTCTCCTCAGGCTGCTGGATATAGTCCGGCTCGCTCAATGCCGCTATGATACGGTCATCAGTTGCCTCCGAGTGTTCGCCTCTAGCCCTGTTATCCAAGAAATGCCGGGCGAACAAATAGAATTGACCATTTACCAGAACCCCTGGCCTTTCCTGTTGTCCCGACCCACCTATCCTACCCTCCGCTCCGCCAGTTCGCGGCTCAGGTTGCGGGCGAACTCTTCGATGGTGGACTGGGCCTTGCGGCGGATTAGCGGTTGACCCAGCTCGCCAAGTCGGCCCATGAAGGTGGTGTCGGTCTCGATGGCCAGCTCGGTCTCGACAGGCGACTGGGCTTTCAGTTGCATCAGCATATCGGTCTTGACGCCGCCGCCGACCCGCCGGTCGCTGGCCTCCACGAGGAAGCGGGCGCGCCCGGATTCCGCTTCCCGTTCCTGTACGGTGACCGTGCCGGACAGGGTAATGCTCATCGGGCCGACCTTTGCCCGCAGGGAGCCGCGATAGCAATCTTCACCTTCCGGGGTAGCGTCCACCACTCCGGGGACGCATTTGGCGGAGTTGGCCACGTCCATCAGGAAATACCAGCTTTCGTTCAGCCCTGCGGGAATCAGGCAGGAAATTTGCAGCTTCATAGTGTCGCTGTCCCTCTGCGCTCACCCTTACCCTCTCCCACGGGGAGAGGTAGAAGTTGAGAGGGCCTGCATCACCGCCCGGCGCGTGAACACCCCGGCCATCTCGCGCTTGTAGTCCGCAGAACCACGAAAATCGTCCAGCGGGTCAACGGCGTCCGGGACTGTGGCGGCGGCGATGCGGATGGCCTCCTCGGTCAGTTCCTGGCCGCGCAGCAGGTCCTCGGCGGCGTGGGCGCGGACCGGCGTCATACCCACCGCGCCCAGCGCGATGCGAATATCCCGGCAGGTGTTGTCTGGGCTGCGCGACACGACTGCGGCCACCGATACCGTGGCATAGTCTTCGGCGGTGCGAGGCAGGAACTTCAGGTATGCGCCGCAGGCGTCCTCTCCCGGCACGGGAACATTAACGGCGGTCAGCGCCTCGCCGGGGCGCACGGCGGTCTCATAGTAGTCAATGAACAACTCTTCGGCGGGACATACTCGGACACCGGACAGAGACGTTAGTTCCACAGACGCTCCGAGAGCGATGAGGGTAGGTGGAGGGTCCTGGTTCGGGTCGCCGTTGGCGAGGCCGCCGCCGATGGTGGCCATGCTACGGATGCGGCGGGTGGCGACTCGGCTCACGGTTTCCGCCAGCAGGGGAACGCGGGCGCGGAGCAGCGGGTGGTCTTCCAACCGCCGCAGCGTACACAACGAGCCGATTCGGAGCGTTCCGTCGGTTTCCTCAACAGCGCCCAGGCCGTTCCCTTCGACTCGCTCAGGGCTAAAGGCGGCCAGAGAGCGGAGGCCGATGACGTGGGCAGGCTGGGCGAACCGCTGCTTCATCTGCAACACCAAGGCGGTGCCGCCGGCCATCAGGCGCGCGTCATCGCCGTAACGCTCCAGCATTTGCAGCGCATCTTCCAGCGACGACGGATTATGGAACTCGAAGTCGAACATCAGCCGATTATCACTTCCCTTTCGTTCCCGTTACCCCGTCATTTCCATTACTTCCGTCATTCTAGCTACTTCCGTCATTCTAGCTACTCCCGTCATCCCAGCTACTCCCATCATTCCCGCGAAAGCGGGAATCCATACACCCTTGCTAGGAGAAAGTTGGCGAATGCTCCGGCCTATGGATTCCCGCCTTCGCGGGAATGACGGGAAGGCCAGCGCCATAGAAAACACGTTCATTGACGGGATGTATTATCACGCGCGGCAGCGGCCACCGAGTTGACGATGCCGTAGTAGCCGGTGCAGCGGCAGAGGTTTCCCATCATCCAGCGCTTGATTTCGTCCTCGGTTGGGTGGGGGTTGAAATCCAGCAGAGCTTTGGCCGAGATTACCTGGCCTGGCGTACAGATGCCGCACTGAAAGCCGCCGTAGTCTATGAAGGCCTGCTGAACCGGGTGCAGCCGATCCGCTTCAGCGATGCCTTCGATGGTAGTGACCTCGTAGCCTTCCACAGCGGCAGCCAATGTGATGCAGGAGGCGTGCAGCTCGCCGTCCACCAGCACGGTGCAAGCGCCGCAGACGCCCACGCCGCAACCTTCCTTGGAGCCGGTCAGGCCCAGGTCATAGCGCAGGAAATCCAGCAGGAGCCGCCCTGCCGGGACTTCGGCCTCGTGTTCCATGCCGTTGACATTCAATTTGACCATCCCTGAAACAATAGCGTTATGTAGGCACAGCGTCAACCTGAATTCGTCAAATCGCCGATTCCGTCTTGGTATACTGGCCCATGCTAAACACGGCCCACGCTAAACACGAAAGGAGGGACAGCTATGGCAGACAGGAACGGCAATCACCCCACGATTCCCATAGGCGCCACGGTACTGGTGGTCACGATGGAGGTAGACCCGGAGGACGAGGCTGAATTCAACAAGTGGTACAACGAGCAACACCTGCCGGAGCGGATGGAAATTCCGGGATATGTCAGCGCCCGCCGTTTCAAGCTGGAGGAAGGCGAAGGCGCGCTGACGTATCTGTGCATCTGGGAACTGGAGGACGGCAGCCCGCTGCAGAGCCTGATGTACCAGGAACAGCAGGCCGACCCCACCGCCCTGTATCTGCGCGTCAACAAGACCATCAAGGCCCGCGCCCGCGGCCTCTATCGTCAAATCTTCCCTGAATCCGGCGCCTTCGAGGACCACTCCGGCTTCCACCCGAGGCACCAGGAGGTGTCGGCTTAAGGGGTAGGGCTGAATCCTAAAATCTCAAGTACATTAGGGTCTAACAGAATTGAGCAAATGATACAATTGTCCTAATGGGGACATGGATGGAATGGCTTGGCCTTGCCATCGGCGCGGGCGGGCTGACAGCGAGTATTGTAGGTTTGATATTTGCTTTCTTGGCTCGCCGTGCCGCCAAGTCGGCAGAGCAGGCGGCTAAAGAGGCGCAAAATTCGATCAACCGAACCCTTTGCTTGGTCAGTGTTCAGAGAGCGCTCTCCGTGATTGGCCGCTTGAACACATTGCACCGCGATGAGAGTTGGGTTGCCGCTCTGGAACTCTATCGCGAACTTCGGACACTGCTCAACGATGTTATCGGGATGATGCCCACTGGACTTGAACAATCCAAAGAAGAACTTGTCGAAGGCATTGGACAACTGAGGCTAATACAATCTCTAGTAGGCGATGCAGTAGAAAGGAATTCAGGGCCAGGGGATATTCAAGCCATAGGTGAATCTCTGAATTCCATACAAAAGACCTTGGAAACGCTGGAAAGGAACATCATGCCCCTTGGCGAAAGAGATGGTGAGCTGCATGGCTGACATGAATCAAGTCCTACAAAAGTTGGTGGAGCGTACCAAAGAAAAGCGCGTTGCTTGGCGCAACTCGTCTCAATCCGGCGCCTTCCGTGCCTCTATTGGACACTTGACCATCTACATCATAGGGTACCAGACTACAATGGGAGAGGCTATTTATCTTTCTGTCATGGACAGAAATGGTCAGACGGTAGGCAGCGAGTTTTATGAGTCTAGCAAGCCAAGACCGAATTCGGACCTGGTGTCCTTATATGAGGAAGCAAAAAGGATTGCTACTGACGACCCCCGGCTGGACGAACTCTTAGAGGCTTTGGACGCCGCGCCTACTATCTCCTAACCTTCACGCCTGTAATCGGCAATGCTGGTCCTCCGTGCCAGACCTCGACGGGGTGCCTTAGCGATTTCCCTGCCCTACCCCGCCACCAGCATCTCGTCGGTGTTTATGAGCGGCGACAGCAGGCGGGGGCCGTTGGCGGTTACCAGAACCATGTCCTGAAGGTGCCAGTAGCCGATGTGCGGCTCCAGCGCCACCACCATGCCCTCCTCCAGCACGCGCGCGCTGGAAGGCACCATGTATGGCTCCTGCTGATGCCACCAGGCGCCGACGCCGTGGCCCGCCAGCGCTACGTTGCCCTGGAATCCGGCCTCGTGGAAGCTGTCGTTGGCGAAGTGATAGATGTCTGCGGTCTTGGCGCCGGGGACGCATCGCTCGATGGTAGCGCGATAGATGTCCCTAGTGATGCGGTAGAGTTTCTTCTGCTCGTCCGACGGAGTTCCGACGCAGACGCTGCGGGACTGGTGGCCGGGGTAGCCGTTGAGATACGAGACATAATCGTTGCGGATGATGTCGCCCGCCTCGAAGGCCATGTCGCTCTCGCCGCCGTAGGACACGGTGTTGCGGCTGGAGTTCAGGATGCCGTGGGCCCAGTTGGCTCCCCGGCGCAGGCAACTCTCGATGATGCGGCTGTGCGCCAGGCGCTCGGTGTCGCCGGGCCTGACCGTCGGCAGCGCCTCCAGGTAGGCTTCGTCCAGCAGCTTGGCCCCGGCCTCCAGCGCCGCCACTTCCTCCGGCGTCTTGACCCAGCGCACCCGGTCCATCAGTTCGGTGCTGTCCGATATGCTCGCCTTGGGCAGGAGAGCGGCTATTTCCTCCCAGCGGTTGGCGCTGATGTAGCTCTTCTCAAACCCGATGGTCTCTTCGGCCAGTCCCAACTGCTTCAACACATCGGAGGCGCGTTCGTAGGGCGACTCGGCGTAGTCGTCGATGACTTCGATACGCTCCAGCCACGAGTCGCGGCGGGCCAGGGGCGCAGCGTAGGAGTTCAGCACCATGACCGGCTCGCCTGTTCGCGGCCATACCAGCAGCACCTCTCGCGGCGAGTCCGGGAACTCCAGGTGCCGGGCGAGGGTGCCGGGGTAGGCGAACCCGGCCAAATAGGTGAAGTTCTTGCCCGACCGGGCTACGATGGCGGAGAAACCCTCCTCATCCATCAGCTCGTGAAGCCGCTCTACGTTGGCGATTATCTTCCCGAAGGCATTGGCCATATTAGCTCTCCGAGGTCTCACATATCAAATCTGCCAGTGTGTTTAGCTCTGACCATCAGGCCAGCCCAAGTACAGACTCCTGTTATCAGTCCGGCGACTACCGATAGGTTCCCCGCCCATGCCGCCTCGGGCAGTATTAACGCTGTACCCAAAAAGAAAACCACGCCTACAATTCCACCTGCTACCGGTGTCCCCGATGATATCTTCTGGCGTGGAGAGATATATTTCGTCTTCTTGAACTCTCTTATCGACTCTCCCATTTGAGTTTCTTTAGTTACTCGCCTGAATTCCTTCTGAGAGACAGGTTGCTCAGGCGGTACTGGGCGTTGTCCGCGACGAAACCTCGGCAGTAGTTCAGCATATCTCTTTCGGAACTCTTCGTCTGTTTGGGCGCCCTTTCGCTGGTTACATGGTTTGCAGAGTATTTGGTAGTTTGACTTCTCGTTCGGGCCTCCCCTAATCACTGGAGTCTTGTGGTCTACATCGGTTGTTTTGATACTTTTAGGTGCCCCACAGTACATACACTTTCGGTTTTGTTCTTGGAGTAGTTCCCTTCTTAACTTGGGTGAGAAAGTTATCCTTTTCGTGGGTTTTATGGTCCGTTCGTTCTGGCGCCGCCTCAACATATAATCTAATGTTAAGTCTATGGCCCAGAGTGTTGCATCCGCTCCGGTCTTCGCTATTTTTCTCGCAAGTGATGGACTTCTCGATTCTTTCTCCTCGTCTACATCCACTTCTGTCTGCACGGGTATCCCATCTCGTTGCAACAGAGCGCTACATGTGAAATTGCTCTTGGTAATCAGATACACGTTGCAGGGATCCATCTTGACATGGTCCAAGTGGTGCCGAATGGTCATCAGAGCCGCATGGTTGTTTTCTTCTACAAGCATACACCTGCTGGCGGTTACTCCCGGCTCTTCGGCGTAGGTAATTTGGTTGTTAGCGTCCCAATGAATGCAGTCTTTGCAGGTAGCCACTCACTGCCTCCGATATTGAAGGAGCCTATGCTCCGACTACGCAAACGCGGGCATTACCTCGCGGGCGAAGAGTTGCATGGACTTCAGCACCTTGTCCTGCGGCATACCCCCGAAGGAGAAGTTGCAGCCGAAGTAACCGATGCCCCCATCCTGCAACGCGCGAATCTTGGCTATCATTTGGTCCGGGTTGCCGATGAAGGCGCGGCGCTCAAACAGGTAGTCGAAGGACGGCGGCAGCTCGGCGCGGGTGCGCCGGAAGTCATTCAGGCTGTCGTAAACCTCGCTGCCCTGTTGGTAAGTGCGCCGCCACTGGTTCACGTCCATGGTCCAGTTCAGGGCGTCCTTGCTGTCGCGGCGGGCCTGCTCCTCGGTCTCTCCCACGTAGAAGTACCGGAAGAACGGTATGCCGCCGATGTGCATGGGCTTGCCGGCCTCACGCGCCCCGTTGACCAACTGGTGGCAGAGGTCCAGACCGTCGGCGGTGTCCAGCACCACGCCGATGATGCCCGAGTGACCGCTGGCGGCGGCGAAGTCCTGCGTCTCGCGGGTGCGGGTGGCGGCGATGTATATGGGCGGGTGAGGCTTCTGCGCCGGGGGCGGCACCAGGTTGGCGTTCTTCACCTGGAAGTGTTGCCCCTCGAAGGTGAAGCCGGGCGTGGTCCACAGCCCCTGGATGATTTGTACGGACTCCTGAAAGCGTAGCTGGCTCTCGTTGCTGTCAACGCTGTAGCCGGTGTACTCGTACCCGGCGGTGCCGCGCCCGAAGCCCGCGTCCAGCCTCCCGCTGCTGAGCAGGTCCAGGGTAGCGGTATCCTCGGCCAGCCGTACCGGATGGTGCAGAGGCGGGATGATGACCGCCGTTCCCAGCCGCAGCTTCTTCGTGCGGGCAGCGATATTTGCCAGCAACATCAGGGACGCCGACCCCAGACCGTAGCGGGAGAAGTGGTGCTCGGCCAGCCAGCCGCTGTCGAATCCCAGTTCTTCACCGACAACGAACTCCTCGGTGATGTTGTCCACCACCTGGCTTGGGGCAACACCTTCCGGCCAGGGCACATGGGAAAACAGGCCAAATTTCATAGGGTTTTACATCCGTTTCAGGGTTGAATCAGAGTTGGTTCGTGGGTCATTATTCCACAGCAGGAAGCATATTCGCCACTTTCCGGCAGGTGAGGGCAGGCGGCTAAAGACGCGACAATGAACCAGGATATATCGGCATTTCAGGACTTGCGGGAAATAGCGACTCTGCCGGTGGCGGCGGGCTTGGCGGCGCTGGCAGTGACTTGGGTGATATGGTACTTTACCGGAAACAAGTGTTCCGGAGAACTCGCCGCCACCACAGGGTGCAACGCCTCGGCAGTCGCCGCGTTCATCAACCCGGCGATGCTGAAGGACATCCTAACCAACTCGGCCATCGCGGCCACGGGCGGCGGTATATGGAGCTACATCATGATAACCAGAGAGAGACGCGCCAGAGAAGCGGCGGAACAAGCCAAAGCAGCGGAACAACAGGCTAGAGAAGCGGCAGAACAAGCCTTGGCACAGGAGCGTCAGAGGTCTGAGGAACAACGCCAGAGCTCTGAGGAAGAACGCAACCGTCTCCTTGCAGAGATAGAACGCCTCACTCGACAACCGGACAATCGGCAAGAGGGGCCTTCAGGGGAAGCAAAGTGATTACCAGAGAGAGACGCGCCAGAGAAGCGGCGGAACAAGCCCTGGCAGAGGTACTCCAAAACGCCCAGGATCCCACTGTGGGAAGTCGGGATATAGAGATAGAACGTCTCAAGGACGAAGCAGAACGGTATCGCCTCCTTGCGGAGATAGAACGACTTAGGGCCGAATTGGAACGTCAGAGGGCCGATGAAGAACGTCAAAGGGCTGACGCAGAGCGAAACCGCCTCCTTGCAGAGATAGGCCGGCTTCTCGCTGAAATAGACCGTCTCACCCGCCAGCTCGAAAACCGGCAGAGGGAGTGATGCCCTCGTTCATCGTATTTGGCGACAGTTTCCTGGTGCGGCAGCGTGTGGCGGCGCTGGAAGCCGAGCACGGCGCCGATGCCCTGCTGGACGCCAACCGGCACCGGATGCAGGGCGGACAGACCGCTCTGCCGGAACTGTTGGGTGTCTGCCAGGCCATACCCTTCATGGACCCGCTGCGGTTGGTGGTGGTTGAAGGTTTGCTGACCGCTGCCGAATCCCGCTCCGGCGGCGGAAGCGGCCGGGGGCGCGGACGTCGCGGCGGCAACGCATCCGATGGCTGGCAGTCCCTGGCCGACGCCATGCCCCAAATGCCCGACACCACGCTGTTGCTGCTGTCCGACGGGCCAATTTCGGGCAACAATCCCCTCCTGCGCCTTCTGCGCTCTGTCTGCAATGTGGAGGAGCACACGGCCCCCCGGGGTGAGCAACTGGCTCGCTGGATTAAGGAGACGGCTGAGGCCAAGGGCGCAACGGTCAGCCCGGCGGCCAACCGGTCGCTGGCAGACCTGGTGGGCGGCGACCTGTGGACGCTGGACCAGGAACTGGAGAAGCTGTCGCTCTATGCCGCCGGACGCGAGATTGGCGAGGCGGACGTGCGGCTGATGGTGTCGCAAGTGCGGGAGGCCAGCATCTTCGAGGCGGTGGACGCGATGATTGACGGCCGCCCGGAGGCGGCGCTGCGGCTGCTGGCCCAACTGCGGGACGACGGGCGCGAGCCGATGTACATAATTGCCATGGTGGAGCGGCAACTGCGCCTGCTGGCCTTGGCCCGCGACTCCATGGACCGGCGGCTGCCCCCGGACGAACTGAAGCGGGCGATGGGAACTACATCTGACTTCGTTGTGCGCAAGACCACGGAGCAGGCCCGCCGCCACTCCCGCCAGGACATCGCCTGGCGCTACGACCGCCTGCTGGAGGCTGACCTGGCCATCAAGCAGGGCCGCCTGGAACCCGACCTGGCCCTGGAACTGCTGGTGGGCGAATCCGCCCCCCGGCGGTAGGGGCTAGTTCAGTGTCTCTGAAATCGCATCTGCAACCAGTTTTCGAGGTGACGGCTGCCCTCTTCCCGCTCGGCCAAATATGGCCTTATGAGTTGCTAGAAGATTGTTAAGACGATAAGTTGCATCGTCATTCTTCCCTAGTTTGTCAGATTTTAGCCATCCGTTCAAGTCGCCTTCAAAGTCATGCTCTTTGAACACCGAATCATCAGACGCTTCGCTCAGGTATTCATCGACTACATCTATAGCCGCCTCGAGTAAAGATTGGAGTACCTCCAAGTTAGATTCAGCTAGCAATGCATGAAAAGCACTGGTTATTCCTTTGGAAGAATACTCTTGGCCCTCACGGATGAGCACATCTTTCAGCAGTTCGACAACAATGAAATAGTAAAGGAATCTGGTCTGTCGGCGGCTTTGTTGAACTTCTGCCCCTCGTCCGAAGTTGAATTGCTCTGCCAATTGTTGTAGCCGATAAGCGGCATAAAAATCATCCGCGCCGATAGGTTCAGTTTCCGTAACCTGTTTGAAAATCGAACCGCCAGGGAGAAAAGGGGCACTTCTGCCGAAAGCGTGTCCGGGTGAACGAAGCCAACCAGCGCCATATACTTTCAGCAATTCGAATGCAATGGCGTAGTCTGTAAATTGCCGCGAACTAGGGTGCGATTTCTGATGAGCACGCTGTGAGTCCCAACCGCCCCGCTGTGTCTCCAGAAATATATCGTAACGGGCAGCCATACCTTCTGCCCATGTCCCAAAATCCTCACGCAAAGCAAGGAAATCTTGCTCGCGGACAGTATTTTGAGAGTTTGTGTATCGGGTAATATCTGCAATCTGTGCGTTATCGCTCTTGACGATTTTAGCGACTACTACGCCACGTCCGGCATTCACCCGCCAGTTATCATTGTCTCCATGGTTGCCAGTGCCCCCTGAATCCAATTTTTGTTGCAATACATTCCAGATGGTCTTAGTAGTCTGACACCCATTGACCACGTATGGATCATACAAGGCCAAAGAGCCATCTGATTTGCTCGAAAAGTCTGAAACTACGATTGTGATACCGTTATTATACAATCCGAACATTTCAGGTTGCTGATTTAGTGTTTGTTCAATCCCTTTATTGATTTTTCGTCTGCCGCCTAGAAATTGACGCACATTCTTCTGATATAGTTGGTCGAGGTTACCTGTCTTGTCCCGGTAATCCTTCAAGAACTGATACAGGTGGGTCAGCGGGATAGTGCCGACTCTCAATCCAGCATTCGGTTCGACAAAGTCTCCTTGGATCTGTATAGATATGGCTGGAACCTGAGTTGTGTCTCCAGCTTCCCATATCGTCTGCAAAGATATGTCTTCGACGTCGAATATCCCAGGGAAGCGTTCACGGCCCAATGTGCGAATTTCGTTGAGTGCCTGCCGGTCCTCTTCTTTCATAGGTTTCACAGTGGCAAATACTAGGATCAGCCTGTCTCTTTCAGAAGCCTGATTGATGAAGGTAGTTAAACGGCCTTGTAACTGCTTGGAATGTTGAGAAAGGCGATCGTTCTCACCGACCACTGTCTTGATTACTTTTCGTCCTTCACTAATGATAGTTTCCTGCCCTTGAAAGGCAGTCCCGTATTTACTCTGAATCAGGTACCAAGTATCTCCTTCATCCGACTGCTCATCCAAGTCACTATCGTTCAGGTCTGCCTGATGCAGATAAGCGATATCAATCCCTCCATCGCCCGTTCCGTCGCACAGCACCAAGTCTTCGTCGTCTTCGGTAACGTTTAGCCACTGTGTGACCAGCTTGAAGGCAAAGCGTTGGCCTTTCTCAAAGGGTGGCAAGTCGGATTCGGTGAACTCCCGCAACCATTCCTCGCAGAATTGCGCAAAGGTTATTTCATCTTGGGTGAATGTTGTGGTGGTCATTTAGGCACCGCCGCTGTAGCTGATTTATTTAGGATAAGGTTGCGTGGGGGGTGCGGGCAAGAGGATCGCGTCATCAATTTCCCCCTAATCCACCGGCTGCACCGGGTTGTAGCAGGCTACGTGGTGGCCGGGGTCAGTCTCGGACAGCGCGGGGCGGCGCAGGCTTCGGCACTGGTTCACCGCCTTGAAGCAGCGGGGCAGGAAGGGGCATTCCTCGCCCATGTTCACCATGTCGGGCGGATTGCCGGGCAGCGGCTCTATACGGCGGCCCGGATCGTCCAGGCGCGGCAGGGACTGTAGCAGCGCCCATGTGTAGGGATGCTGCGCCCGCCGGAACAGCGGTATGACGTCGGCGTGCTCCACCAGGCTGCCGCCGTAGATGACGCCCACCTTGTTGGCCATCGAAGCCACCACGCCCATGTCGTGGGTGATGAGCAAAATCGAGGAACCCTGTTCCTTCACCAGCATCCGCAGCCTTTCCAGCATCTCCGCCTGCAATGTCACGTCCAGGCCAGAGGTCGGTTCGTCGGCTATGAGCAACTTGGGCCGCAGCACCAGGGCAATCGCCATCATCACGCGCTGGCACATCCCGCCGCTGAGAGCGAAGGGATACTGGCCCATCACCCGTTTGGGGTCAGGAAGCCCCATCTCGCGCAGTGTCTCCTGGGCCAGGCGGTTGGCGTTGCGCAGCGACATATTGCTGTGCTGGTGGATTACCTCCTCCAACTGCGAGCCGATGGGCTCCACCGGATTCAGGGCCGCCTGCGCGTCCTGAAACACCATGGAGACTTCATGCCCCCGCAGGCTGCGGATGTACTCCGGCCCGGCCTGCATCAGGTCAACACCCCGGAAATAGACCTTGCCGCCCAGCACCGAGGCGTTGTATGGCAGCAGCCCCATGATGGCCAAGGCCAAGGTGCTCTTGCCGCATCCGCTCTCGCCCACCAGGCAGTAAATCTCGCCTTCCTGCTGGCTCAGGCTTACCCCGTTAAGGGCCTTGACCGTGCCTGCCGGGCTGCGAAACTGGACGTACAAGTCTTCAATTCTCAGGGCTTCTGCCATAAGGGGCGCTCCATTGTGTTGCCTCAATTACGCCGTCCCTGCCCCCCACTCCGTCATTCCCGTTGATATTTTCGTGTGAATGGTCAGGAGCCTGGCACTCCGGCGCGCAGGTCCACGGGATGGTATTGACCGCTCTTGAGCAGACGAATCAGGTCCGCCAAGCCTTCGACTTTGCCGCGAAATTCGGTGGCGGCCGTGCCCAATTGGGCGACCCGGTGGGCATCGCTCCCGGCAGTGGCGGGCAGCGACAGGGAAGTTGCCAAGTCGGCGGAGTAGCGGTTCTGTTCGTCCGAGCCGCGCCCGTTCAGGGTCTCGACGGCTTCGCACAGGCCGAAGAAGGGGTCGCCGACGGCCCGTTCCAGCATACCGGCGCGGGCAGCGGGTTCGCGCCCAGGCTCCTCCAGAAAGCGGCGGCGGTAGGGATGAGCGGCAATCAGAACGCCCCCGTCGCGGTCGGCGCAGGAACGCAGGAAATCAGGTTTGTGCATCCCAAACTCGTAGCGATGCAGCCCGAAGGCCAGCACATGACCGGCGTCGGTGTTGATTTCACTGCCGGTCAGCACCAGGAACCCGTGCCGCTGCGACAGCTCGCGAGCTTGATCGTCAGTCCAGAAGGCGTCGTGATCGGTCAGGCAGATGCCGCCCAGCCCTATGGACTTTGCCCCCTCGATAGCTTCATCAACGCTCATAAAGCTGTCGTCGGACATAGGGTAGCTGTGAGTGTGGAGGTCTATGAGCAATGCAGCAGCCGGAGATTAGAAGAAGAGTTGCCCAATAATAGCATGGCAGGGCAGATATTTAGCAAGACCTGTTCGGACTGCGAGGGCGTTCCGGTTTAGGTGGTCAGGGTCGCCAAGTCATTCCGGGAATGTGTAGGGGCAGGTGCCCCTACGGCCCTAAGGAGTATCGCCAATTTGCCCCGTCATTCCGGCGAAAGCCGGAATCCAGGGTCCCTATTCAAATCATCCTGCGGCATTGAGCGATTCTGGATCCCGGCTTTCGCCGGAATGACGGAAATAAAACTGCCGCACGTGTGGGAATCCAATTTGGCGACACCACCTGAAGAGAGTCACAGAGGTTAGCGCGGCGTCAGGTAGCCTTCTTCTTCCAGCTCTTCCAGGATTTCCTCGGCCCGGTTGCCGCCGACCTTCAGGCGCCGCTGCAGGACTGAGGCGCTGAGATTGGGGTTGCGGGCTGCCAGGTCGCGAGCCAGGTCCAGTTGGTCGGCGTCCAGACCCAAGGACTCGGCTTCCTCGTCATCCTCGTTGGTCAGCAGGTTGATGGGAGCGACCGGAGGTCCCGCCTGCTCCTGCCAGAACTTGACCAGGGCTTCCACTTCCTCGTCGTAGACCAGTGCGCCCTGCATTCTCTGGGCCTTGGGCGATTCCTTGTGCAGGATGAGCGCGTCGCCCTTGCCCATCAGCTTCTCGGCCCCGGCGGAGTCCAGGATAACGCGGGAGTCCACTTGGCCGGATACAGCGAAGGCGCAGCGGGCCGGGACGTTGGCCTTGAGCAGCCCGGTGACCACGTTGACCGACGGACGCTGCGTCGCCAACAGCAAGTGGATACCGGCGGCGCGGCCAAGCTGGGCCAGTCGCACCAGGCTCTGTTCCACCTCGAAACCGGCTACCATCATCAGGTCGGCCAGCTCGTCCACTATCAGCACGAGGAAGGGCATCTTCTCTTCGGAGCGCTCGTTGTACACCTCGATGTTGCGGACGCCCAACTCTTCCATCTGCTTGTAGCGGCGGATCATCTCGCGGTTGAGACCCTTCAGAGCATCGGTCACTTCCTCTGCCTCCACAATCACTGGCTGGATCAGGTGGGGTATGCCGTTGAAGGGCGTCAGTTCCACCCGCTTGGGGTCCACCATCAGCAGGCGGAGTTGTTCCGGAGTCTTGGTCAGCAGGAAAGAGGCGATGATGGAGTTAATCTGCACGCTCTTGCCGCTGCCGGTGGCGCCGGCTATGAGCATATGGGGCAGGGAGGCCAGGTCTAGGGCCACGGGCGCGCCGCCTGTGTCCTGGCCCATGGCGATGGGCAGGCCACCCTTGCCCGCAATCTTGCGGAAGTCGGCGGTCTCTATCACGGCCCGCAGATGCACCTTGGTGGGCGTGGGAACCGGCACCTCCAGCCCCACCAGAGCCGCGCCGGGCACCGGGGCCTCGACACGAAGGTATGGGGTCATCAGGGTCAGGGCCAGGTCTTTCTCGCGGCTGACGATGCTCTGCACCTTGACCCGGCTGCGCTCGCCGCCTTCTTTTCCTTCGCCTCCGCGCTTTGGCACCCAGCCCGGCGACAGCCCGAACTGCACCACCCGGGGCCCGGCCTTGATGTCCGTAACCTCTACCCGCACGCCGTGGTCGGCCAGCGCCTCCTCCACCTTCCTCCCCATTTCCTTCAGGGTTTCCTGCGATGCCTCCACGGATTCAGGGGGCGCCAGCGCTTCCAGCGACGGCAAGCGCCAGGCGGGGCCGGTTGGTTGTGCCGGTATATCGGGAGCATAGGTGGAAGCGGCGGTCTCCCAGGGTGGGACATAGCCGTTGTCGTATTCGACCTCGGGATCGTGGGCCGTTACGTTGTCCCAGATGTTGGCGATGGCGTTGGGTTCGACCGGTTCGATCTCAATGGGCTGGGCTGCGATGGTAACCGATTCGATTTCATTGCGAACACCCTCGGTTTCGGCCCGTTTTCTGGCGCGTTCCTCTTGGCGGCGGGAGCGCGCTTCTTTGGTTTTGTCCATGAAGTTGTCGAGGCCGGAGGCAACGCGGCGTATACCGAAGTAGGCGTATACCGCGGCCAGCAGCAGGCGCCGCCATACGTAGGCGATGGCACGGGAGTACCGCGGGCCCATAGCCTTGGGATACAGCGCCAGCGGCGCCACGGCGACGATGGCCAGCATCTTGACCAGGCCAAAGGGCAACAGAGTCGGGCCTCCCACGGCCACGCCCCAATATCCTCCCATGGTGGCCTCTTCCAGAGGGCCATCCGAGGGAGTGAAATAGGACAGGACGCCGATGGAAAGCGCGACCACTGCGGCGGCGGCAGCCCACCGCCGCCAGTACCGGAAGAAGGAACGAGGCGCATAGCGTAACGTTATTACAGCGGAAACGATCCACAAGGCCACCGGCGCCCAGCCGTAACCCAACGCTTGATACGCAGATTCCCGGGCATCAGAGTTGAGGTAGAAGAATGCTACGGCGACGGTGGCCACGGCAGCCACGACGAGGGCGTCAACGAAAAGCCAAGGGCCGTTGAGGGGCGCAGCCGGGAAGGATGATGAGGAGCCGGGTTGCTCCTTCTGGGCGGTAGCGGCCAAAGTGCAGCCTCCTGCCGATGGGATTGCGGCGGAGGCCGGATTGCTAAATTCCCTCTCCCAAGAACGCCCTCCCCCTAACCCTCTCCCAGAGAGAGGGAGCTTTACATCATACCTCGGTCACCACGGGTATTATCATAGGCGATCTGCGAGTGGCGTTAGCTATGAAGCCGCGGGCAGTTTCGCGCACTTTGCGCTTCAGCTCATCGTTGTTGGGCGGCGGGCCACCGTTGGCGGAAAGCTCCGTCACCAAGTGTTCGCCCAGTTCCTGGAAGAGATGTCCCGTCTCCCCTTCCTCCATGAATCCGCTGGCCACGGTCAGCGGCTGCGATGCGGGAAGGCGGCTGCCCTGCTCTATGGTCAACACCACGACGACCACGCCGTCTTTGGAGAGGCTGCGCCGTTGGGACAGCACCGGGCTCTGCGTGTCGCGGCGGGAAAGGCCGTCCACGTAGATGGGGCCGGCGGCTACGCGCTCCCCGGTAGCGCCGCCCGCTGCGCTCAATTCCAGCACATCGCCGTCTTCCAGAACGAAAATGCCTTCCTCGGCCACGCCCATGTCCCAGGCAATCTGCGCATGGGCGTTGAGATGCCGGTACTCCCCGTGTACCGGCACGAAGTACCGGGGCTTGACCAAGCTCAACACCAGTTTCAGTTCCTCCTGGCTGGCGTGTCCGTGCACGTGTACCGTGGCGATGCGGTCGTAAAGTACATGGGCGCCCTGGCGCAACAGGTTGTCTATGGTGCGGCTCACCGGCAGCTCGTTACCCGGAATCGGGGTGGCGCTTATTACCACCGTGTCGCCGGACATTATCCGCACGTCGCGGTGTTCCTCTTTGGCGATGCGCACCAGCGCAGAGGTGGGTTCTCCCTGGCTGCCGGTGGTCAGCAACACCACCTGTTCCGGCGGCAGGTTGCGGGTGGCGTGCATTGGCAGCAGGATGCCGGGCGGCAGGCGCAGGTAGCCCAGGCCGGAGGCCACGTTGACCGTGTCCACCATGCTCCGGCCCACGATGCTGACCTTGCGGCCATAGCGCTCGGCGGCGTCCACAACCTGCTGCACCCGCGAGACCAGCGAGGCAAAGGTAGCCACCATCACCCGGCCGGGAGCTTCGCGAATGGCGCGGTCCAGGGCCTCGCCCACCACCTGCTCCGAAGGCGTGTAGCCGGGCACTTCGGCATAGGTGGAGTCGGAAAGCAGGAGCAGCACCCCTTCATCGCCGTACTTGGCGAGGGCCGTGAGATCAATGGTGCGTCCGTCCACCGGGGTATGGTCTATCTTGAAATCGCCGGTGTGTATAACCGTTCCCAGCGGGGTGCTGATGGCGATGCCCATGGCGTCGGGGATGCTGTGGCATACCCGGAACCACCGGGCGGCGAAGTGCTGCCCGAACTGGTATGGCACGCCGGGGTCTATGGGGGTGGAGGCGAACCCCCGGCTGGCCCGGCGTTCCTTGAGCTTGGCGGAAATCAGCCCGTGAGCCAGGCGTGGCGCGAACACGTCGGTTGGAATTTGAGGCAGGATGAAGGGAAGCGCTCCGATGTGGTCTTCATGCCCGTGGGTAATCAGTATGCCGCGAATCCGGTCGGCGCGCTCTATCAGGTAGGAAACGTCGGGGATGATCAGGTCAACGCCCGGCATCCCTTCCTCCGGGAACTGGACGCCGCAGTCAACGATGATGATGTCGTCGTCGTATTCGAGGGCCATCATGTTCTTGCCGATTTCCCCCAGCCCTCCCAGGGGAATGACGCGAAGTTTTTCAGCCAATTTGAAGTTCAATCCTTTCTTGATTCGTCTTTTGTCTGAATCAGGATTTACCGGATGGAATGATTCTCAGGATTTTCCTCATCCTGCGAATCCTGTTTCAGACAATAGGGGGTAGTGCCCTATAGCAGCGAAAGCTGTTGCGGGCCATTATCTCTACCGGGGGGTTCCGGTTCTGGTTCCCCTGCCGATTCCCCGGTGGCATTGGCGGAGGACACCGGAGGCGGGTCGGCAGGAGCGCCGAAAATGTCCAACTGTTCCACAGGCGGCCCATTGGTCGCCTCGGCCTCCGGTTCCGGCGTGGTCGTTTCGGGCAGAGTGTCAGCCTCCAGTATGTCGGCGATGGAGCGAAAATCTTCCACCAAGGTCTTTCTGAGTTCCGGGCGGCGCAGCGCCGCTGCCGGATGCAGCACCGGGAATATGAGCTGCCCGTCCTTGTGGCGCGGTTTCCCGCGTGCGCGGGTTACGCTCTCGCCTGGGAAAAAACGTCCCAAAGAGAAGCGCCCAAGAGTAACAATCAGCTTCGGGTCAATCAGCTCTATCTGGCGGTCCAGATACTTCTTGCAAGCCGCGATTTCCGAGGGCTCCGGGTCTCGATTGTCCGGCGGGCGGCACTTCACCATGTTGGCGATGAACACATCGTTGCGGTTGGTGCCGATGGAAGCGAGCAGCCCTTCCAGGAGTTGTCCGGCGGGGCCGACAAAGGGGCGTCCCTGCCGGTCTTCGTGGAAGCCGGGCCCCTCGCCGATGAACATCAACTCTGCCCATGGACTGCCCTCGCCTGGTACGGCGTTGGTGCGGCCCCGGTGCAACGGGCAATCGGCGCAATCGCGAACTGCCTGCGCGACCTCGTCCAGGCTGTCCATGGCCTAGCTCCTCGTGTCTCCGTGCCCCTTTGCAGGGTGGGAAGCGCGCATTCACGCTTCCTTGATGCGCCTGCGAACCCGTCGGCGCCTCAGGTGTCTTCGATTCCGCGGCCCTTCAGGTAGGTCACCGCATCGCCCACTGTGGCGATGTTGCCGGCGTCTTCATCCGGAATTTCCAAGGGATGTTCCTCGCTGGAAAACTCTTCCTCAAAGGCCATGATCAGTTCCACCAGATCGAGGGAGTCCGCATTCAGGTCTTCGACGAAGGAGGAACTTTCTTCGACGTCGTCTTCGCCAACTCCCAGCTTGTCTACAACAATGTCTTTGACCCGCTCGTATATCGTGGGCAACGTTCAACTCCCTTTAGACGCAGGTTCGGCCACGGCCAGTTCTCCAGACTCCAGGCCAGCCATTATGGAGCCCAGGACTCCATTGACAAACCTGGCAGAGCTGTCGCTGCCGAACGCCTTGGCCATTTCCACCGCTTCGTCAACCGCCGTTTTGCGGGGAGTAGCCGGATTATGCAAAAGCTCAAAGATGGCGATACGCAGGATGTTGCGGTCAACAACAGGCAACTGCGGCACTGGCCAAGCCGGAGCGTAACGTCCGATGAGGCTGTCAATGAGGGGCCAGTGCTCGCAAACTCCCTGATGCAGTCGCCCGGCAAACTCCATTATAGAGCCTTCCAGTTCTTCATCCATCCAGTCGTAGTCTGGACTGCTCTTCCGTGCGCGCCCATCGCTGGCATACGTGACGTCAGCGGCAAACAGGGATTGCAACGCGACGGTTCTCGCTGTGCGTCTAGGGTCCATATTCTTACGGGCGGGGGACTTTACCACCTGATGCGGCCCCCTTGCTGAATCAGGATTTACCGGATTCAGGGATTTTCAGGATGGCTACGCCTTTCATCGGGTTGATCCTTATCATCCTGAAAGTCTTGATTCAGACTACCAGCTTTCCGACAGTTTGCGAATGGAATCGGGGTCGGCGACTGCCGACACTTCCACACCCCGGTCAATTCGCTTGATCAGACCGGCCAGGACGCCGCCGGCTCCGAACTCGACGAAGTGGTTGATGCCGGAGTCTATCATGGTAAGCACTGAGTCCTTCCACTGTACGCAGCGGCAGAGGCCCTGCACCAGTTCCTCGCGGACGTCGCTGCTGGTGGTCAGGGAGCGGCAATCGCAGTTGGCGACAATGGGAATCCGCGGCTCCCGCAGGCGCAGGGATTCCAGTTCGGCGGCCAGCCCTTCCTTGGCTTCGAGCATCAGCGAGGAATGGAACGCCCCGCTTACCGGCAGAGGCACGGCCTTGCGGGCGCCCCGGGCATTGGCTAGATCAACGGCATGGGCGATAGCTATGCGGTCGCCGCTGATGACAATCTGGTTGTCGGTATTGATATTGGCCAGCTCCACGCCGGTTTCGGCGCAAATCTGGTCGAAGGCCAACTCGTCCAGCCCCAGAATGGCGGCCATTGCCCCCGGCCGGTTGATGGAGGCCTGGTTCATCAACTCGCCCCGCCGACGCACAAGGCGAACGGCGTCGAAGAAGTCCAGAACGCCAGCGGCAACCAGGGCGGTGTACTCCCCGAGGCTATGGCCGGCAACTGCCCCAACATCGGCAGCCTGAGAACCTTCCGTTTCGCGCCAAGCGCGCCACGCGGCGATGCTTACGGTCATTATGGCCGGCTGGGAATTGACGGTGTTCTGCAGTTCC
Organism: Dehalococcoidia bacterium; assembly: GCA_965232885.1. Taxonomy (GTDB): domain Bacteria; phylum Chloroflexota; class Dehalococcoidia; order Lucifugimonadales; family UBA3495; genus VXOI01. The sequence continues at coordinate 481,571 of CBDDQX010000001.1, read as the reverse complement.
CCGGCCGGGCCTTCAAATATCATTCGGGACAGAGGAAATCCCAGGCTATCGTCCGCTTCCTCAAAGGTCTCACGGGCAGCCCTTGATGATTCCAAGAGAGCACCGCCCATGCCCACTTTCTGAGACCCCTGCCCCGGGAACACGTATGCCCGATCGTTAAGTGCTGTAGTAATTTTAGCTACCTCCTGAGGGAGGAAACCGGTATGGGATTCCTTTCCGGAGAATTTTAATTATTTTGCCAAATTTTTGCAATGATAGAAAACCGGAATGTGCGTTGAAAAACCGTTAGCCGTTAAACGTGTTGCGTACCCTCTCTAGGGTAGCCCTCTCCAGGGTAGCCGTCGAATTCGCTGCATTACCTGGCCTGCCCCGTTGCACAACCCATTGAGCCGGATACATTTTTGACGCAATGTTACCCTTCCGCCTGATTTCAGGAAAGGCAGAGGCGGCGGGAATATGAGTAAAAGGGTATCATCTGCAAGGGCTGTCTAGCCCAAGTCTTGTATTACCTGTCGGCCCCGGTAATAGCCGCACTGCGTACAGGCGGCGTGGGGCAGTTTTGCGCTGCGGCAACGCGAGCATACCGCCGCGTGTACCGGCTTGAGCTTGTATGAGGTGAGCCGCCGTCCCCTCCTCGCTCTGGTCAGTTTCTTCTTGGGTACTGCGCCCATGTTATGGAAGTCCTCCCCGTACCCTGCCTCATCCCTTGCCGGGGACAGATGCGGTCAAGCTGCTCCGCATACAGGCGTGGGCATCGTATTCTTGTCTGAGTTTAGCTTTGCAGGTGGTCTTTCCTATTGGGGCGATGACTCGTCAGCGCCCTTGGGCATCAATTCCGCCAAGGCTCCCCAGCGGGGGTCAATGGCGGGCCCGCCGCATCTACACTTTTCCGTATTCAGGTCTGCGCCGCACTCTGGGCAGAGGCCCAGGCAATCGTTGCGGCACAGGGTTTTGAGCGGCTCGTCGGTCAAAAGGTACTGGCGCAGCACATCGCTCAGGTCCAGCATTTGCCGTGTGTCAATATGCACCACACCGTCCGCCTCATCGGGCGGGGACATATTCCTGCCGGTGGCCGGGTCAACGGTCGGGTAGCATTCCTCTTCCATATCCAGCGTGGAGAGCCGGTCGCAGGGAACCAGGCAACGGGCGCAGGTATCGCTTACCTGCACGTCCACGGTGGCATTGACCAGCAATCCGTGATGGGTTCGAAGCAACCGCACCATGCCGGTTGCCCTCCCCTCGGGCGCGCCGCCATTCGGCCAGCCCAAGGGCACGGCCATCGGCTCATCCAATTGAAACCGTCTGGTGGAGCCGATGGGTTCCATCAGAAGCTGCGATACATTATAGAGCATTTTAATCAGGCCCGCTGCCCGCTCATCCGAACAGGGCAACCGAGATTATAGAGTTTGGCAGCGCAGGGTTGTCAAGACAATATGCGCTCTCGCACAGGGCAATCGTGTTTTAATCGAATCACCGCCGCCTTCGCGGAGGAGTATCTGCTGGGAACATCGCCGTGCGGCGGTTGCCGCCGTTGCCGGTATGGGTTAGTCTAAATTCGGGAGTAAAGATATGACCGATCCAGTCATAGTGGTCCTGATAGACGGATTCGACCCGGAATACTTGGATGCCTGCCTTGCGCCCAACCTGTCGGAAATGGCGCGCCGTGGCTTCCGCGTGGACGGGCGCGGCATGACGCCCAGCGTCACCAACGTCAACAACGTGTCGCTGGTCACCGGAAGCTACCCGGAAAGCCACGGCATCACCTCCAACTATTTGCTCGACCGGCAGCGCGGGGAAGAGTTCTACATGGAGTCCGGCGAGTTTCTCCGCGCCGAGACCATGTTCCAGCGGGCCGCCGCCGCCGGTCTGCGCTCGCTGTTGGTTACCGCCAAGGACAAGCTGCGCCGCCTGCTCAGTGAAGGAGTCACGGTCAGCATATCTTCCGAAGACCCGCCGGGCTGGGTGGTTGACGGCGTAGGCGAGCCGCCGCCCATCTATTCGCTGGAAGTCAACCGCTGGGTGCTGGACGCCGGGCGCTACGCTATGTCGCGGGAGCCTTTCGACCTGGTGTACCTGACGACCACCGACTACGCCATGCACACCTACGGCCCGCAGCATCCCGAATCGGCCCGCCACGTGACGCTGCTGGATGAGGGCTTGGGCGCGATACTCGAACACTCCCCCGAATCCCGAATGCTGGTCACCGCCGACCACGGCATGTCCGACAAGTCCCGGATGCTGCACCTACCCGGCGAGTTGGCCCGCTACGGCATCAAGGCCCGCGCCGTGCCGGTCATCAAGGACCGTTACGTCGTCCACCACTCCAACCTGGGCGGCAGCATCTACGTGCATCTGGACAACTCCGCCGACCTCAATGCTGCACTGGACACTCTCCGTAGCCTGGACGGTGTGGACGGAGCCTTGCCCGTCGAGGAGGCGGCGCAGCGTTTTCGTCTCATGCCGGAACGCATGGGCGACATTCTGGCGCTGGCCGACGCCGCCACTGTCTTCGGCGACCCAGCCGAGGTTACGATGCCGCCGGGCCTGCGCTCTCACGGCTCGGCCCACGAGACCGCCGTGCCGATCATCGGCTGCGGCCCCGGACTTGATAACGACACAGGCCCGGCCCGCTTCCGCGAGAACCTGGACGTGGGCCGCTACATCTTCGAGGATGTATTGCCACAGCCAAGATCGACCGCGTAGGGGCGTTCCTCGTGGGCGCCCTTAATAGTCGAGGGCATTCACAAGGGACGCCCCTACAATTATCATTGGGAAAGCTGTATGACTGCTGTTCGCGTTGCTGCGCCTGCCACTACCGCCAACCTCGGACCCGGCTACGATTGCCTCGGCATGGCCCTAGACATCTGGAACACCGTCGAGGTGGAGCCGCTGTCCGGTGGCGATACCCCTTCGGTCAGCGTGTCCGGCGAAGGGGCAGGCGAGCTGGAGGATGGCACGGAAAACCTGGTCTACCGCTCCATGGAGTTCCTGTACCGCGAATTGGGCCGCCCGATGCCGCCGCTGCGGGTCTGCTGCGACAACGAGATACCGCTGGCCCGCGGGCTGGGCAGCAGTGCCGCCGCCATTGCCGGGGGGCTGGCCGCCGCCAACGCCCTGGCCAATATGACCGGGGAAGGAGGCGGGTTCGCGGCCCGCGACCTGCTGGAAATGGCCGCAACCATCGAGGGCCACCCCGACAACGTCGCAGCCGCCGTGATGGGCGGCCTGCAACTGGTGGTGACAGAGGCGCAGGATTCCGGGGAAAGCACCCTGTACACCGTGCCGGTCAGCGTTCCTGCCGCCATCCATGCTGTGCTGTTCATCCCCGAAAACCGCATCGCCACTGCCGACGCCCGCGCCGTGCTCCCCCAACAGTTGCCGGTGCCCGACGCGGTGCATAACATGGCCCGCGTTGCCCTGCTGGTGGCCGGGATGGCCACCAATCATCCGGAATACCTGTCCGTCGCCACCCAGGACAAGCTGCACCAGCCCTACCGCCAGCCACTCTTCCCTGCTATGAAGCTGCTGATGAAGGCGGCTCTGGACGCCGGTGCCTTGGGCGCCTTCCTTTCCGGCAGCGGCTCCACCGTTCTGGCTCTGACCCAGGGCCGCGAGATGACCGTCGCCTACGAGATGGCCGAAGCCGCCCGCCAGGCGTCCGTCGAGGGCACGGTGAAGGTCACTCAGCCCACGGCCCTGGGCGCCCATCTGGTATCGTAGTAACGGCGTAAAATTTAGGACGGATGGAGATATGGGCGTATTCAGAGTAGCTATTGAGGCAGGCAACCCTCAAGGCGGTGATATGGTGGGAATAGCGGCGATAGTTGACACGGGCGCGGCCCATACGATGCTGCCCGAATCATTGTTAGCGCAACTACGCATTGAGCCAATGTTGCAAAAGAGTTTCCGGTTTGCCGACGGCAACGAACAAATACGCGACGTGGGCCTGTGCCGGATAGCTTGGCAGAATGAGCGATTTGACTGCCCGGTAATCTTCGGCCCCGAAGAACAATACCTGATGGGCGCAACCACGCTGGAAATCTTTGACGTGTCGGTAGAACCCGGCCAGCACAGCCTGGTTCCTCGGATACACCACGAGCGGCCCTATTGATAACGTCGCCCCCCAGTAGTGCGATGATGATAAAGAGCAAGTCTTCTGGAGAAAGATATATGGGCCTGTTTACAGTGACCATCGGAGTCGGACACCTCGATGGTGGAGACTTGGTTGAAGTATCGGCGTTGGTTGACGCTGGCGCTTACCATACCGTGCTACCTGCATCGTTATTGGCTCAATTGCAAGTGCGGCGCCTTGCGGAACAAACCTTTGAATTTGCAGATGGCAATGAGGAATCGCTGGGCGTGGGCCTGGCTCGTATAGCTTGGCAAGATAAAGAGTTTCCCTGTCCTGTCATCTTTGGCGCGGAAGACAAGTATCTCGTGGGGGCAAGTACACTGGAGAGTCTAGATTTTATGGTAGACCCGCGCCGCAATAGACTGGTTCCCTTTATACACCCGGAGAGACCTTACTCAGGCGGACGGTAGCCGGAGCGTAATCAACTCCTCGCTGAGTGACCTTTATCTTTCCGGTAAATTAACCACAGAAAAAATCTCTGTGTACTCTGTGACCTCTGTGTTGAAAAAAACCTTTAAGAGAAAATGACCCTATGCCCCTCATAGTCCAGAAATACGGCGGCTCCTCGGTGGCCGACGCAGACAGGATCCTCAGCGTGGCCCGGCGCATCGGCATAGTGCGGCAGGCGGGTACGGACGTGGTGGCCGTGGTGTCGGCCATGGGCGACACTACCGACGAGCTAATCGAGCTGGCCCACACCGTCTCCCGCGAGCCTCACGCCCGCGAGCTGGACCTGCTGCTCTCCACCGGCGAGCTGGTGTCCTGCACCCTGCTGACCATGGCCCTGCGCGAACTGGGCCACGAAGCCATCAGCCTCAGCGGACCGCAGGCGGGCATCCACACCGACACCAGCTTTGGCCGCGCCCGCATCAGCCGCATCGAGGCCGGCCGGATGCGGCGCGAGCTGGATGCGGGGCGTATCGTGGTGGTCGCCGGGTTCCAGGGCATCACCGCCGAAGACGACATAACCACGCTGGGTCGCGGCGGCTCCGACACCACCGCCGTCGCCATCGCCGCCGCCCTGAAGGCCGACCGCTGCGAAATATATACCGATGTCGAGGGCATTTACACCGCCGACCCGCGCATAGCGCCCGATGCCCTCAAGTTAGATGAAGTGGGCTACGAAGAGATGCTGGAACTGGCCAGCCTGGGAGCCAAGATGCACCCCCGCTCCATTGAACTGGGCGGCGTCTACCGCGTTCCCATCTACGTCGCCTCCAGCTTCAGCGACGCCCCAGGCACCCTGATTCACGCCGTCGGCAAGGATGTTTCGGACGCCTTCGCCTCTCCCAATACAAGCGACGACACTGTCCCCGGTGGGGGCGGGTTTAAAACCCGCCCCTACGCAGGCGACGATACCGTTGGGAATCAGATGGAAGAGAGAATCAAAGTAACCGGAATCGCCTACAACGCCAATGTCGCCAAGATAACGGTCCAGGGTGTGCCCGACCGTCCCGGCTTGGCCGCCGCCCTGTTCGAGCCGCTGGCCGAGGCAAGCATCAGCGTGGACACCATCGTGCAGAACACCAGCGGCCCCGCCGCTCGTGAGCAAGCGGGCGCCACCGACATCAGCTTCACCGTCAGCCGGACCGACCTGCCCGCCGCCGTACGCTTGGTGGAGGGTCTCGCGCCGCAAATGGGCGCCGCCGGCGTGGTCAGCGCGGCTGACCTGGCCGCCGTTAGCATCGTCGGCTCCGGTATGCAGAACACGCCTGGCTACGCCTCCCGTATGTTCCGCCTGCTGGCCAACGGCGGCGTCAACATAGACATGATCACCACCTCTGAGATTCGCATCTCCTGTATAATCGCGGAAGCCCAGGGACGCGACGCCGTGAGGCTGCTGCACGAGGGCTTTCAGCTCGACCGAGAGTAATGAGCGGCAAACGGGAGACCGCGCTTTGACCTTTTCGCCCCCATCCCAACCTTCCCCCTCAATGGGGAAGGAGTTGTAGGGATGAGAATGACCCAACCCCCCCATCTGTCCGTCGTCATACCGGCCTACAACGAGGAAATCCGCATTTCCCGCACCATCCGCGAGATTGTCTCCTACCTGAACGGACAGGACTACCAATGGGAGATTGTGGTGGCTGACGACGGCAGCTTCGACGCCACTGCCCGCTTGGTGACCGAATCCGCCGAAGGCGATCCGCGAGTTCGGGTGTTGCCGCTGGAGCATAAGGGAAAGGGCTGGGCGGTAAAGAACGGTATGCTGGCCGCCTCCGGAGAATTTCGTCTGCTGTGCGACGCTGACCTGTCCGTCCCCATTGCCCAAGTGGAGCGGTTGTTGCCGCCCAGGGCAGCGGGCGTAGATGTCGCCGTCGGCTCGCGAGAGGCCCCCGGCGCAGCCCGCTATGGCGAGCCTGGCCGCCGCCACCTGATGGGCCGCGTGTTCAATGCTGTCACCGGCAGGTTGGCCGCTACCGGCTTGGCCGATACGCAATGCGGCTTCAAGTGTTTTCGAGCCGACGCCGCGCACCGCCTGTTCGCCAGCGCCACGCTGGACGGTTTCTCCTTTGACGTGGAAGTGCTCTATCTCGCGCGCCGCTCCGGGCTGACGGTTGCCGAAATCGGCGTGGACTGGCATTACCGCGAACACAGCAAGGTCAGGCCCCTGCGCGACGCCCTTTCGATGTCTATGGATTTGCTGCGTATCCGGTGGCGGCACCGGGGGGTTCCCGGATGATAAAATCCGCCGTCGCCAGTTTCTTCTGCGGAAGAAAAACTGCGCGAAATTGCCACTGTCCAAGCTGATTTTGCTATTGACCGCCCGCACGGAACTGATATAAGTGTAATAGCCCTAATGGAAACTTGCCCCCGGAGGAATCTGCCGGGTTACGTTGTGCCTGGAGGAGGCACAGAGTATATCCCCAGACTTCCCGCACCGGGGCGCCGAATTATGGATGGAGAAGGATGAGCACCGAAATTCCTGCTGCCGCTAATGGAGCGAAGTTCAGGCGCGGCCTGGACCGTGAGGCAGTAGATCTAGCCCTCAAGGGCGAGTGGGAACGCGCGGCCCAAGTCAATCGCGCCATACTGGAGCTTTTCGCCGACGATGTCGAAGCTATGAACCGGCTGGCCAAGGCCCTGATTGAAATGGGCAGCTACGAAGAGGCCGGCACGGTCCTCGATCACTTGAGCGAAGTCGCGCCATACAACAATATCGCCCGCAAAAACCGCGCCCGCCTGGAGCAGAGGCGCAGCAGCGCCCCGCGCTTGTATGGGAACGAGACCTCCCGCCACGCCCGCAGGGCGCCCTTAGACAAGCTCAGGGGAACTCCGCAGTTGTTCATCGGCGAGAGCGGCAAGTCGGCCACCACTGTCTTGCGCCAGACGCCGCGGCGTCTCTCCCTGGCGCTGATCTCACCCGGGGACCCGGTGTCGTTGCGGCTGGAGCATCACGCTCTTAACGTATATGCCGACGACGGCAAGTACCTGGGGCAGATAGACCCGCGTCTGGGGCACCGCCTGAGCCGCCTGATTGAGGGCGGCAACACCTATGAGGCCGCTGTCCTCGGAGTTACAGGCGAAGGTATCAGCGTCATCATCCACGAGACCCGCCGCGACCGCAGCCTCCAGCATGTCGCGTCCTTTCCCACGCGGCCCGCGCCTGCGCCGGAGCGTCGGAACGACCGGGGGTATGACGACCTTGCCGACCGCATGACCGTTGGCGAAGAAGGGTCCGAGACTGACGAGGAAGAAGAGGAAGTCATCATAGACGAAGAGGAATTGCAGGCCGCCTGGAGCGAGAACGAATAAACGCGGAACCAACTGCGCGGTAGGGAATCGGGGCCTCTCGTCTTTTCCTCTGCCCCCAGTGAGGGGGCAAGGCGGGGGGCTTTCTTCTTTGGGGAGGGAACTGAAGTGAGGCGACGGCGCTAGACCATAAACACGGGAGCGTGGTCCCGGTTGATCCGCGTTTCCTGCGCCAACCCCTGCCGCAGGTACTTGGGCAAGGCAAACATTCCCCGGTGCGTTTCGGCGTCGTAGTGCCGCAGTTCTTTGCCGATGCGCCGGGCTATTGCCGCCTCCAGCTCATCCCCTTGCGTCTTCAGCAGAGGGGCGTCGGAGGCTATGGTGAAACCCCACAGCGTCTGGAAGGCTGGCATATGCACCTGGGCCGCCGCCGTGTGGGAAAACACCTGGCTGAGAGTGTGGAAAATGGTGGTGAAGCATTCTTGGTGATTGGGCAGCCCGGCCGGGCCTGATTGGGTCACCAGCACACCGCCCGGGTTGAGCCGCGCTTTGGCGATGCGATAGAACTCGTCGGTGTACAGCAGGTAGGCCGTGCCTTCTTCCAGCGGGTCAACCAGGTCCAGGATGATAACGTCGAACCCGTCTCCCCCTGCTTCCAGGAACCCCCTGGCGTCCTGGTGCAGCAGCGTGAGTCGAGGGTCGTCGAAACTGCCTTGGTGGTGGTCGGGCAGATGGGCGCGACACAACTCGACAACTTCCCTGTCCAGGTCAATCATCGTTACGTTTTCCACGGAATGGTGAGCCAGCGCCTCCCGCAGCGTGCCGCCCTCGCCGCCGCCGCCGATGAACACGGACTTGGGGCCGGGGTGGCACATCATCGCCGGATGCACCAGCGACTCGTGGTAAACGAACTCATCCAGTTCGGTGGACTGCGTTTTTCCGTCCAGCACCAGGCTGCGCCCAAAGACGTGCGAGTCCAGGACCTCCACCTTTTGGTAGGCGGTAGCCCCTGAAAACAGCACTGCCCGCAACCTCGCCATGACGGCCAAGTCCGGGGAAACGCTTTCGGCGAACCAGTTGCCAGTCAGTTCCATGGGCCGGGGCCTCAGCTCTGCTTATCCCGGATTCAGGCCGGTTGAGCTATTAGTCCCCGTTCAATCTCCTTGATATCTGCGTCCTGAGACTCCAACTGCTCCGCTAGCCGCTTCGCCGCTTCTCTGGGCAGGAAAGACGAGCCGCACGAGAAGATGTCGGCAGCGGCATAACCGTATTCCGGCCAAGTATGTATTGAGATATGAGATTCAGCGATGGCCAGGATGCCGGTGACACCCTGGGGGCTGAAGCGGTGAAAGGACTCTCCGACGACTGTGGCGCCTACGTCATGCGCGGCCGTCAGCATCGCCTGACGTATGTAATTGAGGTCGTTCAGCAGGGCGGGGTTACAGTCCCGTAGTTCCAGCAAGACATGACAACCTAGAACCGTCAATCCACATGTCCTCCCTTTATGTCATGGGTCGGCGTCGCTCCTCGCAGGGTCTGGTATTGGCGACAGTTTGTAATTCTATATTGGCAATCCCCGGTAATCAATACCTATTTTTATGTCTGCTGGACAGAATATGAGGCGAGGTGGAGCGGAAATCGGACCCGGATGCCAAAATGCAGGGGCGCCGCTTGTGGGCGCACCGCGGAAGGGGCAACCACAAAAGGGCGCCCACAAAGGGGCGCCCCTACGCCATAACGATGCCAGTGAGGGGAATTTACGGCTGGATCAGGACGCGAACAGCACCGTCCGGGTCTTTGCGCTGGGTCAGCAGGCGGTGGCCGGCCTGCTCCGCCCACAGCGTTACGTCGTAGATGTTCAGCGCGTCGGCCAGTATCGCCTCGACGAAAGACTCCCGGTCCTGCTCCATCTGCCGCGTAAGAGCGGCTATCACCCCGGCGCAGCTCTTGCCGCGCCCGTCAATGACCACCCACCCGTTGGCGGCAGTCACCGGCGCAGGCTCGGTGTGGACGGCAATCTCGCCGGTCTTGCGCATATCCAACTGCCGCTTGAACTCGGCAACGGCCTCCCAGGCCACCGCCCGGCCGCGGTCGCCGGAGGAGCAGACCGCGCCGCGCACGCCCACGATGTCGGGGTTGATGCGGGCCAGTTCGTCCAGGTCGCTGATCTTCAGATGGCCGGACAGCGCCGTGCTCATGCCGAGCTGCTTGCCTTCCAGCACTATCTGGCGCAGCACCGGCTCCGGCATGAAGTCGAACAGGTTGCGTCCGTCTTTGGTCAGCGTATCAATCAGGAAGCCGTCACACTCGCCGTCCTTGGCAAGCTGCACCATCAGGTGCGGGTCCAGCCCACCCTCGTACAGTTCGTTGTCGGCGAACAGCGACCCGACCAGCTTGGTGTTGAAGCCGTCCAGCGCGCGGCGGGACTCCTGCAGCACTTCCGCGGCGGTGTCGTAGTCCGCAACCCGGAACCCAACCTTGACCGAGGTCGCGTCCATCATGGCGGCGGCATACACCGCCATCGCCACCGTGCCGGCCTGGTTGGGCACCACGCCCAGCGTGACGCTGACGTGCTTCTCCACCGGGATGATGCCCCGCACCTGCCGCACGGTGGAGGGGTGGCCGGAGCCGACCAGGGCTTCTTGCAGGTTCTTCACGTCCACTACGTCTGCGCCGCCCTGCTCGGCCTCCAGCGCTTCCTCCACGTTCTGGACGCTGACCATCAGCAGCATCCCCGCCGCGAAGTTGTCGTTGCCTGTCAGCCACGCCGTGCGCGAGTGCGGGTCCGTCGGCCTGGCGTAAACCGGCTGTGGAACGTAGGCTGGCCTGGTACCCCTGCGCTCTCCGGTAATCTCTGCATGGCGCGTCTCGGGCACCCGCGGCTTCAGCGGCTCCAGTTCTTCGCGCAGTTGCATCTTCTCGCTGGCGGTCAACTCCAGAATAGGCAGGCGCGGCTTGCCGGCGGCCATGCCCATCAGCTCGCCCCAGTACTTCACCAGCGATATGGGCAGCGCGCCGTTGTACTTGTCCACAGTGCGGGTCCACCAGGCGTCGGAAAGTTCATTCAGGCGGCGCAGGTGCTGGTCATAGAACGCCTCATCAAAGTCGCCCTGGCAGGCCCGGTCTATCCAGCGGACGTAGTTATTGGCACCGGGAACGTCGAAACGCCAGTCGGAGGTGTTGGCGAACATAACCTGCTGGTTGATGCCCAATTCCTGCCCCTTGAAATAGATCCACTCGTCAGGCGTGCTGATGACGGACTCCCGCCCCAGTGTGAGGTGCGCCTCGATGGAGAGCTGCTGGTTGAAGCTGGCTTCCTTCACGCCCACCACGTTGGGCAGGCTGCACAGGCGGGCCAGCCCGTTGACGCTCATTGTGATGCCGAACTGCGGCGAGTTGTAGAACATGATGCCCAAATTAGTGTGCTCGGCCAGCAGCCGGACGTACTCCACCACCTGGTCCTCGGTCTTGGTGACCATGTACGGCGGCGCGACGATGAGCAGGTCATAACCGCGCCCCTCGGCGTGGGCGGCCAGCGAGAGCATCTCCGGCGCCGAAGTGTGGGTGACGTGAGCGCCGATGGGCCAGCTTTGGCTTCCGTTCGAGGCTTGGGCCTCCTCGGCCACTGCGTCCATCACGTCCAGGCGTTCCTCATGGGTCAGGCTCCAGAACTCGCCCATGCCCCAGGCGCAGCCGGCCCCCACGGTGCCCAAGCTGCGGATGTGGCGGATGTTGCGCTTCATCCCCTCCCGGTCAAAGCGGTTGTCCGCGGTGAAGGGAGTAGTCAGCGTCGTCCACTGCCCCTTCAGTGTTTCCCAAGCCCACTCCTGGGCCTCATGCTTGCGGTAAGTAGCCATAAGTTGCCCCCACAGTTGTAATGGATATTCCGCTCAACCTTCCGGATTTTTCACATCATTTGGAATCAGCTTGCTCACGGTATCCATTGTATACCGGACTATTGGGATGCCAGCCTCCAGGTCAACGCGCTCGACGTCGACATCATAGAATCCCTTGTGAAGGATCTCAGCAGACAGGAATCCCCCCATGGTCTTTTCAGGGTCTTCGGTCTCGTTAGATACTTGAATTGCAAAGTTTTTCAGGCGCCGATGCCTCTGGACATCAACACCACGAACCGTTGCCAGGGCGTGGAAGACCTGGGTTACACTGCCCCACAGCAGTTCCCCCGCTTTCGAGACTTCGTCCTTATCCAGCGCCTCCCGGCAGTTATCGAAATACTGCCTGGAATGCTCCAGATGCCTGCGGGCTTTGGCACCAGTTTCCGGTGTAAGTGTCATGGTTTGTGTTTTCCCTTTACCTTGTGTCGGCGCCGTTGCGGACTTCTTCGGGCAGCAGGCCCAACACGAGGGAAATGGCTTGCTGGAGCCCCGGTACCAGAACTTCTACCTCCTCCTTGATTTCCACCGGAACGTAGAAGTTATAATGCAGGCCCCGAGCCGTACCCAGACCCATAGTGAATATATCACTATCAATTTCCTGACGGAGTCTTGCGGCGAAGTTCATCAGGCTGCGATGATCATCAATTACCGGGCCGCGCCAAGCATCAACGGCGTGAACTGCCTGAGCAAAGCTGCCCCACAACATTTCACCGGCCTTGCCGGGTTCATTCTTTTGCAGAGCCTCCAGCGCGTTGTCCATATACTGGCGGCAGTGGAAGATGTGGTTCTGCGCGGCCTCCGGGTCGGGCGCGGGGGCAGTTGTCATCAGCGAAAACCTCCGTTGAATCCGCTCCGTTAGTTCATTATAGAGGATAGGGGCGCACAGCTATGCGCCCCTATCTTCACTGTCTGGCCCGCCTAGTCCTCGTCCCCATACTGCGCCTTTAGCGAGTCTACCACCGCCGGGTCGGCCAGGGTCGTCGTGTCGCCCAGGGCGCGGCCCTCGGCTACGTCGCGCAGCAGGCGGCGCATTATCTTGCCGCTGCGGGTCTTGGGCAGCTCGGCGGCGAAATGTATGTCGTCGGGGCGGGCCATGGCCCCGATCTTGCCCGCCACGTGGGCCTTCAGCTCGGTGATGACGTCGTCCGATATATCCACACCGTCCTTCAGCGTGACGAAGGCGACTACAGCCTGCCCCTTGACCTCGTGGTCTTTGCCGATGCAGGCGGCCTCGGCGACCTTCCGGTTGTCTACCAGCGCGCTCTCCACCTCCATCGTCCCGATGCGGTGTCCCGACACATTGATGACGTCGTCCACGCGGCCCAGCAGCCAGAAGTAGCCATCCTCGTCCAGCCTCGCGCCGTCGGCGGTGAAGTAGATGCCCCCTTCCTGTAGATCGGTATAGCGCGACCAGTAGGTGTCAATGAACCGTTCCGGGTCGCCATAGACCCCGCGCAGCATCGAGGGCCACGGTCGCTTGACGACCAGATAGCCGCCACCTCCAAGTCCCACCGTGTTGCCGTCGGCGTCCAGTATCTCCGCCTCGATGCCGGGGAATGGCCTGGTGGCGGAGCCGGGTTTCAGCGTGGTCAGACCCGGGAGCGGCGCAATCATCATCGCGCCTGTCTCCGTCTGCCACCAGGTGTCCACCACTGGGCAGCGGCCTCCGCCGATGTGCTGCCAGTACCAGACCCACGCTTCCGGGTTGATGGGCTCGCCAACGGTGCCCATCAGCCGCAGCGACGACATGTCATGCTTCTGTGGATAGCCTTCGCCCCAGCGCATGAAGGTGCGGATGGCCGTGGGCGCGGTATACAGGATGGTGACGGCGTACTTGGCGACGATGGCCCAGAATCGGTCGCGGTCAGGGTAATCCGGAGAACCCTCATACATCACCGTGGTCGCGCCGTTGGCCAGCGGGCCGTAGACGATGTAGCTGTGTCCGGTTACCCAGCCGATGTCTGCGGTGCACCAGTAGATGTCGTCTTCCTTGATGTCGAAGACCCACTTCGTCGTCGCCATCGTCCCCAACAGATAGCCGCCGGAAGTGTGGACAATGCCCTTGGGTTTGCCGGTGGTGCCGCTGGTGTACAGAAGGAACAGCATATCCTCGCTGTCCATCGGTTCCGGCTCGCAGGTCATTGGCTGGCCTTCCATCAGGTCGTGCCACCATATATCCCGGCCATCTACCATCTTGTCATCGGCGGTGCCTGTCCGCCGCAGCACCACCACCTTCTCGACGCTGGGAGCGCCGTCCCCCGACTCATTCGATATGGAATCGTCGGCGTTCTGCTTGAGGGGCACGACGCCGCCGCGCCGGTAGCCGCCGTCGGCGGTGATGAGCAGCTTGGACTCTGAGTCGTTGATGCGGTCGCGCAGCGATTCCGCGCTGAACCCGCCGAAGACGACGCTGTGGGGCGCGCCGATGCGGGCGCAGGCCAGCATGGCGATGGGCAGTTCCGGCGTCATGGGCAGGTAGATGGTTACCCGGTCGCCCTTCTTGATGCCCAGGCTCTTCAGGCCGTTGGCGAACTGGCATACCTCCCGCAGCAGGTCGCCGTAGGTGTACACCTTCCAGTCGCCCGGCTCTCCCTCCCAGACGATGGCGGCCTTGTTGCGGCGTCCGTTCTTGACGTGGCGGTCAATGCAGTTGTAGGACACGTTCAGCTTGCCGCCGATGAACCACTTGGCGAAGGGGGCGTCGCTCCAGTCCAGCACTGTATCCCACTTCTGGAACCAGTCCAGCTCCTCTGCCAGCGCGGCCCAGAAAGCCTCCGGGTCGGCAGCCGCCTTGGCGTAAATTTCCGGGTCGGCCATATTGGCCTTGGCCGCGAAATCGGCGGGCGGAGGAAAGCTCCGCTCCTCCTGAAGCAGTGCGTCAATGCCGCCGGTGTTCTGAACCATCACTACCCTCCTGGTTTGATAGCTGACTTGTCGTAATCTTTACTCGCTCCAATTCTGCGCCACGGAATCGAGGTTCTGTCGCATAAGGCTGTGCGCCCCTAGTATAAACGCTGGGGAACCGGTCTAGCAGTCGTGTCATCGCCAGCATCGCCGGGCTAATCCAGCCGATGGTCTCGAGGATGAGCCGGTGCTGCTCCGGCAGGCCGGGAAGATGCCAGACGGGCTCATGGTGGAAGACCCGGTTGCGCAGCCGGCGGATGTGGTCCAGGCGAGCGTATAATTCGCTCCTGCTACGAAACCTTCGTGGCGCATGAGGAAAGACTGCCGGAAGTAACCGAGTCCAGAGTATTTGTTCGTATTCTCCTCTGAACAGTCCTACCCAAAACCCTAATGAACACTCCGAAACATATCTGTCCGACTCGACTCGATTAGCCGATGGCCCGAAAGAGGAATCAAGCTGCAAAATGGTCCCTGTTCGCGTGTCAAGAGCCGGTTCCGAAACCAGAATTCATCCCTAAATGTCGCAGAGGCAGCTTGGTGGATGCTGTTTCGAAGAGTTATGTCAACCCCCTGAAGGGCAGGATATAGGCTTTCGCACAGCGACATGTTCCACGAGTACAAGCTGAAGGCTTCAAGGTCGTCTGTTCCGGCTCTTAGGGTGTAGTAACGCATCAGCCGACTTCGGGAGGTCGCCTGTCGCAGTTCGCTGTAGAATTCGACTTGACTCATACGCCGCCTTGTGATAGCCTCCTTTTGTAAGCCCCGGGTCGTCCTATCCCGGCCTTGAGCCGGTGAAGACGCCGGGGTACTGCTTTTCTCGCATCCGGTCACGTCAACAACGGCCGCGGCTTGGGCCAAAACGGGACCAGTAAGCCCCGGTCGCTCCTCTCCCGGCCTTGTGCCGGTGAAGACGCCTGGGCATTGGTTTTTCTCGGACTAGCCACGAAGAATTCATAGCCCAACGCATTCTACCACCCGCAGACTTCCGCCCATTCTCCGCTACTTACGGCCCTCCCTACCCCTCAACCCTTGCCCCATAGCGTAGAATCCCCCGATGATGGATTCGCGCGATTGTTCCCCCACCGGCCACGTCCGCCCCGCGAGCTGCCGCCTTGAGCGCCGTTAGCGCCGCGGCCAGCGGCCCGATTGCGAGTGGCGGGCGCTGGCGTGACGTCCTCATCGGCGCCACCTCTGCGCTGGCGATGTTTCTTGCCTCCCTCGACTTCTCGGTCAACGTGGCCTTGCCGGAGCTGGCCGCTGATCTTGATGCCGACCTCCAAAGCGTACAGTGGGCGCTGGTGGTGTTCATGGGCATCCGGGCCAGCCTGGTGCTGGGGGCAGGGAGCTTTGCCGACCGCTTCGGCCTGCGCCGCGTTTACCTCTGGGGCGGATTGGCCTACCTCGTCTCCATGTTCTGCATCGCCCTGTCCCCAGACCTCGCGACGGTAGTGGGGTTCCGGGTGCTGCACGGCATCGGCACGGCCTGTATGTACGCGGTGGGCCCGGCCATATCCGCCAACCTGTTTCCGGCCCACCGTCGCGGACTTAGCATGGGCTTCACTGCCGGCAGTCTGGCCATGGGGATGGTTGGCGGCACCATCGGCGCAGGGCTGCTGGTGGGGGCCGGCTGGTTCGGCCAGGATTGGGAGTGGGTATTCTGGGGGAGAGTGCCCTTCATGGTGGCGGCCCTGCTCCTAGCGTGGTTCTTCCTTGACCGTGACCCTCCATTGTCGTCAGGCCCCGCCGGAGCGGAGCGGACGCAAGGCCCCGCCTTTGACCTGACCGGGGTGCTCACGCTGGCCGGCGGGTTGATCTGCCTCATCATCGGGCTGCGGTTGGGCCGGGACCTGGGCTGGAACTCGTGGCCTGTGCTGACGCTGCTGGCGCTCACGCCGACGCTGTTCGCGCTGTTCTGGAGCATCGAGCGAAGAGCCGCGTGGCCCGTGCTGCCTCTGACTTTGTTCCGGAACCTCGGCTTCGTGATTTCCAGCGCCGGTATGTACCTGGCCTTCTTTGGGGCCTTCGTGGTCTGGTTCATCTTTCCCTTCTATGTGGCCGATACGCTGGGCAGAGGGCCGGTAGTCCTGGGTGGATTGCTGGCTGCCTCCTCCCTGCTGGCGACGGTGTTCTCCCTACTGGGCGGCTGGCTCACCGACCGAATCGGAACGCAGCCCGTCGGCGTGGCGGGGATGGTTGTGATGGCAGTGGGTCTGGCGTGGATGGCTCTGCTGAACGAGGAGTCTGCCTTGACCCAGGTGCTGTTGAGGGCCTGCATAGTGGGCATCGGGCTGGGAACCTTCCAGGCGGCGGCCTATGCGCTAGTCATGCGCAGCGTCGAACCTGCGCGGTTCGGCACGGCGGGCGCGATGCTGTCGCTCACCCAGGCATTGGGATCGGTGACGGCGGTGTCCATCGTGGGCGGAATCTTTGCTATGCGAAGCGACCATCATCTGGCGACGCTGGCCGGAACCGCAAGCGCAGAGGGTATGGCCTTCGTCCTGGCCTACCGGGACGTGTTCATGATAGGCGCCGCTGTGGCTGTGGCCGGCGCCGTGGCAGCCGCCTTCGGCAGGCCGCCGCGGTGATGCATGGTTCAGCCGTCTCCGTTCCTCACTGCCTCTATGAAACCGCGAAAACTTGGGCTACGGCCAGCAATGGTTTGCGGGTTCAATTGGCGGGCAATGGCTTCGGCAGTGAGACGAGTGTAGTTGTCATCCAACAAGCTTCTGAGATGCTGCTTGGGATTTTCTATGGAGTCCGGGTTGGAGGGATCGACACTGCCCAAGTCTAGCCCTAAGTAGGCCCTTAAGCCGTCGGAATCTCCGAAAAACCATGCCTCCAAGTGCCATTGGGCGTAGGCGAATTGCAAAGATGCCGTGATTTGAGGTTCCAGCCTGCTTGCTATATTCTGGCGGAAGGGTTCCATTACTTCATCGGGTTGCTTACCGTCAACGTCTACCAGAATCACGAACTTGTCCGGTGGCAGATTGTCTAGCGGTCTGTACCAAGCGGCCTTCAAAATGCTTGTGGCTACATCGACTGTAAGTTTGCCGTGCTTCGGTGGAATCTGCACGTTGATCGAAATGTTCTCTTCCCGCAGATGTTCGGCAAGGAAGGGGAGCGCAGCTCTCTCAGTGGGACCAGAAGCGATCACGACGACTTGCTTGGGCATGGTGTGCTAATCCCCGAATCCCCGTGTCTGATGGTATTCTCCCAAGCTGAACCCGGACTCTTCAAGGGCCGCTTTAACCCCTTCCGGGTTGCTCTCCCGAATTATTTTGGTGCCTTTAATGTCGTCCCGTCGCACGACACTCACTGAGGCGGGGTCTTCCAAGAAGTCCAGCAGAATAGGAGAGTGAGTGGTCACAATAATTTGGATTTTATTGCTGGCCTCGATTAAGTACCCGATAAAGTCCCCCAATGCGGCCGGGTGTATGTTGTTTTCCGGCTCCTCAATGGCGACGATGCCTCTGGCCGGTTCCTCAAACAGTGCCGTCATCAGCGCTAGCACTTGAACTGTGCCACTGGATGCTGAATGATGTGGCACTGGCGAAATAAGACCACGCTCTTGCAGTAGCAAGTAATACCGGCCGTCAACTTCTATGGCTTCCAAGCCGTCGGGAACGCCCAAGACAGATTTGGTAGCCTTAACTATTTTCTCTAGAGTTCGAGGCGAAGCTCTCTGTAATGCGTAGAGTCGCTCAGCGAAATTTCGCCCGTAATGATGCAATTGTGAATCACCATACGAAACGGGTCTTGTCCCGCTGTCTCGAAGAGTATGCGGACTTAGGTCGAACAGTCCCCAGCCTTGGACGAAGTCACGGACTTTACGCCCCCGGAAAGTTGCGTCAGCAGACGCTGCGAACAATCCACATTCTGTGGCTCTCTGATCGAGACTAATTTTCCGTCCACTCCCCGAGAGCCACCACCCGCGCCCGCCATCCACGAACAGCAATCGTACGGGAGGTTTGTCTTTGACTACTTCGTAAACCTGTTCCTTCACGCTGAAATCGCTATCGGAAAATTCGCTTGCTTGGTGCTCTAATTCTATTTTCCAGATAAACCGGCATTCACTGTCCGCAAACGTCACCTCCAAATTCAGCTCTCGGACGACATCTCCCTTCCAAGCAAGATGGTAGAGACCACCCCGCCCAGCTACGGGGCCTCTGAAACTTGGCGTGATAATTCCTTCTTGGAGAAAACGGAGCGCATCTAGGACAGTGCTTTTCCCCGACCCGTTAGCCCCGATAAAAACATTCAAGTCGCCAAAAGACACTGTTTCTTCGCGCAGACTGCGATATTTCGATGCCTTAAGCTCCAGCAGTTTCACGCTGGCCCCCGTATCATCTACATACTATATTCCCTTGTATTTCCCCTAAACCGGCCCCTCCGGCGGCAGCCCCAGGGCTACTCGCCCGTAGTCCCGTCCGCCCAGGTCCATCACTAGGCCGTCGCGGTGGGCCACGGCTTGCGCGTCGCGGTGGAAGCGTTGCAGCGGCGTCGAATCGTAGATGCCGTGGCCGCCGCTGACGTCGAACAGCCGGTTCACCGCCTGCTGGCAGAGTTGGACTGCAAACGCCTTGTCGCGCCGGAACCGCGCCCGCTCCAGCAGTGTGAAGGATTCGCCCGCTTCGCCTTTTCGCAGGATCTCGTGGATGTCCTGTTGCATCACCGTCAGGGCGGCGTCGGTTTCCGCGCTGGCCTGGGCCAAGCGAGTGTGGACGGCGGAGGAGTCGGCGGTTCTGCCGGGGCCGGAGGTACCCATCAGGCGCGCCGTGAATTCGTCAATCATCCCTTGCGCTATGCCCACCATCGGCCCGACCAAATCCCAGCCCAGCAGCGTGCCGATGGGCACCCGGTAGCGGGACTGGCCGTGCAGTTCCCAGCCAGTCCAGTCGCCGTTGCCGGCGGTGTTCACGTCGAGGACTCGGTGGTAGGGAATGAAGGCGTCCTCGGTCACGATGTCCTTGCTGCCGCTGCCGCGAAGCCCGGACACGTACCAGGTATCCACAATCTTGAAGTCGCCGCGGGGAACCAGCACCCAGTTGCGCTCTCCGATGTTCGGGGCGCCGAGCATGACCCAGCCCGCGTGGTCGCATCCGCTGGAGAACTCCCACCGCCCCGACAGGCGGTAGCCGCCTTCGACAGGTTCGCAGGTGGACTTGCCGGGGTTCAGGGAACTGGACAGGAGGGTGTCGGGACTCTCGCCGAAGACTTCCTGTTGCGCCTGTAGGGGCCAGTAGCCCACCAGCCAGGAGTGGGCGGCCCACAGGCCGTAGCACCACGATGTTGAAGGGCAGCCCCGGCCCAGCTCGGCGGCGATGTCCAGCGCCAGGGCGTAGTTGACATCCAGCCCGCCGAACTTCCTTGGCACCCCGATGCGGTGCAGCCCGGTCGCCAGCACGTCGCTGACCGTCTCGTCCGGGACGCGGCGCAACTCCTCGGTGCGGTCGGCCCGCTCCTTGAGGACTGGCACGAGGTCGGCGGCGCGGTTGAGCAGTTCCGCTTCGGTCGGCGCTACCATCGCTTGTACGCTACCATCGCTTGTAGGGGAGGAACTTGCCCGACATGGTGACCTTGACCCGGTCGCCGTGTTCCGGGTCTTCCTCCTTGTCCACGTTCATGGTGAAGTCTATGGCGCTCATTATGCCGTCGCCGAACTTCTCGTGGATAATGTCCTTCAGCGGCATACCATAGACCTGCATAATCTCGTAGAAGCGGTAGATGAGAGGGTCGGTGGGAACGACTGGCCCCAGACCCTTCGCGGGTGGCTCCGTAAGCTCATCGGCGAGCTCGGGGCCGACTCCCAGTGCTTCCGCCAGCTTGAGGGCTTCGTCCTGCGGCGCGCTGGCCTGGCGGTAGAGCAGGGCCGCTACCCAGACCTCGTCCCGGTCAATCACCTTTCCCAGTTCCGCAAAGCTCAGTCCGGCGGCCTTCTTGGCCGCCAGCAGCGCCCGCGTTGTGTCCGACGTTTCCAACGTCCCCTCCGGTTGCCGTGGTGAGTAGTGTGCGAATCCTTCGACAGGCTCAGGACACGGCGAAGTATAGCATTCTGGTATCCAGTATTGATGCGTCAGAACCGGCAGTTGTCGGCGCAGTCGTCCTGCCGTCCCAGCAGCCTGCCGATGCTCATCCGGTTGCGGGCGAACCAGCGATAGAAGGCGTCGAAGGCCGGACGCGCGGGCCACCAGCCGGTCCAGTTCATCAGCCAGCCTAGCCCGGCCAGGCGGTACGCCTCGCGCAGGCTGTCCATCCCTACTGTGACGGTGCCGTCGGGCCGGATGCCGTAGAGGGCGGCGTCGACCTGCTCGTCGCTGAGGCCGTATCCGGCGGCGTCGAAGCCCTCCGCTGCGATGTCTATCGCTGCGATGACTTCCGGCCGGCGGCGGTGAAGCCACAGGACTTCCCGGCTGCATATCGGGCAGGCCCCGTCGTACAACAGGCTATACCGCTCCTTTACCGCCATATTACCCTCACCAGTACTGAATCCTTCCCGTTTCCTGCTTTTATCAGGAGTTACACAGTTGAGGGGTTCACCCTCACCCTCTGGGAGAGGGTGAGGGAATTGTAGCCAACTGCGTAATTCCTGTTTTTATTGTACTTGTGTTACGGGGGCCACATAACCCCTGTCCTGTCAGGAACTCGCGGCAACCATAGCAGCCCGACGGCGCATCAGACGGCGGTTAACAGCGTTGCGACGGCGGTTAGCAGCGTTGCAATGTAGGTGGTAAGGACCGGCAAGCCATTCCGGAATGTGTAGAGGCAGGCTTCAAACCTGCGCCTACGTATGGTCAAACTGCCTGAAACGGAACGCTACCACGGCGGCAGGACGATTGCAAAGTACGTAAGGAACCTGCTCCGTTGGTCATGAGTATGTAGAAGGACGGGTAATCCAGAATCCGTTGACAGTTCGACAGGCTTACCGTCATCGGATTCTCAGCGACTTCGCAATCGTCCTGACCACGGCGGCTGCGCTCCTTGACCCGCGCCTGCGCGATTGGTACACTTGCTTGCAGTGTGGGCGGTTAGCTCAGTTGGTTAGAGTACTTGCTCGACACGCAAGAGGCCAGTGGTTCGAGTCCACTACCGCCCACCATAAGGTACAGCAGACAGTACCGGCACTGCCAAGGACACCTCTTCTGTGTCCTTGAACCCTGTGGGACTTTCCTTGGGTATGGGAATTGAGTACCGGATGACGGCTCTGCCGGGCTCCACGTCAATTTCCTTGACAAAGGACCGGACGAAGGCTCTGGACTCAGTCAAGCTACTCCCCAGCAGGAACTCCCGCATATCCTGGGCATAGGCTGCGATGGTGTCCACGTCGTCTAAACCAAAGCCAAGGTGGGATGTGCATTTGCTTGGTACTGGGAATCGGGGCGGGAATCTCTAGGGAGTGTTTCGGCCCTTGATTGAAGGAGCGTCCGGCAGCGCCGTTTCACATCGTCTTTCCTGCTGGACAGCCCGGCCAGGAATTTGCCGACCCGCTCCTGCACCACCTCCCTACTGCCCAAGCACAGATTGCCAGTGGCCTCCTCCCTCGCCCAGCCCCAGATAGCCTCATCGGCATTGAAGTCCGGGCTGTATCCTGGCAGGTTCACCAGCCTCAACTCCAGCTCAGGCGTCCTGAGGTACTCCCGCATCGCCTCCCCACGGTGGGCCGGCGCGTTGTCCCAGATGACCCGCAGTGGCCCTGGATGCCTTTCCCTCAGTTGCTTCAGGAAAGCAACCGAGGTCCCGCTGTTACTGTTGCCCTCCAGTTCCATCCATTCCACCTCACCTGTCTCCAAGCACACCGCCGAATAATAGCTGGCCTTCTCCCCATACCTCGGGCTGGTGGAGTCCACCAAGGCAGGTTCTCCCCTCTGCACCCACTTGCCCCGCAGTTCCGCGTCCGCCCGGAAGTGGGCCTCATCAGCGAAGAATATCTTGGCTTCAGTCCGCCCAGCCTCCTCCCTCAGCGCGGCGTACTCCGCCACGAAGTCCTCCCGCTTGGCCGCGTCAGCCTTGAGCAGTCGCTTCTTGGGGCGCTTGAAGGCAAACCCCAAGCGGTGCAGCCAGTTCAGACAACTGCTGCGGCTCAGGCTGATGCCGAACCGTTCTGAAACGAACTGCCGCACCACCTTCCAATACCAGTTGGACATTTCGATGCCCGCCCCAGCGGGCGGTTGCTCCACCGCCCCTTTCAACTCCTCCTGCTGCGCTTGGTCAAGGGCGGGGGGGAACCACCGGTCTGCTCGAATATCAGGGCCGCAGGCCCTCCCTCACCGAAGGCCGACGCCCAACGTCCAATAGTGTGGGGGTCCCGCTCCAGCGCGTCCGCCGTCGCCGCTGCCGTCAAGCCCTGAGCCAGCAGCAGGATGGCGTACCACCGCTCCCGCTCCCGGGGCGTCGGTGCCAGGATCACCCGCCGCCGCAAGTCCTTGACCCCCATATGCCATTGTTCCAGAGACCGGTCTATCTCCCTCACGCCCATCACCAACCCCTCGCGACTTCTGTGACCAGCTACCTCGGTTCCCTCACAAATTTACCCCATGTATCTGCGCATTTCACCTTGGCTTTGGTTTAGGATCTCCCGCCGCTCGGAAAGCAAAGCCCGTGCCTCTTCCGCCGCCATCTCCAATTTCTCTTGGCGTTCCTTGTGCTCTCTCAGGCGGGGCAGGATGTCGTTAATTTCCAGGTCGGTGCTCTCCACGGCGTGCCAGAGCCGGTCCATCTTGCGGCGCACCTCGGCCAGTTCCCCTTCCACCATCTCCATCTGCTGCCGCTGTTCCCGGGCCACGCCGTCCATCTCCTCGTCCACCAGCTTCACCAGGTCGCGGACGTTGGTCTCGGTGAGGATGTTGTCCCGAATCTGGTCAATGATCATGCCCTCGAACTTCCTGGCATTGAGCCTGGGAGCGTCGCAGGCGCCGCTGCCCTGCTTCATCAGGGACTGGCAGACGTAGTAGGTGTACTTGCCGCTCTTGGCTTCGGCGGCGGTCATGGCCTTGCCGCAGGTTTCGCACTTGAGCAGCCCGCTGAGCAGGTAGGGGCTGACGGCGCGGTGAGGGTTGGTCTGTTTCGGAGCGCGGGAGCCCAGCAACTTTCTCACCCGGTGGAAATCCCGGCGGGATACGATGGCTGGGAAGGCGTCCTCAACTCGGACGGGAGGGGCGCCGTCCCGGGCGTTGTGCCCCCAGACCAGGGTACCGGTGTAGGCTTCGTTGGTGAGCATGGCGTGGATGGTGGTCTTGAGCCACTGCTTGCCGTTTGCGGTGGGGATGCCCTCGGAGTTGAGGGTTTTCACGATGTCTAGAAACCGGGCCGAAAAGCCCTGGATGGGGAGGGGGCTTTCGGCAGTAGAGCCGAGGCAAACAGAATCTGGGACCACAGCTGTCCGAGCCGGACCGCGCCAAAAATGGCCGCAGCATGGGTGGCAACACCGTGGGAAACAGCCTGGACATCATTGACATCACTGGGGACGGCGCGGTGGGTCTCTACGCCGCCGCCGACACTGTCCGACAGACCGATTTCCCCGGCCACCAGGGTCAGGTTGGCCACCGTGGCCGCCAGGTACAGCTGGAACTTCGTCTTGATCCTGCCAAAGTAGCGGGCCTGGCGGATGCCCAGATGGACCAGTCGGGCCAACCGGTGTTCCACCACCACTCGGCGCCCTCGATATTCGTCATATCCGGCGCTCTGTTGCAGGGTCCGGGCCTGCTGCAACAGGGCTTCCTGAGGATGGATCAGCACCCGTCGTCCCTTCCTGCCTTTAGCTGCGATGCACTGGGACCGCAGTAGACAAGTAATACATTCGGACCCGTCGAACTGGAAGGCCCGCAAGTGGCGGACCCGACCCGCGGCATCAGTCCGTTTTCCCGCTGGCACGATGTTGTGGGTGACCTGTCCCGCCGGACAGGTGCAACTGTCCGCCGCCAGGTCAATGACAAAGTCATCCTTGGGGAAGTGCTTCCGGTTGGGCCGACCTGGCACTCGGGCCACCAACCGCCGTCCCGCGTCGGCGAAGGTCTGCCTGGTAGCTCCGTCGCCATAGGCGGCATCGCCCAGGGCTTCTGCCACCGGCAAACCGGTGTTGGCCTCGCTCTGCTCCACCAGTTCCAGCGCCCCCAGGTTGTCCGGAGCGTTGCCCGGCAATACATCCACCGCGGTGATCAGCTGGCTGTCGGTGTCCACGACGATGGCCGCCTTGTGCCCGTCGAAGCGTCGGCGGCTGCTCTTGTGCCCGTGGCGCATCTCCGGGTCGTGCACCGACATCATCCGGTCCCGACTCACCCCGTCCCTGAGACTCACTCCGGCATCGCCGTCGCCCTCTCCATCGCCCTCTCCATCGCCATCTGGGCTCTGGCGCTCAATGTCCTGGAGCAGCAACTGCCCCAGCAGTTCCGCCGCCGCCACGATCTGCTGCCGCTCAGCGCTGTCCTCCCCCAACTCTCCCTGGGCCTGCCGCGACAATTCCAGCAGCCGGTCCGCATCGGCCACCACCTGGGCCAGCAGGGCCTGCCTCGCCCGTTTGTCCGACCAGTCGATGGCCGCCTCGCCCTTGATGCTGGAGGCCAGGTACCGCTGGTATCCCTGGACCTGGGCCCATTCTTTGACCTTGGTCTGCTCCACGGCTGCCAGCGCCCGCATCAATTTGACGATGCCGTCGGCCAGCAAATTGTAGGTGTCCTTCACCGCGCCCCGGCCCAGGATGTTGGTCGTGTCCAGCGCCACCTTCATGCTCCGCTTTTTCAGGTAGCCCGACTCCCGGGCCAGCCGCAGGCTGGACTCGAATACCTCCCGCACCTTGTCGTGCAGGATCAGCTGGGCCCGGAACACCTGCAGCGTGCTCTTGGCGAAGGGCCTGTCCTCTACCTCTATCCCCAGGGCCACCTTCCAGCGGATGTCGAAGTCGGCCCGGGCCTTGGCCTCGGCGTCGCTGACCTTGTCGTGGGTCTGCAACAGCAGGGCAGTGGCCAGCAGGCTGGGCGGCACGCTGTCCCGCCCGTTGTCGGCACAATAGAACTCGGCGAAGTCGGCGTCCCGGAACAACCGGCCCCGCAGCGAGGCCAGCAGACCGTAGAAGGTGTCCCGCCCCACGTGGTCAAGGTACAACCGGTCTGCTTCCCACAGACCCCTCTGCTCCGAACGCTCTCCCAGCATCGTCTCGCTCCGCTAACTCAGTTCGCCCGGATTATAACCCACTGCCCAGTCAGCCGGGGTTTTCGGCCAGATTTCTAGGATGCTGTGTCCCTGGAGGGCTAGATTGAAGATGCGGCGGGCCACGACGTCGTGGGGTGGGTTCAGTTCCAGTTTGGGGCGTTTCTTGGCCCCGTCCTAGACCTGGACCTTCTTGTAGCCATAGGGGGCGTAGGTGGTCACCCAGAAGCCCCGGGAGGCGGCTTCGCGCATACCCCGCGAACCTCCTGGGCCAAATTCTCCGAGTAGAACTCGTCCACGCTTTCGATGATGGCTTCCATGAGCTTGCCGGTGGGGGTGTCGTCGGCGTGTTCGGTGATGGATACTACGCGGATGCCCTTGCGCCGGAGCATGGACTTGAAGGCGACGGCGTGTTCCCGCTTGCGGGTGAACCTCGAAAACTTCCATACGAGAATCTCGCCAAAAGGCGATTCCGGCTTGCTGGCTTCGTCCAGCATCTTCTTGAACTGGGGCCTATCGGCGATTCTGCCACTCTCGGCTTCGTCCACGTACTCGCGGCGACGGAGTATCCATTGCGCTCAGCGTAGTCCCACAGGGCACGCAGTTTGGCGGCCACGGAGAGGTCCACGTCCTGGCAGTCGCTGGACACCCGGCGTAGAGGGCCGCCGGGGTCAGGTCGTTGCGTTCACTCATTGATTTCACCTCGTTCATTCTATCCGGGTTCCGCCTGGCGGGAGCGCAGCCGTTCCAAGCGTTGCTCACGGCGCAGTTCCCTATCGTCCATGTACAGGCGCAGGGCTTCTCGCACTAACTCGCTCATGTCGCGGCCCTCTTCTTCCTTCACCCGTTGCACCTCCTTGAACATCTCCGGGGGGAGGGAGAAGGTAATGGTCCTGGATTTCCGGCGTGGGGGCATGGCCTCTTTTTTGCCTGCGATACTAATAGTTTATCTTACTAAGATTATCAGCGGTCTGGCCCTACTCGTCAAGGCACATGTGGCCGCCCTGGGTTCGTTGCGGCCATCGGGCCGCCGCCTGTGCCGGCCAGCGCCAGCAACAGCCCGGATCAGATGGTCGGGGACGCTGCCCATCCTGAGGCTATTGTGAACGAGCGCGTCATCACGGGTCAAACCTGGCGTGTCAGCCGTTCCATCTCCCCGCCGGCGCTTTCCAGCAGGCGCAGGGCCGCGACCCTGACGATCTCCCATACTGCCGAGCAATCATGTCTTCGAGAGCCCGGTCAGGGCCGGATTAGATGCCATACCCGTGTACAGGAATTCCCTCCGATTCCCTTGTGGGAACTTTTCGGCCCATTTTGAACTCAAAACACATGGAACTGATCGGGCCAAATCTCCCCGTTTGCAAGCGATTGCGGGTAAGGGCTGGTTCTGGAAAGTCGGAACGGATTTCCCTTTTGGGCAGCCAATCGCCAGCCCGGTCCCGGTAAGCGGAGTGGGCCGGTTGCCGTCGGGGTAGCGTCGCCGTCGCCCCTCTACCGGATGACCTGTCAGAGCCGGCCCCACCCCACGTCGGCCATTCGCCGGTGGACCGCTGCCGACGCTGCCGGTTGCCGCCTGTTGGGTGGCGCAGGTCTGATCCCTGCTTCTCTCGGTGACGGAACCGTACCGGAAAGGGCGGATGGGACACCCGGAGCTTCGACCATGAGCTGCCTGGCGCAAATTCACCCATCCCGGGACACTGCCGGAGTCCGTATCCATGTCATACCCGTGTACAGGAATTGCCACCAGTTGCAGAAATACAGCTCGCCGCCCTTTTGAACCTGAAACCGGGGTAAATCGGGGAACGAGAGCGGGTTTTGCAAGCAATCCCGGGTAAGGTCGGGTTCCGGCCCACTTGTATTTCTGCAAGTCGGTTCCCGGCGTCAGCCGGGCCAGCAGGGGAAGCCAGCCTCTCGCCGCGAGGGTCTCCTCCCGCCGATGTCGGCTGCGCGACGGCAGGGACCGGGGCGCTCTCTCCCTCGGCGACCTCGGCCCATCGTGATGACAACTGGCCTGGCCTCGGCGCGATTCCCCGTAAGCGGTGTCATTCGCGTCATCCCATATAGGGCGCCGGATTTGGACAGGTCGGTCAGGTGTCATACCCGTGTACAGGGATTTGGAGTTGGCGGGCAGGTGTCCAATCCTGTCCGGTTGAACCTGAAATCGAGGGAAATCACCCCCCTATTGGACGGTTTCAGCGAACACCTCGGTTCCAGGGCAGCTTCCAGCCCGTCTGGACAGTCCCACATATGAAATCGGACAGTTGTCCACCGGCATTGGCGGGTGAAACTGGACAGCGGCAGGAACGAAATCGGACAGTTGTCCAATGAGGAGGGCGTCACGATGGCGGAGGGCGAGCAGTACCCGGAGACCAGCCGCAGCCTGGACAGCCTGCGGGAGATGCGGCTGCTGGCGCTCTTGGCGGATACGACCGAGGCGCAGGGCAGGCCCCGGGCGGCGGAGACCCTGGGAGTGAGCCCCCGCACTTTGACCCGGTTCGAGGACGGCCGGCGGCTGACGCCCACGCTGGTGGGAGCGTTGGAAAGGCGCCTGTAGGGGGGCGGGTCGGCGCATCTGTTCCAACAAATTCAGTGATGGGTAGAGGATTTGGTCCGGTACGCTTTACGTTGAGCGTAGCGGGGTGTTCTTGTCAGTGCCAGGTCTGGGGGCAGCGGCAGGAACTCTTCTTGGGGTAGTTCCGGTGTGCTGATACGGTTTCTGCGGGAGGGCCGGATGAACCGCAGTTCCCGGCTGTAAATCGCCACGAACTATGTACCAGTAAAGGACGAAATCGCCGAGGACTATAGACCAGATTTTCATGGTCTTTGACCACCCTGGGGCGCCACAAAGGCGACCATTGCCGCACTCCGGTATCGAGGTGCAGCGATGGCGTACAAGGAGGTGCTCCGAGTGGAAATACAAGAGGTAATACGCCGCTGGCAGGCGGGAGGCAGTCAGCGACAGATAGGGGTAGGGACGGGGCTGTCGCGGGTGACGGTGCGCAAGTACCTGGCGGCGGCGATGGCGGCGGGACTGGAGCAGGATGGTCCGGCTCCCGACGAGGTCCAGTTGAGCCGGTTGGCGGGCATCAGCCGGGCTGGACCGAGGAAGGTGGAGACTCCGGTGGAAGATGGCCTGGTCCCCTGGGGGGACCAGATCTACCGGTGGCTCACCGGGGACCGGCTGCAGGTGACCCGCATCCAGGAGTTGCTGGCGGCCCAGGGCTGTGCGGTTTCCTACACGTCGCTGCGACGCTTCATCCGGAAACGCAACTGGAGCAGACGCAGCAGGACCACGGTGCGCATGGAGGACACTCCGCCGGGCGAGGTGGCGGAGGTGGACTTCGGCCGCATGGGGCTGGTCCATGACCCCGATACCGGCCGCCGCCGCGTGGTGTGGGCGCTGATCGTGGTGCTGGACTACTCCAGGCACTGCTTCGTCTGGCCCACCTTCGGGCAGACGTTGGAGGACGTGATCGCCGGGCTGGAATCTGCCTGGGCCTTCTTCGGCGGCATCCCCAAATACTTGGTCATCGACAATTGCCCTCCCGCAGTGGCGGTGGCCGAGCCCTTGCATCCCACCTTCACCAGGGGCTTCCTGGAATACTCTCAGCACCGGGGCTTCATCGCCGATGCTGCTCGGGCCCGTCATCCCAAGGACAAGCCCAAGGTGGAGCGGGGCGTGCCCTACGTCAGGGAGCGTTTCTTCAAGGGTGGCGAGTTCCGGGACCTGGCCGACGTCAGGGAGCAGGCCTGGCGCTGGTGCCGTGACGTGGCCGGGCTGCGCATCCACGGCACCACTCGCCGCAAGCCCCTGGTGGTCTTCCGGGACGAGGAGCGTCAGGCCCTGCTTCCCTGGGACGGCGAGCCCTACGAGATCGCCGACTGGCGCAATGCCAAGGTGCATCAGGACCATCACATCCAGTGCCGCTTGGCCCTGTATTCGGTGCCGTCCAGCCTGTGTCCTCCCGGCCGGAAGGTGGAAGTCAAGGTGGACAGCAAGCTGGTGCGCATCTATTACCAAGGGCAGTTGATCAAGACTCACCTTCGTCAGCCCAGGGGCGGCCGTGCCACTGATCCCAATGATTACCCGGCCGAGCTCTCGGCGTACACCACCAGAGCGCCGGACGGCATCAGGAGCAAAGCTGCCGAGCTGGGGCCGGCGGTGGGCGAATTTGCCCACCGGCTCTTCGACGGCCCGTTGCCGTGGGCCAAGGTCAGGCAGGGGCACAAGCTGCTGCGCCTCGGCCAGCGCTACACCGCCCAGCGCCTGGACGCCGCTTGCCGCCGGGCCCTGGACGTCGACCTCATCGACGTGCGCCGCGTCGAGCGCATCCTGATGCAGGCCCTCGAAGAGGAGACCACGCCTGAATTGCCAACGCCGTTGCCCGAGGGCCGCTTCGCCCGTCCCGGCAGCGTCTTCTCTCACAGCAACCAATACCGCCGCACGGCATGAGGAGACTGACATGACCATGACCACCGATCTCACGCCGCTGCTCAAGCGGCTACAGCTGGGACCCATGGCCGCCACCCTGCCCGAGCGCATCGCCCTGGCTCGCAGGGAGCAACTGGACTACGCTTCCTTCCTGGAGATCATCCTGGCAGATGAGGTGAACCGCCGCGCCCACCGGCGCACCGAGATGCGTCTGCAGCAGGCCGGATTCCAGGAGATCTGCCGTCTGGAGGACTTCGACTGGTCGGCGTCGATAACCCTGGACCGCCGACTGCTGGACGCCGCCTTCTCCCTGGAATTCCTGGCCAGGCGCGAGCACGTCCTGCTGGTGGGTCCCGCCGGCGTCGGCAAGAGCTTCCTGGCCCAGGCCCTGGGCTACGCCGCCGTCCGTGCCGGCCACACCGTCCGCTTCAGCCACGCCGACGACTACTTCAGGGTCATGAACCAGGCCAGAGTCGACAACTCCCTGGAGCGCACCTTCCGAACCTTCCTGTCGCCGGACCTGCTGATCCTCGACGACCTGGGCCTGCACCGGTTCACCGCCCAGCAGTCGGCTGATCTCTACGAGCTTATCCTCAACCGGCACCGGGCTTCCAGCTTCGTGATCACCAGCAACCGGGCCGTCGACGAGTGGCTAGGCCTCTTCGAAGACCCCATTCTCGGCAACAGCGCTCTGGACCGCCTAGCCAATGCCAGCTACCAGATCGTCATCGAGGGCAGCAGCTACCGGGAACGACTCTCACCGCACAGAGCGCTGCTGGAAGCCAAGGGAGGTGCTTGACCAGCCAAACAGGACCTGCTATTACTCGAAATCGCCATGCGCCCGGGGTGGGTCAATGTCCCTGGCGATCGCTGGTCCAATGATCGCGGCGAATGACACCAAGGCGCATCCTGATAAGAAAGGAGGTAACGGCAGGACACAAGACGGCATCCCGGATTCCCTCACCCATCAGATTCAACTAGCGGAGCGGCTTGGCTGCTTCGCGTCCCTCGACATTGCGGTTGGAGTACGCCTTCCGCGCCGGGCACGACGGCACAGGCAAGGCGCTGGTGGACTACGTGGTGGCGCTGGGCTACTCCGCACTGCTGAAGCAGACGGAAATGGCAGCCGCCCGGTGAGGCGAGGGCGATGGCACGGCGCGATACCGCTGGGCTGTAACTCAAAAAGAGGACACCGTAGCTGCAGCTACGGTGTCCTCTTTTTAGCGTGTATGCCGCCCTTCTTGTTCCCCGAAATACAGCGCTCTGCTTCCAAATCCCTGGAATGGCCTACACTCATTCGAGAGACGCCTCCACCACACGCGGCCACTGTTTTCTTCTTCCTATATGGGCGACCTGGGTAAGGCTCAATAAGAGACTGGCTCCGCACACACCATTTCGGCATACTCATCAACCGTCCGGGGCGCCGTCGCGGCCCGCTCCCTGTCGGCGTCCGGCGAATCACCGCCGCCGCAGGCCATGAGGACTGCCGGCAACGCCAGGGCCAGGGCAATACCCAGCAGGGCAAGCCGTCCCGCCGGTCCAGTACTCGTCATCATGGTTGCCTCCTATGTCTGCTGTGCGCCGGCCTCTACGGGCAGAAGCCGTCTACGGTACGCGGCAGCCAAACGCCTAAGCCGTCGCGGTTCCAACCGGCTGGAGCGCACCCGCTCAACTCGTTCTCGCCGAGTTGCAGGATTGTCAGGTTGGCGAGGTTGCCCAGTTCCGGGGGTATCTCCCCGTTCAACTCGTTGTAGCTGAGCCACAGCGATGTCAGGTTGGCGAGGTTGCCCAGTTCCGGGGGTATCTCCCCGCTCAACTGGTTCTCGTTGAGTCTCAGCGATGTCAGGTTGGCGAGGCTGCCCAGTTCCGGGGGTATCTCCCCGTTCAACTCGTTGTAGCTGAGCCACAGCAATGTCAGGTTGGCGAGGTTGCCCAGTTCCGGGGGTATCTCCCCGCTCAACTCGTTCCCCTTGAGGTTCAGCCATTCCAGGTTGGCGAGGCTGCCCAGCTCCGGCGGTATCTCCCCGCTCAACTGGTTCCCCTCGAGGTCCAGCCCTGTCAGGTTGGCAAGGCTGCCCAGTTCCGGGGGTATCTCCCCGCTCAACTGGTTCCCCTCGAGGTCCAGCCATTCCAGGTTGGCGAGGCTGCCCAGCTCCGGCGGTATCTCCCCGCTCAAGTCGTTGCTGTAGAGTCTCAGCTCTGTCAGGCTGGCGAGGCTGCCCAACTCCGGCGGTATTTCCCCGCTCAACTGGTTGTCGTCGAGTCTCAGCTCTGTCAGGCTGGCGAGGCTGCCCAACTCCGGCGGTATTTCCCCGCTCAACTGGTTGTCGTCGAGCCGCAGCCGTGTCAGGTTGGAGAGGCTGCCCAGCTCCGGGGGTATCTCCCCGCTCAAGTCGTTCCAGTCGAGGCGCAGCTCCGTAACGCGCCCGTCGTCGTTGGTGGTGACGCCATACCATTCGTCCAGGGGCGCGTCGCTCAGCCAGTTGTCATTGTCGTCCCAGTTCGGACCGTCCGTTGCGTTGTAGAGGGCAACCAGCGCCTCCCGGTCCGTTGCCGCCGATGTCGCCCCGAAGGTCAGCAGGGGGCGCCTGGTAGCCGCCGGTCGCGGCTCATCGGTGGCCTCCGGCTCGGCGGCGGGCTGGCTGCTGCCGAAGATTCTTTGGCGCGTGGGTTCGGGTTCCCCGGCCTCCTGCGTCGCTTCCCGCTCACCGCTGCTTGAGGACGAGCCTGGAGTTCCCTCACCACCTCCAGGATCGCCTCCATCGCTACAGGCCGCGAGGGCCATCGTGAGGAACAGCGCAAGGACGACGCTCAACAGGGTCCCGTATCTTCTCGTGTGTGTGCGGGCCATTTTCTTTACCTCCCGATCCTCATTGCACCGCAGCCACCCCGTGCCGGAAGCGCCTTCAGCAGAAGGGCAGGCCGCCAAGGTCAGAAGAGCTGCCAAGGGGGGTCAACTGGTCTTCCAGGATGCTTGGCACGCATCCGCTCAACTCGTTATTGTTGATGAACAGACTTTCCACGCGGGCGAGGTTGCCCAGCTCCGGGGGTATCTCCCCGGTCAACTGGTTATCGTTGATCCACAGACTCCACAGGTTGACGAGGTTGCCCAGTTCCGGCGGTATCCCCCCGCTCAACTCGTTATTGTTGATGAACAGATTTCCCATGCGGGCGAGGTTGCCCAGTTCCGGCGGTATCTCCCCGCTCAACCCGTTCCCTTCGAGGTTCAGCCTTGTCAGGTTGGCAAGGC
This sequence comes from Dehalococcoidia bacterium, assembly GCA_965232885.1. Lineage (GTDB taxonomy): Bacteria > Chloroflexota > Dehalococcoidia > Lucifugimonadales > UBA3495 > VXOI01. Next base: position 448,125 of record CBDDQX010000001.1, on the reverse strand, counting down.
TGCCCAGCTCCGGCGGTATCTCCCCGCTCAACTGGTTGCTGTTGAGCCACAGATCTGTCAGGTTGGCGAGGCTGCCCAGTTCCGGCGGTATCTCCCCGCTCAACTGGTTCTCGCCGAGGAACAGCGTTCCCAGGTTGGCGAGGTTGCCCAACCACGGCGGTATCTTCCCGCTCAACTGGTTCCCGGAGAGGTCCAGCGACCGGAGGTTGGAGAGGCTGCCCAGTTCCGGCGGTATCTCCCCGCTTAACTGGTTCTCTTCGAGGTGCAGCCATCCCAGGTTGGCGAGGTTGCCCAACTCCGGCGGAATCTCCCCGCTCAACTGGTTGCTGTTGAGCCACAGATCTGTCAGGTTGGCGAGGCTGCCCAGCTCCGGCGGTATCTCCCCGCTCAACTCGTTCCCCCAGAGGTACAGCGTTCCCAGGTTGGCGAGGTTTCCCAGCTCCGGCGGAATCTCCCCGCTCAACTGGTTCCATCTGAGGTACAGCGTTCCCAGGTTGGCGAGGTTTCCCAGCTCCGGCGGAATCTCCCCGCTCAACTGGTTGCTGTTGAGCCACAGATCTGTCAGGTTGGCGAGGCTGCCCAGCTCCGGCGGTATCTCCCCGCTCAACTGGTTCTCGTCGAGGTGCAGCCCTGTCAGGTTGGCGAGGTTGCCCAGTTCCGGCGGTATCTCCCCGCTCAACGCGTTGTCGGCGAGGCTCAGCGTTTCCAGGTTGGCGAGGCCAGCCAGTTCCGGCGGTATCTCCCCGCTTAACTGGTTCTCTTCGAGGTTCAGCTCTGTCAGGTTGGCGAGGTTGCCCAGTTCCGGCGGTATCTCCCCACTCAACTGGTTGTTGTAGAGGTTCAGCTCTGTCAGGTTGGCGAGGCTGCCCAACTCCGGCGGAATCTCCCCGCTCAACTGGTTGCTGTTGAGCCTCAGATCTGTCAGGTTGGCGAGGCTACCCAGCTCCGGCGGTATCTCCCCGCTCAACTCGTTGAAGTAGAGTTCCAGCTCCGTAACGCGCCCGTCGTCGTTGGTGGTGACGCCATACCATTCGTTCAGAGGCGCGTCGCTCAGCCAGTTGTCATTGTCGTCCCAGTTCGGACCGTCCGTTGCGTTGTAGAGGGTAACCAGCGCCTCCCGGTCCGTTGCCGCCGAGGTCGGCCCGAAGGTGAGCAGGGGGCGCCTGGTTGCCGTCGGTTGCGGCTCATCGGTGGCCTCGGGCTCGGCGGTGGACTGGCTGCCAGCGCCGAAGATTCCCTGGCGCGTGGGTTCGGGGTTGCCGGCCTCGGTGGCCTCCGGCTCGGCGGTGTCCTGGCTGCCAGTGCCGAAGATTCCTTCGCGCGTGGGTTCGGGGTTGCCGGCCTCGGTGGCCTCGGTGGCCTCCGTCCGGGGTGTCGCGGCCCGCTCTCCGTCGTCCTCCGGCTCTTCGGAACCGCAGGCCGCGAAGACTGCCGCGAGGGACAATGCCAGGGCCAGGGCAATGCCCAGCAGGGCAAGCCGTCTCGCTGATCCCATACTCGTCATCATGGTTACCTCCTATGTCTGCTGTGCGCCGGCCTCTACGGGCAGAAGCCGTCTACGGTGGCCGGCAGGTCAAGGCTTAAGCCGTCGCGGTCCAAACTGGCTGGCACGCACCCGCTCAACTGGTTCCCGTCGAGGTACAGTGCTCCCAGGTTGGCGAGGCTGCCCAGCTCAGGCGGTATCTCCCCGTTCAACTCGTTGTAGATGAGCCACAGATCTGTCAGGCCGGCGAGGCTGCCCAGTTCCGGGGGTATCTCCCCGCTCAACTGGTTCCCGTTGAGTCTCAGCGATGTCAGGTTGGCGAGGCTGCCCAGTTCCGGGGGTATCTCCCGCTCAACTGGTTACTGGAGAGGTGCAGCCATGTCAGGTTGGCGAGGCTGCTCAGTTCCAGCGGTATCTCCCCGTTCAACTGGTTACTGGAGAGGACCAACTTTGTCAGGTTGGCGAGGCTGCCCAGTTCCGGGGGTATCTCCCCGCTCAAGTCGTTCCAGCCGAGGTACAGTACTTCCAGGTTGGCGAGGCTGCCCATCTCCGGCGGTATCTCCCCGCTCAAATCGTTAAGGTCGAGGTCCAGCTCCATCAGGTTGGCGAGGCTGCCCAACTCCGGCGGTATCTCCCCGTTCAACTCGTTCCCGTCGAGGCGCAGCTCTGTCAGGCTGGCGAGGCTGCCCAGCTCCGGGGGTATCTCCCCGGTCAACTCGTTCCCGTCGAGGCTCAGCTCCGTAACGCGCCCGCCGTTGTTGGTGGTGACGCCATACCATTCGTCCAGGGGCGCGTTGCTCAGCCAGTTTTCATCGTAGTCCCAGTTCGGACCGTCCGTTGCGTTGTAGAGGACAACCAGCGCCTCCCGGTCCGTTGCCGCCGATGTCGCCCCGAAGGTGAGCAGGGGGCGCCTGGTTGCCGCCGGTCGCGGCTCACCGGTGGCCTCCGGCTCGGCGGCGGACTGGCTGCCGGCGCCGAAGATTCCCTGGCGCGTGGGTTCGGGTTCCCCGGTCTCCGCTGCCTCGGTGGCGTACTCCTCCGCATCGGCGGTGGACTGGCTGCCGGCGCCGAGGATTCCTTCGCGCGTGGGTTCGGGGTCCCCAGCCTCGGTGGTCTCGGTGGCCTCCGTCCGGGGTGTCGCGGCCCGCTCTCCGTCGTCCTCCGGCTCTTCGGAACCGCAGGCCGCGAAGACTGTCGCGAGGGACAATGCCAGGGCAAAGACAATGCCCAGCAGGGCAAGCCGTCTCGCTGATCCCATACTCGTCATCATGGTTACCTCCTATGTCTGCTGTGCGCCGGCCTCTACGGGCAGAAGCCGTCCACGGTGGCCGGCAGGTCAAAGATTAAGCCGTCGCGGTTCAAACTGGCTGGAACACATCCGCTCAACTGGTTCCCTTTGAGCCGCAGATCTATCAGGCCGGCGAGGTTGCCCAACTCCGGCGGTATCTCCCCGCTCAACTCGTTTCTTTGGAGGTTCAGCGTTTCCAGGTTGGTGAGGTTGCCCAGCTCCGCCGGTATCTCCCCGCTCAGGCCTGCCAGAGCGAGGCTCAGAAATCTCAGGTTGGCAAGGTTGCCCAGCTCCGCCGGTATCTCCCCGCTCAACTGGGGGTTGCTGTAGAGGTTCAGCTCTTCCAGGTTGGTGAGGTTGCCCAGCTCCGGCGGTATCTCCCCGCTCAGGCCTGCCAGAGCGAGGACCAGCACTTTCAGGTTGGCGAGGCTGCCCAGTTCCGGGGGTATCTCCCCACTCAACTCGTTGCTGTAGAGGGCCAGCACTTTCAGGTTGGCGAGGCTGCCCAGTTCCGGGGGTATCTCCCCGCTCAACTCGTTGCTGTAGAGGTTCAGCTCTGTCAGGTTGGTGAGGTTGCCCAATTCCGGGGGTATCTCCCCGCTCAGGCCGGTCTGATTGAGGTTCAGAAATCTCAGGTTGGCGAGGTTGCCCAGTTCCGGCGGTATCTCCCCGCTCAACTGGTTCCTGCCGAGGTTCAAGGCTACGACGCGGCCGTTGGCGTCCACGGAAACGCCCTCCCACTCGCCGGTGGGCTCCGGGCTCGCCCAATTGCTGAGGCGGTCCGGCTTCCCCCAGGCGTTGTAAAGAGCGATCAGCACCTCGGTGTCGCCCGGGTGGTATTCGGAAGCGCATACCGGTACCTCGCCGTCGTAGTCGACGCGGTCGCTCAGAAGGTCGGAGAGGCATCCGCTCAACTGGTTCTCGCCGAGGGACAGCTTTTCCAGGTTGGGGAGGCTGTCCAGCTCCGGGGGTATCTCCCCGCTTAACTGGTTGCCGCTGAGGTTCAGCTTTTCCAGGTTAACGAGGTTGCCCAGTTCCGGCGGTATCTCCCCGCTCAACTCGTTGCTGTAGAGGGCCAGCCATGTCAGGTTGGCGAGGCTGCCCAACTCCCGCGGTATCTCTCCGGCCAACTCGTTGCTGAAGAGGAACAGCCGTGTCAGGTTGGCGAGGCTGCCCAACTCCCGCGGTATCTCTCCGGTCAACTGGTTTCTGTCGAGTTCCAGCGATTCCAGGCCGGCGAGGTTGCCCAGTTCCGGCGGTATCTCCCCGGTCAACTCGTTGCCGTTGAGGTCCAGCGATTCCAGGTTGGCGAGGTTGCCCAGTTCCGGCGGTATTTCCCCACTCAACTCGTTGAAGCCGAGGCCCAGCCGTGTCAGGTTGGCGAGGCTGCCCAGTTCCGGCGGTATCTCCCCGCTCAACTCGTTGAAGTCGAGCAGCAGCTCTGTCAAGTTGGCGAGGTTGCCCAACTCCGGCGGTATCTCCCCTGTCAGCTGGTTGTCGTGGATGTCCAGTTCTTCCAGGCCGGCGAGGTTGCTCAGTTCCGGCGGTATCTCTCCGCTCAAGGAGATGTCGCGGAGGTTCAGAGCGACTACGCGCCCGTCGTTGTTGGTGGCGACGCCGAGCCATTCGCCCAGGGGCGCCTCGCTCAGCCAGTTGTCATCGTCGTCCCAGTTCGGGCCGTCCGTTGCGTTGTAGAGGACAACCAGCGCCTCCCGGTCCGTTGCCGCCGATGTCGCCCCGAAGGTGAGCAGGGGGCGCCTGGTAGCCGCCGGTCGCGGCTCACCGGTGGCCTCCGCATCGGCGGTGGACTGGCTGCCGGCGCCGAAGATTCCCTGGCGCGTGGGCTCGGGTTCCCCGGGCTCGGTCTGAGGCGTCGCTGCGGCCCGATCCCCGTCGGCCTCCGGCGAATCACCGCCGCCGCAGGCCATGAGGACTGCCGTAAGGGCCAGCGCAAGGACAAGGCCCAACAGGGTCGCGCATCGTGTCGTGTGTGTGCGGGTCATTTTCTTTACCTCTCGGTCTTAATTGCGCCATAGCCAACACGCGCCGGAAGCGCCTCCAAGGCGATAGGCCGTCCGCCCCCGGCTGAGGGCGCGTGTCTTCAGCAGTAGGTGAGGGTGCCAAGTTCAGATTCGCTAGGGTGTGTTTACAAACTCTACCGGCAAAGATATTTGGGTATCGCGCGGTTGTTTGATGCCAGGGATTTCACCCTCACCCTAACCCTCTCCCTCAAGGGAGAGGGAATTTTGCAGGTTAATTCCGCCCTATTTGCGGTTTGTAAACACACCAAGATCCAACTGGTCTTCCAGGCTGCTTGGCACGCATTCGCTCAACTCGTTGCCGCGGAGCCACAGCTCTGTCAGGTTGGCGAGGTTGCCCAGCTCCGGCGGCATCTCGCCAACCTGATTCACGGAGAGGCCCGATGGTAGGGAAATCACATCGGCCAGCAGTTAATACCAGCTCTTTAATCAAACAAGCTCTTGATCCAGGATATGACCGGCTCGCCGATATCAACGAAGGGTTCAACCACCGACGTGATGGCGTCGCCAACAATGTTATCAACCTCACGCAAGCACGGTCCGTAGTCAGTTTCGTGTCCCACACCACGCGGCCCGACGGTCGCCTGGAGCGCTTCCACGGTGACGCATGTAACGAATTCCGTCTCCAAGGCCGCTGTGACTACGGTTGTGACCGTGCTGGCCCTCGTCGCGACTCTTCCTAGCGGGGTCTGCAAGAGATTATGGGTCCATGCCAGAGCTCTTCCGCCCTCCACACCGACAGTCTTCAGGATTTTCACTGTCCAGTTAGCGCCGCTTATGGGCGCCTTGATTACGGGAGTTGCCCCCTCAAGCACCTCTTCGGACACTCGATAGACTTCGCTGTAGTGAATGGTGGCGGTCAGATTCACCAGGTTGGGGAGAATCGGCAACAACATGCTGGCCAGGTCATCTCCCTGGTGCGCCATCTCATCGGGAATAACGTCGAGTTCCAGCCCCGACAGCCAGTACAAAGCGTCGCCCTGCTGTCCTTCTCTATCCTCCCTCAACGTGTTGACCCAGTCGGATATATCCCCAGCCAAGTTGTTGCCGGTCAGGGACAAGCCAATGACGCGGCCGGTACGATTGGGCCGGCTAGGGTCGTGACCGGCAGCAACGATGACGCCGTACCACTGGCTGAGGGGCATGGAGGTATTCCAGTTGTCATTGTTCTTCCAGTTGTTGCCGCCGGTGGCATTGAACAGGTCTAACAGCGCCTGGCGGTCCCGCCGGATGGCGTCTTCGTTCACTTGGACCTGCTCGAAGGCTGCCTCCAACCCAGGGTTACCCTGGATATTCAGCACGACCAGGTTGCCGTGGCTGCTCAGCCAAGTCGGTATCCAGCCGCTCAGCCTGTTGTCGCTGAGGTTTAGCGATTCCAGCTTGGTAAGGCTGGACAACCCCTCCAGTATCACCCCCTCCAGCTGATTGCGGCTGAGGTCCAGCGTCACCAGGCTGGCAAGACGGTTCAACCTAAAAGGTATCGTGCCTTCCAGGTTGTTCCCGCTGAGGTTCAGCGTGACCAGGTTAGGAAGCCAGTTCGAACGGGTTCCGGCATCCTCCCTGGGTATTGTTATGTTGCCGGTCAATTCATTGTTGCCGAGGTCCAGGGTGACCAGGCTGTCCAAGAGATCCAGGTCTTCCGGTATAGCCCCATTCAGCCGGTTGTTGCTGAGGTCCAAGACCTCCAATCTGTCCAGGCTGCCCAGTTCCGCCGGTATGAGGCCTATCAGCAGGTTGTTGCTCAAGCGCAGGGTACTGAGGCCCCGGAGGTCGCCCAACGCGCGTGGAATTCCGCCGACCAGCCGGTTGTGGCTGAGGCTGAGGTGTTCCAGGTTCTTCAAGTTGGCCAGCTGCCTCGGTATCTGCCCCACCAGCTTGTTGTCGTAGAGGTACAGTCTGGCCAGTCCGGTGAGGTTGCCCAGCTGCCAGGGTATCCGGCCGCTCAGCCGGTTCTGGCTGAGATCCAACGCCTTCAGGTTCTCGAGGCGCCCCAGTTCCGGCGGTATCTCTCCGTGCAAATATTTCCCGTCGTCCTCGAAAGTCTGGGCGCCATCGGATAGGGGTGATGCCTCCAGCGCCCTGAAGGGGCTTTGGTTGTTGAGGTAAAGCAACCGCAGGTTGGCGAGGCTCCCCAGCTCCGCGGGAATGGCGCCGCTCAGCCGGTTTCTGCCGAGGCTCAGTTCCTCCAAGCCAGCCAGATTGCCCAGAGAAGGCGGTATCGGCCCACTCAGCCGGTTTTTCCCCAGGTTCAGCTTGGTCAAACCGGACAGGTTGCCCAGCTCTGCCGGTATGGGACCGGTCAGGCGATTGTTCCACAGGCTGATCTGTGTCAGGCTGGACAGCCCGCCCAATTCCGGCGGTATCGAGCCGCTCAATTGGTTATTCCCCAATCCCAGAATGCTCAAACTGCCCAGGTTGCCCAACTCCGTGGGCACTGCCCCGCTCAATTGATTGCTTCCCATCCTCAGCACGGTCAAGCCGGCCAGGTTGCCCAGTTGCGGGGGTATGGCGCCCGTGAGCCCGTTGTAATCCAGGTCCAGCACGGCCAGGCTGGCCAGGTTGCCCAGTTGCGGCGGCAGCCCGCCAGACAGGCCGTTCTCCGGGAGGCGGATTTCAATCACCCGCCCATCTTCGCCGGTGACGACGCCGTACCAGTCGCCAAGGGGGGCGTCGCTGCCCCAGCCGTCCCGGTTCGTCCAGTTGGGGCCGCCGGTGGCGTTATAGAGGGCGATGAGGGCGGCGCGGTCGGCAGGATCCACTGCCTCACCGGCAATTCCAGTCAGCCCGGTGTCTTTGCCGGTTTCTGCGCCTCCACTGCCCATCAACCGGTGGTTCCCACTCAGGTCCAGCGAGAGCAGGCTGACGTGGTTGCTCAACTCCGCCGGTATCTCCCCGCTCAACTGGTTGTCGCGGAGGTCCAGCTCTAACAGGTTGGAGAGGCTACCCAACTCCGGCGGTATCTCTCCACTCAACTGGTTCCCGTTGAACCGCAGCACTCTCAGGTTGCCGAGGTTCCCCAGTTCCGGCGGTATCTCCCCGCTCAAATCGTTCTCCCAGAGCCACAGATGTTCCAGGTTGGCGAGGTTGCCCAGCTCCGGCGGTATCTCCCCGCTCAACTGGTTCCCGTAGAGCCACAGGACCTTCAGGTTGCCGAGGTTGCCCAACTCCGGCGGTATCTCCCCTTCCAAGCCGTTTGCGCCGAAGCCCAGGTTTTCCAAGCTGGTGAGGTTGCCCAGTTCCGGCGGTATCTCCCCGCTCAACCGGTTGGCGGAGAGCGAAAGCTCTGTTAGGTTGGCGAGACCGCCCAGTTCCGGCGGTATCTCCCCGCTCAACCGATTCGCGGTGAGGTACAGCTCTGTCATGTTGGCGAGACTGCCCAACTCCAGTGGTATCTCCCCGGTCAGTTGGTTCGCGCTGAGGCTCAGGAATTCCAGGTTGGAGAGGCCGCCCAGCTCCGGCGGTATCTCCCCCTTCAAACCGTTGAAGCCCAGGTCCAGGTATTCCAGGCTGGTGAGGATGCCCAACTCCGTCGGTATCTCCCCCTCCAACCAGTTAGACCTGAGGTCCAGACGGACTACCCGTCCATTGTCGTCAGTTGTGACGCCGTACCATTCGCCCAAGGGCGCTTCACTTGACCAGTTATCATAGTTGTTCCAGTTCTGACCACCCGTTGCGTTGTAGAGGGCAACCAGCGCGTCCCGGTCCACTCTGCTGCCCTCCCCCTGACTGCCCGTCGCGGCAATCACGGCGCTGACCTCGCTGAATACCCCGCCCGAAGGCGACCAAGACAGATTCCTTGCCGGGCCACTAAATACTTGCACTTCGTCCTTCCGGTAGCTGTCCACGTCCTTCACGTAGATGCCATCATCCTTATCATCACTATAACCACGAGCAAAGAACGCGATTTGGCGTCCGTCCGACGACCACGTCGGGTAAAGTATGTCCAGCGCGCCAGCGGCCGTCAGTTTGGTCGAGTCAGAGCCATCCACATTCGCCATGTAGAGATGCGTGTAGTCGATGGTTCTGTCTCTTACGTTGTTCGAGCCGTATGGACTATCCAAGTACAGCAAGGCGCTTCTGTCTGGCGTGAGGGCCATCATCCCAAGATCACTATAAATGTGGTGTTCCAAGTGGGAAAGTTCAGGGTGTTCGTCGTCGAAGTTCACCTCGTAGATACCACCGCCCCCGGCCGATGCAAAGATCATGTGCCTGTCCTCCGGCCATTGCGGGTTCGTCGGGACAATAGAAGATTGCCAGACGAGGCCGCCGTTTGCATTCATCACATGGAACTCCGTGGGTCTTCGGGGGTATCTGGAGCTCAATGCTATGAGGCTTCCGTCCGGTGACCAACTCAAAAAACGTTCATATGTTCTAAAATTCTTGGTCAGTGCGACCTGCCCAGAGCCGTTCGCGTTCACTAGGTATATGTCCAAACGGCTGTGATAACCGTCAGGCCAACTCCTGATGTCCGTACCCCAGTTCTCATTGTTTTCGGATGAGTAGTAGTGTCTGGTTGAGTGGTATGCGATGCGGCTTCCGTCCGGTGACCAGAACGGCCAGATATCCTGCGCGGGGTTGTTGGTCAGGTTGGTTGGGTCGGAGCCGTCCGCGTTCACCACGTATATCTCAAAGTTCCCGTCACGATCCGATTCAAACGCGATGCGGCTTCCGTCCGGTGACCAGAGCGGGGCGGAATCCTGCGCGGGGTTGTTGGTCAGGTTGGTCGGGTCGGAGCCGTCCGCGTTCACCACGTATATCTCAGCGTTCCCGTCACGATCCGATTCAAACGCGATGCGGCTTCCGTCCGGTGACCAGCTTAGAGCGGAATCCTTCCCGGGGCTGTTGGTCAGGTTGGTCAAGTTGGAGCCATCCGCGTTCACCACGTATATCTCAGCGTTCCTGCCAATACCCAATTCAAACGCGATCCGGGGAGGCGTTGCCGGTTCCCCTGCGGCTAGGGCAGGGGTTCCCGTTGTCTGGGTTGAATCGGTTTCAGAGGATGCGCCGTCCTCGGCGGGTCCGGGCGTAGCCCGGCTGAATAAGGATTGCGATCTCGCGTCCCCGGCCTCCTGCGTCGCTTCCCGCTCAGCCGCCCGTTCGAGGAACGAGCTGGGAGTTCCCTCCCCTCCGGGGTCGCCCTCGCCGCTACAGGCCGCGAGGACCATCGTGAGGAACAGCGCAAGGACGACGCTCAACAGGGTCCCGTATCTTCTCGCTCGTCGACCGGTCATTTTCTCTCTCCATTCATGTCGTGATGTTTGGCGCAGGCGTCCTCTCTGGCTGGCCGGTCGGCAGGAACGCCGCACCGTGAAGAACGCGCCCGCGTCTCCGCCGCCGGCCTTGCATCTACCCCCTGGCCCGGTTGAAGGCGGGGACGGTCCGTAGGGACCGGACCGCCTTCACCGGGTTCGCTGGGGCGGTCATCCAAGGAGGGCTATGTGGCACAGCCAGCAGAATCGAGGATGCTTTTGGTTTCCTGAGATAAACCTTCGCGTGCTGCCTCCACCCTTTGCATGACGCCGGTTCCCAATTGCGCAAGCAGAGCGGCGGGGTCAACCTCGCCGTCACGCGGCATGTCCTTCGCAAATGCCAAATATGTCCTCCCCACGTCAATCGTTACGTTGTGGTATTCCCTGAGTTCACCAGGGGGGTTGATGCTCTCAAGGGTTTCCAGAAGCTCTTCAAGGCCGCTGACCTGCTCTCCCCAAGTCTTTGTACTTTCCGCAGTTTCAGCACACACCAGTTGGGCGTATTCTTCAACCGTCCGGGGCGCCGTCGCGGCCCGCTCTCCGTCGGCGTCCGGCGAATCACCGCCGCCGCAGGCCATGAGGACTGCCGGCAACGCCAAGGCTAGGAAAAGGCCCAGCAAGGCAAGCCGTCTCGCCGGTCCTCTACTCGTCTTCATCGTGACCTCCCATCGCCGCTGAGCGCGGACCTCTACGGGCAGAAGCCATCCACGGCATACAACAGCCCAACGAATAAGTCGTCACGGGACAAACTGGCTGGAGCGCATCCGCTCAACTCGTTGGCACCGAAGTCCAGCCATTCCAGGTTGGCGAGGTTGCCCAGTTCCGGCGGTATCTCCCCGCTCAACTGGTTGTAGCCGAGGTCCAGCCATCTCAGGTTGGCGAGGTTGCCCAGTTCCGGCGGTATCTCTCCGCTCAACTGGTTCTCGGAGAGGTACAGCTCTGTCAGGTTGGCGAGGTTGCCCAGTTCCGGCGGTATCTCTCCGCTCAACTGGTTCTCGTGGAGGTACAGGTCTGTCAGGTTGGCGAGGTTGCCCAGTTCCGGTGGTATCTCCCCGCTCAACTGGTTCTCATGGAGCAACAGCTCTGTCAGGTTGGCGAGATTGCCCAGCTCCGGCGGTATCTCCCCGCTCAAATCGTTCCCGAAGAGGATCAGCCTTTCCAGATTGGAGAGGTTGCCCAGCTCCGGCGGTATCTCCCCGCTCAAATTGCCGACGAGCCGCAGCTCTGTCAGGGTTGGCGAGGTTGCCTCAGTTCCGGCGGTATCTCCCCGCTCAACTGGTCCCAGCCCGAGGAACAGCTTTTCCAGGCTGGAGAGGTTGCCCAGCTCCGGCGGTATCTCCCCGCTCAACTGGTTCCCGCCGAGGGACGCGCCAAACCCTTCCCCGCTGAGCTCCAGGCCTTATAACGCGTCCGTCGTCGTTGGTGGTTGACGAGATCCCATTCGCCCAGGGGAGCGTTCGCTCAGCCAGTTTTCATTGAAGAGCCAGTTCGGACCGCCCGTTGCGTTGTAGAGGGCGATCAGCGCCTCCTTGTCGCCGGGGTGGTCTTCGGGAGTGCATACCGGTATCCCGCCGTCGTAGTTGAGGTCGCCGCTCACGGGGTTGTAGAGGCGGTCGCGCAGGAGGTCGGAGAGGCATCCGCCAAGCCGGTTCTGACCGAGGTCCAGCCATCTCAGATTGGCGAGGTTGTCCAGTTCCGGCGGTATCTCCCCGCTCAACTGGTTCTCGCCGAGGTCCAGGAATTCCAGGTTGGCGAGGTTGTCCAGTTCCGGCGGTATCTCCCCGCTCAACTGGTTCTCGCCGAGGGCCAGCTCTGTCAGGTTGGCGAGGTTGCCCAGCTCCGGCGGTATCTCCCCGGTCAACCCGTTCCCGTAGAGGTGCAGCAGTTCCAGGTTGGCGAGGTTGCCCAGCTCCGGCGGTATCTCCCCGCTCAGCTGGTTCCCGTCGAGTCGCAGCAGTTCCAGGTTGGCGAGGCTGCCCAGCTCCTCGGCGGTATCTCCCCGGTCAACTGGTTACCCCAGAGGTCCAGCTCTGTAACTCGTCCGTAGTTGTCGGTGGTGAGGCCGGTGGTGACGCCGTACCATTCGCCTATGGGCGCGTCACTCAGCCAGTCGAAATTGAAATCCCAGTTCGGACCGTCCGTTGCGTTATAGAAGGCAATCAGCGCCTCCCGGTCCGTTGCCGCCCGAGGTCGGTCCAAAGGTCAGCAGGGGGCGTCTGGTAGCCGCCGGTTGCGGCTCACCGGTGGCCTCCGGCTCGGCAGTGGACTGGCTGCCGATGCCGAAGATTCCTTGGCGCGTGGGTTCGGGTTCCCCGGCCTCGGCGGCGTCGGTGGCCTCCGTCCGGGGCGTCGCGGGCCCGCTCTCCGCCAGCGTCCTCCGGCCCATTGGAACCGCAGGCCGCGAAGACTGTCGCGAGGGACAATGCCAGGGCAAGGACAATGCCCAGCAGGGCAGGCCGGATCGCCGGTCTTGTACTCGTCATAATCGTGACCTCCCATGTCTGCTAGGGTGTGTTTACAAACCGCAAATAGGGCGGAATCAACCTGCAAAATCCCCTCTCCCTTGAGGGAGGCGGAATTAACCTGCAAAATCCCCTCTCCCTTGAGGGAGAGGGTTAGGGTGAGGGTGAAATCCTGGCATCAAACAACCGCGCCGATACCCAAACCGTCATTCCCGCGAAAGCGGGAATGACGGGGAGCGGGAATGACGGATAAATGTCAACAGACACTGAGCGCCGCCTCTACCGGCAAAAGCCGACTACGGAAGGCGGCAGGCGCACTTTCAGGCCCTCGCGGTTCAAACTGGCCGGGGCGCATCCGCTCAACTGGTTGTTGCGGAGCCACAGCGATTCCAGGTTGGCGAGGCCGCCCAGTTCCGGCGGTATCTCCCCGCTCAACTGGTTGCTGTTTGAGCCACAGCTCTGTCAGGCTGGCGAGGTTGCCCAGCTCCGGCGGTATCTTCCCGCTCAACTCGTTCCCGTAGAGGCTCAGCAATACCAGGCTGGCGAGGTTGCCCAGCTCCGGCGGTATCTCCCCGCTCAACTCGTTCCCGTAGAGGCTCAGCACTGTCAGGCTGGCGAGCCTGCCCAGCTCCGGCGGTATCTCCCCGCTCAACTCGTTCCCGTAGAGGCTCAGCACTGTCAGGCTGGCGAGCCTGCCCAGCTCCGGCGGTATCTCCCCGCTCAGCCGGTTCTCGCTGAGGTCCAGCTCTGTAACGCGCCCGTCGTCGCTGGTGGCAACGCCCTTCCATTCGTCCAAGGGCGCGTCGCTCAGCCAGTTTTCATCGTCGTCCCAGTTCGGGCCGTCCGTTGCGTTGTAGAGGACAACCAGCGCCTCCCGGTCCGTTGCCGCGGAGGTCTGCCCGAAGGGAAGCAGGAGGCGTCCGGCAGCCGCCGGTTGCGGCTCATCGGTGGCGTCCGGCCCGGCGGCGGACTGGCTGCCGATGCCGAGTATTCCCTGGCTCGTGGGGCCAGGGTCCCCGCTCTCCGCAGTCTCCGGCCGGGGCGTCACGGCCCGCTCTCCACTGGCATCCGGCGAATCGCCGCCGCAGGCCGCGAGGAGAGCTGCCGCAAGGACCAGCGCCAGGACAATGCCCAGCAGGGCAAGCCGACTCGCCCGTGTCGTACTCGTCATCATCGCAACCTCCCATCGCTGCCGAAGGCGTCCTCTCCCGCAGAGATTGGGGCGGGGTTCCCTACTCTCGACTATGATTCCGCTCACGACCACGGCGTGGCCTTGCCGCTATAGTCACCACCCCAGCAGGCCACGGCGCCGTCGGTCCTCACCCCGCAGGTGTGGTCACCCCCAGCGCTGACCGAGACGAACTGCCCCTCCGGCGGCGTGGCCGCGCCCACAGGGGCACTGCCCCAGCAGGCCACGGCGCCGTCGGTCCTCACCCCGCAGGCGTGACTATCCCTGCCGCTGACCGAGACGAACTGCCCCTCCAGCGGCGTGGTATTGCCATGAAAGCCACTGCCCCAGCAGGCCACGGCGCCGTCGGTCCTCACCCCACAGGTGTGTTGCCACCTGGCGCTGACGGAGGCGAACTGCCCCTCCGGCGGCGTGGACTCGCCTCTACCGTTATAGCCCCAGCAGGCCACGGCGCCGTCGGTCCTCACCCCGCAGGTGTGGTCCCACCCGGCGCTGACCGAGGCGAACTGCCCCTCCGGCGGCGTGGACTGGCCTCTACCGTTATAGCCCCAGCAGGCCACGGCGCCGTCGGTCCTCACCCCGCAGGTGTGGTCATCCCCGGCGCTGACCGAGGCGAACTGCCCCTCCGGCGGCGTGGCCTTGCGATATTCGTCCCAGCCCCAGCAGGCCACGGCGCCGTCGGTCCTCACCCCGCAGGTGTGCCCATCCCCAGCGCTGACCGAGGCGAACTGCCCCTCCGGCGGCGTGGACTCGCCTCTACCGTTATAGCCCCAGCAGGCCACGGCGCCGTCGGTCCTCACCCCGCAGGTGTGCCCATCCCCAGCGCTGACCGAGGCGAACTTCACTCCTATCCAGATGTTTGCTCCGTCGTCTTGGTACCGCAGGTCGGCGAGGTTGCCCAGCCCCGGCGGTATCTCACCGCTCAACTGGTTCCCGTAGAGCCACAGCCTTGTCAGGCTGGTGAGGTTGCCCAGCCCCGGAGGTATCTCACCGCTCAACTCGTTCCGTTCGAGGAACAGGAATTTCAGGCTGGCGAGGCTGCCCAGCTCCGGGGAAATCTCCCCGGTCAGCCCTCTGTTTGCCAGGTCCAAGACTGCGATGCGGCCAGCGGAGTCCACGGAAACGCCTGCCCACTCGCGGATGGGCTCCCGGCTCAGCCAGTTGGTGAGGTTGTCCGGCTGCCCCCAGGCATTGAACTGGGCGAGCAGGGCTTCGGTGTCGCCGGGATGGTTTTCGGGAGCGCATACCGGAATCTCGCCGGCTGAGACGTTGACGTAGTCTCTCAGCAAGTCGGATATGCATCCGCCAAGCTGGTTTCCGCTTAGATTGATTTCCACCAAGGTGTAGGCGTGGTTCTCCAATTCCGGCGGTATCTCACCGCTCAACCGGTTGCTGCGGAGCCAAAGCGATTCCAGGTTGGCGAGGCTGCCCAGTTCCGGCGGTATCTCACCGCTCAATTGGTTGCTGGTGAGGTCCAGCACTCTCAGGTTGGCGAGGTTGCCCCACTCCGGCGGTATCTCACCGCTCAACTGGTTGCTGGCGAGGTCCAGCACTCTCAGGTTGGCGAGGTTGCCCAGTTCCGCTGGTATCTCACCGCTCAACTGGTTGCTGGCGAGGTCCAGCACTCTCAGGCTGGCGAGGTTGCCCAGCTCCGCTGGTATCTCCCCGCACAGCGAGTTTTCGCCGAGGTACAGCGTTTCCAGGTTGGCGAGGTTGCCCAGTTCCGGCGGTATCTCCCCGCTCACGCCGTCCAGCGACAGGGACCTCAGGCCGGTGAGGTAGCCGACCTCGGGCGGGAGCTCCGCTAAGAGAAGGTTGGCTTTGAGTTCGACGACGCGGCCGTCCTCGCCGGTAGTTACGCCCGCCCACTCGCCGATGGGCAAGAAGCCGGCCCAAGTGCCGCTCTCGTCCCAACTTGCGCCGTCGGTGACGTTGTAGATGGCCAGAAGCGCTTCCTTGTCGGTCTCCGCCGAGGTCTGCGCCGGAGGCGGGTTGGGAGCGCGCCCCAGCGGGCGGACTTCCACGTGGTCTTGAGCGTACAGGTTGGCCGGCACGCAGCCGTCCAGCCGGTTCCCGCCCAGGTCCAGCAGGGTCAGGGCGTCCAGGTAGCCGATCTCCTCGGGCACGGTCCCGACCAGGTTGTTGCCGTTGAGGACCAGGGCGGTGACGCGACCGTCGGCGTCGGTGGTCACGCCGCGCCACTGGCCGATGGGGGCGTCGCTGAGCCACCCGTCGTTGTCGGTCCAGTCGTCGCCGCCGGTGTCTTCATAGAGGGCGATCAGGGCCTCTCGGTCGAGTTCGGCGGCTTCCCCTGATGACGAAATGAGGGCGGTCACCGAAGATTCGCCCTCCTCGGCGTCTTCCCCCGATGACGAAATCAGGACGGTTGCCAAGGATTCGGCCTCCTCGGTGGGTTCGGGGGTGGCCCGTCCGAAGAGTGTCCGCGACTGCGATCCCGAGGCTCCGGCCTCCTGCGTCGCTTCCCGCTCACCGTTGCTTGAGGACGAGCTGGGAGTTCCCTCCCCTCCGGGGTCGCCCTCGCCGCCACAGGCCGCGAGGGTCATCGTGAGCAACAGCGCCAGGACGACGCTCAACAGGGTCCCGTATCTTCTCGCTCGGTTACCCGTCATTTTCTCTACCTCCAGGTTTTAATTGCGCCATAGCCAACACGCGCCGGAAGCGCCTTCAGCAGAAGGGCAGGCCGTCAAGGTAAGATCTGTGAAGATCCAACTGGCCTGCCAGGCTGCTTGGCACGCAACCGCTCAACTGGTTCCCGAAGATGTCCAGGGCTTCCAGGTTGGCAAGGTTGCCTAGTTCCGGCGGTATCTCGCTCAACTGGTTATCGCGGAGGGACAGAAATATCAGGTTGGCGAGGCTGCCCAGTTCCGGCGGTATCTCGCTGAACTGGTTCCCACTGAGGTGCAGCAATTTCAGGTTGGCGAGGTTGCCCAGCTCCGGCGGTATCTCCCCGCTCAACTGGTTCTCGTAGAGGCTCAGGTTTGTCAGGTTGGCTAGGTTGCCCAGCTCCGGCGGTATCTCCCCGCTCAAGTCGTTGCTGTCGAGGATCAGCCTTTCCAGGTTGGCGAGGTTGCCCAGTTCCGGCGGTATCTCCCCGCTCAACTCGTTGTTGTTGAGGATCAGGTTTGTCAGGTTGGCGAGGTTGCCCAACTCCGGCGGTATCTCCCCGCTCAACTCGGTCCCGTAGATGCTCAGGTTTGTCAGGTTGGCGAGGCTGCCCAGTTCCGGCGGTATCTCCCCGCTCAAGTCGTTGCTGTCGAGCCACAGCACTTCCAGGTTGGCGAGGCTGCCCAACTCCGGCGGTATCTCCCCGGTCAACTCGTTAAAGTCGAGGTCCAGCTCCGTAACGCGTCCGTCGCCGTTGGTGGTGACGCCATACCATTCGTCCAGGGGCGCGTCGCTCAGCCAGTTGTCATTCCTCTCCCAGTTCGGACCGTCCGTTGCGTTGTAGAGGGCAACCAGCGCCTCCCGGTCCGTTGCCGCCGAGGTCGGTCCAAAGGTCAGCAGGGGGCGTCTGGTAGCCGCCGGTTGCGGCTCACCGGTGGCCTCCGGCTCGGCGGTGGACCGGCTGCCGACGCCGAAGATTCCTTGGCGCGTGGGTTCGGGGTTAGCCTCTTGGGCGCCCTCTGGTTCGGCGAAGGGGGTGACTGCCGGGTCATTGGGTTCCGCCTCTCCGGCGCTAGCAGACTCTCCCGTGTCGGCAGGCTGCGACCTAGTGGGGGGCCGATCTTCACCGCCGGATTCGGTGGAGTCGCCGCCGCAGGCCATGAGGACTGCCGTAAGGGCCAGCGTAAGAACAACACCCAGCAGGGCAAGCCGTCTCGCCAGTCTGGTAGACCTAACGCTTTGACCGGTCATTCCTCTTGGCATTCGAGACCTCCTCCAATGTGTTAGTTACGAAATAGAAATAAGCCACCCGATAGCGAGTGCCTCATCTGCGGAGAATCTGCGGGGGTGCATTGGACAAATTGCTAAGATGTGGACAGGTGAAAGAGATTGACGAGGCGAAGGGAGGGGGGCCAATCGGCTCGGGCGATCGATCGGAAATTGGGTCTTGCCCGGAACACGGTATCGCGCTATCTGAGGTCGCCTGAGGCGATCCGGCCCCAGCCGCGCCGACTACGGGGAAAGAAGCTGGATGCTTACACCGGGAACATCGCCCGGCGGCTCTCAGAGAGTCTTGCGCCATTTCTCCATCATGGAGCTGGCTTCACTCTTCCAAATTGAAAAGGCCGCGATCGGCCATATTCTGGACCGTCTCGCGGACGAAATCTGTTGACACCTGAAATTCCTCGGCTAGGGCGCTGGCCGATAGATTTTCGTTGCCGCTGTTCACTATTGTGAGGATGCGACGTTCCAGCGCCGGAACGTGAGTTGGTCTCGCGGCCGGCGGCGTTGGATTCCTGACCGGCTGGACAGGCTGCTGGGTTGCTTCGCCGGAGGCTGTGTCCCTTCGCCGTACGCGTGCGATCAGCACGATGACTGCTACCAGGACCGCAATGAAGACCAACAGTATAAGGAACAGGAATCCGAAGATTGCCCCCCCGACTGTTCCGGTGGTAATTCCGGCAGCAAAGATCATACCTATGGTTCTGTGGTTATAGCCGCCGATTGACTCGATCAACTGGTCGAACCCATTTTCCTTCTGCTCGTACATTGTTTTAGTTCCCCAACTGGACTCTGGCTCTGGGGGTTGCCGTGCGCGCCTGTGATAGTTCCTCGTCCCTTTCACCGATGACAATCTGGCCTGGTTCGAGGGTAAACATGCCCAGGGTGCCAAAGAGGAGAAGAAGCCGGAGGATTGAGCCCAGTAAGCCCCACTCGTCGTCCACGACCAGGATCACATGGTAGCCGTTGCGGTTCAGTGATTGTATTCCGCGTTCAATGGTGATTCTCTTGCTGTTGCCGGATATCCATCCAATCAGCCCGCCTCGGCGGGTGGCGGTTATTGTGACATTCATGGGTCTTTCCATCATGGGTCTTTCCATTTTGGATACCTCCCTTAACTAGACTTTGTATAAAACCTAAACCAAAGCCAAGGTGAAATACGCAGACGGTAGGGGTCAACTGACGGAGCCGGGTCATTTTCCAGGTACGGCTGAGAGAGGGCCCGGCCCAACGCAGTTGATCATCGTCGCGCATAAATGCACATCCCACCTTGGCTTTAGTTTAGTAGAGCTACCGCTTTGACCGGTCATTCCTCTTGACATTCGAGACAGAGTTGCTATTGGCGGATTCGGGAAGCATTATCAATAGGGCATCATCGCCAGGGCATCACCGACCCGCTGGCGAATGAAGATGCTCCGAGATTTATCCGCAATCCGAATCTTCCAAAATTTCCTGGTTCCTGGATGACAAGTCTTCGAACTGCTCTTCAGCTTCCGCAGCTAGGTCGTCAAATTCTTCCTCCAGGTCATCCAAGGCATCCTCTAATTCCTCAAATTCTTCCTGAAGCTTTTCCAGTTCGTCTTCATCCTCATCTTCCAGGGCTGACAACGCATCCTCTACGAGAGGCAAGGCATCTTCCAAGATGGACAGGGCTTCATCATCCAGGAAATCCATCAACTCTAGGCGAGCGTCGTGAAGGTCTTGAAGCGAAGCAGGCGGATTTAGCTTTTTGTATTCTCCAATGAAATCTCGAAGATCCTCAATCGCCTCTTCAGCATCGTCGGGATCCTCAACTAAGTCGTCCAAGTCGAGGTTGAAACCGGAAAGTTGTACTCCCAAATCCCCGCACTCTTCTGCATACTCTCGAACGGTCAGCCGGTCGCCACCTCCGCCGCAGGCAAGAACTACGGCCAGGGCCGCCAGAATCAGGACGCCAAGAATTTTGGGCATGGTTCACTCCTCATTCGATGGGGTCTTGCGCGATGGGGTCTTGCGATGGGCTCTTGCTTCCGGCCGCATGAAGGCAGGCTTGGCGGTCAGCAGATTGGGGAAGTTCAGCGATTGTCCGCGACATTTACCGCCGCTACGATTCGCCCAAAAATGCGCTGCCCCGCTTCGCCGGGACGCGACCCGAAGAAGCAGGACAGGCGGACTTTGCGGCCATCAGAGCTTGAAAATCACAACTACCATCAGAATCAGCGAAATGAAGCCAAACCCCAGCGTGACAAAAGTGAGGATCCAGCTTGTCAACCTGATAGCGTTTTTCAACCCATCACGTGAAGCGGCAATGGTGGTATGCCAGAAGGAAAAGGTGGCTGTGGCAACTGCCAGAAGAATGACAAGGAATGGAAAAACCAACGTGGTTTTCCCGAGGCCTTCGTCAATATCTCCGGACACAGAGAGGAGAGTCAGCAACGTGGACATCAATAGGCTCATGGTGAGAGCGATGCCGAGGTTGAGGACGGTCAGGCCGCTCAGGGACGGCTGTCCAGCCTGAGCGGAATTTTCGGATGTGGTCATCGAAGCGCCTCCTTCAAGATGGGATGGTCATAGTTGACCATTCCTGATTATTACTGACGCAGAGGCTCGAATGAACCGAAAGTGGCTAGGTTATAGGTAGGATATAGCTAGGGTTTACGGTTCAGCTTTGAGGAGGAGGTTAGAGCGTGTTTACAAACCGCAAATAGAGCGGAATTAACCTGCAAAATCCCCTCTCTCTTAAGGGAGAGGGTTAGTGCAAAATCCCCTCTCCCTTGAGGGAGAGGGTTAGGGTGAGGGTGAAATCCTGGCATCAAACAACCGCGCCGATACCCAAATATCTTTGCCGGTAGAGTTTGTAAACACGCTCTAGGAGGGCCACTCCAGCTTGTTTGGGAGGTCAGGGTATTCCTCCGTGGAGGCGGTGATTCCGTCTGCGGACTGGGGAGCGGGGAAATGGTCCAGGAAGCAAACGCTGACCGTATCCGGGATATAGGAGCGGCCGTCGTCGCGCTGCACGGGCACCAAGGGTGTTCTCTTCTGCAACTGAGCAAAGAAATCGCTGACGTTAAACCCGTCCCGGTCTTCCAGGTCAGTCCGCAGCATGACTTCCAGCTCTCCCGTGGTAAACCGCCTTCCCGGGTGCCGGGCATAGATGCACAGCAACAGGAACGGGCCTTTGCGCCTGCCACGGAAAGGAATCTTTTTCCAGTTGCCGCCGTTCTTGGCGAAGGCGGTTCCCGACGCTTTGTCCACCAGTAGCCGGGTGTCGGGCAGGAGTATGTCTTTCTCGGCGAGAAGGTTCTCGTACTGCCTTTGGCTGATGAAGGTTTCTTCTCCGTTCATCGCCACCACAAACTCCGGGGACTCCTGCGCCGTCTCTTCTCCGGCATCCAACCAGTCCTCAGCCGACGCTGCCGGATGTGGCGTCTCCGTTTCCTCTTCCGCCCTTTCTTCGTCAGGCTTGGTCCACCTGAGAACCGCTCCCAGCATGGAGCCGCCGAGGGCCACGGTCATGTACAAGGTTCCCGCGATGCCGAAGGCCAGCAGCCCGTTCCGGTAACGCTGGCTGAACTCTTCCGCCGGGTATCCCAAATCGCTCCAGTCGAATTCCCATGACCAGAAAAAGTTGCCGCCGGAAGGCGAATGCTCAACGAAATACATCGCCAGCATTCCCGACACTGATAGGGTCAACAACACGAGGATGAAGGCGGCGAAGACAACGAACCAGAGACGGGCCATTGCGGGGTCAAGCGGGGTCTTGCGGTTATTGAGGGCGGCGGTGAGGCACAGTGAAGCGGCCATGATTCCGGCCACGCCCAGCACTAGGGGTTTGCCTTCGTAGCCAGTAAGAAAGAATGCCGGGAGAAAAGCGATGGCGACCGGCACCCCGAAGACTACTGCGTTGCGATGGTAAGCCTCGTACCTGTTTCCGGCGAACCAGGCCCGCCTCTGCAACAGACGATAGGCCAGATAGCCCGCTCCGGCGGAAAATGTGCCCAGCGCAATCGAGAGCGCCAGCGGCCACGGCCGGGACGCTACCGGCTCAAGGGTAAAGAAACCGTACTGGTCCATTCCGGTGGTGCCGGTCAAGATTACCGGCAGGTTCAACATCACCAGAAGGGAGATGACCAGCAGCCTTCCAATCCATGGCGCCGGATGAGAGCCGGTTGCTGCCGTTCTGCTTATCCCAATTCGATACACTTTATCCTAGCTATATCCTAATTGATGAGCAAAGGAAGATGTTCCCAATTGCCCTCTGTCTAATGTTTAAGATAAGGGAAGGTAAATAGGAAATAAACCGAAAGCGGATAGGATATGGATAGGATATGGATAGGATATAGCCAAACTTAGGGTACGGATAGGATTTGTGCAGGTTTGTTGCTGCAGACGGCTGGAAAAAGCGCCCGGAGGAAAGGTATGGCGACCGGCGCTATTAAGACCGCTGGGTTGCGAGGGTAAACCCTCGTATACGTGAGGAAGTTGGAAGACCCCCGAGAGTGGAGGGTCTTCCTAATACTATCGCTTTACAGAGACGGGAGTGTTGAAAAAGCCGGCAAATCAGGATGTCCTATCCCAAATCCACCGATAGAGAAAGGGTTGGGGTGAAAGACTGGGGATGAAGGGCCAGGGGATGGGCCAGTATGGTGATTCTCACAGATGGGGGCGTCAGATTTGCCTGGTTGGTGGCTCAGCGGACTATATCTACAACCAGCGCACTTTACAACCTCCACCGATAGGGAGACAGGACGATTGCAAAGTTGTTGTCCATCGCAATTGTCTGAATCAGGATTAAACGATGTGCAGGATTGGGACATTTATCCTGAGAATTCTATAATCCTGGAAATCCTGATCCAGACAACGACTTTGCAATCGTCCTGATGGGGAGAGGTCTGGCGGGAGAGATGGGCGCTGAGAGACCAGAGGTGTGTAAGAATCGGTCCGGCATTGTTGACCAATTCGGCACTCCCCTCAATCCTCAACCTTTCGGTGGATTCGGGCTTACAGTACCTGGCTATAATGCTATGATCTCCTTTGGACTGCCCTTTGAGCTTAAAGACTTCCAATGTGGGAAATCCTGGTTCAAGACACAATACCAGGAGAGCAAGCGTGTATGGTATTCGGCGATTGCGCTTGGAATCCGTCCAGAGTCAGGAGCAGACATGTCTTTATTGAGGACCGGTGTGCCTAAGTTGCTCAGGGGGATCCGAGAGGCAAGTCCTGCCGATATGCTGGGAGCCTCCGGGGTGGCAAGTGGAATCGTCTTGGTCGTGTTCGGGATAGTTCTCCAGGACGATTACGGTGTGGGCTTCGGCGCGACGATCAGGGCAATGGGTGGGGTGCTGCTTCT
This sequence comes from Dehalococcoidia bacterium, assembly GCA_965232885.1. Taxonomy (GTDB): domain Bacteria; phylum Chloroflexota; class Dehalococcoidia; order Lucifugimonadales; family UBA3495; genus VXOI01. The sequence goes on along the minus strand of CBDDQX010000001.1, from coordinate 425,180 downwards.
GAGCGGGCTCGGGGCAGTCCTGTTTGTGGAATCCCGCCGACGCGCTGCGGCTATTGGCGCGGCGCGGAGCATTATACAGAGGTACAGGGTCGTGACCGTCAGGTGGCGCTGGATGAACAGGATGGGACTGGCCGGGGTGGTGATCGGGGCACTCCTGCTTGCCCTCGCCCTTTTCCTGCAGATCATCTTTGGGGCCGGCGGGGCCATGGTCATGTTGCCGGGCATCGTGCTCTTCGGGGGCAGCGTAGTCCTTCTGGTATACGGGTGGCTCAACCGCTGAAACGCGGCCCAGAAGCCGAAGCAGTCTTCAGAAGTGTCTCCTTCACGGAGAGGAGGCCGCGGCAACCGGCGATAACCGCCGTGTGCCGGTCGAGCTAGAGCGTGTTTACAAACCGCAAATAGAGCGGAATTAACCTGCAAAATCCCCTCTCCCTTGAGGGAGAGGGAGAGGGTGAGGGTGAAATCCTGGCATCAAACAACTGCGCCGATACCCAAATATCTTTGCCGGTAGAGTTTGTAAACACGCTCTAAGCCCCGGCCTTCAAGGACCAAAGTCCGGCGCGAGACAGGAGGCGTGGACGTGTCCTACAGGAACGTCCCTCAAACCAGCTCACCGAGGATCCGTACTACCCTCGCAGACTGGGGTGTGGCCTACAAGGTTGCGCTGGGCGTGATGGCGGCCGGTGTCTTTCTGATTGTATTGAGTCCGCTGGCCGGAGGCATTCTGCACACCCAGGCAATAACCCCACTCATTGAACTGCTGGGAGCGCCGGAAGACCGGCAGTTTCTTCCCTCGGATGAACCCCGAACGAGCATAGAACTCTTGGCGGTTCTTGGCAGTTGCAACATTGTCGTGGGAATCAGCATTTTTTGTGTGCGCCTCGTGCTCGAACTGCTGGGACTGGCCGGCGCGCCGATAGCGACCCGCATGATGAGGCCGCCGGGAAAGCTGGCGCTGGGCACGGCGGCGGCCGGGTTGGTCGTGTTCGCCGCTGGCGCGTTTCCCCGTATTCTTGTCTCCCTGCTCTTCGTCGACCACGAGTTCGAAGTCCAGGGGATAACGTCGGCGCTGGACGAAGTCGCGAAGATCGGTGTTCTACTCTTGGTGTGCTCCCTCATCACACTCTTGCTCCGGGGGCGTGGGATCCGCGGCACATTGTTCGGTTGGGCCGACCGTGTGGGGTGGGCCAAGCCGGGTTATGACTGGATCAACTGGCTCTCGTTGGCGTTTGTCGTCGTTGGGATAATTGGCTCGTTCCTCTTCCTTGGCGCCGTGGCCAGCGTCTTCGCCGGTACAGGCGCTATCGTCCTGGTCACGGGGATCGTTCCGCATCTCCTGGCCGGTGGAGGGCCATAGTTCGTCCTACCATCCTCGCACCGAGATGGCCCAGACTATCGTTGCCGCGAGAGCCATTGTGACCGCCGCAACGGTGACCGTCACTCCCAGCAGCACCTTCCTGATCTCTCCGGGAGCGGCCCTGCGCGAGACCCCCCCAGGGGGGTTGGCAGCGGCTTGAGTCGCCGGCGCCGGAGCAAGTTGCGCCGCCGATACAGGACTGGTGGCTTTCGGCGCGGTAGGATGGGATTGTGTCACCGTTGAGGCGGGCTGCGCTGGCTGTCGAGCCCGGAGCACCTGACGGTATCCCTGTGGGGCCGCGCTCGGCGGGGTTGAGGACGGAGGAACTGCGGGCGCTGCTGATGGCGGAAGAGCTGACGGCGGCGCTGAGGGCGAGGACGCAGGTGTGAGAGGGATGCCCTGCAGGATGCTCTCCAGGTCCGGCACCTTCTCCACGGGAAGCGCGCAGCACTCCTCCAGGCGCTCCGCCAGTTTCGCCACGGTCTGGTCAGGCGACTTCTTCAGCAGGTCGAATAGCGGGGATTTCCCGGGGGCAGCGTAGTCGCTCCTAGTGAATATCAGGTTGTCGTCGTTGAAGAAGACCCACAGGTTGGGGTCGGAGGCTATGGCCAGTAGGCTGAGGTAGACTACCAGGGACGGGAAGTTGTCCACGTAGTCGTCGTAGTCTTCCGCCGTCCTGAGGGGGTGTTGGAAGTTCTTGTGGCCCAGTTCAGGGCTGCGCTCTCCGCGAAATCTGGGCAGGAACATACCGTCATAGTCCACCAGACGGATTCTGTCGTCCGCCTGCACCATAACGTTGCCGTGTTGCAGGTCGTTGTGGGCGATACCCAGCCCCCGCAGACTGGCTGCCGGGCCCCCGCGCCACTGGGCCGCGACTCGGCGTAGGGCGTCGGGGTCGTTGAGATGGGAGCCTACGAAGCTACTCAACGACTCTCCTTCCACCCACTCCATCCTGACAATCGGATACCAAATACCCTTCAGGTTAATCCCATTTTCCAGGTACTCGAAATGCACAAAGGATGGGGGGAGGACATTGATGAGATATTCGCTCAGATGGTTGTAGTGGGTCTGCTGGTCTTTAACTTCGCGGGTGAAGCAGCGCACCGCGTATTTGCTGCCACCCACCTCCATGGGGTAGACGCAGGCGAAGGCGCCGGAGAACACCAGCGGCATACGACGTTGATTGACCAACACCGAACCGGATGCGAGTCCGGTGCCCTTGAAGCAAAGCTGAGGGTTCTGGATAGCCTCGCTATAGTCGGTTATCCCGGGCCAGGGCATGGCTCTCGTTTCACCTCATGGTCCTATATAACCTGGATGATGACCAACGTCGTGTCGTCGTTCCGCATGAACCCACCCTGCCGCTGCTCCCCGACCCAAGTTTCCCACTCCGACGAGTCCAATCCTAGGAGCGTCTCCCATGGCCTCTCTTCTGCAGCATTCTCGGCGAGGAACCAGCAGGCCAGGGCGTCGGTAGCGAGAATGAGAAGGTCGCCCGCCGCGCATTCCCCGCTGCGCTGGTGTATCCCTTCCCACATGTTCCCGGCGTTATCAGGATTGCTGCAGAGCAGGGCGGGGTTGTTATCGAACTGGGCGGAGTCTTCCAGGGGAAAGGACAACCACAGCCGGTTGTCGCGAACGATAAAGAGGCAACTATCCCCCACTGCCAACGCCTGCCAGGAAAGTTGCTCGGAGTTGTCCGGCGCAGCCTTGACGGTTAGTCCCAAGAGAGTCGCTAAAGACCCGGCCTGTGTCTTGGTCTCTCCGTGCCAAGGCAGGCGGTCCCATGGCACGGAGTCATGCCATCTTTCCTGCGGGGACTTCAGCCATGTGTTTAGGGAATCCTCGGTCAGACCGCATGACGCCGGGGGCTGGGTCACAAAGGCATCTGTCAGGAAGTTCGCCCATTCACGGGCAAACGAGGACTCGCTGGCGCCGTCGGAGACAGCTATTCGCGCCTCGCCAAGCCCGGATGCTCCAACTTGCGGAGGGCACACAACGCGGAAAGCGTCCTCGTACTCCTCCGGGTCGTTGCCCGCCTTGGGCAGCCATAACTCTGTGGGAGGTCGAAGGTACACCTCACCCTCCAACCGATCAGTGCAGGTCCGAAGCGGCGCGCGTACCGATGTCCAGGAACTGCACCAGGGCCACCATGTCGGCATTGTAGACGTAGCCGCGTGAGCCTTGGGTGACCGGCAGGCCCATGCCAGTGGCCAGGGTGACCACCGGGTCGGGAAATTCGGAAGACATGCGGAACATTTGCGCCGCGTACTCATCGGGAGGCACTTGGCTCTCGTCGGACGGGTACTGCACCGGCATAGCGGACATTGCCGAAAGATGGGCGTTGTAGATCAGCACATTGCCATCTTCGGTTCCCATAGCCATGATCTCTTCGGCTAAGGCCACCGGATTCCCGTCCGTGGCGGCGCCGTCGGTGACGCTGATCACCATAGGGGGATAGGAACTGGGGTGATCGAGTATCCAGTCCTGGAGCGCCTGGGAAGCCGTGGACAACGCCGCGCACATTGGCGTACCGTACTTCGCTTCCGGGCGCAGCCATACCGGAAACTTCCGGGTCACTTCCACCAGACCGCCTGCGCCGTCCGACTCCTTCACCTCCCTGTCCTCCACGGTGGCGGCGTCTACAACCTGGCTGATGGTGAGGAAGGGTTCCTTCGGAGAGGTCCCTGGAAGGGCGGTCTGCACGTCCGGATTTCCCGAGGAGTCCGTGTGGTATGTGATTACGCCGACATGGAAGTAGTCGCGAACGTCCATGCCCTGTGAGCAGCGTTGGGAGATGGCGTCGAGGATGCGATTCACGGCATCTGCCGCGCCGTCCTTTTTGCGCAACTCCGGCTGACCACCCAGCGCATCCGCCATCGAACCCGACTGATCAATCAGAAAGAGGAAGCAAGCGGGGTTGTTTCTGCTGATATCCGCCGTGTATGGCATATTGTATTATCTCTCAGGCTGGAGTCGGAAAGTATCCTGGGCGAACTCCATATTTAGTATGGCAGTCCAACAGTCCAATGGTCAACTTCTCTGAGAGGTGGAACTCCAAAGGTGGGGCTTGATGCAACGAAGGGTCTGTTCCTACAGGCTCAAGACGAGCCTCAACGTGAAAGTTCTTGATTTTATCCAATGTGGTGGACTGATCCAGGCCCTCGACTGCCTCGTGATAATGTCCCGGATCCATGCAGGCCAACCCCCTTGGCTGCATGACCATCCGTAGGTGGAAGTGGGGATTGAACAGTTCAGAAAAAGCGAAACTGGATCAGCCTCTCTGAGTCAATCATCCGCTCGCCTTGGCAAACCAACTCAAGAGGTGGTTTCACGAGATCGTCAGAGAAGGTGACCTGGAGGCCCTGGATGCCTGGACCATGACGCCCACCATTCCGGGTTGAATCAGTTCAAGTCCACAGCCAGGAGTTTCCGCCAGGATTACGAGGGCATCAATCCGGCGCTGACCAGCCCATGGAGCATTGGACAGTGCGAGGGGCAAATCTGCCGTGTGAAATTGATCAAGCGTATGGGGTATGGCCGGGCCAAGCCGGACCTGTTGCGTCAGAGGATACTGCACCAGTGTGCTGCATAACCAGCAGCCCAGCGCATCCATTCCCTGCGGACTGTTTCAATTCCCTCCATCAAAATGCGGAAGAGCCAGTTTCCTGAGTCCACCTAACCCACTACTCCTTTGACCACTAGAGGTTGTATTCTGGAGATACATCCTTCCTTGTCCTACGACCCTTGTCCTACGACAAGAAATCGCATCAACAAGCACCTATCGCAATTCAACGAGAGGCCGCCATGCCCAGGATTTTCGACAACCTCACTTTAAGCACAAAGCTGGTCTCTGCCTTGCAGGAAACGCTGGACATCTCCAACCGAGCGGATTTCTGCGTCGGATATCTCAACCTGCGCGGGTGGGGCGACCTCGCTCCGTACATAGACCATTGGAACGAGGAGGATGGCCCCTGCCGGGTATTGGTAGGGATGCAACGCCTTCCCGATGAAGAACTCAGAGACGCTTTGTCATTAGGACGTGGGGCGACAGGCATGGATAACGCATCTGCGCATCGGCTGCGGGGCCGATTGGCGGAGCAACTGCGCCGTCAGTTGACCTACGGGGTTCCAACCAACGCAGACGAAGCAACGCTACAACAACTGGTCGAACAGCTCAGAGACAGGCGTGTAATTGTCAAGCTCTTTCTGAGGCACCCTCTACACGCCAAACTATACCTGCTGTTCCGCAACGATCCGGTCAACCCCATAACCGGCTACTTGGGAAGCAGCAACCTAACCATGGCTGGCCTGTCCCGGCAGGGAGAACTCAACATTGACGTACTGGACCAAGACGCTGCAAGCAAGCTGCAACAGTGGTTTGAGGACCGCTGGAACGACCGCTACTGCGTTGACATCACCAGTGAGCTTCTACAAATCATCGAGGAGAGTTGGGCCCGTCCTAATCTGATACCTCCTTACTATATCTACCTGAAAATGGCGTACCACCTCTCCAGAGATGCGCGGGCCGGCATTGAGGAATTCAAGGTCCCCAGCGTTTTCGGCAATCGCTTGTTCGAGTTCCAGACCGCAGCGGTCAAGATCGCGGCCCACCACCTGAACCGACGCAACGGAGTGATGATTGGCGACGTGGTGGGACTGGGCAAGACCCTGGTCGCAACAGCCCTCGCCCGCATATTCGAGGATGATCTGGGCACCCAGACCCTCATCATCTGTCCCAAGAACCTCGTACCCATGTGGGAACAGTACCGGGACGATTACGGACTCCGCGCCCGGGTGCTGTCCATCAGCAGAGTGCTAGGCGAACTGCCCACCCTGCGCCGCTACCGGCAGGTGATCATTGACGAAAGCCACAACCTGCGCAACCGGGAGGGCAAGCGATACCGGGCTATCCGCGAGTACATCAGCGAGAACGAAAGCAGGTGCATACTGCTTTCGGCCACGCCCTACAACAAGACCTACCAAGACCTTTCCAACCAGCTGAGGCTGTTCATCGGCGAGGAAGAGGATCTGGGGATTCGCCCAGAGCAACTGCTGCGCAACATGGGCGAAGGGGAGTTTCGGCAGCAACATCAAGCCAGCCCCCGGAGCCTGGCCGCCTTCGAGCATAGCGGGTATCCTGATGACTGGCGCGACCTGATGCGTCTGTACATGGTGCGCCGCACCCGCAGCTTCGTCCAGGACAACTATGCCGAAACCGATCCTGATAGCGGCCGAAAGTTCCTCACCTTCGAGGACGGCGGCCGTTCCTACTTCCCGGCGAGAGTTCCCAAGACCGTCACGTTCGCCGTCAGCAACAGCGACCCCGGCGACCAGTACGCCCGGATGTACGCGCCAGACACCGTGAACGTAATTGAGGAACTGCATCTGCCGCGATACGGCCTGGGCAACTACGTGCTCGACAACCCGGCCACGCCACCGACGGCGGGAGAAGACCGACAGATCCAGAACCTCGCGCGAGCCGGCAAGCGGCTGATGGGGTTCTGCCGCACCAACCTTTTCAAGCGGTTGGAGAGCAGCGGAGACGCATTCCAGCACTCCGTGGAGCGCCATGCACTGCGTAACTATATTTTCCTCCACGCGCTGCGCAACGGGCTGCCGCTTCCGGTGGGAACTCAGGACGCCGAGATGCTGGACTCCCGATTCACCGACGAGGACGCCGACGAAGCCCTGGGCGAACTGGCCGACCAAGACGACGAGACTGAACAGGAAGTTGATGGGGACGCCCTTGATTCCGGCATGAACGACCAAGACGCGGGCAACTCCCAATGGAATCGGGAAGCCTTCGAACAGCGCGCCGCCCGTATCTATGACGAATACGAAAGCCGCTTCGCTAGGCGTTTTACCTGGATGCGGCCCGACCTGTTCCGCCCTCAGTTGGAAGCTGAACTGCAACAGGACGCCGACGCGCTGCTTGGGCTGTTGCGGAAACACGGGCCGTGGAGCCCAGCCAGGGACACCAAGCTGGATGCTCTCCACGAACTCGTCACCAAATCCTATCCCGACCGGAAGATCATCGTCTTTTCCCAGTTCGCCGACACCGTGCGCTATCTGGAAAGGCAACTGCAGAGCCGGGGTGTCGGCTCCCTCGCCGGGGTAACCGGCGACTCCGCCGACCCCACGGCCATGGCCTGGCGGTTCAGCCCGGTCAGCAACGACCGGCGGGGATTTGTATCGAAAGACCGGGAACTGCGTGTGCTGATAGCCACCGACGTGCTCAGCGAGGGCCAGAACTTGCAGGACTGCGCCATCGTCGTCAACTACGATCTGCCTTGGGCCATCATCCGCCTAATCCAGCGGGCCGGACGGGTGGACCGCATTGGCCAGTGGGCAGAAGAAATCTTGTGCCATTCCTTTATGCCGGCCGACGGTGTGGAGCGCATCATAAACCTGCGCAATCGTGTCCGGGAGAGGCTCCGCGAGAACGCCGAGGTCATCGGCACCGACGAAGAGTTCTTCGAGGACGATCAGGACGACCGGCCCATCATCAACCTCTACAACGAGCAGACCGGCATCCTGGACGGCGACGCCGACGGCGAAATTGACCTCACGAGCCACGCCTACCAGATTTGGAAGAACGCCATCACCGCCGACCCCGCGCTGGAGCGCGCCGTCACCTCGCTGCCTGACGTAGCATTCTCATCGCGGCAGCAATCCGGGCCCGGCCATATGCCCCAAGGAACCCTGGTCTACCTGCGCACCGGCGACGACAACGACGCCCTGGCCTACATCGGGCGCGACGGGCAGAGCATCACCGAGTCCCCCGTCGAGATTCTCGCCGCCGCACAGTGCCATCCCGATACGCCGGCGCACGCCCGCCATAACGAACACCACTCCCTGGTGGCCGCTGGATTGGAGCACATCGCGCAACAGGAGCGGAGCATCGGCGGGCAACTGGGCCGCCGGAGCAGCGCCCGTCATCGAGTCTACAACCGCCTGAAGGACTACGCCGAGGCAGTCAGGGGTCAACTGTTTGACAGCGAGGACCTGCGCCAGGCCGTAAACGATATCTATCGCTACCCACTGCGCCAAGCCGCCGTTGACACGCTTAACCGCCAGATGCGGAGCGGCATAGACGATGCCGGTCTGGCCGAACTGGTCATGCAGATGCGCAGCGATGACCGGCTCTGCATAATGGAAGAGGACAACAGCGAAACCCCGGAACCGCGCATCATCTGCTCCATGGGACTCTTTGATCACGACAGTGAGGAAACACCCGATGGCTGCTGACATTCAATCTCTCCGCCCATACCTGCAAGACTTCGACCTCACCGGGCTGATGGTGGAAGAGTTGGGCTGGAACCATCACCGGGGCGCCCCAGTCACCGTGTCCGCGGGCGGCGAGGACTTTCAGCTGAGTCCGGTGGCGGAAAAAGCCGGCTTTGCCGTCTACCGCTGCCGCCCCAACGCCGATGGAGCTATTCCGCCTCAGAGCATACGCCGCCAGATCGAAACCCAAGTGGTGCAAGTCAATTTCGAGCACCTGATCATCTTTGTGGATGCCGCCGAGACCCGGCAGGTCTGGCAGTGGATCAAGCGTGAATCCGGCAGGCCGCCCGCCGTCCGCGAGATGCGTTACGACAAGGGTCAGACGGGTACGGCCCTGCTGCAACGTCTGCGCGGCATTGAGTTCACGCTGGAAGAAGAGGGCAACCTCGGCATTACCGACGTTATACCCAAGGTCCTGCAATCCCTGGACGTCGAGCGCGTCACCAAGCGCTTCTACGACCGCTTCCGCGAGGAACTGGCCGCCTTCCAGAAGTTCATCAACGGGTTCACCGCTCAGGGCGACCGGGACTGGTACGCCTCCCTTATGCTCAACCGTCTCATGTTCGTATACTTCATCCAGAAGCAGGGCTTCCTGGACGACGATGAGCATTACCTCCGCAGCCGCCTCAAGACAGTGCAAGAACAGGACGGGCCTGATCAGTTTCAGCGGTTCTACCGCAAGTTCCTGTTGCGGCTGTTCCACGAAGGGCTGGGTAAGCCCGAAGCAGACCGCCCGGCGGAGCTTACTGCCCTCATTGGCAAAGTCCCCTACCTGAACGGGGGCATATTCGACCAACACGCCCTGGAGCGCGACAACCCCGCCGTCAACATCCCCGATGACGCCTTCCGGCAGGTGTTCGACTTCTTCGACCAGTACCAGTGGCACCTGGACGACCGGCCCACCGGCAGCGACAACGAAATCAACCCCGACGTGCTCGGCTTCATCTTCGAGAAGTACGTCAACCAGAAGCAGATGGGCGCCTACTACACCAAGGAGGACATCACCGGCTACATCGCCCGCAACACCGTCATCCCCCGGCTGCTGGAAATGGCCCAGGCTGAATGTGCCGTCGCCTTCGACCCGGACGGCGGCGTCTGGCGGCTGCTGCAGGACGACCCCGACAACTACATCTACCCCGCCCTCGGCCACGGCGTCGCTTGGGACTACTCCCCTGAAGGCGCCGCCAGGCTGGAGGAACCCGTGCCCCTGCCGGACGACATCGCCCGCGGGTTGGACGACCCGGCGCAGCGCACCGGCTGGAACCGCGCCGCGCCCCCGGAATACGCTCTGCCCACCGAGACTTGGCGTGAGCTGATAGCCCGCCACCGCCGCTACGAGGAGGTCCGCTCCAAGCTGGCCGCCGGTGAGGTGCAGGACGTCAACGACCTAATCACCCTCAACCTGGACAGCGAGCGTTTCGCCCGCGATGTCATCGTCAACAGCGAGGGTCCGGATCTGGTGCGCGCCCTCTGGCACGCCCTGAACCGCGTCTCCGTCCTCGACCCCGCCTGCGGCTCGGGCGCCTTCCTCTTCGCCGCCCTCAACATCCTGGAGCCGCTGTATTCGGCCGTCTTGCAGGCCATGCGCGATTTCCGCGAGGACTTGGAAACCTCGCGCAGGCCCCGCAACCCCAACGCCCTCAGCGAATTTCGCGAGGCTTTGGCAGCCGCCGCACAGCACCGCAGCGAGCGCTACTACATCCTCAAGTCCATCATCGTCAACAACCTCTACGGCGTGGACATCATGGAAGAGGCCGTGGAAATATGTCGCCTGCGCCTCTTTCTGAAGCTGGCCGCCCAGCTTGAGAGCGTTGACGAGGTGGAGCCGCTGCCCGACATAGACTTCAACATCCAGCCCGGCAACTCTTTGGTCGGCTTCACCTCCGACGCCTCTGTCCGGCAGGCCATGGAAATGACCCTCGGCGGCCAGCGCCGGATGCTGGACAAGGACGACGAGGACGCCCTGAGCCGCATCGAAACCGCCGCCAAGGACATTGCCAGGCAACACAGCAACTTCCAGCAAATCCAGACCGAATTCGGAATGCGCCACGACCAGCTTGCGGAGGCCAAGCAACAACTGCAATCCAAGCTGGACGACCTCCGTACCGAACTGGACGCCCTGCTGGCCAAGGAATACGGCGTAGATTCCAACAAGGCCGCTCCATTCGAAAAGTGGCGCAGCAGCCACCAGCCCTTCCACTGGTTCGTCGAGTTCCACGGCATAATGAACGGTGGCGGCTTCGACGTGGTAATCGGCAACCCGCCCTATGTCGAGTACAGCAAGGTTAAGGAGGACTACACAATCAAGGGGTATCGGACGGAATCTTGTGGGAATCTGTACGCCTTTATGATGGAGCGATGCAAGGGGTTGGTAAGTCAAATTGGGTCAATGAGCATGATTGTGCCACTCAGTGGGCATAGCACTAAGCGAATGACCCCGCTGGTGGAAAATTTCTATGAGTGCTTCAAATCATGCCACTTGATGAACATTAGCGGGGACGCCCACCCTAGCAGACTATTCCCGGACGTCAAGTTCAGGTTAGCTATATTTGTCGTGTCCAACAACAGCGAAGGAATGTTCACAACCGGGTACACTCATTTCTACGCTGATGAGAGAGATACCCTTTTCGGCTTGTTGTCCTACACCCACATAGGGGATTTTCGCTATCCCACGGCAATTCCAAAGGTGTCCAGTCCTTTGCACTACCAAGTATTGATGAAACTGAACCGCCATCGGAGCGCATGGCGGGAGGCATCATCCAGTCTTGGAAACGCAGTCCTTTATCATTCGGCGCCAGTCAACTGGATAAGGTCGCACACCTACACACCTTATTTCCATAGCGAGCGCGACGGTGAGAAGAAATCGACGGAGTTGAAATCGCTATATTCCCAATCTAATGCAGTTCCAAGTCTACATAGCATACTTTGCAGCACAACATTCTTTATCTGGTGGTCATCTCACTCAGATTGTTACCACCTGAACAAGCCGGAGATCTCGACATTCCCAGTGCTATCGGTTGATGCCTTCAGTTCCATCTCCCGCAAGCTGGAAGCCGATATGCAAGCCCATTCCAAACGGCGTGTGTACAACTACAAGACTACGGGCCGGGTTGAATACGACGAGTTCTATATGAAGCTATCCAAGCCCATCGTGGACGAAATCGACCGCGTACTGGCCGAACACTACGGCTTTACGGATGATGAACTGGACTTCATCATCAACTACGACATCAAGTACCGCATGGGGCGGGATGCAAATTAGGTTCAGGAATTTGACATGAACACGAAGGACCAAGGCGAAAACCTTGACAAGAGATTCCAAGCAGCGGGTGAATGGATCATTCTTGCCTCTGAGCATTCAGACATTGCTGCCGATCTGGCCAAAAGGAAACACTTGCAGAAGCATGCCCTGTACCACGTACAGCAGAGCATGGAAACTGCAGCCAAGGGTCTCGCAATCGGGGCGGGTGTATCCCATGACGTAGTTCGCAAACATTCACATGATTACCCCTACTTGTTCTTCTTGCTCGCGCAGAAAATCATCGTTGAATCAGACGGTGTCCAATATCCCAACGAATTGCTTGCACCCTTCTACGCAGGCCAAGGACGGTACGATGTCCAGGTCCAGTTAGGTGGAATGCTTAACTTGACCACCCCTCCCAAAAGCAAAAACTTAAACAACACCCAGAAGCGGGAAGCAGAGAAATTTTTTGACACCCTTCTCCAGTTTCCGCCGGAAGGGGTAGCAATAATGTTGAATAAATTGGCTGAATTGAACCTGAAGATGCGACAAGCTCTAAACAAAGGGGGGCCAATTACAGAATTCATGCACGAACCGTTTGTGTTGGAACCTTCACGGTCCGACGGCAGCTTTGCTCAATCCATATACCGGCAATTAGTTGATCAGGCTAGTATGCGGCCGGGCAGCCGGAAATTAAGACGCGCCGAGACAGATTTATTGGAGAGATTGGCAAGACAAACGGATACAAACCTCAGAGCTGAATACACTGAGGAACAGATATGGGAGTGGTTGGATACGCAAGGAGGCAAGCTCTCGGTAGATGCAAATCAAATTGAGCCGGGCTTAACCAGACTTTTTGACATGCAATCAGTGCTGGTAGGTATCTTGATCCTAGGGAGCTTGGTCTGGCCTCACGAATCGTACCCCAGATATCCAGCCCCTCCAAATGCCCCGGATTCCTTAGATGAAGCCTCCAAGCGCACCGGTGGGTGGCGCGGCATGGGAACAAAACACTACACAGAAGAACTTGGAGTCATCAAGCACATCAAGCCTCTTGCGGTCCAGGCGAAAAATACAACCACGTTGCTCAAGAGATGTTACGACAGCGGCTACTTGCTAGCAAGTCTTCCGAAGGATTAGCAGTTAGCCTTGCCGATACCAAGTTAGCTTGGCCACGACAGAGGCGCTAACCATACTAAACGCTGCGCATCACAACGACGGTACAGCCGGGGGGCCAAGTGGAATTTGCCAGCCCTGTGCTGGAGATGGGGCAGGCGGTGGACGGGAATACGGGTTCAACTGGCTAATTGACGAAGTACGGGATGGACGGAGAAGGTAGACTTTAAGGGGCTGAACATCGGAGGAGATAGGGCATGAAATCACTGGACAGGATTACCTTCGATCCCGCAGTGATGGGTGGCAAGGCGTGCGTCCGAAGCATGCGCGTAACGGCTGGCACGGTGGTGGGGCTGCTGGCGGCCGGCCGCTCCCGTGAGGAGATACTCCAAGCATATCCATATCTGGAGGAAGAAGACATTGACCAGTGCCTGGCCTACGCGGCCTGGAGGCTCGAGGAACGCGAGGTTCCTCTCCATACGCCATGAATCCGACCTGTCCACCGGGGACCTTGTCGTGGTTGACGAAAGCCGAAGCCGGGTTCGAGTGTTGCTGATATGAGACCACGGCCGGGTTCCGCTTGCTTTTAGTGGATTTCACCTACACGCTCCGTTTGTTTTCACGCGCCTTCCACTAAAAGCAAACGGAACCGCCCTGAGCTTTCCACCGAGCAGCATTCAGCTGACACCTGCCACTTGCAAAGCCCGGTGCCGCCTCTCTACGCTTTTCTGCATCGTCAACCCGCCTTCCGGCGCGAAACGCCGCCGCTGTTGACAGGGCGCCGCCCTGACCGTTGCGGGGCGCCTCGACCGGAAGAGCAAACATGGAAGAGTAAGAGTTGAGAAACCGCGAATGCCGACGCTGCCTATCTTCAAGACTGCTGGTACTGGACAAGAAACTCAAGGAGGACAACGACGTCTATCGCTGCCGCGACTGCGGGTATCTGTTCAGCCCGCCCCCGGAACAAGCCCGTCAATCCTGAACGCCGCCAGCCCGCTTGTCCTGAGCCACGACCTTCCGTTCGTCCTGAGCTTGTCGAAAGACGCGAGGCCCTACGGCCAGGCTTCGTCAAAACTGGCGGCAGTTCCGCTCCGGCCTATCCTTCGACAGGCTCAGGATGATGGGCGACAGGCTCAGGATGATGGGCGACAGGCTCAGGATGATGGGCGACAGGCTCAGGATGATGGGCGATGGGATCAGGATGATGCCGGGATGCGGCTTGATGAAGAATTGACGGCTGGCGGCCCGCCGTTACCCTCGCCCGTGGCCTTCGCCCGGGAAGTTCTCGGTGTGGAACTGTGGGACAAGCAGGTCGAGGTGCTGACCGCCCTCACCGAGCACCGCCGCGTCAGCGTCAAGGCGGGCAACGGGCTGGGCAAGGGCTTCTGCGCCGCCATAGCCGTCCTCTGGTTTATGCACTCCCACCGGGACGCCGCCATCGCCCTCAGCACCGCGCCCACCTTCCGGCAGGTGCGCCACATCCTCTGGAGGCAGTTGCACCGCCTCTACCGTCCGGCAGCCAAGACCCTGGGCGGCAAGATGCTGGACACCCGATGGGAGCTTTCCAGCGACCGTTACGCCATGGGCCTGTCGGCCGACAGCGCCGACCAATTCCAGGGCTTTCACAGTCCCAACGTGTTCATCGTCGTGGACGAAGCCGAGGGCGTCGGGGACGATATCTACGAAGCCATCGAGTCGGTGATGACCTCAGCGGACCCGTTGCTGCTGCTCATCGGAAATCCCACAACGATGACCGGGGCCTTCCGGCGCTCCTTCTACGAAGAGCGTCAGATATACCGCACCATCACCATATCCGCCCTCGACAGCCCCAACGTCCAAGCCGGACGCATCGTCATACCCGGCCTGACCACGTCCCGCTGGATCGAGGAGCGCCGGGAAATCTGGGGCGAGGACAACCCGGTTTATCGCGCCCGCGTCCTCGGCGAGTTCCCCGAACAGGGCGAGAACTCCCTTCTGAAACTGAGCGACATCAAGGCGGCGATGGATATGACTCGCCCTGCATCCCTGTCAGAGGGAGAGATGGCAACAGCTCGCCCTTGCGCCAATCCTCTCCCTGACGGGGAAGGAACGGATGAAGGCGTTATCCTCGCGGTGGACGTGGCCCGATTCGGCGCCGACCGCAGCGTCATCCTGCGGCGGCGCGGCGACTGCGTGGAGGACATCAAGGTGCTGCGCCAGATGGACACCATGCAGCTCACCGGATGGGTGTCCGCCGCCATCCGCGAGTGCAACCCGGCGCGGGTCTACGTGGACGAAATCGGCGTGGGCGCGGGCGTGGTGGACCGGCTGCGGGAGCTGGGCCACCCGGTGCGCGGCGTCAACGTGGCCCACAAGGCGCGCCAGAGTGGCCTGTTCGCTAACCTCCGCGCCGAAGGCTACTGGACTCTGCGGCAGAGGTTCATGTCCGGGAGCATCAGCATTCCCTCGGACAACCAGTTGGCAGGCGAACTGGCAACCCTGCGCTACGGATACGACAGCCAGGGACGCATCAGGATGGAAGGCAAGGACGAGATGCGCAAGCGCGGCCTGTCCTCACCTGACAAGGCCGACGCCCTGATGCTGGCCTTCCTGGCTCCAAGCAGCAGGCTGCGGCTGTGGGTTTAGGGTGAGCGCATCAGGCTGGAGCCAGAAACCGGGCCCTCATCAAAAATCCTGTTCACCCGGTCCATCCATGTAAATACTCTGGAAGCATCTGGAAAAACAAAGACGAGGTAGCGAACATGATGCAGAAACTGGCTCTCCGCCTGCCCTGGCGCAACCCGCTGTCCAAGAGGCCCGCCCCACCGGCGCGGGTGAAGGCCGGCGGCCCTGCCGTTGGCGATGTGGATGGCCTCTCCGCGCTGTCCGGCTCGTCCCTATCCGGCGCCGGCGGCTGGAACCGCACCGAATACGGCGAATACTACGCCACCTCCACGCCCGTTTACTCCGCAATACGCATCCGCGCCGACGCCCTCTCCCGCCCGCCGGTAGTGGTCTACCGCCGCTCCCCATCGGAATCCGGGGTGGGCCATTGTCTTCCCGTCGGGCCGGAGCACCCGGCACAGCAACTCCTGGAGCGCGTCAACCGCTGGTACACCCGCGCCGACTTGTGGCGGGCCACCGAAATCTACCTCAACCTCTGGGGCGCGGCCTACTGGATGCTCGACCGCGACTCCGCCGGCAACCGGGAGCTGTGGCCCCTGCGCCCCGACCGGGTCTCCATCGTGCCCGACCGCGACGACTACGTCCGCGGCTTCGTCTACCACGGACGCAGCCGTCCGGTGGCCCTCACCCCCGACGAGGTGGTCTGGTTCCGCTACTTCAACCCGCTGGAAGAGTATGCCGGGCTGTCGCCCGTGGCCCCGGCCCGGCTGGCGATGGACATGGGCAAGGACGGCCTGCGTTTCAACCGCAATTTCCTGCGCAACTCGGCCCAGCCCGACTTCATGCTGCTCACCAACGAGCAGATGAACGACAGCGAAGTCGAAGACTTCTACCGCCGCTGGGAGGCCCGTTACCGGGGCCCGGCCAACGCCCACCGTCCCGCCGTCGCCAGCTTCGTCCGCGACATCAAGACCCTCGGCCTCAGCCATCGGGACATGGACTTCATTCAAGGATTGCGCTGGAGCCTCGAAGAGGTGAGCCGGGCCTACGGCGTTCCCCGTCCGCTGCTGTCCGACCTGGAACGCGCCACCTTCTCCAACGTCAACGCCGCCGAGCGCTTCTTCTGGCGCAACACCATGGTGCCGGAGATGACCTTCCTGGCCGAGCAGGTAACCCGCAAGCTCTTCCCAATGCTCGGCTACCCCGACCTGGAAATGCGGTTCGACCTCTCAACCATAGAGGCCCTGGCCGAAGACCAGACCGCCCGAACCAACCGCGAAGCCCAGCTCCTGGACCGGGGCGTGCTGACCATAAACGAAGTGCGCCGCGCCCGCGGCCTCCCGGACGTCCCCTGGGGCGACGAGTGGGCGCGGGCCCGAAGCTAAAAGGTCCCCTCTCTCCATGGTCCAGTTCCCTCTCCCCCCTGGGAGAGGGTTAGGGTGAGGGTAAAGGGTGGGGGGTGAAATGCTGTGTGTCGTGGAGTTCAGGAGTGGTCGCAGCCCCCCCAGCTTAAGTCCGCCCCCGCAACCGCGGGTCCAGCACGTCCCGCAACGAGTCCCCCAGCACACTGAAGGAGAACACCGCCAGCGTGATGAAAACGCCGGGCACGATAGCAACCACTGGCGCGAAGAACAGGTCCTCCACCGCCTTGGACAGCATCTCACCCCAAGTCGGGGTGGGCGGCGGTATGCCCAGGCCAAGAAATCCCAGAGCGCTCTCAGTGATGATGGCAACGCCGACCAGCCCGGTTAGCACTACCATGTAGGGCGCGAGACATCCGGGTGCTATGTGACGCAGAATGACGCGCCAGTCGCTGGCCCCGATGGCCCGGGCCGCCTCGACATACTGGCTCTCCTTGATAACCAGTGTAGTAGCTCGAACCACCCGCGCGCCGTAAGGTATGAAAGGGACGGCGATGGCAATGAGCAGTGTGTTAAGCGACCGGTCGAGCGCGGCTATCAATGCCATCGCCAGTATCAGCACAGGGAAGGCCATCAACACGTCCACTATCCGCTGGAGTATCGTGTCGACTTTCCCGCCCCAGTAGCCGCTGGCCAGTCCCATGACGCCCCCGATCAGCGTTCCGGCGGTGGATGCCACCACCCCCACCATTAGGGAAATCCAGGCGCCATGGAGCACCCTGCTGAGCACATCACGGCCCAGGCGGTCGGTGCCCAGGAAGAAGTCCCCGACGAAGGGGGACTGGTACTTGGGGCCGACACCGATTTCCTCGGGGTCATAGGGCGCAACATACGGCCCCACGACAGCCATGATGCACAGCGCGAAGATTATCCCAACCCCGACACTTCCCAGGGGCGACCGGCGACAGAACCTGGCGAAGGTGCGCGGGTATCTGACCCAGGCACCTCTGGTCAGCGTTGGATCTGTCCTGTCGGACGTGATAATTTCAGCGGCCAATGGTGTCCTCGATCATCACTGGTACCGGATCCTTGGATCCAGCCAAGCGTAGAGCATATCCGTTATCAGGTTACCCACGATTACGATTGCGGCGAATATGAAGACCAGGGTCTGGACCAGGGCGAAATCCCGGTTGAACACTCCGCTAACCAGCAGCGTGCCCCAGCCGGTCAGGTTGAACACCCTCTCCGTCACCACCACCCCGCCCAGCAGGGCAATGATTTGCAGCCCGCCCACGGTAACCACCGGGATCACCGCGTTCCGTAGGCCGTGCCGGATGGTGACCGTCCTTTCCCGGAGTCCCTTGGCCCGCGCCGTCCTCATATAGTCCTCATAGAGGATGTCCAGCAGAGAAGAGCGCGTCATCCGTGCGATAAACGCCACCTGAAAATATCCCAGGGTGATCGCCGGCCAGAACATCTGCTTCATGTTGGCCCAGAAGTCTTCGAAGGGGCTTACCCACTGCACCTGCGGAGACCATCCAAACCAGGTCACCTGGGCCAGTATCAGCATGATCCCCAGCCAGAAGACCGGGACCGACAAACCTACGATGCTGAATATCCGTAGGAAGTAATCAACCCAAGAGTTGTGACGGACGGCACTGATGGTCCCCAGCGGAACACCAAGCAGGGTCGCCACAATCATGGTGTAGACAGCCAGGTTCAGGGTTACGGGGAAATGTTCCGCGATGAGGCTCCTTATGGTTATGCCCTGCCGGAACACGGACTCGCCCAGGTCGCCGAAGGTGATCATTTCCTTGACCCAGCGGCCGTAGCGCTGATACCACGGGTCGTTGAGACCAAGCTGGTCGCGTACCATCTGCAGGGTTTCCGGGTTTGCCGCCTCGCCCAGGCGAGCCAAGGCCACATCACCGGGCATTATCGCCATTATGACGAAGATGATGAGCGAGACCCCAATCAGCGTGGGGACCGCCATTGCCAGCCGCCGGGCGATGTACTGTTTCATATTCCGCCGTCAGAGCCAGGGATGCCGTGCTTGAATCTAAATCGTTCAGAACCTGAGAGTCCTCCCACCTATTAGCGGTGGAAGGACTCTCTTCAGGCCTGTTATTTGCTGTCGCGATTCGCCTCGGGCAGGTCAAGCCAGGTGTATGTGAATCTGGCATTTGTGGTGCGGGCGCTGGCCGTGGAGGTCAGACCCTTTACGAAGTCCCACTGCACCCGGTTGAACTGCCACCAGTGCAGTATCTGGAATGATGAGTCGTTTATCGCAATCTTGTCCATTTCCCAGACGAGTTCCCTACGCTTCTCGAAATCGCTCTCCGCCCTCTGTTGCGCAAACAGATCGTCCACCTCGGCAATCGAACGCCGCTGGTACCAGCGGCCGCCTTCGGTAATGAACAACTGCCCATAGGTGTCTATGGGGTCATCAAAGTCCAGTCCCGCTGCCAGTGTAGACATCAAGTAGTCGCCTGAAACCTCGTTGCCGCGGTGCGCCGTTACGTCCAGCGGTTCCAACTCCACCTCAATGCCAATCTTCTTTATGAGTTGCTGCACTATCTCGGCATTGGCACAAGACCAGGTGAGGTTGCTGGAGCACTGAAGGGTGATGCTCCCCCAGTCAATCTCTCCATTTTCGCTCTCGTAATCGGCGAGCAGCGCTTCGGCGTTAGCAATACGGGCGTCCATATCAGGCCCGTAGCCAATGAGAGACTCCTGTTCCTCCTTGGGAAGCGCCCACGGCCCCAGCGGAAAGTTCCCTGTGCCGACTGTGCCTGCCTGGGGGCCAAGATCGCCAATGGTCTCGCGCTTAATCGCCTCGCTGACCGCTTGCCGGACCCTCAAGTCGTCGAATGGCGCCTTGGTGGAGTTCAGAGCAAGATGCGAGATTGTGATGGTCGGAATTGGGCTGAAGATTATACCCGGCTCCTGATCCGCCACCGACTGCCCCAATTCCGGGCTGAAGTTAATGCCGCCAATGGAGTCGTTGAAATACACTTTCTTTGTCAGCAGGGCTGCCGCCTGGGCCTGTGGGTCCTGGATGATGTGGTATTCGATTTCGTCCACGTACGGCAGGCTTTCCTCGAAATAGTCCGGGTTCCTCTCATAGCGCCATAGCGTGGTCGTGGGTGGCTCCATCAAACGGAAAGGGCCTGTCCCTACTACTTGGGTCATCATGGCATTGACC
The DNA here is from genome assembly GCA_965232885.1 of Dehalococcoidia bacterium. GTDB lineage: Bacteria > Chloroflexota > Dehalococcoidia > Lucifugimonadales > UBA3495 > VXOI01. Next base: position 405,006 of record CBDDQX010000001.1, on the reverse strand, counting down.
GGATCAACTTCCGAGATGTGCTTGGGGATTATGCCATTCCACCCATTGGAGAAAAGGGGAACCAAGAGAGGAGAAAAGCCGTCGCTCTTGACCTGTATAGTGTTGGGGTCAACCACTTCGACGCTATCCACGGTACTCCGGAATACGCCCTGACGGGGGCTGACCATCCCCTCGGGAGGATTCTTAATCCGCTCAATGGTCCACTTTACATCCTCAGCCGAGAAGGGCTCTCCATCATGAAAAGTCACCCCTTCAGCCAAGTGGAAAGTGACGGTTGTCCCTCCATCACTAATGTCCCAGGTTCGCGCCAGATCGGGAATGAGTTCAGCTGCGAGTGGGTCGTAGGGGCTGGTGGCCAGCAGGCCGTTATAGGCCGGCGCGGTTATGACATACACGCCGCCGAAAGATGTCTGGTGCATATCGTAGAAGGGAATAGGCTCCCAGTTGTTGGCGAGGAGCTTGCCGCCATACCTAGGGCTTTCACCGTTGGCCTCAGCCAAGGCTTTGGGGCCGCCTTCCATCAACAGCTTGGCGGCAGCGGTGTACTCCGTTTCCTGAACACCGGACGATGGAACCGGCACACTGGTTGCCGTGATTCCTGCGCCTCCTCTTTGGGCAGGTGTCGAAGCGGGGCTCGCCGGACTTGTAGTGGCGGCTACCGCTGTCGGAGCGACAGCAGGTGCTGCCGTGGTCTGCTGGACCTGGCCTTGAGCGGGTACCTCGGTAGCCTGGGGTGCCCCAGCCTCGGTAGCAGCGGGAGCCTCGGTAGCTGTGTCTCCACCACACGCGGCCAGCACGGCCACGACAAGTATTGCTCCGATGGTCAGGGCTGTACGGAATCTGAGATTACCTAACATTGAAGAGATACCTCCGTATCCCGGCAGCCGCAGTGCGACGGCAACCGATTGGATTTCAGAAATGCTAAATTATCATTCCTGATTAGTCAATCAATTTGACGATATATTGTGGATATTAGAGTAATTACCAGCTATATCTGTATGTTTAATTACGCTTTTCGTTGTGAATGCAGCCGCTCCTTATCCCAGCCAATCGTCGAACCAGGCCAGCATTCGGGCTAGGTATTCCTCGCGCATTCTGGGGTGGCCGGTGCGGGGGAAGGCGTGGTTGCCGCCTGGGAAGCGCACGAACTCAACGGTCTTGCCCAGCCGCTTCAGGGCCACGAAATACTCCTCGCTCTGGGCCACCGGACAGCGGGCGTCCGCCTCCCCGTGCAACAGCAGCGCCGGGGTTTCGACGTTTTTCGCGTAGGTGATGGGCGAGCGGGCCAGCAGCTTTTGCGCCAAAATCTCCGGGGGAGTATCTGCCACCGAGCCGCCCCACTGCGGCTCTCCGAAGCTGATGCCGATGTCTGAGGTGCCGTACATCGTGTACAGATTGGTGCAGGGCGCCCCGATGACCGCCGCGCCGAAACGTCCAGTATGCCCGATGGCCCAGCCGGTCATGTAGCCGCCATAGCTGTATCCGTGGATGCCCAGCCGCCCGGAGTCAACGTATCCCCGCTGGCAGACGTGGTCCAAGGCCGCCATCAGGTCGAGATAGTCCTCGCCGCCCCAGTCGTCCAGCACCGCCCGCATGAAATCGTCGCCGTAGGTGGACGAACCCCGGGGGTTAACCGCCAGCACCAGGTAGCCGTTTCCGGCCAGCAACTGCTGCCAAGGCACATAGGAATCGTAGAACGCCCCGTTGGGCCCGCCGTGAATATCAAGAATCAAGGAGTAGCGCACCGAATCATTAAAGAAGGGCGGGAACCACAACCGGCACTCGATGTCGTACCCGGCCCGCTCTATTGTGAACTTCTCCAGTTGCGGAGCCGGATGCTGCCTGAGAAAGGCATCGTTGTGCCCGGCCAGGAGCGTTACGGCGGAGCCGTCAAGTTCGGCCAGGCGCAGTTCCGATGGGGAAGCCGGCGCTGACGAGGCCACCGCCGCCACGCGGGCATCTCCGTCGAGGGACAGCCCGGAAACCAGGCATCCTCCGCCCCACAGTTGACGAACCTCGCGCTCTTCCGCTTGCGCTCCGGCAGGCTCAGGGTAGGCGGCAAAGATGTAGCTCTCGCCGCGCCGCTCGCCCAGGTAGATTATGCGCTCCCGGCCGCTTGTGTCAGAGCCGGGCGTCCACCGTATCTCCGGCTGCCGCGCCGAGCCTGGCCCTCCGCCAAGCACCGGACGATGATCGTCCCCGGTGATGCGCCGGGGTTCCTTTCCGGGCTCGAGAACGTAGAGCCAGCCCTGCCACAGCACCATGCCCGACGGGTCCTCGGAAGCCACCGCCACCAGCCGTTGCGAGTCGGGCGACCAAGCCACCGCGCCGACGCTGGCCAGATCTCCCGACCAGCATTCGGCATACCCAACCTGGCTGCCGTCGGCGGCCACCACGTATGCTTCGGTCAGGGCGCGAGTGTCGCGGTCATCACGCCGCCCGGATATGAAGGCAACTTTCGTGCCGTCGGGAGACCACACCGGGCCGTAGTCGTCCCAATCGCCCCGGGTAATCTGTATCGCCCCGTCCTGAGCCTGTCCCCAATCCTGGGTCTGTCCAAGGCCCCCCGTTTCCAGGTCCACGGTGAACAGATGGTAGTGCGCGTCGCCGCGCCAGCCCTGAAGGTCGTGGCGGTAACGTATGCGATGAACCTCCACCACGCGGGGGCCTTCCGTCTGGGTTCCGGCCGCCGCGCCCGCCGCCGGTTCGGTGTCGGCGCAGTACACGATGCGGGAACCGTCGGGCGACCAGCAGAAGTCCTGCACGCCCTTGGCCGCAAAGGTAATCTGCCGCGCTTCGCCTCCGTCAGCGTTCATCACCCACACCTGCCGGGGGTCGCCGGGCTTCGAGGCTCGCAGGAAGGCCAGCTTGCTGCCGTCTGGGGAGAAGCGCGGACTGCCGTCGGCGTTGCCCTGCGTGAACTCGCGATGCCCGCCGCCGGGGCCAGTGAGCATCAGGCGCGAGCGGGCTTCCGCCGAGCCGCCTCTGCCATCCACCCACGACAAGGCATAGATGATACGGGAGCCATCAGGGGAAATCGCCGGGTCAGAGGCAGTCTTGAGTTCATAGACCAGTTCGGCGGCAAGAGTCATTTCATTCCACCTTTATAATTCAACGCGGAGAACACAGAGTTGCCCATATAATAGCCTAAAATCTCTGCGCTCTTTGTGCGCTCTGTGTTGAATTAAATCCCGGAGGATGGCGATGCAACGGGACCTGATCGGTTATGGCAGGAATACGCCGCAGATCGAGTGGCCCAACGGGGCGCGGATTGCGGTGTCGCTGGTGGTGAATTACGAGGAGGGCGCGGAACGCAGCACTCTGGACGGCGACCCCCACCACGAGACCAACAACGAGGTACCGTCGCCGGTGCCGGCAGGCGACCGGGACCTGAACAACGAGTCGTTCTTCGAGTACGGCAGCCGCGTCGGCGTATGGCGGCTGATGGATATGTTCCGCCGCTACGACGTGAAGTCCACCTTCTATTGCTGCGCCCTGGCTCTCGAGCGCAACCCGGAGGTGGCGCGGCAGATACCCGCCGAGGGCCATGAGGTCTGCGGCCACGGCTACCGCTGGGAGGAATACCACCTGATGGCGTGCGACGAGGAGCGACAGTCCATCGCCCGCACCGTGGAGTCGCTGGAGCGAACCACCGGCGAGCGCTCGGTGGGTTGGTTCACCCGCTACGGCCCCAGCCTCAACACCCGCGAACTGGTAGCGGAGCACGGCGGTTTCATCTACGACAGCATCGGGATGAACGACGACCTGCCGTACTACACCGGCGTGAAGACTGCCGACGGCAGCGAGCGGCCCTGGCTGGTGGTGCCATACAGCATGGAGACCAACGACGCCCGCTTCTGGCGCGGCGGGCTGTCCAGCGTCGGAGCGTTCTACGAGTATTTGCAGGACACTTTCGACGTGCTGTACGAGGAAGGGTGCACCCATCCGAAGATGATGTCCATCGGCCTGCACTGCCGCATCGCCGGGCGTCCGGCACGGTCGCGGGGCGTCGAGCGCTTCCTGCAGTACGCGCGGCAGAGGCCCGGCGTCTGGTTCGCCCGCCGCGACGAGATAGCCCGCTGGTGGCTGGAAAAGTACCCGCCGGGAACGCTAGGCTAGGCCAGTTCCGCCACAGCCCGGGCCAGGGCGTCCACCTCTTCCTCGGTGTTGAAGAAGTGCAGGGAGGCGCGGATGGACTCGGGGTAGTGGACCTGGCGGACGACGATGCGGTGATCCTGCCAAATCCGGGCCACCACGTCGTCAGCCGACTGGCCAGCAACGGCGAAGGACACCAAGCCCGCAGACTGGGCGTCGCTCATAGGCGACAGGACACTGGCGGCGGAAATCTCGGCAAGCTGCGCCTTGAACCGGGCCGCCAGCGATGCGTTGCGCGCCTCGATTTCAGAGACTCCCACGCTCTCGATGAATTTCGTCGCCTCGACAAAGGCGGCCTGCAACGGCACGCTGCCGGAGCCGCCCAGGAATTTCTCCATGATTGACGGGTTAATGTGATAACCGTCCGGTTCGGATGGCTCCCCGGTCTGGGTCACGGCGCGTCCCCCGGTGTGGGCCGGATGCACCTGCCCGATTAGCTCGCGGCGGATGTACAGCGCGCCGACGCCTTCGTATCCCAGCGCCCATTTCTGACCGGGGATTGAGTAGTAGTCGAAGCCGTCGCGGTGGACGTCCAGCGCAATATGGCCGCCCGTTTGAGCGCCGTCCAGCATAATCTGTGCGCCGTTGGCATGGGCCACCCGGCACAGGTCGGCGACGGGCATCCGCAGGCCGGTGGAATACTCGATGTGGCTGACGAATATCAGACGGGTACGATCGTTCATCGCCGCCTCGAACTTGCTGACGATGGCATCGTGGGAGTCGTGGGGGTCAACGTCCAGCACCCGCACCTTCGCCCCGTAGCGGTGGGCGATGTGCCAGCTCGGCGACAGTACCGAGCCGTGCTCCAGGTTGCAGGTGACTATCTCGTCGCCCTCACGCCAGTCTAGGCCGCTGAGGACGATGTTCAGCCCTTCGGTGGTGTTGCGGGTGACTAGCGTCTCATCAACGTCAGCTCCCAGCAGGCTGGCGGCGGCACGGCGGGCTTCCTCTTGTATCTCGCGTCCGCTCTCATAGACGCCTGGGGTTGTCGGCCCCTGTTCCGCTTCCAGCGCGACACGGGCCTGCATCGCTTCGGCGGCGCTTCGTGGCGGCGGCCCCGACCACCCGGTGTTCATATAGGTCAAGTTCTGGAGTACCGGAATCTCGTCGCGCAGCTTCTGTACGTCCATAACAGCCAATCACTCGCCTTTGGTTGAGTATGTTCTCTGGAGCGGCTCGTTATTATCCTGTTTCGGCTCCGCAGGCAGTTTCGGCGGCGGCTCGCTAAAGGGTTCACCTTTGGCCTCGGCCTCCATCCGCCGCTCGTTCCAGGCAATCCATTCGGCTTGGCCCTCGGCACGGCCTTCGGCGCGAAGGCGCTCTTTCAGCGGGTTGAGCCATCTGATGGTGATGTAATCTGCTACAACCATAAGCGTTCTAGGCCCCTCAATCGTCAGCAGGGCAAGCCCGGCGGCTCCCACGGTGACCTATATCCCTATGTCTCCCTGCAGAGATTGGTCACTGGTCATCTGTAGACGATGTACCTGGCGGCGGCTCGCTAAAGGGTACACCTTTGGCCTCGGCCTCCATCCGCCGCTTGTTCCAGGCAATCCATTCGGCTTGGCCCTCGGCACGGCCCTCGGCACGGCCCTCGGCGCGGAGGCGCTCTTTCAGCGGGTTGAGCCATCTGCTGGTGATGTAATCTGCTACAACCATAAGCGTTCTAGGCCCCTCAATCGTCAGCAGGGCAAGCCCGGCGGCTCCCACCGTGGTGACGCCGATGCCCTGAATTATGGATAGCGCTGTTTCCGGCGGCGTGTCGGCTGTGCGTTCAAAGATCTCGTACCAGAGCAGGAAGCCGATGCCTGACAGCGCATACGCGGTAAACAGTCCGAAGTATAACGCCCGGCGAGCGAGCGGAATGGTCCAGATGGAATCCCTGTGTTCCTGAGATGGTGCAATATTCTGACCACTGCCCGGTTCTTCCGCCCTCATTGTAACCTACCAAGTGGGATGACCCGCCAAATGGGCAGGCGCCTTCTTCAGAAATCGTAGAGGGCGGAACTCTGCCCATCATGGCAATGACCGCTGACCGTTAGCGGGGCGAATAGGGCGTGGGGCGGAGGATGGAGTGGGTAGAGACGCGCACCAACGACCCGTTCTCTTCGGAGGCGGCGCGGGCCTTCTGCCAATCGGGGTCGTTCTGGAAGGCCGTCCAGCTCTTCTCGCGGCCGCCCAGGTCGGGGTAGCCCAGCATGTATACCAGGCGGTTGCTGGTACCCACGTCCTCAGTCCAGTAGGCCACGTTCTCAATGCCGTGCTTCTCGAACAGGCCCATTGTGTGGTTCTTGAAGCGGTTGTTCAAGTCGGGCAGCTTGCCGGGCATCGCGTCGTAGATACGCAGCTCCTGGATGGCCGTCTTGAACTTGGGCTCAGGCGAGTAGGGCGTCAGGCTCATCAGGGAGTTGAGCACCTGGGCCACTATGGGGCCGTTGGACTCAGTCTCGGCGCGAACCTCGGCCCAGCCCTTATCGGCCTGGAAGGCGGCCCACTTCTCGGCGCGGTCGGCCAGGCTGTCGAACGAGAGGATGTAGGTAAGCTGGTTGCTGGCGCCAATGTCGTCGGTCCAGAAGCCCATCATCCCGATTTCGTACTGCTTGAAGAAACCCATGGTGTGGTTGGCGAAGCGGGCATTGATGTCGGGCAGCCTGCCGGGTACCGCCTTATAGATGCGGGACTCGTAAATCATTTTCGTTCTCTCCTTCCTAAACTTTCACGCTCTCCCTCAGAGAGGGAATTGCGAATGCCCTTAGCAATAAGGGTGTGTATTACTTTTTCTCGATGAACTCCAGTTGCACACCGTCCGGGCCCTCGAAGAAGACGACGCGGCGGTCGCCGGAGACGGTGGCTTCTTCAAGAATCTTCGCGCCGTTGGCCTTGAGCATATCAATCATGCCCTGGATGTCATCGGCGTCAATGGCGATATGCTCCATGCCGTATTTCTGATCACGGGTCTGGGTCTCGATATGCTTGGTGACGTTGAGAGTCAGGCCGTGCAGGTCGAGGCGAACGCCAATCTCGCCCACGTCAGCTATCTTGGTTGCGCCGAGGGTATCAATGTAGAACTGCGCCGTAGCGTGCGGGTCAGGGGATTTCAGATGGACGTGGTTCAGGCTGAGGGCCATGTCGGGCCTCCTTGGCAGTGAGATTTTAAACGCGGAATCCGGTGCGGAACTGTGGGCTGTTATGTCTGGCAGAATAGTTTACCGGCCCAATGGCGTCAAGCGAGGTTGTTGGGCAGGCCGCTGGGTGTTCCTCTATAATGCGCTGGCAAACCCATTACCGGATAGGGAAGCTATGCCAGCCAGCGTTACAGCGCACATTACGCCGGAAATGTTGCGGTGGGCCAGGGAACAAGCCGGTTGCAGCCTGGAGCAAGCCGGCAAAGCCGCAAGCAAGGACGCCGCTAGTGTAGCCGCTTGGGAATCGCCTGAATCCGGCCAACTGCCCACTGTGCGGCAAGCTCAGAAACTGGCCCGCTCTTACAGGGTGCCTTTCGCTATGTTCTATATGACCCGTCCAACACCTGACCTGGAGAGAGAGGCTATCCCTGAATTTCGTCGGCTGGACCCGGAAACGGGTAGCGTCCTCCCCCAGTCTCGCCAATTGCGCTGGATGATTCGGCAAGCGCAGGAGCGACAGTCTTTCGCCGTAGAACTGCTGGAAGATTTCGGCGAACCGCCCTTGCCGTGGGTAGGTTCGGCGTCCATTGATGATGACCCTGAAACTCTGGCCGGACGAATTCGGGAAGAGTTGGGTCTTAGGGACGATACGCCCGTAACTAATGATAAAGAGGAGATACTGAACTGGTGGGTTGAGCATGTCGAAGCGCTAGGCGCTTTTGTGTCGCGCTACCGGCCCGACGGCAACCAGTACTGGTTCGTGGAGCCATCTGAAGCTAGGGGATTGTCTTTGTGCCACCCATTGGTTCCATACATCGTGCTAAACAGCCGCGATGCCCCGGCCGCACGAACCTTCACATTGATGCACGAGTTGGCTCATATCTATTACGGCCAATGTGGTGTGGATGACATCAGTGCCGAGCGGTTGACGCTCGACGATGACAGGGTTCTGGAGCGACGCTGCAATCAGGTTGCCGCGGCGGTGTTGATGCCCTCCGTCCGGTTCCGGCGCGAATGGAGGAATTTATCGGATGATTTAGCAAACAAAGTTAGTAGAGTAGCCGATGTATTCGGCGTCAGTCGGTTGGCAGTGGCAGTGCGGGCCCGGTCGGATGTAATGCAGTTCATTTCGGAGGAACAGCTCGTCGGTATGCGAAGGCGGCTGGACGACGAGTATCGAGAGTTTCGGGATTCAAAGCCCGCCGGCGGGAGTGGCGGGATGGCGCCGTGGGTGCGGGTGCTAAAGGATTTAGGCCATAAATACACTAGGTTGGTTTTTGACGCTTATTCCGAAGGGAGATTGAGCCGCCTAGACGTGGCCGATACTTTGGGTGCGCGAATAAACGATATTGAAAGCATCCGCAGCGGTCTGTAGATAAGCTGTTTGAGTTGAACAGACAGATATACGTGCCAGACACATCTGCTTTGATTGCGGCATGGGAAGAGCGCTATCCGCAGGATATATTCCCTTTGGTATGGCAGTTCATAGACGGCTTGAACGGCAGTTTGAGAGTGTGTGAAGAAGTGCGAACCGAGGTTAAGCGCCATGTACCGGAATTGCTGACTTGGCTTGAAAATTCGTCTGTTGATTCACACTTATCTCTAACATCCCTAAATGATATGGACTCCCGGCAAGTGGAACACCACATGAGCCGGATAGCCAACGGATGGCCTACTTGGCGCGCAGTTCGTTCCGGAGACCACGCTGACCCGTGGGTTATAGCTTATGCGCTTGCTTTAGATGGTGTCGTAGTCAGCGAAGAGCAGCCGAGGGCGGACAGGAGAGCTGATGTCAAGATTCCCGATGTCTGTAACGAGCTAGGCGTGCGCCACATGAATATGCTGGACTTGTTCCGGGCCGAGGGATTCGGCGGTACGTAGCAGGGCCATGTCTCTCTATTACCAGATACCGTCCCAATAATCCTCTCCCTGGTGAGGCAGGTAAATTCCTCCTCCCCTTTCCGCTATAATGCCACTGCCAACTTCATCCAGAACCGGGAGGGTATTATGCCCATTGAGCAACACGCCCCGGAATTCGCTCGCATCATCGCTGCCGACGCCGAGATTGCGCGGCACACGCCCGACGAATACGGCGGCGACAACGGTCCGGCCGAGGGGCCACTGTGGTGGGCCGAGGGCGGCTACCTGCTGTTCAGCGACATCCACAACAACCGGCGCATCAAGTTCGTGCCGGGCGAGGGCGCCAGCGTTGACCACGAGCCGACCAACCGCGCCAACGGCCTGACCCGCGACCTGCAAGGACGGCTCATCGCCTGCGAGCACGACAGCCGCCGCGTCACCCGGACGGAACCCGACGGCAGCATCACCGTGGTGGCCGCCAGTTTCCAGGGCCGTCCCCTGAACCGCCCCAACGATGTGGTGGTGAAATCCGACGGCTGTATCTACTTCACCGACCCGTGGACGCTGCCCACGCCAGCCACTCAGTTCGACCTGACCTATTCCGGCGTCTACCGCGTGACGCCCGACCTGGGAACCATCACCTTGCTGGTGGATGACTTCGTGGTTCCCAACGGCTTGGCCTTCTCGCCCGACGAGAGCGTGCTGTACATCAACGATTCGCGGCGGGGACACATCCGGGCCTTCGACCTGAATCCCAACGGCTCCCTGGCCCGCCAGACCGACCGTGTGTTCGTTGACCTGACCGGCGACTCCCCGGGTGTTCCCGATGGCATGAAAGTGGACGTGGAGGGGAACGTCTACTGCGGCGGCTCCGGCGGCCTGTGGGTGATGGACCCCTCGGGCAAGAAGCTGGGCTGCGTTGTCCACGGTGCCTCGGCCACCACCAACCTGTGCTTCGGCGGCGGCGACTGGAAGACGCTCTATTTCACCAGCCGCAACCACTTGGGATCGGTGCAGGCCAACATCGCCGGCATACCTGTCCCAGTGGCTTAGCATGAAAATTAACCACAGAGAGCACGGAGAGCACAGGGGATTAAGAATATACACTTAACTCTGTGGCCTCTGTGCTCTCTGTGGTGAAACTAAGGAGGCAGACAATATGCCACGCATATCATCGGTAACCCGCGATCAACTCTCAGAGGAAGACCGGCAGTATCACGACGCCATCGTCGGCACCCGCGGCAGCGTCCGCGGGCCCTTTGGAGTGCTGCTGAACAGCCCCAAGCTGGCAGCCCGCGTTGCTGACACCGGCGCATTCGTGCGCTTCGAGTTCGAGCAGCCCGAGGCCCTGAAGGAAACCCTGATCATCGCTACCGCGCGGGAGATGAAGCAACAGTACGAGTTCTCAGCCCATGCCCGCCTGGCCCGGCAGGCCGGAGTGTCGGAAGACACCATCCAGGCCATTGCCAACGGCACCGCCCCGGCGAGGCTGGAAGGCGACGAGGCATTGCTGGTGAGCTACGTCCAAGAGCTGCTGCGCAACCATCAGGTCAGTGACGCCACCTTTAAGGCGATGACCGACCGATTCGGCGAGAAGGACACCCTGCACTTCACCGTCCTCTGCGGTCACTACCTGCTGGTGGCCCAAGTTCTAACGGCCTTCGAGGTCGAGCTGGGCGAGGGAATGGCCAAGGAGATACCGGACTAGAGGGAATATGGGTTAAACGCAGAGGGCGCGGAGATGAGGCTTTGCATTCTCCCGCCCTCCGTATAATTAAGCAAGAGGTAGAGGCAATGAAAATTACATATACGGACGATGAAGCTCGCCAGAAGTTCCATGAAGTGCTGCAACACGTTCGGGAGGGAAATATCGTTATAGTTACCTGCGGAGGTGATCCGATGGCCGAGATTCGCCTCATTGAGCAAGAGGAAGAGTCTATGACCAACGAAGAGTGGCTAGCCGAACTGGAACGCCGGGGGGAATTGGTGCCAGCGAAAGAGCATTGGAACCCCCCAAAAGGAATCCGAGTGAAAGGGGCGTTGGAACGATTTCTAAAGGAACGTGGCTAGTGGAAGTGGCATATGTTGACACCTCCGCCTTGGTCGCCGTCACCTTCGGTGAGTCTGGTGGTGTTGCTGTTGAGCGGCGGTTGCGCGGATTTTCACATCTGCTGTCTTCTGGTTTACTTGAGGCGGAACTACAGGCGGCTTTCGCAAGGGAGAACCGCAGTTTCGACGACAATGCGCTCTTCGGAATTTCGTGGATCTTTCCCCGTCGTTCGTTATCCAGAGAGATAGCTGCCGCGCTTTCAGCAGGTTATCTTAGAGGAGCCGACTTGTGGCACGTGGCGGTTGCGCTCTATGCTTCTCGCCGTCGTCGCGGAATGTGCTTCGTAACCCTCGATAACCAGCAAAGGGCAGTCGCCGCAGCGTTGGGCTTTCAGACTTGACCGGCAACTGCCAATATCTTCTCTACGTTCTCCGCTTCAAGGCTATTGCCTTCCTCTAGCCAGGACCATTTTCTTGGTGATTATGCACTCGACGTTTCGCTCAGCCACTGCGCGTTGAGCGTTGTGTCCGCCAGTCCTGCGGAATACGCCTTTGGCCGTGATCTTCAGGGCTTCGATTACAATCTTTTCAGCGCGGAGCCTGTCTCCCTCGTTAACTCCTGCCATCGTCATAAAAGACAACCACTCCCTCTTCAATCAGTTCATTGCAGACTTCTACAACCAGTGAAATCTCCAACGATAGCGCATCGGCAAGGTCACCTTGGCCAAGAGGTTCGCCAGATTCGAAGGCGTGGATAATTTCTTCTCTCGCTTGTTCTTTGCTGATTTCACGAAGATGGATAACATCGCACTGTTGCACAGCCTTCGCGACTTCAGCCTCTCGTTCCAACTCAGGCACTCGGTCAGTCAATTCTTGCACCACTTGTTCCAGTCGCTTGACTTCCGATTTCAGGAGAACGGTAGATGAGTTGTGAAGAGGTATGTGTATGTACTTATGCCTCCGCCCTCTAGCCATTGATATTAGTGGGCTTACTCTTCTTGCCGCAATTTTTCTTTGCCTGGGCATATTTTCTCCACGATAACTTCGACATCCCGATAGTAATACACACTCAGGGAAAATCCGCTACCGGCCAGCTACCCCAGCTCCACTCGCTCCACCAGGTGTACCAGCCAGCCGCCCAGGCTGGCAGGATGGATGAAGCCTATCTGCGACCGGCGTCCGCCGGGACGGCCCACTTGGTCAATCAAGGTCAGACCGGACTTATCAAGGCGGGAGAGCAGACGATTGATGTCCTTGACCTTGAAGCCGGTGTGGTGCAAGCCAGCGCCGCGGTTCTGGATATAGCGGCTGATGGCTCCCTGGTCTTGCCTTGTGCTGCCGGCCTGCCCGTAGTCAATCATGCCCAGCGACTCGGGATCCGCGTTCTGCAGGAATTCCAGCTCCAGGTCGCCTATGGTAATGAAGGAGCAGCGCAGGCCGCCGATAAACTCCGGCTGGTGATTGCGGTAGACCACGCCGTACTTGTCGGAGGTGAAGGACTCCATCTTGGTGGAAATCTCCACATCGGTCTGCCTGCTTTCCACCGGCCAGCCCAGCTTTCTGGCGAATACCCTCTCGACTTCGACGTTGTCTGCGCTGGCCACGCCCAGATGGTCCATGCGCTCCACTTCGCCATCAGGGTTTGCGGCTACTGGCAGTTGCAGCGGGTCGGAGAGGTAGGTGATGGTTCCGCAGGTGCCTGCCGGATCCAGCAGAAACCGTCGGGCGCCGCCCAGGCCCAACTGCGGCTCGGACGTAAGGGTATGCAGCCCTGCGGCATAGGCCTCGAAGCCGGCGCTCATCAGCCCGTCCACTGACACCGCCATGTGATGCAGGCCCGTCTTTTCGGCGCCGCCGACGAAGGGGTCGCCCAGCTCGAACAGGGCAATTGCGGTCTCGCCTACCGGGAACACGGGCGCCTTCCTGTCGCTGTCGCCGACGGCACAATCAGTGCGCGGCAGTTCAAAATCCTGCTCCAGAATATCCGCCACGCTGGAAACGTCGCGGACCACTACGCCAACATAAGCCAACCCGTTGCCAATCATCACTCTTCTCCGGGGAACGTAATTTCAACACAGAGCGCACAAAGAACACTGAGATTCTACTATATCTCAAAATAGTCTCCGTATTCTCTGTGCTGAATTATTGTGCTGTCGGCCAGCCGGGGGAGGGGATTACTCCGGCATGGTGTATTATCGGGGCAGCCTGAAAACAGGAATCATCCTGAGCTGTCGAAGGAGAGACGCAATGCGTGTTATCAGGATTGCCGAAGTGGAAACAGTGCCAATTGACACAGCGACGCCGGTGCCGGGCTGGACGGGCGGCGAGGTGCGGCGCACCCGCCAGCCGCTGATACCCGAAGGGAGCAGCGAGAACTTCAGCAGCAGCGTGGTCAACTTCGAGCGGGGCGCAACCACCGGCTGGCACACCCACGAGAGCGACCAGATACTGGTGGTTACATCCGGTGTCGGCATCGTGGTCAACGAGACGGAGGAGCAGCAAATCACGGTCGGCGACGTGGTGCACATCCGCAAGGGCGAGAACCACTGGCACGGAGCGCGGGCCGAGTCGTATATGTCGCACATTACCATAACGGCGGTGTAGGGACATCCGAAGCTCCTGAAAGCCAAATAAAACAGGGGCGACTCAGCGTCGCCCCCTGCTGCTCTAACTCCCTTGCTCTAATCAACGATATGCGCTTTCGTCTCCAACGCGCTGATGATTTTGGGAATTTCGGACTCATAAATTTCGTGCTTTCGCAACGAGTTGCAGAGTTCTTCGCTAGTCATTTCTAAGTCAATAGAAATCTTCCCTGCCTTGTGTGCCCGCTCAACGTGACCCCAAGCGATGCGAATTTCAACTCCGTCCCCCGCATCCTCTTCGGCAGCGGCTTCTAAATACAGGAAGGCGTCTCTTGGTGAATCCAGGTAATTAACAACATCCCAGACCCTGTCTTTTTCAGGCATTGCCAGACCTCCTCTCTATAGCTAGTCGCCTTGCCCGCTGAATGTCGCGGGACTGCGAATCTTTGTCTCCTCCACATAACAGCACAACTATTGTTGCACCCTCCCTAATGTAGTATAGGCGATACCCAGGTCCGTAGTGTATGCGCATCTCAAAAACCCCGGCTCCTACCGGGTTCGTATCTCCAAGGTGGCCTCGTCTTGCCCTGTCCAGTCTGTCGTTGATCCTGGCAATCGCTCTCCTGTCCCTCAAACTGTTCATCCATCGTTGAAACGGGCCTGTTTCAACAACTCGAACGGCGTGCCCATTGTCTTGTGTCATAGATACTACCAAGCAAAGATCAGGAAGTGGCTATGAGAAATCAAGATTCACCCCAGCGCATCGGCCAGCACCTCGGCGAGGTGACGGGCCCGGCGGCCGGTGCCGTGTTCGATCTGCTGGCGGCAGGATACGCCCATCACGGCCACTTCCCATTCCGGCCCCTTGGCGTTGACCTGGGGGAACAGGTACTGGCTCCCGATGGTCATGGACAGGTCGTAGTGCTCCTTTTCGTAGCCGAATGATCCCGCCATGCCGCAACAGCCGGCGTTGGTCAACTCCACCCGGTAGCCTGGGACGAGGCGCAGGGCGTTGAGAGAAGGCGCAGTGCCAGCCAGCGAACGCTGGTGGCAGTGGGCGTGGAAGAGAATTTGCTTGTTCGTGTCCTTGAATCCGATGTTGAGCTCGCCCTCAGCCTTCAGCTTGGCGAGGAACTCATCTATCAGGAATGACTGGCTGGCGACGGTGCGGGCCTGTTCGCTGGGGACAAGCTGCGGGTACTCGTCGCGCAGCGTCAGCAGGCAGCTCGGCTCGCAGCCGATGATGGGGACGCCGTTGCCAGCGTAGGCATGGAGCAGGGCTACGTTGTGGCGGGCGTTGGCCTTGGCCTCGTCCATCATTCCCTTGGATATCATGGGGCGTCCGCAGCAGGGGGCGTCGGCCAGCTCCACCTTGTATCCGGCGGCCTCCAGCAGGGCCACCGCCGCCTTGCCGATTTCCGGGTAGTTGTAATTCATGTAGGTGTCATTGAGCAACACCACCGTTCCCGCTGTCGCCGGACGGCGCTCCCGGCGGGATCGAAACCACTGCGGGAAGGTCTGACGGGCGAACTTGGGGGCTTGGCGGTTGGGGTGGACGCCCAGCAGCGAGCCGGACAACAGCTTGCCCAGCGGGCTGGAAGCCATCCAGTTGGAGAGGGGCGCGAAACGGCTGCCCCACTTGCTGAGCTTGGCGATGTTGCCGAATATCCTGTTGCGCCGGGGCAAGCCGTTGGCCTTGTAGTAGTTGTCCAGGAACTCATACTTCAGCTTGGCCATGTCCACGCCGGACTCGCACTCGGCGCGGCAGCCCTTGCATTCGAGGCACAGGTCGAGGGCATCGTAGAGGCGCTGGCTGGTCATGGTTCCTTCGGGCAGCTTGCCCGACATGGACGCCCTCAGCAGGTTGGCGCGGCCCCGGGTGGAGTGTTCTTCGTCGCGGGTCGCCATGAAGGACGGGCACATGGTGCCGTCCAGCTTGCGGCAAGCTCCCATGCCGTTGCACATCTCGACTGCGCCAGCGAAGTTGGTATCTACGGAGAAGTCCAGGCTGGCCGGTAGCGTTTGGGCGCTGTAGTCCGGGCCGTAACGCAGGTTCTCGGTCATGGGCGGGCAGTCTATGATTTTGCCCGGGTTCATTATGCCTTCGGGGTCCCAGGTGGACTTCAGCTCGCGGAAGATGTTGTACATCTCCGTACCAAACATCTTTTCCGTCCACACGCCGCGCACGATACCGTCACCGTGCTCGCCGCTGAGAACGCCGCCGAACTCTTTGGTGAGATCGCTAATCTCGTCTGCGATGGCGTACATCCGGTTGACGCCTTCCTGGTTTTTGAGGCTGACGACGGGGCGGATGTGCAGGCAGCCGACGCTGGCGTGGCCGTAGTAGGCGGCCTCGGTGCCGTGGTTGCGGACAATTTCGTCGAACCTGCGCACAAACTCGCCCATCGTCTCCGGGTCAACGGCGGTGTCCTCCACGAAGGGCAAGGGCTTGGCGTCGCCGTGCATACTCATCAACAGGCCCAGACCATTCTTGCGGACGTTCCAGACGTTGGCTTGGGCAGCGCGGTCCAGCAGGTTGACGCAAGCGTAGCCCATACGCCGCCGCTCCAGGTCTTGCTTCAGGCCCTCCATCTTGGAAGTCAGCTCGTCCTCGGACTCGCCGTAGAACTCGACGGCGAGAATCGCGCCGGGATCACCTTCGATGATGGACATGGCGTTGCCCAGCCCCAAGGACTGGCGTGAGCGGTCGAGAACGTTCTTGTCCATAATTTCGATGGACGACGGGCCGTGGTTGAGAATTTCCTTGACCGCCTCGCTGGCCTGGAAGATGTCGTGGAAGTGAGCCACCGACAAAGCGGTCATAGTCGGGCGCGGAACCAGGTTGACCTTGGCCTCGGTGGCGACGCACAGCGTACCCTCGGAGCCGACCACCATGCGAGTGAGGTTGAAGCCATGCCCGCCCTGTTCTATGGAGAGGGCTGAACCGGCGTAGGGGCCGATGGGCTCGGTCAGGAACTCGTCCAGGTTGTAGCCGCTGACCCGCCGCATGATGTTGGGGTAGCGGGCGCGTATCTCGGCGTCGTTGTCCTGGGACAGCCGCCGCACGCCCCGGTAGATTTCCGATTCCAGTCCCGCGCCGCTGAACTTGGCCTCCAGCTCGGAGCTGTCCAGCGGTCGGAAGTGGGTGGCGCTGGCGTCGGACAGGATGACGTCCAGCTCCATGATGTGGTCCAGCGACTTGCCGTAGATGACCGAATGAGCGCCGCAGGTGTTGTTGCCGATGCCGCCGCCGACGCAGGCGCGGCTGGAGGTGGTCGGGTCGGGGGCATACATCAGGCCGTAGGGCAGCAGCTCCCGGTTGAGCTGGTCCAGCACGATGCCGGGCTGCACCCGCGCCCAGCCTTCCTCGCGGTTGACCTCAACGACTTGGTTCAGGTACTTGCTGAAGTCCATGACGATGGCGTGGTTGACGGTCTGCCCGGCCAGGCTGGTGCCGCCTGCGCGGGGCAGCACCGGCACGCCGTTGTCGCGGGCAACTTCGATGGTCGCCTGAACGTCGGCGGCGCTGCGGGGGATGACCACACCCACCGGCTCCATCTGGTAGATGCTGGCGTCGGTGCTGTACAGCACGCGGGAGAAGGGGTCGAAGCGCACCTCGCCCGACACCCGGCGGCGCAGTTCCTGTTCCAGCTCGCGCCGCTCCGACGCCCGTACCCGGTTAGCGGTAGTGGCGGCCATGATGCTCCTCCTGAACCGGCCCCGGCGGGCCGCGCCAAAATATAAGGGCGAGAATGAACCCGCCTCATTTTACACGAACCGGAGCAACCTACTATTCAGTTAGCTGCTCCTCAGACGAAGAATCCTCCCCTGCGTCATTGCCAGGGCTGCCGAGGACAAAGGGAATTTCGTTCTCATGGGAATGGCGGTTTATGAGGCTACCTGAATTTAGAATGCGTTTGCCCTGATGCTGTGATCTGATCAGGGCCTTTCAATATTATCGTAGGTGTCTCTGGGAGTCCGCCCATCCTGAGCTTGTCGAAGGACGAGCGGACGGTGAGAAAGGCAGCCTTCTGGCAAAAGTCGTGCCTTGTGTTTGAATAATCGAATGACCCCGGTGATCCGATGCCAAGACCTTGATCATCTCTCGTGTTAGGCTATGAGCTGAATCGCCCCCACCCTTGACCGGAGCGCGCCGCCATGACCGCAGAGCGTATTCCAGCCGCCACCAAGCATCCGACTTACGAGGACCGGGTAGAAGACCCAAGCATCGTATATCCCGACTCGGACGGCGAACCCATGGCCGAAGATGACGCCCAACTGACCACTATGCTATATGCCATTTCCAGCCTGAGGGTGTGGTTCGACCACCGGGAAGACGTATACGTGGGCGGCGATATGCTGATGTACTACCGCATCAATGACAATGAGACGCGGGTTGCGCCCGACGTGTTCGCGGTGCTGGGAGTAGCCAGCAGGCACCAGCGCCGCAATTGGATTGTGTGGCGGGAGGGCAAGGCGCCCGATTTCGTGATGGAAGTGGCGTCGGGCAGCACCTGGCGTCGGGATATGAGAGAAAAGCGGGACATCTACGCCGAAATGGAAGTAACTGAGTACTGGCGGTTCGACCCTTCCGGCAGCTACTTTTCTCCCCCCTTGATTGGCGAGCGGCTGGTTGACGGCGAGTACCGCCAAATACCGCTGGATACGGATGGGGACAGCGTGCTGTGGGGCCACAGCGAGGCGCTGGGGCTGGACATCTGCGCGTTGCCCGACGGCAATCTGCGCCTTTACGACCCGGAAGGCGGACAGTGGCTCCAGACTCACCAAGAGGACAAAGATGAGAGGGTAATGGCGGAGGCAGCACTGCGAGACGCGGAGGCAGCATTGCGGGAGTCCGAAGCAGCCCGTATGGCTGCGGAGGAAGAGAACCAGCGCCTCTTGGAGCAGTTGCGCGACCTGCAATCGGAGCGGTAGCGTTCACTCCGGACTATACGACAGAAAAAGGGGCGCAGTTTGCGCCCCTTCGTCATAAGAAGAGAATGGAGTGGATGGGAGCATCAGTCCATCCGGTGTTGCCGCCGGGCTAGATGGGGGGCTGGGAAAAGCGGCGGATGGCATCGGTCTCGGCCAGCCGGAGATGCATCCGCTCCTGTTCGCTCATCGCAGGGCCGGAGACCCAGTCGTAGACGGCCAATGCCCCGTGCTCCAGTTTGTGGATGAACCGCGAACTCGATTCCCTCACTTCCCTGATACCCTGATTCATGGTGACCATTTCCTTTACTTCCTCCGTATTGAGATATTAAGCTAATACAATACTATAAGCTTCATTTGATTCTATATAATGATATAGCTACTCCAATATCTTGTAAAGAGATATTAAAGGATATTATACATTTATATTTGAGATATTATTAACAGCAAAACATCGCCAGCGGCTACGGGGAAAGGTACGGTCAGGAAGCAGGCTGAGGCTAGTGGCGGAAGGAAGGCATGACTTGGGCGGAAAAGAGGCGCATGGAAGCGGCGGCGGCCTCTTGAGAAATCAGGTGGAAGTTTACCTGCAATGAAGCGGTGTCGAACCCGCCCACGGCGTCGCGGTAGGAGGCAATCTGCTCCCGGACGTCCGCGGGCGTCCCCACCCAGATGGTTCCGCTGTTCAGCAGCGTGTCGAAACTGGCTTGGCGCAGCTTGTCCATATGGCTGTCGTAATTGGGGTAGTCCCACGACGCCGTTCCCGATCCCCAACCGGAATCCAGCCCGGCGGCAGCCACCAGAGACTGAAAGTAGGAGTCAATGTTGGGCTGGGCGATGCGGCGGGCTTCCTCGCGGTCTTCATGGCACAACATATGGAATCCGAGGGCAATGCGCCCTTGCCCGGTGTGCCCCGCCTCGCGCCAGGCTTCACGGTAGACGCCGATGGCCTCGCGCATCTGCGGCCCGGCGAAAGGCACCAGCATCAGGTTGAAGCCGCGCTCGCCAGCCCGCCGCAGGGATTCCGGGGTTCCCAGCGCGGCAGTCCAGAAGGGCGGACGGGGCTGCTGCGTGGGGCGAGGCAGCGAGGTGACGTTGCGGAAGCGGTAGAATTGCCCCTCGAAGGTCACGTTCTCCTGTTCCAGGAGCAGCCGTACAGCCTCCATGCCTTCCTCGAAGCGGGCGCGGGACTCGTCCATTGAGCGCTCGAACCGCTGAAACTCGTGGGGCAGGAAGGCGCGTCCGAAACCGCAGTCGAGACGGCCGCCGGATATAGCGTCCAGCATCCCGATCTCGCCCGCCACTTTCAGAGGGTGGTTGAACACGGGCAGCACTGCCCCGGTAAGCAGACGGGCGTAGCGGGTGCGCTGGGAGGCGGCGGTCAGGAAGACGTGAGGCGCCGGGCTGTATCCGCCGTAAGGCTCGAAGTAATGCTCAACGGTGCGTACCTGCGTATAGCCCAACTCGTCGCACAAATCCACCAGCGACAGGCACTCGTTCCAGTACTGTTGGCCCGACTTCTGGGCCGGGGAAACGTCAGGGAAGAATTGGAGGCCAAATTCCATCTAAAGGGCCAGCTTGCCGGGATTCATTATGTTGTTGGGGTCGAGGGTCTGCTTGAGCTGGCGGATGACGCCGTGGCCTGCTCCCTGCTCCCGGGCCAGCAGATGATTCAGCTTGACGCCGACGCCGTGGCAGTATTCCATTGCGCCGCCCATGTCCTGAGCCAATTCCAACACCCGGTCCACGGTGCGGGCCAGCCGCTGCCGGGCTTCGGCAGGGTCGCCGGACTCAGGCAGGATGAGCATGGAGAACAGTTCGGGGCGGCTCCAGATGGCGTACTCGGACACGGCGATGCCCTGGCTGGCGAGGATGTCCCCGGCCTGTCGCTTGTATTCCAGCACCTTTGAGGAAGGCAGAGCTACGTGCAGGTAGTCGAACCCGCGCCGCCGCCGCCAGCGGTTCCAGCGCACCTTGCGGGGCTGGCCCAAGGCTGACAGCTTGTAGTTCTCGGCTGAGTCGCGCCGCACTTCCCAATAGTGCTCGGTGGGCTCGGTGCCCAGCGAGTAGCCCCCGGCAGCGTCGCAGATTGACTCGGCTCTCTTGGCCTGCGCTTCTACGCCCTCTGTGAAGCCCTCGAACCGCAGGTGAAGCGTAACGTCTCCGTCCTCTTCGGTTAGATCAAGCAGCGACGGCCGGATGCCCACAGCCAGCATTTCCGAGGCGGCGTTGAAGCCCTTTTCAAAGCTGTCGAAACCCACACTGGCAAACTGACTGCATTCCGGGATGCGGTAGATTTGGACGGTGGCCCGGGTGATGACGCCAAAGACACCCTCCGCGCCGATGAACAGGTGGTTCAGGTTGGGGCCGGAGGAATACTTGGGAATGTCGCGGGTCTCGATGACACGCCCGTCGGGCAGAACGGCTTCCAGTCCAACCACCTGCTGTCCCATTGGGCCGTGGGCGCAGGCGCGGTAGCCCACGCCGTTGGTGGAGATGGCGCCGGCGATGGTGGCGATGGGAACGCTGTATGGGTCGTGGCCAATCATCAGCCCGCGCTCAGCCAGAACGGCCTCCAGGTCACCCAAGACTATTCCTGCCTCGACACGGGCGGTCAGGCTCTCGGCATCCACATCGAGCACGCGGTTCATGCGCTTCACATCCAGCACAAGGCCGCCGTGGGCCGGAACCACGGCGCCCATAACGCCGGTGCCGCCGCCGTAGGGGATAACGGGGACCCGGTGTTCATTGGCCCAGCGCACGACATCGGCGACCTCGGCAGTGCAGCCGGGACGCACGACCACATCGGCGAGGCGCTCGAAGGCGCCCGCAGCCCCGAAGGCGCGGCTGGGCGACAGCGAATCGCCTGTGTAGCGGTCGAGGGAGTCGGCGTCGGCCAGCACGTTCTCCGCCCCAACGATACGGGACAGAGAGGCGAGGGCGGTTTTATCCAGAGTCGTTGTCACTGATGGATCCTCGTTGTTGGGGAGAGGCTGTGCGAACGTCTCCCAAGCTCTGACATCATATCGAAGCCAACTGCTGAGCTTGGATGATGTAGTCGGCGGTTCCGTAGATCAAGTCAGGAATGTCCGGGTCTTCTATATGACCATCATAGCAGGCTTGTTGATGCAGGAATCTGGCCCTCGCGCCAAACATTAGAGGCAATAGCTCAAATCCAGACGTCTCTCGGCCCATGCGTCGAATCCAACTGGACATGTGGCCGGAGTTGTACTGGTCCCATGCGTCTCTGAATGCAGCAGCCGATGTTGCAGTTGTGTCGTTAATCATTGAGATGGCTAGTGGCCTTATTGGCCGCCGGTGCTTTCATCGGATACAGGTTTGACAGGTGGCAGATTGTTCAGCTCGTCTCCCTCAATCTCCGGGCCGTGAGAATACTGGTTCTTGCGCGAAAGCAAGCGCAACAGCCGCTCCTGGTCTCGTCGTTCCAGTGGTGACAGATGTTCTCGATTCCCAGGGAGTTCTGAAAGTGGCGCTCTGCCTAGCTCGTCAATGAAAAATTCGGCGTTACCAATCCCAATGCGAACCTCAGCAGCGCTGCGTTGATGCTCGTAATAGTTCGTGTGAAGGGCGTCCAGATACCCATAAGCCCTCAATAGATCGTCGCGCCCTAGCTCCGAGGAGATGTAACTCGCTGCAGCCCGCAGGTGGTTGTGGGCATGATGGTTCCAGCCCATTCGCTGACAGACTGCCTTGACGGCGTGGGCAGTTGCTCCCCACACCTTGTCGGACGCTTGCAGGATGTCGCCCTTGTCCAGCTCTGCCTGCGCCTGTTCCAGCAGATGACGGCTGATTTCTTCGTACCTTTCCGGTGGCGACGCTTTCAAGTGGTCGGCCATAGTATCTTAGCCCCCGCCATCAGCGATAGGAAGAGACACCGGCGGCAACTCCGCCGCTTCCTCCGCACTGAACTGCGGGCCGTGGGAATACTGGTTCTTGCGGGTCAGCATCCGCAGCAGGCGTTCTTGGCCTTGCTGTTCAAGGAGGGACAGATGAGACCGGTCGCTCGGAAGGTTATCGAGAGGGAGTACAGTCAGTTCACTGGTAAAGAAGACAGCATTGTCTACCTGGACTCGCACTTGATACGCTTCCTTTTGATGTTCATAGAAGTTTGAGTGCATGGATTCTAGAAATCCAAATGCGTTCAGCAGATCGTCCCGGCTCAACTCTGCGGAGATGTAGTTCACAGCAGCACTGAGATGGTTGTGGGCGTGGTGGTTCCAGCCCATTCGCTGACAGACTGCCTTGACGGCGTGGGCAGTTGCTCCCCACACCTTGTCGGACGCTTGCAGGATGTCGCCCTTGTCCAGCTCTGCCTGCGCCTGTTCCAGCAGATGACGGCTGATTTCCTCGTACCTTTCCGGCGGCGACGCTTTCAAGTGGTCGGCCATATTATCTTAGCCCCCGCCATCAGCGATAGGAAGAGACACCGGCGGCAACTCCGCCGCTTCGTCCGGGCTGAACTGCGGGCCGTGGGAATACTGGTTCTTGCGGGTCAGCATCCGCAAACGGCGTTCTTGGCCCTGGCGTTCCAATGGCGACAGGTGAGATTGGTCACTAGGCAGCTTGTCTAAGGGAGTTGCGGATAGTTCGCGGATAACGAACGTTGCATTGGCTATTCCCGTGCGAATCTCATCCGCCTCCCACTGATGTTCGTAGTAATTGGCGTGCAGAGCCTCCAAATAACCGAACGCAAGCCTCAAATCGTCGCGCCCAAACTCAGCGAAAACATAATTGGCCGCCGCCCGCAGGTGGTTGTGGGCATGGTGGTTCCAGCTCATGCGCTGGCAGACAGCCTTGACGGCGTGGGCGGTTGCTCCCCACACCTTGTCGGACGCTTGCAGGATGTCGCCCTTGTCCAGCTCTTCCTGCGCCTGTTCCAGCAGATGACGGCTGATTTCCTCGTACCTTTCCGGTGGCGACGCTTTCAAGTGGTCGGTCATAGTATCTTAGCCCCCGCCATCAGCGATAGAAAGAGACACTGGCGGCAACTCCGCCGCTTCGTCCGGGCTGAACTGCGGGCCGTGGGAATACTGGTTCTTGCGGGTCAGCATCCGCAACAGGCGTTCCTGGCCTTGCTGTTCAAGGAGGGACAGATGAGACCGGTCGCTGGGCCATTCGTCGAGCGGAAGAGCGACTAATTCGCTGATGAAAAAAGTGGCGTTATTTATCCCAGTGCGCACGTCTGCCAATTCCCATTGATGCTCATAATAGTTGGCGTGCAGAGCCTCCAAATAACCGAACGCAAGCCTCAAATCGTCGCGCCCTAGCTCCGAGGAGATGTAACTCGCCGCCGCCCGCAGGTGGTTGTGGGCGTGGTGGTTCCAGCCCATTCGCTGGCAGACGGCCTTGACGGCGTGGGCAGTCGCTCCCCACACCTTGTCGGACGCTTGCAGGATGTCGCCCTTGTCCAGCTCTTCCTGCGCCTGTTCCAGCAGATGACGGCTGATTTCCTCGTACCTTTCCGGCGGCGACGCTTTCAAGTGGTCGGCCATAGTATCTTAGCCCCCGCCACCAGCGATAGGAAGAGACACCGGCGGCAACTCCGCCGCTTCGTCCGGGCTGAACTGCGGGCCGTGGGAATACTGGTTCTTGCGTGTCAGCATCCGCAAACGGCGTTCTTGGCCCTGGCGTTCCAATGGCGACAGGTGAGATTGATCGCCCGGCAGTTCGGCGAAAGGCAACGCGGCAAATTCGCGTATGAAGAAGTCCGCACGATTTACTTCAAGCCGAACTTGATCGGCTTCCTTCTGATGTTCGTAATAGTTGGTGTGCATGGCTTCCAGGAATCCAAAGGCTTCCATCAGGTCATAACGGCCCAAGCCTGATGCGGCGTAGTTAGCCGCAGCGCTGAGATGGTTGTGGGCATGATGGTTCCAGCCCGTTCGCTGACAGACTGCCTTGACGGCGTGGGCAGTTGCTCCCCACACCTTGTCGGACGCTTGCAGGATGTCGCCCTTGTCCAGCTCTGCCTGCGCCTGCTCAAGAAGGTGACGGCTGATTTCTTCGTACCTTTCCGGTGGCGACGCTTTCAGGTGGTCGGTCATATTGGCTGGCCTTCTGTTCTTTTCGAGAGCGCAGGGGACTTGGGCGTTTCGCAAACGTCTCTGCGCCTGTAACCATTCTAATCTAATGGCGGTCTATGGCGCGCGGAACTGCCAGACGGGGCCGTTGGGGGTGTCTTCCACCGACACGCCCAACTGCTCCAAGCCGTCTCGGATACGGTCGGCCTGCTCGAACTGGCGGGCCTGCCGCAGGGCGGTTCGTGTTTCCAACAGCAGTTCGATGAACGGCCCGGCCCCGGCGTTGGCTGCCTCGGGCTGGGCAAAGGTCAGGCCCAGGATACCCCCCAGGTCTCGCAGGGTGTCCTGCGCGCTGGCAACCGGTCGGCTTTCGTCACTGCTGCGGTTGATTTCGCGGGCCAGGTCGAACAGCGCGGCCAAGGCTCGCGGGGTGTTAAGGTCGTCGTCCATCGCCTCGAAGAACTGTCGTCGGTAAGGCTCGGCGTCCAGCGCATTGGAAGGCGTCCCTTCGGCAGTCTCAGGGGCAACGGAACGGTCTAGGGCGTGTCGCAGGCGCTCCAGGCTGCGTTCCATGGCCGCGCAGCCCTCGTCTGAGTATGACAATGGGCTGCGGTAGTGGGAGCTGAGGAAGTAGAGACGGATGACGTCGGGCGAGAACTGTTCCAGTGCCTCCTCCACGGACACCAGATTGCCCAGCGACTTGCTCATCTTGTCGCCGCCCAGCCGCAATAGTCCATTGTGGACCCAATAGCGGGAGAAGGGCACGACGCCCGTGGAGGCCTCGCTTTGCGCGATTTCGTTCTCATGGTGGGGGAAGACCAGGTCCTGCCCGCCGCCGTGAATGTCTAGGCTCTCGCCCAGGTAGGTCATGGACATGCTGGTGCATTCGATATGCCAGCCGGGGCGGCCCGGCCCCCACGGGCTGTCCCATGACGGCTCGCCGGGACGCGCGCCCTTCCACAGCGCGAAGTCCATCGGATGCTCTTTGTTCTCGTCTATCTCTATCCGGCTGCCCGCCTGCATCCCCTCCAGGGTGCGGTGGCTCAGCTTGCCGTAGCCCTCGCTCTTCTCCACGCGGAAGAAGACGTCGCCGCCCGCGGCGTAGGCGTGGCCGGAGTCCACCAGCTTGCCGATGGTCTCGATGATGGGGCCGATTTCCTCGGTGGCTCGCGGGTAGGTGTGAGCGCGGCGGATATTCAGAGCGTCCATGGTCTGGAAGAAGTCGCCAATGAACTGCTCGGCCAACTCGGCGGGCTCAATGCCCTGTTCCTGGGCCCGCTGGATTATCTTGTCGTCCACGTCGGTGAAGTTCTGGACGTGGTTCACCTCGAAACCAAGATGCTCCAGATACCGCCGAAGCACGTCGAAGGCAACGTAGCTGAGGGCATGGCCGATATGGGTGGATGAGTAGGGGGTAACGCCACAGACATACATCTTGACGGTGTTGCCGTCGGCGGGGGCGAACTCGGTGGCTTCGCCGGTTAGCGTACTATACAGCTTCATTCGTCTGAATCAGGATTACAGGATTGGAGGATGGCCCCGGCGCTACTGCGACATGACACAAGCGACGGAAACGGCGGCAATGCCCTCGGCCCGGCCGACAAACCCCAGGTAGTCGGTGGTAGTGGCCTTGATGCTGACGCGGCCAGAGGGTATGTACAGCGCAGCGGCTGTACGTTCCTTCATGGTAGGGATAAACGGCCCTAGCCGGGGCGTTTGCGCCAGCATTGTAGCATCAACATTCGACACGCGCCAACCGGCGCCAGACAATATCGCCCCCACCCGCTCCAGCAACAGAAGGCTGGAAATATCCTTGTATTGCGGATCAGACGACGGGAAATGCGTGCCTTTGTCGCCCAGGTCTGCCGCGCCCAGCAGGGCGTCCAGTATCGAGTGAATCAGCACGTCTCCGTCGCTGTGCCCGGCCAGCCCGCGGTCGTGAGGAACCTCCACCCCGCCCAGCACCAGCCGCCGACCGGGGGCCAGTGGGTGGGAGTCGAAGCCGATGCCAACGCGGAAGTCGGGGATGGGTTGCGCCAAATCGCCCTCACGCTAACTCTTTGCTAGACTCTATGTCTGGCAATTGAGATTGGCTGTTGGCGCAAGAGGAGACGTAGCCTGAAAGAGTATGCTCGATAAGCTCTATCCAG
The DNA here is from genome assembly GCA_965232885.1 of Dehalococcoidia bacterium. GTDB lineage: Bacteria > Chloroflexota > Dehalococcoidia > Lucifugimonadales > UBA3495 > VXOI01. Next base: position 378,115 of record CBDDQX010000001.1, on the reverse strand, counting down.
GCTGTGCCCCCGGTTTCATCGTCCAGACCTGCATGGGCTTTGAACCACGCGACGACGTTGGCAGGCAGGGCAATCCATACTTCCTGGATAACTCCGGCCTCAAGGTCAGCCTTCCGCTGCATAGCCCAGCGGTAGGTTTCGGGGAAGAGTTCTTTGGCGGGCTTGGCGTTCTTGAACCACTCTTCGTCCAGTTCGAAGTCGTCAGGGTTGGCGGCAATCTGGGCATTGATGGCCTCGTCCTCTTCGGGAGTCGGCAGGATGATTTGACAGCCGTCGGCAGTAATCAGCGTTTCAATTTCTTGCTTGCGCATATACGATGGCCTCTCTTCTATTGGCCTTTCTCAGGCTGATAATACGGGTGAAGCCTTCTCCCATTGTCCAGACAGCTACATACAGACGCCCCTCAATAAGTCCGATTGATACCCGGCGATCCTCTTCCATGATACGAAGGTCTTGCCAAGAGATAGCGTTATTCCACTCGAAATAGTGAATCAAGTCGAATCCGAAGCCGCGAGTTTGGAGATTGCTTCGGCTCTTGTTCTCGTCCCACTGGTACGGTGGTCCGGGCCTTGACGTCATTCTATCAGCATTTCCCGCAGAAACGCCTCGGCGATGACCAAGTCCCCGGCGGTGGTCACCTTGATGTTCTCGTAGGTTCCCTCGAACATACGCACCGGGTGGCCGATGGCTTCCACCATCGCGGCGTCGTCGGTGAAATCCCTCTCGCTGCGCCGGTGGGCTTCCAGCAGCAGGGCGTAACGGAACGCCTGGGGTGTCTGCGCGGCCCATAGACGGGCGCGTTCCGGCGTGTCTTCGATGATCAGGTCAGGGGATACGCGCTTGATGGTGTCCTTGACGGGCGTGCCAGCCACAGACGCGCCATGTTCGGCGGCGGCCCGGATGCCCCGTTCCAGCGTAGCGGCGTCAAGGCAGGGGCGGGCCCCGTCGTGGACCATCACCAGGTCGCAGGACGACAGCGCGGTCAGCCCGTTGTACACCGAGTCCTGCCGCCGCGCTCCGCCCGCGCACACCTCCGTCACCTTGCGCCAACCCCGCGACGCAGCCAACTCCCGCCCGCGCGCCACAGACTCCTCCGCCAGCACCAGCGCAATTTCGCCAACCAGGGGACAGGTCTCGAAACGCTCGACGGTGTGGGCGATAAGCGGCGCGCCCAGCAAAGGCGCGAAGGTCTTGTCCACGCCCCCCATCCGCGAGCTGCGCCCAGCAGCCACGATTACGGCGCTTGCGCTGAACATCGCCATACTCCCTTTCTCAACGCAGAGGGCGCAGAGGACGCGCAGAAAACACAGAGACTGTACCGAAAATCCTGAATCCCCTGCGCTCTTTGCGTATTCTCTGCGCCCTCTGCGTTAAAATCCCGTTCACTTCGGCTGAGCGAAGACGATGCGGCCTGCGTTGGTCTGCAGCACGCGGGTTACCTGTACATCGCGGCCGGAGTTGATATAGCGGCGTCCGCCCTCTACCACCACCATGGTGCCGTCATCCAGGTACGCGACTCCCTGGCCTGCCTCTTTGCCTTCCTGCACGATGTCCACCCGCAGGTTCTCGCCGGGCAGCACAATGGACTTGACGGCGTTGGCCAGTTCGTTGACGTTCAGCACCTGCACACCCTGGATCTCGGCGACTCGGTTCAGGTTGTAGTCGGTGGTCAGAATTGACGATTTCATGCCTCGGGCCAACTCCACCAGCCGGGCGTCCACTTCCTCGCCGCCCTCCACGCCCACATCCAGTACCCGGAGCGGCACCGATGGGTCCTTGCGCAGACGGCCCAGCACCTCCAGCCCCCGGCGCCCCCGGTTGCGTCGCAGCGAGTCGCTGGAATCGGCGATGTGGCGCAGTTCGTCCAGCACGAATCGCGGCACCAGCAGCGAGCCGTCAATGAAGCCGGTCAAAGTGAGGTCGGCGATGCGCCCGTCTATTATGGCCGAAGTGTCCACGAGTATCGTGCCGTTGCGCGACTCCCGGCGGGGGTCTATATCAGGCATGGTCAGTGCGCCGGGCGATGCTTCAAGGTTGGCAGGCGGCCTTCCACCGGGACGAGGCTCGGAGTCCAGGCCGGGCAATATGGCGCGGATGTCTCTCTCTCGCTGTACGCCAATCCATACTCCGGCAGCGCCCAATGCCAGGGTGACGGCGATGGGCACGGCCCAGTCCATAACGCCCCCCAGCGTGTAGAGGGGAATGGAGACCAGCGCGGCGACGACCAAGCCGACCAACAGCCCGACTACGCCGGCAACCAGTTTCGCTCCGGGCAGTTCGGCGATGCAGCGCGCGAGGACGATGCCGCCTTGAGCAAGTAGACCGCCAGCGACCAACCCAATGGCGGCAAAGACAAGCCCCCAAGGCAGGAACCGGTCATTGGAGGAAGACAATTCGGAGACAATACTAATCCCCCAACCCAGCGCGCCGCCCCCCGCAATACCCAAAGCCCTGAGCGTCCACAGGGCCAGCAAAACGTACCCTCTCTTTATTATTCAACTCAAACGGTTTCCGACAGTAGTACAGCCAGAGGTACAGTGAATCTTATCGGTAGGGTAACACAGAGCGTCCTTACGGGATAGCTGGCATTGCCCCGTGGCATTGGGGAAATTGGCGTCAGGCGCATCCCGGGATATAGTACAAATCTCCCGCCGTCCTGGGTTGTCGGCGATCGTTTCCGGCGCGCTGCCCGCTACACTTTCAGCGCGTACAGCGCCACGGCGACCGACGTTGCGAGGTTCAGGCTGGAAACTCCGGGCGTCATGGGGATGGACAAGCGGCGCCGGGCACGGGCCAGCAATTCAGGGCTTGCCCCATGCCGCTCGGCGCCAAAGGCCAGAACGGCGCCGCGCGGCACGTTGGCCCAAGGCAGCGGTTCGCCCTGCGTATCTATGGCGAATATCTGTCGCCAGCCATCGGGGATACTGTCGGCGCGGGCCACCGGCAGCGCGAACTGCAACCCGGCGGCGGACACGATGGCCGCCGGGTGCCAAGGGTCCTGCTGACCGGAGACCAGCACTCCAGCCGCCCCTGCCGCAGCCCCCACCCGTACCGCCGCGCCGATGTTGAACGGGTTCCTCGGATTTTCGAGGAACACGACCGGGGCGTCATCAGGGCTTTCCAGCAATGCGTCCGGGGAGACACATGGGCGGCGTGCGATGGCGATGACGCCGGTGTCCGGCGGCACTGGCGAGAGCCGCCGGAAGTTCTCCCTTGAGACCTGCGTCAACTCATCAACCAAGCGCGGAATTATGTCAGGCGCGACATCGGCCGCCAGCCGCAGGGCCGTGTCCCTGTCGGGACTGACCATTTCCAGCAATTCGGCTCCGAAGCGTATACCGTGCTTCACTGCGTGCAACCCGTCAATAACCGCCAGCGACGTGTCGCGGCGCGCCTGACGGAAGCGGTCTATCAATGCGTGATCAATCATGGGTGTATATTAAACGCAATGACGCAAAGACGCAGAGGAGGAATAGTCTTGTTGGTTTAATCGAATCCTTTGCGTCTTTGCGCCTTTGCGTTTAATAACCCCGTCAGGAGGTTGCTATGGTCGAGCAGACACAAGTTATTCCGCCGCCTTCGCCTGGGGCGGGAGAATACCTGGAGCAGGCGATGGCTTGGTCGGACGAGGTCCGCCGCAAGGCGCGGTGCGCCCTTAACCTAGCCTATGGTGAAGATGAGCGCCAAAAGCTGGACATATATATGCCCGACGCGACGCCTGCGAGTCCGGCGCCGGTGCTGCTGTTCTTCCACGGCGGCTATTGGGTCATTGGACACAAGGACCTGATGGGCTTCATGGCCCCGGCCATTACTCGCGCTCCGGCCCTGCTGGCGCCTGTGGGTTACCGGCTGGCTCCCGGGGCCAAGTATCCGCAGCAGGTGGACGACTGCCGCGCCGCCCTGCGCTGGGTTTACGACCACATCGCGGACTACGGCGGGGCCCCGGCCCGCATCTACGTCAGCGGCCACTCGGCGGGCGGGCACCTCGCGGCCCTGATAACGCTGCAACGGGATCGGCTGGCAGACTTCGGGTTGCCGACGGATGTCATTAAGGGCTGCTTCCCGGTCAGCGGCGTGTTCGACGTGACCGAGACGCCGCCGGACCGGCGCGAAGCGTTCCTGGCATCGGACGGAGACGCCCGCGATGCCAGCCCGATGTACAACACCGAAGGTAACGCCACGCCCTTCCTGCTGGAGATAGGCAGCGACGACTTCGACAACCTGCGGGAGCAGCATCCCCGGATGCTGGCTGCCCTCCGCAAGGAGCAGGGATACGCGGAGGAAATGGTGCGCGAGGGCCACAACCACTTCCAGATCAGCCTGGACCACGCCGACCCGGAAAGCCCGTGGACGCGCCGAGTGCGGGAGTGGATGGCGGACTAACCACCCCCGTCATTCCCGAGAAAGCGGGAATCTACACTTCGTTTGCTGGCACCTTTCCCTGCCGAAAACCCCTGGATTCCCGCTTTCGCGGGAATGACGGAATTGCGGTCTAATAGCGACGGAAGGGGCGGGCAGGCAGTCTACTCCCGCTGGCCCGCGGGGTGGGCGGCGTCGGCGGTCTGGAGCAACTCGGCTATGAGCTCGCGGGGAGTGAGGCGGATGATGACCATTATTGTCAGCAGGGTGAAGGCTATATCGTCAGCCATGAAGCCCGGTATCAGGTCTATGGGACTGATCCAGTAAGCCAGGGCCAGCAGCGGCAGGGCTCGGACGTACCAAGGCAAGCGAGGGTCAAAGGCCAGCAGCCGCAGGAAGGTCAGTTTGGCCCGCAGCCGCAGCCGCATGAACGAGGCGTATGGCTCCCGCCGCCGCAACAGCATGACGAAGCCCAAGCACATCAGGGCCGACAGCGCCAGCCCGGCGATTCCCAGGATAATCCAGAATTTCCAGTCCAACCCAAACTACCTTTCCGCTTTTCTTCCAGCATACACTAGAATGGCATGACCTTCTAATTCTCCCTGCCCCGGAGGGCAAGGATATCGCATACGAACGGTTTTAGTGCCGTCATACCGGCTTTCGCCGGAGTGACGGAGTTCTAATTTCATGTACGATAGCCCTGCCCCAGAGGGAGAGGGAACTATGATAAGGAGAGGACGTTTATGGCAATTTACAGGATATACGCCACCGACGACGGGGAAAGCCACATGGAGGAACTGAATCTGGCGGATTACTCCGCGCTACATTCGATGCTGAACGTGGGTGAGGTGAAGGTCCAGTGGTGGACGGAGGCGCGCGTGATGGACTTCCATCCACTGCCCGACCGCCGGTTCATCATCCACCTCACCGGCGAGACCGAAATCACGGTAAGCGACGGCGCGAGCCACGTCTTCCGGGCTGGAGACGCGCGGTTGATGGAGGACACTTCCGGCAAGGGGCACAGCCATGTGGACAGCGGCCCTAACTCGGCAGCTTACATCTTCCTTCAGGACTAGGCAGTGAAATTCCCTCTCTCTCCGGGGTAGGGTCAGGGTGGGGGCGTCCCCTAGTGCCGGTGGCCGGTGGAGTGCATGATGAGGTTGCCCTTGGCTACTTCGGTCATCACCTCCACCGCTTCCGCGAGAGTGGCGTCGTCAACTCCGAGATGCTTCACGGCATCCAGGTGGAATCGCACTCAAACGCCGCAGTTGTTCATTGCCGACACGATGTATGCGATGAGCTTCTTGGTCTTGAGGTCCAGCATCCCGGGGGACATAACCTGCTTGTAGTTTTGCCAGTAGGATTCGAGATGCTCCGGGTTATGGGCGACAAGCTGGAAGGTCTGCGGAACGAATTCCCAGCCCATGGTCGCCTTGATGTCTTCGTATATCTCCTTGACCTTGCCGTCAGCCTGCTGCTCGGTAATCAGTTCTACTCTGGCCAATGCTGGCCTCCCTATGATTAGAATCCATGCCGCAGGGCCTTCCTGCGCAATACTGCGGCTAGGCCGCTACCGATACCCGGCGATTAACGGGAATTGCCGGTTTCGGCCAGTTGCCGTACATTCCGGTGGGCTGTATCATAATAAAATATAAACTTCGGAAGGGGGATATTGCCGATATGCTTCGTGTCAGTCCCTTCTTTCATTGTCCTTCTGCTCTTCTTGGAGACCGCGCAGGGCGGTTAGTTGCTAATGCGGCCCCACTTGTGGTCAAGGTAGCGGCCGGCTAAAGCGTCGCTACAATACGTCCCAAGGTACCCCCTTTCTTCGTATCAGATATTCCAACTAATTCCATATATTTCTATATCCATAATTTAAGGAAATTCATATAACCATACATACGGATTGACGCCAGATGCGGGTGATCAGGACAGGAAACTTCCGCCGTGCCGTGTTCCGGGGCAGGTACGCCGCGCCAACCTGGCCTATGGCGATGCCGTCGTGGGCGCAGGAATGGCTGTCGGCCTGCCGTCGGTATCCGGCGGCGCAGTGGTCCTGGGCCTACCGGCGCGAGCTGGCCGAGATCGCGCTCTACATCGGGGCCTACCTGGTCTACGTGTTCAGCCGGGGGCTGGTTTTTGAAGACACGCGGGCGGTGGCCGTGTTCAACGGCGAGCGCATTGCCTCCCTGCAACAGTCGCTCGGGTTCCTGTGGGAACCGGGGTGGCAGGCTTGGGCCATAGAGCACGTTCAAGGCATAGTCGTCTTTCTCAACTGGGCCTACATCGTAACCTACTGGCCGGTCATCCTGGCGCTGGCGGTCTACCTGTTCCTTCGAGACCGCCGACAATACTACTACTACCGCACCGTGGTATTGCTCGACCTGATAGTGGCCCTAACGGCCTTCGCGCTCTTCCCGGTGGCCTCGCCCTTCGCCATACCGGCGGTGGAGCTTACGGACACAATCCAGGCGTTCGGCCCGGCCTTGTACGGCTCAGAGGGGATGGCGACCTTCTACAACACGTCAGCGGCCATGCCCAGCCTGCACTTCAGTTGGACCGTCATCCTGGGCGTGTATTGGTTCAGGAACCTGCCGGGGCCATTCAAGGCGGCAGGCATCGTATACCCGGTGCTGACCTTCTTAGCAATTACGGTCACCGGCAACCACTTCATCCTCGACGCTGTTGTCGGCGGCGTGTTGGCGGGACTGTGCTTCGGCGCCGTTGAAGCGTGGCGGAGGCTCGCGCCCGCCCTGCAGGACTACTACCGCTCCTTGCCCCACATGGGATGGCGGAAGGTGGGCCTCGGCAGGATACGGTCTATGGGGCGGTCCTGGGGCTCCGGCTGGGGTTCGGGTTCCGGCTCCGCCGGCTTGGGGCGGTAGGCGCGGGCCGGGGCGTTCCCGTTCAGAGGAGAACGGCGGGGGCCGATGTCGCTGAGACGGTCGGCAAGGGCCTGAAGGCTGTTCATGTTGTGAACCGGCAGGAAGTCGTCCACGTAGGGCAGGGCTGCCTGCATCCCCTGCGTCAGCGGCTGGTAATCCGGCGACCCCAGCAACGGGTTGAGCCACATCAGGCGGTGGCAGCTCCGTTGCAGCCGTGAGGTTTCGCGGGCCAGCAGTTCCGGCTCTCCCCTATCCCAACCGTCGGAAATTATCATCACGATGGCCTCTCCCCGCAGGGTGCGCCTCAGCCACTGGTAGTTGAAGGTCTTGACCGCTTCGCCGATGCGGGTGCCGCCTGCCCAGTCGGGCACGGCGCGGGACACCTCGGCGATGGCCTGGTCTATGCTGCGGTAGCGGAGTTGGCGGGTGATGCGGGTGAGCCGTGTAGCGAACAGGAACGCTTCGATGCCATTGTATGCAGAGGGCTGCCCGACGGCGACAGTGTGGATGAAGTGGAGCAGCATCCGGGTATAACGCTCCATGGAGCCACTGACGTCGCAGATGAGCGCCAGCGAGCGTGGGCTGTGCTTGGGGCCGCGCTCGGCCAGGTCGAACAGCTCGCCGCCGTATTGGAGGCTGCGGCGCAGGGTGCGGCGCACATCCAGGCTGGCCCCGCCCTTCGAGGAGTTCAGGGGCGCCATGCGGCGGGTGCGTCTCCGGCCCAGATCCCAGCGCAGCGAGGCCATCATCCGGCGGGCCTCGGCAATTTCTTGGCCGTTGAACTGGGCGAAGTCCTTCTGCCGCAGCACCTCGCGGGCGCTGTAGGTGCGGGTCAAGTTGACCTGAGACACCAAGTCGTCGTCCGGGTCGCCATCGAGGGCCAGCGCATCGTCCATCGGTTCGTCGTGGCCTGCCGACACCTGGGGCTTGCGGAAGCGGCGCTGCTCGCCCATGGAGCGCAGGTCCATGCCGCTGCGGGCGGTGTTGGGTTTGCGCCAGAATACGTTGAAAGCCTCGTCGAATACGGGTAGGTCCTGCCTGCGATGCACGAAGATGCTGCGGGCGGCCTGGTAGAACTCGCCGCGCCGCCCGATGTGGACGTGCTCGGTGGCCCGCACCATGTCCAGCACGTTGGCCGGGCCGGCGTCCAGCCCCAGCCGCCGCAGCACCTCGGCGAAGCGCAGCAGGTTGGGCAGGATGTGGCCGCTGCCGTCAACGCCTTCGCGGTTGAGGGAGTACAAATTTGTGGTCATAGGCGTCTGTCCTTCGAATTTGCCGGGCGGCTATGTTACAGTGAGACAAACCCTGAAGCTTATTGAACTGGAGAGTAATCCAATGGCAGAACGGAATGAAACCCCAAGGGTTGATTATCCAAGAGGGAGCGTTAAGCATCCCTTTATCGCTTTTCTACTAGCTTCAGCGAGAATGATAATTTTTTCGTTCAGGCATTTCGGCAAGCCTATGATGGTTGACTATCGCACGGGGGACGTTTGGGAATACCGTGGGTGAGAGATCTATATTTGGGGGGTTATATGCCCGAGCGCTCACCAGCATAATCATGCTTGCCGTCTTATGCCTGGGGTCGGCGGTTGCCCTAGCGATTTATTCGGATTTTCTGGACAAACCAGGTGGTGCGGTAGAATCCTCCATAGAACAGTTATGGCGGGCCTTTTACGTACTCATAGGGTCTATTGTCGGTTTCTTGACTGGGCCAAGACTTACAAAGAACAGTGAATAGGCGGAACTGCCCACACCAGACGTAAACTCAAACTATTGTATCGCCTCTACCGCCGTCCGCCCCGGCGGGCGCCGCGGTTGCGGGAGCGCTCCAGCATGGCGCGGACGGGTTCGCCGCGCACCTGCTCGATGTCGTCCTGGTACTTGAGCATCAGGCCCAGGGTGTCGTCTATGACCTCCGGCTCCAGCTCACGCTGGTTAAGGGCGAGGAGGGCGGAAGTCCAGTCCAGCGTTTCCGATATGCCGGGGATCTTGTACAGTTCGGTCTCGCGGAGTTCCTGAACGAAGCCGGTGACCTGCTCTGCCAGACGGCGGGGCGCGTCGGGAAGGCGGGAGGAGATAATCTGCATCTCCTTCTGGAAGTCCGGGTAATCAATCCAGTAGTACAGGCAACGCCGCTTCAGGGCGTCATGCACTTCGCGGGTGCGGTTGGATGTGATGATTACCACCGGCGGGTATTCAGCCTTGAACATTCCCAGTTCCGGGATGGTTATCTGGAAGTCGGACAGCATCTCCAGCAGAAAACCCTCGAACTCCTCATCAGCCCGGTCCAGCTCGTCTATGAGCAGCACCGGAGCGCGGTCGCGGGCGGCGTCTATGGCTTGCAGCAGGGGCCGCTTGATTAGGAAACGCTCGCTGAACAGCCCGGACGTGGCCGCTTGGCGGTCAACGTCGCCGCTGGCCTCCATCAGCCGTATTTCCAGCAGTTGCCGCGGGTGGTCCCACTCGTAGACGGCGTGGCTGATGTCCAGCCCTTCGTAGCACTGCAGGCGTATCAGGGGAGCATCGAGGGCGGTGGACAACGCGCGGGCTATCTCGGTCTTGCCCACGCCGGCCTCGCCTTCGAGGAACAGGGGCCGCTGCAAACGCATCGCCAGGAATATGGGAACTGCCAGAGCGCGGTCGGCGACGTAGCCTTGCCCGCGCAACAGTTCCTGCACGCTTTCGATAGAGTCGGGTGTTGTGGCAGTCGAAGTCAAGGGGCGGTTCTCCAATGGTGCGGCTGAGACTATTGTAGCCGAAATCAGTCCGCTCCGCGTGTCCTGCGGTCAGGGGCTGTCAGGCCGGACGTAGGTTGAGGCGAGGTAGCGGCGAGCCAAGCGGCGAAGGCGGCCCCAATGGTCGTCTATGGATCCCCTCTGCGCGTCCGTAAGCTGACTGTACGTCGCGCCGAACTGGGGGAATCGCCACACGCTGAACACCCAGAATTCAGGCAGCGGTCCGGCGGGAGGCTGCTCGTCCAGGTAGCCAATGCCGCCGGACAGTTCCCACGACACGAGTACCCGGCCTCTATCCGCAATGGCCAGGGCCTCGACCCAAGACGCGCGCCGGTCTTCGCCGTGACAGGAGCGCATTAGCTCCAGCAGCCGGCGCAGGCGCTCGTCGTTATCGGCAGCAGGGCCAGCGAAGCGGTGGGTGTAGCGGCTCTCCCAGCGTGGCCCCAGCGCAGGTATGACCAGCCCGCCATCGGAGGCGATGGCGAGCATATTTGCCGCCCTTGACCATTGCGCCGCTTTGTCGCGGGCGATGGCCTCGTGGGTATCGCCTTGCTCTTCGGGGACGCCGCCCAGCCCGGCCTCGACAGGCGTGACGGGCGCAAAAGACAGGCCGTGCAGCAAACGGCGGAACTCGGTCTGCTTGTCGCGGTTGCCGGTGGCAAGGAGGATGGGAGTGGACGGCATTGGAGGGTATCCTGAAGATTCCCCCGCCCTATGAGGGAGAGGGCCAGCGTGAGGGTAGGGCGAACAGGGTTAAGCTACTTGATTTGAGCGACGGCCCGGGTGGCAGCGCCGTCGCCACCCTTGAGCTTCAGCGGCAGCGCCCACAACTCGAACTCTTCACCCACCAGTTCGTGGAGGTTGATGAGGTTTTCGATGAGCGGGATGCCCTGCCCCAGCAGCAGGCGATGCACCGGGAAGTCGTTGATGGTGGACAGCGGAGTGGGCGGGTGCTTGTCTATGGGGAAATCCACGGCAACGGCGTTGACCCCGTTATCGGCCAGGTAGGCGGCAGTGTCGGTGCCGAGGTAGGGGCCGTGGCCGTAGAAGCGCGGCCCGCCGGACTCATTTTCGGTCCAGGCGGTGAACAGCACGGCTATCTTGCCGGTGAGAGCGCCAGGGACTCCCCCGGCAGCCTGAACCTGCTCTATGGTCAAAGGTTCCAGCCCTCTGGCCGCACTGCGCAGGTCAATCAGGATGGCCGGGCCCATGTACTTCTCCAGCGGCATTTCGTCCACTGTGGCCGCTCCGGGGACGAAGTGGTAGGGTGCGTCCACGTGAGTGCCTATGTGGGTCGCGAGGCAAAGTTTCTGGTTGGAGCGGGCGTGGGTCTCGTGGGTCATCAGCGGCGAGGTCTCTACGCCCATGAGACCCGGAATTTCGCTCACGCGCTCGCTGCCGAGGGTCAGGGTCAGGTCAATCAGTCTTGCCATGAGGCGCTATCCTTCAGCTTGATTCCAGGTTATTCAACTGCGCCGTGAGCCGACTCGGACACGGCTTAGAGTTTATGTCAGGAGCAGTCAGCGGATGCAGTTTGCGGCTGCATGTCTCTCCAGGAAGGGATGAGCGTCTGCCTGGTGGATTCCAGGGCGAAAACAGTCAGCGCGCCCAGGACGCTGAATACGGCGGACATCAAAAACACCGCCCCATAGCCTGTGCTTGCTAACATAGGGCCGCCCAGCCCAGTGCCTGCCGCTACACCCAGCATACCACCCGCAACCTGGTAACCGTAAGGGGTTGCAATGGGGCCGTATCCGAGATACTGCCGGTTCAGCACCAGGAAGAGATTTCCGGCGCTGCCTCCTCCCAACCCGAACAGCGCTATGAGGAGGTAGATAGTCAACAGACTGTCGGTAAAGAACAGCAAAGAGGCAGTTATGCCCTGCAATAGCAGAGCGGCCAGCAACACCGGCTTGCCGCCCATGCGTTCGGCCAGAACCGGCGCAGCGAAGCTACCTGCTGCGCTGAAAAGTACGATGAAAATCGTGACCGAGCCAGCCTGGATTGCACTAAGCCCCAGATTATACATGTGGGGCGCAATGAAAGACATCACGTTGACATACCCGGCGGATCCCAATCCGTTGATGACGGGCAGCATCTTGAAGGCGCGCGTGCGACGCATGGCCCGCCCGTACTCTCTGAGGCGCAGCTTCGTCTCTTCTTTGGACAGCGGAGCCTCCGCCGAAGCATCGGAATCGTCGCCGTAGGGTTTGAGGCCGACATCCGACGGACGGGAGCGGAAGAAGAGGCTGCCCAGCATAATCAGCCCGCCGACCGCAATGGCGATGAAGAGGAAGGCGATTCGCCAACCGACGGCAACCAGCAGCAAGGCCCCTAACGTTGGAAGCAGGACTCTGAATATGCCTTCCGCGGCTCCCAGCAGGCCCACCGCAAGGCTGAACCGCCGCATGAACCATTCGCTAACCGATGCGTGGAGCGGCACCAGCAGGAAGGCCCGGACGATGCCCAGAATCAATCCAAAGACGATGAAGAGAAACAGCGCATTAGACATGACTGCGAGCAGCAGGACACCCACCAAGAACAGAACGCCGCTCCAGAACATGATACGGCGGGCGCCCAAGCGGTCTCCCATCATTCCGGAGACCGGGCACATGACCATTGCGACCAGGGAGCCAAGCGCCCATGCCAAGGAGACGAGGGAAGGGGACCAGCCAAAGTCTTCGGTCCAATCAAGGATCCCAAACGCCAGAACCGTATCGCCGCGGCTAAGGGACAGGCCAATGCCCGTAACCACCGCCAGGATGGCCCAGTTGCGCCAGGCGCGGTGCATTCCGCCCCTAGCCGCAGGCTGAGGGGGCTCCGTCATGTCACAGTCCTAGTCGCCGGGGCTGGGCGCGGGCACTGAGCCGGGAGGCGAGTCGCCTACTTCAGGCGCGGGACGCGGGCGGAACAGGTTCTCGGAGCGGGCCTCGGGAGGGAGTGATTCCTCCCAATTGGGAATGAGAACCCGCTTGCTGGACTCCAGTGTGAGAATCACCAGAACGCCGACCATGCTGAAGCCCATCGAGAGGGCGAATACGGGCAGGTAGGAGCCGGTCAGTTCCCTGACCAACCCGCCGAGCAGCGTGGCGACGGCATGGCCCATCATCGCTCCCATAATCTCGAAACCGTACAGGGTCGCCATGGGGCCTACCCCGAAATACTGGCGGTTGACCACCAGGTAGGCCGACATTTCCCCGCCGAAGCCCAGCCCGAACAGGACGCCAAAGAGATAGAAAGTCCAGGGATCGCTGGCAAAGAACAAGGTTACGACGGTCACGCCCTGCAGGAACAGGGCAACGATCATCACCGGCTTGCCGCCCATGCGTTCCGCGAGGATGGGGACGATGAAGCGTCCGATGATGCTGAAGATGGAGATGCAACTGAGGATCCAGGCAGCTTGCGTCACGCCGATGCCCAACTCAGTTGCGTACTGCACGGCATAGATGAGCACGATCCCGTGGCCGGCGCAGCCCAGACCGTGGATGGTGGGCAGGTTCCAGAAGGCGCGCGTGCGTCTCATGTGCTGGCCGAATACCTTGAGGCGTGTCTTCAGGACTTCCTTGGACACGGCGATGTCCGGCGGGTCTTCCGGCCTGGAGCCATAGGCTCTGATACCGGCGTCTGCGGGCTTTGAGCGGAAGAAGTAGCTGGACACAATTATGAGACCGCCGCCCACAAAGGAGATAGCCCAGAAAGTCTCCCGCCATCCGACGGCTTCCAGGAGAGCGGCCACCGCAGGAGCAAGCAGCGCGGCTCCGATGCCGCCCGCCGCCTGAAGGATGCCGGTCGCTAGGCCAAGCCTGCGACGGAACCAGCCGCCAATGGCCGCCTGCAACGGCACGAAGGTGAATGCTTGGGTGATGGCCAGCAGCACGCCAAAGGCGATGAAGAATTGCCATATCTCGGTCACTATGCCTACCAGGAACATACTGACCAGATACAGGATTCCGCAGCCCAACATTATCGGGCGGGAGCCGAAACGGTCGCCCATCATACCGGCTATGGGGGAAGTCAGGGAGCCAACGAGATAGTAGAGGGAGATTGCGGCGCCGATGGTGAAGATGTTCCATCCGAACTGCCCTTCTTCGTCTTGAAGGAGGGGCACCATGATGCCGGCGGACATACTGATGGATTGACCGATGACCTGCACTACCACCAAGACAGCCAGAATGACCCAGGCGCGGTGGATGCGGAAGGGGAGTGCCGCGGTTAGTTGTGCCATATCACTCTTTAGCCGGCGCCAGTAGACCGGAACTGCTTGGGGGGCTTTGGGGTCAATGCAGAGGGCAAGCCTTCAGGAAACCCTGTCCCCACCAAGTTTCAGACAGGGCTTCGCCAGAGGTTTCGCCGATGGGGGTGACGCCGAAAGCGTTCTGATCCTGAGCGTCGCTTCCGCCGCCTGTTGCGTCGGAGTCTTCGAGGACCGAGCCAGTGAAGGCAAAGGTCAACTCCCGGCCCTCGGCGTCAGACGCCACGGCCCAGGCCCCGAAGAAGATAATCAGCGCCACTGTGATGACAATGACAATCAGGAACACGAATGGCGCTGGGGCGTTACGTATCAGAGTCAGCTCCCGACCTCCACTTCGACCGGGAAGACCATGTTGTTGCCATAGCCGCGGCCGTCCCACTTGTTGGGGAACTCAATGGGCTGTGTCTCACCCAGGTTGTTGGTGGCGCGGCACATGATAGTGTGCCTGCCCTCGGCGGGCGGCTGCCAGTAGTGCTCCCAGCGGTTCCAGGAATAGCCGATGCGGGGATGCAGCACATCTACGGGCACCCAGCTCTCGCCGCCGTCCTCGCTGAACTCGACCTTGACTATCTCCTGCTCGCCGGACCAGGCAGCGCCGGCAATCTGGTAGCCGGTCGCCGGGATGATCTCGCCCGGGACGGGGTTGGTGATGATGGACTTGACCTTCAGCTTGCTGTAGTAGGTATAGGGTATGGGCGAACCGGGCTCATTCTGGGTCATGTAGCGTTCGGTCATGTAGAAGCCCTTGAACTCGTGGTCCAGGACGTGGATACCGACCAGCCACTTGACGGAGTTCATGCCATACCAGCCCGAGACCAAGAGACGCAGGGGGCGTCCGTGCATGAGAGGAAGAGGCTCGCCGTTCATTTCGTAGGCCAGCAGCGTGTCGGGGTGCAGGGCCTTGTCCATGGGCAGGCTGCGCTCGTAGGTGACCTCGGCCGGGTCGCCGACGACTTCGTCCGGCCCGTGGTCTGCGCCCTCGAACATCACCTCGACGGCGTTGTCCTTCACGCCGGCCAGCTCCAGCACGTCACGCAGGGAGACGCCGGCCCATTCTGCGTTGCCCATGATGCCGTGGCCCTTGATCTGCTCCATGACCGAGCTGATGCGGAGGGACTTGGTGTAGTATTCCGGCACCGGGCTGTTCCCACAGCACTCGAAGGTGACCTGGAACCGTTTCTGGGGCAGGGACCTGAGGTCGTCGAGGGACAGAGAAAGCTCGCGCTCGACCTGCCCGTCCACCTTCAGGCGGTAGGTGTCAACGTCTATCTCGGGGCAGTCCTTCCAGTGGTTGCGGACGTAGAAGAGATCGTTGGGAACGATGTTTTCCTGCAACGCCGAAGGGGGCGCGGCGAAAGTGCGCAGGCCGGCGTTGGTCGGAATAATCTGGGGTTCCGCGCGGGTTCCTATCTGCGGTAGGGCCATACTGTCCTCCTGAATGTCTGCGGCTTGCGCCTCTAGTTTTGCTGATTGTCTTCAGTTTCCTGGTCAGTGCCGGGAGGCGGTTCGTTAAACTCCTCGCCAGCCGCTGCGGCTGCTTCACGCCGTCGGTTCCAGTCTACCCACTGCTGGCGTTCTTGGGTGCGCGCCTTATTGGCAGCGGCCATTATCTGCCGCTGCTTCCGTTTCTCCAGTGTTTCTTCCAGCCAAGTTCCGAAAACCATAGTAGTTTTCCATGTGTCGATTATTACCAGCGCGAAGGCCGCGGACGATATTGCCATCGGAGCTATGCCCTGCCAAATGAAGAGCAACACTCCAGGCACACTATTCAGGCTGTCATCAACAATTGCCGTCCTGATAAGCCATATCGCTGCAATAACTACCTGGAGAGAGAAGAGGCCAAAGTACCATCCCTTGTACTTCGCGGGTATGCTCCAGATGGACTCCCGGTCTTCCTCCGGATGCTCTCTCCTTTCTGCGTCTTCCGGCCCGGCGTTCTGCGCCACCGCCTATTCCAGGAAGCTGGTCTGCGGCTCGTTGGTCGGATAGGTTATCAGCAGCACCGCCGGCGTCCACAGGTGGTTGACCAGCTTGTGCGGCGTTCCCGGCGGGCACAGGAGCGTGGTGCCGGCCCGCACCGTGCGGACGTCATCACCGATTATGGCCTGAATGGCTCCCGACGTCACCTGCATCGAAACGTCGGTGTTGTGGACGTGCATCCGGCCTTCCCAGCCCGGTTCAATCTGCACTTCCTTGATGGTCAGGGACTCGGCCCCCTGGGCGCTGGACACTAAATAGCGCTCGCTGCGCCGGTCCACAACCGGGGGCATCCTGATGTCGGAATGGTCAATGTACGGCATCTTCACTCCAATGAATCGGGACCAAGGAACCGGGGTATTTTACCACCACCGCGTTACGAGCGCATTCTAACCCAGAGCGCGCCGGGATGACTTGGGACGCCCCGGCGCGTCTGACTGAATGCGTGGGCTGCTTGGCAAAGACGCTCCGGTCTACTCGACGGTCACCGGATAGCCTACGATGGCACTGAAGTTCTTGCGCATGTTGTTGTAGCGCGGTTCGCGGGACTGGACACGCCCCACTTCGTCGGTGGCGCGGGACATTATGGTGTAATCACCGGGCTTGGCGTCCCACTTGTAGGACCAGCGCACCCACATGAAGCGGTCGCGGGGCTGCTCGATGTGGGCAGAATGCCAGGTCTCGCCGTCGTCCACGCTGACCTCGACGTTGTCTATGGCCCCGGCTCCGCTCCAGGCGTAGCCGCGAATCATCCGCTCGCCGGAGTTGATGACCTTGGTGTTGTCGTTGGGGCTGGTGACAATGGACTTCACGCCGATGGTGGTGATGAGTTCCTTGTCGGGCGAGTCGGCGGAGTCGGCATAGTA
The DNA here is from genome assembly GCA_965232885.1 of Dehalococcoidia bacterium. Classification (GTDB taxonomy): domain Bacteria; phylum Chloroflexota; class Dehalococcoidia; order Lucifugimonadales; family UBA3495; genus VXOI01. Next base: position 361,041 of record CBDDQX010000001.1, on the reverse strand, counting down.
GTAGAACTGGTAGTGGTACCAGCAGTCGGGCATCTCCTCGGTCACTTCCAGACGCCTCAGCCACTTGACCGACCAGTTGCCCGACCAGCCCGGCACCAGCAGTCGCACCGGTGCGCCGTGCAGGTGCTCCAGCAACGCCCCGTTCTGCGCCCAGGCCAGGATGGTGTCGGGGTGCAGCGCTTTCTGCACCGGCAGGCCCTTGTCGTAGTAGAAGGCTTCGGTCCCTTCTTCGGCAGTGGCGGGCACGCCGATGTCCCAGCCTTCGGCGCGGATGTACAGCGACTTGTCGGTCAGCCCGGCTTCCTGCAGCACGGCGTAGAGCGGAACACCGGTCCACTCGCTGGCGCTGAGAATCATGGCCTCGGAAGTGCGGGAAGGCCGGGGACCTTCGCCCTTGAGGAACTCGAAAAAGGTAGCGTCCGAGCCGGAACACTCCATCACCGTGCGCACCGTGCGGCCGGGGAAGCGGCGCAGGTCATCCAATGACAGCGTTAACTGGTTCTTGACCTCGCCGTCTATGGTCAGCGTCCACTGGTCGGCGGGGATGATGGGCGGCACGTCGAAGTGCTGCACGGTGTAGTGCAGATGCGTGGGCGTAATCAGCCCCTCCAGGTCCATCACCGGCGTGCGGATGCGGACGGTGCGGCCCTCGTCGTCCAGCAGGGTCACCGGGTTCACTTCCTTGGAAGGCCAGCCGTACCAGTCGCCGGTGAGTCCGGCGTTGGTCGCGTCCGAGCCGATGGCATCGTCCATTCGCAGAAAATCGGGCACCGCCCCTTCTTCGCGGGTAGTCATCCAGAGCCTCCTTTCCTAGTTCACGTTTGCGCTCCCGATCCTCGGGCTGGAAATTTTCCCCTTTGTCCTGGGACCTGTGGACAAATCCTGAGACACCCCGGCAGAGTTGTCATCCCTCAAAGCGGAGGTTGGGAAGAGGAGGGGCTGTCGGGGTGTTCGCCTCGCAGTATTTGGGCGCGTCGCAGTTCTATCGCGTCTTGCAACATATCGGAGCTATATCGCTCCAAGATGTCGATGTCTCCGCGAAGAATCGGGTCGGACACCTTGACTTTGTTCTCCGCCTGCCGCAACTCCATCAAGTCTCTACCCCTTGCGCGGTGGTCATTTCCCCTGATGAAAAACCACCAGAACGCCAACGCGATGACGACTACCAATCCGGCAAGATACAGCATCACTTCTGACTCTCAGGCCCGCGTGTCCCAAGCGGAACTCGCAACGGTAGCATTACCTCGTCCTCCAACTCACTGCAAGTAAGAAGGAAAAGACAGCATTAGTCGGCGTGTTCACGTGTTCATTTGTCAATGGGGCCTAACTGGTATTGCGCCAGCCATAGTGTTTTTCTGCATAAAGCCCAAGCGCTCCGGGATATTGGCTTTGTACACCGCCAGCCAATCCTCCAGCGTCAAATCACCGTTTTTAGGGCGGACATCAACATGGTAGTAGTAGGCGTTGGCCCAACGCTCTCGGGTAGGGTTCTTAGGCCCTGCCGTAGGATGCGATCTTGACTTCCCGTTCTTCCAGGGTCATGTTACGTCTCCAGGGTAGCGAAGGAGGGCCCGCCGGGGCGTTGCTGTTCAGCGTCCCGGCAGTTCGAGCGACGTTACATGGTGGCGTACTTGAAGCCCAACTCGGTCTCCCAGCGCAGGTAGTTCATCATCTCGCCGTAGCTGCGGTCAACGCCCAGGTAGTTGATGTCGGCGGGCGGGCGGACGATGCCGGTGAGTCCCTGCTCGACGGGCAGGCCAGCCTCGCGCCACTTGGCCATGCCGCCCTCTAGCACCGAGACGTTGATGTAGCCCAACTCGCCCAGGGTGACAGCGGCGAGGGCCGAGTTGCGTCCGGTGGCGCAGGTGACAGCGATGGAGGCGGACTTGTCGGGGGCGATGTCGCCGATTTCGATTTCCAGCCAGCTTCGGGACAGCCACTTGGCTCCGGGGGTGTGTCCGGCGGAGAAGTCCTGGCTGGTGTCCACGAACAGCGCCACATCGGGCGGGTTGTCGTGGAGTTGCTGGGCTTCCACCAGCTTCACGCTGCGGAAAGCGTCGCCCAGCCCAGCGACCGAGGCCCGTTCCATGCCGCTGGACAGCTCGCGGCCCGACGCGGCCCATGCAGGCGCGCCGCCGTCCACAACATATACTTCCTGGTGTCCCATCTGGCGGTAGAAGGAGCCGGTGACCGTGGCGCGGGCGCGGCCGTCGCAGCAGAAGACGATGGTGGAGTTCTTGACTACCGCCAAGTCGTCGGCCCGCTGCACCGCCTGTCCGCCGGGCCACCAGCGGAAGCCTGGGATATGGCCGTCGGTGTACTCTTGGTCGGTGCGGACATCAACAAGGTAGACGGCCTCGGTGTCGCGCTTGGCTATCAGGGCTTCCAGCTCGTCAGGCGAGAGGTAGCGCACGCCATCCTCGGCGGCAAGGCTGGCAGCGTACTCCTCGGCTGCGGCGCGGCCTTCATCGGACACCTCGGGTAGCTCGACGCGGTCTGCGCCGTTCTCCAGGTCGAAACCCGCCAGCAGCCAGCCGGAGGTTCCGTTCTTCAGGCCCAGGGCCTCGATGCCCATACGCTGCAGGACGCGGGTGCCCGTGATGCTGCGGGTGCGGCCTGCGCAGTTGAGGATGACGGTGGTGTCATCGTCAATTTCGTTCATAACGTCGGTGATGCGCAGCGCCAGCTCTCCGCCGGGCATACTGCGTCCGCCTGGGATGGCGAAGCGCTGGTATTCCTCGGGGGTGCGGGTGTCGAGGATGACCAGCTTGTCGCCGCGCTCGATGCGCTCGTGAAGGTCTTCGGCGGAGATTTCGGGAACATGGTGAACCACTTCCAGCTTCTCGCCAAAGTCCTTGCTGGGCACGTTGACGCCCCACTCGGTGGGATAGTCGCGGGCAGACCAGCGGTTGACGCCGCCATCCAAGATGGAGACGTTGGAGTAGCCCAGACGCTCCAGGGTCGCGGCGGCCAGCGGAGCGCGGCGGCAGTCGTCGTCACAAACGACAACCCGCACATTCTTGGCCGGCACCGCGTCTCCAATGATGAATTCGATTCGGCGGCGGGGAATGAGGGCAGCGCCTGGTATGTGGGAACTGTTGTATTCGCCGGATTCGCGGACGTCTATCAGCGCGACGGGCTTGTCGCCCTTGAGCAGCACGTCCAGATCGGCATCGGATATTAAATTGGCCATATCAGTCGGCTCACCTATTTGCGGATGACGACATTATGGGAAAGCCTGCGATGGAGTGTCAACCCGGCGGGATGCCTATGCTATACTCAGAGGGCTATGACGAACGCAAACGATGAATTGGCTGAATTACCACTGTTTCCGCTGAATCTGGTGCTGTTTCCGGGTATGCCGCTGCCGCTGCATATCTTCGAAGAACGCTACAAGGCGATGATTGGCGACTGTTTGCGGAACAACACGCCCTTCGGAATTTCGCTCATCCGGTCGGGCCAGGAGGTCGGCTCTCCCGCCGACCCGCACCGCACTGGTACCACCGCGCGCGTGCTGCGCTCGGAACTGCTGGAACAGGGGCGCATGAACATCCTCACCAAGGGCGAGCGGCGCTACGAGGTCATCGAGATTACTCAGCAGGAACCCCACGTTGCCGCGCTGGTCAAGCTGCTGGACGAGCCCGTGGGCGATGACTTCAACGGCATCACGCCGGAATTGTCAGAAGAGTACACCAAGCTGATCAGCGGTCTGACAACGCTGAGCGGCGGCTATATGTCGGAGGTCACAATCCCCGAAGACCCGGTGGACCTGTCCTACATGATTGCCGCCAACCTGGACGCGCCAACTCCCCTGCGCCAGGAACTGCTGGAGGTTCCCACCGCCGCCGACCGCCTCAACCGCCTTATTCCGCTGCTCAAGCGCCGCAACCACGCGCTGCAGGAAGAGATAGAGCGCCGCAACCCCTTCCGCGGCCCCCGGCTGAACTAGCCGCCAGGCCGTAATCATTTGCGCTGAAGAGCGCGGCTAAAGAGACACGGGGGAAGACATGACCAGCAAACTGGGCAAGCAAGCTGTACCGGGCGGCGCAAAGGACTTCCACGCCCTCGAAAAATTCCCCCACTTTCCACCCAGGGAAGATATGCAGAATTCCCTTCACTTGGACGAACCCACCCTGCAAGCGGCTCTAACGGAGCACCTGGGCAACTATGACACCACCATCGTCCTGAGCGAAATCCCAGTGCGCCGGACACCCAGCCAGACCCGGGGGCACCGCATCCCCGACCTGCTGGTGGCCTTCAATGTTGACCGGGGGCAGGCCGTGTTCCAGATGGGATACTCCATCAGCGACTTGGGCAAGCCGCCCGACTTCGTGCTGGAGGTAGCTTCCGAAAGCACACGCAACAGGGACCTGGGAGACAAGCGGCGCGACTATGCCAACTTTGGCATCCCGGAATACTGGCGGTTCGATGCCACCGGCGGGAGATGGTACGGCGCTCCCCTGGCGGGCGACCGGCTGGCGGGCGAAGAATACAGGCCCATTGAACTTGTTGAGTTGGAACCAGGACATATTCACGGGCGCAGCAGTGTTCTCAATCTGGACTTGTGCTCGCATCAGGGTCGGCTGCGCTGGTATGACCCGGCACAGCAACGCTACTTGATGACATACGCTGAGGAACGGCGCACCCGTATGATTGAACGCGAGGCCCGCGTGGCCGAGCGGGAAGCCCGCATGGAGGCGGAAGTACGGGCCGATGCAGCGGAGGCACGGATACGGGAACTGGAAGAAGAACTGAAAAGGCGCGAACAAAATTAGGGTGAGTCAGCCGAGCATTCAGCCAACCCACCCTTGTTTGGCTCCCGCTGTCCCGGTTTTAGCGCTTCAGTCCCTTGCAGAGAATGACGGTGGGAGGGTGAAATCCTCAGGCAGAGACAACCCGCTCAATCGAGAATCTGTCCGGTCACCAGCGAGGCTATCACTGCCACCCCAAGTCCGATCATAGTATAGAACAGCTTGTCCATCCGGCCAATCATCTTGTCATAGCGGTCATCCAGACGGTCTATCCGCTGGTTGGTCTCGTCTATCCGCCGGTTGGTTTCCTCGCCCCGCCTCGCCGCTTCCTCTATATGGGTATTCAGCAGCGTTTCCAGCCGTATGAGCCGATCCAATATCTCCCGAACCAGGGTCTCGTTCACCGTTACCATCGCCAATTCCTTGCCTCGTACTTCCCGCGGCCATTATAGCACCCACCCATAACCCCCTGACAGTTGCCCCTTGCCAACTCCGGCGGCGAAGTATTTACATGGATGTACAGGATACACGGGATGCACGGGATTTGGCCGGACGCCCCGGCGGCGCCTGATTACCATAATCCCGGACTCCCATCCTGTATATCCTGTCCATCCATGTAAATTCTCTGTCCGAAATCTAAGAAATTTCTCAAAATCCACGCTAAATCATTGACTGCCCGTAATCCGCGGGTAATACTTGGGCGGCTATCATCTCTGTCGTGGCACAGCCGCGCCGGTGTTGCGCCGGCAATCCTGAACATCAGAAGGAGGGCATTGTCCATGGAGGAACAAGGCCACCGCCAAGGGCGGGACAGCCAGGCGCCACGGCAACCCCGGGTCATCCCCGCGCGAGCGGGCTTAACCGGGCAGTAGGAAGTACCGGCCCGGCCAGGGCCAGCTCACCCTCCTTGGCGTTGGGACGGCTGCCGTCTCCGGGCAGCGGGAGCCGGTACACTATCTTGGCCCGGTCCGGCTCGACCCACACGCCCTTGACGAACCGCCGCAGCATCTGCTTCCGGTCCTTGGGCGGCGAGTTCCGGATAAAACCGGCCACGTCCCTGGTGAAGTCCAGCACCTCCTGCGGGTTGGCGATGACCTGGCCCTGGGTCTCTATCTCCCGGGCCGCGGCCTCCCGTTTCCGCCGCAACTCCCCCTCCGACTCCCGCAGCGGCGCCATCCTCTCGGCGAAGTTCTCCACGGTGTAGGCCCCGGCCTCGTAGGCCGTCATTATCCGGTCCCGCTTCCGCTCCATGTCCGCAATCTCGCTGTCTATCGCCCGCAGCCGCGTGGCCTGCTCCTCGTAGGGCCCGCTCAGTTCCCGGGCTATCCGCTCCATGACGGTCCGCACGTTGCCGGGCGACAGTATGTCCTCCATCACCGCAGCCAGGAGGCGCTCCTCGAACTTCCCGGCGTTCAGGATCGGGCAGGGGCAGGCGGCGGCGCCGTCATGCCGCCTGGTGCGGCACATGTAGTAGTGGGAGGTCTTGTTCTTGCTGGGCCTGACGATCAGGCTGCCGCCGCACAGCCAGCACTTCAGCAGCCCGCTCACCATGTGAACGCTGGCCGTCTGCCTGGGATTCGCCACCTTCTTCGCCTTGCTGGCCAGCACCTGCGCCGCCAGGCCGAACTCCGCCCGGCTGACGATGGCCGGGTGGCAGTCCGGCACCGCCAGCGGCTCATCGCCGGCCTTGTTGCTGGCGCTCCACACCACGTACCCCGCGTAGCAGAGGTTGTGCAGTATGGTATGGATGGTGGAAGCGGCCCATTTCCCGCCCCTGGGACTGGGAACGCCGTCCCGGATGAGTCCGGCCCGTATCTCCTCCCCGGAGCGGCCGGCGATGGCCTCGTCGAAGATCCGGCGCACCGTCCGGTCGTGGGGCGGGTCCGGCTCCAGCTTGTTGTGCACCGCGTTCCCCTGGGCCTCGCGCACCTTGACTATCCTGAGTCCGAAGGGAGCCGTCCTGCCGGGATAGAACCCGCGCAGGGCCACCTGCCGCTGTCCCCGGCGGACTTCCTGGCCCAGATTGGCGGAATAGTAGGCGTCCATGGCTTCCAGTATGGCTTCCGTCATCTCGCCGGCCGGGCCGCCGTCTATGGGTTCCTTGACCGAGACGATGCGCAGGCCGCGCTTCTTGATCCGGTGCTTGTACACCGCGTTGTCGAACCGGTCCCGCGAGAAGCGGGAGAGCTTCCAGACCAGGATGACCCGGAAGGGGCTTTCGGGGCCGGTGGCGTCGGAGATCATGCGCTGGAACTCCGGGCGGTTGCTCTTGGTGCCGCTCTCGGCCTCGTCGGTGTAGACCCGCGCCACGGCCATGTTGTGCTGCTTGGCGTACTGGCGGCACTCTCTCAGTTGGGCCTCGATGGAGTTGTTGACGTCCTGGCTGTCGCTGGACACCCTGGCGTAGATGGCGGCGGGCACGGGGTCCGGGTGCTGGGCTGGCATGGCGGCGCTCCTGTGTCCCCGGTTGCGGGTGTCCCCGGTTGCGGGGCGTGGCGGGTATCAGGCGCGGCCGGGTGGCCGCCGCCTGTCGAGGCCGGGCGGACGGGCCGCGGGCAAGATGCGGGGCCGCCGGAGCGGCGTTCCGGCGGCCCCCCGGCTGGACGGTTTGCGATTATAATGCCGCCTTGCGGCTGGCGCAAGCCGCGGCCCGGCCCCTTGGGCCCGGCCCTACCGGAGGTGAATTCATGGCGCGCCCGGAAAACCAGGACCCCCGGCAGCCGCTGTTTCCTGCGGGCGAGTTCCCGGCACAGGACGGCCCGGACGGTTTCTTTGACGGTTTCTTCCAGGACGGCAGCCTGCTTCAGGACGGCGGCGACCCCTGGCAGCCGGTGATGGAGGCCTGGGCCAGGCTGGCCGCCCGCGCCTACCTGCAGGCCAGGGCCTCGGAGCAGGCCGGCGGCGGAGAGGCGCTGACCGGCTCTATGCCAGAGCTGTCCCCCGAAATGTCCCCGGAGTTGTCCCCGGCAGGCTGACGGTCTGGCGGGTGGCTCCGGCCAGCGGAGTGCCCGGCGGCAGCGTTCCGGCGGGTGTCAGCCGCCGCGCAGCCGCTGGAGTTCGGCGGCCAGCTCCCGGGCGCGGGCTTCCGCGGCCAAGCGGGCTTCGCGCTCCCGGATGCGGGCCTCGCGCTCCCGGATGCGTGCTTCGCGCTCGGCGGCGCGGGCTTCGCGCTCGCTGTCCAGGGTGGCTATGTGCCGGCCCGTGGCCGGGTCGTGCCAGCGCAGTTGGCCCCGCTCCCAGCGGAGATGCAGGTCCAGCGCTGCGCTGTACCCCTGCAATACGCCCTCCTCCGGCCCCTCGATCGCCATGGGTTCGTAGCGCCCCTCCGCCAGCCGGTCGCCCGCCAGCCTCACCCGGCCGGGCGCGTCCTCCTCGTCGAAGCGCCAGTACTCGGCCACCCCGTGCCGGGCGTAGAACTCCCGCTTCACCGTGTTGTCCTGCGCCCGCGTGCCCGGCGACGCTATCTCCAGCACGAAGTCCGGCGGCTTTCCCTGCTCCGACACCACGTACCCGTTGTTCGCCTCGTAGAGCTGCGGGTCGGCGTTGAACGCGATGAGCAGGTCCGGAACCCGGAACTCCACCCCCGGCCCCCGCCGGCGGTCCAGGGCCAGGAACAGCTCCCCGCTGACGATGGTGCTTTCGGGCCTGCCGAAGTGCTGCTTGAGATAGTGCGCGTTGCCGGTGCCGGCCAAGTGTTTGAAGCTGGTCATATCTTCGGGCCTGCGCTCCGGCGGGTCGGGCAGCCGGAACGGGCTGCTCACCTGCGGCGTCCTGGCGGTGGTCATGCTCAACCTCCGGTGGTTGGCGCTGGGTTGCCATAAGCATAGGGATGCGGCCTTCGGGTTGGCAAGGGGCAACTGTCAGCAAAAACTGAGAGACGGTATTTTTTCAACATGAATGGACAGGCATGGATGTACAGGATGAACGGGATGGATATGCTCTCAATCCGGTAATTCCAGCCTGATTCAGGCTATTGCTCCGCTAACCTCAGCCCGGCGGGTCTGGCTGCCCAGACTGCGCCGGGCCTTTCTTTTTGCCTCTGCCGGCCGGTTCGGGAAGGGGGAAGCAGTGCTCGAAGGTACTGCCTACTGTCCATTCGAGCGGGCTTGACCGGGTGACCACCGTGTTTTGCAACCCAGGTTTACGACCCAGGTTTAACAACGGAAGGCCGAAAGGCGGGCCGGGACTGGCGGTACATGGGGGCGCAGGACGCCCCGCCTCCGCTGGGGACTGGCTGGCGTAGTAGGCAGGCATCCGGGCCAATCCGGTACAGCGGGCTCCAGTGGCCCCACCTCCGGCCTGCGCCCAACAACCGGTAAACCTTCATTCCCATCGCAATCCCCGCACCGCCGGGGACGGGAACAACGGTAACCAGGCTCCAGGGAGCAGAGGGCTCGAGTGGCCCCAACTTCCCACAGAGCCTGTCGAAGGAGATTTTACAAGACATGAATACACAAGTTGGCAAATCCGTAGGAATTGCCCTTCTATTGGCGGCGGGCCTCCTCGCCGCACTGTTCGCCATGGGCGTCTTCGCCCCGGCGGGCGTGGATGCCGAAGTTAGGGGCACGCCCAGGCCCACTGCCGTATTGAGCACCAACGAGCCTGGGGCAGAAGACGTTACACTGACCCTGACGTTTGAGTTGTCCGCAGCGGTGGATGGCACTACTAATGGTGCGAACGTCCTAATAACGATACCAAGTACAGTCACGGCTTCAGTCACGGCAGACTTCGACGAGGATAACATCAGCGTCACACAGGGCGGACGTCCGGTTGGCGGTGTTGATGTGAGTGGTGCCAATACGATCAGCATTACTGAGCCTGCCGCTGGCAGCTCGAATGAGCGCGTCGAAGCGGGCGTCCTCACCACGGTCGTCATCAGCGACCTGACATTGGTGTCTGCACCTGCCGCTGGGAATGTAAGCATCCGGCAGACAGACAACAGTCCGCGGAATGTGCAAATTGCGGCCCACGCCTCCGCCAGCAGTAGTCCGGTCCAGTTGGACGCTGTGCGTTATCCAGCAGGACATGATAAAGCTGGTGAGGTCAGCGGGGGCGACTACGAGGCTAGTTCCCTCGTCACGATGAAGCTCAGATTCGAGACTGACACGGATTCCCCAACAGGCAGCGCTGCCCCAGCTACAGATGTTGTCATCACGCTGCCTATGGATTACGACTTGGATGATGACAACACTGCAACAGGAGACGAGGACCCCGACACTGACGGTACAGGTATTGTTGAAGTAACTGGTGGCACATTGGATACCAGTGACTTTAGCAATAACGAGATAAGGGTGTATGGTTTCGACAAAGGCGATACAGTCACTGTCACTGTTACTGGGCTGATGAACCCTGACGAGTCAGAGGATTATGTGGTAGGGTTCAAGCAGGGAACTATACCTGCCGCCATTGTGGATGATTCGGGCACCGACGATGTGGATGAGACTGACCCCAAGTACAACGACATGGAGATGTTCTACATAACCGACGATGAGCAAGTGGCTGTCGAAGAACTTGAGCTCGACAAGATGCGCACCGGGGACACTGGCGTCACGATGTCCTTCAAGTTTGAGTCGGTCATTGACGGGTCGATGGACGACGTCGTGGTCACTCTGGACGACAGTTTCGGCGGCAAGCCGTCCATCACGGCCATGCAGGAACAGGATGACGGGGAAGAGGTTGAAGTCGGAATGGGTTCCTGCAGCGGCGGCGTGTGTACCATAACGAAGCAGACCGGCTCTAACGCCAAGAACATCGCAGCCGAAAGTGGCGCCGGGCGAGAAGTTATGGTCGAAATCACTGGCCTGACCAACCCTGCCACCGATGCTGACCTGATGAAGGCCGTCACCGTCAAGCAGGGCGGGTTCGCTGCTACTTCGGCAGGGTACACTATGTTTGAAGCGGCCTTGGTGGAACAGGGTGTTGTTCCCGATGAGCTGAATGCCGGCGCCGACGTGCAGCTCACTATCAACGGCCGGGCAGATCAAGCAATCCGCGGCGGGACTGACATTGATGTCACCCTTTCCGGGTTCGGCATACCCGACAGCATTGATGAGGATGACGTCATCATTTACTCGAACTCGTATGACGGCAACCCTGACAGCGTGTCGGTCAGCGGCTCCAAGGTGACCATCATTGTTCCGGTTCGCACCACCAAGGGACAGACCGGTAGCGCTACCGCAACAACTTCCATAATGGGCGACTACACCATCCTCTTCAAGGACAGCGCCGGTCTGACCGCTCCCACTTCTTCGGGAGAGAAGGAAATCACGGTTACGGACGCTGACGGCGATCACGAGTCGATGGTGACCATAAATCCCGCAGGCTCGGTTGATCCCACATTCGTGTCCCGTGGCGATGCCGCTACGGTGACTGCCAAGGGGTTGCGGGACGGCACGACCACCATCCACTTGGTGGAGAACGGGGACCGGGGCGCCCAGTTGGGCTCCGGCACCTCGGATGACGGGGTAGCGGAGATTGAGATTGACACCAGCGACCTCATGGCTGGCGCAACTACCGGTACCGGAAGCGACGATGACAAGGGAGTCAACGCCCTGCTCATCGTGGACTCCGCAGACATGGAATGGTTTGGAGACAGTCTCAATCTGGGCATCAAGCCCTCCATGAAGCTGGGTTCCGACTCGGTGGACAAGTTCGCCATGCTGGAAATCTCGGTTTCCGACTGGTACTACGGCGACATCAACATGGTCGAGATTGGCGGCGTGGATATTGCCGTGGACGAGTCCGTCAGCGACTATAAAGCCACGTTCGAGGTCATGGTGCCTGGCAACGTGCGCACCGGCGAACAGGAAGTGAAAGTCCACGGCGACAACACTAAGCTCGATACCACTTCCGCGACCGCCAGCGTAACCGTCGGCACCCCCGGCCTGGACGTTTCCCCGTCCTCGGTGGTTCCCGGCGCACAGGTGACCATCACCGGCTCCGACTTCGACGTTCGGGCCGACGTGGACAGCATCACGATAGGCGGCGAGGACGTCACTGTACCCGATGACGCCAGATCCACTTCCTCCGGCCGGGTTGCCGTTACGGTCACCGTGCCGGTCGGCGTGGGCGACGGCGACAAGGCGGTGAAGCTGACCGTCGGGGCCAGGACGGCCCAAGGCGAGATAACGGTGCCCGAGCCGTCCATCACAGTGAGTCCCTCGGAGAGTGTGCCCGGCAGCGTGGTCAGCGTCACTGGCTCCGGCTTTAACTCCGGAGGCCGCGTCGAGATCATGTACGAAGGCGCAGTCGAAGAGGTTGGCCGGGCCGACAGCAGCGGCGAATTCCACATAAGGCTGACGATCCCGTCCGACGCCGGCGTGGGCGAGACCAACACGGTAAAGGTCGAAAGCCGCAGCGATGAGGACATCAACGCCTCCGCTGATCATAAGACCCCCGGCTCGACGTTGATGATACCCGAGGCAGCCCAGGTGGGCACATTGGTGACCTTCTCCGGCACCAACTTTGAGCCCTTTGTGCTTCTGGACCTGAGCATCGGCGGCGTGGACGTCAATCCTTCGCCGGCGCCCGAGACGGACAAGAACGGGGCCTTCGAGTTCGAGGCCCGGGTGCCTCGCCTGGCCGCAGGCAGCCACACCGTAACCGTCACGGATCGCTCCGCCGACCAGAACAGCGCTACCGAGACCTTCACTGTGACGACTACCGCGGTGGTCTCCACTCCGCAGGAGGTGTTCGACGTATTGGGCGAGAACCTGACGGTGGTCTGGCGGTACAACAACGCCGACCAGTCGTGGGCGTCCTACTCCCCCGGCGCTCCGGCGGAACTGAACGACCTGCCCGGCGTCTCCCGCGGGGACATCGTGTGGGTCGAACTCAGGGAGGCCGCCACGTTCCAGGGCGACAACCTCATCGCTGGTTGGAGCCTGGTATCCCTGGAGTAACCCAGTCAGCACACACACACTATCTGGCACGGGGGCGGGCCTCTCGCCCGCCCCTGAAGCGCAAGGGTGAGACAAGGAGGAACGATGACCAAAACCAGATTACTGGCCTTGTTGAGTGTGCTGGCCTTGCTGGCGGCCATGCCGCTGGCGGCGGTGTTCGCTCAACAGATTCCACCCCAGAAGTTCTACGGCACTGTCATGATTGACGGTGAAACGCCCCCGGAGGGCACCGTGGTGATAGCCTTTGTGGAGCAGGAAGTGCCGGAAGGCGAAGAGACCATCACCAAGATGGTCGAAATCGGCCGGGTCGAAGTTGACGCTATGGGCAGCTACGACTACTTCCTGACCACCAAGGCCGACTTGATGTTCGCTGGCCTGAAGGTCATGTTCAAGGTCATGGTGGGCGATGAAGAGGCCCAGGATGCCAATGCCTCCGTGATGATGATGATGGACGATGGCTCCATGACGATGATGGAAGAATCCATCATTTGGACACAGGGCAAGCAGACGCAGGTAGACCTGGAGCTAGGGCAGTCCATCGTGCGTTCCGACGGCACCCGCGGCCCGGCGCCCATCGTTGGCCCGCGCGGCCCGCAGGGTCCGGCTGGCCCGGCGGGCGCTGACGGTTCCGATGGCGCAGACGGCGCTCGCGGCCCGGCCGGCCCCGCAGGCGCGGACGGCGCTGATGGCGCAGACGGCGCGCGCGGCCCGGCCGGTTCCGCAGGCGCGGACGGCTCCGACGGCGCGGACGGGGCCCGGGGTCCCGCAGGCGCGGCCGGTAGCGACGGCGCGGCGGGCGCGGACGGCGCGCAGGGTCCGCAAGGCCCGGCCGGCGCGGCGGGCGCAGACGGCGGCGGCGGAGCCTTGGCCGTAGTGGCGCTGATCATCGCCATCGTAGGCGTGGTAGCAGCCGGCGGCGCGTTCATGGCAGGCCGCCGCGGCTAACCCCCGCGACGCCACACACGCAACCCACGAGCCCATTGCAAAGGGGCGCCTCCCAAAGGCGCCCCTTCTGCATTGACACCGCAGGTACTCCGCCCTAGCATAAGAACGGATGAATCGCTTCCTTGATGTTTACTGGATTATCTACTTCCTGGGCTATCTCGCAGCCGTCGCCATCATGCTCTGGATTCAGTGGGACGGCCTGTTTCACGGAGACAATCGCATATATCTGCTGGCCGCGATATACGGCACGGCGGCCGGTTCAGCGTCGGCATTCGCCATACTGATAGAAGGAGGAGGCCGCATCATGTTACTGATACCCCGCGAGATAAGGAGGCTGAAAATGCAAGGTCGCCGGGAGGAACGCGCCCGCTACAGGGAAGCATACCGCCGGTTTGGCATCGAGATTGACGGCGTGCGCGCGCTCCCGGATACCCCGGAGGTGCAGGCGTTTCTTGACGGCGAGTCTGGCGAACAAGACAAATCCGTGGAATAGCTAATTCACATAAAATCGCTAAAACCCGCTCCTAAAACTCTGTGTTCCCGCCGCCCCCGGCATATAGAATTATGCCAAAGGCGGGAGGTGTACTGTGCTAGTGCGGTGGTTGCTTGTGATGGCGGGATTGCTGATGCTGGCGGTGGTGGCGGCGGCGCCCCAACAGGACGGACGCCCGCCCGCGCCCCTGGAGCCGGACTACTACTCAGGCACAGTGACGGTGCAGGGCGCGGCCCCGCCCGCCGGGACACAGCTCATAGCCTGTATTGACGGCTGCGACAGTTACCAGAGCGACGCGGTCTCCCTCGACGCCGGTGGCGGCTTCAACTGGCTCGCCCTCACCCCCGACGACTGGGACCTGGTCGGCGATGACGTCACCTTCCACATACCCACCGTCTACGGCAGTATCCAGGCCGCCCAAACGCAGCTATTCATAGGAGCGCGCCAGACCTACACCGTCGCGCTCACCTTCTCCGATCCCATACCCACCGACTACCCGACGGCCACGCCGCCGCCGACGGCTACGCCACGGCCCACCGCGACGCCGCGACCAACGGCTACGCCGGAGCCCACGCCGACCGCGACGCCGTTGCCGACCGCGACGCCGGAGCCTACACCCACGGCCATCCTGCCGGTAACCGGGGACACCGCCGTGACCCGCATCCCCGCCGTCGTCCTGGGCGTCGGCATCGCTCTCGCGGCCTTGGGCGCGGCCCTGCTCTTGGTAGCAACCCTTCGCATCCGCAAGAGTCCCAACGCCCACCCCTGACCTTGCGCGGCATCGCAGAAGACAAAGAGAAGGGGCAGCCACCGAAGGCTGCCCCTTATGCGTTCCGGTGCCTTTCGTTCCTTGCGCCTACCCCCGGGGCGGCGCAAGCAGGTTCACCCGCAGGTCTGCCGGCAGGTTGCCGGCGGTTACCACCAGCCGGGGCTGCGGCTGCGCCTCATCCTGCCCCAGCCGCCGCAGGAACCCCTCCGGCCCGTCCAGCGTCACGCCAAGCTGCCCCTGCGCGAAGTGCATCGGTATCACAATCCGCGGGTCCAGGTCCTGGATCGTCTGGAGGGCCTGGTCGAGGCTTACGGCGCAGTGCCCGCCCGTCGGCGCCATCACCACGTCCACCGGCTTAAGCTCGTCCACCTGCCGCGTAGTCAGCGGTAGCGCCAGGTCGCCCAGGTGGCAGAGGTTCACCCCGTCCATCTCGATGGTATAGGCCACGTTGCGCCGCTCGTGCGGCACGCCCGCGGGCAGCGGCGTCATAACCCCGCGCACCACGATGCCGTTGTACTCGTAATCGCCAGGAGCGGAGAACACCCTCGGTTCGCCCGCCACTGCGTCAGCCGCCGAGTGATTGGGGTGCGTGTTGCTGACAGTGACCACCATGGCCGGCCGGGTGTCCATGCGCAGCCCCAGCGATTCCGGGAAGGGGTCCGTGACCACCACCACCCCGTCGGCGTGCAGCCGGAAGGAGGAATGCCCTAGGTACACTATGTCCATGGTGTCACGCTCCCAGGCTTATAGTCCGTGCCTGCCGGGACTGTCGCCGGACTGATGATGACCGCCGCCTAGCCAGCGGGTGACAACGCCCCAGACCGCCGGAACCAGCAGCGCCGCGATGACCAGCTTCAGCAGGTCGCCCGCGATGAAGGGATACAGACCCCACTCCAGCGTCTTGCCGTCGGGAGCGAAAAGGGAGAGCTGTATCAGCCCCGGGACGTAGACCAGGATGTTGCCGAGGAGAAGGGTCGGCAGTATCCAGACGCTGGAGCCGAAACCCCGCTCGCACAGGAACCCTACAACGTAGGCGGCGGCGATGAAGCCGATGATGTAGCCCCCGGACGCCATGGCCCAGAAGAACCCGGAGCTGCCGGAGGTGAACCCCAACAGGTACTCTCTGAGCGTCGCGTCCCACAGGTAGGAATCTGCGGAACCCGCGTAGAAGGGCAGAAACATCCCGGCCAAGAGATACAGGCCCGTGGCTCCGGCGCCGCGCCAACTGCCCACCGACGCGCCGGTCAGCAACACGGCGAAGGTCTGTCCGGTAACTGGCACAGGGGTAAAAGGCAGGTGAAGGGAGAATCGGGCGAAGAGGGCGATGAATAAAGCGAAGCCGACGATGAGGGCCGCGTCTCTGGCGATTCGCCCCCAGCCTTCTTCCACCGGCAGCGCAATATCGGCCAAAGATGCAGTAGGAGATTGGGAATACACGTCACACATCCACACGATAAACTGGCGGCGGTCCACTGTTGGCCGCCGCGCCGCCAAGTATATCATTCATCAGACAAGTCTGCGACAATCGTGGGCCAGAACTCCGGCACACCGCGTAAACCCGCTGCCGGTGGGTTTGACACTGCCGCAAACGCTGTGCTACTTTCGAGGAAAGAGTTGCCGGCCTCGGCCCGGTCATGCCCGTATTGGGGGCGAAGCCGATGTTGTCTTACCGCACTTCAACGATTCTGAACCTGCTTGTAGATGAATACGTGCAGACCGCCACGCCTGTCGCTTCGGACGGCATAGCGCGCAGCCCGGCGTTGCGGATCAGCCCGGCCACAGTGCGAAGCGCGATGTCGCGGCTCACCGAGGGCGGATACATCTCCCGGCCTCATGTGTCCGCAGGGGGCGTGCCGTCGGACTTGGGCTACCGGCACTACGTGGAATCGTTGGGGGATGCCCCATCCCTCCCCTACCCCCTTCGGCAGCGTGTGGACCGCTGGTTAGGGGACGCGGAAGCGGATGTGGAGGCATGGACGCGCCGCTGCGCTGCTGCTCTTTCCCAGTTGACTGCCAACTTGGCAATTGTCACCCAGCCGCGCTCCCGGTCTCCGCGTTTGAAGCGGCTTCAGTTGGTGTTTCTGCAGGAGTCTATCGCGCTGCTGGTCATCGTTCTGGGCGAGACTCGGCTGCTCAAGCGCCTTCTGCCCTTGGGCGACCCGGTGAGTCAGCAAAGGCTTGACGAAGCCGCCGGACGTTTGAATGAGTCGTTGGCGGGCCTCAACCGCCGATGCTCAAGCGCCTTCTGCCCTTGGGCGACCCGGTGAGTCAGCAAAGGCTTGACGAAGCCGCCGGACGTTTGAATGAGTCGTTGGCGGGCCTCAACCGCCGACAAATTGAAGCGCGGCAAATTCCTCTTGATCCCTTGGAGGAGCGTGTTCGCCAGGACTCCTTGGTAATGATGCTGGAAGCAGAGCAATCGGATCTGCCGGAGCATCACGTGGAAGGCTTGGGACGAATGTTGAGCCAACCGGAGTTCGCCGCCGGAGAACGCGCCCGCCACCTGGTGCAGACGGTGGAAGAGCAGGTGCTTCTGGAGCGAATCGTAACCGTAGCCCGCGAATCCGGCCCGAAGGTGTATATAGGTTCGGAGAACGAGGAAGAATCTCTGCACGGCTACGGAGTCATAGTCTGCCGGTATGGACGCCCTGACGGCATAGGCGGCGCTATCTGCGTCGTCGGCCCGACCCGCATGGGATATGCAAGAGCTATTGCAGGCACTCGCCACTTGGCAAACCTGATGGGGCGTATGGCGCAGACGCTCGAAACCGGCGGGTCATCAAGGAACTAGCCGCCTTCTCAGGTAACCGCCTCAAATGACCTTCCTTATAGAAGGCCGTTTTAGGTAGTATGTCCATCCGCAGGGGCAGGTTTCAAACCTGCCCTATGCATTACCGGAATGACTTGGCGATCCTGACCGCCTAAATTGGAACGCTACCCACGGGCGCAACGCAATTGATAACCATGTTTGCTGCCCGTATAATGGGGCGTAAGTCATACGTTGGACATCAGGCGGCCCTGGAGCGGCGGTCGCATATTCTGGACAGATTTCATGCCGGTGGGGAGCTTAAGATTCCCAGCCGGAGGATGTGACAAGAATGGCAATTGCAGACGTTTTAACCGGCACCTTTACCGTCAAGGCTGGTCACGCCCAGATGCTCAAGGGGGGCGTCATCATGGACGTGGTGACCCCCGAACAGGCCCAGATAGCCGCTGAGGCCGGGGCAGTGGCCGTTATGGCATTGGAACGTGTTCCTGCCGACATCCGCGCTGATGGCGGAGTCGCCCGCATGACCGACCCCGCCATAATCACCAGGATAATGGACGCGGTGACCATTCCGGTCATGGCGAAAGTGCGCATCGGCCACTTCGTCGAAGCCCAGATTCTGGAAGCTCTCGGCGTTGACTACGTAGACGAGTCGGAAGTCCTGACCCCCGCCGATGAAACGCATCACGTCTGGAAGCATGATTTCAAGGTGCCCTTCGTTTGTGGTTGCCGTGACCTGGGCGAGGCGCTGCGCCGCATATCCGAGGGAGCGGCCATGATTCGCACCAAGGGCGAGGCCGGCACCGGCGACGTGGTGGAGGCAGTGCGCCACATGAGAGCGGTGCAGGATAACATACGCAAGCTCCAGACCATGCCCGATGATGAGCTGGTAGTGGAGGCTCGAGACCTGCGCGTCTCCCTTGACCTGCTGCAGCAGACCCGCGAACAGGGCCGTCTGCCGGTGGTCAACTTTGCCGCCGGTGGCGTGGCCACCCCTGCCGATGCCGCGCTTATGATGCAGTTGGGCGCGGATGGCGTGTTCGTCGGCTCCGGCATCTTCAAGTCCGGCGACCCGGCTTCTCGCGCTTATGCGATAGTGCAGGCTGTCACCCACTACAATGACCCGCATATATTGGCCGAGGTTTCCAAGGACCTGGGCGAGCCTATGGTAGGCCGCAACGTCCGCGAAATCCCTGAAGGTGAACTTCTGGCGCCACGGAGTGTGTAGCCTGCCATTTGTCCATGACCTCATGGCTGGGTGGGCCTCATCGCAGCAGGCTCACCCCATCTGACTGGGGCCGGTTAGCGCGAAGATTTGAACATCGGCGTATTAGCGGTACAGGGCGACTTCGCGGAGCACATCGCGATCCTCCGCAGGATAGGTGTGGATGCCCGCGAGGTGCGGCTGCCGGAGCAGTTGGATGCTCTGGACGGCCTGATTATTCCCGGCGGCGAGAGCACCACCCTCAGCCGACTGATGTCCATCTACCACCTGCGCGAACCGGTCGCGCAATTGGCGGCGGAAGGACACCCCGTCTGGGGTACCTGCGCCGGCATGATTATGCTGGCCAACGAAATCACCGAGCAGGATCCTGTTCCCCTGGGCCTGATGGACATCAGTGTCCGGCGCAACGCTTTCGGCCGCCAGGTGGACAGCTTCGAGCAGCCGCTGCAGATCGTTCCCTTGGACCCGGAACCCTACCACTGCATCTTCATTCGCGCCCCGGTGGTCATCCGAGTCGGTCCATCAGTGGAAGTCTTGTCCAGCCTTGACGATGGGCGACCCGTGGCAGTCCGGCAGAGCAATCTGCTGGCTACGTCCTTCCACCCGGAACTCACCGGAGACACTCGAATTCATCAGTATTTCGTGGGTCTGGCAAAGGGAGATTCTTCGCTGTCCGCTTTCCGGTGATGCCAATGGAACCGGTGATGCCAATGGAAGATGTTGCGTTGTGGTTCCCCAAAACAGCCCCTCAATCATCCCTGTCGGAGGAATGATATTGGCGACTGTGCATGACGCAGTGCGGGAAGAGTTGGACTTGGCGCTGGACGTGTTGCCGGAACGGGTTTCCGCGTCGTTGCGGCAGCGTGAAGACCTGGAAGAATTGCTTGAGGTAGTGCTGGACCTGGGCCGGGAGCCGGAAGCCCGCTTCGTCAGCGGCGACGCTTCCCTCAGTTCTCAGGAAGTGGACGATGCCGATTTGCAGGCAGTTATAGAGCGCTTGGGCGAGTTCGGCGACGACAACCGGGCTGGCATCGAACGTACCCTGCATCGTATTTCGGCCATCCGCAACCGCCGGGGACGGGTCATCGGGCTGACCTGCCGCATCGGACGCGCCGTCTTTGGCACTATCAAGATGATAGAAGACCTGGCCTTCTCCGGAAAGAACATCCTTCTGCTGGGCCGGCCTGGCGTCGGAAAGACCACCATGCTGCGCGAAACAGCCAGGGTACTCTCGGTCGAGGCTCAGAAGCGGGTCATTATCGTCGACACCTCCAACGAGATAGCCGGCGACGGCGACGTACCCCACCCGGCCATAGGGCGCGCGCGGCGTATGCAGGTCTCCACCCCTTTGCAGCAGCATGGCGTGATGATCGAGGCAGTGGAAAACCACATGCCGGAGACCGTTGTCATTGACGAAATGGGAGCGGAACAGGAGGCGGCGGCGGCCCGCACTATCGCTGAACGGGGTGTGCAGCTCATCGCCACGGCCCACGGCAACACGCTGGACAACCTGATAATGAACCCCACCTTGTCTGACCTGGTGGGCGGGATTCAGACGGTAACCCTGGGCGACCAGGAGGCCCGCTACCGCGGCACCCAGAAGACAGTGCTGGAACGCAAGGCTCCGCCCACTTTCGACGTGGTGGTCGAAATCCAGAGCTGGGAACGCCTGGCGGTGCACGATGACGTGGCCCACATAGTTGACCAGTGGCTGCGAGGTTACCCCATAGTTCCTGAAATCCGCTGGTTGGACGAGAACGGAGACGTACAGAGAGCGGAGGAAGAATACCGCACCAACGACAGCGCCCCGCCCCCCTTTGCCATGAACGGCTCAAAGGGACAGCAAGAGGGGCGTCGCTCTCCCAGGGAGCCTGGCCAGGAACGGCGCAGGAACTTCGACCGCGGCCCGGACCGCGCCGCCCCGTCGCCCAGGCCCATGGGCGAAATGTCTGGCGAGGAAGAGGCGATGGTGTCTGAGGTGCGGGTCTTCCTCTTCGGAGTGGGGCGGGATAAGCTGGAAGCGGCGATGGTCGAATCAGGGACGCCGGCGCAGATTGTCAACGAGCTGCGCCGGGCCGACCTGGTGCTGACGACCAAGACCCACTACCGCCGTGGTTCGCAGCTTGTGCGTATCGCCGAGGCCAATGGCAAGCCGGTGTACGTGCTGCGCAAGAACTCCCTGCCGCAGTTGCAGGACTTCCTCCGAACCGTGGTGGCGCAGCGGAACCCCAACAGCCAATTCCGGAGAGGACGGGCCCCGTCTGCCGATTATCAGGACCCACCCAATATCGAGGGAGCCATGCAGGAAGCCGAAGACGCGGCCAATCGCGTCTTGAGCGGAGAGGAAATCAAGGTCAAGCTGTCGCCTCAGCGCTCCCACATTCGCCGCCTGCAGCATATGCTGGGACAACGCTACAACATTGGCTCAACCAGCCAGGGCCGCGAACCAGACCGCGCGGTTATGTTCTACCGGGTGTAGGCAAGGATGGGGGCTGTAACCGGGAGTGCGTTACCCTGTTACTCTCGTGGCTGTCGTTGCGCAAAATTCCACTCGACTGCATGGCCAATGTGAGCGGAATGTTGCGCAACTTCGGGCACGTGGGCACCCGCCGTCAAGCCGTTAAAAGGCGTTTCTAATCCAAGCAATCACAGGCAACAGCAACAAACCGCCTATTGCTGCCGCCTGCGCGAAAATGGCCCATAGGAGGTGCGGCTGCGTCAAGGCGGGAGCTTCGCCGACGAACCAGCGTCGCAGGCCGTCGCCGCCAACTATGAGCAGGATAAGAACTGCCACGGCCCATATCACCATGACTATCAGCACGGCGACTCCGCTAATCTAAGACTTTGGTATGTTCTGTGGGAGCAGTTATTAAGTGGTTACACCTCTGGCTCGTGATTTCAGTCTTCGCGGTTCAGCAGATGAACCCCGACGCCT
Source organism: Dehalococcoidia bacterium (assembly GCA_965232885.1). GTDB lineage: Bacteria > Chloroflexota > Dehalococcoidia > Lucifugimonadales > UBA3495 > VXOI01. Next base: position 339,255 of record CBDDQX010000001.1, on the reverse strand, counting down.
ATTTATGAAGGTCAACAGCCCCAGACCCATTAGGACTGAACCAAAACTCGTCAGGACTGCGCCTCCAGCAATCAAGCCAACCAATAGCCCTAGTATTCCCAAGCCGATAACTACCAATCCGGCATAGGCTATTGCTCGTCCCATTATTACTCCTAGACTTGCTGTTGGAGTCTGCCTGTTGCTCTTTTTACATCGCCATCTTCCCAACGCCGTTAGTCTGTCTCGACGGCGGCATGGCCCTGTTTGGCTAGGGCCTTTCTTGCCTGCCTTGAAATTCACGTCCGTGTGGTTCCGGGTATTATTTCACCAGAGTAGATTGTATCAAAAAACCGGGGGTATCCGGCTCTCGCGGATGGCTTGCAGGGAGGGGCAGCCGTCCCGGCACATCGGCGGTTCCCCGTCGGCGGGGCAGTTCAGCAGCACTTCGTAACAGGGTCTGCCGATGACGTTCCTCGCTTTGTGGCCGGTTATGCCCTCGGCTGCCGGGTTCCAGAACCGGACGGTCTGGGCCAGATTGAAGGCGTAGGCGCCGTAGGTTACTCAGCTCAGAAATGCGAGTCCGGTAACTGTGGGGTTCGTTGCCATCTTATGCCGCCGTCATGTGGTTTTGACCATTGTGAATTCAGCGTGTTTAATTCTCTCTTACCCTCGAAGGGGAGGCAATGCCGCACTTGCGCAGCAACGGGCAGGACGCTAAACTAGGCACATCCTGAGTTTCCCGGAGGACAACATGGAAGGCAAAGTCCAGATTGAGATTACCTACTGCGTCAGTTGACAGCATCTCGGAACTGCCACGTGGATGGCAAACGAGTTTTTCCGGCATTTCGGACCGGACGCAGCAGTAGCTATCTCCCCTCGCGGCCAGAGCATCATGGAAGTGTTCGTGGACGGCGAGCGCATCTACGATAAGAAGGGCGAAGGCAACGTTTTCCCCGACCTCGGCCGCGTCCGCAAGATGTTGGCGCACGTCCGTGAGAGGATCGAGCAGACCGAACTGGTAGCCGCGGACGACTAGCGACCCAACAGGTCGGTTCGACGCAACCCCGATCCTGAGAAAGATCTAAGCCCCTCCTGTCAACGGAGGGGCTTAGATCTTTCGCCTCATGTCGTCATTCCGGTAAAGCGGGAATGGCGATCCCTGAACTGTCCCTAGAGCAGAGCCGGGATTTGGGTGTCCGCGCTGGCGACGTTTGCAGCGGGCAGGAGCGGAGAAACGATGTTCCAGACCTGCTCGGCCAGTTGTTCCTCGGGCAGCCGGGCGTCCAGTATGAGCCAGTTCGGGTTTACCTTCGCTTGGTCCAGGTATCCTTGCCTCACCCGTTTATGGAAGGCCGGGGACTGGTCCTCAAAGCGGCGTTGCCCTTCGACATCGGCCCGGCCTACATCTGCGGACTCCCCAGGCGAGAAAGCCATCTGGAGTTGTGGCCTGCCAACCCGGTGCAAACCTTCCTCGGGGTCAATATCCAGCAGAAAGACCACGTCGGGGTTCAGCCCGGCGGCAACATAGTCGTGCAGGTAGTCTATAACCTCGCTCCTGACGCCTCGTCCATATCCCTGGTAGGCCACAGTGGAGCCGGAAAATCGATCTGCCACGACGGTGAAGCCCTTTTCCAGGGTGGGCCGAATCTGATCGTTCACCAACTGCGCCCGCGCTGCGGCGAACAACAGCAACTCAGATTCCGGGGTCAATGGCTGCTTGCTCTTCAGGTATTCCCGAAGGTGCAGCCCAAGGGGGGTTGTACCAGGTTCGCGGACAAGCAGGGCCGTTTGGAACATTAGCCGACTGTAAAGCCGCTCCGCCTGCGTACTCTTTCCAGCCCCCTCGCCACCCTCGAAAACGATGAACAGTCCATCTGACACGATCGGCTCCCAAAGACGCTCGCATATCATTGGCAAGCAGAAATCTTCGACATAATAGCACGCTGCCAGCGGCCCCTGCCTCGCAGTGGCTTACGGCCTTGAGCGTGAATCGTAATATACGTATACTTGCAACCAATATACGGTATCAGGACGAGCGGACATACTCTGATGAAGAAGAAGCTGACGATTACCGTTGACGTAGATGTGCTGCCGTTGGCCAAGCGTTATGCCAAGAGCAAAGGCGTATCTCTTTCATCGCTGGTCGAGCAGGCCCTCAGGGACATGGCGAGAGAAGAGGAGCCAACTTTCTCGGAGAAGTGGCGAGGCAAGTTCAAGTATATGACGGATGCTGAGATAGAATCCGCTCGCTATGAGTTCCTCGCGCGCAAGTATCTGTAGTGCTATTGGACACAGATATTCTTATTGACGTCGCCCTTAATCGAGAACCGTTTTCAGGCCCAGCATCCCAGCTTCTTGATCTCCTGAGCCGGAGAGAGCAAAGGGCCTACGTAGCTTGGCATACGGTCTCGAATCTCTATTACGTCCTATACCGGGCAGAGGGCGATGCTATGGCTCGTCAGTTTATTCTCGGCCTCTTGCGGATAGTCTCTGTTGCGCAAACCGGCACAGAGGACGTGCTTTACGCGGCGTCGCTGCCGATGCGGGACTTCGAGGACGCCATGCAGGTTGCCGCTGCCCGCGCTTGTGGCGCACAGCACATTGTTACCAGAAACGCCAGAGACTACGCCCACTCGCCGATTCCCGCCATCAGTCCACAAGAGGCGCTTAACGAGTTGTTCTGACGTTACCCTGCCCGCAGCGGCGTGATGACTTCCTCGCCGAAGCGGCGGATGATGGTTTCCGGCGAAGGGCCGATGGCGGTTATCAGCAGCGCATCCACGCCTGAGTCGAAGACGGCGCGGGCCTTGGCGCGGCACTCTTCCGGCGTTCCCGCAACGGCGAAACGGTCGGCGAAGTAATCGGTCAGCCCCAACTCGTCGGTCAGCGTGGCGTTGCGGGTCTGCCCCACCTGTTCGTGCTCGGCTGCTTCGTACTCGCGGTGCAGAATGGATACCGGCTCGCGCAGTTCCTCCGGCACGTTCTTGCCCTCAAGGGTGAAGCGGAAAGCGTGATGACCGGAGGCGGCCAGGGCCATCTTGATTTCCTCGATGGCGTCGTTGCGGTTGTCGGCGATGTTGCACTTGGCGAAGGCCCAGACATCCGCTGTGCCCTCCTCTCGTCCGGCGGCGCGCTCACCCTCGCGGATGCGGGCGACCGTGTCGTCCAGCACCTCCGTGGTCAGGCCGGTGTGGATGATGGCCGCGTCGGCGATTGCCCCGGCCATGGCCAGGGTGCGCGGCCCCTCGGCGGACATGGCGACCGGGATTGCAGCGTTAGCCCAACGCACGTGGGCCCGGTCGCCCCGGTACTCGCTGGTTTCCCCGGCCAGCATCTCGCGGACGGTCTGGATGTAGTGATGCAACTCCGCCAGCCGCGCCGGACGCAGCCCCAGGTTCAGCACGGCGCTGTCGCCGCTGCCCAGACCCAAGAAGGCGCGACCGCGGGACAGCTCGTTAATCGAGGCGATGGCGGATGCGGCGACTGCCGGATGCCGTGTTAGCGGGTTGCTGACCGTCGGCCCCAGCATCACCCGCTCAGTTGACGCGGCCACGACGCCGAGCGTGACATACAGTTCGCGGGCCAGCGACTGGGAGTCGGCGACGCCAACGTAGTCGAAGCCCATCTCCTCCGCCAGCCTCGCCCCGCTGGCAACATCCGCAAGACTATTGGGGAACATAGTAACGCCGAATTTCATTGTGTGCGCCCTCCGGGAGTAAAGGGAACGGTGATTCTGTAGCGCTCTAATATAGCGTTCCAGTTCGCATTCTTATTTGACTTAGTATACGTCGCGAACGCCATCAGTGCCCCCATTAGGACAGTACTAGCCGGGTTGGCGCTTGAAAACGTGACGAGCTATTCAATCGTTATTCCGCCCAAGTCTTCATCTATTTCCTCACCGCAACTGCTGCAGTATAGCTCCATTACTCCGGTGTCGGTTGATTCGGTACGCAAAAATACGATTTTGTCATCTTCGGCGCGATACACAGGGTAAGTGTCAAAATCACCCCTTACCTCGTCGTTCCCACATTCCTTGCAGGCGTACTTTGGGCTGGGTGCAGTGTTTTCGCTGGTCATTTCACCACCTGCCACGGGTGTACTTTTCTTCGAGTTCACCGATGCTGACGAATTTTACCCGGCTACGAATTTCATGGAGCGTATCCATTCTGATTCGGTCCTCAAAGTGAGCTTTGCGATGCTCCGGCGCAACGATTCTGAGCTGGGTATAGAAATCCCGCAGTTCGTTGAACTTAGTCAGCGAGTTCAGCATATCGGTGGACAATTCGACCTCGAACATCGCCGCTGGCATATCACGCCGGTTGAACCAGATGACGTCCACGGTCCTTGCCCGGCGCATAAAGTGCGAGTAGCCGAAGCTGGGTAGCCTGGTTATATCGCAGACGTCACTGAGCTTTTGGTTGCCGAAAGCGCGATTACTGTCTTGAGAAGGTACGTAGGTTTTATAATTTCGCGCGTTGCCCACTTCAAGCAACAATCCCTGATAGTACCAGTGATTGCGTTCTTCAACTTGAGGTGGAACGTCTCCTTCCTGCGGTAAAGCGTAGTCCTCTTCCAGCGTTGCCGCGAGTTCCTGCAAGCAGTACAGGCCCGGCTTGAGAACGTGGATATGACCGGGTGTATTACGCACGATTCGGCGGATGGTAGCCTCCGGGGTTCTGGTTGCCCATTTCGTCGCGTCTCCGCCCGGAGTGAGGAGATAGCGATTCAACTGCGACAACGTGGCAATACCGCCCAACTCACTGAGCGCGGATACAACCTGCTTCCACTGAGTTATCCGGCCCTGCGCAGCCATATTAGATCACCTGATCGTAAATAGGACACTACACTACCATTGCGGCAGGGTAGTGTCAACGTGTAGTCCTCACATGCAACATCTCAAATCAGTCGGCATCTGTCCTACCCTGTCCGTCCCCCATCCCAATCAACGCCGCCAACGTCACCTGTAGCGCACGCGCGGGCCGACGGTCTTGATGTAGCCCTCGTAGTTGCGGCAGGTTTCGGACGTGCAGTAGGGAGATGTTCAGGCGGGCGGGATGTCGGTGAGTTCGAAATCGCGGCCCTTGAAGAGGAGCGGTTCTCGTGTGGCTTCGGCTAGGGCGTAGGCGAAGCAGTCGCCGAAGTTCAGTCCTGCGGGGTGGTTGCCTTTGCCGAATTTCCGCCAAGCCTGTCGTGCTGTCTGCGCCTGTTCGGGGGCAACCGGCTCCAGTTCGATTTGCGCCCTTCTCAGGAACGCATCAAGTTCATGGGCGGCTGTGGGCCCGGAGCGGCCTTCGAGGACGATTGTGGTTTCCAGGAGTGTGGCAGCGGATATGCGGCGAGAGGAAGCCGCGGTGATGGCGCTTGCGAAGCGCTCTGCGTCGGGTTCTCGGAACAGGATGGCTAGGATTGCCGAGGTGTCAATAATCACTTGGGCAGTCCCCGCTCATCGTGGAGGAAATCGCCGTGTTCTATTGCGGACGGGCCGTCTCGGAGGGTGGAAGCGCACCGGTTGGCTATGGCCAGGAGGTCCTGTACCAGGGTCTCCGCGTCGCGCTCTTTTTTCTCCCGTTCCAGACGCTCCCTGAGAGCCACGGTGATGGCGCCGGTCATTGTCTCGCCGGTGAGCTGCGCCAGTTCACTGGCTAGTCGGCAGGTCTCCTCGTTCTTGATGTTGAGACTCACGCTGGCCTCCTAACCGTGGGTAGGTTGCCTGACTTTGATTCTACCATGCCAACTTACTGGTAGCGCACGCGCGGCCCGACGGTCTTCATGTAGCCCTCGTAGTTGCGGCGGGTTTCGGATATGGAGTCGCCGCCGAACTTTTCCATGAAGGCTTCGGCCAGCACCAGGGCCACCATCGCTTCGCCGACCACGCAGGCCGGGGGGGCCTGGCAGATGTCGGAGCGCTCGTAGTGGGCCTGCACCTCGCCGCCGGTGTCCAGGTCAACGGAGGGCAGGGGGTTCATCAGCGTGGCGATGGGCTTGATGGCGAACTGGGCGGTCAGGGGCATCCCGTTGGTCATGCCGCCTTCGGTGCCGCCCAGGTTGTTGGTGCTGCGCTGCCAGGGGCGGCCGGGATCGGTGACCGGCTCGATGACGTCCTGAACCTGGGAGCCGCGCTGGTGGACGATGTCCCATCCGGGGCCGATGGACACGGCCTTGACGGCGTTGATGGACATGAGGGCCTGCGACACGCGCCCGTCTATCTTCCTGTCCCAAGACACATGGGAGCCGAGGCCGATGGGCACGTTCTCGGCAATGATTTCGCAAATGCCGCCCACGGTGTCGCCAGCGTCGCGGGCGGCGTCAATCTCGGCGGCCATGCGCTCGGCGGCGGCCGGGTCGGCGCAGCGCACCGGCGACTCCTCGACGGCCTGCCAGTCAATCTTCGCGGGCGGCTCGGCCTTTACGTCTCCGATGGAAAGGACGTGGCTGTGCACCGTGACGCCGAACTCTTCCAGCAGCCGCAGGGCGATGGCGCCAGCGGCGACGCGGGCTGCGGTCTCGCGGGCGCTGGCCCGCTCCAGGACGTTGCGCACGTCGTTGAAGCCGTACTTCATCGCGCCAGGCAGGTCGGCGTGGCCGGGGCGCAGGCGGGTTACGCGCTGGCTGCGGGGGCTTTGAGGTTCGCCCCCGGTTTCAAGATAGGCCGGGGGACGCACCGACATCGCCTCCTCCCAGTTGGCCCAGTCGCGGTTTTCAATGCTCATGCCGATGGGACTGCCCAGCGTCTGGCCGTGGCGCACGCCGGAGATGATGTGCGCCCAGTCCTGCTCGATGAGCATACGCCCGCCGCGCCCGTACCCTTTCTGGCGTCGGGCCAGGTGGACGCCGATGTAGTCCTCGTCAATGGGCAGCCCGGCAGGCACGTCCTCGACGATGATGACCAAGCCTTGGCCGTGGGACTCCCCGGCAGTTACAAAGCGAACCATATTCTTCCAATCATAAGGGAATTAAACGCCGGGTGCGCCAAGAACGCCGAGGGTAAGATTGTAAAAATTCTTTGCGCTCTCGGCGTTTAATGTCGCCCCCGCATGGCGGCGGTGGCGGCCTCCAGCATCACCGAAACGGGGGCGTCCTGTCCGGTCCACATCTCGAAGGATGCCGCGCCCTGGTAAACCAGCATCTGAATGCCGCCCAAGGTGGCAGCTCCGGCGCGGGCCGCTTCGCGCAGCAGCGGCGTTTCCAGCGGATTATACACCAGGTCGTTGACTATGACGGTGGACGGAATTTCGGAGGCGGACAGGGGCGAGCCGTTTTCGTCGGGGCCGTGAACCATGCCCATGGAGGTGCAGTTGACGATGAGAGCCACTTCCCTTGTGGCTTGAGGCGCGTCGGACAGAGCCATCGCCTCCGCCGCTACGCCGCTGTCTATGGCAATGTCAACGAGTCGCTCCGCACGTTCCAGGGTGCGGTTGGCGATAAACAGTTGGGCAATTCCCGCCCGGGTCAGCGCGTAGATGACGCCTCGCGCCGAGCCGCCTGCGCCGAGAACCAGCACATCCCGCCCCCGGGGATCAAAGTCAGCCCCCTCGCGCAGCGCGCGCAGGAACCCAATGCCGTCGGTGTTGTGGCCCGTAAGCCGTCCCTCGCGGTTGACGATGGTGTTGACCGCTCCTGCGGTGGAAGCCCAGTCATCCACCTCGTCGAGGAAGGGAATGACTGATTCCTTGTGCGGCACGGTTACGTTAATGCCGAGCGTCCCCGGCGCGCGCAGACCGGCAACGAATTCCCCCACGCCGTCGGGGGAGACGTCCCACGGCTGGTAGGCGCCATCGAACCCGATGGCGTCCAATGCCGCCTGCTGGAACACGGGCGATATGGAATGGCCGATGGGGTGGCCTATGATGCCCATTCGTTGTGGCATAGCGTTGCTCGCTTTCCGGTCTGGCCCGACGGGCCGGCGGGTTGATGGCTCTTAACCTGATTGCGCTTCCAGTGCGTCCCTGATTTGCCGGAGTCTCAGTTGGTAATCGTTGTCGTGGCCGGCTTGCGCGTCCGCCTCCTCCCGGGCCCATTGGACGGCTTCGTCCTGGGTGGGGAAGCGTTTGTAAATTCTGATTGGTTCCGGCCTGCTATCAATCCATAGCGCAAAGATTTCACCTTCGTATTCGCCGGAATCAACGAGCTCGACAGTGACAGAGTATCCGTGGCGTATTTCCCAGTGGGCGATTGGGAATCTCCCTCTCGGCTGACCCTGATGTGTTTCCGCAGTAGCGACAGCCCAAGCCACGGCATCTGCTGCGTTGTCGAACTTGTTGAACTGACCGTTGTCGTCGGACAGGAAGGCATAGACGGAGGCGTAGAATCCTCCCATACCGATGTTTATCCTGATGAAATTTCCATTGACGACAGCGCCGTAGCCCTCGCCGCTGGTCAGGGGGAATATCCTGCGTTCCGGCACGTCTTGGGTATCTTCTGTATCGGGCATAGGGACGCCTCGCGGGTATTTCGTGAACTCCAAACGGGACGGCGAATGGCTTCTAGCGCCCCAACTGCTCCAAAATTTCGTCCAGCCTCTGCTTTCGGTCGCGGAGCTCGGCCAGCCGGGTTTCTTCCGTTTCCACCACGTCGGGGCGGGCCTTCTCGCGGAAATTGGGGTTGGCGACCAGCTTCTCCACCCGCTCCAGGTTGCGGGCGCAGTCGGACAGCTCGGAGCGCAGCCGTTCACCCTCGGCGTCCAGGTCCACCACGCCATCCAGCGGCAGCCTGACCACCAGCGGGCTGACTACCAGCGTTACCCCGCGGACTTCGTTCTGCTCATCCTGAGCCTGCCGAAGGGCGCCACCCTCAACTATTCGCAGCGGCTCCACCCGGGACATGGCGCGGATGACGTCGGCCTCATCCTCAATGGCATCTCTCTGTCCGTTGGCCTCCACCAGCGCCTCCAGGCGCTGCGCGGCAGGGATACGCAGTTGGGCGCGGGTGTTGCGGACAGCCCGTACCGCCTGCTGGACGAGGGCGATCTCTTCCTCGGCGGCCGGGTCAGTGCGCTCTCCGGATGCGGGATACGGGGCGACCATTATGGATTCCGTCGGTTCTACCGGTTCGCCATGGCCGGAAATGTTTTCGGCTGGCAGTCGCGCCATCAAAGCCTGCCAGATCTCTTCTGTGATGAATGGCATGAAGGGATGCAGCAGGCGCAGGATGCGCTCAAGAACGTGGGCCAGCATTGGCAAGGGCGAGGGTTCGCTGCCGTTGCGAAGGCGAATTTTCGCCATCTCGATGTACCAGTCGCAGTAGTCGTTCCAGATGAATTCGTGGAGCCGCTGTTGCGCGTCGCCCAGCTCGAAGCTCTCCAGAGCCCGGTTGACGTCGGCAGTCACCCGGTCGAGGCGACTGACTATCCAACGGTCCTCGCGGTGCTCCGGCTTGACGCTGCTCCAGCCCTCCAGGCCAGACTTGCCCTCCAGCGCCGACATGACGAACCGGGAGGCATTCCATATCTTGTTGGCGTAGTTGCGGCCCGCCTCCAGGCGGTTCTCGGTGAATCGCAGGTCGTTGCCCGGCGCGGTGCCGGTGGTGAGGGCGAAGCGCAGGGCGTCGGTGCCGTATTTCTCCACCAGGTCCAGCGGGTCCATGGTGTTGCCGCGGGTCTTGCTCATCTTCGCGCCGGAGCCGTCGCGGATGAGACCGTGCAGGTAGACGGTGTTGAACGGGGCCTTCCCGGTGTTTTCGATGCCCAGCATTATCATGCGGGCCACCCAGAAGAACAGGATGTCGTATCCGGTTTCCAGCACAGTCGTCGGGTAGAAATAGTCGAAGTCGAGGTTTTTCTCGGGGTCTTCTTCGGGCCAACCCAGCGTCGAATGGGGCCACAGGCCGGAGCTGAACCAGGTATCCAGCACGTCCGGGTCCTGCCGGATGTCCGCCGAGCCGCAGGCTTCGCAGGCATCGGGGTCCTCCATGGCCACAGTCAGATGACCACAGGGGCCGCAGTGCCACACAGGGATGCGGTGTCCCCACCACAGTTGGCGGCTGATGCACCAGTCGCGGATGTTCTCCAGCCAATTGAGGTAGACGCGGGTGAACCTCTCCGGCACGATTCGTATGTCGCCCTCGGTAACGGCGCGATAGGCCTTGCCCGCGATGCTGTCCGGCTGCTCGTGGCTGCCCACGTTGACGAACCACTGCATACTGATCAGCGGCTCGACCACCGTGGCGCAACGCTGGCAGTGGCCAACGGAGTGGCTGTGGGCATCCACCTTCTCCAGCGCTCCCAGCGATTCCAGTTCCTCCACCACGCGGCGGCGGGCCTCGAAACGCTCCACCCCGGCGTATTTGCCGGCCACCCCGGTCATGTTGCCGTCTTCGCCGATGACGTTGGGCGCGTCCAGCCGGTGCCGCTGCCCCACCTCAAAGTCCACCGGGTCGTGGGCCGGCGTGACCTTCAGCGCCCCGGTGCCGAATTCCGGGTCTATGGCTTCGTCGCCCACCACCGGAATGGCGCGGCCCATGATGGGCAGGACCACATTGCGGCCGCGGATACCGTCGTAGCGCGGGTCATCAGGATGCACTGCAACGCCAGTGTCCCCCAGCATGGTCTCGGGGCGAGTGGTGGCTACGGTCACGGCCTGGTTTGTGTCGTCTTCCAGCGGATAGCGGATGTGGTAGAGCTGTCCGTCCACGTCCTGGTAGTCAACTTCCAGGTCGGAAAGGGCGGTGGCGCAGCGGACGCAGCGGTTGATAATGCGCTCGCGCCGGTAGATCAGCCCCTTTTCGTAGAGGCTGACGAAGGTGGTGCGGACGGCGTGGCTGGGGCCGGGTTCCAGCGTGAACTTGTGCCGTTCCCAGTCGGCGGAGATTCCCAGCCGCCGCGACTGCTCGTGAATGATGCCGCCGGACTTTTCTACGTGCTTCCAGACGCGCTCGACGAATTCCTCGCGGCCAAGTTCGTGTCGGCTGATCCCCTCGTCCATCAACTGGCGTTCCACGACCCACTGCGTGGCGATGCCGGCGTGGTCGGTGCCGGGCAGCCACAGCGTCGGCGCGCCGGTCATGCGCCGGTAGCGGATGAGGGCGTCTTCCAGCGCCTTCTCCAGCGCGTGCCCCAAGTGCAACTCGCCGGTGACGTTGGGCGGCGGCATGATGATGACGTAGGGCGCCTGCCCGGGCGCGGGAGTGGCGTGAAAATATCCGTTGTCAAGCCAATTCTGATAAATGCGCCGTTCCACATCGGCAGGGTCATAAGCGCGCGACATCTGGCCGGAAGTCATCGGTAAACTCAAACTCCGTAGCCGGCAACTCCGGCGTCAGATAGGGAGGAATATCTCAAGCAGCGGAGGTTCGAAAGCCATACAGGCAACGAAAATCGCCACGCTGTAGCTAGGCCAAATATACCATTGGGAAGCGCAGGGCGTCTATTGAGGGAGGCCGATGGTATTCTTAATATGCGGGGATATTGGATTTTAGCCACTGGCGCCAGCAGACCAATGCCAGGGAATACACCAACATCTCTACGCTTTTGGTGTACCCTTTGGTTCGCCGCATCAGCCGGTTCAGCTTGCTCCGCCACACCGAATGCAGCCCTTCGTTCCAATTCACTGCGCTGCCCTTTCCCGCCACGTGCCGCTGCGGAGGAAACCATCCCAAGTACACCTGATAAGCGTCGCTGCGGTACAGACCAGCTTCCGGCAGCCTTTCGTACAGCCGCAGAAACGGCCCCTCGCTGCGGTCTCCCACCTCAAAATCCACCCAGCGGCTGCCGTCAGCCTCCCTTACCACCGCCGTCCAGATCCAGCAGTTTTTCCGATTCTCCCCGCGCCTGGCGCCCCGGTAAGTCCACATCTCATCGCAGGATACCGCCACTGCCGGCCGATCACCCATCGTCCGGCGCTCATTGCGCTCCCGCAGTTGGCTCAAGGCAGCGCGCCCCCTTTTTTCACCCAGCCCAACACTGCCGGAGCACTGTAGCCCAACACCCGGCCGATGGCGCTTAAACTGCTCCCTTCGACATACATGGCCAAGGCACGCTCCTTCACCTCCGGTCCAGGACGGCGGTAGGCCCCGCCAGGCGCGCTGCGCCGACGGCAGTCGCCGCAACTGTATGCCTGCCGGCCAGCCACATGGCCGTCCTTGCGCATCCAGTTGGAGCCGCAGCTGGGACAACGGACGTCGTGGCGGTAAACTCGGCTTCGCGCCATCAGCAACCCTCCTGACATGGTGCTCTATGACATTGTAAATCCAATATCCACTTATGTTAAGAATACCAGGCCGATTGTAGCTGCGGTTTCCTGCAAAGCCTCCAGGCGGCGGATGGCGAGGCGGGTGTCAGAGGCGACCCTGGCCGGATCCCAGTAGTTCACCCGGCGCTTGTGCAGCCAGTAGGTGAACTCCTTCAGGTCGGTTAGAGAGAAGCTGCGCCGGTGCTCTCCTCCGATAACCTTGCGAAACTCTTTGAACAGGTTTGAGCGTGAGTCGTTGTAGAGGTGGCGGAAGGCGTCTTCCACCAATTCCTCGCTGTCGGAATAGCCGAGGGACGTGTGCCGCTTGCGCATACTTTCCTCGGCGGCCAATTGCAACGCTTCTTCCAGCACGATACCGTAGTGATAGTTCAGGTATCCCTGGTGCTTGCTTGCTCCCAGCAGGGAGCGGAGCTCGTCGCCTTCTATGGGTTCCGGCAACACACCGTGGAAGAGGAGCATCTCCAGTTCTTCCGTTGGAATGGAGTCCCCCACCTCGGCGCAGAGCCGGTCAGCCAGCAGCAGCCAGTCGAAAGCCTCGCGGCCAACGATGTACCTGTACCGCCGTCCCCGCCAAATCTCTTCGGGCAGCGTCCACATCCCCATCGCCTCCAGCAACGCCCGGTGCCAAGGCGCCCCGGCTGCCAGTTGCTCACGGAAATACGCGCTGGCTTCCGTTATATGCTCTCGGGGGTCGTGTTCATCGGGAAAGACAGGAATAACGGCAACGCCGCCGATAGAGAAGGGTTCGGAGAAATTCTCTGGCGGCATCTCGCTTCACCCTGGCCCTGCGGCGAACTCGTGGGAAAGATTTCCAGCGGTTGCGATGTCGTCGAATACTCTGAGACGGTCAGGCTTGGGCGCGCTTATGAATTGCTGGAACTGGGCCAAGGGCAAGGTATTCAGAACATGGCGGGGTTCACACCAGGCGCGGCGGGCCACGGCAACGCCGAACCGGCCGCCGGACAGCTCGGAGTGGTGGTGCGAGTCAGTGTTGATGACCAGCGGCGCCCCCAGCTCCCGGGCGCGGTAGGCGTGAGTATCGCGCAAGTCCAGCCGGGCTGGCGATGCGTTGATTTCCAGGGCGGTGCCCGTGTCCCGCGCCGCCTGCAACACTGCCTCCAGGTCGAAATCCGTGGACGGGCGCTGCCCCAGCAGCCGGGTGGACAAGTGGCCGATGATGGTAACCGACGGGTGTTCCATCGCCGATATGATGCGCCGGGTCATGGTGGCGCTATCCTGCGACATGGCGTTGTGCACCGACGCCACCACCACATCCAGCTCCGCCAGCACTTCGTCGGGAAAATCCATGCGCCCGTCGGCCCGTATGTCAACCTCGGAACCGGCCAGGATGCGGATGTCGTACCTGTCTTGCAGTTGGCGCAGCACTTCACGCTGGGCGGCCAGCCGCTCCGGGGTGAGGCCGTTGGCGACGCCCAGGCCCTGCGAGTGATCGGTCAGGGCCATGTACTCATAACCCAAGGCCGACGCCGAGGCCACCATCGTCTCTATCGGGTCGCTGCCGTCGCTCCAGTCGCTGTGGACGTGCAGGTCGCCCCGCAGGTGGAGAGCCTCCACCAGTTGGGGCAGACGATTTTGCTGCGCGGCCTCCATCTCCCACATCCCGGCCCGCAGTTCGGGGGGAATCCAGGGCAGCCCCAAGCGGGCGTAGAAGGACATCTCGTCGGCGAAGTATTCCACTTCCCCAGACTCGATATTGGTAATGCCATATTCGTTCAGGGACAGCCCCATGCGGTTGGCGAAGTCGCGCAGGCGGATGTTGTGCTGCTGGCTGCCAGTGAAGTATTGAAGCATTGCCCCGATGGAGTCAGACTCGCCGGTTCTGAGGTCAATCTGCAATCCAGGCTCGACAATCACGCTGGTCTTTCGAGGGCCGTTGACCAGAGCCTCTCGCACTTCGGGAAGGCCCGCCAGGCAGCGGCCCAGTTCCTCCGGCTGCTGGGTGATAGCCACCAAGTCAACGTCGCCGATGGTTTCCTCCCAGCGGCGCAGGCTCCCCGCCGGAGTCAACAGGGCAATATATGGGTCGCTTTCGCGGAGGGAGGCCATGACCGACTCTGCGATGGGCAATGCGTCGCCGATGGGGGTGCGTCCGCCCATGTTGCGGGTTGCCTGGATGTGACGCAGGATGCTTTCAGCGGCCCGCTTGCCCATCCTGGGCAGGGCTGCCAAGCGTCCGTCCGCCGCTGCCTGCTCCACGCCCTCTACGGTGCTGATGCCCAGTTCGGTCCCGATAAGCATGGCTGTCTTGGGGCCGATACCGGGGATCGCCAGCAAATCCAGGGCGCCCTCCGGCACCTCCGACTTCGCGCGCTCGTAAGTCTGGACCTTCCCGGTCTTCACCAGTTCATGAATCTTGTCGCTGATGGCTTTGCCGATGCCCGGTATGTCGGTGAGTTTCTGCTCATCCTGCACTGCCTGCGCCAGCGGAAAAGCGAGCTGATGGATAGTTTCCGCCGCGCGCCGGTAGGCCCGAATCTTGAAGGCCGAGTCGCCCTTCATTTCCAGCAGTGTGCCAAGATTCTCGAACAACTCGGCGATTTCGTTGTTGGCAGGCTGCATATGCTATCGCTTCCGGTGCATATATGACTGGCTGCGCGTGGAGTGCACTCCCAACTATAAAGCGTTGCTCCGTAGTTGTCGAACAGCCCGGATGACAGGTAGCGTTCCGTTTCAGGTGGTTTGACCACCCATAGGGGCAGGTTTCAAACCTGACCCTACACATTCCGTCTGCATTGCAACGCTGCCGGATGATATTTTCCCGCGACTTGCCGCCTTGACAGCCACATCTGGGGATTCGATAATAGAAGCCCTAGCCGAGGTAGCTCAGGTGGTAGAGCACGGCACTGAAAATGCCGGTGTCGACAGTTCGAGTCTGTCCCTCGGCACCACCTCCCCTCCCTCCCCGGAGCAGGGAACTATTAAAGCCGCTCTGCCCCAATCACCATCCTGTACGCCGTGCGCCTTCAGGTTTATCATGGACACCTGCCCCGGTCTGTCGCCATATTGGATTTTGGGTGGGACTATGAATAAACAGGTCAAGTTCAGCGTCCGCATACACCAAGGCGGGTACAGCTACGAGTCCCTCAAACGAATCTGGATGGACGCAGACAGGCTGGGATACTATTCAGCCACTCTCTATGACCTGCTGAACGTGCCTACCCTGGAGTGCTGGACCACACTCTCGGTCCTGGCTGCCCAGACGAGCCGGATCAGGCTTACGCCCTTGGTGCTGGCGAACACTTACCGACACCCCGCCGTCTTTGCCAAGATGGCCTCCACTTTGGACGTCATCAGCAACGGCAGGCTGGAGGTTGGAATCGGGGCCGGCGGCGGCAGAGGAGACCATTTGGCTTCCGGCCTGGATTTCCCCTCCACGTCCGTGCGGGTGAGTATGCTGGAGGAAGCCATTGATCTGATGAAGAGCTTGTGGACACAGGAAGAGGTCACCTTCGAGGGACAGTACTACAGCCTGGCTGGCGCGAAGAACGTCCCCGGACCCGTGCAGGAGCCGCATCCTCCTTTTCTGATAGGAGGCCACGGAGAGAGGCGCCTGTTCCGGGCGGTGGCCAGGTATGCCGACATCTGCAACGTGGGCTTCGAGATGGACCTGCAAGAGCACCAAGCGAGTCTGGATGCTCTAGCCGAGCACTGCCGGAATGTGGGGCGGGACATTTCAGAGATTGAGGTAAGCCACAACACCAGGGTAGTGATTGCCGAGAGCGAAGCGGAGTTCGACACGCTGGTTTCCCAAGGGGCCGCAGAAGCCAACATGAGCGCGTCCGACTACCGGGCGTCTCTGTCTCGCGCCATTGCCGGCACCCCTGAGCAGTGCGCCGAGCAAATCAGGCGCTATGCCGACAACGGGATTACCTACTTCTTCCTGCTTTTCCCCGATCCCATCCCCACCGACAGGATGGAGCTGTTCGCCAAGGAAGTGATGCCGAGGTTCGCGGAAACCAAGCCCTGACGTTAGGCATTAGTCCGAAGCCTGCCGGTTGCCCCCTACAAGCACCGCTCCGCCTCGGAACGGATGTATTCCCGCAATTCCTGCGGCAGCCCGGCTGCTCCGGCGGCTTGGGCGTTTTCGTGGATGCGCTCAGGCCGGGAAGTAGTGGGTATGGCCGAACTCACCCGGGGGTCGGAAATGACCCAAGCCAGCAGGGCCTGGGCCCAGGTGTTGATGCCATAGTCCCGCAACGGCATCAGGTCGGGCTGTTGCTTCAGTTCAAGGACCCAACGGCCTTTCTGCAACGGCTCCATCACCAGTATGCCGGTGCCCAGTTCCTCGGCCAAGGGCAGCATTTCATCCTCGACGGCCCGGTTCATCACGTTGTAGGGAATCTGCACGGCGTCCACCCTGCCCTCGCGCATCAGGCCCATGATGGTAGGATAGGCGTCGGGCACCATGGCGGACACGCCCACCATGCCGATTCTTTCCTCGCCCTTGAGCCGCTCCAGGGTGGGTAGGTGAACCTGCCAGTCAATCATGTTGTGGACCTGGAAGAGGTCAACGTAGTCGGTCTTCAGCAGCTCGAAGGAGCGGGCAATCTGGGCCTCGCCGGCCTCCTTGCCCTCGGTGCGAACCTTGGTGGCGAGGTAGAACTCGTCCCGAATGTCCCAGGCGATCTCGCCCAGGACTTGTTCAGCGTTGCCGTACCAGGCGGCGGTGTCTATCAGGTTTACGTCGCTGTCGAGGCAGTTGTCCACGATCTGCCTTCGGACGGCTATCTCATCCTCGCCAGTAACATCGAAGGTTCGTAAGGTTCCTAGTCCAATGACGGAAACGTCCAGGTTGCCAAGTTTGCGGTATTCCATTTTTGGTTGACCTCGCGCAAGCGTCTATATCGAACATGGATATACAGGATACACAGGATGAGAACTTTCCGCGTGCGGCGCTTCGAGCCGCCGTTTGTCCCCACCGGATTCCTGACGGTCAGCGCCGCGGCCCGTCCTGGATTTCGAGGCCCAGCAGACGTCGCGCGTTGCCGTGGTTGATCAGCTCGCGGTCGCTCTCCGGGCAATCCAGGCCATCCACCATCTCGTTGTATATCTCAATGTTCGGAGGGCCGAAGGGGTGATCGGTGCCGTACAGCAGACGTTCCGCCCCGAACATCCTGTAACAGTATTCGAGGGCGGCGGGGCTGTGGGACACGGTGTCCACGTACAACTTGTCGAAGTAGGCTTGGGAGGAATCTTCCAAATCGAGCCAGTCTTCCGGCGAGCTCCATTCGTCTATCAACCGGCCAACGCGCCCGCGGATGTATGGAACGAAACCGCCAGTGTGTGGGACGATCAGCTTCAGGTCAGGGTATTCCTGGAAGAGGCCGCTCATCACCATGCGCACAGTGGCCAGCGCGGTATCGAACATGAATGCCATGCCAGGCACCAGGGGCCGGTGGTCTATGCCGTTCATGTTGATGGGAGCCGTGGGGTGCATATTGATAGGCACCCCCAGGCTCTCGACATGCTTGTAGACCGGCCAGAACTCCTTGATGTCCACGGTCTTCTGGTTGATGTTGGAGAACAGATAGACGCCCTTGAAGCCCAACTGATTCACGCAGCGGTCTATCTCCGCGATGGTGTGCTCGATGCTGTGCCAGCCCAGCGTGGCCCAAGCCTCGAACTTGCCCGGGTGGGCCTGCATCAGTCCGGCAAGATGGTCGTTGATGCGAGATGCCCAGGCGTCCGCTTCCGGACTGCCCAGCAACTCCGGCCCCGGCATCCCGTGGCTGAGCACCGATATGCCTATGCCCAGGTCTTCCATGGCCCGCAGTTTCTGGTCTACATCGGCGTGAGCCGACGGGGAAGCGTGCAGGTAACCGCCGGCGCAACTGACGAAGTAGGTGCCGCCGCGAAGAACTCCCTGGGGCAGGGAACTGCGACCCGCGAGGTATTCCAGATACGGCAGGTAGACCAGGTGGCTATGGACATCTATGCGCATTGGGTTCCTCCAATTTTCCTCTACCGCCGGGCACTCAGCTTCTCGGTGTAGGCACTCGACTTGGCGTCGGCGGCACTTCCTGCAAGCTGCTCAGGTCTATATGCGGCAGTTCCACCTGGACAAACTCCTGTACGCCATTGGCCAGCTCGTTGTAGCTCCCAAACCATGCCGCCAACTGTCTGCGCCATGCTTCCAGCCCGCCGCTGGCGTGTAGCTCGAAGACCGCCTCTCGCCCGTCCAGCCCCGACGACACATGGTCCCAGGCGAGTTGGAGCAGCGCGGCCCGTTGCAGCGCAGTATAGCCTCCGCCACCGAAGGCGTCTTCCAGCTCGGCGGCCATCTTCGGGTCTGCGAAGTCGGTGTCAGCGGGGGCGTTCACCAGCGACGAACCGGGCAGACTGCGCAGGATTTCGCCCATCCGCTGCCGAACCTTCAGGGTGTTGATTCCCGCGGAAGCGACGTGAAGCTGGTTGGGCAAAGCGTGCCCGCTGGCCGTCGTTTCCGGGTCCAGTTCAGCCGCCGTCATGCAGGTGCGGGTGGTCTGCACGTTTACGGTCAGCTCGACCAGTTGCTCAATCGTCTGAGGGTTTTCCTTGAGGCCCATGACTTCTGCCAAGGCAAGGGCGAGAGCCAGGGTCAGTTCCGACTTGGCGAGCCAGCCGTAGCTGTGATGCCAGAGCAGCCAGCATACCAGCGAGTGGCGGCGGTTCCGGTTCAGGGCTTCTCCGGTAAATACGCGGGAGCGGGGGATGAAAACGTCCTTCATCCAGACCATGGAGTCCAGTTCGTCAAACCGGCTGCTCAGGGGCGACATGAACGAGTTCGGGTGCTTGGCGACGGCTCGGCGCGACACCACCTGGAGCCCGGGCGCGTTCACTGGCACGATAAACCACAGGTGCCTGCCGCTGCCGGGCGGCATCTCGTCCCTGGTGGTAATCAGCAGGTCTTCCGCGAAGGGCGTACTGGTGTGCATCTGAATCTTGCCGCTCACCACGATGCCATCGGCGGTTTCGCTGACCAAGCGAATCGCTATGCGCTCGCTCTCAGCTCCGCGGAGCCGTGTACCGATTAGAGGCCCTCCTCCAGCGAAGGTGAGGAACCTGCCGCTCTCACACAGTGACTCAAGATATGCCTCAGCCGCCTCGACTTCCTCTGGAGGGTTGTTCAGCCGCTTCAGGGAATTCAGCAGCCCCAAGGCGATCAACGCGCCGTAGCCCGGGGTGTGAGTCATGTTTCCGCCGGTCACGAAATGCACGGCGGAAATTTCCTTCCCCAAGCGCCGCAGGTCCTCGGATGTCTTTGGCGGGGTGAGAGCCAGAGGGCGCCGGTGGCCGTTTCCGTCGGCCGGGGTCAGCAGCGCATCCTGCCAGTCCGGATCGAAGTGGCGGTCGTACCACGCAACATACTCATCCACCATGGCCGAGGTCGAAGGGTGTGTCGTGACGTCCGGCACTGCGCCCTCGCCCATCACCCACACGTCTCGCCCATCGCGCAGGCTTTCTCTGTAATCGGCTCCTGTCCGCATACTTCACTGTCCATGAGACAACCGGATCGGATGCACAATTGTACCTTGACCCTCGCTTATGTACATACCCGGAAGCGCGCAGTTGCCGCTCAGACCTCGTAGCAGGCCACCAGATGCCCTGGGGCCTTTTCCTCAGTGGGGGGATGAGGATGGTTCAGGCAGCGCTTGGTAGCCGCCGGGCACCGGTCATAGAACCGGCAGCGGGAAGGCGGGTTTATAGGTGTTGCCAAGTCGCCCCGGATGTCCGGCGGTTCACGGCGGCGACTGGGGTCGGGCAGCGGCACCGCAGATAACAGCGCCTTGGTGTACGGATGCAGCGGATTGCGGAGCAATTCCTCGGTCTCAGCCAACTCCACTACCTTACCCAGGTACATCACGGCGATGCGATGGCACATATATCGGGCTACCGCCAGATCGTGAGTGACATACAGGTAGGCCACGCCCAGATCTCGGGCCAGGTCCTGCATCAGGGTCATCACGCCCGTTCTGCTGGAAACGTCCAGCATGGAAGTCGGCTCGTCGGCCACCACGAAGGACGGGCGGATTACCAAGGCGCGGGCGATGGCTACGCGCTGACGCTGCCCGCCCGACAGCTCGTGAGGGTGGCGGAACAGGAACGCTCCTGCCGGGGTCAACCCCACCAGCGTCAGGATTTCCGCCACGCGGCCCACCCGGTGCTGGACGTCGCCAATGCCCTGAACCGACAGCGGCTCGGAGATAATGTCGTAGATGGTCCGCCGGGGATTCATGGACTCGTAGGGGTCCTGGAAAATCATCTGCGCCCTTCGACGAAAGGCGCGCAGTTGCCGTCCCTTGATGGTGGACGCATCCACTGCGGCTTCGGGATCATCATCTGCCGATGCGTCAGCGAAGCGAAACAACAGGTTGCCGCCCGTGGGCTCCAGCAGCTTGACCAACAGCTTTCCCACGGTGGTCTTGCCGCAGCCCGACTCGCCCACCAGTCCCAGGCTCTCGCCATGTCCCAGTTGAAAGGTAACGTCGTCAACGGCATGGATGAAGCCGGTGGGCTTGCGGAACAGGTTGCCGCCCACCGGGAACAACTTGGTCAGGCCCCGCACAGTAACCAGCGGCTCGCTGCCTGGAGCGTCCGGGCTGTCGTCCTGGGAGTTCATGGTTTCAATTGTGCCTGTTTCACGCTCCATTCCGTCAGCCTGCCGGGGTGAGTGTCGTGTCCAGCGGATGCCAGCAGGCAGCCCAGTGACTGCCCTGGTAGACCTGGGGAGGGTACTTGTTCCGGCATACGTCGCTGGCGTGGGCGCAGCGCGGGTGAAAGGGGCAGCCTTTGGGTGGCTCCGAAAGGTTCGGCGGCTCGCCGGGAAGGCTGGCCAACGGACGTCTCTCCCCGCTGACGCTGGGGAAGGAAGACATCAGCGCCGCCGTGTAGGGGTGAACCGGGTTGCGGAACACCCCGGCGGTCTCCCCCATCTCCACCAGCCGGCCGGCGTACATCACGCCCACCATGTCCGTCACCTCCGCCACCACCGCGATGTCATGGCTGATGTAGATTATGCTCATCCCCAGTTCCTGCTGGATGGATTTCAACTCCCTGAGTATCCGGTCCTGTACGATCACATCCAGCGCGGTGGTCGGCTCGTCGGCGATTATCAGGTCAGGGTCGCACGACAGGGCCATGGCGATGACCGCCCGCTGGCGCATACCCCCGCTGAACTCGTGGGGGTAACGCTCCATCAACTGCGGGTCGAGGCCAACCATTCGGAACAGGCGGGTCACCCGCTCCCTGGCCCCCGAGTCAGTGGACTCGACCCCGTGAGCCTCGATGGCCTCGATAATCTGCTGGCCCACCCGGTACACCGGGTCAAGGACATTCATTGCCGCCTGGAAGACTATGGAGATGCGTCGCCATCGCTGTAGTCGCATCTCCTCCTCGGTCATCAGCAGGATGTCCTCCCCGTCCAGCAGCACCCGGCCCGCCGACAGCCGGGCGTTGTCGGGCAGCAGGCGCATCAGGGATTTGGCGACGGAAGTCTTGCCGCAGCCGGACTCGCCCACCAGCCCCAGCGCGCGGCCCCGTTCCAGTTGGAAGCTGACTTCACGAACTGCCTCTATCTCCCCGTGTCTGGTCAGGTAGCTCAGGCTCAGGCCGTCCACCTCCAGCAAGGCCCGGCGCCGGTCAGTCATAGCGCTGCCTCAACCGGGGGTTCACGACCTCGTCCAGGGCCCGCCCCGCCAGGTAAAACGCGCTGCACAGGAAGGTGATGGAAGCCCCGGCAGGCACTATCAGCCACCAGTAGCGGGTGCCGCCCAGCAGGTAGCCGCCGGTGTTTGCGGTGTGAATCATGATTCCCCAGCTCATCCTCAGGTCCAGCAGTCCGAGGAACGACAGCACAGCCTCGGCGAAGATAGCGCTGGTAACCGTGAACATCATGTACAACAGAGACAAAGGCAGAAGGTGAGGCACGAGATGCGCGAATATGATATGGGAGTGGCCGCCGCCAGCCACTCGCGCCGCCTCGATGAAGGGTTTGACCTTGATGCTCAACGCCTGCGACTTCAGGATGATGGCCGTTCCCCCGAAGCCGCCCAGTACGCCGATTATCAGCGCCAGGTAGAACAGGTTAAGGTGGAAGAGGGCGCTCAGCACTATCAGCAGGGATATGGCTGGCAAAGCGATAATCAGGTCCGCCAGCCGCATGAAGAAGGCATCTATCAGCCCGCCGTAATATGCGGCCACCGCCCCCACAATTGTCGCGATGCCCACGGTTACCAGCGCGGCGGTTATTCCCAGCACAAACTCGGAGCGGGTGCTGTACAGCAGTTGGCTCAGTACGTCGCGCCCCAACGGGTCGGTGCCCAGTGGATGCTTCCAACTGGGCGGCGCGGGCTGCTCTGCCTGGTCGAGGGCGTACCCGGTTACCGGGTCGTAGGTGGCGGAATCCCAGACAGTCGCCATCAGTATGGGATGAGCCGTCGCCATCAACGCGAAGAGGATGATGGTGAACAGGGACATCATACCCACCCTGCTCTCCATGAAGATGCCCCAGCCATTCCTGAACGACCGCCACGCCATCCGGAGCCGTGTCAGCGCGAATCTCAGCCTGCCGCGGCTGATTTCGGCCTCAAGCTCCGCGGCGGAAAATGGTCCGGCCGGTTCGGGCGTGTTCATTGGTAGCGAATCCTGGGGTCCAGGTAGACGTAGAGCACATCAACGATAACATGAGCCAGCAGAGACAGGAGTCCGATAAACAGCATTGCGCCCATGACCAGCGGCAGGTCTTCGCTTCGCACTGCCTGAAGCAAGGTCAAGCCGGTGCCGGGCCAGGAGAAAACGCTCTCGATAATCACGCTGCCGTCAATGGCGAATATCAGGCTGTAGACCAGGCTGGTCACCACTGGCAGCAGGGCGTTGCGGGCGGCGTGGCGGTCGCGCACCTGCTCCTCGGGCAGGCCCTTGGCCCTGGCCGCCATCACGTAGTCCTCGCGGATGGTCTCCAGCATACTGTTGCGGGTCAGCAGCATGGTCCCGGCGAAGGATATGAGTGTCAAGGTCGCCACGGGCAGCACCAAGTGTTTCAGTATATCCAGCGCCAGCCCTCCGATGCCGGAAAAGGCCCAAACCAGGGCCATAACCGCCACTCCCCCCAGCAGCACCGGCAGGGCCGCAAGCGACGGCGCCCGCCGCCCGAACCTCTTGAGCAGCAGCATAACCAGCAACGCGAAGACGATGAAGGCCGCGGCGCTGAGCAGCATATTGCCGAAGACGTAGTTGGCGGTGACATCTGTCCCGCGCCAGACCAGAGGGTCCAGGAACTTGCCCACGGGAAACCAGCCCAACCGGAAGGCGAACACCCAGATCATCATCAAGGCGAAGGCGGGCGTGAAGGCAGTGAAAAGCGTCGCCCCCGAGATGGTGGCAGCGTACTCGAACAGCCCGCCCCGCCGCCAGGCAATCGCTTTCCCCAAGAAGAAGCCTATGTAGAAGGAGATCGCAGTGGCAGTCAGGAACAGGACTATGGTGCGGGGCAGCCGCTCCGCCAGGACGTCCATCACTGGTCGTGGGAAATGCCCGAATGACACGCCGAAGTTTCCTGTAAAGGTGTTCTTGAGATGAATGAAGTACTGCTGCCATACCGGCTTGTCCAGGCCGAAAGCCTCCCGCATCCGTTCCTTCACGTCGGGCGGCAGGTCGGGATTGAGAACGTAGAAGGAAGCGTAGTCGCCTGGCTGAGCCTGCACCAAAAAGAAGGTCAGCGTGATGATGAGGAAAAGAGTCAGGGCCATCTGCCCGACTCGCCTGACGAGATAGCTCGCCATCAGGTTTGGCTCCTCAGTATAATGACCGGATGCCCACTCTCCCGCCCGGTGTCCGGGCTTGTCTGACAGGTCGGCGCAGTCAAGCTGACAGGACTACTTGAAGTTCACCAGGCCGGGCAGACCGGCGGAACTCTGGAGGCCGCCCCAGGACTCGGTGTATGGGAACTCGATTCTCTCGCTCCTGTAAGTCTCCACGATGGGAGTGTCGAACAGCACCACGTAGGGCAGGTCTTCGGCGAGAAACGCCTGCATCTCGAACACCTGCTGCCTTGCCGCCTCCAGGTCGGTCTCCGCCAGCAACTCGTCGGCCAGCCGGTCGAACTCCGGGTTGTTGTAACCGCCCGGATTGTGCCCTTCCAAGTCCGAATGACGGCTGTGGAAGAAAGCCTCCAGGTAGTCCGGGAATGAGCTGAGGCCCCAACCCAGAATCCACATATCGAAGTCCTGCTGGTTGAACACCTTGTCCACAATGACGTTGAACCCGGTCAGATTGGCCCGCAGGGGAATTCCTACCTCGCTCAGCCACCGCTCGATCCAGATGGCGAAGGTGGAGCGCAGCGGGTCGTATCCGGGGCTGGGAGCCATCACCTCCATGTCCGGCACCGGCTCGCCGTTGGGCATCCTCAGCCCTTCGCCCTGTTGCTCCACGAAGTTGCCGTCCTCGCTGACCTGAGGCTCTGTCTCCCAGGTGAACCCCGCTTCCTTCAACAGCTCCACGGCCCTGGCGATGCGTTCCTGGCGGGTCATGCCTTTCCCGAAGAGAGGCACGTCCGGGTTATACCATGCCCCGTTGCCCTCCGGCACCATTGTGTATATCGGGAGGGCGACACCCTGCAACACCGTGTCCACCAGGAATTCCTTGTCAATCAGCGTTGCCACCGCCTGACGGAAGGCCTGGTTGTCCATGGGCGCCTTGCGGAAGTTGAACCCCAGGTAGCGGAGACCGTCTGAGGCATTTTCGATGGTCGTAAGCCCATCTTCCCCGGACAGTTGGTCCTGCAGGCCCTTCGATAACCCCAGGGGGTTCAGCATAAAATCAATGTCGCCCTTCTTGAGCGCCAGCACTGCGGCGTCCTGGCTGCCGTAGATGGAGTAGATTGTGCTCTCCGAGTAGGGGCCTTCCGTGTATTCGAGGACCGTTTCGCCGCTGGGTTCGCCGTAGGCGTTGAAGTCGCGGAACCCGGCAGTGCGCGCCGCGTAGGCTCCATTTGCGTATTGAGTTACCTCGGTGCCGCTGAAGGAGTAGCCGTGGTTCCTGGCCTTCTCCGCGAAGGCGCCCCTCTCCCACTGGTCGAAGATGAACCCGCCGGCGCTTGGCTCGCCATTGGGGACATGGGCGTAAAGCGCCTTCTGCTGCTCGGTGGCGTCACCCGACTGCCTGGCCTCCGCAACCACCGGCTCCCAGTAGGACTTGGAGAAGATGGGCATGAAGGCCAGACCAAATTGCCAGCGCGCCAAACCTGGCTTCTGCTTGAAGTAGACCTTAAGACCATAAGAGCCGTTGGCTTCGGCGTGGTCGAAGTATTCCGGGTCCACGATCGAAGGCCAGTTTCCGGAGAGTTGCAACTCGACCACCGTTTGCGCGGTGAACACGAAATCCTCGGCGGTGACTTCACTGCCGTCGCTCCACTTCACGCCCTCGACCAACTCCAGCTCGGTGGTCCAGAATGTCTGGCCGTCCACCACCTCTTCCTTCAATGGAGTGGGGAAGTCAGCCGCCAGCGACGGTATCCAGTCAAACCTCTGGGCCGAATATCCATAAAGCACTGGCTTGCTGCCGCCCAGCACATAGCCGTTCCAGACGGAGCCATCCGGCCCCAAGTAGGCCCAGTGGTTGGTGGTGGTCAAGTCCTCGGCGATACCGATCCGGTAGACATTCTCTGTCTCCGCTTCAGACGAGGCAGTCTCCGTCGCCGCCGGGGTTTCGATGGCCTCGGGTTGGGCGAGGGTGGCCGTGGGCCCGGGGACGGCAGTAACCACCACTTCCTTTACCACTTCCCTGGCGCAGCCCAGTAGCAAGCAAACGGTTAATGCCAGACCCAAGAAAGCCAGCCATCCGGTAAAACGCATCGCCGGTTTCGCCTCCTAATCATCGCCCCAAAACAGTCGAGGGCTTTCTTCGACCGCCAATGCTTCTAGAGCGTGTTTACAAACTCTACCGGCAAAGATATTTGGGTATCGGTGCGGTTGTTTGATGCCAGGATTTCACCCTCACCCTCTCCCTCAAGGGAGAGAGGATTTTGCAGGTTAATTCCGCCCTATTTGCGGTTTGTAAACACACCCTAGGTTGGTTCGGTCAGCCCTATCCTCGCGGAAACCGGCTTCATGCTTTCCACCACGAAGGTGATGTGGTCGTCCAGGTCAACGCCCAGTTCACCGGCGCCCTTTAGAATGTCGTCGCGGTTGACATCCTTGGCAAAGGCCTTGTCTTTCATCTTGCGGCGCACTGAGCGGGGGGTGACTTCGTCCAGGCTCTTGCTGGGGCGCACCAGGGCCACGGCCCGGACGAAGCCCGAGAGTTCATCCACGGCGAAAAGGGTATGCTCCATCAGCGACTCGCGGGGGATGCCAGTATGCTCGCCGTGGGTCAGAACGGCGCGAATCATGTCTTCGGGGTAGCCGGCGTCGCGGAGAATCTGTGCGCCGTAGGTGGGATGGCTCTCCGGAGTAGGGCATATCTCCCAATCGAAGTCGTGGAGCAGACCGGCGATGCCCCAGCGGTCTTCATCTTCGCCAAACTTGCGGGCGTAGCCGCGCATGGACGCTTCCACCGTCAGCAGGTGCTTCATCAGCACATCGGTCTGAACGTGACGGCTCAGAAATTCCAGGGTGCTGTCCCTATTTATCATCTCCATCTGGCTGTTCCTCCGGGCTGTTGTCAGTTGTTTCGCCGTCCTGCCTAGCGCTCTCGGACGGGCGTCCGCTTGGGCGCGGCTCGCAGCGGACGGCGGTGGTGAGGAAACCGCTGTGGGCCACCATGCGATGATCCGGGCGCACGCTGCGCTCGGTGACGTGCCAGGTGCGCAGCAGCGTCTCCATTGACTCCACGAGCTGGTAGCGCCCGTCCTGCTCCAAAGCGCCGCCCAGCCGGTGCACCTGCAGGATGGTGGGCAAGAAGCTGAGCATCACTCCGCCCATCACCAGGGCGTCGGCGATGGTTTCCACGGCCTGCCAGGGTTCGGGAACATCCAGAACCACGCGGTCAACGTTGCGTTCCTCGATTCCTTCGTAAATGCTGCCAATCTTGACTTCCAGGTTGGAAGCGTCGGGCGTGACCCGGTTGATGTTCCGCATTGCCTTGGGCAGCACCGATTCGTCAATCTCGTAGGTGATCACTCTGCCCTCTCTGCCAACGGCTCGAAGCAGCGCGGCGGTGAGCGCCCCGGAACCCAGCCCGCCCTCGATGACGGTGGCGCCGGGAAAGATGTCGGCGAAGCTGACGATATTGCCCAAGTCCTTCTGGTATATGATCTGCGGGCCGCGGGGCATCTGACGCACATAGTCTCCCAGTGTGGGGCGCACTGCCAGCAACGTGTGCCCGCGGTCGGTGCGATACCAGCCGCCGACGCTGCTCCCGATGAGCTGGTCGTGCTGCAGCCGCCCCAAATGGCTGTGGAACGTATCTTCTTCCTTCAGCGTGACCATGTAGCGCCGCGACTTGCGATCCAGCAGCAGGGCCAGTTCGCCGGGACGGAAAAGGTTTGGGCCGGCGTCAGCGCCTTCCCGGAGTGGGCTGTCTGTCTTGGTTAGTGAGTCGCTCAAGGTAGTTACCTAGTCGCCGGACGGGGCCGGTTCCTTGCTTTCGTCGTAAGCCGCCGGACGGCTGCCTTCGAGGTAGGTGGTATTGTGTTCGGCGTAAGGGTCCATGTCCGGGAATACCACCAACAATTCGGCTTTTTCCTCTCCGACTACCCTGAAGCCGTGCTCCGCGCCCGGAGGGATGACCAGGGTGTGGTCTTTTTCCACCCGGTGCGTTTCGCCGTTGATGCGAACTTCCAGCGCGCCGGATAAAATGACGATGAGTTCGTCTATGGCATGAGTGTGCAGCGGCGCGCCCGTTCCCGGCTCGGCGGTGTTGAGGCTCAGAGACGTAGAAACACCATGCTCATGGGTGGTGATGTCCCACTTGCGATAGCCGGGCCGCCATGGCACCTCGGGAGTTTGTCTGTGGTCTATTATAGGCATATCTTGTCCTCGCCGCCTGAAGGATGCGGCCGCGACCGGCCTGGGCTATTGTACGCCATTTGAGCCGTAAGCGGGATTCCCGGCGGGGTCAGCCAATCGCCTCGAATCTTGCCGCCCCACCGGGCGATAGTCCAGCGAGCGGCGCGAAGAGTGCGCCAGTGAAATTCAGTTACCAAGAATTCAGTTACCAAGAAGAGGTCGTATGCGGCGACGCCTGTTTACCCTGGAAGAAGCCAACTATCTGATCCCCTGGCTTGAGCGAACTTTTCAACGGTTGATGTCCTCCAGGGAGCGGCTGGATGATACGCGGGAGCGGCTGACCGGAATACAGCGCGAACTGCAACGCCTCAACGGCACGTTCGACCGCTATAACGAGCTTAACTCCATGCAATCCGAGCTTGACACCATGGACAAGGAACTCAACGAAATCGTAGACGAGATAATCGGCGAAGGAATCATCATACGCGACATCCCTCGCGGCCTTGTTGATTTCCCCCACCTGCGAGACGGCCGGGAAGTATACCTCTGCTGGATCAGCGGTGAAGAGCGAATAGAGTACTGGCACGACACTAACCGGGGATTCGAGCACCGGCAGCCGCTGTGAGCAAGGCGTAACTCCAAGGTATATTATACTGAAATGGACGATTGCTACCCTTAGCCTTCGTTGCCAGAAGAGGTTACTTGATGGAAAATGAGATTGACGTCATAGCGGAATTCTGCCTAAAACATCACATCATCCGCATGATGAGCTACACTTACCCCTTCCACAAAGCCGAGGACAAAGGCCACGTTCTCGATTTCCTGGTGGATTTTGAGGAAGGGCACACCCCCGGCTACTTCGACATGTCCGGTGGCCCCGGCCTCATCGGCATGGAAGAAGAACTGGCGGAGATATTGGGCAAGAAGTACGCCTACATAAATACATACGACGGAATCGGCCCGCATTTTCGCTCCAAGCTCCTGGACGACGCTCGTGCTATGGCTAAACCTGTTTACCAGGCTCCAAAGACAACGTGACAATCCCGTCAGAAGACCTGCCCTCCCTGGGTCATATGCTGGAAGTGGCCGGGTGGGCCTTGTCCATTGCCGAGGGCCGTACCCGGCGCGACCTTGACTCGGATTTGCAGTATTTCCTCGCCTTGTCCAGGGCCATTGAAGTCATAGGAGAAGCCGCCAATCGCGTCTCGGACGACACTCAAAGCAGAACGCCGGAAATACCCTGGCGGCGAATTATTGGAATGCGGAACCATCTGGCCCACCGATATGACAATATAGACCGCGGCATCCTGTGGCTGACGGTGCAGGAATACGTGCCGACCATGATTGCCGACGTGCGCCGCTTGCTCCCCGGCGATTTCATTCCTACGCCAATCAGATAAACCGGGCTTGCTGCCTGGCCGCCTCGCCGTGGTCTATGTAGACCGTTATGGTCTCGGTGAAGAAGTCGAAGGCTTCGGTGCCCTGCTCCCGCTGGCCCACGCCCGACGACTTAAGGCCCCCGAAGGGCAGATGGACCTCGCCGCCCAGCGTAGGCGCATTAACGTGAACCATGCCGGTCTCGACAGTGTTGATGTACTCGAAGGCGCGGGAAATGTCCCGGGTGTAGACCGAGGACGACAGACCGAACTCCACGCTGTTGGAAATCTGGATGGCTTCTTCCAGGTCCTTGGCCTTGAAGACGGTTAGCACCGGGCCGAATATCTCCTCCTTGGCGATTCGCATATCCGGCGAAACGTCGGTGAACACCGTTGGCTCCACGTAGTAGCCCTCGCCAAAATCGCCGTCGGTCAGGCCGCGTCCGCCATAGGCCAGCCGCGCCCCCTCTTCGGTGCCAACGCCGATGTACTCCAGTACCTTCTCGTACTGCCCTGGGCCACACAGGGGCGACACGTCCATTTCGGGATCAATCCCGTCGCCGATTTTCAGCCCGGCAGTGCGCTCCAGTAGACTGTCAACAAACTCGTCGTAGACCGACTCCTCTACAATCACCCTGCTGGTGGCGGTGCAGCGCTGGCCGGTGGAACCGAATGCCCCCTGCACGATGCCCCCAAGGGCCTTGTCCATATCGGCATCCTGCAACACGATCACGGCGTTCTTGCCGCCCATCTCCGCTTGCACCTTCTTGAGACGGCGAGCGCTGTTGGCGTAGAGGTCGGTGCCGATTTCGGTGGAGCCGGTGAAGGATATGCCGTTGACGCGGGTGTCTTCCACCAGCGCGTTGCCCACCTGTCCGCCCGGGCCGGTCACCAGGTTCAACACCCCCGGCGGCAGACCTGCTTCCTCGAACACTTCGGCCAGCTTGACCGCGCATAAGGGGGTGGAGGAAGCGGGCTTGAAGACCAGCGCATTGCCGCAGATGAGGGCCGGGGCCATCTTCCAGACCGGTATGGCCACCGGGAAGTTCCACGGCGTGATGATTCCAACCACCCCCAACGGGCGCTTCATGGTGTAGGCTACCGTGTTGGGCAGTTCCGATGGAGTGGTGTAGCCAAACATCCGGCGGCCCTCGCCAGCGGCATACTCAACGATGTTCATGGCCCGCCGCACTTCGCCTCGCGCGTCGGCTATGGGCTTGCCTTCCTCGGTGGTGATGGCCGTAGCGATTTCGTCGGCGCGCCGCCCCATGATTTCCAAGGCGCGGAACAACACGGCGGCGCGTCCGGGAGCAGGCATATTGGCCCATTCCGGCAACGCCTCCCGCGCTGCGGTAACGGCTCTGCCAGCGTCCTCCGCGTTGGAGGTCTGGAATTCGCCAACGACCTGCGTCTTGTGGGCCGGGTTATAGACCGGATACGTGCGGCCCGATACCGACTCCACCCACTGTCCGCCGATGTAGTTCTTGTGCGTGGTCATTCAAGCTCTCCTCATCGAAAATCCCCTCTACCCATGGGAGAGGGTTAGGGTAAGGGATGCCCTTACCCGGAGTATTCCAAGCCCGCGCCGACAACTCTTATCTGCATGGAGCGGAGGCCTGCCACGATGCTGCTGAAGGCAACGCTCCGGCGGCCACTGCTGAAGGATGGTCTGCCCGCATTCGCCGGTCACACGCCCACGATGTTGAGTATCCCGGGCAATAACAGGGCCACTTGCTCTGTGTCTTCAAGGCCGAACAGGCTCAGTATGTAGAAGATGATAGCTGTGACAATCAGCACGGGCAGGAAAGCAATCAAAACCACGAAGAAGGCCCGCCACATCGAGTTGTAGTCCAGGCTCGCCTGCACCGCCATGAGCATGGCGGCGAACCGCCACACGAATACGACAAATCCGATTATCGCGCCAACGTAAGGTATGAACACCAGGATGCTCAACAGTCCCGGGGTTTGGGCGAACCCAATGCCTCTGGCCAGTTCTCCCCAGTCGGCCTGGGTCTCGGGAGTCGCCAGCAGCCTGGTTCCCACCAGATAGCATCCCATAGCCCATAGGGCCCACCACACAATCCCGCCTACTATGCCCAGAACCAGGCCGGTTACCACGTCGGTGTCGCCCGACAACGCTCCGCCGATGGCGCCGGAAACGGACACCATCACGACGACCAGCGCTGCCTGCCAGGTTGCGTCCCGGTCATGCTCCACGTCTTCAAAGGTGTCACGGTTGAAGGTGGCCGCGCCTATCATTCGCTCAAGAATTTGCATCCTGCTCTCCATCGGTGTAATTCTTGTGCAAGGTCATTCAAGCTCTCCTGAATTCCCTCTCCCTCCGGAGAAGGGGCGGTGGCGCACCCTTTACCCGGTGTATTCCAGCCCAACGCCGATGACCTCGATTTGCATGGAGCGGGCGTCGGGAGCGGTGCTGTCGAAGGTTACGCCGAGGACGATATTGATGCCCCGGTTGATTTCCGGGCTGCCGGGTACGTCCACCCGGTATTCAGGGTTTTCGCCGCGCAGGTCCTGGTCCATGTGCTCGGCGATGCGCTGGTCGCCGTCGTATACGATTATCTCGCAGACCGAGGCATTGTCCCGGGTGCGGAAGCTGACCAGCGCGCCGTCTATGCGCATTCGCGCCCCGTCAATCACTGCCGGGGTGGGCACAGGGAAATGCAGCCATGTGTTCTGGCCTCGCGCGCCCTCGATACGGACGAACGGCCCGGTGGGCCGCACCGAAGTGATGCGGTTGGGATATTCAACTTGCATATTTGCGCCGTGCATCCACAACGTGCGCTGCGGCATAAGCTGGCCCCCTTACTGTCTGTTGTTTGCCACTCCAAATCATACACCCGCCCCCCAATCCAGTACAGACAGCTTTCCGCAAAATCCCTCTCCTTCCGGGGGAGGGCGTCCTTACTTTTGCCCGCATTAACGGCCATCCGCCGGGACACTGGTAGAATAGACGCGATTAAACTTTCACAAGACGGAGGTACAACATGGGTAGGCTGGACGGCAAGGTGGCCTTGATTTCAGGCGGCGCGCGGGGACAGGGCGCGCTGGAGGCGGAACTCTTCGCGGCTGAGGGCGCCAGCGTAGTCTTTGGCGACGTGCTGGACGACGAGGGCCGGTCGGTGGAGCGCCGCATTACGGAGGCGGGCGGCGAGGCGGTCTACGTTCATCTGGACGTGACCAGCGACGACGACTGGACCGCCGCCGTAGACACGGCTGAGGCGCGATTCGGCAAGCTGGATGTGCTGGTCAACAACGCTGGCATTGCCAACGACGAAAAGATAGAAGAGACCAGCGAGGAGCTGTGGGAACGCATCATGCAGGTCAACGCCAAGGGCGTGTTCCTGGGCACCAGGAAGGTACTGCCCGCCATGCGCCGCGCTGGTGGCGGGTCTATCATCAACGTGTCCTCCATCGCCGGCATCCTAGGGCGGGCCTTGACCGGCAGCGCCTACAGCGCGTCCAAGGGAGCCGTGCGCACCTTCACCAAGACCACCGCCATCCAGCACGCTTCGGAGCGCATACGCTGCAACTCCATCCACCCCGGGCCGGTGGACACCCCGATGCTGGCCGGAATCAGCGACAACCCGGACGTTCTGGCCGCCCGCACAGAGGAAGTGCCGCTGGGGAGGCTCGGCCATTCGCGGGACATCGTCTACGGCGCGCTGTACCTGGCGTCGGACGAATCAGCCTGGATCACGGGCATAGAGCTGGTAATCGACGGCGGAATAACGGCGAAGTAGGTCCTGTTCAGGGCCTTGCGATGGCGATGAAGGATGGGATGAACTGCCCCGATTGTGGCGAGGCAGCGGTCGCCGATGCTAATTTTTGCGTTAGTTGCGGCAGTCGGCTTTCTGCTGGCTGCCCAAGCTGCGGCGTGGGCAACCCGGACGGCAGTCGGTTCTGCCGGGTCTGCGGGGTGGGCTTGGTCGGCGCAACGGCGCCCACGCCCCCGCGGCTGGCCTCCCTATCCTGCCCCCGTTGCCGGGCGTTCAACACCGCAGGAGTAGATTTCTGCTACTCCTGCGGCCTTCCCTTCGACGAAAGCCACTGGCAGCAGGCCGCGCAACCCGCATATCGCGCATACCCGGGTGTGCCGGCGGGGTTCTGGATCCGGCTGCTGGCATGGCTCATTGATTTAATGGCGTTGATAGCTACCGAATTAGCCATTGTAGCCGTCTTTCCTGGAATGTCTTTTGCCGAGTATTGGGATGGCTCCGAGTTCGTGTGGACCTTCAACCATATATCGTTTTTCTTGGGAATTGCCTATCACACTCTAGGAGTTTCGCTGTTTTCCACCACCATCGGCAAGCGACTGCTGGGCCTGTACGTTCTGCGTAGGGACGGCTCCAAGATCAGCCCCCTCAGGGCCTTTTGCAGATACTTAGCTTCCATCCTGTCTTTCCTGATTTTGTTTATCGGGGTCCTCATTGTGGCGTTCCGGCAAGATAAACGAGCGCTGCATGACATGATTTGCGATACCGTGGTAGTCAAAAAGTAGCAGGCAAAGGCGAACATTCGGAATGCTGGGATACGCAATACTTGCCTTTGCTCCGGGTCTGTTCTGGCTGTGGTTCTTCGTCCGGGGCCGTTCCTATCGCCCCAAACCCCGGAGACTTCTTGTCTTCGGCTTCTTCCTCGGCATGGCCTCCACTATGCCAGCCGCAATCCTGGAATTCGCCTTCCTCAACGACTCTGATGTCGAGGTGGGAGCGGACCTCGCAACGGCTGCCGTTGCGATGCTGTTCGTGGTGGGGCCAGTGGAGGAGTTGAGCAAGTTTCTGGCGGTGTGGCTGGGGCCTTTCCGCTCCCTTTACTTCGACGAACCTCGCGACGGTCTCGTATATGCAGCGGCTGCCAGCCTGGGTTTCGCCTCACTGGAAAACCTCGTCTATATCTTGGCATTTGGTCCCGAGGTCATGATTGTCCGGGCTCCAATCAGCACTTTGGCCCATGTGATATTCGGAAGCTTCTGGGGTTACGCGCTGGGAATACAGACGCAGAAAGGCCGAGCCGGTCGCCGCGTTTGGCTATTGTTCGGCTTGACCGTGGCTGCCGTGGTTCACGGGGTATTCAACATTCTTGTATTGGCCCTGTCTGTTGGGGGAGCCGTGCTGGCCCTGCTGCTGATGGGGTTGGGCCTGTGGTGGATTCTGAACCGGCTGCGCTGGGCGCAACGGGCTTCGCCCTTCCGCTTCCGGCGCAACTACCCGCAGGTGGAGTGTCCGGGCTGTGGACGGCGCATTTTCGTAACCAGCCGTTTCTGCCAGTTTTGCCGCTGGTCGGTGCCCGCAACGAATCCGCCAGCGCTCATATGCAGCTACTGCGGCAACGCTGGCCATCCCGACGCCGCATATTGCACCCGCTGCGGCGACCGCCTGTTGCGCCGTTAGCGGCTCGCCGGTGACGTCAAGGAAAACCTGACGTGGCGGCAGAGCGCAGATGAGAGGCGGCAATGAACGAAGTTAGGGAATGAAGGAGGACAAAGAGTGGAGCGGAAGACGAGATTTGAACTCGCGACCCCCTCCTTGGCAAGGAGGTGCTCTACCACTGAGCCACTTCCGCTCGAAACGCCGCCGGAAATCCAAGATTATCCAGTCTAGTCTCTTATATTATAGCAAAGCACTCCGGTGTTTTGTCTACCCTTTTCTGTTGCCCGAATTTTCGCGGCTCTCCGATGTGGGCAAAGCGCTGATGCCAGGATTTCACCCTCACCCCAACCCTCTCCCTCAAGGGAGAGGGAGAATTAAAAAACCCTGACCTGGAATCCACATCTATACCGGGCTGCGGGCATACTGGGACTGCGGGAGTAAGGGACGGGCAAGATGGTCTGTAACAGTTGTGGCCGCGAGATAGCTGACCGAAGCCGTTTCTGTCCCTGGTGCGGCTCGCCGCAGGCCCCTCAATCCGAGCCGTATGGCCCGGCGCCCAGCGGTCAGGACTCATCGGAAGAGGAACTGCGCCAACTCCGGGCGGCGGTCAACTCCATGACCGCAGAGTTGGCCCGGCTGTCGCTAAGGCTGTCGGCCCTGGAGAGAGGCAGCGCATACTCCCCCGCGCCTCCGCAACAACCCCAGGCTCCCCCGGCTCAAGCTGCAACCCCGGCCCATCCTGCACCCGCTGCAAACCCTGGCAGTGTGGGAGAAGCAACTTCAGGACGGGCGCGAATCAGGCGATCTCCCGCCACTTCTATTCCTGCGGCGGGTGGTCAAGAGGGCGAGCCGCCTTCACCGCCTGCCGCACTATTCGCTGACTGGAACTGGGAGTGGCTGCTGGGCGGCAACTGGCTGGCTCGCATCGGAATCGTGGCGATAATTTTCGGCGTCGCCTTCTTCATCAGCTTGGCCATTGACCGGGGCTGGCTGGGCGAGGCTGAGCGAGTGATCCTCGGAGCGGCCGGGGGACTGGCATTCATCGGCGCAGGGGAATACTTCCGGCGGCGATATGGCGTCTGGGCGCAGACCATAACCGGCGGTGGAATCGCCATCCTCTATCTTTCCGTATACGGCGCTTTCGCGCTTTACGGACTGATTTCCACCGAGGCAGCTTTCGTGTCCTTCGCCATCATCACCCTGGCTGGGGCGCTGCTCTCCCTGCGCCATGATGCGATGGCCGTTGCGGTGCTATCCATCTTCGGCGGCTTCGCCACGCCCCTGCTGTTGCGGGAGCAGCTCCCGGACCAGCGGCTGCTGCTCGCCTATGTGCTGGTGCTGGACGTGGGAGTGCTGGCGTTGGCCGGTCTCCGCAACTGGCGCTGGTTCACGCTGCTGGCCTGGGCCGGGTCGCTGATTCTCTTCGCCTTCTGGCGGCTGGAACTGGACCCTTCGGTTCCGTTGGCGCAAATAGGAATTACCGCCATATTCCTTGTCTTCGCCGGTGCCACAATTGTCTTCCACATCGTGCGGCAGCAGGCGGCGGGCATAGCCGACCTGGCGCTGGTAACTCTGAATGCCGCCGGATATTACGGCATCAGCTATTTGCTGATGAACGACCCTTACCGGGCCTGGATGGGAGGTTTCACTGCGCTGGTGGCGGTGTTCTACGTTCTGCTGGCCGCCGCCTGCCGGATGAGGGGGCCGAAACAGCTCAATCTGACCCTGTTCTCGGTGGGCCTTGCCGTGGTGTTCGCCGTCCTGGCAGTGCCGGTACAGTTGGGCGGGCCGTGGATTAGCGTGGCATGGGGCGCCGAGGGACTGGTGTTGCTGTGGCTGTCCTTCCCGCTGCGAATGCGCGAGCTTCGCTGGGCCGGGTACGTGATGTTCGCCGTTTCCGGCGGGTGGCTGCTGGCAGCGGACACGCCGGGCGCTCTCGCCGAGGACCTGACTCCCTTCCTCAACGAGTACACAATCAGCTACGCAGCGGCGATTGTCCTTCCTGCCTTGGGCGCATACCTCCTGCACCTGCGTCGCGACCGTCTTGAAGCGGGAGAAGAGGCCGCCATTCCGCTCATGGCGCTTCGAGTGGCGATTTTTGTCGCCGCCATGATTCCCGTGCAGGTTAACGGCGCCTGGATTGCCGTGGCATGGGCGGTCGAGTCGGTGCTGGCGTTGTTGCTGTCGGACAGGCTGAGAATGGCGGAGTTGCGTTGGTTCGCCTATGGGCTGATGGCGGCCATGCTCGTGAGGTTATTCTGGCTGGACACCTTCAGCGTAGACCTGGAGACGTTCCGCCCGGTGCTGAACTGGAGATTCCTTGCCTTTGCCGCCGGAATCGCGGCGTTGTACACATCGGGATGGTTGTCGCACCGAAACCGGGAAGAAACCGGCGTTTCCCAAGTTGCCGTCTGGGAAAACCGGGTAGCCCTTCCGGCGTTGTTGGCCCTGGCCAACTCCGCAACGCTGTGGCTGCTCTCGGCGGAAGTCCTGGCGTCAGCAGACAGCACCCTGTTTGACCTGTCCCGCAACGCTAGCGAAAACGTGGCAAGCCTGGTCTTGAGTCTGTTATGGGCTGTCTACGCCGCAGGGCTAATCGTGCTGGGGGTAGTCCGCAGGTGGCGTTGGGTGCGGTTGGCCGGGCTGTCGGTGCTGGCGGCGCCGGTGGTCAAGCTGTTTGCCTATGACTCGCAGACGCTGGAGCAGGAATACCGGGTCATAGCATTCATCGCCCTGGGCCTGATTCTGCTGGCGGGCGGATTGCTCTACCAGCGCTACAGCCGCGCCGTGCGAGGGTTCCTGTTCGAGTAGGAACAGCCCGTCTGAGCGCTAAAACAGACTGAGCGCCGGGCAAAAGATTTTGCCCGGCGCTCAGTACTGCACGACGCTACCCTTGGGTAAGCCCTTGGCTTCTAGCGAACCCTGGCCGGCTCCTCGTCCCACGGGCCGGGCAGACGCCCCTTGGCGGTGCTTCCAATCAGGTATTGGCCTTCCCCATGGCCCCACTCGCTGGCTGGCATCTCGTAGGAGACCTCAATGCCGTTTCCATCCGGGTCGCGGATGTAGATGCCGACGGCGTGGCCGTGGTCGGACACCGATTCAATCTCGATGCCCCGTTCCTTTATGCGGTAATAGAGTTCCTTCAGGTCGTCCAAGCTTTCCATGTACCAAGCCATGTGGTTCAGCCCCACCTGTCCCTTCTGAGGGCCGGGGGCGTCCTCCCCCACTTCCACCAATGCGATGTCGTGGGAGTTGCCCAAGTCCGCGCTCATGAAGGCGGCGCGGCCGGGCCTCAAACCATAAGTGTGCAGACCCAGCAGGTCCTCGTACCACTGACGGGAGCGCTCCGCGTTGCGGACGTAGATGTTGATGTGCCCCAGTTGCCTCGGCTTGTAGCCCATAGCTCCCTCCCTTTCCGAAAATTGCTTCTGACACGGCCATATTATCAGGAACCGCAGCGGGGTAGTAGCTTAAACGTCGAAAATGTCTCTCACCGGAATGCTGAACCCCGGCAGAACGTCACCGCCGTCCAGCGTGTCGTCCTCTTCGAGAATGACTATGGGGTGGCCGACCCGGTGCAGAGATACTGAACGCCATTGGGGATGAAGCTCCCAGACCATGGGCACTCCGTAGCTAATCCACATACGGCACTTGTCGTTGACTTCGGCATTGGTATCGCCGGGTGATGCAATCTCAACCACCAAGTCGGGGATAACCTCGTAATATCCGGACACAACCTCTCCCTGCGGCAATTTCCCTGCCGAGAAAAAGGCTATGTCCGGCTCCCGGACAACATTGTTCTCCCGGTCAAGCAGAACGCCGGAATCTGTGCCCGTCACCCGCCCCAGACGGTTGGGTCGAGCAACCGCCAGCATTGCGGCTCCCAGCATCATGGCGATCTCGCCATGCTGTCCTCCAGCAGACATTACTTGCGACAACACTCCCTGAATCAATTCTCCTTTGATTCCCCGGCCGTGCATTTCCAGCAGTTCTTCGGCGGTCACCGGCTTCGGCCTTGCCGTTCTTGTCGTGGTCATGGCTCGCTCCGTAGTATGTCTGCGGCGCAGTCGTCGTCCCGGTGTTGGATGTATCATCCCGGACGGAGCTATTGTATCATTGCCGGGTCACCGCTATTCC
Organism: Dehalococcoidia bacterium; assembly: GCA_965232885.1. Classification (GTDB taxonomy): domain Bacteria; phylum Chloroflexota; class Dehalococcoidia; order Lucifugimonadales; family UBA3495; genus VXOI01. The sequence continues at coordinate 300,244 of CBDDQX010000001.1, read as the reverse complement.
GTAATCCCTATCACAAGGCGTGGAATTTGACTGCTGTGAACAGTTAGCAAGGAGGCCCCGTATGGTCAGGCTAGGCGGCACCGCAACCATACCGCACCTGGAGGTGTTTCAGGGACTGGAAACGCTTTTCCGGCGCCGGGGCATCGAGCTGGACTGGGTACTGTATTCCGACTATGACGTCATGGTGGAAGCCTTTGCTGCCGGAGAGATTGACCTGGCCTGGAACGGGCCGCTGGGGTACGTCAAGATACGGCGGCGGCTGGACGAGCCCTGCCAGGTCATTGCCATGCGCGACGTGGACATCGGTTTCACCACGCACTTCATTGCCCGCCCAGATTCAGGCATCGAGACGGTGGAAGACCTGAAAGGCCGCAGCTTCGCCTTTGGACGCCGTGCTTCGGAGCAGGCTGGCCTGGTTCCCCACTATCTGCTGAAACAGGCGGGCATCAACCCCTCCAAAGACTTGGCCGCCGCCAGTTTCTACGAAGACCGGCAATCGCCGACCCGCTCCGATGAGCGGGACGTTGTGGAACGGGTCGCGTCGGGCGAGTTCGACGCCGGGTCGGTCAGCCAGCGGACGATGGAGAACATGGCCGGGGACGGCGCCTTGCCCCGAGACCGGGTGCGCATTTTCTACTCCAGCCAGCCGTACAGTCATTGCTGCTTCACCGCCCGGCAGGGCCTGGAGCCTTCGCTGGCGCAGGAAATCGAAGCGGCCTTCCTGTCGGTCACCGGCTCCGATGAAGTAGAGCAGGCAGTCTTGAAGGGTGAAGCGTGCAACAGATTCGTGCCCGGCATACAGGAAGGCTGGGACCTGATTGAGGCGGCGGCAGTGTCGGAAGGGTTGGTCTAGTTGGCGTCGTCCCCGCCGGGCGCGTTGCGGAGGATATCTTCCAGGAAATTGTCCAGGGCCGGGTCAAGCTCCACCGTAGGCTCAAAGGGAACATAGTTGAAATCTGTGCGCGCGCGCTCTATCAGTTCGCGGGCAGTGGGGTTCGTGCCTCCGATTTTTTCCAGCGTGTCCATCAGTTCCTGCGATTCTGCCTGCCCCAAGCGATAGAGCTCCGAAAGATCAATGTCCAGGGAGAAAATGGAGTTTATCCGCCGCATGATGTCGTAGAAGGAACGATGGTCCCGGCTGATGCCCACCGGGTCGTTGTTGGAAGAGAGGAAAGGGTACATCGGAGCCATTGCGCCCAGACGGAACATTTCCAGTTCCGGGTGCTGGAAGTGGGCTATGGTGATGAGGGCCATGCCGATGGTAGGCCCGTTGCGGCCCTGCGATCCGTAATTGGAGTACCGCACGCCCAGCTTATCCATAGCTTCTTTCATTGACGCCTGGCTGTAAATGCAGCTTACGCTGCGCTCCATGTCGGGAGGGGCGGCGCCGTTGTAGCCCTCCACGGCTACCGTCTGAGACACGCCCAGTTGCTGCACGGCCTGGAAGAAAGCGTCGGCGTAGATGTCCAGCCGGAACCAGGGTTCTTCACCTAGGAAGATGATGAGTCCGTTGCCAGCGTCGAAGAAATTGTTGTCCCGCCGCATATCGGTGTCGGGCAGCCCGTCGCGATAGGACACCCGGGGCCGGTAGGTGTCGTGGGTGCCAGGCACTTGGAAGGGATAACACAGCCTGGCAACGCCGGTTCCCATTGAACCGATGCGCCTGGCCTGGAGTTTGTCAATCAGGTAGCGCGGCAGACCACTGGAAATCTCGCCGCCGTCTGACCACTGGCGACGCCACCCGGCTATCAGGTAGCGCGCGCCGGGGGTAGGTTGCAGGTTGAGCAGGTCGTCAGCCATCGGCCAACACTCCTTCCGCCAAAAAAGGGCGTCCGTTGCCACTATCAATAACTGTCATTCTGCCAGAGGCCACGCCCCGGCGCAAATTCGCAGTCTCTTGCCGGTGGGCCTGTTAATAGTTCCCTCTCCCTGCAAGGGCGAGGGGATTGGGAAGGCTGCGCCTGTAACCCCCAACCCGCCTGAATTGGAATGTACGGCGCAGTTCTCGTTTCTTGACAGGCGGGAGCGGTTTTCCTGTAAGATAATTGTACGGTGCCGGGGTAGGGCCCATGGCGCCGCGGGTTATGAAGTCCCAGTAGCTCAGGGGATAGAGCGGCTGCCTTCTAAGCAGCGGGTCGCGGGTTCGAATCCTGCCTGGGACGCCACAAAAGCTACACTTTGCCGACTCCGTTGTTTGAAGTTGGAAACCCCGGATTCCGGCCCCGTATCGGAGTGCGGGACCGGCTTTTCGCCAGAATGACGGGAACAATGTCAACAGAACCTAGGGCCTCTGGCTGCCAATCGCTTCTATGTACAACGAATATAGGGATTGGCTGCAGGTCATAAACAGACGATTCTTTTTGACGCCGCCGAAGCACAGGTTCGCGCAGGGTTCAGGCAGGAGAATCCGTCCGATCAATTCACCGTCAGGCGAAAAAGCAGTGCACCCCGTCCGTACCCGGCCCGACCCAACCCACGCTGGACCACAGGTTGCCGTCCTGGTCCGTCCGGATGCCGTCGGCAAATCCGGGAGACATATCCGCGAAGACCTGTCCTCCCCGCAGCTTCCGGCCATCCACCACGTCGAAGACCCTGACGTGCCCCGGAGCATCGGGATCGTGGGAGATCCCGCTGTCGGAAATGTACAGCCGCGACTCGTCGGGAGAAAAGCACAGTCCGTTGGGCTTCACCAGATCATCGGCCACCACCGTAGCTGTGCCGGTTACAGTGTCCAGCCGGTAAAACCCGCGTGGGCAGTTCTGCCTCGGCCCGTTCTCCCTCGTAGGACATCAGGATTCCGTAGCCGGGGTCAGTAAACCAGACCGATCCGTCGGAATGAACAACCACGTCGTTCGGGGCGTTCAGGGGTTTGCCGTCGAAGCGGTCCAGCAGCACGGTCAAGGTCCCGTCGTGCTCCGTGCGGGTAACCCGGCGGGTCAGGTGCTCGCAGGAAACGAGGCGCCCTTGCCGGTCCCGGGTGTTGCCGTTACTGTAATTGGAGGGCTGGCGAAACAGCGTTACCTCGCCGGTCGTCTCGCAGTACCGCAGCATCCGGTTGTTGGGTATATCGCTGAAAATCAAAGACCGGGAGTCGCCAAACCACACCGGCCCTTCGGCCCAGCGAGCCCCGGTATAAAGTCGCTCTACGGCGGCGTTCCCGATACGGTAGGCGCGGAAGCGTGGGTCCAGAACCTCTACCGCCGGGTCCGGGTAACGAACTATTCCTTGGTCCCAGCGTCGGCTCAGATCGGGAGTCCACTGTGAGTTACCGGCCATCGAGTTCTCCCTCTATCGCAAGTGCGGCAGTAGTTCCTCGGAGATAAGCTGCAAGTATTCCAGCTTGGCAGGGAATTCCTTGGGCAAATTCAGGCTGGCCAGCCCGATGTAGTCCAGTCCTTCCTCATCCTTGCAACGGTTGATGATTTCGGCGCAGTCCTGCGGGCTGCCGACCACCGCCCAATCTGACAATTCCCGCTGCCCGCCCCAGTCCGAAATCCACCGTGGTGTTTTCCTGCATATTGAAAGCGCCATACATACCGGCTTTCTTTGCCGCCATTTCCCTGGCCTCGGTGATGGCCGTTTCACGGTCCCTGGCTATGGCAATGGAGCGATGGACGCCGATTCGCCCTGCGATGCCTTTACCCAACTCATCAAGAGCTTCCTTGTACTGGCGGGTCAAGAGGCTGATGTCCTTCCATGACGGCTGCGGCCCCAGGATAACCCGGTCGGCCAGGGCCGCTGCCCGGCGCACCGCGCCCCCGGCTCTGGGCGGCAATCCAGATGGGAGGATGCGGCTTCTGCACCGGGGTCAGGCCCAGCTTGACGCCTTGCGCTTGCCAGTGTTTCCCCTCGAAGCTGATCTCCTCTCCGCTCCACAGCAGTTTCATCAGCTCAAGGGACTCTTCGAACCGGCTCACCCGGTCTCTCCGGTTGGTCCCGAACGCGGAAAGTTCCGCCACCCGGTAACCTATCCCCGCTCCGAGAATGAACCGTCCGTTGCTGATGTGATCCAGCGTCACCGTCTGCTCGGCTAGGTCCACCGGGTTGTGATATGGAAGCAACAGAACGCCGGTCAGCAGCTTCAGGCCCTCGGCATCGGGAGCCAACCGGGCCAGCGTCTGCATGGGCTGCATCCAGACTGTGGGGTGGGATATGTAGTGCTGGGGCGCATAAATGACGGAAAATCCCAGCGCCTTGGCCCGACGGCATACCTCTGCGGCTTCTTCCACCTGCTGGTGCATGGGCCGGTCCGGGTCTTCCATGTAATCACGGATATAAAGCCCTACTTCCATGAGACTCCACCTATTTCCAGGTTAGCTGACTGTATCCAAACTCCTGAAAGAAATGATAGGACGCCCTCACCCTAACCCTCTCCCAGAGGGAGAGGGGATTTGTTACAGGCCCTCTCCGGCAAAGCTCTGCTCTCCAATCGGAGTTTTCGGGATTTTCGCTGTGGGCCGCGCGGGTGTCAATCAGGGCGGCCTGCTTTCCGTAAATCGCGCCGGACGTTGGAGCGCCCGGGCTTTTAATAGTTCCCTCTCCATCGATGGAGAGGGAACTATTAAAAGACCCTGCTGGAGCGCCTGGAACACTGGTCTCAGTATCCCATACTGCCGTAGAATGAGCGCCACCAAGCTGCGAAGGAGATACCATGACCAGCGTCGCATACAACCCGGCAGCCCGATTCGACGTCGAAACTGCCGATATAGTCTACCTGGAACTCGAAAGCGGCAACCTGGAAGCCACCATCTATCAACCCCAGGGCGAAGGGCCGTTCCCCGGATTGCTGGACGTTCACGGCGGCCGCTGGTTCCTGAACGACCGCTCTGCCGACCACCACATGAAACTTGGCCCTCGCCGCCAGCGGCATCGTCGTTGTCGCCGTGGACTTCAGGCTGGCCCCGCAACACCCCCTACCCGGCCCAGGTCGCCGACACTAACTACGCCATCCGCTGGATGAAAGCCAACGCCGCGCGATTCAACATTGACCCGGCGTCTGTGGGCGCTATCGGTTGCTCCAGCGGCGGGCATACCATCGTGCTGAACGGAATGCGCCCCAAGGACCCCCGCTATGCCTCGCTGCCTCTCGCCGGAGGAGAACACGTGGACGCTTCCCTGCGATTCATGCTCTGCTGCTGGTCTGTCCTAGACCCTTACGCTCGCTACCTCTGGGGCATCGAAATCAATGACGAACGGTTCATCGGCCCCACTGAGTCCTATTTTGGCGACCAGGCCAATATGCGCGAAGGCAACCCCCAAGAACTCCTCGACCGCGGTGAGTCGGTGGAACTGCCCCCGGTGATTATCATCCAGGGCACCAACGACAACAACATCCCCCTGTTCATCCCCGAGAAATTCGAGGTCTCATACCGGGCCGCCGGAGGCCATGTAGAGCTGGAGTGGTTCGACGGGATGCCGCACCAGTTCGGCAACACCCCAGGGCCTGAATCCGACCGCGCCATCGAGCTGATGAAGGGTTTTGTCGCGCGGCAATTGTCACGCCCGGCGGTGGCGACGGTTAGGTAGGGCAGATTCAGCACGCCCCGCCGTTTCCGGAAAAGTAGTCGTACTTCCGCCCTGCCAACTCCACCACTTCTGGCACGTCCTCCTCCAAAAGGTAGCCCTCGGCCACCAGGTCCATCACGGCGCGAGTCACCTGATCCAGGTAGTCCTCGCGGCTGGCATAGCGTTCCTCGATGGATGCTCGCGGGTCGCCGGTGGACTCGCGCTCCGCTATGGTAGCAGGCAGGGGCAGCGTCCAGCCGGCAAGGCCGCCCGTGATGCCGATGAAGAGATTTGAGTTGCCGATGCTCTCGTCGCGCAGGTTCCAGCCGGTGTAGGTGGCTACCGGGACTGACAGGTCGGGCAGACAAATACCCCGTACCTCGTTGAAGGACTCATCGAGGTCGGCCACCAGCGCCGGGAACTCCGCGCCCTCATCGGCGGGCAGCTTGGTGGTGCGCCCCAGGTGGGTTTCCGGGCCGTAGTCCAGTCGTATCGCCCTAGTGGTGTGGGCCGGGACCCGCACGTTGGGGAGTTGGGCTAACCGTTCCAGCAGCATGTGGGATTCCACCGCCGTGCCGTCGCTGAGGCTGGGATGACGGCTGGCTGGCGGCTCTTCGCCTGCGGTAACCCAGCGGTCCAGGTTGTCCAAGGCCGCCCGCAACAGGGGAGCGTAATCCACGCTGTTCAGGGGAAGCTGTCCTCTTATCCCGTCGCTGGCGCGGAATTCCAGCGGAGGAAACTCGCCCGATCCGTGCTGGCAGCCGGCGAAGTGGTAGCGCCGGACCGACGGCGACTCCGGGGCGTCGGTCAGTGTCTCGAGGTCGGTGTGGATGAGCGCGGCGTCGCCTCGCCAGTACTCGGCGGAGGTGTTGGTGAACATGATCTTGGGCGTCTTGCCTTGCCGCTCCATGGCATCGAGCAGGGAGCCTTGGGCGCCGGTCACCGGGTCGGTTTGCGGAGTGTCGGTGAAGGGGAACATCTCCGGTATGATGTAGCAGACGTCTTTGGACGGCTGGCCGAAGCGCAGGTTGAACTCGCCGCGCATCCCACCGGCTACGTGGGGGATGATGCCGTCCAGCGCCGTCCGGTCCTCCTCGTCCTCGTTGATGCCCGTGTGGATGTACTGGCGCAGGAAGCGTCCACTCTGAGAGCGGCCTATAGCATAGGCGTAGTCAATAGTCCCGGCGAGCGGGTTCCCTGCCGAGGCCGGAGCGTGTTTAAGGAAGGTGACCACGTCCCGCATCGCAATGAACCCCAGTCCCACGATGCGGCTGCCGGTGGTGGTGTAGACCAACTGGTAAATCTTCCCCGGCTCAAACCCGGAGGGCATATAGATATGGCTGTGCTGTGGCTCCACGTCCTCATCCTCGACCCGGACGAAGGACCACTGGCTCCGGTCAACGGGTGTGGCGGGACTGTTGGGCAAATCCCGCACCGTGAGGGTGGCTCCCGATTCTTCAGGGTCAGCGGCAGGATTGGGCAGGTGCTGCCGGTCTGCCAGCAGGAACACCTGGGTGGGTTCGTTGCACTGGAACTGGCACATAATCTTGCCGGTTAGAGGCCCTTGGGGGCCAACGGCGTCCGGCGCTTGAAGTCCGATGAGGCCGGGAGTTGGCGGCACGTCAGCCTGCCAGCCGCCCCAGACCACAGTGTAACCCCGGCGCATCAGGTAGCCGTTGCCCGCTTCCAGGGGAGCGGTGGGGTCGGTTGGTATGGGAACGCCGTTGAAGGTCAGGGCGGTCCTGCGGCCCCGGTTCACCACGTCGAACAGGATGCGGCGGTTGCCCCGGTCAAGGTTCGCTGGCCGGAGCATGGAAAAGTCCGCCGAAAACTCCACCTTGCCGCTGGCGTTACGCGGAGCCAGGTCCAGGTCCGTAATCCCCTGATTCCGTGCGTGCGACGGGTCCACAGAATAGTGGGCCGTGCCTTCCAGAAGCTCATACGAGCCCACGTCGCCGAAGTTCTCGCCAGACGCGAAACTGGTGCGATTGGTGATTTCAAGTTCTGCAATTGCCAAAATGCCTCCGGTTGGCCGACTCTTGGTCGCCAATGGCCGATATTCAGTTCTTGATTGCCGGTCTCCGTGGGGATTTTAGCACCTGTGGACGGACAGTGGCGGCCACCGGCTATTACTCCCCGGCGTTACTCTCGGGGGCCAGCTCCAGCAGGCGCATACCCCTTTCCACCTGCTGCCCCGGCTGTACCGGCACCCGGCGCACGACGCCGTCGCGGGGAGCGGTTATCAGCAACTCCATTTTCATGGACTCCATCACCACAACGGTTTGGTTTCTCGCCACCCGGTCTCCCTCGCCAACCAACACCTCCAGCACCGCGCCGGGCATGGGCGCCAGAACATCACCGGATTCTTCGGCAGTGTTGGCATTGCCCCGTCTCCGTCCCGGTCTCGCTGAAGGGGCGGCTCGCTGGAAGACAAACAGGTCGCCATCCAGCCACAGGTGCAGCTCCTGCCCAACCCATACCCAAGCAAAGGGGAGAGTCTTGCCTGATTCGGTGCGGCATAACCCTTCCCCCATCCTCTGGGACTCTATGTTGAGCGTGATAGCGGGCAGCAAGCCCTCCGGCGCGTCGCCTTCCAGTTGGAAGGTAAAACTGCCTTCCGAATCTTCCAGACGGTAGCGATAGACTTCCCCCTCAACCGGATACATCTCGCGCATTTCGCCTCGGCTCTGGGTCACGGTAGCCTCTGCTCCCCGGCAGACTGCCAGGGGCTGGGCCTCACCTGCGTATCTCCCCCGGCTGACGGGGGAAACCGCGCCAACTGGCCGCTGCGAAGCCCACCCCGCCAGCACCCGCGCCATTGCGCGGGACTCGCCAGACAGAGCCGGTCTGGTGACCGCAGGATTCCACTCCAGGAACCCGGTGTCGTATTCTCCCCTCTGAAACTGGGGATGACCCACCACCCTCCGCAACAGCGGAACGTTGGTCACCACGCCCAGAACCTGGAACTGGGACAGCGCGACCTCCATCCGGCGCAGGCTCAGGTCGCGCGTCGGCGCCCAGGCCGTCAGCTTCGCCAGCATGGGGTCGTAGTAGATGGACACCTCCTGCCCCTCGCCCACGCCGCTATCCAGCCGCAGCCCAGGCCCGCTGGGGGGGCGCCAGCGCAGCAGCGCGCCAGTGGAGGGAACGAAGTCGCGGTAGGTGTCTTCGGCGTAGATTCGGCATTCGATGGCGTGGCCCCGGGGCTGGATGTCCTCCTGTTGCAGCGTCAGGGGCTCCCCGCTGGCGATGCGGAGCTGCCATTCCACCATATCCAACCCCAGCACGGCCTCGGTCACCGGGTGCTCAACCTGGAGGCGGGCATTCATCTCCAGGAAGTAGAACTCGCCGCTGTGCGGGTCCAGCAGGAACTCCGCCGTCCCGGCGTTGACGTATCCTGCCGTGCGAGCCAAGGCCACAGCGGCGTCGCAGATGCGCTCGCGCAACTCCGGCGTCAGAGCCGGAGAGGGCGTCTCTTCAACAATCTTCTGGTGGCGGCGCTGTATGCTGCATTCCCGCTCGCCGAGGTGGATTGTATGACCGAACCCGTCGGCCAGCGCCTGCACTTCGATATGGCGGGGGTTGGCAACGTAGCGTTCCAGGAACACCCGGCCGTCGCCGAAGGCGGCTTGAGCCTCGCGGCTGGCAGTCTCCATTCCGGTGTCGAGTTCACTGCGCCGGTTGACCAGACGCATACCCCGTCCGCCTCCTCCGGCGGCCGCCTTGACTAGCAGAGGGAAGCCCCAACGCTCCACGAACTCGGCAGCTACTGGATCTCCGGGGAGACATTCGGCGGAGCTGGGAACTACCGGGACACCCGCGCTCACGGCGATGTCCTTGGAACGCAGCTTGTCTCCCAGTACCTCCATGCTCTCGGGGCTTGGGCCGATAAAGATAATCCCCGCTTGCTGGCAGGCGCGGGCGAACTCAGGGTTCTCCGACAGGAATCCATACCCCGGGTGTATCGCCTCGGCCCCGCAGTCCAGGGCTGCCTGCACTATCCTGGGGATGTTCAGGTAGGTCTCCTCGGCGGTATTGCCAGGCAGAGCCATGGACTGCTCCGCAGTAGCCACGTGGGGAGCGCCAGCGTCCGGGTCGGAATAGACCGCGACAGGGGCAATCCCCATCGCACGGAGCGTCTGGTTGATCCGTACCGCAATTTCGCCTCGATTGGCTACCAGGACTTTGGAGAACATCCTTCGACACGCTCAGGAGCAAACGTACAGCGCAGGTCTATCGGCGGGGATTATATCTAATTCTAACCGCCGATAGCTGCCTGTCCGTTTGACGTAAGAAGCATAGAGATTTACCATCGCCTTGATAAGTTTCGTCCTGTGTACCAAAACAGGAGGGTGGGTAATGAAGGACACAGCCACCTGTTACGCTTGGGGAAAGTCCGGTAATTGGGAAGCGATTTGCGTAGACTATGACTTGACTGCGCAGGGTGGAAGTTTGGAAGAAGTCCGCCGGGAGCTTGACGATGCCATTGAGACCTTTCTCTCTCGCGTGAGAGAGTTACCCAAATCCGAACAGGCCAGGCTTCTGAACCGGAAAGCCCCCCCTCGCGTTACGTACAAGACTAGCTGCTTTGCACTGGATTTCTCGTTTGTTGACGCCTACGCGAATTAGATTGTCTAATCACCACTCTTTCCACACTCCGGTTGGATTGACTCCCGCTGCGTGAAGTTCCGGCAGGTGTTGGAGATACTGAACGAGTACAACATAACGTTTTTGAGGAACGGAAAAGGTTCACACAAAATTTATGAAGGAACCCACAGCGGACGAACCTGGGTGGTAGTCCTTTCTTACGACCAACTTGGAGACGATGTTCCGAAAGGAACTTTGGATAACATCAAACGCCAATCAGGTATTCCCAAGAAACGGTTTCGCAGTTGAAATCCTGAATGGCGGAGCCGGCCCTCACATCCTGAACACGCCCTGCTTCTTCTCAGGGAAGGGGGCGTTGATGGAGGCAGCGATCCCCAAACCCACCACTGTCCGCGTGTCCACCGGGTCAATGATGCCATCGTCCCATAGGCGGGCAGTGCTATAGTAGGGATCGCTCTCCACCTCGTATTTCTCCAGGATGGGCCGTTGCAGCTCGTCCCGCTCCTCCTGCTCCAGGGTACGGCCCTGCCGCTCCAGTTGTTGCAGCCTCACAGCGGCCAGCACCTCCGCCGCCTGCTGACCGCCCATCACCGAAATGCGGGAGTTGGGCCACGTCCACAGGAAGCGGGGTTGGTAGGCCCGCCCGCACATGCCGTAGTTGCCTGCCCCGAAGGAACTGCCGATGATTACGGTGAACTTCGGCACGGCCGCGTTGGACACTGCCATCACCATCTTGGCCCCATCCTTGGCGATGCCCCCGGCCTCGTACTGGCTGCCCACCATGAACCCGGTGATATTCTGGAGGAACAGTAAGGGAATCCCCCGCTGGCTGCAAAGCTCGATGAAGTGGCTCCCCTTCAGCGCGCTCTCGGAAAACAGAACCCCGTTGTTGGCGACCACCCCCACCGGATACCCCCAGATGCGCGAGAAGCCGCAGACCAGCGTCTCCCCGTACCCCGCCTTGAACTCGTGGAAGCGGCTCCCGTCCACGATGCGGGCGATCACCTCGCGGACGTCGTACTGCCGCCGATTGTCCGCCGAAACTATGCCGTAAAGCTCCGCCGGATCGTACTCCGGCGGCTCCGGCGTGGTGACCTCGAAGTGCGGATCGCGCCGCCGGACGAAGTTCTCAACGATGTCGCGGGCGATGGCTAAGGCATCCTCGTCATCGGCGGCTTGGTGGTCGGCCACTCCGGACACCCGCGTATGCACTTCGCTGCCGCCCAGGGTTTCCGGGTCAACCTCCTCTCCGGTAGCCGCCCGCACCAGCGGCGGCCCGCCGAGAAAGATGGTGCCCTGCTGCCGCACCATCACCACCTCGTCGCTCATCGCCGGAATGTACGCGCCCCCGGCGGTGCACGACCCCATCACCACCGCCACTTGGGGAATGCCCAAAGCCGACATCTGCGCCTGATTGTAGAAGATGCGCCCGAAGTGGTCGCGGTCGGGAAACACCTCCGCCTGCAACGGGAGGAAGGCCCCACCGGAATCCACCAGATAGATGCAAGGCAGGTGGTTCTCCAGGGCGATTTCCTGGGCGCGCAGATGCTTCTTCACCGTAATCGGGTAGTAGGCGCCGCCCTTCACCGTGGCGTCGTTGGCGACGACCACCATCTCTTTCCCCCGCACCACGCCGACGCCGGTCACGATCCCGGCTGACGCCACCTCGCCGTCGTACATATCCCATGCCGACAGGGGAGAGAGCTCCAGGAATGGGGTGTTGGCGTCCACGAGCCTCTCAATCCGCTCCCGGGCCAGCAGCTTGCCGCGGCTGCGGTGCAAATCCACGGCCCGCTCTCCGCCGCCGGCACGCGCCCGGCCCAAACGCTCCTTCAGGTCCCGCACCAGCGCCTCCATGCGGGCCCGGTTGTCCAGGAAATCCCGGTCGTCGGTTCGCAGATTGGAGGCGATTACTTCCATATCCTGAATCTCATCTCAGTGGCAGTGGGCGTGGTTAGCGCTCGGCGGCACGTCCAGCACGGGATTGGTATCGAAGAACCCCACGGGTTTCAGGCTGAAGCCGCAGTAGGCCACCGGAGAGATGGGCCAGTCCTCCGGGCGAGGCACATGGTGGTAGCCCAGGGTGTACCACAGCACCAGGTCGGTGTTCTCAACGCTTCGGTCGTTCCTGGTGTACTCCGGCAGTCCTGCTCCACCCGGATGCTGATTGGGATACGGCCCGGTGGCCGCGGTCTCGTCGCGGTCATAAGGGGTGACCCACAGGTGCTTCTGCATGAATCCGGCGCGCTTCATTATGCTGGCGCTGGGATGAGCAAAGGGAAGGATGTTCTCGCCGGGCATGAGCTTGTAGCCGACGGGCCTTCCGAGAGAGTTCAACACCGAGGGATTGGAAATGACCCAGTAGCGGCCGCTCATTGGGTCAACCACCCGCTGGGCCTCCGACTCCGTGTTGAGCGGGGTGGCCTGGGCGTAGAAGGCGTTTCCGTGGGGGTTGTCCGGGCCCGGAGGCTCGGCCACCGTGTTCACCTCGTACACTGTGTTGTTCCCGCCGTCCACATCCATGTCCAGCCGGAAGTTGAAGAAGTGCTGGTGTATGTGGGCGTTCAGTTGGGGGGCGACCAGCGTGCCGTACTTGGGATTCTCGCCCTCTGGGACTGCGGCGGTGTTGATGATGCCTGTGAGCTTGATCTCCTGTTGTATCGTGCCGTCCTGGTAGAAGTACCAGAAGAACCCGTATTCGTAATTGCCCACGGTCGCTATGCTGGACACCACCAGTCGCCGGGAGCGCCGCACTTCGGTCTGGTTGGTGCGCCAGTCCGTGTGCTTCCACAGTATCCCATAGTCCTCCTCGTGCATACAGACTGCGTTGGGTATGACGAAGGGTTCGCCGCGACCGTCGTTCAGCACTGCGTCGAAATAGTAAATCTCCCCCAGGCAGTCGCATCCCAGGGTCAACGAGTTGGTCAGCGAGCCGATGCCATACTCGCCCGCGTCGAAGGCGTTCTTTCGATAGTGGTCCTTGCTGGGATCGCCGTAAGGCACCACCATGTCGGACAGAGCGGCCCGGTACAGTACCGGCCTGATGCGCCCCTGGTCTTCGTAGCCGACGTTGTGGATTACCAGCCCTTCTCTGGGCGTAAACCCGACCCGCAGGCGCCACTTCTGCCAAGATACTCCCCAGCCCTCGACCTCGAAGCTGGCCCCCTCGGGCTGCGTGATGTCCAGCGGCTTCAAGTCCTCGCGGAACTCGCCGACGAACTCAGCGCAGTAGTTGCCCCCATAGTTTTGGATGTCGTTCGGCGGCAGCGGCACCAGTCCGTAATCGTCAACGCGGACCACTTCCATGCTGTTCAGGTCAACGACGACGGTCACGCCCTCGATGGGACGGGCGTAGCCGTTGTCGGACGGGCTTGACCGGACGAAACACCGCGCCAGCACCAGGCGGCGTCCTTCCTCTTCCTCGTACCCATAATTCCCGGCCGACCAGGGATCCACCATCACCAGGCTGGGGTCGGTGATGCCCCGCTTCTTGATGGCCGCCAGGAATTGAGGATCGGCCCTGACCATAGTCTCGCATTCCACGAACTCGTCGAACATCACCCTTGGCTGGACGCCGGGTACGCGCTTCCAGGAAACGACTCGCCGTTCATCAAGGGACACCACCGCCTCGTAGGTTGACGCGGTGTCGTTATCAAGGATGACTATGAAAGCGGCACGCGGCACGGCCTTTCTGTCATCAAACGCGGTGGCCTGAAAGTCGAGAACAGCGTTCTTGTCCGGTTCATAAAGGACGACCGTCTCGAACCGAACTCGCGCGCCCAGTTGCCGCTCGGACTTCAGGATCGAAGAGGCCGCGGCTATTTCCTCGGCGGTAAGAGGGTCCAGGGGATGCGACGCCGGGGGGAGCAGTGATGCTCCCTCTGTTGCCCTGCTTGTAACGGTCATAGCGTTCCCCTGGCGGCGCTTCAGCAAGCTCACCGCCTCGATAGATTTTGCGCCTGTAAATTCGACGGTAACAGCACTGCGTATCATGGTCAACTGAAGGCCCGGTCGCAGAATACGACGAGACCCATCACTGTCGGCGTCGGCTGCGGAATTGCTAAGCCTCGTACGCCGTCTTCCCGCCGACTATCGTCCGCTCCACCTGAATGTCCTTGATTCCGAACGGGTCAATCTGCGTCGGGTCTGCGCCCAGCGCCACGAGGTCGGCCAGCTTGCCGACCTCGATGGAACCCTTCGCGTCCTCCTCGAAGGATGCGTAGGCACTGTGCATCGTGTAGATGCGAAGCGCCTCCTCGACGCTTACCTTCTGGTTCGGCCCCCAGATGTTGCCCCGGCTGTCGGTGCGGGTCACGCAACTCTGGATGCCCAGCAGCGGCTCGAAGGGCCCGGGCGGATAGTCGGTTGCTCCGGTGCCCACCACGCCGTAATCGAGGAAGGAGCGTTGGGCGAACATCCACTGCAGGCGTTCCTCGCCGTAGAAGGGCATTTTCTCGCCGTGATGGTAGACGTAGGTGCAGAAGGGTGTGGCAATCGTGCCCAGACGGCGCATCTTGGCGAGAATGTCTGGGTTCACCAGCGTGCAGTGCTCGATACGGTGCCGGGGATTGGGACGCGGGTCGGCGGCTTGCGCCTTGTCGTAGGCGTTCAGCACCATGTCAATGGCAAGGTCGCCGTTGGCGTGGATGCACACCTGGAATCCGGCTCGGTGCATCTCCATCACGTTTTCTTCGATTTCCTCAGCGCTCATCGCCAGAATGCCGTGGTCGCAATCGCTGCCCACGTATGGCTCCGACAGGTAGGCGGTGCGGGCGGCGATGGCTCCGTCGGCCACCATCTTGATGCCCCCCAGCCGCAGCATATCGTCGCCGAAGCCGCTCTTCAGTCCGGCGTCCCGCAGCGACGGGAAATGGGGATGGTACATCAGCGCGTACACCCGCATGGACAGGTCGCCGGCGTCCCGCCCTTCCTGGTAGGTGACGAACTCGTCCCTCACAACCCGTGCGTCGTGGACGCTGGTCAGGCCCACCTCGGTCAGCATCCGGCAGATGGTACGCAGCCCCTCTCGCCGAATCTCCGGCGTATCCGAGGGTATCAGATCGAAGCGCACGCGCTCAATGGCCCGCTCGTAAATCACCCCGTTCAGTTCCCCGGTGTCCGGGTCGCGCCCCAGCCGTCCGCCGAAGGGATCGGGGGTGTCGCGGTCGAACCCGGCCAGCTCCAAAGCCATGCTGTTCAGGTAGTAGATATGGCCCGCACGGTGAGACACCATGATGGGATGAAAGGTGCTGACCGCATCCAGTTCTTCCCGGAATATGGAGCGGTTCTCCGCCGTCTTTGTGTCGTCGTATTTGAAGCCCTGCACCCACTGGCCCGGCGGCGTGGTCTCCGCCCGGTCCCGCAGGGCCGTCTGGATGGCGGAAATGGACGGCAGGTCGCAGTCGGCGGCCATCACGTGCCGGATCCCGCTGTTCAGCACGTGAATATGGGCATCAATGAACCCGGGCAACACAGTCTTGCCCGTAAAGTCCATCACCTTCACGCCCGGCCCGACGAAGGTCGCCACATCCTCGTTGCGACCCACGCCGATGATGCGGCCATTGCTAATCGCCACCGCCTGGGCGCGGGGCCGGTTGGCGTCCATGGTGATGACGTTGGCGTTCCTGATGACCGTGTCAGCCTTGGTTGAGACAGTTGACATTACGGCGCCTCATGTCAGCATCTGTTAGGATTGACTTGGGTGATTCAGCCTGCCTATTTCTTTGGAACGTCAGTTTACCATTCCCTGAGATAGCCGCGGCAGTCAAAGGGAAACTCAGAGGTCCGGCTCAGGCGCAGGGTGAGCCATTTACAACGCTCAGGAGGCAACCATGGGCTGGTCCAGCCATCACAACGCCAACGGCCTGATTCACTACTCGCCGCAGCAGGCATACCGGGGCTACACCCTGGTCACCAACCTCAACGGCCATGACACCCGCCTGATAGACATGGAGGGCCGCATCTGCCACGCCTGGCATTCCGGCGAGGGCATCTCCTACGCTTACCTGCTACCCAGCGGCAACCTGTTGCTGCGAACCGGCCCGGCAGCGGAGGAAACCTCCTTCCTCAGCCGCCCCGAGCGGGAGCTGTTGCCCCGCGGCGGCAGGACGGTCTCCGGCGCAATCCTTGAGCTTGATTGGGACAGCAATGTGGTCTGGGAATACCGCTATCCATTCCTGCACCACGACTTCCAGCGGCTGCCCAACGGCAATACCCTGGTTCTGACCTGGGAACTCTTGCCCGAGGAAGTGACTCGGCAGGTCAAGGGCGGCTTCGAGTCAGAGGGCGACCACCGGGGAATGCTCGGCGACACCGTGCGGGAAGTCACGCCCGCCGGGGAAGTCGTCTACGAGTGGAATTCATGGGAGCGCCTGGACTTCGAGGAAGACCGCATCTGTTTCCTGGAAGGCCGCGAGGAGTGGACGCACCAGAATACCCTCAACGTAACCCCCGAAGGCGACTTGGTGGTCAGCTTCCGCCAGACCGACACCGTGGGCATCGTTGACCGCGCCAGCGGGAAGTTTCGCTGGAAGTGGGGACCTGGAGCAATCTCTCATCAGCACAACCCAACAATGCTGGACAACGGCCGTGTGCTGCTCTTCGACAACGGTCCGCACAAGCGAGGCGTCACCCACTCCCGCGTCATAGAGGTGGACCCCGCCAACAGCGAGGTTGCCTGGGAATACCGGGGAGACCCGCCCATATCCTTCTACAGCTACCACATCAGCGGGGCGGAGCGTCAGCCCAATGGCAACACCCTCATCTGTGAGGGAGCGCCGGGCCGCATCTTCGAAGTGACGCCCGGCAAGGAAATCGTGTGGGAGTACATCAACCCGTTCATGGCAGGCAGCGGCTATGGCGTCGGCGGTTCCCTGTCCGGTCTCGCCAACTCGGTGTTCCGCGCCCACCGCTACGGTCACGACCACCCCGCGCTGCAAGGCAGGGACCTCGACCCGGATAACTACGCCAACCTGAACCGGCTGTACGCCTGAAGCCAGGACAATCAGGGCCTTTCCAAAGTCGTTGCCCGGACTGTGATCCTCCTGATTTCGAGATTTCGCTGATAGGCCCCTATCCTGCTCATCCTTTAATCCTGTAAATCCTGATTCAGACAAATAATCGAAAGGCCCTGAAGCTGTCGCCGTCGACACGCAAATGCCCGCGATGTTAGGATGCCAGCGTCCCCCGACTGACTGACACCGGGGAAGCGCCGACTAGACTGGAGGATGAGACCATGCCCGGCAAAGCCTTGGACTACGCTTCACTCTTCAACCGGGACCTGCCTGCTCCTCCGGCTCCGTGGGCGGGTCACCCCAAGTACAACTTCATCGGCGGCCACAGCGACCCCGATATGGTCCCCATGGAAGGTTTCATCGAGGCCGCGGGAAACGTCTTCCGGGGAGACCCGCGAAACATCTCCATGTACAACTTCGACGGCGGCCCCCAGGGCATCACCCCGCTGCGGCAGTTCTTGGTGGACAAACTTGCCGCCCATCGCGGAATCAACACGTCGCTGGACGAAATCCTGATAACGTCGGGATCCGGCCTTGCCATCGAGCTGATTAACGAAGTTCTGCTCGAAGAGGGCGACACCGTAATCGTAGAGGAGTTCAGCTTCTCCGGCGCCTTGGGCAACATCCGCCGCCGCAAGGTCAACATGGTTGCCATCGGTGTTGACCACGATGGCATGAACATGGACCAGTTGGCCCAAGCCCTCGAAGACCTGCGGGCAAAGGGAGTGCGCCCCAAGTACATCTACACGATTCCGACCCTCCAGAACCCCACCGGAACCGTGATGAGCATGGAGCGCCGGTTCAGGATGCTTGACCTGAGCGCTGAGTACGGAGTCCCCATTTTCGAAGACGAATGTTACGCCGACCTCATATTCGAGGGCGAATATGAGAACGCCATTCGCTCCCTGGACGACTCCAACCGCGTCCTGCACATAGGCTCATTCTCGAAGACCCTCGGCCCCGGCACCCGCCTTGGCTACATCGTGGCCCAGTGGGAGGTGATGAGCCGCCTGCTGTCCCGCAAGAACGACGCTGGAACCGGCGTCCTGGACCAGATGATCGTGGCCGACTATTTCAACAACCACTACGAAGAGCACATCCTCCAGATGCGCGCCTCTCTGAAGCGCAAGTGCGGCGTCCTCGCCAGCGCGCTCCGCGAGTCCTTCGGCCCCACCGTCGAGTTCGAGGTTCCCCGGGGCGGAATGTACCTCTGGGTCAAGCTCCCGTCGGGAGTTGACTCGCGGGCGTTGAATATGCCGGCGCTCAGGGAGGGCATTGCCTTCAACCCGGGGCCGGACTGGTCCGCAGACCCTGACGCAGCCGCCAGCTACATACGGCTATGCTTCGCTCTCCCTTCGGAAAGCGAAATATGGGAGGGTGTCGAAAAGATGGCCGACGTGTTCCGAAGGGAAGGCGCGATCCACTGACCATCGGGCCCTGCCTATGCCGAAGCAACCGGGGCAACCACAAGGGTTGCCCGCATCTGTGGACGCCCGCATCGCACGAAACCACCACAACCAGGGCTGCTCATCATTGCAAAGATTTCGCGGCAAAGATTTCGCGCGGCTAGTGGCTGTGCTGGGCCAGCTCTATCAGCACGCCGCGGGCTGCCGAAGGGTGCATGAACCCTATGTCGCCACCCATCAGGCCGGTGCGCGGCACCTTGTCTATCAGGTACGATGCCAAGTTCGTCCAGGGTCTTCAGCTTGTCGGCGATTTCCTCAACCTCGAAGCAGACGTGATGCAGGCCCTCGCCCCTCTGCTCGATGTGCCTGGTAATCAGGCTGTCGGGGCCCGTGCCTTCCAGCAGTTCCAGGTTGGTTTCGCCGACCGGCACGAAACAGCCGCGCACCCCGATGTCCTCACGGACGATTATCTGGCCCGGCTTGAACCCGAACAGGCCCCGGTAAAACTCGATGCTCTCGTCCAGGTTGGGCGACGGCAATGCCGATGTGATGCACCAGGTCGCTGGCAACCGGCGGGTTTGCGGACAGAGTCATAATTCCTCCCATTGTGTTAACTAACATGGATGTACAGGATATTTTAATGGGCTGAACCCAATCCTGTTCATCCTGTGTATCCATGTTAGATTAGAACGCGGTGAGATTAGAACGTGGATTTGCGACCTTCCATGTTGGTGTGTATGTCAGCAGCAGCACGGTGCGCCCGTCCCGGTTGAGCTGCTGCGCCCGCACCAGGGCCGGGGCCAATTCCGACGGCTGGGTGACCGTGATGCCAACGGCTCCCATGCCTTCCGCTATCTTGGCATAGTCGCCGCCCATGCGGGTCAGTCCGAACAGCTCGTTGGCCACCGGGTATCCGCCGGGATAGGTAGCCATGCCGCCGTTGTTCAGCCACGATGGTCGTGATGGGCGCGCCCGCCCTAACCGAGGTTTCGATGTCCAGGCCGGACATTCCGAAAGCGCCGTCGCCCATGAAGTTCAGGCAGAAGCGGTTCGGGTCGGCCAGCTTGGCCCCGATCATCAGGGGTATCCCGTAGCCCAGGTGGGTGGACTTGCCCCAGCCGATGTAGCTGTGTGGCGATGTCGCAGTGTAGAAGGGTATTATCATGTCCCGTGGCGCCCCGGCGTCGTGGGTGATCGTGCTGTTTTCCCGGTCCAAGTTCCTGTCAATCTCGTTGATCACTCGGTACGCGTTGATGGGAACCTCGTCGGTCTCCAGCAGCGGTGTCCACTCGGCCAGCCAACCCTTGCGAACCTCCGCGATCTCTTCGGCGACGCCGTTGGCGGGCCTGCCTGCGTCGCCGGCCTGGCCCTTTACCTCGTCAATCAGCGCTTGCAAAGTGAGCTTCGCGTCACCGGGCAGCCCCACGTCAACGGAGTGGTCCTTGTTGATGTCCTCGATGCTCTCCACGTTGTGGATGATGACCTTGCCGTCGGGGATGGGCTGTCCGTAGCTGGTGCGCGTCATGCTCGACCCCACGGCGAAAAGCACGTCCGACTCCTGCAACCACTTTCGCGCCGGGAGAGACGTCGCCCCGCTGCCCGCGCCCAGCGACAGCGGATGCCGCTCGTCGAAGGACGACTTACCCGGCATCGTGGTGTAGACAGGAATCTGGGTCAGCTCGGCCAGTTCCCGCAGTTCCTCAGTCGCCGACGAGAACAGGACGCCCATCCCTGCCCAGATGACCGGCTTCCTGGCGTTGAGCAGCAACCGGGCTGCATCGGCCACGTCGCCGCGGGAAGGGGCCTGGAGCAGACGCTTGGGCGGCTGGTAGGCCAATGCCGACTCCGGCGCTTCCTGCCCGCCCACGTCGGCGGGGATTTCCACTATCACCGGCCCGGCCCGTCCGTTGCGCAGGTTATGAAAGGCCCGACGCATCACCGCGGCCACTTGTCCCGGCGTAGTGATGACCTCGGCGTGCGTGGATACCGACTGGTACGACCGCACCGGCGAGAAATTGGGCCTCACCGCGTACTGCCCCAGGGCCGGGCCTCCCGCGATGTATAGTATCGGAATGTTGTCCGAAAAGGCTTGGGCGATGCCGCCGTGAGAGTTCTCCGAGCCGGGGCCGCCCTGCGTGATGGCCACACCGAACTTGCGGCGGTCGTTCATCCTGCTGTATCCGTCGGCGGCCATCAGCGCCCCACGCTCCTGCCGGAACATGACGGTCCGAATCCCCTCGCCGGCCACGGACTCAATCAGGTTGTTGGAGGGAAAACATGCGACCCACTCCACACCCTCTGTCTTTAAGATCCGGGCTACCGCATCGTTAACGTTCATAATCTGCCGCTCCGTGAGTTGTCGCTGCGCCGTATTCTAACATCGTTAAGGCTCCTGCCATGCTACCCTTTGTCTGAATCAGGATATGACTTACGCACTTGGACACTTGGATTCATCAGCGGGCAGCCAAATACGTGATCAAGTTACCCTTTGCGTCTTTGCGCCTTTGCGCCTTTGCGTCAATCCTCTTCGCAAAACCTCAACTGCATAACTCCTATCCTGATTAAGACAACAAATATCGTATACTGAGCCGAAAATTCGTCTTGCGGAAACAGGAGGCCAGTAATGACCAGTAGAGAGGAACTTCGACGCAAGGGTAATGAGATACGCGAGCGCCTGCAACACGGCACATACCCGCCCCGTGAGCGCCCCAGGGCGGTGACCAGCGTGCCGGGGCTTCGCAACTACACCGGAGAAGCCATCTTCGGGGCGGTGTGGTCTCGTCCCGGCCTGAACATTCGCTATCGTATGCTGGCGACCCTTTCCGTGCTGACCGCGCTCCAGCGCCTCTCTCAGTTCCAGACCTATGTCCACAGCGCGCTGAACATGGGCATGGGAGCGGAGGAAATTCAGGAGGTGCCAATACATTGCTCTATCTACGCCGGGTTCCCGTCGGCGGTCAACTCGCTGGAAGTGATGCACGAGGCCTTTCGAGAGAGGGACATCGAACCGCCCCAGACAGAGATTCCCGAAGTCAGCCTGGAAGAGATGGAACGGCGGGGGCGCGAGCTGCGAGAGCAACTGATGGGCACCCAGGACCGCGGGGGCTACGCCGACGCTCTGACAGACCTGGCTCCCGACCTGCGAACCATTACCTACCAGTTCGGCTTCGGGGGAAATCTTCTTCCGTCCGGGACTGGACCTGAAGGATAGGGTGGTGTGTTCCACCGCAGCGCTGACAGCCATCCGGGCCGAGTCTCAGCTACGCAACTTCCTGCAGGCCGGGCCCCGCGTCGGTTTCTCCAAGGAAGAAATGGTGGAAGTGCTGATACAGACGGGAGGATACGCGGGCTACCCGGCTGCGTTGAGCGCCATATCCATTGCGGCCCAAGTCTGGGAGTAAGGGATGGGAGTTACGCAGTTCGCTAGGAACTGGTCGGATGCCAAATCCCACCCCCACCCTGACCCTCTCCCAGAGGGGGAGGGAGTTTGTCCCACGCCCTCACTGGTTTTGAGCCGGTTTCTAAAGCCGCCCGTTGGCCCAGGGACGGGATCGGGCCATCTCATGGACGCCCTGGGGTGTGGTGATGGGGGCGAGACAACGGTCTCCCATGCAGGCGTATAGGGCTGCTTCCTTTGCGCGGCGGAAAACCCAGCGCGTGAATTTGCCCGGCATCACGCCCGGAGTCCAGCGGCTGTACCACCCGGTGGGGGGCGTATACTCGCAGGGCAGCGCGATGCAGCCTGCGATAGTCTTCGCGGGATGAATCGCCCACCAGCACCAGGCTCACCGGCCCGTGAGTCAGCATATCCCGCGCACTTCCCCAAGCCGAGCCCGCCGGGAGAAACAGCGCTTCCTCATCTTCTTCCATCCGGCGGGAGGAATGAGTTCCCAGGTAGCTCTTCCCGGGAACCACCGACTCGAAGATTTTCAGGGCATCGGAAGCTTGCTCCGAGTACGCGACTTCGCCGGTCAGGTGAGACAGGGCCTATCAGAGCCTCGGCCCAGCAGGCGTTGTCCCGCACCGGCAGCTCGCGGGGAAGGATGCTGGCCTCGAAAGACTGCGGCGGTGTGGGTGTCGTAACAACCTCCGTTGGGCGCGCCGAACAGCCGCTGGACGGCGTCGGCAACTTCCACCGCCCGCGCCAAACAGTCCGGCAGTCCGGTTGCTTGGTACAGGGCCAGCCAGCCCGCGCAGGAAATCCACCTGGTCGGTCAGAATGGGAGCCGCATCGCTCGCCTCTCCCACCCTACGCCTTAACCCCTGTGCGGAAGACCAGCTCTCCGTCCACAGCTTCTCCAGGACGGAGGATCCCGCCTGCTGGTGTTCGAGGTTTCCCGACACGCTGGCCGCCTGGAGCAGTGCATGGGCAGTTAATGCGTTCCACCCGGAGTAAAAAGTGTGGTCAACGGGAGGCGGTTCGGCGGCGGAACGGTCTTTCCAAGACATCTGATAGAAGGGTTCGTCGGCGTCCTGACTGGCAAAGAAAAGCCCTTCATCGGCGCTATACAACGTGTCCATCAGGTATTGCAGAATGCCTTTCACAGCGACCCTATAAGATGCCTTACGGGTTACCTGGAAGACCTCCAGGTAAGCCATTGTCAAGCTGGCGTTGCTGACCAGCATCTTTTCGTAGTGCGGGCACCTTCCAGTCCCGGCTCACCGCGTAGCGGAAGAAACCCTGGTCCTTCCGGTCGTAGATGCCGTCCCACATTCCTTGGAGCGTGTTCTCGACCATCTTCAGGATGGCCCGGTCACCGCTGAGCCCATAGCGCGCGGTGAGGAACCGCAGCGCCTCCCACGGCGGCTGCTTTGGCTCCACTCCGAAGCCGCCGAACTCCGCGTCGTACAGCTCCATCAGCCGGGCAGTTACGGCGTCTACCGAGGCGGATTCTCCGGTGCGGCCGGGCGACGGGGCACGTTCCGGGGCGGTTCCGGCGTCGGCTGAGAATTCTCCGCTGGACACCTGTTCCAGCAGGGAAAACCATATCGTCCGGAGGCGTATACGGCCTCCCTGTTATGAATTCGCCATCGCCGGACAGAAAAGCCACCGACGGAAAACCGCCCTGGTTGTACCTCAGCGATATGTCGGGCCGCTGGTCAACGTCAACCCGCACCGGGATGAACCGGGAGTTGACCAGCTCTATCACCCGCTCGTCGGCGGTAGGAAGTCTGGTCCATAACGTGGCACCAGTGGCACCAGGTTGCCCCGAGGGTCAGCAGTACCGTCTTGCCCTCGGACTTGGCGGCCTCAAAGGCATTCTCGTTCCAGTCCCGCCAAGGGATTGCATTGACGCTCATTTTTGCCCCCTTCGGCAAGATCAGGACGGAATGGCCTACGTTTCGGAATCGGCGCTACTAGAGTTCCTGGGATGCCAGTTGAGCGCCCTCGACCATGGCTGCCAGCTTTGCCCAAGCGATGTTGGCTTCCACCCTTCCGACCCCAGGCCGAGGTGCCGAAACCGCAGTCGCTGCTCGCCATCACGTTCTCTCGCCCCACCACGTTGGCATAGTTGACGATGCGCTGGGCAATCAGTTCGGGATGCTCAATGAAGTTCGTGGTAGTGTCCAGTACGCCGGGAATGAGCAGCTTGCCTTCGGGCAGCGCTACGTCCTCCCACACCTTCCATTCGTGGGCATGGCGGGGGTTCGCTCCCTCGAAGGACAGGCCGTTGGGCCTCGCCTTGAGCACGATGTCCACGATTTCCTTGAGCGGCACGTCGTGATGGTGGGGGCCTTCAGTGTTGCCCCAGCACAGGTGCAGCCGCATCCGCTCCGGGTCAACGTCCTTCAGCGCGTGGTTGATGACCTCCACGTGCAGCTCCACGATTTTCTTGAACTCATCCACTGTCAGGTGGGAGAACTGGGAGACGCGGGTCATTGCCAGGTCGGGGCAGTCTATCTGAAGAAGCAGCCCGGCTTCGGCGATGGCGTTGTACTCATCCTTCATCACCTCCGCCAAGGCATACAGGTAGGCTTCCTCGCTGGGGTAATACTCGTTGGGAAGGAAGGTTGCTATGACGCCCGGCGAGGCCGCCGTCATAAACACTTCCTCAACTTGTCTGAGATCAGGCCGCTGCAGCCCTTCCGAAGCCGCCTTCAGGTTGGCGATGTCCTGTTCCACAGCCCGCCAGTCCTTCCACCCGATGGGGCCGGTGCAGGCCGGCTGCGGCATATTGCGCGACGACAGATGCGTCTGCGCCGTCGCGAACTCCGGGAAGTCGGCATCGTCCAGACGCTTGTGGGAGCGCACCATCCGCTCCCCCTCGAAGCCGGTGAGGCGCTCCTTCACATAAGTCGCGTACTGCGAGCGGCCCTGCTCGCCGTCATTCACCACGTCCAGTCCGATGGTCTGCTGCCGGGCCACCACCTCCGCGACCCCGTCGCGGACCCCGGCGGAAAACAGCTCAGGATCGAACTCCCGCTGGTCTTCCCGTTCCCGCAGAAGCTCCTGGAGTTGAGGGGTGCGGGGCAGGCTGCCGGTATGAGTTGTGAGAATTTTGGAGGCGCTTCTCTTCATAGACTCTCCCATTGCGCAGGGTTTTCCCAGCTAATGCGAACCCAAACTTAGCCTGGCATGGTGCGCTACCGGCCCCTCATTGAAGGACTATCCCCGGCGCAACTCATAGCGGTACGCCGTGTGCGTGCCGCGGTCGGGCACCGCCGTCGGGCTGGCGGGCGGGAAGGGATAGGACGCATCGGCCTTCTTCTCGCCGAGGGTGTTGCGGACAGCGCCGATGCCCTTCGACGTCCAATCTCCACAACGTCGCCGGGTTCCAGGAAGCGGGCCGCCTCGTAGCCCTTGCGGATAGCCTCGCGTACCGAGCCGCCGCCCACCGTGCCGCTGCCGATGACGTCGCCTGGCGCGATTCGGCTGTCTTTGGACGCCCGCTCCACTATCTCGCCCCAAGTGTAGTAGGCCATGGCGGCGTCGCCGTCGGTCAGCCACGACTCGCCGTTGACCCGCACTTGGCACTTCACGGTCAGCCGCCCGTCGCGTATGTAGGGCGCCATCTCGTCGGTGGTCACCACCCACGGCCCCAGCGTCGAGGCCGTATCCTTGCCCTTGGCCGGCCCCAGTCCGAAGGCCATCTCGTCGAACTGGACGTCTCGGGCGCTCCAGTCGTTGAAGATACAGAACCCGGCGATGTGCGAGAGCGCGTCGGCTTGGGACACGTCGCTGCCGTTCTTGCCGATGACTGCCCCGATCTCCATCTCGTAGTCATACTGGTCCGAAGTGGAAGGGAAGGGAACGGTATCGTCCGGCCCGTAGATGCAGAGGGTATTGGAGAAGTAGAACACTGGCATCCTGTACCAGACCTCATTGGGTTCACGGGTGCCTTGAGAGCTGGCGTGCTCTTCGTAGACTATGAAGTCCCGCACCGTCGGCGGCTGCAGAATCGGCGAGCGCAACCGGACGGCGTCCAGCGCCACGGCAGGGGCCGCCGCGCCCCCGGCCAGAGCGTCGCCCACGCGGTCAACGGACGACTCGTCCAGCGACAGCAAGGCCCCCACGTCACTGATGGTGCGTGGCTCGCCCAGCAGCGCGGGTAACATCCACGATGGCGTCGCCCTGCAGCACGCCGCAGCGGGGGGCCGGAGCCGGTGTCGTAGGTAAGCAGTTTCATGGTTGTTCTCCTGTTTGGGAATGGATTTGACGCAAAGACGCAAAGGCGCAAAGGCGCAAAGATTTGAGGGGTTCCGTTACGTTTTAACCGAGGCTCCATTCTTGTTTGAGGGCAGTGCGGCTTGCCTCCACTGCTTCTATGCTACTCCGCTTCCATGTCCCGTTCCTCCAGTTCGTGCCACCACACGTTGCCGGCGGCTATCTCCGCCTCGGCGTTGCGGTCGTTGTGTACGCTGGAGATTACAGCGTAGGCTGGCCTGCCAGTGAACCGGGTCAGCAGCGCGGCGTTCCTTTGGGCCCGGCTGGCGTCCCGTTGGGTGGCGGTGAATGACGCTTCCACGGTGATATAGCAGGGGCCGTTCTCGGTTTTTGCCGCGATTATCAGGTCTGCCCGGCGGAAGCTGCGAAGTTCATTGGTGGGTATACCGTCTCTGGAGGCGTTCTGCGCTATTATGCCCAATTCCGCCCGCGTCACGTCGCGGACGTACTCGAGCCCGAGGTTTTTCTCTTCGCTCATATCAATCACGATGCCGGGGGCATCCTGAACGGCGGTAATTCGGGCGTGTCCCCCCTTGACCTGTCCTACATCGTTGGTAAGGGCGCTTATACGGCGCAACAAATGGTGATTGAGCTCTGTTTGTTCCCTTACGAAGGCGTCCATCCGAGCATTGTGCTGTTTCTGCTCTTCAACGAAGCCAGTCATTCGTTCGACAAAGGCGTCCATCCGAGCATTGTGCTGTTTCTGTTCTTCGTTGCGCTGTTTCTGTTCTTCGACGAAGGCATCCATCCGCTCCACGAGGGCTTCGAAGCGAGCAGGGAGTTGCAGCAGTTCCTCGCCCAGCAATTGGGCGCGCACCGCTTCTCTCCACTGAGGGTTTTCCGTGAGGGCGCGAAGAAAATCTTCCTGGCTGTTGATGGTGGTCATAGCTTCTCTCTTGCCATTGATCGCCCCTCATATTCTAAACAGTCCGTGGTCAAGCCGCCATTCCCAAGTCGTATAAACTGCAGAGGGTATAGAGACTATCCTCTACACCCTCTGCACGCCCTCTGCGTTGAATACCCCCGGTCGTTCTTCAGTGCATCGGCGAGAAGCTGGCCGGGATCATAATCTTGTTTTCCTGCGCGACGCGGCCTGGGGCGCCGCTGGGCCACTGGGGAATCTTGCTGGCGGCGGAGCGAACTTCGGAGCGGTGGTTGAGGTCTTTGTAGGGCCAGATGTGCATCCACTTGTTCAGCCCGCCGAACTCGGTGTACATACCGGCGGCAAGCGGCGAAAACTCTTCGCGGTAGGGCAGGGACTCGGCCCAGCGGCGCAGCAGTTCGGGCATGGAACCGGGCTGATAGGTGTAGGTGCGCATCTCGTAGATGTTGCCCAACTCCTGGTCTCCGCCCATGGGGCGCATGAAGGAGGCGGGCTGCCAGACTTCGGCGTTCATGTTCAGGATGTTGCCGGGGGTGATTTTCGGAGGCCAGTTGGGTTCCTTGCTGGCGGCGGCGCGAATCTTGGCCCGCTCCTCCAGGCTCTCGTAGCCCCAGACGTGGATGATCTGGTTCAGCGGCCCGATGTCGGTGTGCCAGAATGCGGCGATGGGCGAATACTTCTCACGGTAGGGCAGGGCCTCGGCAAAGGCTTCCTCGGCCTGCGGCACTGCCCCCGGCTTCAGGTCGTAGGTGCGGACTTCGTAAATCATGCGCTCTCCTTAAGGCGGCGGCTGGTTGCCGGCTGCAGGCAGTGTAGCAACCACGCCAAGGAGCGGCAAGCGGAGGGTGGCTGTCACGAGCGCCTTCTGGCTTTGGAACTGGCCTGAATTCGCCGAATATTCACAGCTATTCATCATTGCATCAACTATTACATGACATTACAATCTGTACACATTGATTGTTAATGCAATTAAATAAGCTCTCAGATGAGCAATGGCAAATATGTGAAGCATCGTCAACGCCATTTCGGCGAGCAAATCGTGGGCAAGGTATTCCTTGTCAAGGAGGTCAGTAGCAAGGAAGTCAGTCTTTCGGTTCCGCGACCAAGAAGTAACCTGAGAGTCTCATTGCCTGAGAGTCTCATTGAAGGAGTAGAGCCATGATGTTCCGGTCCGAGACGAGAAATTTCCTGAGTTTTTGGAAGTTGGTGTCGGTGGCAGCCCTGATTTCCCTGGCAGTCGCACTGCTGGTCGGAGCAGGGCTGGCCTTCGGCAACGGAAATGAGATACCCACCACGCCGACCGACTCATTCCAGGTCAAGATGCAGGCGTACCAATTGGCCCCTAGCGGGTTCAAGCTGTCCTGGAAGCGCCCCACCCTGGCCCGGCATTGCTCTCCGCAATTGAACGGCGATTTGGTGAATCTCCCCTTGGAGACAGCCAAGCTGAAGTTCGCCAGGCATTCCTTTACGGGCCTCACCCCAGGCGAGACCTACGAGGTCCGCATGGTGTGCAAGATCAAGCCTCGGACTGCCAACAGTCTGCCTATTCTGGAACCTGCGATTAGTCAGCCGCTCAGTGTTACCCTGCCGGACGCCCCCGAGAGCCAGACGACACCGACGGCGACGTCAATGCCAACGAGAACCAACATTACCATGCCGCTTACACCCATCACTGGCAATTTGCCGCCGCCGCCGCCGTTCCTGCACGCGGCGACGCCGACACCCTTGCCTACGGCAGACACCAATGATGGCAGATACATGGCCAACTTGCGGGCTACAGAGGTTACAGACACCACGATCACAATTGCATGGGAAAAGCCCCCATTTGCGATCGCTTGCACCCCTGTGCTGGACGGGACAAGCCACAGCGCCACCACCGAAGGCACGCATACGTTCACCGGGTTGACCGCTGGAACGCAATACGTCATGCAGGTAACTTGCACCAAGCTGCTCTCGCCCGGCGAAGAGGACTATGGGCTAAGCGCGCCCATGGTAGTGAAGACGACCGGAAATGCCCCAGCGACTACGCCGGCGCCCACGGCAACGCCTGATCCCGTACCCAGCACTCCCATCGTGCTTGGAGACATTGAAAACTTCCGATTGGTTGATAAGGGCCCGTTCAACCTCGAAGTGGCATGGGATGAGTACCCAGGGGCAGAGTATTACCAGGTGTCCTTTAAGCGAAACGGAAGGAGAGGTGACGCCTGCAACGAGAGTGATTGGACAGAAATCCACTTCACCAGCTATGACAACCAATTCCTGCAATCTTCCACGAGATACCTGATATGCATCCGGGCGCTAAACGAAGACGATCAGGTAATCACCAACATCAAGACCCGATTCGCAACCACCAAGTAAGTCCTACCCATTCCAACCCGTAGCGCCTTATCCAAGAGGCGCTACCAGCGAAACCCATAGCGTGAACCAGCGGGCGGGGCGTCGGCATCCAGTCGGCGCCCTTTTCCTTTGCCTTGTATTGGGCGCCGCCATCCGCTCAAGGAGCTCCTCCAAGAGATGTCGGAGATGGCGCCTTTGATCATGGGGTACTACACAGGGCAAACGCATTCTAATTGAACCGGCGTTGTGCGCCATCGTCATTCCCGCGAAAGCGGGAATCCATACGGCTTGCTTCCATATAACCGGCGTACAACCAGCGCTGGCTACAAAACTGGGCAGCCCGCCAGCAACAGACTGCCGCCCAAGCCGCTTCAGACCAACCCTTCGG
This sequence comes from Dehalococcoidia bacterium, assembly GCA_965232885.1. Taxonomy (GTDB): domain Bacteria; phylum Chloroflexota; class Dehalococcoidia; order Lucifugimonadales; family UBA3495; genus VXOI01. The sequence goes on along the minus strand of CBDDQX010000001.1, from coordinate 270,438 downwards.
CGAAGAGCCAGACGACGAAACGGGAATTGACACCCCGCCTGGCTAATTCCATACTGGCGACAATTGGCACGGGTATCCAGCCAGTCATTCGTAAATCCTGTGCATCCTGTACATCCATGTTAATTCCTCAGGGGGAGGGTGAGATGCAGCGTGAATTTTTCTTCTTCACCGAAATGGGCTACACGGCCTACCCGCAGGATGAAGCCAAGCAGATGGGCTACAACAACCTGATGTTCCCCAACGAGCACTTCAGCCCGGAAACGGCCCAGAAACTCTACGGAATGTATTTCGACGAGTTGCAGTACTGCACTGAAGCGGGCTTCGACGGCGTGATGATCAACGAACACCATAACAACCCGCTGTGTATGATGCCGTCGGTCAACGTCATCGGTTCAGTGCTGGCCTCCCGCACCAAGCAGGGCAAGATCGTGTTCTTGGGCAACGTCCTGCCCATTCACGAAAACCCCCTGCGCATCGCCGAGGAAATCGCCATGATAGATATCCTCTCCGGGGGGCGCGTGGTCTGCGGGTTCGTGCGCGGCATCGGCCAGGAAAGCATGGCCACCAACACCAACCCCATCTACAACCGAGAGCGGTTCGATGAGGCTCACAACGTCATCGTGAATGCTTGGACCAAGCCGGGCCCCTTCCGATACGAAGGCAAGCACTTCCACTACCGGGTGGTCAACCCGTGGGTGATGCCGCTCCAGAAGCCCCATCCGCCCATCTGGATCCCCGGCGTGGCCTCGCCCGAATCGGTGGTCTGGGCCGCCAAGCACCAGTACCCCTACGTGGCATTGGCGCCGCCCCTGCAACTGCTGTCCGACATCTACCGGCTATATCAGAACACTGCCGAGGCCGATGGCTGGACGCCAACGCCGGAGCATCGCGGCTATGCCGTGCGGGTGGCCGTGGCCGATTCCGACGAAAAAGCCTACGAAGAGGGCAAGAACTTCTACTGGCAACTGGGCACGTCCTTCGGCGTTACGCCCAATCACTGGCTGGCCCCGCCTGGCTACCTGACCCGCGCCGCCGCCACCGGCGCCCGAGAGCAGGCCCGCCGCGCGGTGCAGACCGTCGTGCCGGGCGGCCCGCAGTTGCCCTACGACGACGCACAGGAAACCTTCCAGATAGTCACCGGGAACCCGGACACCGTCATCAAAAAAATGAAGCGTCTGATAGATACCATTGACCCAGGCTACATCATCTTCTGGGGACGGGAGGGTCCCATGACCCACGAGGTAGCCATGCGAAACATAGACCTGATGACGCAAGAGGTCATACCCGCCCTGCGGGAATATGAGGCCGAGCGGGCAGAGTGAAAATCGTTTTATACGCCCTGCCCCGCGGGTCGTACCGGCAGCGCCATTTGACAGGAGGTGGTATCCTTACCGTCGAACCCACATGGCGATACTGCGAACCTGAAGCGCGAAAGCGAACGAGACGCGGCCATACGTTCAGGCCGCGCGGCTGGGCCTTTTGTCCGGAGTTTTAGGGTTGTGGTCTCAGTGGCAGTAGCCTCGGCCCTGAAACTTGACGAAGGGTATATCCTAATGAAGCCTTCGCGCTTTTCTATTTGTCTTTCCCTCCGCCTCTTAGCCTGCCAACTTGCCTGCTGACGAGCGTTGACCCCGCCGTAAGAACCGGCGGGGTCAACGCGTTCAGGCGCACCGCCAAAGCGGGGACGCCCACAGCCCGGTAAGGCCGATGGAATTTTACCAGCGGCCGCCGTGGGGTCAAGTTGGCAGGGTCGGTTGCCTCCCGTAAGGCGAGTCTTCAAAGAGGAGACTCATCATGATGGACTGGCTTAAAGAGAATGGGTGGGTACAAGAATCCGAAAACTCTTTCTCCGAAGTCATAAGCTTCGTGGCTTTCCTGGTGATGCCCGGCTGTGTCTTCGGGGCTATCATCAACCGGCTCTTGCAACGCAACTAATTGCCTACCGCAACGCAAAGCGACACCGCCGCCCCGAAGGCCAAGAAGGGCGGCGGTGTCGCTTCTCCTTCAAGTCTCAGAATCTACAGACGTCGATGCAACGCTCCCGCGCCACGTTATGCCCCTGTTCACCAGCAGCCGCGTCGCTACGCCGCCCATGCTGGACGGAAGCCAGTTGCCCGTCATGTGTATGAGGGGAGGAGTTGTCTGTCAATCAATTGATTGACAGACAACCCCCCTGAGCGTATCTTATTGCTAAGAGCCGGGCGGGATTCCCTGCGGGAATCACATCTGGTTCTTTGTTTTGGGAATTATATCCGATTTTACCCAGCGGCTTGACATTCGATAAGGATGAGGGTAACATTGTAGCATAATCTAAATAGGGTTGACGTGATTATGGTTGCAGTGTCCGGCCCCGGCAAAGCCTACCGCAAGGGCATAACCCTGATTGATGTGGTCAAGAAGTTCGACACCGAGGAAAAGGCCGAAGCCTGGTTCGTTGAACAGCGTTGGCCCGACGGCGTTACCTGCCCCTTCTGCCAGTCCACAGAGGTCAGCCCTCGCCCAACCCGAAAGCCCCAGCCCTTCCGCTGCCGCGCCTGCCGTAAGGATTTCTCGGTCAAGACCGCCACCGTCCTTCATAGCTCCAATATCCCCTTGAGCAAGTGGGCCATCGGGTTCTACCTGTTTATGACCAATCTCAAGGGCGTGTCGAGCATGAAGCTACACCGCGACTTGGGCATAGGCCAGAAGGCGGCTTGGCACATGGCGCACCGCATCCGCGAGACACTGGACACCACTGGCGGCAAGTTCACCGGCCCGGTTGAGGCGGACGAGACTTACATCGGCGGGTTGGAAAAGAACAAGCACGAATCCAAGAAACTCAAGACCGGGCGCGGGGCCGTGGGCAAGACGCCGGTGGCTGGCGTCAAGGACAGGGAGACCAACCAGGTCCGCACCGAGGTTGTGGCGGCCACTGACAAGCCGACGCTCCAGAACTTCGTGATTCGCCACACTGAGCCGACGGCGCAGGTCTACACCGACGAAGCCGCCGCTTACCACGGACTGCCCAAGGCGCACGAGGCGGTTGCCCACAGCGCCAACGAGTATGTCCGGGGGATGGCGCACACCAACGGGCTGGAAAGCCATTGGGCTTTGTTCAAGCGCGGGATAGAAGGAATATATCACCACGTGTCGGTCAAGCACCTGCCGCGGTACTCAACCGAATTCGAGGGGCGGCACAACCGCCGTCCCCTGGACACCGACGAACAGATGGGCCGGATGGCGCGGGCTGCATCGGGCAGACGGTTGCGCTATTCCGACCTAATAGCGGATACTAGGATGAGTAGGAAAGGGCAACTGGCTATGGGGTAGAACCATGATTGAGATAAAGCCTATTGAGTTGTATCTTGTAGCGATTGCTATATCTCTTGTCGGAGTCCTGATTCTGGTGGCTTACGCTGACCTTAGAAAAGCAATAGCAAAGTTACAACGAGGCTCAAAAGGAATACAGTTGCCTGAAACGCAAATGCCGTCTTTGGAGGCACATCCCCATGACCCACTTTCGCCAGAAGACCCATAGCTCCATAGGAGATAATCACTGCAATTACCAACGCAGCCGCGACTTTAAACACTATTGCTTCCATGCACTCTCTCCAAGTCCCCGCCGGTAGCGTCGCCAAACTCTGACCGGCGGGGATGTTCCTTTCTCAAAGTGATTTATGCGCTTGTGCTTTAATCGTAGCCTGTTGGTATGGGAATGTCGTGGAAGATCGGGTATTCCGAAATCAGAATCGGCTCTCCGTTGATACGTGCCCAAACGTATACGATGTAAATCCCTGGCCCATGCTCAGTGAGCGTAGTCCCCAAGTCCGCTGAAATCGCAAAATCCGTTCCGAGAGTCTTCCATTCCTCCGCTGTTATCCAGTTCACCATAGCTTCTGTTGGCCGCACAATGCTGGATGCGCGGGTTTTAGCCTCCTCATATGAACTAGGGGCTGGTGTGTCTGGAGATTCATCATATGGACTCAGGCACCGATTGTAAGACTTGGAAAAGGTGTCGGACGGGTAGGAACTGCCTTGGGGGGCCGGGCGACGAAGCGAAGCTACCTGAAGGCCAATATCCGTACAGCCCGGACGGAATAGTTGACCGAGAGTGAGAGGGTGGGGCGGCGGATGATAGTAGATCGACACTTTCAGTCCGGTATCTTGGGGAAAGCCTGCCCCGTTTCTGGTTGACCCAGACAGCATTAATACGTCATTGCTCAATTGAGGTTCTTGGTCGAAATGTACAAAGTCTGCTTCGAATTGCTGGACGACCGTTAGAATATATTCACTCCATGCCAGTCCGATATTGACTTTCGTGTATCTGGGGTCAAGGAGGGTTTCCCGGTGTCCTGGGCTTCCCATAAATCCAGCCATCGCTTCGGAGATTTCGGTGTCGAGGCTCTTTATGGTGGCAAAGTGTTCCCACGCTTGAATACAGTAACGCAAACCAGACATGTTCTCACCGCTCGACTGATGACCTCCCGCCAGACCGTACCGCATAGCAGGGTTCAAGCCGTCCAACCCCCAATGCCCTGAAAAGCAGCCTTCCGAGGCAGCTTCAGCATGAATTTGTGCAGCAGGATTGTTCCCAAATTCAACTCTCGGTACTCCAGCTTGTTCCCGCTCTTCGTTAATCAGGTCCAGCATTATCTGATGTGGAGAGCGGCTCGGAGTAGGCGATGGGATAGGCGTTGGCGGCGGTGATGGTGTCGCAGTGGGTGTCGGTGTCGGTGTCGAGGTAGCAGTAGCCGTCGGATTAGGTGTTGGCGTGGGAGTGGCCGTAGGCAGTAGGGCTGGCGTCGGCGTTGCAGAGGGCAACGGGGTTTGCGTAGCTGTCGGTTCAGGGATTGGAGTCGGCTCCGGCGTCGCCGTCGTGGGAGACACCGTAAGTTGCAGTGTGGGCGTCGGGGCAGGGGCGGGGGTGTTGGTCGCCGTAGGCTGTGGCGTCGAGGTAGAGTTGGGAGTATCCGTAGGCTTAGGCGAAGAGCAAGCGATGGAAAGGGTTAAGACCAGGAACAAGGGCACCAAAAAGACTCTCAAAGCAGGGAACCCCCTTGAAAGGTGAAGGATGGGGTAACCTGCTACAGAGACCACAACCCGACAAGCCGTACAAGGGGGCACGATGCCCCATCCGGTTGTTCACCGAGTGGCTTGAGAGGTTGCGTAAGGACTCTGTAGCGGGTAGGATGCTACGGAAAATGCAAGGCCGCGTCAAGGGAGGGCGATATGCCGGTCAGCAAGTCAAGACGGAAGAAGAAGGAACGGGGCCGCCCACTCAAGCACGTCTACGCGCCCAGGGTGGACGCCACGCCGGAGGAAATCGCAAAGGCGATGTTCGCTCTACCGGCGGATCACGAATGGCAGTACGAGCAGGGCGAGGGGAAAGTCTACAAGTGCCAGGATTGCGGGAGAGAGGTCAACTACCCTGAAACACTCTACCGCGACGGGCGGTGCGAGGATTGCCACGAAGCCCCGGTCAGCTAGACCGGGGCTTCTCTCTTTCAGCGGCTTGGGTAAAATCGGATATAATTCCCAAAGTGATCACTGGCCTGCGGTACTGAACGGTGAATATCAGCCTCGTGATAGAGGCGAATCACCGAAGCCGCCAGATCAGCGATTTGTATCCCTGTCGAAGTTTTGGAATCAACGAAACTAGGCGCGTCGGTGATATGAGTACAAGCCCTTCCTTCGTCGGAACGATACAGAAAACCGTTGAATTGCCAGCCAACCCCGCCGAACAAATTGGGTTGACCGTCGAACATAATAGTCGCCATCTCGTCCTGCTGTTCAGCCAGAAGCTCTACCCGCTGAACCAGATACCGATACCTGTTGGGTAGTCGGTCCTCATTTGCAGACGGAATAGAAAAAGGGCTTTCCATAATCACCGCAAATATGGTGATTGGAAGATTTAGAAGGGCGCTGAAGAACTCCTCGAGAAATTGATTGAATTCTGGCTTTCTTCGAAAAGTCGGGCGATTTATCAGATTTCGGCCCTTTAGCTCCATTCTCTCAAAACCGAGAATATCTCGCTTTAAGACGTGAATTCTGCCGCTGATCTTCCTGGAATCTCTGTCTGAAATACACACTGCCGCAACAACTGGGCGAGAGGCTGCGTCGTTTGGGTGCGGGTGGCCGCTTTCGTCTATGAAAACGAGCATTCGACGGCCTTTTGCCAATTATATTTCTTGATCATATTGAGAGTTATTCCATTGCCTATGGAGAAATTACGGGGCTTGTGCTGGTTTTCTTATCGCCCTACCCCCGGTCTCCCGGCAGCCGCGTTGCCACGCTGCCCATGCCGGGCGGAGGCCAGTTGCCTGTCAGGTAGTCATACAGGTTGGCGGCGCTTATGCGCATCACCATCGGCGCCATGCCCTCCTGCTCCACGTCCATCGGGTAGCGTTCCGTCATGGCGGTCAGCGTGGTTGCCGCCTCGTCGCGGGTCATGCCCCGGTCAATGGCGTTCTGCACGTAGTCTTTCCACTCGACGATGAACTCGCCCTGCTCGTCCAGGTAGTTCTTGCCGCACAGCGCCCCGTGGCCGGGGACGAAGATGTCCTCGTCCAGCTTCCGAAGCCCATCCAGCGCCGCCAGCCACAGGTCGGGGTTAGCCTCGTGCAGCCAGGTCTGAACTCCGTGAAAGATGTTGTCGCTGGTGAACACCACGCCCTCCTCCTTGATAACCACCGCAGCCTGGTACAGCGTGTGCCCGGGCATGTGGATCATCTCGAAGGTGTGATCGCCGACGCGCAGGGTCATGCCGTCCTGGAAGGTGATTACCGGCGGGTTGGCCTGGTAGCCTTCCAGCAGGGCCGGCTCTTCCGGACCGAAGGTGCCAACACGGGCGGCGTGCTCCGCCATATCGGTGTTCAGAATACGGGTGCGAACACCCTCGTGGGCTATGACCGGCGCGTCGAAGAAGGCGTTGCCCGTCCAGTGGTCGCCGTGGGGCTCGGTGTTGATGATGTACCGGAGCAGTCCCCGCTTCTCGATTTCCGACTTCAGCCACATGGCCGTGCTGGGCTTGTGGGGCGTGTCTATCAGGACTATGCCATCTGAGGTGGTGACGAATCCGAAGTTGCACCCCCGGACTTCCGTCTCTACCCATACGTTGCTGGTGAGTTGTTTCATAATTTGTCTCCCTCAGGCCGCGGGGAGGCCGCCTCCCGGATGTTGAAAATGAGATACATACTTATTGACCGACATTCTACACGGTTGACCGGGCAAGCGGACGCCCCTATGCTGGTTTCTCGATTAACCGGGGGTGGTTGAATCTTGGATAACCTGGACCTGGATCTGCATGGAAAGACTTGGCCGGAAGCGCTGGAAGAGTTCGTGGATGCCTACAACAAGGCCGTGCAGCCCGGCGGCCACGCCTGCCGCACCCTGCGCGTGATTCACGGCTACGGCTCCACCGGCGGCCCAGGCGTCCTGCGCGCCCGGTTTCGCCGGTTTCTTGAGAAGCACGAGGCGCGGCTGGAGTATACCCTCGGGGAGAAGGCCGACGGCAACCCCGGTTACACTACGGTGAAGCCTCGCTATCCGCTCCCCGGAGCCGACGCCGCGCTGTCCGAGCTGGTCTGGGACTACTGCGAACAACCGAAGACCATGAGCAAGATAGCGGGACAGTTCCGCCGCTACGGCACGCCGCGAGTACAGCGCGCCGTCCGGTCGCTGGAGGCGCAGAAGCGGCTCCGCAAGGCGGCCCGGACGACAAGGAACAGCGTATATCACGCAGTGTAGAACGGCGGCGCTTCGGCAAGCTCAACAGGTTACCGCATACCTGCTGGTATAATTACTCGGAATAACGCAGTGGAGGTCGAGACAATGGGCGAAATGTTGCAACAAGGGGGACGCTTCCCCGAATTGGAGTTGAAGCTGCTGGACGGCGGCAAGCTGACCCTGCCCGGCGACGCGCCCAGCCGCTACACCGCGCTGCTGTTCTACCGGGGCCACTGGTGACCCTACTGCCAGCGGCAGTTGGCCGCATACGAAGCAGCGAAGGCCGAGTTGGAGGCCCTGGACGTTACCGTCTATGCCGTCAGCACCGACAACGAGGAGCAGGCTACTGAAGTGAAGGGCCACGGCCTTTCCTTCCCCGTGGCCTACGGAGCGACCAAGGCGGACGCCGATGCCATCGGCGCCTGGTGGTCAGATGACCGCGGCGGTTACGTTCAGCCCGCCGAGTTCCTGCTGGGACGCGGCGGCGTTGTTCTGGGTTCGATGTACGCTTCCGGCCCGGTGGGGCGCATGGCCGCGGATGAGGTAATCCACGCCATCCAGTTCCGCGAGAACCGGCGCAGGCAAGAGGAAGGCGAATCTGCCTGACCCTCGCCAGCCATGAGTTGCGAAATCCCGTCATCTATACAAAAGCTGGCCATAATCAAATGTAGGGGCGGGTTTGAAACCATCTGTTCCAACAAATTGATTGACAAGGAGGGGAAGAAAAGGTTAATAGGGTCTAAGGAATAGGACAGGCTGTGACAGATGGGAGGAGAGGGATGGAGTTGGAAGCAAGCCTGGGCAATGTGGAAGAGTTTCTGCAGCAATGCCTGGAGGGGATGGAACCGGACCACCGGGAACGTGGGGCCGGCCGGCCCCGGGTGTTGCCCGCTATGGCCTTGTGGGCTGGGCTTTTGGTATGTGTGCTGCGGGGATTTCCCAGTCAATTGGCCCTGTGGCGCCTGTTAAGCCGGAAGCAGTTGTGGTGTTACCCTCGTTTTCCAGTGACCGGCCAGGCAGTGTACAACCGGCTGCAAAGGGGTGGAACCCAAGCTCTGGAGAGCATCTTCGGGGAAATAAGCCGAATCTTGGTCCAACGGCTGGCTCGCTGGAGGGCGCCGGACCATGCTCCCTTTGCCACTGAGGTAGTCTGCATAGATGAGAGCACCCTGGACCAGATAGCCCGCAAGCTGGCTGGCCTGCGGGTCCTGCCGCCGGGAGATCCGGGCCTGATTCCCGGCAAGTTGAGTGGACTCTTTGACCTGCGTAGCCAGCAGTGGCGCAAGGTGCTCTTTCAACCCAAGGCCCAACAGAACGAGAAGGTGCTGGCCCGGGAGTTGGTGGCGGAGTTGCCGCCAGGATCCCTAGTGGTGGCCGGCCTGGGGTACTTCGGCTTTGCTTGGTTCGACTGGCTTACCGGGCAGCACTACTATTGGCTGAGCCGGTTGCGCCAGAAGACCAGCTATCAGGTGATTCACACCTACTACCACCGGGGTGATACCTTTGACGGCATCATCTGGTTGGGATCCCATAGAGCGGACCGGGCCAGGTACGCGGTACGCTTGGTGACTTTCCGTCAGGGGAACATCCAGCATCGCTACATCACCAATGTCCACAATCCCCGTACCTTCCCCATGGCCGGCATGGGCCATGGCCCATGCCGGCCATGGCCAAGGTCTATGCTCAGCGCTGGGACATAGAGTTGGCCTTCAAGATGCTGAAACGGTATCTGAAGTTGCACTTGATCTGGTCGGCCAAAAAGGTGGTGATTCAGCAACAAATATGGGCAACCCTGATTGTCGCCCAAGTGCTTCAGGGACTGCGCTTGGAGATAGCCTATAAGGCTGGAGTGGAACCCAACGAGGTGTCCATGCCCCTGCTGGTGGAATACGCGCCTATGTACGCCTACGATGGGGAGAACCCAGTGGAGGCCTTTGTCCAGCACGGCCGGGAACTGCGGTTCATCCGGCCCTCCCGCAGAAACCGTATCAGCACAGCGGAACTACCCCAAGAAGAGTTCCTGCCGCTGCCCCCAGACCTGGAACTGACAAGAACACCCCGCTACGCTCAACGTAAAGCGTACCGGACCAAATCCTCTACCCATCACTGAATTTGTTGGAACAGATGGTTTCAAACCCGCCCCTACTGGAATCCGCCCGTACTGGCCGGTTTCAAACCAGCCCCTACTAAAGAACTTAAGGTACTCAAATGAACGAAACAAATCAGCAACTGGTAGATATGATGGAACACGTGTGGCGTTCCATCAGCGAACTGTGCGACGGCCTCACCGAGGCGGAGTGGAAGACGCCCACCGATTGCCCCGGGTGGACGGTGCAGGACCAGATTTCTCACTTGGCCGGGTCCGAGACCGGCATCTTGGGCGACCCCGACCCTGACCATACCCCCAGCGAGGAAACCCTGGCTCATACCCGCAGCGAGCAGGGGAGGCGCAACGAGATAGTGGTGGACTTCCGCCGCCCGTGGGCCGGGGCGCAGGTGCTGTCGGATTTCCGCGCCAAGACCGCCCGCCGCGTTGAGTTCCTGCGCAGCCGGTCAGACGGCGATTTCGCCGCCGAGATGCAGACGCCCGTAGGCCCCGCTCCGATGTCCGAGTTCATCAGCATCCGCATCATGGACGCCTGGATCCACGAGCAGGACATCCGCCGCGCGGTCAACCGCCCCGGCCACTACGACGGTCCTGCCGCTGCCCATGCCCTGAACCGCGTCATACGCGCTATGCCCTTCGTGGCCGCCCGCCGAGCCCAAGCCCCGGACGGCGCCACCGTGGCGCTGGAGGTCTCCGGCCCGGCCGGACGTCTTTCGTACATCGGCGTCGAGGGAGGCCGGGGCCGCGAGCTGGACTCGCCGCCGGACAGACCTACCGTTCGTATCAGTCTGGACGGGGAAACCTTCGGCTGCCTCGGCTGCGGTCGCTGGGATCCCGAAGAAATCCTGCAATCAGGCAGGGTGTCCATCGAAGGCGATACGGCTCTCGGTGAATCCATCGTCCGGCAAATGAACATAATGCCCTGACCCGTCCTTGTTCACAAAACGAAAGGCGCTGATGTAAGTTGTCCGTCAGCGCCGTTTCTGTTTCGCCCAGAGTTGTTTGGTGATATTATTGCTGGTAGAAAATCATAACTTTCCATAATTCACCACTGGCTGAGTTGATAATTTGCAGAGGCGGACCGACGCTAATCCTTCCGGTACCAATGGAACCGACCCTCTCAACGAGCCTGGGGCAGGCTCAGGACTGGCTAAAGGCTTGGCGGCGCGGCTCCCTTTCCACTATAGCTGGATAATCATCGGCATCTTGGCCACGGTGCAGATTTTTGCCAGCTCCATCAGCATGGCCGCAGGCATCATGCTGCCGCCGCTGACCGATGAGAGCGGCCCCTTCGGCTGGAACGAAAGCCTGGTCACTCTCGGTATCGCGGCTTACTATGGTTTCGGCGCGCTCTACGCCCCGATTACCGGCTGGCTGGGAGACCGGTTCGGTTCGAGGCCGATGCTTCTGGCAGCCGCAACTCTCTACTTGATAAGCATGTTGCTGCTCAGCCAGATCAGCGAAGTCTGGCACTTCTTCCTGTTCTTTGGCGTACTGCTTTCTCTCACGCAGTCGTTGGGCATGGTGCCGCTGATGGCATCCATCAGCGGCTGGTTCCGCCGCCGCCTGGGGCTGGGCATCGGCATCCTGTGGGCCGCCGGGGGTATCGGCACCGCAATCTTTGCCCCTGTGGCCGGTTACCTCATAGAGACGCTGGGCTGGCAGGGAAACTTTGTTGTCGTCGGACTCGTTGGAGGCGGCGCAATGCTGGCCCTGGTGCCCCTGATGCGCAACCGTCCCGCGGACGTTGGCATCGAACCCTACGGCGCAAGGGGGGGCGACCCGTCGCCTGTGCGGTTGGAAAAGAGCATGGAACGCCTGCGGATGACGGTGTTCAACAAGAACATTCGCCGCACCCGCCCCTTCTGGAACCTGCCCCTGATTCACGGCTTGGGCTGTGCGGGCCACGGCATCATCCTGATATACGTGGCCAAGTACGCCATAGACGCCGGAGTGTTCAGTTCCTTGGCCACTGCCGGAATCATCCTCTCCATCATTTCCCTGGTGAGCATCATCAGCCGATTTGGCACGCCGGTGCTGGCGGAAATCTACGGCACACGCCGTATGATGGCCATGAGCCTAGCCATCCAGGGCCTGACTGTCCCCATCATCATGTTCGGACCGGCGGAACCTTGGGTCTTCTACCTGTTCGCGGTCAGTTTCGGAGTGGGCTTCGGGGGTGAGTGGACCGGGTATCTCATCATCAACCGCCAATACTTCGGCGACGGGCCAATGGGCACGGTCTACGGCTGGCAGACCACCGGCGCTTTGATGGGGCACTTCGTAGCCACCGCGCTGGCGGGCCTGATCATGTTCACCACCGGTTCCTACATGGCCGTTCTGGGTCTTTCAATGGTCTACAGCTTCGGCGGCGTGGTGGTAATTGCGTTGCTGGAGAACAACTCGCACGTGCTGATACCGGACTGGGAGAGCGAACTGCCCGATGAAGCCCGTCTCAGACCGGCGGCCTCGCCACCGCCGGCCCCGCCGCCTACTGTGGCCCCCGCGCCCGCCGGCGGCGATGGGGACGACTGACGCAGATTGCGTTCCAATTTAGGCGATTAGGACGGCGAAGTTATTCCGAAATGTGTAGGGGCAGGTTTGAAACCTGTCCCTACACGCATGGTCAAATCACCTGAAACGGAACGCTTCCGGATGGGTAAGCCGGGTTGTGATTGTCCAATGTACTGTGATACCGTACACTGATTGAACCGTACACTGACTGATATGATCATTCGCTCGGTTCGACACCGGGGCTTGCAGCGGCTCATTGATGACGACAACCCGGGATATCTGCCGCTGGAGCTCCTACAACGGGTCCGCAACGTCTTGGCTGCCCTCATGCTGGCCGAGAGCTTTGAGAGTTTTCTAATTGGCACTCCGCCGGGATGGAGAACTCACCGGCTACCTGGTAGACGAGAATACGAATGGAGCGTATCAGTTTCCGGGAATTGGCGGATTACCTTTGTAGAATCGGATGGCTTTATCTACAACCTCAACCTGGAGGACTACCACTGATGGCCGCCGAGATCACTCGAGTAAACATGGCCCCTCCTCATCCCGGAGAATTTATCCGCACTGAGATAGTTGAAGAGTTGGGCCTCACCGTTACCAGGACGGCGGAGATTTTGGGAGTCCGCCGGGCCACGCTTTCCGCCCTGCTAAACGGCAAGGCCGCCCTCTCTCCGGAGATGGCCCTGCGAATGGAAAAGGCCTTTGCCCTAGACATGGACATAATGCTGCGTATGCAGGCATGGTACGACTGCGCCCAGATGCGGGCCCGCGCCGACGAAATCGCCGTCCAGCCTTACCTCCGTGCCTAACTCCACAACCATCCTGTATATCCTGTCCATCCATGTGAGATTGTTCTTGCCTTACTCCCCTTCCAGGAACTCCCGCACGAAGTCCGTTGCTGGCCCCTTGTCGTACAGGCTGTTGAGCAGCACCACGTTGCGGTAGGCGTCGCCCTGGAAGAAGCGTTCGTAGAGAATCTGGCGCGAGCCAAAGGCGCTGCAACAGGTGTCCCACGCCAGACGGAACAGGCGCACGCGGTCTTCCGCCGTCGCCGTGTCGGTGTCCAGGTAGTTGGCGAGTTCGTCGGCCAGTGGGCCGTTCAGGTCGGCCTCCGTGGGCAGGGCCATCAGGCTGCTGGAGCCCATAAGCTGCAGAATCTCGCCCATGCGCGGGTACATCCTGATGAACAAGTGCCTGGCCACGGTGAGGGGCATCTCGGCCGGGCACATCACCCCCCACTGGTCCGGGGCGGCATCGGCCTCCGCTGCCCGCAGCAGCGCCTTGGTGGTCTCGAGGTTCTCGATGATTTCCGCGGTCATCTGGAGCATTTGCGGCTGCTGGCCCGATCCCAACACCTGCTGCATCAGGTTGGCCAGCCCAAGCACGAATTCCACCTTGACCACGTTCTTGGTCACCACTTGATGTCCGGAGTGCAGGTACTGGTGAGTGTGCCGCGACATATTGTTGCAGCGGTCGGGGTCGCCCAGCAGGAAGACCCGCTCCCAAGGCACGAACACGTTGTCGAAGAAGGCCAGCGCGTCCATCTCCTCGAACCGCGAACCGAGGGGGTGGTCGAATCGCGAGCGGCCCAGGTCGAAGCTCTCCCGGCACAGGAACTTCAGACCGGGGGCGTCGCAGGGCAGCGCAAAAGCGAACGATGTTCGTCCGGGCGCGCCCGTGGGCAGCCGGTGGGAGCGGGCCGGATAGACCGCGATTTCGTCGGAGATGGGCAGGGTCGCCAGCAACCGCGCCCCGTGGACGATGATGCCGGAATCGGTCTCCTTGACCACCGACAGCGCGATGTCGGTGTTGTCGTTCAGGACTGACTCGGAAGGCGCCCGGCTGCGCTGGAGATTCACCAGCGTATGCGTAAGCACCAGGTCTTCCTCACGCACCTTCTCATAGTAGTTCCAGATGTTTTGCTTGAACTCCGGGCGGTCCTCGGCGAAGTAGTCGCCGGCGTTGGCCATAGCCATCAGGCTGACGTTCAGGAAGTCAGGCGTCCGGCCCATCATGCCGCAGGATACCTGCGCCCACCGCCGCATCATGTTGCGCCGCGCAGCCAGGTCTTCGGCGCTCTTGGGCGTGATGAAGGACAGCCCAACCGGCTTCCCGCTGGTGGGAGAGGTATAGGTCATTGGACGTTCAAGGCCCTCAGGCCGCGCGCGCCGCTCCCTCTCCTTTGCCCCGGCGGACGGGTCGTGCTGCAGGTCGTAGAGCCGAGCTACGGTTTTCACTCCGCCGCTCAGCCCGGGGTGGGTGGTGGGGTCCTTCACCCGCTCGCCCTTCATGTAGAGAGAAGGCGGTCTCTCTCTGAGTCTTTCGATGTACTGTTGCCCGTTTCTGGCCGGCATAGCGCTCCTTCCTTACGTCCGGCAGGCAGGCCACTGGGATCGAGGTTCTGCGGGAGGCAGCCCCTTACTGGCCTGCGCGGTCACTTAGGATTTGTCATTTCTATTTTGGACGCAAAGACGCAAAGACGCAAAAGACTCACATTCCGACAGGGCCAGGGCGAGAGTCTAGGCCGAGGGGCCAACCCGAGGGGCTGGGCAATGGCAAGCAAGAAGGGAGGCCATGTCTTGGGCATATTCCACGTTCATGTAAAACTCAATCGCCTGAAAATCTCGGCCCAGCTATAGCTGAATCCCTTGACACCCCCCTGACTGTGTGATAATTTTCACTCGCTTTATGGCCCGGTGGTTATTCGGGCCGCTATTTTCGTAAGGTGCCCTTCGGCTGGCTAAGGATATTTCGAGGCACGAACCTTCTATAGGCCCAGGTGAACAGGCTTCCCGATGGACGACCCCAAAGCTCTAAACAGCGTTGACTGGAACAACATCCACCTGTTCCTGCGGTGGTTCTGGATTTATTTCCCACTGGTGGTCACCTTTGCGGCAACGATGTTGACCGCCTACGCCCTTATCCCGTCGGCTGTTGCCACAGGACATCTGCCCCCCTCCGCGTCCAGGCTGCGCATGCCCCTGATTGTTTTTGCCTTGGCCGTTGCGGTGGTGGCAATCGTGATTCTGGCGCTGGGCATAAACCAGACCCTCGACGTGAGGAATTTCTGGGACCGGCTGCTGATTTAAGGCATGATTCTGTGTATCGCTTTCGCGGAATTTCGCACGGTATCAGTCTCTGAAAACACCACTGAATTTCGCACGGTATCAGTCTCTGAAAACACCACTGAACCAAAGGGCAATCATCTCAACATGAACGGTTCCCGACAAGCATGATACCCTCAAGCAAAATGATCCCGCTCATGGTGGCGGGCGGAATTTTTACCGTCATCATAGGTTTCGTGCTTGTGGTGTTGTTCATTTCCTGGTTCTCCAACCCACCGTTCGGACTGGGCAACGCATCGGCACAGCCTGTTGCTTTTCCGCACACCGTCCACGTGGTGGAGAACAATATCCAGTGCGAGTTCTGCCACCGCAACGTGACCAAGGGCGACGCCGCCACGGTTCCGGCGGTAGAGCAGTGCCTGTTCTGCCACAAGGATATCTCCGGCAGAGACAGCCAGGCGCAGACGGAAATCGCCAAAGTCCAGCAGTACTATTCCGACGAGGAACCCATAGACTGGGAACGGGTACACCGCCTGCCCGACCACGTGCGGTTTGTGCACGAAGCCCACATACGCCTCTTCACCAGCGAGATGGAGGAAGGCGGAGCGCCGAGGTTCGACATCAACGGCAACCAGGTTAACGGCCCCTACGGGATTGCTGAAACCTGCGCCATCTGCCACGGGGACGTTGGCAGCATGGAGGAAGTGAAGCCCAAGGAGGGCCAATCCCTCAAGATGGGCACCTGTCTGGATTGCCACCGCCAAAACAACGTGCCGACCGACTGCACAGTCTGCCACAAGTAGCCCGGGCCGGGCCTCAACGCAAATACCAAAAGGGTTATAAAAGGCTGGCAAAGCAATATCAATGAAACTGAGTAGGCGACATTTCCTGGCATGGGCCGGTCTGGGTGCTCTGGGCGCAGTGGCCTGCGAAGGCTTCGGCATCCGCGAGGGCGAACTGAGTATCCAGAGCCCGGTGAGCCTGCCCGAAGACTTGGTGCGCGGCAAAGACAACTGGTACACCAGCCTCTGCCGCAACTGTCCGTCGTGTGAGGGCATCCTGGTGCGCGTGATGGAAGGGCGCGCAAAGAAGATTCAGGGCAACCCCTTCTATCCAACGAACCAAGGGAAGAGCCACGCCCGCTGCGAGGCGGGAGTGCAGGCCCTCTACCACCCGGACCGGATTTCCGGCCCCATGCGCCGCGGCGGCAATCGCGGCTCCGGCCAGTTTGTTCCCATTTCCTGGGAGCCGGAGGCGATGAGCACGCTGACCCGGCAATTGAACGACCGGGGCGACTACGCCGCAATGATCACCAAGCCGACGCGCGGCCACCTGGGAATGCTCACCAGCCGTTTCGCCGATGCCGCCGGACTGGAACACCTGCGGTTTGAATCGGTGGACAACAACGCCTATCGCACCGCAGTCAAGAATGTATATCAGCAGGACGTTCTGCCCGACTTCGACTTTGAGAACGCGAACTTCATTTTGTCCTTCGGCGCGGATTTCCTGTCCACCTGGATCTCTCCGACCCGCTGGAACCGGGGATATGGCGAGTTCCGTCAAGGCGAGGCCCGTCAACCATCAAACGGGGGGCATCGCGGCACGCTGTACCAAGTGGATTCGCGCTTTTCGATGACCGCTGCCAATGCCGATAAGTGGATCCCTGTCCGCCCAGGCTGGGAAGGATACCTTGCCCTCAGCATCGCCCAGGTTATCGTTTCGGACAACCTAGCGGCCCCGGGCGTTGACGTGGACGCGCTGTTGGGCGGAGAGTCCGGGCGCGACATCCTGAACGCCTTCCGCCCGGAGGTTGCCGCTCCTCTGGTGGGCATCACCCCGGAGATTGCGGGCGGAGACCCGGCGGAGTTCATTCGTCATCTGGCCCACGAATTCGCTGAACACGGCCCCAGCATCGCCATCGCGGGCGGTTCGGCGAGCGCCCACAGCAACGGACTGTTCAATGTTGAAGCCGCCAGCGTTCTCAACTGGCTGGTAGGCAGCGTAGGCGCAAAGGGCGGCGTCACCCTGAACCCGGCCAGCCCGTGGGAAGACGTGCCCGCCACCTCTTCCGCCTCCGGCATAGATGACTTCGAGCGGCTCGCGGAGCGGATTCGCAGCGGGGACATTCGTATGCTCCTGTTGCACAACGTGGACCCGGTGCACGGCCTGCCGGGTTCCCTGCGCCTGCGGGATGCCATCGAAAGCGCGGCAGACCTTTTCATAGTCAGCTTTTCTCCTTTCGTTGACGACACCACTGCTCTGGCTGACCTGTTGCTGCCAGACAGGGTCTACCTGGAAGATTGGGGCGACGATATTCCTGACCCCGCTCCCGGTTATCAGACTGTGGGTTTCCAACAGCCTGTGGTGAATCCGTTATGGGACCTGGATCCCCGCAGCTTCCCTGACGTTCTTTTGGCCGCCGCCGGCGACTTGGGTCTCGAAAGCAAGCTGCCTTGGCCCAGCTACCAAGATATGCTGAAAGAGGCCGCCGCTGCGCTGTTCGAGGAGAATCGAGGCTCCATCCAGGCCGCCACCGCCGATGAATTCTGGACGGGCCTGCTGCGAAGAGGCGGCTGGTGGGACGAATCCGCCAAGGGGCCGAGTGCGCCCGCTCCTCGTTCAGGGCTGCTCCGGGACATTGCGCAGAACGCCTCGCAGCCTTCCTTCGCCGGTTTCGGCGGCACCGATACCCTATACTTGGCTCCCTTCTCGCATAACACATTGCAGGACGGCGACAACGCGCACCTGCCCTGGCTCCAGGCTGCCCCGGACCCCGTGACGTCAATTACCTGGCAGACCTGGGTTGAAATGAACGACATCACCGCCAGCCGCTTTGGCATACGGCAAGGCGACATTGTCCGCATAGAGTCTTCACAAGGTTCCATAAGAGCGGTGGCTTTCCTGACGCCGGCCACGCCCCCGGAAGTGGTGGGCGTCCCCTTTGGCGGCGGGCGCCGCCACGGTTCTCACTGGGCCACGGATCGCCCAAGCACCGAAAGCTCCAATGTTGCCGAAATCCTGGAGCCTACCCGCGTGGCCGGCTCCGGTTCGCTGGCGTGGGCCGGCACTCGGGTGCGAATCTCTCCCACCGGCGAGAGTGTCATGCTGTCCAAGCTGGAAGGCACCACCCGCGCCGTGGAAGTCGGCCTTAGCGCCGCGGAAGAAATCATCAAGACCGTTGGCCCGGAGACGTATTAACCGGAACCGGGATTATCAGAATTGACAGGATAAACGGGATAACGGGAGCGCTATCAGCGTAATCCCGCCACCCCCTCAATCACTGCTCAGATGTAAGGGAACAGGCGCGAAGATAAATGGTAACGAAGCGAATTGACCACAAGTGGGGAATGGTTGTAGACCTGGACCGGTGCACCGGCTGCCAGGCCTGCGTAGTTGCCTGCCAAGCCGAGAACAACCTGCCCATCAACGACAAGGAATCGTTCCAGCAGGCTAGGGCCTATGAGTGGATTCGGATCGAGCGTTACTGGGAGGGCGAGTTTCCCAACGTCAAGGCGCGTTTCATTCCCATCATGTGCCAGCACTGCGAGAATGCGCCCTGTGAGCCGGTATGCCCGGTGTATGCCACGTATCACAACGACGAGGGCATGAACGTCCAGGTTTACAATCGCTGCGTAGGCACCCGCTACTGCGCCAACAACTGCCCCTACCAGGTGCGATTCTTCAACTGGTGGGAGCCGAAGTGGCCGGAACGCCTGCGAAACCAGCTCAACCCGGACGTTACCGTCCGCAGCCGGGGCGTCATGGAACGATGCTCCTTCTGCGTCCAGCGCATCCGGCGCGGTGAAATCACCGTGGAGCGCCGGGGCGTGGAGCCGCTGACCGGTGAGCGTATTCCCGCAGAAGAGCGGTATCTGAATTATCCGCGCATGAGGGACGGGAATTTCCTGCCCGCGTGCGCCCAGGCCTGCCCCACCAACGCGCTGAAATTCGGCGAGCAGACGGACCCGACAGGCCCGGTCTACGAATACTTCGAGAAGGCCAACGAACAGTACGACATGGTTCACCACGGCGAGTATTTCGATGAGTCCAAGACACGGGTCTACCGGCTCTTGGAGGAAATGGGGACCAAGCCGAACGTGATATACCTCAAGAAGGTAGACCAGTTCCCCATAGGCGGCGAAGCGGCCCATTAAATGAAGATGGATGCACAGGATTAACAAGATAAAAGGCGAATCCCGAGCTATCCACCAATCCTGTAAATTCTGTCCATCAATGTAATATAAAGAGCAGAAATGGCAGCCAGCGAAAGCGAACATATCCATCACGGCGCAGCCCATGGCGAGGGACACGGGGGCGTATCCGGCGGACATTACCCCGGGATGTGGGTTTTCCCCAACCCTCGGGTGATGACGCGCGATATGGCCGACAAGGTCGCGTCCATGCCCAGGGGCTTTACCCTGGCTCTGCTGGGCAGCTTCGTCCTGCTGGCGCTGGGTGTGGTGGGTTTCATAGCCCGGGCAGCCGCCGACGGATTCGATGACCGCGCGCCCTGGGGCTACTACATGGCAACGTTCTCCTTCGTCTTTATGGTCACCAGCGCCGCTCCTGTGGCAGCGGTGGCTTTCCGGTTCACCAAGAGCCATTGGCGCAGGCCCCTCTCCCGAGTCTCCGAGCTGTTCGCTGTTGTCGGCATATTCAACATCATCACTTTCATTCCGATGATGATGATTCTGCCGCCCATCGCCAATCCCAACCCTTCCCATGGCGTTGGCGCCCATGAGCTGGACATCCGCCGCACCATCTGGTTCGAGGGCCCTATTGGAGCGCCTCATGCCTGGGACTTTGCCGGCGTCATAGGCTTGGCAGTTACGGCGCTGTTCATCCTCTGGCTGTCCGCGGTGCCTGATATGGCCGAGCGGCGCTTGACCGCCACCGGCTTCCGCGGGTGGCTGTACCGCACCCTGGCCGGGCACTGGTACGGCACCAAGCGGCAGTGGAACGCGCAGAAGGCGGGCTTGGCCATGCTGGGCGCCTTCTACTTCATGACGCTGATCTACGTGCACTTCATCATCAGTTCCGACTACGCTCAGAGCATGATTCCCGGCTGGAAGGACTCTATCTTCCCGGTCTTCTACTCCCTTACAGCGATGCAGACGGCCTTGGGCCTCTGCCTGATCATCCTGTACGTGATGCGGCGCTGGGGAGGATTCCAGGAATACTACGGCAAGTCGGTGTTCTGGTCCGCCAGCAAGGTACAGTTGGGATTGACCCTGCTGTGGGCCTATCACCTGTTCGCCTTTTTCATAACATACTGGTACGGGCGACTGGTCGTCGAGCAGAACATCATCAAGTACCTGTATGCCCAGTCGTATGGGGGAGTATTCGTGGCCAACTTGGTGCTCTCCTTCGGCATACCCTTCCTCATCCTGCTATGGAACCCGGTCCGCCGCAGCGCTTGGGGACCGCCCTTGGCGGGTCTGTCGGCGGCGGCTGGCGCACTGATGTTCAGCATCCGCATATTTGTGGGCGGAGCCAACTCCGGCAATATCTACATCGCCTTCCTGGACCGGGTGCCGGCGGCGGTATATCCCGACATCTGGGACATCTTCATGGTCATAGGCGGAATCGGCGGCGCGGCTTTCTTCTACCTGCTGGCAACGCGCATCCTGCCCATGCTGTCGGTTTGGGAAGTCAAGGAAGGGGCTCTCTACCAGCGGATGTCCCGCTTCATCCGGGGCGAGTACCTGGTGCTGGCCAAACCCGAGTAATCAAGAACATGGATGCACAGGACAGAAAGGATGTAAAGATAAACTCCGCTTCGGTTTCCTTATCCTGTATATCCCGTCCATCCATGTAAATAAAGGTAAGAGATGCAAGAAGGCAGGACACCCATACCCTACCGGCAGATCAACCGGGAGTTGCTGATCTCGATCCTGCACTCGCCGAGGTGGTTCGGGATATCCGTTATCATCTTGGGACTGATTGTGCTGGGCGGATTCAGCGCCGCCGGTCTGCTGGTGAACAAGGGCTTCGGGGTGACGGGCCTGAACCGCCCAGTGATGTGGGGATTCTTCATCACCAACTTTGTGTTCTGGATTGGCATCAGCCACGCCGGCGTGATGTTGTCGGCCATTCTTCGGCTTTCCAAGGCAGAGTGGCGCAGGCCGGCGACGCGGGCTGCGGAGATTCTGACCGTCTTCTCGCTGATGACGGCCATGATGATGCCCCTGATTCATACCGGCCGGCCTTGGCGCACTATCTACTGGATTTACACCATTCCTTTCATGCCCTACGACTATGCCCGGGGCATCTGGCCGAATGTGCGGTCGCCCCTGGTTTGGGACCCCAGCGCGGTCTACACCTACTTGACCTCCAGCATCCTGTTCGTGCTGGTGGCGCTGATACCCGACTTCGCGGTGTTACGCGACCGGACCACGGGGATGTCCAACCGCATCTATGGAATTCTGGCCATGGGCTGGCGAGGCAACCCGAGGCAGTGGAAGCTGCAGATCATCGCGGGCGTGCTGCTCTCGGCCCTGATCCTTCCCGTATTCGTCTCGGTGCACTCCATAGTGTCCTGGGACTTCGGTATGGCGGTGGCGGTGAAGACTTGGCACTCTACCATCTTCGCCCCCTACTTCGTGGTGGGCGCGGTGCACTCCGGCGTCTCCGCCGTAGCCTTCGTGATGATTATCCTGCGCTACATCTACGGATGGCAGAACTACATCCGCCACGAGCACATTGACGCCCTGGGACGTTTGCTGATTGTGGTGGCGACGGGCTGGTTCTACTTCTTCGTGATGGAGATTCTCTTCGGCTTCTACGGAAGGGAGGCCGACGAACTGGCGGTGCGCGATCTCCAGTTCATGCAGAACCCTTGGAATATCTGGATGATGGTGTTCGTGTTCACCACCTACTTCCTGCCGGTGGCCCTGTGGCTCCCGCGAGCCTTCCGCAGAAACCTGTGGATCATGTCCATCGCCTGTATCTCGGTGAACATCGGGATGTGGCTGGAACGTTTCATCATCATCGTGCCGGGCCTGCAGAACAAGCAGGTGTTCACCTTCAGTTGGTGGACCATCTACAGCCCCACCGCCGTCGAGTGGACCATCATAGGCGCTACCTTCGCCCTGGTGTCCATGTTGATGCTGGTCATTGCCAGGGTGGCTCCCCTGATACCGTTGTACGACATCAAGGAGGCGGAAATCCTCCGGACTGAAATCAAGGTGGGGCGGGTTACGGTTCCGGCCGTATACCGGGAAGACTGACGCAGAAGCGAGAGGCGCGTGGAGATAAGTCTCCTCTCTCCTAAATCCTTTGCATCCAGGTAAAAATCCCCGATGAGGGAAGGGAACGATGGCTAAACGACCGATACTGGGCCTTTTCGAGGACGCGAACTACGCGGCCGAAGCGGGCGACGCCCTGCAAAGGGCTGGCGTCTCGCCCAATGATTACGATTTTCTGACCGACACCCCCTACCCCGAAGGGGCTTTCGGGGAGCGCCATGAGGGGCACCGGCTATACGTCTTCCCCTTCTGCGGCGCCTTGGTCGGCCTTACCGTCGGCATTCTGCTGACTTCCATGACGCAGATGGCGTACCCGTTGGTCCAGGCGGGCAAGCCCATCCTGTCTCTTCCGCCGATGGCCGTAGTGACTTACGAGAGCACGATGCTCACCGCTATCATATTCACTATCATCGGCATCATCTTCGAGTCCAGACTGCCCAACTTCAAGCAGGGGCTGTACGACACCCGGATCACCGAAGGGTATATCGGTGTGCTGGCCAACGTGGAGGAGGAGCAGCTCACCGAGGTATCCGGTCTCTTCACTCAGGCGGGCGCGGTAGACGTAGTCCGCGAAAATCAGGGTTAGGCTTCCGAATGATGAGGCGTCTCAAGAAAAACGTTTTGACTCTCGACTCATCGAGGGGCCGCTCTATGGACACATCCCTGCGCCTTCCGGCCATGAGGACGCTGATTGCGGGGGTGGCGCTGGTTGTTGCCCTGGCCGCAGTGGGCTGTACCTCCGGAAGCTATCCGGTGGACATTTTCTACGAACAGCACTACCAGCAGTCATACAAGTCCCACGAGCCGCCGCGTCTTTCGGGCGTGGCCGGGGCCGTGGCTTACTATCCGCCGCCACCCAATACTACCGACGGCTCTGACACGCACCTGTTCGAGGTTAACTGCCAGATGTGTCATGGCGCGGGCGCCAAGGGGGACGGCCCGGTGCTTAACCTGCTCATCAACGAGTACGGTTACGAAACGGCGATCACAGCCGACCTGACTACCCTGACGCCCGAGGCTATTGAGGGCTTCCTGAAGGTTACGGTGAGGCCCTTTGGCCCCAATTCAGTGATGCCGCCCTTCGGCAAGCTGCTGAGCGAAGAAGAACGCTGGGCTCTCGCTTATTACATTGACAGCCTACCCAAATAGTTGCCGGTTCTCCACCTGACGCGAAACACTCAGGGGTTGCGATGAGGTATTCTTGTTAACCGCCAAGAATTCTCTGCTGCCCCTGTGTTTATTTTTGTTCCTTGTCATCACGGCTTTGCCCTCCCCCGTATTCGGGCAGACGCCTCCAGCCGATGCTGCTCAGGATGAGGCGTTGGAACGAGAAGCGCAGGCCATTGACCGGATGATAATGTGCCCGGTCTGTCCCGCCGAAACCATTGACCAGGCCCAGGTTGAAATCTCTTTCCAGATGCGCTCCGTAATACGGGAGATGCTGGCGGAAGGCAGGACCCGGGAGGAAATTCTGGACTATTTCGTAGACCGCTACGGCGCTGACATACTGGCCGCGCCGCCCAAATCCGGCGCCAATCTGCTGGCCTGGATTCTGCCCATCGCAGGCGTTGCCGCCGGTCTGGCCGCGCTCTATCTGGTAATCCGCGCCATGACCGGACGCAGTAAAGCTCCCTCTCCCTCAGGGGGAGGGTTAGGCTGGGGGCGTTCTCCAAGCCTGTCCGCTGAACCTGTGGGCGAACCGCCTACGCCGACGGATGACCCTGACCTGTCCCCGTACCTAGAGATAGTAGACCGCCGTTTGGCTTCTCGCCGGAGTATGCGGCCAGCGGCGGAGGAACGCCCTCACCCCCGTGTCCAGTACGGGGCAAGCTCTAACCCTCGCCCGGAAGGAGAGCGAGATTCAGATGGGTGACCTTGGCGCAATCAGCCTGTGGATGGCTCTCGCCCTGGCGGCCTACTCCACGGTGGGGTCGGTTGCCGGGAAGCTGCGCGGCTCGGCGGCATTGGTCGAGAGCGCTCAAGCGGCGATGTATGCCACTGTGGTCGTCCTTTTCGTATCCACGTTGAGTCTGGTGGTCTCGTTCATCGCGCGGGATTTCGAGATTGCCTACGTCGCCCGCCACAGCGATCTGGCGATGCCGGACCACTTCACATGGGTCGCCTTTTATGCTGGCAACGAAGGCTCTCTGCTGTATATCGCCATGGTGCTGTCGTTGATGGCGGCGGTGGCCGTATGGCGCGCCCCTGAGCGGGTGCGCGATGCCCTCCCCTACACCACCGGCGTGCTGATGCTGGTGCTGACTTTCTTCCTGGCAGTCACGGCGGTGATGGCCAACCCCTTCGAGAAGCTGCCTTTCGTTCCCCTGGACGGTGAAGGCATTAACCCTCTGCTGACGCACTTCGGCATGTTCTTCCACCCGCCTGCGTTAATGGCTGGACTGGTGGGCATCAGCGTGCCCTTCGCCTTCGCTCTCGGCTCCCTCCTGGCGCGGCAGACCGGCGATGAATGGGTGGACGCCGGGCGCGTCTGGGGCATCATCACCTGGGCGCTGCTGGCCAGCGGCCTGCTGCTGGGTTCGTGGTGGGCCTACACCATCCTCGGCTGGGGCGGTTACTGGTTCTGGGACCCGGTGGAAAACGCCGCCTTTATGCCGTGGCTGGCCCTCACCGCCTTTATACATTCCATCATGGTACAGAAGCGGCGAGGGATGTTCCGAATGTGGAACATCGCCCTGGTCAACGTGGCCTTCGGGCTGGCGCTGTACGGAATGTTTATGAATAGAGGGGGCTCGGTGCCGTCGGTGCACTCCTTCGGGGAATCCGACTTGGGCTGGATTTTCCTGATGTTCCTGGCCATCGGCGTGATAGTGCCCTTCATCATTTTCTTCTGGCGTTACCCGCTGCTGAAGAGCGCCCAAAACCTGGACTCCATGCTCTCACGGGAAGCGGCCTTCCTGGTCAACAATCTGCTGCTGCTGGCCATCGCCTTCGTCACCCTGTGGGGCACGGTCTATCCCCTTATATCCGAGTTGACCAGCGGGGAACAGATAACTGTGGCCCGTCCCTTCTACGACCAGGTGAACGGGCCGCTGATGCTGGGCTTGGTGTTCCTGATGGGGGTGGGGCCGATGCTACCGTGGCGAAAGGCCAACTGGGCCAGCGTGCGCCGCGCCCTGACCGTGCCTGCGGGCGTGGCCGCGCTGACGGTGGCGGCGCTGCTGGCGTTGGGAATCAGCAAGCCCTATGCCGTCGTGGGGTTTGGGCTGGCCGCCTTCGTGGCCTCCGGCATCCTGATGGAGTGGTATCGCGGCGCCCGCGCCCGGCATCGAAATTCCCGGGAAAATTATGCCGCCGCCTTCCTGCACCTTATCTGGGCCAACCGTCCCCGCTACGGCGGATACATTGTGCACCTGGCGGTCATCATGGTGGCGCTGGGTATCGTCGGCACGTCCTTCTTCAACACGCAAAAAGATGTGGTGCTTTCTCCCGGAGAGACCACGGCTATCGAGAACTACGAAATCAAGTACCTCGGCACTACTCAAGCCATCTATGGCAACCGCACTGAGTTCATATCGTCAGTGGAAGTCTACCGGGACGGCGAATTGCTGGATACCATCAACCCCAACCGGGCTTTCTACCCCAGCTTCAACATGGCTTCCACCAGGGCCGCCATCCGCTCGACTCCGGTGGAAGACTTCTACGTGGTTCCCAGCGAGAATCTGGAAGATGGAGACGCGGGATTCCGAATCCTGGTAAATCCGCTCATCTGGTGGATGTGGGTTGCCGGGCCAGTGATGGTGCTGGGCACCGTAATTGCGCTGTGGCCCGAGCCTTCCCGCGTTCCGGTTCCTGTGCCCTCTCGCAGGACAGCCGCTGCCACCTCTGTTTGACCCGCGTGTTGCGTCAATGTTCACTCGCCAATTTCCCTTTCCTGCCGCCACAGGCGGCGGTAATCCTTTCCTGTTAAACTAATCTCATGGAAGGGGAAACTGTTATTGCCGTACTCCTGGGCGCTGCGTTGGCCGTTTTCAGCCTGTTGATGGTCGGGTACTCCTTTTTCCGGGGGAATGAAACCGCTGCGGATTCCTCTTTGCCAGCACAGACCGTTGGCGAGGACGGCGTTGGCCTGGACTCCATCTACGATTCCATAGACACGCTGGAGTTGGAGTACCAGTTGGGAAATCTGCCGGAAGAGCAGTACCGCCAACAGTTGCAGGCATATCGTCTGGAAGCTGCCACCGCTATCAGGGAGCAGTTGGAAGGGGGGGCAGCGCCTCCGGACCTTCTCCTGGAGCAGGAAGTGATTGCGGCCCGCGCAGAAATCCGCTCCACCGATCCCTCCGCAGGGTGGCAGGCGTGCCCGCAGTGCGACGCCCCGATACCCGCCACCCTCGCGCAGACCAATGGCTCCTGCCCCCACTGCGGCGCGTCTGTCCAGAATGAATTAACCACAGAGGCCACAGAGAGCGGAGAGTCTTGATTTATCCGGAGACCTGTCAAAAATCTCTGTGGCTTCTGCGTTCTCTGTGGTTAGTCTTGTGCTGCGGGACCTTGCTTTCGCTCACCCTTGGCGTTGTATTTGCGTCGTCGCCGGCCCAGGGAACTGTTGCGGTTCGAGGCAAGGTGGTCAACGGCACCGGCGGATTTACGGTTCCCGGCGATATGGTGGTGCTGATGCTGATTACCGGCGCGGACGGAACTCTCGCTGGCACCGGCCAGGTCTCGGCCGCGCCGGATGGCAGTTTCGTGTTCGACGGGGTCGAGCAAGTATCCGGGAACGTATATACCCTTAGCGTGGATTACGGCGGCGTGTTCTATGGTTTGACCCTGACGCCTCAGCAGTTGGCCGGAGAACAGGTCATCACGATTTATGAGCCAACAGAAGACGCGGGAATCATCGTGGTTGACCGTCAGGTGATGGTTGTAACCGGCTTTGATGTGTCTCGAAAGATAGCGACCGTTACAGAATTCGTCCGCTTCACCAACCCCACCGACCGGACGCTGAAACCCAACCTGGAGACCGCTCGCCCGGGTATGTTCAGCTTTATGCGTTTCGCCCTTCCGCCGGACGCCGCCGACGTCACGGTACAGTCCAACCTGCGGGGTGGCGAAATCATATCCGTCGGCTCCGGCTTCGCCCTCACTGCCCCGGTGCCACCGGGAGAGCATAGCGTTGACTTCGCTTACACCTTTCCCTACGTGGATGGGAGCGTGGCCTACCGCAACAGCCTGCCCCAGGGCGCGGGCATATTCCAGATTCTGGTTCCGGACCAGTGGGAAAGCGTCGAGATTTCCGGTCTGGATGCCCGGCCGCCGGTCGGAATCCAGGAAGACGTCTACCGCGCTTGGGAGGGACGTGGAATCCCGCCCGGGCCGGGCGTTGATATTCGCATGGACGGCCTGCCCCAGCCGGGAGTTCTTGCGCGCGCCGGGGCTGCCTTGAGCGGCAGTTCCTTCTGGCTGGCGGCTATCCCGTCGGCATTGGGCGCGGTCTTGCTGGCCCTGCTCGCCCTGGGTCTGGCGCGCCGCTACCGGCCCGCCGTCGGCCACGACGCTACCTTGAGCCTGCCGGGGGGCGGCGCTGAAATGTCGCCGCAGCGTGCTGCCATTGTGTCTGCGCTGGCCGCGCTGGACAACCGTTATCAGGATGGCGGACTGGACGAGGCCGATTACTTGTCTCAGAGGTCCGAACTGGTAGCCCGCGCATTGGGCGAATCTCCCTATGGCTACGATGGCGAAGCCTCTGAGGGTAATGGCCTGAGCGCAGAAGAGCAGTCCGGCGAAAGATATGCGTAGCGGCGGACGGCTGCCCTTCGGACGGCGCGCGCTGATCATTCTCGGCGCGGGCGTTCCGGTGCTGGCGTTCTTGGCGGTGCTGACTTGGGCCTCTTTCAACTCCGACGGCGCGCCCGACGGCATTGCCGTGAACGAAAACGTCGCCGAAGTGCGCCAGGAAAAGAAGCCAGCTCCCAATTTCGCGCTGCAGCTTCCCGATGGCAGCGCCCTGGCTGTCGAGGACCTGCGCGGCAAGGTGGTGATGGTGGACTTCTGGGCGTCGTGGTGCCAGCCCTGTCGCGATGAAGCCCCGGCGCTGGCCCAGGTCTACCGGGAATACCGGGAGCGGGATGTTGAGTTCGTCGGCGTCAACTTATGGGACAATCCGGGCGACGCCGAGCTGTTCCTGCAACAGCAAGGCCACGAATACCCCAACGGCATTGACGCCGACGGTAAAATCGCCATTAGCTACGGGGTAAGAGGCATCCCGGAAAAGTTCTTCATCAACCGGAACGGGGAGATAGCCCGCAAATTCACTGGCCCGATGAACCCCGGCCTGCTGCGCCAAGCCTTGGACGCTTTGCTGGAGGAGTGAAATCTGAACTGCGTTTATCAGGATAGGAGTTACGCAGTTGACTACAATTCCCCCTCTCTCTGGGAGAGGGTTAGGGTGAACTCCTTAACTGTGTAAGTCTTATCAGGATTAGCCCTGATTGCCAGGAATGGGGGCGT
The DNA here is from genome assembly GCA_965232885.1 of Dehalococcoidia bacterium. Classification (GTDB taxonomy): domain Bacteria; phylum Chloroflexota; class Dehalococcoidia; order Lucifugimonadales; family UBA3495; genus VXOI01. The sequence continues at coordinate 241,333 of CBDDQX010000001.1, read as the reverse complement.
GTCCCATCAGCCTGATCGGATAATCAGACAGGTCACAGTTCAGACAGTAAAGGGGCGGATACATGAATGACCGACAGACCGAGCCAACGCAGGCCGTCCTGGCCGTGGACTGGGGCGGAACCTGGTGCCGTGTCGGCCTGATAGACCGGCATGGCGAAGTCCTTTGGCAGGCCCGCCGCCCCAATCCTCGCGGCGGGACGCCGCGCGATTACCTCTCGCTGTCTGCCAGCCTGCTGAACGAGGCCCTTGCCGTGGAAGGCATCCATGCTCTCGGCATCGGAATCGCCGTGGCCGGCCCGGTTGACCCCGACAGCGGCATACTGTATCAGCCGCCCAACCTGATGACCCTGGACGGCGTATCGTTGAAGCAAATCTGGCGGGAACAGTACGGATTGCCGGTATTGGTGGGCAACGACGCCAACTTTGCCGCCGTGGGCGAGTTCCACTTCGGGGCGGGGCGTGATGCGACCCAAGCCGGACACCCGCCTAAGAGCCTGTTCTATGTTACGGTGAGCACCGGCATCGGCGGCGGCGCGGTAATGCGCATTCCGGGCCTGCCGCCGTCATCCAACAAAGAGGGCGCACTGTTGCTGGGGGCCAACGGCCTCACCGCAGAGGTGGGCCACACCACCGTGGATACCGCCGACGCTGCTCCTCTCTGCCAGTGCGGCAAGCGGGGCTGCCTTGAAGCCGTGTCTTCCGGCACAGCCATTGCCAACTACGCTCGCGCCGCATTGTCCGATGGCAGGCATCGCGACTCGGCCCTCGCAGCCGTTGCGCTGGAGGAACTATCGGCCCGCGCGGTGGTGGCCGCCGCGGTGCAGGGGGACGCTTTCGCCAACGCCGTGATGTCCCGCGCCTGCGAGGGGCTGGCAGTCGGTCTGGCCAACATGGTGCACCTGTTCAACCCGGACTTGATAATCCTCGGAGGCGGGGTTTCCGAGGGCCTGACTCAACTGAACCTGCTGCCCGCCATCCGGCAAGGCATTCACGACCGCCTGATGAGCGAACTGCACAAGGCGTTCGAGCTGGTGCCTTCCGTGCTGGGCGATAACTCCGGCCTGCTGGGCGCGGCTGCAGCCGCGTGGGAAGAGTCTGAACTGTGATTTTCGTGATTGAGAAACCTTCCTAAAAGCCCTCTCCCCCCTTGAGGGGGAGGGTTAGGGTGGGGTGAAATTTCCGATTGAGTAACCCTTGCTGGTAATCAGACAAACCACAGTTCAGACAATATAGCGCCCGCCCATCACGTTCACGCTGTCGCCGGTGATGTAGGCCGATTCGTCGCTGGCGAAGAACAGGCAGGCGTTGGCGACGTCCTGCACCGTTGCCTGTCGGCCCATAGGCAGGTCTTGCAGATGTTGGTTGGAGCCGCGAGTCATGCCTGCCTGGAACTCCGGGTACCATTCCGGATGTTCGCGGGAGGTATCGGTTGAGCCGGGGTTGACCATGTTGGCCCGCACGTTGTGAGGCGCGGTCTCGGCGGCGATGGCCCGTATCAGTCCCAGCAGCCCGGTTTTCGCAGCGGTGACGGCGGTAGTGTTGGGCCGCCCGGTAATTGAGGACTGACCGCCCAGCGCGATGATGCTGCCGCTACGCCGCTCCAGCATACCCGGCCCGGCTTCGGAACCGAGAACGGCCTTGCACAGGTAGAAGGCCGAATTGAGGTTGGTGTTCATCACCTGGAGCCATTCGTCATCCGACACTTCCGTTATCGGCCTGTGGGGGCGTATGGCGACATTGGACACCAGGACGTCAATCTTGCCCAGTTGGTCTATGCCGTCAGCCACCATTTCGCGCACCGAACCGGCGTCCCCCACGTCGCAGACTGCGGTCACTGTCCTCGCGCCCAGTTCGCGGCACTGGGCCGCTACCTCGTCCAGTTCCTGGGCGCTCTGCCGCGTGTTCAGCACCAGGTCGGCGCCCTCACGGGCGAAGGTCAGCGCAATTTCCCTGCCGATGTTGCGGCTGGCGCCGGTAATCAGCGCCGCCTTTCCTTCCAATCGCATATTCGCATCCCTTGAATTAGAATAGGATTCACTTGCAGGGCCACTCCTTAGGGGGGCCCTTCGACGGAGGGGATTATGACATACCAACCCTCTAAGGTGGGGTTTGTGCAATTTACCCATCGGGATGAGCGGGGATCCGTGGATTATTGGGGTGTGCTTACCGTCGAATTTGGTGAGGAAGGCGGGCAGTGGGTGGGTATTTGCCGGGAACTCGGCACTGCAATGCAAGCCGATACGTTGGATGAAGTTGAGTTTGCTCTGCGAGAGGCCATAGACCTGCAACTGAACGAGATGGCGCGACTTACTGATGTTCGAGAGTATCTCATTGAGAATCAGGTCAACTTCGGGCCAATTTCAATGCCACAAGATACCGGCTTCGCCGTGGCTGACAGTGTGTTGACCGCATGAGCATCTCCGGGCGCGAGTTAATGGCGTTGCTTGAGAAAGACGGGTGGCTTCCAGGTGGAAGACGCACTCATGGAATGTTCTATTCCAAGCTATTTCCGGGTGAAGTTCTTCCACGCTCAACGGTTGTACCTGACATATCAACACCATTACAGCCTTCAACATTGGGAGCCATCCTCAGCGTGAAGCAGACCGGACTCGGCAGAGTCGGACTGCAAAGGCTAATAAATTCGATATAATTCCAATTTACCCCAAAGGGCACTCTCGGAGCCCAGGCCAATTCCAACCAAAAGCAGGGAGGCGCTTTTATGAAGTGGTGCCGATACACCGCCAACGGGTCCACCAGCCACGGAATTATCGAGGGAGACACGGTTCACGAGGTCTCCGGCAGTCCTTTCGGGGAACACTCTAGGAGCGGAGCGACGCACGCGCTGAGCGATGTGCAGCTTGAGGTGCCAGTCATCCCCCCCACCTTCTACGCCGCTGGCATCAACTACCCGGAACACGTGACCTGGGCGGCCCACATGAGGGGCCAGGAACCCGACCTGCCCAAGAAGGCCGACGTGGGCTACCGGGCCAACAACGCCCTGGTGCCCCACGGCCACGACATCGTGGTGCCAGCCGACGCCACCGAGCAACTGCAATACGAGGGGGAGCTGGTGGTCGTAATCGGCAAGAAGTGCGGCCCGACTTCCACAGGCCCCATCAGCGAGACCGACGCGCTGGACTATGTTTTCGGCTACACCATCGGCAACGATGTCTCGGAGCGCACCTGGCAACGGGGCGACCGAACCATGTGGCGGGCCAAGAACACCGACACCTTCAAGCCCATGGGGCCATGGATCGTCACCGGTCTGAACCCCGATGATATGCACGTCGTCATTCGCGTCAACGACAGCGTTGTCGGCGAGTACGACGTCGCAACCGCCCTCTTCGGAGTGCGCCACTACATCAGCGAAATGAGCAAGTACCTCACGCTGGTTCCCGGCGACGTGCTATGGATGGGCACCGAAGGCGCAACGGAGAACATGAAGGACGGCGACCTCTGCGAAATCGAGATCAGCGACATCGGCACCCTCAGCAACCGCGTCAACTGGCTGAAGTAGCCGGGATATTTACATGGATGTACAGGATGCGCAGGATTTTGGTTGCAAGACCCGGCCCGAGGTTCATCCTTCCATCCTGTATATCCTGTTAATCCATGTCAATTATCACCGAAAGACACTGAATAGCTTGAGGCCATATCATGGGAATAGTACACGTGAATGTGGGGCTGGCAAAGCCCTTTGACCCGGAGCCGGCCGAGGTGGTTCGCGTGATGGTAGACACGGGCGCGACTATCAGTGTCTTTCCCGCTGGACTGTTGGAGCGTCTGGGAATTCAGCGCGTAGGACAGCAACGGTTCCGGGGGTTCGGCGACGCGGTAATTCGGTCCGTCGGCGGTGTCGCCATGACCTATGGCGACGTTACCGGCGTCGTGCCGGTGGCCTTCGGCGACGAGGATGACCCGGCGATTATGGGTGTCACTGCTTTGGAGACACTGGGGTACCAGGTTGACCCGGTACACGGCGAACTGCACCGGGTGGACGCGCTGCTATAGCGTCCAATCCACAACTTCAGATGGCGCCTCTGCTTCCTTTCTGTCTAGGGTGTGTTGACATTTGTGATATAGGCTGCGCCGCAACTCCAAACCGTCATTCCCGCGAAAGCGGGAATCTAAGGCCATCCTAGCCAATAGCCTATTTCGTTTCGGCGTAAACCTCTGGATTCCCGCTTTTGCGGGAATGACGGGTAAGTATCAACAAACCCTAATCTGACCCTGGTCTGTCTAATGGGACTCTGGGGCGGAGAACCCCGTCTCCTGCGCCCACGCTTGCAGTCCTCGCCGGAAGGCCAGTCCACCCATGGGCATGGCGACGCATTGCAGCGCTTCCAGTATCTCCGTCGGCGTAGCGCCCTCGCGCAGGGCGACGCGGACGTGGGCGGCGATCTGGTCTACGTCGGCGCGAAGGGCTGCCTCCACCGCCACTTGCAGCAGCTCTTTGGTCTTGCGGTCCAGGGTGCGCTCCCCGGTGTAGGTCGCCTCGATGAAGGCGTTGTACTTCTCCACCCATGCCGGATCGGCGGCGGCCATGATGCCGTGCATCTCCAGCGTATAGCCGCGGCTTTCCGCGATTCCGGCCAGAACTTCCTGAGTGTCATCTGTCGCCATGTTTGTCTCCTCTTATAGCTCATAGTGGCGGCGGGCAGCGGCCTGCCGCGGGTTGTTCTGTTGGAACAGGTCGGGGTGCGCGCCTCGCGCCACCGCCAGGTAGTAGGTGAACAGTTGCAGCGGCAGAACGTATACCAGCGGACTCCAGAATTCAGGAGCCACAGGCATGGTGAACCGCTCGGTGGATAGGTCGGAAAGCAGAGTGTCTCCCTCCTGCACCAGTCCCCACACCGGCGCGCCCACGGCGTTGGCCGCCCGCGCCACGTTCATCGCCCGCTCGTATCCGGGCCCTGGCGGGGCCACCAGCGTCATCAGGCATTTCTCGTCCACCGAGCAGAACGGGCCGTGAAGCAATTGCTCGATTTGCAGCCCCTCGCTGTCGCAGGCGCTGGTCTCCTTGATTTTCAGGGCCACCTCGTAGGCCGATGCGGTGTTCGGCCCCCAACCGGCGCAGATGAAGCGGTCGCGGCTCTGGAACCGGCGTGCCGCCCGCTGGATTTCGCCCTGCCGCGCCAGTACCTGTTGCGCCGCCGCCGGTATCTCGTCCAAGCGGGCGCGAAGCTGGGGCACGTCGCCGCTTTCGTCGGTCCAGCCGCCCAACGCCGCAGACAACATACCCATCACCATCAGCCGGCGGTGTAGCTGATGGTGAATGCAGCCGAACGCTCCTGCGGCACCGTTTGCAGTTGCGTGTCGGCTACGGCGATTCTAGGACCGGGGTCTGTGGATGTAATGGCAACGGTATAAGCTCCGCTGCTTTTCGCCATTTCCAACGCCAGGAAGGAATATGTCTTGGTGCCGCGGTGGCTGATGACGATGACGCCATCCTCGGCATTCAGGGACGGCGGGTAGGAACAGAACTCGAAGGAATGACGCACCTCGACGACCGGCCCGGTTCCGGCGAACTTGCGGAACCAGTGCCCGGCCACCATCCCGGCGTGCCACGAAGTGCCGATGCCAACCAAGTATATTCGCCGCTTCCTGGCCAGTTCCGCCGCCACCGGCTGGACGCTGGTAGAATGCTTGGTCAGCATCTCATCCATCGCTTCCGGCTGGCGCATGATGGCGTCATACATGAAATACGGGTGCCCTTGTCGAACGTCTTGCTGCTGGACCATAAACGCACCCCCCTGTGGCATTATCCACCAATACTGTCTTCCAGCGGAAAAGGGGAATTTTAGCGGAATTTTCGCCTTTGCCTAGCCCTGCTGATGAGAATGTCAGACATTCGCCGACGGGAATAACAGGCTGCCGTGGTAAAATCGGCGGGAAACTCGCAGGAGGAAGCGGCGATGACCCAGTTTTCCCCTCAGGATTTCGAGCGGGTGGATGAAGAGGACGACCGCGTCTTCTACCGGCAGGCCCGCAAGGTGGTGCATATTGACGATGGCGCTATCGCCGCCGCGGGACGCCTGTTCAGAGAACTCGTTCCGCCGGACTCGGTGGTGCTGGACCTGATGAGCAGTTGGCGCTCCCACTGGCCCGAAGGACACCCCAAGTCCCGCTTGGTGGGGTTGGGTCTGAACCGCGAGGAAATGGAGGACAACCCCGACTTGGACGAGGTGGTGGTTCACGACGTAAACCACAATCCGGAATTACCCTTCGGCGATGATATCTTCGACGCCGTTCTGATTACTGTATCGGCCCAGTATCTGACCCAGCCAGTGGACACCTTTGGTGAGGTCAATCGCATCCTCAAGCCCGGAGGGGTGTTCATCGTCAGTTTTTCCAACAGGATGTTTCCCACTAAGGCGGTGTATATCTGGAGGGCATCTTCAGATCGGGGCCGCGTTGACTTAGTGGGAACCTACATGGAAGCCGCGGGCAACTTCGAGGACATCCAGGGCGTATTCGCCAACCCGCAGGACAGCCCGCCCGGCGACCCCCTGTTTGCTGTACATGGCCGCAAATCCGCGCCTGGCTCCACCACGCCCACCTTCCGCCCGCCCTTGCAGGAAGAATAAGTTCCCCCCCTCTTGAGACTCTTTATCCCCTCTCCCTTGAGGGAGAGGGTTAGGGTGAGGATGGAGTTGCTGATGATGTATCCCGTCTTGGCGGTGGGACGGCGGCCAGCACCAGCAGCGCCGACAGCCCCACGGCCGCCCCGAAGATGACGAAGGGCACGCGGTAGCCGCCGCTGGAGTCGAACATAAAGCCCGACACCACTGGCCCGATGGCCTGGCCGCCAATTTGCGCTGGCAGCGTGAGGCCACGGATAGCCCCCAAGTGCAGGCGCCCGTAGTAGTCGGCCCAGGCCAGCCGCAACAGCGTGTGCAGCCCTCCCACTCCCGCGCCGAAGAGGAAGCCAAAGAAGATGCCCCAACCCAACTGCTGGCTGAACCCGATGCCGAAGACGCCGCCGGTCAGCCACAGAGCCGACACGGCCAGCATTATCCGCACCGGTAGCCGGCGTCCCACTACCGACCAGACCATGCCACCGGGAATCTGCCCGAAGGCGAAAGCGGTGGCTACCAGCGCAGCCTGCCCGTGGGACACTCCCGCGTCAACGTAGTGCGCCGTCTGGTGCAGACTGACACCGGCCTGCGCCATGAAGCCCACCATGGAGAAGAAGGCCAATATCCAGAATGCCGGGGTTCGCAAAGCCTCGCGCACCGTGTAGTCCGCGTCGCGCCATACTGCCGTTTCCCTCTCCCTCCGGGCTAGGTTGAGGGCGTCCCCGGTCCTCCTTGCGTCTTTGCGTCCTTGCGTCTTTGCGTCAGGATCCCGCCCATCCTCCGGGTCGAGGGCGAGTCCCATGTCCTCGGGCCGGCGGGCCATCAGCAGCAGCGGCGGGAGTACGCCCGTGGCGATGGTGAACACTCCCAGGGCCAGCCAGGCGGACTGCCAGCCGAAGCTGTCAATCAGCATGGCCGCCGCCAGCGGCAGCAACCCAAGTCCGACGCCTTGAACTGCGCCAAACCAGGCCAGGGCCATAGGGCGGCGGCGAACGAACCAGTTGCTGATGGCCGTGGTGGTGCTCAGTTCCAATGGGCTGGAAAAGACCGCCCTTCCGGGCACGTATATGGCATAGAACGACCAGGCCTGTGTTACCGTCGCCAGCCCCAGGGCGCAGGCCCCCACGATGGCCGAGCACCCGGCGAGGATGAGGCCGGAGCCGTAGCGGTCAATCAAGCGTCCGGCGAAGGGCGACATCAGCAGCCCGCAGACCGCGCCCAAACCCACTGCGCCGGAAAACAGGCCCCGCGACCACCCGAACTGCTCGGTCATCGGTATCACGAACACCGACAATACTGCTACGGAGGCCACTGGCCTGGCTCCGAAGCTGGGCAGGTTGGCAAGGGCAAAAATCACCCACCCGTAATAAACGGGCAGTCTCCCTGCCAGTCGCGCGCGCAGCCCGGTCCCGCTGAGCATATTTCTCCGCCTGAGCATAGCGGTTGGAATCCGGCCTAGTTTAACACTGCCTTCCAGCCCTTCCGTTCGATTACCGGGCAGTTCCCGTCATCAACTGAAGCGGATGGTATACTTATGCCAAAAGGAAATCAGGCGCACGACGCTTGTAAAGAGAAATGGCCCGCACGTTCCGCTTGGCGCTGGCGCAACTCAATCTCACGGTCGGAGACCTCCCAGGCAACACCGCCTTGATGGTGGAGTATCTGCATCAGGCCCGCGAGGCCGGGGCCGACCTGGTAGCTTTCCCCGAACTGGCTACCACCGGCTATCCTCCCGAAGACCTGCTCTTCAAGAAGTCGTTTCTCGACGCCAACGTTGCTGCTATGGAGCGGGTGGTAGCCGAGTCTCATGGCATAGCCGTGGTGCTGGGGTACGTGCAACCCCGCGAGTCCGGCATCGCCAATTCTGCCGCCATCGGATACAACGGGAAGCTGATAGACACCTACGACAAGATTTTCCTGCCCAACTATGGCGTTTTCGACGAGGAACGCTACTTCATCAAGGGCAACGTCTGTCCCGTCTACGAAATCGCTGGCGTGCGCATCGGGGTCAACGTCTGCGAAGACATCTGGTACGAAGCTGGTCCGTCCGCGGTGCAACGGCGGGCCGGTGCGGAACTGATTGTCAACATCAACGCATCACCCTTCCATGCTGGCAAGAGCGCCTATCGTCGAGATAGCATCGTGGGCAACCGCGCTGTCGGTCACGGCCTGTTCGTTGCCTACCTGAACACTGTTGGCGGACAGGATGAGTTGGTATTTGACGGCAACAGCATGATTTCCGACCCCTATGGGCAGGTGGTAGCCCGGGGGCCGGCCTTCCGCGAGGCGATGATTCTCGCTGACATAGACGCTGATGCCACCCCTCCGCTCACGGCCCCGCCCTCCGTGGTAGAGTTGGAGCTGGGTAGTTCCGCCCTGGCTGCCGTGGGTGCGCCGAAAACAATAAAAATTCCCTCTCCCTCAAGGGGAGAGGCAGGGTGGGTGTGCGCCGCCAATCGCCCGCCAATACCTCTTACGGATGGCTATGGCGAGTTGGACGAAATCGAGGAAATTTACCGTGCTTTGGTGATGGGAACCCGCGATTACCTGCACAAGACCGGGTTCAGCAAGGCCATCGTCGGGCTCTCCGGAGGCATAGATTCGGCCCTGACCGCCGTGGTCGCAGCGGATGCCCTGGGGCCTGAGAATGTGCTGGGCATCACCATGCCGTCCCGCTACTCGTCGCGGGGGAGCATTGAGGACTCGGCGGAACTGGCCCGGAACCTGGGAATCGAGTTCTGGGAAGTTCCCATCGAGCCGGCCCATACTGCCTTCACCGAAATGCTGGAAGAGCGTTTCACAGGCACCGCTCCCAACGTGGCAGAGGAGAACGTGCAGGCCCGTATCCGGGGCAACGTGTTGATGACCGTCTCCAACAAGTTCGGCTGGATTGTGCTGACCACCGGCAACAAGTCGGAGATGGCCATGGGCTATGCCACACTGTACGGCGATATGGCCGGTGGCTTTGCCGTCCTCAAAGATGTACACAAGATGACGGTCTATGCCCTGAGCCGCTGGCGAAACGCCAACGGCCACAAGTTCCTGCTACCTGAGGGAGAGACGACGCAAATTCCCTCTCCCTCAGGGGGAGGGTTAGGGTGGGGGCGTCCCCCGGTCATCCCCCCGGCCATCATAGACAAACCCCCCAGCGCCGAACTGCGCGAGGGGCAATTGGATGAAGACAGCCTACCTCCCTATGACATACTTGACCCGGTGATACAGGCTTACGTCGAGGACGATTGCAGCTACGCCGACATGGTGGAGCAAGGCCACGACCCGGCGGTGGTGCGGCAGGTCATAACCGCCGTGGACCGCAACGAATACAAGCGCCGCCAAGCCCCGCCGGGCGTGAAAATCACCCCCCGCGCCTTTGGCCGCGACCGCCGCCTGCCCATCGTAAACCGCTACCGGCAGGTGTGATAAGCGTGGCGAGAGAAGACATCGGCAACGAGGGATTCATCCATTGCAGCAACCGGGGCAACCACAAGGGTTGCCCCTATCTGTTGAGAACCGTGCAAAGATTTCTCTCTGTCAGTCGCCCGTGGCAGCGGACTCGCCCGGCTGCGGAGAGGGCTGCGCCGGAAGGGTCGCTGCCTTGGGGCGGCCTTGCAGGAAGGAAACGGTCATCGAGGCGATTACCAGCGCAATCAGCACGTAGAAGGCGTAGCGCATCCCCTCGGTGAACGCGCCGCGCACTCCCTCCACGGTCCCGGTGCGCACTGCCTCCAGGCTCGGCTCGAACCCCAGCGATCCCATCGTTACCGTGACAATGGTGGTGGCTATGGCTAGGCTGATCACATTGGCGGAATTTCGCACCAGGTTCAGGAAGCCCGACACGACGCCGTAGCTCTCGCGCCCGACGGCGCTCAACACGGAGCTGGAGTTGGGCGAGTAGAACATCCCCATGCCGCAGTTCACCATTATCAAGCCTGGAATGACTTCCCACAGGGGGGAGGTATCGGTGACCCGGCTGAGGACGGCCAAGCCGGCAGTAGAAAACACCATTCCGCCTACGGTGAACCAGCGCCAGCCGAACTTGTCGGACAGCGTGCCGGTTACCGACCCCATGATTGCCATGCACAGAGCGCCGGGCATCACCACCAGCCCGGCTATCTTGGGGCTGTATCCCAGCACATTCTGAATGTAGAACGGCATCAGAAACAGCACCGACGATTGCCCCAGGAAGGTCAGGAAGGCCGCCGACACGCCGCAGGAGAATACCCTGTCCCGGAAGAAGCGCAGGTTGAACATGGGATTGTCGGTCCGAAGCTCCCACCAGATGAAAGCGGCGAACATACTGGCCGACAGCACGAATGCCGCCAGTATCGGGGCCGACATCCAGCCCCGGGTGACTGCCATGGTCAAGCCCAGCAGCAAGGCCACCAGCACGCCGGTGGAAAGAATCGCGCCTGTCCAGTCGAAGCTGCTCCCCCGGGACGCCCGTTCCGACTCCCAGCGGCGCAGCACGTACAGCGTGGCAATCAGACCTATGAACCCCAGCGGAATGTTCAGGAAGAACACCGCCCGCCAGTGTATGAAGTCAACGACGGTTCCGCCGATAGCCGGTCCGGCCACTGCCCCTACGCCGACAGTGGTCATCAGCAGTCCGATGGCCCGTCCCCTCTCCGTGGGAGGGAACACCGACGTCATAATCGCCATGCCGGTGCCCTGGGTCATGGCCGCGCCGACGCCCTGAAAGATGCGGGCGAGAAGCAGCGTCGCCAGGTTGGGGGCCAGCCCGGCTCCGGCCGCGCCGACCATCAGGATGATGCTGCCGAGGATGTAGACGCGCTTCTGGCCGATGATGTCGGCCAGCCGTCCCATGGGCAGCAATAAGGCGCTGATGGTCAGCGCAAATCCGATGACCACCCACTGGACGCTGGGCAGATCAATGTACAGGTGCTCGGCAATTGACGGCAGCGCCACGATGACGCTGCCGTGGTCAACGACTGAGGCGAATAGCCCGATGGCCAACGCCCCGAATACCAGGTACTTGTTGCTGCCGCTCTGACTCACAATGCGAAGGGCATGAAACAACCCCGCCCCGTCAAATAAATCCCCGCTCCCTCCAGGAGAGCGTCAGGGTGGTCAAGTAAGTTCCTATTCCCTCCGTAGGAGGGTTAAGGTGGGGGCGTCTGCCCCGATGTCCAATCAAACTATTATACTTTATTCGGCCCCCAGAGGCCGTCAGTCGTTTCTATCAGGAAATTTGATACTTTCGAGAGATTGAAGGAGGCGCAAAGTGGCGAGAATCCCCACAGCCAGCCGGACCACCGTGCCACAGGAACAGGTGGATGCCTTTGACGAGTACGTATCCCAACGGGGCAGCATCCCCGAAACCGGTCCCCTGTCGGTCATGCTGCACGTGCCGGAGCTGATCAAGCGCGGCGAACACCTGCGGGCCTATCTGCGAGGCGACGAATCCAGTCTCCCGGCCAACATACGCGAGCTGGGGATGCTGGTGGCGGCAAGGGAGATGGACTGCCAGTTCATCTGGAACGCCCACGCAGCCATGGGCCGCCAGTCGGGCCTGAGTGATGAGCTGGTGGACAATCTGCGCGACAAGAAGGAACTGGGCGGCCTGTCGCCAGCGGAGTTTGCGGTTATCAATTACGGACGCGAGTTCTTCCGCACCCACAAGGTGAGCAAAGACACTTTCAACGCCGCCATGGCGCAGTTCGGCACCCGCGGCCTGGTCGAGCTGACCACCCTGATGGGTTACTACTCCTGCCTGGCCTTCAACATCAACGCCTTCGAGGTCGGCCTGCCCGAAGGCACCACCGAGGCGGCCCTGCCGGTGTAACAGGATGTTACAGCGCCGCGCCGGAGATTTCCTTGAATTCCGGAAGGCCGCATCGCCTCAGAGTCATTAAGCCACAAGGTGGTGCGGTCTGGCCTAGCGTCCGACGGTTCTCCCGACCCTGCGATTGCTGGTGGCGCAAGGGAACCCAGCCGTTGCGATTACTGCTACAAGCGTTTTTGGGCGATGGTATTTTGACAGGAAAGCGAGTAAAATCAGGCCACGTTGCCGACGAGTCACACGACGGGCGAGACATGGCGAACAATGGAATTTCGCAGACCGAACAAGGTGCAGGAAGCAAGGAAAATTGCGCTCCCTACCCAGTTGTTCCGGGAGGCGCCAAAAACCCGGAATCGAGCCTTCGGTTGAAATCAGCACACGGGGGTAAAGACCTTGGGGTAGCTGCTGCGGACCGAATAAGCGAACTCCTGGAAAAGGTGTCTGACTACCTGCCCGAAGACGCCACCAACCTCATCGGGGACGCCTATCGCTTCGCCGACTTCTGCCACGACGGGCAGATGCGGAAGTCCGGCGAACCCTACATTGCCCACCCCCTTGAAATCGCCATCTATCTTTCCGACCTGCGCCTGGACGAACAGACCATCGCGGCTTCCCTCCTACACGATGTCGTTGAAGATTGCGACGTTACCCTGGATGAGCTTTCGGGGCGCTTCGGGCCGGAAATCACCAAGCTGGTGGATGGCGTAACCAAGCTGACCCGCTTGGACAGCCGCATCCACGATCCGTTGAGCGCCATGCCCGAAGGCGCGGACGACACCGACAATCTGTATGCCGAGAGCCTGCGCAAGATGCTGGTGGCCATGGCCGAGGACATCCGCGTCGTGCTCATCAAGCTGGCTGACCGGCTGCACAACATGAAGACCCTGGACGCGCTGCCGCCGGATAAACAGCGCCGCATCGCCCAGGAAACGCTGGACATCTATTCACCGCTGGCCCACCGCCTGGGCATCTGGGAAGTCAAGTGGCAGTTGGACGACCTCGCCTTCCGCCACTTGGATATTGACAAGTACCGGGAGATTTCCCGGATGCTCTCAGCCCGGCGCGTGGAACGCGAGGAATACGTCGAAAGGGTTTCGGAGGAGTTGCGCTTCCAGTTGGAGGTCGGCGAGATAAAGGCCGAAGTTTCAGGCCGTCCCAAGAACATATACAGCACCTACCGCAAGATTCAGAAATACGAAGCCCAAGGCAAGCAACTCAGCGACATCTATGACCTCTTCGCACTGCGCGTCCTGGTAAAGGAACAGGCCGACTGCTACCGGGCGTTGGGGGCGATTCACCAGCTCTGGCACCCCATCCCCGGACAGATAGACGACTACATCGCCAACCCCAAGGAAAACGGCTATCAGGCCCTGCATACCACCGTGGTCGGCGAGGGGGGTATGCACCTGGAAGTGCAAATCAAGACCGTTGATATGCACCAGGTCTCCGAGTACGGGGTTGCCGCCCACTGGCGCTACAAGGAAGGCAAGTCCAGCGACATCAACTTTGAAGAGAAGATGAGCGGGCTGCGCCAGTTGCTGGAGTGGCAGCGCGAAGTCACCAGCACCGCCGAGTTCATCGAGTCGGTGAAGCAGGACGTTTTCCGCGACCAGGTCTTCGTCTACACGCCCAAAGGGCGCATCGTGGAACTCACCGCCGGCTCCACTCCGGTGGACTTCGCCTACAAGATTCACACCGAGCTGGGCCACCGCTGCGTCGGCGCAAAGGTCAACGGCAGGCTGGTGTCGCTGGACACCTCTCTGCAAAACGGCGACACAGTGGAAATTATGAGCACCAAGTCGGACCGCGGCCCCAGCCTCGACTGGCTCAACCTCAACCGGGGCTACGTCCGCTCCGCCGGGGCGCGCCAGAGCATCCGCCAGTGGTTCAACCGGCAGAAACGTGAGACCAACATCCGGCGAGGGCGGGAGATTCTGCGCCGCGAGATGCGCCGTCTCAACCAGAAATTCGACGACGGCGAAGTCCTGTCCCTGTTCAAGCATGACACCATGGACGAACTGCTGGCGAACCTCGGCTCAGGCGGCGTGGCCGAGAGCCACTTGGCGCAAAAGCTGGTGGAAGCCCGCCAGGAGCCGGAACACCCCTTGGCTCGGAAGCGCAGCGACCTGCCTCTGTCCAGTCCCAGTTCGGGAGTCACTGTCCAGGGTGTGGGCGATATGCTTACCCGCATAGCTCCGTGCTGCAATCCCATTCCAGGCGACGAGATTCTGGGCTTCGTCACCCGCTCGCGGGGCGTTACGGTGCACAAGTGGGACTGCCCCAACATCCGCCGGGAAGACGAACCGGAAAGGTTCATCTCCGTGGACTGGGGGATGGAAAAAGAACTATACCCGGTGCGGATTACCATGGTGGCATACGACCGCGTCGGTCTGCTGAACGACCTGACCCGCAACGTATCGGAAGAGGGGGTCAACATATCCTCCGTGAATACCGGCGAGTACCAAGATGGCAAGGTGACCATGACCCTGACTGTCTTCACCACCGGAATGGAGCAGTTGGGCAAGCTGTTCGCCAAGCTGGAGGGCATACGCGGCTGCATCTCGGTCCACCGTGAGCGTTCTTCCAGCGCCGTCGCCGCCCGGTAACCCCGATAGTTTTATCACAGAGAACACAGGAGCCACAGAGATGCAACTTTATTTCCCCTGTGTTCTCCGTGGTTAGTAATTATATTAAGGAGAGAAGTCATGCCAGAGCGAACGCCAGTAATTCCCTCCGGAGTAGCCCCCAACCCCAATCTTTCCCCCGGAATGCGCGTCGGCAATATGTTGTACGTGTCGGGACATGTTGGCACGGACGCCAGCGGCAACATACCCGAAGGCTGCGAGGCTCAGTCCCGGCAGGTGATGGCCAACATCCGCGGCGTCATAGAGGCTGCCGGGGGCCGCATGGAAGACGTGGCCAAGATAACCTGCTTCCTCACCAACATGGACGACTACGCCGCGTACGCCAAAGTGCGCCTGGAGACCTGGCCCAGCGACCCGCCCGCCAGTTCCACCGTTGGCGTCTCCGCCTTGGTCCGCCCCGAGTTGCTGGTCGAGGTCGAAGCCATAGTCCGCCTCCCCGGCTAGTGCTACACGAGGCGAGTGAGCAGCCGGCGCACCTCCGGGACCGTAAGAGGGACCAGCTCTTCATCCTGATCCCGGCCCCCTTCCCGTTCCACTGTTTGATGCCTGATTACTGACAGATAAGCGTGTGCCAGCATCGCCAGCGTGATGTGCCGGTACCAGCCATCCCAGTGCCGCACCTCGTACTGTTCCAGCCCCACTACTACATCTGCCAATCCCTGCTCAAGCGGGGCAGCGGAACCTGCGACACCTCCGGGCTCAACGCCAGGTCCTTTGAAGGACTGATCATTGAGCAGCTACGGGAGAACGTGATCACTGAGTCCGGCGTCCACGATCTGGTTAGGCTGCTGAACGAGGAGATGGACGGAGTGGCCCGGGAAAAGCGTCAGTGTCTGGAGACCATTGAGGCCGAGCTGGATGAAGTCAAGGAGTAGCCCTGAATGGCGGAGTTCGCAGTATTGGACACGGTGGTGGGCCGTGTGGGGATCGAACCCACGACACCCGGATTAAAAGTCCGGTGCTCTGCCATGCTGAGCTAACGGCCCTGGAGACAGCCCGCAGGGGCTGATTCCCATTGTAGCACAGGGTTTGCGATGAACAGGTCTCTGCGTCCGGTCCCTTCAGCGAAGATGTAGCGGAACGGAGTTGCGACGTTTAGGAATGATGTGGTAGCGTTTTGACACGAAACGGCAGTGCAAAAGGAGGTTGGATATGGGATTCACCCCCAGCTATCTCGGACACGTCAACATTTACGTCCGCAACGCCAAGGACGCCCGCGACTGGTATGAGTCGGTCCTCGGCCTGCACACCTATGACTTCATGGAAGGACGCGCCGCCTTCATGTCGGCTGACCTGAACCAGTCTCACGAGATTGCGCTGATGGAAGTGGGCGAGAACGCCGAAGGCCCTCGCGCCGGACAAGTGGGCCTGAACCACATGGCGTGGCGCATGGGCAGCCTGGAAGACCTGGCCGACTTCTATAACAACCTTAAGGAAAAGAACGTGCCTATCCAGCGCGTCTCCGATCACGGCCTATCGCTGGGCATCTACCTCAAGGACCCCGATGGCAACGGCATTGAGGTCTACTACGAGACCCCGCGCGAGGAATGGCACCGCCAGGAAAACCTGTTCATGAGCGGCGACCGCCCTCAGGGCAACTTCCCCGGCCCCTGGGAAGCCGACCTAGCCCCCGACGGCGTCGCAGCCTTGCAGCGCAGCTAGAGATAGGCTGATTCAGTGATTGTCATGATTTGCTAGGGCGTGTTGTCATTTGCAATATACAGCAGTCCGGTAACTCCTTACCGTCATTCCGGCGGAATCCGGAAGCATCTCCGGCCGGTTCTGTTTTTCTCCCATTGAAAACCCTGGATTCCGTCCCCTTATCGGAGTACGGGGCAGGCTTTTCGGCGGAATGACGGGAAAATGCAACAGAACCTAGCTTGGAATCATGGCAATCATCAAATCACAGTTCAGACGACTGCAATCGCCTCGATCTCGATCAGCATATCCGGGTCCACCAAGCGGCCGACCTCCACCAGCGTGCTGGCCGGATAGTCCGACTTGAAGAACTCGGAACGCACCTCGTGAATGGCCGAGAAGTGCTCGCCGAGGTTGGTCACGAACACCGTCACCTTCACCACGTCGTCCATCGTGGCCCCGCCCTCGGTCAGCACTGCCTGCAAATTCTGAAGCGTCTTGCGGGTCTGGGCGCGAATGTCGCCCCGGCCCACCAATTGCCCGTCCACGCCGCGGGCCACTTGCCCGGATGCGAACACCATCCGCCCCGCCGGGACCGCGACGCCCTGCGACATTATGCCCGTCGGCCTTGCCACAGATTCGCTAACCAGTATCTCTTTTGCCATTTTTGCCCTCACCCTAACCCTCTCCCAGAGGAAGAGGGGATATATTGTTAGCCTTCTCCCCGCGGGAGAGGGAATCACAACCGGCCCTCTTCACAGTGGGAGATGGGATGTATTGGTTACTTCCACTCGGCGTCGGGCGGCCAGATGTTGGTGCTGCCGCGGGCCGCGCCCTGCAAAACGGGTTCGTCCCGCAACTGTCCTAGGACTTCTATCGCCTTCAGGTAGTGTTCGGAAGATGTGTGCTCCTGGAAGGCTGCTTCGTCCACATAGATTTCGTATACCCAGACTCGGTTGGGGTCTCCGGCGTCCTGGATAACGTCGAAGCGGAGGCATCCCGGCTCCGTGTTAGCGGCTGCCTGAGCGTTGGGCAAAAGGGCTTCAAGGAACTGTTCCTTCGACCCTTCTTTGATCTGCAATGGCGCGATGATTACGTACATATCGCTTCTCCTTTCGTATGTCCTCGATTCGCCCTCACCCAGTGGGTGAAGGAATGATAGGGCTACTTCCATTCGGCGTCAGTGGGCCAGACGTTGGCGCTGCCGCGGGCCGCGCCCTGGATGCCCTCCACGCGGATGTCAGCGGTGGCGTCGCGGAACTTGATGAAGTGCGGCGCCTGCGTGTGGGCCTGGAAAGCGGCCTCGTTGTCATACACCTCGTAGAGCCAGATGCGGTTCTCGTCCCCGGCGTCCTGTATGACATCGAAGCGGCGGCACCCCGGCTCGTCGTTCACTGAT
The DNA here is from genome assembly GCA_965232885.1 of Dehalococcoidia bacterium. GTDB lineage: Bacteria > Chloroflexota > Dehalococcoidia > Lucifugimonadales > UBA3495 > VXOI01. The sequence goes on along the minus strand of CBDDQX010000001.1, from coordinate 223,273 downwards.
CCTATGGCGTCCGGGATGATGGCCTCCATGAACTGCTCCTTGCAGCCCGGCTTGATCTGGATGGGCGCGATAATGACATACATCGTTCAATCTCCCTGCAACGGTTGAATCGCTAGAATCCTACCACAGTCTGAACTGTGATTCTTGTGATTCAGTGATTGCTTTGATTCCGGGACTGCCTTGATTTCAGGACATGAAAATCACAGCCATCACTGAATCAAACGAATCATAGTTCAGACAATGACGCCCCGTACTTAGCGTGATACCATTCATCCAATGCAGACCAGACAATGCAGACTAGGCCATAGGGAGATGCGCCATGCCAGCCAGGACCGGGGCGGAATACATCGCCAACATGAAGGAGAACGGGCCGGAGGTTTACCTGCACGGCGAGCGTGTGAAGGACGTCACCACCCATCCGGCGCTGCGCGGCGGCGTGGAGACGCTGGCCCGTATGTACGATATGCAGCACGACCCGGCCATCCGCGACGAGATGACCTACGTCTCGCCCACCACCGGCGACCGCGTCGGCGCCTCCTTCATCACCCCGCGCACCAAGGAAGATCTGGACGCCCGCCGCATCATGATGCGCCACTGGGCCCGCGCCACCTTTGGCATGATGGGCCGCAGTCCCGACTTCATGAACGTCAACATCATGGCCATGGCCGCCGCCGGGGACTACTTCGCCCAGAACCGTCCTGAGTTCAAGGACAATATCAACAACTACTACGAGCACGTCCGGGAGAACGACCTGGTGCTCACCCACACCCTGCTCAACCTCCAGCGCAGCCGCACACCAGGCTCCACGCCGCTGGAAGACCGTACCGACATAGCTCTCCGCGTCGAGAAGGAGACCGACGCCGGCATCATCGTCCACGGCGCGCGGGTGCTGGCTACGCTGGCCCCGCTTTCCGAGGAAATCGCCCTGTATCCAACCACGTCGCACCAGCTTCCCGGCCAGGCCCCGGAACGCTACGCCTTCGCTTTCGCCGTCGCCAACAACACGCCGGGGCTGCGCTACCAGTGCCGCGAGAGCTTCGACTTCGAGCGCTCCCATTTCGACCACCCGCTGGGCTCCCGGTTCGAGGAGCTGGACGCCGTGGCCTTCTTCGACCACGTTTTCGTGCCGTGGGAAAACGTGTTCCTGCTGGGTGATGTCGAGCTGTGCAACAACTTGCAGCTCGCCACCAACCGGCACCTGCACTCGGGCCACCAGGTGGTCACCAAGAACGTCGCCAAGTGCGAGTTCGTGCTGGGGCTGGCCACGCTGATGACCGAAACACTGGGTTCGTCGGGACAGCAGCAGACGCAGCAGATGATCGCCGAAATCGTCGAGAACCTGGAGGTGACCAGGGCCTGCCTGCGGGCAGCCGAGGCCGACGCCGAGGTTGACCAGTGGGGCGTGATGGCCCCGGCGGAACTGCCCCTCCAGGCTGCCCGCAACCTGTTCATCCGAATGTACCCGCGCATGGGCGAAATCATCCACCTGCTGGGCTCCAGCAGCCTGATGGCCCTGCCCACCGAGGCCGACCTGGAAGGCCCGCTGGCCGAGGAAATCAACCGCTACCTGGAAACAGACGCCGCCTCGGCCCGCGATCGGGTGCGGCTGTTCCGGCTGGCGTGGGATATGTCGTGCAGCGCCTTCGGAGCCAGGCAGATACTCTATGAGCGCTTCTTCCAAGCCGATTCCGTCCGCAACGCCGTCATACTCTACAACATGAAAGACCGCCAGCCCCACGCCGACTGGGTGCGCCGCTTCCTGGAACAGGAATAATCAAACCTTTGCGTCTTTGCGCCATTGCGTCAAAAAACCGACAAGGAGATCAAGCCATGCCGGAGCCGCGAGTAATCAGGGCCAGCGAGGTTGATACGCTACAAAGGGCCGAGGGCGTGACCGTCGCCAGCCACATCAACAAGGAGTTCGGCGCGACGGAGATTTCCAGCGGCATCACCAGCTTCGAGGCGGGCCGCTCCAACACCACCCACTACCACAACGCCGAGGAATCCGTCATCGTCATCGAGGGCGCAGGCGTCCTGATGATTAACGGCGTGGAGCACAACGTCGGCGTGGGCGACGCGGCGTTCATCACCCCCGGCACGCACCACCGCCTCATCAATACCGGCGGCGTGCCGTTCCGCATAGCCTGGTCCTACGCCACCGTGGACGTGTCGCGAACGCTGGTGGAGGATTAGGGGCAATGTATAATGGGGTTAAGGTTGGGGAGGTGTAGATATGCTGCTGCGGATTGTTAGTAAAGTGGTGTATCGGGCGTTTGCCGAAGCCAGGTGGGTCACCAATCAAGTCCTGGAGGCGTTCCTGCATCCGCTGTCGGTGTCGTATATCAGCACCGAGACCGGCAAGGTGACTGGACGCCGCCCGGCTTTTGGCAGAAAGGCAAAGTAGTGGCTTGAGGCAGACGCCAGCCGAGAATCGCGGAACTCCCCGGCAGTCAGCCCGTTAAATGACTAACGGCGGACAGGACAATGGTAACGGGCCGGAACGCAAACTTGCCATCATCGGGTCAATAATCATTGGAATCACCGGATTCGCCACTCTGTTCTGGTTGGCAATTGAGGATCTATCCCGCCGAGACTCCCTGGCCGATGCCGCCGACTGGTTATTGAAAGTGGGCATCGGCACGTTTATCGGGGTGATGGTCGGACGGCGGGCAAGGTAGACGATATAACCCGCACGCTGGTGGAGGATTAGGGGGGCACGTTTTGGCTCTAGCTAAACAAAAGCAACAAACAGACGAAGAATTGTCAGATCAGCTTGACAAGCTCCCTTCTCCCGAAGAGGTGGAAGAGCTTTTCTCCGTGCTGCGTGTCGCCACACTGCGTGAATTATCGGCCGAAATCGTCAACGGCGGCATCGAACACGCTAAGGGCAAAATCGGCCGGGTAGAATATCTTGAGCTAGTCAACAGTTGGATTGCTACGGCGGAGGAAACGGTTGCCGCTGGCCGGAACGTGTCCAGAATAGCCGCCCGTCGCAAAAAGAAGTCCTGAAGGTCTCACTGTCCATGCCGTCAAGTCAAGACCCCGCGCCTTATCAAGCAGGACGATTGCAAAGTCGTTGTCTGAACTGTGATTCGTTTGATTTCAGGATTACGCTGATAGGGATCTAATCCTGCAAATCCTTTAATCCTGTGAATCCTGATTCAGACAATTGGGGAGGCCAACTACTTTGCAATCGTCCTGCCTTATCAAGTAACTCTTCACCGCAACGTCAGAAAGTTCTTGCGAACACACCCTGACCTTGAAGGCAGGTGGGATGGCATTGTAGGCCAAATCCTGACGAGCCCCCGGTTAGGCGCACACATTGACCATCTGAAAGCCCCCTGGTTCTGTAGTTACCGATGGGATGAGGGTTCCTATCGGGTTAAGTACGACGTTTATGAGGACGACAGAGAAATCTATTTCTACGACGCCAACAACCGGGGCGACATCTACAAGGGGAGGCGCGGAGCCGACAGGCGAAAGTGAATTCTGAGTAACAGAGGATTAGGGGGCTAGGTACGGCTTCAGCAGCTTGGCGGCGTTCTCCAACCTGACGGCGTTAATGAACTTGCCGTATTCGTCCTCGCCGTCGTAGAAGGCGGTGAGGCCGTCGGCGATAGCGCACTGAAAGGGCGCGGGCAATCCGCATTCCAAGATTAGCGCATCTGCGGCGCGGTCATACTTGACAATTGGTTGCAGTTGCATCCTGTCCAAATCAATCTCAGCTGGCCTACCGCGTAACTCCTCGCAGTTCGTCGCAGACACACCCGGCCAGCCTTCGTACAAAACCGGCCGCAGCAGTGAGCCTGGACCGGATACCTCTATGGCGACAGGATTAAATTCCGCATCGGTATAGACAATGATATCTTTTGCCACATCAGCGCCCCAAGCCCAAGGGCTGCCGTTATTCAGCAACAGTATGTCGTCAGACGGGTAATATGAGATTTGCAGCTTCACGGTTGGCTTTGCCTCCTTAACCACTTCGTCGTCTCTTTGCCATCAAAGAAGCGGTTAACCAGCGTCCCATCCCTTTCCCGAAGTACTACCCGGATGCATTTGTCGGCTTCTTGAATATAAGCCCAATACGAGATTGTCTCATTCTCAGATTTAATCGCTATCCGGTGCGGCTCCGCTACAACACGCTCTATCCATTCATCATCAATCGGTTCAGGATGCGTTGTCAAGGCTTGCCCTTCGTAGTAGGCCGAGGTATACCGTCCAGCACCCGTAATTCCACCACCCTCTTCTGGTACGCCCTTTTTCGCGGCGGCTTCCCTCGTCCTTCGCCTCATATTGTATAGCTATCCAAGCCGCGGCGCAGAGCCTTTAGCAGAACTGAATGCCACCAGCCTGGGCCAGTCTATTGAGCCATCAGCAGCGCAGAATCCGGCAGCGAATTCCGTGCACAGCCGATTTACTACGGCCCCGTATTGTTCTGCGAATGTGCGGTTTCGTTGCTTGGCGTTGTGCCCCAACGGCTCGATTATTCGCGTGTAAAACTCAGCATCGCCGGAGATTAGCTCCCAGAATTCTTGCCCGCAATACTTGAAGTAGCCGCCCTTGTCCGGTTTGTTGTCTCGCCCGTAGCAACAGCCGTTTACTGCGATGACGTTGGCCGTACGATTGCCCTGCCGGATTACCCTCGCCGCTGTCGTGAAATTGTCTTTCAGCCTGGCAATCTGAGAACTGTTGCCCCAATTGGGGCCGGATTTTATGGAGATAATGTAGCGTGCGTTGTCTTTCATAAATTCCAGGTCAATGCCAGTAGCGGCGGATTTTTGTCCTCCATATACCGTCTCCGCAACGTAAACCGCCAAGTCTTCCAGGAAGTCGCCAAACATAGTTTCTTCCTGAGAACTTAGGTGGGAGTCCAGCAGCGAGCGGATTAGGTCGGCAACAACTACCAGGTTTTTACTCTTGAACAGGTACGGGTTCTTGCGCCGTAACAGATCTTGCAGCCGCAGTTTGTTGAGCGATTCCAGCCGTTTGTCGTGGAATGTCCCGATGTTGTCCTCGACATAGGCCGTTATCTGTTCGTCGCTAATCGGTGTCATACTGGCAGGCGAGCCTGTTGGTTTAACTGTTCCTGCATCTTCTCAAAGTACGGCTCGTACAACTCGACGCCAATGGCGTTGCGGCCCATCGCCAGCGCAGCAAAGACGGCTGTGCCAGCACCTGCGAATGGATCCAGCACCATGTCGCCGGGGTCAGTGAACAACTCAATGTACCACTCCGGCAGCCAGTAGGGGAACACCGCGCTGTGCTGCCGGTTGCCGCATTCGGTGGCGCCGTGCAGGACGTTGGTGGGATACACCTTGTCGCGGCCCAGCCAGTTTTCCACTTTCTTACCGAAACCACTGCCTACTTTGGACTCGTCGCGCACCCGGTCGGTTTCACTGAGATTGCGCATCCGGTTTTCGTACCAGTCGCCCACCGGCACCATCACGGATTCCTGATTCATCTTGAACTTGCGCTGCTTGTTGAACTGCAACAGCCGTTCCCAAGCGTCGCGGAAGCGGTTGGGCCATTTGCCGGGGTAACAATTCTTCTTGTGCCAGACGAATTCCTCGGTCCAGAGCCAGCCTCGCTTGCGCATTTCCAAGATAATCTCTAGGACACAGGTATGCCGCTCCCCGTTTACCGCCGGTTCCTTAATGTTGAGGATGAAAGTACCTGTAGGTTTAAGAACACGCTGCAACTCGTCGGCTATAGGCAGAAACCACGCCGCATAGTCGTCGGGCTTGATCCCGCCGTAGGTGGCGGCCCGCTGGTTTGCGTATGGCGGCGAAGTGACTACCAAGTCTACCGAGTCGGATTCGACAGATTCTAGTTGCTCTCGACAGTCACCTAAAAGAAGTTTTGCGTGTGGCATTAAATCCCCCGGTGCTTTCCTAGCCAACGAAATGCAACCTTACGGAACCATCTTTCCAAGGTAGGTTGGCGAGCCATGTGAGCAACTCGTCTCGCGCTGTCGCATCGAGATTTCTGTCGGAACACCAGTTCTCAGCACGCTCTGTCAAGCCATATCTGTCAATATCAAATATGCCGACATCGTCCATAGTGCCGCACCAGTAACCGAATCTCCCTCCCTCATCTTCGCCGTCGTCATCGAAATCGTCGTAATCTGCGTAGTCCCTAATGTTCGGATCTGAAATCAGGTACCTAAAGAAGTCCGGTATGGGTTGCGGTGGATCGTGGCGGTACTCAATGCTCACCACGCCGACGCTCAGTCCCATTGCTGCCCTCCGAAGTATCGTTGTTGGAGGACAGCCTACCGGACCCTAGCCCCAATCCGCTACCACCAACTGTCAGCAATTTTCCTGATTCCTTAGCGGCCCTAGCGCTACCCCTACTCCTCCCCTGACAGGGGTAGGTAAGCGGTGTTACGGGGGCGCATGATGGGTGATCTCCAAGCCTTTCTTGGGTTCTGGCCAGGGTTCGGGCAGCAGCCAGACGCGGCTCCAGAGGCGTCCTTTGAGCAGCAACCGCCTAAGCCAGTCGATGCCGTAGCGGATCACGCTGACGGTGCGCGCTGGACGGCTCCGAGGGTTCCGGTGATTGGGAGCCAGCGCTTTGGGCGGCGTCCGCAGATTGCCTGGGGCGATCCGGCGGTCCTGGGCGTCTTCCACCCTGGTGCCGTAGGCCAGGGCCAGCAGTGTGGCCACCGACAGCACCAGCCAGTGGCGGGAGATGCGGGTCGGGTCGGTGCGCCGGGTCTTGTCCCACTTCCAGCCCAGGCTCTTGATGGCCTTGAAGCCCAGCTCGATCCAGAAGCGCAGGGCGTACCAACTCACCCCAACCTCCTCTGGGGGCAGGTCGGTGAGGATGATCCAGGGTTCTTCCTGCTCGGCGTACCAGACGGCCAGCAGGGTGCAACGACGCTTTGCGGTGGGCTGGCCGAAAGCGGTGCCGCTGCCCACCCAGGCCGTGTCGGGAACGGAGACGAAGGCGCGGGCGGGCAATCGTTGGCCGCCGTCGGCGCAGAAGGTGATGTTGTTCCGATACCGCATGTAGGGGTGCCAGCCTTGAGCGCGGATCTGCTGCCACAGCTTGGGGCTGGATATGCCCCGGTCGCAAAGCACGATGACGGTCATTTCCGCTGGAACCGCCGGAGCCAGTTCCTGGAGCAGTTCCACAATCGGATCCATCCAGGAGCCTTTCTGGGTGGCGCGGTGGATGCGCCAGGCCACGGGAATGGCGCAACTGCGGTACACGACGCTGATGACGATGGCCGTGGTCTGGTCCCCTTTGAGCGTGGGGTCAATCGCCAGGGCCAGAGGGCCGGAATGCCACCAGGCGAGGACCCATTTCAGCAACGGCGCAAAGCAGAGCGTAACGTCCAGTTGGGTCTGGCAGGGACTTGTCCGGTCGCTGCCGTCGTAGAGCCACTCCCGGAGGTACTGGCGGAGGTTGTTCCATCTGCCCCAGGGCGAGAGAGCCGAGGCCACAGCGTTCTGACAGGCGCTGCCTGCCAGGATGGCTCCGCAAACCCACAGCACCAGGCCAGTCAATTGTGGCTGGGAGAGGTGAGGTAAATGCGTTTCAATCGTTTTTTGCATCTGATAGCATTCCCTGGGAAGGCGCATCGCGGATCTCCTACATCTGGTCGTATCACAACCAAGATGCCGGAGGCTGATGCGCCTTCCCAAGTTACGGCGCAAGCCAGTTTTAGCCGTTACCTACCCCTGTCAGCCTACTCCTCCCCCACCTCGACGACCATCTCCACCTCTACCGGGGCGCGCAGGGGCAGGCCCACCATGCCCACGGCGGAACGGGCGTGGCGGCCTTCGTCGCCGTATAGGCTGACCAGCAGGTCGGATGCCCCGTTGCCCACGGCGAAGTGGCGCTCGAAGTCCGGGTCGGCGTTGACCATCACCAGCAGCTTGACCACCCGCTTCACGCTGTCCAGGCTGCCGGTGGCGTCTTTGACCGCCGACAGGCAGTTCAGCATACACTGGCGGGCCGACTCGTAGCCCTGCTCTTCGGTTACGTCGCGGCCCACCTTGCCGGGGTGCAGGATGGAGCCGTCGGGCATCCGGCCAATGTGCCCCGCCACGAACAGCAGGTTGCCGGTGCGCACCGAAGGCACGAAGTTGGCTACCGGCGCGTTGGGTTCGCTCAGAGACAGCCCCATTTCGTGTAGCTTGTCTTCAACGGACATCGGTATCCTCCTGATTCAATGCACCACAGAGTGCACAGAGGTTATCTGCCATTCCCAGGAAAGCGGGAATCCAGAGAACTGACAGTGTACAGTATCGAGAGTTGGAACGGGCGCATCTGGATTCCCGCTTTCCTGGGAATGACGGGGCCGTACGGTGTTCAATGTCAAGTGGCGCTTCCCCGCGGCTGGCGCGGCCACCGTCAACGTGGCGGATGATGACATACCGCTCACCGGAAAGTTCGCAATAGGCTACAATTAGGCCATCATGGTCCGGCTTTCGGTTTTGCTGCCGCCCCATGCAGTGGCGCTTCGCGCAGATGGAGAGATCACAATGGCAGGCAAGGCGCCCAAGAGGCCGGTGAAGGTCTCGAATGAGGCCGTCACCGCGAACACCGGCGGGGAGGCGCGGCTCCTCTCAGGGGGCAACCCTCAGATAGCGAAGGCCGACGGCGACGCCCCGGTGCAAGCCTACATCGGAGCCATGCCGGGCTGGAAGAGCGACACTGGGCGGCGGCTGGACGATCTCATCGTGCGCACTGTGCCGGGAGTGCGCAAGGCCGTGAGGTGGAACTCGCCCTGGTATGGCATCGAAGGCCAAGGTTGGTTCGTGAGCTACCACGTCTTCACCCGCTACGTGAAGGTGACTTTTCTCAATGGCGCTTCGCTGAGTCCCATCCCGCCCGGCGGAGGCAAGGACCCTGACTCGCGCTGGGTGGACGTCTACGAAGGCGCGCTGGATGAAGAGCAGATGGCGGAATGGGTGCGGCAGGCGGCGGCGCTGCCCGGCTGGGACGGGTTCTGACGGGCTTTGAATCTCGCTCCGTTCTGACGGAAAGTTCCCACAACCCCGGCGTCACTCGTTGCGCAGGGCGGCGACCGGGTCTATGACCGTGGCCCGGTACGCCGGGTAACTCCCGCTGGCCAAGCCCACGCCGGCCGCCACCAGAAAAGCCGCGGCAATGCTCCAGGGCTGGATCAGCGTGACCATTTCCTGTCCGCCCAGTTCGCGCCCGTTGACCGCAATGGCAACCCCGACTCCGATGGCTATGCCGACTATGCCGCCGAATATGCTGAGCATCAGCGACTCGGTAACGAACTGCATGACTATGTCCCGCGTGGTTGCGCCGACGGCGCGGCGGATGCCTATCTCGCGGGTCCTTTCCGTTACCGAGACCAGCATGATGTTCATTACCCCGATCCCGCCGACCAGCAGCGAGATTCCGGCGATGCTGCCGAGCAGGATGGAGAGCGTGTTGCTGACTTCGGTAGCCGCGCTGATCAGGTCGTCCTGACTCTGGATAACGAAGTCGGGTTCCGCCGTCTCGTGAAGGAAGAGCAGGAGCTGGGTAATCTCCTCCTTGACTCGCTCGCTGTCAGACCCTCTTTCCGACTGCACGTCTATTTGGGAGACTCGCAGGTCGCCGCTGGGCGTGTACAGAAAGCGAAGACGCCCTGCTGATGCGCTGAGCGGCACGAAGACCTGGTCGTTGGCCTCGCTTACTCCGCCCTGCTCTTCAAGCACTCCGATAACAACGAAGCCCAAAGTAATGCGTCCTCCCGCAAAGGAAAGGCGCGCTTCCTGTCCCACCGGGTCCAGGTTGGGGTACAGGGTATCGGCGACTCGCGCTCCCAGCACGGCGACCAGCGAACGGCCGCTGTCATGCGCCGGGGTGATGAACGAGCCGGAACGGAGCGCCAGGTCCCTTACCTCGGCATAGCCGCTGGAAGTTCCGACGATTTCGGCCCCTACGTTGTTGGCTCCCGCAATAGCCTGGGCGTCTATAACCACCCGCGCGGCGGCGAAAGTCACGCCCGGTATCCCGTTGTCGGCAATGGCCGTGGCGTCGCTCTGGACCAGAGTTGAGGAGGCTAGACCGGCGAATCCGCCACCCTGGGAAGTGGTAGCGGCGGCGCTGGACTCGATGAAGATGAGGTCTGTTCCCAACCCTTGTATCTGGTCGGTCACCCCTTTCTGGGTGCCTTGGCCGATGGCAATCAGCACGATGACGGAACTGACGCCAATGATCAGGCCCAGCGACGTAAGCGCGCTCCGCAGTCTGTTGGCGAATATGGCCCGCAGAGCTATGTTGACGGTGTCCAGCACACTCACCGCGCACGCCCCCCCGGCTCATCGAGCGCCGTCGGCAAGGCGTCTCGGACGGCGCCGCTGGCCCCGCTGTCCGCCCGGCTGTCGGCCCCACTGTCAGCAATGATGCGTCCGTCTCGCATTCGGATGATGCGGTCAGCGTAGCCCGCCACCTCCTGCTCGTGTGTTACCAGCACTATCGTCAGTCCCTCCTGCTCGACCAGCTCCTTCAACAGGGTCATCAATTCGTGTCCCGTTCCCGAATCCAGTGCCCCGGTGGGTTCGTCGGCGAGCAGGACCAGTGGGTTTGACACCAAGGACCGCGCTATGGTGACCCGTTGCTGTTCACCGCCGGAGAGTTCCGTTGGCTGGTGCCTGATGCGGTCGAGCAGGCCGACCCGGGCCAGGGCCTCTGCAGCCCGTCGGCGTCTGTTGCGTACTCCCTGGTAGATGAGGGGGACTTCCACCTGTTCGAGGGCTGTCAGGCGCGGCAGCAGGTTGTAGGATTGGAAGACGAAGCCGAAGGCGCTGCCCCGAAGCCTGGCGCGGGTATTCTCGGAAAGCTGGGAGACGTCGTGCTCGGCAAAGATGTATTGCCCTTCGCTGGGGCGGTCAAGCAGCCCGATGATGTTCATCATGGTCGTTTTGCCAGAGCCGGACTGCCCCATCACCGCGACGAATTCGCCGCGTCCAACCTCTAGGTCTACACCGGCCAGCGCGCGCACTGCCGTTCCGCCTATGGAGTAGGCACGGGAGACGTTTCGGAGGAGAATCACCTGCCACCTCCACCGCCTCCGGGCGGCCTGCCTCCGCCACCTCCAGCCGGCCCAAACCCGCCAAGTCCCGGCAGGGCCGACGGTTGCTGCTGCGTGGCGGCGAAGGCTATGCCTGCGCCGTCAGCGCCGATGAGGACGACCATCCCCGCCTCGATGCCGCTCAGAATTTCGACATTCGTCCCGTCGGATACGCCTATTTCAACAAACACTCGTTCGTGTCCGTCCTCTTCTCCATCTGCGCCGGGAGCCGGGATGACAACGAACCAGGCGCCATCGAGTTGACGCACGGCTGAGGTCGGCGCAAGCACCGTTTCTTCGCGGACTTCCGTCAGGATGGTGACGCTGGCGCTCATTCCGGGAGCAGGCACCGGACGCTGGGCTATGGCGTCCGCCTGCCCATCGGCGCTTTGTTGCCCGCCAGCGACTCCCGGCCCGCCCCTGCCTGGAGGGACGCCTGCGCCAGACCGCAAGGACTGCACCATTTCCAGCAGTTCCTCGGGCAGCGTCACGCCCTCCGGCAACGGCCCGCCACTGAGCAACGCCTGCCGCACCTGCTGTATGGTAACTCCCTCCGGCAGTTCGATACCGGAAAACGGTCCGCCGCCAGCAGCTCCTCCTCCGAAGCCGCCTCCCGGACGGATACCGCCTGGAGCTGTTTGGCTCGCCGTGTCTGCGAGATCCGCTCCGCCCAGGATACGGGCTTCGACGTCATATGTCACAACGCCCTGCTCTGCGTTCGGCACGCGGCTCACCGATTCGACCTGCACCGGATACTGCACCCCTTCGATGGCGTCGAAGGATGCCACGCCCGTCTGTCCCACTTCCAGATCCAGCAGTTCCTCTTCGGTTACGGTCAGCGCAATCAGCATTCTATTGGACGTGTTCAGGGTGAACGCTGCGAGACCCACGGAAACCCGATCGCCCGGCTGTACGTTTATTGCCTCGACCACGCCGTCAAAGGGAGCAAACAGCGTAAGGTCCGCCAAGTCTGCTCTCGCCTCTTCCACAGACAGCTCCGCCAGGCGCACATCCTGTTGCTGCTGTGCGATAGCGTTTTCCGTAGGCCCGGCCACCAAGTCGTCATACTGGGCCTGAGCGCTGGACAGGCTTGCCTGCGCGCTTTCCAACGAAGCCTGAGCGCTCTCAATTTCGTCTTCGTCGGCCTTTAGCAAATCCTCCAGCCTGGCAACCGCGGCGGCGTGATTCGCCTTTGCCGCTTCCAGGGCCTGCTCCGCCTGGAACAAATCCTCTTCTTCGGGCGCTGACCGCAAGTCGTTCAGCCTGGCCGCGGCCGCCGTGTGATTGGCTCTGGCTGCCGCAACCGCCTGCCGCGCCTGGAATACGTCCTCTTCGCTGGCCTCGCTTTGCAGGTCAGTCAGCCTGGCCGCCGCCGCTTCGTGGCTGGCTCTCGCCGCCTCGGCCGATTGCTCTGCCTGGTATATAACTTCTTCGGTAACAGACTGGAGCAGATTGGTGAGGTTCTCCCCGGTGGAAGCGAGCCCTGAAACCGCAGATTCCCTGTCGGCTTCGGCTGCCACATACGCAACATTAGCGTCAATCAGCGAAGTTGCGTATGTCTCGAAGGTGGTCGAGCGGTCTTCAAAAGAATCCTTCAAGGCCGCTGTCCGCTCTTCCGACAGAGGCGGTTCAGTGTCGCAGGTATCCCGGATCACCTCGTCGCTGGACCTCAGGCCAATATAACGGTCGCAAAAGTCATCGTAGGCTTCTGAAAGGTCTTCCTGCAATTCCTCAGCGTAGGTGGTGGCCTCGGCGAGCCGCACCTCCGCCTGCGTCACAGCCGAACGCAGCGCGGCCAGCTCCGCATCGCTCGGCCCCGCCATCAGTTCGGCCAGCGCTTCCTCTTCGCTCGACAGCAGCGCCAGGGCATTGGCAACCGCTTGTTCCGCGCTGGCCAGGTCTGCCGCGCCGGGCGGTTCCAATAGCTGGGCCAAGTCCTGCTCAGCACTGGAGATCTGTCCGAGAGCCGTGGCCACCGCTTGCTCTGCGCTGGCCAAGTCTGCCTCGCTCGGCCCCGCCATCAGTTCGGCCAGCGCTTCCTCTTCGCTCGACAGCAGCGCCAGGGCATTGGCAACCGCCTGTTCCGCACTGGCCAGGTCTGCCGCGCTGGGCGGCTCCGACAGCAGCGCCAGCGCCTGTTCCGCAGAAACGACCTGCGACTTTGCCGACGCGATTGCTTGGTTAGCCTGCGCGACCGCTGATGATTCAGGCCCGGCCATAAGGTCTTCCAGGCGCAGTTCGGCCAGCCGCAACTGCACTTCAGCGGTCTCCACTCGCCTTTGCGCTTCGGCGCCGTCCAGCGTGCCGAGCGCGTCGCCGGCGCGTACTGCGTCTCCCCCGGAGACCCCAACCGAGGCCACTAGCCCGGCTACCTCGAAGCTGAGGGTGGCGCTGCGTTCCGCCAGTGCGGAGCCGGAGAGATCCACTTGGGTGCTCAACCGTCCCATCATGGACTCCGCGCGTTCCGGCTCTACCGCAATTTCTTCGCCGTCGGGCCGGGTCAGCAGGAACGTAACTACCGCCGCGATGACCACCACTGCTGCGGCGCCGGAAAGAATAATCCACCATTTACGCGATTTGCCGCCCCGAAGTATCGCGTCTATATCAGGTTCATTCATCAACTGTCCCCCGTCCCTCGGGCGATTGTCAGCGGGAATGGGCCGTCTGCATCCAATCTCCACACAGACTACCGGCTAATTGTTAAGAGAGTTTGAAGGCGCGTAGAAAGTGTATGCCATGGCGGCATCCCACGAAACATCACCACGTTCAAGGGGCAAAGTAATTGTCAGAATCAGGATTCCCAAGATTAAAGGATGCTCAGGATTGGGCCATATATCCTGAAAATCTTAAAATCTTGGGAATCCTGATTCTGACAATGGCCGTGCGGCAAGACTTTGCAATCGTCCTGGTTCAAGGGGGGTATGCCGGTTCACATCAGCAGGGCAAAGCAGGGATTATTCGCTGCCCTATGAGCTAAAATTTACGCGCTTGCTCCACGGGAAAGTAAGGTATTTCTGGCATGGGAGATCCAGCGATGCGTGTCATGGTATTGGTAAAGGCAACAGTGGATAGCGAAGCAGGATGTATGCCTTCAATAGAGCTGATGAAGGCGATGGGCAAATACAACGAGGAATTGCTCAACGCCGGTGTGATGCTCGCCGGGGAAGGATTGCGGCCCTCATCTGAGGGCAAGCGCGTCGTCTTCGACGGCGAAGCCCGCACTGTGGCGGACGGCCCGTTCCCGGCAACCTCGGAGTTGGTCGCCGGTTTCTGGGTATGGGAAGTGAACGATATGGCAGAGGCCATTGAATGGGTGGAGCGCTGTCCCAACCCAATGCCCGGCCCCAGCGAAATCGAAATTCGCCCGCTATATGAAATCACCGACTTCGGCGATAACCTGCCCCCGGAACTCAAAGAGCAAGAAGAGCGGCTCAGGCAACAATGATTCCTGGAGCAGACCGGAGAGCCGAATACCCCCCAACCCGCGCTGGTGGTTCAACTGATTTGACATGATGGCTTGTGGCGCTGTCATTCTGAGGAGCGCAGTGGTGAAGAATCTCAACGGTTGGGGGTGCAGGTCATTCCTGCGCCGGAACACGGTTGAAGGCAGAAGCTGGGATTCTTCGCTGCGCTCAGAATGACAGTCAACTCCGAATGACAGATAGCTCCGAAGCCAGTCATCATTTCAAGGGCGTTGAGCCACTAGTTAGTCTCGGCGGACTCCCCGGTGTAGAAGGCCGTTGTGAGGTTAGCTGCGTGGCGGGCGGCATCGGATTCAGTTCCGGCCGCTACCGATGCCTGGGCCCACTTGTTGCTGCTGCCTGCGATGATCGCCTTTCCCTCCGCAGAAGCGGCGAACTCGGCTTCGTCGGGCATTGGTTCAGCCGGGGCCGCTATATGAAGCGATAGTCCCAGGAAGGCCATTTCCCAGCCAACCCCGACCGCGCCCGGGCCATACAGATCCCAGTGTTTCGACAGGCAAGCGGTGTGGGTGAGGGTAAGGTGGGCACGGTTGGTTTCCTGGCTTGAGCAGTTTACTTCCACCCAGCTAACATCGCCGCCGAACTCCCAGGTGAGGGCGAAGTGCGACAGGTTTACGCATCGGGCAATCAGGCCGCCCGCGTTGCCCTCCAACTGGTAGCGTCCGCCGGATTTGAGGTCGCCGCTGACCGGGAGAAACCAGCGCGGAATGCGCTCTTGGCTGGTAATAGCATCCCAAAGGTTTTCCAGCGTTGTGTCAAATATCCTGGAAAGGGTGGCGGCACGGGCGGGCTGTCCATCGCGCTCATGGAACGATACTGCTCGCTCTACCGCGCTGAGCTGGGTTTCGACATCTATATCCATTTTGTCTCTGCCTTACGCAATGTGCCTGCGTATATGCAGGCCCAAGTTTATCTGGAGCGAGTTTATCCGCATGGGCAGGCAAGCCGGATGCGTAACGCGCCGTGGTGAAACTATCCGGCGACGATCCATTCCACCACGCGCTCGCCGATCATCACGACGGTGGGGTGGAGACCGCCGCCCCTCAGCAGTTGGGGCACCACGGAGGCGTCGGCTACCCATAGGTTCTGCAGCCCCTTCACCCGGCAGCGCTGGTCCACCACTGTCATCTGATCGGAGTCGGGCCCCATGCGGCAGGTGCCCGATACGTGGCGAGCGGTTCCCACGGTCTGGCGCATATAGAGGTTCAGAGCCTCGTCGTCGGCCAGGATTTCGTCGGTGGGCGTAATCCGGTAGTCAACAACGTCCCGGTACGCCTCGGATTCCAGCAGCCTGGCGCCGAAGCGGATGCCCTCCCGCACGCGGCGCAGGTCTTCCGCGTGCTGGAGGTAGCGGTAGTTGAAGTTGGGTTGAATGCCGGGGTCGGAGGACGACAGCCGCACGTATCCCGACCCACGCGGCACGCCAAGGGTGCAGGAGATGCGGCCCGCCCGGTCGGCGGGGACATCCCCGGTGCGGTACTGTGTCCTGACGCCGGCCACGCGCTCTTCCCGCTCGTCCACCACGTTGACCGTCGAGAGCACCAAGTCGTTTTCCACTTCGGAGTCGGGAGCCGTGAAAATCAGCCGGTAGTGGGGAGCGTCGAGGTCGGCGGGAACTTCTACGCCGTCCTTCACCTTGAAGTTGATGTGTACGCTCAGGTGATTGAACAGGCTCTGCCCCACGCCAGGCAGGTCGTTGATGACCGGTATTCCCATTTCCTCGAGGTGGTCCTTGGGGCCGACGCCCGACAGCATCAAGAGCTGTGGCGAGCGGAGAGCGCCGGAGCTGAGGACAACCTTCTCGGCTTCGACAGTGAAGATTTCGCCGCCGCTTTCGGCCTCCACGCCAACGGCCTTAGTGTCCTCAAACAGCACTTTGCGGACGCGCACCTCGCCCCGCACCGTCAAGTTGAGGCGATGACGCACCTGGCTGAGGTAGGCGACGGCGGTGCTGACCCGCACGCCACCCAGGTTGTTGGTGGGAGATACCCCAACCCCGGCGGGATTCACTCCGTTGGTGTCCTCCACCAGGCTGAACCCCTCGCTAACGCACGCCTCGCGGAAGGCTCTCTGGATGGGCGGCGCAGGATTGGACTGGCGGCGCCTGACCGGCATGGGGCCTTCGGTGCCGTGGAAGTCGTCCTGTATGTCGAGATCGTTTTCCATCTTGCGGAAGAAGGGCAGCACCTTGTTGTAGGCCCATTCGTCGTTGCCCAGCGCGGACCAGTCATCATAGTCCTCTGGCAAGCCGCGCTGCATGGCCTGCCCGTTGATGGACGAGCCGCCGCCGGTGACCTTGCCTTGGGCTACGTGTATCTCGCCCTGCTCCTCGGTTGCCATACCACGGAGGGCCCAGTTGTGTTCGGAATCGGGAGATTCGGCAAAGCGGGTGTGCCCGTACTTGACCTCGTCCGGGATGTTGTCGAAGTCGGGATAGTCCTTGCCGGCCTCCAGCACCAGAACTGACCGGCCGGGGTCTTCGGACAGTCGGCCAGCCAATACCGAGCCAGCCGCTCCGCACCCAACGATAATCACGTCGTATTTCATAAGCCCCTCGTCATAATGCTTTTCTAACAACGCTTTTCTAATGATAGGCGGGCATTAGCGTAGACAGGCGTCTTTCAGGTGTCAAGGCGCGAAACCCCGGCACGGCCGCCAAGTACAAGGCTGGTCTCGGAAGCACTCCGGTTCAGGTAGGGCTTTTGCAAAGTAATTGCCTGATCAGGATAACAGCACCAATCCTGATTTAGACAATCGCCCCAGCAAAACTTTGCAATCGTCCTGGGCGCGTGCATGGTCACCTTGAATTCTGGGCGGCATCGGCATAAAATCCAAGTCCAATCCAATGGCATACTGCTGGCGTAGTAGTACAATGAACAGGGTCTGGTACAGGATCGAAGATTTCCGGTTTTCGTGCCGGGCAGCAAAGGCAGCTTAGGAGGTGTGATGAATTCCAGCATCATCGGCAAGATTGACAAGGCGAGGAAATACGCCGAGGAAAAAGAGCGGGTCAGCATCAACAGTTTTTCGGCTACCTTCCAGGGCAACCACAACAGCTACGACGTGTCGTTCAACGGCGGGGCTTGGGACTGTGAGTGCCACTTCTTCGCCACCCGAGCCGTGTGCAGCCATACCATGGCCCTGCAAAGGATGCTGGACGACGTCTTGGCCAAAGTCTCCGAGGACTCTGAGGTGGCCGAAGCAAGGTAGGCGCGCCAAAATCTTGAACGTTGGCAACAGGCCGCGGCATTAGTCGCGGCCTGTTTCGTGGCCGCTGAGGCTATTCCTGATAACGAAACACCGCTTCCGGCGGCCTGCCCCTTGACCATCCCTTGCCTTGCGCCTATGCTTGCCGAATAACGTAAATCATACGAATGCCGTACTATAAGAAAGCGTTGGCCGAACTGTCTTGCATGTCTCAGGCCGACGGGCCGGAGGTGAGGAGCGATGCCAGCTCGTACCGGACAGGAATACATCACCGGCCTCAAGGAGCGCCCCCGGGAGGTTTGGCTCAACGGGGAGCAGGTCAAGGACGTGACCACCCACCCGGGCCTGCGCAACGGTGTGCGGTCGGTGGCTGCCCTGTACGATATGCAGCACGATCCGGCGTTGCGTGAGGAAATGACCTTCGCCTCGCCCACCACCGGGGAGCCGGTGGGTCTGTCCTTCCTGATTCCCAAGACCGTTGATGACTTGGTGCGGCGGCGGGAGATGATGACCCGCTGGGCCTGGGCCAGTTGCGGCATGATGGGCCGCTCGCCCGACTTTATGAACTCCATCTTTTCCGCTTGGGCCGGGTCGGCGGGTTACTTCGCCCAGAACCGCCCTGAGTTCAAGCAGAATATGCTCAGCTACCACGAGTTCATCCGCGAGAACGACGTTACCCTCACCCACGCGCTGGTGAACCTGCAACGCCGCCGCAACGCGGGGCCCACCGACATTCTGAGCGATGATGTGGCCCTGACGATGGTGAAGGAGACCGACGCTGGCATCGTGGTCCGGGGCAGCCGCACGCTGGCGACCTTGGGGCCGATTTCCGACGAAATCGCCATCTACCCGGTAGCCAGCCACCGCCTCGACGAGCAGGCCCAGCGACAGACATTCTCCTTCTCCATCCCTTGCGACACTCCCGGCATCAAGTTTCTCTGCCGCGAGAGCTTCGACTTTGGCAAGTCCCACTTCAACCATCCCCTCGGCTCGAGGTTCGAGGAAATGGACTCGGTGGTGTTCTTCGACAACGTGCTGGTACCGTGGGAGCGGGTATTCCTGCTGGGTGACGTGGAGCTGGGCAACGGCTATGCGGCAGGCACGCAGTCGGATGCCCACACCGGCCACCAGATTCTGAACCGCTGTCTGGTGAAAGCGGAGTTCATTCTGGGGCTGGCGGACCTCATCGTTGACACGCTGGGGTCGGGCGGCATTCCCCACGCGCAGGAGCAGGTGGCGGAGCTGATTACCAGCCGGGACGTGCTGCGGGCCTGCGTCCGCGCTGCCGAAGCCGACGCCACCATGAACCAGTACGGCATGATGTCCCCCGACATAAACTCCATACGCGCCGGACGCACCATCTTCGGACGCTCCATGTATCCCCGGATGGTGGAGATTATCCAGCTTCTGGGCACCGGCGGCCTGATGGCCCTGCCCGCCGAGGCCGACTTCGAGTCGGGCATTGCGCC
Source organism: Dehalococcoidia bacterium (assembly GCA_965232885.1). Taxonomy (GTDB): domain Bacteria; phylum Chloroflexota; class Dehalococcoidia; order Lucifugimonadales; family UBA3495; genus VXOI01. The sequence continues at coordinate 204,074 of CBDDQX010000001.1, read as the reverse complement.
GGAAATAGAGCGGTATTTCGCTACTGACTCCACCGATGCCCGCGACCGGGCCAAGCTGTTCCACCTGGCATGGGACGCCTCGTGCAGCGCTTTCAGCGGACGCCAGGTGCTCTATGAGCGGATGTTCGGCGGCAACCCGGTGCGGAACTCCATCACCCTGTTCCAGAACTACAACAAGGAGCCGTTCAAGCAGAAGGTGCGCCAGTTTCTGGCAGACGAAGAATGGCCGTAGCCTGACTCAAACCGGAGGACACAACACAAGTGGTAGCTACCGACCCGGCGGCGATGATTTTCCAGGACGCTCACGAGGTTCACGCCAGCGCGTTACAGAAGCTGGCGGAGGGCGACATCCGCGACGCCGCAGAGAAGGCTTGGTGCGCCACCAAGCGGGCGACCGATGCGCTCATCCTGGCCCGCACCGGCGAGGAGCCGCCAACGATTGCCATGACTACCGAGGGTCTTCTCGGTCTGGCCAGAAGATCGGACGATTTCGAGACATTGGTTGGACGCTACTTCACCCGCATCAGTTATCTGCACGGCACCTGTTTCTACAACGGGATGTGCGGGCCGGACACGGAACGCCGCATACGGGAAACCATTGACTACATTCGGGACGCGGAGAGTCTGGCCTACGCCTGATGTACATAGTCTGAACTGCGATTTTTGTGATTCGATGATTGCCTTGATTCCAGACGTGAAATCATGAAGAATCAAACAGCAGAGGAGGAAAGGATATGTCATACACGCCAAAGAGCCTGGGACACCTGGTCATGCGGGTGCGGGATATTGACCGTTCCGTGGACTTCTACACTCGTGTCATGGGCCTGACTGTCATGGAGCGCAGCCCCAGCGGAACGGTGTTCATGTCGGCCAATACGGAGAAGTCGCATGAGCTGGCCATCCGCGCCATCGGCATGGACGCCGCCGGGCCGGACCACTCCATCATCGGGCAGGCCCACATGGCCTGGCAGATGGAGAGCTTCGAGGACCTGCAGGAGCTGTATGACCGGCTCAAGGAGAACGACGTCCGCATCGTGCGCATGGGCGACCACGGCGTTTCCATGGGCGTCTACCTGCTGGACCCGGACGACAACGAGATAGAGGTCTACTACGAACTGCCCAAGGATCAGTGGACGCGCCACCCCGAGAAGGGCCTGTTCGGAAACGAGTACCCGCGCAAACTGGAAGAGCCGGTGGTCGCAGCCGACGATTAAAACAGGCTTCAACCCCGCCGCCCGCCAGAGACTGACTCCGGCGGGCGGCGGGGTTGAAGGCAGTATCACAATCTGGAAGGAAAAAATGACCACCCCAGAATCTACCAATCAGCCCCCCCCGGAGGCTCCATATTCAGCAATAGATGGGTTCTCATCGGCGGGGGCGGCGTTGGCATAGCAGCCATTGCCATCATCATTGTGGTGGTAATCATGCAGACGGGCGGCGGCCCAGCCGGTTCCGGCTCCATCATGCAACTGATTCCCGAGGATTTCAGGTACGTGTTCATCATGAACATCCGGGCTGCCCGGGAAAACAGGGATAACTTTCCCGGCGACTTTGACGAATTTCAGGACGTAGGACTGGGAGTCTGGAATGACACCCTAAGTACTGAAGGAATTGAAGTTGAGATGGTCAGCGAATTGGTCATTGCGGCCGGCGACCTGTATGAAGGCCCTTATCTCTTTATGCTCAAAGGAGACTTCCCCTTTGCAGACATAAGAGATGATTGGGAAGACCAGGATGTGGAGTCGGATTCCTACCTTGGGTACGAAATATGGGATGGGCGTGGTTACTTTCTGGAAGACGAAGGAGTCATCGTTGGCTCTGGTTCGGAGAGCACTACCAAAGACGCAATCAAGGCCTATGACCGGGGCATCGGCTCCTTGGCGGACGCCAATGGCAGCGACATGAAAGTGCTGCTGGACAAGCTGGGCAGTTCGGCCGCGGTGCTTGCTGTCATAGATGACAATTGCAGCAACTTCGTCTCTCACTGTCAGGGGTATGGCGCCAGTATCGCCAGATCCGACCCCGACAGCGAACAGGTCACCGTAGATATTGCGGTTCTGTTCAGCAGCGAGCGAAGAGCGGAAAACACCGTCGACGATTATGACGACATCGCCGACTATATGAACGGCAGGTTAGACAACTTCGCCAGCATAGTGGCTATTAACTACGGCGTCGCTGACCTCGTAGCCGTGGAAATTGACGACATATCCGCAAACGGACTATTCGTCACAGCCACCGGAACCATCGAACTGGCCCCGGACGACCTGTGAAGCTGGTAGCCAGACTCCACAGCCTGAATACTATTTGCATTAGGGTAGGTACTGGACGGTTTGTGGCAAGCTACTGAGGACGTGTTGGACTCCATCGCCATCGGCGCCGGGATTCTCGGCACCGGCGGCGGCGGCAACCCGTACATCGGGCAATTGCGGGCGCGGCAGGCCATCCGGCAGTGGGGCCCGGTCACCGTGCTGGCCCCGGAGGAACTGCCGGATGACGCCCGCGTCGTCTGCGTCGGGGGCATCGGCGCGCCCACGGTCGGCATCGAGAAGGTGCGTGACCTCCAGTCATACCACGCCCTCCGCGCTATTGAAGACTTTACCGGCGAGAAGGCCACTGCGCTCATATCCAACGAGATTGGCGGCAGCAACTCGGTGGAGCCTCTGATTCCCGCCGCCATGGCCGGGCTGCCGGTGGTGGACGCCGACGGCATGGGCCGGGCCTTCCCCGAATTACAGATGAAGACCTTCTTCGTCTACGGCGTGCCGTGCTGCCCCATGGCCATCGCCGACGAGAAGGGCAACTCGGTGGTGATACGCGAGACCATCAGCCCGGTCTGGGCCGAACGGCTGGCCCGCTCGCTGACCGTGCAGATGGGCTGCGTCGCCTGCTACGCCGTTGCGCCCATGACCGCCGGGCAGGTGCGCCGCACCGCCGTCCCCAACACCCTTTCGCTGGCCCGAAAGCTGGGCGACGCCGTGCAACAGGCCCGTGCCTTCGGCCATGACCCGCTGGAAGCCATCCTGGACACCTGCCCGGGGCGGGTTCTCTTCAGCGGAAAGGTGACCGACCTGGAACGGCGCACTACCGCGGGATTCGCGCGGGGTACGCTGATCATCGAAGGCTTGGATTCCTTCACGGGCGAGAGCATGGTCATCGAGTTCCAGAACGAAAACCTCATCGCCAGGCGCAACGGCGAGATAGTCTGCACCGTGCCTGACCTGATCTGCGCCGTGGCCACCGACGTGGGCGAGCCGGTGACGACCGAGTTGATGCGGTATGGACTGCGAGTGACTATCCTCGGCTTTCCTGCGCCCGCGCTCTGGGCCACGCCCGAGGGTCTCGCTGTCGCGGGGCCGAGGGCCTTCGGCTACGATACCGACTACATCCCCCTTATTCCCTCTACCCTTCCGGTTCTATCTCCTCTCCCACCGGGAGAAGGTTAGGGTGAGGGCTCCCCCCTGATGTTCATTGGCGTTGACGTGGGCGGCACCAATACCGACGCCGTCCTGATGGACGGAGCGCAACTGGCGGGCGCGGCCAAAGCGCCCACCACCGCTGACGTCACGTTCGGCATTGTCGCCGCCGTCTCGGAACTGCTGTCCCAAGAGCCGCGCGGCGCCCAGGCGGACGCCGTGATGGTGGGCACCACCCACTTCACCAACGCGCTGCTGGAACGGCGCAGCCTGTCGCCCACAGCCGTTATCCGGCTGGCCCTCCCGGCGACCCAGTTGTTGCCGCCGCTGGTGGACTGGCCTGCCGAGCTGAAGGACGCTATCGGCGGCTTAACCTACATGGTGGGCGGCGGGCATGAGTTCGACGGACGCGAGATTTCGCCCCTTGACCGGGTTGAGCTGAGGAATGCTGTTCGGGATATGCAGGCGCGGGGCGTGGGGGCCGTGGCCCTTTCCGGCGTGTTCTCGCTGGTAAACCCGGCTCACGAAACTGAAGCCGCCGCCATCATCCGGCAGGAAGCCCCGGACATCCGCGTCTGCCTGTCCCATGATAACGGGCGCATGGGGTTGCTGGAGCGGGAAAACGCTGCGGCCCTGAACGCCTGCCTCGGCGATATGGCCGCTCTGACCATTCGTGGAATTACGGAAGCCCTGCAATCTCTGGGCATCAATGCCCCGCTCTACGTGAGCCAGAACGACGGGACGCTGATGGACACGGAGTTCGCTGCCCGCTTCCCCGTCCTTACCATCTCCTCCGGCCCCACCAACAGTATGAGGGGAGCGGCTTGGCTGTCGGGCGTGCGCGACGGCATAGTGGTGGACGTGGGCGGCACCTCCACCGACGTTGGGGCGCTGGTCAAGGGATTCCCGCGGGAGGCGGCAGTTGCTATACACCTCGCCGGAGTCCGCACCAACTTCCGTATGCCGGATATGGTGTCCATACCGCTGGGTGGAGGCACTGAGGTTGACCTTGATCCGTTGCGCATAGGCCCGGAGAGCGTCGGATACCGCTTGACGGAGCAGGCCGTGGTCTTTGGCGGAGCCACCCTCACCACAACCGACCTGGCAGTGGCCCACGGCCGGGCCAGCATAGGCTCGCCGAGCTTGGTAGAAGGGCTTGAGATCCCGTTGGTAGACGCCGCGATGGCAGAAATTCAGTACCGGGCGGAAACGGCCATAGACCGGGTGAAGCTGAACAGCGGCAACGTCCCCGTGGTGCTGGTGGGCGGAGGAAGCATACTGCTGCCGGATGAGTTGGCCGGAGCATCCCGCGTGCTGAGGCCCCGGCACGCCGACGTGGCCAACGCCATCGGCGCGGCCATCGCGCAGGTGGGCGGCCAGGTAGAGCGGGTCTACTCGCTGGAGCAGACGGGACGGGAGCAGGCGGTGGCCGACTGCTCCGTTGCCGCAGTGGAGCGCGCAGTGGCCGCCGGGGCCGCCCCGGCTACGGTGGAGGTGGTCGAGATAGACGAGGTGCCGCTGGCTTACGTGCCCAGCAACGCCACACTGGTGCGCGTGAAAGCGGTGGGGAGTCTGGCCTCTATGGTATGATTATATTCGCGGGGCGAAATCCGGCGTCCGGGTATATCGTCCGAAACCATACTTGTGAGGAGGGTAAAACAGTGCCCCAGTTAAAAGCCATAAGAGTAATTGTGCCATTCATGGCAGTACTTATCGTCATGTCTCTGGTTGCTGCTTGTGGCAGCGACCAGCCCAACGAAATCGTAGTCACCCAGGAGGTCGTCAGGGAAGTCCCTCAGACCGTGGTCGTGACAGAGCAAGTAGAAGTAGAGGTAACCAAGGTAGTAACTGAAGAGGTGGTGGTAACCGAAGAAGTAGAGGTTACCAAGGTGGTCACCGAGGAAGTTATGATGGAGCAGTTGCCCCCGCTGGTGGTGGGCAATCTCAACTCCTTCACTGGCTCGCTGGCTGAATTCGGGCCGCCGCTGCGCAACAGCGTCGCGTTGGCCGCCGACCACGTGAACGCCGCCGGAGGCATTCAGGGCGGCTCAATGGTCATCATCAGCCGGGACACAGGGGTCAATCCGGTGCAGGGTGTGGACGCCGCCCGGGCCCTGATAGACGTGGAAAACGCCGTGGCTATCGTCGGGGCGCTGTCCAGCGGTGTGACCATCGCCGCGGCTGAGGCCGTGGTAATCCCCAACGGGCGGATTATCATCAGCGGCGCTTCCACTGCTCCGGCCATCACGACCCTGGATGATAACGATTTCGTTTTCCGCACCGCAGTCTCCGACGCGGCGCAAGGCATCGTCCTGGCCGAGTTGGCTATGCGAGAGGGCTTTGAGACTGCCGGCATCATGTACGTAAACAATGCCTACGGCGAAGGATTGACCGACCAGTTCGAGAAGACCTATAACGAGCTGGGCGGCGAGGTCTTGAACAAGGTTCCCCACGAAGACACTCAGCCCACATATACTTCGGAACTGGAAAAGGCCACCAAGGGCGACCCGGACGTGTTGATAACCATCAGCTACACCGGTCAGGCCCAGGTCTACATTCGTGAGTCGCTGGAAGGCAGTTACGCGGACACATTCCTGTTCGTGGACGGAGTGAAAGGGCCGGAATGGATTGACGCCATTGACGCCTGGGACGACCTGGAAGGCACCTATGGAACGGTACAGGGCGGCCCGGACCGCGCGGAGAAAAGCGCCTTTGAAGACGCTTACACCGCAGCCTATGGCTTCCCCCCTTCGCACCCGTTTATGGGCGAGCACTATGACGCGGCGGTGCTGATCGCGCTGGCAGCGGCCAAGGCTGGAACCACCACCGACGCCGTAGCTATCCGCGACGCGCTGCGCGACGTTGCCAATGCCCCCGGCGAAGTGGTCGGCCCCGGACGCGAGGGCATAGCCCGGGCCATGCAACTGATAGCCGAAGGGAAGGACATCAACTACGAAGGCACGGCCGGCAACGTGGACATAGACGAGAACGGCGATGTCTTCGGCAGCATCGAAATCTGGCAGGTGTCGGGCGGCGAAATCGTCAGCACCGGGGAGTACATCACTCCGTAACAACGGGCTGTTGGCCGTCGGGCAGAAGGGCAGCCGCGATTGGCTGCCCTTTGCCGTTTCTCTCTCCACTGTTGCCGCAGAGAACCGCTTGGCAGTAAGCTCGCTTAGACCCGTAATAAAGTCCTCAGTGGAATCACTGAGGACTTTTTCTATGTAAATTCTCATGATACACTCGTCGAGTGGTAACAAGTCTGTCAAAACCTGAATGCCCCAAAGAGGATGATGGGCAGAGCGTACCATCAGTCAAGGAACAGAGCATCCTACGCGATTACCTGGAATTGGGGGGCATCCCTCTCTTACTTGGCGGTATTGCCGCTGGTGTAACTTGGCTAGTATGGTATCTCACAACAGAGCCTTGTACGTTTGAACTGGCAAAAACCAGTAAGTGCAGCTTGTCGGGTTTGGGTAGGTACATTAACCTTGACCTGTTTAACAAGATGGTGGTTCATGGGGGCATAGCTGGCGGATTTGGAGGCATTGGGAGTTACATTATGATTACAAGAGAGCGTCAGGCTAGAGAAGCGGCTGAACGGCGAGCAGAAGCGGCCGAAAAGCGGGCGAGCGAAGAACGCCAGCGGGCGAGCGAAGAACGCCAGCAGTGGATTGAAGAAATCAGACAACTGAGGGCACAAATTAACAACGGGACCGCACCAGTTAATCTATCATTCTCCTTGCCCTAAGCCCCTGCTGCTCCCAGCAGGGGTTTTCCTTTTCCCGTGCACTATCCGCTTGGCGCCACGTGGAATCTGTGATGGGTCGAGGTATGGGCTTTGCGACAAAATAGGGGTTCTTCCACAAAATCAGTGGGAAGGTTATGGTGAGGGTGAAAAGACAGTGTAAGGTTATTTCCGGGTGGAACCTGGAAATACGTCTTGGGTTTTAAGATAGTTTCTCAGCACAAAAGCCCCCGATTTTTCCGGGGCCTTTATTTGCGCTGATGCTCCTTTTACTGAGAGGGAGACGTTAGTGTGAGAGTCAACCGCTTTCGGTCGTATCCGTCGGGCGTGGGGCAGTCGCGCGGGAAGTGCGGCGAGACTCGCCCAGGATGCCGCCGGGGCGCAGCAGCATCACCCCTACGATGAGTGCTCCAATCATAAAGAACCGGAAGTTGGGGTCTTTGAACACGCCCGGCATGAACTGGGTTCCAGTCCAGATGCCCCAGACGACGAAAGCTCCCAGCACCGCTCCCACGTTGTTGCCGGAACCGCCCACCATCAGCATAGCCCAGATGATGAAGGTCGCCAGCAGCGGGTCAAAGGTCTGGGGCGACAGGAAACGGATGTTGTGGGCGTACAGCGCGCCGCCGATGCCCATAATCACCGCGCCCAGGACGAAGGCTTGCAGCTTGAACTTGGACACGTCCTTGCCGCTGGCCTCCGTCGCCAGCTCATCCTCGCGTATCGCCCGCAGCACCCGTCCCCAGGGCGAGCGGACGGCTTGGTGAACGGCCAGGAACAACACCGCCAGCACTGCCAGCACCACCACAACATACAGGTAGTCGTACTTGTCGGACGCAATCCAGCCTTCCAGGAATTGGGGTATGTTGTACAGGCCGCGAGAACCGTTGGCGGCCCACTTCTCGTTGAGGAAGAACAGCCGGACGCTCTCGGCGATGCCCAAGGTGGCGATGGCGAGGTAGTCTTCGTTGAGCCGCAAGGTGACATAGCCGATGACCAGCGCAACGGCCGCGCAGACCAGCATAGCCGCAGCAATGCCGAAGAAGAACCATAGGTCTATGCCCAAGGCCAGGCCGGCGGTTTGGGCCCAGTCACCGCCGAAAATGTAGTCCTCGAACTGTCCCTGCGGCGGTGGGCCGGTCAGCAGGGCCGCGGTGTATGCGCCCAGGGCGAAGAATCCGGCGATGCCGATGTTGAACAGCCCGGTAAAGCCCCATTGCACGTTGAGACCCAAGGCCATCACCGAGTAGATGCCCGCCATCACAACGAAGCCAACGGCGTAATCCAGCACACCCGCAAATTCCATAGCGATACACCGAGACGCGGTTCCGCCCTAGCCGGAACCGGAGCCTCCGAACAGTCCTCGCGGCCGGAACAGCAGCATCACAATCATGATGGCGAAGGCCACCGCCGGCTTGTAGCTCGGGTTAATCCACTGAGTGGATACTTCAGATACCACGCCGATGATAAAGGCGCCAGCCAGTGCGCCGTAAGGATTGCCGATGCCGCCCAGGATCACGGCGGCAAACAGCGGTATCAGGAACTTCCATCCCATGATAGGTATCAGTTGAGCCTGTGACACGGCCAGCAGCACCCCGGCGATGGCCGCCAACCCACCGCCGATAGCCCAAGTGGTCCAGATGACCCTCTGCGTGTTGATCCCGGTTACCAACGCCAAGTCCGGGTTGTCGGCCGTGGCCCGCATGGCCTTGCCCATCCTGGTGCGGGTGAGGAGCAGGTACACTGAGATCACCAGCATGATGGCGACGATGGCGATGAATATGTTGTCGGGAGGGATTCGCACATCCAGCGGCAAATGAAACACTTGGCGCGACTCGCGGGGATAATGCAGGACTTGGGTGCCCCAAATGATCTGCACCAACCCTCGAATGGCGATGGCCAAGCCCAGCGAGGTCATGGCCAGCACGGCGGCGTTGGCTCCCCGCTGGCGCAGCCTCCGGTATATCAGGCTGTCCAGCGCCATTGCCGTCAGCGCTCCGGCCGCAGCTCCGAAGGGCAGCGCAATCAGCAACGGGTAACCAAAGGTGAAAGGCCCAAGTCCCTGGCCTTCGATACCCAACAGGGGCAGAAAGCTGTCTATGAAGAAGAAGGCAACGTAGGCCCCGGTAATCATGTAATCGCCGTGGGCCACGTTGGCGAACTTCAGAATGCCAAAGACCAGCGACAGTCCAATGGCGCCCAAGGCAATGATTCCCCCCACGAAGACGCCGTTGACCACCAGCCCCATTTTGAAGACAGGCAGGATTCCCAACACGAGAACGATGATGATTACGGCCGCCGTAGTGTGTACAGGCGTCCACCATTGGGGCATCCGTGGCAGAACGCGGATTATGTTGCGCCATTTAGTGGCCATTTCTCAATTCCCTCTCCCCCTGTTTCTACCTCCCTTTCAGAGGGAGGGTCAGGATGGGGGTGGGGCCAGGGGTGTCCCTACCTTCCGCCCAGGTAGAGGCGGGAGATTTCCGGGTTGTTGAGCAGTTCCGGCCCGGTGTCTTCCAGCCGGTTCTCGCCTCCCGCGAGCACGTACCCCCGGTGGGACATTCCCAGCGCTTCCCGGGCGTTGTGCTCCACCAGCAGCATGGCGACCCCACTGGCATTGATGCCCCCGTTCTTGTTTATAAGAAGCAGGCGCTCGAACACCAGCTCAAGCATGGCCGGTGAGAGGCCAGCGGAAGGTTCGTCCAGCAATAGCAGAGACGGGTCCAACATCAGGGCGCGGGCTATGGCCAGCATTTGGCGCTGCCCGCCCGAGAGGGTATGAGCCCTGCGTCCCGGCGACTGGGCCAGGTCGGGGAACAGGTCGAACATATCGTTGATGCGGGCCTGAAAGTCGTCCTTTCTCAGAAAGGCTCCCATCTCCAGGTTTTCCCGTATGGAGAGAGAGGCGAAGATGTTGGCCGACTGCGGCACGTAACATAGCCCCTTGCCGACCACCTTCTCCGGCGGCGCTCCGGAGATGTCCTCCTCGCGGAATCGAATGCTGCCCGATCGAACCCTGACCAGCCCGGCCAGGGTTTTCATCAGAGTGGACTTGCCACAGCCGTTGGGGCCGATGATGGTGACGATTTCACCGTCGTCCACGGTGATGGAAACTCCGTGGAGTATGTCGGTCTCCCCGTAGCCGGCCACAATGTCGGCGGCTTCAAGCAACGCCAAGTTTGCGGCCTCCGAGATAGGCTTCTATCACCTGTGGGTTTGCCTGCACCTCCTGTGGCGTGCCCTGCGAAATGACGGCTCCGTTTGCCATGACTATAACCGGGTCGCACAGGGACATCAGCACGTCCATATCATGGTCGATAATCAGGAAAGTGACACCCCGCTCGGCGCTGGCAAGGTGAATGCTGAGGGAAAGCTGGGCCATCAGGGTGCGGTTTACGCCTGCGGTGGGTTCGTCCAGCAAGACCAGCTTTGGCTCACTCATCAGGGTGCGCGCCAGTTCCAGCAGCTTCTTCTGCCCGGTGGAGATATTGGCGGCCAGCTCGTCGGCCAAATGGGACAGCTTGACGAATTCCAGGGCCTCTATGGCTCGTGCCTCGATTTCCCGCTCCTGACGGGCCACACGCCACGGCATGAACCAAGATGCCCAGATGCGTTCCCCCGACTGTCCTGCGGGGACCAGCATCAGGTTTTCCAGCACCGTCATCAGCTTCATTTCCCGGGGTATCTGAAAGGTCCGCACCAAACCTAGGTCAAAGGTCTGGTGCATGGCCATCCCCGTTATATCCGTCAGTTGACCCGGCGCGCGGCCCTGGAAGAAAATGCGGCCGCCGGTTGGTTGCAGCGCGCCGGAAATAAGATTGAACAGCGTTGTCTTGCCCGCTCCGTTGGGGCCGATGAGACCGGTAATCTCGCCGGGATAGACGTCCAGCGTACAGTGGTCAACGGCCCTCAGTCCGCCAAAGTCCTTCACCACGTCGCGGACTTTCAGGATTGGCTCGATATTCCGCACTCTGCCTCCAACGCGATTGGCGGACGATTAACGCTGCTACACCACCACCGGGTTGTTGACCCTGGTCGTGCTGAATCCCAGAAGGTCGCGCACATGATCGTTGGAGCGAATGAGGCGTATCGCCGAAGTCGGGTAGGACGGATTGTTAGGGTTGGCAACGTCGTGCCGCTCCACAATCTCGTCGTACAGCCACTGGTCAATCAGCCTGTAGCATTCGTACTCGGTTGAAGCGATGCCCCAATCCAGCATCCATTGGGTGCAGAGCTTGTTGTAGCCCACGAAATTCAGGGAGCTTTCCAGCCGGTCCATCTGCCGGACGAAGCTCTGGAGCACATCATGCGACTGCTGCTCAGTTTCGGCAGGGCTGGGCAGGGTGCCGTGTTCCGGCATACGGAAGCCCAGCTCGGCCTCCAGCGGGAACAGCGGGGCGACGGCCAGCATATCGCGGGCAACCGACTGGCTGAAAGCGCAAATGATGATGCGGCGTCCGTTGTTCTTGGCGCGGTCCACCAGGGCCTGATAATCCGAATCCCCGGAGCCTAGCACAATGTACTTAAAGTCATCCCTGTCCCTTATCCAGTCATAAACTTCAAGTATGATGGATGGATCAGTGCGGTCTTTGCCAGCCATCGTGCGAGGAGCGTTGTACGGCTCTATGCCAGCCAGACTGAAGGATGTTCCATCTTCACGACGCAGACTCCAGTCGCCAAACGCCTTGCCGCCGCGCACTTCGCCAAATACCTCGCCCACACTTTTTATCGCATCGCACAGGGCGCGGGGTGTAACGGTCTGCTGATACATTTGCGCGCCGCGCCGGATGTTCTCCCAGTCTATGGCGATTAGCACTCCAGTTTTGTCGCTATCCACAGTAGTAGTCATCCAATTACGTCCTGAGGCTTAAATTATGCCCGGCGTCTACCTTTTGGTCTTAGCTGATGACAATCTGTATGTCCGGGCAATTGGCCTAGTCCTAGTCCCCAAATAGTAACCCATAATCCGCCCCGGCGGTATATGCGCGTTTGCAAGGAAGCCGGATTCGCAGGACGGTTTCGTGAAAGGCCCCGGTGCAGGAACACCGGGGCCTTTGCCCGTGATTTCCAGGCAGTCTGCCGCCTGCCCAGTCGGGCAACCCGAAACCTGAGCTAATTGATCTTCACCACCGTGCCGTCTTCCTCGATGCGGATGCCGACGATGGGGGTGATCTTCTCGTTGAATATATCGAAGATGGGGTCATCCATGTCGCCAACCCTGTTGATCCATCCGGGAACAACGTTGTTAAGCACGGCCTGGTCGCTGAGAGCCTGGAGATCTTCAGAGAACAAGACCTTTTCCAGACCGGCCAGTTCATTCTTCTTGACGCCCACTTCGTTCTGGATAGCCGCCAGACGCAGCGCCTCCAGTTCGTGTTTGGCGCCCTCCTCGATGAGGATGGCCTGGATGTCCGGGGGCAGCTTATCGAAGTTTCCGGCGTTCATCACCACGTTGTCGTTGAACAGGCTGACCAGGAAGCCGTTCATGTGAGTGGTCACCTCGTACCAGCGCTGGCCGTAGGCCGGGTCTGCGCCAGTCACGCCGCAGTCGAGGATGCCTCGCTCCAACGCGGTGTACACCTCGGCGAAGGCCACGAACTGGGCTTCTGCGCCCATCCCGTTGATCCAGTCGGAAATGGCCGCGCCGTGGCTGCGGGTCTTCTTGCCCTTGAAGTCCTCCGGGGTGGTCAGCGCTTCGCTGCAGAAGAAGAACTGGTCAATGCCCACGTACCAGTTGTGGGTGATTATGGGCGAGCCGCCGCTCTCCTCGGCAATCATCCGCTCCAGGTCGGGAGTCAGTACGGTTGTGGCGTCGTACTGGGCCTTGTGGTCTTTGAACATACCCCACAGACTCTGAATCTCCAGCGCCGGGACTTCGCCGGCGACGTAGCCGGTGTAAATCTCCGCGATGTCCAGCGTCCCATCCCGAATCAGGGTCATATTGTCAGCGCCCGAGATGCCCAGCTCCGGGAAAGACGTCAGGTTGATAATCAACTGGTTGTTCGTGCGCTTCGCCACGTTGGGAATCAGGTAGTGCTCCATCAGCTTGCAGGGCAGCAATGCCCGGTTGGTGCAGGCGTACTGGAACTCCAGCTCCTCTCCGCTGGAAGTCAGAGGCGTAGGATCAAGCAGTTTCGCTTTATCCAGCAAGTCCTGGTAGTAGCCGGATTCGTAAATCCACAGGTGGCGCTCCAGGGATCCCAGTGGAACGCTGCCGTCAGGCTTGCCTTCTTCGTCAATACCTCCCAGCGAAACTTCCGGAGCCGGGCCTGCTAACTGATTCAGGTCGCCGACGTAGATCGCGCCAGGCCCGCCCGCGACACTAGCGGCGTATGCCACCAGTTCCTCATCGGTGGACATGGACCGCTCTACTGGGGTTGCCGTAGGTTCCGGCATAGCAGTTGGCGCGGCGGTGGGTTGAGGCGCGGCCGTTGGAGCTGGCGCTTCCGTCGGGGATTCGGCGGCTCCTCCACAGGCCAACGACAAGGTCAATATCAGGGATAGAGCTAATAGAAAGGGCAAGCCAACCAGTTTTTTCATAGCTATCCTCCGAGAATCTGACACGATTCCATGCCTGAACAGGTTGGCGAATTTTAGTTGTACGATTTTCGGGTTGTCAACCGCAATTATCTAATGTCTTTTTGCGAAAATCGTTGCTTATACGTATATTATCGTAATTTACAGCCAATATATGTGCGCACTGGAGTATCATCACTCCAGTCCGGCATTGGTGAGAAAAGCCTCCAGCAAAGCAGTCATCTGCCGCTGATGCTCCGGCGCGAACTTGGCGAACTCCCGCAGGTTTCCGGCCGATTCCGATTCTGCGTCAAATGCCTCGCCCATGAGCCGGTAGTCGCCCTCGAAAACCCGGTCCCACACAATCAACTCCTCCAAAGTAAGCTGCGGTTCAAACTGGAAGGCGTAGGACAAACCGTAGCGGAAGGCCATGTTGATGCGCCTGAACCGCCCGTCGCGGAGCAGAATGTCCCCCTCCGCCAGCCCGGTCGCGCCGTCGGGTATGGTGAAGCATTCGCCGTGGAGCGTCGGCGCCAAGGGAGTGGTTATGCGCCCGAAAACCGGGTCGTCGTCACCCGCGCCGGTGACGTGTATCTTCCGCAGCCCGAACTGGTACCCGCCGCTGGGCTCCACCGTTCCCCCCAGCGCGGTAGCCATCATCTGCGCCCCCAGGCAGACTCCAAATACGGGCTTGCCAGCCGCCATCGCTTCCGCTAGGTACGCCCGCTCCCGGTGCAGGGCGGGCAGGTCCTCATTCACAGACATCGGGCCGCCGAAGGCCATAATCAGGTCCACTTCATCCAGCGGAGGCGCATCGAAGCGGTCATACCTGGGCGCGGACTCGAAGATGTTGCAGGCGATGAGCTCGAACCCTCGTTCTTCCAGGATTGCCCGGAAGTTGCTGCCCATGGTTTCCGCCTCGTGATGCCGGATAATCAGCGCCCGCTTCATTGCGCTCTCCCTCATAGTTGTGGGATAACGGCCCGACTGTACCACATCGAAGGCTGCCTGCCGTTCCTGGGAGTGATACAATCGGCGTCACGGCCTAATTCCCCATTCCTCGCGGAGGCGTAGATGGAAGACCGGATCAGCAGCCTGGAAAGCTTGGCGCAGTTATCCATATCAATGACCCGGATATTGAATGAGCACATGGACGCGATGGATGAAAGACAGCGACAGGTTGAAGAACAGCAGCGGCTTGCCAAAGTAAGGAAACGGGAAAGGGATGAGCTTCTGCAGCAGATGCTTCAAGCCGTTGCAGTGCTGCAGGCGGACGTAGTTCGCATAGACGAAACGCATTCATAGCCGTTTCTGAGCTGGACGGCGGAGAATATACCAAGCCCAAATCTGTAAACTTTAAGGATGTTCACATGGCTAGGATGACCGGCGGACAGGCGCTAGTAAAATCGCTATACCGCGAGGGCGTGCGGGTGGTGTTCGGACTGCCCGGAGTTCAGCTCTATCACGCCATGGACGCTTTCTACGACGAGCCGGGCATCCGGTTCATTACCACCCGGCACGAGCAGGCGACCGCCTACATGGCCGACGGATACTCCCGGGCCGGCGGCGGCATAGGGACTGCGCTGGTTGTGCCCGGCCCCGGACTTCTCAACGCCACCGCCGCCATGAATACCGCCTATGCCGCCTCATCGCCCATGATGATGGTGTCAGGGCAGATCGAGCGCGACCTCATCGGCGTCAACCGGGGGATGCTGCACGAGGTTGACGACCAACTGGACATCATGCGCACGGTGACCAAGTTCGCCCGCCGCGCAATGGACCCGGCGGAGGTGCCGGATACGGTGCATGAGGCCTTCCACCACCTGAAGAACGGCCGCCCGCGACCCGTCGAGATCGAGATACCGCCGGAGACGTTGGCGGAAGTGGCCGATGTTGAGTTGCTCGAACCGGAAGCCCCCCGTCCAGAGGCCCCGGATGGCGAACGCATCGCCGAGGCCGCCCGAATGCTGGCAGCGGCGGAAAACCCGCTCATCTGGGCTGGCGGCGGCGCCATATCCTCCGGCGCTTCGGACGTTGTGCGCAAGCTGGCCGAGCACTTGCAGACTCCGGTCATCGCCACTGCCGAGGGCAAGGGCATCATCTCAGACCGTCACCCTCTGTCGCTAGGTTCCCTGTGGCTGCGCAATGACACTGTGGCCGGCGAAAATAGCAGCCACGACCTGGTTCTGGCCGTGGGGACGCGCCTGGCCTTTCCCTTCTGGCTGGGAGGCCAACAGGTGATTCAGATTGACGTGGACAATGAGGAGCTGGGACGCAACTACTCCAATACCTTCGGCGTTCACGGCGACGCCCGCGTGTCGCTGGAGGCGCTGCTGGCCGAGGTTTCCAAACTGACCCCGGCCCGTGCAGACCGCAGCGCTGAGGTGGCGACAGAGCGGGCCCAGCGGGAGGATGCCCGCATCACCGTGGAGCCGCAGGAGTCCTTCCTTGCCGCCGTGCGCTCCGCTCTCCCCGACGATGGCATCCTCATCGCTGGCATGACTCAGTTGGGCTACTACAGCCGCGCCTATTTCCCGGTGTACGAGCCGCGCACCTTCATCACCTCGTCCTATTCGGGCAACCTGGGCTACGCCTACCCCACGGCATTGGGGGCCAAGGTGGCCCAGCCCGACAAGGCCGTGGTCGCGCTGTCGGGCGACGGAGGCTTCATGTACAACTCGCAGGAGATGGCGACGGCGGTGCAGTACGGCATCAACGTCGTGGTGGTGGTGTTCAACGACAACGCCTACGGCAACGTGCTGCGAGACCAGCGCAACCGCTTCACCGGGCGCACCATCGGCGCCGAACTGCACAACCCCGACTTCATGAAGCTGGCCGACGCCTACGGGATGAACGGCGTCCGCGTAGAAACCCCCGAGGGACTGGAAACCGCTCTCAAGCAGTGCCTGGCCCACGACGGCCCGTCGCTGATCGAGGTGCCCGTCGGCCCCATGCCCACGCCGTTCGAGCGGCTATAAGATCCCACGTTACTGACGCCCCCGCAAACCCTCATCCGATGGGGGAGGGTTTGCGGGGGCGGCCTTTGACTGGATTCCTGCCTTCACAGGAATGACGGGTATTTGCCGCCGGTATGTTTAGCTAACGATTCACTCATCAGTAATGCCTACGCCCAGTACATGGGGGGGCATCACTTTGATCGGAATAAAGTGGGATTCGCCCTGACAGGGGTTGTCTCTTCAGCGGTAGAACTCAACGCGAAATCGCACGTGTTCGATGGGTTCAACCCGATGGCGGATTTCGGGTTCCACGATGCCAGGCTGCTCCGGTGAGAGTTCGTGCTCTTCTGCCTCCGGCTCAAGAATGCAATACCGTAGACGGCCCTCAAGTACCACGATTTTGGCCCAAGTGTCAACTGCGGTCTGATGGATTCCTTTCAGTCCGTCAGGCAAGGTTTCTTCGGTGAATTCGGGAGTGGTCGAACGATGAACGGCATCGCTGGGCAGTGATTTCACTGTTGCCTCCGGATTCGGGGTTCGAGGTACTCATAGTACGAGGGCTAAGCTAGATTTTGCGCAAGCATTGGGGGGGCGGGTATCATACCCGCCCCCCCCCCAATGCTATCCGAACCCTGAAGCAGTGCGCTATTAGGCGTTCAGTTTCATCGGCAGTTCCATCATGGAGCGGAGGGCCATGGTTGGCTGGTACTCCGACTCGTGGGGAACCATTTCCAAGTCGGGGTAGCGGTCGGCCAGGGCGCGGAAAACTTCCTGTCCCTCCACCCGGGCGATGGTGGCGCCAAGGCAGTGATGGACGCCGGCGCCGAAGGCCACGTGCGGGTTGGGCCAGCGGGTGATGTCCATCTCATCGGCCCGCTCGAACTTGTCCGGGTCGCGGTTGGCCGACGGGATGACCCAGCGCACGCGATCGTCCTTCTTGATATGCTTGCCGCGAATCTCCACGTCCTCGCTGGCCAAGCGGGGCAGCGACTTGACTGGCGAGTCGTAGCGCAAGGCTTCCTCGCAGGCGCGCACCATCATGCCCTCGGTGTCCTGCTTGAACAGCTCCCACTGATCCCGGTTCTCCATGAAGGACTTGGTGCCGTTGCAGATTAGGTTGATGGTGGTCTCGTGTCCCGCAATCAGCAACAGGGCGGTGTTGGAGAGAGTGTGAGCCCGGCTGAACACGCCTTCTTTCTCGCCGCTGGCCAGCACCGAGATGAAGTCGTCGCCGGGGTTTTGCTTACGCTCCTCCAGAAGCGGGTCGCAGTACTCGAACATACCGTTCACGCCTTCCATCAGCGTGCGATAGCGGTCCGGCTCGCCGCGATTGGTGAAGAGCAGCTTCTCGGCCATGGCGCGGATGTAGGGCCGGTCGGCTTCCGGCACTCCCATCATTTCGGCGATTACCAGCAGTGGCAGAGGCACTGCCAAGTCGCGCATCAGGTCTACGTCACCCTTCTGTTCCGCCTGATCCAGCAGGTGATTGGTGGCGGATATCACCAGCGGACGCCACTCTTCCATGGACTTGGGGGTGAAGAAGCGGTGTACCACCTTCCGCATATCCAGGTGCGCCGGCCGGTCGTGCTGGATGAACATCATCCCTTGGTACTCGCACGCCATCCGGTAGATTTCTTCGTCCGACTCGTATATGGACGGGTAGGCCGGGCGCGGGTCGTTGAGGAAGGTCGCGCTGGAGAACTTCTCGTGATTGCGGGTCAGCCACACCAGGTCATCATGGCGGGTGACGATCCACAATTCGTAGAGTTCGTTCCAGTGGACCGGGTCCTCTTCCCTGATCCGGCCAAAGTAGGTGTAAGGGTCCTTAATCGCTGTGGGGCTGAACATATCATCGGAGACGTTGGTGGAAACCATGCTTCACCTCCAGTCGAGATGCCCTTCTTCAGGCTGGGACCCGAATCTTGGGGTCCATACAGTGACAATGGTGTGAGTCTATCAAATTATCCACGGAGTTGACAATAGACAATATCCGTTTGAGTGATTACGAATTTCGGCTCTATTCCACCGGAACTCGCTGGAACTCCGTCTTTGGGAACACAGCCAGCAAGGCCGCGTTCTCGCCGGAGCGATTCACGAAGCCGTGCTTGACGCCCGCCGGGGCCAGCACCGTGTCGCCGGGGCCGAGAGTGACCACTTCGTCGCCCAGGATGGCCTCCAGCTCGCCCTCGATTATGACCATGGCTTCTTCGGTGTCGGGGTGAATGTGTGTGGTTATCGTGGCGCCGGGGCCAACCTCTAGGTGGCCCACCCACAGCGACTGCGCACCCTGTTCCGCGCCTACCAGGGTTGCCCGTGGCACTCCGGGGTATCCTTCATTGGTTTCCGCATTGTCCCGTCGCAGTATTGGCATGGCCGTACCTCCAACTGTTCGTGTCTTTGTCCCTGCCTCTTTGTCCCAACGTAGAGTTGCCGGATTATAAGACATAACGACGTCGCCGACAAAGATACTGTCCGAATCGGCAGGGCGATTGCGTCTTAATATCAGGGCCGTCCCATACCCGTCATTCCCGCGAAAGCGGGAATCCACGGTTTCCGGGAGGGATGGATTTTCCGAAACCCGACAGTATGGATTACCACTTTCGCGGTAATGACGGATTGTAGGCGGTCATACTACCTAAACCGGAACGCTATCGTCCGAATCAGAAGCCAATCATGGCGCTATGGAAAACAACCTGAATCAGGAACGCCCTGAAAATCGAACAAACCTGTAAATCCGCATTCAGATGTTTGCGAAATTCTGGTATTATCTCCCCAATTATTCCGGTATACATTATGGAGGCGCGGTGATGTTAGACAAAACGGCGCTAATGGAAATGATGCGGCGAATGCTTCGCATCAGGCACTTCGAGGAGGCGGTAATCAACTTGGTGGAACGCGGCGAAATCGTCGGCGCGGCCCACTCCTACATCGGCGAGGAGGCGGTGGCCGTCGGAGCCTGCATGGCCCTGCGCGATGACGACTGGATGACCGGCAACCACCGCTCCCACGGGCACCCCATTGCGAAAGGCGGCAACGTCAGGACCGCGATGGCCGAGCTGCTGGGCAAGAAGACGGGAATATGCAAGGGAAAGGGCGGCTCAATGCACTTGGCCGACTTCAGCATCGGCATCCTGGGCGAGTCGGGCATCCTCGGCTCATCCATTCCGGTGGCCGTGGGCGCGGCGCTGGGCAGCCGCCTGCAGGGCAACGACCGAGTGGCGGTCTGCTTCTTTGGCGACGGCGCCAGCAACGAGGGCGCCTTCCACGAGTCCATCAACTTGGCCGCCGTGTGGAAATTGCCGGTGATATTCCTCTGCGAGAACAATCAGTACGCCGTTACCAGCAGCTTCAAGGAAATGGTGGCGGTGGAAAACATATCCGACCGCGCCGCTGCCTACGCCATCCCCGGAGTGCTGGTGGACGGCCAGGATGCGCTGGCGATGCACGAGGCGGTATCGGCGGCGGTGGACCGCGCCCGCTCGGGCCAAGGGCCGACGTTAGTGGAGGGCCGCACCTACCGCTACTACGACCACTCGCTGGGGTTGGGACGCATCGTGCGCAATTCCTACCGCGAGGATGACGAGGTGGAGCAGTGGAAGCAGCGCGATCCGCTGGACATCCACCGCGCCATGCTCATCCAGCAGAACATCGCTACGGCGGAGGAACTGGATGCCTTGGAAGAAGAGGTCAAGGCGGAGATAGAGGAGGCAGTGACCTTCGCCCGTGAAAGCCCCTACCCCGACCCGTCCGAAGTCTGGGAGGATATGTTCGCCGAACCTATCCCGCTGGAGTGATTCATCTGACAGTGATTGTCTGAATCAAGATTCTCGTGATTAAAGGATTAACCGGATTGGGAATCCTGAGAATCTTTAAATCCGGTAAATCCTGATTCAGACAAAGAGAGGAGGCGCAGAATGGTTACTGAAACGCAGACCCGCAACATTACCTTCACCCAGGCCATCAACGAGGCGATGCGGGAGGAGATGCGCTTTGACGAGCGCGTCTTCATTATGGGCGAGGACATCCAGAAGGGTGTCTACGGAGCGTCGGGCGGATTGTTCACCGAGTTCGGCGGCGATCGCGTGCGCGACTGCCCGTTGTCGGAGAACGCCTTCTTCGGCGCGGCGGTAGGCGCGGCGGCGGTGGGGATGCGCCCCATCGTAGAGAGCCTGTCCAGCTTCATGTGGGTGGGGATGGACCAACTGGTCAGCCAGGCATCCAAGATGAGGTATATGTTCGGCGGGCAGGTTGACCTGCCCATCGTCTACCGCGCTGCGATGTACTATGGCGGCAGCATGGCGGCCCACCACTCCGACCGCTCGCATCCACTGTTCATGAACATCCCAGGCTTCAAGATAGTGTTCGCCAGCAATGCCTATGACGGCAAGGGGCTGCTGAAGGCGGCCATACGCACCGACGACCCGGTCATCTTCTGGGAGGACCGCACTATTCTTGGAGCGCGGGCCGAAGTTCCCGAAGAGGATTACATCATCCCCCTGGGCGTGGCTGACGTGAAGCGGGAAGGCACCGATGCAACCATCGTCGCCATCGGCGGCATGGTGCCGCGGGCGCTGGCAGCGGCGGATGCGCTGGCCGGCGAGGGCATATCTGCCGAGGTCATTGACCCCCGCACACTGGTGCCGCTGGACAAGGAAGCCATCCTCGGATCGGTGGCAAAGACAGGCAGGCTGGTGGTGGTGGACATGGCCCACAAGACTTGCAGCGCGGCCAGCGAGATCGCCGCCATCGTGGCGATGGAGGGCTTCTGGGACTTGCAGGCCCCCATACAGCGGCTGGGCACCATCAACGTCCACATCCCCTTCAGCCCAGCGCTGGAGCCGCTCTGTTACCCCACCGACGAGTCCATCGCAGACGCCGTCCGGGTTACGATGCAGTAGAAAGGGGCCTCTTCAACGCAGAGACCGCAGAGGCCGCCAGGGTATCTTGGAGTTTCTGCGGCCTCTGCGTCAATCTCTGCGCACTCTGCGTTGAAAACTAAAGGAGTTGTAGTTATGGCGTCGGAGATTGTGCTGCCGCAGTGGGGCATGGAGATGCAGGACGGCACCATCGTCCGCTGGCTGAAGCAGGAGGGCGACACCGTCGCGGAAGGGGAGCCAATCGTCGAGGTGGAGACGGCCAAGCTGCAAACGGAGCTGGAGTCCACCGCCTCCGGTGTCCTCAGCCGCATAGTGGCGCAGGAGGGCCAGATCGTGCCCATACGCGGCGTGCTGTGCGTCATCGCCGAACCCGGCGAGGAGATTGCGCAGTCAGCCGCGCCTGCCGCCGCCAGCGCATCGCCCGCCCCGGCAACGCCGGCCGCCCCGGCATCGAACGGAGCTGGCGCGCGCGGAGTCCAGGTGATCCCGGCGGCCCGTCGCTTGGCCCGCGAGCGAGGCGTTGATCTCGCCCAGCTACGAGGCAGCGGCCCCAACGGGCGCATTGTGCTGTCAGATGTGGAGTCTGCGCTCCAAGCCCAAGCCCCGTCCGCGCCTGCCGCAAGCCCTCAGGCGGCTGGAGAGCGGGTGCCCGTCGTCCCCGCCGCCCGACGTCTGGCGAGAGACAACGACATAGACCTCACCGCCGTCGTCGGCAGCGGGCCGCAGGGTAGAGTCCTCATCGAGGATGTGGAAGCTGCAATAGCGTCGCGGTCAGCGCCTGCTCCCGCTCCCGAGACCTCGGCGGAGGGCGTGGTCCCGCTGACCGGCATTCGCGGCGCGGTGGCTACTCGTATGCTGCAAAGCATACAGACCACGGCACAGGTTACGCTGACTACGGAGGCCATTGTTACCGCTGCAATGCAGCTGCGGCGCGGCCTGTCGCGTCACCACGCGGAGGAAGCAGGCGGCAACATCGGGCCACTGCCGGTGGTGGTCAAGGCCACCGCCGAGGCGCTGAAGCGACACCCGCGAATGAACGCCATCGAGACGGCTTTGGCGGATGGTCAGGCGCAGGTACAGATGCTGTCGGAAATCAACATCGGCCTCGCCGTGGCGTTGGACGAAGGGCTGGTGACTCCGGTGATTCGCGGGGCAGACGGTAAGTCTCTGGCGCAACTGGCCGCTGAGAATCGCGATCTGGCCGCCCGCACCCGCGATGGGCGGACTCGACCGGAGGAGATTACCGGGGGTACTTTCACCATCACCAATCTCGGGGCCAACGAAATTGACGGTTTCACGCCAATCATCAACCCACCGCAAGCGGGCATCCTCGGCGTGGGCCGGGTGGTGGAGAAGCCGGTTATCGCCAACGGGGAGATCGTCAAGGGCGAAACAATGTACCTCAGCCTCACCTTCGACCACCGGGTCATTGACGGCGCGCCTGCCGCCGAGTTCCTGCAAACGGTCAAGAACCTGCTGGAAGACCCGTGGTGGATGGTGGGCTGACGGATTCTACTTTCAAGCTGTGACGCAGGGAGCGCCGAGAGACCACGAAATCCTCGGCGCTCTTCGCGTTTAACTGCGTTTAAACGTCCACCATCAGCACCCACATTGGCCCTTGTCCGATGGGGTACACTTCCAGCGGCTCCAGCGCGCCGCTGTCTGCGTTGACACGGTAGGACGCCAGCCGCGCAGACTCAAGCCCGGAGGCATATAGGAAGTTGCCCGACGGGTCCAGGCTGAACGCCCGCGGGATGTCCTCGGTGGGCGTTTGGCCCAGCGGATTCAGAGTTCCGTCGGAGGCGTCCACGGCGAACCCGGCGATGCTGTTGTGGCCGCGGTTGGGTGCGTACAAGAACCGGCCCGATGGCGTTATCTGTATCTGTGAGCAGGAATTGTGCTCGTTGTAGCCGTCCGGCAGTGTCGGCACCGTCTGGAAAGGGCTGAGGGCGCCGTTGGCCCGGTCGAACTTGTACGCGGTAACGCTGCAACCCTGCTCGTTGGAGGAATACACCACGTCGAGGTTGGGGTGGAAGCAGACGTGGCGCGGACCTTCCGGCGTGTTGGGGATGGCGCGGTCGGGCTCGCAGGCCGCCAGGTTGCCGGTTCGCTGATCGAACTGGAACTGGAAAATGGCGTTAACCCCGGTGTGCGCTCCTTCGGCGATGTGCGGCACGTATGCGTAGCGGTTGGACGGGTCGGTCTGTATGTAGTGGGCGCCGATGCCAGTCTCCCGCCACTCGATTGGCTCAGCATCCAGCGCGCCATCCTCGCCGAATCCGTGCACGCCCACCCGCGCTTGGTAGTAGTGGGCCGACAGCAGGTACTTGCCGGTGCGGTCAACCGAGATATGCACCGGGTCGCCTTCCAGCGGAACACTGCCAATCTCGGTCAGGCGTCCGGTGTCGTGGCTGATGGAGAAGCTGGTAAGGCCGAAGTCGCCGGGCCGCCGCCGGCCAACGAACACGAAGCGCCGCTGCGGGTCCACCGCCATCGGAGCCGGCATACCCGACAAGGGGAACTCTGTTCTCCGCGTCAGCCCGCCGGTATCCGGGTCCAGAACATACAGGGAAATCCGGTCCTCCCTTTGCAGGGAGATGTACACATAGGTACTCACGTTCACTTCCTCGCCGGGGATTTGCCGCCCGGCACTCTCAATTTTGCGCGTATAATATCACCTATCAACGACAGGAACTCTCACTTCCAGGAGGCAAGGATGCAAAGGCTGACAATTACGATTGAGGATGAAACGCTTTTCGAGGCGATGAAAGAGGAAGCTGAATTCACGGGTTGCACTGTGGAAGACATTGCCATACGCGCTCTGCAGTTCTGGAAAGTTGAAACTGAACTGGATGAGGAAGAACGTAGGGAACTTGAAGAATCCCGAAGAGAATGGCAGGAAAACGGCGGGATGGAAGCCAAGGAGTTCTTCGAGAGCCTGCGTAAAGAAGAAAGTGAAGCTGGACTGTGAACTACACAGTTGAAGTTACCGCAAGGGCTCGTCACGAATTGGGAAGAATCGACCTTCAGCACAAGAGGCGGGTTGAACGGGCAATTGAGGCACTCAGCGATAATCCCACTCCCCGGCAGAGCGAGCAACTGCGAGGATACCTTTACACGCGGCGACTCAGAGTGGGCAGGTACAGAATCGTCTATGAGGTATACGATGACATATTGGTGGTGGTGGTAATAAGGGCCGTCCATCGCTCGGAAGACACCTACCGGCTTTAGCGCCGCCATCCACTGAAAGTGCAATTGCGATTGGAGGGTTGAACCATGCCAGGACCAGAGGATATTTCTATGGAGGAATTTCGGCTAATGACCGAACGGGCCGGATTGGGCCTGAAGGAAGGCGAACTGGAGGAACTCAAGCCCATCTACGACCTTTATGCCGCCTACGCCGCCCAGCTCCACGAAATCAACTTCGGCGCTGAGGAGATGGTGGTGGAGTTTCACCCCGACTGGCCGGGTGCGTAAAGTCCCTTCTCCCCTGGGAGAGGGTCAGGGTGAGGGCGTATCCAAACTTCCCTAATGGGGTGAATCGAAATGGCCGATACCGACAAGCTGTATTTCCTGACCATGAGAGAGGCCGGACAGTTGATGCGCTCCGGGCAGCTATCGCCCGTGGAGCTATTACGCGCCTGCCTCGACCGCATCGAGGCCACCGAAGACCGCCTGCATTCCTTCGTGACGCTGATGGCCGACGAGGCCATGGCGCAGGCGCGGACCGCTGAGGCGGAAATGCTGCAAGGCAACTATCGCGGCCCGATGCACGGCATCCCCTTTGCGCTCAAGGACCTGTACGACACCGCTGGCACCCGCACCACCTCCGGTTCCTACGTTGACCTGGAGCGCGTGCCCACGGTGGACGCCACCACTACGGCGGGGCTCAAGAATGCTGGCGGCATCCTGGTGGGCAAGCTGGCGATGCACGAGTTCGCTCTCGGCGGCCCTGACTGGTCTACGCCCTTCGAGCCGGCGCGCAACCCGTGGAACCTCGACCACATCACCGGCGGCTCCAGCAGCGGCACCGGCTCGTCGGTGGCTTCGGGGCAGGTGATGGGCGGCCTCGGCTCCTGCACCGGCGGCTCCATACGCGGGCCTGCGTCGTATTGCGGCATCGTTGGCATCAAGGCTACCTACGGGCGGGTCAGCCGCGCCGGCGTGGTGACGCTGAGCTGGTCTCAAGACCACGCCGGGCCGATGACCTGGACGGTGGAAGACTGCGCCTATATGCTCCAGGCCATCGCCGGCCACGACCCCAAGGACCCCACATCCAGCGCCGCTCCGGTGCCCGACTATTCGGCATCGCTGGTGGAGGACATCAAGGGCGTGACCATCGGCCTCCCCCGGCATTACTTCTTCGACCCAGACCCCAGCGTCAGTCCTGAGACGGTGGCCGTGGTGGAGAAGGCTGTCGCCGAGCTGGAGGGTCTGGGTGCGATAGTACGAGATGTGTCGCTCCCCAGCCTTGATTACGTTCGTGCCGCGAACTCGGTCGTCATGGTCTCCGAAGCCTACGCCTACCACGAGCCGAACCTCAAGAAGATACCCGAGAAGTTCGGCGACATCGTGCGCTCCCGGTTCCGCACCGGCGGGCTGCTCACCGCCGCCGACTACCTGCAGGCCCAGCGGGTTCGCACGTGGGCCAGGCGGGAGTTCGCGGAGGTTATGAAGACGGTGGACTTCCTGGTTACGCCCACGATGACCACTCCCGCGCCTGCCTTCGAGGGCTACGACCCCACCAGTACCGTGCGGGGGCGCAGCTTCACCGCGCCCTTCAACGTCACCGGGCTGCCCGCCATATCCGTCCCCTGCGGCTTTACCGAGGCCGGGCTGCCCGTCGGAATGCAGATTGCGGGCAAACCCTTCGACGAGCCGGGCTGCTTCCAGGTTGCCTACACCTACCAGCAGCACGCCGGTTGGTACAAGACCCGGCCGGCGATTTAATCAAACGCCGAGTACGCAGAGAACGCCGGGAAGACAAAGAAAAACTCGGCGGTCTTTGCGCCCTCGGCGTTTACTGATGAGTGAATCGTTAGCGAAACATTCCGGCGGCAAATACCCGTCATTCCTGCGAAGGCAGGAATCCAGTGCGCGAACCCCGGTACTCGCTCTGTACGAATTGGCCCTCTGGATTCCTGCCTTCGCAGGAATGACGGATGGTTTAGCAATTCATTCACCCATCAGTAATAAGAGGAATGAAAATGGTTAGCGCCGCTGAGGAATATGCCGCTCTGCTGGATGCCGTAGAGGAGCAGCAGTTGCGTCTGTTCGGGCCGCGTCCCGCCGACATCTGGACTGGCCAATCAGCGGCGCAGTTCCGTTTCGACCCTCACCGCGAGCTGGACGCCAACCTGGCGGCGCTGGCTTCCTACGTCATGCCGGACGATGTATTGGTGGACGTTGGCGGCGGCGCGGGCCGCGTCTCTCTGCCGCTGGCGCTTCGCTGCCGCGAGGTGCTGACGATAGAGCCGTCGGCGGGCATGGCCGCCGAGTACGAAGGCTCGAAGCGGGATGCGGGAATAGCCAACGCCCGCTTGCTGTCCGTCAGCTTGATGGAAGCTGACGGCGTGGAGGGAGACGTTGTGCTGACCTGCGACGTCACCTACTTCGTGCGTGACATAGTTCCGTTCATCGAGAAGATGCAATCGGTGGCTCGTCGGCGGGTGATAATACTGGTGTGGAGCGAGCCGCCGCCCAATCGCGGCGCCGACCTCTTCCGCCGCGTCTACGGCGAGCCTTTGGCTCCCATGCCCGGCCACCGCGAGCTGCTGCCGGTGCTGTGGGACATGGGCATCCTGCCTGATGTGCACGTTCTGCCAGGACCGACGTGGTGGGAAACCTGGCGCTACCCGACGCGGGAGGAGGCCATCGAGTCAGTGATTTTTGGTCGCTGGTCGCGGGAGGGCGTGCGCGACACGGCCCGCCTTATTTTCGAGGAGCAGTTCGACGAGCTGTTCGCTCCCGACGGCGACGGCTACCGCGCCGTCTGGCGCAAACCGATGCGGGAGCTGCTGATTACGTGGGGTACTAAAGACCAGTAATGCCCATCAGCCTGAGCCTGGTGAAGGGCAATTTCGTAAGCCTCTCATTGAGGGCGTCGATTTCGATGCCAAGCGACTCCAGCACCGTTACTCCCAAAAGCGGCTCCGCAGATTCATCCTCTGCCATAATTACGTCTTTGCCCGTTCTCCCTCCCATAAACTCGATGACACCAGTAGTAACGTCCATCCTGATTTCACTGCCGTCGGCCAAGCCGTAGACCCGGCTGTCCAACGGCACCAAGCCGATGGCTTCTAAGTATCGCCTAGGCACCACGCAATCAATGGCACCCGTGTCCACCAAGAAAGTGCCCTCCCAAGCCCGCTCAAGGTCGGCAGGGTTTCTTAGCGTTGCGCTGACTCGCATAATTCCCGCTTTTTTCTCCGAATCCCGCTACTTGTGGAACTGGGGGAGGAGCTCCTCGCCGAGGATGTCCAGTTGTTCCATCGTTTCCTCGGCTTGGCAGAGGGGGCGGACTACGAACTTGGACGCGCCGGACTCTATGTAGCGGTTGACGAACTCGGCGATCCGGTCCACCGGGCCAACGGCGGTGAACTCAGTGAAGTGAGCATCCGGGCGCTGGCGGGTAACATACTGGTTGGCCTTGATGGTTGCCTCTTCCACGTCGTCGCTGACGTAGTAGCCGAGCAGCACGCCAACGTGGTCGTCCTCGATCACCCGGTCGAACTCCGACGCGGTCTCGAACAGTATGTCGTGGCCTTCCTTCACCTCGCCGGGCGTGGCGCTGGACACCAGCCACCCGTCGCCAACCCGGCCCACGCGGCGGGCGGCGGCAGCGGTGCGTCCGCCAATCCAGACCGGCGTAGACGGCTGCAGGAAGGGCTTGGGCGTGACCGATACGTTGTGGCAGGTGTAGAACTCGCCCTCGTGGGTAACGACGTCCTCTTCCCACAGGCGGCGCATGAGCTGGATGGCTTCATCGGTACGGGGGCCGCGACGCTCCTTGCTGACGCCGCAGGCTTCGTATTCCTCCGGCTCCTCCTGTCCCAGGCCCACTGCCGGGAAGAAGCGGCCCTGCGATAGGAAGTCCAGCGTAGCAATCTGCTTGGCCAGCACTACCGGATTTCGCAGAGGCATGGCGATGACGCTGGTGCCGAACTTCAGCTTGTCGGAATAGGCTGCGATCATGGCGCAGGCGGTCATGGCCTCCAGGCTGAACTTCTCGCTGACGATGCGGTCGCTGAGCCAGATGGAATCGTAGCCGTGCCTGTCGCCGGTCTCCACCAGTTCGCGCAGGTAGTTGGGGTTGTCGCCGCCCTCTCCGAAAGCTCCCGGCATATATCCAATCGCGATACTCATCTCAAAACCCTCTCTTTGCGTCTTTGCGTCTTTGCGTCAAAAATCACCCAGCCAGCGGCTCCATGCCCGCCTCGGCGCGGGCGTCGTTGATGTGGTCCAGCACCCTCTGGCGCAGCGGGGCGATTTCATAGCCGATGTCGGCCAGCATCCGGCTGTTGTCCACCAGGTAAACGTGGGGCACGGTGCGGTCGCCGGTGGTTATCTGCGCGTCGGGAATGAAGCTGCGCACGGCGTCTGCCATATCCTTGATGGTGGCCAGGCTACCGCCGCTGATGTAGGTGCGGTGGTTCAGCTTCTCCGCCAAGGCCGCGCGAACGAAAATCTCGGCGGCGTCTTCGGCGTGAATCATCGGCGAAGGCTCGTCCTCGTGGAAAGGCATGGAGATAGGCTGGCCAATGGCCGGCAACGACACCATCAGGCCGCCGATCATGCCGGTCATGCCAGTGACGCGCCCGTGACCGAACACCGTGCAGATGCGGATGCCCCGCAGGTCGAGGCCGTAGAGGTCGGTGTAGCGGCGGGCGGAGAAGTCGTTGACCGACTTGGTCATGCCGTAGACGTTGATAGGGTCGTTTACGTCGTCCTCGTTGATGGGCCGGTCCCCGAAGGTATCCTGCACGCCGTAGACCGCGATGGAACTGGCGTACACCACCCGCTCGATGCCGCACCACCTGGCGGCCTCGAAGACGTTGTTGGCGCCGCCGATATTTACCTGCATGGCGAAGTGGGGACGGTCCTCCGTGTCCGGCGGCAACAGAGCAGCCATGTGTATGACGCGCTTGACGCCGTGGAGATTGATGGCCTCCATCAGGTGCGGCAACTGCGTGACGTCGCCCCGGTACAGCTTGATACGGTCGAGGTAGGGTGTCAGGTTGCTTCGCGGCAGGGCCAGGTCGAAGCAGACCACTTCCTCGCCGCGTTCCAGCAGCTTGCGTATGATGCGGTTGCCGATGAACCCGGTACCGCCAGTCACCATCACAGACATTCGCTTTCTCTCGATACTCCCCGTCCTTCGTCTCTCTCAAGGCCGGACTTGGACTGGGAGATATTTACTTGTCAAGCCATGTCCATAATAGATTGGCGGTAGACGGCCCGCAATCCCCGCCAAGTTTCTGACTGTCAGCGTTTGACAATTCAGCCGCCGATGGTGTATCTATCACCTACTATCAGGCAGGTATGCCAGGCAGTTCGGCGAGACTTCGCCGTAGCCTACAAGGAGGAGTATGCCCGACACTTTCTATTGCAGGGTGAGCAACTTCCTGTCCGACTCTCGGGACCGGCACATCTCGGTTGGGGAAACGGCGGACGAAGTTCTACAGAAGATTAAGGACTACCTCAGGAGCGAGGCTGCTGTTGCCCGCTACGGTGTGCTAGACGTTGACGATTTGGAAAATAACATCAAGACGTGCATCTTCGAGAGAGGCACGAAGGCCATTCACAACCGCGCGCCGGACACTCGCTACTACCACGAGCCGCCGCCTCACGAGTAGTCGCGGCTGAAATGCTCCATCGCAACCCGGTTGACCCCGCATCCCCCGAGCGGGGTCATTCTTTTGCCTGAGCTTTCCATCAGTCATCCCCGCTTTCGTGAGAACTCGATCCAGGCAAGTCCGCACGATGGCGGCCTATAGCGGACGCTTGGCCGGTATTCCTACGCGGCGAGGGTAGCGTTCCGGCGTAGCTGCGATTTTCTCGAAGGCCGCGACCACCCGGTTGTCAGTCAAGCCGGGCAGCGTTACCGGAAACACTCCCGCAATCCTTCCGCCAAGTTCCGAAAGGGCGTATTCAGCTTCCACCAACTCCGCCTCCAACCCGCCGTGCTTCAGAGCCACCGCTGTTCCGCCGGCGCGGCAGAAGGGCAGAGCGTATTCCAGCAAGAGCGACAGACGCGCCACTCCCCGCACCAGCGCCGCATCGAAACCGTCGCGCAGCCCCGGATCTCGCGCCAGCGTCTCGGCTCGCCCGTAATGTACCGTGACGCCATCCAGCTCCAGCGCTACGCAGAGGCGCTCCAGGAAAGCGGTCTTCTTCCCCACCGACTCAACCAGGTGCAGTTCCAGGTGAGGGAAGGCAATTTTGAGCGGCACTCCCGGAAATCCGGCCCCGCTCCCTACGTCCACCGCTCTCCCAGCCCTAGATAGTCCGTCCGAGGTTTCGTTGAAGGGCAGGCAGACGGTCAAAGAGTCCAGGAAATGCCGGACCTGCGTCTCGTCGCAGCCCGATATGGCAGTCAGGTTGGCCCGCCGGTTCCAGTCGGCCAGCTCCCGGTAGTACAACTCGAACTGCTCAAGCTGTCCGGCGGATAGGTTGATGCCCAGGCGCGCCGCTCCCTCGGCCAGAAGATTCATAGGCCGGGTCATTGTTCTTTGCAGTCCGGCATCAGTCCCTCATTAACAACCCGTGTCGAATCCGCCGAGCTGTTCGTACAATTCCTCCCGTATTGTCCAGATGGCCGGTATTTCGTCCACAGAGAGCACTATTCCCAATGGGGCCGTCACCGACTGTACCACCTGGGCCATGCGTGGGGTACTCACAATCACCTCCGACGGCAGGCCCGGGAGAGCCTCCAGCAGTTTTACGACCAACTCCTGGCGGTCGCTATCAGACGGATCCGGCTCCATGAATTGCTCAGTGATCAGGAACTCAGAATCGGTGTGTACCATCATAGCGAATACGGGAAAGTAGGGGCGGGAGTTCCTTTCCTGGCGGACCGGGACGTGAAAATAGAAGATGCTCAACTCCCATACTGATTCAGTCGCAGGTTTTGATTCGACCAACCCGCGAAGGCGATCCAAGTCCGGATAGTTCAGCGCGGGTTGAGGCAGGGGAAACAGAAGGGCTTCCCAACGGTTTAGCCATTCTCCATCCTGAAACGACCTGGTCAGCAGTGTTCTCGAGTCAATTGTGGAATCTATGGACAACTCACCCTGCTCCAGCAGCGGGGCGAGATTCGTGATGCTTCGCAGGGCCACTGTCAGGAATGCGGCCTCGTTGGAATCCAGACTCCATGGCAAATGACCGGGCTGGACGTTTTGGAAGAGGGGCCATTTGCCCCGTCCCCGATAGCGAAGGCCCAGACTGCGTATGAGGTCGCGTTCCTCCTTAGTCAGCAATTCCCTGTCGGCGAGTAGGGCGGATAATGAGTTGGTGGAATCCAGCATTTCGGGAGACTCTTCGTCTATACCTCCTGCCATCAATGACAAGTAGCCTGCCAATCCCTCATCGCCACGATACACGGCCAGACCGAATTCACGTCCGCCGCTGCCCAAGACAACACAGTAACCTCTGTAATCTGCCGAGGGATGTTCGACCGCCACGAGTTGGGTATCGTCCAGCCATTGCCAGGGAGCGGTCTGGCAGTACTCAATGAATGCCTCATGCAAGGCTAACCATTGTTCAGCGCTTGGTTCGGGCATAGCTCTTACTCACCTCCCTAGCCGGTCTTCAGCAGGATGTGCGCAAAATCAGGGCCACAATATAGCCGAGGGCCGCTCGGAGATTCTAACACGCCGGCATTATGGCAACAGATGCCGCCACTCAGCCGCAATTGACACGCAATTTGGCGGGCCGTAGAATTGGCGTGGATTCAGGAAGCCCGAAATTGTCAACACTCGGAAGGCGGAAGATGGCGACGAAAGCGTATCTGTTGATTGAAACCTCCGTAGGCAAGACCAGGGAGGTTGCAACTACGCTGACCGGCTTGCCTGGCATTGCCACGGTAGACGTGGTGACAGGCCCCTATGACATCATAGCGATGATCAATGCCGACGATATTTCAATCGTGGGAGACTTGGTCACCGGACACATCCACACCGTTAACGGTGTGGTGCGCACCGTTACCTGCGTCGCGGTCGGCGGGTGACCTTCGCGCGTTCCGTTCGCTTTGCCTTTTCCCAACCCTGTTGGTGAATTCCAGGGAGTGCCGTTTTGGATTTTAAGTTTACCCCCGCAGACGAGTCCTTTCGCCAGGAACTCAGGACATTTCTCGAGACCGAACTCCCTGGAACATGGGAGGGCGGCGGACGTTACCCTGAGGAGGACGATTGGGATCTGACCCGCGTCATTCGCCGCAAAATGGCGGAACGCGGCTGGCTGACCATGCACTGGCCCGAAGAGTATGGCGGGCAGGGCGCGTCACCGGTCAAGTCGGCCATATTCAACGAAGAAATCGCCTACTTGCGTGCTCCCGGTCGCGATATTTTCGGCGTCCGTATGTTAGGCCCGACGCTGATGATTCACGGCTCCGAAGAGCAAAAGCGCACTCACCTGCCTCCGGTGGCTCGCGGCGAAGTGCAGTGGTGCCAGGGTTACAGCGAACCCGAATCCGGTTCAGACCTGGCCTCCCTGAGCACTCGCGCCGTGCGCGACGGCGA
Source organism: Dehalococcoidia bacterium (assembly GCA_965232885.1). Classification (GTDB taxonomy): domain Bacteria; phylum Chloroflexota; class Dehalococcoidia; order Lucifugimonadales; family UBA3495; genus VXOI01. Next base: position 170,825 of record CBDDQX010000001.1, on the reverse strand, counting down.
TGACCTGGTCATCAACGGCGGCAAGATATGGACGACGCTGGCCCATCGCGCCGACTGGATCATGTTGCTTACCCGCACGGACCCGGATGCCCCCAAGCATCGAGGCATCAGCTTTGTGCTGGTGGACATGAAGTCGCCAGGGGTCACAGTGCGCCCCATTATCAATATGGCCGGAGGGCACGAGTTCAACCAGGTGCTGTTCGACAACGTGCGGGTTCCCCGGGCCAACGTAGTGGGCGAAGAAGACCGGGGCTGGTATGTAGCCGTAACGTTGCTGGACTTCGAGCGCTCCGGCATAGACTACTCGGCCAACGCCCGCCGCCTGCTGGACGACGTGAGGGAGTACGCCACCGAAACGAAGCGCAACGGACAATCGCTCATGGAAGCGCCATGGGTACGCAGCCTGATGGCCGACCGCTATATCGAGTGCGAAGTGGCGCGGCTGATCGCCTACAACGTCGCCTATATGCAGGGGCAGGGGCTGGTTCCCACCCGCGAAGCATCCATGAGCAAGGTCTTCGGCAGCGAGACCGTGCGCCGCGTCACCGAGGCAGCCATGGACGTGCTGGGACTGTACGGCACCCTTGGCCGCGAAGAGAAATGGGCGCCGCTCCGTGGCAGAGTGCAGGAACACTGGATGCTCAGCTTCTCCGGCACCATCGCGGCGGGCACTTCCGAGGTACAAAGGAACATCATTGCTGGTCGTGGCCTGGGGCTGCCGAGAGGCTAACCTGGAATAGCCTGCAAAGGGGTAAGGGTCTGGATGCAGGGGCGCAGTCGTGCGCCCCTGTTAACATCTCCCGCAGCTAGGCGGCCCGCAGCCTTGCTTCGCCTGCGGGGTTCCCCTGCATCGTGGCCTCGCGGCAGCGCTGCATAACGCGGAAGACGGTGCGCACGGTTACCGAGAAGCGCTCCGCCGTTTGCTCGAGGCTCAGGGATTCCTGCTGCATGACGTGCATCATGTGGAAGTCGCGGGCCAGGCGCCGGTTTCTCTGATACCACGCCGGGTCGTCGTACCTGCATTGGGGCAGTGGGCAATCGAGGCAGGAGTCGGAGGCTTCGCAGCCGGTATCCTCGTAGTGGTAAAATTCCGAAGCGTCATCTGAGAAAGGGTGTCCGTGAATGGAGCCGAGGGCTTCAGGGCGGGCGCCGAGCAGCGTAACCATGGCTGACCCCCAAACGTGTGTTCTAATAATGTAGAGATAATTTAGAACATCGGTACATATACTGTCAATGCTTTTATGGCAGAATTTGAGAAAATGTTCTAAATTGAATTAACCCCTGAAGCAGCGATTCATGGAGGGCCTATGATTGAGTACGAAACAATGACCTACGAGCGCAAGGACAGGATTGCCTACATAATGTTCAACCGCCCGCAGGTGTTGAACGCGGTTAACAGCCAGTTCGAGCAGGACCTCCACGAGGCGCTGTTGGAATTCGATACCGACGATGACGCTTGGGTGGGCATCATCCACGGCACGGGCCGCGCCTTTTGCGCCGGGGCCGACATCAAGCAACGCTTCGTCGCCATGACCCCGCAGGAGAGCGCTCGCCGTGAGCGCGGCCCCAACCCGGAGGGCTACCTGGGCCGGACAATCAACTGGAAGCCGGTCATCGCCGCCGTCCATGGCTACGCGCTGGGAGCCGGCATCGTTATCGCCGCCGAGTGCGACATGATTGTCGCCTCTGAGGACGCCAGGTTCGGCATCACCGAGACTCGGCGCGGATTGGCCGGCGGGAGGATATGGGCCAAGGTCAACGCTTTCATGCCCTCGAAAATCACCAGCGAAATGGTCATCACCGGCGAACCCGTGGAGGCTGCGGAGCTTTACCGCCTGGGCCTGATCAACCGTCTGGTGCCCAACGGCTTCCACCTCTCAGCCGCCGAAGCCCTGGCCGGGAAGGTGCTGAAGGCTCCTCCGCTGGCAACCCGAGTGGGCGTGAAGCTGACCCGCCGCCAGTGGGTTCAGGCCGGGGCGGATGCCGATATGCAGACGTTGCCTCTGAAGCTGCACATGAGCGAAGACTTCAAGGAAGCCAGCCAAGCCTTTGTGGAAAAACGCGCGCCGGAATACAAGGCGAGGTAGAAAGCCCCGCAGAAACCGCCCTTGCCTCGTCAGGCCGGCAAAGCGGAAGCTCTCCCGCCGGTGGTAGGAGTGAAGGACAAAACACCCTCTCCCAGCGGGAGAGGGTCAGGGTGAGGGAGAAGCCCAAGGCAAAGACGCCGCGGTTTACCCCTCTGCTTCTGCGCTCTGCATTCCATAAGGCGACTTGCCGATGACCATGCCGTTGTCGAACTCCATCACAGCGCGCAGGTTGCGGAAGAACAGGAAAGCGCGCAGGTCAATTTGCATACTGACCACGTGGCGCGACAGCTCAGGCAGCGTCAGTACCTCGACCCCGTTCAGCGTGTGAGACTCGTAAGCGGAAACATTCCGACGGTGCACCCTGGTATCGACCGATACCTCCACGGCGCACCCCGCTCAAGACGAGTGCTGCAACACGTCAACCGCAGCCCGCCCCCCCTTGCTCTGGATGTGTTCCGCCGCCCGCTGGCTAAGCACAATTTCCATAATGTTGCCCTATGGGACGCGGCTTGCCGCAAGCGGCGTCCGGGTAATTTTCGTTGAAGCCTTGATAGCCCTATCTTATACTGTCCTAGCGTTGGTATCCAGAGCGGAAGGAGATGATATGGGCGGCGAACCGCAGTTGTTCCGAGTTCAACCTGAAAACCATCAGACTGACAGGATAAAAGAGGTGGATTTCTCTCAGCTAGGATTTCAGGAGCGACGACACATCCAAGAATGGGTAGCCGCCAACCCAGGCATACTTGGCGACGACCTTTTGATTATCGGTAAGGAATTTAGCGGCTTCGACCGTACCAACGAAAGGCTCGACCTCTTGGCCGTAGACAGCGGCGGTAAATTGGTAATTATCGAACTTAAGCGCGATGATTCCGGCACTGATGCTCACTGGCAGGCTATCAAGTATGCCAGTTATTTTCAGCGAGCGAAGGCGGACAGAATTATCAGAATGGCGGCGGAATACCGAAGTGAATCGGAAGATGATGCGACTACTCGGCTATTGCAGCATTTGGGTGCCGATGATCTCAACGCGCTGAATTACGACCAGCGCATCATACTCGCCAGTCATCGTTTTGCGCCGGAAGTCACCTCTGCTGCGTTGTGGCTCAACCAAAAGGATTCTGGGGAAAACCTGATTACTTGCGTGACATTGACGCCATATCAGGACACACTTGCCAACGCCTTGTATGTACAGGCGACTACCATAATACCAGCCCCGGGCATAGATGATTATGTGGTCGGTGTTGGCGATCAAAATCAACCGAAAAGCATAGGGAACAATAGCTTCGCTGAGAACTTGAAACGGGCATTCAACCGGAACCGAGACGATGAAGTAACGCATTTCCTACGGAAGGCGGGTGAACTGACACTGGAAAGACTGCGTGACGTATCCAAACCAGACAGGACAAGCAAATGGGGAGCAGGATGGCCCCATTTCCGTTACTACCACTTGTGGTATTCACACGATCCTTGGAACAACCACGGTGTGTCTTACCGAATTCGCCTCCTCCCTCAGGAGGATGGAAACTTGTGGACTGCAGAGGTGATGTTCGCCCATTTGGATGGCTTAGAGAAGATGCTCTCCGGCAGCATGGTTCATCCAGGGCAGAGGTTCGATGGTAGTAGCATTAGAGCCTTGGTCGGCAGCGATGCTCTAAACGATGACTTTGCTGGCAATATCGCCGATGTTTTGTGCAGCTTCATTGAGCGAATTACGCCCATCGTAGATGAGTTGGAAAATGAAACCGACGCTGACGAAGAACCCTAGCGCTCGCTCATCAGTAGCGCGTTGATTGTCGCCAGGCTGGCCGGGTGTACCGGCTTTCTGCGTTGCAGGCGCAGCGCTGACTCGCGGCAGAGAAACTCCAGCACGGCCTGGGACAGGCTTTCGTTGGCGATGTGCCGCAGTTCCTGTTGGTATGGGTAGGACTTTATCTTCTTGGGTTCCAGCTTGTCTGCGATGAACACCAGCATTCCCAGCGGCGTCAGTGTGGGGTGTCCCGTGGTGTGATAGCGCACTGCGTCGAGTATCTCGTCGTCGTCTAGCCCGTCTTCGTGGCGCAGCAACTCCGCTCCCACCGGACCGTGCAGCGTTATTGGAGCTTTCCGCTCGATGTCCAACAGAGACAGCTCAAAGCGATCGGCCTGGCGCAGGATTTCCTTTTTCTTCGCGGCTCTTGCAACGTCATGGCTCAGGATTGCCAGTTCGGCCCGCCCTTCATCAATGCCATGCCTTGCCGCCAGGTCCAGACCCACGTCCCGAACCCGGAATATGTGGGCCCGCAACTTATCCGGCAGCGATTCGAACCGCTCCCGGAACCTAGCGTTGGCCCCTTCAACAAGCTCAGGATGAAACGGGCTGGCGGTGGTCATCCCATTTCACCAAGTTGGCGTCCGCCCATCAGGTGGACGTGAGGGTGTGTAATTGTTTGCTGCGCGTCCGGACCCTGGTTGAGCACCAGGCGATAGCCGCTTAGGGTCACGTTTTCGCGGCGAGCCATCTCCTCGGCCACTACGAACAGGTGCCCCATGATGGGCACCTGACCGGGGCCGACGTAGGCCAGTGACGCAATGTGCATATTGGGGATCACCAGCAGATGCACCGGCGCCTTTGGGCTGATGTCCTTGACCACGAAACAGCGGTCATCACGGTAGAGCACGTCCGGATTGGCTGAATCTCGCGCGATGGAGCAGAAAATACATTGCGTGGCGGTGGTCATTGTCGGTTCACGTTCCTTCTTCTGATGGCGTGTCGTAAGGCGGACGCTGGCCGGTCAGCCGCTCCAGCCGCCTGCGCTGGGCTCGGGTCTCGATGGCAAAGGACGCCGGAAGGTGAGGGCTGACGCCTTCTAACTCGGCCAGATATTCCTTGATCCTGCCTACGGCATACTCCACCCCCTCCTCCGATTCCCAGTTTTCGTAGAAATTCTGGTGCATGGACTTGGCGGACTGGAACATATCCCGCAAGCCGGGGCGGTCCAATTCTTCGATTATTTGATTGGAAATATCGAAGAGCAAAGAATGCGACTGGTGTTGCCATCCCCGTTGCTCTGCAATGGACTTGAGAGCGCAGGCTGCCGCGCCCCAGGATTTCTCCGACGCCTGCTTCAGGTCGCCCTGCCTCAGGTAATCCTCAGCTCGGGCCATATACTCCTGGCTCATGGAGGCGTATTTGTCGTTGGGGGGAGTCATTGCGGCTACTCCCCTTCGATGCTGGCGAGCGCCAGCTCCTTGTGGTAGTTGGCATCTCCGAATCCCAGTTCCTGCACCTTGGCCCGGCGGGTGTACAACTGTAAGTCGTGTTCTTTGGTGAAGCCGATGGCGCCGTGACACTGGTGGGCGGTGGCGCAGACCCGGCGGTAGGCTTGGCTGGTCCACGCCTTGGCAATGGAAATCTCGCGCTGGGCCGGAAGGTTTTGGGCCAGACTCCACGCCGCCTGGTAGGCCACGCCCCGGCAGCCTTCCACGTCGGTCGCCATCTGGGCGCAGTGGTGCTGAACTGCCTGGAAGCTGCCCACGGGACGCCCGAACTGGGTGCGCTGCTTCACGTACTCAACGGTCATATCCAACACGGCGGACGCGCCGCCAAGCATGGTTATGCAATGCCCGGCCACGCCCCGCTGGATGGCTCGCTCCGCAATGGACCACCCGCCGTTGACTTCGCCCAAAACCGAACTGGAGGGCACCCGCACATTGTTCAGACGCACTTCGAACTGTTGCTCGTTGCCGATGGTACGAATGGGAGATACTTCCAGGCCGGGAAGTCCCGAGGGCACCAGAAACAAGGTTATCCCTGCTGCCGGGTCGCCATCATGCCCGGTTCGCGCCGCAACGATGATAACGTCCGCAACATGAGCGTCCGGCACGAAGAGCTTGGAGCCGTTCAGGGCATAGCCTGCTCCGTCGGCGGTCGCGGTTGCTTCCACGCCCCATGCCTCAAGGGTGGCAGACGCCTCGGTTACTGCCAGGGTCAATATGCTGCTGCCGTCGCAGACGCGGCTGAGCAGGTCGTCCTTCTGAGCGTCGCTGCCTGCGTCCAGCACGGTAAGCCCGCCCAGCACGACCGTGGAAAAATAAGGAGTAGGAGCAAGGGAGCGTCCCATCTCCTCCAACAGCACGGCTAGGTCGAGAAAGTCGCCGCCGGTGCCGCCGTACTGCTCCGGGAAGGGGACACCGGCCCAGCCGAGCCCGGTAATCTGACGCCAGAGTTCATCAGAATAGCCGCGCTCGTCCTCTTCCATTTCCCGCACCAATGTGGTGGGGCACTCCCGCGCCAGGAACTCTTGTGCGCTGGTTTTCAGCATCTGCTGGATTTCGGTAAGGCCCAAATCCATAGTATCGTCTCTCCGGTGTTTAGTGCGCTACACGCCCTCGCATGTCACTTTGCCAGTGCGCCGCTAGTATAGTTGATGCGTGATTGTTGCTCAACAAGAGTGTTGTTGCAGTATCGAATTAGCGGGGTATGTTGCCGTTGCCGGTCCGTTGCCAGACTTATCGTCAAACCACGCCATCAACAGCGCGTTCACTGGCACTAATGTTTGGCGTACCGGGTCTACCGCAAGTCTTGCTATCTCTAGCGCCGTTGCTCCCAGCAAAGGACTGGTTCCCGCAGGTCCGAAAACAACCGGCGTGATGATTTGTTTGTCGGAAACCCTGATGGCGGCATATCCCATCGGTAGTTCCACGACCCGGCCATCGGCCAATTCAAAGGTACTGTTCTCTGTGCTTGCGACTCCCAGACCTTCCAGCAAATCACCGGCAAATACGCTGTAAGTTGCGCCCGTGTCTACCAGGGCTTCTATCGGTACGAATTCGTCGCCGTAGGGTCGAGCTACCTCAATCGATACGCTGAAAGTCCCCATAGTCTTATACCTCGACCACTATCTCCACCGGCGTGTTGCGGGCGACGATTATCTCCATCACCTCGTCGCTGTCGTTGATCGGCTGGTGGACGGCCTCTGCTGGGACATAGATGAAGTCGCCGGGGCTGATGGGCAGGGGGTTGTCCAGCTTGTCGCCCACGATGAAGCGGCCGTGGCCCTTGACCACGTATATGGCAGACTCGCAGTTGACGTGGTAGTGAGGGCTAGAGCCGCAGTGAGGCGGGATGGTTGCGATGGCCAGATGTATTCCGGTGGAGCCGGTCAACGCCTCGGACACGCCAGCCAACCGGGTCATTGCGCCGGACTGAATCTCGACCTCCAGGCCGTCATTATGGATTACCTTGCACTCTGCCATTGCGGTCTCCTTTTGCCTGCGTACGCTTTGCCGCCTGCTAGATGTTGCGGACGAAAGCGTCCAGCCTCTCGATGGCCTTGCTGATGTTTTCCTGGGAGTTGGCGTAGGACAGCCGCACGTAACCGTCGCCGAACATCCCGAAAGCCGAACCGGAGAGCAAAGCGACCCCGGCTTCCTGCATCGCGCGATCCTCGAACTCGCGGCTGCTCAGGCCGGTGTCCTCGATGCTGGGGAAGGCGTAGAACGCGCCTTCCGGCTCCGGGCAGCGTATGCCAGGGATGCTGCGCAGGCCATCGGTAATCAGCCGACGGCGGGCGGCGAACTCCGCTGTCATCGCTTCCACCTGGTCGCGGGGGCCCTCCAGCGCCGCAATGCCGGCCTTCTGGGTGAAGGTGGCGGCGCAGGACACGCTGTTGACTGCCAGCCGCACGACATGGGGGACCAGCTCCGGCGGCATGATGCCGTAGCCAAGACGCCAGCCGGTCATGGCGTAGCTCTTGGAGAACCCGTCCAGGATGATCGTGCGTTCTTCCATTCCCGGAATCGAGGCGATGCTGAAGTGTTCGCCGGTGTACAGTATGTCCTTGTATATCTCGTCGGCCATCACGTACAGGTTGGGATGCGCCATTACCAACTCCGCGATGGTGCGCAACTCGCCTTCCGACAGCGCGGAGCCGCAGGGATTTTCCGGCGTGTTGAGGATGATGAGCCGGGTCTTGTCGGTAATCTGCGACGCTAGTTGGTCCAAGTCGGGGTGATAGCCAGTAGACTCCAGAAGCTGCATCGGGACCGGAGTGCAGCCGGTGAAGCGAATCATGGACTCATAGATGGGGAATCCGGGGTTGGGATAAATAACCTCCACACCCGGTTCGCCCAGCGCGAGCAGGACGTAGAACATGATGGGCTTGGCGCCGGGCGTGACCACCACGTTGTCGGGCTCGGTGTTGGTGCCCCGCACCTCACGGCTGTTGCGGGCGATGGATTCCCGCAGTTCCGGCAGCCCGGCGGTGGGGCCGTAGTGGGTGAACCCGTCGCTGATGGCCGACATTCCGGCATCTATGATGTGCCGGGGCGTGTCGAAGTCGGGTTCGCCGATTTCCAAGTGTATGATCTCCCGTCCCTGGGCTTCCAGAGCGCGGGCCTTCGCCAGTACCTCAAAGGCGCTCTCGGTGCCCAAGTCGTGCATTCGGGCGGCGACAGTCATGGTTCCTCCGGTGTTGCTAGTGATTATTAAGTTTCTGAATCCCTGGGCCCGTCGGAAAATTGGGCTTTCGCCAAAATCAAAACTCCGTCGGCATAGGCTAAGGCCTTAATTGCGTCTGCCTCTGAATAACGCTGGCGAGTGTACTGCTGAACACCCGGCGTATTTATGTATCTCGCCTCCAGATACATTTGACTGATAGAGCCTGCGTTGTCATTTAAGCTCTCAAAACCTGAATCGTGCCTCGTACACTCCGCTAACAACTGCTCAATAGAATGGGTTTGCGGACAACTTCCGCTATGCAGCACCAAGACCGCTTTCAGGGCGAACTCGGTCATCTGATGAGAAAGGAAGCAGGCCCAGTCTCCGAAATTTAATTCCAGGGCCGCTTGCACCATGAGACGAGTATTCTCGGCCTTTTCCAGCCATATCCTCGCAGACATTACCGTCGCTTGGCATACACTTCTCGCAAGAGTTGGCTGCGAGTAAATTCCACTATTTCGGCGGCGTATTCAAGGGCCTGTTCCGCATCTTTCTGACTAAACCAGAGGTCAGGGACAGCCCCGATGGGCAGGGCATCAGGATACCGGGTTGTAGCATAGTAACGATCCAGATACTTACCTATATCTATTACTTGGACAAAGTCTGGCTGTAACTCGGCGCACAATTGGGCCATCGCTCCGGCTGATTCTATGGCGCCCCTCTGTGCTCCGGCGTTTGTCAGGTAAGCTTCCAGAACTTGACCTGCTGCCGTGCAACTGGAGAAACAAGACCCGGCCCAGTGTTCACCACGAACAAGCGCACGCGCGAACTCCAGGGAGTTCTCGCCCCGCTCAAACAGAGCTTGGGTAAACTCTCCCCGCGATACCCTGACCAGTTCTCCATCGATGCCTTCGATTAGGTATTCTTGCACCATATTGGCTTTCCTGTTAGCTGCGTTTGGAAAGTCTCTCCGGTTCGCCTATTGTCCCTGCGCCTGGTTCTGGGTGCGGACGGGCAGTCCGTAGATGCCGATGAATCCGGCGGCTGCGGTGTGGTCGAACTGGTCCTGCCGGTCGTAAGTGGCGAGACCGTAGTTGTAGAGCGCGCGCGGGGCCTGCCTGCCTACTACGGTGCAGCTCCCCTTGTGCAGGCGCAGCCGCACTTCGCCGGTAACGTGGCGCTGCGTGCTCTGCACGTAGGCGTCCAGGTCGGCGCGATGGGCGGTGTACCACAACCCGTTGTAGATCACATCGGAGTATTCCTGCGCGATGCGGGCCTTGGTGCGGGCCTGTTCCTTGCTCAGGGTCATCGTCTCCAAAGCCTTGTGAGCGGCATGGAGTATGACCGCCGCCGGGCACTCATAAATCTCGCGCGACTTAATGCCCACCAGCCGGTTTTCCACGTGGTCAATCCGCCCCACGCCGTGTCCGCCACCGACGGTGTTCAGGTGGCTAATCAGGGCAACCCCGCCCATAGACTCGCCATCTACGGATATGGGGACCCCACGCTCAAAACCTATCTCGATATATACTGGCTCATCGGAGGTGTCGGCTGCCGGCCTGGTCCACAGATAGGCATCCTCCGGCGGTTCCAGCCACGGGTCTTCCAGTTCGCCGGCCTCCACACTGCGGCCCCACAGGTTCTCGTCGGTCGAGAAGCGGCTGGCGCGGGTGTTGATGGGCAGGTTGCGGGCCAGTCCGTATTCGATTTCGTCGTCGCGGCTCATCCCCCAGTCGCGGATGGGGGCGATGACCTGGAGGCTGGGATCCAGGGCCATCACGCCTACTTCCAGGCGCACCTGGTCATTTCCTTTGCCGGTGCAACCGTGGGCCACGGCATAGGCACCGTGCTCCCGCGCCGCCTCCACCAGGTAGCGGGCGATGAGCGGACGGCCCAGCGCGGTGGCCAGCGGGTACTGCTCTTCGTACACCGTTCCGGCCTGAAGGCTGGGATAGAGGAACTCGTCCACCAGCGCCTGCCGCCCGTCCACGATGACGGCCTCGACCGCCCCGATGGACAAAGCGCGCTGGCGCACGGTTTCCAAGTCAACCATGCCGAGGTCAATGGTGAGGGTGACGATGTCTGCGCCGTACTTCTCCTTGAGCCAAGGCACCGCCACCGTGGTATCCAGCCCTCCGCTGTAGGCGAGAACGATTCTGTCGTTAGGCATCTGTTCGCTTTGACTCCGTTTCTGTTTGGTTAAAGGGCTGCCAGGAAATCTCCGATTTCCACGCCAGCTTGCTTGAGAATATCGAGGATGAATTCGCGGCGCAACTCCCTTGACCCGTGGTCAGGAACTGTGGCAAATCGGCCATCCGGATGTTTAAGTCTGATGTGACTGCCCCTCTGACGTACAAATTCAAACTCCAGGCGTTGGAGGGTTCGGACGATTTCATTGGCCCGCAGAGCTGGAATCCGGGACATAGGGTTATATGGCCACTCTTTGCACGCCGAAGAAGCAGGAGTTAAGCGCCTCTTCACCGTCTTCCAGACACAGATTTATGACCTCTTCCATATTTGACATCAATTCTTCGAGAGTCAGACCGTGGCTCAGGCAGCCTTTGATTTCGGGGGCTATGCCAATATACCCGCCCTCGCAGTCATCCTTGACTAACACATAGAACTGTCTGCCCTCCAAACGGTTTTCTACCAAAACATCAATCTTGTAGATTCCGATGATCTCAGAGGCGTTGTGCTGTTCGTCATTTTGCAGACGAAACCCAATAGCTTTGCGCATATTGACTAAGAGTTCATCCAGCGTTTTGCCTTTGCTCTTACACGACCAGAACCGCGCGGCTTCGCCAACGAAACCGCCATTGCCATCCGTTTCAACCAATATAAAAAACTCATGCTTTGCCATATCGAATTTGCTCATTGCCTTCTAAAGCGTGAGAAAGTTCCGTAGCTTGATTGATGCACAACCGTAGGGGCGCACAGCCGTGCGCCCCTACGGCCGATTTCGTTACCCAACGCTCCGGCTAAATCTTCGACAGCGCGGCGCTCAGCCGCTCGGCGGCCTCGTCCACTTCCTCCCGCGACACGGTAAGCGGTGGCATGAAGCGCACGGTGTTGGGGCGCGGGCCGTTGAGCAGCAGCCCTGCCTCGTTGGCGTTGGCCAACACCTGCGGCGAGATGGTGTCCTCGAAGTCCATGGCGGCCAGCAGACCCTTGCCACGCACCTCGGACACGAAGGAGAAGCGGTCTTTGACCTCGTTGAGGCGGCCCAGCAGATAAGGCTCCATCTCCTTCACATGACCGGGGATGTCGTTCTCGATCATGAACTTGGTGCCCGCATAGCCCGCGGCGGTGGTCAGCGCGTTCCCGCCGAAGGTGGAGCCGTGGTCGCCCGGCACCAGGGCCTGGCAGTGGGCCTTGGACAGGAACGCCCCAATGGGCACGCCGTAACCCAGCCCCTTGGCCAGGGTCATGACGTCGGGCTCCACGTCATATTCCTGGTAACCGAACAGGCTGCCCAGCCGTCCCATGCCAGTCTGCACCTCGTCCAGGATCAGCAGAAGGCCCTGGCTGTCGCACCACTGGCGCAACCGTTGCAGGTAGTCGTCGTCTGGGATGATGACGCCGGCCTCGCCCTGCACCGGCTCCACCATGACGGCGGCGGTGCGGTCGGTGGTCGCGCTGATAACTGCCTCGACGTCGTTGTAGTCAACGTGGACGAAGCCGGGGAGCAGGGGCGCAAAGTTCTCCTGGTAGTGGGGCTGACCAGTGGCGGCGACGGTGGCCTGGGTGCGCCCGTGGAAGGAGTTGAAGGCGGTGATGATTTCGTAGGCGCCGTCGCGCTGCGTCTTGCCGTAGCGCCGGGCCAGCTTCATCGCGCCCTCGACCGCCTCGGCCCCGCTGTTGCCGAAGAAGATCAGGTCGAGGCAACTGTTCTCGATGAGCATTTCGGCCAGTTGCAGTTGCGGCACGGTGTAGAACTGGTTGGAGGTCTGGATCAGCGTGCCGGCCTGCTCGGCAATGGCCTGGGTAAGTACCGGGTGGCTGTGCCCCAACTGGTTTACGGCCCAGCCTGCCACGAAGTCCAGGTACTGCTTGCCGTCGGCGTCCCAGACCTCGGTCCCTTCGCCGCGGACGATGACCACCGGCTGGCGGCGCACGGTCTGGGCATAATACTTCTTCTCGATGTCAATCCAGTCGCTGCTGTTGCTCATGGCGCGTTCTCATCTCCCGATAGACCTTCAGGTTACCGCTAGATTATCGCACACCCGGCGGCGGATTTCAGCGTCCCAAGCGGGCAGACCGTGGAGCGGCAAGAGTGACTGGAATCGGAAGAGGCGGTTAGCGCGCCGTCCGGATTGACAGCGCGTTGCTGGAATCGTTGAAGAGGCCCTCGACGAACTCGTTGAACAACAGGAACTCGTCGGGAAGGTATTCTCCTTTGGCATTTCGGACTGTTCGGTTTCCGTTGGATTGGAGGTTGGCCTTGTAGATTCGTTGGGCATATTCCGGCAAGTTATCATAAAGTTCGGCAGTGAGACGCATTCCGCCATAGACTGTATCGTAAATCAGGACAGAGTTATCCATGGGTTCCCGTCCCCCAAGATCATTTGTGGACATGATGCCCTCGTCAGTCCAGGCAACATCTTTCCTTGGGATACTTTGGTCGTAGCAAAGTAAATCAAGCAACGCTACTGCGATTCGCCTGTGCGCCCTCTGATTGTTAAACCAAGGCAGATTTATCTGTAGCAACACCCCGGTAGTGGGGATTTCAATGCTTTGAGATTTGAGACCGGGCCTGCGATCAGCATACTGTTCATACTCGTAGGTGAGATTGCCTTCCTCCCAGCCGGATACAGTCTCCCTCAGGTCCATCCAGGTCTCTGCCAGCATTCCACTGCCGAGGTTTGTCAACCTGCCTTCTATTATTCCCTCCCGGTTGAGGCGGACTGTTGCTTGATAGTCGAGAATCGGGTTAGTCCGTTGGTAAGTGTCGCGGGAATAGTTTCCATGCGCGGCCAAGGCGATTCTCGAGTTGGCCTCGGGCAATGCTTGCGGATTCCAAGCTGAAGTATCGCTGCTCAGGCGGCGGGCGCGGATTATGGCAACCCCGGCAGCCTGGTCTTGCCAGCCGATGATACGCCATCCTTGTTGTAAATGCAGATAGCAGGCTCCCGGATAGGTTTCCTTGATTGCTTGCTCTGCGCCAATTCGGCCTACATGCTTTTCGTTGGATTCCTCAACGATTTCGTGATCTGGCAGATTGATGTCGCGGATATGCCATGCTAGATGTGGCGATTTGTGACCTTGTGTCACGGGCGAGGATATGGGGTCGAATTTGGGAAAGGGTTGCCCGTTCCAAATTTTCCAAGCAGTATGAGCGAAACTGGTCGGTCACTTGATGCCGTTCAGACTGTCCTCGAAGGATTTGGGGGACATGGATTCCCTGGCCAGGCAATGGGCATGTATAAAATGGAAAACTTCGTTGCCCAGATAGAGATGAGACGGCTCCACCGACTTATCCCAATACTGTTTCAAGGATTCGCCATAACGGGTAAATGTGTCGTGCTCTGCCAGCACCAAAAAGATGCCGGGGCGCTGGCGTCCGATGCGCCCCGCTCTCTGCCGAAAACCCTTGCGCGTTCTAGTCAACCCTGCGTTGATGCCCAGGTCAAGCCCTGGAATGTCAATGCCCAGTTCCAAAGCAGAGGTAGTGATAACTCCCAGCAGGTTCCCGTCCCTCAGAGCGCGTTCAATCGCTTGGCGGTCCTTACCCTCGTATCCTGAACGGTAGGGCTGTACCAAGTTGACTTGACGGATAACCCTGTCCCTTCTCTCCGGTTCAAGTTCGAGCGCTTTCCGCCGCACCAGCCGGGTGCCCCTTTCGGCTCCTTGTCGGTTGTCGATGAAGGCGATGAATTTGGGAGGGTACGCAAGTTGCAGAATATCCATTATGATATTTGCAAGAGCGCGTTCAAGGGCATCCCCTGTGTTTGATACCGTCGCTATATGGGCCAGAGTGCGTTCTTGTCTGGGAGCGCCGTCTTCTTCTTCTGTGATGGCGGTAAAGGGAGCGCCGGTCAACTTCTCCAAGTGCTGTGCTGGCTCCAGGATAGTCGCAGTAGCTGCAATGTACTGCAACGGTTGGCCTTCAGCCTCCTCCCGGTGAGCGGCATCCAGACGGCGCAGCAGCAATGCTACGTGAGAACCGAAGACTGTTTCGTATGCGTGGGCTTCATCCAATACAAGCAGTCTCAAACGCTGAAGAAAATGCCGTATAGACGGATTGGCCCTGTGCCGCAGCAGCCATGCGTGGCATATATCAGGGGTCATTATGGCGATGCGGGTATCCTTCAGGATGTTGAAGCGCTCCGCGGTTGGAATGTCTCCGTCAATACGGTTTATTTGCTCTACTGGAAATCCTGCTTTCTCGGCGCGCTCGCGCCATCCCCGCATCTGGTCGTTTGCCAAAGCCTTCAATGGATACCAGACGATGGCAGTGGCCTCTGGCTCCAGCATCAGCCGGTGCAGGACGTAGGTTTGGAAAACAAGGGATTTCCCGGAAGCGGTGCCAGTGCTGACAACCACATTCTCGTTACGGAGCAAGGCTGCCAGCGCGATAGCCTGATGCCGGTAGAGTTGCCGAGGCAATCCGTGCGCCGCCGGGCTGTGGCGCAGACCGCCGGGCAACGGCTCTGTAACGGTATTCTGTGGCGAAAGATATACCCGCTCAACGATACGATTTCGCAGCAGCCTCAGAATCGTTTCAACAGGGTTTTCCTTAGAGGCATATTCATCAGGGGTAAATTTACCAGGCGAAGCAACAGTTTGGGTCCCTTTCTCACTTTGTACAAACTCCCAAGCGAGATTAATTTGTTGAGTGAGGGCAGTCTGGGCGGCACGTTGCTCTGGGGGATAGCGGTCAGGGTGGTTAATACGTACTAGACGGCGCCATGCTTTGTGGATTTCCCGCAGGTCTATGCCACGCGGCACACCTAATATCGTATAGGCGTCATTTCCTTCGATCATAGCAAAGCCCCGAAACTGCTATCCTCGCCCCCGCCGCCCCGCAGTAATCGTCGTGCCGGTGGCGCGGCCTTGCAGGCAGTCCAGCAGGGCGTTTGGGTGGCGGCCGTCTATGATGTCGGCCACTGCGCCGCCTTCCAGTCCCCGCAGGCAGGCTTGCAGCTTGGGGATCATGCCACCGCCGGCCACGCCGGAGTTCAGCAGCGTGTTGGCCCGCCGCTGGTCCAGGCGGGAAATCACCCGGCCGCCGCTGTCCATCACGCCGGCCACGTCGGTCAGGAACACCAGCCGCTCGGCCTGCAGCTCGCGGGCCAGTTCCCCGGCAACCGTATCGCCGTTGATGTTCAGGGGTTTGCCTGCGTTCTCCGAGCCGTCGAATTTATGCACCCCCAAGGGCGCTATCATGGGGATGTAGCCCGCATCCAGCGCGGCGCGAATGGGCGCGGCATTCACTTCCTGAATTTCGCCGACGTACCCCAACTCCGGGTTGGCGATGCCGCAGGTGAGCATACGGTTGTCAATGCCGCTGAGCCCGATGCAACTGCCTCCCAACTGCTCCATCAGCGAAACGAGCTCCTTGTTGATCAGGCCGCCCAGCACTGCCACCACTATGTCCAGGCTCTCGGCGTCGGTGACCCGCAGCCCGCCCACGAACTGCGGCGGTATGCCTTGCCGCTGCATCCAGCGGGATATGACGTTGCCGCCGCCGTGCACCACCACCACCTCGGTTCCCTCCCGCTGCAGCTTCACAAGGTCAATCAGCGTTGTGTCATGGCTCCCAAGAGTGCTGCCACCAATTTTCACTACTATGGACAGGGGATTTCTCCTTTTGGTTAAACACAGAGCGCACAGAGGACACAGAAAGTTTCAAGATTGGAAGCAAGAAAACTCTGTGCTCTTTGTGCGCTCTGTGTTTAGAAGATTCTGAGGTTAGGTGGTGTAGGCGCTGTTGATTACGACGTATTCCTCGGTTAAGTCGCACCCCCATGCCGTGGCGTCCTCGGAGCCCAGGTTGAGCGCGATCCGGAAAGTCACTTCGTCCCCCCGCATCAGCGCAACCACGGCGTCGCGGTGGAAGGGGATGGGCCTGCCGGCTTCCATGATGCAGACGCCGTTAATGAACAGGTCTATTTTCTCTTCCACTGCCTCTGCCTGGCTGCGGCCCAAGGCGGCCAGCAGGCGACCCCAGTTGGGGTCGGCCCCATATACCGCCGACTTGACCAGCAGCGACGAACAGATGGTGCGGGCGGCGACGCGAGCGTCTTCGCTGGTGCGGGCGCCGGTGACTTCGACCACCAGCAGGTGGGTTGCGCCCTCGCCGTCGCGGGCCAGTTGACGGGTGAGTTGCACGCAAACTTCCAGCAACCCGGCCTTGAACGCCTCAGCCTCCGGAGTTCCGGCGGTGATGAGCGGATTCCCGGCGGCCCCGTTGGCCAGCACCACCAGCGAGTCGTTGGTGCTGCTGTCGCCGTCAACGGTCAGCATATTCAGCGAATAGTCGGCAACTTCGGGCAGCATCTTGCGCAGCAGGCCCTGGTCAACGGCGGCGTCGGTGGCTACGAAGCACAGCATGGTCGCCATGTTCGGATGGATCATTCCCGACCCCTTGGCCACGCCCCCGATGTGGACCTCGGCGCCCCCGATGTCCACGGTAACGCCCACCTCCTTGGGGTGGGTGTCCGTGGTCATCATGGCGCGGGCAAGGGGGTTGCCGCCGTCACCGGACAACTCAATCTGTTCCACGCCCGACCTTATGAGGGTCATGGGCAACTCGACTCCGATGACTCCGGTGCTGAAGACCAGCACTTCCTCGGGCTTGACGCCCAGCGATCCAGAGGCGATGACCGCCATTTCCTTGGCGTCAATATACCCTTGCTCGCCCACTCCGGCGTTGGCGATGCCTGAGTTGACCACCAACCCGCGTATGGGATGCCCGCCGGCCAGCGTCTCGCGGTTGACGGTCACTGACGGGGATACGATGCTGCTCTTGGTGAACACCCCGGCCGCAGCGCAGGGGGTGTCTGACAGCAGCATCCCCACGTCCATCTTGTCGTCGGAATAGGTCTTGATGCCGGCATAGGTGCCGCCGGCCCGGAACCCGCGGGCCGTGGTAATGGTTCCGCCGTCAACTTGGCTGATAGCGCCGGGCATGGGCGTAATCCTCACTCTAGGAATTGACCTGTTCGATTCCTCGGAAGTATACCACAAGGCTCCGCCCACCCTGTACCCGTCCTTTCCCCGTCGGTGGGTCCCGGCGTATACTGGAAAGGCGAGGCGGTCTTGCGTTATCACAACATCCATCAGTCAGACGACGACTACCACCACAGGGTGTTCGACCCTCGCACTGGACAGGAAATCCTTTACGAGCGCCTGCACCGCCACCAGGTCCCCATCTTCAGCGAAGTGCTGGACGAGTTGGAGTTGATTACCCGTTCATTGGAAGCGTAGTCGAGGGCTGAGGAAGGCTCCGGCTCGCACACGGTAACCGAAGGTGACAGTATGGCAAATGTGACTCCCTTCCGTGGCTGGCGCTACAACCCGGCGGTCGTTGACGATATGGCTGCCGTATTGTGCCCACCGTATGACTTGATTACCCCGCAGATTCAGCAGGCCCTAATGGACCGGCACGCCTTGAATATCATCCACCTGGAAGCCGGAGAGGGCCTGGACTGGTCTGCCGACCCGGCCGGGCGCTATGCCGAAACCGCCGAACGGTTCGAGCAGTGGCTGCGCGACGGCGTGCTGCAACAGGATGCCGAGCCGGGATACTACCTGCTGCGCCACACTTTCACCCTGGGTGGACGGGAACGCTCCAGGCTGGGGCTGATAGCCTGCGTTGGCTTGGAAGACTACGAGACACGGCAGGTGCTGCCCCATGAGTTCACAGAGGCCCCGGCCATCCGCGACCGGGTAACGCTGATGAAGTCAGTGTCGGCCAACATCAGCCCCATCATGTCCATCTATCGAGACGCCGACAACGAGCTGGAGCCGGTCTTCCAGCGGGTGATGGCCGACGCGCCGGAAGTAGACGCTCAGGACGAATACGGCTCTGCCACCACCATGTGGCGCATCACGGACGGCGGAGATGTCGCCGCAATAAGCAGCTTTTTTGAGCGGCGTCCGGTGTTCCTGGCAGACGGACACCATCGCTACGAAGCGTCCCGGCAGTATCAGGCAGCCCGCCACGCCGAAGGGAACGATGCTCCATCCAAGTCCCACAACTACGTGATGATGACACTGATTTCCTTCGATGACCCCGGCTTGGTGGTGCTGCCCTACCACCGCAACCTGAGCGGCCTGGCCGAAGAGCAGCTTGCCCGCGTGCAGGCCCGCTTGTCTGAGATATTCGACGCCGAACCCGCTCCAATCCGTCATTCCCGCGAAAGCGGGAATCCAGCCGAAGATTTAGTGGACTTGGTCGAAGAGCGAGGCCGCACCGGGCGGGTTATGGCCGCCCTGACGCCGGACGGCGCGCAACTGCTCACGCTGCGGCCATCGGCCATCGGCGACGACTGGGGTTCGATGGCCGTTTCCGAAGCGTGGGTGCTGGAAGAGAAAATCCTGCGCCCGGAGTTGGGAGACAGGACACTGGAACACTTGGGGTTCCTGCACGACCATGAAGAAGCGGCAGAGGGCGTTGCTAACGGTTCCCTGCAAATGGCCTTCTTGATGAAGCCCTTCCCCATGGACGCCTTCGAGGACATTGTTGGACAGGGCCAACGGCTACCCCGCAAGTCCACCTTCTTCTACCCTAAACTGCCCACCGGCCTGGTTATCAACCGCATTGACGGAGAGATTTAACCGCCAACATCGGCTCTGTAACCGCAAAACCAAGGGACGCACAACAGCGCGTACTTTCGTCGTTTCCGAAAGCGTTCAAGCAGTGGGGCTTAACTCCGCTCCTCGTACCGCGAGGTTATGGTCTGTTCGGCTCGCTTGCTGCCTTCCGCGATGAACACTTCCAAGCGGCGTATTTCGGCTGCCGCCTCTGCGTCCGCTGCTCCCCGGCGTTTCAGGTCTGCCAGCGTGGTTTTGGCCTCGTCAACCTGCTTCAACAACACCAGCGCTTCCAGCTCCTGAGTGGCCGAGGCTTTTATCCGCAACAACCGTTGGCGAACCGCCTCGGCGTTAGCCAGCCGCTCCTCGATCTCTCCCATGGCTGCCAGCGAGGCGTCCAGGCTGGCCTGCCCGTACATGGCTTGTCGCGGCACACGGCGAAGCTGTTGCCGGAACTGCGAAATTTGCGCGTCCAGTTGCGCTTCCTTGTTCTCCATCTCGGCCAGGCCAATGCGGAGATTGGCCATTGTCTTTTCCAACTGGGATACTGACACTATTCGACTCCGCATCGGTCTGAATCAGGATTTTCAGAATGAAAGAATTAGCCGGATGAGTTGGACTCTATCCTGATAGGAATTACGCAGTTGAGAGGTTCGCCCTCACCCTAACCCTAACCCTCTCCCTCTGGGAGAGGGGATTGTAGCCAACTGCGTAACTCCTATCCTGAAAACCCTGAAATCCGGCAAATCCTGATTCAGACACTGTTCTAACCTGCGCTGAACCCGACTTCGGGCAAAAGGTCCTTGAGCGCCGCAATAACCTCTTCGATATCGTCTTCGGTGACGTGCCCCAGGTGCCCGATGCGGAAGATGCTGCTGCTCAGCTTGCCCTGTCCGCCGGCCAGCACCACGTTCTTTTCTGTCCGCAGGCGTCCCATGAGCGCGCGCCCGTCAATGCCCTCCGGCATCTTCACGGCGGTTACGGTGTTGGAGGCGTAGCGTTCATCCGACACCAGCAGTTCCAGACCCAGATCCCGGACCCGGTCGCGGGTGTGCTGTCCGATGGCGGCGTGGCGTCCGAACACGCCCTCCAGCCCTTCGTCCAGAATCTTGTCCAGCCCCAGCGAGAGACCATACATCGCTGCCACGTTGGGAGTGAAGGGAGTCTGGCCCCGCTCCAGGGTCTTCTTCGCTTCTTCCAGGTCAAAGTAGAACCGGGGCATGGTGCACGTCTTTTGCGCTTCCCAAGCCCGCTCACTGACGCTGATGAATGCGAGGCCGGGCGGGATCATGAACCCCTTCTGCGATGCCGTTCCTACCAGGTCGCAGTCCCAGGCATCCACAGGCAAGGGAAGGCAACCCAGGCTGCTCACTGCGTCCACCAGCAGCAACTTGTCGAATTCCTGCTTGGCGATGCGGGCGATTTCTTCCAGCGGATGGGTTACCCCCGTGGAAGTCTCGTTGTGGGTAATCATCACTGCCTTGATTTCCGGGTCGTCCCGCAGCGCTTGGCGAATGGCGTCGGGGTCCACCGGCTCGCCCCATTCGAAGTCCAGACGGTGTATGTCTGCTCCGAAGGCATCGGCCATGTCAATGAAGCGGTCACCGAAGGACCCGGCCGTCGCCGCTACTACCTTGTCCCCCGGCGACAGCGTGTTGACCAGCGACGCTTCCAGGGCGCCGGTGCCGGACGCAGTGAGGATGAACAGGTCATTGCTGGTCATAAAGACTTGCTTTAATTGGGCAGTGACCTTGGTGATCAATTCGTCGAACTCGGGGCCGCGATGGTTGATCATCGGGTTTCCCATCGCTTCTACGATGTCGTCAGGTATGGGCGTTGGGCCGGGAGTTCTGAGGTTCTGGGGTTCGATTTTCAGCATGGCACGTCCTTGAAACAATCTGAGCGAAGTAGTCTAAGCTGAATGAATGCGGATACCCTTGCGGCAATCCTGCCATTGCCCGGGATGTGCCTGTTTTGGCGCCAGCTCCCGGCACACGCGCGCGACGGATTCCGTTCAGGCAACGCTGGTTTCCCATTATAGCATTCCGCTGTTACGAGGGAGTTACCCATTCTTCCGGTTACGCTGGCTGGTTGCGCCGGACAGTCTGTCCGTATCTGCGGGAACGCCGCCGCTCCGTATTATAATGAGTCCGGCAGACCGCAAATTAACCGCCGCCCGCGTGGGAATGGAGGACATCATGGCTCTGGAACTCAACCCCGGCCACACTGCCCTGCTGGTCATGGACTTCGAGAACGATATTGTCCATGAAGAGGGAGCTTTCAAAGACTTCGGCTTCGCCCAAATGGTCAAGGACAACGACGTGCTGGGAAAGACGGCCAGCCTGCTGACCGCCGCGCGCAACGCCGGCGTCCTGGTCATCTACGTTTCCGTCAAGTTCCGCCCAGGATACCCGGAGCGTCCGGCCAACGCTGGCCTGTGGCAGGGACTCCACGGCGCCAATGCCCTCGTCGAAGGCACTTGGGGCGCGTCCATCCACGACGCCGTCGCTCCACAGGAAGGCGAGCCGGTGGTCACCAAGCGCGGGGTCTCGGCCTTCATGGCCTCCGATCTAGAGCCGATTCTGAAGAACAAGCGCATCGGCACAGTGCTGCTGGCCGGAGTCGCCACCAACTTCGTAGTCGAAGGCACCGCCCGCGAAGCCAGCGATCGCGGCTACAACGTCGTCATAGTCGGCGACTGCTGCGCCTCGGTGAATCAGGAGGCCCACGACGCCGCTCTCACCGTGGCCCTCCCCTTCCTCTCCACCATCTCCGACAGCGGGGAAGTGGCCGCCGCGCTGGCCTAGCCGCGGACGAAAGGGCGGTGTGGCGGATTAAGCTGTTGCGCCGCCCTAAACGAGTTTGATGGGTGTTTGATGGAAGTTTTGGAAGTACAATTGAGAGTGCTAGGCCATCCCGTGCTAGACCAGCATGTCAGAGCGGCATTAAGAAATTCCGAAGTATTCAAGACATTGCCAATTAACCGGATTTCGCAAGTGTGGCGCCGCCCGCTTCCGGTCCAAAACTGTTTTATAGCGCAAGTGCAGAATTCAGCAGTCTTTATCTCTGAAGACTGGACAGCGTCAATTCATGGACGCAAGCTAATGGATTGCATTAGCGCAATGTGTGCCATTGTCAATGCTCTGGGGAGCGAATTTGAAACGCCGGTCGAAATTTGGCTGCCTTATCACTCTGGTGCGCCTGACAATGAGTTGTACCGGCAGCTAGACCGTGAACAGAATATACGGCGAGCTAAGGCCTTTGGACTATGGGTTCTTACTCTAGTCGCTGGCGGAGTTGTGGGAGCGTTGCTTCAGTGGCTATTCCAAGGAGGTGTATAGCTTATGGTTACCATCTCAAGTCATCCGGTTACAGTGAAGACTCCAGACGTGGAGCGGATAATGGAGGCCGCCACATCGTTGGGGTACAAAGCGATATTCGACCCGTACAAACCACCGCCCGTTGTCCGGTGGTTTCGCGAACGCAATTTCAGGCCCGACATTCTGGTAAAAAACGACAGCAGAGAAGTTGTTGTGGTGGCAATGTCTGGCCTTGTTACCTTCGCAATGGTGAACTTCACCCATTTGGAGCGAAAAAAAGAAGATACCGGGGCACTAATTTGCGTTTCAGATGATGCGTTTCCCTGTCTTCCCAAAAGCACGTGGGATTCCGCCAACGACCTGAACGTCCGCCTTTGCCCTCTGTCCGAAGTTGGCGACGCCCTCAGGGAACTGTTGGACTAATCTGCTTTACTACAGACTCGCAGGAGCCGTGAACCCATGACCCAACCCCCCGACCTGCTGGAGGGACTGAACCCCGCGCAGCGTGAAGCCGTGGAAACTGTTGACGGCCCGCTGCTCATCGTTGCCGGCCCCGGCAGCGGCAAGACCCGCGTCATCACTCACCGCATCGCCTACCTGGTGCAGGAGTGCGGCGTCACGCCATACAGCATCCTGGCGATGACCTTCACTAACAAGGCGGCGCGGGAAATGCGCGACCGGCTGGCCCGGCTGGTCGGTCCGCACAGCGACGCCCTCACCGTCGGCACTTTCCACTCCTTCTGCGCCCGCCTGCTCCGGCGCGAGGGCGAGCGCGTCGGCCTGCCCCGCAACTATTCTATCTTCGATGACGACGACCAGATGTCGGCTATCCGGCACTGCCTCGAAGAAGCCGATTACGACCCCAAGCGCTACCCGCCCAGGGCTGTGCTGGCCACCATTTCGAAGGCCAAGAGCGTGTTGCAGGACTCTCAGACCATGGCCCAGCGCGCCGTGGGCGACTACTTCGAGGAAGTCTGCGCCCGCGTCTACCGCCATTATGAAGAACTGCTGGCCCGCAACGGCGCGGCGGACTTCGACGACCTGCTGCTCCGCACGGCGCAACTGTTCCGGGAGTTCCCGGATGTGTTGCAGGCATACCAGTACCGGTACAACTACCTGATGGTGGACGAGTTCCAGGATACCAATGTGGCTCAATATCAAATTTCCCGGATGCTGGCCGGTTCCCATCAGAACTTCTGCGTCGTCGGTGACCCCGACCAGTCCATCTACTCCTGGCGCAGCGCGGATGTACGCAACATCCTCAACTTCCGCGCGGATTACCCCCGTGCGCGGGTCATATCTCTGGGCCAGAACTACCGCTCCACCAGTAATATATTGAACGCTGCCAAGGGCCTGATTTCCACCAACGGCCAGCGGCTCGATAACGACCTGTTCACCGAAAACTCCGTAGGAGTGCCGGTGCAGTTGCATGAAGCCTACACCGATGATGAAGAAGCGGACAGCGTCATCGCCGAAATCGGACGTCTGTCCCGCGAAGAGGGCTTCAAGCTGGGCGACTGCGCCGTGCTGTACCGCGTCAATGCCCAGTCCCGGGCCTTGGAAGAAGCCTGCCTCAGCCAGGGCATGAAGTACCGTCTTGTGGGAGGCACACGTTTCTACCAGCGGCGTGAGATCAAGGATCTGGCCGCCTATCTGCGATTGCTCTACAACCCGCGGGACGACGTGAACCTCTCGCGGGTTATCAACGTCCCGCCCCGTGGCATCGGCGCCAAGTCTGTTCAGCAACTCGGCGAATGGGCCGCGCACCGTGAAGTTTCGATGTATGAAGGTATTCGGGAGATTGCTGCCGCCCACGCCGCCAAGCAGCCCTGCCCTGCGCCGCTGGCCAATCGGGCCGCAGCATCGGTGACGCGATTTGCGGAGATCGTAGACCGGCTGACAGCCCTGAGCCAGGAAGTGGAGATAGTCAAGCTGGTGGACCTGGCGCTGGAAGAATTCGGCCTGCGTAAACACATCCAGGACAGCGACGACCGGCCCGAAGAGCGTTGGGAAAACATACTTGCCTTCCGCGACCTGGCCCAGGAATTCAACGCCGAAATGCCGCCGGACGGACTGGGTTCCCTGCTGGAGCGCACTGCCTTGGTGTCGCAGGTGGACGAATACGAAGATGCCGAGGACTCTCTGACACTCATCACACTGCACCAGGCCAAAGGGCTGGAGTTCCCGGTGGTGTTCATCGTTGGGCTGGAGGAAGGACTGCTGCCCCACAGCCGCTCCATGGACAGCGATGATCAGCTGGAAGAGGAGCGGCGGCTCTGCTACGTGGGAATGACCCGCGCCCAGCAGCGTCTGTATCTGCTGCGGGCTTTCCGCCGCGGTTTCAGGAACGGCACAGGCGGCGGCCCCGCCGTGGCCTCGCGTTTCCTGCGCGAGATACCCGACGACCTGGTGGCCTCCGCTGGCCTAGGCTCATCCCGGGCTGTGTCGCCGCCATTTCCCGGACGCGGCAGCTCCATCCGCGCCGCCGTGTTGGCCAACGCCGCTGTGGCGGCAGCCCAGGCTTCGGGGCTGTCGCTGCGGGTGGGCGACCTGGTGCGTCACCGCGCTTTCGGCGAAGGCATCGTCACTGCCTACAATCCTGCCGCCTCCGACGATGAGGTCACTGTGGAATTCGCAGGTGGCGTGGGGGTGAAGCGGTTGCTGCTCAGCTTCGCTCCCCTGGAAAAACTGGACGACTAATCTCTCCGTGCAATTACAGAGGTAACAGAATTCAAGGCTATGCTTGACAAGATGCGGAACTACGCCCACCGGGTCACCAAATCCCACGCCTTTGAATACTTCATTATCGGCCTGATCCTCTTCAACGCCGTTGTCCTTGGCCTTGAGACCCTCCCATCCGTGATGAACGGGTATTCCTACTGGATAGGCTTGTCCCAGCAGGCAATCCTTGGGGTGTTCATCGTCGAGGCGGCGCTGAAGATATTCGCCGTCACTCCCAGGGCCGACCGCTACTTCCGCGACGGGTGGAATGTCTTTGACTTCTCCATAATCGTGCTCTCTCTGGTTCCGGCCACCGGCGGTTTCGCCGTCATAGCCCGGCTGGCCCGCCTGATGCGGCTCCTGCGGCTGGTATCCGCCGTGCCGGAGTTGCGGCTGATAGTGGCTACGCTGGTGCGCTCCATCCCCAGTATGCTGCACATCGTGGCCCTGATGAGCCTGATGGTATATATCTACGCCATCATCGGCTACCAGCTATTCCATGAGCATGACCCGGAGCACTGGCGTAACCTCGGCATTTCCCTGCTGTCCCTATTCCGCGTGGTTACCCTGGAGGACTGGACCGACATAATGTACAAGGCGATGGAGTATCACCCCCTGGCGTGGATCTACTTCGTCAGCTTCGTTATATTCGGTACATTCGTGGTAATCAACCTGTTCATTGCGGTGGTCATCAACAATCTGGACGAAGCCAAGCAGGAACGCCTGCGCAAGCTGGAACAGCCGCCCACTGCCGAGAATCTCCTGAGCGAACTGCGCGCCACCCAGCAGTCCCTGCGCCGACTGGAGGATCAATTGCAACGCCGCCGCGAAGAAGACGGTGACGAGTGAGCATTGGCTGTCGTCCGCCTCTGACAGCCTGCAATTGACATCAGCCCGCGACGGGGTGGAATATAGACGGCAACCTGTATTATCCCTAAACGATACTGACACATAGGAGTCCCGTTTTGAAGGCTGCCGTTCTTTACGAACCCAAGACGCCCCTGGTCATTGAAGACGTGGAGCTGGACGACCCCAAGGAAGGGGAGGTCCTGGTGAAAATCGGCGCCGCTGGCATCTGCCGCAGCGACCGCCACTTCATGCACGGCGACGCCCCGATCGCCCTGCCCGTGGTGTTGGGCCACGAGGGCGCCGGCACTGTCGAGGCCGTCGGTCCCGGCGTCACCTCCGTCCGCCCCGGCCAACAGGTGATACTGTCCTTCGTTCCCGCCTGTGGACGCTGCAACTCCTGCCTGTCGGGCAACTCCCAGGTCTGCGACAACCACATGGCCACCGGCCCGAACATGATGGACGGCACCCAACGCCTGCACAAGGGCGACCAGCGCATCCACCACATGGGCAAGGTGGCCTGCTTCGCTGAGTATGCCGTCGTTCCTGAAATGGGCTGCGTGCCCATAGACATGCCCACCCCTATGCCCCAGGCTGCCCTCATCGGCTGCTGCGTGCCCACCGGCGTCGGCGCGGTAGTCAACAGCGCCCGGGTAACGCCCGGCAGCTCTGTGGCCGTCGTGGGCTGCGGGGGCGTCGGCATCAACGTCATCATGGGCGCTGCCCTGGCCAACGCCACCACCATCATCGCCGTTGATCTGCGCGAGAGCCAGCTAGAGTTCGCCATGAAGTTCGGCGCGACCCACACCGTCAACGCCTCCGACGGCGATCCCGTGGCCCGCGTCAAGGAACTGACCGGCGGCAAGGGCGCTGACTTCACCTTCGAGGTGGTGGGCGCCACCCAGACCATCAAGAACGCCTACGACATGACCGGAAAGTCCGGAGTCTGCACCTTGGTTGGCATCGCTCCCTTCGGCGCGGATGCCCCCCTGAACGCCGTTGACATGGTGCGGATGGAAAAGACCGTGCGGGGAACCTACTATGGCTCCACCCACGCCCGCGTTGATATGCCCAAGTTCGCCGACCTATACCACGCCGGAAAACTGAACCTCGACGAGCTGGTGGTCCGACACTACACCCTCGACCAGATCAACGAAGCCTACGACGACATGGACAAGGGCGAAATCGGCCGCGGCGTAATCGTCTTCTAAGCCCTGCTCTCTCAATAGTTCCCTCTCCCTCTGGGAGAGAGTTAGAGACTGCCCCATCTCCAAATTCCCTCCCCCTCAAGGGGGGAGGGTTAGGGTGGGTGTGAGCCGCTGCCAGTAAACGCCTTTAGGTTCCGATCTTATGAATACCGATACGAGCAACATCACAGTCAAACTGGTGGAAACAGAAGAAGATATGGAAGCGGCGGTAGGAATCCGCTTCCGTGTCTTCGTCGGTGAGCAGTCCGTTCCTGCCGAGATAGAGCTGGACGAGTACGACGCTCACGCCACCCATGCCATAGCCGTGGAAGACGGGCAGGCCGTCGGCACCGGGCGAATGTACTTCGAGGATGGTACGGCCCGCATAGGGCGCATGGCTGTGGACAGTACGCATCGTCGCCGGGGCGTGGGCGGCCTCATCCTGCGCTTCCTCGAACAGGAGGCCAAATCCCAGGGCGCAGCCGAAATCGTCCTACACGCCCAAGACTACGTTAAAGCCTTCTACGCCGCCCACGGCTACGCCGAACACGGCGACACCTTCATGGAGGCTGGCATCCTCCACATCGAGATGCGGAAGAGCGCGTGATGGATGAAACCGCCAAATTGTAGTCCAAGTCCTCTGACAGCCCCCCGGTCAGGGTGCGCCCCATCACCCCGGAATTTTGCTTTCCTCTACAATATGAAACGGTATTTTATCCAGCGGCGGTTCCCCGATTTCTTCCATCAGCGCATCGCAGACTTCACAGTCTTCCCATTCTGCCCCGATGGGGACCTCGTACATCCACACCTGCTCGTATCCTGCATAGCGCCAAGTGTGGCCGTCGGGGAAACGGAAGGTAACATCAGGAGCGCATACGTGGTCGTGGGTAGTCGCTTTTTTCTTCATTCCCTACCTCGCCTCTAAGTCATCGCGGACGCATTTGTCTCTGAAATGCTGGATATTTCCTCGGGACATTTCTCTCAGGTCTTTTCTATTGAGGTATACGCTTTCAATAGTCCCGTCCCCCGATGGCGAAGTAACGACTTGCATTAGTTTTCTCTTGCCCTCCACTTCCACCCATCCCCAATAAGACAACCCTTCTTTCTCGTCTTTGTCCATTGTTGTGCAACGTACTATCCAATTCTCCAACACATCTATAATACGGCTCATGGTGACTTCCGGTCTATCTCTGGCCCTGTCTCGACGAAAATGCTCAGAGATTCGCCACTCTTTGCCGTCTGCCATGAATGGCTCCTGAAGCCACCGGGTTACTTCTCCGCGGCAATAACTCATGCCCGGACCTCATCGTGGCGCTTCCCGCAACAACCTACTTTGTACAGCATCTAATGTTATGGCTAAATCAGAACAACTTGAAAAAGCCCTGTCGCTCTCATGTCCCTACGCCTGGCCCTTATTCAATCAAATATGCAGGCAAATGCGAATCCAACCCACCCAAAAGCGAGACCAACGACAAGTACCAAGCCGATTACTGTCAGTGCCGTAGAGTTAGTTTTGAGTCAGTTTAAAGAACAGTAGCATGGCGATGACCGACACAACGGCGAATACCGCGCGAATGACCATCGTTTGCTGGACCATGCCATTGCGCCTCCTTTTAGGAGTTTACGGGAACATTATCCAGGATCGAATTGCACCCTGCTACGGAAGATCCAGTTCATATTGAAGCCTCCGGGTCAGTGGCGTTCCCGCACAATTGGCATGGCCCGCAGTCGAGATTGTTCGATGAGCTTTGATTCAGATGGGCCAGACTAACCTACGCCACGCCCGCAGGCTCCAGCACGGTCTCGATGACCTTGACCTCGATCTTGGCGATGTGGCTGGTGGGCTTGTCGCCCAGGGCCTTGCGCTCGTCGGACCCGAAGTACGCCGCTTCCTTCGCCGGAATCTCGTCGGCGCTGTTGAAGTTGCGTATCCAGATGAACTCGTTGCGGTCGGCGTTAACGAAGGTAGCGGAAATGGGCATCCCAATCTTGTCGTGGATGGGTCGAATCTCCTCGTCAAAGACCTTGAGCCACGAATCCATCATGCCCCGGTTGATGGTGTAAGTCCGTAGTTGAGCTACCATTGCTGTCCCTCCCTGTCTGTAATTTTGATTCGCTTCGGAGTTCGGCTACGCGACTGCGTAGTGATTCAGCACATCCTGGTCGAAAGCCAACCCCAGCCCCGGCTTTTCTGGCACTTCCAGGTTGCCGTCTACGAAGGCGGGCGTTTCCTCCCACAAGCGCAGCGACCAGGGCATATATTCCACCGTCAGGCCGTTGGGGATGGAGGCCATTAGCTGGATGTGCACCTCCGGCACCAGATGGCTCACGACCGGCAAGTTGAAAGCCTCGGCCATCGCCGCCACCTTGCGCCAGGGCGTGATGCCGCCCACCCGCAGCAGGTCAATCATCACGATGTCCACAGATTCGTTCTCAATCAGTTGCCTGAAGGGGTTGACGCCGTAGACGTACTCGCCGGAGCAGATGGGGGTGTAGAGCGCGTCGGCCACCTTAGCCATGCCCTGGTAGTCGTCGTGGGCCACCACGTCCTCGAGCCAGAACAGGTTGTAGTCCTCGACCCGGCGTCCCACGTCTATGGCGCGGTTGACGCTCCAGAGCTGGTTGATGTCGCACATCAGGTCTATGTCATCGCCCACCGCGTCGCGCAGGGTGCGTATGCGGTCCACCTCCCGGCTGGCCAGAGCCTCAGCGCCCATCTGGGTCTTCATCTGCCGGAAGCCCTTCTCCACCAGCATCGGGCCTATTTCGGCCAGTCGCTCCACGTTCACCGGGCGCATCAGCGCGCCGCTGGCGTATGTGGGGACGCTCTTGCGGTAGCCGCCCAGCAGCGACGCCACCGTTTGTCCCAGCGCCTTGCCCTTGATGTCCCACAGCGCCATGTCCACGGCGGCCAGGGCCATGGTCAGCAGCCCGCCGGGCCCGGCGCCCGAGGTGGCCTCCTGCAGTCGCCCCACGATGCCTTCTATCTCCATCGGGTCCTCGCCGATGGCCATCTCGGCCAGCGCGTCCACCGACAGCCGCAGCGCCCCGGCCACCGGACTGGCCGTAAGGGCAGGCACGAAGGTGAGGCCGACGCCGTCTATGCCTTCGTCGGTGGTCATTTCCAGCGTCACGAAGGCCCGTTGCCGCCCGGTGTCGGGCAGGCTGTTGGCGAGCGGGTCGTCGGCAGGCGTATGTAACAGGCGGGTCTGGTAGCCGGAAATCTTCATGTCAACACAACCCCAATCGGTATCTGGAACACCGGCGTCATTCTACCACAGCCGAATATATCCAAAGAGGTTGACGGGGAGTCCGCCCGGCTTTATACTCAATGCAGTTTAGTATACAGACTATAGTATCAGGACAGACATGAGTGGAATGAAGAGCGAAGAGTATTGGGAGAACCTGGTGAAGAAGAGTCTTTGCCGCTTTCTATTGCTCTCCCAACTGGCCAAGGGCCCGCTCCACGGCTACGCGGTCAATCAGGCCATCAAGGAAGCCTGCCAAGGCTGCTGTGAGCCTACCGAAGCGATGGTGTACTCGACCATGAAGGAACTCCAGGACAACGGTTACGTGGAGAGCCGGATGGAGGAACATCAGGGCCGCCGCCGCCGCGTGTGCTGGCTGACTCCGGCAGGGGAAGAGGCTTTCCAGTCCGCCGCCCGGGTATGGGAGCGGATGCTGCCAGCGGTACAGGACTGCGTTGCCCAGGCCCTCACCACCGCATGAACCGTCGAAGGCTTCTGGCCCGGTTGACCCGCGGTGAAGTGCACAATGTCGCCTTGCTCGATATGGTTAACTTGATAGAGGGCTCGGATTCAGGCTCGTCCGGGTAAATGGAAGACATCACATTTTTGGGCGTTCCAGCATACCCAAGTCAGTAAATCTCCAACCAGACGGGGGCGACGCCAAGCCTTATCAGATTCGCCAGTTTCTCAGGTTAGTCGAACGATGCCGTCTCATTTTGGAGGATGAAGAATGAAAGACTACCACATAAACATCTTCTTCAGTGAAGAAGACCAGAGTTACATCGCGGATATACCCGATTTGGAGTATTGCTCCGCTTTCGGCGACACGCCCGAAGAAGCCCTGAGAGAAGTCCGTCTTGCCCAGGCGGCTTGGTTGGAGGCGGCGCGGGAATTGGGCAATCCTATTCCCGCGCCCATGTATCTTCCAGCGATACATCAGGCATCCCATTAATTTCCCATGAGGAGGAAGGAAAACTAATGACCGCCAACAACAGCGACATCAAGGAACTGGTACGGGAACGCTACGGAGCGCGCGCGCAGCGAGTTATCGAACTCAACCCGGTCGTGGAGCACGCCGACGACGAACACACCGGCGGATGCGGCTGCAACGTCGCCTCCGCCTGCTGCGGCCCGGAAGACCTGGAACACGCTATGCGCCTTTACAACGATGGGCAGTTGGCTGGCCTGCCCGCCGAATCCATCGCGGCCTCCGCCGGATGCGGCAACCCCACGGCCCTGGCCGGGCTGCAACCCGGCGAGCGGGTGCTGGACCTGGGTTCCGGCGGCGGCATAGACTGCTTCCTGTCGGCTCAGCAGGTAGGTGAAACGGGCCACGTTACCGGGCTGGATATGACCCCGTCCATGCTGGAGCTGGCCCGCAAGAACCAGGACAACCTGGGCTTCACCAACGTCGAGTTCGTTCAGGGCGAGATAGAGGCCATGCCTCTGCCCAGTGATTCCTACGACGTCATCATATCCAACTGCGTCGTCTGCCTCTCGCCGGACAAGGACGCCGTGTTCAGCGAGAGCTTCCGCGTGCTGGCCCCCGGCGGGCGAATCCACCTGTCCGACGTGCTGGCCCTGTCCCCCGAAGGCCCGGCGGTCACCGACGCCGAGAGCTGGGTGTCCTGTGCCGCCGGAGCGGAGTACCACGAGGTCTACACCGACCGCCTGCGCCGCGCCGGGTTCGAGAGCATTGAAGTCAAGGGCGAGGGCGTGGAGTTCTGGGACGAGTCAGAAAAGGCGACCTACACCAACACTGCCAGCTTTAAGGTAACCGCAAGGAAGCCGGTGTAACTCCGCCGGACGACGGTATGTTGACATAAGGCTATGTGAGGCGGAAAATGCCCCACATAGCCTTTTTATATCTACAATTTGTAAGCGAGGCGTTGCAATGCAACTAACCGACGAGCAGCTGCAAATAATCCACCATCCTGATGGTCATCACGGCAAAGTATTATCCGTTGCCGGTTCCGGGAAAACTACGACAATGGCCCATCGTGTCAAGCATTTGCTGGATAAACAGCAGGTGCCGCGACATCAAATTCAAGTGCTGATGTTCAATAGAGCTGCTAGAAACCAGTTTGTAGAAAAACTTGACGAAATCGGAATACCTGTAGAACAACAACCTCAAGTTAATACGTTCCATAGTTATTCATATCGTGTGATAAAACAGCACAGTTTCAAGCAATGGTTTGGTGATACAGAAGAACTCGCACACTTGGCTCTGGTGCGAGCTGTCGAAAAAGTTCGCCGAGATATGGATTTGGATGATGACGAATTGGATGTCGACGAAGCCAAGCAATCGATTGGTCTCTGGAAAGGTGCCTTGATTCCTCCATCCAGAGCAGGATACGCAGGACCAAATGGTGACGCTTACGTGTCAGTGTACCGGGAGTTTGAAAAGGAACGCCTGAATGCCAACGCCATAACCTTCGATGATTTCGTTCCTTGGGCAGTTAATGAACTTGAGGTTAATTTACGCCTGCGCCGGTTTGCCACAGGACAGTTGAAATACATAATTGTGGACGAATATCAAGACATCAACTTGGGGCAGCAGAAGCTTATCGAATGTCTTGCCAGCACTGGCGCAGACCTGATGGTCGTTGGCGACGACGACCAGACCATATACGAATGGAGGGGTGCTCGCAGCGATTACATCCTCGGCGAATTTGACGCCACCTTCAGCGACAAACCACATATCACCTACAAGCTGACCAACTCTTTCCGGTTCGGTTACGTCATCGCCCAGTCCAGCTACAATGTTATCATCCACAACGCGAAACGCCTAGACAAACAGTTGCTGTCCAGCAATCCGGCCAGCGACAGCAATGTCACCCTTATCACCGATAGAGACGTGGCGGACGGATACGCTAACCGTAGCTTGGTCGAAGAGATTCTGTCGCTAGTGCTAGACAAAGGGGTATCACCTTCCGATATTCGGGTGCTGGTACGCACCTATGCTCAGGCTGCTTCATTCTCCACTGAGTTGATGTTGCGGGAAATCCCATCCAAAGTGATGGGCCGGGCCTCATTTCTCCAAGCCGGTGAATGCCGGGCGTTGCTGAACTACGTGCGGGTCGCCGCAAAGTTGTGCGAAATCCCCAGCGATACAACAAAGAAGCAATTCCTCAACATCGCCAACAAGCCTAGCCGTTATCTCTTGCACCTCAGTATGGAGCGGATGATTGAGGAGGGACGGCAGAAAGGATTTACCTTAGGTAAATTGCTCCAAGACACGATACAAGATAATAGCAAATTTTCAAATCTTCGCCAGCGCTATCGTCTGGAAGACTTAACCGTCACCTTGGAAACTATCCACCGGAAACTGAATCCAAAGGAATCTGGTCCGGAAGAACCTCAAATCGGCCCGCTGTTGAATTGGATAGATGAAGAAGTGGGATTTCAGCAGCACTACCAAAACTACTACGGCAACGGTGAAGCATCCCTGACCCGAATGAAGAATGTGCAGTCGTTTATCAATTACGCCAATTCGGTGGGTATGACTTGGCAAGACTTTATTGAGCATGTTGAAAAAGTCGACACCACCTTTGGGTTACCCGAAGAAGAATGGCTAAAAATAATGACGATCCACAGCACTAAAGGATTGGAGTTTGATTATGTTGTTATCCCTAATTGCGAAGAAGGTTATTTGCCGGTAATAGGAAGTAATGACGATCCGACATACGACACAGCGGACCCGAGACGCACCCCCAAAGCGGCAGAGTGGATTGAAAGCGAGCGGCGACTGTTTTATGTCGGCGCTACCCGAGCTAAGAAAGGGTT
Source organism: Dehalococcoidia bacterium (assembly GCA_965232885.1). Taxonomy (GTDB): domain Bacteria; phylum Chloroflexota; class Dehalococcoidia; order Lucifugimonadales; family UBA3495; genus VXOI01. Next base: position 136,454 of record CBDDQX010000001.1, on the reverse strand, counting down.
GTTTATTGGCGCTCCCGCTTTGAAACTTAAAAAGGACGGTTCTCAAGACAGTACGCCTAAAAGCGGCGAGCAGTCCGTGATTGAACAGGGCGAAATTTATAAATCATCCCGCTTCCTGGAAGAGATGGAGCTGGAGCCAACCAAAGAGGTAGCTGCCGAGATGGTACGCGCGGCGAAAAAGGATCCGGACAATAAGCTGGTTGAAGTGTGCCGACGACTTTCAGCGTACCATCATATTGTAGGAACAGTGAAGAAACTTGTCGGATTTTTCTCCTCCAGAGACCGAGAGCAGGTAGAACAGGTGGAGTTGAGCAGCGCGGAACGCCCCTTCGGATACCGCCAGGAATACACGTCTCCTTTCAACCGCAGCGTCCCGACGTCAGCAATAGAAAATAGCAGGCCACAACAGAGCAACGGCCCCATATGGGGACATATAGACATAGGCTATAAGAAGGGAAGTACCCGTAACTAAGGAAGGAGAAGCGGTGTGGAGAAGGTAAAGAAAGTAAAAGTTGTCCACGACCGCACGGGCAACACGCTAACTGTGTGGTTCGGCAATCCGGACGACGAGTACATCTGCTCCGAAGCCGGGGAGGAAGTTATGCTGATGCGCGACCGCAACCGGACGGTGATCGGATTCGAGCTGCAAAGTTTCCTGCCACCCGGCGATGAGAGTGGATTCTCAGGGGATGTGGAGGTTCTGGCGGAAACTTTCGATCTCCCAGCCTGAGAATTGTATAGGACTTACGCAGTTCGCAATAATCCCCTCCCCCTCAAGGGGGAGGGTTAGGGTGGGGGTGGGATTTCGCCTCCGCCCAGACTGGCTGGCAGACACAATTTCATAGCCGACTGTGTAAGCCCTATTGTATTAAGATCGTTGATTATGCCCTTTCTTTAACAGAGCGCAGGGTGTTGCGCTCTGTTTCCGCTTTCCCCTAATAATACTTGATGGTCTTGAACGCTTCGGCGTACTTCAGGCCCACCTTGGCGGCAGTGTCCGCTCTGCCCATGGGGAAGTACTTTTCGGCGGCTTCGGGGGAGACCTGCGACTTGTGGGCCTTGAGGGCGGCGATGGCGGTGTCCATGTAGCCGTCAACGTCCACGAAATGGTCTGAGCCTTCCAGCCCACCAACGATCCAGACCTCGCGCGCCTTGTGAGGTTCCAGACCCTCTTCCAGCAACTCGGGGAAGGTCAGGCGATCGCGGGCCGTGGGGAACACCGCTGCCAGCGCAGCCTCGCCCGTAGCCAAGTGGTCCGGGTGGCTGCCGTAGTAGCGGCTGTCAATGTCACGAGTCGGAGGCTCGGTGATGACAATGTCAGGCCGGTAGCGGCGTATCTCGCGGGCAATGTCCTTCCGGAGTTGCAGCGTTGGCTCCAGGTAAGAGTCAGGGTAGTCCAGGAACACCACGTCCTTGAGGCCCAGAATCCGGGCGGACTCTTTCTGTTCCTCCGCCCGGATTTCCGTCAGCCGCGCTGAGGTCATTTCGGGGTCATCGCTGCCCTTGGAGCCGTCGGTGCAGAGCACCAGCACCACTTCCCAGCCTTCGGCGCATAGTTTGGCCAGCGTTGCCGCGCAGGTCCACTCCATATCGTCAGCGTGAGCCATGACCACCATCGCCCGGCTGTACGCTTCTTCTCTTTCCGAGTCCGCCATCTTTCCTGCCTTTTCAAGAAATTCCCTCTCCTCTTTGGGAGAAGGTTAGGGTGAGAGCGTCCTTAGCAGCCGTCAAACAAGTTAACGTAACCTTTTCCCGGTTTCCATTCACAGTTGTCTTTGATCTGCGCCGATGGTAGCCTCAGCTTGCAAAGCCGGGCTGCTTGGGGGAGCGTCGAATGACAAGGCTGTGGGCGATGACAGTTGACTTCAATACTGTTGACGTGGGCGACACTTTGCCCGTCCTCATCAAGTGGGAGACGGAGGAGAGTATCCGGCGATACGTCTCTCTCCACGGCGAAGGCAACGATGCGCCCGAAGACCCAGCGCCCGAAGCCTTGCCGGCCAAGACGGTTGAAGGCTATGTAACCGAGCTGTTGAGCAAGGGCTTTCCGTCAGAGCGTCTGGAAGCCGAGGGAAGCAGCTTGAGCGTCGAACACCTTCAACCCGTCCGCGCCAACGACACCATCAGCCTGTCCGGGCATGTCGTGGACAAGCATACGATGGAGGGGCTGCGGCTCATCGAATGCGCCGTGTCCGTGGAGAACGACCGCGGCGAACCCGTCGCCCGCGCCCGCGCCGTCGTCAGCTTGTGACGCAGGCTATGCCTTCTCCCGAACCACCGGATTGTACAGCACTCCGATGCCCGGTATTTCTACTTCCACCAAGTCGCCGTCCTTCAAGCCTGTCGTCACGCCAGTGGAGCCTGAGAAAATCATGTCCCCCGGCTGCAGTGTAATCTGCTGGCTGATATAGCTGACGATTTCAGCAAAGGTGAATAGCATCTCCTGGGTGTAGCCGTGCTGCACTTCCTCGCCGTTGAGCCGCACGATCATTTCCAGCGCCTGCGGGTTGATGTCGGTCTCGATCCACGGGCCGACCGGAGCAAAGGTGTCTGAACCCTTGGCCCGCCAGAAGATCCAGTCGTCCTTCTGCCATGCCCGCTCGGAAACGTCGTTGCCGCAGGTGTAGCCGAAGATGTAGCTGCCCGCTTCCTTAGGGCTGACCCTGCGGCAGGGCTTGCCGATTACCGCCACCGCCTCGCCCTCGTAGTGAACCTCGCCCGCCGTGTCGTAAGGCAGGATGATGTTCTCGCCAGTGCCGGTGAGGGAGTTGCGCGCCTTGACCCACGGCTCCGGGTGCTCCGGCACATGGGGGTCTTCGTCGCCCAGCACTCCGGCGGCAAACTCCAGGTGGTTGGCGAAATTCAGCCCCGGCCCCCAGATTTCCTTGGGATTCGCTGGCGCCAGCAGCTTCACGTCGGCCAGCTTGCGACGCTCCCCGCTCGCCTTGAAATCGGAGAAAATGTCCCCCTCTATCTCGACAACTTCGTCGCCCTCAACTACCCCGTGGGCAATGTGTCCATTACACCGGAACCTTGCGATTTTCATTGGGATTTTCCTCGCATAAAGTGGTGGAATTTTATTCCAAGCGTTCAATACCGAGTATCGCGTCAAACCCTTTGTCGTAACTCAAAATTCGGGTAATCCCTGTTGCCCGCATCACCGCCGCGTGCAGGGCGTCCCGCGCTGAAATGCCCGGCACAGATACAATGAGACCCTTGGCAACGTGAATCTCCGCCATGCCAAAGGAGAGGACGTTATAGACAATATCGTCAAGAGTGCTGAACGCCTCGTCGATGAAATTGAGTCTCCCAAGGGAAGAATACCGATGGAGTATTTCTTGATAAACTTCTACATCGGTGACAAATTCCTCGGAGTGTTCTTTGAGGCGGGCTATCGCTGCAGCAGCGCGATCTTTGTTTGGGTGTGGGGCGCCCACCAGATACATTGGCACATTGGAATCTACAAAAATCACTCTTCGCAATACCCGTTGCCAAGATAGCCTGACTCGATTTCTTGCAGCATTTGCTCAATATCAGCAGTGGGAGCGTTTACCTCTCCAGCTTCTTGGATGGCCCGCAACATTGCCTCCGTGGCTTCCGGCGCCTCTCTTACCGCTTTGCGTAAAGTCTCATTCACCCATTCTTCGACGGTCATTTCCCGTATCCGGGAGATGCTTTTAATCTTCGCGTATACCAAGTGGTCCACGCACACTTGGTACTGAGTCCTCCAGTCGTACATCTTTTCCACCAGTTCAACCAACCTCACGACAGCTATTGACGGCGAGGACAGTATATCCGGCCCACTGTTGCTGGTAAACCGTGACGCTTGGCAGAAGCTCCGCTGAACCTCTGCAACCAAGCCCGCATCTGGTATACAATAGTGTGCCGACGACGCAGGCCCTGAGCGGGCCTTGAGCCAAAAGGAGCAATCGTGAAGCTGGGATTCTTCGTAACCAATCAGTACCTGCCGGGCGAGTCCATGCCGGAGAAGATTCGGGACAGTGTGGAGCAGGTGGCGGCGGCCCGCGAGGCCGGGTTCAGCCTCATCGCCACCGGGCAGCACTACCTGGCCGCCCCCTACCAAATGAGCACGGTGTTTCCGCTGCTCTCCCGTCTGGCCGCCGAGTCCGGCGATATGCAGGTGGCCGCCACCGTGCTGCTACTTCCCCTGCACAACCCGGTCGAGCTGGCCGAGAGCATCGCCACCCTCGACTGCATCACTGGCGGTAGATTCGTCTTCGGTATCGGCTTGGGCTACCGCGACGAGGAGTACACCGCCTTCGGTGTGAAACGCGAAGAGCGCGTCGGCCGGATGAACGAGTCGCTGGACATCATCAAACGGCTCTGGGTGGAGGACGAGCTCGAGTACGATGGCAAGTACTACACCATCCCGAAGACAGGGTTGGCCAACCGGCCAGCGCAGTTGCCCCATCCGCCCATCTGGGTTGCCGCCAACAACGACGTGGCCATCCGTCGCGCTGCCCGGTGGGGCTACCCGTGGCTCATCAATCCCCATGCCACGGTGTCAATGGTGGCCGACCAGTGGACGCGCTACACCGCCGCGCTGGAGAATTTTGGCAACCCGGTTCCGGCAGACCTGCCCATGATGCGCGAGATGTACGTGGCCTCCGACCGCGAGACCGCCTACATCGAAAGCCAGCCTTATCTTGAAGGCAAGTACGCCGCCTACGCCGCATGGGGACAGGACAAGGCCCTGCCGGGCGAGGAATCCTTCACCGTTCCCTACCAGGACCTGGCGAAGGACCGCTTCCTGCTGGGTTCGCCGGATGACGTGGTCTCCGAACTGAAGCGCTGCTCGGAAGAGCTGGGCGTCAATATGATGATCTTCCGTATGCAGTGGCCCGGAATGCCGCAGGAGCAGGTGCTGAAGCAGATCGAGCTGCTGGGCCGCGAGGTCATCCCTCAGGTGGCGGATTTCTAGGGTGTGTTTACAAACCGCAAATAGGGCGGAATTAACCTGCAAAATCCCCTCTCCCTTGAGGGATAGGGTTAGGGTGAGGGCGAAATCCTGGGATCAAACAACCGCGCCGATGCCCAAGTATCTTTGCCGGTAGAGTTTGTAAACACGCTCTAGGTTCGGTTGTAGCAGACATAAGGTTATGCGGGTTCTCGCGGAAGTGGGAATAACAGACGAGGTATTAAGTTGGTTCCTCCCGGCGACATTGGGCCTATCCCCATCTGGGTTGGCGTCTACGTTTTGTTCTTGCTGGCTGCCGCCGCCGGCGGTTATGCCATCTATCAGCGTGTGTTCCGGTTGGTGCTGCAAGGCCGGTCTGAATACAGGTTCGACCGACCCATGGAGCGCCTGACTGGCGCAATGGCTATCGTGTTGGGCCAGAAGAAAGTGCTGCAGCGAGTCCCCTTCGGCGACTGGGCCGGGCTGGGCCACGCCACCATTTTCTGGGGTTTCCTGACCTTCATGCTGTCCTACGCCATCTTCATCTTCGCCGCTGCAGCGTGGAAGCCCTTCCCGGAGTGGCTGCTGACCGAGACCGGGGCGATGGTGTACAGCAGCTATCTCGACATCCTCGCGGCAGTGCTGCTGGTGGTGCTTATCTGGGCGGCTGCCCGGCGGTGGGTGGTCCAACCCCGAAGGCTGAGCTTCGACCTTACCCGCAATCCCGATGCCATTGTCATCGTCGGCATGATTGCCGGGCTGATGGCTTCAACCCTGTTGACCCACAGTTTCTACGTTGCCGAAGGCGGCACGGGGCCGGAGGCCGACGTCATCATCGGCGGCGCGCTGGGCAGACTGTTCATAGACTGGGGCATCAGCCAGTCCGCCGCCAGCGTACTGCATGGCCTGTTCTGGTGGACGCACTTCGCCATCATACTGTTCTTCACGGTCTACATTCCTTTCTCGAAGCACATGCACATGGTCGCCGCGCCCATCAATGCTTTCTTCCGCACATTGGATTCGCGCGGGGCGCTGCCAGCCATGGACCTGGAGAACGCCGAGCGCTTTGGCGCGTCGAGGGTGCAGGACTTCACTTGGAAGCAGCTTCTCGACGGCTACGCCTGCGCGGTCTGTGGACGCTGCTCCGACGTGTGCCCGGCCAATGTCACCGGCAAGCTGCTGTCGCCAATGCACATCGTCGAGAACCTGAAAGACCACATGATCGAAATAGGGCACCAGGGACCGCGCGACCCGGAACACGCGGAACCGTCGCCTATCCTGAACAACGCCATACCCGAAACGGCCATCTGGGATTGCCTCAACTGCGGCGCGTGCATGGAGGAATGCCCGGTCACGGTGGAACACGTTCCCACCATCATGGATATGCGCCGCTATATGGTGCTGGAAGAGTCCAATGCCCCGGAAACGGCGATGAATGCCCTTATCAGCATGGAGCAGCGAGGCCATCCGTGGCGCGGTACCCAGTTCTCCCGCACCGACTGGGCTGAGGGTCTGGACGTTCCGACTCTGGCGGAAAATCCGGAGGCTGAGATTCTCTTCTGGCTGGGCTGCACCCCCGCTTTGGAGCAGCGCAGCCAGGCCGTGGCCCGCTCAATGGTCAAGGTGCTTAAGTCCGCGAAGGTAGACTTTGCCATTCTCGGCGATGAGGAAACCTGCACTGGCGACCCGGCGCGGCGCATGGGCAACGAGTACCTGTTCCAGATAATGGCGGCGCAGAACATCGAGACCATGAACGGTTACAATGTAAAGAAGGTGGTCACCATCTGCCCGCACTGCTTCAACACCATCAAGAACGAATACCCGCAGCTTGGTGGTGACTTCGAGGTGCTGCACTACAGCCAGTTCGTGGACGGGTTGATTCGCGAAGGCAGGATCAAGCCGGTCAAGATGATGGACGTCACCGTTGCCTACCACGATTCCTGCTTCCTGGGGCGGCACAACGGAGTGTATGATGAGCCTAGGAACGTGGCTCGCGCCATCCCTGGCTTGAAGCTGGTGGAAATGGAAGGCCGGTGTCGCCAGCGAGGCTTCTGTTGTGGAGCCGGCGGCGGCCATATGTGGATCGAAGAGAGCCAGGGCGAGCGGGTAAACCACGCCCGCACCGACCACTTCCTGGAAACCGAAGCCCAGACTGTCGGGGTGTCATGTCCTTTCTGCCTCCAGATGATGAGCGAAGGAATACAGGCGAAGGGAATGGCTGACCAGAAGGAATCCAAGGATGTGCTTGAGTTACTTTCCGAAAGTTTGGAAGCGTAGCTGCCTTTCGAGCGATTCCGCGTGAGTCAATCTGCGAAACCGGAGGGATGATGCCGCCAATCAGCGAAGTGAAAATTGTCCGCAGTTGCAGCGTCTGCGCCGCCGAAATCGAGACCATATCGGTCAAGAAAGATAACATGATGCTGTCGTCCAAGGCGCTGATCTGGTGTCCGGGCTGCGAAGAGGAGCGACCTGAACAGCGCGACATCTCGGAGCGCCTCGAAACCATTCAGCGGGAGCAGACTTCGTATCCACCATCCCAACTGGCGGTGCCTTTCGGCGCGCCCCCGGTGCGATAGCATGACTACCCACCATGATGAAAATGAGGCCCGCCCACAGGTTGCCTTGGTGCTTACCAGCAATCTGTTCTTCATACCGCGTATCGAGTCGGCCGCCATCCGCTCAGGCATGGAGGCGGTTTACGGCGACTCGGCTGACGGTCTGCTGAAGTCCACCACGGGGCGCGATGTAGCTTTGGCCTTGGTTGACCTGGAAACGGACGAAGCGGCTTGGGAAGAGGGAGTCTCTGTGTTGAGCGCGGCCCTGAAGTCCAAAGCGGGCGCAGGGACGGATGACGATAGCGCGCCCTCTCCCATCATCGCCTACGGCCCTCATGGCGACGCCGAAACGCTTCGGAAGGCGCGGAGGCTGGGTTGCGACGCCGTGCTAACGAAGCGTGACTTCTCCCAACGCCTGCTGGAACTAATGAATACCAGAGGACAGGCCGTTATTTCCGGGTAGAGCCGTCTTGCGCCGACTATGTTGTGGACTTGGGCCGAAAAACGTTTCGTGTTCTTCCCGGAATCGGAGCTTAACGGCACTCCAGCCCAAGTCGGACTGCACTACGATGACGTCTGCCTGACTGCCTCCGACGGTATGACACTCCACGGGTGGTTCCTTCCTGCGCCCGAAGCTGTCGCCGGACCGGATACGCAGACCTGGCTATGGTTCCACGGCAACGGCGGGAACCTCAGCACCCGCATCAGCCAACTGGAGCGGGCGCACCACCTCTTGGGCGTTCACCAGTTCATTTTCGACTACCGGGGCTACGGGCGCAGCGAAGGCAAACCCTCGGAGCAGGGGACCTATCTTGACGCCCGCGCCGCCCTGCATTACCTGGAACAGCGGCCCGATGTTGACCCGAACCAAATCGTCTTTTTCGGGCACTCGCTGGGCGCTGCGGTGGCTATCGAACTGGCAGTGTCCCACCCTCCGGCTGGTATGGCCTTGATTGCTCCTTTCTCATCCATCCGGGATATGGCCAAGCTGGCTTTGCCGCTGCCCTTGGCCGGTTGGATAGTGAGGAATCATTACAATTCCCTGGCAGCTATTCCCAAGGTGCGCGCCCCGCTCATAATCCTTCACGGTGAGTTGGATGAGATTGTGCCGCACTCTCAAGGCATCAAACTGTATCAAGCCGCCAACGCGCCCAAGCGGTTTGTCACCCTGCCCGATGCCTCGCACAACAATGCCCATCACGTTGCCGCCGACGTTATGTCCCATGCGCTGCTGGAGTTCAGAAACGACCTGGCCGCAGGCAACCTGAACCCGGCTAGATTCCGCTGATTGTCTCGGTCTGAACGTCCAGCACTTCAACATCTCGCCGCGAGTCCTCGATGAAGTTGAGCACGCTGGACAGCATGGCGTCCGCGTGCCCCCTGTCGTTGCTGACGCAGCAGACGCCCAGGGTGAGCCGCTGTCGCCTATCGGCGTCATCCACTTCCGCCACCGCCACGTTAAAGCGGTTGCGAATGCGGTCTCCCAGCGACCGGGCAATCTGCCTCTTTTCCTTCAGGCTGGACGCCTCCGGCAGGTGAAGCGTCAACCGGCAAATCCCGACGTGCAAGTTGCCTCCCTAAATTGGCCTGCATTCAAGGGATTGAACCCCAGGGTCTTATAATTCTCCCTCTTACTCCGAGGGGAGGGTTAGACCTGCCCTCGCGAAAGCGTGGGAGTCTCTCTGCTGCGGGCAAAATGCTGATGCCGGGATTTCACCCTCACCCCAACCCTCTCCCTCAAGGGAGAGGGAGGATTAAAAACCTGATTGAACACTGACTTGTTTTGACAATTGTCTACTATACTGACCAACAACATTGACCAACAACAACAGGCATTATAGATTACGTGGTAGACCCGTTCCTGAGGGCGCTTGGCGAAACGGGGCTTGCGAGGAAGTATAGGTCAATGGCTGGCGTCTCTTTTTCACCGGATGATTCGCGCGATGAAGTGCCGGAAGTCGTCGTCAGTCGGCTGCCCCAGTATCTTCGCATCCTGAACCGGCTGATGGAAGACGGCATCATGGTGGTCAGTTCCCAGCAATTGGGAGAAAAACTGCAGGTCACGCCAGCTCAGATACGCAAAGACCTCAGCTATTTCGGGCGGTTCGGCAAGCAGGGCCGGGGGTACAGCGTCCGTGACCTGCTGGACCGGCTGCGCCAGATTCTGGGCGTCAACGCCTACTGGAACGTGGCGGTCGTTGGTGTGGGGCGCTTGGGGCGGGCCATCATCAACTATCCCGGCTTTACCCCGGACGGCTTTCATCTTGTGGCGGCCTTTGACGTAGACGAAGGCGTTATTGGGCAGGATGTGGGTGGCCTCACCGTCCATTCTCTTAACGATCTGAGGCGAGTCGTCACCGAGCGCGAGATAAGCATTGCCATCGTAGCCGTTCCTGTCTCCCACACCCAGGAGGTGGTTGACCTGCTGGTGGCCTGCGGCATCCAGGCCGTCCTGAACTATGCTCCTGTCATCCCTCACGTGCGCGAAGGCATCAGAATCCGCAACATAGACCCTGTGTTGTCGCTACAGTCCATGACCTACTACATCAACAGCTCCGCCGAAGAATAAGAAGCCGAAAAATCCCGGATCCCGCCAAAAAAGTTCCCTCTCCCTTGAGGGAGAGGGTTGAGGTGAAATCTCAGCGGAGCTCTCCTGACCTTACGAGCTACTGACCGAGGGCGGCAACTGCCCGCCGCCCCGGGCGCGGCGGCGGCGGACCGTATCAAGGCGGACTTGCGCCCGCCGCAGAGATGCTAGTGCCCGTTGCATCTGCATATCGGATGGCCGGTTGGAGATTCTTTCCTGGGCGCGGCGCATGGCTTCCTGGGCGCGCTCCTCGTTGATTTCCTCGGAATGCTCGCAGGCGTCCGCCAAGATGATGACCCGATCGCCCAACACTTCCATGAACCCGCCCGTAACGGTGAAGTAGCTGTCGGCCCCGCCCTTCCGGATGGTCAGCTCGCCCGGTTGCAGCATGGTCATCAGCGGAGCGTGACGGGGCAGTATGCCCAACTGCCCGTCAATGCCGGGGGCAATGAGCATATCCACTTCTTCGCCGTAGACCTGCCGCTCGGCAGTCGTGATTTCCAGCATCATCGGCATGGCTGCCTACCCCTGCGCGCGGATTCCCTCAGCCTTTTCGATGGCCTCGTCAATTGTTCCCACCATGTAGAAAGCTTGCTCCGGGAGGTCGTCGTGCTTCCCTTCCAGGATTTCCGAGAAGCCGCGGACGGTCTCCCGAACCGGGACGTACTTGCCCGGCTGGCTGGTGAAAGTTTCGGCAACGAAGAAGGGCTGGGTCAGGAACCGCTGAATCTTGCGGGCGCGGAACACCGTCAGCTTGTCTTCTTCCGAGAGTTCTTCGATACCGAGAATGGCGATGATGTCCTGCAACTCGCGGTAGCGCTGGAGCACCTGCTGCACGCCGCGGGCCAGCCGGTAGTGTTCTTCCCCGACGATCCTCGGCTCCAGGATGCGGGAGTAGCTGGCCAGCGGGTCCACCGCCGGGTACAGCGCCTGGGCTGCCAGCGAGCGCTCCAGCGACACCACGCCGTCCAGATGGCCGAAGGTGGTAACGATGCCGGGGTCGGTGTAGTCGTCGGCGGGCACGTAGATGGCCTGGAAGGACGTGATTGAGCCGCTGCGGGTGGAGGTGATGCGCTCCTGAAGCGCGCCCATTTCAGTGCTCAGAGTAGGCTGATACCCCACCGCCGAGGGCATCCGGCCCAGCAGAGCCGACACTTCCATGCCAGCCAGGATGTAGCGGTAGATGTTGTCCACGAAGAGCAGCACGTCCTGGTTCTGCTCGTCGCGGAAATACTCGCTCATGGTGAGGCCAGTGAGACCGATGCGGGCGCGGACGCCGGGCGATTCGTTCATCTGTCCGAAGACCAGCACGGTGCTGGAAAGCACGCCGGAGTCCTGCATTTCGTGCCAGAGGTCGTTGCCCTCGCGGGAGCGCTCGCCAACCCCGGCGAACACCGACACGCCCTGATGCACCGCGCCGATGTTGCGGATGAGTTCCTGAATGATGACGGTCTTGCCCACGCCGGCGCCGCCGTAGGCTCCGATCTTTCCGCCCTTCATAAAGGGGGTAATCAGGTCAAAGACCTTGATGCCGGTTTCCAGAATCTCGACGCTGGGGCTCTGATCGTCAAAGGAAGGCGGGTCGCGGTGGATTGGCCAATGCTGCGCAGTCTCCACCGGGCCCAGATTGTCGAGGGGGGTTCCAGTTACGTCGAACAGCCGCCCCAGCGTTTCCGGCCCCACAGGGACAGATACGCGCTGGCCGGTGTCGTTGGCTTCAACGCCGCGGGCAAGCCCGTCCGTGGCGCCCAGGGCCAGGCAGCGCACCCAGTTGTTGCCGATGTGCTGCTGCACTTCCAGAACAAGCCGCTCGCCGTTGTTGTCCACTTCCACCGCGTCGAATAGGTTGGGCAACTCATCAGCGGGGAACTCAATGTCAACAACGGTACCGATTACCTGTACGATTCTTCCGGTAGCCATACTATTCTCCTGAAGCCGGGATAGACACCCTGACCGGGAGCTACGCTCTCAAGTACAAGGCCCGCGGGTCGATTGTGATCGACTCATTGTCCATGTCCAGACTAATCTTGAACCTTTGCATCATGTCCGCGCCGATGATAAGTTCCTCGGCCAAGTCATCCATGACGAAGAATCGGTACATCAATGGAGTACCGTCCACGTCGATGTACAGGGCAACATCTTGATTAACGGTAAGGGTTCCCCGTCCGTCAGCCATAGTGAAGGTCATTGGCAAAAGAGTACGTACTATGTTACCTAAATTTTCCGCAACGTTTCGCCGGACGAAAGAAGAACCCGCTCCGGTATCGTAGAGGACTCGAACCGTACCACTGCCCAAGTCCCCGGTTACTGTGTAATTCTTAGCGATAATCCCCATCGCGCTACCTTTCCAGCACGGCCATGCCGCCGATGAGGTCTAGCAACTCGTTGGTAATGCTTTCCTGGCGCAGCTTGTTCATAACGAGGGTCAGGTCCCCGCTGAGTTGCTTGGCGTTGTCGGTGGCGTTCCGCATGGCGACCATCCGGGCCGACTGCTCGCTGGCGATGGATTCGAGAAGGGCGTGGTATACCTCCATCTCCACAAAGCGGGGCAGCAAATTGCGAAGCACCGTCAGGTTGTCGGGCTCATAGTAGTAGCCGACGCGCTGGGGGCCGGAAAGCTCGGAGGGTGTTATCGGCAGCAAACGCTCCACCACCGGAGTCTGGGACAGGGTGGAATTGAACCGCGTGTAAGCCAGGTAAACTTCATCCGCCTGCTCTTCGGAATAGGCGTCAATCAGCAGTTGGGATATGGCGATGGTGTCCAACAACTGGGGAGTTTCACCCAGGTCGGTGAAGACGGCACGCAGGTCGCTGCCGGAGCGCACCATGAAGTCGCGCCCCTTTCGTCCCACGGCGATAGCCTGCACCGGGACTTCCTGATCGAGGATGAACTGCCCGACCCGGCGGTTCAGGTTGGCGTGCATCCCACCGCACAGCCCCCGATCGGGGCTGATGACCAGCACAGCGATGTTTGAGACTGGCCGCACCCGCAGCAGCGGCTGAGAGGCGGAAATATCGTCCGTGGGCTGGGCTGCCAAGTGGGCGATAACGTCCAGTATCTTCTCGGCGTAGGGCCGTCCCTGCAACACCGAATTCTGGGCGCGGCGCATTTTGGACGCGGCGATCAACGACATGGCGTTGGTAACCTTGCCGGTGTTGTCCACGCTGCGAATGCGGCGGCGTATGTCTCTTACGCTGGGCATTTCTCGGTCTTTCTCCCCTCAAATCCCCTCTCCTTCTGGGAGAGGGTTAGGGTGAGGGCGTATTTGCCGCTACGCCCCGAAGGTGGAATTGTATGCCGCGATAGCTTCGTTGAGCTTAGTTTCGGTTTCGTCGGTAATATCCCGGGTCTCCTGAATGCTTGCCAGGATGTCCGGATGACTACCGGAAACGTGGCGGAGCAGCCCCGACTCGAACTCTGCCGTCCGGTCCAGCGCCACTTCTTCCATAGCGCCGGAGTTGACGGCGAAGAGGATGACCACTTCCTCCTCCAGGGACAGAGGAGCGTACTGGGCCTGCTTCAGCACCTCGGTGGCAAGCTGACCTCGCGCCAGTTGTGCCCGGGTGGCGGCGTCCAGGTCGGCAGTGCCGAATTGCGCGAAAGTCGCCAGCTCGCGGTACTGCGCCAAGTCCAGGCGCAGGCGGCCCGCCACTTTGCGTATGGCGCGTGTTTGGGCCGCTCCGCCTACGCGAGAGACCGACAGGCCCACGTTGACCGCCGGGCGGATGCCGGCGTTGAACAGCTCCGGTTCCAGGTATATCTGGCCGTCGGTAATGGAAATCACGTTGGTAGGGATGTAGGCCGACACGTCGCCTGCCTGGGTTTCGATAATCGGCAGGGCGGTGATGGAACCGCCGCCGTGTTCCTCGTCCAGCCGCGCCGAGCGTTCCAGCAGGCGGCTGTGCAGGTAGAAGACGTCGCCGGGGTAGGCTTCGCGCCCAGCGGGGCGGCGCAGCAGCAGCGACATCTGCCGGTAGGCCCAGGCGTGCTTGGTCAGATCGTCGTAGACCACCAGCACGTCCTTGCCCTGCTCCATGAAGTACTCGCCCATGGCGCAGCCGGCGTAGGGAGCCAGGTATTGCAGAGGGGCCGAGTCGGAAGCGCCGGCGGTGACCACGATGGTGTGTCCCATGGCGTCGGCTTCTTCCAGGGAGCTCACAACCTGGGCCACCTTGCCCTGTTTCTGGCCGATGGCAACATAAATGCAGATGAGGTCGCCGCCTCTCTGGTTAATGATGGTGTCTATGGCGATGGCGGTCTTGCCTGTGGAGCGGTCGCCGATAATCAGCTCGCGCTGGCCGCGACCAATGGGGATCATGGAGTCTATGGCCTTGATGCCGGTCTGGACCGGGGTGTTCACCGACTGTCGCACCACCACGTTGGGAGCCACGGTTTCAGCGGAGCGGCTGCCGTCGGTGGTGACGGAACCTTTGCCGTCCAGCGGGCGGCCCAAGGGGTCAACCACCCGGCCGATAAGCCCTTCGCCCACGGGCACCTCGATGATGCGCCCGGTGGAGCGAACCCGGTCGCCTTCCTTCACCGCGTTGGGATCGCCCAGAATGGCCGCGCCGACCAAGTCGGCTTCCAGGTTGAGAGCCAGCCCCAGCACGTCGTTGCCGAAGTCGAGCAACTCGTTGGAGCGCACGCCCTGAAGGCCCTGGATGCTGGCGATGCCGTCGCCCACTTGGACCACGGTGCCAACGTCCACCAAGGCCAGGTCGCCGCCGAATTCCTCGATTTGGCGCTTTATCAGCGAAACTATGTCCTGTCCTCTGGTAGCCATGGCTGGCTCTCCTTGCCGAGTGAATTGAGGCTTAGTGAAAACAAGAAAAAACCGTCGGGGTTAGCCCCCCCCCGATTATAGCACTGGCGCGGACGGCGAACTGCGGCGCCTAGCGGAAGCCGGTAGTCAGTCTCTCCCGCAGGCCGTTCAGCCGCGCCCGGGCGCTGCCGTCCAACAGGCGGTCGCCAATCTGGATGACTAGGCCACCCAGGATTGCCTCGTCCACCCGCGCCGTCACCACCACCTCTCGCCCAATGAGGCCGGAGATGAAACTGGTGATGCGCTCAACCTCCGACGGCTCCAGCGGAACTGCGGTGGTGACTTCCACTCGCTGGCGGCCTTCTTGGCGGTCCAGCATTTCGGCATACTCCTGGCAGGCGCCGGGTATGGCGTCCACCAGTCCGCGGGCCACCAGCAGGTTGACCATGTTCCGCACCATCGGGTCAACGCCGCCCAGCACAGTCTCTATGGCGCTCTGCTTGTCTTCCGCCGAAACCCCGGCGTGTTTGAGCAGGGCATTGAAGTCCTGGTCAGTAAAAGCCTCTGCCACAAGAGTCAGGTCCTGTCCCCACTGGGAAGCCTGTCCTTGCTCTTGGGCCAACTCAAACACCGCTTGTCCGTACCGCTTGCCCGATGCCTGTCCCGCCATTGGCAGCTAACCTCTTTCCTTGGTCAAGCTCAGGGCCGGCGCAGGCTTTCGCCTTCTTCCAGCACTTGGGTTATCAGGTCTTCATGGGCCTGACGGTCGAGAGAGCGGCGAACCACTCTTTCGGCAGCGGTCATTGCCAGGTCGCCGAAGCTCGCCCGAACTTCTTCGATCACCACGTCGCGTTCCCGCTGAATGTCGGCGCGGGCGCGTTCGACGAAGTTCTCTGCCTCGTTGCGGGCGCGTTCCATTTCTTCAGCCCTGAACCGCTCCGCGGACTCGCGGGCTTGCTCCAGGATACGTTGAGACTCGCGGCGAGCCTCGACCAATTGGGCCTCGACGGCTTCCTGGGAACTGGCTGCCTCTTCACGCGCGCGCTCTGAGGCCTCCAGGCTTTCCCGTATCCGTTCGGACCGCTGGTCCATGAGGCGGAGGATGGGCTTATAAGCGAAAAAGCGCAGCAGCCCCAGGACCAGCAGGAAGTTGACGAGGTAGATGAGCAGGGTTGGGAAGTGAATTCCCAATGTCTCCAGCATATCGTCCTCTGCTGAGCTAGAAGATGAAGCCTATCATGATCGTGGCCACCAGGGCGTAAATGCCCAGCGCTTCGGCAAACGCGATGCCGAGAATCATGTTGGTCTGAATGTTTCCGGTGGCCTCCGGGTTGCGGCCAATGGCGCTCATGGCGGCTGCGCCCAGAATGCCAATGCCGATGCCAGGGCCGATCAGCCCCAGACCGATGGCAAGGCCAGCGCCCAAGAGCTTGGCGGCATCCGCCTCAATCTGGAGCAACGGTAGACTCAACAGTGCCGAAAGGATTTCCATTTTCCCTCCTTGGGTGCGTCAGTCCGAGTATTGTGGTTTGATTAGACCTAGTCTTGCCGGGACGCATAGATGGCGAAAATTCCGCCCAGTGCCGCAGCGGCGATTCCCACAGTGGCAACTACCATTCCAAATACCAGGATTTCCATTTTCTTTAGCCCTCCCGAAAAATCCCCTCAGCCAACTCCCTCTCCCTCTGGGGGTTGGAGTGGGGGCGGAGTGAGGGTGATTCCCCCGCATGAAGCTTTCTAGTGATGCTCTTCGTGTTCCTCGTGCTCGTGGGCAGTCATGGCAATGGCTGCGAATACCAGGGTGAGCCCGGCAAAGATAAGGCCCTGGATAAAGCCGACCAGCAGCTCCAGCCCGTATACGCCAACTGTGGCAATGAACGGTACCAGGAATGCGGAAATCAGCACCAGGATCTCGCCGGCCGTCATGTTGCCGAACAGGCGGAAGGTGAAGCTGACCAGCCTGACGAACTCGCTGAATGCCTCCAGCGGCCCGACGAAGAAGAAGTCCAGCAATCCCTGGAAGGCGTCCAGAATCTTGAACCGGAACAGGGCGCTCAGGCCGCGTTTCAGGCTGGCTACCCGGACGAATTTCCCCAAATAGCTGAAGCCCAGCATCCTCAGTCCGAGATATTCGACGAACACGAATGACACCAGCGCCAAGGCCAGCGGCATATTGATGTCGGTTCCCGCGGGACGCAACAGGTGCACTTCGATCTTGCCGTCTACCAGTGTCCCCAGAGCCGGGTAGATGGGCAGCAGGCCGATCCAGGCGTTGATTACGACGTAGAGGAAGATGGTTGCGATTACCGGGAACAGCAACCGCGAGCGTCCCGGGCCGACGGTGCCTTCGACGAAGCGCAGCAAGGCCTCTATGGCTATCTCGCAGAAGTTCTGGAACCGGCCTGGAACCATCTGGGCTTTGCGGGCTCCAATGACGAAAATGCCCACCAGGACTATGCTGGCTATCCAACTGGAGAGGAGGGTATTGGTGACGATGAAATTGGTGCCCTTGTACGGGCCTTCTTCCAAGACTTCGTGTTCGTGTTCGTCCAGCTTCTCTTCGCCGTATTTTATTTCCTTGTGTTCGGCGTGAAGAAACTCGACATAATGATCGTATGCTCCCCCGGGAGCGACGACCTGGGGCGGAAGGTGGACGGCGGGCTTGGGGAGCAAACCTTCGGCGGTCTCACCGGCGGCTTTCGATGCTGGATCTTGGGCGAAACCGGCACCGATAGCTCCGGTGATAAGCCCAGCCACCGCCAAGGCCACAAATACCAACAGCCCGAATAGGAGAACGCCTCGGGTCATGAGTGGTGCTCCCCGCCGCTATCGGAATTTCGAGGTGTCGAGCCGGGGTTAAGCAAGGGCCTCACCATCTTGTAGAGTCCATAGAATGCTGCAAAGGTGCCAAGCAACACGCCCAGCAGGGTGAAAATCGGTGTTGTCCCTAATTGGCTGTCCAAGAGAAGTCCGGCCACAACGCCGACCACCACGCAGGTGGCGACATACCAGCCTAACCCCAAGAGTCTCAGGGCGAGCAGCCGTCGCTCCATCTCAACGCTCAGGCCGGGCAGCACTCAACTCAAACGGCGGAATTTTATCACCCGACATGGCCAAAGTCAAACGGCGAATTTCGTAAAACGGCCCCGGCAGACATTCGCCGGGGCCGTTTTATAGGCGCGTTCCCGCATGGTTATTTGTTGTCAAAGTCCTCGAGATCCAGAGAGTCTATGAAGTCAGTGAAGGCCGACATGCCCTCCAGTTCCTCTTCCTTGACCTCGGTTCTCCGCTCGCCTGACGGAGCAGTCTCCTCCGATGGCGGCGTGAGTCTGTTGCCTTCCTTGTCCAACTGTATGCCAGCTTTGTCGAGGACCGCTTCGTTGGCGAAGATGGGGACTTGGGCCCGCACTGCCAAGGCCACCGCATCGCTGGGGCGGCAGTCAATGTCTTCCTGTGCGCCGTTGACCTCGATGGTGATGGTGGCGAAGAAGGTATCGTTTTGCAGGTCGTTTACCAGGATATGCCGGATGGAGCCGCCCAGCTTGTCTATCACTTCACGAAGCAGGTCGTGGGTAAGCGGGCGCGGCACGCTGAGGTCCTGGAGCTTCACTGCGATGGCGTCGGCCTCGGCAGGGCCGATCCAGATGGGCAGGTAGCGGTCCGAGTCATTCTCTCTAAGGATCACGACTCTTTGATAGTTCATTGGACTTACCCGGATGCTATCAACAGTCATCTGCTTCATTGCCGCCTCCGAACAAGTCCGAATACCCAGAAATTCTATTCCTGTCGCAAATTGCATGTCAACCCGATGCTGGCTGGAAAGTCAGGGTCATTCGATTCGCAGCGCCCGCCAGGCAGCCAGCAGCGCCCGCCAGGCAGCCAAAGGAAAGGGGCAACCATGCCGGTTGCCCCATGTCTGCGTTTGCGCCAAGCCTGGGATGGGCTTCGCCCTCAGCGGAGCCGGTGGATGCGCCCCAATGGCGAGTCGCCGGACTTAACGCACCAGTTCCGCGTCGTCGAAATAGTGCGAAGACAGGTTGGCCGAGGCTGGGCCGGACAGCACGTCTATGCCACGGCGCACCACGGAGTTGATGTTGCTCACTTCCTGCTCCAGGGTTCGCAGGCTGCGGAGAGCGTAGGCATCGGCCTCTGTGCGGCAAGCCTGGGACTGGGTCTCTGCCTGTTCGACCATGCGGCGCGAGCGCTCCTCGGCGTCGCGGAGGATGGTCATGGCCCGTTGTTCGGCCTGGAGTATCAGCTCGTGCTTGTTGAGCCGCTCCCGGTACTCGTCCTCGGCCGTAGACTTGGTGCGGCGGGCTTCGGTCTGAGCCAGGTTCAGTATGTGGTCCTTCTGAGCCAGAATTTCTTCGGCTGCCCGGACTTCCTTCGGAACGGCCAGCCGCAACTGGTCAACCAGCTCTACCGCCTTGGTGCGGTCAACCATGATGTGACCGCCAGCGCGGGCCGCCTTGCTGGTTTCAATTAGGGTCTCCAACTTGTCGATGACGTTTATAATATCTATGATAGCCCCCTCTCCCGGTCACTACCCTTCAACGACCGGATTTCCGAATTTCGCGTATAAGGCTTCCGCCACGTTGGTAGGAACCATCTCCCTGATGTCTCCGCCGAGCTTGGCAACCTCCTTTAACAGACTGGCGCTCACGAACATATAGTCCTGTGAGGTCATAAAGCAGACCAGATCCACTTCCGGCTCCAGCTTGCGGTTCATGAAAGCCATCTCGAATTCGTACTCGAAGTCGAATCCGCTTCGCAGTCCCCGCACTATGACCCGGGCCCCGATTTCCCGGGCGTACCGGATGGTAAGCCCGGAGTATTTGACCACCCGCACGTTGGGCAAGTGCCCGCAGGCTGCTTCAAATAGTTCCACCCGCTCGTTGGTGGCGAACAGCAGGTTCTTGGACGGGGTGTCGTAAACACCGACCACCACCTCGTCGAACAGCGCAGAGGCCCGAGCCGCGATGTCCAGGTGTCCCACTGTTACCGGGTCAAAACTTCCCGGATAAAGCGCAACTACCATGAGGCTTCCCATCCTTCGGGCTTGCCGGTTACGACTTCCGCCTTTGGCTCGTTGAGATAAAAATCAACCACGTTGTCTCCATACTGCCGGAAAATCACTCGCCGCAGGCTGCCGTATGCTGCCTGGAGCTCCGTTTGCCGGGAATGCCCGGCTACCACCATTCCATCCGGAGCCACCAGAAGAGGCTGTTTGGCGATGCCTTCCATTACGTCGTGGAATGCGCCCATGCGGTATGGAGGGTCCAGCAGGATCAAGCCATACTCGCCGGGCAGTGTGGTCAGGGAGCGGGCCGCGTCGCTCTGGAACACCCTGGCCCGCCGGTCGAAGCCGGAGGAGGCCAGGTTTTCCCGGATGACCGCGCACTGTCTTCGGTCGCGCTCCACGAAGTCGGCCCATCCGGCGCCCCGGCTGAGTGCCTCTATACCCAAGCTGCCAGTGCCTGCGAACAGGTCCAGTGCGCGCCTGTCCAGGTACTGCTCAACCGACAGAATGTTAAAGATCGCTGCCCGTACCCGTTCGGTGGTGGGACGGACACCCGGAACCGCCGCGCCTTTCAGCCGCCGCCCCCTGGCTTCCCCTCCGCCTACACGCATGGTTCGGACAATTCGAAATTATACAAGGCCGCCCCTCTCAGTACCCGATTTCAGAAGGCGAGTTTCGATAAATTTTAAGACTTTATCCAAATGTCTGGCTCTTCACGCTGGTCTTCAAGTTGACGCTCCGGGGGTGCTGTGCTAACATCCGCGCCACGGATTATGTACCCAGATACAAGCAATACGGCATTCCGGAACGAGTAGGGGACCACAAAACCGATGAGCTTCAGCCAGCGTTTGGCCGGCTTCGCGCCGGAGAAAGACACGGTGCTGACGGTCGGCGTGTTTGACGGCGTGCATCTGGGCCACCGTCACCTACTCGACCATTTGATTGATTGGGCCGCCCCGGCTTGTGTGCCCGCCGTTGTCACCTTTTCCAATCGCCCCGTAACCGTGTTTCGCCCCGGCACCTTTCCCAGCTACCTTACCACACCTGAACACAAGGTAGACCTGCTCCACCAGGCCGGCGTTGAGCTGGTTGTCCCGCTGGAATTTACTCGGGAGCTATCGCAGGTTTCCGCTCGTCAATTTGCCGAATTGCTCAATGGAACCATGCGGATGAAAGGCTTGGTGCTGGGCCCAGACTCAGCCTTGGGGCAGGGGAGAGAGGGCGATCTGGCTTATATGCAGGCCGAAGGCGAACGGCTTGGTTTCTGGGTCCGCTCGGTGCCTCCCCTGGAAATCAACGGCCAGCCGGTCAAGAGCCGGGTCGTGCGGGAAGCGCTTGTTGCGGGAGATGTTGACGGCGGCGCTCGCCTGCTGGGCCGGAACCACTCCCTCAGCGGCAAGGTGGTCGTCGGAGACCAGCGCGGCAGAACCTTGGGATTCCCCACGGCCAACATTGACGTCTACCCCGGTCTGCTTTGGCCAGGCGACGGAATTTACGCCACGTGGGCCTACTTCGGGGGAGAGCGGCACCTGTCGGCCACCTCCATAGGCGTTCGCCCCACTTTCGGCCTGACGCAGAGGCTGGTGGAAGTCTATGTCATGGACTTCAGTGGCGATCTGTACGGTCAGCACATGAGCGTGGAATTCGTTGAAAAGGTGCGGAACCAGGAAACCTTCGCCGACATAGACGCTCTGATAGCCCGCATAGAGCAGGACGTGGCCGACTCCCGAGACGTGCTGGCCCGGGCCGGATATAAAGAGGGGTAGGGAATGCTAAGCCCCGAAACGCTGGACACGATTGTCAACCGTGGCGTAAGCGAAATTATCTCTCGCGATGAATTCATCCATCTGCTGCAATCGGGCCGCCCACTGCGCCTCAAGATGGGCTTCGACCCCAGCCGTCCCGACATCCACCTCGGCCATACGGTAGGTCTTCGCAAGCTGCGCCAGTTGCAAGAGCTTGGTCACCAAGTAATCCTCATCGTTGGTGACTGGACGGCGCAGATTGGAGACCCCAGCGGACAGTCGGCCACCCGCCCCATGCTGACCCACGAGCAGGTGATGGAAAATGCCCAGTCATACTTGCGCCAGTTCTTCAAAGTGGTCGACCGCGATCGTACCCAGGTGGTCGAGCAAAGCGAGTGGTTCGGCAATTTCACCCTCGCCGACGTCATCGGTCTGACCGGACGCTTCACCGTGGCCCAGTTCCTGCAACGGTCCGACTTCGCCCAGCGATTCGCCGAGCAGCGCCCCATAGCCATTACCGAGCTGCTCTACCCGTTGCTCCAGGCCTACGATTCGGTCGCCATCGAGTCCGACGTGGAATTCGGCGGGACCGACCAGATGTTCAACCTGCTGGTGGGCCGCGAGTTGCAGGAAATGATGGGCCAGAGGCCGCAGCAGTGTTTCATGATGCCCATTTTGCCCGGAACCGACGGCGTGCAGAAGATGAGCAAAAGTCTCGACAACTACATAGCCGTTGACGAGGCCCCGGCGGATATGTACGGCAAGGTAATGTCCATCGCCGACAACATGATAGTCCGCTACTATGAGCTCCTGACCGATCTGCCCTCTGACGACCTGTCCGACCTGGATCGGGACCTGGCTCCGCGTTCCGTTGGTGGTGAGCTTGTCGAACCATCAGTAAACCCCATGGCGCACAAGAAGCGTCTGGCCTGGGACATTACCAACCAGTTCCACGACCTCGCTGCTGCCGACGCCGCCCAAGCCCACTTCGAGCGCGTGGTGCAGGGTCGCAACCTCCCGAATGAAATACCGGAAGTGTCGCTGGAAGAATTGAAAAAACAGGTAGATGTGTCCGACGGGGCAGTCCGCGCCGACCGCCTGCTGGTTGCTGCCGGACTCGCCGCCAGCAACACCGAGGCGCGCCGGTTGTTGTCTCAAGGCGCAGTGGAGATACTGCCTGCGTCCGGCGATCCATACCGTCTGGAAGGTGACCGCG
Source organism: Dehalococcoidia bacterium (assembly GCA_965232885.1). Lineage (GTDB taxonomy): Bacteria > Chloroflexota > Dehalococcoidia > Lucifugimonadales > UBA3495 > VXOI01. Next base: position 113,650 of record CBDDQX010000001.1, on the reverse strand, counting down.
CCGAGTTGTCACCTGCTGTTGGCGACGTGCTGCGGGCAGGCCGCCGCCGCTTTGTTCGCTTGGTATCCCCGTAGTCTTGCCAGTTCTCCATCGCCGTGCCCATGATTAGGCCGTTGATGAGCCGTTCCCGTTCTGCTGGCGGAGTCTTTCGTTCTCAGCACGAAGGTCTTCGATGGTCTGCTGAAGCGTGCGGATGAATTCGCTCTGGCCATTGCCTTGATGGTTGCCGTTGCTCATGGCAGCGATCAAAGCGGCTATCAGTTCTTGGTGGCGTCGCTCTGCCGCCTCCGCGTCCTGACGGCGGCGCTCTTCCTCTCGACGGTGCCGATCTTCCTCCCGGCGGCGTTCTTCTCGCCAGCGTTCTTCCTGCCGTTCCTCTAGCCGTTCTTCCTGTTGGCGGCGGGCTCTGAGATCAAAATAGCTGGAAAGCATTTGCGGCACTCCCAAGACGGCGGCCATTATGGCCGAGTATGCACCTGCTTGCAGGTATGTGATTAGCGTCCACTCTCCCATTTCCGCTATTATACTTCAATGAACGGCCGGGAGTGGCAGGCTGGCCGGCCCGCCCTGCGTTGACACCCTCTATCGCTGCTGACTAGACTTGCCGATACAGCATATTCCTGTCGGCTGCCGGTTGGCGCCAACCAATCGCCGCCAAGTTATATGACCCGGACGCTACGGAGGTAGTTCCTTGATTTCCGACCACGAATTGCAGAAGCTGAACGAGCGAGCCGCCAGTTGGCAGGAACGCCAGGACCCGGCAAGCCAGCGGCGCCCGGAGTTCCGTACCCCCTCGCAACTGCCGGTGGAGCAGCTCTACACCGCCGCCGACACCGCCCGTGATGACTACATGGAGTCGGTGAGCTTGCCGGGAGAGTTCCCCTACCTGCGGGGCATCCATGATACCGGCTACCGGGGCCGGCTTTGGACCTTCCGTATGTTCGCCGGATTCGGCCGCCCCCAAGAGACCAACGAGCGGTTCAAGTTCCTGCTGGAACAGGGGCAGACCGGCCTCTCGGTAGCCTTCGACATGCCCACCCTCTACGGCTACGACACCGACGACCCCCGCGCCTTCGGCGAATTCGGCACCTGCGGCGTGGCCGTGTCCTCCCTGGCGGATATGGAAACTTTGTTTGACGGGATTCCGCTGGACCGGATTACGACGTCAATGACGATTAACTCTCCTGCGGCCATTATCTGGGCCATGTACCTTGCCGTGGCCGAGAAGCAGGGCGCGTCGCTGGAAAACATCGGGGGCACCATACAGAACGACATCCTGAAGGAATACATCGCGCAGAACGAGTACATCTTTCCGCCCCAGCCCTCGATGCGTCTGGTGACCGATACCGTGGAGTTCGGCGCGAAGCGCGTGCCGCGCTGGAATCCCATCAGCATCAGCGGCTACCACATCCGCGAGGCAGGATCCAACGCCGTTCAGGAACTGGCCTTCACCCTGGCCGACGGGTTCGAGTATGTCCGCCATGCCCAGGAGCGCGGGCTGGACGTGGACGAGTTCGCGCCACGGCTCAGCTTCTTCTTCAACGTGCATAACAACTTCTTCGAGGAAATCGGCAAGTTCCGCGCCGCCAGGCGCATCTGGGCCCAGGAGATGCGGGACACCTTCGGGGCAACCGATGCGCGCTCCCACAAGCTGCGCTTCCACGCCCAGACCTCCGGCCAGTCGCTGACCGCCCAGCAGCCGGATAACAACGTCGTCCGCGTTTCTCTCCAGGCGCTGGCCGCCGTTTTGGGCGGTTGCCAGTCACTGCACACCAACAGCAAGGACGAGGCTTGGGCCCTCCCTTCGGAGGAGGCGGCCCTGCAGGCCCTTCGCACCCAGCAGATTATCGCCCATGAGACCGGCGTCACCGACACCGTGGACCCGCTGGGAGGCAGCTACTTCCTGGAAGTGATGACCGACCAACTGGAGTCCGGCAGCTACGATTACTTCCGTCGGATAGAGGATGTAGGCGGGGTGATTCCGGCGCTGGAAACCGGGTTCCTGCAAAGGGAAATCGCCGACGCAGCCTACATCTACCAGATGGAAGAGGACCGCAAGGAGCGCATCACCGTCGGCGTCAACGAATACAATACCGGCGAAGATATGGACATCCCGCTGCTCCGTGTGGACCGGGAAGGGGAGCGCCTGCAAATCGAAGGCATCAACGAGGTGCGCCGTACCCGCGACAACCGCGATGTGGCGGAGAAGCTGCGCGCCCTGGAAACCGCCGCTCGAGGCAACGAAAACCTGATGCCCCCATTGATCGAGGCGGCCAAGTCCTACGCCACGCTGGGCGAGATGATGGATGTGTTCCGGGAAGTGTTCGGCGAGTACCAGCCCACCTGGGCGTTCTAGGCGGTCCGTCTACTTGGTCAGGAGGCCGGGGAAATGACCACACAGCAGCCGAAGCTCAAGTACACCTACGATGATTATTGCGAGCTGCCTGACGATGGCAACCGGTATGAAGTGATTGACGGAGCGCTGTACATGGCTCCTGCGCCACACCCGCGGCATCAGCGGATTCTTTTCAACCTGACGCTGCTGTTTGCCCCTTTCGTAACCGGCGGGAATGCGTGGGGCGAGGCGTTCTTCGCCCCCATTGACGTCATCTTCGCCTCAGAGGACGTTTTCCAGCCCGACCTGATATTCATTTCCCGAGAGAGGTTGCACATTATCTCCGATAGAGGACTGGAAGCTGCGCCAGACTTGGTGGTGGAAGTGCTATCGCCATCCACACGCTCCAGGGACTTAAACCTCAAGCGTCGCCGCTATGCTCATTTTGGGGTGCCGGAGTATTGGCCAATAGACCCGGAAACCCGAACTATCCGGGTGCTGGACCTGTTTGGCGGAGAATACGTGGAGCGCGGAACCTTTGGCGTCGGAGACGAACTGACTACCTCGCTCATACCCGGTCTTGTGATTCCAGTGGAGGAAGTGTTCGAGAGAGTATAGCCACTGCGGCAAGTTGATCTGATGAAAATCAAAAGGCCCCGAGTTGTATCGGGGCCTTTGGTTACGTCAGTGGATACGCTGATAAGAGCCTAGTCGTCTTCTTCGCGGAGACGCCTGGCTTCCTCGATGACCTTCGGCTCCAGGTTTTGCGGAACCGGCTCGTAGTGGTCGTACTCCATCGAGTAGGAGCCTCGCCCCTGGCTCAGAGAGCGCAGGTCCTGAGCGTAGCGCAGGAGCTCCGAAAGAGGAACCTCAGCGTCTATGACGGTCACACGATCCTCTGGATTCATCCCCAGGATGCGCCCGCGTTTGCCGTTCAGGTCGCTCATCACCTCGCCGGTGTAGGCGTCGGGCACCGTAACCGACAGACGCATTACAGGCTCCAGCAGGATGGGGCTGGCTTCGCTGACCCCCTTCTTCAACGCCTGCACGCTGGCGATTTCAAATGACATTCCGGACGAGTCCACGCTGTGAAAGCTCCCGTCGTAAAGCACTGCCTTGAGGTCAACGAGCGGGAAGCCGGCCAGAGCGCCTTCGTCCATGGCCTTGACCACGCCCTTCTCCACCGACGGGATATATTCCCTCGGAACCCTTCCGCCCACCACTTCGTTGCCGAACTGGAAGCCTTGGTCTCGCTCCATTGGCTCCAGGCGCAATACCACGTGCCCGAACTGCCCGTGTCCGCCCGACTGCTTCTTGTGGCGGTACTCCGTTTGAGTGGTGCGGGTGATGGTCTCACGATACGGCACACGGGGCAGCCTGACCTTCAGATCAGCCCCGAACTTCCGCTTGATTTTGTCTATCGCCACGTCAATCTGAGCATCGCCCAAGCCGGTTATCAGCGTTTCGCTAGTGCTGGCGTTACGGGACATCTGGAGGCTTGGGTCTTCCTCCACGATGCGGTTCAGTGCCAGGGACATCTTGTCCAGGTCTGCCTTGGACGCCGGAGACACCGCTACCCGGTAGTAGCCCACAGGCATCTCTATGGGTTCAAAAGTGACCTGGTTATCGCGGACGCAGAGGGTATCGCCCGTGACAGTGGAAGACAGCTTGCCCACCGCGCCAATGTCGCCCGCGGTCACCTCGGTCAGGTTTTCCTGGCTCTTGCCCTTGGGAAGATAGAGCTGTCCAACCCTCTCCGCCTGGCCCTGGTTGGCGTCATAAACTTCCGAATTGCTCCTGATAGTACCCTGATAGACACGGAAGAGGGAGAGCTTGCCCACGAAGGGGTCGGCGGTGGTCTTGAAGACCAGCGCGGCCAGAGGCGCGCTGGGGTCGGCCTCGAAAGCCACCTCGTCACTGGAGTTGGCTTTGGTCAGACGGGGTTTGACTCCGTCCACCGGCGAAGGCAGGTAGGATTGGGTCATGGACAGAAATTCGGCCACGCCCACGCTTTCCGTGGCGGAAGTGGCGAGAATGGGAACGAGTTCGCCGCGCAACACTGCGCCACGCAGAGCGCTCTCGATCTCCTCGGCGGTCAGCTCTTCACCGCTGAGATAGCGGTCCGCCAGTTCGTCGTCGCTCTCGGCGGCGGCCTCGATGAGACGCTCGCGGGCTGCCTCCACTTCGTCAGCCAACTCCGGGGGCACGTCGGCATTGGGGGCGGCCACGCTGACAACGCCCTTGAAGCTGTCGGCCTGTCCCACGGGAATTTGGAACGGTACGCATTGCCGCCCAAAGGTCGCCTGGATATCGGCCACGTTGCGGTCGAAGTCGGCGTTTTCCCGATCCATTTTGTTGACGACGATGAGGCGCGGCAGGTCGCCGGACTCGCACATGCCCCAGCCGCGTTCCGTCCCGACGTCAACGCCGGAAGTCGCATCCACCAGGATGGCGGCGGCTTCGACTACCCGCAAGGCGCCGACTACCTCGCCCCGGAAGTCGTCATAGCCAGGCGTGTCCAGGAAATTCACCTTGCAACCTTCGCTGCTGATGGCGATGAGGGTGGTCTGGATGCTGCCGCCCCGCTTGACTTCTTCCGGCTCATAATCGGAAACGGTGTTGCCGTCCTCAATTCGTCCCTGGCGGGTCACCGCCTTGGTGCTGAAAAGCGCCGCCTCGCATAGCGACGTTTTGCCAGCGCCGGAGTGGGACAGCAGGGCCACGTTTCTTATACTGTTGGCATCCATATAGGGCTTGCTCCCTCTAGCTGATTATCTGTGTCCGCGTGACGCCTGGAAGATAAGGCGGTTCGCCACTTAGCGTAAAGCGCGGCGATTCAACTGGCGCCTTGGGCGGAAGGATAAGCTATTGTATAAGTTGTAGCTAAACGGCGCAACAGCCGGATGCCAACACACGTTGGGAATACCGTAACAGCGAGTTTCTTGACGCCCCTACGAATTGCTGTACCATTACCCCAAAGTCTGAACCACCAAAGTCTGAACCACCGAAAGCAACGGAGGAGCGATGGCAAAATTCGTACACGTTTACACTGGCGAGAACGGTCAGTCGGTCGTAGAAGAAAAAGACTTCGAAATGCAAAGTTTCGTTGACACGGAAGGGGCGCACGGACTGTCCACCGGGTTAATTAATACGCCAGGCATCACCTTCCGCGTGTATGAACCCGGATATTTCCTCGACTTCCATACGGCGCCTCGCCGCCAGTACAGCATCACGCTCACGGGCGAGATCGAAGTAGGCACTCCAAATGGAACTATCAAGCATTATGGACCCGGCACGGTGCTGCTGGCGGAAGACATGACCGGGGCAGGCCACTCGACGCGGGTGGTAGGCACGGAGCCGCGGTTTGCCATTATTATTCCACTGGCCGATTAGAAGACTGAACTCGATTTGTGTGATTTGCATGACTGGGATAAGACTTACGCAGTTGAAAGGTTCGCCCTCTCCCCCTGGGAGAGGGAATTGCGGTCAGCTTCGTAACTTCTGTTGGGACTCTCAAATCATGACGACCCTGGAATTTTGCAAATCACGGCTCAGATGCGAGGATAGGGATTATGACTGCTTACACCAAGCTTAGCGGAGAGTTCAATCCCACGGTCCCTACGCGGGTTATCTTTGGGCAAGACAAGACGGCTACGCTGGGCGCCGAGGTTACGGCCTTGGGCGGCAAGCGCGCGCTGGTGTTGTCGGGCCGCAGCGTGGCGGAGCAGACCGACGCCGTGCGCCGAACCCGGGAAGCGTTGGGTGGTTCCGTGGCGGGAGTCTACTCCGGCCTGACGCAGCGGGCGCCGCTTTCGACGGCGGTGGAGGCCGCCAACTTGGCGGTGTCCCTGAAGGCGGATACGCTGGTAGGCGTTGGGGGCAGTACCATCTCCGACGCCGCCCGCATGATTGCCGTGCTGATGGCTGAGGGCATTACCAGCGTCGGGGAACTGCGGGAAAGAGGCCACCGGGAAGACGGGATGCTCCGGCCCGATCTGGACGGGAAGCCGCTGCCGTTGCAGGTGTCCATCCCCACCACGCTGTCGGCAGGTGAGTTCAACATGGGCGGCGGGAACGTCCTGGACGACGGAGCAGGCCACAAGATTCGGGTGGGCCATCCCCGACTCTACGCCGACCTGATTGTCCTCGATCCCTACGTGACTGCCGGAACCCCCGACTGGCTGTGGCTCTCGACCGGCGTGAAGGCCCTCGACCACTGCATCGAGCGGCTCTATTGCCGGGGCAACCAACCGGCCATTGACGCGCCGGTGCTATCCGCCGCGGAAATGCTGTTTGACGCGCTGCCCCGCTCGCGGCAGTCCAACGGCGACAGCGAGGCCCGCCTGAAATGCTTGGTGGCGGCGTGGATGTCAATGATGGGCGCGCCGAACTTCGCGGTGGGACTCTCGCACGCCATCGGACACATCGTGGGTGTGAAGTATTCCGTCGGCCATGGGTATACTTCCTGCGTTACCCAGCCATACGTCATGGAATTCAACCGGCCAGCCTCCGTCGCCAAGCAGGCGTTGCTGGCTCGCGCAGCGGGGCATGATACGTCCGGAATGAGCGACGAGGCGGCGGCTGAATTGGCTGCCCGCGCCGTGGACGACTTCATACTGGGACTGGGTATGCCCCACCGCCTGCGCGAGCTGGAGATACCCGAGGAGGACCTGCCCGATATTGCTGACTTGGTGCTGACCGACCGGGGCTGCCGCTCCAACGCCATTCCTGTCACAGAACGGGAACAGGTGATGGAAGTCCTGCGGCGGGCGTTCTAGTCGTACGGTTCCCGAGGTGCGGGCAGTTTCCCGAGATGCGGGTGTGCATCACTCGATGAGGAGAGAAAGATGAAATACGGTTATACGTTGCCGGGGCGAGGGCCGCTGGCCACGCCGGAGACTCTGGGACGGATTGCCCGGACAGGCGAGGAGTTGGGCTACGACGCCCTGTTCACTGGCGACCATATCCTGGTGCCGCGGAACATCGCTTCTCCCTATCCGTACACCGAAGGAGGGGAGTTCCCCGGCAGCCCGTCGGGCGAGTCAATGGAGCAGCTTACGCTGCTGGCTTTTCTCGCCGGTCAGACTTCGCGGATACGGCTGGTGACCAGCGTGATCATCGTCCCCCATCGCAATCCGCTGGTGGCGGCAAAGGCGCTGGCGACGCTGGATGTGCTCTCCGGCGGCCGGCTGGTGGTGGGCGTCGGGGTGGGTTGGATGCGCGAGGAGTTCGAGGCCTTGAACCTGCCGCCCTTTGATGAGCGCGGGGCGGTGACCGACGAATACATCCGCGCTTTCAAGGAGCTGTGGACCAGCGACGATCCGCACTTTGAGGGCAAATACGTCAGCTTCGACAACATCAGCTTCCTGCCCAAGCCGGTGCAGAAGCCGCATCCGCCCATCTGGGTCGGGGGCGAGAGCCGTCCGGCGCTGCGCCGCACCGCCGAGCTGGCCGACGGGTGGTATCCGCTAGGGTCGAACCCGACCTTCCCGATGGGTACGCCGGAGCAACTGGCGGCGGGGCTGGAACGGCTGGCTGGCTACGCAAGACGCTTCGGGCGGGACCCGTCGGAGATCGAGACCATTTACCGGACGCATCAGTTTGAGCTTACGGATGCCCCCGCAGAGGACGACCGGCTGCCCTTCGTCGGGAACGCAGAGCAGATGGCGTCGGACATACGGGCGTACCAGGACATGGGCGTGGGGTCGCTGGTGCTGGACTTCCTGCGGCAGACGGAGGACCTGGACGTGATGCTGGGACGGATGGAGCGGTTTGCCAAGGAAGTGTGGCCGCTGGTGTAGCCGTTGACTTGTGGGGTGAATACCTGTAGGGGCGGGTTTGAAACCATCTGTTCCAACAAATTCAGTGATGGGTAGAGGATTTGGTCCGGTACGCTTTACGTTGAGCGTAGCGGGGTGTTCTTGTCAGTGCCAGGTCTGGGGGCAGCGGCAGGAACTCTTCTTGGGGTAGTTCCGGTGTGCTGATACGGTTTCTGCGGGAGGGCCGGATGAACCGCAGTTCCCGGCCGTGCTGGACAAAGGCCTCCACTGGGTTCTCCCCATCGTAGGCGTACATAGGCGCGTATTCCACCAGCAGGGGCATGGACACCTCGTTGGGTTCCACTCCAGCCTTATAGGCTATCTCCAAGCGCAGTCCCTGAAGCACTTGGGCGACAATCAGGGTTGCCCATATTTGTTGCTGAATCACCACCTTTTTGGCCGACCAGATCAAGTGCAACTTCAGATACCGTTTCAGCATCTTGAAGGCCAACTCTATGTCCCAGCGCTGAGCATAGACCTTGGCCATGGCCGGCATGGGCCATGGCCCATGCCGGCCATGGGGAAGGTACGGGGATTGTGGACATTGGTGATGTAGCGATGCTGGATGTTCCCCTGACGGAAAGTCACCAAGCGTACCGCGTACCTGGCCCGGTCCGCTCTATGGGATCCCAACCAGATGATGCCGTCAAAGGTATCACCCCGGTGGTAGTAGGTGTGAATCACCTGATAGCTGGTCTTCTGGCGCAACCGGCTCAGCCAATAGTAGTGCTGCCCGGTAAGCCAGTCGAACCAAGCAAAGCCGAAGTACCCCAGGCCGGCCACCACTAGGGATCCTGGCGGCAACTCCGCCACCAACTCCCGGGCCAGCACCTTCTCGTTCTGTTGGGCCTTGGGTTGAAAGAGCACCTTGCGCCACTGCTGGCTACGCAGGTCAAAGAGTCCACTCAACTTGCCGGGAATCAGGCCCGGATCTCCCGGCGGCAGGACCCGCAGGCCAGCCAGCTTGCGGGCTATCTGGTCCAGGGTGCTCTCATCTATGCAGACTACCTCAGTGGCAAAGGGAGCATGGTCCGGCGCCCTCCAGCGAGCCAGCCGTTGGACCAAGATTCGGCTTATTTCCCCGAAGATGCTCTCCAGAGCTTGGGTTCCACCCCTTTGCAGCCGGTTGTACACTGCCTGGCCGGTCACTGGAAAACGAGGGTAACACCACAACTGCTTCCGGCTTAACAGGCGCCACAGGGCCAATTGACTGGGAAATCCCCGCAGCACGCATACCAAAAGCCCAGCCCACAAGGCCATAGCGGGCAACACCCGGGGCCGGCCGGCCCCACGTTCCCGGTGGTCCGGTTCCATCCCCTCCAGGCATTGCTGCAGAAACTCTTCCACATTGCCCAGGCTTGCTTCCAACTCCATCCCTCTCCTCCCATCTGTCACAGCCTGTCCTATTCCTTAGACCCTATTAACCTTTTCTTCCCCTCCTTGTCAATCAATTTGTTGGAACAGATGGTTTCAAACCCGCCCCTACACTTTTCTGCAAAACACCAACACCAATATCGAGCGCGGTTAGCGGAAGTCGGTTTCGTATAGCTCACGGAGGCGCTGGAGGTGGGGTTTGGGGATGGGAGGCAGGTCGGCGCAGCGGGCGGTTTCCTCTGCTTCCGCGACGTTTTTGACTCCGGGTACGGTGGTGTCTATGGCACTGTTCATCATGCTGAAGACCATCGCTGCCTGGGAGAGGGTCTCTATTGGGCCTTCGAGCAGGAAGTCGAGCTTGGGGGCCTTGCGGAGGTCTGCTTCCATGAGCGCGTCGCCTGGCGCGGGTGGGCGGTCGAGGGCCGGGGTTAGCGCGCCAGCGGCATGGGAGCGGATGCCGATTACACCCATGCCCTTGCTCTTGGCGAGAGGGATTATCTGGCCGTTGTCGAGTACGTCGGCGCCGGGTGGCTTGGCTTCCTGCGCCGTGGTGTTGAGCAGGTTGTAGTAGGCGAGCACTGTGTCCCACTCGCCGCTGTTGAGCAGCCGGTGCATGGTTGGCGTGTGGTGGTCCATGGCGGAGAGGCCGATGTATCGTGTCTTGCCCTCGCGCTGCATCTCCTTGTAGGCGTCCAGCACCGGGCCCATTACGTCGTCGCCGGTGATGGAGTCCCGTGCCTCGCCTCTGCGCTCGGTGAAGCGGTTGTGGACGTGAAGCACGTCCACGGAGTCTAGGCGCAGGCGGTTTAGGCTGCGCTCCACGGAACGGCGCACGGCTCCGGCGATGTCGTCCATTTCGTCGGCCCGCAGCCTGACCTTGGTGGCGATGACGAAATCTTCGGTGCGCCGTATCAGGGCCTTGCCAAGGGCTTCTTCTGCCTTGCCGTCGCCGTAGGCCGGGGCCACGTCGAAGAAATTGATGCCCAATTCGAGGGCGCGATGGACCGAGCGGATGCCCTCGCCCTCGGTTGTCGCGCCCCAGACCTGGCCGATGCCGCCGCCGCCGAAACCGGCGCGGGACACGCGCAGGCCGGTGCGTCCGAGTGTGCTGTATTGCATGACTTAAACCACCTCCACGCTGACTGGCGCGGCGCCGCGCCGTTTTGATGTGACTATATAGACGCGCTCCATGTCCATATCGAAGAGCTGGCAGCGCCCCAAGTCTATGAAGCCATGCTCTACCTCTCCGTACTCATCATGGATTTCCAGGATACGGAAATCGTCCGGAGTGAGTATGGGAAGCGCGTGGAGGTCGAAGATTTGGTCTTCTTCCATATTGCGCCGAACACCGTCCATAATCAAAGTGTAGGAGTCCATAGTGTCGGAAGGGAGCCAGGAGGCAGCCACCACCAAATCCCAAGTGTCGAGCATAGTGTCTTCCCGGAAGCAAGCTGTGAACAGCGAAAAGTCGCCGTGCTTGTCGGATAAATCCTGCTCAGTTGCGATGAGGTTTTTGATAAATCTTTTCTTGCTTTTCATACTGCCTCTTGTACCTGACGCATCTGCTCCAGCAGAAGGTGAGCTTCTGACTCGCTGGTACTACCGGGGATCTGGTATCGCAGCTCAGGATTCCATATAGCCACTGCCCGCCAAGTATTGGGCATACCCGCCAAGACCCGGTTCTCCTCACCGCTGATCCGGAGCAAAATTTTCAGGTCGTGGGTTCGGAAAGACTGATAGTCCCGGAACTCGCGATTGGTTGAGGGATACCCTTCCCAATTCAAAGTTTCGCATATTCTGGCTTTCAAGGCCAACTCTACTGCGTAGCCACAGAGGTAGGCCACGCCATCGTAGTGCCCGGCATCGAACAGCGCTTGGGCATCTTCGAGCCGGGCGGCGGAGATTGAGCGAAGTTCGGCTATGGTGAGCACGCTAAACGGTCACTTCGCCCTCGGCTAGCTGGAAGAGGATGCCGTGGGAGCTGCTGGTCTCGATGTTGAGATTCCGGTAGCCGAAGGGGCTGACGGATGGCGCGTCGCCGCGCATTTCGTTGCCCTTGGCTTGCAGGTCGGCGAAGACCTGGTCTATGCCGTCCACGCCCCAAGCTACGTGCATGACGCCGGGGCCGGTGGCCTGCAACTGCCGGGCCATCGGGGGTGTCGTCTCGTAGCGGCTCGAAGAAGTCCACGTAGGTCTCGCCAATACGGTATAGGATGGACTTGAAGCCCCGGTCTTCGAACTCGTCGGTGGAAATGGGAGTGAGAGAGAAGTTGCGCTCCATGTAGCCGACCATGTCGTCAATGCTTTCCACTACGAAGGTGATGTGATGCACCTTATTCAGCATGATTTCCTCCATTCCTTGGATGGGTGTTTGCCAGCAGCTTCCAGCCCTTGCCGTTGAGAAATGACGATGCGGTGAGGGACTGGTAGACTTGGTGGAAGCCTATTGCTTTTTGCGACCCGGCACAAGCCCCGAAAGGCGGCCTGCGCCGGGGGGCATTCATAACAAGGAGTACAGCCATGCCGACATTTGCTGCTGACGACGGCGTAAAAATTCACTACGAAATTGCCGGGGAAGGACTGCCCCTGGTATTCGCCCACGAGTTCGCCGGGGACATTACCAGTTGGGAGCCGCAGGTAAACTTCTTCGCCCGCCGATACCGGGTGATAACGTACTGCCATCGGGGATACCCGCCGTCGGACGTGCCGGAGGACCCGGATGCCTACTCCCAGGACCGGCTGGTCGCGGACATGAGGGACCTGCTGCGGCACCTTGGCATTGAAAGCGCATACATCGCCGGGCTGTCCATGGGCGCGGCCACGGCTTTGAGTTTCGCCATCGCCCACCCGGAAATGTGCCGAGCCCTGATTGTGGCCTCCACCGGGACCGGGTCAACGGACCGCAAGCAACACCTGGAAGCATGGCGGAAACAGGTAGTGCGGTTGCAGGAAGAAGGTATGGCCGGGTTCGGGAATGAGTATGCCAACAGCCCTACGCGGATTCAGTTCCGGCGCAAGGACCCGGTGGGTTGGGAAAAGTTTCGCGCCGGGCTGGTGGCTCATTCGGCCCAGGGTTCCGCGCTAATCACGCAGGGTATCCAACTGAAGCGCCCGACAGTATTCCAACTGGAAGAAGAGATGAGACGGCTGGACGTTCCGGCGCTGCTGATGGTTGGCGACGAGGATGATCCGTGCATCGAGCCGATGATGTTTATGAAGCGTTGCATTTCCCGCTCCGGGCTGGCGACGTTCCCGCAGAGCGGCCACGCCATCAACCTCGAGGAGCCAGCCTTGTTCAACCGGACGGCGCTAGACTTCCTGACAGCGGTTGAGGCGAACCGCTGGCCTCGGCGGGGGGATTGACGCGGGCGCTTCACCTCCACCCCCACCCTAACCCTCAAGGGTAGGGGATTTATGCCCAATTCCGGCAACTCTGAGAAGATTAGAGTGCAGGCTTCATTCCTGCAGCTCTGAGATGATTCTTCGCAGTATCTGCTCGTCGTCCGCGCCCATTACGTCCATGCCGAAGACTACCTCGTTTAGCAGGCCGTCGTAGCGTTCCTTGACGGCGGCGGCCACATCGCCATACTCGACGGCGACGGCGAATTTATCGAGGATGTCGTCGGTTATCAGGCCGGTCATTTCCTCCCACTGTCCCTTGAGGGACATTTCGTGCAGGCGGACACCCACGTCTTCGAAGACGTGGGTCTCGAGGACGGTGGTATACGTGCGGGTGGATGAATAGAAGGCAATCTGCCGCCGCACCGCGTGCTTGCGCTCCTCAATGACAGAGCGGTTGGGGCCGGTGATGATGAAGCCGGAGCCGCTGAGGTTGATGTCCTTCACGTCGCGCCCGGCACGCTCCGCGCCGTTGGCGATGGGAGGCAGAATGCGCTGCTTGAGGAACTCGGGGGACATCAGCGGATGAAGAGACACTCCATCGCAGACTTCACCGGCGACACGGCAGTTGTAGGCGTTGACCGCGCTGACGAACACCGGCGGGCTGGGTTGGTCGGACGGGCCGGGGCTGAAGAAGGGAGTCATCAACGAGAAGTTGTAGTGTTCTCCGTGGTAGGCCAGTCTGGTCCCGTTCTGCCAGGCGTCCCATATGGCGTGGAGGGATTGCACGTATTCCCGCAGGCGCGGGCCGGGGGATGACCATTCGGAGGAGAAGCGCCGCTCGATATGGCCCTTGACCTGGGTGCCGAGACCGAGGCGGAAGCGGCCACCGGACAGGTTCTGCAGGTCCATGGCGGCATAGGCGAAGACCATGGGCGAGCGGGGGAAGGCGATGGCGACGCGGGGCTCCAGGCTCACCCGCGACGTGGTGGTCGCGGCCAACACCAAGGGGAACAGGGGGTCGTGCCCGGTTTCCTCGGTGCAGAGACCGTCGTAGCCGATGTTTTCGGCCCACCTAGCTTCTTCGGGAATGCCCTTGATGTTGCTGGTGTTCAAGTGATAAAGGACCCGGAATCCCATCGCTTCCTCCGCTGAATTGTCCTTTCCCCTTCTGGGGGAGAGTTAGAGTGGGGGTGTATCCCCGGTGTTGGCAAAGTTGTTGAGATGCAGGATTTCACCCTCACCCCAACCCTCTCCCTCAAGGGAGAGGGAGTTTAGGCTACCGGGCGGTGAAACCGCCGTCCACGACCAGCTCTGCGCCGGTGATGTAGGATGCCTCGTCGGAGGCGAGGAACAGGACGGCGTTGGCGACTTCGATGGTTTCGCCTTCGCGGCCCATGGGAACGTCGTTGACCAGCCTATCCCTGCGGGCGTCGCCCCTCTGGAAGGAGGTAAGCATTGGGGGCATCATGCCCGGATGGACCGAGTTGATACGGATACCGTCCTTGGCGTGCTGTACCGCCGTGGCCTTGGTCAGCAGGCGGACGGCACCCTTGGAGGCGTTGTAGCCCGGGTGAACCGACTCTTGGCCCACGATGCCGGAAATTGACGATATGTTGACGATGGAGCCGCCGCCTATCTTCTGCATCTCTGTGACAGCGTGCTTGGTGCCGAGGAACACGCCGCGGGCGTTGATGTCGAGCAGGCGGTCCCAAGCGTCGGTGCTGCGGAAGTCGCGCTCGCCGCTGCCGCTGATGCCAGCGTTGTTTACCAGCACGTCGAGCTTGCCGTAACGCCCTACAACCTGCTCAACTGCGGCAATCCAGGAATCCTCGTCTGACACGTTCAGGTTGATGAACATGGCTTCGCCGCCGGCCTCTGCGATCTCGGCCTCGACCCGCTTGCCGTCTTCCTCACGGATGTCGGCGATGGCAACTTTCGCGCCCTCGCGGGCGAACAGCCTGCATTCCTCGGCTCCCATGCCGTTGCTGCCGCCGGTTACCATCGCTACCTTGCCTTCCAGTCGCATAAGACCCCCTTGCGGATGCTTTGTCATCCACGACGTAATTTCTGTTTGTGCCGGTTCGCGCCCGGTTCGTGCTAGGATACTCCAAATGCGAGCAATTCGCAGTACCGGCGAGAGCTTATAAGATGGCGAGAGCTTATACGATATTGAGAGAGGTCGGCGCGATGGAGAGCAAGTTTGTGCAAGCCGGGGATGTCCGGTTGCAATACTACGAAGAGGGCAACGGCCCTGAGACCATGGTACTGGTGCATGGGTATGCGTCGTCGGCAATCCTGTGGAAGTACACCATAGAGGCGCTGTCAGAGTCGGGGAGATTCCGAATCATTGCAATCAACAACCGCGGTGCAGGCGGCTCGGACCACACTGGTTCTGAGGAAGACTATACGGTGCAGAACTTCGCCAGCGACCTGTACAACGCAGTGTCGGAGCTGGGTCTGAGCGACTTCATACTGGTGGGACATTCAATGGGCGGCGCGACGGTGACACAGTTTGCCGTGAACCACCAGGATATGCTGCGCGAGCTGGCGCTGCTGAACTCCGCGCCTCTGGCGGGCCGGGCATTGGCGGACAACTGGGAGGGGGAACTGCGGGCGTCCTTCGCTGAGGGCGGACTGACCCGGGGCGATATGGGCTATCAGGCCCCGCACATCACGCAGGACTTCGTGGACGAGGTGAACGCCATCATCCTGCGCAACCCCATCGAGCGAGCCATCGGCGGGCGGCGGTCCATGGGGTCGCTGCGGTTGCGCGAGCGGCTGGGCGAGATTGCGGTGCCCACGATGGTGGTGGGCGGCGACCGAGATACGACGGTGGGCGTGGACAACATCCTGGCGGAATTCCTGGCGTTGCCGGAGGCCAATCGCCACCTGCATATGTTTCACGGCATCGGACACAGCCCCAACGTGGAGGTGCCCAAGCGGCTGGCTGGGTTGCTGACGCGGTTCGCGGCGGAGGTATCGGCTGGTAATGCTGTGGCGGTAAGATAGCAGTATGCCTCGCCGCTATCGGCCAAGAGAAATCATTCGATTGCTGCGACGGCTGGGATGGGAGATAGTCCGGCAGCGAGGCAGTCATGTCAGATTTGCTAAGCAGGATGGCAGTTATCCTGTTTCGGTTCCTGTGTCCGACCCAATGCTGGATCCGGGAACCTTCAATTCCGTAGCCAGACAATGCGGCATGAACGGCTCGCAACTCAGGGAGTTGATGGAGGAATATCTGTAATGGCGACAAAGAAGATTACCGTAGTAGTGTACCCCAGCGATGATTGCTACGTTGCATATATGCCGCTGTTCCCGGGTTGCACCACTCAAGGCGATTCCGTCGAGGACGCTTTGCGGATGGCTAAAGAGTCGCTGGAGTTGGCCCTTTACGAACCTGACAAGTTCGACTTGTGGGCCCTTGACTCATATTCTGACGACGTAGTAGTGGGGACAGTAGAGATTGAGTTTCCGGTTAATCCCGGCTCGGATTGGAAATTCGGTGAAGAAGCTCAGCGATATGTGGAAGGATTGCTGGCCGAGGAGCCAAGCGGCGCAACAGAGATGCGAGGGTAAGATAGCCCTATGCCCCGCCGCTATCGGCCAAGGGAAGTCATCCGGGTGCTGGAATCAATGGGATGGGTTCAAGTTCGTCAAGAAAGCAGTCATGTTACACTGCGATTGCCGGACGGGTGTAATCCCGCTACCGTCCCAATGTCCCGCCGGGAAGTGCCTCCTGGCACGTTGAGCAGGATAATAAGGCAAGCGGGTCTTACCTCCAGCGAGTTTCATCGCCAGGCATTGGAGATTCTCTGATGGTCAAAAAGAAAGTGACGGTGGTTCTGCTTCACGATGACGAGCAAGGTGGCTACACAGTCATAATTCCCACCATACCAGAACTGGCAACCATGGGAGATGACGTTGGCCACGCCTTCGCAATGGCGAAGGAATGTCTGGAACTTAGTTTGAAGGAGCCAACTGACTGGGACTACTACAACCTGGACCACGCCTATTCGGAGCACGTGGTTGTTGGCGCGATAGAAGTGGAGGTTCCAGACCCTCCCCAAACAGATGACTCGGAAAAAGACGCGGCAACCATAGACGTTGCTGTGGCAGTTACGACGGAGGACTAGCAATGCGACTTGAAGGCAAGGTGGCTCTCATCAGCGGGGGCGCGCGAGGACAAGGAGCGGCCGAGGCGAGGCTGTTCGCCCGGGAAGGCGCGGCAGTGGTTATCGGCGACATATTGGACGAGGAGGGCCTGAAGCTGGAAGCGGAAATCCGCGAGTTGGGCGGGCAGGCCACCTACGTTCATCTGGATGTGACCGAGCCGGAGCAGTGGGACAGCGCAGTGTCGCGGGCCGTTGCCGAATACGGCAAGCTGGACGTCTTGGTCAACAATGCGGGAATCGGCAGCGTATCAACAGGTGGCTTGGACGCTCCGAAGATTGACGAGACCCCCACGGAGATTTGGGACCGGATCATGGACGTGAACAGCAAGGGAGTGTTTCTCGGCACCAAGTCCGCCATCCCGGCCATGCGAGCGGCGGGCGGTGGTTCCATAGTGAACATTTCTTCCATCGCGGGTATGGTCGGACTCGCTCCCGCCAATGGCGCGGCGGCGGCCTATGCTTCTTCCAAAGGGTCGGTCAGGTTGCTAACCAAGTCAACTGCCGTGCAATACGGAGCAGAGGGCATCCGGTGTAATTCTGTGCATCCGGGATTTATTGAGACGGCTATGACGGAGTTGAGGCTTTCGGTGCCCGGAGCGCGTGAGCAGGCCATCGCGGAAACTCCGATCCGCCGTATTGGGACGGCGGACGATATAGCGAACGGAGTGCTGTTCCTGGCGTCGGACGAGTCGTCCTTCATGACCGGTAGCGAGTTGGTGCTGGACGGCGGGTGGACTGCGCAGTAGAACTGGTGGACAACCCGGCGCTCTGTGTTAAACTCTCCGGTGTCATTGAAATCGAGTGGGGCGGACTGTCCATGTCCGCCCCACTGCTTTGCCCAAATCCTGGAGCTTGCGATATTGGATAAGAAGAAGATAACTGTGGTTGTTTACCCCGACGAAGACGGAGGCTACACCGCAGTAATGCCCTACTTTTCCTGCCACTTGATTACCCGGGGCAACTGCCTGGCAGCGCAGGGTGAAACTCCCGATGAAGCGCTGGCCCACGTCCGTGCGCTTTTGGAAAACCACGTAGCCCTTGCCGGAGCGGAAGGGCAGTACCATTTGGCTCACGCAAGGCTGGAAGGACTGGAAGTCAGAGAGCTGGAGCTGGATGTGCCGTAGTAAGGGGGGAACTTGCCGCAAGATGAGCATAGTCTCAGGGAACTGCCATGTTCAGAGCAGAAACCATACGGCAGGGGCGGCCACGGGGCAGACAACGGACAGCAGCTAGACCGGGAGCAGGAAACAACCACCGCTTCAGCGGAGCAGAAAACAGCCGATCCCTCGCCAAGGATGCCTACTGAGCTCTCAGCCACACCTTACACGATGCCGACGGCGTACCTCAGTTGTACGAATAGGACAGCAAAAGCACATGATTCTCAGAATCGGCTTTGCCCTGGCATCTCTGATAAGCCTCGCTGCAATGCTGTCCGCCTGCGGTGGCGATGCTCCACAGGCAGTCCCAACAGCCTTACCGGCCACCCTTGCGCCAACACCGGCACAGGAAGCCTTACCAACCTCTACCCAGCCCCTTCTCCCCACTCGACAACCGCCTGCTACATCTCCACCGACATACACGCCTGCACCGAGCTTAACGCCGACATTGGAACCGACAGCGACGCCCATGCCCACTCGTACACCTATGCCAACGCAGGCGCCAACACCCACCCCGATACAAACGGAAAACTTACCGAGTCTCGATGCCGTAACTTGGACCTTCCCGCCCACTATGGAAGGCAGCTACCTGCATTTTGCTGGTACAACCAATCAACCAGGGCTGCTTCAGGAATTCATGCTGGGAGATAATCCCTACTGCTCGCAGTTCCAATTGTATCGAGGCAAAAACCAACAGAATTGGGCCGCCAGCATTGAAGAACCCCTGCCTGTCGGCTGGCATTACGACGAAGTTACGGAAGTAATCATTTTCAATGGCTGGATTGATTCGGACACTGGCGAATTCAGCGCAACCGCCAAAATTAACGACAAGTCTCTGTCGGATGTCAAAGACCTCTACCTGTCCGTGGAAAGCCGCGTAGCACTAGGCGCGGATGGGTTCTGCCTTCCGAGCGAATCTTATTCTCAGATCCTGGTGGAAAAGGGCGAGATACCCAACAAGTTCAAGTCAAGCAGGCATTATCACTCAGACGCCATCCAGTGGGACAGTCCCCCAACAATAATCGACGATACCATGAGATTTTCAGGCAAAGCCTTGCCCGGGGTCATGCGGCTGACTTGGCAGGAGGGATATTGCAGCCAATTCCACCTCTATGAACTGGACGAAAGTGGATATCACTACATAGACTCAATAAGCCCAATGCTACCCGCAGGCCGCTTTTGGACCGATCCTGTAATCGCGGAAGTTACCAGTCAGAGCACAGGCGCCGACGGAACTTTTGAAGCAACGGTCAAAGTAGACGGCAACGCCTTGCGGAAATACCGGAACCCGGTTCTGGTCGTAGAGGGTCCATCGGTATTGGACAGTAACACCAACCAATGCAGCGACTCAGAGGTACTCTCCGGCATAGACATCCAGTCTTCCTCGGTACTGCTCTCCCCCACGCCTGCGGCGACCCTGACTCCACTGCCGTTAGCTTCCCTGCTGACGGCCCACAACACGCAGAATATGCGTTGGCTGGAAGGCGCACATCCTGCCCTCTACCGCCAGATACAGGGATTTCCCTGGGCGCAGGATGGCCTTTCCGAAAGAGAAGCCAAAACCATAGACGAACTGCTCTACATAGGGGTCGGCAACATCTCAAATTTGAGAGCGTGTCTGAACCTGGCATGGGTACAGGACGACATTTCGGAAACTGAATACGGCGCAATCTACCGGCTTCAGGCGCTGGCTTATGAAAACGAAGATGCAGCCGCCTCGATTATCGCTATGCCCTGGTACCAAGACAGCATCACGGATACGGAACAGAACGCTATCCGATGGCTCCACGGGCTTGCCTACAACGACAAAGATGCCGCCGCCACTGTCATCGGTATGCCCTTCCTGACAACCCTGGAATACGACGACGTGCTGGCAATATGGGGAATGCACAGCCTGGCGCATGATGACCTGCTGGCCGCGCTGATGGACACTCCGGCATGGCAAAGCGGATTCACCGACGCTCAGACCACACTGGTGGCTGCTGCGGGAACCCTCAACGACCGACAGGAAGTCACGCGGATGATGAACCCCGGCTATGCCGACATCGAAACTCTGTCGAGAGGAACGGAACTGACTCCCGATCTGAAAATCAGCATCGTCCGCACCGGGAGCAAGTCCCAGCCCTGGACAGCGGAGGGTGTCAGGAGTGCAATAGAGTTCGCAGAGCGAACGATGCAACTCCCGCTTCCCGTCAGTCACGTAATAACCGTCCTGAACGAAAAGGCTTTCACCGAGAACTTTGTCGGCACCAACTTTGGCTTTGCGTTCGGCTACGATCCCGAGGACGAGCAACCCCGGGATACGTTTGATGGGCACTATTTCCAATCAGGCTTGGTTCACGAAGTCGCACACTACTACTGGAGGGTCAACGAAGACTGGATTGACGAAGGCGTGGCCAGTACTTTCGAGTATATGTATGGCGCCGAAACCGGGTTAAGTCCGGGGCTATTGGAGGTAACATCGCGCGAGAATTGTACGGTCCATGATTTGCAAACGTTGACAGGACTAAACCCTGACAAGCAGGAAGACTTTGACCAATTCCACTGCAACTACTACCTTGGCCAGTCACTGTTCCTAGAACTGCTGGAAAGTTTGGGAGACGATGAATTCAGGAAAGGGCTCCACGAGCTTTACCGCCTGTCTCAGATTGCAGAGGATGCCAATGAGACACCCGGCATCGCCGAGGTACGTCAGGCGTTCCACAACCAAGCCGAAACGGTGGAGAAGCACTGGTCGGGCAAGCTCAACGCACCTGAGAACCGCCCCTTCGATGAAGGCGTTGACCGGACGGGCCATGACCTTATCCAATGGGATCAATACCCGACATACGATGGTGATTCCGTCACTTTCCGTGGCACGCTGCTGGGCGATGCAGTGTTGTCTAACGAAACCCTTAGGGACGCAACAGAGGGAAATACGTACCAAAACTTCACTCTGTCTCTCGCCGACGAATACGAGTTCCTTGGAATCATATTACCCCCGGTAAGTGACGAACGGTACTGGACTTTGGACGACCCAGGAGACACCAATGCCATCGAATACGGGCTGGAAGATAGGTCGTTCACTATCAAGTTCCGCCTCCGTCAGGGCCTCAAGAACCCGCAGGACTACGTGGTCATTGTCTGGGGATACCCTGACGCTACCAGAACGCCTTATATCGGAGACAATATCGACATACTCGGATACGCCCGCATCCGCACCGAGTAACCTTACCCTAGAAGGATTTTTGTCGAGGAGAATCGCCATGCCGGACCGTCAACGTCTCGTAGATACACTGATAGACCTTATCAGGATAGACAGCCCCAGCGGCGAGGAAGACGCCATAGACCGGGAGGTCAGCGCCCGGCTGTCCGCACTGGGCTTGACTGTGGAGCACGACTCCTACAACAACATCATCGCCCGCCTCGAGGGCGCGGGCGAGCCGCTGCTGCTGTCGGCGCATCTCGACACCGTGGAGCCGGGCCGGGGCATCAAGCCCCAACTGGACGGCGACACCCTGCGCTCCGATGGCTCCACCATCCTCGGCGGCGACTGCAAGGCCGGCGTCGCCATCGTGCTGGAAGCGCTGGCCGGCGTCGCGGAGTCGAACCGCCCGCACCGCGCCGTAGAGGTTGCCTTCTCCCGCCACGAAGAGGGCGGACTGGTCGGCGTCCACCACATGGACTTCAGCCTGCTGACGGCCAAGACCGGCATCGTGCTCGACGGCGAGGGGCCGCCCAACCGCATCACGGTATCCGCGCCGTCCCAGAACGTCGTCACCGCCGAAATCGTGGGCCGCGCCGCTCACGCGGGTCTGGAGCCGGAAAACGGCCTGTCGGCTCTCTTGGTAACCGCCGACATCCTCACCCGCCTGCCCCTGGGCCGGATAGACCATGAGACCACTGCCAACATCGGCTGGATGGAAGGAGGCCTGAAACGCAACATCATCCCGGAGCGGGCCTCCCTGGACGGCGAGTTCCGCAGCCGCAGCAACGACAAGCTGGCCTGGATGGAAGGGCAGTTCCGCAAGGTATTCAACGAAGCCGCCGCCCGCTACACTGACGCCCGTATAGACTTGGAAATCCGCAACACCTACCAGGCATACCGAGTCGAAGCTCAGGACGAAGCGGTGGCGACCATTGGCCGCGCGCTGGACGTTTTGGGCCTGTCACCAATCCTGGAAGCCTCCGGCGGCGGCTCCGACGCCAACGTGTTCATCGAGCGCGGCATAACCGCCCTTCCCGTTGGCATCGGCGTCCGCTCCTTCCACACCACTTGGGAGACGGCCCTGATTCCCGAAGTGCTGCAAGGGGCTGAAATGTGCCAGGCCGCCATCTTGGACGTGAACGGTAGATGATGACAAACGTAGTCATAGTGGTCTTCGACGGTCTCCAACCGGCCCAAGCCACCCCGGGACTGATGCCCAACCTGGCCCGTTTTGCCGCCGGGGGCATCACCGGCGAAAATCACCACGCCGTCTTTCCCACTGTCACTCGCGCCAACGTCGCCAGCATTGTTACCGGCCACCACCCCGGCGCTCACGGGTTGACCGGGAATATGCTGGTCATCCCTGAATTCGATCCTCACCGCGCCATCGGCGCCCTGGAGCCAACTCTCACGGAAATCGCCGCCCGGCATCCCGTGTTGCTGAAACCCACCCTCGGAGACATCCTGCACCGGCATGGACAGGAATACATTGCCGTGGGCACTGGTACCTCCGGCAACGCCTACCTCCAGAACCCCAACGCCCAAATTGCAGAAGGACGGAAAGGCGGCGGCGCGACCATACACCCCGACTTCTGCCTGCCCCGCCCGCTACACAGCGAGATAACCGGCAGATTCGGCCCGTGGCCCGATCGCCGGGGGCCGTCCTCCGCCAAGATGGCTCACGCCGTTGACATCTTCACTGAATATGTCCTGGCCGAGCGACAGCCCGCTGTGTCGTTGCTATGGCTCTCTGAACCCGACTCTTCCCAGCACGCCCACGGCGTTGGCTCGACAGAAGCAGTAGCCGCCATCGGCCAGGCCGACACACAATTCGGGCGGCTGCTGGCGTGGCTGGACGAACGAGGCCAGCTCCCTGACACCAATATCATGGTCGTATCAGACCACGGCTACTCAACCATATCTGAGGTCATTGACATAGAAGCTGGACTGCGTGAAGCCGGGTTACCGCCGGGGGACGAGCCGGGCGGTGTTGCGGTTGCCCCCAACGGCGGCTCGGCCCTGTTCTACGCCCCAACAGACACTGAAAACACGGTTGCCCGTCTGGCCGGGTGGTTGACTGCCCAACCCTGGTGTGGAGCGCTGGCAGCGTCCGGGGCTGCCGGAGACATCCCCGGGACTCTCCCCGCCAGTCTCATTGGCCTCGAAGGCCCTCGCGCTCCCAGCCTCGCCATGTCCTTTCGATGGGATTCCACCCCCAACGCCGCCGAATTCGCTGGTCACGCCTACTCCACCAACCTCAGCCCCGGACAAGGACAGCATGGCTCCATGAGTCCCCATGAAACCTGCAACGTCTTCTTCGCCAGAGGCCCTGACTTCAAGCAGTCGTCCGTCGTGTCCACCCCCACCGGCAACATAGACCTCGCGCCCACCATCCTGCACCTCCTCGGACTACCCGGCGGCGAGACTATGCACGGACGCATTCTTAACGAAACCCTCCGAGGTGGCCCGGACAGCGTAGATTGGCAGGCAACGACTCACGAAGCGAAGCGTAGCACTGCCAACGGAAGCTATCATCAGGCAATCACCGTCTCGCGCGTTGGCGAGACGGTGTATGTGGACGAAGGTTCCGGCGGCGTCCAGTCCGGTTGACGCTTCACGACACGCCAACGATAATGACCTTATGCCGAACTATGAAAGATTGCTGAGGCGCATCCTCTCGGGACAATCCGACAACAACATTAGATTCAGTTCCCTCTGCGGCCTGTTACGGCGAATGGGATTCAATGAAAGAATCAGGGGTAGCCACCACATCTTCTATCGCGATGACATTGTTGAGATTATCAACATCCAACCCGATGGCAGTCAGGCTAAACGTCAGCAGGTGCGGCAGATAAGGGAACTCGTTATAAAATACAAAGGCTGGGAGTGGCTTGATGTTTAAGTATGAAATAATCATGTGGTGGAGCGATATAGATAACACGTATCTGGTTGAAGTGCCTGAGCTGCCAGGGTGCATGGCTGACGGCGATACCCCAGAGGCCGCACTCGCTATGGCACAAGAAGTCATCCGTCTTTGGATAGAGACTGCCGAATCGCTGGGGCGGTCAGTGCCAGAACCTAAAGGCCGGCGACTTATGCTGGCCTGATCTAAAACCAAATCCTGATCCCGATAAGGAGCAGCACCATGGCAACGGCAACACGCAAGCGTCAGTTGGGGCGTCAGGTCGCCATCGTGGGGGCCGGGCTTTCCCAGTTCGGGGCCTTTCCCGAAAAGGACAGCCGCGACCTCTTCGTCGAGGCTTTCCAGGATATGATGGAAACCATGGACAAGCCTTTCGACATTGACTACATTGAGTGCGCTTACATTGGCAACTACTCGTCCGACCTGTTCGAGACCCAAGGCCACACCGCCCCCATCGTCGCCGACTGGCTGGGCATGACTCCCATCCCCATCACCCGCATCGAGAACGCCTGCGCCAGCAGCGGCAGCGCCCTGCGCGAAGGCGTCATGGCCATAGCCAGCGGTATGTACGACATCGTTCTGGTTGGCGGCATGGAGAAGATGACCAACCTGCCTACCGAGGGCGTAACCGACGTCCTCGCCTCCGCCGCCGACGGCATCTACGAGGTCCCCGCCGGTCTGACCTTCCCAGGCATCTTCGGCGCAATCGCCAAGGCCCACATGGATCGCTACGAAACCAACCTTGACCACTTGCTCAAGGTCGGCATCAAGAACCACAACAACGGCGCTCTCAACCCCAAGGCCCAGTTCAACGTCACCATCAAGGATATGATGGAGCGTCGCAAGGCCCGCGCTGAGCAGCGCGGTCAGCCCGTCCCCGAATACCGCGACGAGATGGACTTCCTCAACGACCAGTCCGCCAACCCCTGGATTGCCTGGCCCCTGCGCCTCTATGACTGCGCTCCCATAACCGACGGCGCGTCCTGCATCTTGCTGGTCTCTACGGAGATAGCTCACAACTTCACCGACCGCCCGGTAGCCCTGGCGGGGTTCGGCCAGGCTTCAGGCAAGCCGCTGCACGACGCCGATGAACTGACCTCTCTCTCGGCGGCCAAGGAAGCCTCCCGCCAGGCTTACGAAATGGCCGGCATCACCTCCGACGATGTGGACGTTGCGGAGGTTCACGACTGCTTTACCATCGCCGAGATCGTCGCCAGCGAAGACCTCGGCTTCTTCGCTCCCGGCGAAGGCCCCCGCGCCGTTGACGAAGGCCGCACCGCCCTCGACGGCGACCGCCCTATCAACACCTCCGGCGGCCTCAAGTCCAAGGGCCACCCGGTGGGCGCTTCCGGCGTGGGCCAGGTTGTTGAAATCTACCACCAGCTCCGCGGCGAAGCGGGCGAGCGGCAGGCCAGGAAGTCGAAGCTGGATGTGGGCCTGACTCACAACGTCGGTGGCACCGGCGGCACCTGCGTCGTCAACGTGCTGCGGATGGAGTAGTGGGCATGGCCAGCGAATTCAACGCCGCCAACTATTACAAGCGGCTGGTTGAGGACGGCCAGCTAACCGGCATCCGCTGCAACGCCTGTGGGCAACTGTCGCCGGAAGCCCGCCCTATGTGCGCCGCCTGCCGCAGCGCCGACGTAGCCTGGCACGCCTTCAGCGGCCGGGCCACCCTCAGCACGTTCACCTGCATCTCGGTGGTCCCCGACTATTGGGGACAGAAGGGCTACGGACGCAACAACCCCTATTGCAGTGGCATCGTGACGCTGGAAGAAGGGCCGCGCATCAGTGCCCGTATCACTGGCGTGGACGGCTCCAACCCTCAGTCAATCCGCACCGGGATGGCCTTGGCGCTGGACTTGGAAGACTTGGACCCGGAACGCCCTTCACTTGCCTTTCGGCCTGCGTGAGAGCGAACCTTTCGGGCAAATTAATCCGGTCCCGACGCTGGACCGATTAGGAGGACGGCGACAATACCATGCTGATTTTAGGAATCGTACTGGCGGTTATTGCCGCCGTCCTGCTGCTTGCCGGGGCGATATTCTGGCTGACCCGCCTCATGAGCCAAAAGGAGTCGGCAGACCTGAATCGCTACCTGCAAAGCGCAGACTGTCAGTGGGAAAAGCTGGGAGGCTCAACTCCCTCAACCGAAGATGACAGCGTCTACTTCGTCAACCACGCTCCCGAATCCCAGGGCATTGAAATGCGGGTGTATGAGTATGCCGAGCCTTCCGACGGCGCCGAGGGCGACGACGAAGGCATCTGCCTGTCCATCATTGACCGGGCCAATCGCAACGGCATGATCCTCAACGGCTTTGCCCTTCACCTGGAGGCCATGCAGTTCGGGGACACCCTCTGGAACGATCACTTCCTCGGCGACAGCGGAATTATGGAGCGCATGATCACCGAAAAGCGAATATCCTGGGACCAGATGCAACAGGAAATCATCATCGGCCACTACGCCCTGTTCATGTAAGTGGCAGTAAGGCTTATCCTCGTGCCGGTAAAGGACTATCGCAATGCCTGCATCAATGATTGAATCCGTCCATGTCCGCGGATTTCGCTCACTGGCAGACGTTAAGATTTCTGGCCTGCCACCGGCAACCGTACTTATCGGAGCCAACGGCTCCGGTAAGTCCAATATTATGCGTTTCTTCGAAATGCTTAGTTGGATGCTGAGAACCCGGCAACTCGGCGAGTTCGTAGCCCGTCAAGGAGGCGCTGACGACCAACTCTTCGGCGGCAACCGCATAACACCTAGAATGGAAGCCGAAATCGCCATAAATACCACCAGCGGCAAAAACGAATACGGCTTCAAGTTATCCTATGCTCACCCAGACCGTTTCATCTTCAGCGAAGAAGCGTTTCGATTCAGCAGACACGGATTCCCAACCCAGGCCCCGTGGCAATACTTGGATAGCGGGCATTTGGAAGCGAAGATTATCGAGGCTTCGCAACTCAGCGGTTATTACTACACAAACTTGAACTCAACGACCGCCTCAGTCATTGTCAACTTGCTGCGTAATTGCGCTGTATACCAATTCCATGATACTTCGGATGCATCTGCTATTAAGAGTACCTGGCAGGTGTCTGAAGGCCATCGGCTACGTAGCAACGGAGGAAACTTGGCGGCAGTGCTGTACCGTCTGGAGCAACAAGATATTCGGCGATACGAGCTAATATGTCGGCAAATTGGCCGTATACTTCCAGGGTTTGACCGCTTTGCTATGGAAGAGGACTATGGCAAAGTCCTGTTGCGATGGAGAGCTAAGTGGAGCGATAAGATTTTCGGAGCTCACTTGACGTCTGACGGATCCCTTCGGTTCTTTGCGCTGGTTACCTTACTCAATCTACCTTCTGAAATGCTACCTGATGTTATTCTCTTGGACGAACCTGAACTCGGTTTGCATCCGGCTGCTGTCGCCATAATTGGTGGGATGATTAGGGCCCTTAGCAGTGAAAAGCAGGTCATAGTGGCTACCCAGTCTCCGCTACTGATTGACTCATTTAGCCTTGATGAGATTTACGTGCTGGACCTTAAGGACGGCCAGACCAAATGCCGCCGACTGGACGCTGACGAATACCAGCTTTGGCTGGAAGATAACTTCACACCCGGCGACCTCTGGCGACAGAATGCCTTTGGAGAACACCCTTGACCCGGCTAGCGATTGTAGTTGAGGGCCCAACCGAACGGGAATTCGTCCAGCGTCTCCTTGCTGACTACCTTCTACCAAAGGGAGTATACGCTTACCCCAGATCATTAGATGGGGATATAAGGGTAGACAGACTTGCTTCCCATATGGTGAACTATCTTCGAAGTTTCGACTGCGTCAGTTGCTTGGTAGACTTTTACGGATTTCGAGGCAAAGGAAACTCAAGTCCTAGTGAGGTAGAAAATCTCATACTAGAGGAAATAAACCGTAGAACACATACTTCATGGAGCGCCACTCGTGTTATACCCTACGTTCAGCGTCATGAGTTTGAAGGCCTATTGTTCTCTCAAGTAGACGCTTTTTCTGAAACTATGCTCGCGTCTAGTGCTAATCTTCGGCAGTTGCACCAGATTCGTTCCCATTTCACAACCCCTGAAGACATCAACGATAACCCTCAGACCGCCCCCAGCAAACGAATCCAAGAAATAATTCCACGCTACAACAAACCAGCCCACGGTTATTTGGTAGCCGAGTCTATCGGCTTGGAAACTTTGCGCGCTGAGTGTCCACGCTTCAACGAATGGCTTGTGCAGTTGGAGTCATTAGGCAATTATCCGGCCTGACACCCATAGAATAAGCCCGGCCATTTTTGGCCGGGCGCTCTCTTTGCGCTTGATATTTGGTACGGTGAATCCTAGTCCAGCCCTCGCGTGCCGACCCAGCCTACCTGCGAAACGTCAATCATCTCGCCATTCGGGCCTTCGTACTTGGTCTCCACGTTCTGGTGGCGGGGGCCGGAGTTGCCTGCGTGCAGGGCTTGGTTGACCGAGGCCATCTCGCTGGAACCGGCACTGGCCAGCCTCTCCTCGATTTCCTCCAGGCTCTCAACCTCGAACCCGATGTGGTGGATGCCCTCCCAGTCCTTGCCGCGCTCTCCTGCCACGGAGTCGTTCTGGAAGTCCAGAATAGCCATGTTGACATTGCCGTCGCTGAGCATGAATCCCTTGGCGTTCTCGCCGTCCAGCGCGGCCACCTGGCGCAGCCCGAATACCTCGGAGTAGAACTTCGCGGTCTTTTCCGCGTCATTGGTAGCGATGGCGATGTGCTTGATCTGTGGCATCTTGCAACCTCTCTGAATCGGATTAGCTTTGCCGAGCCGATTTTTGTGGGGTAAAGATACCATGTTTAGGCATCAGCCGCCATATCGCTTACCGAACTCAACGTTTACCGAGACTCTGTGTGTCTTTCGCGCTGCTCTGTGGCGCCGTGATAGAATGGGCTGGAATTTGTAGCTTAAACGACTGGCAGCTATCGGGAGGAAGAGCGATGACTGTCCCATACAGGATGAAATTTGGCGTCTTTATGGCCCCGTTCCACCGCGTGGGCGAGAATCCCACCCTGGCGCTGGAGCGAGACTTGGAACTGATTCAGTGGCTCGACACCCTGGGATTCGACGAAGCCTACATCGGCGAGCACCACAGCGCGGGATGGGAGACCATCGCTTCACCGGAGGTGTTCATGGCCACCGCCGCCGAGCGCACCCGCAACATCAAGCTGGGTTCCGGCGTGGTCAGCCTGCCCTATCACCACCCCTACATGGTGGCCAACCGATTCGTCCAGTTGGACCATCTCACCCGCGGACGGGTCATCCTCGGCGTTGGCCCCGGGGCGCTGGCATCCGACGCTTTGATGCTCGGCATCAAACCGGAAAACCAGCGGGCCATGATGGACGAGTCTCTCGGAGTCATCATGCGTCTGATGACCGAGACCGACCCTATCAACTATAAGAGCGACTGGTTCGAACTGAACGAAGCAGTCATCCAATTGCGTCCCTACCAGTACCCTCACGTCCCCGTGGCCGTGGCTTCCGTGGAGTCCCCCGCGGGCGTCACCACCGCAGGGAAACATGGCGCATCGGTGCTGTCCCTCAGCGTGCCGCGTGACACCATCCGCCGCACCTCTCTGATGGAGCTGTGGGAGATTGCCGAAGAGACCGCAGCCGAACACGGCAAGACGATGCACCGCGAAGACTGGGGCATCGTCATGGGAATGCACCTGGCCGACAGCAAGAAGCAGGCTCTCGAAGACATCCGCGAAGGCAGCGCCCGCGTGGTCACCGAGTACTTTGGCCGCACCCTCGGAAACCCGGTGCCCGACGTCCCCCGCGATCAAATCGTGGACTACATGGTCGAGCATAATCAGTGGATTGTCGGCACCCCCGACGACGCCATCGCCGGCATCGAGCGGTTGCAGGAAATCAGCGGCGGCTTCGGCAAGTTCATGATCCGGGTGGAGGACTGGGCGCCCCGCGACAAGCTGCACCGCAGCTACGAACTGCTGGCCCGGTATGTAATGCCCCACTTCCAGGGATCCCTCGTCGGCATCGAAACCTCCAATCAGTGGGCGGCGGAACGCATCGAGGTACTGCAAGCCAACCGCTACGCCGGCCTGAAGGCCGCCACTGACACCTTCGACGCCACCCGCAGCCGCAACTAGCCCTTACAGTGAGGCGAGCAGCCGATGGAGATTAGCAGAGAGGACCTGCACAAGCTGGTTGACCACCTGCCGGAGTGCGAGTGGGAAGTATCCTATTGGGTGTTGCTCGCCCACCTCAAGCAGCACGATCCGATGCTCTGGCGCCTCATGACCGCCCCAGAAGACGACGAGGAGGAAACCGAGGAAGAACGCCTTGCAGTCGAGGAGGCGCGAGAGGACATTAGGGCAGGACGCACAGTCTCTTTTGAAGAAGTCCAGCGACGGTATGGTATTTCCTCGTGAGGCGAAACATCGAATTTGCCCGTAGGGCATTGGCCGACCTAGACAATCTGGACAGCCAAACGCGAGAACGTGTTATTGCCGCACTGCACCGATTCGCTGAGACTGGCCATGGCGATCTGACAAAATTGAGAGGGCGCGGAAATGAGTGGCGCCTCCGAGTCGGCGATTGGCGTGCGAGAGTAGAATTCTACGACGGTGACAGCATTATATTTGTGCTCCGCGTACAACACCGCCGCGAAGCCTACAGGTAGAGCAAATGAAGACACCGCCCTTGTATGGAGCGGTGTCTCTTTATGAGCGAGACCCATCCAGGGATTTCCGCCGGGATCTGCTCGACAGAGCAATCACAGAATGTTCCTTTGCGTCAACATAATGTATTACACTTCGTGATATGGATTCATACTGATACTGGCCGACGCTAGGTACAGATTGACGGCGACCGCGAAGCCGCTGGTTTCATCCGCTTATCCTGAGAGTCCGAGGCGAGCGAATATGCGCAAGACCAAGATAATCGTCACCATCGGCCCATCCTCCAACGACGAAGAAACCCTGAGCAGGCTCATCGCTGACGGAATGGACTGCGCCCGGCTCAATTTTTCCCACGGCACCCATGAGCAGCACGCCCAAGTCATAGAGCGTATCCGGAGGCTTTCGAAGCAGCACAACCGCACAGTGGGAATCCTGCAGGACTTGGGGGGCATCAAACTGCGGTTGGGATACCTGGAGGAAGCGCGCACGGTCAACCTGGGAGACGAGGTAGTGATGACCGCCGATGAGTCATCCCGCGAGCAGGGAGAGTTCCCCTTCCCGCAGCCCGGAGTGTTGCGCAACCTTCAGGTGGGCAACTTCGTGTTCATCGCCGACGGCACCGTGCAGCTCGAGGTCACGGAATCCGCACCCGACCGTGTCTACTGCCGGGCCTTGAGTTCGGGAGTTGTGTCTTCCTACAAGGGGGTCAACCTGCCGGGCGTTCCCATTGATGAGCCGGTCTTTACGGACAAGGATAAGGCCGACCTGCTCTTCGGCGTGGAGCAGCAAGTGGACTGGGTGGCTGTTTCCTTCGTCCGCACTGCCGAGGACATCCATTATGCCCGCCGCCATCTCAATGCCGCCGGAAGCAAGGCTCTGGTGATGGCGAAGCTGGAGCGGGGAGAGGGCATCGAAAACATTGACTCCATCCTGCCCGAAGTGGACTCAGTGATGGTGGCTCGCGGCGACCTGGGGGTGGAGATTCCCATGGAGCGGGTGCCGCGAATGCAGAGACTCATCGTGGACAAAGCCAACGCCGCCGGCAAGCTGGCGGTAATCGCCACCCAGATGCTTCGCAGCATGGTCATCTCGCCCACACCCACGCGAGCCGAAATCTCCGACGTGAGCAACGCTGTCCTAGAGGGCACCGACGCCATCCTCCTGTCGGACGAAACGGCCATGGGGCAGTATCCGGTGGAGGCGCTGCGGGTTGCGGTGTCCACCATCAACGAGGCAGAGTCAGAGGATATGTATCCCTTCTACAAGAACATGGGAACCTGTGACCGTACCCAGGCCATCACCTCAGCGGCTGCGGGACTGGTTCGCACCCTAGATTCCAAGCCCATTGTGCTCACCAGCACTGGGCGGGCGGCCCTGGAACTGGCCCGCTTCCGTCCAGCCAACGATATACTGGCCTTTTCCCATGACCCGTCCGTGCTTCGCAAGCTGTGCTTGGGTTGGGGCATCCAGCCTACCGGCGTCATCCCCATACAGCCCGATGTGGCTGAACTGGTCTGGCAGGTGCTGCAATCGGCGCTGGACCTGGGAGCTGTCACCGCCCAGGACGTCGTAACCATCGTCCACGGCTTCCTCACCGGGGTGTCAGGCACCACCAACGCGGTGCAGGTGCTGAGTATGCAGGAATACCTGGAAAACGTCCGCTGGCCCCGCGTCGAAGAGCAGGTGGTGGGACTACGGACATAGAGGCCGCAAGCACCCGAAACGCCGGGTAGCGTTCCCGTTTAGGTCGGACAACCGGATGGCGGCAGGACTTGGATTCCTGCTTTCGCGAGCCTGCTTTCGCGAGAATGAAGGATTGCCGACGCTGATACCACCTAACCGGGAACGCTATCAAACGTCAATAGGCTTTGACCAAATATATGTATATGCTATATATTTTATTCTTCTAGACAATTCAAGCGAGAGTCTGAAAGTCCAGAAGCACCGCGGGGGTTTTCGGATGAAAGTTTCGTGGGTGTGGGTAGCTCAGGCAGCCTTCTGCTTTAGCCTCTCCTGGATTGTGGCGACCACGCTCTTCGGGGCATTGAGGCTCGGTATCAAACCCTCTCTAGCCAGTGCGCTTATTGTTGCGCCCCTTCTGCTAATCCTCGCGCTGTGCTTGCTTGGTTTCCGAAGCACCGTGAACAGATTTAATGAAGCACTTGGCCCAAGAAAAGCGCCAGCACAGAGCGAAGGCTTTCAGTCGAGAGTGCCGTGGTCATTGGCGCTTCTGATTGCCGTATATGGCGGCCTTGCCTGGGTCGCGGCGGGCACAGCCATCGGGGAATTCCTGGTTTTCATGCTGTTCTCATTTCCCGGCTGGATTTTCATGATGTCAGCCCTGATAATCCTCACATTGTGGTTAATCGTTGACTTATCAAACCGGAATCAGACTGAACTACTACCCCTGCCCTGAGGCGCCGGTGAATGGCGAGAATCGAAGGCGACTTGAACCGCAAAGGTTCAGGAGCATTGGCGGACGCAAAAAGGAGCGGCCCCCGTTTCCAACTCGGAACGTGGGGCCGCTTCCTTTTGCGATGACCGGAAACCGGGACTGCCTGAGTCGGCTGGAATCCGCTTTTACAACGCTTCCGGCAGAGAGCGGGGCAGGTTGGTCTCGCCCATCAGGAACAGGTCAACTGACCGGGCAGTCTCTCGTCCTTCCGCAATGGCCCAGACCACCAGAGACTGGCCTCGCGCCGTGTCGCCGGCAGCAAACACTCCTGGAACGCTGGACATCCGGTCGGCCCCAATCTTGACATTGCCCCGCTGGTCCAGATCCACGCCCAACTGAGTCAGCAGCCCTTCGTGCTCCGGGTGCAGGAACCCCATAGCCAGCAGCACCAAGTCGGTTTCCACCTCGAACTCGCTGTTGGGAACCTCGCTCATCTCTTGGCGTCCGCCGTTCTCGGGCTGGCTCCACTCCACGCGCACCGCGTGCAGCTTCTCCACCTTGCCGTCGTTGCCGGAGAAGGACTTGGTCAGGACGCCGTAGTCTCGTATTCCGCCTTCCTCGTGGGCTGCCGAGGAACGCAGAATCAGGGGCCACTGGGGCCACGGGTTGCTGGCGGTACGATCCACCGGAGGTTCGGCCAGCAACTCATACTGGCTTACCAGCTCCGCGCCCTGACGGTGAGCGGTGCCCAGGCAATCTGCGCCCGTGTCGCCGCCTCCCAGGATAACCACCCGCTTGCCTTCGGCGGTAAGCCGCTCTCCTGAATCCACCTGTTGACCTGCGTTGAGGCGGTTCTGCTGAGTAAGGTACTCCATGGCGAAATGGACGCCGCTCAACTCGCGGCCCGGCACCGGAAGGTCGCGGGGCTGGGTGGAACCGCAGGCCAAGCAGATGGCATCGAAGTCGTTGAGAAGCTGGTCCGTCGGGAGGTCCACTCCCACGTTGACGCCGGTCTCGAAAGTGATTCCCTCTTCCTCCATTATGGAGAGGCGCCGACGCAGCACTTCCTTGTCCAGCTTGAAGTCGGGGATGCCCAAGGCCAGCAGTCCGCCGACGTATTCAGCCCGCTCGTACACCGTCACCCAATGACCAGCGCGGTTGAGCTGCTGGGCCGCTGCCAGCCCGGCCGGACCGGATCCTACTACCGCCACCCTCTTGCCAGTGCGAACGGCGGGGGTCTGGGGGCGTATCCACCCCTTTTCGTAGCCCCGGTCAGCTATTTCCTTTTCGACATACTCAATGGTGACCGGATCGGAATTTATGCTCAGAACGCAACTCGCCTCGCAGGGAGCAGGGCAGATGCGGCCAGTAAATTCCGGGAAATTGTTGGTGGACAACAGAGTATGCAGCGCGTTTTCCCAATCGCCCATGTACACGAAATGGTTGAATTCGGGAATCACGTTGCCCAGTGGACAACCGGTGTGGCAGAAAGGAACGGCGCAGTCCATGCACCGCGCTCCCTGCTCACGGGCTTTCTCTTCCGGCCAACGCTGGTAGAGTTCCCGGTAGTCTCTGACGCGCTCGGCTACCGGCCGACGGTCCGGTGGCTGTCGGCCGGATTCCATAAATCCGGTGGGTTTACCCATGCGATACGGCTTCCAGTTCCCGGGCCGCCAGGTCCCGATTCTTGCGCTCTTCCAGTACCCGGCGGTAGTCCCGAGGCATTATTTTCTTGAATTTCGACAAGGCCGAATTCCAGTCGGCCAGCACACGTTGGGCAGGCGCGCTGCCGGTGTACTTGTGATGTTCTTCGATGAGACCCTTCAGCGTTGCAATGTCTTCCTCTTCCACCACCGGCTCCATGTCGGCAAGACCGGCGTTGAAGCGAATGTGGAAGTCGCCGTCGGGGTCGTAGACAAAGGCGATGCCGCCGCTCATTCCCGCGGCGAAGTTGCGTCCGGTGGCGCCCAGCACCACCACCACGCCGCCGGTCATGTACTCGCAGCCGTGATCTCCCACGGCTTCGACCACCGCCCTGACGCCGCTATTGCGGACACAGAAGCGCTCCCCGGCCACTCCGTTGATAAAGGCATGGCCTCCGGTCGCGCCGTACATCGCCACGTTGCCAATGATTATATTTTCTTCCGGAGCGAAGGTAGAGTCGGGATGGGGCTTCACTACGATTCGACCGCCCGACATTCCTTTGCCCATGTAGTCGTTGGTGTCGCCCTGCAGGGTCATGCTGACGCCGGGGGCCAGGAAGGCCCCGAAGCTCTGTCCAGCCGAGCCGGTGAAGTTAATGCGCACCGTGTCCGGCGGGAGTCCGGCTTCACCGTATGCCTTGGCGATTTTGCCGCTGAGCATTGCGCCCACGGTCCTGTTGGAGTTGCTGATGGGCATGGTCATGCTGACGGGCGTCTGGCTGTCCAGAGCCGGTTCAGCGAGGGCGATGAGCCTGTGATCCAGAGCCAGCTCCAGCCCATGGTCCTGCTCTTCCGAGCAATATACCGTCTCGCCAGGGTTTACGGCTTTCTGGTGATAAAGCAGCCGGGACAAATCCATACCCTGGGCTTTCCAATGCTCGACAGCTTCGCGGGTGTCCAGCGCATCCACTCGTCCGACCATCTCCGCCACGGTGCGGAAACCCATCTCAGCCATGATTTCCCGCATTTCCTCGGCGACAAACATGAAATAGCTCACCAAGTGTTCCGGCTGCCCTGTGAAGCGCTTCCGCAACTCCGGGTCCTGGGTTGCGATACCCACGGAGCAGGTGTTGAGGTGGCACTTGCGCAGCATAATGCAACCGCTGACCACCAATGCCGCAGTGGCAAAACCGAACTCTTCAGCCCCCAGCAGGGCGGCTATCACCGCGTCCCGTCCGGTCTTCAACTGTCCGTCTGTCTGCACTACGATGCGGCTTCTGAGACCATTTGCCACCAAAACCTGCTGGGTTTCGGCGATACCCAGCTCCCAAGGCAACCCGGCGTGCTTGATGGAAGATTCTGGAGACGCGCCCGTCCCGCCGTCGTGGCCGCTGATCAGCACAACGTCGCCATGTCCCTTGGCCACACCGGCAGCCACTGTGCCAACACCGACTTCCGCCACCAGCTTCACATGAATCCTGGCATCCGGATTGATGTTCTTGAGGTCGTGTATCAGTTGGGCCAAGTCTTCGATGGAATAAATGTCGTGATGCGGGGGCGGCGATATCAACTCCACGCCTGGCGTGGTGCGCCGCACCCAACCGATATACTCATCCACCTTATGGCCCGGCAACTGTCCACCTTCGCCCGGCTTGGAGCCTTGGGCCATCTTGATCTGCAGGTCAGTGGAGTTGATCAGGTAATTGGCGGTGACCCCGAAGCGTCCCGACGCCACCTGCTTGATCGAGCTGCTGCGCGACTCCCCTTGGTACGGGCCGCTCTTGTCCGGCGTATACCGGCGGTAGTCTTCGCCGCCCTCGCCAGTGTTGCTGCGCGCGCCAATGCGGTTCATGGCGATCGCCATGGTTTCATGGGCTTCCCGGCTGATAGACCCCAAGGAAGCGGCTCCGGTGGCGAACCGCTTGACGATTTCCGAGGCCGGTTCCACTCTTTCGATAGGAATAGGTTCGCGGTCTCTGGTGAAGTCCAGCAGCCCGCGCAGGGTGGCCATACGGCGGCTCTGGTCGTTGGAGATTCGGGCGAACTTCTTATAGGTGTTCCAGTCATTGCTGCGGGCAGCGTGCTGGAGGATGCCTATGGTGTCCGGGTTCCACTGGTGGTGCTCGCCTCCGCGCCGCCACTGGTAGGCGCCGCCCATGGTCAGCGAACGGTTGGCTGGCACGTCCACGCTCTCGTAGGCCGCCTCGTGGCGCTGGAGCGTCTCGTATTCCACGGCATCAAGGGCTATGCCGCCAACGCGGGAAGGCGTCCAAGTGAAGTATTCGTCTACGAAAGCCTGATCCAGGCCTACGGCTTCGAATATCTGAGCGCCCCGGTAGCTCTGTACCGCGGAAATGCCCATTTTGGACATCACCTTGAGCACGCCCTTCTCGTTGGCCTTTATGAAATTCTTGCAAGCGTAGTCGGACGAGTGGCCGTTGAGCAGGCCGCTCTCGTTCATCGTCTGAACGGTTTCCAAGGCCAAGTAGGGGTTGATGGCCCCGGCTCCGTAGCCGATTAGCAGGGCGAAGTGATGAACCTCACGCGCCTCGCCCGTCTCAATGACCAGCCCCACGCGCGTACGGGTGCCCTCCCGTATCAGGTGATGATGAACGGCGCTTACCGCCAGCAGGCTGGGTATGGGCGCTTTCCCGTGACCGACACCGCGGTCCGACAGTACGACCACGGAGCATCCGTCTTCCACTGCTTGGGAAGATTGTCGGCGCAATTCCTCAAGCGCCGTCTCCAGGCCGACGGCAGGATCGAAGAGCGAGCTTAATACGGCAGTCCGCAAACCCGGCAGGTCCAGCGCCTTGATGCGGGCCATATCTTCATTGTCAATGATGGGAGACCGCAACATCAGTTGCCGACAGTGGAGCGGAGTTTCCTCAAACAGGTTTTGCTCGCTCCCGATGAAGGCATCCAGAGATGTGACCATTTCCTCCCGTATAGCATCCAGGGGCGGGTTGGTCACTTGGGCAAACAACTGCTTGAAGTAGTTGAAGAGCAACTGGTTCTGATCCGAAAGCACCGCCAGGGGCGCATCGTTGCCCATGGAGCCAACGGCTTCGTAACCTGCCTCGGCCATCGGCGTCGTGAGCATACGAAGCTCTTCCACGCTGTACCCAAAAGCCTGTTGGTTGCGCAACAGTTCATCGGGGCGCATCGGCGGTTCCGGCGTGGCTTGGGGCAAGTCCTCGATGTTGACCTTGTTGTCCTTCAGCCATTCGCCGTAGGGTTGCCGGGCCGACAGGTCTCGCTTCAACTCCTCGTCGCCGATGATCCTGCCCTGCTCCAGGCTGACCATGAACATCCGGCCGGGCTGGAGGCGGCCCTTGAATCTGACCTCAGCGGGCGGAACGTCCAAGACTCCCGTCTCCGAGGCCATCACCAGCTTGTCGCCCGTTGTGACCAGGTACCGGAAGGGGCGCAGGCCATTGCGGTCCAGCAGGGCGCAGATGTTGCGTCCGTCCGAGGATACAATCATCGCCGGGCCGTCCCACGGCTCCATCAACGCGGCGTGATATTCGTAGAAGTCCTTCTTTTCCTGCGGCATCGTCTCATGCTGTTTCCAAGCCTCCGGGA
Organism: Dehalococcoidia bacterium; assembly: GCA_965232885.1. Lineage (GTDB taxonomy): Bacteria > Chloroflexota > Dehalococcoidia > Lucifugimonadales > UBA3495 > VXOI01. Next base: position 75,035 of record CBDDQX010000001.1, on the reverse strand, counting down.
TCATCATGAGCATCGCGTGGTCCAGTTCCCGGCCGGTCATCAGCAGGAGTTCCAGGGCGTTGTCGAAACTGGCGGTGTCGCTGTCCCCAACGTTCATAATGGGGGGAATCTTGCCCATATCGTCGCCGAACAGTGGGGATTCAAACATTGCCTCGCGGGCGTGCATCCAGTTGAGGTTGCCTCGCAGGGTGTTTATCTCCCCGTTGTGGGCCAAGTAGCGATAGGGGTGGGCCAGGCGCCAGTGGCCCAAGGTGTTTGTGCTGAACCGGGAATGCACCAGCGCAAAGGCGCTGACCATTTCCTCATCCTGCAAATCGAGGTAGAAACCGGAAATCTGGTGGGCCATGAGCAGGCCCTTGTAGACGATGGTATTGCAGGAAAGGCTGCACAAGTAAAAGTAATCGGCTTCCTCTTCGGAAAGCCCGCATTCCTTCATGGAATGTTCGATTGCCTTGCGGACGACGTAGAGCTTGCGTTCCAGTTGGGCCGCATTTCCTGAGCCTGTCGAATGGCCGCTCTGCCCTGCCCCAACGAATACCTGGCTGATGAGAGGACTGCGGCGGCGAGCGTCCCGCCCTATCTCGTCCGGGTTCACCGGAACATCGCGCCAGCCCAGCAACTCCAACCCTTCTTCGTTGATAACGTTGGAGATCAGGGCACGGGCCTTTTCCGCCGGCTCCGGCTGCGGAGGCAGGAAGACCATGCCGACCCCGTACTCGCCATCGGGCGGCAACTGAAACCCCAAGCGCTCGCTTTCCCGGCGAAAGAGAGCAAGGGGCATCTGCAGCAGGACGCCGGCTCCGTCGCCGGTTTCCGGGTCGCTCCCGGCTGCCCCGCGATGGCCCAGGTTGATGAGCACCTGGAGTCCTTCTTCGATAATCCGGTGAGACTTGCGGCCCTTTATGTCGGCAACGACGCCAACGCCGCAACTGTCATGTTCCTGTTCCGGAGAATACAGGCCCTTGCCAGCCAATTCTTTCAGCGGGTCCATATCTAACGATGCCCTGCCACAGAAACTTACACCATGGAGATTTCAACGTAAGCCGCAGCGGGGAAATGGGCAGTGGCCGGGCGGCAACAGCCTTCCCAGCCGGGGCGCGGCTTCATTTGTGTAATATATCACAATATCTGCTGGATACAAGGGCTTACGCTTGCCCCACGCTCCAAACAACGGCTCAGAAGCGAAGCCGAATTACCACCCAGCAGCCCCGTGCCTGCCAGGGAGACGACAAGGCGAAGGGGAAAGTTTCCAACCTGCCCCTTTCAAATGCCGAAGCCAACGGTACAGAGTGAACTCCGTGCGGCGCGGGTCGGCCATACTGCGGCCGTCAGTTCTGGCGCGGCGGAATGCCTATCCCCAATCCGTCGAAAAGCTGCTCTATCGCTTGGCTTGTGATGCTCATATTGAAGGTGACGGCGGCCCCGGACTGAGTAACCTTCATTCCAGAAGCCAACTCCTGCAACTCCGGGGATTCGGCGGACATCAATCCGAGCATCGCTACGATGCCCTCGGAGTACTCCTTGGAAGCGGTGGCGGCTTCGCTGTCGTCGAAGTAGGAGACAGCTACTATTTCCAGGGCGTCGTCGCTGAACAGCATCTTCATGGCGGTCACTGGCGCCGTCATGGCTGACATATCCAACGCGCCCAGCAGCCCCATATCGGGCATGGCGTCCTCTCCGCCCGCTCCCATCGCCTCCTCTAGCAACTCAGGCGGCAGCTCCATAGCGAAGCCCAGGTGCCGCTCTCCCAAGGAATCCAGGGCTTGCCGGAGTTCTCCCGATACGGACGGCGCAGCTCCGGCGGCCACGTCCAGCATCGCCTCGACGCTGGACTCAGTACCGAACAGCAAGATATTGGGGCTGACCAGCGCCACGGACGAAACATCGCCAAACTCGCCGTACAGCAGGTAAACCTCGTATCCGCGGTAATCGGTTGCTTCATACTCTGCCATACCCGGGCTATCGAAGCTGGCGAGGATGTCGTCTTCGTCGAATTCACCGTATAAGGCGGCCCCGAAATCGAACTCCGCCGCCTCCAAATCCGTTTCCATACCGGCGTCAAGCAGCGTATTCAGATCCATAAACATCTCGACGTGGGCTACGGAGTGAAGGTCGATGCCCGTTTCCTCTCTAAAACTCTCCACCGCGCTGTCAATGCCGCCTTCCGGAACTTCGTTGGCTTCCAGAAGCATCGCAATCAAAGGCGAAGACGAGGAGAGAACGGCGGCAGGGCTGAAGTCAACGATGAGCGCGGCCCCGTCCGGCAGGAACGATTCGCCGGGGCGTAAGGAGAGTAAGGGCATCGTTTCTTCCGGCTCGGGTGTAGCGGTGGGAGCAGGTATGGCTGTCGGCGGCGGTGTAGCCGTAGGGTGAGGCGTAGCTGTGGGCGTAGGCAGGGGCGTGGCGGTCGGTTCAAGAGTGGGAGTTAGCGTCGGGTCCGAGCCGCAGGCAAGAACCAGCAGCGCGGCCAGAGCCATGCCAACCGTGGCGAGTATGGACAGCCGGGGAAAACTGAGGTTCATAATATCTCCAAAACGGGTTTGGGAGAGCCACATTATAGTATCTCACATTCTTCTTACCTCACGTTTCCCGCCCAGATTCTCAGCGAGTGAGAATCCTGGAAGCGGCGTCATTGACCATAGCGAGCGGCAGTCCTATACTCGCCGAACAACCTTCTCCAAACCGCCCACAATCCTGCGGCGCGCTCCAATGGACCGCCGTTCATCACATGGAGGAACTGCCCTGGAACCCCTTGAAGTAGCGCAGTTTATCGTGGATGTGGCTTCGGACAAGCTGGCCGAAGACATCGTGTTGCTGGATTTGCGTGATTTGGTGCCCTTTGCCGACTACTTCGTCATCATGTCCGCTGAGTCGTCCCGGCAAATAGAGGCGCTGGAAGAGGATCTGACCCAAACCCTCAAGGACGCTGGCATCGCCCGCCACCACCGCGAAGGAACCCCTGCGTCCGGCTGGGTGTTGCTGGACTTCAGCGACGTTATTGTCCACGTCTTCTCACCGGAAGAGCGGGAGTTCTACGCCCTTGAACGTCTGTGGCGCCGCGCTCCCCAAGTGGTGCGGGTGCTCTGATTTCCAAGTCATCGTAGTCCCGTGGGAACCGCCCTCTCCCCGAAGGAAGAGGGAATTCTTTTGTATGTTTTCGCCCTTTCTACTCGACAATCCAGCCGTCGTTGCTGCGGGAGTAAGACAGGATTTCCTCCGGCGCAAAGAACAGCGCCAACTCTCGCAGAGCAGATTCCGGGCTGTCGGAACCGTGAATAAGGTTGCGGCCAATATCCACCCCTAGGTCGCCGCGGATGGTGCCTGGAGCGGCGTTGGCCGGATTGGTGCTGCCCATGGTGTTGCGGACGATTTCCACGGCGTTGTTGGCCTCCCACGCCATCGCCACCACCGGGCCGGAGGTTATAAAGCTGACCAGTCCGGCAAAGAAAGGCCGGTCAACGTGTTCGCCGTAGTGGCGATGGGCCAGCGCCTCGTCCACCTGCATCAGTTTCATAGCCGTCAGCTTCAGGCCGCGACGCTCAAGCCTCCCGATAATCTCGCCAGTGAGTCCCCGCTGAACGCCGTCGGGTTTTACCAACACCAGTGTCTGCTCCATTCGTTTCCTTCCTGTACCTGTAAATGTGTATTTCCCTGCGGGTCTGGGCAGTCTGGCTAACTGCTTCCTTCCCCGCTCCCGCTGGGCCACAGACTCCAGATCATCACCACGGCCCACCCGGCCAGGCCCGCTCCCAGCAGCCCCCACACCCGAAGCCCCACCCAACTGGCGATAAGCGCCCCGAACACCAGATTGGCTATGATGATGGCTGTCTTGTTCCGTTTGTCCCGGTATATGGCGATGAAGGATGGCAGAAGACATACCGCCAGACCGATAATCATCAACGCCAATCTATACATAGCGATCTTCCTGCTCTACCTGAAAGGCTGTCGCCGTCGGCAGGGCTATCCCTATTTTTCGACGGTCCTGTTCAGCTGAATCTCTACCCCCCGCCGCTCCATGTCCCAAAGAAAGGGAGCCGGGTCCAGGGACTCCGGCGGATGTACGCCCGGCGAGGGCAGCTCGCGGGTAAGCAGCATCCGCGCTCCCACGGCCAGCGGCGCGGCAATGTTGTCGGATTCCTGTTCTTCAGGAAAAACCCAGGTCATGGTGAAGCGGGTTGTCCTGCCATACAACTGACCTCGGACTACTATCTGTCTGGGGAGAGCAGGCTGCCTGGGCAAAGCTGGCGGCTCGCCAAAGGCAAAGAAGGGCGACCGAGGGCCGGAAAAGAAAGCTGCGGCGAATTCAGCCGGGCTAAGCGCTCCCACCGGAGTATCCACTGGCTGCCCGTCCGAAAATCCGTAGCGTACCAAGTCGCGCATTATCCCTTCCGCCGCAGGGTCGAAAAACCCGCGACGGCTGGACACTCCGGCGAGAGACGGCATGGTCAAGGGGAGAGTGACCGGCTGAAGTCCCACCGTACAGCACTTGGCGCTGCCCCACGGCAACGGGAAGGCAACGTCCTCCCATTCGCTCATCGGTGTCACGTGACTCCAGTCGCTCTCACGCCAGACCAGAGCGGGCGATCCGAAGGCAGCCAGGCGGCGTCGCCACTGTTTCGGAAGGCGAAGGGCCAGGTCGTCCACCTGGTAAAAGCGTATCTCGGCAACCTGATTCAGGCGCTGGCCCAAGTAGCTGGCCAAGGCGTTGGTCTGGCCGGGCGATGCGCCCAGTCCTGGAATGGCGCTCACGCCCCGGTATCCCGCCAGTGATGCCAGGTACTCCGAATCGAACACCGCTTGCAACGATTCCGGGTCGTCATTGGAATCGGTGTAAGAAACTCCGGCTTCCATCACGCCGCGAATCAGCGGAATCAGATCCTCCGTTGGCAGCTCGACGGTGTTCAGCACCAGCGCCACGTCGTCCAAGACCTTGGGCAGCGACTCATCGTCAGAACAGTCTAGCTGAATTGCGTCAGCCTTTCCGTTGCACAGCTCCGCCGCCGCCACCGCTCTCTCCAGGCAGCGATCAGCCACGATAACCCGCCCGAAAGCGCGATCGCGCCCCAGGATGCGGGCTACGGCCTGCCCTACCGAACCGCATCCCAGTAGCAGAGCCGCGTCAGCAGTCATTTCGAATCCCCTCTCCTTCCGGGGAAGGGTTAGAGCCTGCCCTGAGCTTGTCGAAGGGGCAGGGGAGTCCCATCTTCTCCTCGACGGCTGCGGGACGACGCTTGCACCCGGCGGTCGCGACGCTTGGGAACGCCGATAGTGGGCATCCGCAGGTAGTGAGGCTGCAAGGCATCCAAATCGTCGGTATCACCCCGCTCCAGGCGCTCCCAAGCCAGCGCGACCAGCGACCCGGCCCTGGCCGACGGCGGCGTATGGCACAGCGCGGCCCGTCCACCCAGGGCGGCCCGGATGCTTTCCGCCCACGGCGGCATACCTTCGCCGCAGAACAGAATCAAGCCGCCTGTCTCTCCGCCCTCGTCATTCCCGCCGTCCTCGTCATTCCCGCGCAGGCGGGAATCCATTTCCTCCAACAGCTCATCGGGGCCAGTTATGCCGTCTTCTCGCAGCCGGATTCCATCGGGTGAAAAGACAGCCGACGCGGCCTCTCCGCGACCTGCTTCCAACAGGGCGCAGACCGGCATACCCGATTCGCGGAAGGGAAATGCTTCCAGATCCAGACTCCCTATTCCGATGATTGGGATGTGGGCCGCCATAGCCAGCCCTTTGCCCGCGCTCAGACCGGTTCGCAGCGCGCTGAACCCACCCGGCCCCAGGGCGACGGCCACGGCTTCCAGATCGCGCGGGCTAAGGCCCCGGCTGTCGAGCAGCTGCGAGACTGCCGGCATCAGTTCCGTCGTGTGGTTCACCAGCGAATGCCAGGAACGCCCCGCAACAACCCGCTGCCCGTCGGCCAAGGCCACCGATGCGCTCCTGGTGGACGTGTCAATGGCGAGAAGCATTACCCAACCTCCCTCTCCCTCTGGCCTTCACCCTCGGGGCCTTCACCCTCGGAAAGAAGGGAAGCGTCAGTACCGGCTGTGAACAAGGAGTCCAATTCTGCCAGCAGTTCGTCGTAGCGGGCGGATTCGGTGTCCATTACAATCTCGCGTTCGTCGCCCGACTCGCCATAACTGAATTCAACCCACAGCGCGTCTTCCGGCAGCAATTCCTCGGCTCGTTCAGCCCACTCGATAACGCAGACTCCGCTGTCGAAAAGCTGCTCGTCCAGCCCCAGGTCCCAAGCCTCGGCAGCTCCCCCAATGCGGTAGAGGTCAATGTGGTGCAGGGTCAGGCGCCCGCGATGGCGGGTCATCAGCACGAAGGTAGGGCTGCGAACGTAGCCCTCGACGCCCAAACCGCGAGCCAGTCCTTGGGTCAGGCAGGTCTTGCCCGCCCCCAACGGCCCGCTGAGCAGGTACACGTCGCCGGGCCGCGCGCGCTCTCCTATGACAGAGCCGAGGCGTTGGGTCTGCTCAGGGCTGGAAGTATGCAGCCGGATAGATCGAGTCATTGGTTCTTGCATTATTCAATAATCTGCTTGCGCCACGCGCTGTCATATCCGCGTTTCGCTGGAATAACGATATTAACCGAAATGGTCCCACCCTCCGCCGGACAATGACAAATCGCGGCCTGAATCATCTACTACAACGACCCGGCCGGGGCCGCCCAATTCATGGGCCGGAACAATAGCTCCGATGATCGCGCTGCCCTCTCCCAACTGCGAGACCACCGGCTCCACCAAATCCGGCGGGCCAGCGAACAGCAGCACATAGTCCTCGCCTCCCCCCAAGGCCAGCGGCAGCGAGTGTTCGGGGAACTGTCTGCGCAGCAGCGGATGTACGGGCACGGCTGATGCCTGCACACGGGCCGAAACGCCGGACGCATTACAGAGCTTTCCCAGATCGTCCACCAGCCCGTCGCTCACGTCCATTGCGGTTGTGATTCCGGCTTCGGACAGCAATTGGCCTTGCCGGACAGCCGGTACGGGCCGCCAGTGAGCATTCCGCAGAAAATCGGGAGCTTCCCCTGTCGCCTCCGGCCCTGCGGCAAGCTCAGGGTCCAGCATCAGGCGCAGCCCGCCCGCCGAGCTGCCCAGCCACCCGCTGACCGCCACCGCGTCGCCGGGCTGCGCGTTGGAGCGGAGCAGCGGCGGACGCTGGGTGGCGCCTGTGAGAGCGGTGGTGACGAAAAACACCGGCGAGCGCACGATGTCGCCGCCGATTATGCCCATGCCGAACTCGTCGCCCAGCTCCAGCATACCCCGGTACATCTCTTCGATGTCGGCCACCAGGGTTTCCGGCGGCAGGCCCAGGGTTATGAGGGCGTAGGTCGGCAGCCCGCCCATGGAAGCCACATCGCTGACGTTGGCGGCAACGGCCTTCCAGCCGAGTTCGCGCCACGGCGTCGTCTCGCGGGTAAAGTGGACTCCCTCCACCACGGTGTCGGTGGTGAACAGTTCTATCGGGGACGCCGCCCCCGCTTGGCCTTCAACCCGCCAGGCGGCAGTGTCGTCGCCGGTGTCCACC
>CBDDQX010000001.1:0-62500 GCA_965232885.1 Dehalococcoidia bacterium | reverse complement strand
CCCCTCGTGGGCGTAGGCGTGGTGTTCGTGCGGGAAGGCCAAGTATTCCTGGCGCGGCGGAAGGGCGCACTGGGCGGCGGCTCCTGGGGTTCCGCCGGAGGGCACCTGGAGTTCGGTGAGACCCTGGAGGAATGCGCCCGGCGCGAGGCCATGGAAGAGTTCTGCGTCGAGGTGGGCGAGTTGCGCTACCTGTGCACGAGCAACATTGTGGCCTATGGCCGCCACTATCTTGATGTGGAATTCTTGGGCGGCATAGCCAGCCAAGAGCCGCAATTGATGGAGCCGGATGCCTTCAAGGGATTCGGCTGGTTCCCGTTGCAGGCACCGCCGGAACCACTGTTCCAGGCCATGCGTTACGCGATAGACAGCCTGCTTACGGGACGGCAGTATTATCCGGGCGATTTGCCTTCGCCCTGACCTTCTCCCAGAGGGAGAGGGGATTGAAAGGAGTTGATTATGGCGGTTAAGAAGGGCGACGGCCTGTTGCTGGTATACAGTGACGTGGCCCCGGAGAATGACGAAGAGTACAACCGATGGTATAACGAAGAACACATCCCCGAGCGGCTCTCCATCCCCGGCGTGCTCAGCGCCGCGCGGTATGAGGCGGTGCAGGGCGGCCCGAAGTACCTGGCGGTCTATGAGTTGTCCAGCTATGAAGCCTGGCATTCCGAGGAGTGGCAGAAGTGGCTGCGGGAGCCGACGGAGTGGTCGAAGCGAATGTCTCCGAGCGTGATCGGCACCGAATACATCCGCAACCTGTACCGCCGCGTACACCCGGAGGATGTGTCGGCGGAGACCGCCGGAGCCGGAATGTCGCCGGTGTTGCTGGTGGGGCGGATGTCGGTTCCCGATGAGTTGGAGGCCAAGTTCAACGAGGCCTACAACAACGAGCGGCTGCCCCTGTGCCTGAGCATACCAGGATACATTCGCGCCCGCCGCTGGGAGGCAGTGATGGGGTCGCCCAAGTATGCTACGGTTCATGAAATGGAATCGCTGGAGGTATCTGAGAGCGAAGGGTGGGAGAACTGGCGCACTGCAGTCACGCCTGTCTGGACCAACGAGGTGCGCCCCTACATGGTCCACGACAGCGGCTCGCCGGGCGTGTATCGCCGCATCTTTCCGAAGTAGAACCGGATGGGTTTCGATACTGGCCGGATTCGCAAGGGCGGGCTTCAAGTCCGCCCTCTGGCGTTGCGGGAGACTTGGATGAATCAGAAAACCACTCCGATATCAAAGCTAATTTTGGATACTAATGTGCTATAATGCGGAGGTAATTTTCTCGCCTCTTCATGCGTCCTCTGCGTGTGCGACAGGCCTGTGTCTCTGATAGCCTCAGCCTTTCCGATTGGTGGTTTTCATGCAGCAGACCTTGCCCATTCCCCCTGCGTCCGATACATCACTGGCCTACACCGCCCAAGACATCACTGTGCTGGAAGGACTGGAAGCGGTCCGAGTCCGTCCCGGAATGTATATCGGCAGCACTGGATTGAGCGGTCTGCAACACCTGGTGATTGAAATCCTGGACAACGCCGTGGACGAGGCGATGGCTGGGTACTGCACCCGGGTGGAACTGACCATAGCTACCGACGGTCTCATCACCATATCCGACAATGGCCGGGGCATTCCCGTTGACATTCACCAGGCCACGGGCAAGAGCGCTCTGGAGACGGTGATGACTACGCTCCACGCCGGGGGCAAGTTTGGCGGCGGGGCATACAAGGTCACCGGCGGGCTGCACGGGGTGGGGGCATCGGTGGTCAATGGACTGTCGGAATATCTGCGGGCCGAGGTGCGCCGGGACGGTGTGCTGTATTCCCAAGAGTATTCCCGTGGGCTTCCCACTACGGAGCTGCTCCGGGAGTCCGGGAGCGAGAAGCACGGTACCACGGTTCTCTTCCGCCCCGACCCGGAAATCTTCGACGAAATTGACTATGACTTCGACGAGCTTACCCGCCACTTCAAGGACATTGCCTACCTGAACAAGGGGCTGGAAATCAGCTTCACCAGTTACTGGCATTACGAGCGGCGCAACGGAGACATCGAGCGAACTTACTTCTTCGACAGCGGCATCCCGAACTTGGTGCGCAACGACAACCGGAACCGTCGCGTGCTCCAGTCCCTCCCCTTCTACTACGAAAAGTCCATAGACGAAACCGCCGTGGAAGTGGCGGTGCAGTATAACGACGGCTACTCGGAATCGGTGCATTCCTACGCCAACTGCATCAAGACGCCGGACGGCGGAACTCACTTGACAGGCTTCCGGTCCGCCCTGACCCGCGTTATCAACGACTTCGCCCGAAAGCAGGGACAGATCAAGGATGATCAAGCCAACCTGCTTGGCGAGGACGTGCGTGAGGGTCTGGCGGCGGCTATCAGCGTGAAGCTGACCGCGCCCCAGTTCGAAGGTCAGACCAAGCACAAGCTGGGCAATCCCGAAGTGCGTGGCATCGTGGAGTCGGTGGTGGGCGAGGGTCTTAGCCGCTACCTGGAGGAAAACCCCACCGAAGGCAAGCGGATGGTGGATAAGTGCCTCACCTCGCAGAAGGCGCGGGAGGCAGCCAAGCGCGCCCGTGATCTGGTCATTCGCAAGAATGCGCTGGATGGCTCATCCTTGCCGGGCAAGCTGGCCGATTGCGCCGAGCGGGACCCGGCTAGGTCTGAACTGTACATCGTGGAGGGCGAGTCCGCCGGCGGATCAGCCAAGATGGGCCGCGACCGTCATTTCCAAGCCATCCTGCCTCTCAAGGGGAAGATCCTGAACGTGGAGCGAGTGCTCCAGCAGCCGGACAAAATCCTGGCGCACGAGGAAATTCGCGCGATGGTGGCCGCCGTGGGCGCAGGCGAGGGCGAGGATTTCGATCCCAACAAGGTGCGTTACCACAAGGTCATTATTATGACCGACGCCGATGTGGACGGCTCCCATATTCGCACCCTGATCCTGACCTTCATTTACCGCAGGATGCGGGGTCTGATTGACAGCGGCTATCTCTACATCGCCCAGCCGCCGCTCTACCGGATTCAGAACGGGCGGCGCATTGATTATGCCTACACCGAGGAGCAGAAGGACGTAATTCTGGCGAAGCATACGGGGCAGCGCAATCCTACTATTTCCCGATACAAAGGCTTGGGTGAAATGAACCCGGAGCAGTTGTGGGAAACAACGATGAATCCGGAGACCCGCCATATGCTGGAAGTGAAAATCGAAAGCGAAGTTGAGGCTGACGATGTATTCACCACCTTCATGGGCGAAGTGGTCGCTCCCCGCAAGAGCTACATCCAGGCCCACGCCCGTAGCGTAAAGAACCTGGACGTTTAAGATAAATTCCTTCTCCCCGGGGGAGAGGACTGTTCTGTGGGTCAGCGTTCCGGTTTAAGCGATATGACCATCCGTAGGGGGCAGGTTTCAAACCTGCCCCCTGCACACTCCGGAATGACTTGGCTATTCTGCCCGCCTGAATCGGAACGCTATCCGTTCTATCCCCGTTTGGCTTTAGCCACGCCATCGTTTATAATACTGGTCGCTCTCAGTAGTGAAAAAGTGTAATTGATCAGGAGTAGACCCATTGCCCGCCAAGAAAGCAGGCCGCCAGGCAGTGAAACGCGCCCAGCGCAACCGCAGCTCTAGGACTGAAACCCGGACCATCGTTGGCCGAGCGAACCGTTCCTTGGCCGCCGGAGACTCAGAAACTGCCCGCCCGGAGGTGATGAGCGCCGTTCGCATCCTCGACCGGGCTGTACGCAAGGGCATTCTGCACAAGAACAACGTCGCCCGCCGCAAGTCGCGGATGATGGCCAAGCTGGCCAGCTTGGACCGAGCCGCTCCCGAAGCCTAAAGCGCCTTAAGGTTAGCCTTGCGCCGCCGCCCGGCAATTCGGGCGGCTTTCTTTATCGCCTGCCATTTTCCCCGCACTGACACGATAGCGATCCGGTTTAGATGATTGGGGTACGGAGCAGTGCCCCCAATACCCTCTCCCTTAAACGCTTGGTGTGAAATAGGTGGTGTTACCAACCCGGCAAAGGCCATGGGAGGGCGGCATAGTTGCCGGTTCAGCCTGATCCAGAAATTATGCAGGATGACGCGGGCTGCCAGTCCGGTTTGAAATCCCTCCGGTTGGTGCGGGCGTTCCCGTTTCAGTCCGAAGTCGTGATGGAGCCTGCTGAAGACCGTCTCCACAATCTGGCGTATCCCGGCCAGCCACTGGCGCAATCCTTTGGGCCAGCAGGCACGGCTGTTGCGCTTGGGCGGATGGATTATCCGGGCTCCATACCGGTCCCGCCACCTTTGGCGCAACTCCCGGCTCTCGAAACCCTTGTCCGCCACGTACCAGCCTAGGGCCGGCCCTCCCAGGGTTGGCAGCCTGGGTGCGGGGTATGACGGAAGGCGAAGAAATCCCCGGCCAGCGCCTGATCCCCAGTGCTGGCCGGAGCAAGGCCGAAGCCGGTGATGCCCCCTCGGGGATTGACGGAAAGCAGCAAGTGGAAGCCTTCATAGAGTTCCGTAGGAAGGTGTCCGTATCCATCATTGATTAGCCTCTTTCTTGACGGGTTAGAAGCTAACTGTCGGCTATGGACGCCTTCCTTATCAACATCAATGACGGTTCTACAATTCACACCAAGCGTTCAGGGTGAGGGTGAAAATCTCAAGACCAACGGCGTCCCATTGGCTGCCCACCTAATTCGGAGCGCTATCTACTGACACGGCGATGTTGACACCGCGCTCAGCCTTTGGTAGCCTTCAATAGAACAAAGGTTTGTGTCAAACTAGGGGGAAGTATGGTCAGCAAAAGAAAAATGCCAGCACGCCGGCGTCGCATCCTGGAGTTTCTCCAAGAGTTCTATTCGGAAAACGGCATTCCGCCCACGGTGCGCGACATCCAGCAGGCTTGCGAGATAAGTTCCACTTCCGTTGTGGACTACAACCTCAAGCAACTGGAGGAAGCCGGTTACATCAACCGCCGGAAGGAGGTCGCCAGGGGAATTGAGCTGTTGGACAATGAGGGGCAGCCCGTGTCTAACGCCCCCAGGGTGCAGATAGTCGGTTCCATCGCCGCAGGGCAGCCCATACCGGTCTTTTCATCAGAAGATGCGGCATCCAGTGAAGAGTTTGACACGGTGGAAATATCTCCCGACCTGCCGCGCCGTCACGGCAAGCTCTTTGCTCTAACGGTCAATGGCACCTCGATGGTGGATGCGCTGATTGACGACGGCGATGTCGTGGTGATCAAGCCGGCGCAGGATGCCTCCAATGGCGAGATGGTGGTTGCCTGGCTGAAACAGGAAGAAGAGGCAACACTCAAGAAGTTTTACCAGGAAGGCGACCGTGTGAGGCTCCAGCCGGCGAACAGCACGATGACGCCGATTTACTGCCCAGCGGAAAACGTGGAAGTGCGGGGCAAGGTGGTGACAGTGCTACGCAAGTACGGCTGAACGGCGACTATTTCTGAACTCGCCAGACTGTGCGCTCTGGGGTTATCGGAGGACACTAGCGCCGGGCGGCAGTCAGTGCGCCGTAGGTCGCGACCAGGAAAGGAACGCAATAGGTGAGCGGTACCTTCCAGTAGAGGGCGTTGTTCCAGTTGCCAGCAAACAGGCCGTCGCCCTGATTCAGCAACGTCAAGATGGTGCCGACTACTACTGCCACGACAGCCGACCGCCGCAGCATTGGCCAGTGACGAGGGCCGCACCGGGAGCACTTTATGGTTCCGGCGACTGCCGGGTCCGCTCCGGGCGGACGGAAAACGAAGGTCCGTCCAGCTCGGGTCGCGCGCCCACAATTCTGGCAGTTGGCGGCTTCCGGATAGCTGGGCTGAACCGATTCTTCAGACTGGCGCAAATCCCTCACTGCGACCGGTAGAGTTTGGAAATTTTAGGGGTTGCGGAAACCTTAAGTCAACGCGGTGAATGGCAAGGCAATCGCGGTTTAACCGAAGTTAATCTTTTTCAATCCAGCACACCGTCTTCAGTTCAGGTCATCCATCATTTCTGCCCTCGCAGGAATGATGGATTAGCAGGCCCTCAGCTCATAAATGCGATCGCCCTGCGGCTAACGCTCTCTCTTTTGCTTGTGCGGGCCGGGGCCTCATTCTATACTTGATGTGGAATTCCAGGCGCGGGCCATAACGGGGGGACGATGTACGATTTTCACACCCATACCTTCCTAAGCGATGGAGTGCTGTCGCCCATTGAGCTTATTCGCCGGGCATACGTTCGCGGGTACAAGGCGATGGCAGTGACCGACCATGTGGGTCTGGGCAATGTGGAATACGTAGTGAAAACATTGGCGGTGGACTGTGAAGTCGCCAGTAGAAGGTGGGATATTCTGGCGCTGCCGGGCGTGGAAATCACGCATGTGCCCAAGGAGGATATAGACCTAGTGGCCCGCACAGCCAAGGAGATGGGCGCTAAGCTGGTGGCAGTGCATGGCGAGACTCCAGTGGAGCCAGTGGAGCCGGGAACAAACGAGGCAGCTATCCGTTCGCCTTGGGTGGATGTGCTGGCGCACCCTGGTTTGATAACGCCCGACGAGGCTCGGCTGGCTGCCGAGCGGGGCGTGCGTCTTGAGGTGTCGGCCCGGCGAGGGCACAGTTTCGCCAACGGCCATGTGGTGAAGGTAGCCCGGCAGGCCGGGGCTACGCTGGTGCTGGATTCCGATGCCCACGCGCCGGAGGACCTGCTGACTCCGGAACTGTGCCAGAAAGTAGCGAAGGGCGCTGGCCTCGATGACGACGAAGTTCACGCCCTGCTGCAGGATAATCCACGGGAATTGCTGGAGAAGCTAGGGTTTGCCGCAGTAATGTCGGACTGACGGTCTCAATGACAAAGTTCCCGTCGTGAATCGAGGACCGCTACGACTTGCCAATGCGGAATACCTTGGTACCACAAGTTGGGCAGTCCCCCTTGGTGGCTGGCCGCCCATTTTTTAAGGTCACCTGCTCAGGGTTGCTAATCTCCCTTTTCTCACGGCACTTCAGGCAATAAGCCTCCATGATGAACCCCCTTAGTCAAATGGCCTTGTTATCGCATGGTTTTGCAGTTCTTGCCCGCTTTGCCACCAACTCTGATTATTTGCTAACCATTATTGCTGTAAAGTCCGCAACAAACTACACATCCGGGGATTGATTGTCAAGAAAAATCGGGTTCCATTTGAGAATAATTCTTGTCATGGGTTAAAGAAGCCTATCAGGGAGCGGCTGGGGCCAATGGAGAGCGAGTGTTGGTGTTGAATACTTTCAGGGGTTTCCATGAGTTGCCGGCGCGGTCAAAGCGGACCAGGGCCAAGAATTGGCCAGCAGTATTGTAGGCCCGGAACTGCTCCAGGTATCCGGCGCTGAGTTCTGCGCGCCCCAAGCTGACCGATTGCCCGTTGCGCAGAAACTTCTCAGCAGCGGCCCCTACAGTGACTGTTTTCATGTCCCGCACTACCCAGTCCACCGGATGCAGAAAGCGGTGCCAGCCGTCAGGTTCCCTATGAGCTTCGGATTCCAGTTCCTCCAATGTAACGCCGTTTTCCGAAGAAAAGCCGCTGCAACTGCGGCGTTCCAGGTCGGTGACGTGGCCACCGCAG
Source organism: Dehalococcoidia bacterium (assembly GCA_965232885.1). GTDB lineage: Bacteria > Chloroflexota > Dehalococcoidia > Lucifugimonadales > UBA3495 > VXOI01. The sequence continues at coordinate 54,936 of CBDDQX010000001.1, read as the reverse complement.
CCCAAGGCTTCTCCCAGGTCATGAGCCAGCGACCGCATATAGACCCCGCGCCCGCATTCCACGTCCAGGGTCAGGTGGGGCAGATCCAGCCTGGTCAGGCGAATGCCGTGGATTTCCACGCTCCTTGCCTCCCGCTCCACTTCAATGCCGGCGCGGGCCAGCTTGTAGAGCCGCTGGCCGTCCACCTTCACCGCACTGTACATTGGCGGCACCTGGTCTACGACGCCGATGTACGCTTCGAGAGCCGATTCTATCTCCCCTTGAGTGATGCCGTCAGCGCTTCGGGTGGCTGTGATTTCGCCTTCGGAGTCGTAGGTAGTGGTGGACTCGCCCAGCTTGACGTCCATCACATACCTCTTCGTTCCTCCTACCACGTAGTCCATCAACCTGGTAGCCTGTCCGAAACATACCGGCAGAACGCCCCGGGCGAGGGGGTCCATGGTTCCGCCGTGGCCCACTTTCTGCCTCTGCCCGGTGATGCGCTTTACACGCCGCAAGACTTCCATGGACGTGATGCCCACTGGCTTGTAGAGGTTTATGAATCCGTTGACCGCTGGCGGGTTATTGTTCTTTCCTGACTTGGCCAAAATCACTGGCTCCCGTAGGTCCGGGGTGAGCGGATTCTTCGCCGGGGTTCGGTGCGCTCCAGGTATTCGGCGGCAAACTGTTCTGGGGACAGCCCATCCATAAGTTGCAGCACGCGGTTGCCTTCCTCTATGGATTCGTCGAGCTGGAAGGTGAGATGTGGAGTGTGGCGGAGATTCACCCGTCCTCGCAATTCCCGCCGGAGGAAGGAAGCCGCTGAGCGTATGCCTTCCAACGCGGCTTGCCGGTCGTCTTCGGAACCCATAACGCTAAGATACACCTTGGCGCTGCGGAGATCGCTGGAGGCGATGACCTCGGTGATGCTGATGACGCCGGCCACGCGAGGGTCCTTGATCTGGCGCGCAATCAGATGGCTGATTTCGGAGCGCAACAGTTCGTTAACACGGTCAATGCGCCGGGTCATTGCGCACCTCCAACAGGGGATACCGGAGACCGCATTAGGTCTGCGGCGGCTTGCCGGAGAGGATGGATGGGCGGGAGATTAACGCCGCGCCCGCTCCTGACGATAGACTTCCAGTATATCGCCGGTCTGGAAGTCGTTGAATCCCTGGAGGATGATTCCGCACTCGGTGCCGACGTTCATTTCGTTCACTTCGTCCCGGAAGTGCCGCAGGCTGGAGATGGTGGTTTGCGTGATGTTTTCGCCTTCGCGGGTAACACGCACATTGCCGTTGCGGACCATTCGCCCATCGGTTACACGGCAACCGGCGATCTGGGTGCCGCGCCGCCCGCCGAAAATTTCCCGAATCTCGGCTCGCCCGACTACGACTTCGGCGTAAACCGGCTCCAGCATTCCATGGAGCGCCAGCTCGATGTCGTCAATTAACTGGTAGATGATGTTGTAGGGGCGAATTTCCACGCCCATACGGTCGGCCAGTCGCTCGGCGCTGGGTTCCGTGCCTATGGAGAAGCTGATGATGACCCCGTCTGAAGCGCTGGCCAGCAGAACGTCGGATTCAGTTACCGCACCGACGCCGGTATGCAGAACCCGCACCTTGGCGTCTTCGTCCGCCAGACGCTCCAGCGACTGGCGAATTGCCTCCAGGCTGCCTTGAACATCGGCTTTGAGGACCAGGTTCAGTTCCTTCACGTCTCCGAGTTCCACCCGGTTGACCACTTCCTCCAGGCTGAGGGCGCGGCTTTGCGACAGCGTGGACCTGTTGGAGCGTTCCCGTCGGCCAATCATTGTCTTGGCTTCGCGGTCGCTGCTGGCCACGATAAGGCGGTCGCCAGCCTCAGGCAGAGAACCAAAACCCATTATCTCCGCCGGAGTGCCCGGGACGACTCTTTCTATGGGTTTCCCCTTGTCATCAATCAAGGCGCGGACCCGGCCGGAGGCATTCCCAGCCACGATGTAGTCGCCCACGGACAGAGTTCCGTCTATAACCAGCACGGTAGCGATAGAGCCGCGCTTTCGGTCCAGCTTGGCTTCGATGATGACGCCCGACGCCTGCTTGTCGGGGTTGGCCTTCAGCTCGAAAATCTCGGCCACCAGTTGCAGGTTTTCCAGCAGGTCGTCTATGCCCTCTCCGGTGCGGGCGGAAACATTAACGGATATGATGTCTCCCCCCCAGTCCTCCACCAGCAATTCGTTTTCGCTGAGCTGGCGTTTGACTCGCTCAGGATCTGCGCCGGGCAGGTCCATTTTGTTGATGGCGACCACGATGGGGACTTCGGCCGCCTTTGCGTGGTTGATGGCTTCGACGGTCTGAGGCATTATGCCGTCGTCTGCTGCTACCACCAGCACGGCTATGTCCGTGACACGCGCCCCGCGGGCGCGAATGGCGGTAAAGGCGGCGTGGCCGGGAGTGTCAATGAAAGTGATTGGCCTCCCTTCCGCCTCCACTTGGTAGGCCCCCATGTGTTGAGTGATGCCGCCGATTTCGCGGTCTGCTACATGGGAGTTCTTGATGTAGTCCAAGAGAGAAGTCTTGCCGTGGTCTACGTGTCCCATGACAACGACCACTGGCGGACGGGTCACCAGGTCTTCCTCGTTGTCTCCATCCGCGGAGAGCGACCCCTTCACAGCGGCGGCATCAGGTTCCGGGGCCATGCTGGTGCGAATACCGAAGGCCGTGGTGACCAAAGTGGCTACCTGGTAGTCAATGACCTGGTTCACGTTGGCCATGATGCCGTTGCGCATCAACTGCTTGATGACGTCGATGTGGTGCTGATTCAGCACATCGGAAAGGTACTGGACCGTCATGGTGGAAGGCAAGACCAGCGGACGGGTCTGCTGCCCGCTGCGCCGCTCACCGCGCTCCCTCCGGGACCTTTGGCCCCTGGTCTGTTCTTCAACCGCCGCAATTCCCGCATCGGTAGTCATCTATTCGCTCACCTGCCAAAGACCGGGTCAAACTCGCTGGGCCGAGATCATGAGACCGGCCGACTATCAGAGTGCCGGAGCGTTTCCGGAATACTGGCCCGTAGCGACTCTAAATCGCTCTTGGAAAGGGTCTTGCCCAAGCTGCGGGCCAACCGGCCCCGTCCCAGGGCGGTATCCCAGCAGTTGGCGCTACAGACATAAGCGCCCCGCCCCGGAGCCTTGCCGCTGCCATCCACGGAAACCTGCCCCTGTGGAGAACTGGCCACCCGCACCAACTCGTGCTTGGGCTTCTTGACGCCGCAGGCAACACAAGTCCGCTCCGGGATGTGCCGCTTTCTTGGCAATGTTTTCCTCTCCCCGTCGCCTTGTTGCGAGTTCGGCGTCTAACGCCGCCGCGACCCGCCGCCGCCTCCCCGTCGAGCGCGTCCGCCTCCCCGCCGGCCACCGCCGCGTATGTCTTCGACAATATCCTCAGCGAACCGGATTTTACCGGCATCAGGGGTCAACACCGGCGTCTCGTTAAATTCCAGAGGACTATCATCCAGTTCGTCTTCGTCTTCGTCGTCCGAGTCCAGTACGGCTATCTCGCTGATGGTGAAGGCGTCCAGCTCCTCGACACTGAGCCCCATCGAACCGTCGGAGGACTCGGCGGCAACTTCTTCGCCCTGCTGTTGTACCTGATCCTCTTCCTCGCGGATAAGAGCCTCGAGGATACTGTCTTCGTCTATATTTTCAACCGCCACTTCCAGGATGGCCTCCGCCTCGACCACTACGGGCGTTTCGGAGGTTTCCTGAACATCTGCAACAGCCGCTTCGGACACTGCTTCCGCAGCGGCAGCCTCTTCGATGATTTCCACTGCTTCCGCGACGGCTGCTTCCTTCTCTGCTTCCTGTTCCTCGGACTCCAGATCTGCGAGAGCGGCGGCCTCGGCCAGCGCAACAGCTTCGGCGGCAGCCTTGGCAGCGGCTTGTGCTGCCGCCTGCAACCTGGCTTCGCGAATTTCCTCCCACTCGGTCATGCCCTTGATGTCCAGCCGCCACCCGGTCAGCCGGGCGGCCAGGCGGGTGTTCTGACCTTCCTTGCCTATGGCCAGAGACAACTGCCGGTCAGGGACCACTACTACGGCGGTCTGTTCCGCCTCCAGGAGTTCCACCTGCACCGGCTCGGACGGACTCAGGGAGTTGGCGATGAAGGAGCGAGGATCCGGATCCCAGGAAACGATGTCTATCTTCTCGCCTTGCAGTTCGTTGACGATGCTCTGTATGCGGTTGCCCCGGATGCCTATGCAGGAACCCACGGGGTCAATGCCCGGCTGATTGGCGGACACTGCCACCTTGCTGCGGAACCCGGCTTCGCGGGCGATGGCCTTGATCTCGACCACACCGTTGAAGACCTCCGGCACCTCAATCTCGAACAACCTCCGCAGCATATTTCGATGGCTGCGGGAGACTAGGATTTCCGGCCCCTTGGGGGCGCTGCGGACACTGAGGACGAACACCTTGACGCGCTGACCTTTGCGGTAGCGTTCGGTGCTGACCTGCTCTTCCTGGGACAGGATAGCCTGCGCGCGCCCCAAGTCAAGGGTGATGGCTCGTCCCGGATCCGAAGTTTCGACGACACCAGACATAATGTCGCCTTCGTGCTGGGCGAACTCCTGGAAAAGCAGTTCCCGTTCGGCTTCCCGCAGGCGTTGCAGTACAACCTGCTTCGCCGTTTGGGCAGCGATACGGCTGGCATTGTGAGGCAACGGTTCGGCGGCGGCTATTTCATCACCGACAATGGCGCCCCTCTTTATCTTCGAGGCATCGGCCACCGTAATTTCCCGTTCCGGGTCTTCTACCAAGTCCACGACGGTCTTCAAGGCATAGACGCTTACTTCCCCGCTATTGGGGTTCAGCGTGACGGTGATATTCTGGCCCGATGCCGGGTTGTCTTTCTTGAACGCTGAAGCCAGCGCAACCTCAATTGCGCCGAGCACCTGCTCCATAGGCAGGTGGCGCTCCGCCGCTAACTGTTTCAACGCAACCATAAAATCGCTTTTCATAGTTCAGCCCCTACTCCGATTCTGGACGCAGATGGCAGGTCTCCATCAACAAGAAAGCGGGGCGAACCCGCTTCCATAAAGGAGGAACCATGTTTGCGGAATTATAGCACCGCTACGGGGTTGGGGCAACCGTTCCGGGCCTCGCTAAATCTCTCATCTGCAGGGACCGGGTGAAGGATAGGGGGCCGGACGCACCGCCCAATTACTCGATTTCCGGCGATTCCAATCCGGTGAGACGGTATAGCAGTTCCATGTCAAGGCTGTTCCGGACGGTTTCTGCCAGCTTATCGTACTCTCCGTCCCGGGAAAGCTGACCGCCGGTGTCGGAGGAGGAGGGCAACTCTACGCCCTTCCAGACAGCAAGCTGCTCCAGCAGCGCCCGGCGCAGGGCGTGGCTGTTGAATAGCCCGTGGACATAAGTTCCCAGCGCTTTGCCATCAGCGGAAATGACTCCATCATCCGCCGCAGGTTGTCCGGGGCGGCTGATGCGGAAAGGCCGGGTCGCCGCCCCCGTGGGAGTAGATGACCCCATGTGAATCTCGTAGCCCTCGACCGCCGCGTTTCCGGCCCGGGCGAGTAAACCGGAATCCGATGAGACGGCGCCGCGCACCCGGTGAGTCTCTTTTACCGGCGCGAAAACCGTGTCTACCGGCAGCAGGTTAAGCCCCTCGGCTTCCGGGTCGGGCGACTCCACACCGTCGGGATCAAGGATACGACGCCCCATCATCTGGTATCCGCCGCAGATGCCGATGACCGGTGTGCCGGCGTTGGCCTGCCGTTGGATCTCGGCGGCGAAACCGCGCTCCCGCAGCCACCACAGGTCGGCCATGGTGGTCTTGGTGCCGGGCAGAATAATCAGGTCGGGTTCGCCCAGGCTGTCGCGGCTCTCCACGTAGCGCAGCCGCACGCCGGGCTCGCGTTTCAGGGGGTCGAAGTCATCGAAGTTGGAAATGTGAGGAAAGCCCATTACCGCGATGTCCAGCGCGTAGCCGGTCTGGGACTTTAGTTGCTGCCGTTCCTCCAGCGACACCGAGTCTTCCTCGGCGATTTCGATGTCCTTATAGTAGGGCACCACGCCCAGCACAGGTTTGCCGGTTCGCTCCTCCAGCCAGACCAGCCCCGGCTCCAGCAGGGAAACGTCGCCACGGAACTTGTTGATGATGAAGGCTCCCACAGCGTCGCGCTCTTGGGGGTCCAGGATTTCCATGGTGCCCACCAGCGACGCGAATATGCCCCCACGGTCTATGTCGCCAGCCAGCAGCACGGGTGCGCCTGAGTACAGTGCCACCCGCATATTGACGATTTCGTTCTGCTTGAGGTTGATCTCCGCCGGGCTGCCTGCGCCCTCGATGACCACTACGTCGTACTGGGACCGCAGGGTGTCCAGCGAGTCGGCCACGCTTTGCCACAGCATGGGCTTGGCGGTGGCGAAGTAGCGAGCCGACGCTTTGGCTGCAGGCTTGCCCAGCAACACCACTTGGGAAGTGTGGTCGGCCTCCGGCTTGAGCAGGATGGGGTTCATCTCCACCTGCGGTTCCACGCCGCAGGCTTCGGCCTGCACTGCCTGCGCCCGTCCAAGCTCTCCGCCGCTGGCTGTCACAAAGGAGTTGTTCGACATATTCTGCGCCTTGAAAGGGGCGACACGATACCCGTCCTGCCGGAAGATGCGGCATAGAGCAGTGACCAGTACGCTCTTGCCTACATGGGAGGCAGTGCCCTGCACCATAACCACGCGGCCCTGGGGTGCGGAAGCCTGGCGGTTTAGCAAATCATTTATCTCCATAGTCCTGAATATAAACTAATCGTCCGCCCTCAGATTGGTAAAGGACGGACGGGTTGGGAGACTTGGCTCATTGCGCTCAGGAATATCCGAGCGCTAACGGGGCGGCGCTTTGTCGATAGGGATGCCCTTTTCCCGCGCCCATTCTTCAAGTTCCTGCTGGGACTCAGGAGATACATAGGCCAACAACTGGGCCAATACATCGGCCTGATTCTTGGCCTTGTTTTCCTGCTCCCGTTGCTTCTTCCGCTCCAATGCCCAAAACACCATGTCAACACCTCGCTCAACCAGCACGGCAACCATGGCATAAAGCACCGCGCCCAAGTCAACCAGTCCGGAGGCCAGTTCCAAGCCTTCCCAACCGTTCCACTTACCCGACCGGACTACCAACAGAACCGTTGCCGCGAATATGCCGAAAGGGGCAGCTATGGCGTGGCTGCGCAGCCACCGCCGTTCGCGTAATTCGCTCATGCAACGTTAGGATACCATAAGCACACTCGCCTGTTCAGGCATGGGACCAGGAGACGCTACCACCAGATCTTGCCCTGGGACTCCTCGCGCAGTTGTTCGTAGTCCCGCGTCCACAGGGCAGTGCTGAGGTACTTCCAGCCGCCATCGGCCAGCAGGCAGACGATGGAGCCGCGCTCCATGCGCTCGGCCTGACGTATGGCCCCATAGACCACCGAGCCGGAGGACACGCCAGCGAAGATGCCTTCTTCGGTCAGCAACCGCTTGGTGGTCTGGAAAGCCTCCAGGCTGCCCACCAGCATCCGAGAGTCCAGCAGGTTGATGTCGAGAATAGGCGGGATGAAACCGTCCTCCAGGCTGCGGAGGCCAGAGATGAAATCCTCAGGCTCCGGGGCCACTGCTACTATCTTGACGGCGGGATTGTATTCTTTGAGCCGCCGTGCCACGCCCATCAAGGTGCCCCCGGTGCCGAGGCCGGCGACGAACATATCCACGTCCGGGATGGCCTCGATGATTTCCGGTCCAGTGGTCTCGTAGTGCGCTCCCGGGTTTCCGCTGTTGCCGTACTGGTACATCATGATGTAGTCGTGAGGGCGCTTCTCGATGACGTCCTGGGCCACCTCAATGGACCCGTTAGTGCCGCGCGTGCCGTCGGAGGAGATGATTTCCGCTCCATAGGCTTCCAGGAGCTGCACCCGCTCGACGCTGACGTTCTCCGGCATCACCACGGCGACCTTGTAGCCCTTCATGCGCCCAATCATCGCCAGAGATATGCCGGTGTTGCCGCTGGTCGGCTCCAGGATGGTGCGGGAGCCGCTGAGCTCGCCATCAGCCTCCGCCTGCTCAATCATCTTGAGGGCGATGCGGTCCTTCACGCTGCCGGTGGGGTTGGCCCCTTCCAGCTTGGCGAAGATTCGCACGTCCGGCTTGGGGCTAAGGTTCTGCAATTCCACAGTCGGCGTGTTGCCGATGGTGTCCAGGATGCCTTTGTAAGTCAGCTTCGCAGCCATCTATGACCTGTTGCAGTTTTTCAACGCAGAGGCTCCGCAGAGAATGCCTTGATACTCTGCGCCCTCTGCGTTACTCTCCGCGTCCTCTGCGTTGAGATATTCGCCCTGAGCGGTTGGGATTCGGCTAGTGAGCGCCGACGGTGGCGGGTTCCTCGTGGGGCGCTGCCACACCGCAGAAGACCTCGTAGTCTATCAGCTCGGTAACCGTGGGGTTGTCGCCGCACAGCGGGCACTTGGGATTCCGCTTGAGGCGCACCTCGCGGAAGCTCATGTCCAGCGCGTCCACGATGAGCAGGCGGGAAACCAGCGACTGCCCGATGCCCAGGAAGTGCTTGAGAGCCTCGGTGGCCTGTATGCTGCCCACCAGCCCGGTCATCGAACCAAGCACGCCGGCCTCGGCGCAGTTGGGCACCATTCCGGGAGGAGGCGGCGACGGGAACAGACAGCGGTAGCAGCCTTCGCCGGGGATGAACACCGTAGCCTGGCCGTCGAAGGTCAGGATGCTGCCGTCCACCAGCGGCTTGCCCAGCAGGTAGCAGGCGTCGTTGACCAGGTAACGGGTGGCGAAGTTGTCGGCCCCATTCACCACCAGGTCGTACTGGCTAATGATGTCCATGGCGTTTTCGGAATTCAGCCAAGTCTCGTGCAGGACGACGTTCACGTCGGGGTTGTAGGACTTGATGTTGTCATAGGCCGACTGGACCTTGGGACGGCCAACGTCGGTGGTGTGGTGCAGCACCTGGCGCTGGAGGTTGGAGAGGTCGACCACGTCCAAGTCCACGATGCCGACGGTGCCGACGCCGGCCAGCGACAGGTAGATGGCGCTGGGGGAGCCGAGGCCGCCTGCGCCGATGATGAGGGCCTTGGCTTGCATCAGGGCCCGCTGGCCCTTGGAGCCGACGTCGCCCATGATGATGTGGCGGCTGTAGCGTTTAACCTGTTCCGGGGTCATGGCAGTGGCTTGAACCATACTTCGGTCCCTCCTGGCCGCACCGTGGGCGGCGATGATTTGGCGCGAGCGTTTGCCGTATACGTGGGCCGCGCCGGAACGGCCGGCGGGCAAACAAAAAACCTGCTCCTGCCCTACGAAGGGGCGGCCCCATCGGGGCGGGCGCAGGTTCCGGGCGAAAGCCACAAATGCCTGCCACCCTATGTGGGCGGACAGGTACAAGCGCAATCGCAAAAGCTGTTTGGCAGGTTCATCTGACGCCTGCGAGTGTAGCGCGGCGGTGGGTTGGGTGTCAACGGGTGGGGCAAGCTATCCAGGACTATCGCATTTGGAATTCTGAGCCTCCATCATTCCTGGTCTTGCGGGGGCGGCGGGTTGGAAAATGTTGTTTTTCTTGCCATTTTGCGCCATTCCGCCCTTTTCGCAAGCTCCGGGCGGCCGGGTGCCGGCGAATGGCAGAGGGTATCGAGTTGGGTCTGAGAAGGCATTCCAAGGATCAGGTTAGAGATACGCCAACGGACTTGGCAAGAGGGAAATGTCACTGGGCTGTCCAAATGCGATAGCCCTGCTTCAACCTTGCTGTAGCGCGGCTACAATTTCCGACTTGTCAAAAACAAGCCTGAATATGCCTTTCGTTGGCCCCATCCGCACAGTGGTCTTGCCAGCGTTGAAAGTTTCTTCCAGAATTTTCAGCACTCTTTTCTTGTATTTGGTATCGTCATTGCCTTTTAAGTGAGGGCCTTTGGACTCGAACACTAACAGTTGGGGCTTGCTGCTGGGGTCCCCGGCCATTGCGATAAAATCAGGAAAAATCCTTTGTGGCAACCAGCCTCGCAAGTAATACTCGCCCCTTTGACGAGGCGTCAGCCGGTGCCACCATTTGATTGTGTCGTTACTGTCCATACAGTAAGCGCAATCTTGCTCCAAAGTATTGAACTCACTTTCCCGCATCCAGTCGAACAAGCTGCGGGCCATAGGGTCTCCACCGTAGGGCTGTTGCAAGGGTTTATCCTGTTCTGCTATCGAAATTTGATAGCGTTTTGGTATTCTGTAGTTGCATTCCACTGGCTCTGCGTCAAAGCGAATGACGCCGTCATCCCGCTTTTTCAGAAAAACCTGCTCGGCCATTTTTTCGACTTGGCTGATTATACTGTCGCGCAGACTGTTGGCTAGAATGGAGCGACGGTCATACACTTGTTCGTCGCAGTACCCCTCCGAGTTCATTCGCTCGACAAGACGCTTTGCCATGCTGGACACCAGCCAAGGGTTAGGCACTATCTCGGCGAGTTGCCGGGTAAAATAGGACAGCGTGACGGTTTTATCAACGTGCAGTTCCTGTGGGCCGTGACTGATGGTTTGCGATCCGTCAACATTTAAAGCGATGGTATGCAGTTCCTGTTTTGCGGCAATGAGGACATTAGATTCCGGCAGTTGCAGCGAATCCCAATCTATGCCGGGCAGGATATGCTCCTCGTAATCCAATTCTTGCCAATCATCGCCGCTTTTATGCAGAACTTTGGGCAAGAAAATGTCCGTGTCGGCAAACTGAGCTTTCCGGTTTACCTCTCTCAGTTGAACATCACTGGCGCCCTTCCTGCCGACAACATCATCTGCAAGGCCAGTCAATCCTTCGTTTTCCAGTCCGTTTTTGACCTGCTGTACAGCGAGCTGGACTTTGTTTGTCCAACAATATACATAACATTGGTCAAGAAGTTCCCGATTGGTAAGACGAGCCTCCGGTTGGCGCATTACCCGACCCACTAGTTGGGTTATAGCCGTGGGAGCCTGGGTCTTGTCCAGCAGCACCAGCATATAGGCAAAGGAGCAATCCCAGCCCTCTTTGAGGGCGTCTTTGGTGATTATCCATCGGACTTGGGAGTTCCTGGAAAGCAGGTCTTCCCGTCCGAGCTCATCCGTTTCGCTGGACTTGACCTTTATGGCATAGGAAGGAACGGACAATTCCTGAATCAGGCAGTCGCGCACATCTTCTGAATGCACTCTTATACCGTCGCGCTGGGTCTTGCCTGTTCTCTCAGCACGGACAACGGCTATCGGACGTATGTAGCGGCCCTCGTTCATATGAAGGTCTTCCGCCTCGTCGGTAAGCCTCTCTAACTCCGCGTGGGCCTCGCGCAGGGTATCTTTCCAGTCAATTTCCGCAGGAACGGGCGTTACCTGTACCGGGGACTTAATCATCTGCTCGGCTTTCAGTTCGGTGCCTTCGATGTCAACCAGGATGTTGCTGATATTGGAGTTCGGTGTGGCGGACAGTTCGATGACCAAAGAAGGGTCGAAACTGCTGATTGACTGCGCGTATTGGCTGTTGCCGCTTTTCCCGTAAGCCTTATGCGCTTCGTCCAGTACTACCACCGGGCGCAGCATCTTCAGAACGTTACGCAGGCTGTGGATCATCTCCCCCGTATCCTTGTCCAAGTCCAAGTCGGGGTGCTTTTCCAGCAGGGCTTCATTTGCTGACTGGTCGTCCCGGTCTGGGAAAAAGGCCCGGTAGCGGCTGGCGTTACGGTTCATCAGATAGAATTCTTGGTTTCTTCGCTTGTTGGCCGCCGGGAGCATCAGCAGCATAACGCACAGGCTGTTGGTCACGTCGTCCGGGGAAAAGCTATCGTCTTTTTCCAGCAGTTTGACGCGCCCGCCGCTGGCGCGCTCCAAGGTCTGCCGATAGGGGTGCGCCTTGTTCCACAGCGACGCCTTTGTCTGGTCATAGATGGCGCGAGTCGGCATTACCCACAGAACGAGGCCGCGGGGACGCTTGAGGCGTTCTATGGCAACGGCGGCCAGCAGGGTTTTGCCGCCCCCTGTAGGCACTTTGAAGCAGACATGAGGGACGGGGCGGACCGCTCCGTCCTCCCGCGGCACATACTCCCTGGCGCTGGCGGGCAGTTCCCCAGACTCAGCCAGCAACTCCCAAGCGTGCTTGGGGTAGTTGCGATGTTCGTCAAGCACCGGGCGGTTCCGCTGGATGCGGCGCTCCACTTCCTCGCGAGCGTCCTGCTCTGCTTCCCCCAGCGTTTTCAGCCAACGCTCGAAGGCGTCCAATGTGCGAGATTGGTATTCTTTCAGTTCCATATCCGGCGCTCTACACTGGCTGGTGAATTTCGTAGGGGAGTTGGATAAACCGAATGCCCAGTTTAGACAGCGCACGCTGGCTGATGTATTTGCAGGCGGCATAAACTATGGCGTCCTTGTCCTGCCCGCGGCTGGCCGCACTGATTTGCTCGGCCCGCTCCCGGTTCAGCACCGCATCATTGCTACGCAACCAATCGCCGCTCGGTTGGTAGATAAGATAGTAATCCCTTTCGTTGGTGGAATAAAACAGACCATCGGCGTTTTGGCGCTGCAACTTTGACTCATCGGCGGATATGCCGGAAGCGGTGTACAGCAGATATGCCGCCAAAGCGCCGAACTCCGGCAGAGCAGCTTCCGACAGCATAGTTTCCACGTCAATAGGCTCCCCCAACGTGCAGTAGGTAAAGGAGCCGCCCAACCTTTCACGCAAGGCGGCGTCGCGGGCCTCCGGGACACCATTAATGACCCGACGCACGCGCTCGGCGGTGATGTTGTCGGCGTAATCCTCGCACTCCACCAAGATGAACTTGCGGTTGCCGCCGTCTTTCTTGTTCAGCGCGAGGACGGCGTGGGCCGTAGTGCCGGAACCGGCGAAGGAATCGAGGATAATACCATCGTCAGGACAGCCTTGAAGAACTAGCTCACTAAGGAGTTCATAGGACTTTGAGAATTCAAAAACTCGTGAACCGAATATCTCCTCTATTTCTCGAGTTCCGTTCCTGGTGAAAATTCCATCTCCAACTATCGAAGAAAATCCGGTAAACTTGTTTTTCAATTCTTCGAGAAAAACTTTGACCCTAGGCCGTCCATCCGGCTTTTCTGGCCAAAGGATTCTGCTGTCAGCAATTAACTCTGCTATACGATCTTGATCATATCTCCAACCCCTAGTAGGACATCCGTAATTGATTCCTGTTTCAGGATCTACAAGGTCAAAGTGCAAGTTTGGACGGGCTTCTTCCGTTGCAAGTCCCACCATATTACCACTAGCCCAATTACCTCTTGGATCATTGTCTGGGTTAGAATATAGTCCAGTTTTTCTTTCATCCCCGCGGATAGACGCACCGTAGCAAAGAATGTACTCGTGATCTATTGATGCGCCAGTTACATTGCGATTGTCTCTATTCTGGCGACTCTTCCATACAAATTCTGCTAGAAATTCTTCCTCGCCAAAAATATCGTCCATCAACATTCGTAAGTGGTGCTGTTCATTGTCATCAATGGACACGAAAATCACGCCGTCATCGGCCAGCAGTTCGCGGAGCAGTTGCAGGCGGGGCCACATCATGCAGAGCCACTTGTCGTGACGGTCCAAGTCATCGGTGCCAACTGTCTTGTTCAGCCACCCCTTCATCAGCGGGCTGTTCACCTTGTCGTTGTAGGCCCAGCCTTCGTTGCCGGTGTTGTAGGGCGGGTCTATGTAGATGCACTTGACGCGGCCAGCATAGCGAGGCAGCAGGGCTTTGAGGGCGTGGAGGTTGTCGCCGTGGATGATGAGGTTGTCGTCGGCTCCGGCAGGGTTGAGCGAGTGGGATTCGTCGGGCAGCAGGGGCCGGTGGGGTACGGAGTAGTGGTAGGAGTGGATGATTTCTTTGCCCTCGAAATCCAGGATAGGCATATCACCCCTCGCATTATGTTCATTTGTTCTAACTTACCGAATTGTACCGTGAAAAAGGCCCTGGGGCAATCCCCAGGGCCTGAGTTCTCGCCCTCCCCAAATGGAGAGGGAACTTGGGAAAGTCTACCCGCGGCCGTTGCGGAGTAGGCGGCCGGGGTAGGCGCCGGTGGGTTCGCCGTCCTCGAACGTCACCTCGCCGTTGACCATGGTGTAGCGGTAGCCTTTGGCCTTCTGGATGCGGCGCCACTCGCCGCCGGGCAGGTCTTCCGCCACCTCACTGGGCAGGACTTCCAGCTTCTCAAGGTCGTAGATGACCACGTCGGCCGGGGAGCCTTCGCGCAGCGCGCCGCGGTCCTGGAAGCCGCCGAAGTGGGCGGGCAGGAAGGACAGCTTGTAGTGGGCGTCCTCCAGCGTGATGACCTTCTCGTCGCGCACCAGCCAGGTGAGCATATCCGTCGGATAGATCCCTGCGGTCAGGAACTTGACGTGGGCGCCGCCGTCGGACACGCCGGCCACGATGTGATTGGAGTCCAGCACCTCGGCGGTGTACTGGGCTTGGTCGCGGCCCTGGGTGTCGGCGTAGAACTCGGTGGCCATATCGTCTTCGACCACCATGTCCAGCAGCGCGTCAATGACGTGCTTGCCCTGATCGTCGGCAATCTGCTGCACCGTCAGACCGGCCTGCGGGCTGGAAGCCTCGGTTTCGTCGGGGGCCAGCGCAATCATGCGCCCGTCAACGACGTTGACCACGAAGGACTTCATCCGCAGTTCGGGGTTGGTGATGCAGCGCCCGCCGTCGTGCTCGTACTCGTAGGCGTGGGTGTCGCAGACGAAGGCGTCGCCCTCGTCGCCGATGGTGCCGCCCTGGTGCGGGCAGACCACGGAGAGGAGCTTGTAGCCGTCGCGGGTGTTGACCAGGAAGTAGTCGGACCCGGCGACATTGACCTTGGCCGGCATCCGGGTGAAGTCGGACTCAGCGCCGATATCAATCCTGACCTTGCGGGTCATCACCTGGAGGCTGCCCACTGAGCCTTGAACCACCAAGGTGGGGCGGGTGCCGGAGTCCCACTCGTCCTTGAGACCCTGGCGCATGGCCGGGTCCTGCATCTTGGCCTTGCGGGTGGCCTTGTCCCCAAGAGTGACCTCGCGCCACATCGGGGTGTCGTCGAAGAGGTTCCAGTCCTCGAAGGTCAGCTCGAAGCCGCCGCGGCGGGTAGCGCCCTGGCCGTAGACGCGCAGGCCGCGCTCGGCGCAGCTCTCCAGCCAGCGGATGCGCTCGCGGTGCTGCTCGGGGTGAACGGCGTTGGGGGCGACGGCCTGGTAGAGCACCGGGCGTCCTGAAACCTCGGCTACCTGCTCGAAGAAGTTGCGCGTCTCTTCGCCCAGGGGTCGGCCATCTTCGCCCGTTTCCTGGTAGGCCAGCTCGATGAAGCCCTCGTCGCGGTCGCGGAGCACCTGCGCAAAGGTGAGCACTTCATGCTCTGACAGCAGGTCGGTAATCATCGGGGTGCCGTCGTAGTCGCGCTGTACCGAGGTCTCGCCGAGGACCTGAGCCGACCAGCCGCAAGCTCCGTGGTCCATGGCCTCGTGGATCAGCCGGACCATTTCCTGCAGCTCCGCCTCGGTCGGGCGGCGGGTCTTGGCCTCGTCCCAGCCCATGACCCAGGCATACAGCGGGGTCAGCGGCACGTAGGTCAGGCAGTTGATGCCCTTTGGGGTGTTCTCCAGGCTGTCTATGAAGTCGGGGAAGGTTACCCAGTTCCAGGGCATACCCTCTTTCATGGCATCGTAGGGTATGGCCTCGTTGCGGGTCATGCTGAGCATGGCGCGGTCCTGGTCTTCGACCCGGGAGGGGGCGAAGCCGAATCCGCAGTTGCCCAAGGCCACGGAGGTGACGCCGTGCCAGCCCGACAGGGTGCAGTAGGGGTCCCAGAAGATCTGGGCGTCGTAGTGGGTGTGCAGGTCAACGAAGCCGGGGGCCACTATCAAGCCTTTGGCGTCGATTTCCCGCTCAGCGTCGCCGCCGTTCAGGCCGCCAATCTTGGCGATGCGTCCGTCCTTGATGGCGATGTCGCTGATGTAGCGGGGCGCGCGTGTCCCGTCTACTATGGTGCCGCCTCTGATAATGATATCGTACTTAGGCATTGACCCTTCTCCTCCGATTGCGTAGGGAAAAATAGAGGTGGGATGATAAAGGTACTGCCCGGAATTGTAGTGAGTGTAAATCTTGCTGTCAAACTGCGGACGATGGCATTGGATGTATTGACTTACGCCAGATAATTACGCAATTCGTAATCCAATAGTTTCACCCTCTTCTTTCCCGCACACTCCGTCATTCCCGCGAAAGCGGGAATCCAGGCGTATTCAGCAAAGACGGCTTTCCGATGTCAGATGAGATGGATTCCCGCTCCCCGTTTTTACGGGGACGAGCTTCGCGGGAATGACGGGCCGGGGTGCAGGAAGAAAAGAGGAGTCAGGAAGCGGTGGCTGCGAGGCTGATCTGCCGCTCGGCGAGATTAGCGAGGGTGATGTTGCTCAGCACTTCGCTGATGGCGTCTTCGACAGACTTCCAGACTTCCTGCTGGGCGCAGGAGTCCGATAGCACGCAGTCAAGGGGGTTGACGAGGCAGTCGAGGGGAGAACTGTTGGCGTCGAGCTTGGACATAACCATGCTGAGGTTGATTTCGTCAGGGGGCATGGCGAGAGAGTGGCCGCCTCGAGGCCCTCGGCGGCTGACCACGAAACCGAACTTGTTCAGCGAGGCCATTAACTGGTCGAGATAAGCGACAGGTATGCCCTGCTTGGCCGCAATTTCGGCAGTCTGAACCGGGCCGTCTCCGTAATGCAAGGCCAGTTCAACTAGGGCCCGCACCCCATAATCAACGCGCATGGGGATTTTCATCTTGTCGCTCCTTGGGGGCCTGAGCAGGCCCAATTATACACCACAACAGCGACAGTTCCAAACGGGATAGAAGCAGAGTTGATTCCAGGGATTTCACTTCACGCTAACCCCGTCTCTCAAGAGGAGCTTGGTTTCTTAAGCCTGCTCCCCGCCGATTACCAGGAATGTGCCGAGGCCCTGGGCAATGAGCCGCCCGTCTTCCGACACCACCTCGATGTCGGCCACCTTCAGGCGGCCGCTGTCGCTGATTATCTTGGCAGTGGAGGTAAGGCGGCCGGAGTCCGCGCTCTCAAGGAAATTTACCTTCAGCTCGACGGTGGTGGTGCGTTGCCCCGGCAACAAGGTGGAGCGGACAGCGCGGAAAAAGGCGGTGTCCACCAGCACAGCCATCAGCCCGCCATGCACTTGTCCGGCGGCCTGCAGGTGGTGCGGCTGGACTGGCAGCGATACGCTGCCGACTCCGTTTTCCGACAGACCTTCTTCCACACCGACGAACTTCAGGAACGGAGAATAATCCTCGTCAGCCAAATCAGACCTCCACAATGACCTGGGACGCACCGGGAAAGGCGGTGGTTTTCAGATATAATAACGGCGCTGGTCATACTTCGCACGGTTAATTTGACGTCACGGTTAATTTGACGTAATGATAAAAGGTGTTTTCATTGGGCTGGGAGTAGTAGTGCTGCTGGCCCTGATTCCGGTTGTCCATTTCGTTGGTGTTCCGGCTGGGCCGTTCATCGCTGGCTACTTCGGCGTAAACGCGGCCAGGGACTACCCGGGCACTCCGGTTCGCAAGGCTCTCGTTTTCGGGCTGTGGCTGGGCGGGATTGTTGGAGTAATCACGATAGTGGCAGCGACTATCGTTACCATTGTTGGAGATTTCGCCTACCCGTTCCTGCTATGGGGCGGGGTGGTAGTGGCGACCTTCTACTACACCAGTATGTCGTTCCTGGGGGCGTGGTATAGCGAACTGCGGGCGATTGAGCGAGCCGCCGCCGTGTCCAGGCCGGACCCGGCCGCAAGCGCGCCGCGCCGCTAGACCGATGGCCCATTCCGTCAGGCTGAAAGCCTATTCCGTCGGCTGAAAGATGTTTGACGCACTCCGCCTGATGCGCCCTTTGCAGTGGACGAAGAATGTTCTGGTGTTCCTGCCTTTCCTCTTCGCTGTGGACATCGCTTGGTCGGTTGGCTCGGCGGGCGCTGTTCCGGACCTGCTGTTGCGATTGGCGCTGGTGTTTCTAGGATTCTGCGGCATGGCCAGCGGTATCTACGTGCTCAACGACCTGATGGACCGGGAAGCCGACCGGCGCCATCCGCAAAAGCGCCACCGCCCCATCGCGTCGGGCCGCCTCAGCCTTCCCGTTGCCGTCGCGCTGATGGTCGCCCTGACCGGGACTGGCTTGGCAGTCAACTGGTACGTGGGGCAACTGCTGGGGCTGGTGGGTCTCCTTTACATCGTAATTAATGTCGCGTATTCGCTGGGAGGGAAGAACCTGCCATTGCTGGACGTTTTTGCCGTCGCCAGCGGCTACGTTATCCGTGCCGTGGCAGGGGCTCTGGCTATCGAAGTTGAGCCTTCCCCGTGGCTCTACACCACCACCGGGGCCGGAGCCCTGTTTATCGTGCTGGGCCGCCGCTATGCCGAAGTCCGGCTGGCAGGCGACGACGCCGGGGAGCAACGCCTGGCCCTGAGACACTATACCGGGCCTTTCATCTCACAACTACTGACAATCTCGGCAACGGCAGCTCTGCTAAGCTATACTCTTTATACGATAGAAGCCGACAATCTGCCCGATAACAACGCCATGCTGTTCACCCTGCCGCTGGTGACGCTGGGACTGTTCCGCTATTTGTACCTGCTGAACACCAGCGACCGGGCGGAAGCCCCGGAACAGTTGATGGTGCGCGACCTGCCGCTGATGGCTTGCATCATCGCTTGGCTGGCAGTATCGGCCGTGGTGCTTTTGCTGAACGGGCAGAGTTGATTGGGTTATTATTATATGGACTATGGGGCGCACAGCCGTGCGCCCTTATTCCGGGCAGATGATTCTCTACCGGAAGAACCCTCAGACAAGCTCAGTCCTTAGACAAGCTCAGGATGGTCAGATGCAGACTCAGCAGGTTCCAGCCCACCCCTCGGCGCGGACCGCCACGGCCCCGGTGGTTGCCGTTGTCGCCACCACGCCGGAAACAGTGCAGGCCGACATCGCCCGCGCAATGGATCTGGCAGGCGCGGTCCAGTTCCTGCCCACGGGAAACCCTACGCTGCTGAAGGTCAACATATCGTGGCAGCACTGGTATCCCGGGTGTTCCTCCACCCCTTGGCAGATTGAGGGTGTCGCCAACGCATTGAAGGCGATGGGGCATAACGACCTGATAGCCGCCCACAATGGCACGGTGGTTGTGGATTCCTACGAGGGCGAAGAGAACAACAAGCACAAGGCGGCGCAGGACCGGGCCGGTTTGCCGTCAATCCACTTGGACAGCCCGCCGAACCGCTGGATTGACTACAAACCCCGCGCAGAAATGCTGGCGCTGGACGACATTTTCCCGGAAGGTATCCAGATACCTGAGTGTTTCCCAGGCGCCAACATCGTGCAACTGCCCACGATGAAAACCCACGTCTTCACCACTATGACCGGCGCGATGAAGAACGCCTTCGGGGGGTTGCTGCACCGCAAGCGCCATTGGACGCACTCGGTGATACACGAGACGCTGGTTGACCTGCTGGCGATTCAGCAGGAGATACATCCCGGCTTGTTCGCGGTGATGGATGGCACCTTCGCCGGTGACGGACCCGGCCCCCGCGCTATGCGCTGGCACATCAAGAACCGCATCCTGGCCAGCGCCGATCAGGTGGCCATAGACGCCGTGGCGGCCAAGATGATGGGCTTCGACCCCATGAGCATCCCGTTCATACGTTTGGCCCACGAGCGCGGGCTGGGCTGCGGTGAAGTCGCGGATATTGACGTAAGGGGCGAGGACATCAGCGGCGTCAACTGGCAGTTTTCCGGGGTGGAAAACACCTTCGCCAGCCGGGGGCAGAAGCTCATCTACTGGGGGCCGCTCAAGCCGCTGGAGAATATGCTGCTGCGCAGTCCGATAGTCGGCTGGGCATTCTTCGCCTCCAACCTGTACCACAACGGCTACTGGCTCAAGACCAAGGGCCGCCGCCGTATAGAGGACGCCCTCAAGACCGAATGGGGCCGGCTGTTCCAGTCGTACTGATACGGCACTATTGGAGGCCAAATGCCGATAAAGACCTTCCGAATAACCAACGCTGGCCCGTTCGAGGATATTACCTTTGAGTTCGATGAGCATGTAAACGTGTTTGTCGGCCCGAATAACTCTGGGAAATCCACTGCTCTGCTGGCATTGGCAGAGGCGTCGGTATACCCGTTTGAGTTCCCCAGCAAATTTATCAAAGGTTCAGGTAGCGAATGGCAAATCACTCTCAACGATGGCAATGAATTTAACGGAGTGTTGCCGGCCGCCTTAATTGATCAGCCCGGATATGTCGGGCCGCTGCCGAATATAGGTTTTTCGACTTTTGTTCCTTCCCTGCGCCGAAGCACTGACTACCGCTCGAAAGGCCCTTCGACTAGCGCCACTGATCATCTGAGCGTTGTAGATTTGCCCCAAGGCAGCGGGTTTAACGACCCAGAGCTGCGTAAAAGGCGCAGACTTATGGCTACTGATGCCGCCCTTGTGAGTGATGAGTCAGTGATTCAGAAATGGGTTGACCTAGATTATGCTGGTTATCGCCGCAAGCAGCATCAAATACATTGGCTTCTCAAAAAGGTGGCCTGCATTGCATCGAAAATCACTGAGGGTTATTCCCTTGAGTTCCTTCGTATAGGTGAAGATGACCGCGGCCTACTATTTCCGGAGTTTAAGACACCCGACGGGGATCTTCCGCTCAACGTATTGAGCCAAGGGACGCAGTCAACCCTCCAGTGGCTGGCCCACTTCCTGTTCAGCTACGCTCAATACTATGACTACCCCGAAAACTTGGCGGAAGAATCGGGTATCCTCATCATCGACGAAATCGACGTTCATCTACACCCCTCCTGGCAGAGGCGGATCATCCCGGCGTTGACCAACAACTTCCCCAACCTGCAAATCTTCTGCTCCACCCACTCGCCACTGATGCTGACTGGGCTGGGCGAGGGGCAAGTGCAGTTGCTCAACAGAGATGAGGACGGGAAGGTCACAGTTTCTAGGAACCGGTGGGACATGGCTGGCTGGTCGGCGGAGCAGATTTTGCGGAGCGTTCTTGGGGTGCGGGATACAATGGATTTAACCACGGCGTCGGAGATTGACCGTATGGGAGAGTTGAGTCTCAAAACGACACTCTCAGAGACGGAGAAAGCTGAGCTTGAGCAGATACGAGAGCGAATAGGACAGTTGTTGCCGGGAGGTCCCGCATCGTCTCTGATGGAGTCCTTCCTGCGATTTCTCAGGGAAGTCTACTCAGAAAAAGAAGGCTCCTCAGCAAGAAAACGTCCAAGGGTTAGAAGGCGGAACAGCGAGGCGGAATAAACAATGCACTGGGTTGACCGGGGAGAAGAGCCGAATTGGCTGGAAGCTATCCGCTTGCAATTCACCCCAGGATGGGTGCGGTATTACCCTGACAGGAGCGGAAACAGGCCGACCGATACTAGATGGCGGGATTTCCGCGGCGATTTGAGCCGCGCATTCTATGGATTGTGCGCTTATTGTGAAGAGCAGGACAAAGGCGAAGTAGACCATTTCAGGCCAGTTAGCAAGTGTCCTAATTTGGTTTACGAATGGACTAACTGGGTCTTTGCGTGCCATAACTGTAATCAGAGCAAATCAAACAAGTGGCCCGATTCGGGCTATATCGATCCTTGCGCTAGTGTTGAATCAGAGCGGCCGGAACATTTCTTTGATTTCGACACATCGACTAGCGAGCTAATCCCTAAAGCGGACTTATCCGAAGACGCCTCCAACAGGGCTGCTCAGATGATAAACGACCTTAGTCTCAACGCGCCTCATCACATAACCCGGCGTGAAGAGAGAATTTTATTCGTCGGGCATCGTTTGGGCGAGGTTATCGAAAACTCAGAGGAAGAACAGGAATTTTTGGAAAAGATAACTAGCCGTGATTTTGCCTTGTCCAGCTTCAATCGCGCATTGCTGGAAGAGCAGGGCTTTATCATAGACGACTAACCCGGTGGAATTACCCACACTCTTATACTACAGGAACAATTTAATGGACATCGCTATCATTGGCCTTCCCCAGAGCGGCAAGACAGCCACTTTCAATGCTCTTACCGGCGGACATGGAGCCTCCACTGACTCTGGGAGCGCCGGACCGGTGCAGGTGGGCGTGGTCAAGGTATTTGACCCTCGCCTTGATACCCTGGAGCAGATGTATCTCCCACGCAAGGTGGTTTACGCCGAGATCAAGTTCTGGGACCTGCCGCCCGCGTTGGCAGAAAAAACGCAGCGTAATCAGGCGCTGTCGGGGCGGCATCGCAACATCCTGCAAGGGGCCGATTCGCTGCTGCTGGTGGTTCGGGATTTCGAAGACGACCTGCAGGGGGCCGCAGACCCGGCGCGAGACCTCTCCGAGATGCTGAACGAGTTGGCGTTGGCCGACCTGGAGACACTGGAAAGAGCCGAAGCCCGCTTTGTGGATGCTCTGAAAAAAACCCGGCCTGCTGAACGCCCCGCTATCCAGTCTCAATCCGAGGCAGTTCACAAAGCAAAGGAAGCATTGGAATTGGGCACCCGGATGCGCCAGCAGGAATTGTCTCCCTCAGAACGCGCGGCGATGACTGACTACCAGTTGCTGACCGACAAGTCCATCATCGTTGCTTTCAATACCGGCGAGTCGGGCGAAGCTCCTGTAGTGTCGGAGCTGGGGCTCCCGGCGGATATGACCTCCGGGCTGGGCGAGGTGCAACTCTGCGCCGGGCTGGAGGAAGACTTGGCGTTGATGTCCGAAGAAGAGGCGGACGAGTTCCGCGATGCCCTAGGCATAGCCGAGTCTGCCGTCGAGAGGGTGAAGCGGGTGTGCTACGACACCGTAGGATTGGTGTCGTTCCTGACTGTGGGCGAAGATGAAGTTCGCGCCTGGCCGGTGCCGGACGGCATACCTGCTCTCGCCGCCGCCGGTACGATACACACCGACTTCACCCGAGGGTTCATCCGCGCCGAGGTCATCCACTACGACGACCTGGTGCGCTGCGGCAGCGTGGCGCAGGGGCGCAGGGAAGGGGTACTGCGCTCCGAGGGCAAGACCTACCCGGTGAAGGACGGGGACGTTATCAACTTCTTGGTCAATGTCTAAAAGGCCCCTATCCGACTGGAAGTAGGGTGAGGTCAGGGCCGTCCTCCAGGCAACGGCTTGGCGAAGCTGAGTTCGTGGCCGTCGGGGTCGTCTATGTGGAAGTAGCGCTCTCCCCACGGCGCGTCGGCGGGAGTGGTGGATGGAGTCAAGCCGAAACCGGTCAGCCGCCGGTAGTGAGCATCCACGTCGTCAACGTAGAATACAAGCCGTCCCCACCAAGCCGGTTTCTCTTCTCGCAGCGTCAGATTGATGAAGCCGCTACCCACACGGAAACTGGTGAACCTGGCCTGCTCGCCGCCGTAGAGCAGTTCCAGACCGACATGATCGCGGTAGAACACTACCGCCCGGTCCATTTCCTGGACGATCAGGGTTACTGCGCTGATGCTTTCTACGGCCATGTGCGTCCCATGTCTTGGCGTCAGCCGCCGCGCCGTCGGCGGGGACGCGACAGCCCCGGGTAGGCGCGCTCAGTGAGCACCCAATCCAGCCGTCCTTTCAGAGCTTCCACTTCGGGCGGCGTCAGCAGTTCCAGCAACTCCAGCAGGCGTTTGGGCATACTTCTCTTTGGGCCGGTGAGCCGGGCCTGAAATTCGGTCAGCGATTCCAGCAGAGGGTCGGGGACCGGCTCTCCTCCGAAGTCCCAGATTACCGTGCGAATCTTCACGTCTGAGTGGAAGGTAAGGCCGTGGTCAATGCTCCACAGCTTGCCGTCACCGCCTGTGATGAGGTGGTTGGGTTTGCGGTCGGTGCTGTTGGCCACCAGATCGAAGCAGCAGACGACGCGCAACTGCTCCGCGTACTCCCCGCCCAGAGTGTAGTAGTTCTCGCGGGGGTCGTGGTCAATGAACTGCTGTACCGATCCGATTCCGTAAGGCCCGTCGCGGATGATGGTAAAAGGAACCAGATCCCATCCGAGAATATCGCTCAGGAGGTAGGCCGCATACTCGCGCTTGTAGAGGGTGCCGTTGGGAAAATCCCATAGCGGAGCCTCTCCGTCCCGGGGCTTGTAGATACCCAACGTTTCCTCGCCGTCCAGCCCGACTTTGACGACAAAAGTGTAGTTGGATCCCAGGCGGGTCAACTGGCAGGACAGGATTTCGCCGCGACGCAGCACATCCTGGGCTTTGGTGTCTGAGGTCAAACGGCGCTGTCCTCTGCACAGGCTGGCTACTGTCGTTTAGCCCGCTTCGAGGATTGTGTGTCCGTTGGCCCGCGGGCAAACGTGGCCTTCGGGATTGATGGGCTGACCGCACAGGAAGCAGGCCGGACGCCCGGCGGCGCAGATGCGGAGGGATTCCTCGGCCAGATTACTTGCTTGGGTCATCGTCATCCAGAAGCTGACCGACTCGGCCTCTTCGAGGACGGTCCGCTCCGGCTCTTCGCCGGTCTCCCGCTCGTGGGCCTGCATATAAAAGGAGTTGGTCTCCTTGTCATGGCTGAGATACATCTGCCCAGCCTTGAAGTCAATGGTGGTTTCGCCGCCAGGCCAGCCGGGCTCCTGGGGGTTGCTTTCCCGCGCCTTCTCCTCAGCGGACAGGCTCGCCACGTAGTCCCGCAAATATACGCCAAGCTGGAACAGTTGCTCCTTTTCCAGCCACAGAGAACAGAAGGCTGAGCCTGAGTGCAGATCCAACCGGAAGGTGCGCCGCCCCGGCTCCCCAAAGGTCACTGCTTCGACCTGAGAGAGCCGACCCAGCGGATATTTAACCTGTTTCTCTTCCATGCGCTATATCATAGTAGCCTCGTAACATGCTGGCAAGGGCCGCGAAGGCAACCGCAATGTCAGTCTGTAAACAATGTTCCCTTGGTTGCCTTGTTCCCTTGGTTGCCTTGCCGCCTACCTATCCTCTATGCGGTCGCCACCCGCGCGCGATACTGCAATGCCTCGGCCAGATGCGATACGCTGATCACGTCGGAGCCGTCGAGGTCGGCAATGGTGCGGGATACCTTCAATACCCGGTGGAAGGCCCGGGCTGACAGGCTAAGACGCTGGGCGGCGGTCTGGAGCAGACTCCTTGCGCCGTCTTCCAATTGGCAGTGCTGCCACACTTGGGCGGGGCCCATCTCGGAGTTGCACAGAAAGCCGTTTTCTTGGAACCGCTCCCGCTGTACCTCGCGGGCTTGTTCCACTCGTTGGCGAGGGTGGCTGGACTCTTCCGAAGGATTGTCGTCTACCAGCTTTTCGTACTCTACGGGAGGGACCTCAACGAACACGTCCACCCGGTCCATCAGCGGACCGCTGATTTTCTTCTGGTAGCGGGTTACGGCGGAAGGGCTGCAGGTACACTCTTTCACCGGGTGGCTGTGAAATCCGCAAGGACAAGGGTTCATGGCCGCTACCATCATGAAGCTGGCGGGATAGGTGACACTGCCCGACACCCGGCTGATGGTCACTACCTTGTCCTCCAGCGGCTGGCGCAGCGACTCAAGGGCCGAGTGGTTGAACTCCGGCAGCTCGTCGAGAAACAGCACTCCCCGGTGGCTAAGGGTGATTTCGCCGGGCCTCAGCGAGCGCCCTCCGCCCACCAGCCCGGCGTTGGATATTGTGTAGTGGGGCGAGCGGAAGGGACGTTGCATCATCAGCGGGTTTTCGCTCTGCAACGCGCCGTTGACACTGTATATCTTCGTTACTTCCAGCGCTTCCTGCGGGGCCATTCTCGGCAGAATGGACGGCAGGCATCGGGCCAGCAAAGTCTTCCCGCTGCCGGGAGGCCCGCTGAAGAGCAGGTTGTGAAAACCAGCGGCGGCTACTTCCAGCGCGCGCTTGGCGTGGTCCTGCCCGCGAATGTGGGCCAGGTCCATCGGGTCGGAGAGCGGCGGCAGAGCAGCACAGTTGGTCCACCCGTCGCCGCGAAGGGGCTTGAGCAGGCTCTCGCCCCGCAGGTGCTGTACCACCGAGTCCAGCGTGGCCGCGGGGTAGACCGTGATGTCTTCCACCAGAGAGGCTTCTTCGGCGTCCATTGCTGGCACGAAAACCGAGTCATAGCCTTGGTCCCGGGCCACGGAAACCATGGCCAGGACCCCATTTGTATGGCGCAGGCTGCCGTCCAGCGACAGTTCGCCCAGGAACACGGCCCCGGCGGGCGCGGATTCCAGTTGCCCGGAACTGAGCAGGATGCCGATGGCGATGGGCAGGTCGTAGGCCGGCCCTTCTTTCTTCAGGTCTGCCGGGGCCAGGTTGACGGTGATGCGGCGCATGGGGAACTCGCAACCGCTGTTGCGGAGCGCGGCTCGAACCCGCTCCTTGGCCTCCTGGACTGCGGTGTCGGGCAGGCCCACCATGTTGAACTTGGGAACGCCGGGCGACAAGTCAACCTCGACCCTGATGATGAATCCTTCCAGTCCGACCGTCGCGCAGGAATTGGTGCAGGCTAACACGCGCTCCTCCTTAACTTCGCCGACCCCGCTCCCGGTCAGGCTGTTCGGTTATCGGAGGGCGGGGAGTCGAGCTACAAGTTTCTCACGGAACTTCGACTTCCCAAACTTTAGTTCTAATTCAGGCTTGTTCGCAAGTGGCAAGTGTCAGCAATTTGGGGGTAGCGTTCCGTTTTAGGTGGCTTGACTATCCGTAGGGGCAGGTTTCAAACATGCCCCTACGGATTCCGGAATGACTTGGCGGTGTCCTGACCGCCTGAATTGCAACGCTACTCCATTTTTTAAGCGAGGCAATCTTTCGATGACCATGACAGCCTAGACCGCGTTGGGCTGGTCTACGCGAATGGTAATGATGTCGGTATTGTTGTATTGCTGGTGCTTTACTGATGAGGAGTAGTTCCTCAGCAGCCGGAGGGAGATTTCATTCTCAGGCGGTGTCTCGCCGACATGCTGCTGCAACTGGCGCACTTGGTCCTCGATGTTTCCCTCACCGCCGCCGCCGATGAATTCCAGGTCCGCCGAATTGCCTTCGCTGGTCGCCAGCACAACCAGCCTTCGTTCATCCTTGGGTTCTTCCGTTTCTTCTTCCTCCAGTAGGAGCCCTTCCAAGTCCAGCGGAGCAAGAGTCAGCAAGGTTTCTTCCGCTACCGCGCTTAATCGCTCTTTCATTGCGTCGTCCCACCCCCGGCTGGCGGCGAACTTGGCCATGAATTCGTTAAGCTCCGGTAGCGCGTCTACATGGAGACGCGACCGGAAACGCATCCGCCTGGGATTGGTTATCTCAAGGTACAGAACTACGGCGATAAGGGCCAGACCGCCGGTGGATATGGCGCTCTTCAGGAAAGCGGCCCAAACCGGGCCGATGTCGCTGAGGGAGAACAGCCCGAACTGGAAGGCCGCGCCGATCCAGAAGCACATCCCGGCCACTTGCACCCGCAGTGGATTCTGTTCGTTCTGGAGCACCGTTCTGGCTCCTTCTACGAACAATGTCCCGCTGATGATAATCAGGTATCCCGCCATCACCGGGCCTGGTATGCTGACTAGCAGCCCATAGAACTTGGGCAAGAAGGCTACCAGGATGAAAATGGCGCCCATCCAGTATCCAACTTTCTTGGATGCGACACCAGTGGTGCGGGTATAGGCCACGGCCCCCGGGTTAATCATATTCGGCACTGTGCCGGCGAGCCCGGCCAGCACGTTGGATACGCCGGTTCCCGATACCCCTCCCTGCACCTGGCGAAAGTTGACGGCCCGCTCTTCCCGCCATGCCACCTGCTGCTGGGTGATGGACTCCCCATTTGCCTGGATGGAGATGATAACTCCCAGGAAAAGGAAAGCCGGGAGCAGTGTCCAGAACGGAATACCGAAGTCGAAACCTAACCCCGGATATTCGGTGGGCACTCCAATCCAGGGGGCATCAATGATTGCGCTGGGATCGTAGAAACCGAAGCCCGCGGCCGCAGCGCTGCCCACTATCAGCCCGATGACCGGCCCCCACAGCCGCAAGACCGCCGACCGGCGCAGGACCAGAGCGCCAATCACCCCCAGCGTGATGAGCGCGGTCAACGGCCCCCCCACTGGCTCGGCTGGCGATACGTCGTTCATCAGGCGAGGCACTACCGATGCAAGGGTGATGGACAGTATCGCCAATATCGTTCCCACCACCATTGGCGTCACTAACCGCCTCAGGATTGAAAGCCACCGCGAGATGACCAGTTGCAGCGCCGCGGATACCACTACCAAGGCGGTCAGCGTCGCCGGCCCGCCGTCAACCATCGCCGTGATGCAGAATGGGATTGAGACGGCCGCGGTGAACATTGGCAGTACGGCCCCGGATCCCACCGGGCCCAGACGCCTGACCTGTATCAGCGTGGACAAGCCGCAGACGAGCAGAGAGGCGAACACCATCCACTGGAGATACGAACTGTCTGACGCCTTGGCCACCACCACCGGGGTGATTAGCAAGGTTGTGCAGGCTATCAGGCTGAATTGTGCGCCCAAGCCCAGAGAAACGAGGACCGGGGGGTTCTCGTGGGCCTCGTATCGAGGGTTCTGCAAAGCTGTTGACTCCAGGCCGTCTCTTGGCCGCGACTGCTTGTTATGGGAATGTATTGTGAATAATACTACAACAGAATTGCTAACTTTCCTTGAGCGCCGGACTGGCTCTCAGGGCAATCGCGTTTTACTGATAAGTGAATGAATTGCTAAACCATCCGTCATTCCCGCGAAAGCGGGAATGACGATTGACTTCGGTTAAAACGCAATGTCCCGGACTAGCTCCGGTCATCGAGCGTGACGCGATAAAGGTCGTAGGCGGCGCTTATTGGGCCAGTGTAGGTGTGAGCGGCGTCTTCCAGCAAGGGAGTTGGGTCTTCGTGGAAGGCGTTGTCTATGTGAGTGATAATCAATTGCCGCGCCGACGCCTGCGCGGCGACCCGGGCGGCATCCCCTGAAGTCGAATGCAGGCGGCCTGCCACCCTTTCGTAATCGCTGTCGGTGGCCAGCGCTTCATGAATCAGCAAGTCTGCCCCTTGCGCTGCTTCCGCCAGGTTCCGGCTGTATGTGGTGTCGCCTGAGAATACTACGGAAACACCGCCGGACTCCACGCGCCAGCCCACGGAACCGGGAATGTGGTCAACGTCAAACGACCAAGCCGCGGTTTCCGGCCCCAGTTCCAGCTTATGGCCTGGCCTGACCTCCTTCCAGCCCATCACTTGCCGCCCGGCGTGGTTGTAGGCGGCCCATTCGCGGATGTCGGGAACCCGCCCCGCGTCCGCGGCCTTGCGGAGGCCGGCCAGCGCCGACTGGCTGCCGTAAATAGAGAGCGGGTTCTCATCCGGTGTCTCATGGGAGCGGCGACCCTGAACGAACATCAGCCCCGAAATGTGATCCTGGTGGTCGTGGGACAGCAGCACGTGGTCGTAGTCCACGGCCCGGATGCCGACAGCCTCTCCGTTGCGCAACGCGGAGTTGCCGGAACTGCCGTCCAGCAGCAGCGTCGTGCCGTCGGGGCAGCGCAATGCTATGGCGGTGTGGGCGCGGGTGGTGGACATCCCCGCCCCGGTTCCGAGAAAGATAATCTCCAATTCATTCATCCCAGCGTAATTTGCAGGCAGTCGTGGGCGAGAGTGATAGGGCCTGTGTAGTGTTGCGCCGCTTCGGATGCCAAGGGTTGCGAGTCGGCGTGATATGCGTCGGTAAGGTGGGTGAGCGCCAAGCTGGCTACCCTTGCTTCTGCGGCAACCTGCCCTGCTTCGCCGCCGGTGCAGTGCCCGGCGGCGGAGGCCAGCACAGTGTCGCCGACGCAGAAGGCTTCGTGTATTAGCAGGTCCGCCCCTTCCGATGCTTTCACCACTTCCCGGGTGTACCGGGTGTCGCCGGAGAACACGATGGCCTTGCCGTCGCACTCAACCCGCCAGCCTGACGCGCCGGTAATGTGGTTGGCCGGGAAGTGCCAGGCCATGGTTCGCGGCCCCAGTTCGATGACTTCCCCGTGCTGGGCGGGTTTCCAATGCAACAGCTCACGCCCTTCGTAATTGCGCCCATAGTCGCCGGATATGTCCCTGATGTTCAACCGGGTTGTGATGGAATGGCGCTTCAATCCTTCCAGTGCTTCGTATGTGGCATGAACCCGGAGGGGGGCATGGTCTTGGCCCGACCAGGCGCGGTCGAACTGGATAAAGTCTATCCCGCCCATGTGGTCGGGATGGTCATGGGAAAGCAGAACATCGTCGAATTCACGCAGGTTGAGGCCCACCGCCGCAGCGTGGCGCAACGCGGAATTGCCGGAGCTGGTGTCCAGAAGCAGCTTCGCGCCATCGGGGCACTCCAGGGCCATGCCGGTGTGGGCCCGCAGGGTCGAGTTGCCCGCGCCTGTGCCTAGAAAAGTGATTCGCATTTCGGCAATCTCCTCCCCTGTCAGGCGTCCGGCCATTCTGCGACGGTTTCGATGAACTCGCCGAGTTCGTTTAGGTGGAGCGGCATGAGGTCGAAGTCAACAATGCCGCCGTAGTAGCCGTCAACGTGGAAGGTTTGGCGCATATTGTTGAATTCCTTTTTCATGCCCGTTTCCATGTGCTTGCCGACTAAGAACCTCCAGCCCCGGTCGGTTGCGGGCAGTTCCGCCTCCGGTATGCCGCGTGACAGAAAGTAGGCATGGGCCGCTTCCAGCGCGGACAGCCAGCCCTTGCCGCAAGCGTTCTGTAACCCAATGACCGCTTCACGGCCCTTGGACTCCTCGGCGCGAGCGAATTCTTCGCGGGCGGCTCGGGCAAACTCGCGGGCGTGTTCCAGCCGGTTGTCTGCTGTTGTTGTCATTTCTCCTCGTCCTAACCCCTCCCCCGCCGGGGGGAGTTTGCGGCGCGCTAGACTGCTCTTTGATGCCCTTCGGGGTGAGCCTGTTCCCGCAGCAGGCTCAGGGCGCGCAGCACCGGGGCCTCGGTGAAGCTGAACAGCACCGCGGGTTCGGTGTCCGAGGCGTTGGCGTGTTCGTGGTAGTTCCAGCCGGGCACGGCAAAGACATCCTTGTCCTCCCACTCCAGGGTCTCGCCGTTGACCAGCGAGCGGCCACGGCCCTGCACCACATGGTAGATGGCGCCGGCGGTATGGCGGTGGGCCTTGGTGGCCTCGCCCGGGCGCAGCATCTGGATATGGCAGGCGATGGTGGGCATTACAGGGCCGCCGGTGTTGGGGTTGGTGTACTCCATGATTACGCCGTCGAAGGGACTGCCGTCAACCTCCGGGGCGAGACGTTGCAGTGTCTCCCAAGTTTGCGACCACGGGTAATGCAGCAGCGGCGAGTGCGCGGCCCCGGGGTTCTCCCACGTGGGCCGCAGGGTGCCGGCCCCATAGCGGGTCAGCGACGAGTCGGTGGGTTCGGTGACCGGCTGCACGTCCTCGGGGTATGGCTCGTAGTAAACGGCCTCCAGCATATGCACCAGAGGAATGTCCAGCCCGTCCAGCCAGATGATGGGATCGCCGGTGTCGTTGGCGTGGTCGTGCCAGGTCCAGTTGGGGGTCAGCACCAGGTCGCCGGGAAACATGGGAATGCGGTCGCCGTTGACCGTGGTGGAGCCGCCTTGGCTGTCTATGATGAAGCGCAGGGCTGCTGGTGTGTGGCGGTGGGCGCGGGCGGCCTCGCCGGGCATCACTATCTGCAGACCGGCGAACATGGAGTTGGTGGTGGCCATGTGGTTCAGGCCGGGGTTGAGCAGCATCAGCACACGGCGCTCGGCGTCGGCGGTGCCGATGAGATCGCCCGCCCTCAGGGCTTGCGGCTGGAGGTCGCTCCACCGCCACAGGAAGGGCAGCGCTTTGCTCTTCGGCTCTGCGACCAGGGCCTCTTCCTGCACCAGCCACAAGGGCGAAGTGCCGATGCCGCGCAGGTCGTCATAGAAGCGTTCGAGGGTTTCCGCCGTTGCTGCCGAACTCGATAGCATCGTTAGCCTCCGGCAATGGATGGAGTAGAGGGTGTCGGAAAGGAGGTTATGCCCCGTCTCGTTCCTCGTGCCACGCTGCCAGCCGCGCCTCCAGCGCCCGCTGCCGCAGGGCGATGGTCAGGTCGCCGCGAGTGCGTTCCAGCACGGCCCGCATGGCGTCGGTGGTATGGCGCAGGCCGCCGGTTACGGCTTCCGGAAAGTCAACGGTGACTAGGACGCCGTAGATTTCGTCCATCACTTCCATCATTTCCTCGCACCGGCCCATAGTCTCCGGGCTGTCCCGTCGCAGGGCGTCGAGGATGTAGCGGCGCAACTCGCCGATGACTTCCGCCATGCCGTTGAGGTACGCCGAAGGGTCAATGCCCAGCTCCTCGGCGGTGGGAATGCCGTTGCCGGAAATCACCGCAAGGGTGACGTTGGCCTCGGTGAACTCCTTGCGGGCATCGTTCAAAAAGCCGGCGTTGTAGATATTCGGGTTATCGGCGCGGATATGTTCGGCATCCTGCAGCCGGGACTCGGCAGACTTGATTAGCCGCCTGGCCTCGTCGAAATCAGAGCGGTGCACGGCGCGGATGGCGTTGGCCGACGAGCGAATCACCTCGCGGGATACCGACAGCCCGATCTCCCGATCGCGGTTGCGGCTGGTCAACTGCTCAATGGCCCGGTTGCCGATCTCTGACAGGCTGGCGCTGTACTGCGATGGCATCAGACCCGTCCTCCCACTGCCTCGATAGCCGCGGTCATCTGGGCCGCCGCCGCTTCCGGTTCCTCCGCGGCGCCGACGGCGGCGGTGACGCAGATGGCGTCTGCGCCCGCTTCGACTACCGGGGCCACGTTGTCCAGGTTGATGCCGCCGATGGCGACGAGGGGCGTATCTCCGGCGATGTCCTTAGCCTCGCGCACCCTCTCCGGCCCTTGGGGATTGCGGGCGACGCCCTTGCTGGTGGTGGCGTAGATTGCGCCGAAAGCAACATGGTCCGCGCCCATCTCCTTGGACTCTGCCAGTTGCGCGAACTCACGGTTCGACCGGCCCAGTACCTGTTGCGGCGCGAGAATCTGCCGGGCTTGAGCCACCGGCAGATCGGTCTGGCCCACGTGCAGTCCACCTGAACCAACCGCCGCGGCGACGTCGGCGTGGTCGTTGATTATGAGCAGCGCCCCGTTCCGTTCACAGAGATCCTGCAACTCTATGGCCAGGGGCAGCGACTCGCCCTTGTCGCGCAGCTTGTCGCGCAATTGCAGCATCCGCGCTCCGCCGTTGACGGCGGCGATGGCGATGTCCAGAGGGTCGCGCCCACCGGTCACCTGGGGGTCTATGATGACGTACAGGCCCCGTACCTGTTCCGCTTTCTCCCGGCGAATGGCCGAGCCGACTTCGGACGACAATTCACCGAGGGCGTGCCGGACGCGCCCGGCGATTTCCCAGGGTATGGGACTGGACGATTCATTGGCTTCAAGCTGGGAGAGCAATAGCTGGGCCGTGGCAATCACTGCCAGCGTCTGCTCGCCGGTCTGTGGTGGCGTTTCTTCAGGAGCGTCCAATGCCAGGGGCGAAGGCAGGGACGGAAGCAGTTCTGACAGCCCGCTATGGACGTTTGTGCCAGTGGCGGACGGAGCGGCGGCCACGGCGCTCAGGCAATGGTGAATCATCGAGTAGCGGCTGTGTCCGTCGTTGCTCACAGGTCAAGCCCCTTGGGAGTCTCGCCCGAACGGGCGGCGTCTATATTATCGCGCACCGACTGGGGCATCTCCACTCCGAATTTCTGGAAGGCGGATTCCACGTTTCGCCCTATGTTGCGGGGATCCTGGTAGTACTCCGGCGAACGGTGCTCGCTGCCGGGCGCGAACTGCTCATGCACCGACGCCACCGTCTTGCCCATGGCGAAAGACGACATACGGCGCGACATATCGCTGCCGCCGCAGTGGGAACAGACCGCCGTTACCTCGCTGTTAATGGAGCGCACGAAGAAGGACGACACCCGCCCGCAGTCCTGGCACCGGTATTCGTATATGGGCATTCCAGCTCTCCAATCAGAACTGTCTAAAAACTTAAACAGAGTTCAGAATTGTTAAACAATCGTAAGGCGGCTCGCTTTGAGATTATTCTTGGCCCTTATTCGGAACCGCCCTCAATCTCCCGCTGCATCCGGTCGAAATCGGGCGTGGTCTGTCCGCCCATTTCACGCTTGACGCGACCCATGTAGCTGTCAATGCTGGCGGGGCTGTTTTCGTCCAGGTCGCGGGACGTCTCTCCGCTGGGAACCCAGTTCAGACTGTCGCCCCATGACGGACGGAATGAAAAGGCCGACATCAGCCTCTCCATATCCGCGCCGCCGCACTCGAGGCACTCCACGGCACTGTCCGCCGACCAGCTATACACCAGCTTGGAACTGACGGCCCTGCAATCCCCGCAACGGTATTCGTAGATAGGCATAGCAACCGTATTTTAGCACGGCAGGCCGTGTGGCGCAGTGGCTGAGTCTGATAGACTGCTTGATGGAATTAGCTTGATTCTTCCGGTTAGGCGGGAGCAGAGTTGGAGCCACAGAACCCGGACATAATGGAGTAAATCATGGCGACGCTGAAACCGCGCACCGGAACACGGCTTTCCATCGAAGAGTTCTTGGAGCTGCCGGACACCTTCGACAAGCGCAAGATGGAACTGGACGAGGGAGAGCTGTACATAATGCCCCGACCGCGCATCGGCCACCAAGCCTTGCAGGGAGACTTGATTTGGTACTTCCTAGGATATGTTAGGACTTTTGACGATCCCCCTGCTCAAGTGCTGCACGACGTCATCGTCGCTCTCTCGCTGGAAAGCCGCATCCTCCTCGCGCCGGATTTGGTGATCATCCTGGAAGGCAGCAAGGCGTCCGTGACCGACCGGATGGTCGAGGGGCCGCCGGACATCGTGCTCGAAATCCTTTCCTCCGACCGCAGGCGCGACTTGGTGCGCAAACGCCAACTCTATGCCGAAGCGGGTGTTCCCGAATACTGGATTTTCGACCCCCGCGCAGACACCGCCACGCCGTTGGAGTTGCGCGATGGCGAGTATTTCGAGAGGGCTGTGCTGACCGCTGCGGATACATTGACCACCCCGCTGCTGCCCGGTCTTGCCATCCCGCTGGAGGATGTGTTCCGGCATCGCCGCCGCCCGGCGCAGTGATGGCCGGGCAGCGCGATTGCCCCAACATAGCCGGAAGAACGAAACGGCCCGTCCTATGCCCTGCTGTATAATGCGGCCACCTAGCCGCCCAACTACTTTGAAATGATGGTCAACCGGGGCAACCACAAGGGTTGCCCCTACCTGTTGGGAACCGCCCCGGTCCCAGTGGACGCCCACATCGCACGAAACCACCACAACCGGAGCTACTCATCATTGCAAAGATTTCGCACTACTAGCCCATAACCGCCGAGGCACCGCCATGACTACGTCCATGTCTCTCTTCCCCCAAGAGCGCCAGCCCCTGCTGATGATAATGGACGGCCACGCCATGATGCACCGCTCCTTCCGGGCCATCTCCATCCAGCGCAACCTGACCAGTATTTCTATGGTGGCAGGGAAATAAACAGGTGGTAACGAGCCTGCGACAATTTGCTGGCAGAGAGAGCACAAATTGGTAGAGAATTTGGAATGGTAGGCTAAGGAGGCAATCAGGGCTATTTCAGCGTTTCGCAATCTATGGAACGCCAAGATGACAATCTTCCCGCAATCCTGAACGAAATCCGCGCTTGGATGCTGGAAACCCTGCCCAAGTTCCGGGAGGTGTTCAACCCCCGTCTGGAGAAAATCCTCGCAGAGTTGGATACGGAGTAAATCATGGCCACGCTGAAACCGCGCACCGGGACGCGGCTGTCCGTCGAAGAATTCATGGAACTGCCGGACACTTACGACAAGCGCAAGATGGAACTGGACGAGGGAGAGCTGTACATAATGCCGCGGCCACGCACCGGACACCAGTTTTTGCAAATCAGGGTAGCCGGCTATGTAGATAGATACTTGGACGAATTCAATGACCCCCCGGCCCAAGTGTTTCACGACGTCATCGTCGCCCTTTCGCTGGAGAGCCGTATACTCTATTCCCCGGACCTTGTGGTCATCCTGCAGGGCGGGCGGGCTACTGTAACCGACCGTATGGTTGAGGGCGTACCGGACATTGTGCTGGAGATACTGTCCTCCGACCGCCGCCGCGATCTAGTGCGGAAGCGGCAGGTTTACGCCGAAGCGGGCGTTCCTGAATACTGGATTTTCGACCCGCGCGAAGATACCGCCGCCCTGCTTGAACTGCGCGACGGCCAGTACGTCGAGCGTGCCGTGCTTACTGCAGCCGACACCCTGACCACGCCGCTGATGCCAGGATTCGCCATCCCGCTGGCCGACGTGTTCCGCCATCACCGCCGCCCGGCTCAGTGACCGCTGGGCAGCGCGATTGCCCCAACTGAGCTGATAGAACGAAACTGCCCGCCTCTTGCCCTGCTGTATAATGCGGCCACCTAGCCCATAGCCGCCGAGGTGCCGCCATGACCATGTCTATGTCCCTCTTTCCCCAGGAGCGCCAGCCCCTGCTGATGATAATGGACGGCCATGCCATGGTGCACCGCTCCTTCCGCGCCATCTCCACCCAGCGCAACCTGACCAGCAGCGCCACGGGGGAGGACACGACAGGCGTTTACGGCTTCGCCAACGTGTTTCTGCGAGCTTTGCAGGAGTGGAACCCGGCCTACTGCGCCATCGCCTTCGACACCTCGACGCCCACCTTCCGGCACCAGCAGTTCGAGGACTACAAGGCCCAGCGTCCGCCGTCGCCGCCGGAGTTGCGCCCTCAGTTTGACCGGGTGAAGCAGATGATGGCTGCCTTCGGCGTGCCGGTGTTCGAGCTGGACGGCTGGGAAGCCGACGATGTTATCGGCACCCTGACCCGGCAGGCCGAGGAGGCAGGCATCAATTCGGTGATACTCACCGGCGACCGCGACACCTTCCAGCTCATCTCCCCGCACGTGCGGGTTGACCTGGCCTCCAGCATCCAGGACCGCCGGGTGTACGACGAGGCGGAGCTGGCCGAACGCTACTCCGGCCTGACCGCGGCCCAGCAGCCCGACTTCAAGGCGCTGGTGGGCGACAGTTCGGACAACATCCCCGGCGTACCCAGGGTCGGCGAGAAACGGGCCGCCGCCCTGCTCGGCGACTATGACAGCCTGGAAGGCATCTACGAGAACCTGGAAGCCGTGAAACCGCCCAGCGTCAAGACCGCGCTCAGCGAGAACCGGGAGCGGGCCTTCGAGAACCGCGCCTTGATGACCATAGACCGCGAAGCTCCGGTAACGCTGGATCTCGAGCAGTGCCGCTTCTGGCAATATGACCGCCGCGACGTGGTGGCGTTGCTGACCCAGTTGGAGTTCTTCAGCGTGGTCTCCCGCGTGCCCAGCCTTGATGGCTCCGGCGCCGTTGAGACTGATGCTAAGCGAGGGCCGGAAGCCGCTGTTGACTACACGGTGGTGCAAACGCAAGCGCAACTGGACTCGATGATTGCCGCCATCGAGGAGACGGGCAGTTTCACCTTTGACACCGAGACCACGGACCTCGACGCCATGCGCGCTGAACTGGCCGGGCTGTCATTCGCCACCGCTCCGGGGCGGGCGTGGTATGTGCCCGTGGGGCATCGGGAAGGGGAGCAGCTTTCGCTGGAGTCTGTGCTCGCCGCCGTGCGTCCTCTGTTTGAGTCTCCGGACATAGCCAAGTGCGCCCACAACGCCAACTACGATATGACCGTGCTGGCCAATCATGGCGTCAGGTTTGCCAACGTAGACTTCGACACTATGATTGCCGCGCACCTGCTGGGCCGCAGCTACAACCAGCTTGGCCTCAAAGACCTGTCGCTGAACGAACTCGGTCACGAAATGACCAACATCAAGGAACTCATTGGATCGGGAAGAAAGCAGATTACCTTCGACCAGGTTGATATTCCCACCGCCGCCGACTACGCTGCCGCCGATGCTGACATCACCTTCCGACTGCGAGACGTGTTCGAGCCGCAGTTGGAGAAGGACGACCTGCGCGGTCTGATGGACGATACTGAGCTCGCCCTGCTGCCTGTGTTGGTCACCATGCAGCGGCACGGCATCAAGATGGATTCCGGCGTGCTTCACGAGATGTCCGCCGACCTGTACCGGCAGATGAGCGAGATTGAAAACGGCATCTACCAGTCCATCGGCCACACGGTGAACATAAACTCTCCCCAGCAGTTGAGCGTGCTGCTGTTCCAGGAACTAGGGCTACCCAAGACCAAGCGCACCAAGACCGGCTATTCCACCGACGCCAACGCCCTGGAAGGACTGAAGGGAGTGCACCCGGTGGTGGACCAGATACTGGAATACCGGCAGGTGTCCAAGCTCAAGTCCACCTACGTTGACGCCCTGCCGGAAATGGTCAACCCGGTCACCGGACGGGTGCACACCAGCTACAACCAGACCGGCTCGGCCACAGGCCGCATATCCAGCAACGCCCCCAACCTGCAAAATATCCCCATCCGAACCGAGCTGGGCCGTCAGGTCCGACGGGCATTCGTGGCGGAAGGAGCGCCCGACTGGCTGCTGTTCTCCGCCGACTATTCGCAGGTCGAACTGCGGGTACTGGCCCACATGTCTCAGGACCCGGGGCTGTTGGAGGCTTTCCGGCGCGGCGAGGACATCCACAGCGCGACCGCCTCGCTGATGTTCGAGGTTCCTATCAACGAAGTTGATTCGGAAATGCGCCGCATCGCCAAGGTGCTGAACTTCGGGGTTATCTACGGCTTGTCTCCCCATGGCATCTCGCAGCAGACGGGCTTCAGCCGCGAGCAAGGCCGCGAGTTCATAGACACCTACTTCGCCAAGTATCCCGGCATCAGCGAGTACTTGGAAAAAGTCAAAGCCGACGCCCGCGCTGACCAGTACGTGGAGACGCTGATGGGCCGCCGCCGCTACCTGGCCGACATCAACAGCCCCAACTTCAACACCCGCGGCGCTGCCGAACGCATGGCCATCAATATGCCCATCCAGGGCACTGCAGCCGACATAATGAAGCTGGCAATGGTGCGAGTCCAGAGCCGCCTAGATGCCGAGGAAATGCAGACGAGGATGCTGCTCCAGGTACACGATGAGCTGGTATTCGAGACGCCGCGCGAGGAACTGGACGCCCTGCGTGACCTGGTTTTCGATGAAATGTCCGCCGCCATGAACCTCGACGTAACGCTGAAGGTAGACGCCAAGTGGGCCGACAACTGGGGGGACATGGAGTAGGGAAGTGGACTGCATGAAATTCCAATATAGGGAAGGAGATAACTTGTGTCCAAGCTGGGGCAAGGTTCATTATTTGCCAGCGACCATACGGGAGGCCGCACCGGTACGGAATTGCAGGGAAAGGCCGCCACATCCGAAAGGATAGGCAGGCTCGACGGAGATTCCAGGTTGAGCGATCGGCTGTTGCAATTCTGCCGTCTGAAAAGAGGTGAAATCT
Source organism: Dehalococcoidia bacterium (assembly GCA_965232885.1). Classification (GTDB taxonomy): domain Bacteria; phylum Chloroflexota; class Dehalococcoidia; order Lucifugimonadales; family UBA3495; genus VXOI01. Next base: position 15,521 of record CBDDQX010000001.1, on the reverse strand, counting down.
GGGAAGATCCAGGGCTCGGACACCGGGTAGGCGTCCTGGATGCTGCTAGGCGGGATGACATTGCTCGCCTGTTGGGCAACGAAGAGGCAGCTCTTGTAGTTAATGACCCGCCGTACAACATTGCGGCAGGCAACACTAACTCGTCAAATTTGTCGAAAATCGACTTGGAGAAATACATAGACTTTTCCCGCTCTTGGGTTGGCAGCGCAATCAATAACATGAAGAGAGACGCCCATCTATATTGCTGGATTGGGGCCGATTATAGAGACAATTTTCAACCTTTTCCAGACTTTATGATTCTGATGAGAGAATTTGTGGAAGTTCAGCCCAAGAACTTGATTACATTAAGGAATCAAAGAGGGTATGGTACACAAAAAAACTGGATGTGGGTTCGCCAGGAACTGTTGCATTACGCTCGAGGCAATCCCGAATTTAACGTAGTGTACACCGATATTCCCAAGATTCTCAAAGGCTACTACAAGGAAGTAAACGGCAAGCTGACCGAAAATCTGGAGCGGAGCAGGTCTGATACCATAAGACCCGGAAACGTATGGGTTGACATTCAGCAGGTTTTCTACCGGATGGAAGAGAACGTCCCGGGCTGCTATGCGCAAAAGCCGCTTAAAGCCATTGAGAGAATCGTAGAGTCCAGCAGCCAGTACGGAGATTTAGTTCTAGATATGTTCTCCCATTCTGGTACTACCTTGCTGGCGGGAGAGCGTCTTAACCGGAGAGTGTACACCTGCGACATTAGCCCGGTCTTTGCGGAACTGACTATCAGGCGGCTGGAGCGTTTCCGCGCCACCGGAAAGACCGGCTGGCAATGGCGTAATCCGTTCCCGGAAATAGAACCTGAGAGGTGTAGCTGAGTGGACCAGCAGGAATTGCGAGCTTACCTGGAAACCTTGACAGAGTTCTTAACCGGTCGGGACAGCCATTTTCTGTTAGCCAGACTGGAAACCCTGGTTTCCGTATTCCCCTTTAACGAATATGAATATATCCTGTCTTTCTTGTTAGACCGCAGAGTCATTTCTTTTGCCGAATATGAAGAACTGCGGGATAACTATGTATCCGATAACCGCTACTTGAGCCTTTTCGGTCTGGCTCCCCGAATCTTTGGGCAAGTTTGGGGTGAAACGCATCTGTTGGATTTAGACTCACGGTTTGTAAAGCCGACCCGTGCCCTGGACCCGGATTATGACGGGCAATACGACCTTATGCTGGAAAATGTGAGAGTTGAAGTTAAAGCCGCCAGAGCTATAAACAGAAGAATCCGAGGAGAAATAGCCTCGAAAGCTCTGCGCTACGGCTCCGATGCTCCCCTTTGGATGAATTTCCAGCAGCTTAAAATTGATATTTGCGATGTTTTCGTGTTCATCGGCGTGTGGGTTGACCGGCTGCTCTATTGGGTATTGTCCAACAAAGAAGTTGTGGAACAGCCAACCCGAAGCAGACAGCATCGCGGAGGCATTGAATATCAAATCGGAGTAACCCATAGAAACTTCCATCTATTCAGTCAGTTTCTAGTGGATGCCAACTCCTTAGCCGATACCGTGCTTAGCAAAGGAAGAATAGTGTAGCTATGGAACTAATCCGAAGCCTCATCTTTGTGCCTGGAAACCGGGCCAATATGCTGGAGCGCGCCCGCTCCTTCGACGCCGACATAATCATGGTTGACTTAGAGGACTCCGTGCCACCGGGCGAGAAAGTTGCTGCCCGCGATATGGCCCGGGAGTGGGTGCCGACACTGGTCGCGGAAGGCAAGCGCGTTATGGTGCGCGTCAACTCGCTGGACACCGGCCTGACCCGCGCTGAGTTGGAGACTGTAGTGTCGCCGTCACTCTATGGCGTCAGCCTCGGCAAGGTGGAGTCAGTGCGCGATATTCGCACCCTTGACGGCTTGATCAAGCCTCTGGAAGCCTCAGCAGGGATCGAAGTAGGATCGTTGCGCATCATCCCGTGGATCGAGACGGCCAAGGCTGCTTGGGACGCCCGGGCCATCGCCGAATCGTCGCCGCGAGTGGCGGCCATCGCCTTCGGCGCTGAGGACTTCACCAACGATATGGGCATCGAGCGCACCGACACCGGCGATGAGGTGGCGGTGCCCAGGGCATGGGTGCCAGTGGCGGCACGGGCCGGTAATGTCGGCGCCCTCGACTCCCCATTCGTCCGTTTCCGCGACCCCGATGCTCTCCGCCAGGACGCCGGACGTGCGCGGCGGATGGGATATACCGGCAAGTTCGCCATCCATCCGGCTCAACTGGAAATCATCAACGAGACATTCAGCCCCTCAGCCGAGGAAATCGAATACGCCCGCCGGGTGGTCGAGGCCTGGGACGCCGCAGAAGCGGGAGGGCGCGGCTCACTGTCCCTGGATGACCGGATGGTTGACGTTCCCGTCGTGAAGCGGGCGCAGAACCTCCTCGCCTTTGCCGAAGCCATCGGCAAGGGCGGGTAGTGGCTCTCGGTGTCTTATGGCTGACCGAATTATCCTGGAAGGGATGCAGTTCTACGGCTATCACGGCGTCAATCCCGAGGAGCGCGTACTGGGGCAGCGTTACGTCGTTGACCTGACCGCCGACCTTGACCTGAGTCGCGCCGGAGAGACGGACCGTCTGGAGGATACCGTCAGCTACTCCCACATATACCGGACAGTGCGGGCCGTCATGGAAGGGGAGCCGCGCAACCTGCTGGAATCTGCGGCGCAAGCCATCGCTGATAACGTGCTTGCCGAGTTCCCGGTGGAGGCCGTGTCTGTGACGGTCAAGAAGCCCAACCCCCCGGTGCGCGGCTCATCCATTCAACTCGCGGCGGTGCAGGTTCACCGAACCAGGCCGCAGACAGGATCGCACTAGGATTCACAGAGGTGGAAGACATGAAGGTGCACGATTACCACGAGGGAAACCTCCAGATGCAGGAACGCTTCGATACCCGGAGGCTGGCTGAGCGGCTCAAGGAAAGGGTGTCCGAAACCATCTTCGACGAAGCCCGGTCAATCATCGAAGAGGCCCGAATGTTCTTCTTGGCCACATGCGACGACCGGGGCCTGCCCACATGCTCCTACAAGGGCGGAGATCCCGGCTTCGTGCGCATAGTGGATGATGCGACGCTGGCCTTCCCCAACTACGACGGCAATGGCAAATACCAGTCCATGGGCAACCTGCTGCGAAACCCCAACGTGGGACTGCTCTTCGTGGACTTCGAGGGCAGTCAGCGTCTGCGCATCCAGGGCGTGGCCCGCATCGAAGAAAACGACGAACTTCTCCCGGAGTACACCGAGGCTCAGTTCATCGTGCGGGTGGACATCACCGAGGTCTACAAGAACTGCCCCCGCTACGTCCACAAGTACCGCTTCGTGGAGCCATCAGAGTATGTCCCACACCATGACCGGGAAACCCCGCAGCCGTCATGGAAGAGCAGCGAGGAACTGAAGGACGCGCTGCCCAGGCGATAGGCAACAGCTAGGGTCTGTTGGCATTTATCCGTCATTCCCGCGAAAGCGGGAATCCAGGGCCAGCCTAGGCAATAGTCAATTTCGTTTCGGCGTAAACCTCTGGATTCCCGCTTTCGCGGGAATGACGGTTTGGGATTGAGGGGCAGCAGTATCACAAATGTCAACACTACCTAGTAACTGCTCCGCCCGGCTGCGCTGAATGGCTCGCGCGCGAAGATTCGCCGTACCATCGGCTCGAAGAACGCCAGCGGCAGAGACTCGTACTGCGGGTCGAAGGACGACTGGTCCCAGCGGTGGCAGAAGTCCACTGTGTCCTGGTACCACGGGTGGTCGCGGTAGGCGTCGCGGGCGTTGCGGTCGCCGCCGGTGTGGTGGGCGTAGTAGTAGACTTGGAACAGCCCATGGTGCCGCACGATCCAGTAGGTCTTTTCTGAAACGTAGGGCCGAAGCACGGCGGCGGCCATTTCGCTATGGTTGTAGGGAGCCAGCAGGTCGCCGATGTCGTGCAGCAGGGCAGCTACCACCATCTCCTCGTCGGCCTCGTCCCGGTAGGCACGGGTTGCGCTCTGAAGCGAGTGTTCCAGACGGTCTACCTTGTAGCCCGAAAGAGACCCGTCCAACCGGCGAAGCTGGTCCAGCACACGATCCGCCGTTCCCTCGGCGAACCTGACTTCCAGCCGCTCCAGCAATTCATAGTCCTCGCGGGTGCCTTCCGCCATGCTGGTGAAGGCCACCGTTTCCTTTACATCGGTCATTGCGCTTCTCCATGCCCCGGTAGATCACCATGATGTGGTGTAGGATGCAATTCAATTTTATCATTCTTGTAATCGGCGCTGGGCGTGTGATAACCTGAAACGCCTGTTGAAGACCAAATATCAAGCTGTGGCTTACGTTGTCTGCGGCTTTAGTTGAGAGATTTCTGTTATGCGATGTCAGATTTGCTTGAAGTCCGGTATGAGCGGCAACAACGTGAGCCACTCCAACCGGCACACCAAGACCCGCTTCAAGGCCAACGTCCACAAGCAGACCCTAGACCGCGACGGCACGCCCGTCACCGTCAAGATTTGCAGCCGCTGCCTGCGCTCCCTCCACAAGTCCCCCAAGGTCCGCAAAGCCTTCGCCGCCCTGAAATAGGTTTCGGCGTGGCGGTTACCGTTGATTGGATACGGCCATAGCAACTGCTTTGGCCGCCTTTCTAGTTAATCCCAATGTTTGATCTTTGAGGGCGGCAATGGAAGAAGGGGCGCAGAAATTCATAGTGATATTGGAGCATGACGATAGGGGCATAATCTCGATTCACTGTCCTGCCGTTAGATGCTCCAGCCAAGGCTATGACCGGGTAGAGGCACTGGAGATGATTGTCGAGTGCATCCAGATTACGCTCGACGAATACGAGAAAACCAGAGACGACAATCCGTCGCTGATTCCCTTGCCGTTAGCCGAGACCCCGAAATTGATTTCTGATGAAGTCAGGGAAATTTTGGAGTTTCGCGTCGAGTACGAAATGCCGATGACCCTCGAAATCGTCGAAGTCGTCGTGCCTGCACAAGTGTTGGTGTAATGTGCCGCCACTCCCGGTCGTCTCCGGTCGTGAAGCCGTGAGAGCGTTCGAGAGGGACGGATGGCGGTTTTCGAGACAGCGGGGCAGTCACATGGTACTGAATAAACCGGGTGCGCGGTATAATCTCAGTATCCCCGATCACCGCGAAGTTTCCCGCAACTTGCTCACGAAGGAAATTAAAAAGGCCGGTTTGACCGTCGCTGAGTTCATCGAACTGCTCAACCGCTAGACCAGCCCCGCCAGGCACCCCCGCATTCCCTGCATTGCCTCCGGCACCGTTTCGTTGTTGTTGAAGATGGCGCTGCCTGCCACCAATATCGTAGCCCCTGCCTTCACCGACTCTTGGGCCGTCCAGTCCGCCTTGACGCCCCCGTCCACTTCCACCTGTGCCGACAACCCTGCTGCGTCTATTGCGCTCCGCAAGCGGCGTATCTTGCCCAGGCTTTCCGGGATGAAGGATTGGCCGGCGAATCCCGGATTAACGGACATCACCATAACTATGTCCAGCGCCGGCAGCACCGCCTCCACAGCCGCCACAGGTGTTCCCGGGTTGATGGCCACGCCTACCTGATTCCCTTGGTCCTTCACGCGGGTCACGGTGCGGTGCAGGTGGCGGCAAGCCTCGGCGTGTACCAGAATCTGGTCGGTGTCTGCCTTCATAAAGGTGGAAAGCAGGTTGTCCGGCTCCTGAATCATCAGGTGGATGTTCAGAGGAAGATGAGTGCTGTCGCGGATGGCATCCACCACCACCTCTCCGAAGGAAATGTTGGGCACGAACAGGCCGTCCATCACGTCCACGTGGATCAGATCGGCCCCGGCCTCTGTGACGGCCTGCACCTGCTCTGCCAGCCGCCCAAAGTCTGCCGACAGCACCGAGGGCGCGATTAGTACCCTTGGATTCCCGCTTTCATGGGAATGACTGGAAAGCTCAGACCCCATCGCCCGCATCCTCCAGAGTTTGCTCCGCCTGCGCCAGCGCTTCAGCTACGCGCCCCGGCGCAGTGCCGCCGGGAGTGTCTCGCGCCGCTGCCGAAGCCGTTGCCGTTATGAGATAGGCGTCATCGTTGAAGTGGGATGAAAATCGCCGGTAGTCGGTCAAGGGCAGGTCTTGCAGAGCGATGCCATTGTCGTCGCAGTGGCGGCACAGCTCGCGCATGATGCCGTGAGCTTCACGGAACGGGACTCCCTTGCCAACCAGATAGTCTGCCAGGTCGGTGGCCAGCATACCGCTTTCGCTGGCCAGCGACTCCACCCGCTCCGTCTGAAGCACCAGTCCTGGCAGCATCGCCGCGAACACCTCGATGGTGGTTTGAAGCGTGTCCACCGTGTCGAAGAAGCCTTCCTTGTCTTCCTGCAAGTCGCGGTTGTAGGTGAGGGGCAGCCCTTTCAGCGTGGTCAGCAATCCCATCAGGTGGCCGTAGACCCGTCCGGTCTTACCCCGGGCCAGCTCTGCAAAGTCGGGGTTGCGCTTCTGGGGCATGATGCTGCTGCCAGTGGTGAACTCATCGGCGAGGCGAATAAACCCGAACTCGCCGCTGGCCCATAGTATCAGCTCCTCTGACATCCGCGAGAAGTGCATCATGCACAGCGCCGCCGCAGCCATGAACTCCACCACGAAGTCGCGGTCCGACACTGCGTCCATACTGTTGGCGCTGATGCGGGAGAAGCCCAACTCGCGCGCCAGGAACTCGCGGTCGGTGGGATACGGCACACCGGCCAGCGCTCCGCTGCCCAGCGGCAGCACGTCGGCGCGGCGACGGCAATCATCCAACCGCCCGATGTCGCGCTGGAACATCTCGAAATAGGCCAGCATATGGTGAGCGAACAACACAGGCTGCGCCCTTTGCAGGTGAGTGTAGCCCGGCATTACTACGCTCTGGTAGCGCCGCGCCAACCCCAGCAGCGCCTTCTGAACGCCGCGCAGCCCGGCCACGGCCTCGCCTGCGACCTCGCGGGTGTAAAGCCGCATATCCAGCGCAATCTGGTCGTTTCGGGAGCGCCCGGTGTGGAGCCGTCCCGCCGCCGGGCCAATAAGCTGGTGCAGCCGCCGCTCGATGTTCATGTGCAGGTCTTCCAGCGAGGCGTCCCACGGGAAGTCGCCGGACTCGATTTCCTGCTTGACGCGGCCCAGCCCTTCGACGATGGCAGCCGAGTCTTCCTCGCTGATGATGCCCTGCTTGGCCAGCATCCGGGCATGAGCGGTCGAACCGGCAATGTCCTGCCGGTACAAACGGCGGTCGTAATGAATGGAAACGGTGTAGGCGGAGAAGTCGTTCATACGGCTACCCAATATAGCGCGGGCCGGTTCAAGGCTCAAGGGCCGCTATGATACAATTATCAGCGTCACAACCGCGCCGGACGACTTCCGGGTTATCACGTAAGGGGTTTGACCCCTCGTCACTGAGGGGCGATGCGGCTTGCTGCGCGCCCCCGAGTGGCCCCTTGCGGGAACAGAATGCGGTTGTGACAAATTGCAGTCTGCGCCACGAGGGGGCACTTTTATGAGAAAGATTCTGAAATGGGGAACAATTGCTGGTGGTAGTCTGATAGGGATTATCATCATTGTGTTGATAATCGTTGCAGTAACCCGCGGTGACGGAAACGGTAGTGATGACAGCCAACCTCTGGTATCTACGCCGACTTCCACCCCGATCCCCACGATTGCTCCAACTGCTACGGCAATCACAACGCCAACCGCTGTGCTGGCGACAGCCGCTATCCCAACCACGGCCTTGACTGAGACTTGCGTAGAGCCGGATGGCTCTGATTTGACTGCACTATTGACCGAGTTGCTATCCTGCAAGCCTGACCTTTCCCAGGACTCCAGAGAAACGATAAGGCTATTTGTTGAACTTCAGCAGTTCAAGGATGATACAGAGTTTCACGATGTGGGGTTCGGTGTCTGTTGCCGCTTTAATTCATGGAAAGAGGAAGTTGATTCTCTTCGAGACACAGCAGGTATTGGTACAACAAGTGAAATCGGCATTGTACCTGGTGACCTTCCTACCATCGGCTTGGAGTATGTGAGCAGTGCTGGCCAGCCCACGGAACTCACGGAAACAATACAGGTTATCATAAGGTCTGCCGTCAGGAAATCTATGGGCTTCTCGACTGTCCAGCCAACGCCAACTGGCAATCCGCATCTTGTCTCTGAAGTTATTGGCGAGTGGGAAAATGAATATATCCCAGGGGTAAAGTCGCGCATCACGATTTTTAGCGAGGCCGGGCAACTGAACCTGAAGGAGAGCTTTTCCGATGGGAGCGAACTCGTCCAATCGCTGATTGAAAGCAACTCGCTGGCTGGACGGCGTTTCGACCTAACCGAGGAGGCAGGTGAATATTTCGTCATGGATGCGGACGGGAATCTTCAGATCTGGGGAAACAGTGGTTTGCTGTACACTGCAAAGAAAATCGAGTAATCCACGATTCCCTGCTCTGGAATCCTGCGACATATCCGGTTAAACCCAGAAGTCTGTCTGTCCGAAAGCATCACCGGAGGCACTGCATGGTAACGCAGAAACCCAAGCCCAAACTCACCTATGAAGATTACGCAAAGACCCCCGAAGGCGAGCGATGGGAACTGATAGATGGAGAGTTGATAATGGCGCCATCACCAAAGGAAGCGCATCAGTCAGTACAAGTTGACCTGGGCTCCCCCATGCATTTGTTCGCACGAGAGAAAGACCTTGGTAGAGTCTATTTTGCTCCCCTCGATGTAGTTCTGTCAGATACGGACACGGTTCAGCCTGACCTGCTGTTCGTTTCCAAAGAGCGGTTGCACATCATAACCGAAGACAACGTTCAGGGAGCGCCCGACTTGGTGGTGGAAATACGCTCTCCCTCAACTGCCCGCCAGGATTGGACAGTCAAGCGCGAACTGTACGCCCGCCACGGTGTCAGGGAATACTGGCTGGTTGACCCGGAAGCCGCCACCGTCGCCGTGTTGCTTCTGGATGATGGGGAGCTGAAGGTCGCCGGTGTTTACGGCGAAGGCGACACGCTGAAGGCAACGGCACTGGAAGGCTTCGCCGTCGCGCTGGCTGACATATTCCGCAATTAGCCCAATCCACACCGCAGCATGATTCCGAATGGAGGCCGAGCGATGACAGCATTAGCCCAGGAACGATGCACTGCCTGCCGCCGTGACTCGCCCAGAGTTACGCCCGAGGAAATTGCCGAGTTGCACCCGCAAATGCCGGATTGGGATCTGATAGATGCAGACGGCATCCCGAAGCTCGACCGCCTTTTCCGGTTCCGGGATTTCGCGCAGGCCCTGGATTTCACCAACCGCGTCGGCGGCCTGGCGGAAGAGCAAGGCCATCATCCCCGGCTCACAACCGAGTGGGGGCGCGTCCGGGTCGCTTGGTGGACGCACAAGATTCGCAACCTGCACCGCAATGACTTCGTAATGGCCGCCAAGACGGACGAGATTTACGCCGCTATGCCGTCTGACTGACCGTTGACATACATGGCGGCAGGTCTCTTCTAGTGATGGAGAGGACTATGTGGGTGTCCAAACTCAGCATCCCAACGAATTCCGGTCGAAAAGATGTCCCCGTGGATTGTAATTTTGTCCTTCAGGCTGCCAATCAGAACTGCCGATTTCCATTCATCGTCCTGTAGCTGGTCGGGCGCTTCCTCTATGGAGACGACCTTGTCAATAGCCTCCCCGTCTCGGGTGATGATCAAGCCTTGAGCGTCAAGCTGGTCCAGTAACTCCGGGCAGTGCTTTTGAAAATAGGATACGCCGACGGATTTCATAGTATCCTCCTTGGACTTGGATGGTATCATACGGCAAAATCGGCCGGATACTCACGGCCCATATTGAGTCTTTGCCATGAGAGTTACCCACCGCTTGGCGTCCCAGTCCTTAGCCGACATTCCTGCCGAGGCCGCTTGGGCCGAAGCTATGGGATACGATGCTATCTCCAAGAACGAGACGGCCCACGACTCGTTCATCCCGCTGACCCTGGCTGCCACCTCGACCACGCGGGCGATGCTGCAAACCAGCGTTGCCATCGCCTTTCCCCGCTCGCCGATGATTGCCGCCTACACCGCCCGCGACCTCCAGGACCTCTCGCAGGGCCGCTTCCGGCTCGGTCTGGGAACGCAGGTCAAGGGCCATATCGAGCGGCGCTTCTCCACCTCGTGGGAGTCGCCCGGCCCCCGTTTGCGGGAGTACGTGCAGGCCCTCAAGAGCATTTGGGCCGCGTGGGAGACGGGCGAACGGCTGAACTACCAAGGCAAGCACTACCAGTTTTCGCTGATGACGCCCTTCTTCAGTCCCGGCCCTGGCGAGTACCCGCCGCCTCCCGTGTTCACCGCCGCGGTCAACGCCTACAACTGCCAGGTGGCCGGCGAAGTGGCCGACGGTCTCATGCTGCACAGCCTGACCTCGCCCGAATACGTGCGCGACGTGGTGCGTCCGGCGTTGGCTCGCGGAGCGGAGCGCGCTGGCCGGGATGCCAGCGGGATTACCGTCAGCGGCGGAGGATTCCTCATCACTGGCCCCAACCGGGCGTCGCTGCGCGCGGCCCAGGCCGAAGTGCGCCGCCGCATCGCTTTCTACGCCTCAACCCGCACCTACCACTCTGTTCTGGAACCCCACGGCTTCGCGGAGATCGGGCAGCGGCTGCACGAGATGTCCCTGCGTGGCGAGTGGGCCGAGATGGGCGAGCTGGTCAGCGACGAAATGCTGCACGCCTTCGCCGTTTCCGGCGAGTACGACGAAATCGCCGGGGAGTTTGCCCGGCGCTACGGCGGGCTGGTGGACGAAGCCAGCTTCACCTTGTATTCCGAGCAGCCTCCCAAGGAGGCGGAACTCAGGCGTATCATCCGAGACTTCCGGGAGTTGTGAACGATATGACCAGCCACGCCCACCTGGTAGGTTCCGTCCCTCTCGACAATTCCGAAACGGTCTTCCGTACTGTCTGTGCCGAACTGGGTCCTCACCTGCGCCGGATTCCCGATGGCGAGACCGGGGAGCGCATACGGTGGATCTGGTTCCAGCGTGAAATGCTATGGAATCACCCGGACTTGGAGGAAGACCCGGACGCCGGGCTGTACGCCGTGTACCAATGGGACGGCAAGCTGTTGCGGGAGACGCCCTACCTGCGCATCAAGCCTTCAGTAGACCCGGACACCCTGCGCTTCCCCACAGGATACGCCGAAGCGGCGTCGGCCTCATACGCCACCTATGCCCGGTTGAGAGATGAGGGTGTCATCAGCCTCGAAACCCGTTTTCAGGTGTCGCTGCCCACGCCGATGGCTACGGGCTATATGTACGTCAGCCCGGCCTACCGCGACGCCTACCTGCCAGCCTATGAACGCTCGCTGCTGGAGGCGTTGGACGGTATTCTGGCCGCCGTGCCCCACGAGCGGCTGTCCATCCAGTGGGATGTCTGCCAGGAAGTCCTGCTGTTCGAAGATTACTTCTCCCACCGCCCCGATGACTACAAGCAGCAGGTCTATGACGAACTGGCCCGGTTGGGGGCAAGGGTTCCCGAAGCCGTGGAGCTGGGCTATCACCTGTGCTACGGCTCCCCCGCCGACGAGCATCTTGTGATGCCCAAGGACATGGGAATACTTGTTGAAATCAGCAACGGGCTGGCATCCGGCCTGGAACGCCGTCTCGACTTCCTGCACCTGCCCGTCCCCAAGGACCGTACCGACGGCGCCTACTTCCGGCCGTTGCGCGAGCTGGACATTCCCGACAGCGCGGACGTCATACTGGGCTTGATTCACTTTGACGACACCGCCGGGGACGAAGCGCGGAGCAGGGCGGCGTTAGAGTTTCTGCCGGCCTTCGGGGTAGCCAGCGAATGCGGCTGGGGCCGCACCGACCCACAGCGCGTCCCCGGGCTGCTGGCAAGCCATCGCACAGCCGTGGAGCGGCTGAACCGGGGCATTTAGTTCAGGAGTATAGCAACTGCCAGTCAATGCTTCCCAACCCGAAGCGGATTCGCCGGAAGCCTTCGGTGTATTCGATTCCGGTCAATTCCTTGTAGCGGGTGGCGTTGTTGCTGATGCGGGACAAGCGTTCTTCGGTGGTGGCCGGAGACATCTGGCTGGCGTGGGCTTCCAGCGATAGCGTCTTGGCTTCCAGATAGTCGCCAACCTCGATGAACACGTCCGGCGACTCGCTGCCCCACATATACGCCTGCTCCACCATGTGCGGCTCCAGACCTTCCCCGGTAATCTGCTCCGGGAAGTGCTGGTAGCTCCAGGCGTAGGTGAAGGCGGCATCCAAGGCCACCTGCCCGCTCATCCTGTGATCGCGGTGGGTGTGGCTGGCGCTACGGTAGGGGTCTATGCACATGATCAGGTCCGGCTTGTAGCGGCGTATCGCCCGCACCACTTGGCTGCGAAATAGCATAGTGTCTTCCAGACCGCCGTCGGGATGGCGAAGGAAAACGATGTCCTTGGCGCCAACTATGTCGGAAGCGGCCCGTTGCTCCACCTCACGGGTGGCCGCCAGTTCCTCCGGCGTCATGTCTCGTTCCGAGGTTCCTTTGTTGCCGTTGGTGCACATTACCACGACGGCTTCTGTGCCGAACTCCTTGACCCATTTCGAAAGGGCGCCGCCGCAACCGCCTTCGCAATCATCGGGATGGGGAGTGACTGCCAACGCGACACGGGGGGCGGTGGTGACTATCTCGAATCCGGGGGCGATGGAAGTTGCGGGAACAGAGGGGCCGGACATACCGAATTGAGTGTTTTGTAGCATTCGCCTTTCCAGTTTCAGTTGCGGGATATACGGAGGCCGCCTACCCGCTCAGGGTAACGGAGCGACCGAGTTCGGTAGCGGCGTAGCGTCCGGAGCGGCCTGGGATGCGCTCCAGCCAGCCGAACTTGGAGCGGGCAGCGTTGCGCAGCGTTTGGGTGAAGCTGTTCGCGCGCCGCCAGCCGGCCAGGTCGAACAGTTCGCCCAACTCATCAGCGTTCACCCCGTCAGCCTTGAAGAAACGGGTGGCTCCCTCTGCCGCGACCACCACACGGCGCATATCGCCCATAGGGTTTACGTTCTGGCAGAAGGCGGTAAAATCCTCCCGCGACTCCGGCGTTTGAGCTTCCAGGAACAAGCCATCGTCCTCGGGATCGTTGGCGGATGAGATAGTGGATGGGGAGAACATATTGCCGGTTGCAGGCGCTGCGGACTGTGGCTCTGGAACGTCATGGGTCAGCGCGCCGTTGGAGTGCTGACCGTTGGAACCCTGGGGGTGGGATGCGCCGTTGGACTGCTGCGGCGCAGGTGGCTGCTCAATCGTTGCATCTGTACCTTTTTCCACTGCGCCGTTATGCCCGTTGGCAGTGGAAGCCGTAGGTACACTTACCGAAACCGCTTCGTTGGCCGAGGCAGGCAGCAGCATACTCAGCACCTGGTTGATAACGTCAAATTCGTCGGATTCCAACGTAATCTGGGTGTTGTTTGGCAGAGATATGGTGAGTTTTACCATGTCTTTCCCGTCAAACCTTGCCGTTCCTGCTAACTGGTATCATACCCTCTTGCGGCAGATTATGCCAACTACCTGCGCTGGCAATATATACATTTTGACACAGATTACCTCTCGAAAAAGGGAACAAGAAGATGAGAAAGAGGTTGCCTGGAGCCACCCTAGTGTAGTTCGCAGGCGGAGGCTATACCGTCTGTTTGAGACGGATGGCCAGGGAGCGGGTCATGCCCGGAACGGCGGCTATCTCGTCCACTGCCGCCTCCTTGATGCCCTTCAGGGAGCCGAAACGCCGCATCAGCATTCGCTTGCGCTTCGGGCCGATGCCGCTGACTAGGTCGAGGGGCGAGCCGAGGCTGCTCTTGCTGCGTAGGTTGCGGTGGTAGGTGATAGCGAAACGGTGGGCCTCGTCGCGGATGCGCTGCACTAGATAGAGGGCCTGCGAGTCGCGGGGCAGGATGATCGGCTCCGGGGTATGCGGCACGAAGAGCCACTCGTTTTCCTTGGCCAAGGAGGCCAGCGGTATGTCTTCCAGTCCCAGTTCCAGCATCACTTCCAGAGCCGCTGAGAGTTGCCCCTTTCCTCCGTCAATCAGCACCAGGTCGGGGATGGCGGCCCAGCCTTCCTGCGCTGGCCGTTGGGCGGCTTCGCTCTCCATGCCCTCGCCTATCCCGGTTGCCTGACTGTCCGCGGATGACTGGCGGGCCGCGGCCAGCCGCTTGAAGCGGCGTCGCAAAACTTCGCGCATACTGTCGAAGTCGTCCACGCCCTCAACCGTCTTTATCTTGAATCGCCGGTACTGGGAGCGTTTGGGCTGACCCTCCTCAAAGACCACCATGCTGGCCACGGTGTTGCTGCCCTGTATGTGGGAAATGTCATAGCATTCCATCCGGTTTAACGGCAGCGGCAGGGAAAGCTCTTCCTCCAGCTCCGTGGTCGCCTGCTGGATGATGTCCCGGTTGTCCAGCCACTTGATGCGGTGCTGGGCCAAGCCTTGACGGGCGTTGTCGGCCACGGTTTCCACCAGTTGCTTGTTAACCCCGCGCTGAGGCCATATCAGGCGCACTGCGCCGCCGCGCAGCCCGCGCAGCCACCCGGTCACCACTTCCTGGTCTTCCACCGGGTGCTGGGTGACTATTCGGGGCGGAATGGTGAGGGCCGAGCCGTAGAACTGCTTGATGAACTGTCCGGTGATCAAGCCCGGTGTGTCATCCTGTGTGCCTTCCATGAAGAAGTGCTCGCGCCCGATGAGCTTTCCCTTGCGGATGAAGAAGACTTCCACCCAGGCCTCGGCGGAGCCTTGGGCCAGGGCAATAACGTCCATGCCGGCCTGCCACGGGTGATTTTTGTCGGCCTCCGGTCCGGAGTCCACCTTGATGCGCCGCTCCTCGGCCACCCGCTCCACCGCCTTGATGCGGTCGCGCAGCACCGCCGCCCGCTCGAACTCCAGCTTTTCGGCGGCCAGCGTCATGTTCTCTTCCAAGTCTCTGGTGACGGCGTCGGTGTCGCCCTCCATGAACATGATGACCTGGTCTATGACCTGGGCGTATTCCTCCCGGCTGGCGTAGCCGGTGCAAGGGGCAACGCAACGATTGATGTAATACTCCAGGCAGGGGCGTGGGTCGGCGCCGGTGATCGTCTTGGTGCAGGAGCGGTAGGGGAAGAGCCGCTTCACTAAGTCCATGGACTTGCGGACGGTGTTGGCAGTGGCGAAGGGGCCGAAATATCGAGCTCCGTCCTTGGCAACACGCCGGGTGATGTAAACGCGAGGGAACTCCTCGTTGAGGTCTATCTTGAGGTATGGGTAGGTCTTGTCGTCCTTCAGGCGGGCATTATAGCGGGGCTTGTAGCGCTTGATGAGGGTGTTTTCCAGTATCAGCGCCTCCGCTTCGCTGTCCGTCACGATGTACTCGAAATCGTGAACGTGGCCCATCATGCGTCGCGTCTTGTTGGCTTGGTTGGAAGGCGAGCCGAAGTAGGTGCGAAGGCGGTTCCGAAGCACGCTGGCCTTGCCAACATACAACACAGTACCCCGAACGTCTTTCATCAGGTAGAC